>NZ_JBTHIF010000001.1:0-2272963 GCF_054819865.1 Bifidobacterium sp. JNUCC 75 | reverse complement strand
ATGGCAGATCCGGCGCGACCGTCCACTTCGACCCTAATACACCTTGGGCTGCACGACCTGGACAAGGCCCGGGTTAGGCTGGATCGGCTTGCCCGCATGGTGGACGATCAGGAGCTGGAGCAAACCCTGGTCCAGAGCCTCGACCAGGCCTGTGATCCGGACGAAGCCCTTGCTGGGCTGATACGAATTCTGGAGCAGTATCCACAGGGAGCCCGGCCGGACTTTCTTGCCGGATCCCCAATGGAAAACAAAGAGGCCGCCCAGTCGCTGATCAGGGTGTTGGGGGCCTCGGAGGCCATGGGCCGACTGATGCGCTCGCGGCCGGAGTTGGTAGAGGCGGCCACCTTCGACCCTGACCACCTGGCTGACTGCACGGCGGAAACCAGACAGAAGCGGGTTCTTGACGCCTTGGATAAGGCGGAGGCAAATTCGGACTCCGTGCCCTCGCTGGCGACCTACGCCGATGCGCTGCGGTTCGAATACCGGCTGCAGCTGGCTGCCGTCATGGCCCGGGATCTGGCAGCAGAGGATCCTCTAGAGCTGGAGCCGGAAATCAGCCGCGCTTTGTCGGACATGGCCGACGCTGCAATACAAGGGGCTCTGAGCATCGCCAGTCGTCAGGTTCCCAATGCGGATTCATGCCGTCTGACGGTCATTGGCATGGGCAAGCTGGGTGCCCAGGAACTCAACTACGTGTCCGATGTGGATCTCATGTACTTGGTGGAGCCGGCTTCGGGGGCGGACACAAGCGAGACAGATCCCATCGCCGTGGGTACTGCCATGGCCGTCCTCCTGCAGCGGGTCTGCCAGTCGGTCATCCCCGGTTCGACGGAGCCGCCGCTCTGGAAGGTCGATACTACCCTGAGGCCCGAGGGACGTGACGGCCCTCTGGTGCGCCGTCTGGCCTCCTACGCTGACTACTATGCCCAATGGGCTGAGAATTGGGAGTTCCAGGCTCTGCTCAAGGCCCGTCCGGTTGCGGGCGACAAGGACCTGGGCGAGGACTATTCGGCCATGGTCGAGCCCCTGGTCTGGGGAGCATGTCAGCGACCCAACTTCGTCTACGATTGCCAGCGGATGCGCCAGCGTGTGGAGCGGCTGATACCAGAGGACCGCAAGGAGCGCGAGATTAAGTTGGGCCAGGGCGGACTGCGGGACGTGGAATTCACCGTCCAAATGCTCCAGCTGGTTCATGGCTCCAGCGACGAGGATCTGCATTGTCCTGCCACCCTGGATGCCCTGCAGGCCCTGTCGCGCGGCGGCTACATTTCACGCAAGCACGGCGATCAGCTGGACCATGACTACCGGTTTGAGCGGGTCATGGAGCATCGTCTGCAGATGTGGCAGCTGCGTCGCACCCACCTCTTTCCAAAAATCAACCGTTCAGGCGCCCCCGGCCAGCGGCCACCCAGCCTGGAAGAGCTGGAGAACAACCGTGATCTTCGGCGACTGGCCCGGGCCTTCGGACTGCATGCCGACCAGATGCTGGCCCAATACCAAGCCACCAGGATCGAGGTCCGCAACCTTCACCAGGCCATCTATTTCCGTCCCATGCTGCCCATCAACGCCCAGGTGGACGAGGATGAGGTCAGCCTGCGCCCCCAGGCGGCACGTGCCAGATTTGCATCTATTGGCTTCGCGGACCCTGATGCAGCCATTCGCCATGTCACGGCCCTGACCACAGGGGTCACTCGATCGGCGCGTATCAACCGGATTCTCATGCCCGCCGTCCTCCAGTGGCTGGGGGAGGGGCAAGACCCTGACATGGGACTCCTGGGCTGGCGAACCCTGGAGGAGCACTTCGGCGGCAAGAGCACCTATCTGGGCTTTCTACGGGACTCCACCTCGGCAGCCCGCCGCCTCTGCCATATCCTGTCCAACTCGCGTTACCTGTCCGGTGCCCTGGCTCG
Source organism: Bifidobacterium sp. JNUCC 75 (assembly GCF_054819865.1). Lineage (NCBI taxonomy): Bacteria > Bacillati > Actinomycetota > Actinomycetes > Bifidobacteriales > Bifidobacteriaceae > Bifidobacterium > Bifidobacterium sp. JNUCC 75. Next base: position 2,271,053 of record NZ_JBTHIF010000001.1, on the reverse strand, counting down.
ATCCGTCCAGTCGGTGACCTGGCTGGGTCACGACCAGGATATGATCCCCCGTGATCGAGCCACCTTGGACAAGCGCGCTGTAGCTTATCGAACCCGGCATGCGGACTCGCTGGAGGATTTCGCCACTGCAGTGCGGGCCATGCGCCGCCAGGAAATCGAGCGGATCGGGTTGGGTTGGATGAGCGGTGTGGACGATCAGCAGGCCTGCCTAGCGGGCATGTCCGATGTTTACGATGCAGCTATCGATGCCGCCCTGGACTGGGCCGTGGGCAACCGTCTGGGTCAGACAGGTTCGAGTGATGAAGAACCGCGTCAAGCGCCGGCAGAAATGGCCCTGATCGCTATGGGTCGTTACGGGGGCAGGGAGGTCAACTTCAACTCGGACGCCGACATCATGCTGGTATACCGTCCCGCATCAGGCGCCGACCAGGACCAGACGGCTGAATTCGCACGTGGCGTGACTGCCGATCTGCGGGCCGTCCTGGCTGGACCGGCCAGCCTGGAGCCCGGCATCGACCTGGACTTCGACCTGCGTCCCGAAGGACGTCAGGGGCCTCTGGTGCGTTCCCTGGACTCCTACCAGCGCTACTACCGCGACTGGTCAGAAACCTGGGAACATCAGGCCCTGATCCGTGCCAGATTCGCAGCTGGGAATGCTGCTCTGGCCAAGGATTTTCTGGAGGGTATAGCCAATCCGCTTCGCTACCCCGAGCAGCCGCCAAATGAGGAGGAGCTAGGGCAGATCCGCCGTCTTAAAGCCCGAATGGAGGCGGAGCGACTTCCGCGCGGCGTGCGTCGGGATCGGCATCTGAAGCTGGGCCGGGGAGGGCTGTCTGACGTGGAATGGACGGTTCAGCTCCTCCAGCTGCGTCACGCCCACAATCTGCCTGAGCTACAGGTCACCGGGACGCTGACCGCCTTGGATGCCTTGGAGTCTGCGGGACTCATAGAGGCCAAGGATGCCAAGGCCCTGCGCCGCAGCTGGGTGCTCTGCACCGCAGCCCGGAACGCCAACTTCCTCTGGTCCGGACGTGTCTCCCAGGCGGACATCCTGCCCGACGACGGGCAGGTTCTGGGGGGCATCGCGGTCTGCTTGGGCTACCCGGCCCACCGGGGCCAGCACTTCGTCAACGAGCTGCTGGCGGCCATGCGCCGCTGTAGGCAGGTCATGGAACGACTCTTTTACGGCCGCTGACTCTGGGTCCATCCGGGGTCGTATGCTTGTTCAGGTCACATAAGGTGGCCACCTTGAGGAAGGTGAGCCGTTGTCCCAACAAGTTGATCACGCATCCAACACCTCTTCCGCCGTCGTTCCGCTTCGTGGGCGAAGTGTGGTTACCCTCGACGACATTCCCATGACCCAGATCCTGGACCTGCTGGATCGGGCGGCCTACATCGACACCCATCGCCGTCAGGTGGCCCACACCTGTGACGGCCGGGTCCTGGCCACGCTCTTCTATGAACCCAGCACCCGAACCCGGCTCAGCTTCGAGACGGCCATGCTCCGTCTGGGCGGCCAGGTCATAGGATTCGCCGGCGCCCAGCTGGCCAGCGTCTCCAAGGGGGAGTCCATCAGCGACACCCTGAAGACGGTCTCCAACTACGCTGACATCGTGGCCATCCGCCACCCTAAGGAGGGTGCTGCCTTGGTGGCCTCCCAGGCGGCTACGGTCCCAGTCATCAACGCCGGTGACGGTGGGCACATGCACCCGACCCAAACCCTGACCGACCTGGCCACCATCCGCGCCCGCAAGGGTCGGCTGAACCATCTGACCATCGGTCTGTGCGGGGACCTGACCTTCGGTCGTACCGTCCACTCCCTGATCACCACCCTCTGCCGACTGGGCCACGTAGACTTCGTCCTGATCAGCCCCGACGAGCTGCGCACTCCCGAATACGTTCTGGAACGGATCCGCTCTTCGGCCGATTGCACCTACCGTGAGACCGGGGATCTGAACGGTGTCATCGGCGACTTGGACGTGCTCTATATGACCCGCGTCCAGCAGGAGCGATTCTTCAACGAAGACGACTACCTGCGTCTGCGTGACACCTACATTCTGGATGCCGACAAGCTTCGGGCTGCGCGCCCCGACATGGCCATCCTCCATCCGTTGCCCAGAGTCAACGAAATTGCCGTGGAGGTGGACGATGATCCGCGTGCGGCCTACTTCCAGCAGGTTCGCAACGGCATGCTGGTCAGAATGGCCCTGGAGAGCGCCTTGCTGGGCGACGAGCTGCCCGGTTATCGCAAGCAGAAGGAGGTGGCGGCATGAAGGTCACCAGCATTGTTGACGGCATCATCATCGACCACGTTCGTGCGGGCACAGCCCTGAAGGTCTTGCACTACCTGCGCGTGGACCCGGCGAAGACCCGGCTGGCCCTGATCATGAATACGGACAGCCGCAAGTACGGTTCCAAGGACATCATCAAGATCGAGCAGACCGGTGATCTGGACCTGACCGCCCTCGGGTTCATCGCTCCCGAGGCCACCGTCGATGTAGTCAGGCAGGGCCGGATCGTCAGCAAGCATCAGCCTGACCGGCCAAACCATCTGATCAACGTCATCACCTGCGTCAACCCTCGTTGCGTCACCACGGTGGAGACTGGTGTGGACCAGCGCTTCCACCTGGACGCTGCCGGTGTCTATCGCTGCGACTACTGCGACGAGAAGGCAGAAGACTGACATGCGGCTGCTGGGGTTGACTGATTGGCGCACCGGCAGGGCGGTCGATCTGATGCTTCCCCAGACGGTTGACAGCACGCTGATTGACGAGACCGGCGCCATGTCGGCAGAGGTGGATCAGATAGACGCCTCGGGGCTGGTACTGGCTCCGGCCCTGGTAGACCCGCACGTCCACCTGCGCGACCCTGGCCAAACTGACAAAGAAGACATGGTCACCGGCACAGCTGCCGCAGCTGCCGGAGGCTACGGGCTGATACTGCTCATGCCCAATACCCAGCCAGCCATGGACGGCCGTGCGAGGATGGCCGATGGGCGTACGATCATCGACTACCTGGAATCCTACGAGCAGGACCATGGGCTGAGCCTGCCGGTGGACTACGACCTCTGCGTGGCGGCCACTCTGGACCGGGCCGGCAGGCAGGCCTCAAACCCAGACGACTGGTCGAGTCACCTGCCTGGCCACGGATACGACCATCCTGTAGTGGCCATCAGCGATGACGGATCGGCAGTAACCGATCAGACCCTGGATGCCGTTGCTGCCAATGCCCGAGAATTCGACCTGCCCATCCTGGATCACTGTGAACACCACGAGCATGGTCAGGTCAACCTGGGGGCCGTCAGCCGCCGGCTGGGACTGGAAGGGATTCCCGCCTCCACCGAGACCGCCATTATCAACCGGGACATCGAACTGGCAGAACGTACCGGCACCCGGGTGCATCTGCAGCATGTCAGCACTGCCGGGGGATTCGAGGCTGTTCGCCGGGCCAAGACCCGTGGGTTGCCGGTCACCTGCGAGACCGCACCCCACTATCTGGCCCTCTGCGACGAGGACCTGCTGCGTTGCGGCAGCATGGCCAAGATGAACCCTCCACTGCGCTCCCGCGCTGACCAGCAGGCTGCACTTGAGGCCGTAGCCGACGGCACCGTGGACATGATTGCCACCGACCATGCCCCCCACACCGCTGCTGAGAAGGCACTGGGGCTCAAGAATGCCCCGAACGGCATCATCGGTCTGGAGACTGCCTATGCAGTCTGCAACCAGGTCCTGGTCAAGAGCGGGCTCGTCAGCCATGACCGCCTGATCGAACTCATGTCCCTGGCTCCAGCCGAGCTCATGGGCATGCGTCGGCTCCTGCCTGAAGACCTGCCCTCGCATACGGCGAACAAGGTCAATAAAGCCGGTCACCTGCAGCTGGAGGCCGACCGTCATAGCGATGCCAATCTGCCACCCGTTAACCTGGTCATCTTGGACCCCGGGGCCAAGTGGGAGGTAGATCCCAGCCGCTTCCATTCCAAGGCACGGAACACCCCCTTCGCCGGAACAGAGCTGACCGGCCGGGTCATGGCCACCATAAAGGATGGGCGTCTGGTATTCTCCCGCCTGCCCGCAAGCCGCGTCATCGCCAGGGAAAGGATCCGAGTATGGACCGACTGACTGCGCTCGTCCAAGACAAGAACAATCCGACCGTGGTCGGTCTGGATCCGCGACCGGAACTGCTGCCCAGCCAGCTGATCGAACAGGCCAGACAGCGCGCAGCCGGGAGCATGGCTCAGATGGGCCTGGACCCCAAGGACCTGCAGCAGACCCAGGGCGAACAGGCTCAGGCTGTCTGGGCGGACCATCTGGCCAGGGCTTATCTGCGCTTTAACCTGGCCATCCTGGAAGGCGTGGCCGACCTAGTGCCTGCAGTCAAGCCTCAGATTGCCATGTACGAGGCACTGGGACCCTGGGGCATCAGGGCCTACACCAGCACCTGCCGAGCCGCAGCCGACCGTGGCCTCTATGTCATCGGGGATGTCAAGCGCGGTGACATCGGCTCCACGGCTGAGGCCTACGCCGCCCACCTGGACGGGCTTCCTCTACCCTTCACTCCTGGGCAGACGATCGACGGGCCGGCTCACAGTGGCGGTAGATTCCCCTGGTACGAGGATGCCCTGACCATCAATGTCTACCTGGGCTCCGATGGGGTGGAACCCTTCCTGCAGGCTGCCGAGCACATCCAGGGCGACTTATTCGCCCTGGTGCGCACATCCAATCCCTCGGGCAGCCAAATCCAGGAACTGGGCCTGGACACGGCCTCAGGCGGCGGAACCATCTATCAGCGCCTGGGCGATCTGGTGGAATCCTGGGGACAATCCTCCATCGGGGAATCGGGTTACTCCAGGCTTGGTGCTGTGGTCGGCGCCACCCATCCTGAGGATGGCACCCTTCTGCGGCAGGCCATGCCCCACACCTTTTTCCTGGTCCCCGGTTACGGAGCGCAGGGCGGTTCAGCGGCCGACGTGGCGCCCATGTTCGACCAGTCCGGCGGCGGCGCTGTGGTCAACTCCTCTCGGGGAATCATCGCAGCCTGGCGGAAGGATCCGGACTACAGCCCGCGGCTCAGCGTTCAGGCGGCCCTGGGCATGGTCACCCGCGATGCCCGCCAAGCTGCGCAGGCTATGAAGGACGATCTCAATCAGGCGATCAAGGAGGCCCGATGAAAACCAACCTCTTTATATCCACCAGTCGGGTGGAAGAACAGGCCGAACGGGCAGGTCGGCTGCCTGGACGGCGTACTGCCCAGGTCACCGGCATGGAGCCCCTGGACCGGCAGGTCTGGCGAATGACCATCCGCGACCCTTACCTGGCCGCCCACGCCCCTGCAGGAGCCTTCATCAACCTTTACTCTGCAGACCGCATGACCATGATGCCCAGACCCTTCGGTATCAGCCGGGTTCTGGCGGGCGAGCAGATCGAGATCATCTTCGCCGTAGTCGGCCAGGGGACCAATGAATTCTCCCTCCTGCAACCGGGCATGGCTGTGGATCTGCTGGGGCCCCTGGGCCACGGCTTCGACCTGGAGAAGCCCGCAGACTATCTGCTGGTAGGCGGCGGCTTGGGTGTTCCTCCGCTGATTCGCGCAGCCCAATGCCTCCAAGGCCGGTCCGGTGTAAGCACCACCGCCCTGCTGGGCTACCGGGACCATCGGTTCGCCGATGCCATCATGGGCTCGCTGACCGATCGACTGGAGTCCATCGACAATGCCTCCGGGGATGTCATAACCCTCTTGGATCGGGTTCGCGGCGACATCGATACCGAACGGACCATCATCCTGACCTGCGGACCCTTGCCCATGATGCGAGCCGTGGCCGCCTGGGCCCGCAAGACCGGCCTGCCTGCCCAGTGCTGCATGGAGTCCCGGATGGGTTGCGGCTATGGTACCTGTGTGGCCTGCGTGGTCGATACCGTTGACGGCAGGCTCAAGGTCTGCAAGGACGGCCCGGTCTTCGCTGCCGATCGTCTTATCTGGGATGCAGAAGGAAGCAAGGAGATGCCGCGATGAGCCAGCAGACAATAGCAGAGATGCAGACGGCCATAGCCATGGATCCTCTGGAACCGCACGTCTGGCGGCATGGCACTGTTGTGGCCGGCACGCCTTGGAAGAACCCGGTGGGTACCGCCTCGGGCACCTTCAACCTGGATGCCTGCGGGGGTTATTACGACGTCTCCCAGATGGGCGCCATCTCCACCAAGGGGGTTTCGCCGGTTCCCTGGGAAGGCAACCCAACGCCCAGGACCGCCGAAAGCCCAGCCGGCATGGTCAACTCTGTGGGACTGCAGAACCCGGGCGTGGACCATTACCTGGTGGACGAACTGCCCAGGCTCAAGGCCCTGGGAGCCACCGTGGTCACCAACGTGGCCGGCCACAGCGATGAGGACTACGCCATCGTTGTGCAACGGCTGGCAGACTCCCCGGCGGATATGTTGGAGATCAACGTCTCCTGCCCCAACGTCTCACATGGAGGGATGTCCGTAGGCACTGATGCCAAGGCTCTGAACCGGTTGATCACCCGGCTGCGGGGTCTGACCGACAAGCCCATGGTGGTCAAGCTGACCCCCAACGTCACGGACATTGTGGAGGTGGCCCGAGCGGCCGTTGATGGGGGAGCAGATGCCCTCAGCCTGATTAATACCCTGGTGGGCATGCGCATCGACATCAATACGGGCAAACCCATCCTGGCCCAAGGCACCGGTGGTGTCTCAGGCCCCTGCATCCTGCCAATCGCTTTGTCCTTCGTCTGGCGGGTGCGCCAGGCATTGCCCGACATTCCCATCATCGGCATCGGAGGAATCGACTCGGGACGCACGGCCTTGGAATTCCTCTATGCGGGGGCCAACGCCGTGGAGGTGGGGGCTGCGGCCCTGGTGGACCCTGTGGCGCCCATGAGGGTGGCCCGCGAACTGGATGATCTTTTAGACGAGCGGCCCGATCTGGCCGAATTGCTCAAGAAAGGGAAGTGCTGGCGATGAGCGCAACCGCTGCGGAAAACAACGACCATGACGGGGATGCCCTGGAACAGACCCGCCGCATCCAGGAGGGTTTCACCAGCTTCCTGCTGCAGAGCGGAGCGCTCAAGTTCGGTGACTTCACCCTGAAGTCAGGGCGGCGCTCGCCCTACTTCATCAACGCCGGGGCCTTCAATGACGGACGGCTGATTGCCCTGCTGGGTGAGTTTTACGCCCGGACCATTGTACAGGCTGTGAAGCAGGGGACCCTGCCCGCAGACATCGACACGGTATTCGGCCCGGCCTACAAGGGAATTCCCCTGGCCGTCTCCACCGCCATAGCGCTGAGTGGGGCGCACGGCATGCCGGTCGGCTACACCTTTGACCGCAAGGAGGTCAAGGACCATGGCGATGGAGGCCTCATGGTCGGAACCCAGCTCAGGGATGGCATGAGGGTGCTGCTGGTGGATGATGTCATGACCGCCGGGACTGCGGTCCGACAGGTGGTGCCCAAGATCATGTCCCGGGCCAAGGTGACCATCGTCGGTCTAGTGCTCTCCGTGGACCGAATGGAGCGCACCGGACAGGGCCAAGGCTCGGCCGTGGAGTCAATCATGGACGAGTTCCACTTCCCGGTCATCAGCATCGTCAACGTCCGCCAGATCTTTGGCGCGGCCGCCTCTATGAAGGGTCCGGACGGGTCGCCCATTCTGGACCAGCGCACGGCTGATGCCGCCAGGAACTATTTGGCGCGCTACGGTGCCTGAGCAAATGCCTGGCTCATACGATATGTTGATTGTGCGTGCAGGGCCGCATTGACGCACATTCTTCAAATGGTCATTCTGTCGGATGACCCTCGTGTAGATTGGTAAAGGTCCGACGGGCACGCCGACGGATTATCATCGCAAGGAAGGCCATGGACCATGACGAAACCGCTGGAGCAGAATGGTCATGAGGAACCGGACCAGACTGAGGTCGACGAAGTGAATGCCGCTCCTCAGGCGAATTCAGAGGAGACGGCCAAGCCTGCCGTTTCTGACACAGCAACTAGTGCAGAGAAATCTTCGAATGAGGCAGAACCTGCTGATGAGCCTCCTTCGACTGTTGAGGAACCGGAAGAGACAGGCCGGCCTGCGCAGCGGTCTCGGAGGCTACCGCTAATACTGGTTGCGATTGCTCTTGTGCTGGTGCTTGTAGCCGGCTTCTACATGCTGTGGACTAACCGTTCAGGAGACGACCAGTCAGCCCAAAAGCCTTCCTCGAAGGTATCGTCCGCCCAAGTCAGCAAGGGCCCCACTGGGGATGCCAAGGCCTACAAGGCACTGCAAGCGGTCACCGTCAAGCCGTCAGTTGCCGACGACCAGGGAGGGCTGACCGTTTCAGCTAAGGGAGTCGGCAGCAAGAAGAAGGTTGCTGATGTGCCTACCCTTGAGATCTTCATGGATCCCATGTGCCCATGGTGTGGCAAGGTGGGCCGGGTCATCGATCCCCAGCTGCAGCGCATGATTAGCGCAGGCCAGATCAACGTCACCTACAACTTTTTGAACTTCCTTGATTCGGCCTCCAGTGACCAGTACTCCAGCCGCGTGGACAACGCCTTGGCTATGGTGGCCCAGGAGGATCCGGATCATCTGCCGGCCTTCGCCGCCGCCATCTTTGCTGCCGACTTCCAACCCAATGAAAGCTCCTATCAGGCCGTCTCCGACGCGCGCCTGGCCGACCAGGCTGTAGGGGCGGGCGTGCCCAGGTCCTTGGCAGACCGTTTTGCCCAGGGCACCTACAGACCATGGGTGGACAAGGTCAACGCCTATGCCATCACCCGCAAGGACGCCAAGGATGCCAAAGGAGAGTTCTCGACCCCCACCATCATGATCAACGGCAAAGTCTGGGATCTGACCGCAGCTGCAAAGAGCCAGGGAGGCCTGGAACATCTGGACCGGGCCCTGCTCAAAGCCCTGGGACTGAAATCGCAGGATGTGGGTCACCAAGGGAAGATGCCATCTATCGGAGCCCAAGGAACAGCGATGAAAGCAGAATAAGCGGCAACTGCTAAGTGCCTACGATCTGTGGCAAAAAATTAAGGATCGCCATTATTAGATCAGTCGTTTGCGTTTAGCCTTTGTCGGTTCGGCTGTTGCTCGCTTGACTGTTACTTGCCTGACTCCTGCTCGATCAGCGAATATCCGTGGTTGGACACCACCTGGCGTAGCTTGTCCAAGTAGAGTTCGGCGGCATGGGACAGCTTGGTCCGGCTGTTGACGATCCAGCCCAAAAGCATGGATTCATCCGACTCCAGGGGGACACTGACGATCTTCTCGTTGTTAAGGTCCTCGTTGTCGATGCCAGTGCAGACCGTGTAGGCGTTGAGCCCGACGATGAAGTTGAGCATGGTGGCCCGGTCGCTCACGGTGATTTGCTTGGGGGAGTAGTCGGGCCAGACTGCCTCCTCTGCAAAATAGAAGGAACCCTCCTCGCCCTGCTCATACTGCAGGAAGGGGTAGGGCTCCAAGTCCTTCATGGTCACCATGGCCCGATCAGCCAAGGGGTTGGTCCGGGCGATAAAGACATGCAGATCTGCACGGAAGAGGGGATGGAAGTCCAGGTGTTTCTCACGAAGCATCTTGGACAGGACCCGTTTGTTGAAGTCGGACTCGTAGATGATGCCTATCTCGGACTGAAGAGTGGCCACCTGGTCAATGATGTCCCTGGTGCGCGTCTCTCGTATGGTAAATTCGTACTCATCCGAATCGATGGAGTTGATCATCTCCACGAAAGCTTCCACAGCGAACATGTAGTGCTGGGTGGAAACCCGGCAGAGCTGCTTGCGGGGCCTGACCTGCCGGTAGCGGGCCTCCAGCAGGTCGGTCTGATCCAGAATCTGCCTGGCATAGGTCAGGAATTCCGCCCCGTCCACTGTCAGAGCAATCCCCTGGGAGTGGCGGGTGAAGATTTCGATGCCCAGCTCGTTCTCCAACTCCTTGACCGATGAGCTCAGAGCCGGCTGGGAGATGTAGAGCTCGTGCGAGGCCTCGTTCATGGAGCCGCATTCAACAATCTTGACGATGTAGCGCAGTTGGAGCAGTGTCATGTAAGCAAATCTATACCCAAGTCTCTATCGGCCCAGGGCCGCGGTTTCAGCTATGCCCCGGTTCGCAGCCTTCTGATCAAGATAGCGACCCGGACCCATGACTTGAAGATTGCCATCTTCATCGGTCTTGAAGTTGTAGACCATAGGAACGCCCGTGGGCACGTTGATGGACCGGATGTCCTTGTCATCAACGTCTTCAAGGACCTTGATCAGGCTCCGAACCACGGAACCATGGGTGACGATGAGCACAGTCCGACCTTGGGCCAGGTTGGGGGCTATCCGGCTTCGCCAGTAGGGATGCAGACGGATCAGCAGATCCTTGAGGCACTCGGCGCGGATCTCGGCCGGATTCTGGCCGTCCAGCCCGTCGCCCATGGCAGGGTAATAGCGTGGATCCGGTCCCTGAAAGTATGGTGAATCGGTTTCGATGGCAGGCGGCCTAACATCGTAGGAACGTCGGTAAATGTCGAATTGCTGCTGACCATAGCGTTCCAGCATGGCCGGTCGCGTCTGTCCCTGGAATGCACCATAGTGGCGCTCGTTCAGCCGCCAGGTGCGCTCTACCGGAATCCAGGCCCGATCAACCAGGTCCAGCACCGTGTTTGCAGTGACGATGCTTCGGGTCAGCAGAGAGGTGAAGACCAGGTCGGGCAGCAGGCCTGATTCCTTGAGCAGCTGTCCGGCATGGCGGGCCTGTTGCAGTCCGCGATCCGTCAGAGGCACGTCCACCCAACCGGCGAAACGGTTGACCGACTTCTGAGTCCAGACGCTTTCTCCGTGACGCATGACGATGAGCTGCGAGGTCATCAAATCAACTCCTTTTCTGATGACGTGTTTTTAGAACCAGAGCGAGCTGTTTTCGAAGAAGAGGGAAGCATCGTCCACTTCCTGGGCGGATTGGTCGATTTGATCAGCAGACCCTGCGGCTCTTGACATGACCAGACCCATAGCCCTGGGCAGAGCATCGGCCACCTGGCCGGCACGGATCGGCTGCCCCATAAGCCCTAAAGCTATCCCGTGGCCCTCCTGCTGGCTGTCCTGGGCTACCAGATCCGCAAAATCCTGAGGCTTACGCGGGTCGAAGATCAGTGGTTGCTCCCAGCCGGTCTGCCTGCCCCCGCTGGCCAGAGAACCGGCAAGCCCGTGCACGAAGGCCGCAGCAGCTGTTAGATCCACCATCAGCGTGGCATCATCCTGGATTGGTCCGGCATTTTGTGCCAGCATGGCCCCGATGGTTCCGGAGAGCACGTCTCCTGATCCGGCTGTAGACAGCCATGCTGGGCCGAAGCCGGTGGTCATGACGCGGGGACGGTCGGTGCCGTCCTCGCCGACGACCAATGTGATGGCCCCCTTGAGCAGAATGGTGGCCCCGGTCAGCTGACAGGCTCGGATTGCCCAATGCAGGGGTTCGGCCATGACCTGGTCGCCGTCCACGTTCTCGCCATGCGAGTTGAGTAAGGCTGCCATTTCGCCAGCATGTGGGGTAAGCACCGTGCGTGGGCCCAGCCGGTCCGGCAACAGATCCAAAGCACCCGCATCGGCTACTACCGGCGGGTCAGCTGCTGCTTCATCCTCGTCCAGGTCGGCGGCCTGACGGCTGAGTATATCGGCAATCAGATCACGCTGATCGTCCTGGCCTTGAGGTCCAGCTGCCTCCTGTGCTTGCCTGGTGGGTACACCCGAGCCCAGAACCCAGGATTCAACCCTTCCGCGGCCTAGGACGGTCTCGGGCAGCTCCTGCAGGATCAGGTCGCCCACCTGCTCGGGGCCGCAGTAACGGATCATGCCCACGTTGCCGTTGGCAGCAGCCTTGCTGGAGAGCAGCCCGGCGCCATGGTAGAGGGCGGATCCGGTGACCAGGCCGACCACGCCCCGACTGTACTTGGTGTCATTTACCCGAGGCACTCTCAGGAGACTGGCGCAGTCCTCAGCGCTCATGCAGGAGACGCTGGGGACCAGGGCCGAGGTGTCAAAACCGAAGTCAACCAGGACGATTCTGCCGCAGACATAGGCGGCCGGGGGCAGCATCAGGCAGGGTTTCATGGCTCCCATGGTCACGGTCACATCTGCCGGAATGTAGGCACCGGGAAGTGTGCCCTCGTCCACGTCCAAACCGGAGGGGGTATCCACAGCCAGTACCAAGGGCCTATCCTGGCCGGCGGGGTCGTGCCAGGCTGGTCTGTCGGGCAGACCGCTCTCCATGCCCAGTTCTACGGCCAGAGCAGCGGGAATGCCGCGCAACGCCCCCTTCAGGCCGATACCCGTCATGGCATCGATAATCAGATCCGCCTGTCGGCACAGTTCCAAGGCCTGGTCCATCTCCTCGGATGCTTGGTCCGGTCCGGAGGGGGTCTCGCAGCCGGGGATGGCTGCCTGGGGATCCAGGGCCGTGACCACTCCGCCGGCGCGTAGAAGAGCATCCAGCCCACCCTGGTGCAGGCTGCGTCCGGTGGCCACCACAGTCACGTCGGCCCCGTGCCCGGCCAGATCAGCTGAGGCATAGAGCCCGTCGCCGCCATTGTTGCCGGCCCCTGCCAGCAGGACGATCCTGGCGCCTGCCGGCTCCAGTCCAGCCTGGGTCAGCATGACATCGGCCACGGAGGCCAGGGATCCGGCGGCAATGCGCATCAGAGGCACCCCGTCGTCCAAAAACGGCTGCTCCAGGGATCGGATCATGTCGGCTGAATAGGCGCTGGTGGCCAGGGTCCGCCGGGCTTCGCGGCGTTCATCTGGTGACGGCTTCATGGCATCACACCCCTCATTCAAAAGGTCCACGTGCGGCGGCACGGCCGGCCACGTGCTGGCTCCACTCTATCCGATGGCCATGTCCTGCAAGCGTTATAAGGTCTGCCTATTTACGAGGGCAGGAAAGGAAATTCATGCAGGGATTCGCAATGCCGAACCCGGGCCAGATTATGGCAGTGGTCCTGACGGTGGTCCTATGTGGCCTAATCGGTTTCGAGCGCGAGTTCCTCAAACATGACGCTGGCATCCGCACCCATATTCTGGTGGGTCTGGGCAGCTGCCTGTTCACCATGGTCTCCCTTTACGGCATCCAAGCCGCTGTAGGCAACTACTCTTGGGATGCCTCCCGAATTGCGGCCGGAGTGGCCTCGGGCATCGGCTTCATCGGCGCCGGGGTCATCTTCTTCAACCACGATTCTGTCAAGGGTCTGACGACGGCCAGTGCCATCTGGGTGGCCGCTGCTGTGGGCATGGCCTGCGGGGTCCAGCTCTTCGCCATAGCCATCCTGGCTGTCGTCTTCTACTTCCTGGCCGTTCTGGTCATCGCACCCATCCTCAAGTGGTTCCTGCGCAACCGTCAGAACACAGTTCTGCGCATCGTATACCAAGACGGCCACGGCTGCCTGCGTGAATCCCTGCTGCTGGCCACCCGCATGGGCTTCGAGTCCCGGGTGCTGACCATCCACGAGCTGCACCGGGATGCCTGGAAGGGCGCCGATGTCACCGTCAACCTGTTGGGCAAGGGGGACGTGACCGAGCTAGTCGAATCCATAGGTCAGACTCCAGGGGTCAAAGGGGTTGAGGTCCTGGGGGAGGACGACTAACCCGCTGACGACACAGACGACCCACAGCCATGGGCCAATAGGTGGCTACCTACTCTTCAGCCACCAGATCCAGATAGTCGTCGCTCCAGAGGTCCTCATCACCGTCGGGCATGAGCAGCACCCGTTCAGGGTTGAGCGCCTTGACGGCCCCCTCGTCGTGGGTGACCAGCACAATGGCCCCCTCGTACTTGGCGATGGCCTTGAGTATCTCGTCCCGCGAGGCGGGGTCCAGGTTGTTGGTGGGCTCGTCCAGCAGCAGGACGTTGGCCCGGCTGGTCACCAGGGTGGCCAGGGCCAGGCGGGTCTTCTCGCCGCCCGAAAGAACCTTGGTGGGCTTCATGGCGTCGTCCCCTGAGAAGAGGAAGGAGCCCAGGATGGTTCGCGCCTGAGTGTTGTCCAGGTCCGGGGCCACGTGCTGTAGGTTCTCCAGAACGGTGACATCGTTATCCAGGGTGTCGTGCTCCTGAGCGAAGTAGCCGATCTTGGCCCCATGCCCCAGGGTCACCTTGCCAGTGTCGGGCTGCTCGATGCCGGCCAGCAACCGCAGGGTGGTGGTCTTGCCAGCGCCGTTGTACCCCAGGATGACCACCCGGGAGCCCTTGTCGATGGCCAGGTTGATGCCGGCGAAGACAATGTTGGATCCGTAGGCCTTGGACAGGTCCTCGGCCATGATTGGCGTGCGGCCGCAGGGAGCGGGATCCGGGAAGCGCAGGTCGGCCACCTTTTCGGCCTTTTCCGCCTCTTGGGTGTCGGCCAGCAGGCGCTGGGCGCGGCGCATCATGTTCTGGGCGGCCACGGCCTTGGTGGCCTTGGCGTGCAGGCGGATGCCCTGCCGCATCAGGCGGTCGGCCTTCTTCTCGGCCACCTCGCGTTCGCGGCGTCGGCGCTCCTCGTCCACCACCCGCTGGCGCAGGTAGGCCTTCCATCCCATGGTGTACATGTCGATGCAGGAGCGCTGGGCATCCAGATGCCAGATGCGGTTGACGGTCTCGTCAAGCAGCTCGGTGGAGTGTGAGATGATCAGGAAGCCGCCCTCGAATCGGCGCAGGTAGCCTTTGAGCCACTCAATGGAGTCGGCATCCAAATGGTTGGTGGGCTCGTCCAGAATCAAGGTGTCGGCATCGGAGAAAAGGATTCTGGCCAGTTCGACCCGTCGGCGCTGACCGCCGGAGAGGGTACCCAGTGCCTGCTGCAGTGTTTCTTGGCTGAGCCCCAGGCTCTCACCCATGACGATGGCCTGTGATTGGGCCGCATAGCCTCCGGCGTTCTCAAAGTCCTGCTGGGCCTTGTCGTAGCGCTTCATGGCCTTTTCCATGATTTTGGGATCCGGATTGGTCATCTCGGTCTCGGCCTTACGCATCCGCTGGATGATGGATGCGATATCCCTGGCGCTCATGACCCGGTCCAGGGCGCTTTGCTCGGAATCACCCGCATGTGTGGACTGGGGCAGGTATCCCAGCTGTCCGGTCACCCTCACCTTGCCAGCCGAGGGAAGCATGTCTCCGGTGATGACCCTGGTCAACGTGGTCTTGCCGGCGCCGTTGCGACCCACCAGGCCGATGCGGTCGCCTTTGGTCACATGGAAGTCGGTGGCTTGCAGCAGTAGTCGGGCACCTATTCGGATCTCAAGTCCCTGCGCCTCAATAGCCATGCCGCCTCCGACCCCGCTTTCCTTGTGGATTCAAAACTTGCAAGGAATCATGGTAGCAAGAAGCAAGCCCTGCCAGTGCGTCTCGGCTGACGGGGCAATGGATGAGTCGTGGATGAATCAGCGACGGACCAGTCTGAACTTGCTCCAGGGGAAGTAGACCAGGAAGGCGCCCACGGCCGTCAGGGCGATGACCAACACACCCATGGCGGCCGCGAAGGAGAAGATCCTGATGCCGATGCCCAGACATGCCCAGATGACCACCAGGCCGAAGACCCAGTCCTTGCCATGCCTGTTCATCAGATAGGCTACGGCCAGGAGTGCGCCGACCACGATGATGGTGGCAAATCCCTGGACGGCATTGCTGACCTTGTGCCCGGCGACCACCATGTATCCTGCGTTGACCAGGGTGGCCACGCTCAGCCAGCTGGCGTAGATGGACAGGGGAATCCAGTCCAGGGCCTTGGCGGCGGTCGGGGTTCCGGCCTTGGTGGCGTCCCTGCGCACCAGGGCATAGAGCATCCAGGCCAACACAGTCAGAATGAGGATGATGACCAGGGCCCAGAAATTGCGCTCCATGTGCCACAGAGCCAGCCAGGCGATATTCAGGCAGCAAGTGGCTACAAAGAGCAACCCGCTCAGCGTGAAGGGCAGGAATCCCAGGCGTTTGCGGCTGGGGCCTGCCAGGCAGAAGCGGAAGAGCCATATGGCCAGGGCAATGTAGATGACCCCCCAGATGGCGAAAACGTAGCCGGCGGGCATAATCCAGAGGTCGACCTTGCGGGCCAGGCCACCCACGGTCGTGCCGTTGAAGTGGTAGACCTCTGCATAACCGTTGAAGCCCACCATTGCCACCCAGGCCACCCAGAGCAGGATGTCCTCGAAGAGCTTCCAGCCGCGACCCTTGGAGGATTCCTGTTCCTTTTTAGGCTGACCCTGCTTTTGATGTTGCTCCTTTGTTCGTTCCTCAGCCCGATTTGATCCCTGCGTCGCCTCATTGCTGCTGCGATCAGAGCGACCTTTGCCTCCATTGGCGGTCTCATCAGGACTGGTTTTCCCAGCCGCTGCCTTCTCTGACGAATCATCAGACTGCTTGGCTGCAGTACCCGAAAGCGATGAACCCGAAGCAGACAAGTCTGGAGTTGATGAATTCGAAGTCGACGGATTTGTAGATGCCGAACGCACATCTGTCGAACTCCGAGTTGCCGATGCAGAGCTCGATTTCGTGGAACCTGCACCTGCTGAATTTTTGGCTGATTGGCTGCCCTGCATGGCAGGGGAGGTACGCTTGGCTCTCTCGACCGGATCCTCCTTGTCGGTCCAGAGTCTACGCGGATTGTCCTTGTCAGTCATGGCACATGCTTCCTCTCCTTGCCGGCCGCAACCGTACTGCCGCCATGGGGATGACCCCGGGCATGGGCCGACCGGCCTCTGCTTCAACTCTAAATCGGCCAGCCTGGCTCGGTGGTATTGACCACCCGGTCAGGACTGCCGCCGGTGCTAGCCTGAAGCCGAATGCCGGAAAGGGGAGTACAGCATGGCCGAACCTTTACTTCGATGCGACTGGGCTCGAGTAGACGACCCGCTCATGCGCAGCTACCACGACCATGAGTGGGGCCGCCCCCTGCATGGCTCACAGAGGCTCTTCGCTATGCTCTCCCTGGAGATATTTCAGTGCGGGCTCAGCTGGCAGCTGATCCTGCATCGTCGTCAGGCCTTCTTCAAGGATTTCAACAACTTCGATATTAAAGCTGTCGCCGCCTTCGACACCGACCGAATCGACCGTCTCATGGCCGACCCTGCCATCATCCGCAATCGACGCAAGATCGAAGCCACGGTGGCCAATGCCGCCGTTATCGCCAGCCAATTCCCTGGGGAGGAATTCGACCGCTACTGCTGGTCCTTTACCGGTGGGCTGACAATCAACCACGACTACCCGGACGATCCCTCCATACCGCGCTACGACCACCTGTCAGCCATCGTGTGCAAGGACATGCGCGACCTGGGCCTGCGCTTCCTGGGCCCGGTGACCGTCCACTCCTTCCTCCAGGCAGCCGGCATGATCAACGACCACCAGCACGACTGCTTCCTCAACGGTTGCAGCCGCCCGCCTCTGAATTCGCCGGACTTGTCCATCTAAGCCGTCATCGAACAACTGTTCGAATTATTCGGCCCAGGCGATATTATGGTCAGGCTTTGGCCTCAGCCTTGGCCATGGGTCTTCAGGGAAGCGGATGGGAAGCACGTGAAGCAGCAGAACAAGCCTATGTCGATAGTGGACGCGGCCATCGAAAACCCGCGCATGATCGAATCCAAGGGGTCCCTGGTGGCGGACCTGTCCATGGTGCCCAACGATCGAAAAATCGTCATCCAAGGCGCCCGGGCCCACAACCTTAAGAACGTCAACCTGTCCATACCGCGCAACCGGATGGTGGTCTTCACCGGCCTGTCAGGCTCCGGCAAGTCCTCTCTGGCCTTCGACACCCTTTTCGCCGAGGGGCAGCGCCGCTACGTGGAGTCCCTTTCCGCCTATGCCCGCCAGTTCCTGGGCCAGATGGACAAGCCCGACGTGGACTTCATCGAGGGCCTGAGCCCGGCGGTCTCCATTGACCAGAAAACCACCAACCGCAACCCCCGGTCCACTGTGGGAACCATCACCGAGGTCTACGACTACCTGCGCCTGCTTTTCGCCAGAACCGGCATTCCCCACTGCCCGGTCTGCGGGGCCGAGGTGCGCGCCCAGTCGCCGCAGCAGATCGTCGACACCCTTATGTCCAGGCCGGAAGGGACCCGTTTCCAGCTGCTGGCCCCCATCGTCAAGGGCCGCAAAGGCGAGTTCGTGGAGACCTTGGAGCTCCTGCGCTCCGACGGCTACTCCCGGGCCATCATCGACGGGGACATGCACCAGCTGTCCGACTCCATCAAGCTGACCAAGCAGAAAAAGCACACCATCGAGGTGGTGGTGGACAGACTGGTCATCCGCGAAGGCATGCGCCAGCGGCTGACCGACTCCGTGGAGACTGCCCTGCGACTGGCCAAGGGCACCGTGGTTGCCGACTTCGTGGATATGGATGCCAAGGATCCCGAGCGCCGCCAACCCTTCTCCGAGAAGCGGTCCTGCCCCAACGGCCACGAACTGGAACTGGACGAGATCGAGCCACGGACCTTCTCCTTCAACGCTCCCTATGGAGCCTGCCCGGCCTGCACCGGCCTGGGATTCAACCTGGAGATCGACCCTGAGCTGGTAGTGCCCGACCCGGAGAAGAGCCTCAAGGACGGGGCTGTGGAACCCTGGAGCGGCACCAAGAGCCAGCAGCGCTTCTACGGCCACCTGCTGGATGGCCTGGCCAAGGAAATGGGCTTCTCCACCTCGACCCCCTGGAAGGACCTGCCGGAAGAAGTCCGCCATGCTGTCATGTACGGGCACGACTTCAAGGTGGATGTCTCCTATCGGAACCGCTGGGGTCGCCTGCGCGAGTACACCACCGGATTCGAGGGCGTGGTCCGCACCCTGATGCGTCGCCACGACGAGACCGACTCGCAGCCCATGAAGCAGTATTACGAATCATACATGCGCGAGGTGCCTTGCCAGGTCTGCCAAGGCAAGCGCTTGAAACCAGAGGTCCTAGCCGTGACCGTGGACGGTCTGTCCATCGCCCAGGTCTGCGATATGGCCGTATCCGCCAGCCTGAAGTGGGTGGAGGGCCTGCATATGGAGGGCGCCCAGGCCAAGATCGCCGGCGAGGTCCTCAAAGAGATCCGTGCACGCCTGCGCTTCCTCAACGACGTGGGTCTGAACTACCTGACCCTGTCCCGGGCCGCAGCCACCCTCTCCGGTGGCGAGGCCCAGCGCATCCGTCTGGCTACGCAGATCGGCTCGGGCCTGGTGGGCGTCATGTACGTTCTGGACGAGCCCTCCATCGGCCTGCACCAGCGGGACAACGACCGGCTGATCAGGACCCTGCAGCGGCTGCGTGACCTGGGCAACACACTGATTGTGGTCGAGCATGACGAGGACACCATACGCCAGGCCGACTGGCTGGTCGATATTGGCCCCGGGGCCGGCGAGCATGGCGGTGAGGTCATCTTCTCCGGGCGCTCGCAGGACCTGGTCAAGGCCCCGCGTTCAATCACCGCAGACTACATTGCCGGTCGTCGTTCCATCGAGGTGCCCAAGCGCCGCCGCAAGACCAGCAGGACCAGACAGCTGACCGTGGTAGGGGCTCGGGAGAACAACCTGAAAAACCTCAAGGTCTCCTTCCCGCTGGGGGTCATGACCCTGGTAACCGGTGTCTCCGGCTCCGGCAAGTCCACACTGGTCAACTCCATCCTCTATCCGGTTCTGGCCGACCAGCTCAACAATGCCCGCATTGTGCCCGGCAAGCACACCCGGGTAGAGGGCGTGGACCAGGTGCGCAAGGTCATCCATGTGGACCAGAACCCCATCGGCCGCACCCCGCGCTCCAACCCGGCCACCTATACCGGTGTCTGGGACAAGATCCGCCAGCTCTTCGCCAAGACCCCGGAGGCCCAGGTGCGTGGCTATGGTCCCGGCCGCTTCTCCTTCAACGTCAAGGGCGGCCGTTGCGAGACCTGCCACGGTGACGGAACCATCAAGATCGAGATGAACTTCCTGCCCGACGTCTACGTGCAGTGCGAGACCTGCCACGGCAAGCGCTACAACAGGGAGACTTTGGAAGTCACCTACAACGGCAAGACCGTTTCGGACGTGCTGGACATGCCCATCGAGGAGGCAGCCCACTTCTTCAAGGCCTATCCCTCCATCGCCCGCTACCTGGACACCCTGGTGGACGTGGGCCTGGGCTACATCCGCTTGGGTCAGCCAGCACCCACCCTGTCCGGAGGCGAGTCCCAGCGGGTCAAACTGGCCACCGAACTGCAGCGGCGCTCCGACGGCAAGACCGTCTACATCCTGGACGAGCCCACCACGGGCCTGCACTTCGAGGATGTCCGTAAGCTGCTCAAGGTCCTTCATGGCCTGGTCGACAAAGGCAACACGGTCATCGTCATCGAGCACAACCTGGACGTGATCAAGACCGCTGACTGGATCATCGACCTTGGACCCGAGGGCGGCGACGGTGGCGGCACAGTGGTGGCCCAAGGGACTCCTGAGCAGGTGGCCGCCAATCCAGACAGCTGGACAGGCAAGTATTTGAAGCCCATGCTGGATCCCGCCAAGGTAGCCAAGGCTGCACGATCATGACCCGTAGCTGCTTCGAGCGTCACACGCCGCAGGTATGGCGACGCACCGCTCAAGCCCTGGAGGAGGAGTCCGCCACCGGCACCACCACCGGCGTCAACAAGAACGGCGCACCCCTGCTGGGGGATAGCCGTGACCTCTTCCGCCCCAAAACATCGGACATTCCAGCCCAGCCGGGTGTCTACAAGTGGCGGGATGGCGACGGTCGGGTTATCTATGTGGGCAAGGCCAAGAACCTGCGCAACCGCCTGACCAATTACTTCCAGCCCCTGGAAAACTTGCATCCGCGCACCCAGACCATGGTGCTGACGGCCCGGAGTCTGGAGTGGACCGTCGTGGGCACCGACCTGGAGTCCCTGACCCTTGAATACACCTGGATCAAGGAGTTCGACCCCCGCTTCAACGTCAAGCTGCGTGACGACAAGACCTACCCCTATCTGGCTGTCTCCGTGGGAGAGGAGTTCCCCCGGGTCTGGATGACCCGCGTGCGCAAGCGGCATGACACCCGCTACTTCGGCCCCTACGCCAAGGTCTGGGACATGAAGCACACCCTGGATGCCTTGCTCAAGACCTATCCTGTGCGCACCTGCACTCCCGGCGTTTTCCGCAAGGCCAAGCTTAGCGGCCGCCCCTGCCTGCTGGCCTCCATCGGCAAGTGCTCGGCACCCTGCGTGGGCCGGATCAGCGCAAGCGACCACCGTCGTCTCTGTACGGAGCTGACTGGGGTCATCACCGGCAGGCTGGGCAAGAGCTACCGGGCAAGCCTGACCAGGAGCATGCAGAAGGCCAGTAAGGAGCTGGACTTCGAGAAGGCCGCCCGCCTGCGCGACCAGATCGCCATGCTGGATACGGTCATCGAGCAGAACGCCGTGGCCTTCGCCTCCAACGTGGATGTGGATGTCTTCGGCGTGGCCTCGGACGAACTGGAGGCCTCGGTACACGCTTTCTTCGTGCGCTCTGGAGCCATCCGCGGCGAACGCAACTGGAGCGTGGAGCGGGTCGAGGACGTCTCCGACAGCGAGCTGATCAGCGACCTGTTGGTACAGGTCTACTCGGATCTGATGAATGAGAACGACAGCGAACTTCACAAGCTGCCAACGGAGTCGGACACACCCGTCTCCATCAGCCAGGACAGGGATGCCATGGGCTCCACCCAGAAGGTCACGGCCCTGGATGCCGAAGCTCGGGCCAAGGCCACCAGGAGCCGACACCAGCATCAGGATCAGACCGGACGTGCCGACCTGCTGGCCCCCATTTCTCCAGTGCCTCCCGAGGTCATTGTCCCTATCCAGCCGGATCGGACCGGCGACTTGCAGGAGTGGCTACGGGAGCTGCGCGGATCCGCAGTGACCATTCGTGTGGCCAGTCGTGGTGAGAAGAAGTCCCTGATGGACCGGGCCAATGCCAACGCCCGCCAGGCCCTGCAGCGCAGCAAGCTCAGTCGTATGAGCGACATGGGCACGCGCACCCAGGCCATGAACGACGTGGCCAAGGCCCTCGGGCTGGACCGCGCTCCGCTGCGCATCGAGTGTTACGACATCTCCAACACCGTGGGTGGCCAGTTCCAGGTGGCCTCCATGGTGGTCTTTGAGGATGCCGTCCCTAAGAAGTCCGAGTATCGTCGATTCGCCATTCGAGGCGAGGACGGCAGGGGCGCTGTGGACGATATGAGCGCCATCTATGAGACTCTGACCCGGCGCTTCCGTCACGGCAACATAGCCGGTGACAGCGGCGACAGCATGGAGGCCGAGCGAAAGGCCGGCGACAAGGCGACTGAATTGGTGGAGCAGGAGGAGGGGGCCATCGTTCAGCAGAACACCTCCGCCCGCCACTTCGCCTACAAACCCAACCTGATCGTAGTCGATGGTGGCAAGCCTCAGGTAACAGCCGCGGCACGGGCCCTGCACGACTGCGGTGTGGACGATGTGGCCCTCTGCGGGCTGGCCAAGCGACTGGAGGAGGTCTGGGTGCCTGACGATGACTATCCCATCATCCTCAAGCGCCAGTCCGAGGGCATGTACCTGCTGCAGCGCGTGAGGGACGAGTCTCACCGATTCGCCATTACCTACCACCGTCAGACTCGGCGCAAGGGTGCCCTCCGGTCGGCTCTGGACGAGATTCCGGGCATCGGACCCACCTACCAGAAGAAGCTGCTCAATCACTTTGGATCAGTCAAGCGCATGCGCCAGGCATCACAGGAAGAGCTGGAGGCCGTCAAGGGCATCGGCTCTGCCAAGGCCAAGGCCATCTATCAGACCTTGCATAGTGACCAGGACCAGACCGGGGACAGCCAGCGATAAAATGGCTCAGGAGGCTGGCAAAGAGCCATGCCATGATTTGATTGGTGCGTGATTGCAGATATGAATGGACCTGATCGTCGTTGTGCCGTTCTGGGCGACCCAATCAGCCATTCCCTTTCGCCTCTTTTGCATAGATCAGCCTATGCCGCACTCGGCCTGGACGGCTGGCGCTACGACCGTGTGCGCGTGGATGCTGACGGCTTGGCGGACTTTATCCACGGTCTTGACCCGTCCTGGGCCGGCCTCAGTCTGACCATGCCCTTAAAGAGTGCTGTCGGCGCCTTGGGAGACTTTAGTGATTTCTGGTCTGAGACCCTGAGGGTGGCCAACACAATAGTCTTTGAGCAAGGCGGTCCCGGGAAAAGGCCGTCTCTCTACAACACCGACGTGGAGGGTATCGTAGCCGCCCTGCTGGAGGCTGCCGACCGCTGCCATGCCGATGAAGACCCTGACGATTTGGCTGCCCTGCTGGAGGCAGCATGTCAAGGGCAACAAGACCAGCTGCCCGACCAACCGTACGGAGGAGCGCGGGCTTTGGTCATCGGCAACGGGAACACCGCCGAGTCCGCCTTCTGCGCCTTGAAGGTGTTGGGAGTCAAGCGTGTAGACCTGCTGGCCCGCAATCCGAAGCACTGTGACCACATGCTGGACCTCGCTTCTCGATTGGATTTGTCTGAGCCAGCCGTCACCGCCATGGACCAATCTGAGACAGCCAAAAAGGCTCTGACCGAGGCCGATATTGTCGTCTCCACCCTCCCTGCGGGAGCAGCCGACCCCCTGTCTGATCTACTCAGTACAGTTGAGACTCCTGACGCCAAAACTTCCGAGACAGAGACCGCCAAGGCCGATACTCCTGGTGCCAAGCCCGCCGATGCCATTGGTACCGATGAAGACGGACGCCTGGGCTCGGTCCTGCTTGATGTGGTCTATGACCCCCGACCCACCCCGCTCATGAAGGCCTTCTGCCGTCAGGCGGGCGCTCGTGCCATCAGCGGTGAACGCATGCTGCTCTATCAAGCAGTGCGTCAGGTGGCACTGATGACCGATCGACCCCTGGCCGCTGTTCCGGCAGCTGCTATGGACCGAGCCTTGAGGGAGGCATGACGATGACGACGGAAAAACCGCCCTTCGCAGGCTTCGAGGTACTGCTAATAACGGGAATGTCCGGCGCAGGCCGCACCCGTGCTGCCGACTCCATGGAGGACATGGGCTGGTATGTGGTTGACAACATGCCCCCGCGTCTGCTTGTACCCCTGGTCGACATGATGACCTCCGCCGGAAGCTCCCTGCACCGCCTAGCTGCCGTTATCGACGTCCGTTCCCGCTCCTACTTCGACGACCTGTCGGCTGTGCTCAGCCATCTGGACGACCTGGGCGTGCGCTGCCGCATCCTCTTTCTGGATGCCTCTGACCAGGTTCTGGTCAAGCGTTATGAGTCCGTCCGCCGACCCCACCCCTTGCAGGGCTCCGGTCGCCTGATCGACGGCATCCACGAGGAGCGCCGCCTACTTGGCGGTCTCAAGGAGCGTGCCGACATGGTCATCGACACCTCCAATCTGAGCATCCATCAGCTCTCTACTCGCCTGTATGAAATGGTTCTGGGCTCCGGCCCGACCACAGTGGGCGTTCACATCATGAGCTTCGGATTCAAGTACGGCTTGCCCATCGATGCCGACTTCGTAGCGGATGTGCGCTTCCTGCCCAACCCCTACTGGGTCCCCGAGCTGCGGGACCTGAACGGCCATGACGGCCCGGTCCGTGACTATGTGATGGCCAGCAAGGGTGCCAAAGAGTTTCTGGATGCCTACACCACCGCCATCTTGACCGCACTCAGCGGCTATGCGCGTGAAGACAAACACTATGTGACCATCGCCTTTGGCTGTACTGGCGGACAGCACCGCTCAGTGGCCATGGCCGACGCTCTGGCCGCCCGTTTGCGGTCCCGGGGAATGGAGGTGACCGTCTCGGCCCGCGAGCTGCCGCATCGTCCCCGCGGATAGCCAAAGGCGCAATTTGTCCAAGATATTCGATATCACAGTAATCCGGTGGTCGGCATGGCAGGTGTGTCGTGCGGCCAAGAAGTATTCATTTTTCAGTATTTTTTCGTAGGAGGACGGCTCTTGGCCCTACTTGATGATGTCAAAAGCGAGCTGGCCGCGATTGACAACGAACCCCCCTCTGCCAAGAAAGCACAATCGGCGGCCATGATCCGCTTCGGTGGCGGTCTGCACATCATTCAGCGCCACATTGTGGTGGAAGCGCAATTTGACTCCCTTCCAGCAGCGCAGTGGTTGCAGAACACCATCAGGGACGTCTACGGCCATGATTCCGATCTGATCCAGGTCAAGCGACAGGCCCCCACCGGCAACCTGACCCGCTACTCGGTCCGCGTGCTACGGGCAGGCGGTGCCCTGGCCCTGCAGACCGGACTGCTGGACCGTCGCAAGCACCCGGTTCGCGGTCTTCCCGCCGACATCGTCTCCGGCAACATCGCCCAGGTCAAGGCCGCCTGGCGAGGAGCTTTCTTGGCTCATGGCGAGCTGTCCGACCCGGGCAAGGCCTCTTACCTGGAGATCGTCTGCCCCGGATCTGAGGCCGCCTTGGCCCTGGTAGGCGCTGCCCGCCGTCTGGGCGTCAACGCCAAGGCCCGCCAGGTGCGCAGCTCCGAGCGCGTAACCCTGCGTGACCCAGATGTGATTGAGCGCATGCTCAACCTGATGGGCGCCCCCAAGTCCTCCAGGGAGTGGACCGGCAAGCGCAGCGACGGTGAATCCCGCGGCAAGGCCAACCGCCTGGCCAACTTCGACGATGCCAACATGCGCCGCTCCGCCAAGGCAGCTGTGGAGGCCAGTGCCAAGGTCACCAAGGCCTTCGAAATTCTGGGCGACGACATCCCCGAGAACCTGCGTGCGGCCGGCCAGCTTCGTCTGGACCACCGTGAGGCCTCCCTTGAAGAGCTGGGCCGCCTGGCCGATCCACCGGTCACCAAGGACGCCATCGCCGGACGCATCCGCCGTCTGCTCCAGCTAGCCACCAAGGTCGAAAAGAAGAGGGCCGAGGAACAGGCCAAACAAGAGTGAGATAGCTCACACAGGTCGGTCTGCCTGAGTACCATGGCAGGGGAGCGGGCGCATGGACCCGCAGTCAGAAAGGATACGCATGAAAACACTGAAGAGCCTCGGTGATCTCAAGGGCAAGCGCGTGCTCGTCCGCGCGGACTTCAACGTGCCGCTGGACGGCACCACTATTACAGACGACGGCCGAATCCGCGCAGCCTTGCCAACCATCGAGCAGCTTCGTGGCCAGGGCGCCAAGGTTATCCTCATGGCCCACCTGGGTCGCCCCAAGGGCAAGGTCGTTCCCGAGCTGAGCCTGGCCCCTGTTGCCGACCGCCTGGGCGAACTGCTGGGCGTGCAGGTTCCTCTGGCGGAGGACACCTACGGTCCCGATGCCCATGCCAAGGTGGCTGCCATGAACGACGGCGATGTGGTCCTGCTGCAGAACGTGCGCTACAACCCCGAAGAGACCAGCAAGGATGAGGCCGAGCGTGATGCCTACGCCCGCAAAATCGCCGACCTGGGCGATGTCTTCGTCTCCGACGGTTTCGGCGTGGTCCACCGCGCCCAGGGCTCCAACTACTCTGTGGCCAAGTTCCTGCCCTCTGCCGCAGGCCTGTTGGTCGAGAAGGAGGTCAAGGCCCTGTCCAAGGCGACCGAGAACCCCGAGCGGCCCTTCACTGTGGTCCTGGGCGGCTCCAAGGTCTCCGACAAGCTGGGCGTCATCGAGAACCTGCTCAGCAAGGCCGACCGTCTGGTCATCGGCGGCGGCATGGTCTTCACCTTCCTGAAGGCCGAGGGCTATGAGGTCGGCTCCTCCCTGCTGGAGGAGGATCAGGTCGATACTGTCAAGGGCTACATCGCCACTGCCCGCGAGAAGGGCGTGGAGCTGGTCCTGCCCACCGACATCGTGGTGGCTGACGAGTTCAAGGCGGATTCGCCTCACCAGGTAGTTCCTGCCGACGGCATCCCCGCAGACAAGATGGGTCTGGACATCGGTCCTGACTCCCAGAAGCTCTTCCACGACAAGATTGTGGACTCCAAGACCGTGGTCTGGAACGGGCCCATGGGCGTCTTCGAGTTCCCGGCATTCGCCGATGGCACCCGTGCTGTAGCTCAGGGCCTGGTCGATGCCACCAAGGCCGGAGCTTTCACCATCGTCGGCGGCGGCGACTCTGCCTCGGCCGTGCGCAACCTTGGCTTCCCTGAGGATGGCTTCTCGCACATCTCCACCGGCGGCGGCGCCTCCCTGGAGTTCCTTGAAGGCAAGGAACTCCCTGGCCTGAAGGTGCTGGAGTAAAATCGGCAAACAGACGGGCAATGCCGGGTCACCGGGTTTCGCATCCGGCGGCCCGGCATTGTTGTTGTTGCGCGGATGGAAAGGTCTGGTATGGCACGCATTCCCCTGGTGGCCGGCAATTGGAAGATGAACTTCGACCATCTGGAAGCCACCTATTTCGTGCAGAAGCTGGCCTGGCTCCTGCGCGACGCCCACTTCGACCGCAGGCGTTGCCAGGTGGCTCTAATGCCCGCCTTCACTGCTCTGCGTTCCGTCCAGGTGCTTGTGGAGGCCGACAACCTGCCCATCGAATATGGGGCCCAGGCTGTTTCCGTTACTGCCCAAGGGGCCTTCACCGGTGATGTGTCCGCCGACATGCTGGCTCAGCTGGGCTGTAGCTACGTCATCGTGGGCCATTCCGAGCGGCGCAAGTACCATCCTGAGGACGACGCCAACATCGTCGACCAAGTCCGTGCCGTACTGGCTGCGGACATGAAACCCATCCTATGTGTGGGGGAGAGCTACGAGGAGCGCCGCCAGGGCATCCAGCTGGACTTCGCCGTGGGCCAAGTCAACGACGTCACCCGCGACTTGGCCAAGGAGGACATGGCCAACCTGATTGTGGCCTATGAACCAGTCTGGGCCATCGGCACCGGCATGGTGGCCACTCCGGACACTGCCCAACAAGCTGCACGTGCCATTCGCAACCACATCTCAAGCAATTTTGGAGAGCCAGCCGGCCAGTCCGTGCGCATCCTCTACGGCGGCTCGGTCACCTCCAAGAACGCCTCCCAGATGATCAGCCAGCCGGACGTGGACGGCTTTCTAGTGGGCGGCGCCTCCCTGGATGTGGAGGAGTTCGCGCGAATCGTGCGACTTGCCGCCAAGGGCTGATGCGTTTTTCGCCGGGTATCTGTATACTTGTACCCAGTTCCTTACATGGAGGTATACGCCGTGACCATTGTCAAGATTGTGCTTGAAGTCGTTGTGATCCTTGCCAGTGTACTGCTGACTATGCTGATTCTGTTGCACAAGGGCAAGGGCGGCGGCCTGTCCGATATGTTCGGCGGCGGGATCGGCTCCAATGCAGGCACCTCGGGTGCAGCCGAGAAGAACCTGAACCGTCTAACCATTATTGTGGCTCTGATCTGGGTGGCCATCATCATAGCTCTGGACCTCATTTCCAAGTACAAGCTGGCCTGATTCCAGCAACCAATACCTGAAATACCTGACCCCGGCATCAACCGGGGTTTTCCATATCTGGATGATTTTTCCCTTATAGCTGTTGGTCATGCCGACCTACCAGCGCCTTTGACATCCTATTTTGCATGCCACTTTATTGTGATTCTATATGGATGTCTTATACACGAGGTCTGTACACAAGACCTGTTTTCTTCATCGATAGTGCAAGGCTCATAGTCCTTGACTATTACCACAATAAGTCATTCACAATTCATCAATAATCCAACGATTCTGCCGCCTGACCTATAGAGTGGGTAATGGTGTGCCGAACGAGCGGCGCATCACACAATGTCGTGCAAGCGAAGCGAGCGAAAGGATGTGCTCATGGCTGAGCAAGCTGCACCGAGCCTGGAGGGCTGGTTCTGCCTCCACCTCTTCTGGAAGATCGATTGGGCCAAGTGGCGCCGAGTGCCTCAGAACGAACGCCGGGAATGCCTGGATGGGTTCGAGACCCTGGCCGCGCAGCTGGATGCTGTCCAGTCCCAGGGCAAGGGAAGCCACTACTGGTGCCAGGTCAATGGGCAAAAGGCCGACCTGGGCCTGATGGTCCTCAGGGAGACCCTGGACCAGCTCCAGGAGGTCGAGACCTCCCTGGAGAAGCTGCGCCTGTCCGATTATCTGGTGCCGACCATCTCCTATGTATCAGTCACTGAGGTGGGCCTCTACTCGGGCAAGCCGACCACGGACCGGGGATGGTCCTACGTCAATGCCAGCCTTCATCCCAAAACGCCCGACAAGCCTTACATCTGCTTCTACCCCATGTCGAAGACCCGCGTTCCGGGCGCCAACTGGTACACGCTGCCCTACGACCAGCGCAAGGCCTACATGCACGACCATGGCAAAATCGGCCGTTCCTACGCCGGTAAGGTCTCCATCATCCTGACAGGCTCCATCGGCCTGGACGACTACGAGTGGGGCGTCACCCTCTTCGCCGACGATCCTGTTCAATTCAAGAAGATCGTCACCGAAATGCGCTACATCGAAGCCAGCTCCATCTACGGCGAATTTCCCTACTTCCTGGTAGGCACCCAGGCTGATCCTGAGCGTATTGACAAGCTGCTCACGGACCAGTTGGGACAGTAACACCATGTCGACAAGAGAGAGAGAAGATCGATTCTTTCCACGCCCATTTGGTTCTTCATGGTCATCGTCTTCATCACCCAGCTGGATGGGGGAGCGGTGCCGACCATGCTACCGTCCATCACCCGGACCTTCGGCCTGACCACCATGGGCTCCTCCTGGGTGGTGGGCCTGTACACCCTGGGTCTGGTGGTGGGCACTCCCATCACCTCCAACCTCTCTGACGCCCACGGGACCAGGAAGGTCTTCCTCTGGGAACTGTCCTTCTGGTTCCTTGGATGTTTGATGACGGCGGTCTCGCCCAACTATGCGGTCATGCTGCTGGGCCGGTTCATCCAGTCCCTGGGAGACAGCGGCATCATGGTCCTGTCCATGAACGTCCTTCTGCAGCGCGCCCGCCGGAACAACCAGGGTAGGAAGGTCTCCACGGTGGGCATCATCGCCGGTCTTTCCGCCATGGTCAGCCCGGTCTTGTCTGGCATGCTCCTGGGCATCACCCACGGATGGCGGGCCTACTACTTCATGATGCTGCCCTTCCTGGCCGTTTTGTTCATCCTGGCCTGGTTCATGATGGGCGACTCCCAGACCGACCGCGCCTGGAAGACCGACTACCTTGGCCTGGGCTCCTTCAGCATCGCTCTGGCCCTGCTGATGGTAGCGATCACCTTCCTCCAGTACGGAACCACCTACTTGGCCCTGATCATTGGGTGCCTCATGGTCGCAGTGGTGGCCGGCGTGATCTTCCTGGTGCATGAGCGGAATCTGGACGGTTCAAAGGAAACCATGCCCTTCCTGCCCATCCACCTGCTGAAGCTGCCCTCCTATGGGCTCACCCTGCTGCTGGGGACGCTGGGAGGCATGTTCTTCTCCCTCTTCGTCTACATTCCAACCTATGTCCACTCTGTCTTCGGGCTTCCGGTCCGCTCGGCCGGCATGGTCATGGTCGGTGTCGGGCTCGGCTCTGTGGTCGGATCCTGGCTGGGCGGGCTCCTGGTCGACAAGTTCGGCTACCGGACCACGCTCGTCTTCTCCTCATCGCTGATAGGCCTGATGGGCCTGATGATCACCCTGACCCTGCACAACCTGCAGCTCTTCATGGTCCTGTCCTTCCTGATGGGGGTGGGCATGGGCTCCATGATGTCCTCGCCGCTCCAAGTCATCGCCGGAAGGCTGGCCGGTCCCGGGAACCGTATGCAGGCCATCGGCGGGCTGTCGGCCTGCAAGAAGATCGGCACCACCATCGCCCCACTGCTCTTCGCCTCGTCTATTGAACTGGGCAAGGTGGGCGGAAAGGCCGGGCTGGCCTCCTACAGGAACATGTTCCTGGTGGTCATCGTCATAGCCCTGGTCAATATCGTCCTGACATACTGCATTCCATTTTCACAGAAAGAAGTTGCTAATGACTGAACCTACAGCTGTCCTCCTCATGGCTTACGGCACCCCCTACCAGGAGTCCGACATCAAGGGGTACTACACCAATATCCGCCATGGGCAGGAGCCGCCCAAACCGCTCATGGACCAGCTGGTCGGCCGCTACAAGGCCATCGGTCTTCCCTCGCCCCTGGCCAGGATCACCACGGCCCAGCGCGACGGTCTCCAGACTGCGCTGGACAAGGCCCACCCCGGTGCCTACAAGGTCTACGAAGGGCTGAAGTACATCACTCCCTTCATCAAGGATGCAGTCGACCAGATTGCCGCAGATGGCATCACCAGGGTCATTGGCCTGCCCCTGGCCCCGCAGTACTCCTCCTATTCGAGCGAGGACTACCACAACCGCGCCCGCAAGGCCGTAGAGGCCCACACGGGCATGGAATACCTGCCTGTGCGGTCCTGGTGGAACCATCAGGAGCTGATCCACTTCTGGAGCGACCAGCTGGTGGCCAAAAAGGATCTGACCGACCGGCCGGACACCAAGGTGATCTTCAGCGCCCACTCCCTGCCCCTACGCATCATCCAGGGAGGGGACCCCTACAAGGATGAGGTCATCGGTCTGTCCAATGCCGTGGCTCAGGCCGCCGGTCTCAATGAGGATCAGTACGTGCTGGCCTGGCAATCAGCAGGCCGCACCGAAGAACCCTGGATCGGCCCTGATTTCGTCACTGTGGCCAAGGACCTGATCACCAAGAACGGCATGAAGACCATCGTCTCCGTCTCCATCGGCTTCATTGCCGACAACCTGGAGATCTGCTATGACGTGGACATGGAGCTGGCAAAGGCCATCGAATCCTCCGGAGGCACCCTGACCAGGCTGAACATGCCCAATGACAGCCCAGCCCTGATCGCCACCCTGCAGCAGGTGGTCGAGGAGACAAAGGCTGAGTAACTGATACCAATTGTGCCCCGTCCGGTTCAAACCAGACGGGGCACAATCTTTAATAGCAGCGACTGACAGTCAGGCGCTCAGCCGTTGACGCGGTCGATACCCTTCTGCACGTCGGAGAGGACCGAATCCCAGGAGTCGATGAAGGCGGCGACGCCATCTGCCTCCAGCTTGTCGGTGACATCCTTGATGCTGATGCCCAGGTCTGCCAGCTTCTGCATCACCTGGTGGCTCTCCTGGTAGGTGCCTTTGACTGAGGGAGCGCCGTTGCCGTGATCGGCCAGAGCGTTCAGGGTCTTCTCAGGCATAGTGTTGACCACGTCAGGTGCCACCAGCTCGTCCACATACTTGCAGTCGGAATAGGCGGCGTTCTTGGTGCCAGTGGATGCCCATAGCGGGCGCTGGCGCTTGGCGCCCTTGGCTTCCAGGTCGGCCCAGCGAGGATCGCTGTCGAAGGCCTTCTCGAAGAGCTCGTAGGCCAGACGGGCGTTGGCCACAGCAGCCTTGCCCTCCAGGGACTTGGCCTCGTCAGAGCCATTGGCCTCCAGCAGCTTGTCAACCGCAGTGTCCACGCGGGAGACGAAGAAGGAGGCGACCGAGCCCATGTGCTTCAGGTCATGGCCGTTCTTGTCGGCCTGGACCATGCCCTCGATGAAGGCATCGATGACCTGCTTGTAGCGTTCCAGGGAGAAGATCAGGGTTACGTTGACCGAGATGCCCTTGGCCAGGGTGGCTGTGATGGCAGGCAGGCCCTCCAGAGTGGCGGGAATCTTGATCATGGCGTTGGGACGGTCGACCTTGGCCCAGAGTTCCTCAGCCTGCTTCTCGGTCTCTTCGGTGTTGTGGGCCAGACGAGGGTCAACCTCGATGGAGACGCGTCCATCCACATAGTCGGTCTTCTCAGCAACCTCGCGGAAGATGTCGGTGGCGTTGCGCACGTCGGTGGTGGTCAGCTCGCGGACGGCTTCCTCGACGGGGATGCGGCCCAGCTGCTTGAGCTGTTCGTCGTAGGGACCCACCTGGCTCAGGGCCTTCTGGAAAATCGAGGGGTTAGTGGTCACGCCCACCACATTGCGCTCGGCGATCAGCTGCTGCAGATTGCCCGATTCGATGCGGGTGCGGCTCAGATCGTCCAGCCAGATCGAGACACCTGAATCGCTGGTGCGCTGGGTGTTTGCATTTTCTGCCATCTTGTCACTCCTTATTTGGGTTCCCGATGGAATCACATTCACTATGCACTACCGGGAAGTCTGTTGCTGTATTCCCACAGACCCGCGTTTCGGGCGTGCCTGCAAGGGGAGGGGGCCGGCGTCACGGACGGCCCCCCGATTGATCACGATGCCGGGTTCAGCGGGCCCGACGGACTTCCTCCAGGGAAGCTTGTGCTGCTTCGACCACATGATCGGCGGTGATGCCCAGGTCGCGCATGTTCTCGTCGCCGCTGCCCTGCAGGCCGAACTGCTCGATGGAGACGGGCTTGCCATAGCTGCCCAGGTACTTGTACCAAGGCGTGGCCAGTCCGGCCTCAACGGAGACACGGGCCTTGACGGAGGCAGGCAGAACAGCTTCCTTGTACTCGTCATCCTGCTCCTCGAACCACTCAAGCGAGGGCACGGAGATGACGCGGGCCTTTACGCCCTGCTCAGCCAAGGTCTTGGATGCAGCAACAGCGTGCTGCACCTCAGAGCCGGTGGCCATGATCAGCACGTCGGGCTGGCCATCGGTGTCGACCAGCACGTAGGCGCCCTTGCGTACGCCTTCGCGTGCCTTGGCCTTGGTCTCCTCCAGGGTGGGCACGCCCTGCCTGGTCAGGATCATGGCCGTGGGATGGGTGTTGTCCTTCTCGAAGAAGGCGCGGTAGGCCTCAGCGGTCTCGTACTGATCGGCTGGGCGCACAACCTCCATCTGGGGGATGGCGCGAATGGCGGTCAGATGCTCGATGGGCTGGTGGGTGGGGCCATCCTCGCCCAGGGCCACGGAGTCGTGGGTCCACACATACAGGTTGGGGATGTCCATCAGGGCGGCCAGACGCACCGAGGGGCGCTCATAGTCGCTGAACTGGAAGAAGGTCCCGTTGTAGGGCCTGGTGTCCGAACCCAGCAGGATGCCGTTGGTGATGGCGCCCATGGCGAATTCGCGCACGCCGAAGTGCAGCTGGCGGCCGTACTTGCTGGCCTTGGGCCATTGGACGGTCTTGTCAGCCTCGGGGGCGAAGGAGACGGCACCGTTGATGTTGGTGTTGTTGGAGCCGCCCAGATCGGCGGATCCTCCCCAAAGCTCGGGCATGATGGGGGCCAGGGCGTTGATGACTGCACCTGAAGCCTTGCGGGTGGCCACCTTGGAGCCGGGCTCGAAGCCAGCCTCCAGGTCGTCCAGGGCCTTGTCGAAGCCCTCGGGCAGCTTGCCGGCATGGATGCGGTCGTAGAGGGCAGCCTTGTCGGGGTTGGCCTTGCGCCAGGCCTGGTACTTCTCGTCCCAGTCCTTGTGGGCGGCCAGGCCGCGCTGGGCGACCTCGCGTGCGTGGGCCAGGGCCTCCTCGTCAACCTGGAAGCTCTGCTCCGGGTCATAGCCCAGGGTCTTCTTCAGGCCGGCGACGGCCTCGGCACCCAGGGCTGAGCCGTGGGCTGAAGGATCGTTGGTCTTGCCGGGGGTAGGCCAGGCCATCAGGGTGTCCACCTTGATGAACTTGGGCCGGTCGGTGACCTGCTCTGCCTTCTCCAGGACGGCAGCCAGGCCCTCGACGTCCTCCTTGTAGGAGCCGTCAGGCTGAATGAAGCTGAACTCGTCGGTGTACCAGCCGTAGGCCTGGTAGCGCTTGAGGATGTCCTCGCCCAGGGAGATGCGGGTGTCGCCCTCGATCTGGATGTGGTTGGCATCAAAGATGACGGTCAGGTTGCCCAGGCGCTGGTCGCCGGCCAGGGAGCTGGCCTCGGAGGAGACTCCCTCTTCGACGTCGCCCTCGCCACAGATGACCCAGACCTTATGATCGAAGGGGGACTGGCCCTCAGGTGCGTCCGGATCCAGCAGACCGCGCTCATAGCGCTGACCATAGGCGAAGCCCACGGCCGAGGCCAGACCCTGGCCAAGCGGGCCGGTGGTCATTTCGATACCGGGGGTCAGGCCGTACTCGGGGTGGCCGGGGGTCCGGGTGCCAGCGGTGCGGAAACGCTTCAGATCGTCCAGGGTCAGCCCATACCCGGAGAAGTAGAGCTGCACGTACTGGGTCAGCGAGGCGTGGCCGCCGGAAAGAATGAACCGATCACGCCCAACCCAGTCAGGGTCGTTGGGGTCGTGACGGATGAAGTGCTGGTAGAGCGCGTAAGCGATGGGTGCCAGTGAAATAGGGGAGCCAGGGTGACCGCTTCCGGCCTTCTCGACCGCATCGGCCGAGAGGACCTTGGCCATCTTGACAGCCCGCTCATCGAGCTCGGACCATGTGAAATCTGCCATATGGTGCTGCTTTCCTTCCAATCTAGATGTCTCCATGTTCGACTTATGTCGAAAATGTTCGATTACCTTCACAATGCGTTTCCATGGTATCGGTTTGAGACGACACAATTCGGCTCTTCGCGCGACGTTTTGGCACTCTCATGGCCCGAGTGCTAATAATGAAACCATGACGGAAGGAGCGACATTGCCTAATACCAGACGCATGCTGGTGCTGCGCGCGGTCGTCGAGGACTATATTCGTTCTCGCGAGCCGGTAGGGTCGGGTTCGCTCACCAGAAATCATCAGCTTGGAGTCAGCTCCGCCACCGTGCGCAACGACATGGCGGCCCTGGAGAGCGAGGGCTACTTGGTCCAGCCCCACACCTCGGCCGGCCGCATCCCCACCCAAAAGGGCTACCGTTACTTCGTCGACAGGCTGGCCACCATCGTGCCCCTGTCCGCCGCCCAGCGCCGGGGGATCAACGCTTTTCTCTCCGGGTCGGTCAACCTGGAGGACACTCTACAGCACGCCGCCCAGCTTCTGGCCCAGATTACCGGGCAGATCGCCGTGGTGGCCTCGCCCTCACTGGCGAGCTCGAACCTACGTAGGGCCGAACTTATAGGGCTCAGCCGGGGGACCGTACTTATGGTGGTCATTACAGACACGGGCCGGGTAGTCCAGCGTACCCTGCATGGGCCCCTTCAGGAGGACCCGAACGCTCTGGCGGATCTGTCCGACCAAATCAACCGGCAATGCCAAGATCTGCCTCTTGACCGTGCCGCCGACCGCTGCCGCATGCTTGCCGATTCCCTTACCGAGGGCCGCGACAAGTCCATGCTGCGCCTGGTGGCCACAGTCTTCGACGAGATGGCTACCCGAGAGCAGACCAGCGGCCTCTACATGGCTGGCACCTCCCAGCTGACTCACAGCCAGGCCGTCTCCCTGGGGGATCTGGGCTCATTGCTGGATGCCCTGGAGGAGCAGGTGGTGCTCATGCGGCTCATGCGGGCGCAGAGCGAGCTTTCCCGTGAGAGTAACGGGGTCAGCGTGGCCATCGGCACCGAGACCCGGACTCCAGAACTGGCCCATGCCTCTGTGGTGACCAGTGGATACGGGCACGCCAGGGCTAGGCAGACCGACGGCTCCGAAGCCGACGAGCCGGTCGCATTTGTGGGCTCCATCGGGCCTACCCATATGGACTATCCAGCGACCATGAGCGCGGTTCGTGCTGTGGCCTCTTACTTGACCGGTTTTCTAGCCGGCGACGGGGAGCCGTGACCGTCAAGGCAACGGCACAAGTCATAGGTATCGTGGGCCCATGCAACTATGGGTCGAGAGGGCATCAAACGAAAAGGATGATCGGTGGCAGATTACTACGAGGTTTTGGGAGTCGACCGCGGCGCGAGCGATCAGGACATCAAGCGTGCCTATCGCAAGATGAGCCGCAAGTACCACCCGGACATCGCCGGGCCTGAATACGAGGACAAGTTCAAGGAGGTCAACAGCGCCTACGAGGTGCTCTCCGATCCTGAGAAGCGGCGTATGTACGACGCGGGCGTGGATCCCAACGACCCCCAGGCCTCCCAGGGAAACGGCCCCTTTGACATGGGCGATGTCTTCAACCAGTTCTTCGGCGGCGGCTTCGGGGGCACCACCCAGGGGCCCATTCCGCGCACACAGCCCGGCCGGGACGCACTGGCCCAGGTCTCTGTGGACATGAAGACCGCCATTTTTGGCGGCGTTGTACGCACCCCCATCAGTACCTATGGCCTCTGCCAGGAGTGCGGCGGCTCGGGTGCCCAAAAAGGGACCTCCCCGGTGACCTGCCCGGTCTGCAACGGCAAGGGCTATGCCCAGAAGGTGGTGCGAACCCTGCTGGGCCAGATGATGAGCCAGGCACCCTGCGAGCGATGCGAGGGCCACGGCACCATCATCGAGCACCCCTGCCCGGTCTGCAACGGCCACGGCCGTGTGCGCACCCGGCGCGAGGTGGGCGTCAACGTGCCCGCAGGCGTGGCTGACGGCTCCCGGCTACGGCTGGCCTCCCAGGGCGAGGTGGGCGAGGGCGGCGGTGCCGCCGGTGACCTGTACGTGGACATCACCATCAAGCCCGACAAGCGCTACACTCGCAGCGGCCAAGACCTGCACTGCTGGATTGCCGTGCCCATGACCTGGGCCGTGCTGGGCCACCAGGTGGACCTGGAAACCTTCGACGGTCAGCGACAGGTGGACATTCCCGCCGGCTGCCAGCCCGACCAGGAGATCACCATCAAGGGTCTGGGCGTCACCAGGCTGGGCAATCGTGAGGAGCGCGGCGACATCATCGTCCACGTGCTGGTCCAGATTCCCACCAAGCTGGATGACGATCAGCGCCGCCTGATTGAGGACTTCGCCAACAGCCACGACTCCGAAGCCAAGCAGGTCCCGCAGAGCGCCAAGCCTGCCGGAGTCGGGGGCCGCAAGGGGATCTTCGGCAAGCTCAAGGACATCTTCAGCTGAGTCAGCCCAGCAGCGACCGGCACATGGACCTGTACTCGCTCACATAGCCGCCGCCGAAGAAGGCACAGTGACCGGCGATGGCGTAGAGCTGCCAGAGTGTAGTCCGATTCTGGTAACCGTCCGCCAGCGGATGCACGCTCTGGTAGCCATCCAGAATCTGCCCTAGATAGGGGATGCCGAACAGCTGCAGCATGGCCAGGTCCTCCTCGCGATGACCGCCGTGAGCTGCAGGATCGATCAGAACTGCTTGGGTGTTCCCGTCGTTCCTGGTCCACATGACGTTCCCGCTCCACAGGTCCCCGTGGACCCGGGCTGGCCTGTCATTGGCAGCCGCACCCAGCAACTCCGGCAGGGCCTGGATCACCTCTTCGGTCATCTTCATGTCCTCGCGGTTCAGTGCTCGCCGATCCATGGCCATGCTCACCATGGGTTCAAGCCGCCCCTTGGCCCAATATGTGGCTGGGTCGTCCCAGGCACCCACGTCCATAGGCAGCGGATCCTGCAGGGGCCCGAAGTAGCAGGTGCCCTTGTAGCCCTCGGGCGCGGAACCGAAGTGGTCGGCCCCGGCATCATGCATGTGTGCCAGCTGGGCGCCGAAGCGGTAGGCCGCGCCGGGCGTGGGGGAGGCAGAGGTCACCTCCTCGATGTCCAGGTAGTCCGAGCCCCAGTCATAGACGTCCACCACCCGGGGACCGCCCTGCGCCTGCGCCTCGCCCAGCCATTTAAGTCCGCGCCCCTCGCACTCGAAGAATCCTGCCGGGGCCCCGCCCCTGGATTTTCTGTAGGTCTTGGCCATGATGATCCACACCCCTATTCGTCGAGTCGTCGATTCCGACAAGATCCATTGTGGGCATTCTGCGAGACATGCCCGGCCCTTGGTTCTTCCTGCCCTGCGCGGTGGCTATGCTTGCCATTATTGTCCGACATAGCAAGAGGGGTCCATGAATTTCTTCGAAGCCATTCTGTTCGGCCTGGTGCAGGCCCTGACGGAGTATTTCCCTGTGTCATCCAGCGCCCATATCCGCATTGTGGGCGGCCTGCTGGGCCAGGACCCGGGCGCAGCCTTCACAGCCATCATCCAATTCGGCACCGAGCTGGCGGTCCTGCTCTACTTCCGGCATGACATTGCCCGCATACTGACCCATTGGTTCCGTTGCCTGGCCGGCAAGGACGGCTCCTCCTGGCGCGAGCGGATGGGATCCAAGGACCATGATGCGGCCCTGGGCTGGTACATCATTCTGGGAACCCTGCCCATCGTGGTGGCGGGTCTGCTCTTCCAGAAGATAATCGAGACCAAGCTGCGCAACCTCTGGATCACCGTGGTAGTGCTGATCGTCTTCGGTCTGCTACTGGACTACTTTGACCGCCACGGCCGCCAAAACAAGGAGATCCGCCAGATGAATGCCCGAGACGCCCTGCTCTTCGGCATCGGGCAGATGCTGGCCCTGATCCCCGGCGTATCCCGCTCGGGCGGCACCATGACCTTCGGCCGCGCACTAGGCTACACTCGCGAGTCCGCCACCCGGGTCAGCTTCCTTATGGCCATCCCCGCCGTCTTCGGTGCCGGCATCCTAGAGACGATCAAGTCCTTGAAGAACATCAATGCGGACGCTGCCTTCCCCGGTTGGGGGGCCACCATCTGCGCCACAGTGGTCAGCTTCCTGCTGGGATACATCGTCATCATCGCCTTTTTGAAGATCGTCTCACGCTTCTCCTACCGGGGATTCGTCATCTACCGGATCGGCCTGGCCATCTTCGTGGCCATCATGCTCATGGTCGGCGCCCTGCCCGCCGTAGGCGGCGTGGCGGCCAACTGAGCCTGCAAGAACTGCCGAGGAATTCAGCGCTCTCCTGAATAAGTGATAATATTTTGTCACATGTTGCCCATGGTTCTTAGGGGTGGAATCAGTCCAGGCCTGTATAAGGTTTGTGGTCAATGAGGCATCATGAATTTTGGGGAGGTTTGAAGTGGTTTCGTCGTCTAGGTCTGCTGATTCTCGCAGTCATAGGTTTGGTCTTCGGTCACTCATATCGACATTGGTGCTGATACCCCTGCTTCTGACCGGCATGGCTGCCGGCACCGTTTTCGCCTCCGACGCAGATGTCAACGGGGGGGGGGGGTCGCTATACCGATCCGGTAGATAACGGTTCGCTTGGCAATTTACAACCGACTAGTCTGCCTTCTCCGTCACCGCTGACGACCTCATCTGTTTCACCGTCGCCTGCTCAATCTCAGTCTGAATCAGCTCCGAGCAATTCTCACGAGGATGCCAAAACCCAGTCAGCTACTGCCGATTCCCACACTGTGGTATTTGATTCCGCCAATGGAGGCAAAGCAGAACGCGTAACTGTGCCGGATGGTTCCTTGGCGTCACCGCCTATTCGCAATCCGCAGCGTGACGGCTATCGTTTTGACGGCTGGGCGGAGCATGACGGAATCATGGATTTCCGCACCCCGGTCACCAGAGACATCACCTTAAAGGCCAAGTGGACAGCGGTTACTGATTGGACTCTGAGTCCCGACCATGGTCCGGCTTCCGGCGGCACCAGCATCACCGTTACACCTCCGAATGCGGATTCCCTTTCCTTTAGCACGTTGGAAGCCCGTGACGACAAGCTGATCGGTGTGACCGGCGATGGCCGCCTGTTCACGTGGACAACGAACGATAAGATACCCGTTCAGGTGCCATCACCTCGAAGTACGTCTGGCGACGTGCGATTCATAACTGGAGTCGTTGGCAGGAACGGTTACGCGGCCTTGAGCCGGGACCACCGCATCTACACCTGGAATGGGAGCGGGGATACACCAGCCTTGCTCGCCTCAGACTCCACGACCTACGCCAGCATCGCCATGACTCCTGGCCACCTCTTAGCAGTGAATCAAGATGGCCTTATATGCGCATGGACCAGTAAGGGGAAGCTGACAGGAAAGGCCATGAGCCTGCCCAAGCAGGCCTTAGCAGTCAAGGCGGTTGGCAATGGTGATCGCCTGCTCGCCTTGGATAGCAAGGGCCAGGTATGGACTTGGAAGCCGGATGCCGTTGATATCAATCAGATACAACCCGTCAAGGTCACCAGCCGCATTGTTCAGATATCATCCGTGGATCATGGCTTTATACTTCTTGACTTAACAGGTCAGATTAGCTATCTGGATAACGAACAAAGCCAGCCAAAACCGCTTGTTTCATCTGAACTTTCTGCCGTTACAGCCATAAGCAGTAACGTTATGCAAGCAACTCTCATAGATTCAAAAGGCCGCATCTGGGCCTGGAAGCCCGGCGAAGCGCCCACATGTACGACCGATGGGAATCAGCAGTACATGCAAGCCGCCGAAGCCGCCGGCAGCAGAATCACCGCCATCAGCAGGACGGGCGACATATACAGGTGGAGCCTGGACGAGCAGGGCCGGCCCGGCAAACCAGCAAGGCTCGACACCAGCACCGCGCTCACACTGGAATCAGCTAGCATGGACGGCCAAGCATTGACGTTCAGCAAGAACGACGACGCTTTGCAGGCGGAGATTCCCGCCCACAAGCCAGGGCAAACCGCCATCACCATCGCCGGCAGGCAGGACGGCCAGCCCTTCACCAGGAGTCTCAACTACACGGTCGACCAGCCCCTGACCAGGGAGGAAGTGCAAAGCCCCACTTACACGGTCACCTTCAATGCAGAAGGCGGAAACCCCAAACCCGCAGACCAGAGTGTCTCCACCCCGTACGGCAGGGCCAAGCGTCCCTCCCCCGACCCGGCTCGCCAAGGCTACCTGTTCGACGGATGGTTCATTGGGGAGGTCGCCTACGACTTCAGCAGACCCGTCACCCAGAACCTTACCCTCACCGCCAAATGGACCTTCAAAGACCCCAACAACACGTGGAAAATCAACCCTGACAAAGGCAGCCAGACAGGAGGCCAACAGACCACCATCACCCCGCCAGACATTCCCAGGCGAGGCATCAGGTTCAGCCAGGTCAGCGAAGGAAAAGAAGGGAAAGATACCTATCTGACCAATTTTTCCTTGGCTTTGGGCAGTGACGGGAACGCCTACGCCTGGGGGAAAAACGACCATGGCCAGCTCGGCGACGGGACGTACACCGACCGGACTACGCCGGTCATGGTGCAGAAGCCTGCCGGCGTGTCTGCGGATTTCACCTACGTGCAGGTCAGCGCCGGAGGTGCCCATTCGCTGGCCCTGGGCAGCGACGGGAACATCTACGGCTGGGGATTCAACCGGTATGGCGAGCTCGGCGACACGACGAGAACCGAACGGAATACGCCGGGCAAGGTGCCCAAGCCTGTGAATTGTCCGGACCTACCAGCGGATTTCACCTACGTACAGATCAGCGCCGGAGAGGATGATTCGCTGGCCGTGGGCAGCGACGGGAACGTCTACGCCTGGGGATGGGACTGGGATGGCGAGCTCGGCGACGGGATGGAGGGCGGCCTTTGGCTTGAGTCGCACAGAGCGCTGAAGCCTGAAGGCACACCCACGAACTTTGCCTTCGTGCAGGTCAGCGCCGGAGGCGCTCATACGCTAGCCATAGGCAACGACGGAAACGCCTACGCCTGGGGATTAAACAGCACTGGTCAGCTCGGAGACGGGACGGACACCTACACTCAGACTAAGCCGGTCATGGTGAGGACGCCTGATCGCAAGACGTATCCGGACGTGCCTGCGAACTTCACCTACGTGCAGGTCAGCGCCGGAGACGCTCATACGCTAGCCATAGGCAGCGACGGGAACGTCTATGCCTGGGGAATCAATGTTGATGGCGAGCTTGGCAATAACAGCGAAGGTGACTTTGCAGGTTCGTCTGTTCCCGTGCGCGTGCGCGATCCAAGCAGCCCCACTGACGCGAGCAAAGGGCTGAAAGCCACACAGGTCTACGCCGGAAGCCATCATTCACTGGCCGTGGGCAGCGACGGATACGCCTATGCCTGGGGAGAAGACAAGTATGGCAGGCTCGGCAACAACAGCGGCGGCTCTTCGAGCGTTCCTATTCATGTGCGCGACCCCGCCAGCCCCACTGACGCGAGCAAAGGACTGAAAGCCACACAGGTCAGCGCCGGAATGTATCGATCGCTGGCCGTGGGCAGCGACGGGAAAGCCTACACCTGGGGATACAAAGCCTACACCTGGCAATACGACGACGCTTCCGGTGATATCATCGACGGCGCCACCAACAACTGGAGTGTTCCAGTGCCGGTGGAGATCAAACTGCAGCTGGTGATCACCGGCGTCAGATTCGACCAGACCCCCGCATCAGAACTGAAGCCCGGCGATGGCGGCAGCGTGACCGTGACCACGCCTGCACACATGCCGGGCACGGTCACCGTCAGCGTGGACTACACGGTGCTGGGCGGACCCCAGCAGCCGGACACCTCCCTCAAATACACATACCTGGCTGCAGGCGTGCTCCCAAAGGCGGGCGGGGAAGGCATCCTGCTCGCCCTGGCCACCGGCATGACCGGCATGGGCGGGGTCCTGGCATCCCGCCGCCACCGGAGGGAGACACGCCTGCTGTCATACACTTCACACGAGTAAGACAGGCCTGAGGCGGATCAATCCCCCCGCCCCCGGCCCACAAAAGGGGCAGGGAGGCCAGTGTCAGTCAAGGCTCAACCCCAAGTGAGCCGACACTCCCTCCCGCGCCCCCACCACACTTACGCCTGCTGGAGTTCAAGGCAGGCATGCACGTCCCGAACACGGCCGGGCCAGCCACGGGCAGAAACCCGCAGCCAGCCTGGCCGCTGTTTACTCATATAGGCATGTGTTGTATAAACCCGTTCAATATCTTTGGTCAAGTCGCCTTTAGATCCAGCTGACACCTAAAGCTACGTGATCAGGCTCACATTGTTCCTGTACCTTGGTCCTAGGCATGCTAAGGTACTTATCCTCAGCTTCTGAATTACTCAGTTTCCCATGATTACCAGGTTTCCGCTCTCAT
Source organism: Bifidobacterium sp. JNUCC 75 (assembly GCF_054819865.1). Taxonomy (NCBI): domain Bacteria; kingdom Bacillati; phylum Actinomycetota; class Actinomycetes; order Bifidobacteriales; family Bifidobacteriaceae; genus Bifidobacterium; species Bifidobacterium sp. JNUCC 75. The sequence goes on along the minus strand of NZ_JBTHIF010000001.1, from coordinate 2,227,423 downwards.
CCAGACCTGCAGGATTCGTGTAAGGCAGCTCCGCTACAACATCGAGTCCATTTCGACTGGCCGGGTTTGCGAAAAGCAAGATTCAGCCGCCTTCTTGCGTTACCATGAAAATTCATTCGGCACTTCAGCACTCCTGCGGTCTCAATAGGTCGTATGTAAAGGACTGAAGTGCACAAAAGAAGGTCTAATATACGGGATTAGAGGAGGCCGATTGGCTGGTATGGAGGTGATGGACCATATCACGCCATCCAATACCTTTCGCTTCCCGCAGCACCAACCGGTGGTTACAAGCCGCCCTGTTAGGATGTTGAGGATCAGCCATGCATTTCACAGTAGACAACCTTGAAGAGGTATTTCCCCTGGCAGAATTCATAGCCGATTCCTTCGGTCCCATGGCCGAGATTGTGGTTCATGACATCACACGCCCAGAAAATTCCATTGTCTTCATCCGCAACGGACAGCTCTCCGGACGCTCCCTGGGTGACAGGATTACTGATCAGACGCTCCAACTGGCCATACGGGCCGACCAGGACGGGGCCGACTTCGTCTCCGACTACAGAGGGCGCCGGCTGAACAAGCACGAGTTCCGCGTCTCCTCCTACCTGGTCCGCAACCGGGAGCAGACCGTCATTGGTCTGCTCTGCATCAGTATCAACATTACCGAGTTGCAGCAGGCTGCCCATGTGTTGCAGACGCTGTCCTCGATCGACTCCGACGATGTACAGATCTCCACTGAGACCTCCCGCCACCACGTGAGCGAGGAGCCCGCGGAGAACATTCGCAGAATCACCAGAGATGAGGTCCGCCAGTTCAACATTCCTATGGACAAGCTGACCAAGCAGGACAGGCTGGAGATCATTCGCAACATCAAGGACCGGGGCATCTTCCTCATCAAAGGCGCGGTGGGCATCGTAGCCCCTGAGCTCAAGATATCAATTCCCACCCTCTACCGGTACCTGCAGGCCCTGAAATAAGGGCTAAAAAGTAAGACCTCCGGCGGCAGGAGAGGGGGGTATATTTCTGTGCCGCCGGAGGAGCTTTACAGCACGGCCGCCGCCATTGGCGACAACCGGAACGTGGCCATACATACAAACCACGCAAGTATCACATAGGTAAAACAGGGAGCCCTCAGTTTCCTCGAGCTGGGGTGCATTGCAGATTCAGCCAGGCTAGATACGTGCCCTCATTGGCCTAGGCCTTTCTTCATGCTATCACCTCTTCAAGGATGTATCAGGTACTCCCGTTTCTGGCAGGTCCCCCGACCTGCTGCTAAGAGCAAATTATCACAAGGTCCCGGACATACTCAACACTTCGTTCGCTATCCGCCACGAAAACCGGTCGACAGCCACTGTAGTTAAGCATGAACAGCAAACTTCAGTCATGCTGGTAACAATAATTTATTACTTGCATCTTTGCCGGGGAATGACTAGTGAAAGATCATCGAGAATTCAGAAAGTTCGTAAAATGCCAATCGCTGACTTAGAACTATCGGTAGATAAAAGATAGGGGAGGGGGAAGGAGAAAATCCAGGTGGGCGATGCAGGAATCGAACCTGCGACCCCTTCGGTGTGAACGAAGTGCGCTAGCCGCTGCGCCAATCGCCCGGATTGGAAAAGACCACCGAAGTGATCCTCGTGGGCGATACTGGATTCGAACCAGTGACCCCTTCCGTGTCAGGGAAGTGCGCTACCTCTGCGCCAACCGCCCGGGTCATTCTCGTTTCGAGAGAGAGGTGGGTACGAGAGTCGAACTCGTCTATACGGCTTTGCAGGCCGCTGCCTAACCGCTTGGCTAACCCACCGTATTGGTTAAACTGCTCGAAACCTCGAGCGGGCAACGGGACTCGGACCCGCGGTCTCGACCTTGGCAAGGTCGCGCTTTACCAACTAAGCTATGCCCGCACATTCAACTTTCACCGTGGTGGTGACTGCCGAAGCACGTTGCACTACTGTAGCGTAGACCTCCGCACTTGGCAAAAAGCGCGTGTCGCCGCGTCATAGAGCCACCCTCCGCTGACGGCAAAGCCGCCAAGTACAAGGCTTCCTACCGGTAGGGTGAGAGGTATGAGTGAAGAAGCCAGGCAGCACTGCACCATGGTGGCCGCCTTCGATGGCTGGAACGATGCGTGCTCAGCCTCGACCAACGTCATCCGCCACCTGTTGAACGTCTATGAGTCCCATGAGATCGGCAGCATTCCGGGCGATGGGTTCTACGACTATCAGATGTCACGGCCCATGCTCTGCCACGTGCAGGGTCGGCGGCGAATTATCTGGCCCTCTACCAAGATCTACCGGGTGCAGATTGATGACACCCACACGCTTCTGCTGGAGATGGGCCCGGAACCCAACTACCACTGGAGCGACTTCTGCAGGCGCAGCATCCACTGGGCCGAAGACGATGAGGCGGAGGCCATCATCACACTGGGTGCCATGTTCGCCGACTGCCCCCACACCAGGCCCCTGCCCATTGACGACCTGGCTGGCGACCAGCCCAAGACCGACACCGATGGCCACTCCGGCCCCATAGGCATCCCCACCGTTCTGGACGCCCTGGCCACCCAGGACGGCTACAGCACCGAATCCATCTGGGTCTCCGTGCCCCAGTACCTGGGTAGCGACGAGTGCGCCCAGGGAACCCTGCAGCTGCTGCAAAGGCTCTCAGCCATGCTTGGCGTCCACCTTGACGAGGGGGAGCTGCCCCGCAAGGCCGCCGAATGGAAGGCCCAGGCCGGCATGCTTCTGCGCTGCAACGACGACCTGGCCAACTATGTCCACCGTCTGGAGATGGATGTCGACCAGGCCCAGGTGGACGAGCCGGCCGCCGAAGAGCTGGTCCGGGAAGCCGAGGATTATCTGCGCTCCATGGGCAACAAAGGCCCCTCCTTGTCTGAGTGACGACCTAGGCTGTGGGTCGATAAACCATGTCCAGCCTGCACCCTGTAACGCGGGCTCCGATAGCAAGGACGGCATTCATGACACAGTCGAACATCTCCATCATCGTCAAAGGCGAACGGAAGGAGGTGGCGGCGGATCAGACTGGCGTCCAGCTTTTTGCTGACGACAAGGACATCATCGCCGTCGACCTCAACGGGCAGCCACGCGACCTCTACACACCCCTGCACGAAGGCGACAAGGTCGATCCCATCACCTTGGAGAGCGACCAGGGACTGGCCATCATGCGGCACTCGGCAACCCACGTCATGGCTCAGGCCGTCCAGGAGATCCGCCCGGACGCCAAGCTGGGCATCGGCCCGGCCATCAAGGATGGCTTCTATTACGACTTCGACGTGGACAAGCCCTTCACCCCCGACGACCTCAAGCAGATCGAACAGCGGATGAAGCGGATTATCAAGTCCTCCCAGAGCTTCCGTCGTCGCGTGGTGACCGAGGAGGAGGCCCGCAAGGAGGAGGCCGACCAGCCCTACAAGCTGGAGCTGATCGGAGCCAAAGAGGCCGAGATCAATAGTGAGGAAGCCACTGAGGTGGCCACCGGTGGCGAGCTGACCATGTACGACAATCTGGACCGCGAGGGCAACACGGTCTGGAAGGACCTATGCCGTGGCCCCCACCTGCCCAACACCCGCTACATCCGCTGCTTCAAGCTCATGCGAACGGCAGCCGCTTACTGGCGCGGGGACGAGAAGAACCCCATGCTCCAGCGCATCTACGGCACTGCCTGGGCCAACAAGGATGATATGAAGGCCTACACCGCCCGTCTGGAGGAGGCCGCCCGCCGCGACCATCGCAAGCTGGGCGCCGAGATGGACCTCTTCTCCTTCCCTGATGAAATCGGGCCCGGACTGCCCGTCTTCCACCCCAAGGGCGCGGCCGTCATCAACGTCATGGAGGACTACTCCCGCCAGATGCACCGGCGCAACGGCTACTCCTTTGTGCAGACCCCGCACATCACCAAGGGCCACCTCTACGAGATCTCGGGCCATCTGCAGTGGTACAAGGACGGCATGTACCCGCCCATGCACCTGGATGAGGAGAAGGATGCCAACGGCAAGGTCACCCGCCAAGGCTTCGACTACTACCTGAAGCCCATGAACTGCCCCATGCACAACCTGATCTTCAAGTCCCGGCAGCGCTCCTACAAGGAACTGCCCCTGCGGCTGTTCGAGTTCGGCACCGTCTACCGCTACGAGAAGTCCGGCGAGGTCCACGGCCTGACCCGCGTGCGCGGCCTGACCCAGGACGACTCCCACATCTACTGCACCCGTGACCAGATGAAGGGGGAGCTGACCAACCTGCTCCAGTTTGTGCTCAAGGTGCTCAAGGACTTCGGCCTCAACGACTTCTACCTGGAGTTGTCGACCAAGGATCCCAACAAGTTCGTCGGTTCTGACGAGGTCTGGGAGGAGGCTACCAACACCTTGGCCGAGGTGGCCAAGGACTCAGGGCTAGAACTGGTTGACGACCCCGAAGGCGCCGCCTTCTACGGGCCCAAGATCTCCGTACAGGCGCGCGACGCCATCGGGCGCACCTGGCAGGTCTCCACGATTCAGCTTGACTTCAACCTGCCTGAGCGCTTCCAGCTGGAGTACATCGCCGCCGACGGCTCCCACCAGCGACCGGTCATGATCCACCGGGCTCTCTTCGGTTCCATCGAGCGCTTCTTCGCCATCCTGCTGGAGCACTACGCCGGCGCCTTCCCGGCCTGGCTTGCACCGGTCCAGGTGCAGGCGGTGCCCGTGGCTGACGAGTTCGCCCCCCACTTGGAGCACCTGCTGGACGAGCTGCGCGATGACATGGTCCGCTGCGAGATCGACCGCTCCGACGATCGCTTTGGCAAGAAGATCCGCAACGCAGCCAAGTCCAAGGCACCCTTCATCCTGATTGCCGGCGAGGAGGACGTCTCCAAGAACGCGGTCTCCTTCCGCTTCCGCGACGGCAGCCAGCTCAACGGAGTGCCTGTGGAGCAGGCCCGCGCCTGGATCAACGAGGCCATCAAGGTCCGCGCACAGATCAACTCGGCAGACGACTTCCGAGCGAACACCTCCTGCAGTCAGGACTGACCAATGTTCGAGCATCTACGGCGCCCTTGGAAACGCATCATCGCCCCCATCGCCCGCGGCCTGGTTCATCTGGGCGTGAGCGCCAACGGTGTCACGATCATCGGAGCCGTAGGCACCACTCTGGTCGCCATCGTGATCGGGTTCACCGGCTGGCTCCTGCCCGGGGCCATCGTCCTGGCCATCCTGGTGGCCTTCGACTCCCTGGATGGTTCCGTGGCCTCGCTGACCGGCGGAGGCACCCAGTTCGGGGGCTTCCTGGACTCCACCCTTGACCGGATAGCCGACTGGGCCGTCCTGACCGGGGTCATCATCTACCTGCGCCGCCACGAACTGGCCTGGGTGGCGGATGGCGGCCACCAGGATCCCGACATCTGGGCCCAGGTCGGCATGGCTGCAGCGCTCTTCGCTATCATGACGTCCTTTGTCACCTCCTACGCTCGGGCACGGGCCGAGGCGGAGGGCTTCGAGGCCAAGAACGGCATCGCCACCAGATCGGACCGGCTGGTCATCATCCTGGTGGGCATGGCGCTGACGGGGGCCGGGCTGCCCTTGGCCGTGCTCAGCTGCTTCCTGGTCCTGCTGGCCCTGCTGGGCATCGTCACCGTCTGGCAGCGGATCAGCCACGTCGCCAAGGATATGAGCCGCAACCCGCAGCCTGCCAACCCCAACCACGAGTGAGCCCATGCCGGACCGACTGCTCATCTTTCTGGCGCAGCATGCGCGTCTGGTGCCCGAGAGGTTGTTGCGCGGCCTCTTCCTGGCAGCAGCCGACTTCTGCTGGCTGTTTCGGATAGGCGGTGTCAGGCAGCTGGAGCGCAACCTGGCCCATGTCATGCCGGAGGTCGACCATCCCAGTCTGCGTCGCACCTCGCGCCAGGGCATGCGCTCCTACTTCGTCTACTTCGTAGAGGCCCTGACCGTGGGGGCCCGCACCAAGGAGCAGCTGTTGGCACGTATACACGGTGGCGGCAGCGCCTACCCGGATCCAGCCAAGACAGATATCGGCCTGCGCTCCCTGCCCATCGGCATGGGCCACCAGGGCAACTGGGACTACGCGGGGTTCTGGGCCTGCTCCACGGTCGGGCAGGTCACCACGGTGGCAGAGCGGCTGCGGGACCAAGGCATGCTCAACACCTTTGCGGACATCCGTCGCCGCCTGGGCATGAACATTCTGCTGACCGGTGAGCCGAACATCACCGGCCGTCTGACAACCCTGCTGCGGGAGCCTGATCAAGTCGTGCCCCTGCTGGCCGACCGCGATCTGAGCCGCCGAGGCGTCTTCGTCAGAGCCTTTAACTCCTGGATCCGCGTGGCCGCTGGCCCTGCCGTCATAGCCTTGGATGCCCGCCTGCCCCTGTATACCGTGAACATGCACAGGGAAAAGCTGACGGGGGAGCGCCGCCGGCAGGCCAAGGCCCCCTACGGCTATGTCTGCCAGGTGGACGGGCCTATCGCCATCGAACCCTACCTGGATATGCCCCGGAAGCAGGCCATCAACGATCTGACCCAGGCCTGGGTGGACCAGTGGGCCCAGGGTATTCGCGAGCATCCCGAGGACTGGCACATGCTCCAGCCGATTTTTCTTGAGGATCTGGATCTTTCTCGGATGCACGACCTTCCGGACTTCATCCTGGCCCAGGCATCCAAGAACAAGGGAGGTAACAGGCATGAAGGCACCCGAGCAAAGGCCTGAGCAGGAGGCGGAACGTGCCGCTATCAAGGCCCCTCTGCGGGTGGGGATCATCTCGCCCTACTCCTTCGAGACCCCAGGAGGCGTCCAACTGCACATCCGCGACTTCGCCAGGCATCTTATGGACCGCGGCCACCAGGTGCAGGTTCTGGCGCCGGGCCGACGCACCAAGGACATGCCCCTTTGGGTACAGACCACCGGCTCCTCTTTCTCCATTCCCTACAACGGATCCGTGGCCAACCTGAGCTACTTCGGCGTGGCCGGCCACAAGACCAGACAGTGGGTCAGGCAGGGCCACTTCGACATTCTGCATCTGCATGAGCCCGAGGTGCCCTCCCTGAGCCACAAGCCCCTGCGGCCCGGATTCATTCCCTGCCCCTATGTGGCCACCTTCCATGCGGCCTTCGATTCGACTCCGCTGGCCCTGAGGCTGACCAGGCGCTACCTGCGCCGATACCTGGCCAATATCAGCCAAGCTATCTTCGTCAGCCCCTCAGCCATGCAGAACGCCCGGAATCTGCTGGAGCCGGGCATCCCCAGCCAGATAATTCCCAACGGCATCGAAACGAGAGCTCTGCGCAATGCCAGGCCTCGTCCAGAATGGCAGGGGAGCGACCGGCAGCCCACCATCGGCTTCCTGGGAAGGATGAAGGAAGAGCGCAAGGGGTTCAGAATCTTGGCCCAGGCCGCACCTGCCATTCTTCAGCGTGTGCCCGGAGTCCGCTTCCTTTGTGCAGGTGACGGCCAGGCAGATGCCAGGAAAGTACTTGAGGCTGTTGATCCCGGACTGGCCCAGCACTTCACCTTCCTGGGTCGGATCAGTGACGAGGACAAAGCCTCCTTCTACCACAGCCTGAATATGTATGTAGCCCCGCAGACCGGGGGAGAAAGCTTCGGCATCGTGCTGGTCGAGGCCATGGCGGCAGGCTGCCCGGTGGTGGCCTCGGACCTGCCAGCATTCAAGGATGTCTCACAGAACGGCCGCAGCGCGCGTCTGTTCGCCACCGGAGACCCCCAGGACTGCGCCCGGGTGGTCCTTGAACTGCTGGACGACCGACCCACACGTCTGGGTCTGGCTTCGTGCGGAATGGGTCGGGCCAGCGACTACGACTGGGAGCGGGTCACCGACCAGATTCTGGACGTCTATGCCCGGGCCCTGGCAGCTCGGCCTGATCATCGCCGTGGCTTGCTGGGCAGACTGGTGGGCCGGAAGGTTGGTTCTCTTTACGATGAAGCCCCCACGGGGGGGCCTGAAAACCCGTAAAATTGTCAAAGAGCGGAACTAGAATTCCATTCGTTTACGCATTCGTACCGTCAGGAGACATATGTCAGGGCATTCGAAGTGGGCGACCACCAAGCACAAGAAAGCAGCCATCGACGCCAAGCGTGGCAAGCTCTTCGCCAAGCTGATCAAGAACATCGAGATCGCTGCCCGCACCGGCGGCGGTGACCCCGACGGTAACCCCACCCTCTACGACGCCATCGTCAAGGCCAAGAAGTCCTCCGTGCCCGCAGACAACATCACCAGGGCCGTCAAGCGTGGCTCGGGCGAGGAGGCCGGAGCGGCCAACTACGAGAGCATCGTCTACGAGGGCTACGCTCCCGCCGGCGTCGGCATAATCATCGAGTGCCTGACCGACAACCGCAACCGTGCGGCCGCCGAGGTCCGTTCCACCCTGACCAAGGGCGGCGGCTCCCTGGCCCAAAACGGGTCGGTCAGCTTCAACTTCGAGCGCAAGGGCCAGATCATCGTCCCCTCGGAGGGCCTGGACTACGATACGGTCTTCGAGAAGGCCGCCGAGGCAGGTGCTGAGGATGTGCAGGACAACGGCGAGAGCTACACCGTACTGACTGCCCCCGGCGATATGGTCACCGTCCGTAAGGCCCTGCAGGATGCCGGTATGGACTACGACTCCGCCGATTTGGTCCTCAACCCCAAGAGCGAGGTCACCCTAGACCTGGACTCCGCCCGCAAGGTCTCAAAGCTGATCGACAACCTGGACGATCTGGACGACGTGCAGGATATCTACAGCAACTGGACTGCGCCCGACGAGGTCATGGCCCAGTTGGACGACGAGTGACCTTATGATTGTTCTCGGCGTCGACCCGGGGCTCACCCGATGCGGCGTTGGCGTCATTGAAGCCGGTGCATCGCGCCGGCTTTCCTTTGTTCATGTGGACGTCGTGCGCTCAGACCCCGAACAGAGCCAGGACCTGCGTCTGCTGACCATCTACCAGGGGCTGACGGCCGCCTTGGACCGTTTCAGTCCCGACGTGGTATCAATCGAGCGAGTCTTTGCCCAGTCCAATCACAACACCGTGCTGGGAACCGCTCAGGCGGCAGGGCTAGCCATGCTGGGAGCTGCGCAGCGGGGGATTCCCGTGGCCCTGCACACACCCACCGAGGCCAAGATGGCCGTAACCGGCAACGGCCAGGCTGACAAGATTCAGGTGCAACGGATGGTGGCCCGCATCCTGGGGCTCAATCAGCTGCCCAAGCCTGCCGATGCCGCAGATGCTTTGGCCCAGGCCATCTGCCATGCCCTAAGGCCTGCCGGGGCCATCCAAGGCGGGGAACGCGAGGAGCATCTGACCCAGGCCCAGCGTCAGTGGGCCCAGGCCTCTGCCAAGTACGGCAAGCACCGGGGAGTCCAGCGAGACATGTAAGCTGATTCGAACAGACGTTCGATTCTATCGAGGGGTGATCAAGTGCTGGCAATGCTGACCGGGCGGGTGGCCGCCATCGAAACGGGCTCGGCGGTCATTGATGTTTCGGGAGTGGGTTTCGAGGTGCGCATGCCTCAGTCAGATCTAGCCTCCATGCGGGCCGAGTCCACGGTCACCGTTTACACCGCTCTGTCCCTGACTCAGGACGCGCTGACCCTCTACGGATTCCTCAGCCGCACCTCCAAATCCCTCTTTGCCCAGTTGCAGAAAGTCAGCGGCATCGGACCTCGTGTGGCCCTGTCCATTCTTGCCACCCTGAACTCAGACCAACTGGCCCAAGCCGTGGCTGACGGCGATGCTGTGGCCCTATCCCGGGCGCCAGGCCTAGGCAAGAAGGGTGCTCAGAAGATCATCCTCGAACTCTCCGGAAAGCTTGATTTGGATGCCGGCACGGGCAGACAGGGGCCAGCTCAGACCGACGATGGCGCCCACCAGGTGGTTGAGGGACTGATCTCCCTGGGATGGCTACAACGTGATGCCGAGCAGGCTGTTGAGCAGACATGCCGCGATGGAGGCTACACCCTGCCCCTGCAGTCTGCCGACATTCCCAAGGTGCTCAAGCAGGCCCTGACCCTGCTGGACAGGGGGCGCTGATCCATGGCTGACAAGCAGATGTCTACAGGGTATATAGATACCCAGAATGGTGATGCGCAAGAGGAATCCCTGCGGATGGTCTCGGCCAGGCCCATCGAAGGCGAGCCGGTCAGCGACGAGGAGCTGCGTCCGGAAACCCTGGACGGGTTCATCGGACAGCCCCGGCTCAAGGCCCAGTTGAGCCTCTTTTTGAAGGCTGCCAAAAAGAGGGATGTGGCCCCGGATCATATTCTGCTCGCAGGCCCCCCGGGCCTGGGCAAGACCACCCTGGCCATGATCGTTGCCCATGAGCTGGAGGTTCCCATTCGTGTCACCTCGGGGCCAGCTGTTCAGCATGCCGGCGACCTGGCCTCCATCCTGAGCTCTCTGGAGGCCGGTGAGGTGCTCTTCATAGACGAGATCCACCGTCTGCCTAGGGCCGCCGAAGAACTGCTCTACATCGCCATGGAAGACTTCCGGGTGGATGTCATGGTGGGCAAGGGCCCCGGAGCCTCCTCCATTCCGCTGACCCTGCCCAGATTCACGGTCATCGGAGCCACCACTCGTGAGGGCATGCTGCCCTCGCCGCTGCGAGCCCGTTTCGGCTTCACCGCCCACCTGGACTTCTACCCGGAGGAAGAGCTGGAGAAGTTGGTCGAGCGATCAGCCAAGGTGCTAGGCATTGTCCTGCAGGATGACGCCGCCCATCAGCTGGCCCTGCGCTCCCGTGGCACGCCCAGGATCGCCAACCGCCTCCTGCGTCGTGTGCGTGACTGGGCCATAGTCCACGATCTTGACCGTGTTGGCCCTGATGATGTCAAACAGGCCCTGGCCCTCTACCAGATCGATTCCGAGGGGCTGGACCGTCTGGATTTGGCCGTCCTCAAGGCCATCGTCAACAGTTTCGACGGTGGTCCCGTGGGCCTGAACAACCTGGCCGCTATGGTGGGCGAGGAGGCCGAGACGGTCGAAACGGTCTGTGAGCCCTACCTAGTGCGCGAGGGCTTCTTGGTACGTACACCAAAAGGGCGTGTGGCCACTTCTAAGGCCTGGGAGCACCTAGGTCGCAAACCGCCCGAGGATGTCATGAAGCTGTTCTAGACTGGGGTCTTCGCAGCAATGCATATCGCCGTTTGATACCCGCCGAAACAAGGAGTGGAAACAACCATGGGATCCATGATTTTCATGATCGTCATCATCGCCCTGATGATCGCCATGATGTGGGGAAGCTCCCGCAAGAGCAAGCAGCAGCAGGCCGCCGTCCAGGACTTCCGTCAGTCCCTGCAGCCCGGTGACGAGGTAGCCACCACCACCGGTCTTCTGGGCAAGGTCGTCTCAGTCGACCTGGAAAAGGAGCAGGTAGTCATCGACTCCGAAGGTTCGCAGTCCCGCTGGCGCATCCAGGCCATCACCAGGCCACCAATCGTCCCCGCTTACGTTCACGACGACGAGGTTGACGAAAACGGCAACCCCCTGCCTGAGCAGGTTGAAGGCCACTCCGAGGATGCGGATGCCCCAGTCGAGGTCACCGCCGCTGAAGACGATGACAATGCAGATGATGAAGAAACCTTAGCCGACGATACTGCCACACAGAACTTTGCTGCCTCAGAGGGTACGGATAAGGCCGAAGCCAAGCCGGGTACCGAGCCGGAGCCGAAGAACGAATCAGACACGGCAGAGACTGCGGAAAAGTCCGACGACGCTGATGAACCGGATGCGTCCAAGGATCCTGACGCCTCTAAGGACTCCAAGGCTTCCAAGGCTTCAGATTCGACTTCCGGCAAGTCCTGAACATCATACGCGCGCCACACCTTCAGTCAGGCTGACTCTGAACGGAAACCCGGTGCGCGTATGATGGCCCCGGCAACCACTCCCAAGGAGCAAGACAGAAAGAAGATCATGGCTCAATCGGACGATATCAAGGTTGGAAAACTTAAGCAGGTGGGCGATGACGACGCCGCTTATCTGATCTCATTGATCCGTACCATTCCGGACTTTCCCAAGAAAGGGATCCTTTTCAGGGACTTCATCCCTGCCATGTCGGACCCCAGAGGATTGGCCATCGTCCTCGACGCCATGAAGCGCACCCTGCCTGTCAAGCCAGAGGACTTCGACCTGGTAGCCGGGCTTGAGGCCCGCGGCTTTCTGATCGGCCCTCAGCTGGCCTGCGACCTTGGCAAGGGCTTCCTGCCTATGCGCAAGGCCGGCAAGCTGCCCGAACCCACATATAGCCAGGAATACTCACTTGAATACGGCAACGCCCGCATCGAAATCGAGCAGGGCTGCCTCCAACCAGGCCAGCGAGTCCTGATAGTGGACGACCTGATCGCCACAGGCGGTTCCGCCCAGGCAGCTGCACGTCTGGTGGAGCAGGCTGGAGGCCAGGTGGCCGGTTTCAGCTTCGTTATGGAACTCAATGGTCTGAACGGCCGCAAGGCCCTGGGTGCCTACCCGGTCACCTGCCTGATGAACATGCCCGCCTGAGCACGATTGGGGGACCATCACCATGGATTTGTATGAATATCAGGCCAGGCAGCTGCTCGCTGAGCATGGCATCTCCCAGCCAAGGGCTGTCTATGCCTCAACGGCAGAAGAGGCCGGCCAGGCAGCCGACGTCATCGGCTACCCCTGCATGATCAAAGGCCAAGCCACCATCGGGCACAGGGGACAGGCAGGCGCCGTCAAGCGAGCAGAGAACCACGGGCAGGCTGTGTCTCTGGCCGAGGCCATCCTGCCCATGAACATTGACGGCCATCCGGTCAGCGGAATCCTGGTTACCGAAGCCCGCAATATCCTGCACGAGTATTACCTGTCCATCTCAGTGGACCGCACCTCCCGGGACTACGATGTCCTGGCCACGGCCAGCGGTGGCACCGAGGTGGAGACCATCGCCCGCGAGCACCCCGAATCAGTCCGGCGCCTGCACATCGGCCCTCTGGAGGATTTCGACAGGCAGGCCGCCCGCACCATGGCCGAGCGCATCGGCTTCTACCACGCAGATCTGGAGCAAGCCACACAGATACTTTTAGGCATGTGGCACACCTTCCAGGACAGCGACGCGACCCTGGTCGAGATCAACCCCTTGGCCAAGGTGGGCGACCCGGATGACGAGGCCACCAAGCATCTGGACGCCCTCGATGCCAAGATCTCCCTAGACGGGAACGCAGCCTTCCGACACGACGGTTGGAAACGCTTCACGGACCCTGCACAGGTGGATCCCTTGGAAGCCAAGGCCAAGGCCGCAGGCCTGCACTATGTCCATCTTGACGGCCAGGTGGGTGTCATCGGCAACGGTGCAGGACTGGTCATGAGCTCCTTGGATGCGGTCGCCGGGTCAGGACGCCGACAGGGTGTTCCTATTGGACCGGCTAACTTCTTGGACATCGGTGGCGGTGCCTCTCCAGAGGTCATGCGCACCAGCCTGGATGTGATCCTCTCCGACCCCCAGGTTCGTTCGGTCATGGTCAACGTTTATGGAGGTATCACCTCTTGCCAGCAGGTAGCCCAGGGCATCCTGGCAGCCGTGGATGCTGCAGGCAAGCAAGACCAATACGGCGACCAGCCCATTGTGGTCCGCTTCGACGGCAATGAGGCTGCAGAGGGACTGGACCTGCTGGCCAAGGCCCAGCAACCTCGGCTCAAGGTGGCCCGCACCATGGAGGAGGCGGCAGACCAGGCCGTGGCCCTGGCCGCTCAGGCAGGAAAGGAGACGGGACGATGACCCTCTTCATCGAGGACGGCGCCCCCGTTATGGTCCAGGGCATGACCGGTCACCAGGGCATGGTTCACACGGCCCGCATGATGGCGGCCGGCACCAATATCTTGGCCGGAGTCAATGCCCGTAAGGCCGGAATGACGGTGGATTTCGACGGTCCGAATGGTCAGGCCCGTCATGTGCCCGTATACGCCGATTGTGCAACAGCGTGCAAGGCGACCGGAGCACGTACCTCGGTGGTATTCGTCCCGCCCAGATTCGCCAAGGATGCCATGGTCGAGGCCATCGAGGCCGGCATCACCCTAATCGTGGTAATCACCGAGGGCATTCCTGTGGCCGATACCGCATACTGCGTGGCCCTGGCCAGGGAACGCGGCTGCCGCATCGTCGGTCCCAACTGCCCAGGACTGATGACCATGTCTGGCCGGCCCAACGGCGTCGGCGTAGACCTGGGCATCATCCCGCAGGGCATCGCCGGTCGAGGCCCGCTTGGCCTGGTCTCCAAGTCCGGTACCCTGACCTATCAGCTCATGGGGGAGTTGTCCTCTATAGGCTTCACCGCCTGCCTGGGCATTGGCGGCGACCCCATCGTGGGAACCACCATGCTAGAGGCTCTGCAAGCCTTCAACAAAGATCCTGAGACCAAGGCCTGTGTCATGATCGGCGAAATCGGCGGCTCGGCCGAACAGGAGGCAGCCCATTGGGCCTCCACCCACATGACCAAGCCCATCGTGGCTTACATCGCCGGCTTTACCGCCCCGGAGGGCAGGCAGATGGGCCACGCCGGAGCCATCATCTCGGGCGGCAAGGGCACAGCCGCTGACAAGAAGAAAGTGCTAGAGTCCGTCGGCATCAAGGTGGGCACCACACCCGGCGAGACTGCCCAGCTTGCCCGCGATCTGCTACGGGAGCATGCCATCATATGACCGACAGGGTAAAAGTATGGCTCCGGGGGGCCCTAGAGGCCTTCCTAGCCATACTTATCTACACCGTCGCCCTCGGTGCATGCATGGCCCTGCTCCTGCTCATCATTTCCATCGAGGAGGGCGGGCCATCCCTGTCAATGGCCACCGTGGCCCTGACAGAAACGATCACTCTGCTCACCCAGGGCTGCGGGTTCACAGCCGGAGCCCTGACCCTAACCATCATCCCCCTGCTGCTGACTGGCCTGCTGATATGGATAATCCGTACTCTGGTCGGCCGCATGGGCATGTCTGTAGGTGGCTGCATTGCCGGCTTGGTAGTCTGGTTGCTGTGCAGCCTCATCCTCATGCAGGGTAGCCAGACCATTCAGGTCGACACCACCACGGTTATTCTTCTGCGCACCAGCCTAGTCTTTCTGCTGGGTTACGGCTGGGCCTGGGTTCGCTCTGAACCTTTCCGTCAGGCTTTTGCCAAACTCATCAAAGAAACCCTGCCAGTCCAGGTCCGCATGACCATCAGGCTTGGACTTACGGCCGGCGCGATACTCTTGGCAGTCATGCTGGTTGCCGGTATGATCACCGTGGTTGTCTGGATCGCCCTCTATCACGGAGATGTGGGCCGCCTGTTTAAACTGACGCGTATGGGCACTGCCTCGGCTGTGATGACCAGTCTGGCATCCCTGGTCTGGCTGCCCAACCTGATCATCTGGGCTGTCTCCTGGCTCTTCGGAAACGGTTTCAACATCGGCAGGCTGGCCACCTTCACCCTTTGGTCGGGCCACGCCTCCAGTCTGCCCTCGCTGCCCCTCTTTGGACTTTTCCCAGAGCCCGTTTCCCGGCAGGAGGTTCGTCTGATCCTGCTCAACCTGCCTCTGCTGGCGGGAGTTGTTGCCGGCATTCTATTGCTGACCGGTCCCTGGGGAGTCAGAATTCATGCCGCCGTGCGTCAAGCAGGGTTAAAATCCCGAGATACCGCAGTCTGCTTCCTTATCGCAACCCTGGCAATGGCCCTGACCTGGCTGGTCAACCTGCTCGGTCTTGCCCTGCTTTTCCAACTCTCCAACGGGGCTCTGGGCCGCCAGCGACTGGCCGGGGTGGGCGTGCCCATTGCCTCCTCGCTACGCATGATCGGAACCTCCCTGGGGGTTGGCCTGCTGGGAGTATGGCTGCTGCCCCTCATCCTCGCCGCCCTAGTCATCATCAAGGACGCCCTGCTCGACTATCTGCGCCAGGCAGACCACAGAAAAACTTCCGCCAAGGCGGGAAACAAGGAAAAACAAAACCAATCACGCGGTCAGGAGGGAAAGGAGCCCAAAGCAACCGACCGAGCAGACACACCACGACAGATCTCGTCCACCCGCAGACCAGGCAAATAGATCCGAGGGTGGCAGGGCGCCTCGGCATTCAAGCATAGGAGTAGGAGTTTCCATGGTCACCACGAATCGAACCATCAACCGAGCACTGGTCTCGGTCTACCACAAGCAGGGACTTGAGGCCCTGGCATCGGCCTTCCGCCAGGCAGGCACCGAGGTCATCTCCACCGGCAGCACCGCAAAGAAGCTGCAGGATCTGGGTGTCCATGTCACCCCGGTGGAAAAGGTCACCGGCTTTCCTGAAAGCTTTGACGGCCGGGTCAAAACCCTGGATCCGCACATCCACGCCGGTCTGCTGGCCGACATGACCAACCCCGACCATGTCCAGCAGCTCAAAGACTTGGGCATCGCCCCCTTCGACCTGGTAGTGGTCAACCTCTACCCCTTCGAGCAGACCGTCCTTGATGGTGCAAATGCTGACCAGTGCTTGGAGCGCATCGACATCGGAGGCCCTGCCATGATCCGGGCCGCAGCCAAGAACCATGCCAGCGTAGCTGTGATCACCGACGCGGACGACTATGCTCTAGCCGCCGAGCGCATTGCTTCAGGCACCGGTTTCAGCCTGGCCGAACGCGCACGCTTGGCTGCAAAAGCCTTCGCCCTGACCGCCTCCTATGATGCGGCCATCGCCGAGTGGACAGCACACACATGGGTTGACGACAATCAGGACAAGGTAGAGGATCAGAAACCAGCCCAGACGTTGACTCACACCTGGCGTCTAGCCAGCCAGCTGCGCTACGGGGAGAACCCTCACCAGAAGGCCGCCCTCTACCTGGACCCGTTGGACCGGGACGGCTTCGCTGCGGCAGAGCACCTGGGCGGGGCCAAGGAAATGAGCTACAACAATTATGTAGATGCGGATTCCGCCTGGCGCTCGGTCTGGGACTTCCCCGACCTGCCCGCAGTGGCCGTAATCAAGCACTCCAACCCCTGCGGTCTTGCCGTGGGTGAGGACATCGCCCAGGCCCACCGCCGGGCCCACGCCTGCGACCCCATGAGCGCCTATGGCGGGGTCATCGCCGCCAACCGCACAGTCACCCTGGCCATGGCCCAGCAGATCAAGCCGGTCTTCACCGAGGTGATTGTGGCACCAGGCTATGAGCCCGAGGCCCTTGACCTGCTGCGGACTAAGAAGAACCTGCGCATCCTGTCTGTACAACGTCGCCCGCGTCAGCGCCCGGTCATCCGTCCCATCGACGGGGGAGCACTAGTCCAGACGCCCGACCTGATTGACACCCCTGGCGACAATCCCTCCACCTGGCGTCTGGTCTCCGGCAACCCCGCCGACCAGGCGACCATGGATGATTTGACCTTCGCCTGGCGCGCCATCCGCTCCGTAAAGTCCAACGCCGTGCTCCTGGCCAACCAAGGAGCCACTGTGGGTATCGGCATGGGCCAGGTCAACAGGGTGGACTCCAGCCACCTAGCAGTCGAGCGGGCCAATACTCTGGATGAAGGCCGTAACCGGGCCAAGGGCTCAGTGGCCGCTTCCGATGCCTTCTTCCCCTTCGCCGATGGTCTGGAGTACCTGATCCAGGCCGGCATCAGGGCCGTGGTACAGCCGGGAGGGTCCATCCGTGATCCCGAGGTGATCAAGGCCGCCCAGGATGCCGATCTGACCATGTATCTGACCGGAACCCGCCACTTCTTCCACTGATAAAACCGGACCCCGCGGTCAAATGTCGCCCTACGACAAAATCCTTGACCGCGGGGTCCAATACGGTGCTATGCTGAATGAACTGAGCAGCGATGATGCTGACTAGGTACTCATAATTCAAAGGAGATATTGTGACCTATCAGACAGTCAATCCTTTTAACAATCAACTGGTCAAGACCTATCCAGATGCCACCGACGAGGACCTGGAGAATGCCCTGGCCCGCGGCCATGACCTCTACAAGACCTGGCGCAAGCAAGAAGGCCCCGGAGACCGTCCCACACAACTGCGTCAGGTCGCCAAACTCTTCCGCCAGAACGAGGACACCCTGGCTGCCAACCTGACCCTGGACATGGGCAAGCTGGTGGGTGAGGCCCGCGCCGAGGTGGAGTTGTGCGCAGACATCGCCGACTACTTCGCCGACCACGCCGAGGAGCTGCTGGCTCCCGTCCCCCTGGACAACCCCGCTGGCAAGGCCTACTACGTCAAGCAGGCCACCGGCATCGTGTTCATGGTCGAGCCTTGGAACTTCCCCTACTACCAGATCATGCGCGTGTTCGCCCCAAACTTCATTCTGGGCAACCCCATGATCCTCAAGCACGCCTCCAACGTGCCCGGCTCGGCTGTGGCCTTCGAGCAGACCGTAAGAGAAGCAGGAGCCCCCGAGGGGAGCCTGACCAACCTCTTCGTCAACTATAAGCAGGTGGACCATGCCATCGCCGATCCCCGCGTCTCAGGCGTGGCCCTGACGGGGTCGGAGCGCGGTGGTGCCTCCGTGGCCAAGTCGGCTGGAGCCAACCTGAAGAAGTCCTCCATGGAGCTGGGCGGCAACGACGTCTTCATCGTCCTGGATGACGCTGACTGGGATCTGCTCAAGAAGGTAGCCCCAAGTGCCAGGCTGATGAACGCCGGCCAGGTCTGCACTTCCTCCAAGCGCTTCATCGTCACGGAGAAGCACTACGATGACTTTGTCTCGCTCATCGTCGATGCTTTCTCGCATGCGGTTCTGGGCGATCCCAGCAACCCCGAAACCACGCTGGCACCCATGTGTATGGTCTCCGCCCGCGACAACCTGGCAAAGCAGGTCGAAAGCGCCGTGGCCGGTGGAGCCAAGGTCGCCTACGGCAACAAGCCCTACGATTCGCCGGGGGCCTTCTTCACCCCGACGGTTCTGACGGACATCGACCGCAACAACCCTGTATACAACCAGGAGATGTTCGGCCCTGTGGCATCCATTTACAAGGTGGCCAACGAGGATGAGGCCATTGAACTGGCCAATGACTCCAGCTACGGCCTGGGCGGTGTGGTCTTCTCCTCGGATACTGACCATGCGGATGCTCTGGCACGTCGCATCGAGACCGGCATGACCTTCATCAACGGCGGATGGGTTACCATGCCTGAGCTGCCCTTCGGCGGCATCAAGAACTCTGGCTACGGCCGCGAGCTCTACAGCCTGGGCTTCGACACCTTCGCCAACGAGCATCTGATTTTCCAGCACAAGAACTGATTCGACTGCTCCGGCTTCTTGTTGAAACAGCGACCGTGTCGTCATCGTCCAAGAGCGATGGCGGCACGGTCGCTTTGCGTCAGCGGCGCTGGTAGGCTCGAACCGGCAGATCAAGTGCAGCAACAAATGGAGGTCGTCGCGAATGCGCAAACTGGGGAGCATGGCAGACGCAGATAAGGCCGAGAACCCGGATCTCAAGCCCCCGCAGCCGTCCAAGTCATCTGGTCGAGGCCATCCCTTCGTCTCGGAGGCTCAGGAGGGTCGTCCTATCTGTGAGGGCATCATCTTTCTGGTGGTGCTGATTGCCGCGCTCGTGGCCTTCCTCGGATACACCTGGGCCGCAACTGGACTAGTGTCCGTCGCGGCCCTGGTTTGTGGCGCTCTGCGTCTGACTCTCAAGGATCGCAGCCCTTGGAAGGTTCGATCAGTACCCTTCGATGCCTTCATCAGCATCGCCCTGGGCATCGGCCTTCTGGTCACCTACTTCAGCATTCAGCTGTTGCTGTGACCCCTTTCAGGCTTTTCGGTCCTCGGTGGTTCAGTTTTCAGTGGGCTTGTTTTTGGATGCCTTGTCACCGTCTTCTGTTTTAGATGCAGTGCGAAGGGGCTCTACCTGAAGATCGGGAATGGTTCCTGCATCGGCAGGGGCAACATCATCCTGGCCACCCTCAGCATTCTTGCCTGAATTGGCATCTTGGCCAGCATCGACATCGGAGAGAGCCGATACATCAACAGTCTGAGCCGTGGTGTCTGCAGGAGCGTTTTGAATCGGTGCAGGAGATGCCTGGGTCGATTGATCCTGAGCCTGGACACCCGAGGCAGTAAAGGCATCAACCTGTGCTTCAGCGCCCGCCTGAGTCTGGACACCGGTCGCGGCAAAGGCTTCAGGTTGTGTTTGTGCTTGAGCATCTGCACCTGCCTGTGCAACTGGCTGGGCATCAGTAGCGGTGCCCATGGCGCGCAAGGCCATATTGTCGGTGACGATGTTGGTCATGATGATGACCAACGCCACCAGAGAGGCAGCCAGCAGGGGGCAGATCCAGAAGAGCCAGAGTTGCGAAATCGGGCTGACGGCCATGTGCTTGGACTGGGCGAAGATGGCGATGCCAGTGGAGCGAGCCGGGTTCAGTCCCGAGCAGGTGATGGGGTAGGTGACCAGCACGCCGACACCATAGGCCAGCCCGGTATAGAGGGCATGGTTGCGACGTGCGCGGCCGTCAGAGCGCAGGGTGGTGATGGCCGCAGCCACCACGATTATGCATCCGATCAGCTCAGCCACGATGGCCATGGGCGCCCCGAAGGCGATGTGTTGCTGGCCCAGGGTGGCTGCAGCAGGCGAACCACCGGAAAAACCGTTGACAGAGAACATGAGCCAGGTCCTGTCCGGCACGGACTTGCTGACCGGAATAAGGGCGACGGCGATCGCACCGGCGCCAATAGCACCGATCACCTGGGCGACGATGTAGATCAGTCCGTCCACCATGCTGATCTGTGAGGTGAACATGGCGGCCACGGTCACGGCGGGATTGAAGTGTCCACCGGAGACGCCGCCCAGCATGGCCGTCACGGCCAGGTAGGTCAGAGCGGTTCCCAGGACCGGCAGCACCACGCTTGGCTGGCCCATGACCAGCTGGCCGAAGCTGTAGGACAGGTAGATGACCGCGCAGATCAAGAAGGTGCCCACCAGCTCTGCGGCCGCACGAATCCAACGAACATCACGAGGTCTGATCCGCCTGCGGACGGGCTTTGCGGCAACCTGCCCGTCGGCCTGTTCGAGAACCGGTTCAGCACTTGCTTCCATAGTCATGTTCCCCACCTTGCAATCCCTTCGACAACAATGAACAACAACAGTTTCTAGCTTAGGGCAAGCCAACAACACTTCCCTAGGCTCCGATATAGTATGATATGACCTTTCGGCGGCTACGGTCGCTCAGAACGGTATCCGTTACATATCCATCAGGCCACGTTGGGAGAACGATGCCACATCCATACACACAGGCGATCAGAGCGCACGAACAGCGGGAGGAGGGCATCCGCCTCCAGAAGGTGCTGGCCCAGGCCGGATTCGGCTCTCGTCGCAAATGCGAACAGATCATCACCCAGGGCAGGGTCGAGGTCGACGGCGAGCTGGTCACCACCTTGGGCAGCCGGGTTGACCCCTCCCACCAGCAGATCCGCGTGGATGGATCCCGCATCCATCTGAACGACAAGCACGTCACCCTGGCCCTGAACAAGCCTCGCAAGGTCCTTTCGACCATGGACGACCCCAAGGGCCGGTTCACCTTGCGCGACATCATCGGGGACCGCTACGAGCGGGTCTTCCACATGGGCAGGCTGGACTATGACTCCGAGGGCCTGATCCTCATGACCGACGACGGGGAGCTGGCTCAGCACGTCATGCACCCGCGTTACGAGGTGGAGAAGACCTATATCGCTACACTCAGCGGCCATATTGGCGGCAATGTCTGCCGACGGCTGGTCACCCAGGGTGTAGAGCTGGACGACGGCCTGATTCGTTTGGACCATTGCGCCATCATCGACCACAACCGAGAGCACACCATCGTCAAGGTGGTCCTGCACTCGGGCAAAAACCGGATAGTTCGGCGCATCTTCGGCGCCATCGGCTACCCGGTGACCCGGCTGGTGCGCACCCAGATCGGCCCCATCCGGCTGGGCGAGATCCGCCCGGGCTCCTACCGAGTGCTCTCCGCTACCGAGATCAAGGCCCTGGATAAGGAGGTCGGACTGTGATCACCGTCGCCATCGATGGCCCGGCAGGCGTAGGCAAGTCCTCCACCTCGCGGGCTCTGGCCAAGCATTTCGGTCTAGCCTACCTGGACACGGGCGCCATGTACCGGGCGGTCACCCTCTGGTGCATGGACCGAGGGCTGGACCTGGACGCGGATCAACCCGACCAGGAGGCGATCACTGAAGCCGTTGCCGATTCCATCACAGGCGGCCACCTGGTCATGGGACTGGACCCCGAACATCCCAGAGTCAGCCTGGACGACCGTGACGTGGATGAAGCGATACGCTCCACCGAGGTATCCGAACACGTCTCCATGGTCTCTTCGATTCCAGCTGTGCGACATGTCCTCATCGCCGCTCAGCGAGCCATTATGGCCGACCAGGAGCGGGGTGTGGTGGCCGAAGGACGGGACATCACCACGGTGGTGGCTCCGGATGCCCAGGTCCGTGTGCTGCTGACAGCCCGTGAGGAGGTCCGCCAGGCCCGCCGCAGCGGCCAAGCCCAGTCCGGGTCAGCCGGTGCCGAGGATCTGGCTGCCCGGGATGCCCGGGATTCCAAAGTCACTTCCTTCATGAGCGCCGCTGACGGGGTGACCACCGTGGACAACTCCGATCTGACCTTCGAGCAGACCCTGCAGGTCCTGATCGATCTGGTCTCCTCGGCCATGGAGGAGGACTCCTACGACGAGTACGCCCGGAACCTGGACGACTATGAGCTGGACGAAGAGGACCGCGCCCTGCTGGAGGGCGGCTCCCAGGACCAGGATGACCAGGACCATGGTCCCAAGGCCGTAGGCGTTCTGGCCGTGGTGGGAAGGCCCAACGTGGGCAAGTCCACCCTGGTCAACAGGATTCTCGGACGCCGTGCCGCTGTGGTCGAGGACACCCCTGGCGTTACCAGGGACCGGGTCAGCTACGAGGCCGAGTGGGCAGGCACCCAATTCAAGCTGGTAGATACTGGCGGCTGGGAGAGCGATGTGGAGGGCATCGAATCCGCCATCGCATCCCAAGCGCAGGTAGCCGTATCACTGGCTGATGCCGTCATTCTGGTCGTGGATGGCCAGGTGGGGCTGACCGCCAGCGACGAACGGATCGTCACCATGCTGCGAGCCGCGGGCAAGCCGGTCGTCCTGGCCGTCAACAAGCTGGATGATCGGATGGCCGACTACACCGCTTCCGAATTCTGGAAGCTTGGGCTGGGTGAACCCTATGCCATCTCCGCCATGCACGGCCGGGGGATAGGCGACCTGCTGGATGCGGCGCTGGAACAGCTCAGCAAGACCGAGAAGACCTCGGGATTCCTCACCCCGGAGGGTCTGCGCCGGGTGGCCCTGGTCGGACGACCCAACGTGGGCAAGTCCTCCTTACTCAACCAGCTGGCTCACGAGGAGCGGGCCGTCGTTCACGATGTGGCGGGCACCACCCGCGATCCGGTCGACGAGGTGGTACAGGTGGACGGCGAGGACTGGCTTTTCATCGACACCGCCGGCATCAAGCGCCGCCTGCACAAGATTTCGGGTGCCGAGTACTACTCCAGCCTGCGCACGCAGGCGGCCATCGAACGCTCGGAACTGGCACTGATCCTCTTCGATGCCTCCCAACCCATAGCCGACCAGGACTTGAAGGTCATGAGCCAGGCCGTGGATGCTGGTCGGGCCATCGTCCTGGTCTTTAACAAGTGGGATCTGCTGGACGACTTCGGTCGGCAGCGTCTTGAGCGGCTCTGGCAGACCGAGTTCGACCGGGTCACCTGGGCCGAGCGGGTCAACCTGTCTGCGAAGACCGGCTGGCACACCAACCGGCTGGCCAGGGCCATGCGGACCGCTCTGGAATCGTGGGACAAGCGCATACCGACCGGCAAGCTCAACTCCTTCCTAGGCAAGGTTCAGGCTGCACACCCGCATCCGCTGCGGGGCGGCAAGCAGCCAAGGATTCTCTTCGCCACCCAGGCCTCCACCAGGCCACCGCGTTTCGTGATCTTCGCCACCGGCTTTCTGGAGCACGGCTACCGCCGCTATCTGGAACGCTGCCTGCGCGAGGAGTTCGGCTTCGAGGGCACTCCCATCCAGATCTCCGTGCATATCCGCGAGAAAAAGAAGCGCAAATAAAGATGGTAGAAGGTCCCTAGCCCGGCTCTTAAGTCAGCCCAGGGACCTTTCCATACCCCTGCAGATTGGGCGCAGCACATCGATCATCTCACTCCAATAGCCTCGCAATGCAAACTTGGCTGACAGTATTTGTGTCTGTCTCCCAGTTCGGGTTTTATTGATTAACCTTTGGGTTACTTAAACAAAAACTCTTGACTATTACTACTAATATTAATTCGGAGTCTGCACATTAAGTAAGGAGTAAATATGATATTTAAGAAAATAGCATACTTAACTCAGGCAAATGCAGACCAGATCGCTAGAAAATGGCACTATAGTGGCCAATACCACTTTTATGATATGGAAAATGATCCAGAGGATCTTGAAGAGATAATCACTCCGAAGTTACGGGGAAATAAGTATTACCAGGTTTTGAATGATAAAGATGAACTGGTTGGTTATTTTTGCTTGGAAAGGCTTTCAGAGGAAAAAGTAGAAGTTGGTTTAGGATTGAGACCGGATTTGACTGGACACGGGTTGGGATTAAATTTCGTCAAAGGAATCGAAGAATTCATACAGAATAATTTTAATTATAGAATTATTGTTCTTTCAGTAGCCAGCTTCAATAAACGTGCAATTAAAGTTTATCAGGGCGCAGGATTTAAAATAATGGGTTCTAAAATGCAAAAATCGAATGATGGCGTATATGAATTCCTTAATCTAAGCAAGACTATGACTCGGTAATAGGACGTACGAACTTCTCTGAGATCTAAACTGACTAAAAGCTAAACGAATTTTATAGCGTGCACGCAGAAGATCGCCGGGTGTGTAGCCGGTCGTTATTGGGGTAATTAGATGAGAAAGGTGATGTGAAAGCTCTTACATCACCAACAATCCCCCGATAGAAGTGCACTGCTTTCATCCTCATTTCGAATGCATTCAACCTTGTTGCAATGAAATACAGGGTTTGTGCGGTGTCTGTTATTACAGTTTCTAGGGTGAGAGCAGATCGCCTGTCCAGACTGTTGCAGCTTGGCTCGTGAAATGATGCTGATGATGAAGGACCGTATTGGTGGGTACTTGATTTGATCTAAATCAGCTTTGAGTCCTTCAACGAACTCAGGAAGTTCTTACTTGTATCCCGATCTGTCATTTACAGTCTCTTTTAGCTCACGCATTGCATACAGGAACTAATGGTGGTAGACAGGTCCTCCCTGTCCGGCATACTTTCTGCCCGCGTATGAACCATAGGCACATATGAGTACAAGGACGATTGCCAGAGCGGTTCCACAGGTCCAATAGAGCCTGACTCCGCCATAAGCCAGGGCAGCAAGGATCATGACCACGCCCAGAATCATGGAGAGCACCCCGCCAAATTGCTGACAACGGCGCCAAGCCTCGCGGCTGGAGTAGGCACCTGGCACTCGAAAACCGCTGATGCCGTTGGGTCTGATTTTAGGAGCAAGATTGCCGATGACTATTAGAATCAGACCGGTCAATAGCATGGCGACTTTATCGATGCCGAAATCCGTCGGCCACCAGTCCCAATGAGGATCGGCAGCGGCTATGGAGAACGTATCTATAACAGCGAAAACAATCTGCATGCCTAGCCCACCCAGCAGAAAAACGGTTAAGGTATGTCCCGCTTCATCACCACGTTTAATCAAATATGCGCGCAGGACGAGCATGAGGATGGTCCAAATCAGCGCAATGACAAGGCAGAAGCAGGGCATCCAAACCAGCTCCTGGGGAGAACCCCAGCGATCCACCTGGTTCTGTGCATTCCAATGAAGCGGGACGTTTTCATTCGGCAGACGATTGACCACTATGCGGCTTACGCCCAGCATGATTATCCCCGGCAACCACTGAGCCGCGACAAGGGTCGGGACGAACCGACCCGCTTTGCTGCCATCCGCCATGAGAGTCTCCTTAGGACTCGGAAACTGTCGTCGAACCAGTTTCCTTGCTCACAGTCCGCGGCTCGGGCAGACTTCTCTTGTCGCTGGCGCTGGTCCGCAGGCGGTAGAGCCACTGAATAGTGCTGTCCAGCACACTCAGATTGAGTTCGTAGATGACCCTGGTGCCCTGCTTGTGGCCGACAATCAGGTCTGCTTCTTTCAACTTCCGCAGATGATAGGACAGCTTGGATGGCGTCATTCCCAGTTTTTCGGCCAGGCGTCCCGCCTCCATGCCGCCCTGCTCCAAAAGATCCAGCACACGACGACGCAGGGGATCAGCCAGAGCCGCTGTTGTTTCTTGAATAGCCATAAGTCTCCTTTTTCGATGATTTTCTCTAGTATTTGCATGCTAACATTGTTTCAACCAATATTGTATATATTCTTCAACTTTTATGTGCTTTTCGCTCGCTGAGCGCAAAATAATTGACAATCGCTGAGGTTAATAGCTTGCATGGCAATATTAAACTGTTGAATATACCTACTTTTCTGAAGCCAAGGCTGATCGGGGAGAACATTGGCTCAAATCCAGTTAGCCAGACCTGATCCGAGATCATGCTACTATGAATAACTTCGGCGAATAGGAGAATTTGCGGCATGGGCGGAAATGGAATAAAAGTCAACATTGGCAAGGCCGCCATCTTCGATCTCGACGGCACACTTTTGGATTCTATGGGAGTCTGGGAGGAAATCGACCAACGTTTCTTTGCTCGTCGCAACATCCCCATGCCGGACGATTACGCATCTGCAGTGGCCTCCATGCAGACCGGTGCCATTGCCAGATACACCATCGACCGCTTCCACCTTGACGAGCGCCCAGAAGATCTTGTGGAGGAGTGGAACGAGGACGCACTCCTGCTCTACGCCACAGCTGTGCAGCCCAAGCCACATGCACTCGATTACCTGCAGGCGCTAAAAGCCAGCGGTGCCGCTCTGGCTGTGGCAACCAGCCTCCCTCCGCGCCTGCGACAGGCTGCTCTGAAGCACGCTGGGATGACCGATTGTTTCGACCAGGTCTGCAGCGTGGATGATGCCAAAAGCATCGGCAAGGAGGAACCGGAAATCTACCTGTTGGCTTCACGGATGCTGGGCTTCGCGCCCAACCAATGCACAGTGTTCGAGGATCTTTTGGTCGCCGTCGATTCCGCCAAGCGGGCTGGGATGAAGGTCTGGGCCATGTACGACCAGTCTTCGGCCAAGGATTGGGATGCCATTCGCTCTGAGGCCGATGGCGCTATCACTGACTTCGCCCAGGCGCCTGCCATTCTCTGACTCGCTCCGCACCGGCTGGAGCCAGCTGTTACCATGAAAAGCGTCAAGTAGTTTGGTGGAGGCGTTATGGGCAATTCAGGCAGGATAAATGCCGGTTGCTCAAAGTGGCTGTATTCACGTTTGCTCGCTCGTCTGGGATTGCAGAATTGGTGGCCGGCAGAGACCGACTTCGAGATGATGATCGGAGCTGTGCTGGTCCAGCATACGGCCTGGGGAAACGCGGCCATGTCCATCGAGCAGCTGCGCAAGGCCGATCTGCTCAACCCCTGCAACATGGCCGACGTCGATCTGGCAAGGCTGACGAACTTGATCAGATCAAGCGGCTTCATGAAGGCCAAGGCACGCACATGCAAGGCCCTGGCTCAGTGGCTGCTGGCTCACGGCATCCGCACGGCCGATGTGGAGGACTGCGCGGATGAAGGTCTGCGTGACGACCTGCTCACCATTGCCGGGGTTGGACGCGAGACGGCGGATGTCATACGGCTCTATGCCTTCGGCCAGTGCTGCTTCATCTGGGACGCCTATGCACGCCGGATGTTGGACGGTCTGGGGTGGGCCTCCTTGCGGTCATACCAGGAGGGCGAAGAGTACGAGGCGGATTTTATCCGGGTTGATCAATGGCCACTGAATGATCTGCGCGAATACCACGGGCTGATCGTCCAAGCAGGCAAAAACCATCGCAATCCCCAAGCCTATGCCGCCTTCCTTAAGGAACTTGGCAGTCCTGAAAGCTCTTCCAAGTGAGTTGATCCCTAGTGTTTCGACCTATGACGTGAACGCAAGAACGCATAGGTTATGTCACAAAGCATATGACGATACCCCTGTACGCCACCTCTACATAGCACCCCTATGCGGCCCCTATAAAGTACCTATATATGGCTGCACCTTAATGACCGTATTCCGGTGTGACAATCTTGTCCACACCTCTGTGAATCGCGCACAATAAGGCATCGACTTGACTTCAAGCGGATTGAACTTCGTAGACTATGTTTCATCCGCATACTTGGCAGACGGATCCGCCAGGTAGTGAAGAATGGGGAGCAGAGCATGAAGGCAGCAAAGTTTGTGAAGCCGGGCCGGATCGAGCTGGAGGAAGCGCCGATGCCGACCATCGAAAAGCCCGGAGACACCGTGATTCGGATCGTCCGGGCCTGCGTGTGCGGATCCGACCTGTGGTGGTACCGGGGGATTTCCTCAATGCCCTCAGGCAGTCACGTAGGGCACGAAGCCATCGGCTTGGTCGAAAAGGTGGGCTCCGATGTCACCCACGTCAAACCTGGTGACTTCGTCATAGCGCCATTCACCCATGGCTGCGGGCACTGCGCGGCCTGCAGGGCCGGCTTCGACGGTGACTGCCTTGATCCGGACAGGCGGGGGAGCGGCGGCTACCAGAGCGAGTATCTACGATTCACCAATGCGGATTGGGCGCTGGTGCAGATTCCAGGCCGGCCTGAGGACTACAGCGACGATATGCTCAACTCTCTGCTGACCCTCTCCGACGTGATGGCCACGGGTTATCATGCAGCCGCAACTGCCCAGGTCAAAGAAGGCGACACGGTCGTGGTCATGGGCGATGGAGCGGTGGGTCTGTGCGGAGTTATAGCAGCCAAGCTGCGTGGGGCCGAACGCATCATCGCCATGAGCCGGCATGAGGACCGCCAGAAGCTGGCGCGTGAATTCGGAGCCACTGACATCGTGGCTGAACGCGGCGACGCTGCTGTGGAGCAGGTCATGGCTCTCACCGACGGAGCAGGAGCCGATGCAGTTCTGGAATGCGTGGGCACCGAACTGTCCACCGACACTGCTGTCAGAGCAGCCCGGCCCGGCGCAGTAGTCGGCAGGGTCGGCGTACCGCAGCAGGCTACCATGGACACCTCTCAGCTGTTCTGGCGCAATGTTGGGCTGCGAGGAGGCACGGCCGCAGTCACCACATATGACAGGCATCTGCTGCTTGACCAAGTGCTCAAGGGCAGCATCCAGCCAGGCAAGGTCTTCACCAAGCGCTTTGCCTTGGATCACATCCAGGAGGCCTATGAGGCCATGGACCAGCGCACCGCCATCAAATCCCTGCTGCTTGTTAGCGAATGAGGCTGCAGCAGTAATCAGCTGATTCTCGGCGCTGCTGACATTACCGGTGGCGCCGCGTAAGCATGCCTGCCTGAACATGCCTCTTACTCCGAAAAAATCAGGGCCGAGTCAGGGATAATTCAGGGTAAATCAGGGTATTTCATCCCTTCTTTCGCTGATATCAATGGAAGTGACTGATGACGACAAGGATGACCGTCATACAGGGGCAAGCGACGAACGAGGGCACATGACATCTGCGAGGCGAATCAGCATTACTGAGCGTAGATGCCTCGGTCTGGAAGGTTGTCGATGATCAACCAAGGGAAAGATGCAACCATGAATAACCCCAACGTAAGCGAAAGCAGAGGCCCGACACCCACGATTGAAGCTACGGGGCTGTCCATGGTGGTCTCCCCGCGCCGCGGCGATTCACTGACCATTCTCAATGACATCTCATTCACTGCCTATCCGGGGGAGATGACCGGCATCATCGGGCCGTCAGGCAGCGGCAAATCAACTCTGCTGTACTGCCTGGCTGGGCTGGAGAAGGCCACTAGCGGCACTGTGCTTCTGCTGGGCAAGGACATAACCCGTCTGGGGCTGTCGGCCATGACCAAGTTCAGACGCCAGCATCTAGGCTTTGTATTCCAGTCCTACAACCTGATCACCAGCATGACAGTCGAACAGAATCTGGCTCTGCCATTCACCCTTCGCGGATCCCGCTTTCCCAGAAAGACGGCGGATTCACTCTTGAAGTACTTTGGCTTGATCGATCAGAAAAAGCAAAGCGTCACCCTGCTGTCAGGCGGCGAGCAGCAACGTGTTGCCCTGGCCCGCGTCCTGTTATCCGACGCAGACGTGGTATTCGCGGACGAGCCGACTGGCGCCCTGGATCAGGAATCCGGAGAAAAGGTCATATCGGTGCTGAAGGAACTCGCCAACCACGAGAAGAAAACCATCATACTGGTGACGCATAGCAATGAAGTGGCAGGTCAGTGCGATCGGTTGTTTGCCGTGCGCGATGGCCGAATCAGCCAGTCATTCTCTGCG
Source organism: Bifidobacterium sp. JNUCC 75 (assembly GCF_054819865.1). Lineage (NCBI taxonomy): Bacteria > Bacillati > Actinomycetota > Actinomycetes > Bifidobacteriales > Bifidobacteriaceae > Bifidobacterium > Bifidobacterium sp. JNUCC 75. The sequence goes on along the minus strand of NZ_JBTHIF010000001.1, from coordinate 2,197,064 downwards.
AAAGCGCCCATGGCATGAGAGGCGCTCTGTCCGAACTCAAAGCAGCGCCCATGGTCTGGAGCGCCGTCTTGCTGGCCATGGTCGTATCCCAGACTGTCATCTGCTCCCTCATCGCGATCGCCACGATCATTGATCAGGACTATCAGGGCCCGGAGCAGGTACTTGGATCCACATACACTGGTCCTGCCTTGGCATTCAGCGTGATCATCACCATAGCTGTGCTGCTATGGGTCATGAATTCAGCACTGAATCAACGCCGGCATCAACTGGCGCTCATGGTTTTGCAAGGCGCTCTGCCTTGGCAACTGCTGGCCTGGAATCTGCTGATAGTCATGGGATTATTCATCCTGTCCATTGCAGCCACCTGCCTTTTGCTGCCGGTGATTACGCCCTTGACCTTCGCCATGGTGACAAATCCATTTGATTTGCATTTGACCTATGCCGGCAGCCACCTGTTCGATTCGCTAGGCAAAGGCCTCGCTTTCAGCGCTGCGCCCATCTTCATAAGCACCTTGTTGACTATCCGTTCGCTCTCGAAAATACGACCAATGGAAGCCCTCAGGCAATCCCAGAATCCGCCAAAGCGGATAGGCGTCTTCCGCTTCCTCCTGGGAATCGTATGCTTGATTGGTGCTGGCTGCATGTTGCTGATTCCAGCTTTTGCACTTGCAACTAACCCTCGTGCCAGTCAGATGAGCAGCGATGCCGCTCCAGATCGGATGACGGTATTTCTCGCCTTCGCCATGGGCGGCATGTTCCTCCTGATATTTTCGCTGGCAGCTTTCGCGCCATATCTCCTGCCCGGCTTCACGGCGACATGGACGCGTATTGTAGCGTTGCCATCCAGAACCTGGAGGCTGGCAGGCCAACAGGCTGTCGGCAGCATACAGCGCCAGGGAGCGACGATAATCCCGATGACTGCGGGTCTATCATTGCTGATGACCGTCAGCGGAGGGTTGAGCACAATGATCACCACCTTGCTAGTCGCTTTTCCCCACACACCAGGCAGCGTTCCGGCGACCACAGACATGTTTGCGAGTCTCTTGGCGCTCACTGGACCGCCAATAATCATCGCGATAACAGGTGCAATTGCAGGCACCTTGATCACTTCCAAAGGCAGAGGACTTGATCTGGCGCTGACCTACGTATCAGGTGCTGGAATCGGCCAGCTCAGAGTATTGGGCGCGCTTGACGGCATCATCACTATGATTACCAGCGCACTGTTCTCCCTGGTCATCACATTGCTCTGCACCTCATCCCTGACTTTCATGCTCTCACGCTTCATGGGCAAAGCACAGATGAGCGTGCAATGGGGCGCATGGATCGTAGTGGTGCTCATCGTATCCCTGCTTGGTGCCGCAGCCACAGGAATCCAAGCTCTGACCACCAGGTTCGAGAACTCAGTCAGTGTCATATCTCATGCCATCGGCGAATAATAAAGCCTCGCTGCATGCACGCGAATACATATTTGAGCCACAGCGGGCCTGCCGACCTCTGTCATTCCTCCATGTCTATTGTTAAATAAATTAAGTCGGTATATGCAGCGCTCGGCTTGATGAATTTAATTGGTAGATACAACTGTGAGCACTTGATGGCTTTCCACCAATACAGGTAAACACAGGAGTATGCGACGATTTCCTACACACGAGCATTTGCAAGGCCCATATAGGGTACAGTCGATGGCAAACCGAGACCGGTGACAATCAACCAGTCAAATCTTGTCGACCAGAGACAAACGGAGGACCGTCATGGCGCGACCTACTACCAAGGAAGAACTCATCAAGACGGCTGATGATGGCTTCGACAAACTCCTGGCGCTGCTTGAGCCACTGACACCTGAAGAACGCAATGGCCGCTTTTCCTTCGATCTGAGCAAGGAGAAGGGGGCCCATTGGGCACGCGACAGGAACATCAAGGATGTGCTCGTCCATCTCTACGAGTGGCATCAGCTGTTGTTGAACTGGGTGGAGGACAACCAGCAGGGCAGGACCCACGACTTTCTTCCTGACGGCTACAACTGGCGCAATTACGGCGAGATGAATGTGAAGCTGCGGGACAAGCATGATGACACCACCTATGATCAGGCCTTGAACCTGTTTATCGAATCCCATAAGAAGGTCATGGCCCTGGCGCAATCGTTCACCAACGAGCAGCTATTCACCAAGGGCGCCCTCCCATGGACAGGAAACTCTACCTTGGGCTCTGCCTTCATCTCTTCAACCTCCAGCCATTACGACTGGGCCCTGAAGAAGATACGGAAGTACTTGAAGGGGCGCAAATAAGCGCTAGGATACCTGAAAAGAATCAGTTTCATACAAGACAGTAATGGGTTGCCATGCGACCAGATTCACAGTATGGGCGACCCCAGAAGCAGCATCTCAGCATATTCGTAATAGCAATGAAGCATAACCGCGATAATCGCTTGCATAGCAGTACGCAAGACGATATCTGGGATGTAGACAATACGGAGAAGGACATCATCAGTGAAACGATCTCGCATTGATCCAGATACTGATGATATAAGGCTGATCAAGATGGTGGCTGACGGAAATGAATCGGCTTTTGAAGCACTTTACAATAAGTATGCGCATACCGTCCAAACCTTTATTTCCTTGCGATTATCCGATGATGAGGATGCCAGCGAAGTTTTTGCTGACACTTGGCTGGGCTGCTGGCGTTCCTCAAAAACCTTCCGTGCAGACAGCAAGGTGCTTACCTGGATACTCAGCATTGCCCGACGGCAAATCTATATGAAACGTCGCAAACCGAAACCACCTGACCAAATGGATCAGGTGGAACTTGACTCGATAACCGATGATCAGCTGGAGCCTGTAGAACTGGTCAATAAGGACCTGACGATGGAAATAATACGGCAAAGGATTGATGCACTCCCAGCAGAAATGGCATATACGGTAACCCTGGCTTGGCTCCACGAGTTACCCTACCAGGAAATAGCCTCCCTGCTCGACGTTCCGGTCGGGACTGTGAAATCTCGCATTGCTCGGGCAAGACAGATCCTGCGCCCGCAGTTGACCGACCTCGCTCCAGTCAAAACCCAAAAACTGCAGAGCCAGAGATAATTGAAGGGGTGATTATGGCAGACCGATATAAGAGCACAAGCCCAGATGACACAAGCTCAGTTACCGAACAATACCAGGGTGAAGTTCAGGAGGTTCTTAGAGAGAAAGAGCAAAATGCCCAGCCGGCAGTTCCGACTTTTACTAGCGTAATGAAGGCCATCCACCAGAAGCCGTCGCTGGCAACGGATCAACCGATACCATTCATGCGTCGAGTGCGTTCCTGTGGCCCACTTGTTCTGGCACAATTCCGCCTCATACCGCGATATATCTTACTAGTGGAAATTGCGATAGCAGCGTGCTCTGTTTTAATTAGCAACGTTATGCAAGGCGCACGTTACGGCAGTCTCGGTATGCATATCTTTTCAAATATGCTCATGCTCAACATGGCACTGACCATGATCCTGGTCTTTTCCATTAAAGATGATCGTGAATTAATGCTCAGTATGCCCCTGGGACCTCAAGTTGTAGTAGCTACTAGGCTATTGCTGGCCTTTATCTCCAACATTGTCGTCGGGGGAGTAGCCTTATTGATTGTCACTGCAATCAACCCTGGAATAAGACCCCTGCCAGTTATTGCCCAAACGATAGCCCCCATAACACTCCTGGCGAATATCGTGGCCCTCTTATGCATATGGCAATGCTCTTGGATTGCACTGCTCTTAGGAGTACTTGCACCACTATTGAGAACTTTGCAGAACTTTAGGTCATCATTTTTCCTACCGGCATGGGTCAATTCGGCACCCACTACCGCCGCAGCCTGGGCAGGGTTCATCCTCGTTACAGTGGGACTCATATCTGCTGTTATCCTTACAGCCCCTCTTGCCTGGCATACTCGACTCGCCGGTGGAGATAAAAATTAATGAACCTTTCCATCCTCTCTCGCTACTAACTAAGCAGACGGAACGAGTAGCGAGCAATGTCTGGCGGCAGCCGAGGCCAAAACCAGATATGAGGAAGGTGGACGAGGTTGGCTTTCGTAGGTATACAGCTCAAGAGGCTTTATAGGCTGGTATTACTGCCATTCATACTGACCGCAGGTATCCTTCTTGCGGGCTTCGTACTGGAGGGCATCTGGTCATTGAGCCGCATACGGCCAGTTATGATGGTTCTTACTCAGGTGCCAGTAATTGCTGCTGGCCTATCTACAGCTTTTGTGCTCAATGGTGACCCAATCGTTGAACTTGCTGAGTCAACTCCAACTGGATGGCGGAAAGTTCAAGTGACCAGGCTGCTTATCATTACCGGAGCATTTCTTGCTGCCGCAGGTCTTCTTTTTATCGGCTTGCATATGATGCGGCTTTGGCCACGTGATATGGGATGGGTGAGCATCATTACCCCGGTTGGCAGTATATTCATTGTCAACTGTCTGGTTTTCCTTATAGCCGTACTCACCACGTCTATGCCAACATCGTCGCTGGCTTCCATAGCTATTTGGCTGTTTTTATGTTTTATATGGGATCCATACATCACCGATCCGGTCCGGCAACGACTTCTCCCAATGTTTATTGCAACAGCAGGAGCCATCTTCGGATGGAAAATCTGCAATGATGCGGAGCGCAATGTTATAAAGATGGCAACCCTATGAGGATACTGAGCCTTGTACGCATCACGCTACTGATGTTTTATCGGCGCAAAGCCTTGTGGATAGCCAGCATACCGCTGGCGATCTTCGCCCTCTTTTTGGCCTATGCCTCTCCTATGTCACCTGGATTCAGCAACATAGATGGTCTGGTCTTTACGGGACAGGTTCTTGCTATGTTCACCCCATTGGCATACGCAGCATCTTTTAGCGACCTTATGACCGCCGGCAGGCGAACAGGTATGGACGAACTTGAATCCACCTCCCCCTTGCCGATGGCAGTCATCCGCTCGGCTCATGTCTTGGGAGCCTTGGTTGTCTGCATATCGTCTTCCCTGCTTTTCCTTGTATTGATCGCGGTCCATCAAGCCATCCACGGCAACGGTAAGGCAATACTCGTGGCCCTGGCAGTAGCACTTGTCATACTCTCACCATCAATGCTGATCGCTATGGGGATATCCGCCCTGCTAGGAGCCCTGTTGCCCACAATCGTAGCCCGAATTCTTGCCGTCCTGGTATGGGCCTGGCTGGCTTTCTATACCCCCCTCTTACCACTTCCAACGCTCAACGGTGGCCCTCTGGCCGTTATTGGTGATCCCATTGCGCAGGGATGGTTCCACACAGATCCTATGTACGTACCGGCGAACGGCCCCTTTACCGTCCAATCGGGAGTCATATCCTTGCTCTGGCAGGCGTGTATTATCTTCCTTCTCTTCACTGGCGCAAACATAGCCTCCAACCACATGAAAGTTCGGGTCTGACTATCCACTGACTTTGAAAGGAATTACTCACATGTTTATCTCTATTGACCATCTGACCAAGGATTTTCGGGGGAGACCGGCCGCTTTGAACGATCTGACCATTGATCTTCCACAGGGCATGATAGGGCTTATTGGTCAAAATGGTGCCGGCAAAACAACTCTCATGCGCATTCTCACAGGAATAATCAAACCGACTAAAGGGAAAGTTATTATTGATGGGCAAGACCTGTCATCGCCGGCCAATAGGCGAAATTTAAAACGACACCTGGGTTATCTTCCTCAGCACATCACCCCCTACGACAACCTGACGCCACTTGAATTCCTTGATTATATCGGCATCTTGAAAATGATTGACGACAAACACGTACGGCAGGAGCAGGCACATACCCTCCTGGGACAAGTGGGATTGGAAGACGCGATGAACCTACCTATCCGGGGCCTATCCGGGGGTATGAGGCGCAGGGTTGGCATCGCACAGGCCCTTATGGGCGACCCCCAGCTGCTGGTAGTCGACGAGCCCACAGCAGGGTTGGATCCCGAAGAGCGCATGCGGTTCCGCACACTCCTTGCCCAACTGGGACAGGATCGAACCGTTATCCTCTCCACCCACATACTCGATGATATTGCACAAACCTGCCCTTGGGTGTGCGTATTACGTTTCGGGCGCAAACAGTATGACGGGCCAACAGAGGGGCTGATCCGTGAAGCCGCCGGTCACACCTGGGTCACGCCCCCCATCGCAGCCCCACCGGATAATGCCACAATCATCAACGCGGAACCCACCCCACAGGGGACAAGGTACCGCATAGTCACCGATACCCCGCCCGCAGGCTCTGTCGAAACCGCACCCAACCTTGAGGACGGATATATGGCCTTAGCCAGTGAGCAGCAGATACCGCCTCTTACAAGGACACCCAATACTCAAGTATGAAAGAACGCCGAACAATTATGAAGCGAACCAAGCAGAGCCTCAGGACCCTTTCCCTTATATGCGCCACAATTATGCTGACAGTAGGGGTTGGCGGCTGCACTGATGGCATGAGGCACCCTGAAGAATATTCCACTGATGGAAGCAACAGGGTTGCAGCTACCAGTAACCCACAAACAATTTCCAAAGAAAATCTGGGACACACCTGGCCTCTCAAGGTAGATGAGGGCACCGTATCATGCAAGCTCAGTAAGCATGGAGACCCCATCCTCCGCTTTACCACCTCAGATGGCGCACAGTACGCGCTGAACCAGGTACAAGACAATGAGAATCTCAAAAGCATTGAAACATTAAAATCAGATAAGAGTAAGTCAGTAGGAACTCTGATGAGTTTCGCCTTCTCGGTCTGCGACATATCAAAATAAACCAATTTACAGTGCCCAACAGATAGCCAAACGGTGGGCAACAATGACGACAGGTCATCCAGGTTGACCGCGTGGAGAATGTCCTCACATTGCATTGTCTGTCGCTGATATTACTCATTCATAGCGTCAGGCGAATCCCGCTCACATTGGCCAGTGGAGAAGGCAGTTGCTCACGGATCTTCTGGGTAATCTGCCTGCCATAACTATTGATTCCCCCCCCCCACCAATTGGCTCATAAAATCGCTCGATAAACTGCAAGACAGTGCTTTTGCCAGTACCAGACGGCCCTATAACTCACACAGTCCGATTTTCGATTTCCGCAAACAGTTGTATTGCTGATCTTCTAGTCCCAGCTCTGACACAGCAGTCAACATGTCATCCGAATGGGGGACAGAGATATAGCGACTGGGATGACATAAGAAGCGAGCAGATCTTTTTACTCTCATGGTGTAGCGCCTCCAAAGCAGATTACGGCGATACCAATTGCGCGAACACGAAAGAGAGACAGCATGCAAGATTGCGAAGTCAAGAGACAAGAAGACCCCTTGCCAGTGATTGAGGGTTCACAACCTCCTATCAATCACAAAAAACTCAGCCTGATCATGATTGGACTTATTGTCGCCGTCTCTATGACCAACATAGATTCGACAATCGTCTCCTTATCGAGTCAGGCAGTCCAATCAGGTCTGGGTCTGACCGCAAGCGGCATACAGTGGATTGTCAACGCCTACATGCTGGCTGCGGCCGCCACTTTCCCCATCTGCGGGCATCTGTCTGATCTAGCGGGCTACAAGCGCATCATGCTTTCAGGTACATTCCTTTTTGGAATGGGCAGTTTATGTTGCGGACTTGTTCCTGCAAATTCACTCTCGCTGATGCTGATGATCTTCTCCCGAGCGCTCCAAGGCATTGGTTCAGCCATGATGTTCCCGGCCGCTATCGGTATTCTGTTCTCCTACTCGGCCGAAAACAAGAGGGCCGGAAACATGGCTCTGTTCTTCGCCATCACAGGAGCCATGACATGTTTGGGCCCCATTCTGGGCTCTTGGCTGATTCAATACTCCTGGCGCGACATCTTCTTCATCAATCTACCTCTGGCTCTGGCGGCAATCGCCATGATCGTCACGATGATTCCGAAGGACTCACCCACAACCGAACACGGCAGTCAGCATATTGATTGGGCTGGCGGCCTGGCCGTAGGACTCGCCATGATAGCTCTGATCGTGCCGATTCAACAGGGCAGCACCGTTGGCTGGTCGGATTGGCGCATTATTGCCAGTTTTGGTGCCAGCCTTGTGCTATTCCTGGTGTTCGGCTTCTGGGATTCGCACGTTGACAATCCAATCATTAAACTCAGAATCTTCCGCAACCCACCATTCGACATTTCCCAGCTCGCCATGTTGGTAGCCGCCGTGATCTTCCAACCCATCATGTACTTCCTCAGCGTCTATGGCCTCCTTGCACTCAACCGGTCAACATTGATAACCAGCCTATTCATCCTCTACTTTTTCTTAGGTTTCCTGGTTTCCGCCTTGTTAGGCGCCCAACTCTTCAACAGACATGGCATGAAACCCGTATTGCTGATTGCCGGCTTGATAGCCGCAACGGGTTTCTCCCTCATGTCGCTTACAGCCGGTTCGCTCGATAAAGGACTGCCCTCCAATACCGTCTGGCTGTCACTTTCCATGGTGGTTGCGGGTGCAGGGATCGGATTCATGTTCTCGCCATCATCCACTGATGCGGTCAATCGGGCCATCAACGCCTCTTATGGCGAAGTCACTGCCATCAATCAGACCTTCAAAAACTTCGGCGGCGCCTTAGGCATGGCAATGCTTGGACCATTGTGTACCCATTATTTTGCTCTGGATATTCATAAGGCCTTGGGCAAGTACGGAGTAAGTGCATCCCGAGCGCAAGCCATCGCAGATACTATTGGATCCGGAACTTCGGCAGGTGCTCAATCACAATTCGCCAGTATGCCCCGATCCATGCGGAATATGATCATGCCTCTGATCAGGGCCTCCTATGCCAGCGGTAGCAGCAAGGTCTTCCTAGCAATGGGTTGCCTGTCCTTGCTATTCATTCCCCTGGCTCTCTTGTATCCCCCGAAAAGGCAAGCAAATTTTCGCTGGTAAGACAATCAAAAACCAATGAAGATCCCGGTTTCGAGGCTCGGAAACAGAAAAACCCGACGATTTCTACAGGCATTTTGGCAGTAGGGTGAATAAGTGTGCAAGTCATGGGAGACATGAGTGAAAATCACTGAGGGAATTAATCGAGAAAACCAACAGCAAGACCAGCTTTCAATGAATCTAAATGGTGATTGCGGCGACGGACAACTTGACGCGACCGCAAGAACCGATGCCCAGCGTCGACGTCTTCATAACACCTGGAACTGGTATTTCATTGTGGAAGCAGGCTGCGTAACAGGAGCCGATTGCTTCTTCTCGACTGCAACCATGATCCATAAGCTTGTTTCAAGCCTTCTCATCTTATTGCCCTGCCTATTTTTCATGATCTTGGTTCTGCCTAGGGTATATGACAAGCCTCAAGGGTCTGACCGGCAAACGGCAGATCAGCCAGTAAGCAAAACAGGAGCATATGGTTGGATTTTTGCCCTGCTGACGCTGGTCTGCCTGCCTATGGGCGCCTGGTTGGATGGTACCGCTATTCTGGCTCAGCTGTTTATCGTGCCACAACTCTTTATCGCTTTTTCCTACCTTCCTGCTCTGGGGTTGGTAGGAGTCCTGAATATAGCCTATTTGGCTATGGTCTTGGCTGGGAAAAGGTTCTTGAGTACAGATCTAACCGGCAATCTTATGCTCATGATTCTCGTAGTGGTATTCTCCGCAATGATTGGAAAGTCCTTTAATGTCCTGGCTTTGACCAACGGACATAATCAAATGCTGCTGGACAAAATGGAGTCTCAACAAGAGACGATTCGCAGACTCAGCAGAGCTGAAGGAGCGTCCATCGAGCGTGAACGTGTGGCCAACGAAATGCATGACACGATCGCCCAGTCTTTGACTTCCATTCTGGCCTTGGCCAGGGTAGCTCATGAAGAACTGATCGACGACATACCTGCAGCTCAGAAGCATTTGGAAATGATCGCCAGCACGTCGAAGGGTTCTTTGGATGACACCAGAAGAATGATTGCGGATTCGGCACCGGCTGATCTGGATGGCAGGGACCTGAAGACGGCCCTGGAACGGACAGTGCATGCCACCGCAGCAAAGACAGGTTTTCAATCACAGTGTCGGATTCAACGAACCTTGCCGCCCTTGCCTAAGCAGACCGAGGTCAACCTGCTGCGTATAGTCCAGGAGTCCCTGACTAATATTTCCAAGCATGCCAATGCCCAGCATGTACAGGTGAGCTTGCTTTTGAAAGGGCAGGAACTGTTACAGCTTCGGATCAAGGATGATGGTCGTGGTTTTGATATTCAAAACTTGGATTTCCAGGAGATGGAAAAGGCCGGGCATGGCTATGGTCTGCGAGATATGGCCAAACGAGCTCAAGACGCGGGTGGGCGCTGTACGGTAACCTCAGTTCCCGGGCAAGGCACCTCCATAACTGTAAATATTCCTGTCGAAAGACCAGGTAACTCTACTCGACTATATAAGGAGGAAAGATGATCCGACTTGTCATGGCCGACGACCACCCCATGGTTCGGGAGGGCATACGCAGCATGCTGAAACGCCATGCAGACCTTGAAGTGGTTGCCGAAGCATGTAATGGCGCCCAGGCCATAGAGGCTGTAGCGAAAACACGTCCGGATTTGTTGCTACTCGATCTGCGGATGCCTGATATGAACGGTCCTGAAGTCACCCGGAAAGTGCTGGCTTCTTATCCCAAAACCAAGGTATTGATCCTTACCACTTACGATTCCGACCACGATATTCTGCCGGCCATAGAAGCCGGAGCCAATGGCTATCTGCTGAAAGACGTAGAACCTCATGTCTTGGCCCAAGCTATCCGTGACACTGTTGCAGGGTCCACTGTCCTGAATCCGACCGCCGCGGAAGCAGTCAGCAAGGCGCTGCGCCCTGCGACCAGACCAGCACTGTCCGAACAAGAGACACGTGTGCTGCGCGAGGCCGCCAAAGGCATGACCAATCGGCAAATCGCAGAACACTTATACATCAGCGAGTCAACAGTGAAAACATACTTCAGTCGGATCTTCGCCAAATTGGAGGTCAGCGATCGCACGGCTGCAGTAGCGGAAGCCATCGAAACTCTAGGCTTGAAATCCGAGCAGTAAACCTGCTGGCCTAACTTCCATAACTGGACTAACTTCAATACCCAATAGCCCGCTAACCGAAAGCCCCTTAAGCGATAGCCTCTTTCGAATCCAGGGGCAAGAACCGGCTTTATACAAGAACAAACGTTATAAGTCTTATATATTTTCCATTCGGCCGTTCGAGACATCTAATCGTTGCTCTTTCAATCAAATCACGAGTAGGGGAGGTACTTCATCTTTGTTCATTGACCGTGCGAGTTCAGATAAACTTGAGCCTTCTGTTTGTCGACAGCCAAAGCGGCTGTCAGAATAAGAATCAGGCCTTCCGGAGTGTGAATCCTGGCTTCGAGTGAGTTCCACGGCTTACGTAATGGAGCTGAAGTGGAGCCAGGACGAAGGCGCTCGCATGCATCCACAATCTTGCTGATTTGCTTTTCCGTGACTGCTACGCTCAGGCTTCCTATGGACTCCATATCCGTATCAGAGTCGCCAGTATTGGAACCACTCTTACGAATCAGCACATCCTGAAAGGCCCAGCGCCTCAAGTGAATCATCATGCCCGGCATGGTGTATAAATCGATGAAGCCTAGTCCCTGCGTCCAGAAAACCTCTGATTCTTCTAGATCGTGGCTATACAGGCACATGAACATGGGCATGAGATAGATGCCCCTATAAGGCTCCGGCGGTTCCGCATTCTTTCCCGGCTCCGGCACGGGACTGATGCTTGCGCCTGTATAAGCAGAAGCTCTGGTCTGGTCATGGTTGTGCATGGTTACCTCGTTCCTTAATTGAAGGATTTTCAATTGGGTTGTCAAACAGAAAACCTGATACGTAGATGGAAGGTACTGACTGCGTCACTCCCATTTGGCGGTTGCCGGATCTATCCCGTTTGCACGCGCTGCAGTTTCGATTGCAACCAGCATCCATTTCGCCAATCCAGGTTCCAGTTGTTCGTAATAGCGCCTGAAACGCGGGTCGGCCACATACATCCGCCCCAGAATGACATGCATGGACGGCGTCACATGGAACCATGACAGAGCCTGCCGATGCTCGTCAATCAGTTCGAGAACCTTATCTGATGTCGGAGCCAGACCTTTTTGTTTGGCTTGTGCAAGCTCACTTTCCACGTCTTTAAGCCGGGTCATGTCCTTTTTCTGTTCTTGTTCGGAGCGGGAAGCTTTTCGCTCCGCATACTCAAGCCACTGTCTGCTAGCACCCCAGCGTTCGTATGCTTCCGAAAAGTACCGGTCCTCCTGATCGATCTTCGTAGGAACTGAATCATTACCTGACTTTCCCTCGGCAAGGGCTATGAGTCGGTCCAGATGATCCGCAGCTTTCCTAAGATGCTGGATTTTCTCATCAATTCGCGAGCGCTGTCCCTGCAACTCGTCCAAAGCAAGCGGTGTCTTGCAATCGAGCAATGCCTTGATTTGTCTGGCATTGAATCCCATCTCCCTGTAGGTCACAATTCGCTCCAGCCGTGCGACGTCATCCTGCAGATAATGCCGGTAATTCGACTGGTCGCGAAAGGGGGAGATCAGTCCTTCCTCCTCCCAGTGACGCAACATTCTCCGACTGAACCCAGTAAGCTCAGACATCTGACCGATGCTCAAGCCGCTCCTGCTGCCCTCGCCACTGAATTTACTTTCGCGTGTCATGCCTTGACCCTAAACCTTGCCATTATGTCAAGGTCAAATCGTTTGTTTTCTGGGGGATGGGTGAGTGAGTGCATACACACGCCGGCCCCTAGCGTCCCAATACCCTAGCGTCCCAATACCCAGTAACAGGTTCTTGATGAGGACGCTTTTAGTTCTGCTTGTTTGCAAAGTAGCCCCTATTCAATCATGAAGACGACTAAATCCAGCAAGACTCTTTTCCTATGGATACAAATCAGCCTCATCAGCAGCGACTTGTCCCCTGCAGGGGACAGTTTCTTTTCCCGCGTTGAGGGATTGCATCCGCCGAACTTGCATAGGAATCAGTTGAATTCCGATTGGAAGGGGAGGCACAATGACATATACGGACGGAAACAATGACCCGCAACTGGCTGTGGTTACACAGGGGCTGGTCAAGGCCTATGGAGATTTCAAAGCCGTGGATGGGCTGAATCTACAAGTGCCGGCTGGCGGGGTCTATGGACTGTTGGGACCAAACGGAGCCGGAAAATCGACCACCATGAAGCTCCTTCTGGGATTGACAAAACCGACTGCCGGAAGCATGTGGCTGCTAGGACAGCAAGTCGGAAAGAAGACTACGATCCAGCCGGGCCGTGTGGGCTCCATGATTGAAGGACCCAGCTTCTATCCAGGCCTGTCGGGCCTGGACAACTGCCGCATGGTAGCCGATTATCTGGGTCTGCCAGTTTCAGCTACATCAGAAGTGCTAACCAAGGTTGGATTGCGGGGATACGAGAAGAGGAAGGCGGGCGCCTACTCTCTGGGGATGAAGCAGCGGCTGGGCATCGCCATGGCGCTGATCTCGCATCCGGAGCTCCTGCTCCTGGATGAGCCCACCAATGGCTTGGATGCCGAGGCGGTGGTCGAGGTGCGACGAATGATTATGGACTTGGCCGCCTCGGAGGGGGTCACTGTCATCATCAGCAGCCATATCCTGTCGGAGATTGAAAAGATGGCTCCGGTGGTTGGCATCATTGCCGATGGTCATTTGCTCTACCAGGGGACATTGGAAAATCTGCGGGAAGAGGGTCATATCAATCTACGGGTGTCCGATCCTGGGCTCGCATCAGAGATGCTCGAAGCTCAAGGCATTCAACACGAATATATCCGCAAGAGCGCAACCCTGCGCATTCCCGAGATACCCGATCCACAAATCGGGTCGCTGGTAAATCGACTGGTTTCGCATGGTCTGCAGGTATACCGTGTCGCTTCCGAACGAAAGAGCTTGGAAGAGGCCTTCCTCGAACTAGTGGAAAACCCGCAGAACCATATTCCACAAAACTATGTCTTACAGAACCATGTAGCGCAGAGTGGTATGAAGCTGTCCGGTCTTAAACGGAGGAGCACACGATGAGCTCTGTCGAATCAATCTCCATGCGGTCCGAAGAATTTCGATTGGGAAAACCGCCACGCTCATCCCATCCAGGAGGGCTACCTGTTCTGCTTTCCATGGAGCTTCGCAAGTTGAAAGGCTCCTCATTCTGGTGGATGGCCTTGGGCATGATTGTTCTGGTTTCGTCATGGTCAGGCTTGGCATTCATGAAACGAGCTGAATCTTCGAACCCCGCCACTCGTACCGTAGCCCTTGCACAAGGTGAGATCTTCCAGACCGTAGGCCTGCTGGCACCTATCCTCGCGGCCCTGCTGACCAGCCGGCTTGCCGTCATGGAGAGCAGCGAGCGCATGGATCTCAAATGGCTCTCCTTGGGCCAGAGCCCGATGGGGATGTTTCTTGCCAAGCTCGTAGTTGCGGGGTGCGCGCTTACACTTTGCTTCGTAATTCCTCTGACTTGGATACCGTTGACGGCCTTGGCACAAGGGTTTCATCTCGAGGGCAGTCTGGCCGAATACATACTCCTTCCGGCACTGATTGCCTGCTTCTCATCCATGGCTGTCACGGCCATACAACTCGCCCTCTCCCTGACTATCGAAAGGCAGGCCATAGGCCTGGGACTGGGTGTGATAGCCGGTCTGATCGGGACTGGACTGGGCCCGATGAGTATGCCGGGTCTGGGCTGGTTCTTCCCAGCCGGGATCAGTTCCGCGGCCAGCCCGTTCCTGTTTTCAGCCAGCTCTGATGGTTTTGCCAGAATGACCTTGGTCGCCAATCCCTGGCCAAAAGTCCTGACTAGCCTTCTGGCCTGCATTATCTGGTCGGGAATATCAGCACTCATCGTCAAGGTCAAGGAGTCAGGCCGATGAACAGGCAATACCCTGCAAACGCTATAACCATCACCCCGATGCATCGCCACAAGCCATCAATCGCCGCCGCCTTCAAATGGGAGATTCGCAAGGTCGGCAATCTCTGGTACTGGCTGGCCACCATGCTCTTCGACGCCGTCGGAATCTTCAACGGTTGGGACCAGTATCAGAGCTACAAACCGGACTTCCAGGCTCAAGGGGTGACCTGGGCTGCGGTCTGGGGGCAGGCGATCCTTCTGCCAAGCATGGTCTTCATGCCAGTCCTGGTCGCGGCCTTTGCAGCCCAGGTTGAAGCCAACGAGCATAAGGGACGAAACTGGCAGCGTCTTAATGCCTCAGGCATGGTCGGGACTGCCCTAGCCGGAAAGGTGATGCATGGACTGCTGGCCTCCCTCCTTACCGTCGCCATCTTCGAATCCGAATTCATACTCGTGGGTGTTCTTGTAGGAGGATTCAGCACAGTGGAACTCGGTCCCTATCTCTTACGTGGCGTACCAATGACGTTGGCAGTGTGGGCCATTATGACTCTGACCCAGGCCATAGCTGCCAGAGCCGAATCCTTTGCCTCGACTATGAGCATCATGTTTCTGCTCACTCTGGCAGGCTGTGCGCTGTCGCTTGCCGCACCGTCCTTGGCGCTGCCTTATCCTCTGGCCCTGATCACCACTGCATCCGCAGCCCGTGACATGGGCAATATTACGTCTACGGCCTCTATGGTGGCTTCGTCTATGGCAGCAATCCTCTGGGTGTTGATCAGCCTCCTTATATTTCGGCACCAGGCTCGCAGAGCCATTTAGTCTCAAGTACAACATCAATTAAGTGAGGATGCAGCACTTGCCAGGTCGCACATCACAGTGTCTGACAGCATAATGGAATACCGGCAGTTATCAGGAAGAGGCTCACCGATGAGAGCAGGCAAGAAGACTCAAGGCTGGATTCAGTTGTGGAACCGGCCATATATGACCTTCGTGGCAGTCTTTTTCTGCACCCTCTACGAGACAGGGATGCTGACCAGGCTGATCCTTGTCCCAAGCAGCGCGAACCAGACCCTCTACCAGGTCATGAAGTCTGCCAGCTGGGGCTTGCCCCTGTTTGTGGTCATTATTGTTCTCGCACTTGTCACCCTATGCCTGCGCCGTCTATATCCTATGGCGACCCTGCTGGTGGTCAGTGGCCTGCTTGCCCTGACTGCCGCAATCTATGGATCGGGATGCACCTACCTGACCATTCTCTGGCTCGTCAGCCTCTACGCGTGCGCGGTAGAATCTAAGAGCATGGCATCACTGGCAGCTGGGCTGGGCAGTTCCGCTATTCTGGGCCTGCTCAGCATTGCATTCTCTGCTAATTGGCATCGTGATGTCCACTTCACCGACCTTCTGTATCCGACTGGATTGACTTTCGCCCTCTGCCTGACAGTCGCCTTCCTCTCACGCTCCGTAAGGCAATCACGCTTGTCAGAGCAGGCATTGGAGGAGGAGCGCTCGCATGCTCTAACCTTGGCCCATGAGCGGGACCAGGCCATGCATCAGTCCAGGGTTGTCGCCCAACTGCATGACAGCGTGGGTCACGACTTGACCGCCATTATCGCCCTATCTGAGGGACTGGATCATGCCAGCGGAAAGCCGGAAATTGATGAGGCTATCTCGATGATTAACGACCTGGCACGGCAGGGACTGGATGACACCCGAACGGCTGTTAAAGCCCTGCAATCAGAAACAGATCCAAAAAACGACCCACAGCCAACCACAGGGGAGAGGCATAGCTGGGATGACATCAAACCCATCCTCGACCACGCCCGGCATGTCGGCATCAGCACTGCCCTGACGGAGACAGGCCGTCGGCCACAGGATTCCGAACAGGCCTACCTTGCCTTCACTGTCACCAGGGAGGCGATCACCAACGCCCTCCGCCACGGACAGGAGGTTAACCGTATTGTGGTCTCCTGGGATCACGACAGCCAGGGGGGCATAGATATCACCGTTCGCGATGATGGACGAATCTTGAATAACGAAGCCGACAATATCGGTAGCAATGGTACAGGCCTTGCCAGGTTAAGGGCCGAAGTGCAAGCTCATGGTGGCAGCTTCCATTCGGGTCCTGGTTCTGATGGTTGGACCTTGCAGGCCCGCATACCCTCACTAGCTGCAACGTCAGCTAACGATATAGGCATGAAGGAGAACGCATGATCCGCGTCATGATCGTCGACGACCAGCGCCCGACCCGCATGGGACTGGCACTCATGGTCGCCAAGGATCCAACCTTGCATGTGGTAGCACAGGCGGTCAACGGCCAAGAAGCTTTGGATAAACTGGCCACTTCCGCCGAAAATCAACAGCCTCTGCCCGATGTGATTCTGATGGATGTGCGCATGCCTGTCATGGACGGGCTGGATGCCACCAACCGTATCAAAAAGCTCCATCCTGAAATAAGCATTCTCATTCTGACCACCTACGACGAGGACGACTATGCGTTCACAGCTTTAGGGGCAGGCGCATCTGGCTTCCTGCTCAAGGATGTCAAGACAGCCGATCTGAACAGAGCCATCCATGCGGTGCATGCAGGCGATGCAATTCTCACGCCGCGCATCACGGCCGAAGTGATCAGGAGAGGAGTCCCAAAGACAAGAGCCAGTGATGAGTCTAAGGCTCGCGAAAAATTCGCCCAGCTGGGTAAGCGCGAACTTGAGGTCGCTTCGCTGGTTAGCCAAGGCCTGACGAATGCGGAGATTGCTGAGCATCTTCAGCTGCAGCCTGATTCGGTCAAAAAGACCGTCAGCCGCATACTGGCAAAACTCAAGGTCAGGGACCGAATCAACATTGCCGTCCTTTGGTATCAGGCCAACATTGCAAACCACTGAATAGCACTGAATGCAAGCGGGCTTATCCGTAGATGGAAGAGGGCTGCATCCGGCTGTATCTTTACGGCTTAATCCATATATTGGCGATAGAAGTCCGCCATTTGGTTCATCAACGGCACATCCAGCTCGAAGCCCTTCGACTTGTCGAAATGCTTGGCCGAATATGCGTTATAGCTTTCGTTAGAAGGCTTTTGACCCAGTTGTCTCATGCGCTCCTTGTATTCCTGGTCGAATTGCTTTCGGTATCGCACCGAGTCCTGGGAATAGTAGACATAGGCGTGCCCGCGATCCTGGTATTCACGGAACCGGAATCGTGGGTTGGACTGAAATTCCTCACGGAAGAGGTCATAACTATATCTGACCGGTACCACCTGATCGTCCCGGTTCTGAGTGATGAAAATTCCCGCCTTGGATTTCTTCAAGCCATCCAAAGCAGTATAGCCAGCAAACTTCCCGAACTTTACATGCTCATATAAACCCAGGCAGGGCAGGATAAGCGAGACGGCAGGCCCAGCGATTTTTCTGCCGGGCTGACGCATCATATCGATTGAACGATTGAATCCAGAAACCATGACTGCAGCCTTGACCTCTGGGTGAAGGTTGAGAACAGCGCCGACCGCATAACCTCCCCAGCTCTGCCCGAACAGGAAAAGAGGAAGGCCCTTATATGATTGCTCACCCTCCACGAAACGAAGGGCTTGGTCAAGATCCTCGACCCCTTGAGGAAGGCCCCTGACGGACTTGCCGGCGCTTTCATCGTTGCCGGTGGCGTCATAGGCGAAGACCAGGAAGCCCTGGGCGGTGAAATAGTTGGCAACATCCATGTAGGTATTCTGTCCGCCGCCGCCGAAACCATGAGCAATGACCACAAGGCCCTCAGCCTTGTCCCCAGGCTGGTTCGGATTATTTCTTGAATACTGATATCCCGCCAGTTCCTTACCGTCCTTGGACCGGAAGACGCACCGCTTCATGCGCAAGCCGGGAAAGTCTGCGAGCGCATAACGCATCCATCCGGGAGTGTTATACCGTTTTCCGAAGGTGTCCTCATAGACCAAAATGGAAGCCCCCGGCAGAATGATTACCATGACAAGAACAAGTACTATTGCCAGGGCAAGAAGGACCCGCCTCCAATTGCTTTTGGGCTTTGTCCCGCCCGGTTTTTCGGACATTTCACTCCCTGATCGGCACCCCATTGTCTGTTTGTATAACTATAAACTTTACAGCTATGAAGCCAGGCCAACTAATCGGTATCGCAATGCTGTAATCGGCTGTTTGTAAGTATTTGTCCTCCTATTCATATGGCAGAGGTAGTCAGAATCTTATTAGCCGATGATTGTTTGAGAATGGTTCCATTTGTATGGATTATCTACCACCGTGCAATGCAAACCAATGCAACGCAGACCAGCGTAATGAAATCAATAATGTAGACGACCATATGCTCGACAGCATGGCGGCAGAATACGAGAAGGGGAGCTGGCATGGTGAGGTAGGGCCGAGCAAGGCCGGACGTCCTCACATATCAGATGAAGATCTGACAAGGATCTCGGTGCGGCTTCCACAATCGCTTCTCCGGACCATAGATCTCAAGGCTAAGTCGAAGAAGGAAAAGCGTTCCCAGTTCCTTCGGGACACCTTAAGCCACGCTCTCCAGGACTAAAACTCAACAGCATACCAAGACTGGCTGCCTGCAATGTTTTGAGTAAAATATCGGATATCAAAGAAAGGCGAATCTTAGTGAGCCATGAATATTGAAAAAATGTATGTCAATAAAATCGGTAAGGGCTATCCCATTATTATGCTTCATGGGTTTCCTTTAGACCACAACTCCTTAATGCCATTCGAATCATATTTTGATGAAGACAATAAATGGCAGAGGTACTATATAGATTTACCGGGTATGGGACAGAGCCGCGGTGCTGGAGTAATACAATCCGCCTCGGATGTTCTTCAATTTTTAATTCAGTATATTGAAGAAGAATTCAATGATCGTAAATTTGCTATCGTCGGCTATTCGTTTGGTGCTTTATTGGCTACTGCATTGGCAGAACAATTTTCTGATCAAATAGAATCACTCTTTTTACTTGCACCAGAAACTGAGGCAGAAACAGCTAAACGAACCTTGCCTAAGAGAGCCGTTTATCATATGTCTAATTTGGATTCAAGAATTGACCAGGATGAACTCTTGGCATACAGAGCCACCGTAGTATTGGAGAGTCAGGATAACTTCAATCTATTTAAAAAGTATATACTTCCGGGGTTAAACTCTAACGAAGACAATGAAATCGTCCGATATCTGTCTGAAAATCCTAAATTGGCAAAAGAGCCCTCCGAATATTTAAAATCATATAAGGGTTCAGTAACAATCGTTACAGGTCAAAATGACAATATGGTTGGATTTCAGGATGCTTTCTCTCTTTATTGCACTTTGCAGGAAGCAGAGTTTGTGTGTATATCAAAAGCGGGACATACTCTCCACCTTGATAGGCCAGCAATAATAAAGGAGATTTTTACCGATTGGCTCCGTAATTTGAACGCACGGGTTACACCTTGAAAGGAAAGATATTGTGCATGCTAAATATTGTTGTCTTTTGATTTGCCGTCGTCAAGCATGAAATGTAATTCTTCAAATCTTTTATCACAACCTTCCGGAAGTCACAGAAGCAAATTCTTACGTAAGCAATTTAATCAATGACCAATCAACTTTTTGTTTAACGCCAAAAATCCCGTGCAAAAATAGCTTTAATGCAGAAAATGCCAATCAGCTTGGCCACACGGATGCTCCTATGGGCTAATTGGGAGTTTTTATAAACAGAATCCTAGAATACACTGACGGGCCAGAATAGGAAACTCGTGACTTAGCGTATTTTAGTTCTATAAGCCTGCATGATTTAATTCGACACTTCTCACGAATAACAGTGAGTATTAACAGTGAATCATTGAAGCAAAATGAAAACACGCATGCATTTATCTCGAAAGGAAAGGAAGCTGCGCAAGGGTTTTATAAAATGCAGCTAACGGTGACATTGACAAAGGTGATTCGCAGATTGAAGACTGCCACTTTCTATGTCATAACTTTTCGATCCCAGGCGAGATTACTCAGATAGATATGCGTGCTCTGCCCGATACGGGAGCAATCATAAACGGTTCTCCATAGGAGAGTCGCGACTTCAGCCCTTACCATCTATCAGTCCGATCAGCTTTCAGATCCGCAAGGGCCTAAAGATGAGAATAAGAATCCTGCCGACTTCGAGGACCGGTCTGCTACAAGCAACCCGGAAACCAGTATCTGGACGTAACTCCATGCAAAAGGGGAGGTTCTGGGCTAAAGTTGAGCGAAGAAAGCTATTCGGAGGGGCTGCCCCATATGCCAAGGTGGTCCAAGTGAAAGAGGACTTCGACTTGCGTCTGTGATGAGACGGTTGCCCAGGCGGTCGGCATAGACCGTCAAAATTGGTGAGTTTTGTTTACAGTCTTCCGTCCTAATGAAGTGGCCGAAGCATGAACTCCCCAGTAATTAACGGCGACTGTCCCCGGCAGGGGAGTCCTCAGGCCAAAACTTCTGTCACCCGCATTCACCAGATCCACTGCGATAATGCCCACATGATGCCAGTGGACCGCAGCTACAAGTTGACGGGCTGAGAAACTGATCGACCAGTCACAGCCGACGATTCCCCTGATGATGAACCAAACCGCATCACCATCAGAAGGAAACCCATGTCGAACCCTAGTATCATCACCATCACCGACCTCGGCTTCGCCTATACGAGCAGCCCATCCGCCATTTTCGAGCATCTGTCCGCGACCTTGGATCGGGGCTGGACCGCCCTGCTTGGCGATAACGGCTGCGGTAAAACCACCTTGGCTCTGCTCCTGTGCGGACGCCTATCGCCGACCCAGGGAAGCATCAGCCCGAAACCAAGCAGCCTGGTCTGCGAATACTGCCCCCAGGACATCGCCGAGCAACCGCATAACCTGGACGATTTTGCCAACGACTGGTCACAGCGGGCCGTTGCCATCAGGCGGACCCTGGGCATAGCAGACGATTGGGTCTACCGGTATCCGACCCTCTCCGGCGGTGAGGCGAAGCGCCTGCAAGTGGCCTGCTCCCTCAGCCGGGAACCTGACCTGCTGGTCCTGGACGAGCCGACCAACCATGTGGATGAAGTGACCAGGACTCGTATCGGCCAGGCCATGGACAGCTTCGCAGGCATCGGTCTATTAATCTCTCACGACCGGGCCCTGATTGATGCCAGCTGCCCCAGGTCGTTGGTCTTCCGCACACGTCACATGCAGGCCGGCAATGTGCAGACGCTGACCCAGTTCAAAGGCAGGCTGGCGCAGATCGAGGAGCAGGAGAAGGCTGAAGACCGTCACGCCCAGGAGGAATTGGATAGCAACCGCCGGGAATTGAGCAGGCTCAAGCGGTTCAAGGCTGCCCGCTTCCAGAAACTCCAGCATGTAGATGCTCTGAGACAGCAGGGAGGCCGAATCGACCCACACGACCACGACGCCCGGAACACTCACAAACTGGCTAAACCCGGGGCCTCGGGAACGGCAGCTGCCCGCAGCTACCGGCAAGCTGAAGCGCGCATCGTCGCAACCAGCAGAAAGAACGCCGACCTACAGACTGCCGCTAAACGCTATGACGGGAGCATGAGCCTGCAGGCCGAAGCCAGCCACAAACGTGAATTGGTCCGGGTTGATGGCGGCGACCTAAGTGACTGGATGGAAAGGCATGGTGTCGAAGACTTCCGCCTGTATCTGCGCGGGAATGCAGCTACAGACAGAGGGGCAGACAGCCAGCATGGTCCAGCCATAGAGACCATCAGCATCGGGCCGAAAGACCACATCGGCATCAGTGGGCCGAATGGACGAGGCAAATCCACATTGCTCGAGCTGCTGGTCGCCGGTCTGCCCGCGGATCTACCGCGCCTGATCCTGCCTCAGATCATTGGCTCGGCACGAATACACAAGGCCTTGGAGGACGCAGTCGCGCTGCCGGGGACTCAGCGAAAGAAACTGATGACGGCATACGCCCAGCTCAACGCTGACCCAGAAGATCTCCTGGCCGGTCACGAACTCTCTGCGGGCGAAGGCCGCAAACTATTGCTGTGCCTGGGATTCTTGAAACATCCCCAGCTACTGATTCTGGACGAACCGACCAATCATCTGGACCTTCGCTCCCAGGCAGCTCTAGCCGAGGTGCTGACACCCTACCAGGGAGCCCTAGTGGTCGTCTCCCACGATGAAGGCCTGCTGGACGCTGTAAGTTCGATTCGCTGGGAGGTCGAATGATCGCGGGACATCCGGCAGCCCGATATGGGTGTGAAGGGTAGGGGACGCGAGTTAGTGAAATTCCGGTTGCATTGTGCCCTTCATATAAATATGCCACTCCCAATCCGCAACAGCGCGGTGCAGAAAAGAACGAATAACACCGGAAGGCCGGTGTTATACCAAATACGCGCCCAACGTCAGGGAATACAAATAATTCCATGGCTTAAAACCTCGGGTTCGTTGTTATTTGGCCGTGCCGGCGTGATTTGAACCAGCAACATCTTGTTGAGAAAAGCTACTGTACGTGTACATGCTAGCTGCCCGTAACTGTTGTTAATAACGACTGGAATACTGCCGATACTAGTGTGTTCCGAGAACTAACCGAGACGAGATGAACTGGTACGTCCGCCTCCGCCGGGATCAGCAGCTTGGTAATGGGCAATAGGATGTGAGCATGTTTGGTGCTGTGCCGATAACCTGTCCGGAGTGTTTCCCCAACCTGCATTTAGGCTGATCTATGCCGATAATCCTTGAAAAACAAGGATGTCAAAGACTTTAGACAGAGGAATTTTTGGCGGGTGAGGGGTTTGGTTGATAGCGTGAGGGTGTCAGGCGTGCGCAGGCCTCGATGATGCAGGTACACAGTCATCAACCAACAATCGGCCGGCGGACGATGGCCAGGGAAGGCGGGGGGCAGGGGTATGGAACTGGGCAGTCAGATTCGCCGGTGTCGCTCGGAGCGGGGCATGTCCCAGGACGATCTCGCCGGCAGGATATTCGTGTCCCGCCAGACCATATCCAACTGGGAGAACGACCGCACCTACCCGGACGTGCAGAACCTGCTCCTCCTGTCCAACCTCTTCGACGTGAGCATCGACCAGCTGATCAAAGGAGACCTCGACACCATGAAGCAGGCGCTCGATAAGGACGTACGAAGCATGAAGATCCTGAATCTGATCCTCTATGGTTTGGCCGCGGTCATCTTCATTGTGGATGGGCTGGTGCTGTATGGGGTTGCAGTTGCCAAGCGGGAGTGGCCGTGGCTGCTTTCACTCTTGGGGCTCTTCGCCCTTCTGGTCCTGTTGGGATTGATCGGCGGCCTTGAGGAGAATATCAAACGACGAAACAATATCTGCACCTACAGGGAGATCAAGGCTTTCCTGGCGGGTGAGGAGGTGGACCGGTCTGATCGTGGCCGTCTGCCCAGCCTTCGGAAGAGGCTGTTGTTGCTGCTGCTCGTAATCGTGGTCTGCGCTGTTGCCGGGTATGCTCTTGCGGCCCTGTTCTGGTGACAGCCCCTCCTTGGCTGGCAACGGAAAATGGAGCTTTACCTGTGCCAACTTAACGGATAAGGCCACCACGAGAAGGCATCTCTGTTCCAGCAAGCAACCGGATACAAATCTTCTTCTTGCTTTGACTTCGAGTGCATTTAAGGTTCAGCCATCAGTCATCGGAGAGCGACAGAGGGGGGGCTCATACCAGCATGCAGCCTGTTATGCCATACGGCACACTTGACTCCGTGCAGTTCTATAAGCATTGTTTTGGCGTATAACACGAAACACAATGCGGCCGGCAAAAGCTGGGAGAGGGCCTTGCATAAACGATGCGCCCGAAATGTGCCCGATTCCGGAAATAAGAATGGTTCCGAGGCGAAGGAGCCTTGGAACCATTGGTTTCTTGTCGGGCCGGCGGGATTTGAACCCGCGACCCCTTGACCCCCAGTCAAGTGCGCTACCAAACTGCGCTACGGCCCGACAGTGCATCAGCACCGAGTAGAGATATTAGCACAGCGTAGCTGGACCGACAATGGTCCGGCGAGTCCCAGCAAACAAGTCCAGACAGACCGGGCCGCGTGATCAACTTGCTATCATGTTTCTGGACGGTCGACGCAACCCGCGTCGACCGCAAGTCGTCCCAGCCCGGAAGGGGTTCCATGAGCACAGACGTTTTCGACCTTTCGGCCGCGAAGATGCGAGACAAGGGCATGAGCGAAGTCTCCATCAACCAGTTCAAGCAGCTTTACGAAACTTGGGAACGGGGAGACGCCAAGGCGTGCGTGCGCGAGAAGGATGTCACTCCGCTCAAGGACGTGCCCCGTACCAAAGATATCCACGACACCATGGACATGGACATGGCCCTGGATGCATTCTCCCGCACCGCCTTCATCAAGCTTAATGGAGGACTGGGCACCTCCATGGGCCTGGAGAAGGCCAAATCCCTGCTGCCCATCCGTCGCCACAAGGCCCGTCGCATGCGTTTCCTGGACATCATCATGGGCCAGGTGCTGACGGCCCGCAAGCGCCTAGGGGTTCCGCTGCCGCTGATCTTCATGAACTCCTTCCGCACCTCGCGCGACACCATGCGCGCGGTCAAGCAGGACCGCCGCTTTGTTCAGAAAGACGTGCCCGTGGAGATCATTCAGCACATCGAGCCCAAGATCGACGCTGACACCGGCCGTCCTGTCGACTTCCCAGCCAACCCCGACCTTGAATGGTGCCCTCCCGGCCATGGCGACATCTTCTCGACCATCTGGGAGACGGGCCTACTGGATACACTCAAGGAGCATGGAATCGACTATCTGTTCATCTCTAACTCCGACAACCTGGGCGCCCGGCCTTCAAGGACCTTGGCCGGTTATTTCGCGCAGTCCGGAGCGCCCTTCATGATCGAGGTGGCCAAGCGCACCGATGCTGACCGGAAGGGCGGCCATATCGTTATCGATAAGGCCAGCGGACGCCTTATCCTGCGGGAGATGTCCCAGGTGGACCCGCACGACCGCAGCTCAGCCATGTCCATTCGCAAGCATCCCTACTTCAATACCAACAGCATCTGGGTCAGGGTCGATGCCCTGCGCGACAAGCTGACCGAATACAACGGCGTGCTGCCGCTGCCCATCATCGAGAACCGGAAGACCGTGGACCCCACCGATCCATCCACCCGCCCCGTGGTGCAACTGGAGACCGCCATGGGCTCTGCCGCCACGCTCTTCGAAGGGGCCATCTGCGTACAGGTGGACCGTATGCGCTTTCTGCCGGTCAAGACCACCGACGACCTGTTCATCATGCGCTCCGACCGCTTCCATCTGACCGACTCCTATGAGATGGAGGATGGCAACTACGATTTCCCAAACGTTCAGCTGGATGAGCGCTACTACAAGTACATCGCCGACTTTGACGAGCGCTTCCCCTACGGGGTTCCCAGCCTGGCGGCTGCCAACTCGGTCACGATCGAAGGCGACTGGACCTTCGGCAGGGATGTGACCCTGTATGCTGATGCTCATCTGAGTGATCGGGAGCGCTCCTCATACGTGCCCAATGGTCAGTATGTGGGACCCCAGGGAATCGAACCGGACGAGTGGGTCTAAGGCCAATCTCAGCAGGGTTCAGCCTGTCAAGAAAAGGTACCGTATTTGGGTGTTTGGCTCCCACGGTCCTGAAAATCAATCTATGATAGATAAACGTGCGTTAGACGCACTAATACACAAATTTTAACGATACGCGAGGACTGATGGCAGAAGGCACGAACGGAAGACGGCGTTTCTCGGATAAATGGGGCAAGCACGAACTTGATGTCCTAGCCGTCTTATCGTCAGCTTTCCCACAATGGCTTACATCTCGGCAAATAGCCCAACGGGTCAAGGCCTATGCCGACTCCTATGGCGAGCTGGCTGACCAGGCCGCCAAGGCAGCTTTCGCCAAGCAGTTCCAGCGTGACCGCGCCAAGCTGGCAGCTATGGGCATAGCCATAGAATCCCGTCAGCCCGAGTATTCCTCCAAGTCAGAGGGGCAGGATTTCGCCTCCTACCGTCTGCAGCTGGGGGATGAGCCCCGCATCCGTATGCACTTCAATCAGGAGGACATGCCGGTGCTGGCCGCGGCCAACTACCTAGCGCGATCCATAGCCATGTCCCAGGAGGCCAGCGAGGAGCCGACCCGACCGGTCTCGCGCACCACGCCCCGGGTACCGCAGGTGCCCATTCCCGGCCTGGGCCTGGACTCCATAGCCCCTGGATTGGGCACCCAGCGCATTCCCGACGATCTGGTCAAGGTCATCGATTCCCGCCGCTTCGCCGCCACTGTGGACGTGGACGGGGAGAACCTCAACGTGGCCTATGCCGACTCCGATGACCTGGCCATGTTCGTCCTGGAGCACCCCGATGCCTCCATCGTCAGCCCTCAGGAGGCCGCAGATGCCTTCCGGCGCCGGCTGGATGCAGCCGCCCGCTTCAAGCTGGCCGACGAGTCTTTGAGTCCTGGCGCGGCAACGGTCATCTCTCCGGAGATTGCCCGGACCAGCGTCGAGCATTTCGCCACTGACCTAAGCGACGACGACACCGACCTTCGCCACGCCCGTCGGGTCAGTGCATCCTCCTTCCAGACCGGATCCGAGGTGGACCGTCGCCTGCGGCTCATGCTCTTCCTGTCCGCCCACCTGGGTGAGGAGTTCTCCCTGGCCGAGCTGGCCGATCGCTTCATCGGCCATCCCAACAGCAAGGAAGAACTGCGCAAGTACGTCAATACCATTCACAAGGACATCAACACCCTGACCACGGTTTCGGACGATGGCGAGATGGCCGGCAGTCAGTTCTTCGACATTGACTGGTCCCTGCTTGATGACAGCGGCATCGTCTCGGCCACCAACTCGCTGGGGCTGGAACGACTGGCCGGCATTTCTCCCCAGTACTTGAGTATGCTGACCGCCTCACTCAACTACCTGGCCCATTCGCCCCTGTTGCCCGAGCAGTCCCGCACCCAGGCCGAGTCGCTCTACCAGCGCCTGCGCACGCATGTAGGGCCGGGGGAGACACCCTGGCTCTCCCTGACCGGTTATGAGACTGAGCCCAAGAGCTTCTCGGTAGTCCGACGTGCCATCAAGACCGAGTCTTTGCTGGACATGGAGTACACGGACGCCGCCGGCCGCACCCGCCGCAAGGTGGTGGCACCTGCCAAGATCTTCGTGGATGAGGGCGTCTACTATGTCGCCGCCTGGACCGATATAGGCGATGCAGCAGAGGGCACTGAGGCTGCGGATGCTCCCTCGGATTCCAGCCGCCACCTCAAGCAGGGCACCGGACGCAACAGACAGTGGCAGGTTCTGCGAATCGCCAGAATCGAGCACGCAACCATCGTCAAGCCCAGCCATAAGGTGGAGTTCCCGGATGTGCCGGTCAGCGAGCTGCGCAAGTGGTCCTTCGACAATGGCACGGCTGCGGTCTTCATCACCGACCGGCCGGATCTGCCCTACATCAAGTCCCTGCCGGGCGCCTCGGTCGAGCCATGCGGATCCGGGCAGAAGGTCCACCTGACCGTCTCCTCGGACTCATGGTTCGTGGCCTTCTGCATTGCCCACGCCAAGCACATCACCGCAGTGGCGCCCAAGACCCTGCGCACCATGATCCTGGCCCGTGCCCAGCGCGAGATCACCATCAGCGACGCTCACGACAAGGAGCAAGACCGGCACTAGTCCCGGTCGGAGAGGAGTGCCATGCCTGGATGGATCTGGATCTTTCTGGTGATCTTCATGCTGGCCATGCTGATCGGCGGAGCCGTCTACGCCATCCGCCACGCCATGACAGCTGGCCGATCCATAGGGCGGGTCTCAGACGATCTGAACCGACACATGCCCCAGCCCCCAGTTGCAGGACAGTCCCAGGCAACAGATAGGGCTGAAGGTCCGGCTTTCGCCCTGCCCCTGTCGCACTCAACCGAACGCTACAGCCAGGCCCACGCCCAGGTTCTGCAGCGCAAGGAGCAGCGCAGGAGGAATCATGCCCGCGTCTGGCGGCGGTGGAAGCAGTTCAATAAGTAGTTCTTGGAGGAATATGTCAGGTCATCGTCACCACGGACAGGATTCATCAACATCCGAACCGGGGCCGGCGGAACGCTATGCCCGTTTCAGTCGTCACCGTAAGCGAATGACCGGAGCGCCCGCACGTTTTCAGTCCAAGTTGCCCTTCCCTCTGGATGACTTCCAGCTGGAGGCCATCACGGCTTTGGAGGATGGCGACAACGTTCTGGTTGCCGCTCCGACCGGCGCCGGCAAGACCATCGTGGCCGACTTCGCAGTATTCCTGGCTCAGGAGCAGAACGTCAAGACCTTCTATACCACCCCAATCAAGGCGCTGAGCAACCAGAAATACCATGACCTGGTCGACCGTTACGGCGAGGATCGGGTAGGGTTGCTGACCGGCGACACCTCCATCAACTCCGAGGCGGACATCGTGGTCATGACCACCGAGGTTCTGCGCAACATGCTCTATGAGCAGTCCTCCACCCTGACGGCCCTCAAGTACGTAATCCTGGATGAGGTCCACTATCTGGCCGACCGCTTCCGGGGACCCGTCTGGGAGGAGGTCATCATCCATCTTCCGGCCTCCATCCGCATTGTGGGGCTGTCGGCCACCGTGTCCAACGTGGAGGAATTCTCCGACTGGATCTCATCGGTGCGTGGACGCACCCATCTTGTGGTCTCCGAACGCAGGCCCGTACCGCTGGAGCAGCACGTCCTGGTCCAGGCCGACAGGCACACCGAGCCCGAGATCCTGGACCTGTATCGACACGACAATTCAGGACGGCAGACCCCAAAGATCAACCCACGTCTGGTCTCCCGGCTGGCCCAGCTGGACAAGGCCGGACAGGAGCGCGCCCAGGCCCGCGACCAAGGACACCATCACCACCATGGTCGCGGCGGCAGGCCGGAGCGACAGATGGGGGAGCGGTATCGTCCAAGCCGAGCCGACGTGGTCGATGAGCTTGACTTCATGGACATGTTGCCCGGAATTTACTTCATCTTCTCCCGTACCGGCTGCGACCAGGCCGTCCAGCAGTGCATCCGGGCAGGCCTGCAGCTGACTACTGATGAGGAGGCCCGCCGAATACGGCACATCGTGGACTCCATGGCAGCCGGCCAGCTCAGCAAGGAGGATCTCAAGGCGCTGGGGTTCTCCCAGTTCTGTTTCGCTCTGGAGCAGGGCTTCGCCGCCCATCACGCTGGCGTGGTCACCCTCTTCCGGCAGATAGTCGAACATCTGTTCGAACTGGGACTACTTAAGGTGGTCTTCGCCACCGAGACCCTGGCTCTGGGCATCAACATGCCTGCCCGCTGCGTCGTGGTCGAGAAGCTGGAGAAGTTCGACGGCACCGGCCATGTAGCCCTGACGCCCGGAGAATTCACCCAGCTGACCGGTCGAGCCGGCCGGCGCGGCATCGACGACATCGGCCATGTAGTAGTGGTCGACCACCGGGACTTCAGCCCAAAGACCATGGCAGCCCTGTCCAGCCGGAGAGTCTATCCGCTGCACTCCAGCTTCCGACCTACCTTCAACATGGCCGTCAACCTGCTCAACTCCTCCAGCTACACGCGTGCCCGGGATACCCTGGACCATTCCTTTGCTCAGTGGGAAGCCAACCGATCAGCCTCAAAGCTGGAGGAGCGCATCGAGACTCTGACCAGCGGCCTGGAGGACTACCGGAAGGCCGCCCAATGCAGCCGTGGCGATCTGATTGAGTTCATGCGCATCCGTGCAGCCCTCTCTTCGGCCCAGAAGAACGATCGCCGCCGTTTGAAGCGTCAAAGGTTCACCAGCGAGAAAGCTCGCGACCAGGCATTCCGCGACCTTGACCGGCACATCGACCAGCTGCGCGAGCAGGAACGCAACCATCCCTGCCGCCAGTGCCCGGACCTGCCCAAGCACCTGCGCTGGGGGAACCGGTGGATCCGCATGGACAAGGAGCTGCAGAGGACTCGAGAACAGTACGAGTCCAAAACAGGATCAGTCTCGCGCCAGTTCGACAGAATCTGCCAGATTCTGGCTGACCTGCACTACACCCGTCCCGTCGACCCTGATGACTGCCGATTGACACGCAAAGGGCAGCTGCTTCGGCGCATCTACAGTGAGCAGGATCTGAGCCTTGCCGAGATCCTGGATCGGGGCCTCCTCAACGATCTGGAGCCCGCAGAACTGGCGGCCGCCGTTTCCGGACTGGTCTACGAATCCCGACGTGGGGTAGGGGAGCAGCCGGGGGAGAGGGCCGGATATAGAGCTCCCAGGCTGGTCGAGGCCATGGATGATATGAAGCGTCAGTGGTCCCAGGTGCAGGAACGTTGCGATCAGGCCGGGTTGGAACTGCCCCCGGAACTTGATTTTGACTTAGGGCCGACCATCTACGACTGGGCCTGCGGCGACTCTCTGACCACCATCCTGCGTGACAGTGATCTGACGGCGGGGGACTTCGTGCGCAACGCCAAGCGCCTGTCCGATGTGCTCACCCAGATCGTCCAAGTGGAACCCTACCTGGGCAGGGGAGGGCATCACCTGGCCAGGGCAGCCAGCATCGCCGCCGACCAGGTCAATCGCGGCATTGTGGCATACACAGGCGTGGAGTGAACACGGCCGCAGACAGGGAATAAGTTTCAGGTCAACACTGTTCTGTAGCTTGGAGGCAGTGACGGACACGAGTAAGGAGGAATCATGGCAGAGCGTAGTCTTCGCGGTATGAGTATTGGGGCGAAGTCCCTGGAATCTGATCAGAATGTGGACTTCGCGGCACGCAGCGAGGTCGCCTACATCTGCCCCAAGGGCCATCGGACTATCCTGCCCTTGGCCGAGGGCGCTGAGGTGCCGCAGGAGTGGGAGTGCCGCTGTGGGCAGATCGCTCACCTTGAGGGACACGACGAGCAGGAGTCCGGCAAGACTGGCAAACCGACCAGGACCCACTGGGACATGCTGCTGGAGCGTCGGTCCGAGGATGAGCTCAAGGCTGTGCTTGACAAGCGTCTGAAAATGCACCGCGAAGGATGGTTCCCCGACTATGAGTAAATCACCGCGCCGCCTGGTTCTGCTGGATCTGGACGGTACCCTGATTGCTTCTCATCCGGGCATTATCGCCTCTGTGGTGCAGACTTTCAAAGAGCTTGGTCATCCTGTGCCCGACGAGAGCGAGCTTCGACGATTCATCGGACCAGCTATCGAAGTATCCTTGCGCAACAACGGCATTAAAGAGGAGGACGTAGATAGGGGCGTTCAAATCTACCGGCGCTATTACAGTGAGACAGCATCATTCGAAGATCCAAGGCATCCGGGACAACGTGTCCCTGGACGCCTACTCGCCACGGTCTTCGATGGCATTCCCGAGCAGCTCAACCGTATCCGCGAGCATGGTCTGACATTGGCTGTGGCAACCTGCAAGCCTGAGTATCAGGCCCTGCCCGTATGTGACCATTTCGGATTGAGGCCACTGGTAGATGGAGTCTATGGCGCCAGCAAGGACACCACAAGGGTCACCAAGGGCCAAGTCATCACCTACGCGTTGCAGCGGCTTGGTTTCGATGCCAAACACGGCGACCGGGCCCTTATGGTCGGCGACCGTTGGACTGATGCCGATGGCGCGCTGGAAACCGGTCTGGACTGCCTGGGCTGCGGCTGGGGCTATGCCGAGCCAGGAGAACTTGAGTCTCACGGGTGCTACCGAGTCATAGACCAAGTCGGCCAATTGTGCCAAGCTGCCGAGGATTACTTCCAGGAATAACGCCTTGTTCAGGATCTGTCTTGCGCAAACAATCGCACACTCATCCGCGACAAACTGTTGTGCAAACAATCGCAAAGCTCCAAGCCATGACAGTAACAACCCTGAAATCACAGTCAACAAAGCAAATTGCTATGAAATGCCAGTAAGCCGATAATGTACGTTATGTCAAATTACTTATTATTTTTCTCCCCCATTTAGGCCGCCACATGGCCTTCGCACAATGTTGTCCTCGTCGATCATGCAGCCCGTTGACGCTGCTCGTGCTGGTGCTCCAAACGCTGGCGCAGACGCATAGCCGTCAGCTCGTCGATGGGCCGCTCAGGCAAGCCTGGTGTCAGCTGTCCGGTAGTCAAATCCACATGGTCGCAGGTCTGCAGTTCCAGATCCATCCGATGCCAGATAGCACCCACAGAGATAGCAAAGACGGCACGCCCGGACTGCATCAAAGCGAAGACCTGATCCGGGCCTGAACACTCGCTAACCTCGTCCCCGTCGCAAACCACAGTCACATGCTCAAGCTGACCGACTGTCCGATGCTCAAGATAAGCCACAGTGCTCGTTGCGTTGACCAGGTTGACGCCGGCATCCAGAAGTCGCTTGAGGACCGCCAGGATGACCACATCTTTAAAAGAATATAGCCTGCGGGAGCCTGATCCGTGTGAGGCCTTAATTGAGGGCTCTACAATCCGTTTGCGGGCCCAGTAATCCAGCTGTCGATAGGTGATGCCGGCCACCTTGGCCGCGACAGTTCCCCGGTAGCCTCGGGTCGTGCCCTCGGCCTGCTCAGCCGAGAAGAGTTCCCCCTGCACCAGCTTCGGCACCTCTTCGGCCATGCCATGCCCCCTATCAGCTCTTGGCGATGACTGCCCGATTGTCGAAGTAGACCAGCCTGAACTTGCCGATCATGATCTCGTCGCCGTTGTGCAGGTCGGCCTGGTCCACGCGTTCACGGTTGACGTAGGTGCCGTTAAGGCTGCCCGTGTCCTCGACCCTGAAGCCTTGGTCAGTCCGTACAAATATGGCGTGCGCCCTGGAGACTGTCGAGTCGTCCAACAGAATATCCGCTTTGGGATCACGGCCCACGCTGACCTGGTCCTCATCCAGCAGATAACGCGATCCCGACACCGCTCCCCTAGTAGAGATCAGCAGGGCTGTACCCTCAGGCAATCGGGCCATAGTCTCCAGATCGTCCTTGGTCAGTGGACGGTCACCGTTGGAGGTGACTGGAATGTTCAGGGCCGGCATGCCAATGATGGTCGTCTCGCCCGCAGTGGGAATAGGTTCTGTCATAACTGTCTATTCTACAGGCTTTGCATACTGATAGTCCTGCACGCGTCGAACCTGGTCGATTCTGACACTATCGGACTGCTCCACGGACACGGATGCGTGGAATTGGACCTTGATCCGCGAACCCACTCCCCCGGCGATCTGAATGGCATTCTGCAGGCTGTCCGGGTCCCCGATGGCCTTGACGACATAGGGGCTTTGCAGCTTGGAGTGGTCGCACTGCAGGCCGGTGCGCGTATCCAGCAGATAGGTGTTGGTGACCACCCGGACATCGTTGAAGGATATGACCTCAGCCCCTGCATTGCGTAGCTCCTCGATCAGGTTGAACATAGTCGAGGCATCCACACGGTCGCTGTCCTCGGTGACAGTCACCACTACTCCCCTGCCCTGGGCTGGCAACCGTCCGGACAGGATGCCGCTGCTCTGCTCGTTCTGCTGGGCGATGCGGGCGGCCTCCTTTTGCTTGTCGGCGGCGGACTTTATAGAGGTCAGCTGCTGGTTGAGTTGGCTCTTGCGCTCCTCCAACTTATCGACCTGATTGCTGGTTTCGTCCAACACCCGCACCAGCTCTTCCTCCGATAGGCTTTGGTAAGAGGACTGGTTGTTGCGCACTTGGACGGCGTACCCGAAGCCCAGCAAGGCGCACATAAGGGCCACCAAGACGCTGGTGACCAGCCTGACCCTGGTGGCGTTGGAATTGAGTGTGCGCAGAGGCCGCCGCCGAACCACCGGGAAAGCACCGGTCTGCGTATCGTCGGATGGAGCCCTGACCCGCCCAGGCCGCCTGGGTGGAATACTCTCGGGCATCCGTTCATCGCGCTTCTTCCTGAGGGTGTGTCTCATATACTCACCCCTTGAAAATGAACCGTCGAATAGCGGAGACGTTAGAGAAGATGCGGATGCCCAAGACCACGATGACAGCTGTGGACAGCTGGGAGCCCACGCCCAGCTGATTGCCCAGGAAGACCAGCAGAGTGGCGGTGATCACGTTGGAGATGAAGGAAACCACGAAGACCCGGTCCGAGAAGCTGCGCTCGAAGTAGGAACGGACCGCGCCCATGAGTGCATCCAGGGCCGCCACCACCATAATGGGCAGGTAGGGCTGCAGGACGATGGGAATGTCTGGCTTGAGGAAGATGCCCGCCACCACACCTAGGATCAGGCCTAGAATTGCCGACATGTCAATGACTCCTTCCGGCATAGGACAGATTGGGCAGACCGACTGCATTCAGGTTCAGGCGCCGCTGCTTGTTTACATTGACGGTAATGTTCGCATTCTTCAGGTCATGCAGGCGGCTCTGCAGATCGCTGCGAGACATCAGATCAGACAGTGCACCCTGGTCGCCTATGGCCTCAATCTTGTAGGGTGCCTCGATGGAGGCGGTCCCCACCAGGATGGTCTGACCGGCCGTGCGCACTGATGTCTGTGTCCCTATTCTATTGCCGTTGATGGCAATGGCCTCGGCTCCCGCGGACCAGAGCTTAGTCAGGAACCACTGCAGATCCTGGTCGGTGACCAATTTGATCTGATCCGCATTGTCTCGGACATCCTTGGAGGCAATAGGGTTAGCCAGGGTGATAACGATGCCTTGGCCCTGCACCTTGCTGGTACCGTTGGTCAGATCGTCGGCGGTCTGGGTGCCGTTCTGCCCCTGGCCGCCAACTTGACCCGAAAGCGTGTCGATCTTTCCGTTGAGGTCTGAAATCTGGCTGTTGAGGTCATTGGCACGTTTGCTGACCACCTCCACTTGGGAGATCAGCTTTTCACGTACCTTCTGACGCGGGTCCCGGTGCAGCACCTGCACTATGCCCGTGCCAGCCAAACCAACCAGCACACAGATGACAAAGACCAGGATCCTGTTGACCCAGACGCTCAGCGGTGATCTGCGTTCAGCAGGCAGCAGGCGGGCATCCTCGAACATAGGATCCATGGGGCGGTTGGTCAGATCGTCTATCAGCCTCAAGGACTCATCGGCCATGCGCCGACGAATGGACTCCTGTGAGGGCTCAGAGCTCTCTTCATCAACATAGTGGCGTTCCAGACCAGAAGTGGAATGCGAAAAAGCCGCCCGGCGGTGAATCAGGGCACGGTCGGGCGGCACGGGGAAGGATTCAGGCATCCTCTGCGGTTCAGTCATGATGGCGGTCCTGACGAATCAGTCCGATGCCTTGACGTGCGTATATCAGCCCTGCCAGCCAATAGAGGCCCACCCCCCAAATGACGGCTGCCAGGGCCACCAGATGAAAGAAGCGGAAGAAGGGTGAAGTACCGACATCCGCAAAGATCAGGGCCGGTATAGCCAGCATGAGCACGGCTGTGCCAGTCTTGCCCGCGAAGTGAACCGGCAGAGGACCATAATTGTGCTGAGCCAGCACCAGAACCAGCAGACCCATGAGCACGTCCCGGGCCCCGACCAGGGCCAGAAGCCACCAGGGCAGGATTGAGGCTATGCTCAGGGCGAGGACGGAGCAGAGAATGAGTAGACGATCGGCAACCGGATCCAGGATCTGCCCCAGCTTGCTGACCTGGTTGAACCTACGGGCAATGATTCCGTCCACCCCATCTGACAGGGCCGAAATCAGCATGACCACCAGAGAGATGATCAGGTGCCGATTGGCCACCAGGTAGGCAATAAGAGGTATGGATAGGATACGGAGCAGGCTGATGACATTCGGTACAGTGAAAATCACAGACCGCGGCTCAGGGCTGTACCTGCTGCGTGAAATTCGATCAATCAGTGCCATCCGACTACATTCTAGAAGCTTGAAGGGCTGTTACAAGGATGGCACGCGCACCAATCTCATAGAGGCGGTCCATTAGGTTGTTCACCTGGTCCCTGGGGACCATGGCCCTGACTGCCGCCCACTGCTTGTCATGCAGGGAGGAGACTGTCGGCGACTCGTACCCGGGCGTGATGCCTACAGCCATGGCTACACGCTCGACCGGGATGTCGTAATCCATCAGTACATAGCGACGGGCTGTCAGCACACCCTCCAGCCTACGGGACATGACCGCCAGCCGCTCATCATCCGGATCCAGGCGGGGCGACCTGATGAGAATCCCCTCCGATTTCAAAATGGGATCGCCGAAGACCCGAAGCCCGGCGTTGCGCAGGGTGGTGCCGGTGGAGACCACATCGGCGATCAGGTCGGCTACTCCCAGCTGGACTGACGACTCCACTGCCCCGTCCAAGTGGATCAGTTCAGCCTTGAGCCCTTTGCTGGTCAGGTAATCCTCAAGAAGCCGGTCGAAAGTGGTGCCGATCCGTTTGCCGTCCACGTCCTGCAAGGTGCTGATGGAGCTGTCTTCTGGAGCAGCGAACCTGAAAGTGGAAGCGCCGAATCCCAGCTGCGTGACCTCGACGGCCCCAGTACCAGAGTTGAGCAGAAGATCACGCCCCGTGATGCCCAGATCAATGGTTCCAAGGCCGACATAGACCGCTATGTCGTTGGGCCTTAAGTAAAAGAGCTGGATGTCGTTGTCAACGTCATCAACAACCAACTGCCGATCATTGGAGCGCAGACGATAGCCAGACTCTGACAGCAGCCTCCATGCGGGCTGGGACAACATGCCTTTATTGGGCACCGCGACCTTCAACACGGCAACCTCCTAGTTGCGGAAGCGAATCTACAGTGGGACAGGATTGGGGTCACAGGTACCTGTAGACATCCTCCAAGGTAATGCCCCGATCAATCATCATGACCTGAATGTGATACAGCAGCTGGCTCATCTCCTCAGCCGTCCGCTCCTTGCCCTCATACTCGGCGGCAATCCAGGTCTCCCCAGCCTCTTCATTGATCTTCTTGCCGATGAAATGCGTGCCCTTGTCCAGCTCGTCTACTGTCAAGGACCCTTCTGGGCGCTCCTTGGCCTTGGTCGTGAGCTCCTCAAACAACCCATCGAAGGTTTTCATCTGGCTATCTCCATTCTTCCCGCAAAACCTGTCAGTCCTTGTAGCTTACCTGCGCGGCCTGCCTGATCTGGTCAATGGCCTTGGCCGGGTCGTCTGCGCCGTAGACCGCGGAGCCTGCCACCAGGACATCGGCTCCAGCCTCTGCCACGATGGGAGCCGTGGTGGGGCTTACCCCGCCATCCACCTGGATGTGGGTCTTAAGACCGCGAGCGGTGATCTGGTTACGCAGGCGGCGGGTCTTAGGCATCTGATTGTTCAGGAACTTCTGGCCGCCGAAGCCTGGCTCCACGGTCATGACCAGAATCATGTCAAACTCTTCGAGAATATCGAAGATCGGCTCCACAGGTTCGGCAGGGCGCACGGCCAGGCAGGCCTTGACCCCCATGTCGTGCAGCTGGCGGGCCAGACGGACCGGGGCATGGACGGCTCCGGTATGGAAGGTGACAGAGGCAACACCCAGCTTGGCGAATTCAGGGGCCCAGCGGTCGGGGTCCTCGATCATCAGATGTACGTCCACTGGCAGGTCGGTCACTTTGCAGATGCGCTCCACCACGGGCTCGCCAAGCGTCAGGTTGGGAACAAAATGGTGATCCATCACATCCACGTGGACCATATCGGCATTGGCAATAGCCTTGAGATCCCGCTCCAGGTTGGCGAAATCGGCGGAAAGAATGCTGGGTGCTATCTGAATGCTCATGGAGATTATTCTATGTTGTACGGAAGACCGGCGGCACCGGTTTGTGGCTCAATTGCACAGGTCCCGGCCTTCTGGCAACCGAGCCCTGACCTACTTGCTCTGGCCCTCGGATTCCTGACGTACCTCTAGCTCGGTAATGGTCCTCAGCTTTTCGGACAGCAAGGAGGTCGGCTTGCCCTTGCGCGCTATGAGGACGAAGGCTG
The DNA here is from genome assembly GCF_054819865.1 of Bifidobacterium sp. JNUCC 75. Classification (NCBI taxonomy): domain Bacteria; kingdom Bacillati; phylum Actinomycetota; class Actinomycetes; order Bifidobacteriales; family Bifidobacteriaceae; genus Bifidobacterium; species Bifidobacterium sp. JNUCC 75. The sequence goes on along the minus strand of NZ_JBTHIF010000001.1, from coordinate 2,158,414 downwards.
CAGCCGCCAGGAAGAAGACCGTCATGGACACCCAGACGTTGATCCTGACACCTAGGAATTCGTGGGCGAAGTCGATGCGAAGGGCCTCGATCCAGGTGCGCCCCAGGGTGTACCACATGACATAGAGGGCGAAGAGGGAGCCGGCCTTGAGGATGTTCACGGCCTTGTGGCCGATCCAGACCAGGAGGGCCGCACCAATCAGGTTCCAGATCATCTCATACAGGAAAGTGGGCTGGAAGAGGGTGCCGGTCGGACAAGTGGTCCCGTCATAGCACTGTTCGCTACTGCCGATGGCGGAACCTGCAGCGTCGATCTTCAGTCCCCAAGGCAGCGTGGTGGGAGCCCCGTAGAGCTCCTGGTTGAACCAGTTGCCCAGCCGCCCGATGGCCTGGGCCACCAGAAGGGCAGGAGCCACGCTGTCGGCCAGCAGGGCGGTCGGGTAATTCTTGTGACGGCACCAGGCCCAGGCTGCCAGAGCTCCCAGGAAAACCGCACCCCAGATGCCCAGGCCTCCGCGCCAGATGCGCAGGATGTCAGCTGGGTTGCCATCAGCTCCGAAGTAGCGTTCGGGGGTGGTGATGACGTGATAGAGCCTTGCACCAACGATGCCAGCTGGAACCGCACAGATGGCGATGTCCAGAATCTGGTCAGTCCGACCACCCTCCTTCTTCCACCGCCTGGTCGTAATCCAGGCAGCCACGATGATGGCCAGGAGCATGGTCAGGGCATAGAACCGGATGGTGACCGGCCCCAGATGGAAGCTGGATATTCCCGGCGATGGAATGTAGGCAAGCGTCATAAAGCCCCAATCTAGACCCTGGGCCTTACAGCCCCACTCACTTCCTGGCCTGGGAGATGCCCCAGCGCAGGTCGGAGCAAATCTCAGCCAGGGCCGCAAGAGCCTTTCTGCGGTCTTTCCGTGGTCTGCCCTCGTCATCCAGAAGACAGTGGACCAAGGCCGATCCGACGATTACCCCGTCTGCATAGGCGCCAACCTGAGAGGCCTGCTGGGCAGTCGAAACCCCGATGCCCACGCACACATAAGGAGCGCCCGCATGTCTGACTCTTGCCACCAGGTTCTGGGCCGAATTGGACATGCTGGTTCGTTCGCCGGTCACTCCCATTCGTGAGGTCGCATAGACGAATCCTCTGGCTGCTCGAGAGGTGATCTGCAGGCGTGTATCAGTGGAGTCGGGCGAGACCAGATAGACCCGGTCAAGCCCATAGCGGTCAGACTGCTCTATCCATTCCCCGGATTCATCGACAATCAAATCCGGGGTGACAAGCCCGGACCCGCCAGCCTCGGCCATGCGCTGGGCAAAGTCCACTACGCCATGATGGAGAATCAGATTCCAATAGCTCATGACCAGAGCCCTTGCACCGTCCGCCTGGACCTGGCGAACCGCATCGAAGACACCCTCGACCTTAACGCCATTGTCGATGGCGCACTTGCTGGCTGCCTGGATTACTGGGCCATCCATGACCGGGTCGCTATAGGGCAGTCCGATCTCAACGATGTCGACTCCGCTTTTCACCATGACCCGCATGGCCTCCAGGGATGTTGGCACGTCGGGGAATCCGTAGGGGAAGTAGCCGATAAAGGCAGGCCTGCCCTGCTGCCGGAGGGCCTGCAAGGTGGATGCCACCGGGCTGGTCGCGCGGCTGAACCCTTTGGGCTGGGCGGGGGCTTTTTGCCATTGCCATATCTGGTTGACCATCATCTGGCCTCCTCTTCCGCTTGATCACTCTTGCCGTGCCCGGCCTGGGCTTCCAGCGCACTGGCCTCCTGCTCGGACAGGTAGCCGAACCATCTGCCCGCAGTGGCCACATCCTTGTCGCCTCGGCCCGAGATGTTGATCAGGATGACAGGATTCCTGATTCCTTTGCGCAAAAGGTCGGTGGCCGCCTTGCTGGCTCCGGCCAAGGCGTGCGAAGACTCCAGGGCGGGGATGATGCCTTCGGTCCGGCAGAGGTCGCTGAAAGCCTGCATGGCCTCCTTGTCGGTTGCGTAGTCATACTTGACCCGGCCTATGTCGTGCAACCAGGCATGCTCAGGTCCCACCGAAGCGTAGTCCAGGCCGGCGGAAATCGAGTAGGTGTCCATGGTCTGGCCTTGGTCATCCTCCAAAAGATAGGACTTGGTCCCCTGGAAGACGCCGATCTGGCCTGTCCCTGGCGACAGGCGGATGGCGTGCTCGCCTGACTTGGGCCCGTTTCCACCAGCCTCGTATGCGTAAAGGGAGACTCGGGGATCATCCAGGAATGTGTTCATGATGCCGATGGCGTTGGAGCCTCCGCCGACGCAGGCCACAACCCCATCAGGATGGTCGATGCCGTACGCAGACAGCTGAGCGGAGGCTTCTTCGCCGATAATCTTCTGAAAGTCCCTGACGATGGTCGGGAAGGGATGGGGTCCTGCTACCGTGCCCAGCAGGTAGTGGGTGGACTCCACGTTGGTCACCCAGTCGCGCAGGGCCTCGTTGATGGCATCCTTGAGAATCCTGGTTCCAGTGGTCACCTCGACGACTTCGGCGCCCAACATTCGCATCCTGGCCACGTTCAGGGCCTGTCTGCGGGCGTCGACCTGCCCCATGTAGATTCGGCATTTGAAGCCAAGGAGGGCACAGACCGTAGCCGTGGCCACACCGTGCTGCCCAGCTCCGGTCTCCGCGATCACGCGGGTCTTGCCCATGCGCTTGACCAGGAGCCCTTGACCCAGGGCGTTGTTGATCTTGTGCGCGCCCGTATGGTTCAAATCCTCCCGTTTCAGAAAGACCCTGACCTGGCCGCCGACCCGATCGCTGATCAGCTTGGCGAACCGAGGCGCAGGCGTCAGAGCCGAGGGACGCCCCACATAGACCCGGTTGAGCCTATTCAGCTCCTCACGGAAGGCCGGATCGGCCTTGGCCTCCTTGTAGACACGCTCCAATTCGTCAAGGGCGCCAACCAGGGCCTCAGGTACATAACGACCGCCATAGGGGCCGAAATAGGGACCGTCATGGGTAGAGAGGGGCCTGGCCTCGGCAGCCTTGAATCGATGACCAGCCTGAACCAGCAAGCGAACCGTCCCCTCCTGGTCCTGGGAGGTGACCAGACCTTCTCCTATCAGGACTGCATCGGCCCCGGCCCGGGCGTACCGCTCCAGCTCGACCGTCCCGAACACTCCGGACTCAGCCACCTTGACCACGTCCTTGGGCAGGTTGGAAGCTAGACGGGCATACTGGTCAACGTCAACACTCAAGTCCTTCAGGTTGCGGGCGTTGATGCCAATCACCTTGGCTCCGGCCGCAATGGCACGCTCGATTTCCTGACGATCATGCGTCTCGACCAGGGCGGTCATGCCCAGACTCCCGGCCAGATCGAGCAGGTGCTTGAGGCGGGTGTCATCCAAGGCCGCCACAATCAGCAGGATCATATCGGCCCCATTGGCTCTGGACTCCCAGACCTGGTAGTCGGAGACGATGAAGTTCTTGTTGAGCACGGGAATGCCCACTGCCTGCCTGACCTGTCGCAAATCTTCCAAGGACCCCAGGAAGCGTCTGCCCTCAGTCAGGACAGATATGGCTGAGGCACCCCCGTTGGCATACTGTCGGGCCAGGGCAGCAGGATTTTTGATGTCGGCAAGATACCCCTTGGAGGGCGAGGCGCGCTTAATCTCTGCGATAATCGGAATGCCGACGCTCTCCCTGAGCAGTCGGGCGGCATCCAGAGGTTTGCGCTTCATGCTCCTGACCTGTTGCTTGAGGCTTTCCAAGGGAATCTTCTGTACCCGGCCCCTAGCATCCTCCACGGCGCCGGCCACCAGTTCATCCAAGACGGTCATAGAGCCCTTCCCTCCAGTTTTCTGTGTGTTCCCTGCAACAACCTTAGCGTCTTTCTGCACTGGATGGCCCTTCCTGACTCTGCATTTCCGCCTGAGTGCGATTGCCTTGCACTACCGGAAGCGGTCCGCCGGCTTCGAAGCACGACCTGGTCCCGGTATGGCAGGCCGCCCCTACCTGGTCCACCTCCACAAGAAGCGCGTCCCCGTCGCAGTCAATACTGACCCCCTTGACATACTGGACATGCCCGGAGGTGTCCCCTTTCCGCCAGTATTCCTGCCTAGAGCGGGACCAGAATGTGACTCTTCCTGTTGTCAGGGTCCGTCTAAGGGCCTCCTCGTCCATGTAACCGACCATGAGCACCTGGCGACTGTCATACTGCTGGACCACTGCGGCCACAAGTCCCTTGGCGTCCTTCTTGAGCCTGGCCGCTATGCTCGGGTCCAAACGCTCTTCCTGGTCCTTCGAAGACTGTGACATTGATCCTCATTCTCCTTTATTCAGCTAATTAATTCGGCTAGTTTGTCCGACATAACCTTGGCGATTGATTGTTCACGGTATGGGTATGGTTTCCCGATGGCTGCCAACAAGGCCTGCACAAGCCATGCACCGTATGGTGCCGAAATTCTTTGCGGGATTGGTTCAGGCCTGCCATCGAACCGGATACCCGGCCGCATGGAGCGCCTGCTTGACGTCCTTGATGGACACCTGGCCAAAATGGAAGACGGAAGCCGCCAGGACCGCATCAGCCCCAGCCTTGACCGCAGGAGGAAAATCGGCAGCCTTGCCTGCCCCGCCGCTGGCGATGAGCGGAAGGGATACTGCCTTGCGCACGTCGGCGATCATTTCCAGATCGAACCCTTGACGGGTGCCGTCCGCATCCATGGAATTGAGGAGAACCTCGCCGGCTCCGAGTTCCTGAGCCTGCTTGACCCAGTCAACAGCATCGATGCCGGTAGACTGGTGGCCGCCCATGGTGGTCACTTCATATCCCGAGGTAATGCCCTGTGCATTAGATCGGCGGGCATCGACCGAGAGCACCAGAACCTGGCGACCAAACCGCTGGGCGATATCGCCGATGACCTGCGGGTTGGCGATAGCTGCTGTATTGATGCCGACCTTGTCAGCCCCGGACCGCAGGAGAGTGTCGACATCCTGCGGGGTGCGCACGCCTCCGCCGACAGTCAGCGGAATGAAAATCTGGTCGGCAGTGCTTTTGACCAGGTCCACCATGGTGGCTCGCCCGCTGCCCGAAGCAGTCACATCCAAAAAGGTCAGCTCGTCGGCTCCCTGTTGGTAGTAGGCGGAAGCCAGTTCGACCGGATCACCCGCATCGCGCAGATTCTTGAAGTGGACGCCTTTGACCACACGGCCCTGGTCGACATCAAGGCAGGGAATGACACGAACCGCAACCGTCATGCGACCTGCCTTCCTGCCTGAACCAAATTGTTTGAGTCAAAACTTTAGCTTCTGCAGTGTCTGATGACTACCGCATGTCCACACTATGGCATGACAAGATTGCAAAACGCTAAATCAGGCCTGAAGCTTGACGGCCTTGGCTGCCAGCTGTCCGCAGGCGCCGTCAATGTCCGATCCGCGGGTGTCCCTCATGGTTGCAGTGATACCGGCCTTGTGAAGGATATCCAAGAAGCGCTGCTCATCCTCAGGCTTGGAGGCCGTCCAACGAGACCCCTCAATCGGATTCAGAGGTATGGGATTGACGTGCGCCCAGTCGTCCCCATAGTGGTTGAGGCGCTTGGCCAGAAGACGGGCATGCTCGGCCTGGTCGTTGATGCCTCGCATTAGGGCATACTCGATGCTGACCCGTCTGCCGCTGGCCAGGTAGTAGTCGTGAGCTGCATCCAGAACCTGGGTCGTGTTGAAGCGCCTGTTCATGGGCACCAGCTCGTCGCGCAACTTGTCGCTGGGGGCATGGAGGGAGACGGCTAGACGGACCGGAATTCCCTCTTTGGTCAGCTTGCGGATGCCGGGAACCACGCCCACCGTGGACACAGTGATGTTCCTGGCCGAGATGCCGAATCCCTTGGGCGGCAGGGCACTGATCTGCCTGACTGCGGACATGACAGCCCGGTAGTTGCCCATGGGCTCGCCCATCCCCATGAAGACGATATTACTCAGACGTCCCGGGCCCCCGGCAACCTGTCCGGACCTCATCATGTGAGAGGCGGCCCTGACCTGTTCCAGAATCTCGCCAGTCGACATGTTCCGAGTCAACCCAAGCTGACCGGTGGCGCAGAAGGGGCAGCCCATGCCGCAACCGACCTGGCTGGAAATACAGAGGGTGGCCCTGGAGGGATATCGCATGAGCACGGACTCGATTCTGGACCCGTCGAAAAGCTCCCAGAGAGTCTTGATGGTCGTCCCTTGATCCGCTTTCTGGACGGTGACTGGGGTGATCAATTCAGGGAAAAAGCGGCGAGCAGCCTCTTGACGACTGGCCGCAGGGAAATCCGTAAAGTCACCCGGATTGATGGACAGGTGATTGAAGTAATGGTTGGCCAGCTGAGAGACACGGAATTTCGGCAGGCCCAGTTGAGCGCAGACCTCCTGACGCTCCTGCTGGTCCATGTCCGTAAAGTGGCGCGGCGGCTTACCTCGACGTGCATGGTCGGCCGCCAGAACGTCCCTGAAGGCACCATCTTTGCCTCCGGGGGTGATGCCGGTTTCAGGCTCGGCACCGGTCATGTCGACATCTGTCATACCTCTACCTCATCCTGTATCAGCTACTCAACCCGCCAAAACTATGGAAAACACGTACAGTCAATTCCGATTACAGACCAGTGATCAAAAGGACCAGTGTGATGAATGGTGCGGACATGAGGATGGAATCCACCCTGTCCAGCACTCCGCCGTGGCCCTTGAGCAGGTGGCCCATGTCCTTGATCCCCAGGTCTCGTTTGATCAAAGATGCGCTCAAGTCGCCCAAAGTGCCAGTGGCGCCGACCATGATGCCCATGAGCAGGGCGACCCACCAGATCCGCCCCCAATCCGCCATAGGATAGGTGGCCGCAAAGATGACCAGAGCGCCGACCAGACAGCAGAGCATGGAGCCTAGGAGACCCTCCAGGGACTTGCCGGGAGAGATGCGGGGCGCAATCTTATGCTTGCCGAAAAGCGAGCCGAAGAGAAGTCCGCCGATGTCGCTCAGGGCAGGCAGGAAAATCACCATGAAGGCGTGCGCGGCAGGATGCCCGCCGAAGGTAGTGGGCAAGGTTATCAGACAGGCCAGGAGGGTGATGTAGACAACAGTCAAAAGAGTGACGCCCACATTGGCAAGGCTGCTTAACTGGCTCTCCGCTTTTGCAGCACCGTAGGAGGCATCGACCATGGTCTGTGCATCCTTGCCCGACAGCTTGGCATTCACCGCCTTGAGCAGACGGCCACCCAGGCGATGATTGCGAGTGGCCGCAAGAGCCCCGATCAAGGCAGTGACCAGAACACCAGCGGTCATGACCACCACGTGGTCCGGCGCGTAGAACGAGGCCAGCATGGTGGCCGCCGAGCAGATCCAGAGCTCTATCACCGGTATATGCAGACCTGCTGTGGCAAAGTCCACCCTGAGCTCCCAGAGACCCAGGGTCATGAAAATCACAATCAGATAGATGAATGCGTCGATTCGCACAAGGATGCAGGCCAGGATGATGACGACCAGAAGCGCGCCAGTGGCCACCGCCTGCGGCATGTTGCGCCCGGTCCGCTTGTTCAGGGTTTCGACGGCATCCTGACCTGTCTTCTCAGCGGAGCTTTCCTTGGTACTCATGAACAGTGGATCCTCCCAGGCGAATCAGACCTCGAGGATTTCCTTCTCCTTCGCATCCAGGAGCTGGTCGATCATGTCGTTCTTCTGCTTGGTGACGGTCTCCAGCTCCTTCTGCAGCCGGTTGCCCTCATCCTCGCCCAGATCGCCATCCTTGACCTTGCCCTCCAGCTCTTCCTTGACCTTACGTCGAATGTTGCGGACAGCCACCTTGCCCTCCTCGGCCTTGTTCTTGGCCAGCTTGACATAGTCCCGGCGACGCTCCTCGGTCAGCTCGGGCATGGTGACCCTGATGACGTTGCCGTCACGGCTGGGGTTGACGCCCAGGTCCGAGTCGCGGATGGCCTTCTCGACTGCGCCTGCCTGAGAGGGGTCGAAGGGGGTAACGGCCAGGGTGCGGGGTTCCGGGACGCCAATGGATGCCAGCGACTTGATGGGCGTCGGAGTGCCGTAGTACTCCACCATGATGTCGTTGAGGAAGGAGGGGTTGGCACGCCCGGTCCTAATTCCCGAGAAGTTCTCCTTGGTCGCCTCGATGCTCTTGTCCATCTGCCTTCCGGCCTGGTCCACCACTGTGGTCATGATCTGCTCCTTGCTGTATGGACCATCCGCCTGTACGCGCGAGGTCCGTCATTCTTATACTCTACGGCCATGGGGCCTCAGGGGCCAAGCGGCGCGGGGTGTGTGCCCGCAACCGGTCACACGGTACGATCAGGACCGCCGTGGACCAAGGTGCCCAGGCGCTGACCTTTAAGCGCCCCGGTCACGTTGCCTTCACCCTCCAGTCCGAAGACGCGTATGGGCATGTCATTGTCCCGGGCCATGGACAGCGCTGCTGCGTCCATGACGGCCAGGTTGTCCACCAGGGCCCGCTGGTAGCTCAGATTGGTGAACATGCGCGCAGAAGCCTGCTTGTGCGGATCAGCCGTATACACACCGTCCACGCCGTTCTTGCCCATGAGGACCTCGACGCAATGTATCTCCAAGGCCCGCTGGATGGAGACCGTGTCGGTTGAGAAGTAAGGCATGCCGGATCCGGCGCCGAAGATGACCACGCGTCCCTTCTCCAGGTGGCGGATGGCCTTGAGCGGAATGTAGGGCTCGGCCACCTGGCCCATGGTGATGGCTGTCTGCACCCTGGTGGCCTGACCATCCTGCTCCAGGAAGTCCTGCAGGGCCAGGCAGTTCATAACCGTACCCAGCATGCCCATGTAGTCACCGCGCGAACGTTCGATTCCGGCCTGACTGAGCTCGGCTCCGCGGAAGAAGTTGCCACCGCCCACCACGATGGCCACCTGAACGCCGCCCTGCACCGCCTGGACGATCTCCTTGGCCACCCGCTTGACCACCTTCACGTCAATGCCGACCTCGCCTCCCCCGAAGGCCTCTCCGGAGAGCTTGAGCAGCACACGACGAGGCGATGCTTGGTTTTGCGCTGAATCGGATCCGGTCATAAAAGCCCTTTCTCCAGACATGATGACGGGCGGTATACGCCGCTAACAGGGTATCCGTGCTAGGCGACAACCCCTCTTGAGCAGACCGAGGGGATAGGCCCTGGGAACTGACTTAGAACAAAAGAAGGGGAGCGGCTACGAAAGCCACTCCCCTGCCATCAATGCCGAACGTTTGCCGGTCCCTTAGACAAGATCAAGCAGACGACGCAAAACATTGCTGGCTACTTACTACTCCTCGTCGCCCTTGCCGACCTCGAGACGGGCGAAGGCCAGAGCCTTGCCGCCTGCCTGCTTGAAGAGGTCACCAATGGTCTTGGATGTGTCCTTGACGTACTGCTGCTCCAGCAGAACGGTCTCCTTGAAGAAGGCGTTCAGACGTCCCTCGACGATCTTGGGAATGATTTTCTCGGGCTTGCCTTCGGCCTGGGACTTCTCAGTGGCCACGCGACGCTCGGACTCCACCACATCGGCGGGCACATCTTCGCGGCTGAGCCACTTGGGGCTCATGGCGGAGATCTGGAGGGCCACCTCATGGGCGACCTGGGCGCCGGCCTCATCAGTGGCGATCATGGCCACGATGGATGGGGGCATCTCCACAGACTTGCGATGGGCGTAAATCTCTACACGGGGACCTTCGACTCGGGCCACCTGGCCGACCTTGACGTGCTCATGGAAGAGAGCACCAGCTTCCTCCACGGTCTCCTTGACGGTGCCTGACTTGGATGGAGCGGCATCGACCTGCTCGGCGTTGGAGGCATCAGCCTTGGCCACGTCATCGATGACCTCCTGGCCGAACTCGATGAACTGAGGGGTCTTGGCCACGAAATCAGTCTCGGAGTTGAGCTCGACGGCGTAGCCGATCTGACCCTGTCCGCCCTCGATGACGGTGGAGGCGATCAGGCCCTCCTGAGCCTTGCGGCCCTCACGGGCGCCTGCGGCCTGGATGCCGGTGGCGCGGATGATCTCCTTGGCGCGGGCCATGTCGCCCTCGGCCTCGGTTAGGGCCTTCTTGACGTCCATCATGCCGGCGCCGGTCTGGTCACGCAACTCCTTGATCAGTGCAGCGGTGATTTTTGCCATAAAACTCTCCTATCTGGTCTTTCCTGAATGCATCATCTAGACGCCAAAGTTCAGGCGGCCTGATCGGCAGCAGGGGTCTCCTGCTGCTGTTGCGCGGGCTGCTCGGCCTGGGGAGCCTGGGCGGTCTCCTGGGCCTGCTCCTGCGGCTGTCCATCCTTGTTCTCCAGCAGATTCTTCTCCCACTCGGCCATGGGCTGGTCAGAGGCCTCCTCGGTCTTGGCGGCCTTGCCAGAGCGCTCCAGCAGACCGTCAGCCACGGCATCGGCCATCAGCCGAGTCAGCAGCTCGACGCCGCGAATAGCATCGTCGTTGGCCGGAATAGGGTAGGTGACAAGCTCAGGATCCGTATTGGTGTCCACCAGGGCCACGACCGGGATGCCCAACTTGTTAGCCTCGGAGACCGCCAGGGCCTCCTTGTTGATGTCGACCACGAACAGGGCCGAAGGGGTGCGGCTCATATTGCGGATGCCGCCCAGCTGACGCTCCAGCTTGTCCTTCTCGCGCCGCAGGAGCAGGAGCTCCTTCTTGGTCAGTCCCGAGCCATGCACGTCGTCGAAGTCCATCTCCTCCAGCTCCTTCAAGCGGCCGACCCGCTTGGTCACGGTCTGGAAGTTGGTCAGCATGCCGCCCAGCCAGCGCTCGGAGACGTAGGGCATGTTCACCCGGGTGGCTTGAGCTTTGATGGCCTCCTGGGCCTGCTTCTTGGTCCCCACGAAGAGCACGGTGCCGTTGTGAGCCACAGTCTGCTTGATGAAGTCATAGGCTTGGTCGATCAGACCGAGCGACTTGAAGAGATTGATGATGTGGATGCCGTTGCGCTCCATCAGGATGTACTGCTTCATCTTGGGGTTCCAACGACGGGTCTGGTGTCCGAAGTGGACGCCGGCCTTCAGCATTTCGCTCATGGTGATCTGTGCCATGTCCATACCTTTCATTGTCGGTTATTGCCTGGCCATGTGCACCTGCGTGCAACTCCGAGGAGCCGACCGACACAGGACGTCGCGGACATGGCGCGAATTTACGGCGTGTGTTTGGGAATACTCTTGGCGCGCCTGCCCACCCGTGACAGCGGACCTGCGCAATGACACGCCGAGTTACTATGATACCCGAGGCCAATGACCTCGGGCACCGTGTTCGCCCTCTGCCTACCTGGCTGATCTCAGCTGCTGCATGGCCTTGCGGCGGACATCGCTCTCCAGCCGATCCACATAGACATGGCCGTCTAGGTGATCGCACTCGTGCTGGATCATCCGACCCATGATGCCATGGCCTTCGAGAGTCACTGTCTTGCCGTCCAGATCGATGCCGTGGGCTCGTGCGTAGTCGGCCCGTCTGGTCGGATACCAAAGGTTTGGAAGGGACAGGCATCCCTCCTCGCCATACTGCTCGCCCGAGGTCTTGTCGATGACCGGATTGATGATGTAGCCCACCTTGCCGCCAATATTATACGAGAAGACTCGCAGGCCCACGCCGATCTGATTAGCCGATAGGCCCGCCCTGCCCGGATCGTCGACGGTGTCCACCAGGTCACGCACCAGACTGCGCACAGCCGGGGTGATGCTGGTCACAGGATCGCATGGGGTACGCAAAACCGGATCGGGAACCACTCTGATTGTACGAATCGCCACTGCCTACTCCTCGTCATCCCGGCCGTCGTGGCCGTCCTTCTCGTCCTCCGGGGCCGCTTCCTCCTCCTGGCGACCATCACGCTTGCGTCCGGTCATGCTGGCCAGGGAATCGCTCATAGTGGTCCGTGCCCTGCTGACGATGTCGTTCTCTTTGGCAGCGGGTTTGGCTGGCGTTCTGGGCGCATAGAGGACCTTGTCCACAAGTTCGGCATACTGGCGGAGCACCTCGGGGCGCACAACCTTAAGGCTGGGGGTCAGGGTACCGTCCTCCTGGCTGAAGTCCTTGTCCAGCACCAGGAACTTCCGCACCGACTCGGCCCGCGAGACGTTGCAGTTGGCCTTGTCCACATACTGCTGGATGAAGGCGTGGATCGCATCGTTATGGCTGGCCTGCTCCATGCTCATGTCAGCGTCCAGACCCTGGGAGGTCAGCCACGATTTCAGCATGCCGACATCCAAAGTAACCAGGGCGCCCACGAAGGGTCTGCCGTCGCCCACGACCACGGCTTGAGAGACTATCGGACAGGTGCTGATCACATCCTCCAAAGGTGCCGGGCTCACGTTCTTGCCGCCGGCGGTGATGATGACGTCCTTCTTTCGGCCGGTGATGAAGACGAAGCCCTGATCGTCTATTTGGGCTAAATCGCCGGTATGCAGCCAGCCGTCCTTATCAAGCACGGTGGAATCCAGCTCGGGCTGGTGGTAATAGCCCATAAAGACGCTGGGGCCCTTGACCAAAAGCTCATCGTCGTCGCTCAGCCTGACCGTGATGCCCGAGCCAGGTCGACCGACCGACCCAACTTCGTTGGCATCCTCGAAGTTGACAATGCAGGGGGCCGCCGTCTCGGTCATTCCGTATCCCTGAATGAAGGTGATCCCGTCGATTCCGTTGAAGAAGTGGGCCAGGTCGGCGTTCATGGGTGCGCCGCCGCAAGCCAGATAGCTCAGGTTGGAACCCAGGGCGGACTCAATTGTGTTGCCGACGGTTTTGGTGTAGAAGGCGTGAGCCAGGCGGGTCAGCGGCGAGTGGCCGCGCCCCTCCTGCTCGTCCTTTGACCACTTGATGAAGTGCCTGGTGGCCTTGGCAAAGACCTTGCCGGCCAAACCTGTGCCGGCCTTCTGCGAGGCGGCATTGTAGACCTTCTCGAAGACGCGGGGCACGCCCAACAGATAGGTGGGCCGGAAGGTGCGCAGGTCAGTCAGCAGGTGCTTGGCGTTGGAGACGTATCCGACCACGCCCTGAGCGCCGATGGCCACGTACTGGATGTAGCGGGCGAAGCAGTGGGCCAGGGGCAGGAAAAGCATCAGGCGGGAGGGGGCTGCCAGCATGTGGTAGAGCACATCCCAGCCGACGAAAACGATGTGGACGAAGTTCCGGTTGGAAAGCATAGCGCCTTTGGGCTCACCGGTGGAGCCCGAAGTGTAGACGATGGTGGCCAAATCGTCGGCTTTGACCTGGGCGATGGCTTGATCCAGGCGCTCGTCGTCAATCCCCTGGCCGAATTCGCTGACTGCATTCAGGCCCCCTGCCTCGAAATTGAAGACATACTTGAGCTTGGGCGATGACCCCCGAACCTGCTCAAGGATCTGCGCATGCTCCGAGTCGCCGGCAAAGGCCAGAACGCAGTCCACATCCTGAACGATCTTCTGGGCCTGGCTGGGCGAGTCGGTCTCATAGATGGGCACAGAGACCGCCCCGATGGCCGCGCAAGCGAAGTCCGTGACCCCCCAGTCATAGCTGGTCGAGGCGTAGATGACTACGGTGCTGCCTTTTTCCACACCCAGGGCCATCATGCCCTTGGCCACGGCACGAACCCGTGCGGACATCTGCCCGGCCTTGACATCGTGCCAGTTTCTGGTCATGGGATCCTGCCACTGGGCAACCAGCTCCTCAGGATCGCGAGCGGTGCGTTTTGCCAGGAGCGAATAGATGGTGTCCTTGTCCGTCGTCGGGTGTTGAAGCTCGACCGTATATTCACGCAACATACCCACCATCATATGGGTCAACCCGCCAAAGCCGCCGCCTAGCCCATGTCGAAGCGTACACAGACCCAGCGCGAACCGCTCCTTGCAACAATCATGTTGGCAAGCACAGTGCGCTCGCCGACCAGGAATCCGATAGTGGTTTCGTATCGGTCACGGTCCACGCGGTAGATCTCAACCAGTTTAGGAATCAGCGGCAAGTATGTCATTCTGGCATGATCTGCAGTACGAACCATGCCCAGATGCCGATCATTCAGCAACCGGGCCAGTAGGGCCAGCCGTTCCATGCATACGCGGTTGAGCACACGCTCCAGGCTCTTCATCGGCAGACGGCCCCTTAGCACATCGAAAACCCTGGAAGCCAGTGCGCACAGGTTGACGAGAATTCGCTTGAGACCCCCTGGCAGACCCTCATTCTCAGCAACATCTTCCGGCCGAACGAAATTGACTGTTCGCACTGTCAGATTGATGTCGCCGAGTCCGAGCGGCACCTGTGTACAGGTGGACGGCCACCAGCTGTCGAACTCCTGTCCTTCTGGATCCTCGATTGCCTGATCACTATCCCAGGCCGGTGCCAGATCCATATACTCCGTCATACTTCTTCTCCTTGCACTTCGGCGTGCCTGATCCCCCTCCGCGCACCGGGCAACTGACGCAACGACAGCGATTACGTTCAGAACAGGAATGCGCAGAGGGATTGTAAATGTAAGTGTTATGAATAAATAGGTTGTGGATGTCTTCTTCTGCTTAGCTGCGTGGAGCAGGAGTCACTGCCACACGGCACTTTTGGAAGTTCTTGACATCCACGTAGCCGGTGGAAGCCATGGCTCGCCGCAGAGCTCCGATAAAATTCAGACTGCCATCGGTGCGATCGCTGGGTCCAAAAAGTATGCGCTCTAGGCTCCCCACCTGGCCGACCTGGACCCTGCGACCCCTTGGCAGCTCAGGATGATGGGCCTCGGCCCCCCAATGCATGCCCTGGCCGGGAGCATCGGTAGCCTTAGCCAGAGGCGTGCCCAGCATGACCGCGTCGGCCCCCATGGCCAAGGCCTTGACAAAGGACCCCGATGTGCCCGTCTCACCGTCGGCGATGACCTGAACGTAGCGTCCGCCGGACTCATCCAGGTAGTCGCGACGCGCCTCAGCCACATCCGAGATGGCCGTAGCCATGGGGGCCTGAATGCCGATGGTGGCGGAGTCAGTTGAGGAGGCTCCCCCGCCGAACCCGACAAGGACCCCAGCGGCACCCGTACGCATCAGATGCAGAGCCGCCTGGTAGGTGGCGGCCCCGCCAACGATGACCGGAACGTCCAGGTCGTAGATGAATTTCTTCAAATCCAAGGGCTCATGGCTGGTAGAGACATGCTCGGCCGAGACCGCCGTCCCACGGATTACGAAGAGATCCACGCCCGCATCAACCACCGTAGTGTAGAACTCCTGCGTGCGCTGAGGGGACAGAGCCCCGGCCACTGTGACTCCGGCCTTGCGAATCTCCTGGAGACGGCGGGTAATCAGCTCTGCCTTGACCGGCTCCCGGTAGACCTCCTGAATGACCCCAGTCGCCTGCTCCGACGAGGCATGGGCTATCCTGTCCAGCTGCGGACGCGGATCTTCATATCGGGTCCACAATCCTTCCAGGTCAAGCACACCCAATCCACCTAACCGTCCCAAGGCAATTGCCGTCTCGGGGCTGGTCGCCGAATCCATAGGCGCCCCCAGCAAAGGCAGGTCGAACTCGTAGGCATCCACCTGCCAAGCCGTGGAGACATCCTGGGGATCCCTAGTCCTCCTTGAAGGGAGTATGGAAACATCATCGAGCGTGTAGGCGACTGTAGCCTTCTTGCCGAGACCAATTTCGATTTCCTGTGTCATGTCTGTCAGCCTAGCGCCTCATGATGACGCTCCGGCGTGCTACGAACGGGTTACGAGCAGGGGAACAGAGAGTAACAAACTTGGGATAGAACTGTTCGCGAGCGCAATTGCGGCATCGGGAGCAGGATCCGGCCCCCGACCCGCCGACCGATAGGAGGCCGCCATGGACAAGATCGCCGTGAAGGGACGCATCGTCGAGCTCGACGGTGACGAGATGACCCGGGTCATCTGGAAAATGATCAAGGAACGGCTGATTCTGCCCTATCTGGACGTGGACCTGGACTATTACGACCTGGGCATCCGCAACAGGGATGCCACCGACGACGAGGTCACCGTGCAGGCGGCTCAGGCCATTCAACGCGAGCACGTGGGAGTCAAGTGCGCCACCATTACTCCGGACGAGGCCCGCGTAAAGGAATTCGGTCTTAAGCGCATGTGGAAGTCACCCAACGGCACCATCCGCAACATCCTTGGTGGAACCATCTTCCGCGAGCCCATCGTTATCGACAATATTCCCCGGCTGGTTCCCGGATGGACCAAACCCATTGTGGTGGCCCGCCATGCCTTCGGCGACCAGTACCAGGCGACTGATTTCACCGTTCCCGGGCCGGGAAAGCTAAGCGTCGTGTTCACTCCTGATGACGGGAGCGACCCTGTGACCAGACAGGTGACAATCTACCCAGGTCCGGGCGTGGCCCAGGTGCAGTTCAACCTTGATGATTCCATCCGTGACTTCGCGCGTTCCTGCTTCAACTATGCCCTGCAGAGGCGCTATCCGGTCTACCTGAGCACCAAGAACACCATCCTCAAGGCCTATGACGGTCGGTTCAAGGATATTTTCGCCCAGGTCTACGAGCAGGAATACCAGAGTCGGTTCGAGGAAGAGGGACTGACCTATCAGCATCGGCTGATCGACGATATGGTGGCCTCCTCGCTCAAGTGGCCGGGAGGATACGTCTGGGCCTGCAAGAATTACGACGGTGATGTCCAGTCTGATGCAATAGCTCAAGGGTTCGGGTCTCTTGGCCTGATGACATCCATGCTGATGACGGCCGACGGGCAAACTGTAGAAGCCGAGGCTGCCCATGGGACCGTGACCAGGCATTACCGGCGCTGGCTCAAGGGCGAAACCACCTCCACCAACCCGATCGCCTCCATTTTCGCCTGGACCGGCGGACTCAAGCAACGGGCTCGGCTGGATGATACGCCCAAGGTAGCTTGGTTTGCGCGAACTCTGGAATCTGTGGTTATCGAGACCGTGCGCTCCGGCCGTATGACCAAGGATCTGGCCAGCCTGGTCGGTCCTGATCAGCCCTGGCTGGACACCGAGGGCTTCATGGATGCCCTGGACCATGCCCTTGCCGAACGTATGGTTTCAGCTGCGACAGAGGCCAGGGACAGCAAGGCGGACTAACAGATCACATCACACAGAGCATCATCTCCCAGCTATTGCAGACGGTTAATCTGTTCGGATCGGTCTTGACCGTCTGCCCCTCGGCGAGAATCTTGTCACAAAAGCAAGGAGGCTCCATACGCTCCTGCCCGGGAGCCATACAATGGTTGCTCGGGACCCGGCCAGAGTCGGGCTCTGTCGGGACGAAGGAGCGAATGTGAAGAAGACCGGCTTTGCACGGCATTTGTCCGGCTTGATGACCCTGCTGGCATGCCTGGTCATGGTCGCATCAGCAAGTGCCTGCGGTCCAGCCATAAGCGGGGGGAGACAATCCCCGACCGCCCCGCAGAGCCAGGCGACCTCCACGTCAACTGCCGAAGTACCCGGTCGGGTGGCCATTTTCACTCCCTCTGACGGCATCACCCTCTCCCAGCACACACCCATCAACAAATGGGCCGCCCTGGTTCCAGAGCTCAAGTCGGCACTGACCAAGGAGCATCTTTCCAGCAAGCGCATCGACGCATACACCAGCGGGAATCTGGAGGATCAAAGCAAGGAACTGCAGGATTACGTGGTCAACCGTCTTTCGGAGCGCAAGACCGAAAAGACCTCAGAGCCGACCACATTGGTGGTGGCACCCATGACCTCGCCAGACTCCATTACCCGCCAGTATGGCGACTATATCAGCAAGTCACTCGATGTCGATGCCAAAGACAAGGCGAGTTCACGTCTGGTCTCGTCTCTGCGTCTGGCTGCTGGTGCGGGCATGCACGTGGTGCTGATGGCCAACCAAGTACCGGGCATTCAGCCGGATCTATTCGTACAGTTGTCTGACGCACGGGCCATTGGTCAGATGCAGGCGGAGAAGCTGGCCAGCAAGCTGGAGCTGGACAAGGCCAGCAAGGACAACCCCTGCCGCATCGAGATCC
Organism: Bifidobacterium sp. JNUCC 75; assembly: GCF_054819865.1. Lineage (NCBI taxonomy): Bacteria > Bacillati > Actinomycetota > Actinomycetes > Bifidobacteriales > Bifidobacteriaceae > Bifidobacterium > Bifidobacterium sp. JNUCC 75. Next base: position 2,140,476 of record NZ_JBTHIF010000001.1, on the reverse strand, counting down.
TGCTGCCGAACCGTCCGGCCGATGCATCCTCTGATGCATCCTCTACTGACACGGGTGCTGAAGCCAACCAGGCTGAACAGGACCAACAAGAGGATCAGAATTCCTTCCCTGCCCAGGCCTTCGCCGGAATCTGGCAGGTGCTAGGTCCATATTTCAAGGATGGAAGGGCCGACAGTCCCTCGGGACGCCTGCAGGCCGACAGTACCGAACGGGACTGGCAGTCTGTCGCCTTCGATCCAGGCAAGGATGCCTCGGCTACAGGCAAAGAGCTGGCAACCCGTCTATCCATGAACGACGACGCCAAATCCCATACCGAGGTAGACGGCATTCTGGCCATGAACGACTTCATCGTTTCCGGAGTGGTCTCTGAGCTCAGGGATTTAGGATATCGAGGTTCGTCGGCGGACGTCAACCCGGAAATTTCCATATCCGGCATCGTGGGATCCATGGCCGGCCGTCAGGATCTGCACCGTCAGCGCGTGCCCAAACCCGCCCAGAGCCCTGCAAGCCAGAATTCGTCGGGGTCGCAAGCGGATTCTTCGCAGAACACGGGCAAGACCCAAGAATCCACGTCCTCCGACGACCACACCGCCTGGCCCATCATCAGTGGGTATGGCGCCTATGCGGACAACATCCCCCAAATCGTGGATGGACAGCAGTGGATGACCGGGCTGGAAGACAGACTGGGGCTTGCGGGTGATATTGCCAAGGCTTGCGTCAACCTCAACAGCCAGGGGAAGGTGCCAGCCATGGATACGATTCAGACTGTCAATCAGGATGGCAAACAGTTACACCGTCTGTCAAGACCTTTAGTTGCGGTTTCGGTATCCAACCTCAAGGCGACGCTGATCGACACCGGCTACATCAAACCTGCCGATGCTGGTCTTTGAGCATAGATCTCCTGCTCGATCCGATCCTCATACCGCTTGAGAACCTCCTGACGGCGGGGCTTGTATGATGCGGTGAGCAGACCGTTTTCACGAGTGAAGTCCTGGTCCAGAATCAGATAGCGGCGGATGCCCTCGGCCCGGGATACCTGAGCATTGGCCGCGTCCACTGCACGGTCGACCTCGGTGCGGATAATGGGGTTCTCCCCAGCCGGAGCGGCCTCTTTCAGGGGCTCAGCGCCCTGGTCCCGCAACCAGCGGTCGACCTCCTCGGAATTGAGGGTGATCAAGGCCGAGACGAATGGCCTGCGGTCTCCGATGACCATACAGTGGCTGATAATGGGCGAACGTTCAACAGCCGTCTCCAGCAGCGCCGGCGAGATGTTCTTGCCACCAGCAGTAATGATGATTTCCTTGCGCCGGCCAGTCAGCCGAACGAACCCGTCCTCGTCCAGACTTCCCAGATCGCCGGTCAGCAACCAGCCGTCGCGAATCTGCCTGGTGGTGATTTCTGGATGGTTGTGGTAGCCCATGCAGACATCGGGGCCCTTGACACAGAGCTGGCCCTCCTGGTCGATGCCCACGGTGATGCCGGGCATGGGCAAGCCGATGGTGCCCAGCCGGTAGCCCTTGGTAGGGTTGACCGTCACCGGACCCATGGTCTCGGTCATGCCGTAGCCCTCGAGGAGGGGCAGACCTATGCCGTTGAAGAAGTCCGCGATGTCCCTGTCCAGGGGTGCTCCGCCCGAAATGGCATACTTGACCCGGCCGCCCAAGGCCTCGAGGATGGGATCGTAGACGGTGCCCGTGTACATGAGGTGCTTGGTCTTCAACGACATGGGAACGCGGGTGCCGTTCTGTTGGTGACGGGACCACTGCCTGGCCACCCCTGCAGCATCCAGGAAAATCCTGCCCCTAGCGCCTGTGCCGGCCCGCTGGGATGCGGCGTTGTAGATCTTCTCGAAGATTCGCGGCACAGCCAGGATGAAGGTGGGCTTGAAAGTCTGCGTGTCCTGCAGCAGATTGCGGATGGACCCGGTGAGCCCCAGGGTGAGATCCGTGGCGATGGCGAAGAACTGCAGGCAGCGGGCAAAGGCGTGGGCCAGAGGCAGACAGAGTAGAAGCCGCCTGCCCTCGCCCAAGCAGATGTCAGGAACCGCCTGAGCACCCGAACGAACGGTGAAGACGATGTTGCTGTGACTGATCTCTATGCCCTTGGGCTTGCCCGTGGAGCCTGAAGTGTAGACGATAGTTGCCAAGTCGGAGCCTCGCACCGAGTCGGCCCGGGATTGGAAGTCTGCCTGGTCCACCGCCCGTCCGTAGGCGGTCATGGTGGTCAGCGCCCCCCTTGTTATCACATACAGATCGTTCAGATAGGCACACTGGGAACGAACCGCGTCCACCCGGGCCCTCATGTCGTCATCCTCCAGAAAGGCCATGCCCACGTGGGAGTCGTTGAAGATACGGCGGATCTGATCGGGCGAGTCTGTCTCGTAGACCGGCACCGTAACCGCTCCGATGGACAGGATAGCCATGTCCAGGGCAGTCCACTCCCATCGGGTGTGCGAGACGATGGCCACCGAATCCCCCCGACCTATCCCTCGTGCCATAAGCCCCTTGGCCAGCCCGACCACACGATCCCGGAACTCACGGGCCGTGATGGTGTTCCACTCACGTCCGCTTCGGTATTCAATCAAAGAATCGTCCCCCAGGCGCACCACCCTGTCTTCAAGCAGGGAGAAGACGCTGGCATCGGCATCTATGGGCTCCTCAAGCGGACGCGTGAATTCTTGCTGAATGTTCTGCATGACCACTCCCTGCTGAAACGGCGTTATGCTTAACGATTCTAACCGCTCCCCCGGGCCAGCGATATACCCGGTCTGCAGACGCGCGCGTCATCTGAACGACTGTGGCGCTGCTATAAGGGTTTAAGACGAATCCTATGATTTCCGACTTTAGCGCCGGGATTCAAATAGCGGCCTTGACCGTCTTTGAGACCCCAGTGCAGACAATCCTGAGCACAGTGGTCCGAGACCCCCTCTACTTTCCCCCAGACCGTGCCGGCCTGAAGTCGGGTTCCCGTCGGCAAAGAGCTCTGCGCAGGCTCGTAGGTGGAGACCAGATTGCCGTGACGAATGGAGACCACGTCCTTGCCTGCTACGGAACCTGCAAAGGCGATGACACCGTCTGCCGGAGTCCTGATACGCCTGCCCTGCTGCGCTGCCAGGTCAATCCCACGATGACCGCTCAGCCAAGGATGATCCGGCAGATCAAAGGGACGAATAATAACCTGCGATGCGGCATTATCTGCAGTCAGGGGTTCAAGGGGCCACAGCCAGCCCCGGCGGCAGGCTGCAGTCGATGATGTAACTCGACCGTTCTGCGCCGGAATTGCAGCCGAAGGTAGGATCGGTGCAGGCTGAGCCATGACAGTTGCCGTGGGTCCTGCGGCCGACAGGACCAGTGCCAGCATCAGCACCAGCAGAGTCCTGGGGAACCAAGGAGGCCGACAGCCGGAAGGCATAATGGGCATCCGGCCGGTAATCCGTTTGATGCCCTTGTTCTTATGGTCACGCGCACAGGCCATAGGTGCACCTTCCCTCCGTCATCGTGGACGCCCGATTGAGCGTCCACCATCAGGATGGATTCGATGCCAAGGCCGCGTGAACCGGAAAAAGGCATGTGGTCGAATATCCAGTCGTCCACATCCAGATGGACCGTAAAGGCACCATACCCGAAAACCCTGAAAGGGTTGCCAGCCCAGATGCCTTTATCGGCCTTTTAAGCCAAATGAATGACCGTCCAAGAGATGGGAGGCAGCTGAAGATTCAAGGCATCCTCATCCATCTTGATGTCTTTCCGGGCATGCATGACGACCCGTTCCTGGTCTTCAAGAGTGTTGCGTGCCGAGGGGTCGTCCTCATGCAGAGTGCTGACTGTGGCTTGTCTGCGTCGATCCTGTTCAGGCAAGGCGATTTTGAAATCAACAGAACTGTCAGGGCTGCGGTTGACCACAAAAACGCTTAGTGAACCATCGGCACCTCTGACGGCCACTGAATCGGTCATGGGCACCTGACCATAGCGCGAAGTCTCACAGGTGTCGCCGCTTTGCAGACTCTTGAGCACGTTGCCGCCTCGTGCATAACGAGCTGTCAGGGCGAAGGGGTAGAAAATGGTCTGCCGCCAAGCAGGACCGCCGGGCTCAGTCATGATGGGGGCAATGACGTTGACCAGCTGGGCCAGGCTGGCTGCATGAACGACATCGGCATGCCTGAGCAGGGTAATCAGCAAGTCGCCCACCACCACGGCATCTGCTGCCGAATAGACATCCTCCAAAAGCGGTGCGCCTAGAGGCCAATTGCCGATGCCTTCGGGCGATCTGCTGGCCTGAGCCTCCTGGTACCATACATTCCACTCGTCAAAGGAGATGAAAACCTGATGATCGCTGCCCAGCCGGGCACGCGAGGCGGCGATGATGGCCGCCACATCGGTGATGAAACTGTCCATGTCCACGCCGGAAGCCAGAAAGCTGGCCATGTCTCCATCCTTGGGTGCGTAATAGGCATGGCATGAGAGGAAGTTCACATTTTCAAAGCAGCGCTCCAGGACTGTACGCTCCCAGAGGCCGAAAGTGGGCATGGTGTGCGAGGAAGACCCGCATACAACCAGATCCAAGTCCGGGTCGATCATCCGCATGGCCACAGCCGTCCGGTTGGCCAGATCAGCGTATTCCTGTGCACTCTTGTGGCCAATCTGCCAGTCGCCATCCATCTCGTTGCCCAGACACCACATCTTGATGCCAAAGGGACGATCATGGCCGTTGGCCCGCCGCCGTTCGGACAGCTCGGTGCCCGATGGCACATTGCAGTATTCGAGCAGGTCCAGGGCTTCCTGCATGCCCCTGGTACCCAGGTTGACGGCCTCCATAAGCTCGTTGCCGCCCAGCTTGTCCAACCAGTCGCTCATCTCGTGCAGTCCGAATTCGTTGCTTTCGCCGGAGTGCCAGGCCAGATCGAGACGGCGAGGACGGCTTTCGCGCGGTCCCACGCCATCCTCCCAGCGATAGCCCGAAACAAAGTTGCCACCTGGGTATCGGATGGTTGTTACGCCTAATTCCTTCACAAGATCCATGACGTCGCGGCGGAAGCCCTGCTCGTCTGCTGTCGGATGCCCCGGTTCATAGATACCCGAGTAGATGCCCCGACCCAGGTGCTCCACGAAAGATCCGAAGAGGCGATCGTCAATGGGCGTAGACTCCTGCTCCTCATCCACCTTGAACTGTGCCACGCTCTTGTGATTTTGCTGCCCTTGCGTCACTGTCTGGCTCCTTCGTTCTGACTTTATCGTCAATGATTCTCGTCCATCTCCAAAACTATGGATCATCTGAATAGTACAACGTCGTTAATTCGGCCAGGCACCTGTCTGTCGCCTCATGCAATACCGAAAAGGTGCCTTCCGGGTGCCAAACGCAAGGCTACATAATCATTCAGCTGTCATGAAAGAAGCGAATCTCCAAAATAAACTGACATCATCAATTCCTGGATTAGGAGACTCCAACAGCAATTCAATAGACTGATCGTCCCGATACTCGTGTTGACAACAACTAAGACCATTGGGGATAACAGGATTGCATGTGTCTGAAAAATCGCACAATATAAAGAAACCGCCGGAAGACCGGCGGTTGAGAGCTCCCGCAGCTGGGCTTGAACCAGCGACATTTCGATTAACAGTCGAACGCTCTGCCAACTGAGCTATGCGGGAATGTCCCGTTCAACTCTCGCTGAACACAATTACCATACTATAGTCAGGACCTTCGTATCCGACAACTTGGCGTGTCGATTACATGAGGATCTTGTCCATTGGCATGGCTGAATCAATAGAGAAGTCAGGAGCAGAGGGAGGCAGGCCGGCCTGAACCAGATTGACGCCCAGCATGGCCACCATGGCACCGTTGTCCGTGCACAAGTTGATCTTCGGAATACGGACCTTGACGCCCTCCTCGTCGCCGAACTCCTGAAGCCTGCCGCGCAGCTGCGAGTTGGCCGAGAACCCGCCGCCGACAATCAGGGTATCCGTGTCGAACCGGTGGCAGGCAGCCATGGCCTTGCGGGAGAGGACGGTGGCCACGGAGTCCGCCAGCGAGGCGCAGACATCATCCACGGGAATATCGAGCCCGGCCTGCTGTCTGCGCTCAACCCATCGAGCCACTGCGGTCTTGACCCCCGAGAAGCTGAAGTCATAAGGATGCTCGGCTCCGGCCCGGCCCTTTGTCAGCCCCTGGGGCACGGCGATGGCGTGGGGGTCGCCCAGACGGGCATGACGGTCGATGTGGGGACCGCCCGGATAGGGGAAGCCGAGCAAACGTGCAATCTTGTCGAAGCACTCCCCCGCCGCATCGTCCAGTGTGGTGCCCACCACCTGGACCGATCGCGCCAGATCATCCACATGCAGCAGCGAGGTGTGGCCGCCGGAGACAATCAGAGCCAGGGCATTCTGGGGGAATGGACCGAATTGGAGCTGGGTGACCGCTATATGGCCGATGACGTGGTTGATGCCGTACAAGGGCTTTTTCGCCGCCCAAGCCAGCGCCTTGGCACCGGAAACGCCTACGGCCAGGCATCCAGCCAGCCCAGGACCGGCCGAGACCGCTATGGCATCGACCTGGGACAGGTTCATATCCGCATCGTTCAGGGCCTTGGAGACGACCGGCACAAAGGACTCAGCGTGTGCCCGTGAGGCGATCTCGGGTATGACGCCGCCATAGCGGGCATGCTCGTTCATGGAGGATGCCACCACGTTGGACAACAGCCGGTTGCCCTGAACCAAGGCGGCCGCGGTCTCGTCGCAGGTGGATTCGATGCCAAGCACCAGAGGCTCACTCATGGTCAATGATCCTTTCCTGTCCTTTCGAAAGCTTGTTGCTGCCAAAGCCCACCGGGCCCGGTCCCACCGAGATTAAGGGCCTGGTCATAGCCCAAGCATCCACATCTTCAGGCTGATAATAGCCTTTGCACAGACCCGTCTGTGAGAAGCCAAAGTCCTTGTAGAGGTCGATGGCAGCGCAGTTGTCTACGCGCACTTTCAGGTTCATGCACTGCAGACCCTCGCGATCGGCTCCAGCGATCAGCCTGGCCAGCAAGAATCCTGCAATACCTCGATTCCGGGCTTCCGGCAACACCCCGATGGTCATCAGCTCGGCATCCCGTTCACCAGACCAGTAACCTCCGTAGCCCAGGATGGCTCCCTGGTCATCCCATACCAAGTAGGTGCGTGAGGGCGCAGACAGCTCGAACCGCAGCGCCTGCCGACTCCAGGCTTGGTCGCCGAAAACCCTCGCCTCCAGATCGACCAGCTGGTCCAAATCCCCCAAGGCCACCCCGCGAATCATGACTGGACGGCTACGTGTTTGAGCGGATTGGGCACGGAGACATCCGGCCTGCGAAGGTAAAGCGGCTCCACAGGATCGATCAGCCCCTGCTGGGCACGTCGGCATGCACAAGCAGCCATCAGGCTTGTCCCGTCAATCCGATCCTCTAGGAAAGATCCCTCATCCAGCACAACCCGTATATCAGATTGCTTGTTCAGACGCTCCCATTGGTCAGCGTAGCGACCGGTTCCGTGGCCGCTGACGACCATGGTGACAGGATCTTGGTCCGGTGACTTCCGCTCTTCTACCATGGCCGCGATCTTCTCACAGATAGCTGCTGGATAGTCGATGCTCATCTCGGTCAGCGGCCTGGCCGGGTCCTCCACGTCTCCAAAGTCGTCAAAAAGACGATAGTAGAGCTGGCGACGCCGAGCGTCATTGACTGCCAAGACCAGGAGCCGGGTATGGTCTTGGTCCTGCTGCTTGAACCGCCTGTAGGCATAGCGGGCTTGTGGCTCCAGGATGTCCTGGCCAAGCAGACGGGCACCCGTGGCAAAAGCCAGGGCCTTGGCGGTGACGATGCCCGCCCGCAAACCAGTGAAAGGCGCAGGACCCAGTCCCACTACGATGGTCCTCAGCTCGTCGGCAGACAATCCAGCCTGGTCCATGACCTTGGCGATATTGACTTGAAGACGTTCCACATGCGAGCGCGAGTCGGTCTCGATGCAGGGCTCCCTCCCGGGCAGCCCCACAGTCGAGCCATATGAGGTATCGATCACTAAAAGGGGCGTATCGCTCCCGCTCATGCCGTCATCGCCTTTCTCAGCTCCTCCAGTCTGGTGGCCCATGAAAGTCCCACTCCACGAAGACGTACCATACGCTGACCCTGGGAGCTGGGTGGCGCGTCAGGATCTTCACGGGCATCCACGGGTCGACTGATGGTCACTTCCAAACGTTGATCGGCCAGCGCCGAGGCCATCTGCTCCCCCCATTCCATCAGGATGATGGTGCTTTGACCCGGATCTTCCAATTCCTCGTCCAGACCAAGGGACTCCAGCTCGTCCAGAAGCCGATCCACGCCATCTTCGCCAGGCAGATAATCCTGTCCGCCCAGCCTATAGGCATCCACATGAATCAGGGTCACAGGTGAGCCGTCGGACAGATGGCCGTGCAGCTCTCTTGCGATGGTGAACGTGGGCGAGACTACAGGGCCGTCCACTCCAAGTCCGCTGCCCAGCCCCTGGGCCAGCGTGGTCTTGCCCGCCCCCAGAGGACCGGACAGAAGAATCACATCCCCGCCATGCACACACGAGGCCAGGTTTCTGCCCAGGCGTTGCATGTCCTCGCCCGTAGGCACGGCCAGCTCAAATCCATCCTGCTGACCGGCGCTACCCTGCAGGCTCATGCCAATGTCCTTCCCTTGGCGGCAATCAGCTCCACTGCCCGTTCCAGTGCATAGCGAGCATCGCCGCTGCTGGTCTTGCTGACCTCATCTGCCTGGGCCAAGGCCTCAATGCAGGCCGCAAGACCGGAGGAGATCCATCCATGCAGCTGCCGTTTTGCCTCCCGCAACTGCCAGTAGGCGGCCTTGGCCTCGGCTGTTGTGATGGATCCCGATTCGATGGCCGCCTCCTTGCCGAGCGTCCGCAACTTCAGAGCCAGTACTCCAATTAGAGAAACCGGTTCATTGCCCTGTTCCAAAGCTGAGCGCAGGGCGACAACGGCTTGGGCCGGTCGCCCAGCAAGGGCCCTGTCCGCCACGGCGAATCCGGATACAGCCGGATTATCAGTCAAATACCTGTTAACGATCTCCAAGGTCATGGGCTCCTGGTCAAAATCGAAACAGAGCTGGGAGCACATGGCGGCCAGTTCAGGAGTACGTTCGCCCAGGACATCCACCAGACGCTGGGCCGCCCTTGGCTGGATGCGGCGCTGATGGGCCTTGAATTGTCCATAGACGAAGTCGATCTTGTCATCGAACTTCTTCAGATCCGGCATCCGCTCTATGACTGCTCCGACTCGTTCCATCTGGTCCAGAAGCCTGCGGCCCCGGTTGCCCCCGTCATGACGTGCGATGACAATGCTGGATTCGGATTCTGCCGGATCCCGGCAAAAATCCACCAGGGCCTGAGTCAAGGCCTCATCGGCCGCCTGCAGATCATCCAGAAGAACCACGGCCGTCTGACTGAGCAGAGAGGGTCCGACTGCCTCCTGAAAGGCGTAAGCGTCGCAGTCTGACGCGTCCATTTCTATGTATTCGCTGTCCGGATGGGCTGCACATGCCTGTGCACACAGTTCCTTGACGCGTTGCCCGTTGAGGAAGGGATCGCCACCAACCACCAGATGGACGGAAGGGTTCTCCTGCTGAGCTTTGGTCATGCCTCAAATCTCCCTTCATCACTGGACATTGACGTCGGTTGTTTTTGAAGACTAACTGGGCCAAAAGTCCATAGGTCTGTTGCAGCCAGCCCCTGATTGACGCCCAGGCCGACGGCCGAAAGGGCACCCCCGGAGCCACGTTTGTCACAGTTGACCATGAACAGTCCCGCCTCCGGACGCGGATGAGTCGAATCAGCCGGTGATCAGTCACGGCCATGAGACCCAGACCAAGCAGGCAGGCACTGCCAACTGGCCCCGATGGCCAAGCCGCCGGAGCAATAGCCTCGCCCATCCACTTGGCGGTAAAAGCCATAACTCCGGTACCCAGGGAGGTCAGTCGTGCCAGCAAGAGCCCCACTGGAGGCCACAGCCAGGAGGTGAGCAGAGCCAGCAGGCCGGTCACTGTGGCAGCATCGACCACAGGAGTGACTAACAGGTTGGCCAGCGGGGCCAGCAGAGGCAGTCCTGGACTCATCAGCATCTGCACGGGCAGCGTCCCGGCCTGGGCACACAGGGTCGGGGCCAATGGACGTGCAAGAAGTGCAGGAAGATGGTCTTCAAGAAAGGCCGTCAAACGCCGGTTGCCCAGACCGATGCCCAGCACGGCTGCGCAGGAGAGCGCGAAGCCGAAACTTGCTGCCATGGAAGGCCGCAGAATTAGTATCAGCAGCACACACCAGGACAGGGTGTTCAATGACTGGGCAGGCCGACAGGCAGCCAGAGCCAATGCCGAAAGAAGTCCCATGGCCTGAGCTCGCAAGACTGAATCCCCGGGAACCATCAGCATACCCAAACCCATATAGGCTGCAGACAAAACCAAGGACATCAGCAAGGGCGGCGAGCGCAGGGCCCGCATGATCGAAACCAGCAGCGAGGCCAGGATCATGAAGTGTCCGCCGGAGACGGCCATCAGATGCAGGATGCCAGATGCCCGGAAATCCTGGGTTAGACGAGCAGCATATGCAGGCTCCACTGCCGGTCTGCCCAGAGAACCACCCGACCCGGGTAGGGCTTGGTTACCAAGGATGCCCATGGTCAACCCCGGCACCAGGATTCGCCCCTGGTCATCAAGCTTGCTGGTCTGTTCAAGAAAGGCCTTTTGCATACGAGCTATCAATCGTCTACAGGGTCCTGGCGGCCTGACCTGTTGCAAGCCATCCTCCACGTCCAGCCAAGGCATAGGACGGCCGTACGTGGGGGGTTCCAAAAGGCCTCGCGCACGATACTGTCCGCCCTGCTGCAACAGGCATGACCGGCTGCGGGCGAAGAGCACGATCCGTTCATCGGAAGGCATGCGCACCCCGGTCAAAGTCACCCATTTCAGTTTTAATTCCGCCTGACAGTCCCAGCCTCGCCGAGAGGATGCGCTCATAGGGCCCACAGCTCGGCCATGCACCTCGGCAAGTGCCTTCCCCTGCCGAATCTGACGGGCTGCAGGCCCATTACGGACTGATTCATGACCAACTGCAGCGGCAGTTGCTACAGCCAAAGCCACCGCAGTCAGAACGGCGAGCATTGGTAGCCTCCGAGGACCAAACCAAGCGGACACCAATGTTTGCAAGGCGGAAACAAGCATGGAAGAAGAACGGAATGAGGAAGACTTGCAATCAGAATAGCGCCTGAACCCAGGGTATGAGCGTTTGCTTGAGAACCGGCGCAACCACTGAATCCGGATATCCCGATGAGTCGTATTCTTATAAACGGTGTCTTTGGTGTTCGTGGTATTCACGCAGGGTGCATTCCGATGGTTTTCGTTCCAACGACTTTTGTCCCTATGATTCTTCTGCCCAGGACTCGCACAAACTCGGGACAGCTGGTTCCGTCTGCGTAAGCGAGGGGACCGCCGACATATCTGACTTCTGCAATTGGGATCCACGGTGGCGGACAAGCAGACGAGTTTGATGGCAAGCAGGACCATTGCAAGGAGTAATGGAAGCGCTAGGGCAAGCGGCATTATCCAGACCGCCATGCCCATGCTTCCACCGGGTGTACTCCCGCCGGCCATAGCGCCTCTGGAATCCTCCGCCGTCTTGGCCCAATCACCGCTCTTGCCTGATACTGGCATGACTCCGCCCATGCTCCTGTCCAGAAGCCATGGGACCAGTAGTGCAACCGCCCAGGCCAGACAGGCAGCGGGGAGCATTCGAAGATTGCAGCTGCCGTTCTCCTGATCAATTGCATCGTGAACCCCAGCGTGAACTCTTGAATGAACGGCCATCATTGCGCCATCAAATATGGGCGTAAGCGGGCCAAGGTCTTGGCACCGATGCCGGGAACATCCAGGATCTGGTCTACCGAAGTGTACCGACCGCCGATGGCGCGCCGGTGCTCCAATATTTTTGCAGCCTTGACCGGGCCAATTCCCTTGACATTTTCCAGATCCTGCTGGCTGGCGCTGTTAAGATTCACGCGTCCCGCCTGGTCTGCTGACTCCGAAGAGGAACTGGGGGCCGGCACAGCATGAGCATTGTCGGTCTTTTCAGTATGTTGGGCGGAGTCTGAGGCCGGATCGGCCTGCTCGCTTACTACTGCGCTCGAAGTGTCCCGGCTACGTTCGTTACCCGAGGCTTGCTTGCCTCGGTGTGCAGCGCTGTTCACATTACCGTTCGCAGGAGCCGATGAACTGGTCCCGGATCCGTCAACGGCTGCTCCTGCAGCCAGCGCCCGTCCCTGCTGGGCCAGCAGGGTCAGACTTAGGGCAAGAGCCGACACCAGAATAAGGATGGCTGTCAAGGCCTGGAGGGGCGTAAACGACCAGACGGGCCGATCCCGTCGGACCTGGGACTTGGCCTTGCCTTCGGCTGACCCCTCCGAACGAACCGATTGATTCAGGGCCAAAGCCTGTAGGGGCGGCGCTGGCGGCTGGGTGATGTTGATGCTCATGGACCCAGCCTGGCATGAAAAGTCCCCCGATATGAGGTCGGGGGGCTATGTGGTCGAAGGTCGTCATCCGTCCACAGCCTGGCTGCGGACAGTACAGGATCAGGCCGGCACGACCGAAACGATCTTAGGGGCCTTGACGATGACCTTCCGCGGCTCCTTGCCACCCAGCCGCTCCTGGACGGCGGGCAGTTCCAGGGCCATGGCCTCGAGTTCATCAGGCGCGATGTCGGGACTGACCTGCAGCTTGCCGCGGACCTTGCCTTTGACCTGGACAACGGCGGTGACTGTGTCCTCGCCAAGATAGCGATCATCCCAGGTCGGCCACTGGGCGTGCGCCAGGGACTCCTTGTGTCCCAGACGGCTCCAGAGCTCCTCGCAGATGTGGGGGGCGATGGGCGAGAGCATAAGTACCAGGGGCTCAATGGCTGCCCTGGGCGTCGGATTCAGCCCGGTCAGATGGTTGTTGAGCACGATCATCCTGGCGATGGCCGTGTTGGGCCGCATGGCCTCCATCTCCACCGTCACGTCGTGGATGGTGGCGTTGAGCAGCTTCAGGGTCTTCTGGTCGAGCTCACCCTCGTCCAGAACCACCTCGCCGGTCCGTTCGTCCATCACGTTGCGCCAGAGCCGCTGCAGGAAGCGCATGCCGCCCACCACGTTGCGCGTATTCCAGGGCCGGGACTCGTCCAGGGGTCCCATGCTCATCTCGTAGAGGCGGAAGGTGTCGGCCCCATAGGTGCGGTACATGTCGTCAGGGGTGATGATGTTCTTCAGGCTCTTGCCCATCTTGCCGAACTCGCGGTTGACCGGCTGTCCCTGCCAGGTGTAGCTGACCTCGCCGCCTTCATCATGCTCCTCCACCTCGGCAGCGGGCACGTATTGACCGCGCTGGTCCGTGAAGGCGTAGGCCTGGATCATTCCTTGGTTGAAGAGCTTGTGGAAGGGCTCCTTGGACGAAACGTAACCCAGATCATAGAGCACCTTGTGCCAGAAGCGGGCATAGAGCAGATGCAGTACCGCGTGCTCAACACCGCCCACGTAGAGGTCGACACCGCCTGACTCCCCGGCCGTGGCGTTGTGCCTGGGCCCCAGCCAGTAGTCGTATTCCTCCGGATCGACCATGTGCTGGTCATTCTTGGGATCGATGTAGCGCATGTAATACCAGCAGGAGCCGGCCCAGTTGGGCATGGTGTTGGTGTCCCTGTGGTAGACCTTGGGTCCGTCACCCAGGTCCAGGGTCACGTTCACCCAATCCTGGTTGCGGCTCAGCGGGGCCTCCGGGCTGGACTGGGCATCCTCGGGATCAAAGGTCTTAGGCGAGTAGTCGGGCACGTCCGGCAGGGCCACCGGAAGCTGATCGTCGGGCAGCAGGTGGGGCAGGCCCTGATCATCATAGACCACCGGGAAGGGCTCGCCCCAGTAGCGCTGACGGGAGAAGAGCCAGTCGCGCAGCCGGTAGGAGACTGTCCCATGGCCCACGCCTGCCGACTCCAGCCAGGCAGTGACTTTCTCGATGGCCTGGTCAACCCGCAAACCATCCAAGCTGAGCGAGTCGCCAGCGGCCTGGGTTGTCTGAACCGAAGAGTCGACCACAATGCCGTCGTGAGAGACGAAAGGTGCCTTGCCCCGATAGTCGTCCAAGGTCTGTCCGGACTCAGCCAGTGGACTGACCGTGTAGACGACGGGAAGGCCGTACTTGACGGCGAAGTCGTAATCGCGCTGGTCACCGCCTGGCACAGCCATGATGGCTCCGGTACCGTAGTCCATCAGCACGTAGTCAGCAGTGAAGATGGGCAACTTGGCCCCGGTGATGGGGTTGATCGCGTACAGCCCAGTAAACAGGCCGGTCTTGGCTCCGCCCTCATCCACGCGATCCTTGGCGGTCTTGGCCTCGGCGGCCCGTCGGTAGGCTTGCACACCCTCAGCAGGATTGACATAGCCGCCCTTCCACTGCTCGGGCACATCCTCAGGCCACTCCTGTGGCAAGTGCTGCAGCAGGTCGTGCTCTGGGGAAACCACAGCGAAGGTAGCACCGAAAAGCGTGTCAGGACGGGTGGTGTAGACCTCCATGGTCTGATCGCCGTCAGGGCTGGGCACGGTGAAGTCCACCGAAGCCCCGTGTGACTCCCCGATCCAGTTGCGCTGCATGAGCTTGACCTTATCGGGCCAGTCCAGGATATCCAGATCCTCCAGAAGCCGGTGGCCGTAGGCGGTGATGCGCATGGACCACTGCTTGAGCTCACGCTGGTAGACCGGGTAGTTACCTCGTTCCGAGCGCCCCTCGGCGGTCACCTCCTCATTGGCCAGGACCGTGCCCAGTCCGGGGCACCAGTTGACCGGCGAGCGAGAGATGTAGGCCAAACGGAAGTCGTTGAGCACCTCGGAGCGCTCGGCCTCGTCCAGGTCATCCCAGGAGGCATCGGCATGGCCGGGGATGGGCCTGCTTCCGGACTTGAAGGCCTCAACCAACTCGCTGATGGGCCTGGCCGAGCCCGTCCCTCCATCTGCACGGCGGTAGTCGGGGTCATACCAGGACTCGTAGATGCGCGAGAAGATCCACTGTGTCCAGCGCACGTAGTCGGTATCGATGGTGGCGAAGGAGCGGCGGTCGTCGAAGCTGAGCCCCAGCCGGTGCAGCTGCCACCGCATGTTGGCGATGTTCTGCTCAGTAGTGACCCGGGGGTGCTGGCCGGTCTGGACCGCATACTGCTCGGCGGGCAGGCCGAAGGCGTCATAGCCCATGGCATGCAGGACGTTCTCGCCCTTCATCCGGTGATAGCGGCTGACCACATCGGTGGCGATGTAGCCCAAGGGGTGGCCCACATGCAGGCCCTTGCCCGAAGGATAGGGGAACATGTCGATGACGAAGTAGGGACTGCGGCCCCCAGCATGATCTCCCTGGGCATCCGTCAAGTCGCCCTTGGTGTTGGCGGCCCAGAAGGTGCCCTCTTTGTCCCAGCGCTGCTGCCAGCGCTCCTCGATGGTCTGAGCCATGGCGGCATCGTAGCGGAATTGAGGCTGTTCGGATTCCTGGGTCTGCTGATGATCCCTGTCTTCATTCGCGTTCATATCGTGAATTATCGCCATTCACATGGACACAGCCAGGCTTATGTCCAGCATCCGTCATCCTAACCGGAGCTGTGCTCAGTGGTCGCCAGGCTGCAGGGTGCGAGCTGCGGCATTGATAGAGAAGCCGATGGACTTGGAGGCCCGACCCAGTGCGGCCTTGAAGGATCCGTCCCGCATCATCCTCTTCAAGGCCTGGTCAATGACATCCACCAGCTCCGGATCCCCGTGGGGCACGCCGATACCGTACCGTTCATGGGAGAAGGGATTGCCGACCAGGCGCAGCTGGCCGCCGCCGCGAACATGAGTCAGGCCGGCCAGGGCAAAGTCGTCCCCGCTGGCGGCATCAGTGTCCCCGCTGAGCAGGGCCGTGATGCACTCGGGGAACTCCTCCCGCTCCTGTACCTGGGCTTGGGGGGCCAGCGAGCGCACCAGAGTCCCGGAGGTGGACCCAGCTGCCACGCAGACCCGCTTTTGGGCCAGATCATCCACCCCGGCGATGTCGTTCTGAGTGCGGCGAACCAGCAGGTCCTGCCCCGCAGCCAGATAGGGTCCGGCAAAATCCACCAGCTTTTGCCGTTCCTGGGTGATGGAATAGCCAGCCACGACCATGTCTACCTGGCCTTGTTCGAGCATGCGCTCGCGGTCCGCAGGCTTCACCTGACGGAAAACGATCTGCGACTCGGCGTATCCAAGTTCGTGGACCACGTACCGGGCCACATCCACATCCAGACCCCGGTACTGGCCGGACTGGGCGAATCCAAGCCCGGGCTGGTCGAAGGAGATGCCCACGCTGATCTTGGGCCCGATGGAACCAGCCCGGTAGCGATCCTCCTGGCGGTCGCACCCGCTCAGGGGCACCGCCAGAACCAGCGCCACCAGAGCCGCCGCAATCCTGCGTGCAAACATAATCGGCCCCTACTTGAACATTCTCGAGCGCGTCAGGAACCAGGTTACCAGGGCGGTCAGCAGGCCTGACAGAATCACCACGACCGCAAATCCCCAAGGCTTGTCAGTAAAGGGCATGCCGAACATACCCTGGTTGAAGTTCATGCCATACATGGAGAAAATCAGCGTGGGCACCGACAGGCTGATGGAGATGATAGTGAAGATCCTCATGACGTTGTTGACATTGTTGGAGACAATGGAGGCGAAGGCGTCAGTCATGTTTGAAAGCACGCTTGAGTAGATGTTGGCCATCTCGATGGCCTGCTTGTTTTCGGTAATCACGTCGCCCAGAAGATCCTCGTCGTCCGGGTAGCGCTTGATCCGCTCCAGGCCGGTCAGCTTCTCTAGGACGATCTCGTTGGACTTGAGGCTGGTGGCGAAGTAGACCAAGGTCTTGTTGAGCTCCAACAGCATGAGAATCTCTCTGTTCTGCATGGAGTGGCGCAACTTGAGCTCCAGCCGGTCCGACTCGCGGTCGATGATGCGCAGGTAGCGCAGATAGAGGGTGGCGTTACGGTAAAGGATCTGCAGGATGAAGCGGGACTTCATGAAAGTGTTGAAACCCCGAATGGTGCCCTCCATAAAGGGATGGAGCAGAACCGTGTCCTGCATGCAGACGGTGACGATCAGGTCCTCGGTAACGATGATGGACAGAGGAATGGTCTCGTAATAGTCACGCCCATCGCGCTCCTCGGCCCGGGGAATGTCGACGATGACCATGGTGTATTCGTCCTCCACGTCCACACGCGAACGCTCCTCATCGTCCAAGGGTGCACGCAGGTCTGCCAGGTCTATGCCGGTGGTCTGGGAGACATTAGCCAGCTCGACATCAGTTGGAGCCGATAAGCATATCCATGAGCCCTTGGAAGCCTTGCCGATCTGCTCGATCTGCCCGTTCATGGTGCTGAATACTCTCATCATCGCCATCACCGCCTCTCGTGCTCGAACCTGGCCGACGTGTCTGGCCGAACCGATAGTAGCAGATAACCAGTTGCCGCCGTGTTCAATTTCGCAGGGTAGTCCCTGGTCACCCCCTCCATGGGCGCAGGACGGCGGGTTGGATTTTGGAGGCGTCGAAGCGGAAATGACCGGTGATGGGACGATGACCGGGCGATCCCAGGTAGTCGTTCTCCCTGGCGCGCTGGCCCATGTTATGCAGAAGCAAGGGAATACCCCGGCTGTCCCTTTTATCCGAGACCATGCCGATGTGCCAGGAGGTACCGAAGATGACGATGTCGCCCTGTTGCCACTGGTCGGTGGCCGCGATGTCGTTGGTCAGACGCTGGGCGTGCCGGGACAGGAATACGCCGAGGACGTTGGTGCGTCTGAAGTCGATGTTCGGATCAGGCCTGCTGATGACTCCGGCATAGGCCCCAGGAGACGAGGCGATGTCAGCGTCGACCATGGCTTTCAGATCGTAGCCGGCCTGTCGGAAGGCCCTCCAGATCTCATCGGTACAGGCACCCCGGTCATCGGGTGGATAGCCGCCCTGATAGTAGCCGCTGTCATAACGTGGATGGATGCGTGCCTCCTGATGGGCTCCACGCACCATAGCCGTGTAATCGTCCACACCGTCGTGGTTGTAGTCCACAGGCGAGATCAGAGGCGGGTGGACAGCAGTCTGCTCAGGAGAATACCCGGGAGGGCTATGGGAAGCGGTCTTGCGGTCGTTTGCAGAGGAACTTTGATTATCATGGCGAGCAGATCCGACACCCATCAGCCTGCCAGCCAAGGCCAAGGAGCCCGCCACAATCAAAGCAAGCGCCAGCAGAACGGCCACCCACCGCAGAACAGTCGTCCGCCCACGACTGTTGCCGCTACGGCTTTGCTCTGTCGGCACGGCGGTCACCTCATCCGGTTGCGAAGGGGTCTGCCATCCATGAACCGACGAAGATTATCCAGGCAAATTTCCCGAACCTTGTCCATGTTGGAGGGGAGATGAGCTCCACCAGCAACGTGCGGGGTGAGCAGGCAGCGTGGCTGGCTCCAGAGCGGATGGTCTTCGGGCAGGGGCTCCGGTTCGGTCACATCAAGGCCTGCGCCGAAAATGCCATCCTTATCCAAGGCTTGCGCCAGAGCCATGCAATCCACGGCATCTCCCCTGCCCGCGTTGATCAGCACGGCGGTGGACTTCATCAATGCAAGACGATGGTCATCGATGATGTGCCGGGTCTGCGGCGTTGCAGGCAGGGCCAGAGCCACTACATCCATCTCAGGCAGCAGGGCATCCAGATCGTCAAAACCAGCCAGACGGTCGAACCCCTCCACCGGCTGGTCGGGATGGCGCCTGATACCGATGGTCCGAGCGCCTACGGCCTTGGCCAGACGAGCGAAGGAGGCTCCGATATCCCCTGTGCCTAAAACCAGGACCTGGCAGCCATGCGGCGAAAGGACGGCCCCGCGAGGTTCCCAACGGCCCAAACGCTGATTGTCCCGGTAGGCCGGCAGGTCCTTCATCAGAGCCCACATCATGGCGAACATGTGCTCTGAGACCGACTGCCCGTATGCGCCTGAGGCACTGGTCAACATGGCGTCCGGAGGCAGAACCCCCGGTTTCAGGTAGGCATCCACACCCGCGCTGCTGGTCTGCAGCCAGACCAAGTTAGGGCAGGCAACCACCTGTTCGGCCGGCGGATTACCCAAAATGATCGTGGCCTCCGATCGGAGGAATTGAGGGACATCGATGAGCCAATGCATGCTCTGCCGCATGTCCGTGTCGACAATGAACTCCTGATGAACGCCTGGAGCCGCCTGGAGGAATTCCCGTCGTTCACTCTGGTTCAAGGGCAAGCAGTTGATGATGAGCTGGTCCCCAGGATGGTTCTCGTTCCGCTTTTCAGCCCGCACTTCGGCATCGTTTTTGCCGGTCATGGTCCGCCGCCTTTCCGTTGCTGCCGACCCCCTTGGTCGCCCCTTGTTCATCATGCTAGCGCACTTGCAAGCTCAGGAATGACTCCAGACCATTCGAGGATAAAATCCATCAATTAGCTCACAATCCCCGCAATTCCGGGGCAACACACTGAGTTGCTCCATTCGCCAATCCCGGTGTACTATAAGCAAGGCTTCACCAAGCAAGGCAAGCACGGGGCTATGGCGCAGCTGGTAGCGCGTCTCCATGGCATGGAGAAGGTCGGGGGTTCGAATCCCCCTAGCTCCACAGATAGGATCCCGAGGTCACCTCGGGATCTTTTTATATTCGTTGGGCTTGCAAACGCCAGATCGGGGCCTATAGGAACTAAACGCGTTGTTTTAGGTTCTGTGTGTGGGTTTGGTTGTGTGTTGGTCAGAGTGTGGTGTTGGGGTATCTGACTGGTGTGTGGAACTCGTTCCAGTTGATGGCGGTGCCGTAGTGTTCGGGCTCGTCCTGTTCCTGTCTGGTTTCCCGTTTGGGTGCTGGTTGTGGCTGGTGGTGTTCGTCCCTGATCAGGCTGGCGGGGTCGGGGTTGTCGGTTTTCATGTAGCAGTGCCATTCGCAGGCGCGTCTCATGTGGCTCTCGGGTAGGCCGTGGTGTTGCAGGAGGGTGCGTTTGATGGGTGGGTTGACTCCTCCTTCCAGCCGGTTGGTGGTGCGTTCCACTGGCCCGCCGGCGGTGAGTTCGGGTTCCGGGAAGGCGAAGGGCTGCCTGTCTTGGAAGAGGTGTTCGAGCCTGCGGTAGCAGCGGCGGAGTTCCTGGTGGGTCCACCACCAGGATTGGTGG
Organism: Bifidobacterium sp. JNUCC 75; assembly: GCF_054819865.1. Lineage (NCBI taxonomy): Bacteria > Bacillati > Actinomycetota > Actinomycetes > Bifidobacteriales > Bifidobacteriaceae > Bifidobacterium > Bifidobacterium sp. JNUCC 75. The sequence continues at coordinate 2,120,248 of NZ_JBTHIF010000001.1, read as the reverse complement.
CTGGCTTTGGGGTTGGCTGGGTCGTCCTTGGCCATGGTGCGTTCGTCGATGAGGGTTTTCCATCTTTCGTGCCAGGCGTTCAAGGCCTCACCCCAACGCACCGCTTCCTCGATGGTATGGACCCGGGTGAGCTGGTCGGAGAGTCGCTTGAGTTCCTTGCCGGCCTGAAGTCGTGGTTTGAGTGTCGGGTCGGTTTTGGTGTTGCGTTGCACGTGCACCAGGCGGCGTCGGATGCGCGTGCCCGGCCAGCAAGGCATGGCAGGCTTTCTGCACGCCGCGAAGGCCGTCGGTGATGAGCACGTCGGGCCCGGGGATGCGGGAGGACAGGGCCGTGTAGGCCGCCGTGTTCTCCTGATGGCACCACTGCCGGTCGATGACCTGGCCCGTCTGCCCGTCGATCGCTATCAGGAGGCACCAGCCGTGTGCCATATACGTGCCGTCGGCCATGAGCGTGTGATGGACCACCCCGTCCGGTGTGATTGCCGGCTTGATGTTCCAGCACCAGCCGACCCGTTTACGCCAGGCCCTGGCGCCCATGGCCCCCATCTGTTCCTGGGTCCTGCCCGTCAGCGGCCAGTCCGGGAACTCCCTCAACTGCGCGGCGCGGGCCCGGTCCTGCCTGCGCGCGGTGGACGCGATCGAGCAGGACGGACACATCCGGCGCTGCGTGCCTGATCTGTTGCGCCCATGCTTGCGCATCCGCCCATGGCATATGGGGCAATGCCTGGCCCTCTTCGATCTGGTTCTCATTCCCCAATCGAACAGGAACGGGCACCCCAGCAAGACCCCTATTAACAACCCGACCTATTAACAACCACCCAACACGCTTACAGCCACAAGGCCAAACCCCCAACATAAACAACGCGTTTAGTTCCTATAGCCCAGAATCTCTGAAGTGGGTGTCACTGCTCCAGGAAATCGGTGCAGACGCAGTCGTTAATATCATTCAGAATGGAAGCCACGGGGGAGGATCAGGTAAGTATAGACGCTGGGAAAAGTTTGCTATGCAAACGGCTTGGTGTCTTGACATCATTGGATGCAGCAATTGAAGGTCCATCTCTACTCAAAGGAAAGTTGCCATCTTAAAAGGCGACGTATGGGTACTTAGCTATCAAAGGCAATGAGCAAGTTATTAATATTCAAGAAGCGAGTTAAAACAGAAGTTGACACTGAACCGGGTTCTGATAATATTACTACAAAGCATAGTCCGCAACGATGGGAGACGCAATTATTGGGGAAGCTGTATACATGCGGGCGACGCACCCAGGATCTCCTTTCTTTGTCGATAGCCGTAGTCTCATGGCACATGCCGAAGAGTCATGGGATCCTGAACCTGACTGTCCGATAGGATGGGCTTCAAATAAATCCGTAGTATGGACATATATGCAGCCGACTGCTTGCATAATGAGGACCCACGGATGGAAAATTCATGTGACGGCTTCCCTTGACAATGCACAATCAGTTTTAGAAAAAGTTTCTAAAATCTGTATTTCAGAGCATGTTATGTTCAAATATCTCAGGGATAAACAACAGTACCGAACTCGTTGTCGTGGGGCTTTATAATCGCATGAGGTCTGGCGATACTCTGATCTCAGTACCATGAAGGTTAATATTATGCGTGATGGTGTGGTAGTAGCTGAACAGCTAAGTAAGAATTTCGTCTCGGGTGACGGGACTCCCACTGTGGTGTTCAATGATCTTTCTTTTGTTGCTGCTGGTGGTGCCATGACCGCAATTACAGGGCCCTCTGGATGTGGTAAGAGCACCTTGCTATATTGCCTTTCTGGTCTTGAACAGCCATCTCAAGGAAATGTGTGGGTGCTGGGTGAGGAACTAACTAAGAAGAACCAGCGTAACTTGGCTTTGTTTCGCAGATCGCATATCGGGTTTGTGTTTCAGTCCTACAATCTTGTCCCGTCCATGACCGTTCGTGACAATATCCTGCTCCCCTTGACTCTCAGCCATCGCAAGGTCGATCAAGGAAGCATCGATGCCCTCATGGATAAGTTCCACTTGAGCGGGCACGACAATGACGCAGCTAGTTCGCTCTCAGGTGGTGAGCAGCAGCGGGTATCCTTGATTCGCACCTTGGTCGCGGATCCCGATGTTGTGTTCGCCGATGAGCCGACAGGTGCTCTTGACCAGAAGTCCGGACAGTTGGTTTTCTCGCAGTTGCGGGACTTCTCCCATCGACCCGGTAAATGCGTGGTCGTGGTCACACACGATCTCCGCCTGGCCCGGCAATGCGACGTCGTATACACCATGAGTGATGGCGGATTTGTCGCATCAGGGAATGTGGAAGAGCAAGCGTAGTTATTGCCCTGATTCTGTATGGCGATGCGGCGTGAAAGGTGTAAGTCATGAAGTGGGCGTTGAATGATCTGAAAGCCAATAGAGGAATCTGGGCCGGTGTGTTTCTTGTGCTTGTGGTCACGCAGACGATTCTGTGCGCCATGAGTGTATGCAAGGGAATCAATGATCTCAAACATGATTCCCCGGGGGAAGTGGGTGTGGTATCTCACCATCTCAGCACTAACGTGGACTCGGTCTACCAGATAGCAATGGTCCTGGGTTGCCTGGTCATTATGGTGACGATTCAGGCTTCCATAAGGCAGCGGCGGAAGGGACTTGCATTGTTGTCCCTGCTTGGTGCCACACCTAGGCAGGTGCTGACCCTCACCATGGTGCAGGTGTTCGTGCTGACTCTGATCTCCTCCATCGTTGGTATGGCGCTGGCGCCAATTCTTGCCCCACGGATTCTAAAGTTCCAGTTGGAGGCCGTGCTGTTACCGCCGCTTATCACTTTTACTTGGCAGGGTTTCTTAGACTTTGCTTTGAGGGGGCTTGCAGTCGGTTTCATTGTGGCTTTGTTGGGTGCTCTCTTTACTCTGCGTGCTTTGAGGAAAGTGCTTCCGGTTGAGCTGCTGAGAGGTTCAGGAACTGAGGAAGTCCACGTCACGAGAGCTGGGCGCGGTCTGAGGAGATTCCTTATTATCGGTGGTTTCATCGCCCTGCTGGCACCGGCTGTCGCTGCCGTCATCCTGGTGTTGAACGACCCCAAAACTCTGAGTAAGACCCAATTGGGCATCATCATGCAACCCATGTCATTAGGCCCGATCATCGCGATACTGCTGTTTCTGGTCGCTCTGGCCTATTCTGGAGGACCCATCATCCAATGGGCCACCAAAACATGGACGAATCTGGTTCCTGTGCAATCCGATGTCTGGAAGATCGCACGGGCACAAGCCATTGTGAGAAGTCGCGGGAAGGCATTCGGCTCCACCATCATCTCACTGACTGCTTGCCTGTTCCTGCTCGGTGGATTGTTAATCACAGGTCAAACCAGTACTGCTGCCATAAGTGGCTTTCCCCAGTTGAAAGACATGGGATCAGCCACACCGATAGAGCTTATGTCCAGCCTGTGGTCGGCCTTGCTCATTGCTGTAATCGGTGCGGTCGCCAGTTTCGCCATCTCTGCCAAGGAACGCAACCTTGATCTGGCCCTTATCTCCATCGCGGGCGCTGTGCCCGGACAGCTACTTGCCATATCGGCCTTGGATGGTTTCATCCTCGTGACCACCGGTATCCTTATCTCTGCGGGGGCCACCTTGCTCGTCGGAGTTTTCACCGCTGTGACATTCCTCCCTCTTTCCAAGAATCTCTTTGTAGTGGTCTTCCCCTGGAAGTTCTTCATTATCCTTGCTGTGCCCATTATCGCCGCGGGAACACTTTCCACATTTTTCTCTGCACGTTCTAGTTTGAAGCGATCGGCAATTGAAACCGTCCAAACAGCCATAGGCGAATAGCGGAAATCATGTCAACTATGCAAACTCAGCAACGTCAAAAAACCACAATTTTTAATGTATTCAGACTATTGAAACCGCACACAGCTATCACTGTTGTTGTGATGTCTGTGGGTATAGTGTCTTCAGGTCTGGCGTTACTACAACCTCTGTGTGTCAATTATCTTCTACACGCCATAGAACAGAGTCAGAAGTTGGTGAGACCAATTGCAGTCTTGGCGCTTTTGTTTGTAGCAGGCATCGTCCTGGATGGTTTGGGATCCAATATGGCAAACCGCCTTGCGGCGAAAATAGTTTTCGATAAACGTAGCAATCTCATTACCTGTATCCTCGGCCTGCCGGTACAAGAGTATGATAAGAGGGAGTCGGGTGACTATGTCTCAACTGTCATCTCAGATACTAATGAGTTACGCTCAGCCCTGTCATCAGACTTCTTTAAAGTGGCCGCGAATCTGTTAACAGCTTGCGGATCAGCTGTCGCTATGCTGTTCATTGATACCAGACTCTTTGCCGTGGCACTTATAACTTCGTGCACATCCATTCTGTTGATGATTGCTGCTTCTTCTCGTCTGCAGGCCTATACCGAACTGGTACAAGCTAAGACAGCAAGACTGTCTAATGCCATACTGCGATCATTAGCTGGAATTCGCACAATTAAGGCCTTTATGGCAACAGTGCCTGAAACGAAAAGAGTAGTCGGTACCGCAGAAGAAGTGTATCGGGCAACAGTAAAAGTGGCCAACAAGGAAACAATCATTCGGTCCATTGTGAACTGCGCCATACAGCTGACCTTACTAATCGTTTTTTCCTTTGGCGGCGCGGAAATAGCGAAAGGGGATCTTGATATTTCTAATTTCATCTCCTTTTCAATGTATTTGACTATGGTTGTTTCTTCGCTAAGCTCCTTTTCCTCATCTATAACCACGGCTTTCAAAGCTTTAGGACCACTCAGGAGAATAGAAGACATTGAATCTTTGCGCGATAAAAGCGAAACCGTAAGTTCGAGCAATATGCTTTCCCCAGATGGGCATTCCTCGTTTGATACAGCCAACATTACGCTGGAGTTCAAAGATGTATGCTTTTCTTACAATACAGCGGACAAAGATGATGAACGAAATACCACTCTGCAGAACATTAGTTTTAGCGCAGTCCCACACCAAAGAACCGTCATCGTGGGCTCGTCGGGTTCAGGTAAAACTACGCTGCTTTCCCTATTGGAGGCTTTTTATAGGCCGGATTCGGGGCATATCCTATACAACAATGTTGACTCAACTGATTTAAATGGGCCTATAGGAACTAAACGCGTTGTTTTAGGTTCTGTGTGTGGGTTTGGTTGTGTGTTGGTCAGAGTGTGGTGTTGGGGTATCTGACTGGTGTGTGGAACTCGTTCCAGTTGATGGCGGTGCCGTAGTGTTCGGGCTCGTCCTGTTCCTGTCTGGTTTCCCGTTTGGGTGCTGGTTGTGGCTGGTGGTGTTCGTCCCTGATCAGGCTGGCGGGGTCGGGGTTGTCGGTTTTCATGTAGCAGTGCCATTCGCAGGCGCGTCTCATGTGGCTCTCGGGTAGGCCGTGGTGTTGCAGGAGGGTGCGTTTGATGGGTGGGTTGACTCCTCCTTCCAGCCGGTTGGTGGTGCGTTCCACTGGCCCGCCGGCGGTGAGTTCGGGTTCCGGGAAGGCGAAGGGCTGCCTGTCTTGGAAGAGGTGTTCGAGCCTGCGGTAGCAGCGGCGGAGTTCCTGGTGGGTCCACCACCAGGATTGGTGGCTGGCTTTGGGGTTGGCTGGGTCGTCCTTGGCCATGGTGCGTTCGTCGATGAGGGTTTTCCATCTTTCGTGCCAGGCGTTCAAGGCCTCACCCCAACGCACCGCTTCCTCGATGGTATGGACCCGGGTGAGCTGGTCGGAGAGTCGCTTGAGTTCCTTGCCGGCCTGAAGTCGTGGTTTGAGTGTCAGGTCGGTTTTGGTGTTGCGTTGCACGTGCACCAGGCGGCGTCGGATGCGCGTGCCCGGCCAGCAAGGCATGGCAGGCTTTCTGCACGCCGCGAAGGCCGTCGGTGATGAGCACGTCGGGCCCGGGGATGCGGGAGGACAGGGCCGTGTAGGCCGCCGTGTTCTCCTGATGGCACCACTGCCGGTCGATGACCTGGCCCGTCTGCCCGTCGATCGCTATCAGGAGGCACCAGCCGTGTGCCATATACGTGCCGTCGGCCATGAGCGTGTGATGGACCACCCCGTCCGGTGTGATTGCCGGCTTGATGTTCCAGCACCAGCCGACCCGTTTACGCCAGGCCCTGGCGCCCATGGCCCCCATCTGTTCCTGGGTCCTGCCCGTCAGCGGCCAGTCCGGGAACTCCCTCAACTGCGCGGCGCGGGCCCGGTCCTGCCTGCGCGCGGTGGACGCGATCGAGCAGGACGGACACATCCGGCGCTGCGTGCCTGATCTGTTGCGCCCATGCTTGCGCATCCGCCCATGGCATATGGGGCAATGCCTGGCCCTCTTCGATCTGGTTCTCATTCCCCAATCGAACAGGAACGGGCACCCCAGCAAGACCCCTATTAACAACCCGACCTATTAACAACCACCCAACACGCTTACAGCCACAAGGCCAAACCCCCAACATAAACAACGCGTTTAGTTCCTATAGCCCACCCATGCCGAAGCCAAGATTAGGACACCCCGACAAACTCCGTTACGGCATCAAGGGATAATCTTCGCCAATCACTGTCGGCAATCTATAGAACCCACACCTCGATCAAATCTTTAACCTCGACTAACCAGCATTGTTTTTATCTCCCACCTAACAGGATAGAGCTCGCTCAGACTCCCATTCTTCATTGTGAATCATGCTTGCCACAACCTTTGTGCCGACAAACCTCCAAGGGCCTTACAATTATTCTGATTAAAAATGTCGCAGTCTATCTGCAAACAGATTCATGGGCTCATCGCAACGACTCTGGAGGCTTGCACAACAATGACCAGAACTGAAAAGGGCGCACTGGGCGCACTTACTGGGCTGTCCTTGGGAGATGCGCTGGGCATGCCCACGCAGAGCATGAGTCCAGCAGCCATCCATGAGGCCTACGGCAGGGTTGACACCCTTCGTGATGCTATTGCGGATCAGCCGATCGCTCCAGGTATGCCTGCGGGATCTGTGACCGATGACACCGAGCAGGCACTGATTGTCGCAGAGCTGATCATCGAGGGCAGAGGACACATCGATCCCAAAGAGTTCGCTAAGCGCCTTCTGGCCTGGGAGGACGGCATGAAGTCACGCGGATCACTGGACCTGCTCGGGCCATCCACCAAGCTGGCCCTGGAACAGGTTCGCCATGGCGCGGACATCATGGCAACAGGAAGGACCGGCACCACCAATGGGGCGGCCATGCGAGTCGCCCCGGTAGGGATAGCCAACAGGCCCGAAGACACCAGACGGCTGGCCAATCGCATCTACGAGTCCTGCCAGGTCACCCACGACACGGTCGCAGGCTTTCAAAGCGCAGCGCTGATCGCTACGACAGTCAGTCTGGGACTTGAAGGAATGACCGTTCGCCAGGCACTGAATGAGTCCTTGCGCCTGGTACCCGCCATGGAAACCGCCGGAGCCTGGACACCCAAGGCATCGGTTCCCGCTCGGGCCCGCCAGGCAATACAAGTGTCCGAAGAATTCAGCGATGAGGACGACTTCGAACGCCACCTCATCGAAGACTGCGGCACTTCGGTGGAGGCCAATGAGTCTGTGGCAGCCGCTTTTGCCCTGGCCTGGAGATTCGCCGACGATCCCCAATCGGCTCTATTCGTCGCGGTCAACCTGGGCGGCGATACGGACACCATCGCTGCCATGACTGGCGCAATGACCGGCGCATGCACCGGCCCCGAGGTGTTCGACCCTGCACTCTGCTCCCAGGTGGCTTCGGTATCTCACCTTGACCTGCAGAAAACTGCCCGTGGCCTGATTACCCTAAGGTAAAGCGCAAAACGGATACGACAGAATCCTTCAGGAATACAAGAATATAAAATCCAGTCAACCCTGAGATCATGGGGTCCACCCAGACCACACCACAGGCCTGACCAGACAATCCATCGCTGCATCCAGTACATCGTGAGTCAAAGGAGACAATCCATGTCAACTGCACCAAAAGAGGGCACCATCCTCTCCAGAGTTGAGCAAAGGGGCATCGAACCCGTGCCCGAGGATCAGAGGAACGGGTCGCCCGGTCAGCTCTTCTGGGTCTGGTTCGCCGCCAACATCTCGATCCTGGGAATCCCTCTGGGAGCTACCCTGATTGCCCAGGGCCTCAACCTCTGGCAGGCCGTGCTCGCCACGACCATCGGAGCCTTCGGATCCTTCGCACTGGTCGGCATCATTTCCATAGCCGGCAAAAGAGGCGGCGCCCCCACGCTGACCCTGTCCCGAGCCATTTTCGGCGTCAGAGGCAATGCGGGCCCCACACTGGTGGCTCTGCTATCCAGGCTGGGCTGGGAGACGGTGAACACGATGACTGGCGCTTTTGCCCTGCTCTCCCTGATCGCCATCATCTTCGGCACATCAGCTGATGCCAAGCGCTCCCCCTTCCTGACCTTCGTCTGTATTGCCGTCTTCGTAGCCTTGACCGTGGTGGTCTCGGCCGCAGGCCACGCCTTCATCCTCACTGTGCAGAAGTGGGCCACCTGGATATTCGGAGCCCTTACCCTCTTGGTAGCCATCTATCTGGCCACGACCGTCGACTGGTCCTCCTTCATCGGCAATGCCCCCGGGTCAGCCAGCGCCTTCCTTATCGGAGTCGGCACCATAGCCGCAGGGACGGGCATCGGCTGGGTCAATTCCGGCGCAGACATGGCCCGCTACCAAAAGACCTCGGTAAAATCCGGCTCTCTGATCCTGACTGCAGCAGCCGGCGCCGGCATCCCCCTGGTCGTGGTTATCGGCCTGGGATCGGTCCTGACAGCAGGCAACTCCACCATTGCCTCCGCCGCTGATCCGGTCGCCGCGGTTCGAAGCGCCCTGCCCGCCTGGGTTTCGATCCCCTATCTGATTGCCGCCTTCGCTGGGTTGCTCATGTCAAACAACCTGTCCGTATATTCGGCCGGCCTGACCACCATCACCCTGGGCATCAGAATTCCCCGCGTCTATGCGGTCGTCGTCGATGTGGTGGTGACCACCTGCGGAGCCCTGTACTTCACGCTGGGCTCCGACGGATTCTACGGCCCCTTCGTCACCTTCATCTCCCTCTTGGCAGTGCCGCTGAGCACCTGGGCAGGCATCTTCCTGTCAGATATGATCTTCCGCAAGCGCTACGATTCGGACGGCCTTCTGAATCTTCAAGCCGATTCCCCATACTGGTACTGGCACGGCATCAACCTCCCGGCCATCGTCAGCTGGCTGGTGGGGATAGTCGTCGGCTTCCTGTTCGTGACGGCCCAGGTCTCCAAGAACGAGGTCTGGTTCTCAGGACCGCTGGCCGGCAGCTTCCTGGGCAGGAACGGCCTGGCATGGCTGGTATCCCTCCTGCTGGGAGGAATCCTCTATGCCATTTTGCACCTCCTCTCCAAGGACTCCGTGGCGGTGAGGAGCAGCAGTAATGACTGAACCCAGCATCCTTCATCTCGGTCAGGTGGTGATTGACCTGAGCATGAACATCGACCACCTCCCGGAACGCGGCGGGGACATTTTCGCCAGGCGAACCGCCATAAAGGTCGGCGGCGGATACAACGTGATCCAGGCAGCCAGGCGGATGGGGGCACCCATAGCCTACATGGGGGCGATCGGCACAGGTCCGATGGCGGACATGGCCCGTGGAGCCCTTGCTGCCCTGCAGGTTCCCGCACAAGGGCCTGTGCTGGATAACTGTGACACCGGATACTCGGTAGCCATGATCGAACCCTCGGGTGAACGCACCTTTGTGTCGGCGAGGGGCGCAGAGACCCGGGTACCGGAGGGCACCTACGAAAGCATGAATCTGGTTCCCGGTGATGTCATCTACCTGAGTGGGTATTCCTTCTGCCACAAGGACAACACCCGAAGCCTGCTCGGTTTTGCTGAGAAACACCAGGGCGAAGGATTTCCGGTGCTCTTCGACCTGGGACCCATGGTGGCCGATATTGCATTGGATGTTCTTGATGCGGTCAACGGTCTGCATCCTATCTGGTCCCTCAACGAACGCGAGGGACCAATCCTGGCGAAACGTCTGGGGTGCCAACCCGAAACTGGCGACGTTACTGAGTTGGAATCCCTCTGCCGCTCGCTTTCGTTGAGACTGGACAGTCCGGTGGTTCTCAGAGCCGGCGCCCGCGGTGCCTGGTACTGCCAGCCCAAGGATGCAATGCAGAGCCAGTACATTCCCACCCCGCAGGTCCATGCCATAGACACCAACGGTGCAGGCGATGCACACTCGGGTGTCCTCTGCGCGGGCATCTTCCAAGGTCTGCCCATTGAGGAGGCCCTGGTGCTGGCCAACTGTGCAGGAGCACTTTCCACTACCCAGCGGGGTCCAGCCACATGCCCAAGTGAAGAAGCCATACGAAAGGCCGCCAGCTCCCTGCAATGATGACCGGAGCAAAACCGGAGGAAACAAAGGCGGCCGCCAACTTCATGCCGACGGCCGCTTGGCCTCTCAACGAGGGACCAGAGAATGGCGTATCAGAGCTGCTTGCCCAGCTGATCGGCTGCGCGCAGGGCGTGAGCCACATCGGTCGGGGTCACCTCGAATGGCATGTTGCCCATGGTCTCGTCAGGGCCGCAGGCGTGCTCGCCGACCTTGAGCAGATCCTCCTCGCTGGCCTGGCCGATGCCGATCTGCTCCAGGGAGGTGGGCAGACCCACGCTGCGGAAGAAGTCGTAGACCCGGCGGGTCTCCTCCAGAGGACGGTCCTCAAGGACCAGCTGGGCCAGGGTGCCGAAGGCCACTTTCTCGCCGTGCAGCATGGAGTGGGTGCCCTCCAGGGCGGTCATCCCGTCATGAATGGCGTGGGCGGCAGCCAGACCGGAGCTCTCGAAGCCCAGACCGCTCAGCAGGGTGTTGGCCTCGATGATCTTCTCAAGAGCGGCTGTGCGCACACCGGCCTTGGCAGCGGCCACGGCCTTGACCCCATCCTCCAGCAGGGTGTCGCGGCAGAGACGGGCCAGGGCGAAGGCGGCCATGGTGGCGTGCCCCCCGGTCATGGTCACCGCGTTCGACTGCACGCAGGCAGCCGCCTCATAGTAGGTGGCGAAGGCATCGCCCAGCCCTGATACCAGGAAGCGCACCGGGGCCCTGGCGATAACGTCGGTATCCATCAGGACCACGTTCGGGTTGGCAGGCAGGGGCAGATAACGGTCGAAAACACCCTCAGGCGTGTAGAGCACAGAGAGCCTTGAGCAGGGCGCATCCGATGAAGCCGCCGTGGGCACAATCATGACCGGCAGGTGGGCGAAGTGGGCCACGGCCTTGGCGGTATCCAAGGTCTTGCCGCCACCTATGCCGATCACTGCGTCGCTGTCGCCCAAATGGGCACGATGGCGGTCGACCTCCTCCATGGAGCACTCGCCGCCGAATTTCATCAGTTCGTAGGGGATCCCATCGTGCTCAAAGGAGGCGACAATGTCGTCGTGGTAGAGCCCGTCGATGACCGGATCGACGATCAGATGGGCGCCCTTGGTGCCCAGAGCCGCGTATTCCCCGGCCAGCTTTCCCATGGCGCCCTCCTGCTGAACATAGGAGCCCGGAGAGCACAGAACCTTGCGCATATACACACCTTTCTCATTGCTGGTCCCGCCTTCGGGACCAGATCCTTGGGGACGGACCTTATGGACCGACCGAAAGTGACCCTAGTCACATTACATGGTGGGATGCGTGTGCCGCGCCGAACGGCAGGTCAGTTAAGAGGCGAGGAATTTGTCGTGCTCGTCGGTGACGACTGCGGCGTAGAAGCCGTGTTTGAGGGACTGGGCGTGGAGCCGGTCGCATCAGCAGACGGCGAAGGTGAGCTCGTGGGTTTCCCTCCCTGCTGCTGCACCTGTCCTGACCCTTGTTCGGTGCCTTGGTTCTGTTTTGTTCCGGACGGCTGGCTCTGAGGGGCACCCGGGGTCGGCTGGTTCTCAGGCTCCTCTGTGCGCTGCGCGGGCTTTGAGGGAGTCTCCTCCTGGCTGGGGGTTACCACCTGGCTGGCCGGTGGGCTGACGACGTTGCGAACCACCTTGTCGGTGCCTTCGCCTTTGGTCAGGGCATTGATGGCCAAGGCGGAAAGCAGTACGGCCACCAGGGCGCTCACCACGGAGACGATGATGACGTTGCGGTGGCGCTGATCCAGCTTTTTCCTGCTGGTTGCCGTAATGGAGGCCGCATGGGTTCTTGGACCATTGCTGGATGAAATGGTCCTACCGGTCTTGGCTGTCGACTTTTCGTCACCGACAGGAGGCATGACTTGGGTGGAACCATCTACAGGGGCCATGACCTGGGTTGATCCGTCGGCAGCATCGCTGTAATCGTCAGAACGACCCTTGCCCTGGGCCGGCAACATGGTGGTCTGTCCATCGGCATCCGAATCGTCATTCGATCCTGTTTTGGAGTCATCATCATCCTGGTCAGCACTGCCGACCACGGACTCCTGCAGCTTCTGGCCGGAGGCTTCCAGAACATTCTTGTAGATCTGCGAGGCCACGGCGGAGACGATGGAACCGATGGCTACGCCGATGATGGATCCTGCCACGCCGATCTTGGCGGCCAGCCAGAAGGAGGTCATGGCTGCAAGAGCGCCGGCGATGATTTGCGCCCAGGAAATGTCATGAAAGAACTGCTTCACTCCGACCCCTTTTGATCCAACGGCTGGTGGCTGCGCTCTTATGGTAGCTGGTGGTCATGGCGATAGTGTGATGGTCGGCCGACCGCCTAGGACCTCAGTCGATCTGGACCAGCCCTCGGGGATTGTCCCAATCCCCCCGCATGGCGATGGCCGGACCACGATTGTAGTCGATCATGGACCAGCGCAGACCACCGCCTGGCAGGTCTCGTGGCATCAATCGGGCCCAATGGGCGTTCCGCATGGTGACCAGACCCAGGTATTCGGGGTACGCACTGGCCATGCCCAGCAGAGCCTGAAGGGCCTCGGCAATGAAAGACCCATGTGAGAAGACCATGAGATCCGTGTCCGGACCAGCCCGGTGGATCCATCGGTTCAGGGTTTCCAGGCCTCGTTTGCCGACTTGAGCCTTGGTCTCGGCACCGTGGAGCAGCTCTCCCCCGGCACCCCGGGACCAGGATTCGTAATCCTCGGGCCAGCGTTGACGAACCTCATCGGCGCTGGCTCCCTCCCACTCGCCGAAGCCGCGTTCGCGCAGCCCAGGATCGAGATGGACCGTCTGGCCCAAGGGGTCGGCGAAGGCGTGGGCGGTGGCGGCAGCACGGCCCAGGTCAGAGGAGATCACCAGCAGATGACGGTCTTGGGGGACGCCATCCACATACTCGGCCCGCAGCTCCTCGGCGGTCCTCTCCACCTGCCAGCGGCCTACGCTGTTGAGGGGAATGTCGATCTGGCCCTGCATCCTGTGCCCTGCATTGTATGCGGTCTGCCCATGACGGACCACGGTCAAGGAGCGCACATGCCGTCCATTTTCAGCGGCGGTATCCGAATCAGTCATGGTTGTCCTGAGGGTCAGCGAAACGGCTGCGCAGATCATCCCCATTCAGATCATCCGCCTTGGAGGCCACCTGGTCATCCGGGTCGTCATCGGCAAGGGTGAAGGGGTGCTCCAACTGCACATCCACCTGGGGGCAGTCCTTCCAGAGCCGTTCCAGGTCGTAGTAGGCCCGGGCCTGCTTGTGCATGATGTGGATGACGAAGTCACCGTAGTCCAGCAGAACCCACTGAGCCTCCTGGATGCCCTCCCGCGATCGTGGATCCAGATTCTTTTGCAGATGCAGCTGCTTCTCCACCTCCTCGGCGATGGCCAGGACCTGTCGTTCGTTGCTGCCGGTGGCCACCATGAAGATGTCGGTGATGGCGATGGGCTGGGAGACATCGAAGGCCACGATGTCCATGGCTTTGACATCGTTGGCTGCCCGAGCGGCCACCCGGACCGCGTCGATGGATTCCTGCAATGCTGGCACTTGTCACGCCTTTCCTTGTTGCGAAGAAGATGCTGTCATGGTTACCGCTCCCAGGCGGGCTTCCAGTCCGGAACCTGATGCTGGTCATTGGTGGAATAGACCATGGCTCCGTCCTCGACCGGATGGCGGATGACCGATCCGGCCCCGGTCGTGACCCCGTCGCCCACCTGGACGGGGGCTACGAAGAGGTTCCCTGCGCCCACGTGCACTTCCGACCCGATCTCGGTGCGGTTCTTGTGCACACCGTCGTAGTTGGCCGTGATGGATCCGCCTCCCACGTTGCTGTCGTGGCCTATATGAGCATCCCCCACATAGGACAGGTGGGGAACCTTGGTCCCGTGGTCGATGGTGGCCTTCTTCATCTCCACGAAGGCCCCGGCCTTGGTGTCCTCGGCAAGGACGTTGCCAGCCCGCAGATAGGTCCAGGGACCGATGTTGGCCCGGGCTCCGATCCGGGTCTCCTGCACATGGGAACGCTCCACCTTGGCCTGCGGCTCGACGATGGCGTCAATCAGGGTGGTATAGGGACCGACGACCGCGTCCGAGGCAATCTCGGTATGACCCTGCAGGAAGCAACCGGGCAGAATGACGGCATCCTGCTGGATGACCACGTCGTCATCGATCCAGGTGGTGGACGGATCCAGAATGGTGACCCCTTGGCGCATGAACTCTCGGCAGACCTGCAGGTTATGGGCCTTGGCCAGATCAGCCAACTGAATCCGATCGTTGACGCCTTCGACTTTGAGCGGATCAGGAGCGGCGAAGGCCCCGACCCGACCCAGGCGGCGGGCCGTCTCCAAGGCATCGGTCAGATAGAACTCTCCCTGGGCATTGCTGTCGTCCAGGCCGCGGACCGCCTGTCGCAGCAGGTCAGCCTCAAACACGTAAACGGAGGTGTTGACCTCCTTGACGGCCAGTTCAGTGCCGGTGGCATCCCGCTGTTCGACGATGCGCAGGACCCGTCCATCCTGGTCGCGAATGATGCGGCCGTATCCGGTGGGATCATCCAGATTGACCGTCAGTACCGTGGCTCCGTCACCGGAGCTGACATGGTAGTCGAGCAGGCTATGCAGCGTGTCCGCGTCCAGCAGGGGCATGTCCGAGGCGACGATCAGCACCTGGCCGTCGTGCTGGAGCTCGCCATCCAGCTGGTCCACGGCGCACTGGACCGCACGCCCCGTGCCTGGTCGGCTGTCCTGGCGCACGATGCGCACCTGGGGATCGTAGGACCGTGCAGCCTGCGCCACCAGGTCGGCCTGATGATGAACCACCACTGCCGTCAGCTCGGGATTGAGGGAGGTCACCGAGGTCATGACCCTCTGCAGAAAGGTCTTGCCGGCCAGGCTGTGCAGAACCTTGGGATGGGCCGAGCGCATGCGGACACCCTCGCCTGCGGCCAGGATGATGCCAGCGGTCAGCGTCTGCCCCCCGCTCAAAACTCCACCACCCCGCTCTCGGCGATGTCGATCAGATCCTGAATGGAGTCCACCACCTGGTCAGGGCGGTAGGGGAAGGTCTCCACCTCGGATCGTGTAGTGATGCCGGTCAGCACCAGGAAGGTATTCAGACCAGCCTCGACTCCAGCCACCACATCGGTATCCATCCGGTCGCCGATCATGGCTGTGGTCTCGGAGTGGCCACCCACCCTGTTCAGGGCCGTGCGGAACATGATCGGGTTGGGCTTGCCCACAAAGTAGGGCTCACGGTTGGTTGCCTTGGTCACCAGGGCCGCCACCGCGCCAGCCGCCGGCAGGACGCCGTTCTCGCTGGGACCGGTGGCGTCAGGATTGGTGCAGATGAAGCGGGCCCCACCAAGAATCAGGCGAATGGCTGTGGTGATGGACTCAAAGGAGTACGTCCGGGTCTCGCCCAGGATCACATAGTCCGGGTTGATGTCGGAAAGGATGAACCCGGCCTCGTGCAGGGCCGTGGTCAGCCCGGCCTCGCCGATCACATAGGCCGATCCCCGCGGCATGGTCCGGGATACGAAGTCGGCGGTGGCCAGGGCCGAGGTCCAGATCCTATCCTCGGGCACGTCGATGCCCGAACGCCCAAGGCGGGCCGAAAGGTCGCGAGGGGTGTAGATGGGATTGTTGGTCAGCACCAGATACTGGCGGTTATTGCGCTTGAGGGTGTCGATGAATTCGGCAGCGCCGGGCAGGGCCGTGTTCTCGTGCACCAGCACGCCGTCCATATCGGTGAGCCAGGTTTCGATCTTCTTGACTGCCAAGACAGTTCCTTTCGGTTGGTCACCGACCCCAAGGAGGCCGTCTCCGACCGGAATCGGCGAGCGTAAGCTCCCCCACCTGGATTCGAACCAAGACTAAGGGTTCCAAAGACCCGTGTGCTGCCTTTACACCATGGGGGAAGGACGGAGCCCTTCGGGCCCCGCCAGGTTCATTATGCCACAGCCGGACGATTACGCCACGCCATGCCAGATAGGCAAGGCTTTAAGCGAAGAGGAAGCCCTGGCCGTGATGGGCTGGATAAGTGTCGAAGAGGCGGGCCACCGAGCCGTCCTCGAAGACGGCCTTGATGGCCGAGGCCAGCAGGGGCGCGATGGACAGGACGGTCAGCCCGTCCCAGCGCTTCTCCTGGGGAATGGGGACCGTGTCGGTCAGAATGACCTCCTTGGCCTGGCAGGACTTGAGCCGTTCCACGGCAGGTCCGGACATGACGCCATGGGTGGCCACGATGGTGATGGAGTTGGCACCTGCCTCATCCAGCACGTTGCAGGCCTCGGCGATGGTGCCGCCAGTGTCGATCAGGTCGTCTACCAGTACGCAGTCCAGGCCGCGCACGTCGCCTACCACGCGATGGGCCACAGCCTTGTTGGGCTGGGTGATGTCACGGGTCTTGTGGATGAAGGCCAGGGGCACACCTCCCAGACGCTGGGCCCACTGCTCGGCCACCCGGATGCGGCCCGCATCGGGAGAGACCACGGCCACCTTGGACAGATCCATCCGGTCGCGCACATAGTCCACCAACACGGGCATGGCAATCAGGTGATCCACAGGCCCATCGAAGAAGCCCTGGGACTGGGCGGCGTGCAGGTCGACCGACATGATTCGGTCCGCACCGGCGGCCTTGAGCAGGTCGAACATGAGTCGGCAGGAGATGGGCTCGCGGCCCAGATGCTTCTTGTCCTGACGGGAGTAGCCCAAGAGTGGGCAGACAGCGGTGATGGACCGCGCCGAGGCCCTTTTGAGGGCGTCGATCATGATCAGCTGCTCCATGATGGACTTGTTGACCGGGTCGGAATGGGTCTGCAAAACGAAGACATCGGCTCCACGCACCGACTCCGTATAACGCACATACATCTCGCCGTTGGCAAAGTCGTATGCTGTCGTCTCCAAGACGTCAATGCCGAGTTGATCGGCCACGTCCGCCGCGAGTCTGGGATGGGTCCGGCCTGTGACAAGTATGAGATTTTTTCCTGGTCTGCCTTTGAGTATCGCGCTCACCATATCTCCAAACGTTGTTTTCGCTGAAGCGGACAGCCTCCATAATAATGGCGCGCGCTGACACAGCAGGGCAGTTCGTGTTGGCGAGTCCGACGGTATACGAAGCTCAGGAAGCCGAACGGTAGAGCCCGTGCTTGTTGATATACTGCACCACCCCATCCGGGACCAGGTACCAGACCGGCATACCCCGGGCCGAGCGACGGCGCACGTCCGTGGACGAGATGGACAGGGCCGGGATCTCCAAGGTATCCACCCGCTGAGCAGGCACCTGAAGGTTGTCCAGGCTGGAGGAGTAGCCGGGTCGGGAGACGGCCACGAACTTGGCCAGATCCCACATCCGGTTAGCATCCTTCCAACGCATGATCTCAGCTACGGCATCCGCCCCGGTGATGAAGAAGAGATCGCTGTCGGGGCGCATCCGCTTGATGTCGCGCAGGGTGTCCACAGTATAGGTGATGCCAGGACGCTCAATGTCCACCCTGGAGACCGTGAACTTGGGGTTTGAGGCCGTGGCGATCACGGTCATCAGATAGCGGTCCTCGGCATTGGTCACCGTCTTGTTCAGTTTGAAGGCCGGGCGGCCGGTAGGCACAAAGATGACCTCATCCAGGTCGTAGACCCAGGCCACCTCCGAGGCAGCCACCAAGTGGCCATTATGGATGGGGTCGAAGGTGCCGCCCATGATTCCCACCCGGGGTCGACGGTTATGGTGGGATGGCCCACAGGCCCGATCAATATCTGATGGCTCCTGCCCAGACTCCCCCTCCTTGGACAGTTCAGACATCATCCGGTTCACGCCTGCTCGCCCTCCTGTCTGGCTTCCGAGGCGTTCTCCTCGTTTTCGGACTCGGCCTCCTGGCGCATCTGCTCGGCGCTGGGGTTGACCCTGTCGGGATCGATCCGCTCCATATCGGCATTCCACTCTTCCTGAACCACACGGCGGATCTCGGAATAGGTGGGCAGGGGAAAGCCTGGCTGGTAGGCTCGACGGACCTGAGCCACGCATCCAGTGATGGCTACCAATGAATCAGACAGATCGGCGATGCGTCCCTCCTGCTCCTGTTTGCGGAAGACAGGCACCCGCTCCTCCATGACGGTGATGTCGTGCCTGACCTTGTTGAGCTGGTCCTGGTCCAAGTCATACACATCATCGGCATGTTCGTCGGGCCAGCCAATCAGGACCGCATCGGCGTACTCCAGGCAGGAGCGCTGATCTGCATCCGGGATGCCGTCCTCGATTTGGACCAGAAAGACGTACCGCAGCAGGCTCAGCCGCTCTGAAGCCACCCTCAGCCAGATGCGTGGATTGTCGTGCTCGCGTTGGAAGAGCTCTTCGATCTTCTCGTTCACGGCCGCACCTGCCCCCTGCCGTAGCCAATCCACTTGGTGGTGGTCAGCTCCTGCAGACCCATGGGTCCTCGGGCATGCAGCTTCTGTGTGGAGATGCCCAGCTCGGCACCCATGCCGAACATGCCTCCATCGGTGAATCGCGTTGAGGCGTTGACCATGATCACAGCTGAATCCACGCGACGGGAGAACTCTTCAACAGCCTCATAATCCCGGGCCAGGATGGCCTCGGTATGGCCGGTGGAGTGACGGTTGATGTGCTCGATGGCCTGGTCAAGGGAGTCCACCACGCGCACTCCCATTTTCAAATCCAGATACTCACGGTCCCAGTCGGCTTCCTCAGCGCGGAGCAGCAGTTCTTCAGGCAGACCATGCCCGGCCAGGATGTCCATGGAGACCGCGTCCAGGTGCAACTCGACCTGGGCCTGGGTCAGCGCTTGCGCCACACGTGGCAGGAACTCAGCGGCCACATCCCTGTGGACGATCAGTTTTTCAGCGGCGTTGCAGACACCCACCCTCTGGGTCTTGGCGTTGACGATGATGGGAATGGCATGATCCATATCCACCGAGCGATCCACATAAATATGGACATTGCCAGCCCCGGTCTCGATGGTGGGCACGGTGGCCTGCTCTATTACGCTGCGGATCAGCCCTCGGCCACCCCTGGGCACCAGCAGATCAATATGACCGCGTGCCTTCATCAGAGCCTGGGCCCCCTCGCGACCGTATCGGTCCACGGAAGCCACCAGAGCCGGATCCAGCCCCTGCTCACGAAGCACCCCACCTATCAGCTCCACCAGCACCCGATTGGTGCGTTCGGCCGCGTGACCCCCTCGTAGGAGGGCCGCATTGCCGGACTTGAGGCAGAGGGCCACCACATCGATGGTGACATTGGGGCGGGCCTCATAGATCATGGCCACCACCCCCAGGGGAACCCGCACCTGATTGAGCCGCATGCCGTTGGGCATGTCATGGCCGCGAACCACCTCGCCCAGGGGATCGGTCAGCCCGGCCACCATGCGCACGCCGCTGGCGGCATCCGCGATGCGAACCTTGTCCAAGCGCAGACGGTCGATCAGACCGGCGCTCATTCCTTCTTCAAAAGCCTGCGTGCAGTCCTGCTCATTGACTGCTGCAATCTGATCGGCCTGGTCGATCAGTGCATCGGCCAGGGCCAGCAAGAGAGCGTTCCTGGCCTGACCGGTCATGCCTGCCATACCTGCTTGTGCAACAGCCGCTGCATCGGCCATGGCACAGACCCGATCGAACACACCCTGACGATTGGAGTTCTCGTTTTCAGTCATGTTCGTCAGATCCTTTCGCCCTCGCGGGTCAGCCAGACCCATATTCTGTACCGATTGTAACCCTCAGTGAGGGCAATGATGACAGGAGGAGGGAGGGCATTGCTGCACCTCCCTCCTCCAAGGGCCAATCAGTGGGTCTGGTCCAGCTCAGGATAGAGCGGGAAGGCCTCAACCAGCCGGTCCACCCGGTCCTTGAGAGCATCCAGATCCGCCTGGGGGCCCTGGGCCAGCGCAGTGCCGATCACGTCGGCCACCTCCTCGTACTGAGCCGGGCCGAATCCGCGAGTAGCCAGGGCGGAAGTCCCGATGCGCAGACCGGAGGCCACAGAGGCCGGGCGAGGGTCGAAGGGCACTGTATTGCGGTTGACGGTGATGCCAATCTTGGCCAGCAGGTCCTCACCCTGGCGGCCGTCCATCTCGCTGTTGCGCAGATCCACCATGACCAGGTGGACATCCGTACCTCCAGTGAGCACAGTGATGCCGTTGTCGGCCACATCCTTGGCCATCAGGCGTTCAGCCAGGATCTTTGCACCCTCCAGGGTGCGCTCCATGCGTTCCTTGAATTCAGGCGTTCCGGCCAGCTTGAAGGCCACAGCCTTGGCGGCGATCACATGCATAAGCGGGCCGCCCTGGTTGCCAGGGAAGACCGAGGAGTTGAGCTTCTTGGCATATTCCTGACGGGCCAGGATGAACCCGGAGCGGGGTCCGCCCAGGGTCTTGTGAGCTGTGGAGGAGACCACATCGGCATAGGGCACCGGGCTGGGATGCAGGCCGGCTGCCACCATACCCGCGAAGTGGGCCATATCCACCCAGAACTTGGCTCCCACTTCGTCGGCGATTTCCTTCATGGCTGCGAAGTCCTCAATACGCGGATAGGCGCTCCATCCGCCGATAATCAGGGCTGGGTGGGTTTCCAGGGCCCGCTGGCGGATGATCTCGGGCTCGATGCGGAAGGTCTTCGGATCGACCCCGTAGGATTCGGCATGGTAAAAACGTCCAGAGAAGTTGATCTTCATACCGTGGGTCAGATGGCCGCCATGATCCAGGGCCAGGCCCAGCACTGTGTCGCCGGGCTTGATCAGGGCCTGATAGACGGCGGCGTTGGCCTGTGCGCCCGAATGAGGCTGGACATTGACGTACTCGGCGCCGAACAGGGCCTTGGCGCGGTCCCGGGCCAGGTTCTCGACCTGGTCCACCCACTCGCAACCACCGTAGTAGCGTCTGCCAGGATAGCCCTCGGCATACTTGTTGGTCAGTACGGATCCCTGGGCCTGTAAAACGGCCTTAGGCACGAAGTTCTCTGAGGCGATCATCTCCAGACCACCGCGTTGGCGCTCCAACTCTCCATCCAGCAGTGCAGCGATCTCCGGATCCACCTGCGAGATCGAAGAGTTCAGGACATCGTAGGATTGCTGTACCGGGTTCTCTTCGACCATGGGTCACTCCTTTGTCTATAAGGTCCAGCCACGGATACAGGGCTGGTGGGCAATACTGTACGCCATGCCAACCCCTGGCAGGCCGTGGCGTCCATAGACGGTTTCCTCCGCGAGCCGAGCAAGGCCATGGTTCGGACTCCTGTACGGGGTAGAATGCCTTGGTAATGATCTGTTCGGCGACATGGCGGAGGGGCAGGCAACCATGAGCACATACCACAGCACCCGAGGCGGCAAGGAGCAACTGCAGTCCAAGCAGGCCATCAGACGAGGCCTGGCTCCTGACGGCGGACTCTATGTCAGCGATGAACTGGACGCTGAGACCATCGACACTGCATCGGTCGCCGGTCTGGACTACAAGGGCACAGCCAAACTGGTCCTTTCGAGACTGCTGAGTGATTACTCTTCCGCTCAGCTGGACTCCTGCCTGGACGCAGCCTATGGAGAACAGTGGTCCGATACGGCAATCACCCCTCTGGTGGACCTGGGCGGTAACGACTTCGTACTGGAGCTCTTCCGCGGGCCCACTTCGGCCTTCAAGGACGTGGCCCTGCAGCTTTTGCCAAGACTGATGGCGCTGGCCGGAGACGATGATGAGCGAATCATGGTGCTTACGGCCACTTCCGGAGACACAGGCAAGGCGGCGCTGGCCGGATTCGCAGACGCGCCGGGCACGGGCATCACCGTCTTCTACCCACAGGGCAAGGTCAGTCAGATCCAGCGCCTGCAGATGGTCACCCAGCAGGGCGGCAACCTACAGGTCTGCGCAGTTCGGGGCAATTTCGACGATGCCCAGTCCGCAGTCAAATCCATCTTTGCCGACGCCGACCTGGCTGGTGAACTGGAAGAGAAAGCCTCGACCGTTCTCTCATCGGCCAACTCCATCAATGTGGGCCGCCTGGCACCGCAGGTCGTCTATTACTTCCGGGCCTATGGCTCCCTGATGGAACGAGGGGTGATCAGACCCGGGGATCCGGTCGAGTTCTGTGTGCCCACCGGGAACTTCGGCGATGTGCTGGCCGGATACTATGCCAAGATGATGAGCCTTCCGGTGGCCCGTCTGACCGTGGCCTCGGACCGCAACCGGGTCCTCAACGACTTCCTGACCACAGGTGTCTATGACCGCAACCGTCCCTTCTACACCACCACCTCCCCCAGCATGGACATCCTGATTTCCTCCAACCTGGAACGGATGCTCTATTACATGGCCGACGGCGACACCATACTGATTGCCTCGCTTATGGCCGACCTGGAGTCCACAGGACACTACCAGGTGCCTAAAGCCCTGATGACCAGAATCCGCAGGCTCTTCTCCTGCGGTTGGGCCGACGAGAACCAGGTGGCGTCGGCCATCAGCAACTGCTGGGAGGACCGGGGATACCTGATCGATCCGCACACGGCCTGCGGATACCAGGTCATGACCGGGCAGACCGACAGGGATCCTGCAGTGCCCCGGGTGCTGCTGTCTACAGCCAGCCCCTACAAGTTCCCCCGGGTGGTCTGCCAATCCCTGGGCCTGGAGACCCCGAACAGTGATTTCGACTGCATGGACATCCTGGCCGAGGCCACCAATACCAGGCCCCCCAAGGCTCTGCGCGCCCTGGAAAACGCACCTGTGCGCTTCCAGGACTGCATCGATTCAGGGGACATGTCCGACTACGTCCGCCACACGGTCATGCAGTCCTGAAGCCTGAGCGAATTGGCTCAGATCTCCTTCCTGGCATAGACCTTGCGAGATAAGACTATCGAAACCATATCAACCGCCAGAATCAAGGCCAGCCCGAGGAGCACTGGCTGCCACAGGCCGGATGTCAAAAATCGCATGATTGAATTCCAGAAGGTCCCCCAGTCCAAGGGCAGCAAACTGCCGATAAGGGCCATGATTGGTACCAAACCAAGAAGCGCCAGGAAGACTATCATTGCTTTAACTGGTTCCAGCCAATAAAACAAGGGTGTAGCTACTGCAAAGAGCAAAGACTCCAACAGGAACAACCCCAGAGTAAACAAGACAGTGTCGCGCCAATGGTCCTGACCATGCAAAAATGAATCAGTAGCGTAGAAGAAGAATATTGCATAGCCGCAAGACTGAGCTAGGACCAGCAGACTTACAGCAACATAGCGTCCAAATACCTGGTGATCACGTGTTATGGGCAGCAGACCGTTCAACCGAACTGCCGTATTGTTGAAATCGGCGAACAAACCAAATACTTGGCCTACAATCAGTCCGATTCCCATGCCGGCTACTGCCCCCGTCAACGCAGTCCTTGCATCTTCCCCATCATTGCCTGTCAGGGCCATGACTAGGTTCAGCAGGATTCCGATGCAGGGCACGGACATGAAAATCAGCACACCAACCCAAGGTCTCCCTGTTCCTGAGAAACGTTGCATGTCCAGCCTGATCTGTTTGGCTATCGCCTTCATCCTTCCACCTCCTTATTCTTGTCAGTCGCGGCAAGTGAGCCCGCGGTCAGTCTGATGATGTTGTCAAAGTCGGCCTGCTCCACCAGGTAGCGGTCCTCTGAAGGCTCCACGGCGGCAGGAGAAGCCGATGCCAGAAAATCCTTCAAGTGTTCAGTGGGCACCAGAGCCTCGAAACCGGTGGCGGAACGTTGCAAGCCCATCAGATGCGGCATTTGAGCTCTAGCCAGATCGTCCGGCCCTCCTCTCACTACCTGGAAAGCCTCCATCAACTCGTCCTTGGGGCCGGTGTAGAAGACAGACCCCCGATTGATGTAGGTAACGAAGTCAGCCACCCGTTCGAGATCTTCGGTGATGTGCGTGGAGAAAAGCACCGAGTGACGACCATCGCCGATGTAGTCCAGGAGAACGTCCATGAGCTCATCCCTGGCCAGGACATCCAGACCACTGGTGGGCTCATCCAGAATCAAGAGCCTTGCGTCGTGGCTGAGGGCAACAGCCAGCATCAGTTTCATCTGCATTCCACGGGAGAGCTTGCCGATTCTGTGGTTTTCTTGCAGACCGAACCGACGCAGATAGTCCTGATAGCGATCACTGTTCCAAGAGGGATACATGGGTGCCATCACTGGCTCGATGGCCTTGACCTTCCATGCCTCAAGGAAATAAATGGAATCGAAGACCACACCCAGGTCTGCTTTGACCTCCTCCTCCTGACTCAAGGGATCACGGCCCAGAATGCTGATTTCTCCGCTGTCTCGGCGAGTCATATTCAGCAAGAGCCGGATCAGGGTGGATTTACCTGCACCGTTGGGGCCTATCAATCCCATGATGTAGCCCATGGGCAGATCAATGGTGACCTGGTGCAGGCGGAAACCCGTGCCGTCAGCCTTAACGTAGTTTTTTCCCAAGTCACTGACGCGCAGCGCATAGTCGACCTCTTCACCTGAAGTCGTCATCGGCGGTGATGCACGCATACTGCTATTCCTTCCCTTCTTCGGACGCGGATGCAGAACCCTTGTCGCCAAGCAGGCCGTCAAGCAGGCCGCGAATCCGGTCCGGCTCCATGCCGGCCCGACGAGCTGCATCGACCGCCTCCCCCAGCAGGGACTGCACGCGGTCCTCCAGATGCTGCCGCATGACCTGGTCGCCACTGTCGGCCACGAAGGTCCCCTTGCCTTGGATGTTCTCCACCAAACCCTCTTGAGCGAGTTCGGTATAAGCGCGGGTCACGGTCAGCACGGACACCCTGAGCTCCTGCGAGAGATGTCGCAGGGAAGGCAGTCCCTCCCCCGCTTTCAGATCTCCGGTCAGGATGGCCGAACGTATCTGGTCCTCGATCTGCAGATAAATCGGCTGTCCGGACAGGGATGAGATGATCAGCTTCATCCAAGCCCCTTTCATTGATTGTCGACACAACCCTGGCTGAGCTGTTCCGGTGTTCATGTATACACTATAACAGTTTGACCGTGAAGACAACTCACCATTGATCTTCTGTTACTTGGTTCAAGATTCGATCAAAACGGCTCTGCAATGCGGAAGTTCTGAACGATCACAAATTCAGGCAAACGGCCATCAGAATCAGGTTGCCGCCTCATTACTCAAGCCGAGGACGGACACGGTGTACGCAACGAAAAATCCAACATCATCGTACAGCATGGCCACCAACAGCAAAATGAGTACAGTCAAAAGCATCAAAATGAAAAGCGGCAAAAAGACAGATGTCGAACACGCAGAGGCAAGGCCGCAAAAGGCGGCAATGTCGCCAAGACTTGTCAAAGTCACTAAAAATTGACGAACGTTGGCACGACAAAGCGTAGACGACAACCGGACCTATCGGGCCTGGAGCCTGCTGGAGGCCAGAAGCTCCCGAGCATGCTTCAGGGAGGTCGTAGACTCGCTGCCAGCCAGCATTCGCGCGATCTCCCGCTCTCTGTCTTCGCCCTCTACCTGGCGGACCAGGGTCTCTACAGCATCGCCACCTTCACGTCCTTTGGCCACGACGAACTGTCGGTCGGCCCAGGAAGCCACCTGCGGCAGGTGGGTGACCACAATCACCTGGGCGGTGACAGCCAATCGGGCCAGACGATGACCCAGCTCTACGGCAGCCCGACCGCCGACACCAGCGTCCACTTCGTCGAAGATGAAGGTCATCGTTGGGTCGCCAACCTGGGAATCAAGGCTAGCTTGCCCATGATCAGAACCGTCAGGCCCCGATGAGGTCCGGCTTTCGGCGGCCACCAGCTCCAGGGCCAGCATGAGCCTGCTGAGTTCGCCGCCCGAGGCGCTCTTACCCATGGGCAGAAGGTCCGAACCGGGATATGGCCTGAAGAGAAAGTCGATCTGGTCCAGACCATGCCCGTCCATGTCCTGGTCCTGGCGTGGCCTGACGCGGATCTCCAGCCCGGCGCCCGACATGGCCAGGGAGTGCAATTCGCCATCGACAAGATTGCTCAGTCTTCGTGCAGCCTTGCCCCGCGACGCTGACAGTTTCCGTGCCGCTTTCAAGGCGCTTCCGCGAAGCTGCTCAACCTGCCCTTGGAGATCCTCCAGCTTCTCGGGTGAGGCATCCATGTCCTCAAGGTCAAATGCAGCCTTCTTGCGCCAAGCCAGAACGTCGTCGATATCTGGTCCCCAGCGTCGGGTCAGCTCATCCAAATCGTGAATCCGGGCGTTGATCTTGTCCAGATCGCTCTCCTGGCCTTCGTCATCCAATTGGCTACTCAGGGTGAAGACCAGATCAGACAGATCGGCATTCAGCGACCGCAGCCGCTGGGCCGACTCCTGAAAGACCCCCTCCACACCGATGCCTTCCAAAGCGGCAATGGCCCGTTCGACCAGTGCCGTGGCCGATGGTGCGTCAGCATCAGGGTCGATTTGGCCGGAGTCCAAGGCGGACAGCGCGGACATGACTCCCTGACTGATCTGGGCAGCATGCTCAATCCGGTCCCGCTGAGCCTTGAGTTCACGATCCTCGCCGGAATGAGGGTCAACGCTGTCAATCCGGGCAATGGATTCACGAAGATAATCAGCTTGGGCCATCGCGCCGGACTGCTGGTTACGCAGCTCCTCCAGATGGTCCTGAGCCTGTCGGTACTGCGTGAAGGCCTTGGAAAAAGCCTCCAGCTGTGGGCCGTCACCGGCATAGTCATCCAGAAATTCGCGCTGCCGGGCCGGACTGGCCATACGCATCTGATCCGCCTGACCATGAACAGTGACCAGCATCCCAGCCACCTCCTCCAACAGGCCACGAGGGGCCGTCCTACCGTTCAGAGCGGCACGGGAACGCCCCTTGACTGGCATGGTTCGGGCCAGGAAGATCTGTCCCTCATCCTCCGCGGGCAGGCCTGCCTCAGTTACGGCAGCGGTCACTGGATTCTCGGCTCCTGCCGCTCCAGCATCGAAAATCCCTTGGACCCACGACTCACGTGCTCCGGGAGACACCAACTGCGGACGGGCAGTGGACCCCGAGATCAGCCTGATGGCGTTGAGCAGCATGGACTTGCCAGCCCCGGTCTCCCCGGTGATGGCCGTCATGCCAGCAGCAGGTCGCAGGAGGGCATGATGGATGGGACCCAGGTCTCGTACTTCCAGCTCTTCCAGCATCAGTGCTCCTTGTTCGACTCCTGCGACTCCCCCTGGTCCTGTCCATTCGCAGCCGCCGAAGGACGGTGCTGCTCCCTCCAGCCGACCACCGGCAGGTCGAACTTGGAGACCAGCCGTCTGGTGAAGGGCACCCCCGACAGCCTGGCCAGCCGCAGGATGTCATGGGACTGCCGCACCACGATGCGGGAGCGCTTGGGCACTGGCCGCTGACGGCGTCCGTCATTGCAAATCCAACCGGCCGACTGGGAATCACTCAGGATATCCAGGGTGAATTGCGACTTTGGACCGATGATCAGGGATCGGGCAAAAAGGGCATGGGCAGCAATGGGCACCATCTGCAACGACTGCGCATCCGGCCAGACGATGGGCCCGCCCACCGAAAAGGCATAGGCCGTCGATCCGGTCGGGGTGGCCACAATCATGCCGTCGCAGCCGAAGGAGCTCATTTCCACATCGTCCACTCGGACCGATACCTCGATCATCTTGCCCCGATCATATCGTTCCAGGGTCATGTCGTTAAGGGCCCAGTCGCTCAGTGGTCGATCGGCCCCGGGTATCCACAGGTCCACATGGGCCACCATGCGCTCGTCGATGGAGTAGTCATGATCGGCCACCCTGCGAATGGCCTCCCCTATCTGGAAGCTCTCGAACTCCGCCAGGAATCCCACATGACCCAGGTTGACCCCCAGGATGGGCACCTGGGTGCCCTTGACCAGCTCTGCAGCACGCAGAATGGTCCCATCGCCACCCAGGACTATGACTATCTCGGTGTCGTCGGCCACCTTCTGACTGGGGCTGCCGAATTCCGGGGCGGCGATGTTGTCGACAATCGAGACGCGAAATCCGTCCCGGCGCAGCTGCCTTTCGACCTCGTCAACCAGGTGGCCGCTTGCCCGGACCCGACTATGCGTGACCACGACAGCGCTACGAGCACCCATGGGGCCTCCCTTCCGGCAACAATGATCATCCTATCGGGCCCGGCCAACAGCGATGCTCATCGCGGCGGGGTCAGGCCAAACGACGACCAGCAGCTGCGGCCATGCCTCGCCCGGTCTCATACCGGGGCGATCCGGTCCCATCCACGGCATCGGCATCCACCACAACACGGGAGACATCCGTCCTGTCGGGCAGCTCGAACATGGTCGCCTCCAGGGTGTGCTCGATGATACCACGTAGCCCTCGGGCGCCAACCTTGCGCTCCAGGGCGATGGCGGCAACACGGTCCAGGGCGGCATCAGTGAAGACGAGATCGGCCCCGTCATCCAGGAACATGCGCCGGTACTGGTCGACCAGGGCATTGTCCGGTTCGGTCAGCACCCGCCGCAACTCATCGGCGCCCAGCGGCTCCAGGGTGGATATCACCGGCAACCGCCCCACGAACTCGGGAAGCAAGCCAAACTGTTCCAGGTCCTCGGCCCTGACCTGGCTCATGACCCGATCGTCGGGCACCCTGTCGCTCCCCTGAGTAGCCGAGAATCCGCTCTCCCGCAGGCCCAGCCGCCGACGAACAATCTCCTCAAGACCGACGAAGGCGCCGCCGCAGATGAAGAGGATATTGGACGTATCCATGATGACCGTGCGGACATCACCATGCCGCCGCGAACCCTGTACCGGCACGCGGGCCTGGGTGCCCTCGATGATCTTGAGAAGGGCCTGCTGGACCCCCTCGCCGGACACGTCCCGGGTGATGGAGGTGTTCTCCCCCGATTTTCTGGCGATCTTGTCGATCTCATCAATGTAGATAATCCCCCGCTGGGCCAGGTCCATGTTGCCGTCGGCAGCCTGGAGCAGCCCCTGCAGGACGGATTCCACATCCTCGCCTACATACCCCGCCTCGGTCAGGCTGGTGGCATCCACAATGACGAAGGGAACGTTCATGATGGTGGCCAGTGTCCGCGCCAGGTAGGTCTTGCCCACTCCGGTGGGGCCCATAAGCAGGATGTTGGACTTGTCCACCTGGACGCGTGGGACCGCATCCTTGCGTTCAAACGCAGTGTCTGCAGCACGCCCATGGTCGCCCAGGTCCATGTTGACGCGCTTGTAGTGGTTGTAGACCGCCACCGACAGCGTGCGCTTGGCGGCCTCCTGACCGATGACATACCGGTTCAGATAGGCGAATATCTTTGAGGGTGCAGGCAGGGTCACCCGCTGGTCGGCAGCGTCCTTGGCCATGTCCTCCTGAATGATCTGGGCACATAGACGTATGCATTCGTCGCAGATGGCGCAGGAAGGACCTTTGACCAGGCGGCGCACCTGGTGCTCATCCTTGCCGCAGAACTCGCAGCGATTCAGTCCGTCATTGTAGCTGACCACACGGCCCATGGCTCTCCCTTCCCGGAGAATCCGTAAGGATCGGCGAAATCAAATTTGACTGGCATCGTCCATGATGCCAAAAACGTCCGGAGGCCGTAGGCCCTAGGGGCCCGCCGCCATCCGGACGATCAATCATACGCGCAGTCACCGGTGCTAATTGCGGTGCTCCAGGACCTCGTCCACCATCCCGTAGTCCTTGGCCTGCTGGGCGGTCAGAATGGTGTCCACCTCGATGTCCTTGCGGATCTTCTCCACATCCTGACCGGTGTGCTTGGCCAGGGTCTCCTCCAACCAGGTGCGCATGCGCAGCATCTCCTTGGCCTGGATCTCGATCTCGGTGGCCTTGCCGAAGTCCTGCTCCATGGCCGGCTGATGAATCAGCACACGGGCGTTGGGCAGGATCAAGCGCTTGCCCTTGGTGCCTGCCGCCAGGAGAACTGCAGCGGCCGAAGCAGCCTGGCCCAGGCAGACAGTCTGTACATCGGGCTTGATGTACTGCATTGTGTCATAGATGGCGGTCATGGCCGTCATGGATCCCCCCGGCGAGTTGATGTAGATGATCACGTCGCGATTGGGATCCTGGCTCTCCAGAACCAGGAGCTGGGCCATAATGTCGTCCGATGAAGTGTCATCCACCTGGACGCCCATGAAGATGATCCTGTCGTCGAAGAGCCTGGTGTAGGGGTCCTGGCGCTTGTAGCCGTATGGGGTGCGCTCCTCGAACTGCGGCAGCACATAGCGGTCGGTGGGCACAGCGGCCAGGCCGCGAGGGCCTGCCAGTCGACGGGCCCGTGCTACGAATTGCGCTTCTTCAGATGCCATGTGGAGTGCTCACTTCCCTTGATCCGCGGTCATAGTGCCGTGGGTGGTCACGATCCGGTCGACGAAGCCATACTCCAGGGCCTGCTGGGCCGTGAACCAGTGATCGTATTCGTTGTCCCGGTAGATCTCTTCCAGGGTGTGGCCGGTCTGCTCAGCTGTCAACTGGGAGAGTGTACGCTTCATGTCCATGATCAGCTCGGCGTTGATCCTGACATCAGTGGCCGTGCCTCCGACACCGCCCGAGGGCTGATGCATGAGCACCCGCGCATGGGAGGTGACGAAGCGCTTGCCCTTGGCCCCGCTAGAAAGCAGGAACTGGCCCATGGAAGCAGCCATGCCGACCGCGACCGTAGCCACGTCGGGCTCGATCAGCTGCATGGTGTCGTAGATGGCCATGCCGGCCGTAATGGAGCCGCCAGGCGAGTTGATATAGAGCCAGATATCCTTCTTGGGATCCTCGGCCGCCAGCATCAGCATCTGTGCGCAGATGACGTTGGCGTTGGCGTCCTTGACCTCGTCCCCCAACCAGATGATCCTGTCCTTGAGCAGTCGGTTGAAGATGGGATCGGTCGGCGTAGGGGCCTCCCCCTCCTCCATCACGGGACTGGTTGCCAATGAGTTGTTCACCCTGTCTCCTTCGATAAACGTATCTGTATTGAGAGTAGCCCCCGCAATCGACGCGTCCACAGTCTTTCTGCTCTTTGCGCAACCGCTACGACAGGGCCGCACCCAGGCTGTTTCGCCACTGGGTGCGGCCCTGTTCGCTGCTTTGAAAAAGCTACTCCTGATCCTGGGAGAGCTGGTCGGCCACTTCAGCCGCAGCAGAGGCAGCCTGGACGCTCTCGTCCTGCTCCTCCTGGACCTCGGACTCATCCTCGCCCAGGAAGCGGCTCAGGTCCACCTCCTGGCCATCGGGATCCTTGAAGGTGACGGCCCGCATTCCGGCCAGCATACCCTTGGAGCGGCCGACCTCCTGCACGGCCGAACCCAGCTGGCCGTTACGGACGATGCCGTTGATGAAGGCGCTGGGATCCATACCATACTGCTGGGCGATGGAGGCCAGGAAGTTGGTCACGTCAGCCTGGCTGACCGTGATGCCCAGCTTCTCAGCCAAGGCATCCAGGGTCATCTGGTCGCGCAGCTCCTTCTCCACAGTCTGTTCGGCCTCGGCCTTCTCGTCCTTGCTGGCCTTGTCGGGATCCTTGCCGGTGTTCTTAAGCTGATCGGTCACCATGGACTGCTTGATGCCCTTGGGCACCGGGATGTCCAGGCCGTCCTGGAGCTTGGCGATGAAGGCATCGCGGGCGTCAGTGGCCTGCCGACCCTCGGCATCCACCTGGCACTGCTTGCTTACGTCCTCGCGCAGCTCCTTCAGGGTCTCGAACTCCGAGGCCTCCTTGGCGAACTCGTCGTCCAGGTCGGGCAGCTCCTCGGCCTTGACCGAGTTGACCTTGACCTTGATTTGGGCCTTCTCGCCCTGGTGCTCGCCGGCCTCCAAGGTACCCTCGAAGGTGGTCTCTTCCCCGGCGGACAGCCCGTCAAGGGCCTCATCCAGGCCATCCAGCATGGTGTTGGAGCCCAGCTCGTAGCTGACCCCCTGCTGGGAGTCCACGGACTCACCGTCGATGACGGCATCCAGATCGATGTTGGCGTAGTCACCTTTGGTGGCGGGGCGATCCACGCTGACCAGGGTGCCGAAACGCTGACGCAGGTTGTCCAGACGCTTGTCCACGTCCTCGTCGGTGACGGCAGGCTTGGGGACCTCAATCTCCATGCCCTCAATGTCGGGAAGCTCGAACTTGGGACGAATCTCCACCTCGGCGGTGAACTTAAGCTTGGTGTCGTCCTTGGCCGAGGAAGGAATGTCCTTGACATCGATCTGCGGCTGGGCCATGGCGTGCAGCTGCTTCTCCTCCAGAGCCTTGGAATAGAGTTCGGGCACGCCCGCGTTGACGGCCTCGCCCGCCACGCTGGCAAAGCCTACGCGCTGATCGATGATGGGTCCAGGCACATGGCCTTTGCGGAAGCCGGGGATGGTCACCTGCTTGCCGATCTCCTTACGGGCCTGATCCAGGTAGGGGTTCAGCTCATCGGGATCGACGGTGATGGTGAGCCTGACCTTGGTGGGCTCGAGGTTTCTGACGCTGATTTTCACGCTGCGCTCCAATTCATCCAAACCGTTTGATCTGCCAGTAAGGCAACCGTTACATAATAGCGCGAGTCAGAGACTCTGACAGGAGTGAAACCTGCCAGGGGCGGGCACCCTCCTGATGCAAAAAGTCGGCCACATCGCGCTTTTCCGGTTCGTCTGTCCAGCAGAGGTTGCGCAGGTAGCGGGGCTTGATCAGAATCTCGTCGGGTGTGTTGGTCCGGCGTCCCACTTCAGTCACCGCCTTGCGCGCTGCCTCCAGCCTTGCAAACCGGTCCGGATGACGATGCCGCCAGATCTGCATGGACTTGGGAGCATTGGTCTCCTCACACCGCGGCTTGGGAGGCACCGGCAGCTCTTCGGTAGGCAGACTCAGCGCCTCCAGAATAGCCTGTTTCCAGACTGCGGACCTGACCCGGCGCTGGATGGGCGCATAGCGCTCGAACATGCGGTCCTGCTCGCCGCCGGTGTGGATCCTGACCCGCTCGTTCAAGGATCGGATGGCTCGGAACTGCGCGTTGTTGTGCGGCTTGAGTCTGCCGGCCTCGATGATGGCCTTGTCGGGCAGGAGGAGCGTCGGAGCGATATCGTTGCGTCTGGCCAGCTGATCCCTGACGGTCCACAACGAGCGGGCCACAGCCAGGCCTCGACGGTCATTGTGCAAGGCGTTGATATGCGAGATATGTCGCCAGGGCTGCTCAGGCTCCGGCTTGGGGATTTTGCCCTGCTCCAACAACCAGGCGAATTCCTGCCTGGCCCATTCATTCTTGCCGTGACTGCGCAGGTCCTCCAGCTCGCGCGTTCGCACCTGATTCAGCAGCTCCACGTCCAAGGCTGCGTAATTGCGCCAATCACGCGGCAGTGGGCGGTAGGACCAATCTGCGGCAGAATGCTCCTTGGCCAGCGTCAGCCCCAGGTAGTGCGCGGTCACTGCAGACAGGCCGTAATGCCCCAGATTAAGCATCCTGGCTGCAAGCTCGGTGTCGAAGAGAGAGGAGGGCCTCATGCCCAACGCATAGAAGCCAGGCAGATCCTGAGGAGAGTCATGAATGATCCACTGGGCACCATCAACAGCCTTATTGAATTCCGACCAGTCACAGCCCGCCTTCATCAGCGCCGGTGGGTCCAGCAGGAATATCCCCGCTCCCCGGCGCTTGAACTGGACCAGGTAGTCGTCGTGGCCATAGCGGAAGCCAGAGGCCCGTTCAGCATCCGCGGCCAGCGCACCGCTCCCCTTTGACAGCATTCGACAGGCCCGGCGGTATTCGGCCATATCGTCGATGACCGACGGCACACCCTGGGCGGGCTCTGAAAGCAGCTGCGTCTTAGGTTCCGTGGTCACCTGCGCTCAACCTCTTTTTTAGTTTGTCTTCCATCACGCTACCGGACCGACCGGCCCGGAAAACACACGCCTGAAAGCATAGTCCATGGCCTCAACCCACCGATAAACCCTTGCTAAGCAGACTTCGTCGACAATTGATCGATTTACGGGGTTGATCATTTACCAAGCCGGTCATTCAGCGTGCCCGTCATTTAGTGAATCTGACAGTGAGTGAGTCTGTCATTCGCTGATTGGCTGGCTGGTCTCCGCTCAAGCAAACAAAACTCCCCACGACATCTGCCGTGGGGAGTCACAAGAAAATTAATTGGCTTTCTCCTGGGTCCGTCATGGAACCACAAAGGGTTCTGAGGCTCAGTAGACCACGAAGCCATGGGCCTCCAGCTGCTTCTTGACCCTATCCTTCAGGGCCGCCGAGGGGCCTTTGGCATCCTCCAGTGGGTAGGGAATGCGCAGCTCATGCCATTTGGGCCGTCCAAGCTGATGGAAGGGAAGCACATCAATGTGCTCAATGGCATCCTTGAACTGTTCGCACACACGAGCGACATTCTCGACGTTCTCCTCCGAGTCGGTCAGCCCAGGCACCAGCACGAAGCGAACCCAAATCTTGCTGCCACGGGCAGCCAGACGCTTGCCGAATTCGATTGTGGGGGCCAGCGTGCCGCCGGTCACCTTCTTGTAGGTGGCCTCGTCGCCGGATTTGACGTCCAGCAGGCACAGGTCGATATCGTCAATCATGGCATCGGTGTAGTTGCGATTGAGGAAGCCTGAGGTGTCCAGGCATGTGTGGACGCCCATCTCCTTGGCGGCCCGAAAGACGCGTGAGACAAAGGCTGCCTGCATCATGGACTCGCCGCCGCTGAAGGTGATTCCTCCGCCCGTACTTTTGAAGAGGTCCTGGTAGCGGGCCACCTTATCGATCATGGCCTGCAGGTATACGGGCTGGCCATCGCGCATCTTCCAGGTGTCAGGATTCTGGCAGTACTGGCAGCGCAGGGGGCATCCGCTCATGAAGACGGTCATCCTTGTGCCCGGCCCGTCCACTGAGGTATTGATGTCCCAGGAGTGAACAAATCCGATGTCGCCCGTGCGCAGGGCATTCATACGGTCGTGCCGGTCCAGTCCAATGGGCGATTCGAACCCCGAAAGGCCGCCCATCAGGGTCTGGCTCTGGTAGACCTTGGATTCCTTGAGCATGTGCGGCTGTGTGGTATGGAAGGTGGTGGTCTCCGTCATTGGATCCTCCTGAAAAAGACGAAAAGGGGGCGGGGCCTTGGTGCGCCCCGCCCCATGATTCACCGTCTCATCAACGGTTGACTATCGCACAAGGGCGATCAGTCGGTCACCGCACCCTGGTGGAAGGTGCGGGAGATCACGTCGAGCTGCTGCTCGCGGGTCAGCTTGACGAAGTTGACGGCGTAGCCCGAGACGCGCACGGTCAGGTGCGGGTACTTCTCGGGGTGTTCGACGGCATCCTCCAGCTGCTCCTTGCGCAGGACGTTGATGTTGGCGTGGTAGAGCCCGTGGCCGTTGCCAGCGTCCAGGATGCCCACCAGGTTGTTGATGCGCTCATCCTCGTCGCGGCCCAGGCCGTCAGGGGTGATCGTGTTGGTCAGCGAGATGCCGTCCAGGGCGTCGTCGTAGTCGATCTTGCCCACGGAGAACATGGAGGGCAGCATGCCGTGCGAATCCATGCCGTTCTCGGGGTTGGCGCCGGGAGCGTACGGGGTGCCCTTCTTGTGGCCGGAGGGGAAGGACCCGGTGTTCTTGCCATACTCCACGTTGGAAGTAATGGTCAGAATGGACTGGGTCGGCACAGCGCCACGATAGACAGGCAGACGCTTGATCTGGCCCATAACGGTGGAGACAGTCCACTTGGCCAGGTCGTCGGCGCGATCGTCGTCGTTGCCGTAGATCGGGAACTCGCCGACGGTCTTGTAGTTGACGATCAGATCGTCGTCAGCGCCCTCGACATACTCAGGGGTGCCCTTGGCATCCTTGTTGTAGATCGGGTAGACCTTGGCGTACTTGATAGCCGACAGGGAGTCAGCGGCGATGGACAGGCCGGACATGCCGCAACCCAGGGTGCGGTAGACCTCCTTGTCGTGCAGGGCCATCTCAATGGACTCGTAGTCGTACTTATCGTGCATGTAGTGGATGATGTTCAGAGCCTCGACGTAGGTCTCGCTCAGCCACTCCAGGGCCTTCTCGTAGTTGTCCTTGACCTCCTGGAAGTCCAGAGAACCGTCTTCCTTGGGGGTGACTGGCTTGATCACGTCCTTGTCGATGACCTGCATGCCGGTCATCTCGTCACGGCCGCCGTTCATGGCGTACAACAGGGCCTTGGCGGAGTTGACGCGGGCGCCGAAGAACTGCATCTGCTTGCCGACCCTCATGGGGGACACGCAGCAGGCGATGGCAGCGTCATCGCCCCAGTGGGCGCGAATGTCCTTGTCGGACTCGTACTGGATGGCGGAGGTGTCGATGGAGATACGGGCGCAGAAGCGCTTGTAGCCCTCAGGCAGCTTCGGATCCCAGAAGATGGTGATGTTGGGCTCGGGACCGGGTCCAAGGTGCTCCAAGGTCAGAGTAGCCAGCAGACGGAAGGAGGTCTTGGTGACCATGGGCCTGCCATCGTCGCCGAAGCCAGCGTCGGACCAAGTGGCCCAGTAGGGGTCGCCCGAGAAGATGTTGTCGTAGTCCTTGGTCCGCAGGAAGCGCACGATGCGCAGCTTCATCACGATGTTGTCGATGATCTCCTGGGCATCGGTCTCGTCGATCAGGCCAGCGGCCAGATCACGCTCGAAGTAGACGTCGAAGAAAGCAGACAGGCGGCCGATGGACATAGCGGCACCATCCTGGCTCTTGACCGAAGCCAGGTAAGCCATGTAGGTCCACTGCACAGCTTCCTTGGCGTTCATGGCAGGACGGCTCAGGTCCAGGCCGTACTCCTTGCCCAGGTTCAGCAACTGCTTCAGAGCCTTGATCTGCTCAGCGTGCTCCTCACGGAAGCGGATCCAGTGCTCGATCTCTTCCTCGGTGAAGTCGTTACGGTAAGGAATCGAATCCTTGTCGGCCTTCTTGCGGGCAATCAGCTCGTCGATGCCGTACAAGGCCACACGACGGTAGTCGCCAATAATGCGGCCACGGCCGTAAGCATCGGGCAGACCAGTCAGAATCTTGTTGTGGCGGGCCAGCTTGATCCTCTTGGTGTAAACATCGAAGACTCCATCGTTGTGGGTCTTGCGATACCGAGTGAAGATCTTCTTGACTTCAGGATCGGGCTCCTTGCCGGCCTCCTTGAGGGCCTGCTCAACCATACGCCAGCCGCCATAGGGCATCATCGCACGCTTGCAGGGGACATCGGTCTGAATGCCGACAATCACGTCGTCTTGTGTTTCGCCGGCAGGC
The DNA here is from genome assembly GCF_054819865.1 of Bifidobacterium sp. JNUCC 75. Classification (NCBI taxonomy): domain Bacteria; kingdom Bacillati; phylum Actinomycetota; class Actinomycetes; order Bifidobacteriales; family Bifidobacteriaceae; genus Bifidobacterium; species Bifidobacterium sp. JNUCC 75. The sequence continues at coordinate 2,082,765 of NZ_JBTHIF010000001.1, read as the reverse complement.
TTGCCATCGATGTATCCGGCCGGGAAGGCGTCAATGCCCGCCGGAGTGTGGGTGTCCACGTCGTAGACGCGCTGCTTGCGCTCTACGGCAAGGAAATTGTCATCCAGGTAGTTCCACAGGAACTTGGTCTTCTCTGTAGCCGGCGCGAGGAAGGATTCGTCACCGGTGTACGGAGTGTAGTTCTTTTGAATGAAGTCGCGAACGTCGATGTCTTTCTTCCAGTCCTCGCCCTTGAAGCCCTTCCAAGCCTTGGCTTGCAGCTCTGCGGGAGAGACGGTATTGGTCTCAACTGCTGTCATAGTCAACTCCTTGTTGATATGGTCAATGGCGCTTCCTCACACCACTGTCACTTTCAAGTATAGGGGGCGCATTACCACGGGAAACCGAATCACGACGTGAGCTATATCACACTGCGAGCAGACTCGCAATAGGCGCCACGCCCATATCCTGCAAGCTCGCCTGGCACACCGCCTGAGCCCCGATCCATTCTGATTGCTCAGCCAACTGGTTGCCAACGCTGGTGTGCGATCCAGCGGAAGCTTCATCTGTCAGCTGAGGACTGTTCCTGCCCTGGATCACCCTCCCAGGCCTGCCGCCAACGGCGGTCCTCTTCATCCCATTCCTTGTTCCGGCGCTTGGCAATCTTCCAGGCATCGAGGGCCTCCTGCCTGCTGTGGTAGGGGCCCATCCGCCTGTCCTGCGGAGACAGCTTGCCCTGCTCGGGTCTGCCAGTGACGGTATTGAAGTACCAGGCCGTCCGCTGCTCTTCGGAGCCCATAGCGATCACTCCCTGAAAGCGTTGGTGACGGGCAACCGCCGGTCCCGGCCGAAGGCCAGGGAGGTGACCTTGGGCCCCAGCGGGTACTGGCGCCGCTTCCACTCGGCCCGATCCACCAGCCGCATGACCGTGTCGACCGTGTCGGGATCGAAGCCGTCGGCCAGAAGGTCGGCCCGACCATGCGCATGCTCGATGTATGCCTCAAGGACCTTGTCGAGCAGGCTGTAGTCTGGCAGGGAATCAGAGTCTTTTTGCCCTTGGCGCAGCTCGGCCGAGGGAGGCTTGACGATGGAATTGACCGGGATGGGCTCACGCTCACCCCTTGCCTGGGCCTCAGCGTTGCGCCAGCGGGCCAGCTGCCAGACACGGGTCTTGAGCAGATCCTTGATGGGTGCGTAGCCGCCGACCGCATCGCCATAGATCGTTGAATAGCCGCAAGCCAGCTCGGACTTGTTTCCGGTGGCCAGGGCCAGAAGCCCCTCGGCATTCGCGTAGGCCATGACAATGACGCCGCGTATCCGGGCCTGCAGATTCTCTTCCGCTACCCCTTCCAGATGCAACTGCCCTTGGAAGGCATCAAATTCCGGGCCTATGGCTTGGACCACGTAACGCACGCCCAAACGCTGGGCCAGGTCGGCAGCATCATCCCGGGAACCTTCCGAAGAATAACGGCTGGGCATGGAGATGCCGCGTACATGCTCCCCCCCGCAGGCATCGGCGGCCATGGTGGCCACCAGGGCCGAGTCGATTCCGCCTGACAGCCCCAGGCAGACGCCCGTAAAGTGGTTCTTGGCCATATAGTCTTTCAGCCCCAACACGCAGGCCCTATAGACCTCCTCATCCCCGGGCATCTCTTCGGCCATGCATGACTCACTGGGCAGTGGGCGCTCCCCTGGTGCAGGAAGGGTCCAAGTAGACAGATCCTGGACGAATCTAGGCGAGCGCTCCAGCAAGGTGCCATCCTGGTTCACCACGAAACTGCCGCCGTCAAAGACCAGATCGTCCTGCCCGCCCACCTGGTTCAGGTAGAGCAGAGGCGCACCGACCTGCTTGGCCCGGCGAGCCGCTAACTCGTAGCGGACATGCCCCTTGCCCTCCTCGAAGGGAGAGCCATTAATGGTCACCAGGAGGTCAATGCCCCTGCCAGCCAGGTCGCTGATGGGATCGCCCTCCTGCCAGATGTCCTCGCAGATGGCCAGCCCTATCCGGTGCCCCTGCACCTCCAGGACCACAGTCCTATCCCCCGGGGTAAAAATCCTGTATTCGTCAAAGACCCCGTAGTTGGGCAGGAAGTGCTTGTCGTAGCCGGCCTCGACCCGCCCCTGATGCAGGACCACCAGCCGATTGCGGGGCCTGTCCTGATCCGTATCAGTGCCCACGGTCCCCACGATCACATACAGATGGCCCAGACCCTGCTCGTCCAGCTCCTTGGCCAGGCGGTCGGCCCTAGACCAGGCGGCCCTACGAAAGCTGGCACGAAATGCCAGGTCCTCGATTGGGTAACCGGTCAGGCTCATCTCGGGAAAGACTACCAGGGTCGCTCCCTGCTCGGCTGCCTTTCGGGAGTAGTCCATAATAATGTCGGCGTTGCCGTCAAGATCGCCCACACAGGTGTCGATCTGAGCCAGAGCCACCAGCAGATCGCCATCCCGCCGCGGCTGTTCCTCTTGTTTGACCATACCAATGATTCTAAACCGTGCCTGGGCCTGCTGACCGGCAGACAATCCCAAAAAACCGAGGCAAAGAAGCAGGGTGCGGATGCCTCAGACCTTATCGGCCCCAGCCTTGCGAGCAGCCCGACGCACCAGCACCGAGGCGACCAGTCCCAGGAGAAGCAACAGAACTGCAAAGCCCATGGCCCACTGAGCGCCTTGAGTGAATCCCTCAGTCAAGGCATTGGTCACTTGAGGACCCAAGGCTCCCAGTCGGCCCCGGGTGCCTTGAGCTCGCATGCCGACGATGGCATTACCTGCAGAGGACTGAACCGATCTGACCAGGCCATCGGCGATCTGCACTGAAATCCCCTTGAGGGCCGTCAGATGTCTTGGCAGCACCAGACTCAGAGCCAGGGAAAGGGCGGAACCGGAAACTGCAGCGCCCAGGGCAGTCCCCCACTGACGAATGGTGGACTGGGTGGCTGAAGCCTGGCCGGACTGGGATACCGGAACACCGGACAGCACCAGACTGGTCAGCTGTGCCGAGGCAAAGCCCAGACCAGCACCGTAGATAATCAGAGTCAGGGTCATGGGCCAAACTGGCACCGACCCACGCATGAGCAGAATGGACAGGGCCACGCCGACGATTTCCATCAGCAGGCCCGTCTGCACCGTGCCTCCAGCTCCCAGCCGGGCTGAGACCACTCGAGCCAGACCCCCCGAAACAACTGACCCCAGGGCCATGACGCCCAGGATGGATCCTGCCCCCAGGGGACTCAGGCCTCTGGCGTTGATCAGGTAGAGAGGCAGGATGAACATGACCGCGAACTGACCGGCGTTGACGATGGCGGCCGTCAGGTTGCCCCAGCCGAAGGTGCCAATGGCGAACATGGACACGTCCAGGATGACCATCTTGCCCTTTCGTGCCCTGGCCAGCTCGGTCAGCGCAAAGGCGGCCAACAGGACCAATCCGAGGATCAGACTGACCGGAACCGGCGACAGGGGCACTGCTGCAGACCAGTGCAGTGGGCCCAGTTCAAATGCGGCACGCGGATGCCACCAGCCGTAGGTCTGCCCCTCGATCAGCGCAAAGACCACCAGGGCCGACCCTAGAGCCGAAAGAAGTATGCCCTTCCAGTCGGCAAGCATTCCCCACCGGTCACCAGTCTGCCGGGGAGCGGACTTGGTCTCGGGCACAAAGACTGCGCTGGTCACGAGAACGATCAGTCCCAGAGGCAGATTGACCAGGAAGATCCACCGCCATCCGATGGTGCTGGTGAAGACCCCGCCCAGGAAGGGACCGACCGCCGCAGCGGATGACATGACGGCCCCCCAGATGCCGAATGCAGTGGCCCGGTGACGACCCCGGAAGGTGGCGGAAACGGTGGACAAGGTGGAAGGCATGACCAGGGAGCCGCCGATTCCCTGAACAAGCCGGGCTAGAAGCAGCATTGTGCCGGAGGAGGCCGATGCAGCGAAGATGGAACCCAACACAAAGATGACCGTACCCACCTGCAGGATCCGCTTGCGTCCGATCATGTCCCCCAAACGACCGGAAGGCAGGAGCAGGGCCGCCAGGACGATGCTGTAGAGAGCGGTCACCCATTGAGCTTGAGCCAAGTTGATGTGGATGGCAGCGATGATGGAAGGAATGGAGACGTTGACAATGGACGAATCCAGCACAATCATGGCCAGACCCAGGGCCAACACCCAGAGGGCACGCCAGGGCGGTGTCGTCTCCTGAGAACCCTGGCTGCCTTTCATACTGCCTTTCTTCACGTCTATGCTTGCCGATCCATTCATCAGATCTCCCCCCTCGCCCTGGTCTGCGAATTTTTTGCGACTATACGTCGCGAAAATCCATCTGGCAAGTTCACTCAGCGCGGACAAGCCGCACGCTAAAGAGACCCTTACGGCTTGGCTCTGCTGTAAATAGGCCATATCATATGCCCCATGACCGGCTGAGCTTGATTCATCGTCGCTGCAACCAGGAGGCCGAACCAAGGAGGACCATGCCCAGGATCCACGAATCCACGCTCCAGGAACACCGCGCCAAAACACTAGACCAGATCATTGCCGCCGCCGAGGCCATCCTGCGCACCGGCGGACGCGACCGGCTGACCATGGCTGAGGTGGCCCGACGCACCAATCTGGCCCGGAACTCCCTCTACCGCTATGCCCGGGATGCCGACCAGCTCTGCGACATGGTCATGGAACGGCACCTGCCCGACTGGGGTCAGGCCCTGGACCAAGCCTTGGGCAGGACAGACGACCCGCGCCGGACAGTCGAGATTTGGACCCGCACCAATCTGGAACAAGCCGGGCTGCACGGACATGGTTGGCTGATGAACCTCTATGCCGAGCAGCACGACGAACAGTTACGCCAGACCCTGATCTACGGCAATCCCTCCAACCCCCAGGAGCCCGTCCCAAGGAGCGATCGACCCACGGACCGGCAGGCCCAAGCCCTTCTGGACTTCCACCGGCAGGTCAACCAGCCGCTGATCCAGGCATGGGCAGCCCTGCGGCCAACAGATCCTGCCATGGGCGTGGAAGTGACACGTGGCATCGTCCAATCCGGCATGCGACTGATCGATGCTCTGGACCAGGATCTAGCGCCCGAACAGCGGCAGGAACGGCTGACCATCATCATTGAAAAAGTGACCGCCTGCGCCAAGGCCGTCATCGCCACACTGACGGAAGGACCTACATGCGCCTGATCGGCAACATCTGCTGGCTGCTGCTGGGAGGACTGGCCATTGCACTGGCCTGGACCCTGATGGGCATCGTGCTCTGCCTGACGGTGGTGGGTATCCCCCTGGGTGTCCAGGCCTTCAAGATGGCCAGACTCACCCTGACCCCATTTGGCCGACAGGTCATCTACGGAGGCGGGCTGGGATCCTGGCTGGCCAACCTGCTCTGGATCATCCTGGGTGGCTGGTGGCTGGCTCTGGCCTATCTGGCGGCCGGACTGGTCACCATGCTGACCGTGGTGGGCATACCATTCGGCCTGCAGGCCTTCAAGATGGCCCGCCTGGCCCTGATGCCTTTTGGATCCTCGGTGCGCGTCGCCGTCTTATGAAAGGATTGGGGATATGAGCAAAGTCATCATGCATACCTCAGAAGGCGACATTCGCCTGGACCTCTTTGACGATAAGGCCCCGGAAACCGTAGCTAACTTCCTGGATCTGGCCGCCGGCCACAAGGACTGGACCGACCCTGAGACGGGCCAGAAGCGTCAGGATCCTTTCTATGACGGGCTGACCTTCCACCGGATCATCAAGGACTTCATGATCCAGGGCGGCTGCCCGCTGGGCACCGGCACAGGCGGCCCCGGCTACGAATTCGACGATGAGATCGACCCCTCTCTGACCTTTGAGGAACCCTACAAGCTGGCCATGGCCAATGCAGGGTTGCGCCGGGACCCCGCCACCGGAAAGACCCATGGCACCAACGGATCACAGTTCTTCATCACCACCGTTCCCACCCCCTGGCTGAACGGGCACCACACTATCTTCGGCCAGGTTGCCGATGAGGATTCCCGGCAGGTGGTCGACAAGCTAGATGCCGTGGCCACCGACTCGGGCGACCGTCCCCTTGAGCCGGTCTTCATCAACAGCGTCGAAGTCCTCTGAGCCGTGTCGGGGATGGTTTCGAAAAAGACACCCAGCAGATTCCAGCCCGGCACACACAGCTACACCATGTCCCGAATCAGGGGCACAGAAACATCAATAGAACGCCAGGTCCGGTCCTACCTCTTCTCGCGCGGTCTGCGGTTCCGCAAGAACGACAAGAGGTATCCGGGCCATCCTGATGTGGTTCTGCCCAAGTGGCGGGCCATGGTATTCGTCAATGGCTGTTTCTGGCACATGCATCAGGGCTGTGCCAAATTCTCCCTTCCCAAATCCAATGTGGAGTTTTGGACCACAAAGCTGACAAGGAACCGTCTGCGGGATCAGGAGCAGGGCGATAAGCTGAAAGCCATGGGCTGGCGGGTTTTCACCGTCTGGGAGTGCGAGCTGGATGCACGTCATGCCCAAGAAACCCTGCAGAAATTGTATGAGGCCATCACAGCAGATGGCCATTCGAACGAAGGAGTCAAGGATGAGCAGATTGAACGGCAAACGACAAGAGGCTGAGCAGAAGGGAATGCGGGTCAACTTCGCCATTCTCGGCGCTGGAAGTATAGCCAACGCCCTAGCCAAAACGGTGGTCATGATGGCCCAAGATCCGCAGTACAGCCACCTGGTGGCCCCCTATGCTGTGGCCGCCAGGGACGGGGATCGTGCAGCCGACTTCGCCAAAAAATATGGATTCCAGCATTCCTATGGCTCCTACCAGGAACTCCTGGATGATCCCCAGGTGGATCTGGTCTACATCGCCACGCCTCACAGCCTCCACGCCGAGCAGGCCATCGCCTGCATGAAGGCCGGGAAGAACGTGCTGGTTGAGAAGTCCTTCACCGCTAACGCCGACCAAGCCAGGCAGGTCATGGAGACATCCGAGAGCACCGGCCTGCTCTGCACCGAGGCCATCTGGACCAGGTACATGCCCTCGCGCTCCATCATCGACGATGTCATCTCCTCGGGAGAAATAGGCACCGTCAAAACCGTGACCGCCAACCTGGGATATGTAACCGTGGGCAAGGCCAGAATGACCGATCCCGCCCTGGCCGGTGGCGTCCTGCTCGACGCGGGTGTCTACCCTCTCAACTTCATCGACATGGTCATGGGACCCAAGCCCATCGAACGGGTCTGCACGGATTGGGTCCGCAGCCCGGAGGGTGTGGACAGCCAGAACTCCACAACCATTTTCTACCAGGATGGATCCATGGGAGCAGCAACCAGCTCCATGGTCTCAGTCAGCGACCGGACCGGCCGCATCTGGGGAGACCAGGGTTACCTGCAGTGTGCCAATATCAACAATGTGGAGTCCATCGACCTGTACGACGAGGACCATAAATTGAGGAAGAGCTACCCCATCCCCGACCAGCTGACCGGTTATGAGTACGAGGTGGCCAGCGCCGCACAGGCCATCCTGGACGGCAAGACCGAGTGCGCCCAGATGCCCCACAAAGACACGCTGCGCATCATGGAGCTCATGGACTCCCTGCGCCGCCAGTGGGGATTGGTCTTCCCCTTCGAATCATGAACTAGCACACAGGCCGCTTCAATGATGGAATCATCCCTCCAGAAGGAGTCTTTGCCAATGAGGAGGAGGATGCAGGCAGACTTGGCCTATTTGATGCGGCGGACCTTGCCATGCTCGACCAGGTAGGCACGCCGGGCAAGATCGATCATGGGCAGGTCGAAGGCCGAATCGGTGTAGAAGGCGTCAATAGCCGCCTCCTGGCCCAGGGTCCGCTGAAAGTGCAGGGGCTTGTCAGGTCCGAAGTTGAGGTAGCCCACGGTCAGGGACTCCAAATCCAGAGTGGAGCCGATGCAGTGGTTGATGCCCAGTCGTCGGCAGGCCTCCCCGGCCACCAGATCGAATGAGGCGGTCACCACCACGTCGTCGGCCTGGGGGGTGTACCAATCCATGATTTTGTGCATGTTGGCATCCCAGAACTGGCTGACCAGCCGGTCCATGTCAAAGCCGGGACGCGAGGTCAACCGTCGCAGGTAGCGCGAGCCCACCCGACGCATGGCCGAATCCAGCTGCTCCAGGGTGACCCGGCCCAAGCGGTAGCGGACGGCATAGAAGAGGGCAACCGGCAGGTAGTGCAGCACCCGCGGATCCTTGCGGGCAGTGAACAGGTAGAAGTCAAGCAAACTCTCGCCATCGTAGATGGTGCCGTCGAAGTCCAGTACCCGCATGCCAGCCCTTTCCAGATTAGGTCGCGAAAAGAGAACATTTTAGCATACCGTGGAGCAACGACGGTGATAGTCCCCGACCTTGGACGAGCAAAGGGGCAATTCCTTTTCACCCAAGAGCCTGAGGTAGACAGAAAGTTCCTGGATGATCGACTGGTACAGACATCAAGTAGGGGCAGCCTGGGGAATTATGATGCGCCTGGCCTCTGTTCCGATTGTGGACCATCCCCATGGTGTCGACGGTATTGATATGATGAAAAATGCGTCGTCCATGCTAGGCCGAGGCTAGGGAGTTGCCGGGAATAGGCCTGGAAGGGGAACGGCGCCGAAGGGGTCCATGCGGTTATCGGGTTAACCATGCCCGCAGAATTCTTCGATCTTCCTTACCAGCTAGGGGGCAGCAGCGATGTTAAAGAAGAGCCACTACCACAACCTGAGCAGCTGCATAGCCGGAATCTATCGGCATGCACGCAACGATGCCAGCCGCTATACAGGCGACTCCACCTTGCGGGGCACCCAGGGTGATCTGATTGTATACCTCTATGATCATCCAGGCCTCAGCCAGCGCCAGATAGCCCGGGACCTGTGCGTGGATCCCAGTCTGCTGGCTCGGGATCTCAAGGCTTTGAAAGCCCAGGGCCTGGTCAGCCGTGAACAGAACCCCGCTGATCACCGAGTCAATATCATCGCCCTGACCAGGTCAGGCGCAGATATGGCTCGCAAGAGGATCAGGTTGGTCAACAATTGGTGGATTGACCTGTTCAAGCAGAATCCCGACATCGACCCCGAGACCTTTCAAACCGAGTTACGTTGCGTCTACAACCGGCTGCTGGCTAACCAGCTCTGATCTCTCTTCCTGAGAAAGGATTAATACTGAGAAAAGGACCTGGCCGATCCCTTGACCGCCCGTCGACGGTACCAGGCTCATGCCAGGCCTTTTACCTGTTATATCCTTTACGCCCTTGGATCGGCCCTATCAGCCCACCGAACGGCCGGACGTCTCCCAGCCCATCAGGCCCACAACCAGCATGGAGGCCAGGGCCACCAGGCTGATGGTGACAAATATTGAAGTGCTCCCCCACCGGCTGAGCATGGCTCCAATGAGCACGGGCATGAGCACATTGCAGAGCTTGGCAACGGCATTGGCAATGCCTACGCAACGGAAGCGGACAGTGGTCGGGAAAAGCTCGGGCGCATAGACCGCCACCACCGAAGACATGAGGACATAGAGGCTGGCCATAAGCAGGATGCCCACCAGAATGGCTGTGACCTGGCTGGTCTGCGCGGCATAGAGCAGACCGAAGACCGCCGTCAGCAGGAAGGCTGTGACGATGATCCGCTTGCGGCCAATCCGGTCCAGAAGCAGGGATCCAATCAGGCAGCCCAGAGGGGCACCCAGCATCATCAGAGTGCTGATCCACAGGGATCCGCTCAAATCAATACCCCGCTTGAGCAGGATGGTGGGCACCCAGGAGGTGAAAGCGTAGGAGCAGACGTTAGTGGCTGAAACTGCCACAGTTGCCACAATCAGGCCACGGACAACGCTACCCGATGCCTTGGCAGGTACCTCATCCCCCTCATTTTTTCCGGCGAGGGCGGAACCACTGACAGTGCCAGATTCTGACTCTTCCCGACCGTTATCGGCCTCCAGAAGTTCAACCACCTGGGTGGCCTCGGCCATCCGCGCATGCAAGGCAAGCCAGCGAGGAGACTCAGGGATGTCACGCCGCAGGTACCAGATCAGCGCAGCTGCCAAGCCAATGCCCACAAAGAGCGGCCTCCATGACCAGCGGGGAATAATCCAGGCGCACAGGAGCATGGCCAGGGGGACTCCGGTGTTAGCCACGAGCGAGACGATGGCGCTCCAGCGGCCGCGGTGCTTGATGGGAGCGAATTCGTTGACCATGGAGAAGCCGGTGACAATCTCGGCGCCCAGCCCCAAGCCGGCCCCTAGACGGCAGACCGAAAGGACGGCCATGTTCGGTGCCAGAGCGCCCAGCAGGGTAAAGCCTCCGAAGAGCAACAGGTTGATCTGATAGGCGGTCTTGCGTCCACGCAGGTCTCCGATAAACCCGGCCAGCAGCGAACCCACCAGGAGCCCTAGGAAGCCGGCCGACAGGAAGAGGGAATTTTGGGCGACCGTGGACCATCCGGTGCTCAAGGCCGAACTGGCTACTGCGCTGCCCACATAGACATCGATGCTGTCCATGAGCATTCCCGCAGCCACCAGGGCCACGATCTTGTAAAAAGTAGCCGATTCACGAGCATTGTCTACTCGCCGGGTAATCTCGCGGACCGCCAGGTCGTCCTCGGCCACACCGAGACCCTTTGATTGTTCGGATATGTCTGCTTTGTCAATGACCGCTGTCGACATCGTCACCCTCGCGCCCGTGCATGAGGCAGGCAAACCCCATGCGTCCATGCCAGGCCTGCCGACGACGACAGACTCCTTGTGGGAGCGTGGCGACCGTCAATATGGAAGGCCTGGACCCTGCGGCGTTTCGGTCATTGTGTGGCTGCTCAACGTCTATTGGGTGTTTAGTATAGGAGTCTCGGCGGTCATTGCCTAGACCCGGCGTTTCCCTCCGGTCCGGCGGCCCTGTCCAGGATGGCCCTGATGGCCTCCAGCCGGGGACCCAGCTGGCGCTCATAGCCCCGATTATTCGGGTGGTAATAGCGTCGTCCGACCAGTTCGTCCGGCATGTACTGCTGGGGTGCCACTGCGTCCGGTGCATCGTGGGCATACTGGTAGCCTTCGTGGTTGCCCCAGGCCTTCATCAGCTTGGTGGGAGCGTTGCGCAGATGAAGGGGAACCTGACCGATATGCCCGGCGTCCACGTCTTCCAGGGCCTGGTTGATGGCCAGGTAGGATGCGTTGGACTTGGGTGCGGTAGCCACGGCGATAACTGCCTCGGCCAGGATCAGGCGGGCCTCAGGCATGCCCACCATGGCCACCGCCTGAGCAGCTGCGACCGTGATCTCCAACACCTCCGGAGAAGCCATGCCTACCTCCTCGGCAGAGGCGATCATGATTCGTCGGGCGATGAAGCGCGGATCCTCGCCAGCCCGGATCATCCGAGCCAGGTAGTGCAGGGCTGCATCCACGTCGGAACCCCTCATTGACTTGATGAAGGCCGATGCCACGTCGTAGTGATCGTCACCCTTCTTGTCATAGCGGACAGAGGCCACGTCCATGACCGAGGAGACCACCTTGGCATTGATCAGCGGCCGACGCGCCCCCTTGGCACGAGGCCCGTCCTCGGTGACAGCTCCCGCTGCAGCCTCCAAAATGGTCAGAGCACGACGGGCATCACCTCCGGAAAAACGCACGATCTGGTCCAAAGCCTCTGGATCCAGTCTTACCTGATCCTTGAGCCCCCGCTGGTCCTTGACAGCCCTGCGGACCAGCTTGGCCAGGTCCTGATCGTCCAAGGCCTCCAGCTTGACCACCACCGAGCGCGAAAGCAGGGGCGAGATGACCGAAAAGCTGGGATTCTCCGTGGTGGCTGCGATAAAAGTCACATCCCGGTTCTCTACGCTGGGCAGCAGTGCATCCTGCTGCGACTTGGAAAAACGGTGGACCTCATCGATGAAGAGGACCGTTTCCTGCCCCTGACTGACCAGCCGTTCCCGAGCCTGGGCGAGGACCTGCCGCACCTCCTTGACACCCGAGGTGACGGCCGAAAGCTCCTCGAAATGCCGTCCGGACTGTCGGGCGACAATGTAGGCCAGGGTGGTCTTGCCCACCCCAGGAGGACCGAAAAGAATGACCGAGCTGGGAGCCGTCAGACGGTTGTTCGGATCCGACCGGGCCAGCCGCTCCAAGGGGGTACCGGGAGCCGTGACCTTATCCTGGCCGACCACCTCGTCCAGGCTTCTGGGCCGCATCCTGACCGCCAAAGGCAAAGTGTGCTCCTCGGGGGGGTCCGCCGCCTGGAAGAGATCATCAACCATCTGCAATACCTCATTCCTCGGGGCTCCTATGGCTCCCCGCCCTCACCAGCATAGGCCTGCGTCTGCCGCAAATAGAAAGACGAACGCGCTAGACTGGGAACCCATATGGCCGTATCGCCCAGCGCGTAGTTGGGTCCTGGAAACACGGTATGTGTACAGTTTACTGGTCATCAGCCTGGATATCTTCAGGAAGGCCATAGGCAGCAGCAAGGCCTGCCGCCTCAAAAAACCAGGACCGGCACAGTCGGAACAATAAGGAGAATCGCCAGTGATCGCCAAGCATGTTCGCCAGGGATGGACATCGGGTCCAGGCAGGTGGGCCATCGGCCTGCTCGCCCTGGTCCTGGGGCTCTCAGCCCTGATCGTCGCCCCCCTGGCCACGCCGGCGCAGGCGGCCGAGGACTCTCCCGCCGCCCAAGCGGTCCAAGGACGCACCTTCCGTGTCGCCACCGATACCACCTTCGCCCCCTTTGAATTCAGGGACTCCTCCGGCAAGCTGGTCGGCATCGATATGGATCTGATCCGCAAGATCGCCGACATCGAGGGGTTCTCGGTGCAGATTCAGTCCCTGGGCTTCAACGCCGCCCTTCAAGCCTTGAACTCCCAGCAGGCCGATGTGGTCATAGCCGGTATGACCATCACCGACCAGCGCAAGCAGGTCTACGACTTCACCGACCCCTATTTCGACTCCGGCGTGCAGATGGCCATCGCCAAGGACAACGACCAGATCCACAGCTACAAGGATCTGCAAGGCAGCGTGGTGGCCGTCAAGACGGGCAGCGAGGGCGAGGCCTTCGCCAAGCAGCGTGCGGCCCAGTACGGTTTCACGGTCAAGGCGGTGGACCAGTCCTCCACCATGTATGAGATGGTCAAGTCCGGCAATGCCCAGGCGGTCATCGACGACTACCCGGTCCTGGCCTACGGCATCGCCCAGGGCAACGGGCTGAAGACCGTGACCAAGAAGGAGCCTGGCGCCTCCTACGGAGCGGCCGTCCGCAAGGGCGAGAACAAGGAATTCGTGGCCGCCTTCAACGAAGGCCTGGCCAAGATGAAGGCGGACGGCAGCTATAAGAAGCTGGTCGACTCCTATGTAGGCAACAGCAATTCTGACAAGAAGGCCTCCGTCACCCGGCCAGGATTCTTCGGACTGGTCCGCCAAGCATTCCCCTCCCTGATGCTGGGCCTGCGCAACACCCTGGCCATCACGGCCATATCTTTCGTCATCGCCCTGGCCATCGGCGTCATCCTGGGACTGTGGCGGATCAGCCCCAACCGGATCCTGTCCTGGATTGCCCGCATCTACGTAGCTGTCTTCAGGGGCACACCCGTCCTGGTCTGGGCCTTCTTCTTCTACCTGGGCGTTCCCCAGCTGATCGGCCACCGCATCAGCATCTGGCTGGCCGGCGCGCTGACCCTGTCCCTGAACTCCGGAGCCTACCTGGTCGAGATCGTGCGTGGAGCCATCGACTCGGTCGACGTCGGGCAGATGGAGGGGGCCCGCAGCCTGGGCCTGACCCGTCGCATGGCCTTGCGCCGGGTCATCCTGCCCCAGGCCGTCAGAATTGCCACGCCATCCATCATCAACCAGCTGGTCATCATGCTCAAGGATTCCTCGCTGCTGCTGGCCATCGGCTTCGGCGAACTGCTCTACCAGGCCCAACAGATCTACGCGGCCAACTTCCGCGTGACCGAAACCCTGTTCATGGTGGGCGTCATCTACTTCGTCGCCATCAGCGCCCTGACCTGGATGGCCAATATGCTCGATAGGAGGCTGCATCGATGAACTTCGAGGACCCGGACATGGACACCGGACGACTGACCCGTCGCATCCGTCAGAACCAAAGTCACCGCAACCAGGGAGAGTCCCAGGCGGCCGTATCCATCCGCGACCTGCACAAGCGCTACGGCGACACCGAGGTCCTCAAGGGGATCGACATGGAGGTCAAGCCTGGAGAGGTCATCTCCATCATCGGCCCCTCGGGCGCGGGCAAGTCCACCCTGCTGCGCTGCATCAACGCCCTGGAGATACCGACCTCGGGCACCATCAGCGTCTATGGAATCGACATTTCCGATCCAAAGACCGACATCGACAAGCTGCGCGAACACGTGGGCATGGTATTCCAGCACTTCAACCTCTTCCCCAACATGAGCGTGGCCGAAAACATCATGCTGGCCCCCCACATGCTGCACAAGACGCCCAAGGAGGATGCCCGGCAGCAGGCCCTGGACCTGCTGGAGACCGTAGGGCTTCAGGAGAAGGCTGACGCGCGGCCCACGGATTTGTCAGGCGGGCAGCAGCAGCGTGTGGCCATCGCCCGCGCCCTGGCCATGCAACCCGACATCATGCTCTTCGACGAGGCCACCTCGGCCCTGGATCCGGAGATGGTGGGTGACGTGCTTCAAGTGATCCGCTCCCTGGCCGAGGGCGGCATGACCATGATTCTGGTCACCCACGAGATGGCCTTCGCCCGGGAGGTCTCCTCCAGGGTGATCTTCACCGATGCCGGGATCATCGAGGAGGAGGGCACGCCCGAGCAGATCTTCGGCCACCCGCAGAGCCCTCGGCTGCAGTCCTTCCTCTCCAAGGTCCTGTAAGGACCGGGGTCTAAAGGTCCATCAGCTCCTCGATGGGACCCACCCGGTACTCCTTGAAGACCACCTGGCCGCTCTCCTGGGTGGCATCCAGGTCCACGATGCCGGCGATGCCCCAGTCGCGCTCCCCCTCGACGTCGTCGAAGATCTGTTGGACCCGCCAGGTGTGCCCCTGGCGCTCGTCACGGTCATCCAGGCTGAAGAAGTCCGAGGACCTGGCCTGAGCATCGGTAAGTATCTGCTCATGGTCCTCGTAGAGGTCGTCCAGCGCGTCGCTCCAGGCCCGCAGGCCGTAGCCCCAGTCCGCATCCAGGTCGGCCAGGGCCTCCGGCCGGTCGGCGGCCGCCAGCTCCACCCGCTGGAACATGGCGTTGCGCACCAGCAGGGTCAGCCCACGCCGGTCCGCCACCACCTGGTTTTCCACCTTGGGCGGGGCGGCATCCAGGCCGCTTGCGGCTTCGCCGTTTTCGGCCCTTCCTGCGGCCTCCCACTCATCCACCAGGCTGGAGTCCACCGAGCGCACAATAAGTCCCAGCCAGGCCAGGATGTCCTCCAGCCGCTCATCCATGAACTCTTCGGGAACCGTCCTGCTGAGCGCCCGATAGGCATCGGACAGATAGCGCAGCAGGGTCCCCTCCGACCGGGATATTCCGTAGCGGGCGATGTAGCCGTTGAAGTCCGAGGCCGTCTCGAGCATGTCCCGCAAAACGGACTTGGGATGGATCTCATAGTCGTTGGCCCAGGGAACATCCCGGCGGTAGCGGTCGAAGGCCTCCCCCAGCAGCTCTTCCAGGGGCTTGGGCCAGGTCACCTCCTGCAGACGCTCCATCCGTTCCTCGTACTCCAGGCCGTCCACCTTCATCTGCTGGATGGCCGCGTCGCGGGCCTGCCGCTGCTGGGCCTTGAGTATCTGCCGGGGATCCTCCAGGGTGGCCTCGACCATGGAGAGCAGATTCATGTCATAGTCAGGGTCCTCGGGATCCAGCAGCTCCAGGGCGGCCAGGAGGAAGGGCGAAAGGGGCTGGTCCAGGGCGAAGTCCTCGGGCAGGTCCACGGTCGTGAAGTAGTCCAGGCCGCCGTCCGGGTTTCGTTCGGTCTCGATGACCCCGGTGTCGGTCAGGGTCTGGAAGATCTCGTCGGCCCGGTCCTGCAGATGCTCCTTCTGCTGCGGTGTCTGACGGGAGTCCTCGATCAGGTCCTCGACCCGTCTCCTGGCATCCCCGCCCTGGTCGACCTCGTTGAGCACCATGGCATGGGAGATCTTCAGGTGCGGCGTCAGGGTCTCG
Source organism: Bifidobacterium sp. JNUCC 75 (assembly GCF_054819865.1). Classification (NCBI taxonomy): domain Bacteria; kingdom Bacillati; phylum Actinomycetota; class Actinomycetes; order Bifidobacteriales; family Bifidobacteriaceae; genus Bifidobacterium; species Bifidobacterium sp. JNUCC 75. The sequence goes on along the minus strand of NZ_JBTHIF010000001.1, from coordinate 2,066,687 downwards.
GGACGGGCCTCGATCAGCTTGTCGAAGGTTCCCTTGCCCCAGGTTACGAACCCCTCCTGTGGCTTCTTGCGTTTGATCCGCTTGAGCTTCTTGGGGTCGTTGCCAGCCTTGGCCACGGCCCTGGCGTTCTCAATCTCGTATTCGGGGGCCTCGGCCACGACCAGCCCGCTGGTATCGAAGCCCATGCGCCCGGCCCTGCCAGCAATCTGGTGGAATTCCCGAGCCCTCAGGCGACGCATCCTGTAGCCGTCGAACTTGGTCAGTCCGGTCAGCAGGACCGTGTGGATGGGTACATTGATGCCGACCCCCAGGGTGTCCGTGCCACAGATGACCGGCAGAAGGCCATCCTGGGCCAGCTGCTCCACCAGACGCCGATACCGGGGCAGCATGCCCGCATGGTGGACCCCGACCCCGGTGCGCAGCAGCCGCTGCAGAATCCTGCCGAAGGCCGTGGTGAAGCGGGTGCCGGCCATGGCCTCCTTGATCCGGTCGCGCTGGCCCCGGTCGGAGACCCCCGTGCTGGACAGGGCCTGGGCCGTCTCCAGGGCGGCATCCTGTGAGAAGTGGACGATGTAGACCGGCGAATCCCCATCGGCCAGCAAGGACTCCACAGTGTTGGGCAATGGGGTGTCCACATAACGGTAATCCAGTGGAACCGGTCGGGGGGCGTCGGCGACGATGTCCACCCCCACCCCGGTTTTGCGCTCCAGGTCCTGGGCGATCTGATCCACGTCGCCCAGGGTGGCCGACATGAGCAGGAACTGCACATCGGGCAGGGTCAGCAGGGGCACCTGCCAGGCCCAGCCTCGGTCCGGATCCCCGTAATAGTGGAACTCATCCATGGCCACACAGCCGATATCGGCATGGCGACCCTCCCTGAGCGCCTGGTTGGCCAGGATCTCGGCAGTGCAGCAGATGACCGGGGCATCCGTGTTGATATGGGTGTCGCCGGTGATCATACCCACCCGGTCGCGACCCAGAACCGAAACCAGGTCGAAGAACTTCTCGGAGACCAGGGCCTTGATGGGAGCCGTGTAATAGGAGCGCCGCCCAGTGCACAGGGCGATGAAATGCATGGCCAGGGCCACCATGGACTTTCCCGAGCCGGTCGGGGTCGACAGAATCACATGGTCGCCAGAAACCAGGGAGAGGACAGCCTCCTCCTGATGCGGCCAGGGGGTGATGCCCCGGGAAGCCACCCAGGAGAAGAAACGGTCGTAAATCTGATCCTCGGTCAGATTGCGGGGGCCCCCCGCCTCAGGGACCAAGTCGCCCAAGGAGACTGGTTGGTCGGTTGAGGCGGTTGAGGAATCAGCATGTTCTTGGACCATGTCCACCAGTCTATCCGGCCAGGCACACAAGTACGGCCGGACACAGGCTTCGTCAACTAAGTCCAGAAACGGGAAAGCCGCCAGACAGGGAACAGCAAGGAGCTCTTCGTCAGCTCCTGTTCTTGCTGTCTTTGTCGCTGCCGCCTTTCTTCTCCTTCCTGGTCTTCCCCTCGGCTTTCTGCTCACCACCGGAGCGGCTGCCACGGCCGGGTTTAAGGAAGTCCGGAATCTCAAGGCTCGCCTTGTGCGGATCGACCAGCGTGTCGGGCTGGGTCCGGTCATAGCCCTGGATGTAGCGGGTCTTCCTCCAGTGCTGGATGGAGGCATTGGATCCACGGTGGTGGGCGTGGTACTGCAACGGCGCACCGCCGTACCGGTCCTCGTCCACCTCCTTGGCTACGGCTATCTGGTTGACGTTGGAGGGATCCATGATGGCCACGGGCGCGGCCGGCTCCACGAAGTCGGCGGGGGCGGCAGTGCGCTCCTGCATCTTCTTGGGCAGCCAACGGGCGAAGTGCGACAGCAGGAAGCAGACGAAGAAGTAGACCACCGAGGCCACCACCAGGGTCTGCAGGATGTTGAAGTACATGGAGCCCAGACGACGGGACTCCTGCAGCAGATCCGTGTACATGATGATGGATCCCAGAGCCGTATCCTTGAGAACCACGACCAGCTGGGTCACAGCCGCCGGCAGCATGGCGTAGACGGCCTGGGGAACCTCGATCTGCATCAGCGACTGGGTCCTGGTCAGCCCCAGTGCCAGGGAGGCCTCACGCTGGCCGTTGGGCAGGTTGCCCACCCCCGAACGAATCAACTCAGCCACCACGGAGCCATTGTAAAGAATGAGGCCCAGCACGACGGCCCAATAGGAGGCCTGACTGACTCCGGCAAAGGCGAACCAGCGCCAGAAGAAGATCATCATCATAAGAACCGGGACGGCCCGGCAGAACTCCACGATGATGCCTGAGACTGCCCTTACCAGCCAGTTGGGCAGCAGACGGCCAAGGCCGAAGACAAACCCGAAGATGACCGAGCCAATCACTGCAACCACCGAAGCCTTGATGGTCAGCCAGAGCCCAGGCAGATAGAAGTCCGACCAAGCTTCGTAGTCCAGGGCCGGACGCCAAAGCTCCCAGCTGAGCTGGTTCTCCCCATCAGGAGGATTGTGCAGCCTCATCAGCACCAGAATGACCACTATGGCGAAGATGATAGCGGCTATCCAATTGGCGATTCGTATGGTGCGCCGACCCTTGGGACCGGGCTGATCGAAGAGCAGCGAGCTCTCATTATCTGGTGCCATGGCCGCTCACCTCCTCACTGCCAGCTTGTTGGACAGGTACGTGGTCAAAGCTCCGATGGGCAAAACCAGAATCACATATCCTAGGGCGAAAATCAGGAAGATGGCCACAATGGCATTGGCGTGGAACTCTATCATCTCGCTCATCAGGGAGGAGCTCTCGGATGCCACGGAGGCTGCTGCAGCCACGGTGGAGTTCTTCAGCAGGGCGATGAAGGTGTTGCCCAAGGGCGCTACCGAGCCGCGGAAGGCCTGGGGCAGTATGATCTGCGAGGCCGACTGGAAGAAGCTCAGCCCCAGGGCACGGGCCGCCTCGGCCTGGCCCAGAGGCACCGTGTTGATGCCCGAGCGCAAGGACTCGCAGACAAATGCTGCCGTATACAGGGACAGGCCCGTCACTGCCAGCCAGAAGAAGTTGACGGAGAATTCCGGCGAGAAGCTGATCTTGAGCTGTGCGAAGGCACCCAGGACCATGAAGACCATGATGATGGTCAAAGGCATGTTCTGGAAGAACTCCACATACCCTCGGCCGACGGCCCGCAGGGAGGAGATGGGCGAGATGCGCATGATCACCAGGATGATGCCCAGGATCAGCGAGAAGAGGGCCGACCAGAGGGTCAACTGGATGTTGACCCAGAAGGCTGCCGGGATGTCGTAGTCGGTGAACAGTTCGATGATGGTTGACATCTCACTCCCCCTCCTTGGGCTTAGGTGGGTTGTAGCGCGGATCGGGTTTGTAGTGGGTGCCCCGGGTGTTGTTCTCGAGCGCCCGCTGCCATGAGCCGTTGGCCTCCATGTCGGCCAGAGCCGCGTTGATCTTGTGGGCCAGCTTGGTATTGCCTTTTTTGATGCCCACACCGTAGTACTCCTGGGTGAAGGGTTTGCCGACCAGCCGCAGCCTTCCACGGGAGGCGGAAGCCAGACCAGCCAGGATGATGTCGTCAGTGGTGACTGCATCGACGATGCCGGAGAAGAGGGCGGTGGCGCATTCGGCGTAGCCCGGCTGCTCCATCAGCTGGACCTCTTTGGCGAACCGTTTCTTGACGGTGACGGCTGAGGTGGATCCGGTCACTGAGCACAGTCGTTTGCCGTTGAGGTCTTCGGGGCCACGGATATGGTGGTCCTCCTTGCGCACCAGCAGGTCCTGTCCGGCCACGATGTAGGGTCCAGCGAAAGAGACGGCCCGCTTGCGCTCATCCGTTATGGAATAGGAGGCCAGGATCATGTCCACGTCGCCGTTCTGGAGCATGGCCTCACGCTGCTTGGAGGGGGCCTCCTTCCAGACGATGTCGTCGGGGCTATAACCTAGCTTGTCGGCGATGTAGGTGGCCACGTCCACGTCAAAGCCCACATAGGTTCCGGCCTTCTTGAAGCCCAGACCAGGCTGGTCGAACTTAATGCCCACCCGAATCTTGCCTGCCTCCTTGTCGGAGCCGCAGGCCGCCAAGGAGATCAGGCAACCCAAAGCGCACAGGATCGCGGTCAAATTCCTGGCAAGCCGTTTCAACGGCTGGCCCATGCCATGCATGCTTGCATTCATGCGGATACGCTTCCCTCCTGCTTCAGTGGGCCAGAATCTTGGACAGGAAGTCGGCGGCCCTCTGGGTCTTGGGGTGATCGAAGAAGTCGTCGGGGTCGTCCTTCTCCAGGATCCGTCCATCGGCCATGAAAACGATATGGTCGGCGGCCTGGCGGGCAAAGCCCATCTCGTGGGTCACGCAAATCATGGTCATGCCCTCCTGGGCCAGCTGAATCATCACATCCAGCACCTCGTTGACCATCTCCGGGTCAAGAGCCGATGTGGGCTCGTCGAAGAGCATGATCTTGGGCTGCATGGCCAGGGCGCGGGCTATGGCCACACGCTGCTGCTGGCCGCCTGAGAGCTGGGAGGGCATCTTGGAGGCCTGGGATTCCACGCCCACCCGGGCCAAGAGGTCCATGGCCAGGTCCTCAGCATCCTTCTTGGGCATATGGCGCACCTTGATGGGTGCCAGGGTCATGTTCTCCAGTATGGTCTTGTTGGCGAACAGATTGAAGGACTGGAAGACCATGCCCACCTCGGCCCTGAGCCGAGCCAGGTCACGTCCCTCCTGAGGCAAAGGCTCTCCCTCGATCCTGATGACACCGGAGTCGATGGACTCCAGACGATTGATAGTCCGGCACATGGTGGACTTGCCGGAGCCTGAGGGGCCGACCACCACCAGCACTTCGCCGGTATCAACCTGCAGGTTGATGTCCTTGAGGACGTGCAGATTGCCAAAATGCTTCTCGACGTGCGCCAGCTCGACCAGCGGCCCGGAGTTATCCTGGACGGGGCGATCTGAGGCCGGTTTCTCCGGCAGAATCCGCTCCGACGGCTGTTTGGTTGTTTCGCTCATATTGGGCAGTTTACTCAATCTTTGTTGCAGAGCGGCCATAGAAACGGTTCTCCTGAAAAGCGGAGCCACTGGCCGAACGCGACCGATTGACCCGCAGCGCATAAACTGGCCTAAACAATAAGGGCCGAAATCCCGCAGAATTCCAGCCCTTTTAGACTCTCGTCGACCAGTGACGAAGTGCGCTCAGTCGGTATCCTCCTGATCCGGTTCCCAATCCACGCCGGTCTCGGCGCGTTGCTGGTCGGAGATGGGCGCCGGAGCCCCGGTCATGGGATCCTGGCCGCCACCGGACTTGGGGAAGGCGATGACATCGCGGATGGAGTCCGCTCCGGTCAGGATCTGGGCAGTCCTGTCCCAACCGAAGGCGATGCCTGCGTGGGGCGGAGCGCCGTACTTGAAGGCCTCCAGCAGGAAGCCGAACTTCTCCTGGGCCTCCTCGGGGCCGATGCCCAGCACTTTGAAGACCCGATCCTGAATGTCGTCGCGGTGAATACGCACCGAGCCGCCGCCCATCTCCTCGCCGTTGCAGACGATGTCATAGGAGTCGCTCATGGCGTGTTCGGGATCCTTGTCGAAGCGGTCGATCCAGTCGACCGAAGGCATGGTGAAGGGATGGTGCATGGAGGTCCACTTAGAATGTCCCACGGCCACATCGTCGTCGTCCGGGTCGTCGGTGGGCTTGAAGAGCGGGAAGTCCACCACCCAGGTCAGGGCGAATTCGTCGGGTTTGAGCAGCCCCTGGCGACGGGCGATCTCCACACGGGCCGCGCCCAGCAGGGTTTGCGAAGCCTCACGGGGACCGGCTGCGAAGAAGACGGCATCCCCGTCCGTGGCGCCTACGGCCTCCTTGAGGCCTTGGCGCTCGGCATCAGACAGGTTCTTGGCCACCGGGCCCTTGAGAGTGCCGTCGCCGGTGAACTGGACATAGGCCAGACCCTTTGCACCACGCTGGCGGGCCCATTCCTGCCAAGCGTCGAACTGCCTGCGGGGCAGGTTAGCCGCACCCTGGTAGACCACGGCGCCTACGTAGGGAGCCTGGAAGACCCGGAAGGGGGTGTTCTTGAAGTAGTCGGTCAGTTCGACGATAGGGTTGCCGAAGCGCAGGTCAGGCTTGTCGGAACCATACTTGTCCATGGCCTCCTGCCAGCTGATCCTGGGGATGGGCAGGGTGACCTCGAATCCTGCAGCCTTCCAGACCTCGGCAATGACCTGCTCGGCCATGGCCATGACGTCCTCCTGGGAGGCGAAGCTCATCTCGATATCCAGCTGGGTGAACTCAGGCTGCCTGTCGGCGCGGAAGTCCTCGTCGCGGTAGCAACGGGCGATTTGGTAGTAACGCTCAAAGCCGCCCACCATCAGCAACTGCTTGAGCAGCTGGGGAGACTGCGGCAGGGCGTACCAGGATCCGGGCACCAGGCGGGCCGGCACCAGGAAGTCACGGGCGCCCTCGGGGGTGGACTTGATCAGGGTCGGCGTCTCGATCTCGCAGAAATCCATCTTGTCCAGGGCAGCACGGGCGGCACGGTTCATGGCGGCCCTCAGACGGATGTTGTGCTGCATGGAGGGGCGACGCAGGTCCAGATAACGGTAGCGCAGCCGCACATCCTCGCCGGGCAGCTTGTTCTCGGCCTCGTTCTCCAGGGCTGTGGACACCTGGAAGGGCAGGGCTGCCGACTTGGCCAGAACCTCAATCTTGTCTGCAACGATCTCGATGTGTCCGGTGGACAGGTGTTCGTTGTCATTGCCCTCAGGACGTTCGCGAACCTTGCCGGTGACCTGGATGACGTACTCGCTACGCAGGGGCCGGGCCTCTTCCTCGTCATAGATGACGATCTGCACCAGACCGGAGCGGTCACGCAGGTCGATGAAGGCCACGCCTCCGTGATCACGGCGGCGATCCACCCATCCGGCCACCGTCACCTGGCGACCGACCATATCTTCAGTGACATCCGTGGCGTAGCTCGTTCTGTAAGCCGACTGGCCCATGCTTTCCTGTACCTCCATAATGCTCGACCTGCCCCTGCGTCAGGCCTGGTATTCCACACTCTGCCGGGCATACAGGCTATCCGGCGTCCACGACACCAGGTCAGCCGGAGTCTGATCGCCGGTGATGATGTTCTTGACCTGGTCGCCCTCCTGCTGGCCCTCCTTGGCAGGGAACCAGACATAGGGGATGCCCAGGTGGTCGGCATAGCGGATCTGTTTGCCAATCTTGGCTGCAGTAGGCGCCACATCAGCGGCAATACCCCTGGCCCGCAGATCCTGGGCGATGTGGTTGCTGATGGTCCGATCCTCTTCGTCCCAGACGGCGACCATGACCGCAGCCGGAGAAACCCTGGAGGCCTGAACCCCGTGGGCCAGCAGGTAGGAGAGCAGGCGAGAAAGCCCAATGGACAGCCCTACGCCTGGATAGGTCCGGTTGCCCTGGCTAGCAAGATTGTCATAGCGGCCGCCGGAACAGATGGATCCCAGGGACTGCGCCCCCTCCAGGAAGGTCTCGTAGACAGAGCCGGTATAGTAGTCCAGCCCGCGGGCGATCTTCAGGTCGGCGATGACCGAGCCCGGCCGAATGCGGGCGGCCTCGTCGATGATCATGGCCAGCGTCTCCAGCCCCTCATTGGCTAAGGCGTACGAAGAAGACTCCTTATCGATGCCAACCTTGTCAACCAAGGCATCGAACCGCTGGCGCAGCTGCTTGCCATCGTCGGCGGTCAGCTCGGCCAGATCCAGGCAGGCCTTGGCCTGGTCCTGATTGGCGCCGCACTCACTGACCAACAGGCTGGCCACCTCGTCAGGGCCAATCTTGTCCAGCTTGTCGATCTCGCGCAAAACGCCCTCGACATCCTCCAGACCCAGACCCCGGTAGAATCCCTCGGAAAGCTTGCGGTTGTTGGTGTGCACAGTGGGCTTGGGCAGGCCGAAGGCCCGCAGCTCCTCCAGAGCACTCAGCATGACCAGGGGCACCTCGACCTCGTAGTGGTCGGGCAGCTCTCCGTTGCCAATTACGTCAATGTCAGCCTGAACGAACTCCCTGAACCGTCCCTCCTGGGGGCGCTCTCCTCGCCAGACCTTCTGAATCTGCCAGCGTTTGAAGGGGAAGGTCAAGTCGTTGCTGTGCTCCACCACATAGCGGCTCAGCGGCACGGTCAGGTCAAAATGCAGGCCCAGCCGGCGCTCCACTGGCACATCCTTTTCCTGGCCCAGATCCTGCAATCGGGAAAGCAGGTAGATCTCCTTGCTGGTCTCCCCCTTCTTGAGCAGGCTGGAGCCCTCTTCTACGGCTCTGGTCTCAATGCCGATGTAGCCGTTCAATTCGAAGACCTTGCGAAGCGTGTCGAGGATGCGCTGCTCCACCACTCTTTGCGAAGGAAGCCATTCTGGGAAACCGGATAGAGATGTGCCTTTTGCCATAAGAACCTATACTATAGGAGGTCAAGGAAAATGGTATTGCCATATTTTGCGATCTCTCCAACACACAAGCCTAAGGAGCTGGCCATGGCCGACAACACCGCCATCACACCCGAGAACACCTCGACACCGCAGGAGGAGCACACCGCGGACGCGGAGGGCCAGGTCGCCGCTGCGACAACGCCCGAAGCCGGGCAGGAACAGGCTGCCCCCGGACAGACCGCATCTACTGAGGATGCACCAACCCAGAGCGAACCGGTACCGGCTGAGCCACAGCCTGCAACTGCGGAAGCACCCGCGCCAGCAGCTACACCTGCTGCGCCCAAGCCCAAGGCGGTTCCCTCCCCCGCAGCTCTGGCCCACAAGGCCCCTCACGTCAAGGCCGCCCCGGCCGCTCCCACCTACAGCCAGGAGGAGATCGACAAGGCAGAAGCCTTCGGCCGGGTGGACGAGCAGGGCAACGTCTTCGTCCGCGAAGGTGACCAGGAGCGCCAGGTGGGCCAGTTCCCCAATGCTGATGCCAAGGAGGCCCTGGACCTTTACGCTCGCCGATACTTGGACCTCAAGGAGAAGCTGAACCTATTCGCCTCCAGACTGCGCAGTCCCAAGATCAAGGCCCACGAGATCGACGAATCCATAACCTCACTCAAGGAGGAGACCAGTCAGCCTGAAGCAGTCGGCGACCTTGCCGCCCTGCGCACGCAACTGGAGCAGCTGGCCGAAAAGGGGCAGACTCGCAAGGCTGAACTGGCGCAGGCACGCAAGGATGCCATGGCCAAGGCCATCAAGGAGCGGACCGCCATCGTGGAGAAGGCCGAAGAGCTGGCAGCCTCCCTGGGCGACTCCACCAACTGGCGATCCACAGCAGACAAGTTCCGTTCCCTCTTCGAGCAGTGGCAACACCACCAGCGCACCACCATCCGCATCGACAAGGCCGACGCGGACGCGCTCTGGAAGCGTTTCTCCTCCGCCCGCACCACCTTCAACCAGGCCCGCCGCAAGTGGGCCCAGCAGCGTGACGCCCAGCGGTCCGAGACCAAGCGGATCAAGGAAGAAATCATCGCCGAGGCCGACCAGATCAAGGACTCCACTGACTGGGGACCCACTTCCCATCAGTTCAACGAGCTCATGGACCGCTGGAAGCAGGCCGGGCGTGCAGGACGTCAGGATGACGACGCCCTCTGGGCTCGGTTCCGTCAGGCCGCGGATGTCTTCTTCAACGCCCGTCAGGCCGACCGGGACAAGACCTCGGTCAACGAGCGCGAGAACCTGACCAAGAAGGAGGCCCTGGTGGCCAAGGCCGAGGCCTTGCTGCCCGTCAAGGATTCCAAGGCCGCCAAGCAAGCCCGGCAGGAGCTGGCCAAGATTCAGGAGGAATGGGACGCCATTGGTTTCGTCCCCCGTGACGACGTGCGCCGAATCGAGGGCAGGATGGATGCCGTGGACCGGCAAATCAAGGCCGTGGAAGATGCGGCCTGGAACCAGTCCGACCCCGAGGCCGATGCCCGCGTCTCCAGCTTCGAGCAGCAGCTGGCCGCCCAGCTTCAGGACCTGGATCAGCGAATCGCCGCCGAGCAGGATCCGGCCAAGAAGCAGGAACTGGAGGCCGAGAAGGCCACCAAGGAGCAGTGGATGAACGCCGTGCGCTGATTGTAGCAGTTTCCGTTAGAACCCCCGGCTTGGTCATTGACCACCGGGGGTCTTTCTGTAATAACCGTTAATAACCGTCTTTTTAATAACCGTCTTTTAGACTTTGAGCCGTTGAATTTTCAAGGCTGAAAGCAAGTAATAGGTTTGACGAGATACCGGCAAAATGCCGTCGCGAGAGTAAGAGGAAAAGTAGGCATAACGGTGATTGCAGGGAAAGTCAGATGGCCCGCATATGAGGTCTGGTCGAGCCCTTGGCTCCGGTCAGCCGGTAGGCATCGAAGACACCGTCGATCTTCCTGACAGCCGACAGGAGCGTATTCAGATGTTGGGGGTCGCCCATCTCGAAGACGAATTGACTGACCGCAACCCGGTCACGACCGGTGGATTGGCTGCCCGACAGGATGTTGACCCCGTGGTCGGACAGGACCTGAGTAATGTCCGAGAGCAGGTGGGGCCGATCCAGGGCCTCCACTTGAATCTGGACCATGAAAGTGCCCTGTTTGCCCGTCCAGGAGACCTCTATGATGCGTTCGGGCTGCTTCTTGCGCAGTTCCAGAAGATTCTGGCAGTCGGACCGATGAACCGAGACGCCCTGGTTGCGGGTGATGAACCCGGTGATGGGGTCCCCTGGCACTGGAGTACAGCAACGGGCCAGCTTGACCCAGACATCGTCTACGCCCTTGACCGAAATCCCCTGGGAGGTCTCCGGCCGGCTGGACTTGGTGACCCGCTGCAGGGGAATGGCCTCCTGCTCCACCTCGTCCTCAAGGGCCGACCGGCCGGCATCATGTACCAGCCGGGAGATCACGTTCTGAGTGGAGACCTGTCCGTCGCCAATAGCGGCGTAAACCGCCTTCTCATTGGGATAGTTGAGCTCGTCGGCAGCCCCCACCATGGCTTCAGGGGTCAGCAGGCTGGCCACGGGCAGGTTCCGCTTGCGCATGGCGCGGATGAGCTCGTCCTTGCCCTCCTCGATGGTCTCCGAACGGCGCTCCTTGCTGAACCACTGACGGATTTTGCTGCGGGCACGGGGGCTCTTGGCAAAGCTGAGCCAGTCGCGCGAGGGCCCATCGGTGTCGGACTTGCTGGTCAGAATCTCTACCGTGTCCCCGTTGCGCAGCTTGGTGTCCAGGGGGACCAGGCGGCCATTGACCCTGGCGCCCATGGTTCTGTGGCCAACCTCGGTGTGGACGGCATAGGCGAAGTCCACGGGCGTTGAATCGGCCGGCAGGGAGATGATCTTGCCTTTGGGCGTGAATACGTAAACCTCAGCCGCGCCCAAATCATCCTTAAGGGAGCCCAGGAACTCGTTGGAGTCCGGAGTCTCGCTGGTCCAGTCGGCCAACTGCTGGATCCAGGTCAGGTTGTCCTCCTGGCTCAGCTCCCCCTCCTGGCGCTCACGCTTGACGTCGGACTTGTCGGGCTGGGAGAGCTCGCGGCCTGCAGAACCGTTCTCCTTGTACTTCCAGTGGGCGGCGATGCCGAATTCGGCGCGGCGATGCATCTGCCAGGTGCGAATCTGGATCTCGACCGGCTTGCCGCCCGGGCCCACCACCGTGGTATGCAGGGACTGGTAGCGGTTGGTCTTAGGCATGGCGATGTAGTCCTTGAACCGCCCAGGCACCGGGCTCCAACGGGCATGGACGGCACCCAGGGCAGCATAGCAGTCGCGAATGGTATCCACGATGATGCGCACCCCAACCAGGTCGTAGATGTTGGCGAAATCGTGCCCGCGCACGATCATCTTCTGGTAGATGCTGAAGTAGTCCTTGGGCCGCCCTGTCACCTGAGCCTTGATGCCCTGAGCATCCAGATCCTCGTGAATCTCGTCCAGGATCTGCTGCAGGTAGACCTCCCGCTGGCCGGCTCTGCGGGAGACCAGAACCACGATTTCATTGTAGATCTTGGGATAGAGGGTCTTGAAGCTGAGCTCCTCCAGCTCGGTCTTGATGGCGTTCATGCCCAGCCGGTTGGCAAGGGGCGCATATACGTCCAGGGTCTCACGGGCCTTGCGCTGGGCTGATGAAGCCTTGACATAGCGCCAGGTGCGGGCGTTGTGCACACGGTCAGCCAGCTTGACCACCAGGACGCGCACATCCCGGCTCATGGCCACAATCATCTTGCGGATGGTCTCAGCCTGGGCCGAATCGCCGTAATCCATCTTGGATATCTTGGTGACCCCGTCCACCAAACCAGCCACCGTGTCGCCGAACTCGTCCCTGCACTGCTCCAGGGTGTAGTCGGTGTCCTCCACGGTGTCGTGCAGTAGACCGGCCGAAACCACCGTGGGCCCCATGCCAAGGTCGGCCAGAATTTGTGCCACAGCCAGTGGGTGGATGATGTAGGGCTCGCCAGACTTGCGCCTCTGGTCGGCATGCTGGACCACGGCCCGGTCATAGGCGCGCTGAAGCATGGACAAATCCTCATCAGGATGATGGGCGGCGCAGATCTCCCAGATTGGCATCAGGGGGTTGAGCGGATCGTCGCTGACCTCACAGCCCAGGGCTCTGGAGGACAAGCCAGAAGGGGCCTGGTCGCCGACATCATTGCTACAGACGCTGCCCTCCTGAGTGACCATTCAAGCCTCCAATATCCCGATATAATGCACCAATCCTACACTTCGATATAGCCCATTCAGGTCGCTCGTGTCCGAACCGCGCCTCAGCGGCCGGTCGAGCCGAATCCGCTATCCGAACGCGCCGAGCCAGGCAGGCGTTCAGCAGACACGAAACGGGCCTGCACGTAACGCTGGATGACCAGCTGGGCGATGCGCTCCCCAGGCTCGAAGTGGACCGACTCATGAGGATCCAGGTTGATCAACGGCACCTTGATCTCGCCCCGGTACCCAGCATCAATCGTCCCCGGCGCGTTGAGCACGGTCACCCCCATTTTCACTGCAAGCCCCGAGCGCGGGTGAACCAGGCCGACGTACCCGTTGGGCAGGGCCAAGGCCACTCCCGTGGGAACTAGCGCCCGCTGGAAGGGAGCCAGATCCACAGCCATCCTGGTTCGTAGATCGGCCCCGGCATCGCCGGGCATGGCGTATTCCGGCACGTCGGCCCCGCCCAAGGACTTGAACAGGACCTCGACCGTTTCGGGCTCGTTGTAGGACTCGTCATAGGCCATCAGGCGGCGCACTCCTTGCAGACGGGCTTGCCGTCGGGGGTGGTGTAGGCCAGTTGGCTCCGGTGCTTGACCAGGAAGCAGTTGGAGCAGATGAATTCATCGCCCTGCATGGGGATGACGGTCACCGAAGAATCCTCATTGCTTAAGTCAGCGCCAGGAAGCTCGTAGTCCTCGGCGATGGCGTTCTCGTCGTCGTCCAGATCGGCCCCGGCATCCTGGCCGCTTTTGCCGAGCTCCTGCAGGGATTCCTCGTCTTCATCCTTGTCTCGCGGGGTATCGTAATCTTGTGCCATCGTGTACCCTTTCCTTGTTCGACCAGTCACCTCGTATACCGGTCATTCCACACGATATGTACTGCGCATAGGATACACGATTTCAAAAGCACGTAAAATACCAACCGTAGGGCACAATGGAAATACCTGAGGCCGTGTAAAGGAACCGTAAGAGGATAGGGGCGTGCATGTCTGAGAATGGGACCAGGATGGCCAGCTTTGACCATGTCGACGACAGGGGCGATCTGGTCTTCGTCTGTGACCACCGGCACTTCGCCGTACGGGTCGACGATGCGCTTGATCGCGCCATTCTTGAGGCCAAGCAGGTCAAGGAGGAAGAGGATGTGGATCCCCAGACCGGCAAGTCCAAGCCCTTACCTGTCTCGGCCATCCAGGCGGCTGTGCGTGCCGGCGCCCGCCCCGAGCAGGTGGCACAACAATACGCTGTCAACGAAGCGCTGGTACGGCGTTTCGCGGCCCCGGTGGAGACCGAAAAGAAATATGCCATAGAGCAGTTCCTGACCATGCCGGCGCCCAAAGGGTCGGGCGGGCGAAATTATCAGGAACTGATCGGCAAGGTGCTGGCCCGTGCCGGGGTCAGCCTGGCACAGGTTTCCTGGCAGGCCACCAGACGAGGGTACGAACCCTGGAACATCAACGGCGTGTTTACGCTGGACAAGCGGATTTTCAACGCCCGCTGGGCCTGGAACATGCATGACAACACTGTGACCTGCCTGAACAGGGCAGCCAGGATGCTGCTGGATGATTCCGAAGACGACCATGGCCAGGATCGGCCCGATTTGGACCAGGGCACAGCCGAAGAGATCGATGACCAGACTGACAGGCGCCCTCCAAGCCAGGACGATGCCTTTGCCCAAATAGAGGACGAGGAAGAGGACCATGGATCGGGCGACCAGGAGAACGGGGAGCGTCAGGCGGCGCTCACGGCCTGGCTCTATGGCAAACCCAAGGAAGGCCAGGAGCGGACAGCCGAACGAGAACCCAACCACCTCAGTGCCGAGCTGACTGAGGACCCCGACACGGCTGAGCATCCCCCAATCAGGGACACCGAGTCCACCATGGTCCTGCCTGTTCAGAACCATGGGCAGAGCCAGGCTGACCAGGAGCAGCTCCAGCAGCCGGATCAAGGCGATGATGCCAGTCAGGACGGTCAGGAGGACGAACCCAAGGAGGGTCGCCGGAGCAAACGCGCCAAAAAGCACTCCGGACGGTCGGCCGTACCCAGCTGGGACGAAATCCTCTTCGGCAAGTAGCTGTAGGGTTCTATCCCCAGCAGTCAGACCAGATCGATCAGGCAGGGAATCTGCGTCTCCAGACGGGTCCAGGAGCCGTGGACGCCAGGCAGTCTGGTCGCTGCATCAGTCTGATCAGCCGAATTCACCATGGTGACCCGGTCACCGGCCAGAACCAGAAGGTCACCGATCATGGGGCGAATCCGAACGTCCACCGGGCCGAAGATTCCCCTTTCGATGGCCTGATCCCGGGTCAGCACCCAGGCCCGCTCCCCCAGACGCTCCCGCCAACGGGCGGCCACGACCTTGGGATCCGCCCTCTGGTCCAGATAGAGCATGACGGCCCTGGGCTCGCCGCCAACCAGTCGCACTTCCCGGTTCAATTCCGGGTCTTGAGCGATGTCAATGCGCTGATCCGGATCAGCTTCGACCATGCCGTGATCGGCTACGATAACCGTCAGCGTCCCGGCTGGCAGGCGGCGATGAAGCTCGGCCAGCTGTGCATCGGTCGCTTCGAGAGCGGCCACCCATTCTTCGCCCTCCCAACCGCTGTGGTGGCCCACCTTGTCCACATCGCGGATGTAGAGGTAGGTCAGCCCTGGCTGGCGGGCAGCCTGGCAGGCGGCCAGGAGACGCTGACGGGAGTGGTTGTGGGCCAGGTACTCTCCGCCGCGCAGAGCCGCACGGGTCAGGGCGGAGTCACGAAAACGCGGCAGGCCCGAAGATGTCACGCGGACCCCCTGCGCCTGGAGGGTCTCGAAGACAGTTGGACGGCGCTGCAGGCGCTCGGGGTCCTGGGCGCCTCTGAACTGAATCATCTGACCAAGCTGGCCGGTGTCGGGGTTCAGCTGTGTGTAGCCGGTCATACCGGTCAGTCCAGGGCTGGTCCCAGTGCCGAAGACCCCCATGGCCGCCACCGTAGTCGAGGGCAGGCTGGTATAGAGGGGACGCTGGTTGATGGGTTCGGACAGCAGCGAGCGCAGGTAGGGCACATGGCCCTGACGGCTGACCAGGTTCCAGAATCCCAGACCATCCACAAGGACGACGACAACCGACCGGGCATCAGGCAGCCCCAGGGCCTCCTGGAGGGCCTTGGCAGACGGATGGACGTCAGTGGCCACAGGCACTCCCAGACATGCGCTCAGGGCGGGCAGGACAGCGGACAGATGCCGAGGTCCGCCAACAAGATTGTCCCCCGCCTGGTCCCCGTATTGGATAGGCAGACTCGGCTCCAGCAGTTCCTTCATGTCAGGTGTATCCAGACCCATACCTTCCATTCAAGCACGGTCAGACCCCAGGCCGACACCGGACCCAGCAGGCACGCTTTGGCGGACCGTCCGGTTATCATAAGGCGGAACGTGAAGGAGCAGGAGCTGGAGCATGGCAACTCATCGCAGGAGCAAGGCGGCGGGGTACGACCCCCGGCAGGTCAAGGAGCACATCGTCGAAACCCCCCTGAACGAGGAGATGAGCAAGTCCTTCCTGGAATACGCCTACTCGGTCATCTACGCCAGGGCCCTGCCCGATGCCCGTGACGGACTCAAGCCGGTCCAGCGACGGATTATCTACCAAATGGGCCAGATGAACCTCAACCCGGACCGCCCGTACATGAAGTCCGCCAGGGCCGTGGGCGAGGTCATGGGCAAGCTGCATCCCCATGGCGACTCCTCCATATATGAGGCCATGGTCCGTCTTGCCCAGCCCTTCGCCATGCGCCTGCCTCTGGTCGACGGCCACGGCAACTTCGGATCCTTGGACGACGGACCGGCGGCCTCCCGTTACACCGAGGCCCGGCTGGCCCCGGCGGCTCTGGGCATGAACGCCGACATCGACCAGGACACGGTGGACTTCTCCCCCAACTACGACAACAAACTCAAGGAGCCACAGGTCCTGCCCTCGGCCATCCCCAACCTGCTGGTCAACGGAGCCTCGGGCATCGCCGTGGGTATGGCCACCAATATGATCACCCACAACCTGGGCGAGGTGGTGGCCGCCGCCAAGTATCTGATGGCCCACCCGGACGCAGGGCTGGATGAACTCATGCGCTATGTACCCGGTCCGGATCTGCCCGGCGGCGGGATCATCGTAGGGCGGGACGGCATCCGCAAGGCCTACGAGCACGGTCGGGGGGCCTTTGTGACCAGGTCCGTCACCCACCTGGAGAACGTGACCGCCCGAAAGAAGGCCATCGTGGTCACTGAGCTGCCCTTCATGGTGGGCCCTGAGCGGGTTCTGGAGCGCATCTCCGAGGGGGTGCGCAACCACAAGCTGGAGGGCATCTCCAGCGCCATCGATCTGACCGACCGGCACAACGGGACCCGCCTGGTCATCGAGATCAAGACGGGATTCGACCCAGGCAAGGTCCTAGGCAAGCTCTTCAAGTACACGCCCTTGGAGGACTCTTTCACCATCAACAACGTGGCCTTGGTCCACGGACGGCCCAGAACCATGGGGCTCAAGGAGCTGCTGGAGGTCTGGGTGGAGCACCGGCGGACGGTCATCCACCGTCGCAGCGAGTTCCGCCGCAAGAAGGCCCTGGAGCGTCTGCACCTGGTCGAGGGGCTCCTGCTGGCCTTGGTTGACATCGACGAGGTCATCCAGGTCATCCGCAGTTCGGACGACGCGGATGCGGCTAAGGCCAAGCTGATGGCGGTCTTCGACCTGGATCAGACCCAGGCCCAGTATATTCTCGACCTGCGGCTGCGGCGGCTGACCAAGATGAGCAGGATCGAGCTTGAGGGCGAGCGCGACGACCTCAAGAAGCAGCTGGAAAAACTGGAGCGGATTCTGGACTCCTCGGCCGAGCTGGACCGGGTGGTCATCCAGGAGATGGATCAGGCGGTGGCCCAGTGGGGCACACCCAGGCGCACGGTCATCCTGGACCAGGAGCCATCCGGAGATCTGGCCCCTGTGCAGTCGGCAGCCAGTGATCAGCAGACCGCTCAACAGACCACCAGTAAGGCCAGTGCTGGCCGAAAGGTTGCACTGGCGGTCAACGGAGGAACCAGCCGCAGCGAAGATGGTGGCGATCTGCACATGGAGGACAAGCCCTGCACGGTCATGATGAGCGCCACCGGACTGCTGGCACGCAGCACTCCAGGCGCCCTGGATGCATGGCGGTCCCGGCCACGCAACCAGGACCGTGGGCATGACGACCAGATCATCGCCATATTCGCCACCACCACCCTGGCCACATACGGCCTGGTCACCACGGCTGGACGGCTGATCACCGCTCCTGTGGCCGACCTGCCGCTGATCCCGGCCACCGCCAACCCCAACCTGAGCGGAGGCATCGTGGCCGACGAGCTCCTGAGCGGAACGGCCAGCACCGAACCCCAGGCCGACGAGCACGCCGTCACCGTCATCAATATGACCGACTCCCGGCCTCTGGCCCTGGGCACACGCCTGGGCAAGGTCAAGCGCTGGAACCGCGAGTCGCCGACCACCATGGACTCCTGGTCGGTCATCGACCTCAAGGATGACGACCAGGTGGTCTTCGCAGCCCCCTGCCAGGACGGGGACCGCATGGTCCTTATCTCCTCGGATGCCAGCCTGCTGACCTTCACCGGGGACAAGGTCCGACCCCAGGGCCGCAATGCAACAGGCATGGCGGGCATACGTCTGGCCCAGGACTGCCAGGTCGCCACCTTCGCGGTCGTACCGGCCGGGGAGATCGGCTGGACCTACCAGGAGACCGGCGAGGATGGCATGAGCACCCAGGCCGGGGCCGTGGTCCTGACCGTGGCCGGCGACTCCGAGGCCCTGCCAGGCACCGAGAACGGATCGGCCAAGCTGACGCCGCTGGAAATGTATCCGGTCAAGGGCCGTGGCACGGGCGGTGTGCGCTCCCAGCGCTTCCTCAAAGGTCAGGACACCCTGCTGCTGGCCCGGGTGGGCTCCTGGCCCCTGCACGCCAGCACTGCTGCCGGATCGCCGGTCGAACTGCCCGACGTGGACATGCGACGGGATGCCTCCGGCCAGGAACTGGCGGCACCTATCGCCTTCGTGGCATGAGGACGCTCAGCAAAGGCTCAGTAGAGGGCCATGCCGCCCGGCCCGGCCGTGAATCCGGCAGCGGACATGGCCATGCCCAACGGTTCGCGCATAGTCAGGGGTCGGCCATTGGCATCACTGAAGAGAATGCGTCCCTGCCCACCCCGCCTCAGCCATGAGGCCAGCTGGGCGAAGGCGGCCTCCAGCAATCCACGGTCCGGCTTGCCGAAGACCAGTAGATGATGACCCTTGGGCGCCGCATAGACCAGGGCGCGGCCTCGATTCTGCACCATGAGGTTCCCCATACGCCGAATGGGCCGACCACTGCCATCCCCCGATGTGGTTGGCCAGGCAAGAGCCGTGCCATAGAGGTTGGCTGGATCGGTCACGTCCATGACCACGGGTTCGGGGGGCCGCTGCTCGGAATCTTCGTTAGCGCGCTCATCCTCTTGGAAGCCTCTGAGCTGGTCAATCACCTCCCGGGGGGCGAACTGGGCGCCGCCGAAACCATCAACGATGACTCCGCGCGTCAGCTGGCCGGCCTCCTCCATGCGTCTGCAGACCTGATAGAGGGCCGAGAATCCGCCAGGGAGGGACCGCACTTCAGACAGTACCGGAGCCAGGAGCCCATAACGGTCCAGGATGGCTTGCTCCTCGTGGACCAGGCGGACGGTCCGCTGCCGGTCAGCGTACTGGCTACTACCTCTAAGCTCATCGCTTGAATCATCCTTGTGAGTCCCTGACGCACCTCCCGCTGCTCCGCGCTCATCCGCAACCAGAGTCCAGAACCCCTCCGTAGCCGCTGACAGCGCTGATGAGCCGGCTGTCCGCGTCAAGGCCGAACGACCCAAGGGCCTGCCGCGTCCACGCAATCCATAAGGCAAACGGCGGGTCCTACCTGAGGTCTGTGGGCCTGACCCTCGGACAAGGCGCCGTACTGGAGCCAAGGAGGCGTTGGTGACCACTCCACGCCTGACCAGCCACCAGAGCGACCGGGCCAGAGCCTCCTGGTCGGGGGTCTCAGAATCAGTGGAATCAATGTCACCCCTGCCCCGATCGGCGCAGGCTCGCAGAAGCCGATCGAAGCGGTAGGCTCCGCCATCAGCCAGAACATTCAGCAAGGTCTCTTCCAGATCGCCCGCGTTGCCCGAGTTGCTCGACTTGTCGGCCTCATCCGTGACTGGTAAAGAACCGGCAGCTTGTGCTGGAAGCTCCTTATCTAGGTCCTCGGCCAGATAAAAGGTCATGGCGCCCAGAGGCCCCTCGCCCTGTTCGGAACCCACCCAGACCACCTGGCCCGAGGCCAGCAGATCGTCTATCAATGCGGGACCGTAATCACGCACCCTGGCCGGGAAGATGGCCGATTCCCAGAGCGCAGGCGGAAGAGCCAGCCCTTCCAGCTGCCCGACTACCTCCAGCAGCCCCTCAGTGCCCATCAGGGGTTCCTGACCGAGGAGTGCCAGACCCTGCCGATGAAGAAGAAAGTCGCTGTAGACATGGCCGGGAACGGGGCTGGCGGCCTTGCTCGCCTTGGCCAGGGACCTCGAGCGCAGTCGACGGAAGACCTCGGGATCCAGCCATCCTCGACGGGGTTCGCCTCCCTCCCATCCTGGCTCGCCATAGGCACTCAGGTCAGGACGGGGGAAGACCCCGGTCATGAGTAGCTCGCGTGCGACCAAGGAACGCAGTCTGTCCTCCAAGAGGGCACTGCCCAGGCCCAGGTGGCCAGCCAGGTCCGCGGTAGTGAACGGCCCATGGACTGCAGCGTATTGCCTGACCAGCTGGTCGAAGGCCTCGCTGTCTGATTCCTTTGTTGACTGGACGAATGGCTGGATGCCTGGGCCCAGGACCGCCGTAAGCCGCCCCGCCTGACCAGCCCATACCCAGCAGTCGCGAGCGCCTAGCCTGATCTGTACCACCCTGTGCTGGGCCTTCAGCTCTTCCAAAATGACACGAACCTGTGCCTCCGTCGCCGGTTCGTCCTCCTGCCCGTGCATGCGCCGACGAATCCCCGCCAAATCCATGGGGCCCAGGATGCGCAGCAGGTCGGCCAATCCTTCGACCCCCTTGGCCCGGGTCCTGGGCGAGAGTCGCTGCAAATCAGCGGTCACCTGGTCTACTGTCTCCTGGTCCAGAAGGTCGGCCATGTCCACCTGGCCGACCATCTGCTCCAGCAGGTCGGAGTCGATGGCCAGCATGGCGGCATCGCGCTCGGCCTTGGGCATGTCGTACTGGTACATGAAGGTACCCAGGTAACCGAAGAGCAGACCTGAGGCCATGGGCGAGGGGGTCTTGGTGGAGGCCGGGACCAGACGGACGCTCCCCTGCTCCAGGTCGGCCATCAGCTCGCGCAGGGCAGGCATGTCGTAGACGTCCTGCAGGCACTCGCGCATGGTCTCCAAGACCAGAGGGAAGTCATCCTCCTTCAGGGCTGCATCCAGCAGACGGGAGGCCCGTAGACGCTGCTGCCAGAGCGGAACCCTGCGGCCGGGCTCCATCCTGGGCATGTAGAGCGAGCGGGCTGCGCACTGGCGGAAGCGGGCTTGGAAGAGCGCAGAGCCAACCAGATGCCGTCGAACCTCGCGTTCCACCTGATCGGGGGTGAATACGAATATTCGCTGATCTTCCAGGAAGGCATCCGTGTCTGGAATCTGCACGACGATGCCGTCCTCACCTGCCCAGACGGATCCGTCGTAGCCGCGCTCGCGGGAGAGCCGTGCGGTGATGGCCAGAGCCCAGGGCTCGTTGACCCTGCGGCCGTATGGCGAATGGAGGACCATCCTCAGGTCGCCCTCCTCGTTGGGGCAACGCTCGACCACCAGATGCCGGTCGTCGGGCACCTGGCCCGTAGAGGCCTGCTGCTCGGCCAGAAAGGCAGCCAAATTGTTGATAGCAGGATAGTCCAAGCCGTCCTCCAACAGACGAGAGCAGACGGCTTGAGTGAAGCCTGGCCGACCGGAGGCAGTCTGGACCGCCGGTATCAGACCCTGGGACAGTTCCCTGGCAAGCTTACCCAGGCGACGGCCGAAGGCAGGGTCACGTCCAGTGCCTTCACCATGCCAGAAGGGCAGTCTGGCTGAGCGTCCCGGAGCGGGTACCACCACCACACGATCGCGGGTGATCTGCTGGATCCTCCAAGAGGTGGTACCCAGGGTGATCACGTCTCCCTTTCGGGACTCATAGACCATCTCCTCGTCCAGCTCTCCTACTCGACGGGGTTTGCCGCCGGCGGCCTCTGAAGGCATGACCACACTGTAGGAGCCACGGTCGGGAATGGTGCCTCCGGAGGTGACCGCCAGGCGTTGCGCGCCGGGGCGGGCTGTCAATGTGCCGGTCTGGTGGTCCCAGACCAAGATGGGGCGGAAAGCGGTGAAGTCCTGGGAGGTGTAGGCGCCACTGAGCATGCCCAGCACCGCCCGATAGACTTGCTGGTCCAAGTGGACGAAGGGTGCAGCCCGTCTGACCGTGGCAAGCCAGTCCTGCTCCTTGAGTGGCCCCATGGCAGCTGCGGCCACCGTCTGCTGAGCCAGAACATCCAAAGGACTGCTGGGCATGATGATGGGTTCTATATCACCTTGGACCATACTTTCCATGCTGGCCGTACACTCCAGGATCTGCTCACGAGTCAGGGGGAAAAGCCTGGCTTGCGACACCCGTCCCACCTGGTGGTCGGCCCGGCCCACCCTCTGCAGCCCCGAGGCGGTCGACAGCGGGGCATTGACCTGGATGACCAGATCGACCGAGCCCATATCGATGCCCAGCTCCAGGCTGGAGGTGGCTACCACGCACCGCAGCCTGCCGGCCTTGAGGTCGTCCTCAACCTGGCGGCGGCGCTCCTTGGACACCGAACCATGGTGGGCCATGGCAATGGGTTGGTCGACACTCAGGCCGGAAGTCCTATCGGAAGTGGACCCGGTGGCCGAATCGTAGTGGGCGGGCTCCCTGGCCTGCCCAGCCCTGCCGGTGGACTTGACTGTTTCATGGGATAAACCTGGCTGGTCGTGATTCAAGGCCTGCAGATCTGACTGGTGCAGGTCGTTCAACCGGGCGGTCAGGCGCTCGGCGAGGCCCCGTGAGTTGACGAAGACCAGGGTGGTGTGGTGGGACAGGACCTGGTCCAGAATGGCCCGTTCGACGGCAGGCCAGATGGATCCGCTTCTTTGGTCGCCATCCTGCCCATCCTGGCCCGATTGGCCGGGCGGCGCAGCCAGATCGCCCATGTCCTCCAGGGGTTCGATAAGCCGCAGGTCCATGGCTGTGGACGACTTGGGCTGAATCAGGCTGACGGGACGGCTGCCTCCCAGAAAACGGGCCACTTGCTCGGGCGGCCGGACCGTAGCCGACAGACCTATCCGCTGCACTGGCCGTCCGACCAGGTCGTCCAGCCGCTCCAAGCTCAGCGCCAGATGAGCCCCGCGCTTGTTGCCCGCCAAAACGTGGATTTCGTCCACAATAACGGTCTGGACGTTCTTCAGTGTGCTGGCCGTCTTTGAGGTCAGCATCAGATAGAGCGATTCGGGGGTGGTGACAAGAATATCCGGAGGATGAGCAGCCAGAGCCCTACGGCCGCGGGCATCGGTGTCCCCAGTGCGGATGCCCGTCCGGACCTTGGGCACTTTTCGTCCCTGTCTGGCGAAGCGCTCGGCAATGCCGTCCAGCGGATTCTGCAGGTTGCGGGCCACGTCCGTCCCCAGGGCCTTCATGGGCGAGACGTAGAGCACAGCGACACCTGGTTCCCGAGAGCGCCGAGGCCTGGTCACGAGCTCGTCAATGGCCCAAAGAAAGGCAGCCAGAGTTTTGCCTGAACCGGTGGGCGAGATGATCAGCGCATTGCCGCCCGAGCGGATGGCCGGCCAGGCTTGTACCTGGGTCGGCGTGGGACCTTCGGGAAAGGCCTGACGGAACCAGTCCGCCGTCTGCGGGGAGAAATTACCCAAGGGATCGTCCATATGCGTCACGCTCCTCTCCCCGTCCTTTTGGACATTCCTGAAGGTCAATCAGGTATCGATCTTGCTCCGGTCGAAGTCGTCGGCATTGTCCACGATGAACTGCTTGCGGGGCGGCACGTCGTCGCCCATGAGCAGGGGGAAGATGCCGGCCGCCTGAGCGGCATCCTCCATGCGGATACGGCGCAGCATGCGGGTCCTGGGGTCCATGGTGGTGTCAGCCAGCTGGTCGGCGTCCATCTCACCCAGACCCTTGTAGCGCTGCACATCGGGATTGTAGTCGATGTGCTTGGCCTGTAGGTCGGCCAGCTTGCCTTCCAGCTCATCGTCCGAATAGGTGTAGATGAACTTCCCCTTGTTCTTGCCTGCAAGAGCGATTCGATGCAGGGGCGGCACGGCTGCATAGACCCGCCCGTTCTCGATCAGGGGCCGCATGTAACGGTAGAAGAGGGTCAGCAACAGGATGCGGATGTGTGCGCCGTCAACATCGGCGTCGGTCATCATGATGACCTTGTTGTAGCGGGCCTGGTCGATGTCGAAGCTGGCTCCCGAGCCAGCACCGACCACCTGGATAATGGAGGCGCACTCCTTGTTGGTCAGCATCTGGGACAGGGATGCCTTCTGCACGTTGAGGATTTTGCCGCGGATGGGCAGCAGTGCCTGGAACATGGAGTTTCGGGCGGCCTTGGCCGTACCCAGAGCGGAGTCGCCCTCGACGATGAACAGCTCAGCAATGTCGTCGTTGCCAGGCATGGAATCCGAGAGCTTGGAGGGCATGGAAGCTGACTCCAGGGCGTTCTTGCGCCTGGTGACCTCCTTGGTCTTGCGTGCCTGGACGCGGGCGTGCATCTCGCCGACGATCTTCTCCAGTACTTGGCCGGACTGCTCCTTGAAGCCGCGCTTGGAGCCACTGATCATTTGGCCGAACTGATCGTCGGTCATTCGGGTGACGATGGGTTTGACCTGGGCTGTACCCAACACATCCTTGGTCTGGCCCTGGAACTGCGGCTCGGCGATGCGTACCGTAACCACGGCCACCAGCCCAGCCAAGACATCGTCGCGCTCCACCTTAGTGTGAGAGTCCTTGAGGTTGACCTTGAGGCGGCGGGCATTGGCCTCCACGGCCTTGCGCACCTGACGGGTCACGGCGTTCATGAACCCGTCCACGTGCATGCCTCCGCCGGGTGTCTCTACCACATTGACGAAGCTACGGACGACTGAATCGTAGTCATTGACCCAGCGCAGGGCGATATCCACCCCGCAGACACGCTCCACCTGCTCGGCATGCAGCTCGCCGTCCGAACCCACACGCTGGGTCTCCTCCTGGTAGGTGTCCTGCCCACTGATCCGCCAGATGTCGCTGACCGGCTCACCCTTGGACAGGAAGTCAACAAAGTCCGTCACTCCACCGGTGTGAAGGAACTCCTCCACTCGCTGATGGCCGGACTCGTCCTCCGGCTGCAGCATGAGCCGGTCAGCCCGCTCAGTGGCCGAAAGATTGGCGTCATCTCTCTCATGATCCGATCCGTCGGAATCAGAGCCATCTAAATGTCCGACCGAGGTTAGTGCAGCATCTGCCTGCGTGTCCTCGGCACGTTCGTCTCCGGCACCTTTTTCAGAGATATCGCCGCTGTCAGGCGATTCACGAAGGTTCTCATGAATGTCCTGATCGTCCTGGACCGGAGCGGGGTCGCCGTCAACCTCCAGTCGCAGGTCCTGTTCGGCGCTTCCTGTGGCCGGAATGCGGTCGTCAATCACGGTGATCTTGAGGCCGGGCACCAGGAAGCTGGTCTGACGCACCCGGTCAATCAGCTGGGCGTAGCTGAACCGGGCCGTGGGGTTGAAGATTTCTGGGTCAGCCCAGTAACGCACCCTGGTGCCGGTACGGGACTTGGGCACGTTGCCCACTACCTCCAGGGGCGTAGGCCGGTTCTTCCTGGTGCGTTTAAAGGGCGAGTCAGGCGATGGATGCTCCGAATCTGGGTCCTGATAGGTGCCAGGATGACCCTGGTGGAACCGCATCCGATGGGTCTTGCCATCCCTGTCCACCTCCACGTCCAGTCGGGAGCTCAGGGCGTTGACCACCGAAGAGCCCACTCCGTGCAGGCCGCCCACAGCCGTGTATGAAGAGTTACCGAACTTGGCGCCGGCGTGGAGCTTGGTCAGGACCACCTCCACGCCGGTCAGCCCTGTCCGAGGTTCAATATCGACAGGGATGCCTCGGCCGTTGTCGTCAACCTCGATAGAGCCGTCCCGGTGCAGGATGACCTTGATGTGGTCGCACTGGCCAGCCAGGGCCTCATCCACGGCATTGTCGATGATCTCCCAAAGGCAATGCATGAGCCCCTGGCTGTCCGTGGTCCCGATGTACATGCCTGGACGCTTGCGTACTGCATCCAAGCCATCCAGGACCGTCAGACTGCCGGCACCATAGGACTTTCTTTCATCAGGCTTTTTCGCCACCATTTACCTCGCCGTTCACCTCATGGCGCCCTGGAGGATACAGCTCCCCACATGGGCCGTCGCTTACGCACCGATGACCATTTCTAGCAAGGAGGCCTCGACAGTGTCAGAGTCTCCCCACCGGGCGTAGAGGTCACTGATCCAGGAAGTCCCGGAGGGTCTGTGAGCGCGAAGGATGCCGTAGCTTGGACATGGTCTTGGACTCGATCTGGCGAATGCGCTCACGGGTGACCCCGTAAACACGGCCGATGTCGTCCAGGGTCTTGGGCTGCCCATCCTCCAGGCCATAGCGCATTTTAATGACGCCGGCCTCGCGGGGGCTCAGGGTCTCAAGAACCTGCTGGAACTGTTCCTGCAGCAGAGAGAAGGCCACAGCATCCGATGGGGCGATGGCATCGGTGTCCTCGATCAGATCACCGAACTCCGAGTCGCCGTCCTCACCCAGAGGGGTGTGCAGGGAGATGGGCTCACGCCCATACTTCTGGACTTCCTGAACCTTCTCGACAGGCATGTCCAGCTCCCGCGCCAGCTCGTCGGGGGTGGGCTCGCGGCCCAGGTCCTGCAACATCTGACGCTGAACGCGGGAAAGCTTGTTGATGACTTCGACCATGTGGACGGGCACGCGGATGGTTCGGGCCTGGTCGGCCATAGCACGGGTGATGGCCTGGCGGATCCACCAGGTGGCGTATGTGGAGAACTTGTAGCCCTTGGTATAGTCGAACTTCTCCACAGCGCGGATCAGACCCAGGTTGCCTTCCTGGATCAGGTCCAGGAAGAGCATGCCCCTGCCGGTGTAACGCTTGGCCAGGGAGACCACCAGTCGCAGATTGGCCTCCAGCAGATGATCCTTGGCCTTCTTCCCGTCATTGGCAGCCCACTTGAGCTCGCGGCGGCGCTTGAAGTCCATGCCCTCGCCCTCGGTGTCCAGCAGATGCTGGGCATAGAGGCCGGCCTCGATACGCTCCGAAAGGTCCACCTCCTGCTCGGCGTTCAGCAGGCTAACTCGGCCAATCTGCTTGAGGTAGTCCTTGACAGGATCGGCAGTGGCGCCAGCGGTGACCACACGACGCTTGGGGTTGCCTGAGGGGGTGACATTCTCGTCGTCATCAGAATCGTCGACAACGAAGGCACCCTTGACCTTGGCAGCGAGGGCATGAGCGGCCTTGCGGTCCTCCTCGGCCTCATCCTCGACCTGGGAGGCCTCATCCTCCTCCTGATCGTCCTCGTCGGGTTCGTCCTCCAGCTGATCCTCGCCCTTGTCCAGCTGGTCGTCGTCCTCCTGGTCCTCTAGCAGGTCCTCGTCGGGCTCTTGCTCCTCCTGCTGCAGGACGGGCTCCTCTTCGACCTTCTTCGTGGTCTTGGATGCCGGGCGGCGGTTCGTCTTGGTAGCCGAAGTGCCGGCAGTGGCGGTCTTGCGGGCTGTGGTCTTGCGGGACGCCTTGCTGCTGGTCTTGGACCTGGTGGCGGTCTTGGTCTTGCCTGCGGTTGAACTGGTCCGGCCCTTTCCGGTATCCACTGTGGCTGTCTTGGCTGACTTGGTGTCCTTCGTGGCCAAATTCTCCTCCTGGATCATCCCACCCGCCGACACTGCTTTTAAGGCACAGCTATGGCAAGGTCAAATCGTAAACTCACTAAGTGAACCACCCCAGGGGGACGATTATTCCCGATTCAGCCCGATTGCCTCCAAGCTGGGTCGATACTGCGGCCGATCAGTGCTAGAACGATGGCGGCCAAGCTGCATGAGCGGTCGTCGTCCAGGGCTCCCTCAGCAAGACCGGACGCCAGGGATCCCCCACTCCACCAGTCGACATAGGCCGCGACCGCCAAGGGCTGGGACCGGAACCCCGGCGGAACCTTATCCGCCATAGCCTCAAGCATGGCCAGTCCAGCCTGACAACGTGGTTGGTCCGGCCGTGTCGCAGGATCCTTGAAGACCGCATCCAGAATGCTGCAGAGCGCCGTGACGTTGGATGGATCGTTGGGACGAACACACAGGTCCAGCAACCGATCCCTGTGCAGACCAGGCTCAGGTGCCAGGATGGACAGAATAAGCCCGTCGCGTATGGCCAGGGTCTCCTTGATGGCCACAGCCAGACGGTCAGCTGTATCGGAGTCCAAAGGCGGGTACGGCTGCTGCCCTTTCAAGCCGGCAGTCCAGTCCGTCAAGGGTTGCCGGAGCCATCGCCTGTCAGCATCTTCCACACCCCATCGTCGTCGGCCCTCTCGATAGTTCTCAACAAGTTTTGTCATGCCGTCTTCGTGCATGTCATTCATACAGTCATCGCCTCCCATCCGCTCCCGGTCTGTGGTCCGGGGAGCCTTGGCACCATCCTGAACCAGTTGGAACCGTTGGGAAGGCCACAGCCGATCATGTGGTCAAGTGGGGTCATCCATCCACCATGTTCCTTGCAGCCATGGGCCGTGCAGCCCACCCGCTGGGCAGATATGCAGATAGGCTCTAAGGCATGAAGAGCGTGACAGCAGCACGGGTCGAACAGCGTATGGAGGAACTGCTCCAGCGCCATTTCGACTACCTGACTGCTACAGGGCCCGGACCGGACCATCCCCTAGATGAGGACCCCTCCCAGGAGGCTTTGCAGGCGGTTATTCTCCAGGCAATCGAAGCTGGCCGAGGCGGCAAACGGCTGCGTGCCCTGCTGCTCTGCGACGTCTGGAGGGCTCTGGAATCCGAGCAGAATCCAGACCGTGAACAGGCGGTAGTGGACCTTGCCTGTGCCCTGGAGGTCTACCAGACTAGCGCCCTAGTCCACGACGACATCATTGATGGCTCTCCCCGTCGCCGGGGCCGCCCTGCCGCGCATCTGGCTCTGAGCCGGCCGGTTGCCGAAAACAATCCAAACGACCGGGCCCCCGCCCGACCTGATGCTCGCGGCACTGGCTTGGGCATCCTCCTTGGCGACCTGCTGGCATCGCTGAGCACGGCCCTGGCCCTCCAGGCGGCTGCCGACCTGCCTCAGGGGCCGGCCATCGGCAGGGTCTTCCAAGCTATACAGACAGCTGTGGTCACCGGACAAGTCCTGGACATGGGGATGGAAGAGGCTTCCTTGGACGATCCGGAACGTCTGCGCAGCCAGGCCATGCACACCATGGCATGGAAGACCGCCTCCTACACCACCATGGCCCCCCTGGCTCTGGGGTTGCTAGCTGCCGGAACGGACCTGGAAGAGCATAAAGTGTCAGTGCACGCCCTAGGCCTGGATCTGGGACTGGCCTTCCAACTGTCGGACGATCTGCTGGATGTGGCAGGCGACGACCGCCACACCGGCAAACCCGTGGGAGGCGATATTCGCGAGGGCAAGCGGACCGTCCTCCTGGCCGACACTTTGGCCATGGCCAATCCTGACCAGGCCAAGGAGGTTCGCCGTCTCTACGATTCCCCCTCCCAACGCCGCAAGGATGCCCAGGTGAATATGGTCCGTGACCTGATGCAGTCCTGCGGGGCCGTAGAGGCCAGTCGTCGACGCATAGCCGACCTGTCCGTCCGAGCCCAGGCCCGAGCCCAGGCCCTGGCCGACGACCTGCACCTGTCTGCCAGGGGCCGAACCATCTTCCTGAAGGCCTGCCGACGCTTCCTGCCGCTTGCCACCACCGCCGGGTATCATGAACGTGTATCTTCCATTGATGCCGAGGCCGGTCAGGCCTCCGAGGTGCAGAGGGCCGGACAAGACGAGCATGAGTGAAGCGGACGAGAGGACAAGCGACCGGATCATAGACGGGCGCTACCGCATTCTGCGCGAGATTGCACAAGGTGGCATGGCCACGGTCTACGAGGCTCTGGATCTGCGGCTGTCCAGGCATGTGGCGGTCAAGATCATGCATACCATGCTGGCCCAGGGGCCGCACAGGGCCCAGTTCGAGGAGCGTTTCCGCCGGGAGGCCAGGTCTGCGGCCGCCATCGCCAACCCCCACATTGTCCAGGTTTACGATACCGGCGTCGACCAGGGGCTGGACTACCTGGTCATGGAGTATGTCCACGGAATAAGCCTGCGGAGGGACATGGCCCGTCAGGGCGTCTATCCCCTGAAGGAGACCCTGCGCATCGTGGGCGAAATCCTGGACGGCCTGGCCTCCGCCCACCGAGCCGGCGTCATCCATCGCGACATCAAGCCGGAAAACATCCTCATCAACGACCGCGGCCATGTGGAGATAACCGACTTCGGCCTGGCCCGCGCCGCCGCTCAAGCCACTCTGTCCTCGACAGGCATGCTCATGGGCACGGCCGCCTACCTGGCCCCTGAAACCATTGAGAACAATGAGGCCTCACCCCAGAGCGACCTCTACGCCGTGGGCATCATCGCCTACGAGATGTTGACCGGCACGGTCCCCTTCGCCAGTGACAATCCGGTAACCATCGTCTTCAAGCACGTCCACGAGGATGTCCCCTCCCTGGCCAGGGTCTGCCCGGGAATCGACCCATCCGTAGCCGCCCTCGTCTCCGGACTGACCGACCGCTCCCCCGAAAATCGCCCAGACAACGCAGGCAAGGCCCTGGAGAGCCTGAGAAAGGTGGTCAGGGGACTAGACCGGCAAGCCATGGACTACATGTTGCCTGCAACAGCCACAGCGGCCGCAGCAGACGCAGCAAGCGGAGAGCCCGAACTCACCATCGCCGGGACCCCTGGACACGACCCTGAGATGCCCGAATCGCTAACTCAAAGAGCTACGGCACCCAGTGACGATGCCGAAGATGCAGCCACACATACCATTGCTGCAGTAACCGACCCGGAGGGTTCAGACACGGTCCTGGCTGTGCCCGCCCCGCCCGAAACCGATGCGGACGCAGCGACCAGACGCTATCGGCTCAACGACGTGGACACTCCCTCCCAGGCCGAAACTACAACCGTTCTACAGCCTCAGGACCCGACGACTTCCCCCGCCGATGTGGCGGCTGTCCCGGCTTCTGTCCAGACCATGCAGCAAGGCGCTGAAGCAGCGAAACCCAAGCACCGGCATCGGGGCTTGATCATCGTGCTGGTGATTCTGCTGGTGCTGGCCCTGGCCGGAGGCGGCGGAGGCGCCTGGTGGTATTACCTGGGTCCGGGCAGTTATTACGCACTGCCCAAACCGGATGACATCTCCTGCTCCGAGAATCAGGACTGCAAGGTTATTGGCGCCGACTACGCCAAGTATACCCGCACGCTTAAGGTCGCAGGCATTAAGGTCTATACCGACTATGACTTCAGCGATCAAGTGCCCAAAGGGACCATCATGGCTGCGGATCCCGATGCGGTCGGGGCCCATATCAGCAAACGTGGCGGTCGCCTCAACCTGACCGTCTCCAAAGGGGTTCGCCAGGCTACAGTGCCCAAGGACATCCTGATGCCAGACACCTCCAACGGCAAGGACCCCGTCCAAGCCCTGAAAGCGGCTGGGTTCGACAAGATCGTCCATGACTCATCCAAGGACCAGTACTCCATGGATATACCCGAAGGAGCGGCGATTTCAGTGGAGCCGGCCCCAGGGACCAAGACCCGGCACGATACCAAGGTCAGCCTGGTCCTGTCCAAGGGTCGGATGCCCGTGGCCATGCCCGACATCATCGGCAAGGCCAGGGACGATGCCAAGGCGGCCCTGGAAGCCCTTCGGCTCAAGGTCAACTACAGCGAGGACTGGTCAGACACGGTACCCCGCAACCAGGTGATTTCCGCCTCCCACCAGGCCCAGGAACAGCTTCACTGGGGCGATGCGGTCAACGTAGTGATCTCCAAGGGGCCGCAGTCCATCACCATGCCCGACGTGAAGGGCAAGAGCCAGGACGAGGCCACCCAGATCCTGCAGAAATACGGACTCAAAGTCAACATCTCCGCACCGCTGGGCAACCTGACCCATACGGTGCGAATTCAGGATCCCAACCCCGGCACCCGAGTCAAGGTGGTCAATGATGACGGCTCACCAGCCGTCGTGACTCTGACTGTGGTCTGACTACGCTATTCCCTGCAGTCCGTCGTCAGCCCAGTTCTTCTTTGCTCTCATGCGCCTTGATGACCTGAGCATACACATCCACGTAGCGCTGCCCGCTCATCTCCTCGATCTCCTGCATGATCCTGTCGGTCAGGTTGCGGATCTCCTCGTGGGTGAGGCTGTTGACAGGCACGTAGGGCACAGTAATGGGCTTGCCGAAGATGACCTTGGTCTTGCCGCGGTGTGGAAGCACATGGCCGGGTTCCTGAAGCTGCCGAGTACCAATGATAGCGGTGGGCACCACTGTCGTTCCAGTCTCGAAGGCAAGCCGCGCCGCCCCGGTGTGCCCGCGGTAGAGCCTGCCGTCAGGGCTTCGCGTACCCTCTGGATGGATGCCGAAGATATGTCCGTGTTCCAGGATGGAACGTGCGGTTTCCATGGCTCCCAGTGACTTGGAGCCGCCCGACCTGTCGACGGGGAAGACTCCGACCGAGCTGAACCACCACTTCTTGAACTTGCCCTTTATTCCCTTGCCGTTGAAGTACTCGGCCTTGCCCATGAAGTGGATCATCCGCGGGCAGGTGATGGGTAGGAGGGCATCGTCGATGACGGCCAGATGATTGGAAGCGATGATGGCAGCCCCATGCTTGGGAATGTTCCCCGTGCCTTCAACGGACGGTTTGAACCAGGTACGCGCCAACGGACCGAGCAATTTGACGAAGAACCAGTACAGCACAGAGACTCCTTGGTAGCGAATGCGTGCGGCCGAGGTTACGATGGTTCTATGACCGAGCACAAGCATAACGACGCCGGGAATCAGTATAACAGCGAGGCGGGAACCGGGTCCTCACAGGGGAACGATGAGTGGATGGACTTCCTGAACTCGCACGCTGACGAACTAGATTCCCTGGAATCGTCCAAGACGGCCAAGGAATTCGAAAAGAAAGCTCGGAAGTCCGAGAAGAAGGCGGCGCTGAGGGCCGAGGACTTGAAGCGCGATTCCTTCGTCGGCGGCTCCGGGCCACGCGATTTCCAAGGCAGGAGCTGGCTGGACACCGACGAGGTCATGGACCAGTCGTCGAACTTTGTGCCGCCTAACCCTGACCTGAGCGACCTTGGCAAAAGGCGGATGGCCTTCATCATCATGACGGTGCTGGGCCTGGTCTGCTTCTTCCTGACCATCCTGATCCCCCGCTGGTCCGGCTTGACCGGCCTGCTGGCGGGCTTGCTTCTGCTGATAGGCATCGCAGGATTGATCATTGACCGGAAGAACTTCCGCGATGCCTCAAGCGGCCTCTTCGATGATGACGAACGACACTACCGGCGATGAAGCTGTGATCCGCCATATATAAACCGCCAATACGTTCGGGCCTCGCTGGCTGATGCTTCTGCCAGCGAGGCCCGAACAGTTGTGGTAGCCGTGAACCTACACCAATATCGGGCGACGTGCCCGTTCCTCTTGCTGGCAGCGGGTCTGCGCCTCCTGGGCTCCGTGAATCCAGGCGGCTAGCAGGTCGGCGGCCCTGCCCTGGTCCACAACCTCCGTAGCCAGTTGGTAGGCCTGAGCAAACCGGACACTCAGATCGGCTTCGGGATCAGCTTCGATCTGTGTGCCGTCAGCTACGATGGCCGACGCTGCATTGAGCAGGGCTGTTGAACGGGAGGGAATCGACTTTCCAGCCAGGAAATCCCTGACGACACTGGCATTGAAAGCTGGATCGCCGCCGCGTAGGTCATCCAGATCGACCGGATCAATACCTAGCTCACGAGTCGGGTCGAAGGACCGCTCCTCCACCTTGCCCTGGTGGATCTCCCAAATGGAAACCGGGCCGGTCGGGGCCATCTCGTCAAGGCCTTCGACCGAGGTGTAGACCATGCCCTCCTGACCGCGTGAGGCGTAAACCTGGGCCATCATGGGGCTCAACTGACGCTGGGCGCATCCAATGGCCACATAGCGCGGGTTAACCGGGTTGGTCAAGGGTCCCAGCAGGTTGAAGACGGTCGGAATGCCCAGCGACGAGCGGACAGGTCCTGCAAAGCGCATGGCAGGGTGGAAGGTCTTGGCAAAGACGAAGGTGATGCCGTAACGGTCAGCCATGGCGGCCACCTCCTTGGGCGGCAGATCCAAGGGAAGACCCAGCTGTTCCAGACAGTCGGCGGTGCCGCTCTTGCTGGATGCGGCCCTGTTGCCGTGCTTGACGATCCTGACTCCTGCTGCTGCAGCCACGATGGCGCCCATGGTCGACAGGTTGACTGTTGCAGCCCCGTCGCCGCCAGTACCGACGATGTCGGTCACGTCGCCACTGACCTTCAGCGGCACCGCATGACCCACCATGGCCTTGGCAGCCCCTTCGACCTCCGGACTGGTCAGACCCAGAGTGGACTGCATGGACAGGGCGGCCCCCACCTGCACCGGGTCGGCATTTCCGTCCATCAGGTCGTTCATGCACCACTCGGCCTCATCCGCGCTCAGGTGTCGACCGGACACCAAGGAGTTCAGGACGGATTTCCAGCTAAGTGGCCGCATGATGACTCTTTTCCTTCGAAGAAGCGGGGCTGGATGCCCCGCTGTTTGCTCTAGGTTTACTGCCCTGCCCCTCCCTGACACAAGGACATCCCACATTTCGGTCACTTGTCTACCAATATATGGAAGCACCTAATCCAATATATGGAAACGGCCACCGCCCTAATGAGCGATGGCCGTCAAGTAGATCAGTAACCCTGCCTAGGCAGTCCGCTGCAGATTATGCATAAGTGTCATTTCTTCTCGTTCTGGCCATGGCACATCTTGTACTTGCGTCCAGACCCGCAGGGGCAAGGAGCGTTTCGAGGCGTGCCTGGGAAGGTACGGCCATCGGCCCAGGGCGAGTGATCTTCTACGGCCTTAGGTCTCTTATTGGCAGGAACTTTGCCCTCGGCATGACTGATGGGCGCAGGTCCGACCGGAGCCGGAGCGCTAGCGTCATCAGTCTCGCTCGCTTCAGCGATATCCTCGGAAGAGTCTTTATCGGAATCCTCTTCCGAATCCTCCTGGACGCTGCCAGCAGGAGCTCCTTCGTCACGCTCCTCGACTGTCTCGTCGATGTCAGTGGTCTCGTCCTCGGCATCAGGCTCTTCAGGCGCCTGATAGTTGACCGGCTCGGACTGGCCCTCCTCATTCTCCTTGCGCTCCTCGCGGGCCCGCCGCTCGTTCTCCTGGCTGGCCGCGATCTGCTTGAGGTCCACGTTGAAGAGCAGCTGTACAGTCTGCTCCTTAATGGCATCGATCATGGAGTTGTACATCTGGTAGCCCTCACGCTGGTACTCGACCAGAGGGTCACGCTGACCCATGCCGCGCAGGCCGATGCCGTCCTTCAAGTAGTCCATCTCGTAGAGATGCTCACGCCACTTGCTGTCCAGGACGGAGAGGACCACCTGGCGCTCCAGCTGCCTGGAGCCCTTCTCGCCCAGCTCATCCTCACGCTCCTGGTAGATGGAATCGGCATCCTCCACGACCTTGTCGGCCAAGGCTTTAACTGCTTTGTCTCCCTTTAGATCCTCCAAGGAGTCCATGGTCTCATCCTGATCAAGACTGATCGGATACACGGAGGCCAGCGCCTTCCAGAGCCCGTCGGCATCCCAGTCCTTTGGCTTGTCCGAACCGTTCTGAGCCCCGCGGATGTATGAGGTCACGGTCTCTCGGATGAAGCGGAGGATGTCCTCATGAATGTCCTCACCCTTGAGCACGGCCTGACGCTCGCCATAGATGACCTGACGTTGCTTGTTCATCACGTCGTCGTACTTGAGCACGTTCTTGCGAATCTCGTAGTTGCGGGATTCAACGGACTTCTGTGCATTGCGCACACCTTTGGAGACACTTTTGGTGCCAATGGGTTGACCTTCGGGCAGACTCTTGGAGGACATCATTCGGGCCACCAGCTGGGTGTTGAACAGGCGCATCAGGTCATCCTCCAAGCTCAGATAGAACCTGGACTCACCGGGGTCGCCTTGACGGCCGGAACGGCCGCGCAGCTGGTTGTCGATTCGGCGGGACTCGTGCCGCTCGGTGCCCAGCACATAGAGGCCGCCCAGCTTGACGACCTCCTCATGCTCGTCCTTGACCTGCTCCTTAACGGAGTCCAGCATCTTGGGCCAGCGCTTCTCATACTCCTCTGGTGTGTCGTCTGGCGAGTAGCCCTGCTCCTTGAGCTTCTGATCGGCAAGGAACTCCACATTGCCGCCCAACATGATATCGGTGCCGCGTCCAGCCATGTTGGTGGCCACGGTCACGGCCCCCTTGCGCCCTGCGACTGCCACAACCGCAGCCTCACGCGCATGCTGCTTGGCGTTGAGGACCTGATGGTCGATGCCGGCCACGTCCAGCAGGGAGGAGACCACCTCGGAGGACTCCACGGATGCGGTGCCCAGCAGAATCGGCTGGCCCTTTGCATGCCGTTTGGCAACATCGCGGACGATGGCGGCCAGCTTCTCCTTCTTGGAGCGATAGATCAGATCGTCCTGATCCTTGCGGATCATGGGCTTGTTGGTGGGAATGGGCAGCACACCCAGCTTGTAGGTATTCATGAACTCGGCGGCCTCGGTCTCTGCCGTGCCGGTCATGCCCGCCAGCTTGTCGTACATACGGAAGTAGTTCTGCAGGGTGATGGTGGCGAAGGTCTGGTTCTCGGCCTTGACCTCCACACCCTCCTTGGCCTCGATGGCCTGGTGGAGACCCTCGTTGTAGCGACGTCCCTTGAGCAAACGGCCGGTGTGCTCGTCCACGATCAGGACTTCTCCGTTCTGGACGACATAGTCGCGATCGCGCAGAAAGAGCTCCTTGGCCTTGATGGCGTTGTTCAGGTACCCGATCAGGGCGGTGTTAGCGGGCTCGTAGAGGTTGTCGATGCCCAGGTAGTCCTCCACCTTGGTGATGCCGGGATCCAGGATGCCGACGACTTTCTTCTTCTCGTCGACCTCGTAGTCCTCATCCCTGGTGAGCTTGGGGACCAGCTTGGCGAACTGCCGATACCATCGGGTCACGTCGCCTTCGGCCGGGCCGGAAATAATCAGAGGAGTTCGTGCCTCGTCGATCAGGATGGAGTCCACCTCGTCCACGATGGCGAAGTGGTGTCCGCGCTGAACCAGCTCGTCCTTGTCCCAGGCCATGTTGTCGCGCAGGTAGTCGAAGCCGAATTCGTTGTTGGTGCCGTAGGTGATATCCGCTTGGTATTGCTTGCGGCGCTCGGCGGGGCGCTGGTCGGTGATGATGCAGCCCACGCTCATGCCCAGGAAGCGGAAGATGCGCCCCATAAGCTCGCTCTGGTAGGAGGCCAGGTAGTCGTTGACCGTAACCACATGCACGCCCTTACCCTCCAGGGCATTCAGATAACTGGGCAAGGTAGCCACCAAGGTCTTGCCTTCTCCGGTCTTCATCTCGGCTATGTTGCCCCAGTGCAGGGCCGCTCCACCCATCAGCTGGACATCGAAATGCCGCTGGCCCAGGGTGCGCTTGGAAACCTCGCGTACTGTGGCGAAGGCTTCGGGCATTAGGGAATCGAGGGATTCGCCGTTTTCCAATCGCTGCTTGAACTTAGGCGTCTGCGCCTTGAGCTCCTCATCACTCATGGCCGAGATCTGATCCTCGAAGGCGTTCGTCGCCTTGGCCACCCCCTGAAG
The DNA here is from genome assembly GCF_054819865.1 of Bifidobacterium sp. JNUCC 75. Lineage (NCBI taxonomy): Bacteria > Bacillati > Actinomycetota > Actinomycetes > Bifidobacteriales > Bifidobacteriaceae > Bifidobacterium > Bifidobacterium sp. JNUCC 75. Next base: position 2,028,993 of record NZ_JBTHIF010000001.1, on the reverse strand, counting down.
CTTGCGAATCTGACGACCCTCGCCCATACGGAGGACCTTGTCCAAGACTGCTACCACGTTGCGCTCCCTACCGTTTCTTTATGGCCTTCACACGCCCTCAGCTGGCGTAGGCCCAGACCTTGATTATCTTACGCGAATGCACCGATTTTCTCGAAACCGATTGTTCCACAAACCCAGCTGTGGCCTTGGCAGCCGGACCGGGCATTGAAGAAGGGCCATTCTCCGGAGGTCAGACAACCTGCCGCCGGGGAATCGCCCCACAGTTCAATATCCGTTCTTCGATTACCGCTTCCGGCCTACATGCTCAGGCGTATCGATCTCGAAGACGCCGTAGCTCCATCCGTGCCGACGGTAGACCACCGATGGCCGCTTAGTTTCCTTGTTGACGAAGAGGAAGAAGTCGTGGCCGATCAGCTCCATCTCGTATAGGGCCTCGTCGATACTCATGGGCTCTGCGATGTGCAGCTTGCGGCGAATGACGATAGGGGTGTCCCCCACCTGCACTTCGACCGACTGGCCCGGCGCCAGGTCCGAGGCCACGGCGCTCTGGGCGCTGTTGTCGGGATTGGACTCCTGGCCCTGCTCTCCCTGATCGCCTGCCTGGTCATCCACGGGCAGATCGACGGGCAGGGGCGGATGCTCCAGTCCACGGCGGTGGTCCTTGCGGCGGTCGCGGACTCGCCGCAGACGCTGGGTCAGTTTGTCCAAAGCCATGTCCAGCGCGCTGAACTCGTCGGCGCTGGAGGCCTCGGCGCGAATCACGGTCTTGCCGGCCTGGACAGTGAGCTCCACCCTCTTGGCGCTGTCAGCCTGGCGGGGATTGCCTTCATGTGTCAGAACGACCTGGATGCGCTGGGCATCGGGGGCGATGGCCGTCACCCTGTTCATCTTGCTGTCCACAACATCGCGGAACCGTTGCTTGATTTGGGTATGTCGACCGGTAATGACGATCTCCATGGGAATCTCCTTGCACTCGTGAGCGGACGAACCGCTGGTGCGATGGCGGACTTAGTCACCATCGACTGTGCTTCCGATTGTATCCGAAGAGCAAGGCTGACTCACTGATTGAGCTTGAGGCCACAGCGGAATCATCACCACTGGTACGGTCGTTCAGTTCCGCTATGCTGTATCCCCGAGACCTCTCGGATGGCCGCGGCCCCTCCTCTTGGGAAGGGTTGAGGAACTTCCGGGCTCCATAGAGCACGATGGCGGATAACGTCCGCCCAGGGCGACCTGAGAGATAGCGCAACAGAGAACAGACCGCTCGTCCAGTAAAGACGGGTAAGGGTGAAACGGCGGTGTAAGAGACCACCGGGTCGACGGTAACGCCGACCGCATGGCAAGCCTCATCGGGAGCAAGGCCAAGCAGAAGGCATTCAGGGGTTGCTCGTCCCGCCTTCGGGTAGGCCGCTAGAGCCTGGCGGCAACGTCAGGTCGAGATGGATGGCCATCCGTCGTCCGGATTTCTATCCGGTCGATGACAGAACCCGGGGTATATGAGAGGTCTCATCTTCTCTTCTACTGTGTGGTGCTTTGGCAGCAATCAGCTCAATCAAGAGGGTCGTCAGAAGCGAAAAGGTCTGCTGCGACCTGGTTGAGGAGGTCGGGACTGTGGCCCTTGCGGGATCCAGCACTCCAGAATCGCCGTTTGCGTACCTTGAGATCGAGTCCGGCTGTCTTGCGGGCCACCTTGCGACCGAGCTCATAGGCTGAGTCGACGAAGAGTCCCTCACGAGAGGCCTGGGCCACCACCTGCGCAGCCAGTCCTGAATCCAGACCCTTGCGGGTCATCTCCGAGAGCACGCCCCGCTCCCCCAGTGTTCGATGCAGGCAGGAACGCAGAAGATCCTGGGCATAGGCCCGGTCATTCACAAGACCCAGTCTGGTCAACCGGTCGATCACCTGATTGATCACGTTCGTGTCGAACCCCTTGTCGGCCAGACGACGGGCCAGGGCTCCGCTTGAACGGGCCGCCGCATCCAGCAAAGTCAGGGCAGCCTCCCTGCAAACATCTGCGTCATCCGCATCTGCTCGTGGGACTGCAGGCGCAGAACCTCCGCCAAAGCCGCCAGCACGTGGGTGACGGCCACGACGGCGGGCCTTTCTGTCAAAACCCCGGGAAGAACGGTGCCCCTGGGAAGGATGGTGACCTGCCAGTGATTCGTCAGACATATCAGTATTGGCAGCACTGTCAATATCTTCCAGACTCCCTCCAAATCGAGCGCCATGCTCCAGCCCCAGGGCAGCGGCTTGCACTGGGCTGCTGTCTTCCTTGTAGCTGTCATTCTTCTGGCTAGCAACGAGGCGAACATCCGCAGTGGGCGGGGAATTTACGGTATGCGGAAAGCCTGAGTCAGACCGCGAATCAGTAGCGAAATCTGGGACTGTTCCCATACCCGCCACACCTACTGAACCTGTCGAGCCAGGCGCACCTGCGGAGTCTGCTTGGAACCGGTCCGGTCGAGAATCCCGCGGCTCTGTGCTGGAGTCGGCAGAATCCTCGGCCTGAACCAGTCGGACAGGATTTTCCTTGAGGAAGTCCTCAGCCGAGATCATCGGGTCATGCAGCCTGGGCAGTAGGCACAGTGCCGTTGACGTCGACAGGAGCTGAGTCGTCTTCCTTGCTGCCTTGGTCGGCATCAGCCTGATCGTCGTTGTTATCCTCGGAGGGAGCAGGGATAAGGCCGAAGGCAACCTTGACCTTATCCTCAATCTCCTTAGTCAAGCCAGGGTTGTCCTTGAGGAACTGACGGACGTTCTCCCTGCCCTGACCAAGCTGATCGCCCTCATAAGTGAACCAGGACCCCGACTTCTTGACAATATTGGTCTGCAAGGCCATATCCAGAACCGAACCCTCCTTGGAGATGCCCTCTCCGTAGAGGATGTCGAATTCGGCCACCTTGAAAGGCGGAGCCATCTTGTTCTTGACCACCTTGACCTTGGTGCGGTTGCCCACCGCCTCGTCGCCGTTCTTCAGAGTCTGGATACGGCGGATGTCCAGGCGGACCGAGGCATAGAACTTCAGGGCCTTGCCGCCAGTGGTAGTCTCCGGGCTGCCGAAGAAGACGCCGATCTTCTCCCTGAGCTGGTTGATGAAAATGGCCGTAGTGTTGGCCTGAGACAGGGCACCGGTCATCTTGCGCAGGGCCTGGCTCATCAACCTGGCCTGCAAACCCACATGGCTGTCGCCCATGTCGCCCTCAATCTCGGCCTTGGGCACCAGGGCGGCTACCGAGTCAATGACGATAACGTCCAAGGCGCCCGAACGGATCAACATGTCGGCAATCTCCAGCGCCTGCTCGCCGTTGTCTGGCTGGGAGACGATCAAAGAGTCCGTGTCCACACCCAGCTTCTTGGCGTACTCGGGATCCAAAGCGTGCTCGGCATCGATGAAGGCAGCCACTCCACCGCCAGCCTGCGCATTGGCCACCGCATGCAGGGCCAGGGTGGTCTTGCCCGAGGACTCAGGACCGTAAATCTCGACGATGCGGCCGCGGGGCAGTCCACCGATGCCCAGGGCCATGTCCAAAGCCAGGGACCCGGTGGGGATGACCTCCACGTCCTGGGCAGGCTTATCACCCAGGCGCATGGCCGAACCCTTGCCGAAGCTCTTTTCCACCTGCGCGAGGGCCGTGTTCAAGGCTGCCTGGCGACGGGGGTCGATCCCGCTCTCCTCTTCCTTCTTCGCCTTGCCACTGTTGCTCTGACGTGCCATATGGCTCTCCTTCTTCGTAACCGACCTCACGATGACGACATCCTGATTGACAACCTCACGATTGACAGCCTATCCGTCGTCGGAACCCGTCTGCAGTCCCGGCGCCCGATGTGGTCGAACGTGCCGATGGTCACCGGACCATGGGTATCAGTATACCCGACCATGCGAACAAATGTTCGAAAATCGCCTGGGGCAGGAAATAAATTCGCGGAGGATAAAACCCGCTGATCAGGCTGCCGGCAAGGGCGGCGCATTGTGGTCCTTCCCCCAGCGGCGGGAGTCTGGGATCTCCATCTGATCGCAGAGCACGTTCCAAACTACGCGCGGCTCCACGCCTGCATCCAGGGCCTCTATAACGGTCATGGCATCCAAGGCGGTCAGCCTTTGGTCGCGGGCCAGACTGCGTCCGTAGACCCGGCCAAAGACCTCCTCCAGCAGTTGCCAGAATTCCCGTTCACGCACCCGACATCACCTTTCGTCCAAGGCCCACCTTGTCACACCCCTTCTACGGTAGCAACCGACAGTCAGCAGAAGAGGGCGCCTGGTTCATAAGAACCGGACGCCCTCAAGAACGGTCCGCCGGATCAACCAGCCGGATCGGACGTGCTTACTCCTGAGTAGACTCCAGATAGTCCGCCACCATCCGCAGTGTCTGAGGCACACCCAGGCCCAGCGCGTCGGCGATGGAGCTCAACAGTTCAGAGCTGGCCTCCTTCTGACCACGTTCCACCTCGGACAGGTAGCCCAGAGAGACGCCTGCCTTCTCGCTGACCTCACGCAAGGTCTTGTGATCATTAGTTCTCAGCTCGCGCAGCACGTGGCCCAGGGCCTCGCGCAGAGAGACGGTGTGGGTGACGGCACGGCCGTCGTTGGCGGAGGCTGCCCGCTGACGGCTGGCCTCCATGCCGTCCTCCTCCATCCACATCTTGTTCAGGTTGGCTTGGCGCTCCTCCTTGGCCTTCTTAGCGGCCTTGGCACGAATCACCTGCTGCTGGGCGAAGACAACGGCACGACGCTGGGCGGGTGTCAGATCACGAACCCGCGCATTGCGCTCCACTCCGGGTGCGGCTGGCTTGACATCATAGGTATTGTTGGTTCGAGTCATCACGGTCTCGGTGCTGGCCATAGCAGCCCCTTTCGCCATTATCGCGTTCAACTTCTTACGCAATGACCAACAGACGAGCCCATAGATTATTCCAGGGGAGGAACCCGAAAGGCCCGTTTTGTGACCAACGTCACGTATGTGAAAGACCAGAGCCAGGAGGGATGGCTCAATACAGCTAGCCTCTTTCCCTAGGCCTGCCAGCTACAGCAAATACTGCAGGCGCAAGACCCGGCATCGGCTTGCAGAAGCTGTAAAAGCAACTTACCACATCATGCCCTCAGCCCCGCGAATGCAGGGCCCGATCCAGCTGGTCCAGAATCCTCATGACCGTGCCCCTGCGCACCTGTTCCCGGTCGCCATCCAAGTGCAACTCATAAGCATAGGTCCGGTAGGCATGGGACTGAAGGCCAGTCTCCATACGGCCACCCATCACCCGGACTGGTAGGGCCAGACCGATGTAGACCAGTCCGGCTGGATCATCCCCATCAGGACCCGGACCAGCTACACCTGTAGTGGCCATGCCGATGACCGTGTCCTCGTGCCCTGGCCGGGTGTAGAGCCTGGCCGTGCCCTCGGCCATCTCCTGGGCGACGCGTGGATGAACTGCGCCCTGGGTGGCCAGCAGGTCCTGATCCACCTTGAGGATGGCAGCCTTGGCGGCGATGTCGTAAGTGACGGCTGACCCAAGGAAGACGTCTGATGCGCCGGGGATCCTGACGAAAGCATCGGCCAGCAGTCCCCCGGTCAGCGATTCGGCAGCGGCCAGCAGCAGGCCCGAATCACGGCAGGTGTCGATAATCCTTCCAGCCAGGTCATCGCAGCGGCCCTGCATGCTCTTGCCAATCATCGCCGCATCCCTATCACGTATTCCGCTCCCGAATAGAGGCAGAGGGCCAGGGCCACCAGAATTACCACGCGGGTGGTCACCAGGTACCAGGGCCAGACCGGCGACAGGGGCACCATGAGCATGCCCAGACCGATGCATTCAAACAAGGTCTTGTATTTGCCAGCCTGGGAAGCGGCGATGACCCGTCCCTGCCTATTGATGACCAGGACCCGCAGCAGGGTAATGCCCAATTCCCGCACCAGGAAGAGCAGGGTGACCCACCACCAGAGTTCGCCGAAGACGGATGCCACAACTAGCGCCGAGCAGATCAGCAACTTGTCGGCGATGGGATCCATAAGCTTGCCCAGCTCGGTCACCTGGTTGTACCGGCGGGCCAGCCACCCGTCCAGCTTGTCGGTCGAGGCGGCGAGGATGAAGAGCACTGCTGCGGTCCACCGCATACCAGGCCTGCGCTCCCCCCAGGGACCGGCCATCAGATCCAGGGCGATGAAGACCAGGACCAGGAGGATACGGGTGTAGGTGACCAGATTTGGGGGTGAATTCCATCCTTCGAGAAGCCTGCGCCTCTCACGACCGGTCTCTGACTCGGCATGCTCCTGCATTGCCACTCCTTATACGCGATACTGGTGCGCTCGGGCCGTCCAACAATACTTGCCGGACGGCAGTTTCATCATAACGGTAGACCAGGCCTAGCTTTTTGGACCGATGTTCAGCCCTGCGCTTGCTCATCCGGGGCGGGATCCATGGAGGTGGCGTCACCGCGGATGAAGGCCAGAGCCTGCTGCAGCTGCGGCGGCTGAATGAGCACCTCGCGGGCCTTGGAACCCTCCGATGGCCCTACGATTCCCCTCGACTCCAGCAGGTCCATCAGCCTCCCTGCCCTGGCGAAGCCCACACGCAGCTTGCGCTGGAGCATGGAGGTGGATCCGAACTGTGTCGTCACCACCAGCTCGGCCGCCTGGAGCAGTTCGTCCATGTCGTCGCCGATCTCCTCCTGGATCTCATTCTTGTGGTCGGCCTTATCGGCCATCTGCTCAATGTCCTCGCGGTAGTGGGGCTTGCGCTGGGTGCGCACATAATCCACCGCCTTGCGAATCTCGGACTCAGAAACCCAGGCTCCCTGGACACGGGTGGGCTTGGCCTGGCCCATGGGCAAGAAGAGGGCATCGCCCTGGCCGATCAGGGTTTCAGCGCCAGTGGCATCAAGAATGACTCGGGAATCCGTGGAGGAAGATGTGGCGAAAGCTAGCCTGGAGGGAATGTTGGCCTTGATCAGGCCGGTGACCACATCCACTGAAGGCCGCTGGGTGGCCAGGACCAGGTGGACGCCGGCGGCACGCGCCAGCTGGGTGATCCGCTGAATGGAGCTTTCCACGTCGTTCTTGGCCACCATCATCAGATCAGCCATCTCGTCGACGACCACGACCAGGTAGGGATAAGGGGCTACTTTGCGATTGGAACCGGCCGGGGCGTGGACCTTGCCCTCGCGCACGGCCTTGTTGAAGTCCTTGATGTGCCGGAATCCGAAGAACTGCAGGTCGTCGTAGCGGGCATCCATCTCCTTGACCACCCACTCCAGGGCCTGGGCGGCCTTCTTGGGCTCGGTGATGATGGGCGTGAGCAGGTGGGGAATGCCGGCGTAGGCGCTCAGCTCCACGCGCTTGGGGTCCACCATGATCAGGCGGACCTGCTCCGGCGTGGCCCGCATGATCAGCGAAACCAGCATGGAGTTGATGAAGCTTGACTTGCCCGAACCCGTAGCACCGGCCACCAGCAGGTGAGGCATCTTGGTCAAGTCGGCGGTCACATAGTGGCCCTCCACGTCCTTGCCCACAGCGGTCATCATGGGGTTGTCGTCCTGCTGGGCCTTGTCGGAGCGCAGCACATCACCAAGGTGGACGATCTCGCGGTCCACGTTGGGAATTTCGATGCCGATGGCCGACTTGCCAGGAATAGGCGAGAGGATGCGCACGTCCGAGCTGGCCACCGCGTAAGCGATGTTGCGCTGAAGGTTGGTGACCTTCTCCACCTTGACGCCCGGGCCCAACTCCACCTCGTACTGGGTGACCGAGGGACCGCGCAGGAAGCCCACCACCTTGGCGTCCACGTCGAACTGCTGGAAGGTTGATTGCAGGGCCTTGATGACCGCATCGTTGGCCGAGGTTCTGACTGCGTGGGGCTTGCCCTTGACCAGCAGGTCCGTGCTGGGCAGCACATAGGGCCGGCTCTCGTCCACCTGGCGGTCATCGGAGGAGCTTGAAGCGTCGGCAGCCTGGGTCTGGTCCCCTGCTCCCGGAGCGGTCTGGGCTTCCATCTGCACGGTGTCGGCTGCAGCTGCGGCAGCGGCCCATGGATCCGATGCTCCCACGCCGGACAGGGCGGCCGCATCCACCTTGGGGTGCCCCTGCTCCCTGGCATCCAGAAGGGCGGCCGTAGCCGGGGCCTCCACCGCAGGCATGTTCTGCGTGGACACCTGGTCGGCTTCGGGACCCTGCGCCAACTGATCACCCTGGTCAGCCCCCTCCAGCGAAGCCGCCTGGGAGAAGGGCTCATCAGCCTCGTAACGCTCAAGATGGGTGTCCGTATCCTTGCCGATACGGCCATGTAGCAAGCGACTGAACCATCCTGCCAACCCGCCCCGGCCGGAGTCCTTGGCAACCTCCTGATCCGGCTCCTGGTGGGTGGGCACGCCGGGAGCCAGGGGCAGGGTATTATCACCCAGCCTGACCTCGTTGGGAGCGGTCGGAGCGGAAGCCGAGCTGGAGGCATTGGTCCTCTTGCCTCGCAGCCAGGCCATCAGGTCGCTCATATGGAATCTAAAGGTGATGAAGAGACCGAAAACGGCCACAAGGACGAAGATGATGACGGCGAAGACCTTGGACAGCCCCCAGGCCAGGGGCGACCCCAGGGCAAACCCCAGAAGGCCGCCTGAGTCGCTTATGGCCTTCATGTCGAAGCCGCGATAATCCGAGGCCATGAGCACGTCAAGAATGGAACAGACCGACCAGAGCACCATCATGAGACCGCCCACCACAGGCAGGTTGCCGGCCTCGCGCCCGGTGTAACAGACCAGCCGGAAGGCTGCAAAGAGCAGGACCACCGGCAGGATGATGCTGCAGAGTCCCAGAACGCCCGCAGCCAGGGCGTGCAGCCCCCGCCCCAGGAAGCCGTTGACGCGGAACCATTCGCTGGCACAGAAAAGCACGGCCAGAATGACCAGCACGAAGCAGAGCCCGTCCTTGCGGTAGGCGGAGTTGTCGCCATTTTTGCCGGCCACCGCACGCACCAGGGATCCCAAGCCCCGGGGCAGGGCCAGCAAGGCCTTGTGCCAGAAGGGTTCCGAGTCCTGGCTCTCCTTGGTTGTGGTCCGGCCGCGACCGCGTGCGTCTGCTTGCTGCTTACGTGTCATAACCCCTTCAGCCTACCCAGAACCCCAGTCCGCGTCGGGCCCGACCGATCAGTGTGCACAACTCTTCCAGACGGGGGCCTGCAGGGCTAGCATCGTTGGCATGATACCAGCCGAACGTCAGAGCGCCGTGGCCTTCGCCCTGCGCAACCTGCTTTTGGATGACCGTCAGCCCGGTCCTTGGGCCCTTCAGGTGGCCAGCGACTTTATGGCGGGCAGAAGGCAGGCCGAGGCGCTGGCCGATCAGGCCCGACGCTTGGAGACCGAAGGTGGCAGCATGAACGCCGGGGCGAATGCCCCGACGGATGCCCTCTTTCTGCGGACCATCCTGGTCTGTCAGCGGCCTTGGGCGACTGAGGGCGATCTCGCAGAGCTGCGGGCCATCCACCGCCGACTGCTGCCAGGCCTGTCAGAAGAACAGATCCTGCGCCGATCTCAACCAGACGACGATGCCAGTCTGTACCCGGCATCCATGCTGGAGCAGGGAGCAGCAGCCATCGGTCAGGAACTGGCTACCGAATGCAACCTGGCCAGCCTGGACCGTCCGGTCTTCGTGCAGCGTCTGGCCCACTACTACGATGAGCTCTCCTACCTGCACCCCTTCGCCGACTGCAACGGCATGACCCTGCGCATCTTCCTCTCGCGCCTGTCCCACGATGCCGGCTGGGACCTGGACTGGGGACGGGCTGATCCGATCACCCACCGCCGGGCCATGCAGCGAGCGCTCAGGGGCAACATCGATGACATGCAAGCACTGATTGCAGGCATGGTCCGCCCGGTCAACCCAACCCGTATATTTCTGATCGCCGGATGGGACCAGGGTCCGGCCCACTGAGCCGAAAGCCTCAGCCTGGCAGCCGCTCGTTGCCGCTGCGCTTGGCGGCCTCGATGATCGGGGCACTCTGATTGATCAGTTGTGTCGCCCCGGCCTGATCGTGGTCGCGGACGCGCCCCCAGTATTGTATTTTGAGCTGTACATATCGCCTCCGCGCGCGCAGGTCGGCCATCCGCTGGTCCAGCCGCCGTCCTTGCTCGGCCAGAAGCTCGATCTGCCGTCCGGCGGCCTCGGCTCCCCCCGCGCGGTTGCCCAGATACTCCCGCATGTGCTCCAGGGACATGCCCGTGGCACTCAGGCAGGAGACGGTCTCCAGCAGGTCCAGATCATCCTGGTTGTAACAGCGGTGGCCACTCGAAGGGTCCCTGGTGATAGGCGGAATGATGCCGATGGTCTCGTAGTAGCGCAGGGTGGTCTCCGGCATCCCTGACATCAGCGAGGCCTGGCGGATGGTGTACCAAGGACCGGATCCCTGGTCGGGCTGGGTTTGGTCGGGCTGAGTTTGAGCCTGAGGCTGCGTGATGGTGGTCATACCCGTCCAGCCTAGGAACTTCAAGTACTTGAAGTCAAAGCGCGCCCAGATGGTGTCTGGTCACCCTCCCCTGGTCCGACTGGTCGGTCTGGACGTCCGTCTGGTCGAAGCAGCCGCAGTCAGCCTGGTCCACCAGTTCCAGGGCCTGCCGGGCCAGGTCCGGAGCCAAGGCATTCAGCCAGTGGATGCGCGGATCCCGGCCGAACCAGCCCATCTGCTTGCGGGCCAGGCGCTTGGTCTTCTGCGCTATCAGACCGAAGGCGGCATCCAGGTCGGTGCGGCCGTCCAGGTAGTCCAGAATCTGCTGGTAGCCCAGGGCGCGTGAGGCCGTGGTCCCCAGGCGGTTCCGCAGCCCGCTCACCTCGTCGACCAGCCCCTGGTCGCGCATGGCCTGGGTGCGCTGGTCGATCCTGCGGTCCAGCTCCTCCCGAGGCAGGTCCAGCCCCAGCTGCAGGGCGGGCAGCAGGTAGCGGTACCGGGGCAGGCTGGCCGAATAGGGCCGTCCGGTGATCTCCATGACCTCCAGAGCCCGCACGGTCCGCCGCACATTCCGAGGGTCCATCCGCTCCGCAGCCTCCGGGTCCCGCTCCTGCAGCTCGCGGAAGAGCAGCCCGGGTCCCTCCTCTTGGGCCCGCTCCTCCAGCCTGGCCCTGACCGCCGGGTCGGTGCCGGGGAAGGACAGATCGTCGATGACCGCCCGGGTATAGAGCCCTGAGCCTCCCACCAGAATGGGCCTGATTCCCTGAGCCCGCAGGTCGGCTATCAGGGACCGGGCCATGGCCTGGAAGCGGGCCACGCTCATGGCCTCTTCCGGCTCGATGATGTCGATCAGGTGGTGGACCACCGCCTGCCGCTCACCTACCGAAGGCTTGGCCGTGCCCACATCCATCCCCCGGTACATCTGGTAGGCGTCGGCATTGACGATATGAGCCGTCTGCCCGCGGGCTTGGAGAGCCTGTGCCAGGGCCACGCCCAGGGCGGTCTTGCCCGAGGCTGTGGGACCCACGATGGAGACGATGCGGGGTTCAGCGGATGTCATAGACCTGCCCCGCCTGGGGATCCGGATCAGCAATCAGATAGTGGGGTCCGGCCTGGGTGACGGTGCAGGTCACGAGGTCCCCGGGCTTTGGCGCAGGCATCCCCTTGGGCACGCCGACGTGGACCAGCACGCCGGTGCGCTCGTGCCCGGTCACCCGATGGGTGCTGCCGTCATGCCGACCGTGCCCGTCGCCGATCAGTACCTCCACCTGCCTGCCCAGGAAGGCCTGCATGTACTCCATGGTGATGGACTCCTGCAGGGCCTGCAACCGTTCGAACCTGTCCTGAACCACGGCCTTGGGCAGCTGGGGCATGCGCGCGGCCGGCGTGCCCGGACGGGGCGAATACTCAAAGATGTAGGCCGATGAGAAGCGCGCCCGGCGCACCACATCCATGGTGGCCTGGAAGTCCTCCTCGGTCTCTCCGGGGAAACCTACGATGATGTCGGTGGTGATCAGGGCATCGGGCATGGCGGCCCGCACCTTGTCAAGTATGTCCAGAAAACGCTGGGACCGGTAGGAGCGCCTCATGGCCCGCAGAATCCGGTCCGAGCCCGACTGCAGGGGCATGTGCAGCTGGTGCATGACCGTGGGCGTCTCGGCCATGGCCGCGATCACATCGTCGGTGAAGGCCGCAGGGTGGGGCGAAGTGAAGCGGATCCGCTCCAGCCCAGGCACCTGGCCGCAGGCGCGCAGAAGCCGAGCGAAGGCGTAGCGATCCCCCGTGGACCAGCCGTAGGAGTTTACGTTCTGCCCCAGCAGAGTCACCTGGCGGGCCCCGGATCGCACGCAGTCCTCAACCTCCTGCAGAATGTCGTCCATGGACCGGTCCCGCTCCCGCCCGCGCACGGAGGGCACGATGCAGAAGGTGCAGGTGTTGTTGCAGCCGACCGATATGGACACCCAGGCCTGCGAGCGCGAGGATCTGACCGCCGGCAGCCTCCCGGGCAGATCCCGCAACTCCTCCGAAACCCCCACCTGGGGTCGCCCGTCCCTGCGAGCCTTGTCCAGCAAGCCGGGCAACGAGCCAATGTCCCTCGTGCCAAAGACCGCATCCACCCAGGGCGCCGCCTTTACGATCCGCTCCCGGTCCTTCTGGGCCATGCAGCCGCCCACAGCGATGCGCGTGTCGGGCTTGTGCTGCTTGAACCTGTGCCAGCGTCCGATGGTCCCGTACATGCGCTGGGTGGCGTTGTCGCGTACGGCGCAAGTGTTGAGCACCATCACATCCACCTCGCGCGCGCGAACCTGCTCGGGCGTAGCCTGCTGGTAGCCCTGGTCCCGGAGCACCCCAGCGATCCGCTCGGAATCGTGCTCGTTCATCTGGCAGCCCAGGGTCCGTACATAGTAGACGCCCCTGCTGTCCTTACGCTGAGCGGTCACGCTCATACCCTCGCCTGCTTCCATAAGCAATGATTGTATGCGCAGGTCGGGTCCCGCGGCCATCGGGGCCTGTGCGTACCATGAGTCTTGGTTACGAACGGCGGCATGGGAGGTTCATGTGATACTTGACCGTAACAGTGCCATGAGCGCATCCGAAATGAAGCAGCGACTGTCAGACTTGGACGAAAAGGACCGTCCCAAGCTGGACATCGACGAGATAACGGAATTCGTCAATCTCATGCAGACCTACGAGGGGGCCATGTACGAGATTTCGACCAAGCTGGACGTGCTGGACACCGAGTTCCAGGTCCGGTTCAGTCATAACCCCATCCACCACATGGAGCGTCGACTCAAGAGCGTGGACTCCCTGATCGGCAAGCTGCACCGCAAGAACCTGCCCGTCACCATCCCCTCGGTGCGCGATCACATCTTCGACGTGGCCGGCGTGCGCGTCATCTGCAACTACCGGGACGACGTCTACTCGGTCTCCCGCTACCTCTCCGACCAGTCGGACATCCAGGTGCTGAGGGTCAAGGACTACATCCGCAACCCTAAGATGAACGGCTACCGCAGCCTGCACGTCATCTACGCCGTGCCGGTCTTTCTGACCTCGGGCCCCCACTACACGCCGGTCGAAGTGCAGTTTCGCACCATCGCCATGGACTACTGGGCTTCCCTGGAGCACCAGCTGCGCTACAAGTCCGACCTGCCCGACGCCCGCCTGGCCGAACATTCGCAGACCCTGCTGGACTGCGCCCGCTCCCTGCAGAACATCGAGGTGCAGATGCAGTCCATCCACCGAGACATTTCAGGTTCGCCCCAGGAGCAGGAGTCCGACGACGAAGCCATCAGTGGGAATAACGATTAGCTGAATCCTCACAAATCCTTTACCATAGGAATCAGGCCAGGTGGAAGGGTTGGGGCTTCTGCCGGGTCCCGGGAGGAGGCCCCGCCTTCAAGGTCGGGTCTCCTCCTGTACCACCATCACTCAGAAGTCGAAGTTGTCGGGATCCCCGCCGGTGCGCTCGTCCCTGTTCATGGCGGTGATGGCCTTCATGTCCTCGTCGCTCAGCTCGAAGTCGAAGACCTGCGCGTTCTGCTCGATCCGCTCCTTGTGGGTGGACTTGGGGATGACGATGACCCCGCGCTGCAGGTGCCAGCGCAGCACGATCTGTGCCGGGGAGCGGTCGTAGCGCTCGGCCATGGCCTTGAGCTCGGGGTCGGCCAGCAGGTTGCCGCCGGTGCCGCCCAGGGGGCTGTAGGCCTCCACATCCACGCGCAGGGTGCCATGGCAGTAGTCGATCAGGTCGTCGTTGACGAACTGGGGCGAGGACTCGATCTGGTCGACCGCCGGCTTGGTGCCGCTGATGGTGTGCAGCTCGTCCAGGTGGTGCTTCTGGAAGTTGCAGACCCCGATGGCCCGCACCCGCCGCTGGGTGTAAAGCTCCTCCATGTCCTCCCAAGCCTGCTGCCAGCCCTTGGCGGGCCAATGAATCAGGTAGAGGTCCAGGTAGTCCACGCCCAGCCGGTCCAGGCTCTCCTTGAAGGCCTCCTTGGCCCGCCCTGCACGGATATCGTCGTTCCAAAGCTTGGTGGTCAGGAAGACATCCCGCCGGTCTACACCAGAGCGACGCAGACCCTCCCCCACTGACTGCTCGTTGCCGTAGATCATGGCCGTGTCGATGTGGCGATAACCAGCCTGCAGAGCCCAGGTGACGGCCTGGCTGGTGGCTTCGCCATCGGGCGTTTGGAAGACCCCGAGCCCCAGCTGAGGAATACTGACCCCGTTGTTGAGGGTGGTGACGGTATCGGTGACGTTTCCTGTCATATAGGCATACTCCTTGTCGACCAATCGAAGGTCGCGACGTGTTGTGTTCATTCTAGCTGGCAGGCAAGATGGAAAAATGCCAATCACGACTTTATCGATTGGCGGCTGCTGCACACGCCTAACTTTATGCATTTACAACTCGCACATTATCTGTTGTCTTGGTGGTAGGGTAAAGGGCGGGATGTCGAGAGACGACTGGCTTCCGCCGGGATTCGCGCAATCTGATACACATCTTACGTCGGCAGGCAGAAGGGCTTCCGACAGGCAGAACTTTAGGAGGCAAACGGCGCTGATTCTGCATGGTGCCGGTGGGGGGTTGGTTTCATGCGTCTGGTTTCCCGTCTGCGTCGCATCTGTGCGATGATGATTGTCCTGCTGGGCCTGCTGGCGGGCCTGGGCGTCGCATCCGCCCAAGCGGACGCTCCTGCACCCGCCGGATCAGGCCCTCGCGTAGCTGAGCAAAATCCCGCCTCTCTCCCCAGCAGCACACCCAGCACCCCCCTGTCTTCACCCTCACCTCTGGAAACCGCCTCGCCGCTGAACCCCACGCCGAGCGCTACAACATCGTCATCACCAACGGGCACACCAGAAAACACAGACTCCGCTTCAGACAAGCCATCCGATCAGACGGATGACCAGGCCTCGCATACGGTGCGTTTCGACCCGGCCGACGGGAGCAAGCCAACCCAGGCGAGCGTGAAGACCGGGATTCTCGCCTCCCCTCCGGAACACAATCCTCAGCGTGAGGGCTTCCGGTTCGACGGGTGGACGCTTGACGGTCAGCCTTTCGACTTGCGGACCCCCATCCTCCAGGACACGACTCTGAAAGCCCGGTGGTCGAAAACCACGGACTGGACGCTGAGTCCGGACCATGGTCCCGCCTCCGGCACCAGGCTGACCATCAGCCCGCCCGGCCTGCAGAAGCCGTACTACGTCAGCATCCACGCAGTAGGCGGCCAGACCGTCGGCCTGACCGGCAACGGCCGCATCTACACATGGACGAAAGACAGCCCGCCCAAACAGGTTCCCTTCCCCGCCCGGGCTCCCAGCGGGTTCCATTACCTGCAGGCCGCAGCCGGCAGCGGACTGCAGGCCGCTTTGGGATCCGACCAGCGGATCTACGCCTGGACCAGCCAACAAGCAACGCCCACGATCCTCAATACCGACCGGAACACCGGGTTCACCAGCATCAGCATGAATGACGACCGCCTCCTGGCGGTGGATCGGCAGGGATACGTCCACGCCTACCAGGCCGGCAGCCAGGACCAGACCCCGGAATTCACCCAGCAGGTCAGGGCCGGCCTTCCCGGGCAGGCGCATGCCGTGACCGCCGTGGCCTCCGACCAGCGGATCCTCATCCTGGACGCGGACGGGCAGGCCTGGACCTGGGAGACGAGCAAGATTGGGAAAGCCGAACTCGAACGCGTCATGCAGGGCCAGGGCAGGCGCATCATCCAAGCCCAAGCCCTCAACAAGGGGTTCATCCTCCTGGACGCGGACGGACACGCCTGGTACCTGGCCGACGGCTCGACCAAAATAACAGCCGCCAGCCTGCCGGAAAGCATGAAAGCCGGCAGGATCGCCGGCGACAAGGACCAGGCCATCATCACCGGCACGGACGGCTGCATCCGGGCCTGGAAGCCCGGCGAGGCACCCAAGCGGGCGGACGACGGCAGCCAGCAGTACACGCAGGCCGCCGAAGCCGACGGCAGGATCACCGCCATCAGCAGACAAGGCAGCCTATACCAGTGGAGCCCGGACGCTCAAGGCAAGCCCGGCAAGCCATCCAAGCTCGACACCAGCACCGCGCCCACATTGGAAACAGCCAGCCTGGACGGCCAGACGCTCACACTCACCAACACCGGCGACGCCTGGCAGACGGACATGCCCGCCCGCAAGCCCGGACCAGCCCCCATCACCATCACCGGCAACCAATACGGCCAGCCCTTCACCAGGAGCCTGGACTACACGGTCGACCAGACCCTGACCAGAGACACCACTACAGACACCACCCATACAGTCACCTTCGACACAGGCGAAGCAAACACCAAACCCGCAGACCAGCAGGTCACCTACCCGTACGGCAGGGCCAAACGACCCTCCCCCGACCCGGTACGCGACGGCTACCAGTTCGACGGATGGTTCACCGGGCAGGTCGCCTACGACTTCAGCAAACCCGTCACCCAGAACCTCACCCTCACCGCCAAATGGACGCCAGGCAGATGGACCATCAACCCCGACAGGGGCAGCCAGCTGGGCAACGAAACCACCACCATCACCCCGCCTGACAACACGAGTCGAGGCGTCAGATTCAACCAAATCAGCGGATCAAAAAACGACAGCAGTATTCCCTATGGTTTTTCCTTGGCTGTGGGCAGTGACGGGAACGCTTACGCGTGGGGCGACAACAGGTATGGCCAGCTCGGCGACGGCACGACCACCAGCCGGCATACACCAGTCATGGTGAAGAAGCCTGATCGTAAGACGTATACGGACCTGCCGGCGGATTTCACCTACGTGCAGGTCAGCGCTGGAAGCTATTACTCGTTGGCCTTAGGCAGCGACGGATACGCCTACGCCTGGGGATGGAACCCGTATGGCCAGCTTGGCAACAACACAACCAGCGGCAATAATGCGAATCCTGTTCCTGTTCGGGTGCGCGACCCAGCCAGCCCCGAGGACGCAAGCAAAGGACTACAAGCCGTACAGGTGAGCGCCGGATACTCTCATTCGCTAGCCGTGGGCAGCGACGGACACGCCTACGCCTGGGGATACAACGAGTATGGCAAGCTCGGCAACAACAACAACCATCCGTCTGATGTTCCTGTGCACGTGTGCGACCCCGCTGACGCAAGCAAAGGACTGAAAGCCATTCAGGTGAGCGCGGAATGGAGGCATTCGCTGGCAATCGGCAGCGACGGTTACGCCTACGCCTGGGGATACAACAAAAATGGGCAGCTCGGCAACAACAGCATCAGCGGCGAGAATGCGAATCCTGTTCCTGTCCGGGTGCGCGATCCCGCCAGCCCCGAGGACGCAAGCAAAGGACTACAATCCATCCAGATCAGCGGCGGATACTCTCATTCGCTGGCTGTAGGGAGTGACGGATACGCCTACGCTTGGGGATTCGACTACTGTAGTCAGCTCGGCAACAACAGCACAACGGATTCAACTGTTCCTGTGCACGTGCGCGACCCCGCCAGCCCTAATGACGATGATAAAGGACTGCGAGCCACGCAGGTGGACGGCGGATACGAGCATTCGCTGGCCGTGGGCAGCGACGGATACGCCTACGCCTGGGGAAACAATGACAAGGGCCAGCTCGGCAACAACGCAACCAGCGGCTACTATTCCTACCCTGTGAAGGTGCTCGCCTCCGAGCAGTCCTCGAGCAAGGCCGGCCCCTGGCTGCACGCCGTGCAAATAATCGCCGGTGACCAGCATTCGCTGGCCATCGACACGGACGGAAACACCAAAGCATGGGGACGCAACGACTCTGGACGGCTCGGCGACGGCACCACGAGCAGCTCGAGTGTTCCTGTGCCAGTGGCTTTCAAACTGCAGCTGGTGATCACTGATGTCTGGTTCGACCAGACCCCCGTATCAGGGCTGACCAGCGGCGATGGCAACAGCGTCACCGTGACCACGCCCGAACACCTGCCGAGCACGGTCACGGTCAGCGTAGACTATACGCTGTGCGGCGCACCCCAGCAGCCGGACACCTCCCTCAAATACACGTACACGCCTGCGGGCGTACTCCCCCAGGCCGGAGGGGAAGGCATCCTGCTCGTCCTGACCACCGGCATGACCAGCATGGGCGGGGTCCTGGCATCCCGCCGTCACCGAAGAGAACAGCAACAGCTGTCACACGCTTCGCCCGAATAAAAGAGGCCAGGACGCGTATCAATCCCCCGCCCTGACCTACACAGGGGAGCAGGGAGGAACGTGCCAGTCAAGGCTCAAACCCCCCGGGGCCGATACTCCTCCCGCGCCCCACCACGTCCATCCTGCCAAGTGCTGGGCAACCGCGACGACGAGAAGTGGGCATGCAACCATCCCGCCATGGCAGCCATCCTCGCCTGATTCCAGCCAGAGCAAATACCTTTTATATGGCCAAACCGGCCATGTAGAATTGAACAAGATGATCATCCGCCACAGGCGGGAACGACAAGGAGGAGCAGATGGCTTTCAACGGGAATCCGCGGCCGCAGGCCCCATACAGTCAGTACGCACAGCAACCGATGCCTACCACGCAGGGTGGTGAACCCTACGGCATGGGTTCGCCCATCGACACCAACGCAGCATACAGCTTTGAAAAGGCGGAACGGGTCTCCATGTCCCGTGCCTATGCGGAGATGGCCGTCGGCCTGCTGGTCACCGCCCTGACCGCCTACCTGACTGCTCGGACCGGTCTGCTCTTGGCCTTCATGCAGGCCACGGGCACCTTGGGCTGGATCGGCATGGCCGTGGTCCAGGTGGCCTTCGCCATGGTCCTGAGCGTCCGTGTTATGCGCATGCGCACCTCCACCGCCCGGGTCATGTTCTACATCTATGCGGCCCTGATGGGCTTCACCCTGAGCACCATCTTCATGACCTACTCCCTGCCGTCAATCATGCTGACCCTGGTGATCAGCGCAGGCTTCTTCTTCGTCCTGAGCATGCTGGGGCTGACCACGCGGCGCAACATGCTGGGCATGGGGTCCATCTTCATGGCCGGCCTGCTCATGCTGATCCTGGTCCAGGTGGTCATGCTTTTCGTGGCCCCCTCCAACACGGCCCTGCGCGTGGTCTCGGCCATCGGCATCATCCTCTTCGCCGGGCTCACCATGTACGACGCCCAACAGACCAGGGTTATCTTCGCCACCTACCGCAGCCAGGGGCCGGAAGCCATCAAGCGAGTCTCCATCCTCTGCGCACTCAACCTCTACCTGGACTTCGTCAATCTCTTCCTCTACATCCTGGACCTGGTCGGCGATCGCAACTGACAAGGAAATCCCCGCCCCTGGCATTGGTGGCGGGGATTTTTTATATCTTCTTCAGGCTTCCTGGTTAGCTCTGGACAGCAGACCACGCAGCACGTACTGCAGGATGCCGCCGTTGCGGTAATACTCGGCCTCGCCAGGTGTGTCGATACGCACCTTGGCCGCAAACTCCACCTTGCTACCATCGGGCCGCTGAGCCCGCACCTGAACCTGCTCGGGCAGGGAGCTGTTCAGGGCATCGACGCCGATCAGGTCATAGGTCTCCTGGCCATCCAGACCCAGGCTCTGGGCCGACTGACCCGCTGGGAACTCCAGCGGCAACACGCCCATGCCAATCAGGTTGCTGCGGTGGATGCGCTCGAAGGATCTGGCGATGACGGCTCGCACGCCCAGCATCCTTGTGCCCTTGGCCGCCCAATCCCTTGAGGAGCCTGTGCCGTACTCACTGCCGGCCAGTATCACCAGGGGCGTGCCCTGCCTGGCGTAGTCCTGTGCCGCCTCGAAGATGGTCGTCTCCTGACCGTCCAGGAAGTCGTAGGTGAACCCTCCCGGGCGCACATCCAGCCCCGCCGAGGCCAGCAGCTGGTTGCGCAGGCGGATGTTGCCGAAGGTGCCCCGGACCATGACCTCGTGGTTGCCGCGCCGGGAGCCGTAGGAGTTGAAGTCCCTGGGGGCTATGCCATGCTCCTGCAGGTAGCGGCCGGCCGGTGCGTCGGCCTTGATGGCCCCTGCGGGCGAGATGTGGTCGGTGGTGACCGAATCCCCCAGCAGGGCCAGCACCCGGGCCCCATGGATGTCCTCCAGGGGGTCGGGCTGGGCCTTCATGCCGTCGAAGAAGGTCTGGCGGCGGATGTAGGTGGAATCCTGGTCCCAGTGGAAGAGCTCGCCCTCCGGCACCTCCAGCTTCCGCCAGCGCTCATCCCCGCCGAAGACATCCGCATAGTCGCGCAGGTACATGTCCCGGTCCAGGGCGGTGCCCACCACGGACTCGATGGCCTCCTGGGAGGGCCAGATGTCCGCCAGCATGACTGGTTTGCCCTGGCTGTCCTGGCCCAGGGGGTCGCGCCAGGGGTCGAAGTCCATGGTGCCTGCCAGGGCGTAGGCCACCACCAGGGGCGGCGAGGCCAGGTAGTTCATCTTCACATCCGGGCTGATGCGCCCTTCGAAGTTCCTGTTGCCCGAGAGCACAGCCGTCACCGTCAGGTCATGATCGGCGATGGCCTGGTGAATGGCCGGGTCCAGGGGGCCGGAGTTGCCGATGCAGGTGGTGCAGCCGTAGCCGACCAGCTCGAAGCCCAGGGCGTCCAGGTCCTCGCTCAAGCCGGTCCGGGTCAGATAGTCCGTCACCACCTGGGAGCCAGGAGCCAATGAGGTCTTGACCCAGGGCTTGGGCTTGAGGCCCCGGGCGCGTGCCAGGCGGGCCAGAAGACCAGCAGCCACCATGACCGAGGGGTTGGAGGTGTTGGTGCATGAGGTGATAGCCGCAATGACCACATCCCCGTCCCGCAGGCTGAACTCGCTGCCGTCGGCCTTCTTGACCGGCACAGCCTCGCCGTCGCCGTCCCTGTCCTGGTCGCTGTAATCCTTCAAGTCCCGATGGAAGGTCTGCTGGGCCTGGTCCAGCAGGATGCGGTCCTGGGGCCTCCGGGGGCCGGCAATGGACGGACGCACCGTGGACAGATCCAGCTCCAGCACCTGGGAATACTCGGGCTCGGGGCAGTCGGCATCCTCCGGGTCCATCCACAGGCCGTTGGCCTTGGCATAGGCCTCCACCAGGCGCACATGCTCGTCGCTGCGGCCGGTCAGACGCAGGTAGTCCAAGGTGATTCGGTCGATGGGGAAGATGGCGCAGGTGGAGCCGAACTCAGGGCTCATATTGCCCAGGGTGGCCCGGTTGGCCAGGGGGACCTGGGCCAGGCCCTTGCCGTGGAACTCCACGAACCTGCCGACCACGCCCACCTCGCGCAGCATCTGAGTCACGGTCAACACCACGTCGGTGGCGGTAACCCCCTCGGGAATGGATCCTGTCAGCTTGAAGCCCAAGACCTGGGGCACCAACATGGAAATTGGCTGGCCCAGCATGGCCGCCTCGGCCTCGATGCCGCCCACGCCCCAGCCCAGCACGCCCAGGCCGTTGACCATGGTGGTGTGGGAGTCGGTGCCCACGCAGGAATCCGGGTAGACCAGGGCCGGCCCCTCCCCCTTGGTCCTGTCCCTGCGCATGACCACCTGGGCCAGGTACTCCAGGTTGACCTGGTGGATGATGCCGGTGCCCGGGGGCACCACGCGGAAGTTCTGGAAGGCCTGCTGGCTCCAGCGCAGGAAGCGGTAACGCTCACTGTTGCGCCGGTATTCCATGTCCATATTGTGTTCCAGGGCGCCGGGCACGCCGGAGCTGTCCACCTGGACGGAGTGGTCGATGACCATCTGCGCAGGGATGAGCGGGTTGACCAGGGAGGGATCGTCGCCCAGGACATTGACGGCATCACGCATAGTGGCCAGGTCGACCATGCAGGGCACGCCGGTGAAGTCCTGCATGAGCACCCGGGCGGGGCTGAACTGGATCTCCCTGTCGGGCTGGGCCTTGGGGTCCCAGTCCAGAAGTTGATCCAGCTGGTCGCGGGTCACCGTGGTTCCGTTCTGGTGCCGCAACAGGTTCTCGGCCAGGATGCGCAGGCTGTAGGGCAGGTGGTCGATTCCCGGTAAATCGCTGATCCGGTAGTATTCGAACTCCTCAGAGCCCACCTTGAGCTTGGAACGACCGGCATCTTGTGCGGATTCTGACATGCACCACCCCTTCCTTGGACGCTCAGGCATTAGTCCTTGCGCCCATGTGGACCGGCGGCGGGAGAACCCCAAGCCGTCAGCGACGCTTATCTGTGCTTTTGAGGTTCATTCTTAACGCCCATGTGTTACCTGACGGATGTAACGTGCGCATGCTGGATAGCCCAGGACGGCCAGGACCATGAGCAGAGCACCAACTAGGGCGAAGGCCACGGTGGCGGCCAGGGCAGGACCGGTGGGCAGACTGATGGCGAAGAACTGCGCCACTATGGGAATCAGGGCTCCGATCACTCCGACTGCGGTGAAGAAGAGGACCAGCAGGCCCCTCCAGGAGCGCAGGGGTCGGGCCACCTGGGTCAGGACCAGCACGCCCATGCAGAAGAGAATGATGGCGCAGACGGACCGCCAGCGTCCCAGATCCCCGGGCCGAGCCAGGTTCAGGCCCAGCAGACCGGGCAGGCTCCAGGCCGCCGCCAGCACAATGAAAGCCGTGGCGATGCCCGAGGGCAGGGCGAAGGTAACCACCCGCTTGAGGAAGCCGGGCCGGTAGCGCCTGGTGTTGTGGGCCAGCGCCAGGAAGAAGGCCGGCGTGCCGATGGTCAGGGCGCCGATATAGGTGATGTGCCGTGGCAGGTAGGGGAAGGGGATGCCGGTCAGGACCACGCCCAGGGAGATCAGGGCCGAGTAGACAGTCTTGACCAGGAAGAGGCCGGCCACACGCTCCATGTTGGCCATGACTTGCCGACCCCGGGCCACTACGTCAGGCAGATGGGAGAAGCGCGAATCCACCAGGACCAGCTGTGCCACGGCCTTGGTGGCGGCCGCCGCATTGCCCATGGCGATGCCCAGGTCCGCCTCTTTCAGGGCCAGGGAATCGTTGACCCCGTCGCCGGTCATGGCCACCGTGTGACCCTTCAAGTGCAGGGCCTGGACGATGGCCTTCTTCTGGTCGGGCAAAACCCGGCCCAGCACGTCCACGTCCTCCAGAACCTCGGCCAAAGCTGCCGTGTCTTCAGGCAGCTGACGGGCATCCATGGCCCGGGGTGCCCGGTCGCCGGTCAGACCCACCTTGCTGGCGATGGCCGCCACCGTGGCCGGGTTGTCGCCCGAAATGACCCGGCAGCGCACGCCCTGTTGACGGAACCATGCCAGGGTCTCGGCAGCGTCGTCGCGGATGTGCTCAGAGCAGGTGATCAGGGCCAGGGGCTTCAGGTTCCCGGGCAGATCGGGACTGCTGGTGAAGTAGTCAGACTGGTCGGTGCTCGGATACCCATCGGGGGCGGCCAGCATCAGCACCCGGTAGCCGCGGTCGGCTAGGTCGGCCACTTGCTGATCCACCTGGGGCCATCTGCCCGCCTGGGATGCCAGGAGCACCTCCGGGGCGCCGAAGTACCAGATCCGCCCGGACTGGTCGGCCACGGCGCTCCACTTGCGGGCCGAGGAAAAGGGCAGGCGGCTGACGGCTCTGCCGGGGTGCGGATCATCCATCCCCTTGAGGATGGCTCGGCCGGTGGCGTTAGGGCTCTCCTCTGCGCAGACGTCCACCAGGGCCTGCCGGAGCTGCTGTGCCGGCAGATCCTCGGCCAGCTGGTGCAGGTCGTCATAGACGATGCCCCCGTCGGTGATGGTGCCGGTCTTGTCCAGATTCAGGGCATCCACCCTGGCCAGGGTCTCCACGGACTCCATCTGCTGGACCAGGGTCTGATGCCGGGCCAGGCGGATGGCGGCCAGGGCGAAGTTCAGGGAGGTCAAGAGGACCAAACCCTCGGGGATCATGCCCACAACACCGGCCACGGCAGACACCACAGCCTGCCGCCAGGCTCCCGTGGCCAGCGCCGTCTGGAAGCCGCCCACGGTCCGCATCTGGGTGAAGATGAGCAGCAGACAGAGGGGAATGACCACTACCGTCATGACCTTGAGGATGGTGTTGATGCCCTCGTTCAGGTCAGAGCGAACCTTCTTGTAGACCTTGGCCTTGGCCGTCAGCGTGGCGGCGTAGGAGTCGGCGCCCACGGCGGTCACCTGGGCCAGAGCCATGCCCGAGACGGCTGTGGAACCCGAGTAGACCTGGTCGCCCGGCTTGTGCTTGACTGTGCGCGACTCACCGGTCAGCATGGACTCGTCCAGCTCCAGACCGTAGGTGTCGATGATCTGCGCGTCTGCGGGCACCTGGTCCCCAGAGCGGATCCAGAGCAGGTCCCCCTTGACTATGGCATCGTGGGGCACGGTCAAGTTGCGCCCATCCCTGCGCACCGTGTAATCGGAGGCCACCAGGATGGACAGTCCGTCCAGGGTGTGCTTGGCCTTGAGCTCAGTGGCCACGCCAATGCCGGTGTTGATGATGATGATCAGGCCAAAGACCGCGTCCTTCCACTGCCCGGTCAGCAGGACCACCACCATGGCGGTCAGGATGATCCCGTTGAAGAGGGTGAAGACGTTGTCACGGATAATCTGGCCCAGGCTGCGCGAGGTTTGGTCCTGGGAGACGTTAACCAGACCCTGGGCCTTCAGCTGCTCCACCTCCTGCGAGCTCAGCCCCGGCCGGTCAGTGTCAGGAAAGCCTGTGCCCACTGTCGGCTCTTGCTCACTGCCTGTGCTCATCCTCGGCCCCCTCTCGGTCGGCGCTCAGGCGCACGGCCATGATCCTGGCATGCGGCCCGTCGTCCACTATGGTCTGCAGAGCGTCAGCCAACATAGGCGAGTGCGGATGCCCAGCAGGATCCACCGGGTGGACCGTAGCCGCATAGTAGAGCCTACCTGGGTCAGGGGTCCAAGCCTTGGCGCTTTGAGCGAACTCTACCACAGGGATGCCCGCCTTCCGGGCCGCCTTCAGGACGGGAGTCCAGTTCCCGGCCCCGGGCCGACGGATCAGAATCAGACTGACACCCCGGTTGACGGCGTCCTGCACCCCATCCTGCTGATCGCTAGTGGACTGCGCTGAGGAGAAATAGCCCTTTATACGCTCCGCTTTCAACGATGCCAGGATGCGGCTGTCAAGACCGGCATCTGGGTCCTTGTCACCTGTCTGCGGGCAGCCAATCAAAGCCACTAGTATGTCGGAGCGATCGACACCGTCATGGGGCACGGTGCCATCATTCCAGGAGTCGCCCACTGCCCTGCCCTTTGGGGCACAGCCGGTCAGCATGGGCAAGCCTGCCAACAGGGCGACCGCCATCAACAGACCGCAGAGCCGCCTGACCACTGCCAAGACCCGCCCGGCGCGGTTCAAGTCAGCGCCGCCTTCCCGCCGTGCGGGTGAAGACCGCCACCGTCTCCACGTGGTGGGTCATCGGGTAGATGTCAAAGGCCTCAAGATGCTTGGGACTATAGCCTAGGGAAATCAGGGTGGACGTATCCCTAGCTAGGCTGGTCGGATCGCAGGCCACATAGATGATGGTCCCAGCCCCGCTGGCGGCCAGCAGTCGACAGACCGCAGCCTTGGCGCCGGCTCTAGGAGGATCAAGTAGGATCAGGTCGGGATGGCCCAGTCCCTTGGCCGGACCTCCAGTCAAAACCTTGGCCACATCCCCTCGACGCAGGACCACTCGGTCCAGTCCAGCCCGTTTCACATTGTTTTTCGCACTGGCAATGGCTCCGGCGGAACCCTCCACAGCCAGGAGCCGGGCTCGTCCGTCCGCCAGGGCAGCCAGGGGCAGGGTGAAGAGACCTGATCCGCAGTAAAGATCCCAGATAACCGGCTCAGCGACCCCAGCCAGGGCCCGCTTAGCCTGGTCCAATACCGCCTTGGCCAGTACGACCGGAGCCTGACGGTGAACCTGCCAGAATCCGTCAGCCTGGACCCGGTACTCAGGTCCCGTCCCTGCCTCCAACCGCTCTGTTAGCAGGCGGCTCCCCTGGCGCAAGCGGCCATTGACCAGCAGGGCGTAGTTATCGCCGACCGGTCCCCCATCACGTGACTGTGGCACGGCCAGGCGTATGCGTGCACCGGCGGGCAGGCCGCCTTCCCAGATACCCAGGTCCTCGGCCAGCTTCAGCAGCTCCTGCGTAGCAAGGGGCATGGTCTGAATCGGTAGACGGTCATGCGAACCCCTCCGACGCATGGAGGGACGGCCCTGTTCGTCGGCCACCAGCTCGATTCGGGTCCTCCAGTGTAGACCGCCCAACTCTTCATCGCCTGGAACCCGAGCCACAGGCACCTGGACATCCACCCCACCCAGCCGGGCCATCTGCTGGCCGATCAGATCGGCCTTCCAAGCCAGCTGACCGGGAAGGCTCACGTGAATCAAATCGGCGCCGCCCAGTCCTCCTCCCCAGGCCAGCGGTCCAGCCAGGGGCCAGACTGGCTCACGGCGGTCAGGACTGGCCTCCAGCACTTGAGTTGTCTCGCCTGTGGCGAATCTACCGGCTCGGCCGTGAGGCTCGTCCAAAAGAACCTCCACCAGCTCCCCAGGCAGGGCAAAGCGGACGAAGACCACCCGGCCGTCCTCCAAGTGGCTCACGCAACGGCCCTGGTCGGCATAGCGTTCGATGCGCAGACGAACCCTGGTTTCAGTCATGATCGGCATGGACCTCCTGGTCGACCTGGCGACGATGATAAGGGCCTCCGATCAGCAGCCAGCTGATCCAGATGCCCAGAGCAAACAGGGGCAGGCCCAGGATCAAACGCGCTGCGCCGAGGAACCCGACGGAGCCGGCCATGTAGAGCGGCAGCTGAACCAGCAGACGAAGCGCAAAGACGGCGATCCAGACCAAGGTGGCCTGGGTATAGGCCCGAATCAGATCAGGTTCGCCCCGCCAGGAGACCAGCCATTGCTTCCAGCCTGAGACGACGGGTCGGCGCAAATACTCCACCAGCAGGCCTATGCCGGGCATCCGTGCCAGCAGTGAGGCGGCCAAAACGATAATCCAGAATCCGTTGGTCAGGAATCCTGGCAGGTAATAGTTGCGGGCATCCCGGGTCAACCATGCAGCCACCAAGCAGATGCCCACCGAGAGCAAACCGGTCAGAGCTCCCAGAAAAGACTGCCGCTGGACCAGACGAATCAAGAGTTGCAACAGGGCCAGGGCTGCTGAAACCGCAACGGTCAGACCCAGACGGCCGGTCACCAGGAAGAAAAGCAGAAATACCAGTCCTGGCAGCAGGGACTCGACGATCCCCCGCCATCCGCCGATGGCCTCCATGACGGAGAAATCGTCGTCGGCCAGCGCTGCCAGCCCGGAATGCTTCTGCTTCACAGCCTTAGCGAACCTCCGAGAACATGGGTCCGCGAGACAGTGTGGTCTTCACCTCGGTCTGCTGGTCCGAGTCGAAGGGCCCCTCCGGCTTGCCAGGGATCTGCGCGCTCTCATCGTCCTTGGACTCCGAGTCTTCAGCTTCCCCGCGGCGCTGATTGGGGGTGATGGGCGCATGCATGGGAACCAGGTCACGAGGGGCCAGAGGCTCATCGCCACGGACCACCACCAGGTCGGCCAGGTAACCGTCAAGAACATCCTTCTCCTTGCCGCCCTTGGCTGCCGGGCCGGAGAAGATGCCACGCAGCATCCAACGGGGTCCGTCGATGCCCACCACCCGAGTCAGCAGGTTCTTGCCCTTGACCTTGACAGGCAGGGTCAGCTCCTTGCCAAAGACGCCGTCCACCTCCTTGCAGGAGGGGTTGGCCTTTAGCAGGTCGGCCCGAACCTCGTCCCACAGGCCTAGGGACTTGGGGGCAGCGAAGGGCTCCAACTCCAGACTGGAAGACTTATAGGTGATGGTGGCTCCCAGCACGTCGCCGGTCTGCGAGTTGGCCTTGAGCCTCAGCTCGCTGCCCTGCAGGAAGGGAAGCATCAGGGCGCCGATGTCCAGGTACTCATCGGTGTCGGGCGCCTCGGGATCGATGCTGTCCCAAGGGCCTTGGCCGCTCTGCTCGGCTTCGTCCTGCTTCGCAGCCGTCTCGTCACGATCCGTCTCTGACGTCAGATCAGATTGCTCAGTGGATTCCTCAGCGTCCTTGGACTTGTCGAGCCCCTTGGACTTGTCCTCCTCATCCTTGACGTCCTCCTCTGCCTGCCTCTTGGCGCGTTTCCTGCCGAAACCGAACAATCCCATGATGCCTCATTTCCTTGTGAGTCTGTGCAAAGGATACCTAGTCGAGACCCAGGCGCAGCTTACCGCCTGGGATCGCGTCCAGCAGATCCTTGGTGTACTGGCGCTGCGGATGGTCGAAGACCTCGTCGGTGGTGGCGTGCTCCACCAGCCGACCGTGCTGCATGACCACCACCTCGTCGGCGATCTGCCTGACCACGGCCAGATCGTGGGTGATGAACAGGTAGCTCAGACCTTGCTCGGCCTGAAGGTCGTTGAGCAGCCGCAGCACCTGGTCCTGGACCAGCACGTCCAAGGCGGAGACGGCCTCGTCGCAGATGATCACATCCGGATTCAGGGCCATGGCCCGAGCGATGGCTATGCGCTGACGCTGACCGCCGGAAAGCTCGTTGGGATAGCGCCCCATGACCGACTCGGGCATCTCCACCATGTTCAGCAGCTCCTTGACCCGCTTCTGCCTGGACTTGGCGTTGCCGATTTTGTGGATGCGCAGGGGCTCCTCAATGGAGCGGTAGATGGAGTACATGGGGTCCAGGGAGCCGTAAGGGTTCTGGAAGACCGGCTGCACGTGCCGCCGAAACTCCATGAGCTGACGGCTGCCGAAGTCGGCGATGTCCTGGCCCTCGTAGGTCACGCGGCCCGAGGTGGGCTTGAGCAGGTGCAGAACCATGTTGGCCACGGTGGACTTGCCCGAGCCGGACTCCCCCACGATGGCCAGGGTGGTTCCCCGCTTGACCGAGAAGGAGACGTCGTCCACTGCCTTGAACATCTCCTTACGACGCGGCAGCCTGAACTCGCGGGTCAAGTGCTCCACAGTGATGACGTGCTCGCTGCGCTCCAGGGTGCTCTCGCCCTTGACATGATGCTCCAGCAGCCCCTCGGCATCCTGACCACGTTGCTTGGCGGATATGATGCGCTGGGAGGCCAGCGAGGGCGCAGCCTGGACAAGCCGCTTGGTGTAAGGGTGCTGGGGGTGTTGCAGGACCTCCAGGCTAGGCCCTGACTCCACCACCTGACCCCGGTACATGACCACGATGTGCTGGGCGCGCTCGGCTGCCAGACCCAGGTCGTGGGTGATGAAGAGCACCGCGGTGCCCAGGGATTCGGTCAGGCTGCGCAGGTGGTCCAGAATCCTTTTCTGGACCGTCACATCCAGGGCGCTGGTGGGCTCATCCGCAATCAGCAGGTCAGGGCGGGAAGCCAGGCCGATAGCGATCAGGGCGCGCTGGCGCATGCCGCCGGAGAACTCATGCGGATACTGCCGGGCCCTGGTGGCGGCCTCAGGCAGCCCGGCCTCCGACAGCAGACCGGCAATACGGTCATCCATATCCGATCCGGTCACATGCTCCTTGGCCAGCGTCCAGGCTTTGTCGTCATTCACACCGGCATCGATCAGGGACTTGGCCACACCCCATCGGGTCTCGGAACCCACATCCCACTCGGCCTTCATGGCCTCCATGGTCTTGTCCACGTCGGCAACCCCGGCGTCGCTCAGGGCCTGGCGAGCGGCCTCGAGCAGACCAGGCAGGTCCTTGGAGGAGATGAAGAGCTCGTCGTCAGACTTCTTTACTTTCACCTCTTCGTCGCTAGCCAGAGCCTTGGCCAGCCGGGAGCGCTTCTCCCGGGAGACATCCATGTGGTTGGCGGTCAGCGCCTCCTTGACTTGGGAACCGATGCGCCAGACCGGGTTCAGATTGCTCATGGGGTCCTGCGGGACCAGGCCTACCTGGGAGCCGCGTAGTGCCTCGTAGTCCTTGCGGTCCAAGCCCACCAGCTCGCGACCCTTGAGTCGGATACTGCCGCCGGTCACTTTGCCGGTGCCAGGCAGAAGACCAAGCACAGCCATGGCCGAGGTGGACTTGCCCGAGCCGGACTCCCCCACGATGGCCACCCACTGGCCGGGATAGACGTTGAAAGAGGCATTGCGAACTGCGTGGACGGTGCGCCCATCGGCGGTGAAGTCCACCTGCAGGTCCCGTACATCGAGCAGGGGCTGATTCTCCTGATTGGTGGTCATGTTCTTGTCTGCTTCAGTCATGCTTCCTCCACTCAGGCCGTTCTGCTCTTGGGATCCAACGCATCCTTGACCGCGTCACCCATCATGATGAAGGCCAACACAGTGATGGCCAGGGCTGCGGAGGGATAGAAGAGGACCGAGGGATTGGTGGTCAGGAGGCTCTGGGCCGTCGAGATATCCCCTCCCCAGGAGACCACGGTGGAGGGTAGGCCGATGCCCAGGAAGCTCAGAGTGGCCTCAGAGACGATGTAGCTACCCAGCGACATGGTAGCCATGACAATGACCGGAGCCAGTGAGTTGGGCAGGATATGCCGGAAGAGGTTGCGCAGAGGCGTGGAGCCCAAGGCCGTGGATGCGGTATTGAACTCCAGGTTCTTGGCTTCCAGGACGGCGCTTCGGGTGATACGCGCCATGTTGACCCAGCCGAAGAGAGTCAGAGTCAGTATAATCTTCCACAGTGATGTGGAGGTACGGAACATCTGCAGGAGCACTATGGCACCCAGGATCATGGGGATCGCGAAGAAGATGTCGGTGATGCGGCTGAGCACTGCGTCAACCCAGCCCCCGAAGAATCCGGCGATTGCGCCGATGAGTCCGCCGAAGACGGTGACCAGGATGGTGGTCATGATGCCGATGGCCACCGAGGTCCGTGCACCGTGGATGACGCGGCTGTAGACGTCGCAGCCCTGCAGGTCGAAACCGAAGGGGTGTCCCGGCCGACCTGGCTCCACAGAGTTGGACAGGTTGCAGGCCATGGGGTCCTGCTTGGCGAAGAGGTTGGGGAAGAGGGCCACCAGGATGACCACAATCGCCAGGATTGCAGAGATGATGAAGAGCGGGTTGCGTCTCAGGGTCTTCCACGCATCAGCCCACATGCTGGTAGGCGGCACGTCCTCATCCACCGAATCCACCTCGCGCAGTGGCGTCTCGTCAATGGGGGCCACGAACCGCTCCTGCCCCGGCAGGGGGTCCGGGAAGTATACGTGGACCTGGCTTTCGTTCTGTTCGCTTGACTCGTTCATTGCCGTTTCACTCATAGTCGGTCCCTCTCCCTCACGCATACCGGATTCGCGGATCGAGCACTGCGTAGAGCAGGTCGACCAGGAGGCTGGTGATGACGAAGATCAGGACCAGAATGGTCACGATGGAAACCACCAGGGTGCCTTCGCCCCTCAGGATGGCCTGGTAGAGGGTGTTGCCCACTCCCTGGATGTTGAAGATGCGCTCGGTGATCATGGCTCCGCCCATGAGTCCGCCGATGTCGGCGCCTAGGTAGGTGACCACGGGTATCAGGGAGTTGCGCAGCACGTGCCGCACGATGACGGACCGGTTGCTCATGCCCTTGGCCCGGGCCGTGCGTACGTAATCCTCGGAGATGTTAGAGGTGATCTCCGTCCTTGTCAGACGGATGATGGAGGCCATGGAAACCGACCCCAGCACGACGGCCGGCATGAGCAGATCAATAAAGCCCGGATTGGCCCCGGCCGTGGCTGGCAGCAGATGCCATTTGACCCCGAACAAGTACTGCAGGATGAAGCCGGTGACGAAGGTAGGTACCGAAATCAGCAGCAGGGAGAGGACCAGGATGATGTTGTCCGACCACTTGCCCTTGGTCAGGCCGCCGATGATGCCGAAGATCACACCGAAGATGCCCTCGAAGACGAAGGCCATCAGGGCCAGTTTGATGGTTACCGGGAAGGCCCTGCCGATTACGCTGATCACGGGCTGACCGGCGAAAGTGTTACCGAAGTTCAGTGTTAGCGCGTTCTTCAGGAAGAGCACATACTGCACGATGAAGGGCTTGTCGAGATTATATTCCGAACGTATCTGTGCGGCAACGGCCTGGTTAACCGGCTTGTCCCCGAACATGGCGGCCACAGGGTCACCAGGAAGCGCGAAGACCAGCGCGTATATCAGCAGTGTCGTGCCGAGAACGACGGGGATCATCTGCAGAATACGTCGCAGAAGATATTTTCCCATCGGCTATTCTCCTTTGTCATCCGCGACCGGGATCGGCATGGGGATCGGGGCCGCCGCAAAAATTCTTGTTTGAGTCTACCAGCACACCTCAACAGGGGTGTAAGAACACCAGGGCCGGCGCGGAGTAAATCCTTCCGCGCCGGCCCGGGCGGTGTCAGTTTTAAGGTGCGGGATTCAGGCTCCCGCCACCTCACTTGCTGATGTTGTAGTAAGCGGGAACACCCTTCCAATTGAAGGAGAATCCCTTGATGTTCTTGGCGGCCACGCCGTTGGAATTCTGGTAGTAGAGCGGGACTGCGGGCAGGTCACGGAAGAGCAGCTCCTCGGACTGCTGATAGATCTTGTTGGCCTCGTCAATACCCTTGGCGGAGGCTGCCTTGTTCATCAGGTCGTCGAACTCGGGGTTCTTGTAGTCGCCGTCGTTGGACCCGTTGCCATTGGCGGCCGAGCTGGCGAAGTTGCTGGACAGATAGCTCTCAGGCGAGGGGTAGTCAGGCTGCCAACCGGAGCGGAAGGCCGAGTCGGTGAACTTGCGGTTCTGCACATTGGAGCGGAACTCGCTGAAGGTAGGCAGAGGATTGCCTGAAGACTGGATTCCCAGGGCGTTCTTGATGGAGTTGGTGACGGCGTCGTAGATCTCCTTGTGGGCACCATCGGCGTTGTAGGCGATCTTGAAGGTGTCGCCCTCGCCCCATGGGGAGATCTTGTTGGCCTCGGCCCAGAGCTCCTTGGCCTTGGACGGGTTGTACTTGAGCACGTCGGATCCCTTGATGCTGGTTGAATAGCCGGGGATGACTGGGGCGGTGAAGTCGTGGACCTCCTTGGCGGTTCCGGACAGCACCTTTTTGATGATGGTTGGCCGGTCGATGGACATGGAGATTGCCTGGCGACGGAGCTTGCCCTCCTGATCCTGGCCGAAGTGCTTCATGTAGGTCGGGATGGTGAACATCTGGATGACCGAGCCCGGGTCGTTGATGGCCTGGACCGTGTTGTCGGTCTGGAAGGTCTTGCGAGCCGAGGCAGGCAGGGTATCCAGCACGTCCAAGTTGCCGGCCTGAACGTCGCGGTAGGCTGCTGTGGCATCGGTGTAAGCGCGGAACTCAACGCCGCCGTTCTTGACCTTGACGCCGCCCTTGTATGAAGGATCCTTGACCAGCTTAATGGACTTGTTATGCTCCCAGGACTTGAACTTGTAAGGTCCCACGGTCACCGGCTTCTCGCCGAAGGCCTTGGTGTCCTTGTAGAAGGATTCAGGTAGCGGCGCGAAGGCGGTGTAGCCCACCTGGATGGGGAAGGTGGAGGAGGGCGAGGTCAGATCCACGGTGAAGGTCTTGTCGTCGATGACCTTAAGGCCAGACAACTGGGCATCACTAGGGGTGCCATCCTTCTGTAGATCGTCATAGCCCTTGATGTTGGCGAAGAAGCTGGATCCCAGCTGCTTGTTGGCGATGCTGGATGCCCAGGACCAGGCCTTGGTGAAGGACTGTGCGGTGACCGGGGTGCCGTCCGAGAACTTCCAGCCGTCGTTGATGGTCACCGTGTACTGGGTGTTGTCCTCGTTGGCCTTGATCTGCTTGGCGATCTCGTTGGCTGGCTTGCCCTTGTCGTCGAAGCGGACCAGCTTGGAGAACATGACGTCGATGGGGTTGCCGCCGCCCACCTCGTTGGTCATGCTGGGGATGAGTGGATTGGCCGGCTCCGGGTTGAAGACCGAGATCATGGCATCCGAGCTACCACCGTTGGTCCCCTTGGCTGAGGAGTCGGATCCGCCGGAACCGCCGCAGGCGCCCAGCGTGAGCGCCATGACGCACAGTCCGGCGGCAGCAATGGTCAGGGCCGATTGCTTCTTCATATATACTGCTCTTTCCTTTAGTTGGTTTCCCGAATCCGCTGCCAGTACATAAGACCCGGGCGCGAATCCGCTTTGGTGTGGATCCGGCCGGGTCAGCGACGACGGATTATGCCGTTTCCGGCACGATCATCACTTCTTCTTGGTTAACTCCGCGAAGTTTGGATAGCTGTTCCAGCCCAGAGTCAATCCCTGCACATTCTTGGCAGACGCTCCCTTGTTATTGGCGTAGTAGAGCGGCACCGCAGGCATGTCCTGCAGAAGGATCTCCTCAGCCTGCTGGAAAAGCTTGTTGGCCTCACTGGTGTCCTTAGCCTTGGCTGCCTGCTTTAGCAGATCATCGAACTTGGGGTTCTTGTAATCGCCATCATTGGACCCGTTACCATCGGCCGCAGAACTGGCAAAGTTGCTCAACAGATAGCTCTCAGGAGAAGGATAGTCGGGTGACCAGGCCGACCGGAAGGCCGCATCCTTGTAGGCGCGCTTGTTGACGTTGCCACGGAACTCGCTGAAAGTGGGTACGGGAGTGGCCTCGGCCTTGATCCCAAGCGTGTTCTTGATGGAGTTAGCCATGCCGTCATAGAAGTCCTTGGCACCGCCGTCGGCATTGTAGACCATTTGGAAACTCTTGTCAGCAGGCCACTTGCTGATGGCATCGGCCTTGGCCCAAGCATCCTTGGCCTTCTTGGCGTTGTACTTCAAATTATCGGAGCCCTTGAGATTCTTGGAGTAGCCAGGGATGGTCGGCGCGGTGAAATCGGTGGGCTGCACCCCCAGACCGCCCAGAACCTTGTCAATCAGCATCTTGCGATCCAGAGCCATGGAGATGGCCTGACGACGCAAGTGGCCCTCCTCATCCTGGCCGAAGTGTTCCATAGTGGTGGGGATGGTAAACATCTGCAGAACGGAACCAGGCTTGTTGTAGCCCTGAACCAAGTTGTCAGTCATGAAGGTTTTCTGGGCCGAGGTGGGGACGGTATCGATCGCGTCCAGGTTGCCTGCCTGCACATCGGAGTATGCCGAACCGACATCGGTGTAGACCTTGTAGTCGATGCCGCCGTTCTGGACCTTGACATCGCCCTTGTAGGCGGTGTTCTTGCGGAGCTTGACCATGGCGTTGTGCTGCCAGGACTCAAACTTGTAGGGACCCGAGCTGACCGGGTTCTCCCCATAGGCCTTGGTGTCCTTATAGAAGGACTCAGGCAGCGGCGCGAAGGCGGTGTAACCCACCTGGATGGGGAAGGTGGACGAGGGCGAGCTCAGATCCACGGTAAAGGTCTTGTCATCCACAACTTTCAGGCCGGACAACTGCCCGTCCGCGGGCGCGCCCTGCTTCTGCAGATCGTCATAACCCTTGATGTTGGCGAAGAAGCTGGAGCCCAGCTGGCCGTTGCTCACATTGGCTGCCCAGGACCAGGCCCTGGTGAAGGACTTGGCCGTGATGGGAGTGCCATCCGAGAACTTGCGCCCGTCAACCAGGGTGACCCTGTACTGGGACATGTCATCGTTGCCCTTGATCTCTGAAGCCAGATCATTGTGGGCCTTGCCCTGGTCGTCGAAGCGGACCAGCTTGGCGTTAATGGCATCAACGACCTGCCCGCCGCAGCTCTCCACTGTGTTGCTGGGAATGAGCGGCTTGGCAGGCTCGCACCCATGGATCGAAACGACGGTATTGTTGCCTGACTGGCTGCTGGACGATTGCTGTGCGCCCTTGGTGTCTGAACCACCACCGCAGCCGCTTGCCAAAAGCGCCAAAGCACAGATGGTCGCGGACACGAGCGTAAGCTGTGAACCTTTCTTCATTGCTGCTACTCCCTATATTTATATAATTTGCTGAGTGTCAACATAACGTCTCCAACCAAGGACACTAGGATGACCGAACCTCAAAGATCCCTGACAGACGTGTAAGCCACAATACGCCATATTCTGGTACGAAGATGTTTCGTAAGGCAAGTCTCATCTCATTAGCCGGTCTCAGGCCCGCAGCTACTTGTCATCACTGGTCCTTGGAAAGCTCCGCGAAGATCGGGTAACCGTCCCAGCCCAGACGCATCCCATGGACCCTCTTGGCGGAGGCGCCATTGTTGGTGGGGTTGTAGAGTGGCACCGCAGGCATGTCCTGCAAAAGGATCTCCTCGGCCTGCTGGAAGAACTTGTTGGCTTCACTGGTGTCCTTGGCCTTGGCAGCCTGCTTCAGCAACGAGTCGAATTTGGGATTCTTGTAATCGCCGTCGTTGGACCCGTTGCCATCGGCCGCAGAGCTGGCAAAGTTGCTCATCAGGTAGCTCTCAGGCGAGGGATAGTCAGGCGACCAGGAGGATCTGAAGGCCGCATCATTGTAAAGGCGCTTTTTGATGTTGCCACGGAACTCACTGAAGGTGGGCACAGGGGTGGCCTCGGCCTTGATGCCCAGCGTGTTCTTGATGGAGTTGGCCATGCCGTCATAGAAGTCCTTGGAACCGCCATCGGCGTTGTAGAGCATCCGGAAGCTCCTGTCAGCAGGCCACTTGCTGATGGCATCAGCTTTTGCCCAGTACTCCTTGGCCTTCTTGGCGTTGTACTTGATGTTGTCCGAACCCTTGAGGTGCTTGGCATAGCCTGGGATAGTCGGTGCGGTGAAGTCGGTGGGCTGCACACCCAGACCGCCCAGAACCTTGTCAATCAGCATCTTGCGGTCAATTGCCATGGAGATGGCCTGACGGCGCAGGTGGCCCTCCTGATCCTGCCCAAAGTGTTCCATGGCGGTGGGGATGGTGAACATCTGCAGGCCGGAACCGGGTTTGTTATAGCTCTGCACCATGCTGTCGGTCATGAAAGTCTTGACAGCAGAGGTTGGAATCCTGTCGATCACATCCAGGTTGCCTGCCTGCACATCGGAATATGCCGAACCCATATCAGTGTAGACCTTGTAGTCGATGCCGCCGTTCTGAACCTTGACCTCCCCGCCGTAATCGCTGTTCTTGCGAAGCTTGACCATGGCGTTGTGCTGCCAGGACTCAAACTTGTAGGGACCCGAGCTGACCGGGTTCTCCCCGTAGGCCTTGGGATCCTTGTAGAAGGACTCAGGCAGCGGCGCAAAAGCGCCGTAGCCCACCTGAATGGGAAAAGTGGACGAGGGCGAGATGAGGTCCACGGTGAAAGTCTTGTCGTCGATGACCTTCAATCCGGAGAACTGGGCATCCGCAGGCACACCCTGCTTCTGCAGATCTTCAAAGCCTTTGATGTTGGCAAAGAAGCTGGCATTCAGCTGGCCATTGTTCACATTGGCAGCCCAGGACCAGGCCCTGGTGAAGGACTTGGCGTTGATAGGAGTGCCGTCCGAGAACTTGCGTCCGTTAGCAAGGGTGATCTTGTACTGGGACATGTCATCGTTGCCCTTGATCTCCGAGGCCAGATCATTGTGGGCCTTGCCCTGGTCGTCGAAGCGGACCAGTCTGGAGTTGATGGCATCAACGACCTGCCCGCCGCAGCTCTCCGCCGTGCCGCTGGGAATGAGCGGCTGGGCCGGTTCGCATCCGTGGACCGAGACCACGGCGTTGTTGCTGGACTGGGTGCTGGACGACTGCTCGGCACCCTCGGTGTTGGTACCGCTGCTGCCACTGCCACAGCCGTTGGCCAAGAGTGCCAAGGCACAGACGGTTGCGGATACGAGCGTTAGCTTTGAGCCCTTTTTCATTGCTACTGCTCCCCTTTTGCCGGTTCTCAATGTCGCGCGTACACTTCGAAGGTTCCTGACTGACGTGTAGGCTGCGATACGCCACATTCTGATACCAGGATGTTTCCCAAGACAAGTCTTGTCTCACTTGCCGAATCTCAAGCCCGTGGAAAAGCCTGCCTGTACCGGGCCCGCAGCTGCTCGATGGAGACGTGGGTGTAACGCTGGGTGGTCCGCAGGGAGGAGTGACCCAGCATCTCCTGAACCTCGCGCAGGTCGGCTCCCCCATCAAGCATATGCGTGGCTGCCGAGTGACGAAGGGCATGGGGGGCTATGTCGGGAACCCCGGCCTTACCAGCCGCCTGATGAACCACCTTGCGGACCTGCCGCTGGCCAACCCTGCCGCCCAGCTGACCCAGAAAGAGGGCTTGACCTGCTTTGCGGGCCGATTTGGCCGTTGCACCCGCCAGGACCGGCCGCCCCTCCCCCAGCCAGCGATCCAGCGCACGATCGGCGGGAAGACCATATGGCAGAACCCGCTCCTTGGAACCCTTGCCCAGGACCTTTACAGTGCGGCTGTGTTGGTGCACATCATCCAAGTCCAGTCCGCAGAGCTCGGCAACACGCATACCCGTGGCGTACAGCAGTTCCAGCATGGCGGCATCACGCACCTGTAGGGCCGCCTGAACTTTCTCATTCTCCTGGGGTTCAACCGAACTATGGTCGACCGTATCCATCAGGGTGCGAGCCTGATCGTGTGTCAGGATCCGTGGAAGGTGCTCGGACTGCTTGGGACTGCTCAGGGCCAGGGTGGGGTCGGCCTGGATCCGGCCGTGCCGGCTCAGCCAGCCAAAAAAGGACCTCAGTGCGGCCGTCTTTCGGGCCATGGTCGAGCGGGCGTGGGTCGATGCCTCGTGGGCCAGCCAGGACCTGATAGTGGCCAGATCGATCTGCGAGGGGTCATCAATGCCATGCAGATGCATCAGGTGCAGAAAGCCCGCCAAGTCGGCCCGGTAGGAGCGCACGGTGTTGGGACTCTTGCCTGCCACCCGGGAAAGATAGTCGGTGAAGTCCTGCAAATCCTGGTCCACTGCGGGCACTCCCTTCGCTTGGCTGCCTTTCATCTCCATGCAGTATGTGCAATACAGTCTAGGCGCTTTCGTCCTCGTCGCAGCCGCAGGTGATACTGATCCAGGAGGTGGATGGCCATGCGTTTGCCAGCAACCATACCGGCCGGAGCGCGGCTGGTGGTCAGGATTGCTCTGGGGCCAGACCCGGAAGACGGAAGGCCCAAGTTCCGCGACTACATAGGGCATGTGGTTGACTGGAACGGACGGCGGCTGATCCTGGACAGGGATCCAGCGGCCAACGGATCGCGTCCCGGGGAGCGCGTGACCATCCAAGCAGAAGACATGGTGGCACTGAAGCCGGTTCCGGAACGCCGTTCACCTCGCCCGGACCCCCAGAATTTCAGTCGATGACCGGTGGGTGCAGCACCCGTGCCCTGCTGGTGGTCAGGAAGGCCGAGACCTGCTCACCGCGCAAGGCCGAATCCAGCAGCTCCTGCCGCCAGTTGCCCTCCTGCGGATCCAATTCCAAATCAGTTGCGGACATCTGCTCCTGGTCGACCATGGCTGCCTTGTAGCGCCGGAAGGGATCGGCCTGAAGGAAGAAGTCCTGACGCTTTTCATCGGCCTCTGGCTCCTGGTCCCGCAAAAGAGAAGCTATGCTCTGCAGATTCTCGACCAGGACATCCAGAAGATCGGCCACTTGGTCGGCGTTCTCCTCCACCATGGCCCGGGTCCGCTCCGGGTCGGTCAGGGCCACACGGGTCATGTCCCGCCAGGATCCGGCCGCCAGAGCCGAGGCCACACGACGGTCAGACGATCTCGTCAGCATGTTGGCCAGGGCGGTGGCCACCACATGAGGCATATGCGAGATCAGTGCCGCAGCCCGGTCATGAGTGGCATCGTCCAGGGCAATCAGCCGGTTGCCCAGCCCCTGGGTGACCATGTCGGCCACCGTCAAAAAGCGGCTGTAATCCGTATGCTCATCGACGCAGAGGGCCCAGAGGGCATCTTCCAAGAGGGCCGGGTCCGAATCCTCATAGCCGGAACCTTCGCTGCCGGCCATGGGATGGGCGCCTACATAACGATCGGCCAGACCTGCCTGTTCGACCTGACAACGGACCGGACCCTTGACGCTGCCCACGTCGGTCAGGGTGGTACCACGGGTCAGCACCGGCGCCAAGACCTTGAGCACGTCGGGCATGGCACGCAAGGGTGTGGCCAGTACCAGCACGTCTGCTTTGCCCTTAGCCAGCTCCTCCAAGGTGTCCACACAATGGATCCCTTGGCTGCGGGCCTGCTCGTAGGGACGGTCGTTATGGTTCCAAGCAATCACGAATCGACCCCGGGCGGCCAGGCGTCGGGCCAGCGATCCGCCGATTAGACCAAGCCCCGCAATGGCAATCTTGTGGGCCGAAGTCAGCACCGGCGAGGCGGCCATGCCTGCTATCGGGTGCATGTGCTCGGGCCCAGACAGGTCCATATGTGGGAAAGGCGCGGATTCATCTACCATAACAACTCCTTGCTGATTGTTTCGGAATCGGGGTCCTCACCCCGGAAGGCCCCCGCCCTGGGCAACATCCATTCACGAATGGGTGGGGCTGGATGCGGGGTGCGCGGATGAACCGCCAGTGTCTTGAGCCAGTCTCCCCTTTCCAGCAGGTCGGCCAACACCTGATGCAGACCCTTCTGCCATGGTGCGGCATCGATGCTGGCTACGAAGCTGTAAGTCCCGTCGTGCCCCTTGATGGGCCGGGACATGAATGAGGTCATGTTCAGGCCTGCATCGCGCAGACGGTCCAGCAGGTTGGCCAGCACACCCGGCCCCGTATTCAGGGGAATAAAGGTGATGATGGACTCGAAATCACCGCCCGGCGCCAGGCGGCGTGCCAGCCCCGCGGCCTGATCCCGGGGAGCCAACAGAAGAAAGTCGGTTCGGGCCCCCTGATAGTCCTGCACTTCACGCCGATAGGTCTCCAGCCCGTAGAGGCTCCCGCAGATGCGCGGCCCCAGAGCCACCTGATCGGAGCCCAGATCACGGCAGGCGGCAGCGTTGGAATTGGCCGGCACCGGATTGAAGCCGGTCTCTTTGATGAAGCCCTTGCACTGGGCCAGTCCGTGGGGATGGGCACCGACCTGGCGCAGGCGGCCATGATCAGCCCGGACGAAGGCGTCAAAGACAATGGGCAGGCGGACCATGCCGAAGCCCGCTACCGCTTGAGCGTCAATCAAGGCGTCCATGTTGGGCACCACATGGCCCTCAACGTTGTTCTCCCAGGCCAGCACTCCCCAGCCTTGGCCCTCCTCCACGGACGCCACAATGGCAGCCGCATCCGTACAGGGCCTCAGATCCGCCTGGCAGCCCAGCCTTGTTGCCATGAGGTTGGCGGCCTCAAGGGCGGCCTGATGAGTGAAGGTCCCCACGGGTCCCAGGAAGTGCAGGGGAATACGGTCGGGCAGAGTCGCCGGTGATTCTGACAGAGCCTGGCTCATGCGGATCGCCCCTGACGACGCAAGGGGCCGTCAGAAAACCAGGAGGCCGGCAGGCAGATGGCCAAGGTCTGGATCAGGACCAGCCCGCCCATCCAGAGGAAGACCGCATACTTGGCAAAGAATGTAGGGAAGTTGGCATAGGGCATGAGTACATCGCCGCCCGGCCCCCGCATGGAGAGCAGCCAGACCGTGACCGTGGAGGCCACCAGATGCAGGGCCAGGCCCATGATGCCGCTATCGCAACGAACCCACCAGGCGGCCAGGGCCACCAGCAGATAGGCCAGGACCATCCCCCAAGGCAGACCCTGAGCGGCTCCGGAGCGCTGGACCAGAGTCCCTAGCACGCCCACCGCCAGCCCGATGGGCAGGCCAAGCAGGCAACGGAAGGGACTTGCCTTGCCAGACTCCCCCGTCGAATGGGAGACGGTCTGGTCCTTGGATTTGGAAACCTGAGACTTCATGGATTCAAGACTAGTCCGACCCGGTCACCATGGGGCGGCCGGGTCGGACTGATCTGATTTTGATAGAAGGCTTACTTATTGTTGGCCCTGCGCTGACGGGCGTTCCACTTATACCAGGCGTCCCTGTCCAGGATGATCTTGCGCACGCGGATGGACTCGGGTGTCACCTCCACGCACTCGTCATCGTTGGCGAAGTCCAGGGACTCCTCCAGGCTCATGTCGATGGGCGGGGTCAGGGTCTCCAACACGTCGGCGGTGGAGGAACGCATGTTGGTCATGTGCTTCTCCAGGGTGATGTTGATGTCCAAATCGCCGGGCTTGTTGTTGATCCCCACGATCTGCCCCTCGTAGACGGGCGACTGCGGCTTGACGAAGAATTCACCGCGGGCCTGGAGCTTCTGCATGGCATAGGGGCTGGCCTTGCCGGAGCGGTCGGAAACCATGGATCCGTTCTGCCGGGTCTTGATGTCACCTGCCCAGGGGGCGTAGCCGGCGGAGATCGACGAGGAGATGCCGGTGCCGCGGGTGGCGGTCAGCAGGGCGGTGCGAAAGCCCAGGAGGCCACGGGAGGGCACGGTGAACTGCATCCTGACCCAGCCGGAGCCGTGGTTGGTCATGGTCTCCATGCGACCCTTGCGATCGGCCATGAGCTGGGTGACTGCGCCCATGTATTCCTCGGGCACATCGATGGTGTCGGACTCCATGGGCTCCTGAATCTTGCCGTCCACGGTCTTGGTGACCACCTGGGGACGACCTACGGTCAGCTCGTAGCCCTCGCGGCGCATCTGCTCAGCCAGAATGGCCAGGGCCAGCTCGCCACGGCCCTGAACCTCCCAGGCGTCGGGCCGATCGGTGGGCAGCACCTTGATGGAGACGTTGCCGATCAGCTCGCGGTCCAGACGGTCCTTGAGCATGCGGGCGGTCAGCTTATGGTCCTTGCCCTCAGTGCCGGCCAGCGGCGAGTCGTTGGTGCCGAAGGTCATGGAGACAGCCGGGTCGTCAACGTGAATCAGAGGCAGGGGGCGGGGATCGTCCTGGTCGACGATGGTCTCGCCGATCATGATGTCCTCAACACCGGCCACAGCCACGATGTCGCCGGGGCCTGCCTCGTCCACTGGGGAGCGCTGCAGGCCCTTGGTGCGCAGGATCTCAGTCAGCTTGAAGTTCTCAATGGATCCGTCCACACGCGACAGGCCGTACTGGCGGCCCTTGGCCAGGGTGCCGTTGTAGATGCGTACCAGACCCAGACGGCCCAAATAATCGGACGCGTCAATGTTGGTCACATGGGCCTGCAGGGGGGCGCCTTCCTCATACTCCGGGGCGGGGATGTTATTCAGGATGGCCTCGAAGAGAGGCTCCAGATCGTCGTTGTCTGGCACAGCGCCGTCGGCCGGCTGGTTGACGGACGCCTTACCAGCCTTGGCAGCGCAGTAGATGACCGGCAGGTCCAGGAGGGAATCCAGATCCAGGTCCACCCCCTCCTCGCTCACGTCCTGAGCCAGACCCAGGAGCAGATCGGTGGATTCCGAGACCACCTCGGAGATGCGGGCATCGGGACGGTCGGTCTTGTTGATGACCAGGATGACTGGCAGCTTGGCCTCCAGGGCCTTACGCAGGACGAAGCGGGTTTGGGGCAGAGGCCCCTCGGAGGCGTCCACCAGCAGGACTACGCCGTCGACCATGGAGATGCCGCGCTCCACCTCGCCGCCAAAGTCGGCGTGGCCAGGGGTGTCCACCACGTTGATGGTGATGCCGTCAGGCTCGCCCAGCTTGGCTGCCAGGGGGCCCGTGTACTTGACGGCGGTGTTCTTGGCCAGGATGGTGATGCCCTTCTCCTTCTCCAGGTCGTTGGAGTCCATGACCCGGTCGGGCACCTCCTCCCGCTCGGAGAAGACGTGCGACTGCTGCAACATGGCGTTGACCAGGGTGGTCTTGCCGTGGTCAACGTGTGCCACAATCGCCACATTTCGTATATCGCCGCGTACCGCCATCAAAACCTCATTCTCGTGAATGCTATCCATGCCCCCACCGGCCTAGCTGCCGGCTGGCGTGGTCCAGGAATTGGACAAACAGAGACAAGTGTAACCGCCTTGTGTGACAGGCGTTCACTCCCCCTCGCCCTGGGGAGAACCCTGGGCAGGATCCGGGGATTCGGGCTGCCCAGACAGCTCCTGGCGTACTTGGGCCAGAGCCGAGTCCTCATCGGGCAGGAAGGGGGCCAGGGAGGGCAGATCCTCCAAGGATTGCAGGCCCATCCGTTCAAGGAAGAGGTCGGTGGTAACCAGCAGCGCGGCGTGGGTCTGCTCATCCAGCCCCTCCTCCCGGACCAAGCCACGCACCAGCAGGGCCCGGATGACCCCGTCTGAATTGACCCCGCGAATCTGGCCCACCTGGGCACGGGTCATGGGCTGGCGATAGGCCACGATGGCCAGGGCCTCCAGGGCCGCCTGGGAAAGTCTGGCCGTCTGACCGTCCTTGACGAAGGCCGCCACCACGGGCTGATAGGCGGCCCGGCTGGTCAACTGCCAGCCTCGGGCGGTCCGGCGCAGTTCAAATCCTCGGTCGCTATAGGATTCGGCCAGCGATTCCAGGGCGACATTGACCGGACCCGGATCCACGGCCAGCACCCGGGAGAAGTCCTCTGCAGTCAGCGGCCGATCCGTGGCCACCAAAATAGCCTCCAGACAGGTGGCCAGCCCGCCGGGAAAGTCCTGCACGTCGAAGTCCACATATTCGGGACGGGTATCGGGAGCCGAGGATTGGCTCATGCGAAGTCCCCCTCACTGATCAAGGCCATTTCCGGCTCCTGGATAGGCCCAACCCAGCGCAGATAGAGCGGTTGGTAGGGGCCATCCTGACGGTACTGGATCAGCTCCTGCCTAAAGAAAATCAGCACAGCCAGGAATCGGGCCACCACCTGCGCCCGGCCCTTCGAGGAGGCGACCAGGTCGGCGAAA
This sequence comes from Bifidobacterium sp. JNUCC 75, assembly GCF_054819865.1. Taxonomy (NCBI): domain Bacteria; kingdom Bacillati; phylum Actinomycetota; class Actinomycetes; order Bifidobacteriales; family Bifidobacteriaceae; genus Bifidobacterium; species Bifidobacterium sp. JNUCC 75. The sequence continues at coordinate 1,984,014 of NZ_JBTHIF010000001.1, read as the reverse complement.
GCCACAGGCTGACCGGGCTGCGCCAGCAGGGCCTGGCGAACCTGGTCGGCCTCCTTGTTCAGGTCGACCAGGGGCACGTGCAACTGGTCCAGACGAACCTGGGAGGCCGGAGCGTTGACCAGGGCATTGGCACAGAGCAGGGCCAGATCCTCTGGCTTCAGGGTCCAGACCAGATCAGGCAACAGATGGACCAGCTGGGGCTCCAGATGGCCGGGATGAGGATAGCGGCCCGAGTTGGCGGCCAGCCTGGCTCGAAAGTCCTGTCCAGCCTGCTTGAAGGCTTTGTACTGCAGAAGTCTGGCAAAGAGCAGATCACGCTCACGAAGGGCATCCATGGAGGCCTGGTCACGCATGGATTCATCCTCCACAGGCAGGAGGGCAGCGCTCTTGGCCTCTACCAGAACAGAGGCCACGTCCAGGAAGGCGCTGGCCTGATCCAGACCCTGACTGAAGTCCAGTGTGCGCACGTAGTCCAGAAACTCCCCAGTGATGGAGGCCAGCGAAACCTCTGTCAGGGAGAGCTTTCGGTTGGCCAGCATGCCCAGCAGCAGATCGAAGGGCCCCTGGTAGACATCCAGGTCGACGGCGAAGCCGTCCGCTGATCCGCTCACGCCACGATGCCGCGGGCGATCAGCTCCCGGGCAACCTCCCGATACTCCTTGGCGGTCTTGTGCTCGGGTGCGAACATAGTAATGGGCTCACCGGCCACCGTGGCGTCGGGCAGCTTGATGGACCGGCTGATGATGGAGTGCAGGACCTTGCCCCTGAAGGCCTCGTAGATACGCTGAAGCACCTCGTCCGAATGCAGGGTCTTGGTGTACATGGTGACCAGAACACCGTAAACCTGCAGGTCAGGATTGATGCGGCTACGGACCTTCTCAATGGATTGCATGAGCAGGGCAACGCCGCGCAGGGCGAAGAACTCGGCCGCCACGGGAATGATGACCCCGTCCGCGGCAGTCAACGCATTGACGGTCAGCAGTCCAAGCGAGGGCTGGCAGTCGATGATGATGGCATCATACTCCTGCCGCAGGGGCCGGATGGTGGCTGCCAGAGCCTGTTCCCTACCGACCTCGGTAACCAGCTGAATCTCGGCGGCCGACAGATCAATATTGGCCGGGATGATGTCCAGCCCGTCAAAACGGGTGTGCCTGACTACCTCGTGAACATCCAGTGACGGGTCGAACATGGCAGTGTAAATGGTGTTGTCCACGCTGTTGGCATTGATGCCCAGACCCACAGTGGCTGCACCCTGGGGGTCAAAGTCCACAATTAGCACCCTTCGCCCATACTGGCACATGGCCCCAGCGATGTTGATTGATGAGGTGGTCTTGCCCACACCGCCCTTCTGGTTGCACATGGCGAGGACACGGGCCGGGCCGTGCTGTTTCAAAGGCTCCGGGGCAGCGAACGTCTCATACTCGCGCCCTAACAAATCCGTAGGCATGCCTCTACCCTATCAAGTTTCCACCCGCATTCGCGGGTTGGCGGGTCAGCGGGCGCGGGGATGGGCCGTCTGGTAGGTCTCCATAAGGGCCTGGGGACTGACGTGTGTGTAAATCTGTGTCGTGGTCACCGAGGCATGGCCCAGCAGCTCCTGGACCGAACGCACATCGGCGCCTCCCTCCAACAGATGAGTGGCGAAAGAGTGCCGCAGGGTGTGGGGATGCAGAGGTCTGTTCAGGCCCGCCCGGCGACCGGCGTCCCTGACCACCTGCCAGACGGTCTGCCTGGTCAGCCGCTTGCCCCGCTTGTTAAGGAAGACTGCCCTCAGCTCCCTGCTCCTGGTGGCTCGATCACACAGGCTGGCCCGTCCCAGATTCAGGTAGGCCTCCATGGCCTGGCAAGCGTAGGAACCTATCGGCACTAGACGCTGCTTGTCGCCCTTGCCGGTCAGACGGACCACCCGCTCGTCCAAGTCCATGTCCTCCAGATCCGTGCCGACGGCCTCCGAGACCCGGCAGCCGGTTGCGTACATGAACTCAAGCAGGGCCTTGTCCCGCAGGACCACTGGATCCTTGGACCCGCCCATCGCAGCCGCATCCAGCAAACGGGTCACCTGATCCACGTCCAACACATCCGGCAGGGCCGAGGTGCCCTTGGGAGCCTTGACCGTACGGGAAACATCCTGGTCGGTCACTCCCTGCTTGAGAGCGAACCGGTGCCACTCATGGACGGCGGCCATCCTCCGCGAGCGGCTGGCTGGACTCTCGTCGGCCAGATGGGCCAGGAAACCCTCCACATCGGCGGTTTGGATCTGCCCCATGCTGGTGATGCCGTGGCCGGACAACCAGTTGATGTACATAGTCAGATCGGACTTATAAGCCTTGACCGTGGCAGGGGCAAGGCCCCGCTCCAGACCGGTGTAAGCCAGGAACTGATCCAGCAATGCAGTCAGCCCCTCCTGATGATCACCGTCCACTACTGCTTAACCTCCGGTTCTCTTCATCAGTGCTGGTCTTTAGGGCATATTCTAACGCTCCACTCCCCTGTTCCCATACATCCAACGTGCTTGGGATTGAGGCGGCAGCTCAGGAAACATCCCGGATCAGTCCTTGAATCCCCTCTTGCCGAAGGATCCGTCGATAGGGGCCGGCCTCCCTGCTGATGATTCCGTCAATGGCGTGCATGCCAAGCAGCTCCACTGGCGCATTGTCATCAGTCAATACCCTCCCATTTACTTCCCCAACCGTGTTCAGGCGGGAGCTGACCTGCTTCATCATCTCGGACAGGTCTGGATCAGGGCTGACCCTGGCAGCGGCCTCCGCCAGCAGGTCGGAACCAGGATAGTCCCTCATGGCCTCCCTCTTATCCCCTCCTGCTCCCGAAAAATCCTCGGAAGCGGGGCGACGTGCAAAGAGCTCGCGGTTGGTGGTCTGGGGCACATCAGCCGTCAGGATGGCATCGGAGCCGAAGACCCTGGTGATGGTATTGGTCAGGGCTGCATTGATGGACCCCTGACCGTCGTCGATCATGTTCATGTTGACCACCATGACCCCGCCAGGATTCAGGTGGTTCCTAACCAGGGTAAAGAACTCGGTGGAGCTCATCTGGAAGGGTATGGTGATGTCCTGATAGGCGTCGACCATGATCAGGTCGTAGCACTGGCGACTGGCCGCCAGCCATGCTCGGCCGTCATAGGTCGAAACCGGAACATCAGCAGGCTGGTCGAAATACTTGATGGCCAGGTTGCTGATGGACTGGTCGATCTCCACCCCCTGGATGGCCATCCGCGGATAGTACCGCTTCAGCTGCCGGGCGTAGGTCCCGGTCCCCATGCCCAGGATCAGGGCCGAGCGGGCCTGATTGGCCATGAGCGGCGCTGCCAAAGCCGTGTCGTAGTACATGCCGGTCATCCCGGGGTGCTTCATGGTCACCGACTGGACGCCGAAGAGGACGTTGGTGGAAAGGATGGTTCTATCCGCCTGGGTTTTGACCTGCAGGTAGTTGTAGATGGACTCGCCCTCATATGCCAGGCCCTTTTCCCAGAAGGCGAACCCCGTCATCGGCGACAGGGCGGCCGAGATGACAAAGGCCACCGTGGCCATGAAGCAGGCCAGGCGATGCACGTGGGAGGAAAGAAAGTAGATCAAGGCCACTAGGAGCAGTATTCCGGAGAAGATCAGGAAGGTGACGAAGGTCCCCACGGCCGGGATGGTCACAAAGGTGGGCAGGAAGGTGCCCAGGATGGATCCCACGGTATTGCAGGCGCTGAGCCGGCCGACCACCGAGGCGTTGTCGTCCAGGGAGTCGGTGGCGCTTTTGACCAGGCCCGGGGTGATGGTGCCCAGGAGGAAGAGAGGCGGAACAAAGATTATCAGGCAGGAGATAAAGGCCGCCAGGACCAGGAAGTTGGTGGAAACGGCCACGATCAGCAGTCCTGAAACCAGGATGATCAGATACTTGCCGACCAAAGGAATCAGGGCGATCCAGACGGCCGCAGCCATAATGCACAGGTAGAGCCTGTCCGGGTCTGGGTTCCTGTCGGCCCAGCGGCCTCCGACGACGGCACCCAGGGCCAGGGCGATCATGATGGTCCCGATGATGATGGTCCATACAATCTGGGAGGACGAGAAGTAAGGAGCCAATAGGCGGGAGGCCCCCAGCTCGGCAGCCATGACGGCCATGCCAGAAAAGAACTCCGTCACATAAAGAAAGATCCGCGACCGAAGGATGGGGCGCGGCTGATTAATTCTGGCCAGTATGGATGTACCGCTGCGAGATGATGGACCGGCTTGACCTGCTGATTCTGCCGGGACAGCCGACGCGTCTAGGCTGTGGTTATCGTTCATGGCGGCTCCCGGCATCATTGTCGTCAATCAACTTACCGTTCCCCTGAGGAATGGTCAAATATGCAATGAACCCCGCGAAAGGCGAGGTTCTTGCAATACAGTGTTCAGGTCCGCTGATCAGGCAGCGACCGGAGCATTTACGTCGGCAGGCAGGGCCTTCTTGGCCTCAGCCACGATGGCGTTGAAGGTGTCGATGTCGTTGACGACCAGGTCGGCCAGGGCGCGGCGGTCCAGCTCGATCCCGGCCAGGCGCAGACCCTGGATGAAGCGGTTGTAGGTGATTCCTTGGGCGCGGCATCCGGCGTTGATGCGCTGGATCCACAGCTTGCGGAAGTCGCCCTTGCGAGCCTTGCGGTCCCGGAAATTGTATGTATATGAATGGAGCAGCTGCTCCTTGGCCTTGCGGTAGAGACGGGAGCGCTGGCCACGGTAGCCTGACGCCCGCTCCAGGACGACCCGACGCTTCTTATGCGCGTTGACTGCCCGCTTGACTCGTGCCATAGATATTCCTCAGCTTTCTAAAATCTCACTCGACGCGACAGCACCCGCTCAGCGGGCCAGCATCCTCTTCATGTTCTTGGACTGGGTCGGAGCGAGCACCTCGTCAGTGGACAGGTGACGACGCTTCTTGGCCGACTTGTGCTCCAGATTGTGGCGCATACCGGTCCCGGCGTGCATAAGCTTGCCCGAACCCGTGGTCCGGACGCGCTTGGATGCGGCGGAGTTACTTTTCATCTTCGGCATTGCTGCCCTCCTTGGATTTCATCTGCTTGGGAGAAGTATTGTTGTTGGAGCCCGCAGTCTCTTTTTCATCGGCCTTGGCAGCCAGATGGGCCGCCTGACGGGCCTTGCGCTCGGCACGGGCCTGTCCGCCCCGCCGACGCTGCTCGGACTGGGTGTGGACCTTCTTGCCCTTGGGTGACAGGGTCATAATGATGTTGCGCCCCTCCTGCTTGGGGGCAAACTCGATGGAGCCCAGATCCGCGACGTCGTCAGCCAGCTTGCGCAGGAGCTCCACGCCGCCGATGGGCCGTGACTGCTCGCGTCCACGCAGCATGATGGTGACCTTGACCTTGTCTCCGGCGGACAGGAAGCGGCGCACATGCCCTTCCTTGACCTCGAAGTCGTGGTCGTCGATCTTCAATCTGAAGCGGATCTCCTTGATCTCCGACATACTCTGGTTGCGGCGCGCCTCACGAGCCTTGATCTTCTCGTTGTATTTGAACTTGCCGTAATCAATGAGCTTGGCGACCGGAGGCTTGGCCTTGGGCGCAACCTCGACCAGGTCAAGGTTGGCCTCCTTGGCCAGGTTGAGGGCGACGGAGGTCGCAATGATTCCCACCTGCTCGCCGTTGGGCCCGATCAGGCGTACCTGAGACACTCGTATATCGTCGTTAATCCTTGGTTCGTCGCTAATGATGACTCCTTCTCAAATACCACAACATCCACTGCCCGGCGAAGAACCCATAGGTTTCGAACATGACCGTCGCAGCCGTATAGCAACGAAACCGTCAATGCCTGCACCGTAATACTGACGGTCAACCGTCACCGGCGCGGGTCGAACCCGAAGCCATGGAAGGCTCCCAGGTGGGATCATCCGCTTTCTTGATTTCTCAAGCCGAGTAGTAGTATAACACAACCCTTAGGACCGGGCCTAGTCAGGCGGTTGCTCCGTCCACCAGGGGCAGGTAGTCTCCGTAACCCTCCTCCTCCATCCGGTCCCGCGGAACGAACCGCAGGGCGGCGGAGTTCATGCAATAGCGCTGCCCGCCACGGTCAGCCGGGCCGTCGTCGAAGACGTGTCCCAAATGGATTCCGGTCTGTGCCGTCCGCACCTCGATCCGAGGACGACCCAGCAGCTTGTAGTCCTTGCGGTTGACCAGCAGGTCGGGATCTATGGGCTTGGTGAATGCCGGCCAGCCACAACCCGAGTCGTACTTGTCCGCCGAGGAGAAGAGTGGCTGCCCGCTGACCACGTCCACATAGATGCCCGGGCGGAATTCCCCATCGTAGGCGTTGGCGAAGGGCCGTTCGGTGGCCGAGTGCTGGGTGACCTCGTAGCTTTCAGGGTCCAGGGACCAGATGCGCTCGATGTAGCGCTGGCGGGAGGCGGCGTTGGCGATGGCCTCCAGAGGAATGTGGCAGTATCCGCCGGGGTTCTTGAGCAGGTAGTCCTGGTGGGACTCCTCCGCCGGATAGAAGTTGATCAAGGCTTCCACCTGCACAGCTGGCTGACGGCCGGTCCTGCGCTCCAGCTCCTCCAGAGCGCGACGGAAGACAGGCTCTTCCTGCTCGCGATGCTCGGAATCCCAGTAGAGGCCGCTGCGGTACTGCCTGCCCCGGTCATTGCCCTGCCGATCCACCGAGAAGGGGTCGATCAGATCCAGCAGAAGCAGGGTCAGGGTCCGCAGACTGACCGTCTGGGGATCATAGGTCAACCGCACGCTCTCCACAGCGTCGGTGACACCGCTGCAGACCTGCTCATAACTGGGGTTGGGCACTGTGGACTGGGCGTATCCCACCTGAGTGTCGATAATCCCGTCCACCTCTTGGAAGAACCGCTCGATGCCCCAGAAGCATCCCCCGGCCAGAACGACCGTGGCCGGGTTGTTGGTCGAAATCTTGTTCTTGTCCATGATTCCTCCTCACATACCGGTACCTATCGCTAGCTTCAACAAAATCCGGAGAGCCCCTATTCCGTCCTTCCAGCCTCTTGACAGCCTTCTCACATTGTCGACCAGTCTGTCCTTGCGGCGCAAGAGGCGATTATCATATGACCATCTCCAAATCGAAGTCAGGAGGCGGGTCATGCCACGAGTGCAGCAAGACGCTGACGAAGACACGAGGTCCTCCGGGACCATCCTGGGCTCCCTGGCTGCGGCCTTCCCACGGACCCTGCCCATCATGGCCGGATTCTTGGTGCTGGGGATCTCCTACGGCTTCCTGATGACCAGCCGCGGATTCCCGGTGATTTACCCGCTGGCCATGAGTGCCCTGATCTACGCCGGATCCATGGAGTTCGTGACCGTGGACCTGCTCATGTCCACCTTCAATCCCTGGGGCGCGCTGATGCTGACCCTGATGGTCAATGCACGCCATCTCTTCTATGGCCTGGCCATGCTGCCGGTCTTTCGAGGGACGGGCCGGAAGAAACCCTACCTGATTTTCGGCATGTGCGATGAGACCTTCGCCCTGGAGTCCGCCGATCCTCACCCGGCCGGAACCGACAAGGGCTGGTACCTCTTTTTCGTCACTCTGCTCAATCAAATCTACTGGGTGGGCGGCGCCACCCTGGGCGCTGTGCTGGGCAACCTGGCGAACTTCGACACCCGGGGACTGGATTTCGTACTGACCGCCATGTTCCTGGTGCTCTTCCTGGAACAGTGGCGGCAGGCCGAGGCCCGTGTGCCGGCCCTGATCGGTCTTCTGGCCTCCTTGGCCTGTCTGCTGGTCTTTGGACCTGACCGGTTCATCATTCCGTCCATGGCTGTCATCCTGGCCGTCTTCATCCTCTTGGACTTCCGCAGCCAAAGGGAGGCCTCATGACCACTGCACAGCAACTGATCACCATAGGCATTGTGGTCCTGGGAACCATGGCCACCAGATTCCTGCCCTTCATAATCTGGCCGGAGGGACGTCGGCCACCGGCCCTGGTGACCAGGCTGGGACGTCTGCTGCCAGCCGCCGTCATGGGACTGCTGGTGGTCTATTCGTTGAGGCACACCAACCTGGTCGGAGACGACCACGGGCTCTACGAGGCCCTGGCTCTGTTGGTCACAGCCCTGGTCCACCTGCGCTGGCGAAACATGATGGTCAGCATCGCCTGCGGCACCCTGACCTACATGGCCCTGGTGCAAGGGTGGCTGCTCTTCCTGATCCGTCTGGTTGGTCTGGGATGATGAGTGTGCGTCCAATGGGCGAGCGCAGAAAGAAGAATCTTATGCAGGATGACGGTCAGTCGGACCGTACAGGCCAGGCATCGCTCTGCCGAATCTGGGGTGCCGGACAGTACTTCGGTGAAGAGACGGCACGCGGCGAACAAGCTTTGGTCATAGCAGCGGATGGAGGACTGGAGCCGGCTCTGGAGCACGGTGACGAACCCGACCTGGTCGTAGGCGACTTCGACTCCCTGCCCGCTGGCAGCCGAAAGCTGCGCACAGACATCCCGCGCCGTGTCCTGCCTGCTGAAAAGGACGACACCGACCTGCTGGCCGCAGTCAAGGTAGGCTGGCAGCGGGGTTGCCGACGATTCCTTATATATGGTGGTCTGGGCGGGCGTATGGACCACACGCTGGCCAATCTGAACCTGATCCATCTGATTGCTGCCAGCGGTGGCCGGGCCGAACTCTGGGGCCAGGGAATGCTGGTCACGGCTCTTGGACCCGGAAGCCTGGACTTTCCGGCCTGGGACTGCCCGCCCAGGTCCATGGTCTCCGTCCTGGCGGCCGACGACCAGGCTCTGGGTGTGGTCGAGCAGGGCCTCAAATACCAGACGGACGGCATGACCATGACCAACCAGCAGGTCACCGGTGTCAGCAACGAGTTCCTGCCCAGCAGACCGGCCCACATAGCACTGAAGCAAGGAACAGTGTTCGTCACCTACCCCACATCAGCGCCCGAGCCGGTCTGGAGCACCAGTCTGGAACCCAAGGCCGACCTGGGCCCCTTGGAGACCCGACCCTCCCGTCGTCTGGCCTGAGCCCTCTTTTGACTTGAAAACCCACGTGGAAAGGAACAATCTATGACAGCATCATCAACCAAGCAGCCAACGACCCCGACAGCCGAGCACCCGCTCTTCATCTGCTACAGCCGCTGCACCACCTGCGCCAAGGCCCGCACCTGGCTGCGTGACCACAATGTGGACTTCACCGAGCGCGACATCAAGGAGGACCGCCCCACTCAGGATGAACTGACCGCTTGGTTGGACATGAGCGGCCTGCCCGTCCGGCGATTCTTCAACACCTCAGGTCAGGCTTATCGCAGTCGGGGGTTGAGCAAACGCCTGCCGCAGATGGACACGGAGCAGGCTCTGCAGCTGCTGTCCACCGACGGTATGCTGGTCAAGCGTCCCATTCTGCTGGATGGCCGGCATGTCCTGGTCGGATTCCGTCAGCAGCAGTGGGAGGATTGGCTGGCCAATACGAACGAAAATTCTCACAATTCCTGATCGTTTTGTTGCACAAACAAACAACAAAACCTACCATTTTTTTTGTTCGTTTTTTCCTCGGCACAACCCGCGTAATCGCTTGCTATAAGTACACAGGGTTCTATAAACTATGAGATGTTATCAGTAATCGGCCATATACGGTCCGGTAATTTTTGTGCTGTATACGGCCAATCTCCAAGGGAGAATTGAATGACAGTAAAGATTGGCATCAACGGATTCGGACGTATCGGTCGTCTGGCCTTCCGGCGCATCTTTGAGCTCCAGGCCCGTGGCGGCGACGCCTCCAACATCGAGGTTGCCGCCATCAACGATCTGACCACCCCGGCCATTCTGGCCTATCTGCTCAAGTACGACAGCACCCAGGGCACCTTCCGTCACGACGATGGCACCCCTGTCTCGGTCACCTCCACCGACACTGCCATTGTAGTGGACGGCAAGGAGTACCCGGTCTACGCCGAGAAGGATGCCAACAACATCCCCTGGGTCAAGAACGACGGCGTGGACTACGTGCTGGAGTGCACCGGCTTCTACACCTCGGCCGAGAAGTCCCAGGCCCACCTGAACGCCGGAGCCAAGAAGGTTCTGATTTCCGCCCCTGCCAAGGACGACACCACTCCTACCGTGGTCTATGGCGTCAACCAGGAGACCCTGAAGCCCTCCGACAAGATCATCTCCGCCGGCTCCTGCACCACCGGCTCCCTGGCCGCCATGGTCAAGATGCTGGATGACAACTTCGGCATCCGCATTGGCTACATGACCACCATTCACGCCTACACCGGCTCCCAGATGCTGCTGGACGGCCCCAAGGGCAACAAGCCACGCAACACCCGCGCCGCTGCCATCAACACCATTGAGCACTCCACCGGTGCCGCCAAGGCCATCGGCAAGGTCGTTCCCTCCGTTGACGGCAAGCTGCAGGGCCATGCACAGCGTGTGGCCGTTCCCTCCGGCTCCGTCACCGAGCTGACCTGCGTCCTGGACAAGAAGGTCACCGTCGACGAGATCAACAACGCCGCCAAGAAGGCCTTCGAAGGCAAGGACTACTTCGGCTACAACGACGAGGGCATCGTCTCCTCCGACGTGATCGGCGACACCCACGGTGGCATCTTCGACCCCACGCAGACTGATGTCAACACCTATGGTGACGACCAGCTGGTTCGCACCGTTGCCTTCTATGACAACGAGTACGGCTTCACCAGCAACATGATCCGCACCCTGCTCTACTTCGCCAAGTTGGGCGACTGAGCATCCGGCCGGTTCCTCCGGCCATGGCGATTTCGGGGTCCGTTCCCTTCGGGGGCGGACCTCTTGCTTATAATCAGCGCCTCCGGGTGAGCGCCCGCATGGCCAAGTCGCAGACCAGGCCTACGACCATGCCCACCAGAAACCCGATGGCCATGACGGCCAGAGGGTTGTTTTCCAGCCAAGAGGCGGCCAGATACCCCAAGGTCCACATATACATGGACCAGAGCAGACCAGCCAGTGCAGCCAGGGGTAGATAACGGGTCAACGGATACCGCGCCGCCCCGGCAGTCAGATTTACCACGGTCCGGCCCGAGGGCACGAACCGCGAGGCTAGTGTGAAGAAGCCGCCTCCCTGCAGTAGCGCCCGGTGGGCCCATGATGTCACAGTCTTGCCTGCGGCACCTCGAAAGACGGCCAGACGATTCAACGGGACAAGTCGCCCCAGCCCATAGGTGCAGGCATCGCCGCCCGCAAAGGCCAGGGCGCAAACCAGAAAGACCAGGATGGGAAGGGGTCGCCCCGAGGCTCGAAAGGCCGAAGCCGTGGCCAGGACCATAAGCTCCGTAGGTATGGGAATGATCAGCGCATCCAGAAAAGCTGCCAGGAAAAGCACGGCTAGCCCCCATCCGCCCGTCACCGCATCGAGCAGCCAGGCATTGACAGCGGTCATGGACTACCCTTTCCGCGAGATCGCACCAAAGACACCCCTAAGCCTACGCAAACGGTCAGTACCTTAGCATGGAGTCATGAGCAAGAAGAAGCGGGCAGACTCGGATGCCGCGACGCCGGCCATGGCCCAGCTGGAGCGTCTAGGGGTTCCCTTCACCGTCCACGAGTATCATCACAATGCTGACCACATGGACCAGGGGTACGGCATCGAGGCTGCCAAAAAACTGGGCCTGGATCCGCGTACGGTCTACAAGACCCTGATGGCCGACACGGGTAAGGAGCGGGTCATCGGCATTGTTCCGGTGACCGGCCATCTGAACCTCAAGCACCTGGCCGCTGCCGTGGGTGCCAAAAAGGCTCGTATGGCCGACAAGGCCCAGGCCGAGCGGGAGAGCGGATATGTCTTGGGCGGCATCTCGCCCTTCGGCCAACGCACCGCACACATCACCGTGCTGGACCAGGGCGCATTAGAGTTCGACACCATCATGGTTTCCGGCGGTAAGCGCGGCATCAGCCTGGGTCTGGACCCCCGAGATCTTATCCGTGTCCTCAAGGCCAAAACCGCACCTCTGGCCACCAACTGAGAGATTTTAGCGCTGGAGCTTAGCCCTGCGGCTGTGGAACTTTCCTGGATGCACGTGCAGAGCGCAGAGCCGTAGGCAGGACGAAATGCATGTGCTCGTCGACTGCTCGTTCTCGGGTTACCCGGGTGAATCCTCGGGATGCCAGGGTCTCCAGCACCCCCTGAACCAGGTTTTCTGGAACCGAAGCACCCGAGGTGAGCCCTACCGAGTCCATGCCCTGCAGCCAGATCGGATCCAGTTCACCCGCATCGTCGACCCGGTGGGCCCTCTGCTCACCCTGACCAGGAAAGCGCGCATTCAGGGCCTGACGGGCCACCTCGACCAGACGCACTGAATTGGAGGAGTTGGCCGACCCCACCACAATCATGCAGTCCGCCTGACCGGCCACCAGCTTGACCGCCTGCTGCCTGTTCTGGGTGGCATAGCAGATGTCGGAACCCGGCGGCTCCTCTATCCAGGGGAAGCGTCGACGCAGAGCCGCAGCCAGATCGGCGGTCTCATCCAGGCTCAGTGTGGTCTGAGTCAGCATGACCAGAGGCGTGTCCGGTCCGAAATCCAAAGCCTCGATATCGGCCTCATGCTCCACCAGATGAACCCGGTCAGGTGCCTCCCCCATGACTCCAATAGCCTCGTCGTGCCCCCGGTGGCCTATGTAAATGATCGAGTAGCCGTCCCGAACGAAACGCTGGACCTCCCGGTGGACCTTGCTGACCAGGGGGCATGAGGCATCGACCACGCGCATCCCCCGCCGCTGGGCCTCCTTGACGACCGAGGGGGCGATGCCATGGGCTGAGAAGACCACGGGAACCCCGGCGCGGACGGCCTGGTCGGGAATCTGGTCCAACTCATCCACGAACACGGCCCCACGCCGGGACAGGTCCTCAACCACATGCCGGTTGTGGACTATCTGCCGACGCACATAGACCGGTGGCAGACCCTGGTGGGGGTTGTCTGCATCCAGGATGGTCTGCACAGTCTGAATGGCACGGTCCACCCCCGCGCAGAACCCGCGCGGATCAGCAAGGATGACCCGGCCATGCCCCTGCGGGATCGGCTGTTCGCACACGGTGGTCCGAAATCCTGCCACTGCCGCTCCTTATCGATGTCAATCCGGACGGTTCCGGACGCTGCAAATCCATGGTAGAAAGCCAGAGCGGCCCCCGATAGTCCATTCGCCACTCTTTCACCAAGAAGCCAAGACCGCCCAGGCGCTAGGATGGTGGCGTACCAAGCATCAACGGCACTATGGAAGTGGGAGCATGCATACGAACGAGATGATGGGCGGGGCCGTGCCCCGGACAGGACAGCAGTACAGCATCCGTCATGGGGACTACGAGGCGGTGGTGACCGAGCTGGGAGCCATCCTGCGTTTCCTGAAATACCGGGGAAAAGACTTGCTGGCCTCATTTGACCCGGATGGAACCGTACCATGTAGCAACGGGAACGTGCTGGTACCCTTCCCCAACCGGATCGAGGATGGCACCTACGAATTTCAGGGCCACACCTACACCCTACCCATCGACGAGCATGAACGGAACACCGCCATTCACGGCTACGGATACCGGGCCTACTGGCGGCTGCAAGCCCTGACCGAGGACTCCGTCAGCCTCTCCTGGCGGGTGCCAGACATGGGCGGATACCCCTTCGACGTGGTGGTTACCGTCACCTACACCCTGGACGACCAGGGGCTGACCATGACCACCCGTGCTCTGAACCTAGGCGACGAGGCTGCGCCTTGGGCCTTCGGCATCCACCCCTGGCTAGCCAACGGCAAACAGGGCGTCGGTGACCAGATTCAGAAAGACAACGCCCCCTGCACCCTGTCCATTCCCTGCCGTACCCACGTGATGGTCGATCCCGACAGGCTGCTGCCCACCGGTACCGAACCCGTCCAAGGGCGAACAGATCTGCGCCAAGGCCCTGCGCTGGGTGAGGATGCGGACTTCGACGACGCCTGGACTGATGTGGAGCGGGACGACGACGGCACTTGCTCAGCCTGGTTCACCAGGCCGGATGGCATCCGAATTCAGCTCTGGGGCGATGAGACCATCACCTCATGGCAGGTCTGCACTGGAACCGGCTTTGAGGCGGACATGCGCCCGGCCGGTGTTGCCGTGGAGCCTATGACCGCATATGCCAACGCCTTCAGAACTGGTCGGAATCTGGTCATTCTGCAGCCTGCAGCCGTCTACACCACCCAGGTGGGTTACCGGGCACAAGAGGTCTGAACAGACTGGTTGATCGACAAAGGTCAGCCCGGTGTGCGATAATCGGCAAGGCTTATAGGTTCATCAGTAGCAAAGGAGTCCAATCATGGGCATGCGCGGACGCAAGCGCAGGGATCGCCGCAAGAAGGCCGCCAATCACGGCAAGAGGCCGAACACCTGATCGTCTGCCCCGGCACCAACGGTGCCGGGGTTTTGCATATATACATAAAAAAAAAAAACCATGGTTGCATAGACATGACCATGATCCCTGCAATAGCCTGAACAGTCGGATAGAACCGTCGTACTGCCAAGGAATCGACGAGATTTACCTAACTGAATCTACTTGTCCGCAGTGCGTTCCGTGGTCCCCTGCTCCAGTTCATCCATCTGATCGAACATGTGCCTGAGCCGGTCCAGCAGACAGTCTGGTGCACATTCGGGACGCAGGTACCGGCGCAGCTCCTCGATGACCATGCGCTCCCGCTCGTCGCAGCAGGAATCCGGATCGAAGCAGTCGCTGGGGTCAACGCAGGAGGCATCCTGGTAGATGCGAAGGCTGGTGTGGGTCACCCTGACAGAGCCGCCGTCATCGTATGCGTAGTGACTCATCTCCACGCGTCCGTCCATGCTCCTGCCCACTTCCTGATACCCGATCTTCGGGGGCCCTCAATGCCCCTTGCTGCTGATCTCTTTTTTTATACTAGGCCTGACCTCAACAGGTCCATGGCGTTCCGCTGAGGGCTTGCCTGCAGCCCCGCGCTCCTGCTGGTAGCCACGCTCCTTGGCATACCGCTCCAGCTCCTGGCGTAGCTGCGAGCGTGCACGGTTCAGTCGGCTCATGACTGTGCCGATCTTGATGCCCTCCTCGTCGGCGACCTGTTGGTAGCTCTTGCCATCGATGGCAGCGTCGATGAAGACCCGCCGGCGTTCCGGACTGAGCCGATTCAGCGCGGCCATGATCTCCTCGGGGGCGAAGGTCTCCATGTATTCCTGCTCAGCGGATTTGAGCCCCTCGGACCCGTGCTCCGATGCCGAATAAATATCCCAGTCGTTGTACTCGCCAGTCGAGTCGTTGGCCCTTTGCGGACGCCGCTTGGCCTTGTGATACTGATTGAAGTAGGCGTTGCGCTCGATGGTGGTCATCCAGGCCTCGAAATTGCTGCCGGGTTGGAAGCGGTCGAAGGCCTTGAATCCGCGCTCGAAAGTATCCTGAACCAGATCCTGGGCATCGTCGGGGTTGTTGGTTAGGCGCATGGCCTGTCGGTAAAGCACATCGACCGCAGGCATGGCCAGGGCCTCGAATTGACGTTTTCTGCTTTCGAGTTTGCTGGTATCTGCCACATCCCCTATTGTGCCATCCCCCCTCGCCCGTCGCGGTTCCGACCCGGTCGCGGGCCGGTCGCTCCTCGGTTACCATAAAGACTGAGGAGAAATCACGCTTATGGAAAACACCGAGTACACAAGCATGGAGCAGGCGCTTCAGTCAGCCCCGCAACAGGAGGGGTCGACACGCCTAGGGGACTCCTGGCTTCTGGGGTTCGACACCGAGACCACGGGCACCAAACCAGGCAAGGACGGCATTGTTTCGGCCAGTCTGGTTCTGCGTGACCCGACCAAGGGCTACGCAGGGGATGTAGTAGCCACCTGGATAGTCAATCCGCATCGGCATATCAGCAAGGGGGCCAGCAGGGTCAACGGGTTCACCGATGATCAGCTGGCCACTGAGGGCATGAAGCCTGAGCTGGCCACCGAGCAGATGGCCGGATTCATCGCCTGTGCCCAGAACAAGCGCATCCCCCTGCTGGCCTACAACGCCCCCTTCGACGTGCAGATGCTGGACGGGGACATCGCCCACTGGTGCTCAGGGTCAGTCAAGCCCCTGAGCGAAGGGGATCTGCTGGTGGTGGACCCTCTGGTCCTGGACAGGGAGATCTCCCATCGGTCGGGCCGCCGCACCCTGGGAATGACCAGCGAGTACTACGGCGTCATCCCCCATGGCAACTTCCACAATGCCACGGCGGATACGGTGGCGGCAGTGGATTTGATTAAACCAATGACCACCCTCTTCCCCCAGGTGGCCCGAATCACCATGGACTCCCTTATGGACTGGCAGCGGCAGGCGCAGGCCAAGTGGCGGGACCAGTTCAACCAGCACCTGATCTCACAAGGGCGTCGACCGGTCACTGACAACTGGCTCTGACCCCGGCCCTAATGCCCACAGGCCTCTGCCTGGAAATACAGAGCAAGGAGTGATCAAGATAAGCGGCTACCCGCATTTGACCATTCAGTCAAAGGGTCGCCGGACCCACCTTCTTCGGCCTCAACGGGGTTATAGACTTGGGTCTGGTCTCGGTCAGATCTCCTATCGGGACAGGCACAACCCAACGGACAAGGGGGAAAAACGGCATGGCGCTGACGATGGCTTCGACCTTGGAGCTACTGCAAGAGCATGATCAGCTGCGCGAGGTTATCCAAGGCGACCGGTGGACCTTGGATTCGCCCGAGGATATCCAGCCATCCAGGCCCTTCACCGATGTCACCTACGACACCCGTCAGGCGGGACCTGGCAGCCTGCTCTTCTGCAAGGGACACTTCCGGCCTGAATATCTGGATTCTTGCGGCCCGGAAGGACCGGCGGCCTACGTGGCCCAGCAGGATCTGTCCGCACACACCAAAGCTCCGGGGATCATCGTCAACGACGTGCGCAAATCCATGAGCCTGCTGGCCTCAGCCTTCTATGGCCGCCCCCAGGACCGGCTGACCCTGGTGGGAATCACCGGCACCAAGGGCAAGACCACCTCTGCCTACTTCCTGCAAGCCATGCTCTCCAGGCTCTCCGGGGGCCGCGCCGCCTTGCTCTCCTCGGTGGACAACTGCCTGGACGGCCGACACTACCAGGAATCCCAGCTAACCACTCCCGAGTCGCTGGACCTCTTCCGCATGATGCGCCATGCGGTGGATGCGGGCATGCGCTACATGGTCATGGAGGTCTCTTCCCAGGCATACAAGGTGGACCGGGTCTATGGGCTGACCTTCGATCTGGGGGCATTCCTGAACATCTCCCCAGACCACATCAGCCCCATCGAGCATCCCAGTTTTGAGGACTATTTCTACTGCAAGCGCCGCATAACCTACAACAGCCGGCAGCTGGTCCTGGGAGCCAATGCGCGCGGAGCCGACCTGATCCGTCAGGATGCCCGCGCCGCCGGAGTTCCAGTGACCACCTTCGGCGATGGAACTCGACAGGCCGACTTCCTGGTCCGCAAGGCTCCCGGTGAGGGCGACGACTACCTGATAGGGCCCTCCGACGGAACCCTGCGACCGGTCAGTCTGTCCATGGACGGGGATTTCAACGCCTTGAACGCGGCCGCCGCCCTGGCCATGCTGACCCGTCTAGGTCTGGAGCCTGATTCCGGAGCCATCCAGGCCATGGGGAACGTCAGAATCGCCGGCAGGATGGAACACTTCAAGGCCGACAACCGGGTGGTTTACGTCGACTACGCCCACAACAAGGCCTCGGTCACAGCTCTTCTGAATTTTGTAGATGAGCGCTACGGCGAGCGTAAACCCCTGATTACTCTGGTTTCCGGTTCCGCTGGCGGCAAGGCCATCGATCGCAGGGAGGGCATCGTCAGCGCCGCCCAGGACCGTGTCGATCGGCTGATCCTGACCGCCGACGATGAGGACGGAGAGAGCTCGGACCAGGTGGACCAGCAGATGCTGGGCTTTGTGACCAACCCCAACCTGGATGTCAGCATCGAGCCGGACAGGGCCCAGGCCATCAAGCAGGCCGTAGGGGATCCGGGCCGGCCAGGGGACCGTTTACGCGTCACCCTGGTCATCGGTAAGGGCGAGGAACGCTGGATCAAGAAGGACGGCAGCCACGTGCCCTATGAGGGCGACGACCATGTGGTGGCTCGCCTGCTGGGTACGAAAAGCTACAATCTGGGAGCCACCGGAACAGCCCAGGGATGACTATCCCGACAAGCCCCTAAGACGGGAATCCGATGCCCCGTGGCAGAACTGGACGCACGACCACCTGGCAGGTGGTTTCAAATAGATCAAAGAATTCCAGCCGGTCATACAGGGCAGAGAAGGATCCCGCCATGCCGCAGCGGCCCATCGTGGACTCTCAGGCGGTCCTGACACAGGTCAACCTTGATCGGGTTCGGACTCTTTGCGGCCTGAACGATCCGGATCCTTCAGCCGCTGGGAGATGACGGCCGTCACCCCGTCCCCCCGCATGGTGACCCCATAGAGAGCGTCAGCGATGCCCATGGTCCGCTGCTGGTGGGTGATGATGATCAGCTGGGCATGCTCCCGCAGCTGCTCGAAGGCCTTGAGCAGCCTGGTCAGGTTGACGTCGTCCAGGGCGGCCTCAACCTCGTCCATGACATAGAAGGGGCTGGGCCGGGCCGTAAAGATGGCCAGAAGCAGGGCCAGGGCCGTCAGCGACCGCTCTCCACCCGAAAGCAGGGATAACCTGCGGACCTTCTTGCCGGCCGGACTGGCCTCGACCAGAACACCGGTGGTCAGAAGGTCGTCCGGGTCCTCCAGCCGCAGTCGCCCGCGCCCGCCTGGGAAGAGGGTAGCGAAGATACGCTCGAAGGCCTGGGCGGTGTCGTCGAAGGCCTCCTTGAAGACTGTGACCATGGTCGAATCCAGATCCTTGACCAAGGCCATCAGGTCATCCCGTGAGCCTATTACATCCTGACGCTGCTCGTGCAAGTAGCGGTTGCGGGACTCTAGAGCCTCGTATTCCTCGGTGGCCAGCGGGTTGACCTTGCCTAGGGCGGCCAGGTCCCGCTTGGCCTTGGCCAGCCGTTTTTCCTGCTCACCGCGCCGGTAGGGCACTGTTTTGAAAGCTGGCGAATCCCCATCTTCGCCCATCCCCTCCTGGTCCAGGGGCACCGGGTTGCCCTCGTCATCCAGAACAGGAACCGGACGGTCGGGGCCATATTCGCGGATCAGTTCCTCCGGCTCCATGCCCAGGTCATCCTGGATGCGCTGACGCAGACGGCCGTCTTCACCTGCCAGACGCTCCCGCTCCAGGTCCAGACCGTGCTCATCCTGGCGCAGACCGGCCACCTTGGGTTCCAGAGCGTCCCTGCTGGCACGCAGATCTGTCAGTTCCTTGTCATGGGCCGAGGCCTTGGCCCTGAGCTGATCCCGGCGGCGGGCAGCACGCTCCATCCTCTCCTTGATCAGCTGGGCCAGCAGGTCTGCCCTGAGAGCGATCAGCCCCAGGGAAGCCATGCCAGCCTTGCGCCGACGATTCTCC
The DNA here is from genome assembly GCF_054819865.1 of Bifidobacterium sp. JNUCC 75. NCBI lineage: Bacteria > Bacillati > Actinomycetota > Actinomycetes > Bifidobacteriales > Bifidobacteriaceae > Bifidobacterium > Bifidobacterium sp. JNUCC 75. The sequence goes on along the minus strand of NZ_JBTHIF010000001.1, from coordinate 1,964,569 downwards.
TCACCTATTCGCTGACGATGGCGTTCGGCCTGCTCGGCCTGATCCCGCAGCAGATCGATCTGACGCAGCAGGGAGGCATGCCGCCGGTCGCTCTCGGTCCAGGTCAGCTTGGCTTCCATCTCGGCGGTGCGGGCCTGGTCCAGAGCCGTCTCCAATTCATGCTGCCGGTCTTCCATGCCCTCCGGGTCATCAGGGTCAGATTCCCCGTCTTCCTGGGCACGGGCCAGGCCGGCCTTGAGATCTTCCAGTTTGAGTTCGTGGGTGCGCACCTGGTCGCGCACCTGGGCCAGCCGGTCATCCAGATCCTTGACTCCGGCCTGGGCTCGATCAGACTCCTTGCGGGCTGCCGCCAGATCCCGGGCGGCCTGCTCAGCTTTGACCCGGGCCTCAGTGCACTGGTTGCGCGCCTCCTGAAGCTTCTGCTCTGCCTGCTCAAGGACGGCACGTGCCGCTTCCATCTGGGGCTGCAGTGTTTTGGATTCCTCCTGGAGGGCCTCAACCTGCGCCAGGGCCTTATCCCTACGCGCGGTCAGCGCCAAGTCGCTGGTGGCTGGAGCGGATCCACCTACGGCGCCTACCCGGTCGTAGAGGTCGCCCAGGCGAGTCAGCGCCTGTTGCCACCCGTCCTCCAGGGCATGATGGGCCTGATTAACGTCATCGACGGCAGCTGTAGAGGCCAGCAGACTGCGGACAGCATCCAGCACCCCCTGGGCCCGGTCAGGATCGGCAGGATGTTCCCGCAGGGTCACCAGGTCGGCGGCCGGCCGCCAGGGGCCGTCACCATGCCTTACGCCTGCACCCTTGATCGGGCCTGATGCCGAGATCAGCGCGGCGCGTCCCAAGCGATCCTGGCGGGCCCGCTCCAGGGTTCGATCGACCGTCTGCTCATCCTTGGCCACCAGGGCCGAGGCATAGTCATGCAGGGCCTGGGCCAGGGGCTCCTCCCAGCCATCCTCTACTCGGACGAAGTCGGTCAGCAGGCCCAGCAGGGCCGGATCCCCGGCCTGGGACAGGGCCTCGCCGGCGCCGCGATGGTCCAGCGTGTCCGCCAAGGCATCAGCCTTGGCCTGAGCAGAGATGGCATCGGACTGAATTCGACGTTCCCGCTCCTGAAGATCGTTGAGTCTGCTGCGGGCCTGGTCCCTGACCTGACCCGCCTGATCCAGGGCCTGTCTGCCGTCCTGCTCAGGGTTTTCCTCCTGATTATCCAGATCTCGCACCCGGTTTCTAGCACGCTCCAGGCCTTCCCTGACCTGATCCTGCTGGCGGGTCAGGTCGCGCTCACGCTGCCTGGAAAGTTCCAGGGCCGATTCCTCCTTGGCCACCAGCTGCGCCAGGTCACCAAGCCGAGCCTGTCGCTTCCTGGCAGCCTGCCGCAGCTCGGTCATGGTCTGCCGGTGAGCGGCCAGCCGCCGCTCCAGATCCGCACGAGCTTGAACGCAGCCATCCAGGGCGATCCGGTCGGCTCCGACCTGGCCCTCCTCCTGGTCGGCCTGGCCCTTGAGCTCGTCGGCCCGCCGCCTGAGCAACCCAGGATCCTGACCCTGATCGGCCACCATGCCTGCCTCCAGCGAACGGCTACGCTCCCTGGCCAGGGATGCCAGGGACCCGGCACGCTCACCGAGCTTGGTCAGGTCATTCCACTGCTGGTTGACCGCATCCAGGGCCGGACTGGACTGCCTATCCAGCCCCTCCAGCTGTTCGATGCGCAGCTTGACCCTGGTCAGGTCCTCCTGTCCCCTGGCCAGCCGCCCCCGGGTCTCAACCATCTGCGAACGCAGATCCTCCAGCTTTTTCTGCGAAGTCAGAGCATCATCGGCATGGATACGAGCCTGGGCGTCCCGCAGACTGACCTGGATCATGTCTGCCCGGCGGGAGACCTTGGCCTGGCGACCCAGCGGTCCCAACTGCCGATGAATCTCGCCAATCAGATCATCCAGACGGGAAAGATTGGCCTCGGTGTTGGCCAGCTTGTGCAGGGCCCGTTCCTTGCGCTTGCGGTGCTTGAGGATGCCGGCCGCCTCCTCGATGAAAGCCCGATGGCCGGCGGGATCAGCCCGCAGGATGGCATCCAGCCGCCCCTGGCCGACGATCACGTGCATCTGCTGCCCTAGCCCGGTGTCGCTGAGCAGCTCCTGGATGTCAAGCAGGCGGCAGTCGGAACCGTTGATGGCGTATTCGGACCCGCCGTTGCGGTAGATGGTCCGGCTGATGGTGACCTCGGTGTAGTCGATATCCAAGGTCCGATCGGTGTTGTCGATGGTCAGGGTGACCTGCGCCCGGCCCAGCGGCGGCCTGGAGGAGGTGCCTGCGAAGATAACGTCCTCCATGGATCCGCCGCGCAGGCTTTTGGCCCCCTGCTCGCCCATGACCCAAGCCAAAGCGTCGACTATGTTGGATTTGCCTGATCCGTTGGGGCCCACCACAGCGGTGATGCCCGGCTCGAAGCGCAGGGTGGTAGCCGAGGCGAAGGACTTGAAGCCCTTGAGGGTCAGCTCCTTGAGATACATCAGGCGCGCTCCGCCTTAGGCTTGGCCAGATCGGGGTTGGGACGCTCGGCCAGCAGGGTGCGGGCATCGCCGGCGGTGACGAAGCTGCCACAGATCAGCACCCCACGGCCATAGCCCACGCCGGTCTGATCCTCGCTGTCGACCATGTCGACGGCCGTCTGGATGGCATCGGGCATCCGGTCGCGCCGGACCACCCTGTCGGTTCCGAAGACCCGTACGGCGACCCGCTCCAAATCCTCGGCCGGCATGACCCGGCCCTTCCAAGAGTTCTCGGTTACCACGACGCTGTCCAGCACGGGCTCCAGTATGCCCAGATAATCCTCCACCTGTTTGTCGGCCATCATGGAGATCACGCCCACCAGCTGCTTGAAGTCATAGTTCTCCTCGATGGCTGCACGCAGGGACTGGGCCGCGTTCAAGTTGTGTCCGCCATCGATGATGATGGTGGGCGAGGTGCGCACCTGTTCGATCCGTCCAGGAATGCGCACCTGACTTAAGGCCTCGGCCACCAGATCCTGGTCCAGGGCCCCGTTAACGGGGATGACCGTCTCGGCTGCCGCCAGGGCTGCCAAGGCGTTGTGGGCCTGGTGCTCCCCGAACTTGTCGATGGGCACATCCTTGTAGAGCCCCTGGGGTGTGCGCAAGGTGGCCACTTGACCACCCACTGCGGGCATGCGGGAGACCACCTCCAGCTCGTTGCCGTCCCTCAGCAGAGTGGGGGCACCCTGCTCGCGCACAGCCTGCTCGATGATGGGCATGACGGCATCCTCATGAGGCTGGGCGCCGACGATGACCGTGGACTTGGGCTTGATGATCCCGGCCTTCTCCCCTGCTATCTGCTCGACCGTATCTCCGAGCCACTGCATGTGGTCCATGTCCACCGGCCCGATGATGGAGGCATCGCCATCGAGGACGTTGGTGGCATCCCAGCGGCCGCCCATCCCCACCTCGACAATGGCCACATCCACGGGGGCATCAGCGAAGGCCCAGACAGCCATGGCGGTCAGGACCTCGAAGAAGCTCATGGGAGCCCTGCCCTTCTGAGCGAAGCGGTCGTCCACCATGGCGATGAAATCCTCAATCTGCTGGTAAAGGTCTACGAAGTCCTCGTCTGAGAGCTCCTTGCCGTCGATGGCGATCCGCTCATTGATCCGCTCCAGGTGGGGCGATGTATAGAGCCCGGTGCGCAGACCGTAGGCCCTCACCAGAGCCTCGGCCATCCGCGCGGTGGATCCCTTGCCGTTGGTCCCGGTGACATGGATGACCCGGAAGCTGTGCTCAGGGTGGCCCAGCAGGTCCAGCATCATCCCCATCCTGTCCAAGTCCAGATTGGGGCTGTCATGCTCAGCGGGACGCGCCATGATGGCCCGTTCGACATCGCGAATATTCTGACCCTTGCTATTGGGGTGTTCGAATGACATATTCTGCCTGCGCCTCCTGCTGGCTGTGGATGCTTCCCGCCTATTCTATGCGCGACCGACCCCGATTGAAGGCCGAAACAGCCGACTGTCACATCGGCCAAACGCACTACCATGGAACCAACATAGTAAGAACCGAAATTTCAAGGAGGCCGGACGTGACCGCATCCGCACAGGAGCATTTACAAGGAGACACCGATCCCAAGAACGTGGACCTGGATGAGCAGAACATGGACGATCGGGTGAACAACCGAACCCTGCGACCCAACTCCCCCGCCTTCCAGAAGTTCATGACCACCGGCTGGCAGGCCCAGGAGCCCCAGATCGAGCCATTGGAATCCAGCAAATACACCGAGCGCCGCCTGCGTGAGCTGGGCCGGCGTTTCCCCGGTGAGCGTCTGGTCATCCCCGCTGGTTCCTACAAGACCCGAAACAACGACAACGACTACGCCTTCCGCCCAGACACCACCTTCGCCTATTACACGGGCCTGGGCGAGGACTACGAACCCGGAGCCATCCTGGTCCTGGACCCGGTGGACCCTGACAGTCCTGAGGCCGCCAAGGGCCTGACCCATACCCCTGAGCTCTTCGTCCACCCCCGGGCCGATCAGTCCACCCGCGACTACTATCGGTCCGCTCAGTACGGAGAGTACTGGGTGGGTCCCCGGGCAGGTCTGCGGGAGCTGGCCGTCATGACCGGCATCCCCACCAAGGACATTGCCTCCTTCCCTGATGCCATCGCCAAGGATCTGGGGCCTGACCAGGGAGCGGTCAAGCTGCGTGTGATCCGTACTGCAGACCAGGAGGTCCTGAACCAGGTGGAGGCCGCCCGCAAGGCCAACGGCATCGGTGGTCCGGACCGCAATGAGGAAGCCGACGACAAGCTCGAAGAGTTCACCTCAGAGGCCCGTATGATCAAGGACGACTATGAGGTAAACGAGCTGCGCAAGGCCATAGCGGCCACCAAGGACGGGTTCGACCGGATCCTGACCCATCTGCCTCAAGTGGTAGGCAAGCCCCGTTCCGAGCGGATGCTGGAGGGTGTCTTCAACGCAAACGCCCGTGAGAAGGGCAACGACGTGGGCTACGGTTCCATCATCGCCTCGGGCAAGCACGCCCCGATCCTGCACTGGATGCGCAACGATGGGACAGTCCAGAAGGGCGACCTGCTCCTGATCGATGCGGGCGTGGAGGTCAACAGCCTCTACACGGCTGACATCACCCGCACCTTCCCTGTAAGCGGCACCTTCAGCCCCCTGCAGAAGCGGATCTACCAGACCGTGCTCAAGGCCCAGCAGGCCGGCTTCGAAGCCGCTAAGCCCGGCGCCACCTACTCGGACATCCACCATGCCATCATGCGGGTGCTGGCCGAAACGCTGCACGAGTGGGGCATCCTCAAGGTCAGTGTGGAGGAGTCGCTCTCCCCGCAAGGCCAGCAGCACCGCCGCTGGCACGCCTGCGGATGTGCCCACCACCTGGGCCTGGACGTGCACGACTGCGCGGAGGCCAGGTACGAGTCCTACCAGGGTGCCCCCATCGCCCCTGGGATGATCTTCACCATCGAGCCCGGACTCTACTTCAAGGAGAACGACCTGCTGGTGCCTCCGGAGTTCCGCGGCATTGGCGTGCGCGTAGAGGACGACGTGCTCATGACCGAACAGGGGCCCCAGTGGCTGTCTGCAGGCATTCCCAAGACCGTGGAAGAGGTGGAGGCCTGGATGGCGGAGCGGGCCGCTCTGGCTGATCCGGGCCGGGACTGATACATGCCCACCCCTGACTTCGTGCTCAGACTGCGCCGGTCCATAGGCCATGACCTGCTTTGGCTGAACGGCGTGACGGCTTTCGTCACTGACGGCCAGGGCCGCGTCCTGCTGGGCCGGCGTTCTGACACCGGCCAGTGGGCCTTGGTCTACGGGATCAACGAACCCGGCGAGGACCCGGCCGACACCGTGGTCCGCGAGGTCAAAGAGGAAACCGGAGTGGATGTGATCGTTTCTGACCTGGCAGCGGTCACATCCTCCCGACAGGTGGTTACTTATGCCAACGGTGACCGGACCATGTACATGGATCATCTATTTATCTGCCGGCCCGACCTCAACGGCAATGCCGACCCCTATGTCGGTGACGAGGAAAGCTTGTCAGTCGGCTGGTTCGACTCCAATCAACTCCCAGACCCGCTGGCCCAGACTACTGTAGAACGCATGGCTCGGGCCCGAACCTATCTGAAACGCCTGCATGGCGGAGATGCCCATGCCCTCTTCAAGGTCGGTGGCAGACAGCTGCCCGCCAATTCCGACCAATCTTAGGTTGGTCATTGAACCCTTGCACGGCTCAGGTCTTGGCAACTCAGTCCTCGAAGAAATCAAGCGGATCGTCGATGAATCGGCGCAGACCTACCAGCGCTGCTCCCTTGAGGGCCGGGTAATCGGCCTGGGCGGGAATGAGCACACGGATGTCCACGGCATCCCGACCTAGCGTCAGCTGATTGAGACGATCCTGCAGACGTTGGGCCAGATTTCCCCCGAAGTGCGACCAGAATCCCCCCAGGATGACTGTATCCACATCCACAATGTTGATGGCAGAGGCGATGACCGAGATCATGGCATCGAGCCCACGGTCAATGGCATCAACGGCCTTGGCGTCTCCCTGCTGCCAGCGCTGGTAGAGTTCCTCCATGGCCTGGGGCGTGACCGCCTCGGCTCCGGTGGCGATGCCCGCTGCCTCAACCAGAGCCCTGCGCCCGGCATAGGTTTCCAGGCACCCACGGCGACCGCAACGGCAAGTGGGCCCGTTCAGATCCACCGAGGCATGTCCCAATTCGCCAGCGAACCCGTGATCCCCTGTCTCCACGGCTCCACGGCGCACCACAGCCCCGCCTATACCTATGTCAGTTGAAATGTAGATAAAAGAGTCTGTGGGTGAAAGCGGTCCCTCATGCCCGTCAGCGGGACGCTGGGCAGCGTAGCCGGGAATCTGTGCGAGGGCTGCCAGACGCGCCTCGTTGCCCACTCGGGGGGCCAGACGGCGAACCAGGGGGAAGTCCTGCAAATCCAGACGTTCCCATCCCAGATTGCGGGCCATAAGCAGGGTGGTGTCGCCGCCGACCAGACCGGGCAGGGCCAGGCCCGAACCCACTGTAAGGTAATGGCGACGTGACAACTTACGTTCGATGGGCTTGGCCAGCTTTTCCAAGTTGGTGAAGACCTGATCGGGCTCCGCCTCGTGCATATCGTCCTTGACCCAGGCTGAATCGATTAGGGTCCCATCCAGATCCATGGCCAGACAGCCGTAGCCGTCGGTATTGATCTGCAAGCCCAGGCCGGCCCAGCGCCCGTGTGCGATGGACAGCGGGGTGCTGGGTCGTCCGTGGTTGCTCTGCGAGGTCTCAGGCTCCTCCTCGCGCACCACCCGATTCCTGAGCAGGAGCCCCGCCAGGAGCGACATGGTGGCCTTGGTCAGCCCGGTGGCCTTGGCCAGATCCGCCCTGCTGAGCGAGGTAGGCGACCGCAGAATGGTGTCGATGATGACCGAGAGGTTGTGGTTCCTCAGATCATCCTGATTGATAGAGCGCAGGGCAGTCACGGTTCAACAACCTTTCATGAACGAACATAGGCCCGCTAAATTCTGGGCCTCTCCAATATCTTACGTTCCAGTCTGACGGCAGTTCAGCAATTGAGATGCCCTGAGCAACGACATTTAGTTTATCGATTTAATAATTGAGATACTATGATGGAGTGCTCCAATGACCGGAGCCCGGAAAGCAAGGAGGCTGACATGAATGAGATCCTGGTGGCGGGAGTGGACACATCGACCCAGTCCTGCAAGGTGAGGGTCACCGAGGCCCGGACCGGTCGGCTGGTCCGCTTCGGCAAAGCTCAACACCCGGCAGGCACCAGCGTCAACCCCATGGCCTGGTGGAAGGCCTTTCAGGAGGCTTCAGCCCAGGCAGGAGGTCTGAACGATGTCTCAGCCATCAGCGTGGGAGGCCAGCAGCACGGTATGGTATTGCTGGACCGTCAGGGGCAGGTAATCAGGGATGCCTTGCTCTGGAACGATACGCGTTCGGCTCCTGATGCCGACAATCTCATCATCCGGCTAGCCAAGTCCAAGACCGGAGAAGCTGAAAGCACCGAAACGGAAAACGACGGGCCAAGCAAGGACCCGAACTCGGATCAGGACCTGGCCATGCGCGGCAAACAAGCCTGGGTGCGGGCTGTGGGCTCCTCCCCCGTTGCCTCGCTGACCATCACCAAAGTGGCCTGGGTCAGCAGGGTGGAGCCGGATAATGCCAGGGCTATCGCGGCCATATGCCTTCCCCACGACTGGCTGAGCTGGGTCATCGCCGGTCATGGCCCCGCAGCCGACCCGGAGACCGAACCAGGGCTGGAAGACCTTTTCACCGATCGCTCGGATGCCTCCGGCACGGGCTACTACGACCCTGCCGCTGACTGCTACCGGCGTGACCTGCTGGACATGGCCCTGCCCGAGGGCATGGCCGAGCGTGTGATTCTGCCTAAGGTCCTTGGCCCCCACCAGGTCGGAGCCAAGGCTGACCCACGCATCGCCGGCAGAGATGTACCAGGCGGCTGCATCATCGCACCGGGCGGCGGCGACAACGCCATGACAGCGCTGGGCCTGGCTATGCAGGTGGGCGACGTCTCAATCTCCTTGGGAACCTCGGGTGTCGCTGCAGCGGTCAGCCCGGTTCCCGCCTATGACATGAGCGCCTCGGTGACCGGATTCGCGGATGCCACCGGCCACTGGCTGCCCCTGGCCTGCACCATCAACGCGTCACGCATCCTGGACGCAGGTCTGGCCGCTCTCGGGACGGATTATGACGGTCTGGCCGAGCTGGCGGAGAAGTCCTCGCCGGGGGCCGGAGGAATCACTCTGATCCCCTACTTCGACGGCGAGCGCACACCCAACCGCCCTGATGCCCACGCCAGACTGGAGGGACTGACCCTGGCCAACACGACGCGCACCAACCTGGCCAGAGCATTCGTGGAAGGACTGCTCTGCTCCCAACGCGACTGTCTGGAGCTGCTGAAACGGCTGGGCACCACGGTCTCCAGAATTCTCCTGGTCGGCGGCGGCGCCAAGTCTCCAGCAGTCAGAGCCTATGCCCCAGGAATCCTAGGCATGGATGTGCAGTTGCCGCAGCCGGATGAGTATGTGGCCATCGGTGCGGCTCGCCAGGCGGCCTGGGCTCTGACTGGAGAACAGGAGCCTCCCGTCTGGTCGGTAAACATCGACACCACGCTGACGGGAGCCCCCTGCGAGCAGGTCTACCAGCAGTATCTGCGCTGGCGGGGATGAAAGGCCCCGCCAGCCTTGGTCACTTGGAACGGACCCGCAGGTGCAGTCCGAAGACCAGATCGGTCTCATCCAAGCGGTAAGCGGGATCCAGCTCGGGTCCGCAGCTGTTGGAGCCTACGCCGCTTGTTGCATAGTCCAGGCAGAGCACGGTCGAGTCGCACTCCTCCAGCTCGTGGTCGTGCCCCTTGGCGGTCAGCTCCTCCTGGGTGTAGGGGGAACAGTTGAAGCTGATGGGCCCATCCCCCGCTGCCTGCAGCAGGGAACGGTCATCCTCCACCAGGACGTAGTCGCAGCCATAATGGGAGCCGTTCTCCTGGGGACGCAGGTAGTGCTCTACCATGCCTGACGCAGTGTTGCGGAAAACGCCGTAGTGGCTGGCACGGTGCATGTCCCGGTAGCTTTCATAGGGCCCATAGCCGCAGTAGGTGACCCGCTGCAGGCTCTTGGGCAGGAAGAGCCGCAGGCCGAACCGGGGCAGATAGGGGAACTCAGGATCACGGTGCAGTTCCATCTTCAGATCCAGCCCACCCTGGTCGCTCAGTGTCCAGGTAGCAAGGATGCTGCCCATGGGCTGAATGAAAGGTGCCACCAAGGACAGTTCAGCTTTAATTGTGGTCAACCCCCGTTCCTGATCAGTCTGCAGCTGGCAGGATAGGGCCCTGGTACTGGCACGGTCGTATTCGGCCTTGCGCCATTCCTGCTTGATGGTGGCATCATTGTCGGTGGGCGCCCGCCAGAGGTTGATCTCCATAGGGGCGGTCAAGAGCGAACGGTTGTCGACGCTCATTGATTCCACCATGCCGGTACGGCGGTTGAAGATGTAGCGCCAATCAGCCCCCTCCACATCGAAGCGGGCATCAGTCTGCCTGACCACCGGCCGGTGGGCGCCCCGGGCTCCGCTGCCGGGATCGGAACTGATGACCCTGGCCACGCCATTGGGACGTTCAGGCATTCCCATATCGGCAGCTTCAAGCTGATCGAAGCCGAGCAGATGCCCTTGCGGAAGCACTGGATCGGCCTTGGCCAGAGCGTACTCCACCAGCAGGGTCAGACGGCCCTTCTCGGGCGGATCCATCGTCGGCAGACCCACGGTGCCCTCGGCATGGGGGGCGATGTGCAGGCCGGTCCCTCGGTCAAGCTCCGGAGTTCCGGAGGCCACCGGCTCCCCATCGCACAGAAGGGTCCACTTCAGGCTCAGGTACTCATCCAAGAAGGTGAAGTCCAGATAGTTGTGCAGCGTGAGCAGCCGGGTCTGGGGATCGTATCCGACTAGACGGGCCGGGCGGAAAACGTTCTTGAACTCCCTGAGGCCAGTATGGGGCCGCCGGTCGGGGTAGACCAGGCCGTCCATGCAGAAGTTGTCATCATGGGGGTACTCACCGTGGTCGCCACCATAGGCATAGATCCGACGGCCCTTGCGGTCCCTGCCCTGATCGATGGCATGGTCGGCCCACTCCCAGATGCAGCCGCCCAGAAGCCCTGGATAGGCCTGAATGACTCGGAAGTAGTCCTCCAGATCCCCTGGGCCCAGTCCCATGGCATGGCAGTATTCACAGAGGAAGTAAGGCCGACGGCCTCCGTCCCCGTCATCCCCGTGGCTGCTGATGCCGTGAGGACCCTCCGGCGTGAAGTAATCCTTGATTTGCTTGATGCTGGGATACATCCTTGAGGTGATGTCCAGATTGCTATAGTCCAGATCCTTCCGGGGCGAACCGTGGATGGCCGACTCGTAGTGAGTCAGACGGGAGGGGTCCCGAGACTTGGTCCAGGCCAGAGCCGCCTCGATGCCGCAGCCGTATCCGCTTTCGTTGCCCATGGACCAGATCAGAATCGAAGGATGGTTCTTGTCCCGCTCCACGCTGCGCTGGACCCGATCGACGATAGCCTTGGTGAAGCGCGGCTCGTCAGCGATGCGGCCATTCCAGTAATCGGGTTCTTTCCAGTCCGGACTATGGTAGAGGGTCTCGATGCCGTGGGTCTCCAGGTCGGCCTCGGCGATCAGGTAGAAGCCCAGCTGGTCGTAGAGGGCGTAATACTGGGGGCTGTTGGGATAATGGGAGGTGCGGATGGCATTGACGTTGTGTTCTTTCATCAGAGTCAGGTCGCGCATGATCTGCTCCTGATTGATGGCAAAGCCGGTGCGTGGATCCCCGTCATGGCGGTTGACCCCATGAATCTTGATGGGGCTGCCGTTGACCCTGACCACCTGGCCGTCCACACTGATGGTGCGAAGACCGATGTACTCGGTGATGACCTCGTCGGGATGCTCCCCCGGCATGGACTCAGCAGAATCGCCGGTGTCAGATGCGCTGGACCTAGTCGTCAGCGTCAGCCGGTAGAGTTCAGGATCCTCAGCATTCCAGAGGCGAGGATGGCTGACTTTCAGGACAAATTGCGCAGGCTCCTTGCAACCTGTCAGCTCGGCCCGGGCCACCTCCACCCCATCGGGGTCGGCCAGCAGAGCCTGGACATCAATAGCAGCATCGTTCTGGCCCGATACGCCGGTCGGATCCAAGTCCAGGGTCACCTTGGCATGACTCATGTCCTCGTCCAGGTCGGTGTGGACGAACCAGTCACGCAGACGTGCCTTGGGTCGACGCAGGATGTAGACATCGCGGAAGATGCCACTCATCCGGAACTTGTCCTGATCCTCCAGATAGCTGCCATCGCACCACTTGAGCACCAGAACGGCCAGCTGGTTGCGGCCCGGCCGCAGGTGGTCGGTCACATCGAACTCGCTGGTGGCGTGGGAGACCTGGCTGTAGCCGATCAGATCACCATTGACCCAGAGATAGAAGCAAGAGTCCACTCCCTCAAAATTGAGCAAGGCCTGGGGCGCCGAGGAATCAGGCTCGTAGTCGAAAGCGCGCAGGTAGATGCCACAGGGATTGTCGGCAGGCACCCTGGGCGGATCGTATGGGAACGGATAACGCACGTTGGTGTACTGGGGGTTGTCATAGCCCTGGGTCTGCCAGACTCCTGGCACATGGATGGGCTGGTATACCCCTTGGCCCGCATCCCGAGAAGGGCTGTAGTCGGCCTCGAAAAAGACCGGATCCTTAGCCTCGTTGGCGGACTGAACCTCGGCATCCAGCTGGTCGATGCTGGCGTAATAGCGAAAGTCCCAGTTTCCATCCAGATCCAGGTACCGATCAGAGCGCCTTCGCAGGTCGCCACGCGTGTCCATGGAGGCGCTGGCCGGCACGAAATAAGCACGGTTGGGCTCGGTTCCCACATGCAGTGTGGCTGGATCCTCGTAATAACGTGGTATGAACATGACGACTCCATCCTCCTCGGTGGCCTTGGCAGCAGACGTTTCACAGGTATGACTGTTTACGCTCACATGCGACCATGATACCGGTGCCATAGCACAGACTTCCCGGGGGTTGTCACGGATTTCATCGCACTGGACGTGCCGTGCTCTCACGGATGACCAGCTTGGGGGTCAGAATTCGGCGGTTGCTGCTAACAGCACCGCCGTCGAAGACCTTTAATAGCAGATTGGCGACCTTTGTACCGTATAGCCCTGCATCACGATGTACTGCGGTTATCGATGGACTGGTGGACTGACAGATGAAGCTGTCCTCGAAACTGACGATACCCGGCAGCGCATCAGTCCTAGCTGGAAGATCTACAGCAGCGTCATCCGAACGACGCATATTTAGGGATCGCAGGCTTGCAGCCGCCAGAATTTCATTCTCATAGATAAACGCTGTATAAGGGTGCGCGCCCGAAAACAACGATAATGTCTGGTTTACGGCTTCATCAGGATCGAAATCCGTGAATTTGACTATAGCTGAATCCAGGCCATTACCTTGCGCAAAATGATGGAATGCTGAGGCCCTAGCCCTGCTGTAATCCAACTTTGGATCTCCGGAAAGGTAAGCAATTCGCCTATGGCCTTGAGATCTCAGATGTTTGAGAATAGTGGTCATGGTTTTGGAATCATCAATCGAGAGTGAAGGCAGTTCATGATGGGTATCGGGACCACCCGCCAAGACGGCCGGCATTCCCAGAGCCTTGAGTCTGCCCGGTCTCGGATCGTCAATCAACGAATCCACGAGGATGACCCCGTCAACTCTTTTGCGTCGAGCCCAATCCTCGTATGTTGTTAATTCCTCCTCCAAGGAACGGCAGGGCCGAAACAAAAGGCCATACCCGTGATCGCTGAGGGATGCATGAATTCCAGCCATGAAATGCAACATGAAAGTTTCCGTCTGGAAAGCATCTATCGATCGCGCTGGAGCAAACCCAATGGTCATGGTACGAGAGGAGCCCAGGGCCTGGGCCGCATACACAGGACTCCAACCAAGCCTGGCCGCTGCATCCTTGACCCGTCGCTTGGTGCGCCTGGAGACGCCAGGCTTGTCATTGATCGCAAACGAAACAGCCGTCTGGGATATGCCAAGCTCTTTAGCGATATCCTTCAGACTGACACGCTGTGGTTCCGAAGACGAATCCTGTCGCTCCATATCTGTTTTGACTCGACTCATACCCTTCCCCCGCTCCATCGCCAACTGACCGTCACCTTACCCTGAACGTTCAGATAACTTACTGATCCCTAAGGAAAATTTCCTCCAGACCTCGTATTACCTCCTGCGGCATGTGAGATTGGAACCAGGAAGGTTCACCATAATCTCCAGGAGGCATTTCGAGAGTATGAAGTGCTGACACTGCTTTGACGCCAAGATTCCTGACTTGATCCCAGGCCTGCTCCTTAGTGAAGTAGAACATTTGTGCACCTTGCAACAATTGCAGAGCATCATGATTCATAGGGTTGTGCGCAACTTGTGGTCGATCATTGAAGACCAGATCAATTTGCGAAGTACACAACAGACTTCGTAAGGATACAATCAAGCTGAGTCGTTCCTCATCGTAGGTGCAGGAAAAAGGAACCGCCTGACCGTCTGACAGTACTGTGATCCTCGATGCGTCCACTGGGGCTAAGCCGCGGAAAGTCAGTGTCCAATCCCGGCGCTTTGGCACTACGAGCCCCGGGTCATTGGACACCCCCGCTGCCCCCTCTTCCGGACATACTTGAGCCGGACTGATAGTGAACTTTCCCTCTTTCCAGTTCAAGTCCAGATCAGTCCGCACCCATGTAATCCTGCCTTGGGGTGCACCGTCATCCTCCCAAAGGGTGAAATGCCCATCATCGCCAGGGAAAATACGCAAGTCTAGACCTTGAGGGTTTTCCACTGTGTTCAACGAGTAATCGTAATCGTCATCAGTTTGTACCCTATGGTCAATGTGACTCTGAAGCGGAACGATGCCTCCTGCCTTGGCAAAAACCGGCATCCGGTCCAGCCCACGCCAGACTTCCATGTTGCGCCCATTCTTCTGTTCTGCGTCATAATGGCGGCCATCAAACCAGTCGAACCAAAGACCATGTGGAAACCAAACTTGTGCTTTGGCTTTCTGCAAGGCACGATCAGCCGGTTCCAGGATGGGAGAGACGATTAACTCGGTGCCGAACATGAACTGAGTGGGCACATTGCCGCCGGAATAATGCCAGTACATCGGTTCCACCAATGGCAGATCCTCATATGCGGCACGTCTATTCATGGAATACAAATATGGAATCAGCGCATGCCGCAGTCTAAGGGCCCCGACCATACTCTGAGCAACATCCACGCGGAAGTTCCAAGGTTCCTTGCCATTGAAAGGTGACGAACTTGAGTGCAATCGGTTGATGGGGCTGAAGGTCCCCAACTGATACCATCGAGCCTCCAACTCTTCATCACGGTAACCGAACATATGGCCGCCGATGTCATGACTCCACCACCCATAACCGATATTGCTGGCCATGGCAGTGAAATATGGCTGGAATCTGAGTGATTTCCAACTAACAACAGTATCGCCAGAGAATCCTACCGGATAACGGTGCGAGCCAGGACCGGCATATCTGGAGAAAGTCAGAGGTCTATGCCCCGGCATATGAGCAGAATCCAAATAATGCAGATGATTCAGCAACCACAACGGATCCAAATCCTTCTGCTTGGCAACTGATCCCTGTTGCCAATCAATCCACCAAAAATCAACACCCTGTTCTTCCATCGGGTGCAAAAGGGCATCAAAATAAGCGTTCATACTGACGGGCGAAGTCACATCAAATTCAACTGTTTTCTTCGATGCAGGATCGATTCCGGCGGCTCTAGCTACACGCTCATATGGTTCTTCAAACGACCGAACCCCATCACGCGGATGTAGGCTGAGCGTGGTTCGCATGCCATGATCGTGCAACCAATGCAGAAAGTCTTTTGGATTGGGGAATAGCTCCTTGTTCCAGGTATAGCCCGTCCAACCTGAGCCTAAGTTGGGATCAATGTCGACAAGATGCCAGTCCATATCGATGACGGCTACGGTGAATGGAATGCCTTCATGGTTGAACCGTTCCATAAGCTGTTCATACTCATCCTGCGAGTACCGATGGTATCGGCTCCACCAGTTACCCAAGACGTATCTAGGCAAGAGCGGAGTGTGCCCGCTCAAATGATAAAAATCTTTTACAGCCTCGGTTATCTTCTGATTGTAGCCAAAGAAATACCAATCCTGGCTCGGCCCTTCCTTAGGGAATACCCAGGTACCGAAAGGATTGGGCTTCCCTCCTACCTGATCCGCTTTGCGTATCAGGCTGGTTCGGCTATCGTCAATCACTGCCCAACCATATTTGGATATCAGGCCTGGATCCAATGCAGTGGAGCCGTCGATTTGATCGAGAGTTCTGGTGGTTCCTCCCAAATTGCCTTTCTGCTCATCTCCATAATGCCAGGTACTCTCTTGAGCTCCAGAATGCTTCATATAGATGTACAGTCCCTCAGAACTGAAGGGCTGCCTGTCGTAGAATATTCTTAACTCTGAAGTTTCAATTTCCAACGAACCATCGTCATTGTGCGTGACTGTGTAGTCCGGAACTGGCTCGAATCGCCGATTAATGGCCATAGTCGTGGCATCGTCGACAAACACCCCAGTATCTGACCACTCGAAACGTATGAGCGCATCCGTAAGAATGCCTATTCTCCATCGGTCGCCCTGCACAACCGAACCTTCGCACATCCGAGGATGCGCCCCCATGCTCTCCAACGAGAACAAGCGAGAATCAACCATCCGTGTATCTCCCTTTGTTTACTTGCTTCAAGTGGGGATCCTTCGTTCGTTCTCGAAGGATCCCCACTGTCGCGCTCCGAGTTAGATTCAATCCGATCGGGCTACATTGCTGTACACATTCCCTGTACGAAGCTCAACTGGCAGGCATTCACGTATGCCCCTTGCATTCAGGCTCTGCTCGTCATGCACACAGGCAGATGTGACCACTGCAGGATGCTCTCCTGAGCGCGACAACTGCATCCAGGCTTCGAACACAGATCCTCCAGGAGCCAAGGAGCCCCGCGACAGCGGCAATCCCTGCTCGTCCACATCGACTATTACAGCGACCTGTCTATTGACAACCATGGGCAAGGGCTCAGCCACTATCTGAGAAAATGCCTTGCCGACCTCCGTTAGATTCCCTTTTAGATCAAACAGACCCAGGTGATGCTCCAATTCCGGAAAGTCAACAAAACGCCCATCGACATCGTGGGAACACCACCAGGTAATACCGTAGAGATCGCTGCAACGCAGCATCCTCTGGATTGAGCGACAGCAGAAAACCCCAGATTCACTATTGGTTATCACATTATTCGGAGCCCCAATCTCTTGGACCCATACCGGCCGATGATCATGACGTGCGAATGCTTTGGACAATTCGACAAGGTATTCAGCATGACCAACACTTTCGACGCTCAGAGCACCGTAATGCTGGGCAGTTCCGTTGAAGACCCACGAATGGATAGCTGTCACATCTCCCAGATTCGCTGCCTGGCCGGGAGTAAATGGATGACCGTCGGCATACCAGACCTCATCATTCTCACTGTGCAGAAGTACTCTCCCATCGTGGTGGGCACGTTCCTGCAAAGGCAACAGCAAAGCGCGAAGCCAGGCATCAGCCTGCGCCTTTGTCAGTGGCATTGGCGAAGGATGCGTCATACTCGCGAACTGGTTGCATTCATTGCCTAGAGTCAATCCGGCAAAGCCTTGAACATCAGCCATAGCGTCATAGATGGCTATAACCAGCTGGATCTGAGCCTGTACAGCTTGAGCATCGACAAACATATTGCGAGAATGCCAAGAGCGCAGCCAGGATGGAAGAAAATCAAAACTGGACAAGTGCCCCTGAAGCACATCTACATAACAATCCAAACCTGCTTCCGCTGCCAGTTCCCCCATATGCCGTAAGTCATCCAGCGCTTGAGGATTGATATAGTTTCTGTTCGGTTGCAGGATAGGCCATAAAGGGAAGATCCTTACATGGTCCACCCTAATCGAGGCTATCTGTTCCAGATCTTCTCTGATACGTCCCCAATCAGGATGAAGCCATGTATAGAACCAACCGGCGGATGGTGTGTAATTAACGCCGTATTTCATGAGTATCTGTATTCCGTTATTCCTTAACCCCGCCGACTTCCAGTCCGTGGAAAATATAGCGCTGGAAGACGAAGAAGAAGATGAGAATAGGCACCAGGGCAATGACAGTCCCTGCGGCTACCAATCTGGGATCCGAGACAAATGTTCCCTGCAAACGAGACATCCCTAGCGTCAATGTGTAGTGACTGTCGTCTGTCAGAACAATCAGAGGCCAGAGGAAGTCATTCCACGAACCCATGAATGAGAAGATAGCCACTAGAGCCATGGTCCCCTTGACCTGCGGCGCACAAATCATGGTGAACCTTTGCCAAACGTTAGCGCCATCCATTTCCGCGGCCTCAATCAGATCTCGAGGTATCGCACGAAATGCATTAACGAACAGCAGAATGTTCATCGCGCTTACAATGCCGGGCAAGGCGACACCTATCAAGTTGTTCTGTAAGTTCAAAGAACGGATGATCAGGAACTGCGTAATCATAACTGTTTCTCCAGGAATCAGCATGGAGAGGAACAGAATTCCTACTACGATCCGCTTGCCTTTGAACTTGAGCAAAGCAATGGCATAGCCGGCCATAGTGCCGCTGATGACATTGCCGATAATATTGATAGCAGCCACGACCAGTGTGTTTAAGGCATAGCCAACTATCGGCAGACGCTTGAAGACTCCGCTGAAGTTACTGACCGTAGGGTCG
The DNA here is from genome assembly GCF_054819865.1 of Bifidobacterium sp. JNUCC 75. NCBI lineage: Bacteria > Bacillati > Actinomycetota > Actinomycetes > Bifidobacteriales > Bifidobacteriaceae > Bifidobacterium > Bifidobacterium sp. JNUCC 75. The sequence continues at coordinate 1,946,170 of NZ_JBTHIF010000001.1, read as the reverse complement.
CGAGGCCAGAAGTATGGCGGAACTGCATACATATCATCCTTAGGACCCTTGAAAGCCAAGGATATCTGCCATAGCAACGGGCAGGCAAGGAAAAGGAAGAGCAGGACCAAGACGGCATACTTCACGACCTTGCCCACTGTTATATGCTTACTCGTCATCAGAGGACCTCGATTCCAGGAACCATTCGAAGAGAATCAGAGCACCGAGCACAAAGAACATAACCAGACCCAATGCCCCGGCATATCCGGTTCGGGCATTGATGCCAGTGCCTTCGTTCTTGATTAGCATTGTCATCGTTATGTCGGCCCCGCCGACTCCACCGCTGCCATTAGTCAACATGTAAATTTCACCAAAGACTCTGAAAGCTGACATAGAAGACAGCAGGGAGATCAGAATCATAGTCCAGGTGCATCCAGGTAGGGTTACATGGATGAATTGACGAACTGCGCCTGCTCCGTCAATTTGTGCAGCCTCATACAAGACCGGGTCAATATTGGCGATAGTCGTCAAATAGATAATCATGTAGTAGCCCAGGCCGGTCCAAATGGTAATAGTCATGGCGCTGAACAAGAGCAACCAACGATCAGTGAGAAATGGAATGGGCTTGCTTATCCAGTGCAAGGCACGGAACAGACCGTTGACCAGACCCTTGGAATCCAGCAGGTTGGTCCAAATCAATCCGACCACCACACTGGACATGATTACCGGGACATAGAACGATGTTCTAAAGAATCCCATTATTCTGGTTTTTTCGGCCACCAACGCCGCAAGAATCAACGGCAGGATAATCATGAAGGGCACAACGCAGACGACATACAGAGATGAGTTTGTCATTGCCGTTCTGAAATGTGGATCATGGAACATATCGATGAAATTCTGGAATCCGATGAATTTTCCAGGACGCAACAAGGTCGAATCCGTGAAGGACAAGCGGATTGTGTTCAGGAACGGCAACAAGGAAAAGACCAGAATCCACAAAATCGGGATAGTCACGAAGAGCCATGGAGCGACACGACCGCTCCTGTTGGCTCCCAAAGGGTGCACATAGGTGCCGTCAGGGTTAAGGCGCCGGGCGCCGGCGGAACCGACGCCCTTATGCTGTCTATGAGACGACTGGACCATTACTTCAACCTGCCGTTGGCGTACTCAACAACATTGTCCAGTGCCTGCTTGGGAGTCACCTTGCCCTGCAGGGCCTGGGCGATTTGTTCTTGAAGTCTGGTGCCGTCTACTGCAGTAAACTGCGGAGGACCCCATATACGTCCTTCACGCACCTGCTTGGCGACCATTCTCATGCCTACAGCATTCATATCGTCACCAGATGGGTTGAAGAATGGATCATCAATGGTGCCCTTAGAGGATGGGAAGACATTGGCTTTCTTATCGAAGGCCAGCTGGTTCTTGGAGTTGGTCACGAATTTGGCCAGCTTCAGCGCCATATCCTTATGCTTGGAATTGGCATTGACAGTCATCATTTCCATCATCATGTTCGGATGAGTGTTGGCGACCATGCTGGTAATGCCCATATGCTCATAAACCTTGGGGGCATTCTTTTTCATATCGTCAATGCTGTACAGGCTGCCATTGAGGAAAACCTGTGAGCCTGAGTTGAAGCTCTTTGACTCGCCGCTATTGGAGGTGTTCAGCATCTCGTCAGTAAAGGCCTTGGCCTTATACATGTCCACATAATGCTGGACAAAGGCCACTCCCTTAGGGTCATTAAAGGTGAACTTGGTGTGATCCTTATTCATCAGGGGAACGCCGTACATACCGAAATCCTGGATGCTGGGAAGGCCAGTGGTCATAGCATACTTGCCACCACACTTCGGCCCGAAGATTTCAGCATTGGCAAACATTTCATCCTGAGTCTTCGGCACTTTGCTTGAGTCAAGCCCGCACTCATCGAGCAAGGCCTTGTTATAGAGGGTAGGGCCTGTGTTCAGGTACCAAGGCAACCCATAGGTGCCCTCCTCCAGATGGGGGCCTTTGAAAGTGGCTGATTGCCATGCAGCATCAAGATATTGATCCTTGGCGTTTGGCTCCTCCTTGGCAATGTTGAGCAACGCACCAGCACCAGCCAAGGTATACGCAGCCTCAGGCCCCATATCAATTACATCGGGCAGGGAATTTGCAGCGGCATCGGTTGAGAGCTTGTCCTCATAGTTGTCAGCCGGCTGATCAACCCACTTAATGTGGACGCCTTTGTTCTCCTTTTCAAACTGCTTGATCAGATCCTGGAAGTATCCTGTGAACTTGTCGTTTTTGAGATTCCATGTCTGGAACTTCAGTTCGATAGGACCAGACCCGGAGGATGCGCTTCCCCCGCATCCTCCGAAGCTCACGACTGCCGCTGCTGAGCACAGCAACGACAGCGCCGTTTTTATAGTTTTGTTCATTGTGATTTCTCCTTTACTAATTCATCCTTGAATTCCGGCTTGAGAAAGCCGAAGAGTAGCAATCTGGAAAGGTCCCAGATCAAGCCGAGCCCCCTCAGCAGCCCCAGGCTGTTTGAGAGCATCAGGCTCACCCTGATAGTGGCGGTCCCGCTCCAGCAAGTCGGTCTCATAGACCTGTGCCCCCACCATGGGGCCATTCACTGCCAGCGATGCAGATGCCGGTTGGCCGTTGGCCTCGTAGATACGCACTATCAAATCACCTGAGCCATCGTCAGCCATCTTGATCCAATCGACGACAGGCAAGCCCTTCACATTTTGCAGACCAATTAAGGGCTCCATATCAGGCACATCCTTCAACACTGGTGCGTTGATTTCCGCAGCTGCAGCCAAGGTCGAATCCAGATCATGACCAGGCACCAGAGCCCAATCAAACTCATGGTGGCCCAGATCTGCATGGGGGTCTGGTGCTTTAGGAGCACCTACCAAGGTCAGGCGTACCTGAGTGCCGACTTCCGGACCATTCTCTGGTCCATATATAGCGGACACATCGGATCCATAAGTCGATCCATTGACGATGCCAACGCCAAATTCTTCATTAGCTATGCGGACGAAACGATGCGTGCAACTCTCGAAACGTGCCTCATCACCCTCGGTATTCTTCACGATAGGACGTTCGATAAGGCCGAATTGTGTTTCATACTGGGCACGGTCTGCTCTGACAGCAAGTGGAAGAGCAACCTTGAGCAGCTTTTCCGGAACGAGCCAATCAACGTCAGCATGAAAATCAAGCTGCCTCAAACCGGGACGCAAACTGATGCTGGTCCGAATAGTGCTGGCGCGGTACTTATTGATCACATGGACGTGAACAGTACCGTCCTCGTCAGTCTTCACATCTTCGATTTGGCCTTGATCCAAATCAGAGACAGCCAAGAATGCATCGCGCTCTACATCCCAAGCATCAAAGACGCCGGGCTCATCTTTGAGTACCTGATAAAGCCCACAGGATTGGCCAGGTGCCACCATTTCTCTGCCGGTTGTCAGATCGCATATGGATGTCACTGCTCCAGATTGAGCAATGACAACGCGCAAAAGGCTGTTGTCCAGAATCAACTCGCTGTTTGCATTATGAGATACAGCGACGGCTGAAGCATTCCTGACTATTCCCTTTGCATTAACCGGACTCCAGGATGCCTGTCCTGATTCAGCTCGTCCGACCTGCATGATTCGTGCCTCAGGCCGAATTCTGGTCTTAGTAGATGCTTCGACCGCACGCAAGGCTTCGGCGGTCAACTCCCGCAGCCGGACTATATCTTCTGCATACTCCTTGCGAGCCACTCGGTATATCCATGCGATACCGGATCCAGGCAAAATGTCATGGAACTGATTGAGCAACAAGGTCTTCCAAATTCTGTCAAGCTCTTCTCGCGGATAAACATATTCCTCATTGACCAATTCGGCATAGGCACAACAATATTCCGCCATGCGCAGCCATGATTCCTCTTTGCGACAACCACGTTTCATGTCCTGCTGGGAGGTCAACGTCTTGCGATGGAGCTCGAGATACAACTCGCCTTTCCAAGTGGGCATCTCACTGCCAGCCTGGTCAGCCATATCGTGATAAGCCACGTCAAAGAAATGATCTGGATTGTCATATTCCACTCGAGGAAGACCTTCGAAGCTACGAAGCCGCTCAGCCCTCATGGTCATCTCTCTCGTCGGTCCACCACCGCCGTCTCCATAGCCGAACAGCAGAATCCCGTGATCCGACAGATCCTTATCCTTAAAATTCTGTTCCGCATAGTGCAGGTCCTTGGGGGACATGTCAGAATCGTACTTATCTGCCGGAGGGAAATGGGTGAAGATCCTGGAACCGTCAATCCCTTCCCACATAAACGAATGATGCGGCAATCGTGTTGTATCGTTCCAACAGAGTTTTTGCGTCAGGAACCAACGTGCTCCCGATCGGCGAGCGATTTGGGGCCATGAACCTGAATATCCAAAACTGTCCGGCAGCCAAACCCCATGGGTTTCGACGCCGAACTTTTGCTTAAAATACCGTTGCCCATAAGAAAGCTGACGAATCAGCGACTCGCCTGAGGGAACCATTCCATCCGATTCAACCCACATGCCTCCTACAGGTATAAACCTTCCCTCCTGTACGTAGCGCTGCACACGTTTGAACAAATCCGGGTGCCGTTCCTCGAGCCAGGCATACTGCTGGGCAGAACTCATGACGTAGCAGAACTTTGGATCGTTATCCAGGAGGGTCAGCACATTGGCGATTGTCCGTCCTACCTTGCGTTTGGTCTCACGCACAGGCCAAAGCCAAGCTGAATCGATGTGAGCATGCCCCATGGCGGATAGCTGCAAAGCAGAAGGTGCGGAGGGTTTATTCATCACCGCTTCCAGCGCTTCACGCGCAGCAGGCAGGGTGGCTCTCACAGTCTCTTCATCAGCTCCATCAAAGATGTTCATGGAACGCTGCAGCGCCTTGGCCAGCTTCCAATACCGTGGCGAACCGGCATCCAACTGTTCTACAGCGCCGCTGACGATGTCGAGGTCTATCCAGTATTCGTGGACTTCGTGATCATATTCGGCGATTTGCACCGATTCAAAGACGTAACGCTCATCCGCCTTGCCCGTGGGGGCATCACCGAGACTCGTAACCGTGAAAGACGGGACGTTAGGATTGTATGCCGCTTCAACGTAGACAGTGAAGGCTCCGTCATGATCAACGACTTGGTCCGCTTTGCCTTGATCATCAACCAATGGAATCCAGTAGTTACGTGGATGGATGGCCTTGATCACCGAGCCATCAGGCCGATACACCATTCCTTCGATGTGTCCGCCAACTGGCCAATCCAGCCAACCCAGGTTAAAAAGCAGTTCAATCGGGTGTCCATTGCCCGAGCTCCGAGGCAATTGTCCAGTCACTTTCATCCACGTCGTCCCCCATGTGGTGCCCCATGGCTCACCGACGGCAAGAGGGGTGAATGCCACACCGCCATGCCGTGCTTCATCAAGGAACGTTGACGGATTCACCGGTTCCCCCGTATAACAAACAGCCTGTACATCGCACTGGGCGAGCACATGGTGGATATGAGGGCGTACCCGCTCATTCATGACCCGCTTGCAGCGATCAACCTCACGCTGTACTTTAAGCAACATAATCAATGACCCTTCATTGTTCTTTCGATCTTATTTGCCGGTAATTTGTGATTGATGCAGTCTGAGGGTGGTGAATTGGAAAGGCATAAACTCCAGAGAGGCACCTTCAGCATTCACCTCACCTTTATCTACCAATCCATGACGCAAATCGTCAGGCAAGGGCGACTCCTCCAAGGAATCGGTCTCTCGTACCGTAGCTCCCTTCAGCAACGGCCCCAGTTTCAGACGACCACGGGCAGGAGAGGAATCAGGGTCATACACACGAATCACCAGATCACCGCTGCCATCGTCAGCCATCTTCATCCAGTCAATGACTAGCCTTCCAGAGATGGTGTCCAAACTCACCAGAGGCTCTGCGTCAGGCAGACCATCTAGGAAGATAGGAGCATTAAGCCGATAAGCTTGGGCTAGAACAGCGTTTTGGTCTTCGTTAGGAACCACGGACCAGGCAAACTCATGATGACCCCGGTCAGTATCCGGATCAGGGAAAACAGGTGCAGAAAGCAGTGTCAGGCGAACTAAGGTTCCTGCCTCCTTACCACGAGCCGGATCAGCTGGAATAGGTGTGGTATCGCCGCCATAGGTCGAGGCATTTACCACGCCAACGGCTAGGTCGTCATCCCTAACCCGCACAAACCTGTGGGTGCAACTTTCGAATTGCGCCTCTTCGGCCGCATTGTTCTTCTGTATAGGCCGGTCAATGAATCCGTATTGACATTCAAACTGGGCATAACGTGCTTGGATAGCCAAGGGAAGATCCACTTTCAGCAACTGCTCATCCTGATGCCAGTCCACGGAAGCGGTGAAGTCCAGCCTCCTGGCCCCAGGCGACAGGCTGATGCCAGTAGTGATCCGCGTGTCACCGTGGTTTCGAACCACGTCCACCCCGGACTTCTTTGCAGTGATCTGAACAGGGTCATCCACCGGCATGGCGGTAAGAAGGGCGTCACGTTCCAAATCCCACGCATCCCACATAGTGGGCTCATCCTTGAGCAGTTCGTAGCCACCCATTGTTGAACCCCTGGGAATCAGCTCTCGTCCGGAAACGACATCCAGCAAGGAGTGGACTGTGCCATCAGTCCCCACAACCGCCTTGATAAGGCCATTGTCCAGAATATATCCCTGCTCGTTAGCAGAAACTTGGACCATAGACGTTGGACCGCCTGTCTTGGGCACTGACGGTACAGCCCGCCAAGCGTCGTCCCCGTCAGTATCCATTGGGTTTATTAGAGCAGCAGGCACACGTTGAATCCCCCTCTGTACTCTGGCGATTACACTAGCGGCCTCTTGACCGATTTCTCGCAGGCGATCAATGTCACGCTGATAATCCTCGCGAGCGAGTCGATGAACCCAAGAGATGGCTGAACCGGGCAGAATGTCGTGGAATTGGTTCAGCAGCAAAGTTCGCCAGATTTGATCCAGCTCAGTGTCAGGATAGTCATAATTCGCATCAGCCAGGGAAGCATAAGCGCACAAGTACTCCACAGTACGCAACATGGCTTCTTCCTGCCGGCAGCCACGCTTCATATCCTGCTGGGAAGTCAGTGTCTTACGATGGAGCTCCAGGTAGAGTTCGCCTTTCCAGACCGGCATCTCTCGACCAGCGCGCTGATGAATCTGTTGACAGGACTCACGGAAGAAATCATCCGGAGTCTCATAACGTGCCTTTGCAACACCTTCCACATCGTGCAGACGGTCAAACCGACCCAGCATTTCGCGAGTAGTGCCGCCGCCTCCATCACCATAGCCGCACAGGACTATGGCTCTATCGGAGAAGTCCTTGTCTTGGTAGTTTTCTTCAGAATGATTAAGCTCCCGGGCAGTCATGCTTGAGGAGTAGGTATCCATCGGTGGAAAGTGAGTGAATATAGGCGTGCCATCGATACCCTGCCAGTCAAAAGTATGATGAGGGAACTTTGTAGTGTCATTCCATGAGATCTTTTGCGAAAGGAAGTAACGCATGCCAGCACGCCGGGCAATTTGAGGGAACTGGCCCGTATAGCCGAAACTGTCAGGCTCCCAGACTACATCGGTATCTACGCCTAGATGCTCACGATAGTAGCGTTTTCCATAGCTGAACTGGCGTGTCAATGATTCGCCCGCTGGCAACATCCCATCAGATTCGACCCACATACCACCCACAGGAATGAAGCGTCCCTCTTTGATGCGACGCAAAAGGCGAACAAACAGATCTGGATGATCAGCCTCAAGCCAGGCATACTGTTGTGGGGAACTCATTACATAGATAAAATCGGGATCTCGCTCCATCAGCGCCAGCATATTAGAGACTGTACGGGCTACCTTTCGGCGAGTTTCACGCTTGGGCCAAAGCCAGGCCGAATCAATGTGTGAATGACCTACCACTGCATGATCCAAACTGCTTGACACAGCCGGCAGGCTGAGTTCTTCGGCCAGGGCCGTACGGGCCTGTTGCAGACTAGCTGCATCACCCTCCCGATAGCTGTTCAAGGAAGTCTGCAGGGCCTTACCCAGCCTCCAATAGCGTGGCTGCTTGGGGTCGCACTCCCGGATGATCTGGCTGACCGCTTCCAGATCCATGGCATAGTTCCACATCTCATAATCGAAATGACAGACATCCAGTTGATTCAGAGCGTTAGGCTCGTCGGGTCGGCCCGTGGTGCCTTCACCCAAACGAGTCTTAACGAATGGAGGAACCCCGAGAATGAGCGGGTTGCAGGCTGCCTCCAGATAGAGGGTAAAAGTGCCATCGGACCTGATAAGCGAAGGTTCTTCATCAATGGCTGACCCTTTCCAGTCTCTGCCATCCAGGGGAATCCATTTATTCTTCGGGTTAACGGCTTTAATTATGGAACCATCGGGACGGTAAGCCTCTGCCTCGTAGTGGCTCCCCGGTGAGTCTGGCTGCCATCCAAGGTCCACGATTAGTTCCAACGGGGTCTCATCGCGGTGATCCTGGTCAATGTTTCCTGAAATTTCCATCCAGGTGGTCCCCCAGGTGGTCCCCCAGGATTCACCTACGGCCATGTGCTCAAAGGGAATATCTCCTTTAGCCAAGCGAGCGAAGAAGTCCTGGGAAGCAATAGGCTCGCCAGGAATCCGGTAGGCCCTGACATTGCAATGGCCAACCGGCCGATCGACATAGGGCAACAGTCGTTGCCTCATGACTCGATCGCACCTGTCGAGTTCACGCCTCACGTTTAGCTGCATCCCGCAAACCTCCTCGTTTCAGCCGATTCAACATTGATAACTAAAGCGGTTTAGTTAAATTGTAGCACGATTCGCAGAGAAGCAATGACTCACACGATAAAACCCGATAATCCAGGCTGATAACCGAAATTGCCGGCGTGTCGTCAAAGGCCGATGATCAAACGGAGAAAATTCAGAGCAATCACTAATCTTCAGACTACTGTCTGAGGTGCAAGTAGGCAGCGCACGAACATAGACCATGCCAACGAAAAACCCATTGACGCAACTCGACTGTCAGTACACGATTGAGATACCGATACCATTTCCCCTGTTCAAGTTTTAAGATATCTTTGACGAGCCTTATCTTTCGTACCAGAAGGGGATCTACCCTATGAATCGAATCACAGATCCGTCACTGCGTAAAACTATTTCATTGTTCTTCTTAACCAAATCCTTTTGGAAGACTTTCAGCATGTATTTGAAGCAGGCTCAGCCTTCATAGGTCTTGCCGATTGTACTGTTCACACTAGAGTTGACACAGACCCGATAAAGCTGGAATTGCCAGGCTAAGCGAATATTCTTGAGTGTTGATTAAAGTCCTCATTAACTCGTTGACCATCGAAATAGTCTGCCCCCCCTCCATGAAGTCCTGAGCATTCAAATCTTTGAAAACGCTGGCAAAGGCTCCTGAAACTATGGCGAGATTAATGAATTCAAAAGAATCAATCGGCCGCTTGACAAAACCGACAGACATTGCCAGTTGTTTAGTCCTGACATACGGCGCTGACCGGCAGCCTCTCGATGTATTCGGGAGGCGCGGCCGACAAGACAGTGGCCGCGTGAAGACTTGGAACCGAGGAGCACTCACATTGAACTGTTTAGGTTGGGATTCGACGGGTTGGCGGACTAGATAAATTCCTGACTAGTGTCGTTGCGCCATTGCATGGAATTGGCAATGGCGGCACCTGCTTACTTAATGCAGACCCCGGGAGGCACCATTAGCACGCCTGACATAGCCATCATTCTTAACTTCAGTCAACGATACGAGGACCAAATATGACTAGTCCTAATTCATCGCGAACCTGCAGGCACAAGACCTCAAATAAGAGAATTCGGCCCCACACAGTGCCAGGAGCATCGCATGAGGCCGAAAACAGAATGTTCTTATCATCAGGCCTGAGCCAGAGCCTCGACAATATAGTTGTTGATGGTGGCCTTGACCACTTCAAGATGGTCGGACTTGTCGGCGGCGATCAGTTCGGCCTGTGGCTTGTCAAGGCTGTACTCCTCTAGGGAGGCCAACGTGGCCGTGCCGTCCTCAACAGTGGCGCCGATGCCGGATTCGAAGGAGGAGTAGCGCTCCTGCTGTAGCTGCTCGATATAACCATCCTCATGCATCTTGGCAGCGACCAGCAGACCAGCGGCATAGGTGTCCATGCCCACGATGTGGGTCCTGAAGAGGTCCTCAGGCAGGAAGGAGGAACGGCGCGGCTTGGCATCGAAGTTCAAGCCTCCGCGGGGCCCGATGCTCCCATTGGCCAGCACCTCCCACATGACGGCAGTGGCATCGTAAAGGTCTGAGGGGAACTCGTCCATGTCCCAGCCGATCAGCTTGTCGCCCTGGTTGGCATCCAGGGATCCCAGGAAGCCGGCCTCTCGGGCTACGCGGACCTCATGCTGATAGGTGTGCATGGCCAGGTTGGCGTGGTTGCCCTCGATATTGAGCTTGAAGTTATCCTGCAGGTCGTAGGTGCGCAGGAAGTTGATGGTGGTGGCCGCGTCGTAATCGTACTGGTGGAGTGTAGGCTCCTTGGGCTTGGGTTCAATCAGGAACTGCGCGTCGAAGCCGATCTCCTTGGCATAGTCCACGCACATGTGGAAGAGGGCGGCCATATGGTCCTGCTCTTCCTTCATCCGGGTGTTCCAAAGGGATTCGTAGCCCTCACGACCACCCCAGAAGACGTAATTCTCAGCACCGAGCCGCTTGCCGATCTCCAGGCTGTGCTTGAGCTGGCCTGCCGAATATGCATAGATATCAGCGAAAGGCGAGGTGCCGGCACCGGCCTCAAAACGAGGGTTGGTGAAAAGCGACGAGGTGTTCCATAGTAGCTTGACGCCCGTGTCCTTCATGGCGGCCTCGATACGGTCGATCACCTTGTCCAAATTGGCATCGGTCTCGCGCAGAGTGTCGCCCTCGGGAGCCAGGTCACGGTCGTGGAAGCAGAAGAACTCGACCCCCAGCTTGGTGAAGAGCTCGAAAGCGTAATCCACCTTGGCCAGCGCCTGATCCATGGGATCGGTGTAGCGGTAGTAGGGCCTCTGAGCGGTGGGATCGCCAAAGGGATCCACCAGACCCTGGTTGAAGGTGTGCCACCAGGCCACGGCGAAACGCAGCCAGTCCTTCATGGGCTTGCCGGCCACCACCTTGTTCTTGTCGTAGTAACGGAATCCCAGGCCTTCCTTGACACCCTGGCGACCCACGTATTCGATTTTGTCAACGTCCCACAAACCCATCCGAAATGCTCCTTTGCCTATTGCATTTGCCTTTACGGCGTTCACAGGGGAGGAAATCAGTTCCTGCCTCCTGAACATCAAGGGTAGAGGGATGAATCGATTTTGTCAATTCGTTGAATTATATAGAAGCGGTATCACTACCCCTGATACTACTCAGCTGATTTCGAGAAGCTCCTTCGCCGTATAAGACCCAGTACTCAACTAGCATCGAACGATGAAAGCCGAACGCGTCTTGGTAGGACAATTATCCTGTCGGTTTCAAGCTTTGGCATAAAAACCGGCCAAAGCTTGAAACCGTCAGGCAAGGCACAGACCATTTTCCTGGCTCGAGATTTATGCAATCCTAAGACTCCGTGCAAGAAACGTCCAAAAAGCCGCAGAGCCATACTCTACTCATTGATGATCATTCTCGCGCTCTTCCCGCCTTTCGATATGAACTCGCAATCGATCCGATTAGGAGTTCGCTCCCTTCCGAAGAATGTCGGCGAAGCCCCAAATCACAGAGGCGATCCTTCCCAACTCCGATTCCCGACTGACCTGACGCCAGACCGTAGCGTAAGACTCAAACCAGATCTCAAAAGCATCGGCCAGGCCCCGATCGCCTTCTGCATCCGGAGCTCCAGGCAGAACGCCATAGCGAACGGCCAGACTACGACCCAGTGCGTTAAAGAGGCGTTGACCATGGACAGCTATCAACTGAGCCTGCAAAGTTCTGCGCGCATCAGCCCGGCATCCGGCGGCCGCCCTGCCCATGCGTACAGCCGCGTCGACCAGCAGAGCGTCACGCTGATCCACCTGCTCAAGACGAATGCGCAAAGCCTTAAGCAGGCTCCGTCGAGCTTCGTCGAGATCGGCAGACGAATCCAGTGCAGGCACGCCTGCGCCCGGCAATGTAGAGGCCACATCCTGGTTGAGGCCCCCATGTCCGTCATCAAGCTCCCAGTAACGCACCATATCGTCCCAGCCGAAGACCGCACTGGAGCCAGCTTGGATCAGTGCCGGCAGATAGTCCCCCGCCGCATCCCCATAGACCAGCAGACCCAGATCCCTGTCCACCCGGTCTCGATCATCGTCATTGGGGTTCCAGAAGCACTGCGCAGCGTAGGCCATGCCAGGCAAGCTCATGCGCGGGTCGTTGATGTGCCCATAATCGCCCCAGTCGGTAACCATGGCTCCAACGGCACCGTACTGGATCCCATATTGACTCAGACGGCTGATGTTCTTCCAGGCATTGTCGATTCCAGGAAGGAGAAGATTCCAGGCGTGAACGGCCGAGCAGACTACCTGCCGGGCCCCCGTCGAGGCTACAAGGGCAACCTTGTCCGGCCCTACCTGCGGATCATAGAGCCAGTTGAGCAGCGTGCAGTCCTCGGGCAGCCTGTCCAAGACTTTGGGCATGGACACGGCGACATCGCCCCAGAACATGGGATGGCGGCCCTGCGCATGCAGGTGATCGCACAGGCTGATCAGATAATCGGCATACATGTCAGCAGGATCCTTACTGGAACCATCCTGCCGCGAACGCCCCTTGCCCAGATCGAAGGTCTCGTCTCCGCCGATATTGAAGTTACGCGTACGCATAAGCGGCGCATAGGCGTCAATCAGCCCAGTGGAGAATGCCAGGGCCTGTGGATGGTTGACATTGATGGTGTGATGCTCCTGGCGCTCTATAAAAGAGTAGGGCCGGTCCGCCTGCTCGGGAAACTCGCCCAGATCCCTGAATCCGCGAGTGCGAAGGCTGGTGTAATGGTGGCCGAAGGTGGAAATCGAAGGCACCAACTCGATTCCCAGGCGGGCGCAATAGTCATCGAAGTCGGTGATCTGCCCGGGCTCCAGAGGGCTTGTGCCCCTCCAGGCCTCGCTCATGCCCGGGAAAGCCATGGTGTGCTCAATGTAGAGCTGCAGCTGATTGAACTTATACAGGGCCAATATGTCCGCCCAGTGCCGCAGCCATTCCATGGTGGGCACCCGACCGCGGGTCACATCCAGACTGTAGATGCGCGTTGGATAGGCGGGGCGGTCCTGAATGTGCAAGGCGGGAAGCACCGGACCGCATTGCATGATGACCTGGCGGAGGGTCTGTACCCCCCATCGCAGTCCCTGACCGTCGCCGCCGCGGACATCCACAATCGGGCGGCGCTCCCCCTGATCGGCGATGCGCAGAAGATACTCTTGAGGACCAAGTTTTTGGTCCAGGTCCAGACTGATTGCGCCAGTCCAAGCCCCCCCTCGCGAATGATCCCAGACCATCCCCGTAGCCTGCTTGATGGTACCTGCCAACTGGTCGCTCAGGACGGAACCCAGCTCCTGGTCAACTGCTGAACCGCAGACAATTCTACCCGCCACTGGCAACAGCAGCTGACCCCGATCCCTTTGCATGTGAAGCGGCCGAGGAATCAAGGCCAACGGTCGCTCCATCGACGGATCGACGACGGCGTCGATACCATTATCAAGACTCATGATCCATACCTTTCCTGTAACAGGCTGATGCCACTGACGACCGCGTCCTTGACATGCTCCAGCCATGGCCAGCGATGGCCACTTCATCAGTCTACCCATACGCCGGAGACGAGAAAAGATTCCGGTGTTTAGGGCGAACGGGCACCGGCAGAGCCAGATATCCACCGCACAAGCAGCTCGCTTAGGACTGCGAGCCTACAAGAACCTGCTATCCATCGCACTGGTGAAGAAGCAGAGGCTGATGAACTTCTTGGCTGCGATGAAGCGGCCAACGACGGGATTGTCTTGTCGAGAAACCTTGAACAACTTTGAAAGTTTGTGCAAGGATAATAAACAGTGTTAATATATAAACGTTGTTCATAAAGTGCACGAAGATCGTGAGACTGTACTACTCAAGGAGGAGGTCGACATGCGCGGCAGTCCATACGCCAGCACACCAAAGGCCCTCTCCGAACTCAATCAGTCACGCATCGTCCAATATCTGCATCAGCACGGCACCAGTTCACGAGCCCAGATGGCACGGGACCTCAACCTGACGCCGGCGGCCGTAGGCAAGCTGGTGGCCCGCCTAATCAGCTTGGGCCTAATCAGCGAGACCGGAAGCATGGACTCAGAGGGCGGCCGTCGATCCATCGGCCTGGCCCTGAACGCCGACCGCTACCAGGTCATCGGAGTCAAGTTCGCCCGCAGTTTGGTCAGCATCGGACTCTTCGACATCAGCGGCCATCTCCTGGACTCGGAGGAGCTGCCCCCCGTCAATCCCGATGACATCCCCGGCACAGTAACTGAAGTCAGAACACGAGTGAGAAAACGTCTGGAGACAAACCCCACCATCGTGGCCGTGGGCATGGCTGTGCCGGGCCCCTACCTGCGAGAGACCGGCCGCATCGCCCTGGTTACCAGCATGCCCGGCTGGCGTGGCGTGGACTTTATACACGAATTCGGCCAGGCTTTCCGCGTACCCACCTTCATCGAGCAGGATGCACGAGCTGGCGCGCTGGCCCAGAGCCTCTTCGACCCCCGCGTGAGCGCTTCCAGCATGGCCTACTTCCTGGTGGGCGAAGGCGTGGGATTAGGAGTCATAGACAGAGGCACCCTGGTGGACGGAAGCCAGGGAGCGGCCACCGAAATCGGCCACGTCAGCATCGACCTGAATGGCCTGCCCTGCGAGTGCGGCAACCGCGGCTGCCTGGAATGCTACTGCTCGGCGGTAGCCATCCACCGCCGCATGTGCCAGCCGGATATGCGGGATCACTTCCCTGGAATCGAAGCCATGACCCACGCCAAGGCCTGCGCAAGTCTGTTCGATCAGGCCCGCTCAGGCCAGCAGGTCGCCCAGACCTTAGTGAATCTAATAGCCGACTACGTGGGCTATGGCTGCGTGACCATCGTCAACGCCTACAACCCTGCTCAAATCGTCATCGGAGACATGGTGGCCGCCGCTGGTTCCCGCCTACTGGAACGAGTTCGAACCATAGTATCCCAACGCGCCCTGCCCGGCTTGCGCGAGCACACGCAGATTATGCTCTCCCGTCTTCCAGCCGATGCCACACTGACCGGAGCCGCTGCGGTGGCGGCCAGCCAATTTTTGGAGCACCCGGCCAGCATGGGCCGCACAACTGTGAAATCAGCAAACACAAGGCGGGCACATCGCCCGTCGTCAGGAAAGGAACACCATGACCAGTAAACCCGTGGTCCTCAGCATCGGCGAGATCCTCTGGGACGTCCTGCCAACAGGCAAGCGGGCCGGTGGAGCACCGGTCAACTTCAGTTATCATGCCGCAAAGAACGGTGCGGAAGGCTATGCCTTCAGCGCCGTGGGCCGGGACGACCTGGGCCGGGAGCTTGAGGAGGCGGTCCAGAAGGCCGGCGTCGATGCCTTCCTACAGCACAACGACCACCCCACCAGCACCGTCGAGGTCCAACTGACCGAGGGCATCCCCCAGTACGTCTTCAAGCCTGATGTGGCCTGGGATCATCTGGAATACACGGATGACCTGGCCGGGCTGGCCAGCAAGGCCGACGCCGTCTGCTACGGCACGTTGAGCATGCGCAGCAGTGGGTCCCGCGAAACCTGCCTGCAGGTCCTGCGCCACACTAAGAGCCATGCCATGCGCTTCTTCGACATCAACCTGCGCGGCACCTTTTACAGCAAGGATCTGATCCAGGAACTGCTGGACATGGCCACGGTTTTCAAGCTCAACGACGAGGAACTGGTCACCCTGCGCGACATGTTCCACATTCCTGGGGCCACCGACGACGAACTCTGCAGCTGGTTCATGGACCAGTGGCATCTGGACACCATCGTGCTGACCGCCGGCAGCGACTACAGCACGATCTATTTGGCGGACGGCCAGTCCTCACACCTGCCCACGCCTAAAATCACCGTGGCTGACACGGTCGGGGCCGGCGATGCCTTCTCCGGCACCTTCGCAATCAACCGCCTATTGGGGGCCTCCCTGACTCAGGCCCACCGGGCTGCAGTCAACACCGCTGCCTTCGTCTGCACCCAGCAGGGCGCTTGGCCCGAATATCCTGAGCATATCCCCGACTATCTGGGTGAACAAGGCAATTGATAAGCTGAGTTCATGATCTTCCCGTCGAGTGAGGTTGCGCGACTCCGACGGGAAGTTCAAGACAAAAGGCAGCTATCCTGCGCTCTATGCTTGACCTACTTCAGTTATATGTCTGCACAAAAAAGCCAGAGAGGTGTAATACGCTATTCAGCATAGAAACAATTTGCTGAAACCAAATAAGTCAGTGCAGAGCAGGTATAGCATTGCCTGCGACACAATCGCTTGTTCGCAGGCAATGTATTTTAACTACATGAATTCCATAGCTACGTCCTCAGCTCAGGTATAACAGTAGTAAAAAGAAACTGCCGTAACAGCCGCAAACGAAGAAACCCGCAAACAACACCGTGAAAGTCTATAACGCTCTAACCTTTTACGGCCCCGGTAAGTCCTCCAACGATCTGCTTCTGGAAGACCGTAAAACAGACCAATGCAGGAATCATTGATACAGAAGTGAATGCCAGCACCTTGGCTGTATCCACAGAGTATTGCGAGCTAAACAGTTGCACGCCTAGAGGCAAAGTATATTTACTGCTTGAATTAATAATAAATAGTGGCAACATGTATGAATTCCAACTTGTGACAAAGGAAAGTATGCCTGTCGTAGCTACGCCGGGCATGGAAAGAGGAATCACCATACGCCAGAAGAACCCAAGTCTGCTACATCCATCTAGAGCGCTCGCTTCTTCAAGTTCCATAGGTATGGATTTGAGAAAAGGCACCAGTATGATAACCGTTTGC
Organism: Bifidobacterium sp. JNUCC 75; assembly: GCF_054819865.1. Taxonomy (NCBI): domain Bacteria; kingdom Bacillati; phylum Actinomycetota; class Actinomycetes; order Bifidobacteriales; family Bifidobacteriaceae; genus Bifidobacterium; species Bifidobacterium sp. JNUCC 75. The sequence continues at coordinate 1,929,150 of NZ_JBTHIF010000001.1, read as the reverse complement.
GGCAAAGCAAAGGCGATTTGAGGCAGGATAAGTCCTAGAAGGGAATTAGAAAGGCCGATATTTTTGATAAGCAGATAAAGTGGAGTAATCGCTACGGTGATTGGGAACATGAGCCCAGCTGTAAACAACATATACATTGCTGTGTTCAGCTTAAATTCATAGCGGGCAATGACAAAAGCGACCATAAGACCTAGGGCCACGGTCCCTAGCATCGTGAAGACACTAACGATCAGAGAATTGACAAGTTCAGTCCAAAACTCACTAGAGGACAACACTGCGGCATAATTACTTAAAACCCAAGGATCCGGCAACCCTGCAGGACGTAAGGTAATTTGCGAGTTTGTTCTGAAACCACCGAAAATAATATAGAGAACCGGACCAACACAGATACCGATAAGAACTAAAGAGAGGAAGTACACCAATGGGCTACCCCAAGGGTTCTTCGCTGAACGACGCAGTTCAGCCGTAACTTTCTTGCCTTGTGACAAATTACTCACCTACTTGACTGAAACCTGTTGCGTGCCTGCTTTTTTGGCAATTAGAAATCTGTCGGCACTAAACTTGTGTTTTTTCTGTCTCGACTCATCTTTCGTGACTGCTCCTTCCAGATCCCGGCTCAGGAATATGCGCTGATAGGCCAGAGCAAGTACCAAGGAGATGAAGAAGATAATTACAGCAACAGCACTGCCGTATCCATAATTAGAAGCCATCCTGCCCTGCAGTACCATGTAGGTCGCCATCGTTGATGTACCTGCAGTTGCAGAGACGTACTGTCCCCAGATCACATAGACCAAATCGAACAGTTGCAGAGAACCGATCATAGACAGGAAGGCAGCGATTCGGATAGTGGGACCAAGCAGAGGAAGTGTAATGCTCCACTGCCTTCGCCAAAAACCTGCGCCGTCCACCTCGGCTGCTTCATATAACTCTTCCGGTATGGATTGCATGCCAGCGAGCATGAGTATCACATAAAAACCTATATATTTCCAAGAGATAATAAATAGCAGGGTCCACAAAGCAATTTTTGGATCAGCTATCCAATCCAGACCATGTAACCCGAAACGTGAAAGCAAGTCATTAACTGCGCCTGTCGTTTTCAACATTAGAGACCAGCCGGTTCCAGCTATGACCTCCGAAACGACATAAGGTACAAAAATCAGCGTACGAATGAGCCCACGGCCTTTCATTTTCTGGTTGATCAGCAGGGCAAACAAAATAGCAAATGGCAGCTGCACGATCAGCGAGCCGATCACAATGAATGCGTTATGGTAAACCGCCTGCTGGAAGTTGACATCTTCAAGGATGACCCTGTAGTTCTCAAAACCAATAAACTTCCCGTTGGCTGATGGCGTCCCAAAGCCTTTCCACTTAAAGAACCCGTAATACATGGCCAAGATGACCGGTAGAATAACGAATCCAAGAAAGACAATTAATGCCGGGGCAGATAGTACGGTGATTTCCATGGTTTTCCGTGCTGAAATCCCAATTGTGCCAACATTACGGTTTTGCCTCTTCATATTGAGACGAGGCTTCGTTGCCTCATTTTTTCGCAGTTTTCGCTGACCCATAATTAAGCTGACCTTTCCTTATAGATAGAAGACCAGTGGGGCAGACACAAGCTGCTACCCCACTGTCCCACAGAGAATCAACCCTTCTTTACTGCCTCCTTGACATCCTTGACGATGTCCTGAGGTGAACCTTTGCCAGTCAGCAAATTGACAACCGACGTATTGAGAGCAGTACCAACGTTGGTCCCCAGCTGTGTATCCATCCACAAGTACATTGTCGAAGCCTTATTGAACGCATCTATGTCTTCTTTTAAGGCTTGATTCTTTACTACGCCTTGTGCTTCTACTGAAGCAGGAATCGTACCTATGACGGTTGCGTACTCCTCCTGATTCTGCTTCTCAGACAGGAAGTTCAGAAACTTTACACACTCTTTCGGTGCCTTGACGCTGCACGCCATGCCGTCGGCTCCACCCATCATGGCAGTCTGATCACCCTTGGCACCATCTACAGCAGGAAAAGCGAAAAAGCCTAAGTCTGTCATATCCTTGCCATCAGCGGTTAAGTCCTTGATCACGCCAGGTTCGCTGGCAACTGTGAGCTCCATAGCCACTTGGTGGTTGGCCAATAGGCCGGCTGAAGAGCTAGCACCTTGCTGAGCCGATGTAGTCAAGTACCCTTTGTTGAAGGCATCCCAGCCAATGACATTCTTCAAATCATCGCCGGCCTTGGTCCAGCATGGATCATCAAATTTTTTGTCAATCATGCCCTTCTTAAAAACAGCTGTTGGGCATTCCCGCATCGAAAAGTGGTACCACCAATGGCCCACAGGCCAGGCATCCTTTGCAGCCAAGCCAATTGGAGTTATACCAGCTGATTGCAGCAGTTGCACATCAGTTTTCAACTCGGCCAGTGTTTTCGGGGGCTGCGCAATTCCGGCTTTGCTAAACAAGTCCTTTGAATACCAGAAGCCTCCTGGTTGCATCGAAGACGGAACACCATAAACTTTGCCGTCGACCGTATGGGAAGCCAAGCCAGTCTTCATCTGCTGTTTGACCGTGGACGATATGGTATCGGTGATGTCCTGAACCTGCCCCGCCTCTACCATATCGCGCAACTTCTGCCCACCACGAGAGTAAAAGATGTCAGGTGCAGAATCTTGGTCCTGCATTGCTGTCTGAATCTTTCCCTCGTAATCCTCGTTTTGTATAGCCTGTATTTGGATGGAAACGTTTGGATTGGCCTTCTCAAATTCTTTTGCCATTTTCTCGTAGTAATTCTTACCCGATGCCAATGTCGAGTTATGCATCATTGTCATATTGACTTTTCCATCACCGCTAGCGGAATTGCCTCCGCAGGCCGCGCACGTTGCTAGCAACACAACGGAAAGTAGAGAAGCAGCTGCTACTTTGAGCTTCATAAAATCTCCTTAAGTCGACTTTGACTCTTTTTCTGAAATCCAGACTTCATCTGGTTCCCAACAATCCTCTGGCCAGATTTACGAATATGCCTCCTTCCAGCTAGCGCATCACGCCAACACTGTGATTTCTGCAGCGAAATCGCGCTTGGAGCCGACTTCACGTACAGGCCCAGTAACCTGGACCGTGTGTTGCGCTTGCACTTCCTCAGAATCGAAGCCCAGAACAAGTTGGATTGTTCCAGGTTCTACGATTCTTCGGTAATCCTTCCCCACGAAACTTAAGACATCAGAACTTAAATGGCAGTGAATACGCTTTGAAGCCCCGGGATCTAGATGAAGCTTGCAATAGCCTGCCAGGAATTTGATCGGCCTCACTACACTCGTAATGTCATCCTCAACATAGAGCTGTAACACTTGCGCACCTGCATGTTCGCCAGTATTAGTTAAGGTCATTTCTACATCGAGAGACCCATCAGTTTTCATCCTTGTCGCCCCCCAGCACACGTCAGAAAGTGCCCAGGATGTATAAGAAAGCCCGAATCCAAATGGAAAAAGGGCAGAACTGTCCACATCAGTAACATGCTCGTTGCGCTCTATAGGCGCAACCCAATATGTAGAAGGTTGTAATCCTGAAACCAACGGAACTGATACTGGCAGTTTGCCTGATGGATTAACCGCCCCGGATATTACTTTGGTCACAGCCTCGGCTCCCTCTTCACCGAGGTAAAAACCTTGCAATATCGCGCTTGCCCCAGGTTCGATTTCGCTTAGAATTCTGGGCTTACCAGTTAACAGGACAAGGACTACTGGTGTATTCGTCGCTTCAACAGCTTGCACGAGTTCTTGTTGGTGACCCGCGAGGTGCAGGTCGCAGTCATCAGAACCCTCGCCTGTAGTCCCTGCGCCGAACAGACCGGCTATATCGCCTACTACAACTATGGCTACATCAGAGCTTGCTGCTAACGCTGCAGCTTCATTTATCTGTTCCTTCTCATCAGGATAAGCCCCCTCATTATGAGCAAGGATGGAGGTGCCCTGCGCATAAGAGATGCTGGCAAGAGGAAACTCATCACGAATTCGATCCAGTACCGTAGGAATACGAATACCGGGCTCACACTCAGGATGGTTTGCCCTGACATGCATTTCGAAACTGTAGCAACCCAAAAACGGTCTGTAGTCATTAGCGGCTGGACCTACGATTGCTATACGCTTAGGACTATTGGCATCCAAAGGCAGAACCCCGTCGTTCTTGAGCAGAATGACAGATTCTTCAGCAACATGCCTTGCGAGCGCACGGTTTTCCGGAGGATCCAAGTCAACAGATTTCTGCATAGACATATCGGCACGCAGTACATGCGGATCAGGATTCCAATCTTCATCCATGAGACCGTATTCAATTTTTTGCCTTAAAACCCTACCGACGGCAGCATTTACCATCTCGATCGGCACATCTCCAGATTCGATAAGATGCTCGAAATCCTCATCGAAACACTTCATTCCAGGAAGTTCAACATCCATGCCGGCCATAAATGCCAGTCGAGCTGCTTCAGTCGGATCGGACGCAGTATGCTGATTAACGGCCAGCTGAATGATCGCAAAATAATCTGAAACGACCGTACCATCAAAGCCCATGTCTTTCCTGAGCACATCGGTTAACAGAGCTCGATTTTCTGAGCATGGCACGCCATCTATTGCCGTATAAGCAGGCATGACAGATTGTGCGTGGCCTTCGGAGATCGCCATCTCAAAAGGTGGGAGGAAAACATCGAACAGCTCCCTGGTAGAGATCTGTGAGGGAGAATGGTTCTTCCCGCCCTTACTGGCCGAGTATCCAGCAAAATGCTTCAGGGTTGCCACGATCCCCGATTTTTGTAACCCTTTAACATAAGCTGTTCCTATGCTGCCGACCAAATAGGGGTCCTCACCTATGGTTTCTTCACAACGACCCCAGCGCAAATCGCGAGTTACATCCATCAAGGGGCTCAGCCCCTGGTGCACGCCTAGCTCATGCATTGTGCTTCCTATCGCTTTCGCCATATTCTCAATGAGCTCAGGATTGAAGGAAGCTCCCCAAGACAGAGGTATTGGATAGGTAGTCGCACCATAGGCAGTAAAACCCGACAAGCATTCCTCATGCACGAAAGCCGGAATCCCGAAACGATTAGATTTGACGATCTCTCTTTGTATTTGAGACAGCCGGCGAGCACCCTTCTTTGCACTAACCGGGGCAGTGCCATAAGGACGGGTGACCTGTCCGATTCCTCCGTCAACTGCTTTGTTGAAATCCACGTAATCCATCATTTCGTTTTGTTGGGGTGCAACTTCTTGGCCTTCTGTCGTTGCCCCAATCCAAATCGAAGTCAGTTGCGAAACTTTTTCGTGAAGATTCATTACCTCCAGCAAGCTGTTAACGCGCTTTTCTACCGCTAACTCTGGATCATTCCATGGTCCTCTCAAGACTGTTTTATCAACAGAATCTATCTTTTTGTCCACTTGCTTTGAATCGGATGCCATTTCTTCTCCCATAAATGACGGCGACTACGTCGCAACGAAAGCTACATTGATTATTTACTTAATATATGTCGAATATTAAGTAATGTCAAACGAAATCATGAACTTTGCGGTTTTGTTATAGATTTCAGCTTTTCTGCTGTCTCAAACCATCGGAGATTCTGAAATTTTGTACGCTTATAGAAGATAAGGAATGTTGGTCTACGAAATATTACGTAAACACCATTAGTACACTATTTTATAGGTCGTATTTATGCTGATTAGAGGAGGATTAGTGCCTACAAATGTTCATATTGCCGGGACAAAGAACATGGGTGCCGGCAAACCCACGCTTGCCCAAATCGCGCAATCCCTCGATTTATCTACAGCGACTGTTTCAAAGGCTATCAATGATAAACCTGATGTATCCAAAGCCACTAAGAAGAAAGTAGAGCAGGCACTGAAAGACAGCGGTTATCGCAAAAAGGCACAAAATAAAAAAGCCCAATGCATAGAAATCGTCTTCCAGGAATTGGAAAACTTATGGGAGATCGAGGTGCTGCGTGGTCTGACCGAATGCGCCGCCGAACACGGTCTGAGTGTCGTAGTCACAGAAAGTGGCGACCACCAACATCCTGCTAGTGATTGGGCAAGCGGAGTTATCGCAAGAAATCCAGTCGGCGTTATCCTTGTCTTCTCCAGCTTAACCGAAAACGAAGCCAGCCTTCTCTCCTCAAAGGACATACCTTTCATCATCCTTGATCCATCAGGGGCACCCTCTCCCAACAGCATGTCAGTTCGAGCCGACAACTGGACAGGAGGCCTCTTGGCTACAAGACACCTAATCGCATTAGGCCATCGCCGAATCGGCATCATTACAGGTCCGAGCAATATGCTGTGCTCCAAAGCACGCCTCGATGGCTATCATGCCGCACTTGAAGAAGCTGAAATTAAAATAGATGATAACTTGTGTCGAGAAGGCAACTTCCAAGAAACTGGCGGGCTAGTTCAAGGTGAGTCACTGTTAAGCATGAGGCAACCGCCGACAGCAATTTTCACATGCAGCGATCGCCAGGCAATGGGAGTTTATGAAGCAGCCAGGAGGTTAGGATTCAGCATTCCTCAAGACTTATCAGTTGTGGGCTTTGATGACATACAAACGGCTGCATACATGGGCCCTTCTTTGACCACCGTCCGACAACCCTTGAGAGAAATGGCCAGCTGTGCCGCCGAAATGCTGCTCAAGTCCAGACAAGGAAGGAATCAGACACACAACTCTGTCATTTTGCCTACCTCACTCATCATACGCAACAGCACGCAATCCATAGACTAGGTGTACAGGGTTTAGAGAAATTCGAAAGTCAACCAATTTCATCAGGTTTTAAAAGTTATATGAGATGTACGATTTATCCAAATCAAGATCGGTAAGAAGACAACACCATCACTTAACCATTTCTATATAACTAGAACAACAAAATATGTGTCTTGAATTTGCCCTAACTGTGACAACACAAACTTAATGATGAAATGTATTGACACTAATCGTAAAACCACGCAGGAAATCCTGACTGTGTAGCCAACCCATTCGGTTGAGTCGGATACAATCGCTACGGCAATTTCATGGCGGCTTCGTCCAATAAACCTTGGAGTGTGACAAAAGGTTCCAGTCATGTTTGAAATCAGATCAATTTTCTCAAGTGCTAATCGGCACGCATCTTACCAACAGTTATAGCGCAATTTATGCATCCTTCCGCCAAAATTTGGACGAATGAACAACAATCCGGGAAACAACCTATGACCTATACACATATGAAACGAGCAACCAACCCAGTTGATCCAATATGACAGTTCCGACGACATCGCGTTGGAGGTGGCTTTATCGCAGCCTGCGATTTCAAAGTACATCAGCAGGTTGGAAAAGAATAATGGGGGGGGGGGGCAAGCCTGGGTCCAATGTCAGCGTTTTGGCGCCGGAGATAGCACGCGACTAACAACGTACGGAAGCATTGCCCTGCCGCCTATCGTCTCATCGCTGCCAAGCTCCGGACAAGGGCAGCAAGAGCAGTGTGAACCAGACAAGAACAGGCTCGTAGAAACCATAGGATCCCAAAAGCTGCTGAGTCAGATAGAGGCCCACCGCGTGGACTATTGGGCTGTGGCCAGCGTCGACGAGCCGTTGGGCGTGGATGGCGTTGAAACGACCAAGCCGGCCTCCCTCCCTTTCGGCATGGGCTGTACCCAGTCCATGGACGAACGATTGGGTGCGGCAGAAATGACCAGTCTGCACCCCAAGAATCTGTCCATGCTCCCAGGGAATGTCCCCTTCGCCACCCTCAACCGCAATTTCGTCCATACCTAAGCAGCGGAACGGCTGATTCACCTATCTGAACCAGTCAGCCACCTGATCGAGGTCTCCGACGTGGAAACTCTGAAAATGGTATCCACTCCGGCCTGATCTGCAGCCTGATCGCCTAGGCCGGCGTACATCCCTGGCGACGGTCTGCGCTTCATTCCCTTTGTCGGCGATGACATGCCCCGTTTCAACATCTTCCTCTTCAACGACACCAAACGGAAGGCCTTCCATGAGGACGTGGAGGAGGTGAACGCCTTAGCGACTATGCCGCCAGCCGACTGGGTTCTGTGGCTTGATCGGGTTCCAAGACAATGCCCAGGGAGAAGCGGGAATATACACAGCGTCCATCTGTTGTATACTGACGAGGCTGGTCCACAATGGCACCAGCGGAGCTTGATAATTCAAGATTGGGGCTGATCGGTTTCGACGGTGACCTGTTCGTCGCAGGGAAGCGTGCCGAGAACGCGGGGGTCCGCTCGTTAATGTCCTCCCGCAAACAACAAGTGCTAAATCTAACCGCACTGAGTTCGCTCTCGCTGCCTGAGCTTCGCGCCAGGATTAACCAGTGAGCAGCTGCTCCGTTCACTCCCCTTCGCCTTCGGGGGGATGCTGAGCGTCATTAAGAAGACTTGCCTGGACTGCCGCGCCACAGGGCGGTTCGGGGACTTTTTCTGCGGCTATGCCCGCCACCGGTTGTCTGCGACACAGGTGGGGGCAGACAGATAGCCACAAAGGCCAGCAGACTACGCACGTAGAAGACTGAGGGTGCGGTCACCGGACCGGGGTTCAATTCCCCGCAGCTCCACAAGATAAGGGCCAGCCGAGGCAACTTGGCTGGCCCTTATCATACCGTTTTACAGTTCAAGGATCCATCTTTCCGGATTACTTTGTGCATCACATTGTCAATAACCTTAATCATGAATCTCAGGCCATTCTCGTTTCTTTACTTGCAGTGTTTAAATGACTCCAAGATAACTCCATCCGGAGCAATAATGATATAATTTTGGAGCTAAGACAAATAATTGAGCAATTGAAGCAGGTGAAAGCAATGAAAGAGACAGCGAGAATTCAAATTCGCACCAGCGAGGATATGAAACGTCGGGCCTCACAGCTTTTTGAAGACCTAGGCCTTGATCTCGGCACGGCAATTAAGATGTTCCTCTCTCAGTCGTTGCGCGAGGGAGGGCTTCCATTCCGCTCTCAACTTTCCAAATTTGACAGAGAAATGGAGGAGGCCGAGGCTTCACCGGTCACTCACATGGGTGATGTAGAGAATATGAAAGACATCATCCATCATGTATGAGTTTGCATATACGCAAAAATTCCTGCGCGATGTCAAGAAAACCAAGAAAAAGCATTTTGACTTAAGCATGCTCGATCAAGTGCTCGACGATTTGACTAACTACAATTCAGCACTGCCTAAACGTAAATATCGAAAGCACCAGTCGAAAGGACGCTGGTCCGAATACGAGGAACTCCATGTCGACGCAGACTGGCTCCTAGTGTACAAGCACGATAAGAATCGAATGGTTCTTACCTTGATGACCACCGGCAGCAACGACCAAACACTGTGACATAAGTGAAAGTCTCGGCAATCAAGCCTTGTTCCGACTGACACGACTCACTTTACTCAATACACAAACTTGACCGCCAATTGTTTATCTACTCCTATGTTAAAGGTTAACCGTCCACAGGATCTCCTAAAGATTAACTTGCCATAATGGCGATACTCATCTTCGAGCGTCCAGCATGTATTTGTCGTATTGACCTGTGTTGGCCTATACGACAAGGAACTGCCCGTTGATGAATATGCCACACACAGCCATGGCCGAAATCAATGCTTGGCAAGACCGCTCAACTACACATCGCGGACCCAACAATTAAAGCTCACTGCCGATCATTCGCCTATAGCACCTTGCAAAATGGCTATGGGCGAGCGCTTCAAAGCAGGCCGCGCCGTCAGCATGGTCGCCAGTGACCCGACAATGATGATCGGCAACCCGCATATAAGGAAGAACTGCCAAGGAAAGACTATGGACAAACTGTGGACAAGCGGCCAATAGACCATGGCTGTACTCAGTCCGACCAGTCCGGTGCCGCCTGCTGCGATGATAATGCCTGTAGTCATCACGATGGTGCCGTCCAATGTAGATATAGCAGTAAGCTGCTGCGGGTTTGCCCCAGCGATTGACAGGAGCGCCAGATCAAGGTCACGATCCCGAGCGGCGATGGCGAACCCCGCGATCACGCCGACCAGGGCGACCAGCAGCGCTGCCCAGAAACCATAGAGCAACTCCAAAGTCCCGCCCGCTGTGGCACTCGGTATTCCCGGTACCTTGTTCATGGCGACGGTACTGGTGCCTCCGGCAGTCAGCAGACCGCCGACCAGAAACATGCAGGCGGTCAACGCTATGACCGTTGAGCCGAATGTCGTGTCTTTGCTTCTGACCACAGCCTGTGAACGCGCTACCCGCCAGACGGCAGACGATGACGGCACCAGAGCAGTCCAGAGTTGAGTGACCCTGCCTATAACCGGCCCACCAGCGCGAGCCAAGGCTATCAGCAGCAAGAGAATGGCGAAAAGCGGTCCACTTCCAACGGCACTTATGACCGCCCGGATTCGCTTAGGATCCAAGGGCCCAGAGCCGCTGTGCGAAAGATAGGCAAAGACAGGCAACGGCAACAGCAGCAAGGCCAGCCCAAGGAAAAGGGCCACAAGACCACCTCCATGTCTCGGCCGTTCAACCGATTCGCTCTCCTCAGCACGGTGCACCATCCGGACTAGTGTCATCTTTTCCAAATCCCGCAATGTCCGGCTGGTCGCCAAGACGGCCGTGGCCAATCCCACTGCAAGACCAGTCAGGGCAGACCTGGGAAACCTGTGCCAGGTAAAAGCGAAATGTACCGACATTCGCATCCCGGTGGAATACCAATCGAGGATACTTCCAGCCAGCGCAGGTGAAAGAGCCACGGCAATAAGGGAGGCCGGCAGAAACAAAATCATCACCTGCAAAAGTGTAAGCACCAGGACCTGCTTAGGCGTAGCTCCCAGCAGCGAGAGAAGGGCCAGCCCCTGCCGACGTTGGCGAATTGATGCCTGCAGGGTTTGCTTGATCACCAAACAGCCGAGCACAATGACCGTGAGGAAGACCAGACTCAGGGCCGAAGCCAGACTCTTGGCAGGATCCCTGGTCTTGACCGACAGACCTTGGTAATAGCTGTTGACTCCCATGCTCACACTCATGGCACAGAGCAGAGTTTGCGTGACCACAAGAACGATAAAGACGCCAGCCCAAATGCCGCTATTGGCTTTCAGATCACGTAAGGCCCAAGTCATGATTCATTCACCTGCCACATCCTCGTGCGGACACTCTGCCAGATCCCTCTATTTATATGAATAGCCGATCGGCGCGGGAGACAACATCCGGCAAACCCCTGAAACGACCCTGAATTAACCCTGATTCCTTCTTACAATGGACCGTTGGCCACTCCCCCTGCTCATTCAAGCATCAGAGTGTTGCCCCGCGCTATTCTGATGCTCAGAATCTAGTGCAGGTTCCCGGACGATGGTCAAGTACCCGGACAGCGACAAGACTTGCCGAAAGGAAGCCATGTCCTCGTGGATTGTACTCATACTCGCCGGCATCTGTGAATCGGTCTGGGCCACCGCCTTAGGCAAGTCCCAAGGCTTTACCAAAATCGTCCCTGACATCGTTTTTATCGTGGGATTGATTCTCAGCATGGTTGGTCTGGCCTTTGCCATGCACAGCATCCCTACCAGTACAGCTTACGCGGTCTGGGTCGGTATCGGAGCTGCCTTGACTGCCCTATACGCCATGGCTACAGGATCGGAGCCAATTTCGCTTGCCCGAATTCTGCTCATCATCGGCTTGGTCGCTTGCGTGATCGGGCTCAAGATCGTCAATTGAGAATAATGCCCCCATCAACACAGATATATCCCAACAACATACAAAATCAAGAGGAAAGGAGTCGCCATCATGACCGCAGTAATACGGCAATGCACTTCGGATGATGCCGGGCTGATACGTTCCTTGGGCATGACCACCTTCCGTGACACCTTCGCCGCCGACAACAGCCGGGAGAACATAGAAGATTACCTCCGGCACTCCTTCTCCCCCGAACTGGTCAAGTCGCAACTGTCTGAACCCGAATCCGTTTTTATGCTGGCCAGCGTGGGCGGCACTCCCGCAGCCTACATGCAGCTCAACACTGGGAAGGCCCAGACGGAGCAGTTCGGTGACACTTCCATGGAGATCGAGCGGCTATACGTTCTATCAGACTTCAAACGCCAGGGACTGGGCACCATGCTGGTCAATCAGGCCTTCGAACGAGCCAGGAACCGGGATCTGAGCAAAATCTGGTTGGGCGTATGGGAGCGCAATGAACCCGCTCAACGTTTCTACCAAGCCATGGGCTTCAAACGGACCGGCGAGCACACATTCACCTTGGGCACAGACATTCAGACCGACTGGATTATGACCGCAGCGGTCAATTGATGGCTACCTCTGTGCAAACACGAGGACCGGGTCCCGCTTTAGAAATCGGCGATACCCGGCATCACCAATCCCAAGCACAAACTTGCGCGTCTGACGCCTGAATCAGAGCAATCAGCCCTGACCCGAGCACCAGACGCGCAGGTCATTCATACACACAACAGTCATGTATCACGGTTCCCTGCAGAAGGCCGATCTTCCGGCAGGGAACCAGTTGCTCAATCCGACATGACCGTCGCGTCGATCTTGCCGCGGAAGAGCATGACCGCCACAGCCACGACGATTTCAATGATGCCGATGATCAGCATCAACGGCAGCTGCTGGTCCAGGGTGGTCAGTTTGCCATAAACCAGCAGCATGATAGCCGTGCCGATGGCAGCTGACAGGGTGAAAGCGGTCTGCATCTGTGTCTCATAGGACTTGGGGGCTATGGCCGCTACAGTCGAGTTGGCTGCAACGCCGTAGGGGAAGCCGCCGAAGTTGGAGACCACATAGTAGAGCAGCAGCCAGAGCACGGAATATCTAGCCGTATGAGGATTGAGCACCACAGTGGGAACGATCAGCAGCAAATTAGAGATGCCGAAGAAAGCGAATCCGAACCAGAGACGGTTGGTGGACTTCCAACGCTTGCCCGTGTCGGTCAGCCAGAACCAGCTGAAGAAGATGCCGGCCAGCATGGCGATGATGCCCACGAGAGTGTTGAAGGAGCCCGGCGCGATTTCAATACTGCCGAACTTTCTGTTGATCCGCTGGTCCAGGAACATGAGCAGGGTGGTGCCCTGAATGGCGTAATCCACCCCTGCAACAATCTGCATGATCACGATGGGTACGAAGGCCTTGAGCCGACGACGCTCCACACCGACGATTCTCTTGGAACGCCAGATGACCAAGAAGAAGGCGATGGCCACCACGAAGGTGCAGGAGCTGACCGTATTGGCCAGCGCATTGACGCTGATCTTGTGGGTGACAAGAAGGACGGCGATGAACAGGCCGATCACCACCAGCACACCCAGGGCACCCCATCCGTAGCGTTTACGCTCCTGGCTGTTGAGCGGGCGTGAGGGCTTGGAGCCCAGCGAACCGAAGAAACGATTGCCCGGCACGCCGATGATGGCGGCGTAAATCAGCGCGGCTACTGCTCCGATGGCGAATCCGTAATGATAGTTGAGCAGACCGAGCTGAGCAGAGATGATTGGGGTGATGAACCCGGCGATGTTGTTGGCAATGGCGTGAATGGCGAAAGCGCCGTCACGACGGTTGTCCTTGCGGTGGAAGAGCATGCCGGTCAGCGAGGCGTTCGATGCCCCCATGATGGGCAGGTTCATGAGGATCATGCCCACGATGGCCATGGCTCGGCCCTGACCGATCGAGAATGCCGGAATGGCCAACAGCCCGCAGGACAGTCCCTTGACGATGTTGCCGATGACAAGGGCCTTGCGCGCACCGAACACCCTATCCGCCAGCCAGCTGCCCACGATGCCGAACATGGAATTGATGGCCGCAACGATGGCTATAAGCTGTGCTGCCTCCCCCTGGCTGAATCCCAGACCCTGGGTCCAAGGCTTATAAAGGTAGTAGATCGTCACGGCCCCATAAGAGGCCCAACAGATCGAATTGAAGAAATTGCCGGCTGCCAGGGCACCGATGCCCTTGGGGTAGCCGAAGAAGGAGCGGTCCGCTCTCAGCTGGTTCAGCTCCTCCTCCTGTCGTCGGTCAACCTTGAGGCCGGATTCATCGACCACAATGTCCGGTTGTTCGCCGCCGTTTTCCGTTGGTGTTGCCATACGTTTCTCCTCGCTTCTCACTGGTGCCTACCCTCGTTGTGCGGGCACCCCTTTGCTCTGCGTGGAACCACAGGCTGTTCCACTCTGAACCGTAAATCCTCATCCCGTCGGGCGTAGGTGCAAAGAGAGCGGAAAAAGGTGGATATTTCTCGGTAATGCCACCTGGCCGCTACCGGACAAGGCTTCCCGGGCAGGTCGTTCCTTGCTCAGAAAGCCCGCCATTGCAAGGATTGGGAAGAAATAGAAGCTAACCAGAACAACTCCAAGCCAAAGGCACAAGATTGTCCACCCATTCGACGATTTCCCCCACCTTCCTGGTCGGGCTTCCGTCCATAGACTGATGAGGTAAGGCGCACGAAGGCGTCGGGGCAGAGCGGCGCCGACGGATCGGAGACGACCCGACGGAAACCATGACCGGCCAGAATCCGCCTGGCAACGGAGGAAGTAGGTAATTCATCATGACATCATCCATGCACACTGATCAGGACTGCGTTGACGAGGCGGCCCGTCAGATCTACATCGGCAACACAGGCACCGTGGACTTCGACCTGAAACTACCGACCGAGGGGGTGGAGGGAACCACCATCGAATGGGCCAGCAGCGACGATCGATGGGTGAACCCTCAAGGCAAGGTCAATCAACCCGAATATGGTCGAGGCGACCGGAATGTAACCTTGACCGCGACCGTCACCAAGGGCGGCGCCAAGGCGCAGCGCAACTTCGATGTGACCGTGCTGCAGATGCCCAACAAGATCGAAGTGCGCAAGGTCTACCCCATCGAGATCAAGGCGCGCAAGGGCGCCACCTACTATCTGCCCATGTTCACGGCCGTGCTGACCAAAGACGGGCAGAAGGTCTCCCAGCGGGTCAACTGGGACGAAGGCGTTGAGCAGCGGGACGAACAGACCGGCGAGCACGATTTCCAAGGATCCATCGACGGCAGCGACATCCGTGTGCAATGCAAGGTTCTGGTGATCGATGAAGACCCCGAACAACCAGTAGATTCGAGCCCTAAGGTCCGCCGCGTGCCCATCTCCCGGGTGCGGCTGACCGGTGATGGCATGCTGGCAGGCAACCAGCGCCGACGGATAGCTTTCCTGAAGACTCTGGACGACGATCAGCTCCTGGTGGAGTTCCGCCGGGCCGCCCACCTGGACACCAAGGGAGCCAAGCCCATGATCGGCTGGGACGCTCCGGACTCCAACCTGCGCGGCCACACCACCGGGCATGTTCTGTCCGCATATGCCCTGGGATATGCCGCCACCGGCGACGAGGACATTCGGACCAAGCTGACCTATCTGGTCGACGGGCTGGCTGAGGTCCAGGCCGCCTTCGCAAAGAGCGGGACCACCAAGCCGGGCTTCCTGTCGGCCTACGACGAGAGTCAGTTCGACAAGCTGGAGCAGTATGCGCCCTACCCCACCATCTGGGCGCCCTACTACACCCTGCACAAGATCCTGGCCGGGCTGATCGACGCCTACCACTTCGCGGGCAATGAAACGGCTCTGCGTGTGGCCTCGGACCTGGGTGACTGGGTTTATGACCGCGTCCACCGGCTCCCCCATGAGCAGCTCCAGAACATGTGGAGCATGTACATCGCCGGCGAGTTTGGCGGCATGAACGAGTCTCTGGCCCATCTGTATGCCATCACCGGCCGTAAGGAGCACCTGGATGCCGCCCGGCTCTTCGACAACGACCGCCTCATGGTTCCCATGCGTCAGAAGGTGGATGCCTTGGGCGGACTGCATGGCAACCAGCACATCCCCCAGGTCATCGGCTCGGTGGAGCTCTTCCGCCAGACCGGTCTGCCCTACTACCTGCAGCAGGCGGAATTCTTCCTCAAGTCGGTCATGGGTCATCACATCTACGCCATGGGCGGCTCCGGGCAGGGCGAGATGTTCCAGCAGCCCGACGTGATTGGCGCCCTGCTCAAGGACAACACCGCCGAGTCCTGCGCCTCCTACAACCTGCTCAAGCTGTCAGCGCTCCTGTTCTCATTCGACCCGGATCAGGAGTATGCAGACTACACCGAGCTGACCACACTCAACCACATCGCCGCCAGCACCGACCATGTGCCCCAGGGCGGCAGTCTCTACTTCTTCCCCACCCAGCCGGGCGGTCGCAAGGAGTTTGATGAGGAGAACAGCTGCTGCCACGGCACCGGCCTGGAATCGCACTTCTACTACGCCGACGGAGCCTTCTACACAGATGAGAAGACCCTGTGGATCGAGCAGTATCTGCCCTGCAGCCTGAACGACATCGACCAGAAGATGGCGCTGAGCGTGGACGTGGACGACCGCCACCCCGAGAAGGTAACCATCACCATAGAAGCCCTGGACAGACCGCGCCTGGCCCTTCGCATTCCCGCCTGGACCCGCGGCAGGGTCCACATAGACATCGACGGAACCCCGGTGTCCCAGGCTCTCATGGGCACCGACCCAGCTGTAGCGGTCCTTGATGCGAGCGCCTGCGGTCTGAATTCCTGGTCAGGAACCACCATTACGCTGACATTCGACCCGACCATCCGGTTGATCGGCACCCCGGACAGACCCGCCTTGGCTGCCGTGGCCTGGGGACCCTACGTGCTTGCCGCCTTGAGCCCCAGCACCGATATGCAGAGCCTTAACATCGACCGGAAGGATCCTGGGTCCGCCTTCGAGCGCCAGGGCGAGAAGCTGGTCTTCCGTCACCGGGACAGCGGCCTGGAATTCGTCCCCCTCTGGACCATTGACGAAAACCAGCCATATCATGCCTACGTCGAAGTGGCCAGCCACTGACCGCGTCCCAAGGCCAAGGTTTCAGCTACAGGGAGGACGGTCAGCACGGATCAGGCAATCATCACCAGTTTCCCCAACGATGCGGCGGTCTTCAAATCCGCAGGGCGCTTCATCGGCACCCCCGGATGGATCCACGAGCGCCGCACCGTTGACAGCTTTGAGCTGATTCTGGTTGAAGAGGGCATCCTTCCGCTGACCGTAGCCGGACGGCATCATGATCTGAAGGCAGGCGGCCTGCTGCTGATCCCGCCCGGCACCCCTCATGAGGGCAGTCGACGGCTGGGACAGGAGCCTCTGACCTTCTACTGGGCCCACTTCACCTTGCCTGACTGGCATAGGGTTCAAGGCCTGCCTGACGAACAAAGGGATGGAAATGACCAGGGCGCGGCACGCGTGGTGCTGCCCCTGGATTTTCGTTTGGCAGACAACAATCGGCTGACCGTCATGTTCAACCAGCTGCTTGACATCTACCAGCGCACCTACCCGGATCCCAGCCCCTACTGCAGCTATTTCATGACCTGCCTGCTCATGGAGATCGCCATGGGAAGGCCCGCGCCCAAGGACCGTCAAGAAGCTGACGACGAGGACAGCACCCTCCAGAAGGTCCAAGATTGGATCCGTATCAACGCCTGCGACCGGATCAGTGTTGCCAGCGTAGCAGAAAACTTCAACTATTCGCCCTCGTACCTGTCGACCATCTATAAGCGGCGGTTCGGCATCGGTATCACCGGACAGATCAGGCGGATCCGCATCGAACGAGCTCAGGAGCTGCTCCTGTCGACCTCTATGGGCGTCAGACAGATAGCCGAAGCCTGCGGATATGACGACCCCAAATATTTCATGCGCGTCTTCAAACGGTTCTCCGGCCTGACCCCAACCAGATACCGATCCAGCTTTTCCCAGCGACACTACAACAACGCCTGAAGTCCTTAGACTGGAACCATGAGAATCGTCATACAGCGGGTCAGCCGTGCCCGGGTCGATGTGGTCGATGAGCAAGGGCGGCCGGATCCCGATTTTAAACCCCAGAGCATCGGCATGGGGCTCTTGCTCCTGGTAGCCGTCCAGGATGGAGACGGGGTTGAGCAAGTGAACTATGCCGTCCGCAAGCTGACTCAGATGCGCATTTTCCCCGACGAGAAGGGCCGGATGAACCGGTCAATCCTTGATTGCGGCGGCTCCATCCTTTCCATCTCCCAGTTCACTCTCTACGCGGACCTTCGTCGCGGCAACCGTCCCAGCTTCATGGCTGCGGGAGAGCCCCAACATGCCCAAAGCGTCTGGCAGGATCTGAACCGGGCCCTGGCGGTAACCGGTGTGCCGGTTGCCGTCGGACGCTTCGGCGCCCACATGCGAGTGGATCTGGTCAACGACGGACCGGTGACCATCCTGCTCGACACCGACAGGTTGATGAAGCCGGCAGCTCCTTCAGCGACTATTTGACAATGGGCCTAAGAGGCGCCGACACATCCAGCTGATGCTTATCGCCAATCTTGGATGGATCGTTGATAATCTTGTCGACCACGGCCTGCTTGAGCTTCAGATCGGAGCCGTCACCCCAGATGATGACATGTTTGCCCTGGTCCAGCTCGGTGGTGATGGAGTCTTGGGTTTTCGCAGTCACCTTGGTCACCGAATGGCGCATGGCCTCCGGCATGGTTGACAGAATCCGAAGAGTCTGCCTGACCGCCTGATCCTGCTGGGCACGCTTGACAGTGGTAACCTGGATGACCGGCACCCCCTCCACTGGCTTGGACACAGTATTGAGCACCCTGCCCTGTCTGTCTACAGCCGTCAGTTTCCGCTGCGCATCCTTGAAGACCGCAGTAGGCTCCTGGGCATCGAAGGTCACCTCCAGACCATGCGGAAAACTCTTACGGACCTTGGCATCGGTCACCCCGGCCATGCCGCTGATCTCCTGCTCGACGCCATTGGTGGAAATCAGCAGCAGAGAGCGATCACCCTGATTGGCCACGATTGAGACCACTCGATCGTTGGACACCCAGGCATTGCCGCCACTGACATCGATCTTGTCGGTTTGCAGGCGAAAGACCGGCGAGAGAAAGAGCAACCATGCCAGTCCTGCTATCAGAGCCATGACCACGACGACGACACCCGTCCGGATCAGGACCAGCCTGCGGCTGACCTTCTTCTTCTCGCGCACCCGAGCCTGAAAATCCAGAACCTTGGGCCGAACAAAAATCCCCAGCCCCTGATCTTCCTGATCAGTGCCTATTCTGCCTGAGACGGGTCGGTCCGGCGGTATGGCCCGGGCATCGACGAATCCTCCGGCCGAACTTGTCGAGCGTGAGGTCGCGGACTTGGATGCCGCAGACCTGGAAACTGATACGCTACTGCCTTTTATCAGAGAGCGGGAGGATGATGAGGCGGATCTGGCGCTACGAGTCCGTGTGCCGCTTGTATTCTTGGAACGACTCGGACGACCCCTGAAACGCTTCGAACCTTTGAAACGCTTGGACCGCTTAAGGCGCCTGCCCTCACCACCTGTTTTTTCCACCTTGGACCGGCTGGCCTGTGCCGAAGCATCGGAGGCGGCCGACTTGCCCGATCTGGCGGTTCTACCGGTCCGCTGCTCCTCTTCCGAAGGCCTGGTGCGCCTAGACCGGGCAGTCCGTGCGGCCTTTGCAGCCCGGACTGCCCTGGTTCTGGACGAGGCTCCGCTGGAGGCCCTGCTACTCTTGCCGTTCTTCACTGCTCATCCCGTTCAGCCAGCTTGTCGAGAATGACCGGCCCCATGGCCGTGACATCGCCGGCGCCCACGGTCAGGATCACATCCCCAGGTTCCGCTCGTTCGGCCAGTTCAAGAGCGGCCTGACGCATGTCCGAGCAGGCCCGAAAGACGGTCTCAGTCGACTTATGCCCTGAGTCCTGGGGCTTGTGGTCCGATGCCTTGCGGGCGGCGGCAGGGATGGTGCCGGCATCCACGCCCGGAAAATCGCTGGCCAGCTCACGGGCGGGGAAGATATCAGTTACCGTCACATCGTCCGCTAGGGACAGAGCGGCAGCGAACCGGTCGGCGAAGATGGCGGTGCGCGAATACAGGTGAGGCTGGAAGAGCACCCTGATGGTCCGGCCCGGATAGCGTCGCCTGGCGGCGGTGAGCAGGGCGGCGATCTCCGTGGGATGATGGGCGTAATCGTCCACTACGGTGACCCCATGTTGGCATCCGCGGACCTCGAAGCGTCGAGAGGCACCACGGAAGTCGGCGGCGGAAGCGGCGGCCGTATCAGGATCCATCCCCAGCAGGACGGCGGCGATGACGGCTGCTGCTGCATTGCGGGCGTTGTGGATGCCGGGAATCGCCAAATCCACCTGCAGATCGAGCGGCTTGCTGGCATCCAACCCTGCCGCCTGAAGCACCTGCACGGGGAGAGCCAGACGGCAATGTTCACGGCCGCTGCCGCTGCTCTCGGACTCGGACCCGATGCGGACCAAGCCCAGAACCCCAGGCAGGGAGTCAATGCTCAGCTGGGGATCTGATGCATAGACGATAATCTTGGCGCGGCAGTCCCCTTGCAGCCGCCGCAACACCTCCAGGGCCCCCTGGTCGTCCCCGCAAACCACCAGGAAACGTCGGGCATGCCGGGCATGTTCCACAAAGGCCTGGTGGAAGGCATCAGCCGTGCCGTAGTGGTCCAGATGGTCGGGCTCCACGTTGGTGATGATGGCGATGTCGGGAGTGTACTTGCCAAAGCTGCCGTCGGACTCGTCCGCTTCGGCCACTAGAACCCGTCCGGCTCCCACATGCCCGCCGTCCATGGGCCCCTGGCTGCTCTGGAGGCTGCCCCCGATGGCGTAGCTGGGATCAGCCAGATCCCCTCGGCCGCCCTTGGTCAGCAGGTGAGCCAAGAGCGCGCTGGTGGTGGTCTTGCCGTGGGCTCCGGCCACGGTGACCGAAATCCTAGAGGCCATGAGCAGGGCCAGAATGTCGCTGCGATGGACTAGCCGGGCGCCCGCGTCACGAGCTGCCAGAATCTCGGGATTGTCAGGTTTGATGGCACTGGACCAGACCACCGTGCGGGCCCCGGCCACATTGCTGGCTTGTTGACCGATGACGACCCGGATTCCTAGCTGACGCAGGCGTCGGGTCTTGTCCCCCTCAGCACGGTCGGATCCGGAGACCTGCACCCCCTCCTGGTGGAGCATCTCGGCCAGCACGCTCATCCCGGCCCCGCCGATGCCGATGAAGTGTGTGGGCCCCAGATCCTTTGGGTCGCACACTCCGGCCTGGGCCAGAGCGGGCAGGCGGGGATCCAGGACCGGCAGGGACCTGTCACCGCCGTCCTGCCGACCGGGCACTGTATTCAATTCATGCTTGGGCACAGTTGTTGCATCTCCTCCAACAGTTCAGGACCATTCAGGACGGCCGCGCATCTTCTGCCTCCATTATGCCCGATTAGTCCCTCCCAGAGTCCTTGCGGGCAAGGTGTTGGTCGGCCATGGTCAGGATCTGCTCGGCCATCACCTGAGCGGCATCGCGAATCCCGTACCCCCAGGCTCGGCGGCGCATGTCAGCCAGCCTATCCCCATTGGCCATAAGAGCAGGAATGTGGCTGGCTATCCATTTAGCGTCCAGGGCCGCATCATCGACCATGAGTCCTCCCCCGGCATCAACGACCGGCTGGGCATTGAACCGCTGCTCACCATTGCCGATGGGCAGGGGCACGTAGACGGCCGGCACGCCCAGGGCGGCCAGCTCGCTGACAGAGCCTGCACCAGCCCTGCAGACCACCAGATCAGCACAGGCGAAGGCCAAATCGATCCGCTCCAGGTATTCAGCCATGTGGTAGTCCCCCTGGCCCCGGTGAGCCGGGTCCAGATTGTTGATAGCCGCATCGCCCAGGTCAGCCGTCACCTGCTCCCTGACCTGGGCGGCCTTGCCACGGCCCGTCAGATGGATGATCTGTGTTCGATCCAGCAGCTGCCGGGCTGCGCCAGCCACCGCCTTGTTCAGGCTGAGCGCTCCCAAGGATCCTCCAGTCACCAGCAGGATGGGCCTATCGGGATCCAACCCCAGAGAATGCGCAGACTCCCGGCGGGCTCCTGCATGGTCAGCCTCCATCTGCTTGGCCAGTCGGGCGATGGTCGGCCGCAAAGGCAGACCCACGCGGCGCACTGGTACTCCGGACCTGGCCCGTATGCCTGTATTCTCATAGGCCGTACCTACGAAATCGGCCCAGCGGGCACCCAGCTTGTTGGCCATGCCCGCCCGGGCGTTCTGCTCGTGGACGACGATGGGCAGACCCAGGTTCCGTGCGGCCCTGTATGCCGGCGCCGAGGCATAACCGCCAAAGCCGACCACCAGGTCGGCTGACCGATCCTGCAAATACCCTCGTACTCGCTGCACCTCACGCCGCCAACGCCGGGGGAAGTCCAGTGCGGCCTTGCCAGGACGGCGAGGGAAGGGCACCTTCTCAATCAGGTCAAGGGGAAGTCCGGCGGCCGGCACCAGGTCGTGCTCCAGCCCGACAGCAGTGCCAATTACGCTGACAAAAGCCTGCGGGCAGCGCTCCCTAATGGCCGCAGCCACGCTGAGCAGGGGGTTGACATGCCCTGCCGTCCCTCCCCCGGCCAGCACCAGATGGGGACCAGCACCTTTCCCGGAATGCTCCCGGGCATCCCCAGGCATCCCTTTCTCGGTCCTCGTCGCTGTCGTCATCCGCGAATCCGCTTCCTTTCCGCCATGTCCATTCCGCATCTCAGGACCCGTCTGTGGCCGCCATCACGTCTGGTTGGGTCCGAATCATCTTTAGAGCCACCCCTGCCGAAGCCAGGCAGGAGATCAGGGCGGTCCCTCCAGCCGACACGAAGGGTAGGGGCAGCCCAATGACCGGCAGCAGACCCAGAACCACACAGATGTTGATCAGGGCTTGGCCCACCAGCCACACATCCAGGCAAATCAGCACCATGCCCGCATATCGGTTCCTGGTAGTCAGGGCGATTCTCAGCATGCACCAGCCCATGACCACGAAGACCAGAATAAGCATAGCCGCCCCGACAAAACCCAGCTCCTCGCCGATGACAGCGAAGATGAAGTCATTGTGCGCCTCGGGCAGATAGTTCCACTTCTCCCTGGAGTTGCCCAGACCGACCCCGGTCAATCCTCCCGAAGCCATGGCGTAGAGCCCATGGATGGACTGGTAGCAGACACCCTGAATGTCATCCGCCGAGCACTTGCCGTAGGCGGCCATGATCCGCTGGGTCCGGTTACTGTTGCCATAGACCGAAAAACCGATGACCGCAGCCATCCCCAGGACCGCCAGGCTGAGCAGCCATCGCAAGGGGAAGCCTGAGACCAGGAAGGCCACGAAGCCAATGATGACGATGATCATGGCGGTCCCCAGATCCTTGCCCAGCATGATGAACATGAAGCTGATCAGAAAGCCGAAGGCCGGCTTGGCATAAGCCTTGGCCAGGCTCTTCAGATCGGAATCCTTGCCGACCTGCCGCTGGGCTTCGATCAGTGCCTGGGGCAGCCACAGACACAGGGCCAGCTTGAGTAGCTCGGCCGGCTGCATGGAGATGCCCCCTATCGAGATCCATCCCTCGTTGCCGTTGGCGGAGCGCCCGAGCGGGGTGCGAGTCAACAGCTGGATGCCCTGGCTGGCAATCAGAAACCAGGTGCTCCAGTTCCGGTAGTGATCAATGCTGATCCTCACGGCCAGAAGGGCCAGCAAAAGCCCCAACACTGCGTATATGGTCTGGCGAATGACCTGACTCCAGGGTGAGCTGCCCTGGGCGACCAGATCCACAGCCGAAGAGGAGAATACCATCATCAGGCCGAAGACCGTGGTGGCGACGACTGTGGCCAGAAAGCCGTAGTAGCACCAGAGCGGGTTGAGAATGGCCCGCCAGCCCCGGTAGTCCCCCTTGCCGCCAGACCCTCGTGAGTGGGCCTTGCTCGGATCAGTGTCGCGTTTCATGCTCGTGGACCCACTGTTTGGCCTGCTGGGCAAACTGGTCGCCCCGGTCAGCATAGGAGGCGAACTGATCCATTGAGGCGCAGGCAGGTGCCAGCAGAACCACCTGGCCGGGCTGTGCATAGGAGCCGGCCGCACGAACAGCCCGGGCCATAACCTGATCTCCAGCACCAGGATCGATCAGGGTAACCGGCAGATCGGGCGCCTGGTCCTTGATGGCTTGGACCATAGGCTGCTGGTCCTGACCGATGACCACGGCTGCGGCCAGCTTGGACCTGCGGGACCGGACCAGATCGTCGAAGCGGGCGCCCTTGGCCAGTCCGCCGGCCAGCCAGACCACCTGGCCGTCATGGTAGCTGGCCAGGGAAGCCTCGGCTGCATGGGCGTTGGTGGCCTTGGAATCGTCTACAAAGCGGATGGCCTGCGCACCCTGGCCCAGAGAGGCCACGGTGCTGATCCTGTGGTCGCCGGGCGTGAAAGCGCGCATGGCCTCGATCGCCGCATCGACCTTGGCTCCAGCACCCAGTGCCAGAGCCAGGGCACAGAGAGCGTCGGCCAGCAGGTGAGGATAGACCGTGCCGTCAGGCTCACACAGATCCGTCAGGTCGGCCACCCGGACCAGCCTGACGCCCTCATCACGGTCCTGACCGGTCATTCCGCTGCGGTCCATGACCCAGCCGTCCTCCACGCCCAGCTGCCCAGACTCAGGCCGGCCCAGGGTGAAGCCCACCAGTCGGCAACCTGGGGCTGGCTGCGCCTGTCTGGCCAGGTTGGAGACCCGGGAGTCATCGGCGTTGTAGACCAGGGCCTTGCGCACGCCACGGTAGATGCGTGCCTTGTCGGCCGCGTAGGCCTCGAAGCCCCCGTGCCAATCCAGGTGGTCCTCGGCCAGATTGGTGATGGCCGCGCACTCCAGGGCCGGCGAGAAGGTGAAATGCAGCTGGAAGGAGCTCAGCTCAACGCAGAGCATGTCATTGTCGGGATTCAGGACGGCAGTGGAGACGGCCTTGCCGATATTGCCCACCGCAGGGGCCGTGAACCCGCTGGCCTGCAACATGGCGGAGACCATCCTGGTGGTCGAGGTCTTGCCGTTGGTGCCGGTGATCCCGATCCAGGGTGCCGGCCGGCCTGTCCGGGCCGAGGGCACCCGTAGCAGCCAAGCCATCTCCACCTCGCTGACCACGGGGATGCCCCGACGCTGCGCCTCAAGGATAAATGGGGTGCGCGGATTGAAGACTGGCGAAGCCATGACCAGATCCACCCGACTCCAGTCCACCTGGTCAAAGTCACGAAGATCGGCCTGCGGGGCGCGCTGGTCCACAGTGGTCACACCGGCCGCCCGATCTCGCAGGGCTGCGGCCACGCTCCGTCCGGAAATGCCCAGCCCGGCAACCAGTACACGCTTCTGGCTCAAGTCCATATCCATGAACACCTCATTCCGCTAGCTCCGGCATCTGCTTGGCATGATACCGGCTGCCGAAAGTCCGGTACCGTGAATGGACACACTCAGATGGGCAACCCGGAGCGAACCACCCAGTCTGCATAGAAGCAGACCAAGGCCAACAGGACGAAGATCAGGTCCACCATCCAGAACCGGACAACCACCTTGGACTCCTGCCAGCCCATCAGCTCGAAGTGGTGGTGGATGGGCGCCATCTTAAAGACCCGCTTGTGGGTGAGTTTGAAGTAGCCCACCTGGATGACATCGGAGGCGGCCTCTCCCACAAAAAGCCCGCCCAGGATGACCGCCAGCAGTTCGGTATGAGTAGCGATGGACAGGGCTGCGAAGAGCCCGCCAAGAGCCAGGGATCCCGTATCTCCCATGAAGATGGAGGCCGGATTCGTGTTGTACCAGAGGAAGCCGAAGCAGGCCACAGCCGCGCAGCAGGCGATGATGGCCAGGTCCAGGGGGTCTGAGACAGCGTAGGCATGGCCTGGATGGCCGCCGCCCTTCAAGTGGTAGCTCTCCCAGAAGGCGATGATCGTGTAACCCACGAAGGCGATCATGGAGGAGCCCGACGCCAGCCCGTCCAGGCCGTCAGTCAGGTTGACCGCATTGCTCCAAGCCGTCATCAGCAGATTGACCCAGATGATGAATAGCACCACAGACAGGACGCTGCCCGCCATTCGGAAGTCAATGATGGGCTGCTCCACGAAGGATATGCCCGCCTGTGCGCTGGGATAGCCATTTTTGGTGGGCAGTTTCAGGGCGAGCACTGCGTATATGGTGGCCAAAATAAACTGGCCGGTGAACTTGGCCCTGACCGACAGGCCCAGGTTCTGCTTCTTGCGCACCTTGGCGAAGTCGTCAATGAAGCCCAGTAAGCCCATGGAGAGCATGGCGAACAGAACCAGCATGGCCGACAGGGACACGGATTCCCCCCGCGACAGGTAGCGGTAAAGCGCCGAGGCTGCCCAGCCCAGCAGGATGGCCAGGTTGATAACCAGCCCGCCCATGGTCGGCGTACCACGCTTGACCAGGTGGGACTTGGGCCCGTCCTGGCGGATGTACTGGCCGTAGTGCAACCGATGGACCAGCCGTATCAGCAGGGGGGTCCCCGCCAGCGTCACCACTAGGGCGACCAGGATTCCGATGATGAGGGCAATCACAGTGTGTACTCCAACTCTTGGATTCTGTCCTTGAACATTAGACCCCGCTGCGGGGATGCCAGTAGATTCATAGCTCAGCCCTGCCACCGGTCGGCCAGAGCGGACAGGCCGGACATGTGCGAGCCCTTGAGCAGGACAAGATTCTTCCGGTCCGAATGCTTGGCGCACAGACGGCGGACCATCTGGTCAGCCTGGTCAGCGTCCTGAGCAAAGAGCACCCGCATGGCCCCCGGCTGATCATCGCTCGGATCAGATGGGCCGCCGGCACCACGGACCAAGGCCTGGACCAAACCGTCCATCTGCTGATTCCGGCAACCCACTGCGACCAATGCATCAATGTCCTGACGACGGCAGTAGGCACCGATCTCCTGGTGCAGCTGCTCCCCTCGATCGCCCAGCTCAAGCATGACCCCCAGGACCGCTATCCGATAGACCGGGCCATCGAATCCCCTCCAGGCGGCCAGGGCATCCAGACCTGCCCGCACGGAGTCGGGATTGGCGTTGAAGGAATCATCGATCAGAGTGAAGGAGGCACCCGGCAGCTGGACCGAAGACACGGCCATCCGATGCGGGCTGATCCGGCGCTGTCGACCGAGCTCATCGGCGATGCGCTCTGCGTCCAGACCCAGGGCATGGGCCACCGTGGCGGCAGCCAGGGCGTTTATGACATTGTGCCGTCCCGGGATGCCCAGACGAAGCCGAACCGGCTGCTGGCCACACAGGCGCAGCTCGAAGGTCGGCCTGTCCAGGCTGTCACTGTCCAAGTAGCGAGCCGAACCATCCAGGTCGCGGTCCTGCCCGCTGTCCTCAGTGGCCAAGCCAAACCGCAGAACAGGCCCAGAGGCCAGATCGGCCATGGCCGCCACCCGGGAATCGTCTGCATTGAGCACGGCGGTCCCACCCGGCACCAAACCTTGCACGATCTCGCTCTTGGCTTGGGCGATGCGCTCCACGGAGCCGAATTCACCCAGGTGGGCCACCCCCACCTTGAGGACCAGGGCCATGTCCGGAGGAACAATCCTGGTAAGGCTGGCTATCTCGCCCACGTGGCTGGCACCCATCTCCGCCACAAGGTAGCGGGTGTCCGGCCCGACCTCCAAGGCAGTCAGAGGAAGACCGATCTCGTTGTTGAAAGACCCGACCGGAGCCACCACAGAACCCAACAGGCCCAGCAGGGAAGCCAGCAGATCCTTGGTCGTGGTCTTGCCGACAGAACCGGTGATGCCGATGACCGTGAAGGGGCCTGAGTCCTTGCGCCGACGGTCTATGTTGGCCCGTGCCAGCAGCCCCAGGGCAGCAACCGTATCGTCCACAAGAATCTGCGGCAGGTCAGCGCCCGGAACGAGGTGATCGACCAAGGCCGCGCGGCAGCCCTTGGCCCCCAGGCCGGGAACATAGTCATGCCCGTCCACGTGCTCGCCCTTGATGGCTATGAAGAGCCCATCGGCTTCCACCTGCCGGGAGTCCGTCACCACCCGCATGCGCACAGACCTGCGATCGGGTTCGCGACCAGGACCGGCCTCGACCAGCCGACCGTGCACATATTCGACGACCTCTTCCAGGGTCATAGGCATGGACCCGGCCCCTACAGACTGACTCATCCTCACCTCTCAGGACATTTCACGGGAGACGCGCAGGGCGCTCCTGATGTTGTTGCGTTTGACGCCGGCGGCCATGGTCATGGCGATGCACAGGGACAGGTCGTCGCTTTCTGCGTCTGCGGGCAGGGACTGGCGGGCCAGTCCGTCTGATTCCTCGTTGCGCCGGGCCACGATGGTGTGCCCGCCCAGGTTGAACCCATATCGGCGGGCCTTGGAAATCAGCCGCAAGTGTCGCATATCGCGGGTGGAGCCCTCCTGGGCGCCCAGAGCCACCACATCCAGATCCACCGCCTGCAGGGCATCCTTGGCCAGGGTCTGTTCATCCACGGAGATGACTACAGCGGCCGCCCCGTCCTCCAGCGTAATGGACAGACTGCGCTGCACATCGAACATGCTCAGGGGATATTCGAGGTCCAACCGGCGATCCAGCGAATACGAGCCCTTGGCACTGAGAATGCCGACGGGATTGCCCAACACGTGCAGGAAGTCGGCCAGGAGATCCACCTGGTCCTGCACCTGGGAACCGACCAAGGCGAAGACAGCCAGGGCTCCCGAAGGATCCCCTGCGGCATTGGCCAGCAGCTGGCCCATCTGCCAGGGGTGCATGGTGCCGAAGAGCAGGGGTATGCGGGCTCGTCCCACCTCTTGGCGAGCCGAAGTCGGCAGCAGGGCTGCATAGGCCCCACGGCGCTCGGCCTCCTCGATCATGCCCTGGTCCACCTGCTGGTCTGCAGGCACGTACAGGCTGCCGGGGCGCACTGAGGGCAGGTCGTCCACCAATGAGGTAACCGTGACTGGTTCAGCGAAGTCAGGGACCAGGGTCAACCCGTAGCGCCCTTTGAGCTGCCCCAGGGTCAACCGTCGGGAGATTGATTCACTCAGCGCGCTCATGCTGCAATCTCTCCTTCGTCCGGGAACGCCATGATGCCTGCCGGTATCACCATGTTACCGGGATAGCATCGGTCCTTGGCTGCGACGCGGGTACCTGGTATTTCTGCATAAGGAATTCACCGATCTGGGCAAAGATGGGTCCGGCGGTCATACTGCCGAAAACCCCATCGCTACTGTGAGGGTTCTTCAGCGCCACAGTGACCACAAAATGGGGGTCGTCGGCGGGCAGGATCCCCACCCAGTCGCTGATGATGCCGCCCAGGTGACCCGAGCTGTCAGCCACCTCGGCGGTTCCGGTCTTGGAAGCCACCCGATAGCCTTCCACCTTGGCCGTGTTCTCGTACTTCTCGGCCACCGATTCCATGCCGTTCATGACCGCAGCCGCAACCTTCTCATCCACGACCCTGACTTGATTGGCTTTGACCGCGCCCTGCCCGCGGATGATGGTCTGGTCGGACCGGACCCCCTTGTTGGCCAGGGTGGCGACAGCATTGGTCAACTGAACGGCGTTGGTGGCATAGCCTTGGCCGAACAGAACCGTGTTACGGGTGCGGCGGTCCCAGGTCTGAGGCGTGGTCAGCAGGCCCTTGGACTCCCCTGGCAGGCCCAGGGCCGAGGCCTGACCGATGCCGAAACGGGTCAGATAGTCGTAACGCTTCTGATCAGAGTAGTGATCCGCGGCCATGATCATGCCCACGTTAGAGGAGTTCTGCAAAATGCCGGCCAGGGTCCAGTGCTCGGCGGGATGGTAGAAGGCGTCCTTGTACTGCTGGTTGTCCACGGTGATGTGGTCGGGCACGGTGAAGCGGTCGCCCATGGAGTGCAACTGCTCCTGGAGCATGCCTGCGGCAGAGATGGTCTTGCCTATGGAACCGGGCTCGAAGGTCTCCGCGACCGCCCTGGAGGAGTTGACCTTGGCCTGGTCGCTGCCCGCCTGGTAATCGTCAGTGTCGGCCAGGGCCACGATCTCATTGGTGCGGGTGTCCTGAACCACCGCCAAGCCCCAGTCCGCCTGATAGCGCTGGCAGCCTGACTTGAGGACCTGACGAACGTACCAAAGCACGTCCTGATCAATGGTCAGGGTCACGTCCTTGCCGTTGACCGGATTGCGCTGACGGGTCAAGGTTCCCGGGATCTCCTGGCCCAGCATTCCCTGCTGATAGACCGTATAGCCGTCAGTGCCGGTCAGCCGCCGATTTTCCATCTGCTCGATCCCGGCCACGCCCTTGCCGCTGTCGTCGATGCCCCCGATCAGGGCCCCCATCAGATCCGCATGCGGATAGGTGCGTTCACTGCTCAGCTCGGCCGTGATGATCCCCTGCAACCCGAGCTTGTCAATAGCGCGCTTGGCCTCGGGAGTCACCCGCTTGGCCAGGACCACATATCTTCCAGGGACGCTGAGCTTGCCACCCAGCTCCATGGCGTTCATCCCCAGGGCCGGCGCCAGGAGGCGGGCCACGCCGGCAGCACCGTCGGCGCCCACTGGATGACCCTTGATACTGTGGCAGTCGCTTCCTGTGCGCTTGGTGCAGTTGATAGGTATGAAGGAAGCCGCAGCCTCGGGGTCACCAATGATGTTGTAACGCTCCAGGCTCTGGGCCAGCACCCGGCCATTGACATCCAGAATGCGGCCACGCTGGGCCTTGATGGTGTGCGGCACGGTGCGACTCGCCGCAGCGGCCTGGGCTATGGACCTTCCATCGAAGAGTTGGATGTAGGCCAGCTTGCCCAGGGCCAATGCAGCCACCACGATCAGGATCAGGCCTACAGACAACGAACGCTTGCAGAAGGAGATGTGCCAAGAACCCTTGGTTCCCTTGCGGCTCATGGTTGCCCCGCCTTGCCCTGGGCGTTCTGAGGAGGCTTGTAGCCCTGCAGATCGATGGAGTTCAGACCCTGCTGGGGCTGCATGCCCAACTCCTGGGCCTTGTCCGGCAGGGAGGCCTGGAGCTGGTCGAGCTTGTTCTGGTCATCCTGGACATCCTGGTTGAGATTACTGATCTCATGCTGGACCCGGGTGGCCTCGAAAGAGTCCTGAACCATCTGGGTGCGCAACATCAGGGAACCGAACATGCAGGCTGCCAGAAAAACAACCGAGGTCATGATACGCAGCAGAGGATTGCCGCGGGTTCGCGTCCAGCCGATCAGACGCCGGGCTCCCTCAGCCACTGGACCTCGTTCCGGCTGGCGCGCCTTGCCTGCCTTGCCTGTGCCCTTGATCAGACTGAGCTCAGGCCTGGTGGGCATCTCTTGGATGCGGGGATGCCCTTTGTCCGGGGATGCCTTGGAACGGACTGAACGTGCTGGCATGCTCATGACCGGCGCCTCGATTCCGAACCATGGCCAACATGGCGGTGGCGACCATCTGAAACCTCACCACGTGCCTCGGCCTGAAGCCGACGACGACGCTCCTCGGGAATGGATCCGATCATCTCCACGGCCCGCAGGCGTACTGAGGCGGACCGGGGGTTGCGTTCCCGCTCGGCAGGATCGGCCTTGATGGCCCCATGAGTCAGATCCGACAGATAGGGGCGGGCCTGATCGGGCACCACCGGCATGCCTGCCGGCAGGTCCACATGCAGCCCGGGCGCCATGAAGCGCTTGACCATGCGGTCCTCCAGGGAGTGATAGGACTCCACGACCAAACGACCTCCCTGAGCCAGTCGCAGAATGGCCTGGGGCAAGGTGCGCCTCAGACGGTCCAGTTCCCCATTGACCTCGATGCGCAGCGCCTGGAAAACCCTCTTGGCCGGATTGCCCGGGGGACGGTGGCCACGCGGCACGACCCTGTCGACCAGGCGGTCCAGCTGCGCCGAGGTGGTCAGTGGCTGTTCCTGCCTGGCCTCGATGATGGCCCGTGCGATGCGTCCTGCATAGCGCTCCTCCCCATACCGGGAGAAAATGTCGGCCAAGTGTTCCTGGTCATACTCGGCCAGAACCTGCGCGGCCGTCAGCTCCTGGCTGGTATCCATGCGCATGTCCAGCGGAGCGTCCTGCCGGTAGGTGAATCCCCTGTCGCGCTGGTCAATCTGCAGGGAGGAGAGCCCCAGATCCATGAAGACCAAATCCACCTGGCCTACTCCCAGCGCATCCAGCTGCTGGTCCAGCTGGTCAAAGGGGGCGTGCACCGGCGTGAAGCGATCGGCAAGACCCTCGTCACGCATCCGGCCAGTGGCTAGACCCAGGGCCTGACGATCCCTGTCAATGCCTATAAGACGGGCCTCAGGGCAGGACCTGAGGAAGGCGGTGGCATGACCAGCCAAACCCAGCGTGCAATCCACAGCCACCGCCCCCGGGTGCTCCAAGGCAGGCCGAGCCAGTGCAAGGCAACGCTCCAGCAGAACGGGACGGTGGACCATGCCCCTGTCCACAGCTTCCTGGTCGAGTGGATTGCGATTTTCCATGAGGGTCTCCATCAGCAATCCACCGCCGGAAGAACATCGTCAGCGATATCGGCGTAGCCCTGCTCCTTGCTCTCCAAGTAGGCAGTCCAGGAATCCTGATCCCAGATCTCAGCACGGGTGCCCACACCGATGACCACAACAGGGCCGGTCAGCCGTGCATAAGATCGAAGCATGGGCGGGACCAGGATGCGGCCCTGCTTGTCAGGGACCTGGTCGACGGCGCCGGACAGAAATACACGCAGGTAGTCTCTGGCCGACTTGTCGCCCATGGAGGTGTGTTGGATGCGCACGGCCATCCGCTGAAATTCCTCAGGGGGCAACAGAGTGACGCAGCGTTCCTGGCCGCGGGACATAACCAGGCCCTGACCCAGCTGAGCGCGGAACTTGGCCGGCAGAGCCAGGCGGCCCTTGGAATCCATCTTGGGCGAGTAGGTGCCCAGAAGCATGGGCGGCAGGGAAGGCGAGGCGGCATCTGCGTTGTATGTATCGGCCATGCCCCACCTCCAATGCCAGTTTGGTAATCAAGAGACGGCCCCATCGGGTAGCGTCCCCTACGCAATGCTCCCCACTTTACCCCACTTATCCCCATTGCTCACCACCGCGGCACCACTTCAGGCCCAAACCCAACCATTTGCCTCACCAAAGGGTCCGCCTCGGCGTTTCGCCACCCGGCAAAGACGATGCGACCAAGGGTCTGCCGGGCTGAAAAAGTAGAGGTCGAGCGGTATATTGGATCATCCGATTTTTGAACATTCCACAGAACGGACACACATGTCGAGCTATTCCTCACAGCTGCATGAAGAGCAGGCGGCGGTGGACAGGGCCTACGGCCGTCTGGACGAGCTGCGGACGCAGGCCAGGACCAGACTGGACGCGGTTCGGGCCGCCGGCTCCCACGGATCCCCTACCCAGCGCACCGAGCGGGATTCCTTTGCCAACATGTATGAGGACCGGCTCACCCAACTGCGGGCCGTGGAGGACCGTCTGGTCTTCGGCAGACTGGATACTGACCAGGGCAGCCGGCGATATATCGGACGGCTGGGCCTTCTGGACAGCAACCACGAGCCCATCCTGACCGACTGGCGGGCCGAGGCCGCACGCCCCTTCTACGAGGCCACACCGGCGGACCACGGTGACATCGTCATGCGTCGGCACATCACCCTTAACTTCCGCCAGGTCACCGGCATCGAAGATGAGGTCCTGGACTTGTCGGCCCCTGAGGTAGACAAGGCAGCCCAGGGCGGTACGCTTGCCGGCGAGGGTGCGCTGATGGCCTCCCTGTCCAGCCGCCGGACCGGGCTGATGACCGACATCGTAGCCACCATCCAGGCTGAACAGGACCGGATCATCCGCTCCCCCATGACCCGCCCGCTGGTGGTCCAGGGAGGACCCGGCACCGGCAAGACGGCCGTGGCCCTGCATCGGGCAGCCTATCTGCTCTACACCCATAGGCGCAGACTGGAAAGTTCAGGCGTACTGATCGTCGGGCCCAGCAACGCCTTCCTGCACTACATCGACCAGGTCCTGCCCTCCCTGGGCGAGACCGGAGTGCTCAGTCGTACCTTGGGCGACCTCATCCCCGGCATCAGCACCGAACGCCAGGAGGATCCGCACGTGGCCCGGCTCAAGGGAGACATCCGCATGGCCGAGGCCGTAGCCAACGCCGTCGCCTCTCGGGAGCGGGTGCCTGCCTCCCTGCCCACGGTCAAGGTGGACGGGGTTGCCGTACCCATGCTTGCAGTTGACCTGGAACAAGCTTTGGTCGATGCCCGGCGCAGCCACCAGCCCCACAACAAGGCCAGAAACACCTTCGTGCGCTCGGCCCTGAACGCCATGACCGCCCGTTATGCCGAAGGAGTGGACTACGAGCCCGGAGCCGAGGAACTCGCCCGGGTCACCTCATTGCTGCGGCTTAACGACCAGGTGCGGAGGACCCTCAATCTGGCCTGGCTGCCTATGAACCCACGCTGGCTGGTCAACGACCTCTGGTCCAGGCCGGATCGTCTGCGCCGGTTCGCCCCCTGGCTGACCCCGGAACAGATTGACCTACTGACCCGCCAGGATGGTGCCGAATTGACCGTATCCGACATCCCCATCCTGGATGAGGCCATGGAACTGCTGGGCCCCGACCCACGCCAAGCGGATCGTGATCAGGCCGAAAAGGCCCGGCGTGAAGAGGAACGCCGGTTTGCCAGCGACACTTTGGCCCAGAACGGCATCGGCACAGGCATCGTGACCTCGCAGATGCTGCTGGATTCCATCAATGGCCAGGACGATAACCAGGCAGCCACTCAGGCGGCCGCCGACCGGGAATGGGTCTACGGACACATCGTGGTCGACGAAGCCCAGGAGCTGACGGCCATGGACTGGAGGATGCTGGTCCGGCGCTGCCCCTCCCGGTCCTTTACCATCGTAGGAGACGTGGCCCAGACGGCGGCCCTTGGCGGCACACGGTCCTGGGCCTCCACCATGGACACGCTTTTCGGTCCGGACGGATGGGACCTGAGGCAGCTGACCATCGACTATCGCAACCCTCGTCAGGTATCCAACCTGGCCTCCTCCTTCGCAGCCTCCGAGGGTCTCGAGGTTTCAACGCTGAAGGCAGTCCGCGAGGTTGAAGGATCGGTCAGCCACCTGCGAGCTGACGATCAGGCCAACCTGCTGGACCAGCTGCCTGCCCTGGTGGGCGAACTGACGGAACGCCATCTGGGCAAAGACGGTACCGGACGCCTGGCGATCATCGTTCCCAACGCTCTGGAAGCGGAGGTCAGCTCACGGCTGCATATTGATAAGGCTCAGGAGCACCAAATCACGGTCACTACCACCAGCCACACCAAAGGGCTGGAATTCGATGCCGTGGTTCTGGTTGAGCCTGGAGCCATCCAGAATGAAGCCCCTTCTAGGCTGAGCGCAGCGGCCGACCTTTATGTGGCCATGACGCGACCCACTCAGGAGTTGGTCATCGCCCAGACTTCTGAGGATCAGAGGCTGCTGGATCTGGGATGATGTACCTGGGTGCCAGGCCTGCATAATGCCTGGCTCCTCTGTTTATTCCCCGTCACAGTTCAATCCCGCCATAGGCCAATCCCATCGCACGCCCACAGAGGCAACTAGCCTGCTGCAATGTGGACCTGTTCCGGTCACAATGGCCGGTGGCAAAATTGCTAATTTCAGGACCGCACAGTAGGAGATTGGCTTTCAGCAGACTGATCTTCAGCGCGCAGGGTGTCAATGGCCTGCTGGAAGTCCTCCAGGTTGCTGAAGTTGCGGTAAACCGAAGCAAAGCGCAGGTAAGCCACCTCGTCCAGCTCCCTGAGGGGCTTGAGGATGGCCCTGCCAACCTCTTCCGAATCGACCTGAGCCAGGCCGCGTGAACGCAGATCCTCTTCAACCTGCTGGCCTAGGAGCTTCAGGTCATTCTCATCGATGGGCCTGCCCTGACAGGCCTTCCTCACGCCAGAGATGACCTTGTCGCGGTTGAAGGGCTCAGCATTGCCTGAGCGTTTCATGACCAGGAGGATTGAAGTCTCCACCGTGGTGAACCGACGCGAGCATTGCGGACACTCACGACGACGCCTGATGGCATGGCCGTCGTCACTGATTCGCGTATCTACAACCTTGGTATCGGGATTCTGGCAGAAAGGACAGTGCATATGCAATATCATAGCGCCTAAGGACCGCAAGACCCACGTATACCGGGCCTATCAGCATACAACCCTGGACATACTCCTCGAATTCAGCTAGTGCATTCATCCATGCGAAAAATCATTGAAGTCCCGTCATTTATTTCCTGGATCGAAAAACACTGCCTCAATCGTCACTGGGAATCAGAATTCGGTCACCAACGCGCAGATTGGGCGAGGACATATTGTTGATCTGCATGATACGGTCTACGTTTTTTGTGACATCCTCGCCTTGCGGAGTGATCGAAGTCGCAAAGGACCAGACATTATCACCCGGTCGAACCGTTCTGGTGACAACCTCCTGCGGTCCTGGAGCGGAGCTGGCCGGTCGAGCCATCCATCCGACCCCAGCAAGGGTCAGAGCGCCGACAGCCAAAGAAACCGCGAATCTACGCACAATGACGCCTACAAAACCTTGCCCGGACACACATACTTTTGCAGCTCCAAGAAGACGAGCCATGACGGACGAGAACACAGATCTTACATACGCCCGGCAGGCCGAAAACAGGTTCGACGGCGCAGACATGCTGGAACTGGCACAGGTACGAACAACCATGGCACACCTCTTTCGAACATTTGTTCTATCGAACAGATGTTCTCATTCTGGCACCGCGATAGTCATTTGGCAAGGCCGATTCGAACATTTGTTTGATTTTTCACTTCAAGCGGGTTAGACTGAGTTCAGTTTCCTAGGAAAGGAGCCCATCGTGAGTACCATCCCTTTTGTCGGATCCACGCCCATGGGCTCTCTCAACCAATCCACTGCGTCTAAGAGCACCGACTCTCAGAAAACAGCCGAAACTTCAGCCATGAACACAACGAAAGAAAAAGCAGCCGGCGCCGAGAGCCTGAAGCATGGGTCCAGGCCCAAGCTGACTGATCGCCAGGCCAGGGTGTTGGAAGCTATCAAGCGGCACCTGTCAGAGCGTGGATTCCTGCCCTCCTATAGGGAAATCGGCAAAGACGCAGGACTACGCAGCACTTCTTCCGTCAAGCATCAGCTTCAGGTCTTGCAGGATCTGGGATACATTCGCCTGACTGCCAACAAGGGCCGTGCCATAGAGCTGGTCCAGGACCAGCCTGAGCCGACTGCAGGAACCGCCAGGATCGTGCCCTTCCCTGACACGCAGACCGACGAGGCCATCATGCAATCGCGCGACGTGCCCCTGGTCGGCAGAATCGCCGCCGGTCAGCCCATTCTGGCCGAGCAGCATGTGGATGATGTCATGCGTCTGCCCGAACGTCTGACTGGATCCGGCGAGCTCTTCATGCTTGAGGTCCACGGGGATTCCATGGTCGATGCCGCCATCTGCGACGGAGATTTTGTGGTCGTCCGCCGCCAGCAGGAGGCTGAAAACGGAGACATCGTCGCAGCCCTGCTGGACGATGGGGCCACGGTAAAGACCTTCCGCCGCGAGGACGGTCACGTTTGGCTGATTCCCCACAACCCTGCCTACTCCCCCATTGACGGCACCCACGCCGTCATCATGGGCAAGGTGGTCACCGTCCTGCGCAAAGTCTGAAGGCTACATGTCCAAATGCTCGCCGCTACTGTCCCGGTGCCCCTGCTGTTCTATCTGAAAGGTAGTGTGCTCGACCGAGACTGGGAAATGATCACGCAGGCAGCGTTGCATGCTGGTCAGAATACGTTCGTTTTCGACAGGCGAGGTGCCCTGACGCACAATCACGTGTGCTGTCAGCTGCGGCAGGCCGGTGGAGACACTGTTGGCATGCAGGTCATGAACCTCAAGTACGCCGGGTACGCCCTCTAGGTGCTTCCTGACCTTGGCCATATCAAGATCCGCTGGGGTCTCCTCAAGAAGTACAGAGACGCTGCTGGCCAGCAATTTGATTGCGCGGGGAATCATCAGCAGAGCAATTACGCCTCCCGCTACAGCATCGAATCCAGCCCAGCCGGTGACCATCATGACCACGGCTGATACCAGGACCGCCACAGAGCCCAATGCGTCGTTGACCACTTCGAGAAAAGCGGCACGCATGTTCAGGTTGTCCTTATGGCCGGAGGCCAGGACCAGGATGGACCCCACATTGGCAGCCAGACCCAAGATGCCGAAGAAGAGCAGGAGCCCCCGTTGCTGGACCTGGTCCCGCCCGGGTGACAAGAGCCGCAAGACGGCCTCTACAATGGCGTAAATTCCCACAGCCAACAGAACCAAAGCCCCGCCAGCCGCCGTGATGACCTCCAGACGGGACCAGCCCCAGGTCCGCCGATTTGTGGGGCGGCGTTCCATCAACACAGCGGTGACAGTGGATGCGATCAGCACGGCCATGTCGGTCATCATGTGCCCAGCGTCGACCAGCAAGGCCAGGCTGCGGGTGACCAAGGCGCCGACGACTTCAGCTACGAAGACCGACCCAGTTAGAGCCAAGGTCGTCAGCAACTGTCGACGATGGGCGGATCCGCCACCCTGAACAACACCTTCATGAGCGCTCATGCATACCCCGTTTCATCAATCACCAAGGTATGCCACCAGGGACTGCGAGGCAAGAGTTTTCTGTGAAATACTCAGAAGCCGAACTTGCTTGCCGTCTCCTTGAGGGTCTCGGCGGAACGCTTCAGAGCGGCCAGCTCGCCGTCGCTCAGCGGGGTGTTGATGTGGGTGTTGACCCCTTCGCGGTTGAGCACGCTGGGCACCGACATGCACACGTCCGATATGCCGTGGAAGTCTTCCAGCAGGGAGCTGACCGGCAGGATCCGGTCGGTGCCGTTCAGGATGGACTCGATGATGTCCACGCCGGACATGGCGATGGCGAAGTTGGTCGCCCCCTTGCCCTCGATGATCTGGTAGGCGGCGTTCTTCACCTCCTGGTGGATCTTCTCGCGCTTGGCCGCATCCAAAGGCTCATGGCCGGGCAGCTCCATCCAGTCGCACATGGGCACGCCGCCGATGGTTGCCGAGCTCCAGAGCGGGACCTCGGAGTCGCCGTGCTCGCCAGCGATGTAGGCATGGACGTTCTTGACATTGACCCCGGTCTGCTGACCGATCAGGTAGCGCAGGCGGGCGGAGTCCAGGTTGGTGCCCGAACCGAACATCTGGTTGACAGGCAGTCCGGACAGCTCCAGCGAAACCCTGGTGACAATGTCGACGGGGTTGGTGATCAGCAGGAAGATGGCATTGGGGGCCACCTCGACCATCTGAGGGATGATGGACTTCATCATATTGATGGTGGCGCCTGCCAGATCCAGCCGCGTCTGCCCCGGCTTCTGCCTGGCTCCGGCCG
Organism: Bifidobacterium sp. JNUCC 75; assembly: GCF_054819865.1. NCBI lineage: Bacteria > Bacillati > Actinomycetota > Actinomycetes > Bifidobacteriales > Bifidobacteriaceae > Bifidobacterium > Bifidobacterium sp. JNUCC 75. The sequence continues at coordinate 1,889,933 of NZ_JBTHIF010000001.1, read as the reverse complement.
TGATGACCACCATGTCGGCATCGGCGCAGATCTGCGGATCATCCGAGCCGTCGATGGTGACCGTGGGGTAGAAGCTGGATCCGTGCTGCATGTCGCGGACCTCGGCCTCAACACGCTGGGCGTTGATATCCTCAAGAACGATCTCTCGAGCCACGCCGCGCTGGGCCGCTGAAAAGGCCAGAGTCGACCCTACGGCTCCAGCTCCCACGATCGCTAGCTTGGTTGGCTTGATTGATGATTCCGCCATATTTTATGGACCTCTCTTATCGGAACCCGATAAACGGGTTTGCCGCTGACAACATACGTAGTCTACCCAGCATAGGTGACCTGGTTCGCTTCTGCCCTTACGAGTTCAGTCCGGACGATGGCGTGTCACCCGCTGGAGCCTGCAAGGGCTTCTGATCAATGGCCTGGTCAAGCACGGCAGCCGCCAGCCGGTCATCCACGTCAGCGCTCAGCGCAACCCCATCGGCCCGGTATTCCAATGAATCCACCCGTCCCAACTGCCGTACCTGCTCCAGCAGGGAGCCGCTGGTATAGGGCAGGATGGCCTGGACATGCACAGCAGGGGCGGGCAACAACTCCTCCACCCGCCTGCGCAGAGCTTCCAGACCCTGACCCTGCCTGGCCGAGACCAGGAAGGCCTCCGGCTCAAGATTGGCAAGCCGCTGTCGGGCATCCTGGTCGATCAGATCCACCTTGTTGAAGACCAGCAGGCGGGGAATGGACTCGGCGCCGGGGATGTCTGCCAGTACGGCGTCCACAGCTCTGATTTGGCCAAAAGGATCGGGGTGGGAGCCGTCCACGACGTGCAGAATCAAATCGGACTGCCCCACCTCCTCCAGCGTGGATTTGAAGGCCTCGACCAGCTGGGTGGGCAGGCGGCGGACGAACCCAACGGTGTCCACATAGACGTAGATCCGGCCGTCTGCCGCCTTGGTGCGCCTGACGGCCGTATCCAGAGTGGCGAAGAGGGCGTTCTCCACCAGTTCCTCGGAACCGGTCAGCCGGTTGGTCAGCGAGGATTTGCCGGCATTGGTGTACCCCACCACAGCCACAGCCGGCAGCTGGTAGCGCCGCCGGGATCCGCGCTTGACCTGACGAGAGGGGGCCATCTGGGCGATCTGGCGCTTCAGCCGGGAAATCCGCCGTCTGATGACACGCCGGTCTGTTTCGATCTTCGTCTCGCCTGGGCCGCGCGAGCCTATGCCGCCGGCCTGCCCGGCAGCCTGGCCACCAGCCTGGCGGGAGAGGGATCCACCCCAGCCACGCAGCCTGGGCAACATATACTCCAATTGAGCCAGCTCCACCTGGGCCTTGCCCTCGCGGCTTGTTGCATGCTGGGCGAAGATGTCCAGAATCAGGGCCGTCCTGTCGACCACCTTGACCTTGGTGACATCCTCAAGGGCACGTCGCTGGGAGGGATGAAGGTCGTCATCGGTAATGATGGTGTCGGCGCTCAGCCGGGCCACAATATCTGCCAGCTCCCGCGCCTTGCCCGAACCCAGGTAGGTGGCCGGATCCGGCTTGACCCGCTGCTGAAGCAGTCCGTCAAGCACCTCGGCCCCGGCAGTCCTCGCCAGGGCAGCCAGCTCGCGCAGGGACTCCTCGGCCTGACCGACCGTGGTCCGCGAACCCGACCAGACGCCGACCAGGACCACCCGCTCCAGACGGACCTTGCGGTATTCCACCTCGGTCACGTCCTGGAGCTCACCCAGCCCCTCGACATGGCGGAAGGCATTGCGCCGACTGCGCTCCTCCCACTCCTGATCCTGGTCCTGCCCGGCCTGCCCTTCACTGCCGGTCAGTACCTCGGATTTGTGAGAGAGCGGGTCCTGATGGGCATCGTCAACTGCTGAACCATGCTCTTGGGTCGGTTTTTCTTGGGTCAAAGGCACCTCTGCGTTGATCTGTGGACTAGGGAACGAATCCGGTATAGGCGGAATCATGACACAGTCTTTATTATCATCTTCTTAGCAGACATCAGCGGGTGCCCGAGGGACGGGCAGACTTCAAAGACGGATGGGATGGACATGACGCACAGGGACCATGGCAGCAGCCGGGGGCAATCCTCCAGGACCGAGACGGACGGAGGCGAACAGTACTTCGTGGCCCGTCCGGCCTCCCCCGACCAACGGCGGACCATCAAGGTGGACTTGGCCGACCGCACCTGCCAGGTGGAGGTCTCTCACGGGGTCTTCTCGTCGGGCAGGCTCGATCTGGGCACTTCGGTCTTGCTCAAACGCGTCCCTCAGCCACCGACAGAGGGCGACTTTCTGGACCTGGGCTGCGGATGGGGGCCCATCGCCCTGAGCATGGCCATGCAGTCGCCCAAGGCCAACGTCTACGCTGTGGACACCAACCTGCGGGCCCTGGATCTGACTGCCCGCAACGCCCGATCCCAGGACCTTGACAAGGTGCGCACCCTGACCCCGGAGCAGGTGCCGGACGATTTGCGCTTCGATCTGATCTGGTCCAACCCGCCCATCCGAGTGGGCAAGACGGTCCTGCACGACCTGCTGATGACCTACCTGCCCAGACTGAAGCCCCAGGGCCGGGCCTATCTGGTGGTCCAACGCAATCTTGGTGCCGACTCCCTGATCCCCTGGCTGGCTGACGCCCTGGGCCCCGGTTGGACGGCCGAGAAGTATGCCTCAGCCAAGGGCTACAGGATCATCGAGGTGGGCCGGGCATGAGGTTCGAGTATCCTGCCGAGCTACCCATCAGCGCGGCCAAGGAGGACATCGTCCATGCCGTGCAGTCCTCCCAGGTGGTCATCGTCTCGGGTCAGACCGGCTCGGGCAAGACCACTCAGATCCCCAAGATCCTCCTGGAAATGGGTCGCGGCGACCACGGCCGCCAAATCGTGCACACCCAGCCCAGAAGGATCGCCGCCAGAACCGTAGCTGAGCGCATTGCCTCGGAGACGGGCACCAGGCTGGGCGACCAGATCGGCTACCAGGTGCGTTTCACCGACAAGTCCAGCCGCAGCACCCGCCTGCGAGTGGTCACCGACGGCATCCTGCTTGCGCAGATCCAGGGCGATCCCCAGCTGCGGGCCTACGACACCATCATCATCGACGAGGCCCACGAGCGCAGCCTGAACATCGACTTTCTGCTGGGGTATCTGACCGCCCTGCTGCCCAAACGGCCCGACCTGAAACTGATCATCACCTCGGCCACCATCGATTCGGTCAAGTTCCGCGATCACTTCGCCAAGGCCTTGCACGCTAAGGTGCCCGTACTCGAGGTCTCGGGCCGCACCTATCCGGTCCAGACCCTCTATGAGCCCGCCGGATCGGCTCCGGCCCTGATGCGACACGTCCCCGGATTCGACTCCGAGGATGGCCAGGACAGGGAGGATCCGGACATTCCCAAGGCGGTGGCCCGGGCCTGCGCCGAGCTGGTCATTCACTCCACCCACACGGACGGCCCCAGGGACATCCTGGTGTTCGCCGCCGGCGAGCGCGACATCCGCGAGTACGAAACCGCACTGCGGCGCCATTTCGGCCCGCGGACCTCCGACATGCGCCGCCCGGACGCTTTGGAGATCATCCCGCTCTTCGCCCGCCTGTCGGCCAAAGAGCAGCACCGGGTCTTCGAACGCCACGGCCATCAGCGCATCGTCATTGCCACCAACGTGGCCGAAACCTCCCTGACGGTGCCGGGCATCCGATACGTGGTGGACCCTGGACTGGCCAGGATCAGCCGATACTCCAAGTCGGCCAAGGTCCAGCGGCTGCCCATAGAGCCCATCTCCCAGGCTTCGGCTGATCAGCGTGCGGGCCGTTGCGGACGTGTGGCCGACGGCATTGCCATCCGCCTCTATGCCAAGGACGACTATGACACCCGCCCCAAGTTCACCGACCCGGAGATCCTGCGAACCTCCCTGGGTTCGGTCATCCTGCACATGCTCTCGGTAGGCGTGGCCCATACGGCCGAGGATGTCACCGACTTCGGCTTCATCGATCCACCCGACACGCGGGCAGTCAGTGATGGTCTGCGTGAACTGACCGAGCTGCAGGCCATCTCCCGCCAGCAAGGCCTTATCCGGCTGACCAAGCTGGGACGACAGCTGGCCAGGATCCCCATCGACATCCGTCTAGGCAGAATGATCCTGCAGGCCGGCCAGGATGCCACCCCGGACACCCTGGCCGCCGTTCTGGTGGTCGTAGCCTTCCTCTCCCTGCAGGACCCTCGTGAACGCCCGGAAGAGAAGCGCGAGGAGGCCGACCGGATTCATGCCCGCTACGAGGACCCCTCCAGCGATTTCCTGACGGCACTGAACATCTGGAACCGCTTCTTCCCGCAGGACAAAGAGCCCTCCAACGGAGCTCTGCGCAAGGCCTGCAAGCAGGAGTATATGGCCTTCCTGCGCATGCGGCAGTGGCATGACCTTTACCAGCAGCTGACCCAGATGTGCCGGGGTCTGCATATGAAGGTAGGCTCCCCCGTCCCCGTCAAAGCACCGGATCAGGCCCTGCTGGCCCTGCCTATTGGGCAGCAGGCAGCCCATGCCCTGGTCTGCTCCTGGGACGACCAGGGCATCCACCGGTCCATGCTGGCCGGTCTACTCTCCAGCATGGGCATGCAGGTGGTCCACGAGCCCAAGGCTTCCGATTTCGCTGGCCTGCATGGCGCAGCACGGACCAAGGCCATGAAACGGGCGCGCCGGCAAGCCAAGAACGACTATCAAGGGGCGCGCGGCACGCATTTTGCCATCTTCCCCGGTTCTGCCCTGGCCAAGGCCAATCCGCCTTGGATCATGGCTGCCGAGTTGGTGGAGACATCACGGCTCTGGGCACGTTGCTGTGCGGCCATCGATCCGGCCTGGGCCGAACCGCTGGCCAAGTCCCTGACCAGGACCACCTACGCCGAACCCCACTGGTCGGCCTCCCGTGGCGCCGCAGTGGCCACTTCCAAGGTCCTGCTCTACGGCCTGCCCATCGTGCGCGACAGGACGGTCCAATGGGCCCGGATCAACCCCGGCCAAGCCCGGGACATGTTGATACGCCAGGGCTTGGTCCAGGGCGAAGTGCGCGAGCGCTTCCCGCATGACGGCTTCATCAAGGCCAACCGGCAGGTGCTCAGCGAGGCCGGCGAGCAGACCAGCCGGACTCGCCAGGTAACCAGCACCGTCACCGAGGAGGACCTTTACGATTTCTACCAGGAGCGCATTCCCCAGGAGGCCACATCACTGGCCGCACTGGGCTCTTGGTGGCGGAAGCATCACGATGCGGACCCGCACCTGTTGGACTTCGATCCTGACAAAGTGGAGCGTCTGAACGACCAGTCCGCCTCCTACCGACCCGGGGACTACCCCGACCATTGGCACACCTTGGGCATCGACGGTCGGCCCATGGATCTGCCCCTGACCTATCGCTATCAGCCGGGAGAACCGGATGACGGCATCACAGTTCACATCCCCTTGCACTGCCTGAACCAGCTGACACCCGGACAATTCACCTGGACAGTGCCAGGCCTTCTGGACGATCTGATCACAGCCACCATCAAGTCCCTGCCCAAGGCCCTGCGAGTCCAGTTCGTTCCCGCACCAGACGCCGCCCGGACCATCCGCGCCTGGATAGACGGTCACTATCCCCTGCTGCCCGGCACCGACCCTGCGTCGGCAGAACAGGCCACCTACGGGTCGGCAGAGCACTCTGTACCCAGGGATGAAAACGGTGCCGGAGCCATCCCCGCCGGGGGCTGGCCGGACTTCGAGCAGGCCTTCACCGCCGCTGCCATAGACACGATCGGAGCCCAGCTGCATCCGGAGGTCTTCACTCAAGCCAGGCTGGAACGACTGCCCGACTACCTGCGGCCCACCTTCCAGGTGGAGGATGATCGGCGCCAGGGCCACAGCCCCGGCCGCAAGAGCCAAGGCCGCCCCAAGGTCCTGGGCCGGTCCAAGTCCTTGACCGATCTGCAGCGTGACCTGGCCGGACAGGCCCGGCAGTCGGCCCGGTCCCGGGTGGACTCCCAGGCCAGCAAGGCCGCCCGTCAGGGTCAGGTGGTCAAAAGCGCCGATCTGCTCCACAAGTCCGGCGCCACGACCAAACCGCGCGAGGAACTGATCTGGCAGGCCGCCCTTGACAAGCTCCACCTGCCTGCACAGCGGATCTCCTCGCGCTGGCTGAGCCGGGAGGCCCTGATGCTGGCATCGGCCCCCTATCCCGATACCTCCGCCCTGGCCGAGGACTTGCAGATGGCCGCCGTCAAGCGCCTGATCCCCCACACCGAGGCCATCACCAACGACCAGACCCTGCAGGAGGCTGTGACCGGCGTCAGCCAGGTCTACGAGGACACTGTCTACCAGGTGGCCAAGGATGTGGTCGCCATTTTGGAGACCTCGGCCCAGGTGGACAAGGCCGTGTCTGGCCCGGCCGATCTTCCCCTACTCTCTGTCCTGCAGTGGATACGCCAGCATTCGGCGGATCTGGTAGCCAAGGGCTTCATCGGTGCCGACCCGCCCTATGCCATCCCCCGCCTGCGCACGTATCTGAAGGCGGATCTGATGCGCTTGGACAAGGCCCGCAGGGATAAGGACCGTGACGTACGATGGGCGTGGCAGGCGCAGACCGCCCAGGATTTGGTAGACCAGGCGGCCCAGGCGGCCCAGGCTCTACCCGCCGGTCCCGGACGAGACCAGGCCATGGACCGTGCGCGAAGGGGACGTTGGATGATGGAGGAGTACTTTGTCTCCATCTGGGCCCAGGAGTTGGGGACGGCCATTCCTGTCAGCCTGCAACGAATCAGGAAGGCGCTGGAAGAAAAACCATGAGCACAAGGCCATCGGGACGAAGACAAAGGGGCGGCACCAAACGCGGACGAATGACCCTCCGCCGCGCGCAGACCCTGGGGGCCACCCTGATGGCGATAGTCCTGGTGGTCGCCCTATGCATCCTGGCCGTCCGCTTCGTCTCCTACCGGCTGATGGTCGGCCGCGCCATCCGCCACCAGGAGCAGCTCTCCCAGGAGTACGTCTTCAATCCGGGCAGAATCATCACCGATCACCGCTTCCATGACACATTGGACATGAATGCCGACGACGTCCAGGCTTTCTTGGACCAGAAGGGGGCATCCTGCAACGGATCCACCTGCCTGCGCAGCCTGCATATGGATGTCCCTGACCGCCCCAGCGACGGTCTATGTGATGCCTACAAGGGCGGCAAGGGGCAGAGCGCGGCTCAGATCATCGACGGGTCCGCCCGCTCCTGTGGAATCAGTCAGAAGGTCCTTCTGACCATGTTGCAAAAAGAGCAGCACCTGGTGGCCACAGACCAGCCCGCCACCCAGGTCCAGCTCAAGTCGGCCATGGGCCTTTCCTGCCCTGATGATTCACACTGTGACGCCAGCTATGCCGGATTCTTCAACCAGGTCTACGGAGCCGCCCATCGATTCCGCTACTACCAAGCCCATCGGGACCATTACGCCTACCAGACCAAGGCCCTGAACGATGTGCGCTTCAGCCCCGATACCTCCTGTGGCAGCGGCAAGGTCTACATCGAGAACGATGCCACTGCCCTGCTCTACATCTACACGCCCTACCAGCCCAACGAGGCAGCGCTACGGGCAGGCGACGGCGAGGGCGACAGCTGCTCGAGCTATGGCAACCGCAACTTCGTCATCATCTACAACAGCTGGTTCGGCCGATCAGACCAGTAGGCCCCGGGTTCAAAGCTTGGGCAGGTAGTAGGCCAGCTCATAGGGGGTGACCTGCCGGCTGTATCCGGCCCACTCCCGGTGCTTGTTGCGCAGGAAGTACTCGAAGGTCTGCTCGCCCAGCACCTGGGCCACGAAATCCGACTTCTCCATGACCTTGAGCGCCGCGTCCAGGCTGTCAGGCAGGGGCTCGATGCCCATGGCCTGCCGCTCGGCGTCGGTCAGCTCCCAGACGTCGTCGCTGGTAGGCTCGCCCAGGGTCATCTTCTGCTCGATCCCGTCCAGTCCGGCAGCCAGCAGCACCGAGTAGGCCAGATAGGGGTTGGCCCCCGGATCCAGCCCGCGGAACTCCATTCTGGCCGAGTTTCCCTTGCCGGGCTTGTACTGCGGGATGCGTAAGAGGGCAGACCGGTTGTTGTGACCCCAGCAGACGTAGCTGGGTGCCTCAGCCCCGCCCCAGAGACGCTTGTAGGAGTTGACATACTGGTCGGTCACCGCGCAGATCTCGGCCGCATGGGCCAGAATGCCGGCGGCGAACTGCCGGGCCGTCTGGGACATGTTGAACTCCTGGCCCACCTCGTAGAAGGCGTTGGTGTCCCCCTCGAACAGGCTCAGATGGGTGTGCATGCCCGATCCTGGCTTATCGGTGAAGGGCTTGGGCATGAAGCTGGCGTAGATTCCCCGCTCCAGGGAGATCTCCTTGACCACGGTCCGGAAGGTCATGATGTTGTCAGAGGTGGTCAGGGCGTCGGCATAGCGCAGGTCGATCTCATTCTGCCCCGGACCGGCCTCGTGATGGGAGTATTCCACCGAGATGCCCATCTGCTCCAGCATATTGACGCAGGCCCGACGGAAGTCCATCCCCGGGCTACGGGGCACGTGGTCGAAGTAGCCGCCTTCGTCGATAGGGGTCGGGACCTGGGACCAATCATCCTGGTTCTCAAACAGGTAGAACTCGATCTCCGGATGGGTATAGAAGATGAAGCCCTTCTCCTTGGCCTTGGCCAGGGCCCGCTTGAGCACGTGTCGGGGATCCCCGCTGCTGGGCTCGCCGTCCGGGGTGAGCACGTCGCAGAAGATCCGCGCTGTGCCCTGTGGCCCGCCCCTCCAGGGAAGTATCTGGAAGGTGGACGGATCTGGCTTGACGATCATGTCGTCCTCGGAGACCCTGGTCATGCCCTCGATGGCCGAGCCGTCGAAACCCAGCCCCTCCTCGAAGGCCACCTCCAGCTCGGTGGGCGCTATGGCCACCGACTTCAGGGTGCCCAATACGTCAGTGAACCAGAGACGAATGAACCGGACATCGCGCTCCTCGACAGTGCGCAGCGCGAACTCCTCTTGCTTATCCATAGAGCTTATGCTCCCATTCCTATATTTCGCAGACTTGCTTATAGCGTTAACAATGACCCGAGACCAGGTTCAGCGCCTGTTGCAAGGTGAAGGCCCCCTCATAAAGGGACTTGCCCAGGATAGCGCTGTCCACGCCCCGATCGGCCAGGTCCAGAATCCTGCTCAGGTCATCCAGGCTGGATATGCCCCCAGAGGCGGTCACCTTGGCCGGAGTCCGGTCAGCCACTTGACCCAGCAAATCCAGGTTGGGGCCGGTCATCATCCCGTCGCGTGTCACATCGGTGACCACGTATCGGCTGCACCCGTCCCGGTCCAGTCGCTCCATGGCATCAAAAAGGTCCCCACCCTGTCTGGTCCAACCCCGGGCGGCCAGGGTGTGTCCGCGTACGTCCAGACCCACACAAACCCTTTCGCCGTAACGACCCAGGACCTGGCTGGTCCACTCTGGATCCTCCAGAGCCGCCGTGCCGATGTTGACCCGGGTGGCACCTGCGTCCAGGGCAGCCTCCAGGCTTGCATCGTCGCGGATGCCGCCGCTGAGCTCCACCTTGACACGATCCCCCAGTTCGTTGACCAGGGCAGCCAGCTTGTCACGGTTGTCTCCGGTGCCGAAGGCCGCATCCAAGTCGACCAGGTGGAGCCACTCGGCACCTTGGTCGACCCAAGTCTTGGCTGCATCGGCAGGCTCACCGTAGACCTTCTCGGAGCCGGAGATCCCTTGCCTTAGGCGAACCGCCTTTCCGTCGCGGACATCGACAGCCGGTAAAAGCGTGAGCATCTCATTCACCTTTCTCGCAGGAGAGTCCGAAAGCCCCAGAAAGGGTCCGTACCCAATTGGTCAGCAACCGTGCTCCGGCCTGGCCGGACTTTTCAGGATGGAACTGAGTGGCGCTCAAGGGTCCGCATTCGTAGGCCGCCACGAACCTGCTGCGTCCATAGGTGGCCCAGGTAACCAGCGGTTCACCGAAAGAAGCACCCTGTGAAATCTTTTCAGACACTGACTGAGCTAACCTTGGCTGGCTGTCACTCGTTCGAGTAAATGCTGACACTCGTAGGGACAAATCGGGCTGGGTCCCAACGGATCGGTCATCCCCCTTCGCCGCCATGGCGGCATAGGAGTGGACGAAGTAGAAGCGTTGATCCTGGACCCCTGCCAAGAGTCGTGTTCCCTGGGGCGCCTGGACATGATCCCAGCCCATATGGGGCACTACATCAGCGTCCAGTTTCGTCACCCGACCGGGTATCAAACCCAGACCGGGCTCGCTGTGGCCGTCCTCGTCCCCGAACTGGAACATGACCTGAAGGCCTATGCAGACCCCAAGAACCGGCAGCCCCTGGGCCAGTCGATCCAGGATGATGCGGTCGCCGCCGACAGCCCGTAACCCCGCCATGCAGGCCCCGTAGGCCCCCACTCCGGGAATGACCAGGCCGTCGGCCTTCATGGCCAGGTCCGGGTCGGCGCTGATTTGCGCATCAACCCCCAGCTGGGAGAGGGCATGCACCATGGATCTGACATTGCCGAACCCATAGTCAAGCACCTGTATCCTGGTCATGTTCCTCCTAGCCAAGCCGTTTGCTTGCGCGATTACTCGACGCGACCCTTGCGAGTCGATCCTCCGGCCCCGAACCTGGTGTGCGAGGCGATGATGCCCATGGCCTTCTCGCGGTTGTACTCCCCCGAGTCGAAGATGGCGGCTCCATCCTGGCGCAGCCTATCCACTGTGGTGGTCCCGATCATCAGGTCTTCTACGAAGTCTGCAGTGGCGGCAAAGAGGATGGGCGGCGCGAGCGTCTGTCCCGACTGCCCGCTGATCCATAGGGTCACCTCGAGCTTGTCCGCCCGGTTGACGGCCAGGATGGCGCTGAGCCCGGATACGACCGTGGTCAAATCGCGGATGGCTGCCTCGGGTCCGTCCCCGTCCAGATTTCTCAGGACGGCCACAGCACCCTCACGGGCCTGGATGCAATAGGCGGAGATATCGGATATCTGGCAGAAAGCCGCCAGAAGCTCTGCCGATGCCAGGCGTGTCACCATTACGGCGGCCTTGGCCCGGTTGCCGATCAGGCCTTCAAGCTCTTGGTCGAAATCGGCAGCAACGCCATCAGCCCCATCCGGTTTCACCGAAGATTCGTCAGCGGGCGCGGAATCCAAACCAGCCTCGTCATCCACGCCTGATCCGGAGTGATCAACGGGCTGATCCGCTTGATTCTGGCCCTCATTGAACTCAGCCTCAAAGCTGGCCAGAGCCCGCTCAACCTCTTCCTCACTCAGATGATGGCCGGAATCCGGCAGGTCTTGATCCCTGCTGTCATTGTTGTCATATTCATCCGCGCTCATAGCGACCCCTTGGTGCTGGGGATGCCCTTCACCCTGGGATCAGGCTCCACCGCGAAGCGCAGAGCCCTGGCTACGGCCTTGAACTCTGCCTCGGCGATGTGGTGCGGATCTCTGCCCGACAAGAGGGTCAGGTGAAGGCAGATGCCGGCATGTAGGGCGATGGACTCCATGACGTGCCTGACCAAGGAGCCGGTGAAGTGCCCGCCAATCATGGCGTACTGGAACCCCTCAGGCTCGCCCGTGCAGACCGCATAGGGCCTGCCGGAAATATCGACCACGGCTCGTGCCAGGGCCTCGTCCAGAGGGACGGTGGCATCGGCAAAGCGCTTGATACCCCGCTTGTCGCCAAGGGCCTGAGCCAGGGCCTCGCCAAAGACGATGGCAACGTCCTCGACGGTGTGATGGACGTCGATCTGGGTGTCCCCGCTTGCCTTGATGGTCAGGTCGATCAGGGAATGCCTGCCCAGGGCCGTCATCATATGGTCATAGAAAGGAACCGAGGTGTCGATATCGGTCACCCCGGTGCCATCCAAATCCAGACTCAGGCTCACCTTGGATTCACTGGTCTGGCGGGTGATGGTGGCTGTTCTGCCTGCCATTGCTGCTCCTCCGCTTTCTGCCGCACACTCCAGTTCGCGCTGTATCTTCTGCGCGGCGTCTAGACCACCAGCATAGCCGTGCCGCTGGTCCGCATCCTCCTAGAACCGCTTGAGGACATGGACCAGCGTTTGGCGGAATCGCTCCATCTCCACGTCCGTGCCCATGCAGACCCTCAGGTAGCCCTGGGGACCTACGGCCCGGATCAACACGCCTTCATCCTTCATGGCCTCGAATACGGCATCCCGGTCGGGGAAAATGCCGAAGAGGATGAAGTTGGAGGCCGAGGGAACCACAGTCAAGGGCTGACCATGGAACTTCTGTCCGGCCAGCCACTCGGCTGTCTGCCGACGGGTCTGGCGAAGCTGATCCACCCGAGCCAGCTGGAGGTCCGTGTGCTCCAGGGCAGCCAGGGCCGCAGCTTGAGTCAGGGCGCTCATATGGTAGGGCATTCGGACGATGCGGACTGCGTCGACTATTCCTTGGGATGCAACCAGGTAACCCACCCTGGCGCCGGCGAAGGCGAAGGCCTTGGACATGGTCCGGCTGACTGCCAGATGGTCGTACTGACCAATCAGGCTGACCGCCGAGGGCGTGCCCGGGTCTCGAAATTCGATGTAGGCCTCATCCACGACGACAATGGGCCGGGCGGACGGGTCCGCGCCCGCCACGGGAATCTTAGAGCAGACCTCCAGGAGCCTGGTCAGCTGATCCATGGGCAGGGCCGTCCCCGTGGGATTGTTGGGGCTGGTTACCAGGACCATGGCTGGTCTCAAAGCCTTGATGCGCCCGATAGTCGTTTCAATATCCAGGCTGAAATCAGGCAGCCGGTGGGCCAACTCCCAGTCAGTGAAGGTGTCACGGGCGTACTCCGGATACATGGAGTAGGTCGGGTCGCAGCCCAAGGCGGTTCTACCCGGCCCGCCGAAGGCCTGGAAGAGCTGAAGCATGATCTCATTGGACCCGTTGGCCGCCCAGATCTGCTTGGGTTCAAGCGAGGCACCAGACTCCTTCTTCAGGTAGACGGCCAGGGCCCGCCGCAGGTCCTCATGCTCCCTGTCCGGATAGCGGTTGAGGCCGGGGGCCACCTGGCGCACACGCTGGCAAATGGCATCGACCACCTCCTGGTCCAGGGGATAGGGGTTCTCGTTGACGTTCAGACAGACCGGAACATCCAGCTGGGGGGCGCCGTAAGGCTCTTCCCCAATTAGGTCCATGCGGAGGGGAAGATCAGCTGGTATGGCACTCACAGCAGACCAGCCTTCTCTTCGTTGGCTTCCAGGTCGGCTTTGTTGTAGGGGTCGTCCAGGAACCGGCTCAGGATGCACTCGCCATGGGCGGGCAGGTCTTCGGATACGGCAAAATCATTGATCTTGGCCGCGATGGGCTTGAGCCCTTCCTCGTCATATTCGATGACTTCGACAGGCTTCATGAAGGTGTGGACGCCCAGGGCCACGTCGAACCGGGCTGTGCCGCCAGTGGGCAGAACGTGGTTGGACCCGGACATATAGTCGCCCAGAGGCACAGGGGAATAGGGGCCGCGGAAGATGGCGCCGGCATTCCGAATCCTGTCGATGACGGCATCAGGATCGGCCGTCTGAACCTCCAGATGCTCGGCAGCATAGGCATTGGCCACGTCGATGGACTGGTCGATCCCGTCGGTCAGGATGATTCCCGACTGGTTGCCGCCCAGGGAGGTGCGCACCCGGTCGGCATGCTCGGTCCGAGGCACCCTGCGCCCCAGAGCCTCCTGAACGCCCTGGGTCAGTTCCTGGCTGTCGGTGATCAGCACCGAACCGGCAAGCTCGTCATGTTCGGCCTGGCCGATCAGGTCTGCAGCAACCCAGTCGGGGTTGGCCTGCCCGTCGGCAAGAATGGCAATTTCCGTAGGTCCGGCCACGGCATCGATTCCCACCATACCGGAGACCATCTGCTTGGCCGTCGCCACGAAGATATTGCCCGGGCCGGTGATCTTATCGACCGGGTCGCAGAGAATCTCTCCGTCCTGCGGTTCCGACCCTCTGGCCCCATATGCGAACATGGCCACAGCCTGGGCGCCGCCCACGGCATAGACCTCGTCCACCCCCAGGATGGCGCAGGTGGCCAGGATGATGGCCGCTGGCAGACCGCGAGGATCGCCGGATTCGGGCGGAGTGGCCACGGCCAGGGAATCGACGCCGGCTACCTGGGCGGGCACCACGTTCATGATCACCGAAGAGGGATACAGGGCCTTGCCTCCCGGCACGTACAGACCGACCCGTTCAATCGGGATCCACCGCTCACTGACTCGGGCACCGGGCGCCAGGTCGGTGGCCATAGGCTTGGGCACCTGGGTAGTGCAGACCTTACGAATGCGGGTAACGGACTCCTCGATTGCCGATCTGACCTTCGGATCCAGCTGCCTCAGGGCCTCCTGCATGGCCGATGCCGGCACCCTCAGATCATGGGGACGCACATGGTCGAACTTCTCCTCCAGGTCGCGCAGGGCCGCAGCCCCATGCTCACGCACCTGGTCCAGTATGGGCTGCACCTGGGCGCTGGCCTCCCGTGTACCCATATCGGCTCGGGGCATGGCGGCGAGGAGTTGGGCGCGGGACATGGTTTTCCCGCGCAGATCCATGGTTCTCATGATGAGCTTTGACATACTTTGATGGTAGTGAACTTTTGTGTCGCCAAAGCCAGCGACTCACCACCGTCCCAAATGGTGAGACAGCTCCGGGTGCGTCCTAGGCCGATGGCAGACAGGAGGGTCCGAAGACGGACTTGATCTCGGCCATCATGGAGGTGTCGTGCCGGGTGCGGAATCCGTCTCCAAAGGTCAACAGACGGACGTTGCCCCGGTCGTCGGTGACGGCCAGACGGACCTGGCAGTAACCGGGGTGGGACTTGAGTATCCGAGCCAGCCGCTCCATGTGCCCCCGGTCCAGAGCCTGCTTGGGCAGGGTTATGGTCAGAGGCCGCTCATCCGCCGACTCCAGGACGGGCACCTCCATATCGTTGACGCGGATGTTGGTGGCCTCGTCACGAAGCTCGACCACTCCCCTCACCCTGATGACCGAGTCCAGGGCCAGGTCGTCGGAGTGGGCGTCGTAGACCTTGCCGAAGAACATGCATTGGATGGAGCTCTCCAAGTCCTCGATGGTGACGATGGCCCAGGGGTTGCCCTTCTTGGAGACCCGGCGGTCCACAGCAGTGACCAGCCCGGCCAGGGTCACCGCCTTGCCGTCCATGCTGTTAGACCGGTTGAGCAGCTGGGCGATGGACATGTCTCGCATACCAGCCAAAACCGAAGTCATGCCGCTCAGCGGGTGGTCAGACACATACAGGCCCAGCATCTGCCGCTCGAAGTTGAGCTTGGTGGACTTGTCCCACTCGTCGATGTCGGGCACGGTCACCTGGGCATCGCCCAAGGCATCCTGCTGGGGGGCGTCCTCATCGGCGTCGGCGAAGAGGTCGAACTGGCCCTCGGCCTGCTTGCGCTTGATGGGCATGACCTGGTCGACGGCTTCATCGTGAATCTGGAAAAGCGCCCTCCGGTTGGGGTCAATGCCGTCGAAGGCACCGCCCTTGATCAGGGATTCCACGGTTCGCTTGTTGAGCACCTCCATGGGCACCCGCTTGATGAAGTCCATGAAGTTGACATACTTGCCCCGGGGTCCCTGGCGCTCCTTGATGATGTCCGCCACCACCTTGTCGCCCACATTGCGGATGGCTCCCAAGCCGAAGCGGACCACGTCGCCGACAGCGGAATACTCGGACACGGACTCGTTGATGTCAGGCGCCAGGATGCGGATGCCCATCCTTCTGGCCTCGCCCAGGTAGAGTGCGGTCTTGTCCTTGTTGGTCCGCTCGTTCTGCAGCAGGGCGGCCATGAACTCCACCGGATAGTGGGTCTTCAGATAAGCGGTCCAGTATGCGATCAGGGCGTAAGCCGCGGAGTGCGCCTTGTTGAATGCGTATCCGGAGAAGGGCACCAGGACATCCCAGACCGCCTGGGCCGCCTCCTGGGAGTATCCGTGCTCCTTCATGCCCTCGAAGAAGGGAACTTGCTCCTTGGCCAGGACATCAGGCTTCTTCTTGCCCATGGCCCTCCGCAGCACATCGGCTCGGCCCAGGGAGTAGCCGGCCAGAATTCGGGCCGCTGACTGGACCTGCTCCTGATAGACGATCAGGCCATAGGTCTCGTCGAGCACGCCCGCCAGGGGCTTGGCCACCTCGGGATGGATGGGCTCGATCTTCTGCAGCCCGTTCTTTCGCTTGGCATAGTTGATGTGCGAGTTCATATCCATGGGCCCCGGCCGGTAGAGGGCGATCAGGGCGGATATGTCATTGAAATTGTCAGGCTTGAGCATGCGCAGCAGGGAGCGCATGCCGTCGCCATCGAGCTGGAAGACGCCAAGGGTGTCGCCCCGGGACAGCAACTGGTAGGTCTCCTTGTCGTCCAGGGGGACCTTCTCGATGCTGATGGGCTCCTTGCCGTTGCGCTTGATGTTGTTGACCGTGTCCCTGATGACCGTCAGGTTGGACAGCCCCAGGAAGTCCATCTTGACCAGCCCCAGGGTCTCGCAGGTGTGGTACTCGAAGGTGGTGGTCACCGTGCCGTCGGTGCGTTCCATCAGCGGCGAGGTATTGGTGATGGGATTGGAGGCCATGATGGTGGCGCAGGCATGCACGCCGGTCTGACGGATGATGCCCTCGATGCCCTTGGCTTCTTCAGTGATCCGCTTGACGTCCGGGTTGGACTCGTATAAGTCGCGGAACTCCTTGGCCTCCGGGTAGCGCTTGGACTGGGGATCGAAGATCTCCTTGAGGCTCATGTCCTTGCCATTGACCGTAGGCGGCAGGGCCTTGGTGACCTGGTCGCCCACGGAATATTCGTAGTCCATGATCCTGGCTGAGTCCTTCAGGGCCTGCTTGGTCTTGATGGTGCCGTAGGTCACGCACTGGGCCACCTTGTCGGAGCCGTACTTACGACCCACGTAGTCCAGGACCTTCATGCGCCCTTCGGGGTCGAAGTCCACGTCGATATCAGGCAGGGAGACGCGCTCAGGGTTGAGGAATCGCTCGAAAATCAGCCCATGCTTGAGCGGGTCCAGCTCGGTGATGCCCATGGCGTAGGCCACCATGGACCCTGCCGCCGATCCACGGCCCGGTCCCACCATGATTCCGTGGTTCTTGGCCCAGTTGATATAATCAGCCACCACCAGGAAGTATCCGGTGAACTGCATCTGGCAGATGACCCCGCACTCGTAGTCGGCCTGGTGGGATACCTCCTCGGGCACCCCGTCCGGGTAGCGGTTCTTCAACCCCTCGTCCACCTTCTTCAGGAAAAGGGAGGTCTCGTCCCAGCCTTCCGGGCAGTCGAAACGGGGCATGAAGGCCCCGTCCTCGTGGTCGTCGAACATGACGTTGCAGCGTTCTGCGATCTCCAAGGTGTTGTCGCAGGCTTCGGGGAACTCCTTGAAGATCTCACGCATCTCCTGGGCCGAGCGGATGTAGTAGCCGCTGCCGTCGAACTTGAAGCGGCCGGGGTCGGTCAGCCGGGATCCCGAGTTGATGCAGAGCAGGGCGTCCTGGGCCGAGGCATCCTCCTTGCGCACATAGTGCGAGTCGTTGGTGGCCACCAGGGGGGCATCCAGACGACGGGCGATCTCCAGCAGATCCTTGGTCACCCGATGCTCGATCTCCAGCCCATGGTCCATCAGCTCGACGTAGTAGTTCTCCTTGCCGAAGATGTCCTGGAACTCCCCGGCGGCCCGCAGAGCCTCGTCGAACTGGCCCAACCTCAGCCTGGTCTGGACGATGCCCGAGGGGCAGCCGGTGGTGGCTATGACCCCCTTGTGATAGGTGGACAGCAAATCCTTGTCCATACGGGGCCACTTGCCGACCAGACCCTCCAGGTTGGCCACCGATGAGGCCTTGATCAGGTTGACCAGGCCCGTGTCGTCACTGGCCCAGAGGGTCATGTGGGTGATGAAGCCACCGCCGGAGACATCGTCAGAACGCTGCTCGTCGGTTCCCCAGTGGACCCGGCTCTTGTCCTGGCGGGCAGTCTCAGGGGTCACGTAGGCCTCAATGCCGATGATGGGCTTGATGTCAGCATCTACAGCTGTGCGCCAAAGCTCATAAGCCCCGTGCATGTTGCCGTGATCGGTAATGGCTACAGCCGGTTGCCCCAGCCGTCCCACCTCGGCAACCAGGTCGGGTATTCTGCTGGCCCCGTCCAAGGTTGAATAGTGGGTATGGGTGTGAAGGTGAACGAAGTCTGACCGGGTTGAGGACATATCTCCAATTTACCCAGGCCTCTGGCCGAATCGCCGGAGTCCGCTAGCTGCGTATACCGGTGGCGCCCTGACGTTCGATCTGCAGGGAGCGGCGCAGATCAGCCGGGTAGGAGGAGACCACCTTGGTCCAGATTTTGGTGCGGGGATGGCGGAATTCCAGGCGCATGGCGTGTAGCCACTGCCGCTTCAGGCCCAGCCTGTCCGCCAGGTCGGGGTTGGCCCCATACATGTGATCACCTACCAGTGGATGGCCTATGGAGGAGAAGTGCACGCGTATCTGATGGGTGCGCCCAGTCTCCAGATTGACGCTGACCAGGGTGGCCGAGCCGAAACGTTCCAGCACATCCCAATGGGTGATGGCCTCCTTGCCTGCAGGGGTGACCGTAAAGCGAAAGTCCGAGACCCGGGCGCGTCCGATGGGAGCCTCGATGGTGGCCTTGTCCTCGGTCAGATTGCCCTGGACCAGGGCATGGTAGATCTTGATCACCTCATGCCGGGCGAATTGCCGACGCATCTCCTTGTAGGCCAGGTCGGACTTGCAGACCAGCATGAGGCCGCTGGTGCCCGCGTCCAGACGAGAGACGATACCCTGGCGGCCTTGGGCTCCCATGGAGGTGATGTGGGTACCCCGCTGCAGGAGGCTGCCCAGAACGGTTGGACCGGTCCAGCCTATGGAGGGATGTGCAGCCACCCCCACCGGCTTGTCGACGACGACCACGTCCTCATCCTCGTAGACCACGGGCATGTCCTCAGCCACCGGCTCCACCTGTTTGGTTGACTCGGGCTCGTCCAGCTCTATCAGATCACCGCTCATCAAGGTGGTGGCCTTGTTCACCCGGCGGCCCATGATCCGCGCATGACCCTGGGCCACCAGATCGCTGGCCTTGGCCCTGGACAGGCCCAGCATCTTGGACAGGGCCAGATCCAAGCGCCGACCTACCAAGGCATCCGGCGCAGGAAGAAGCCGTGTCACTTTGCCGCTCCCCCATGTTTTAGTGTCTTGGACCGGTCGCTGAACCGCACATTACAGATAATAAGCACCACTACGGCCACGCCTGCCAGAGTCAGATAGACGTCGGCAACGTTGCCCACCGACCAGCCGTAGTCCAGAAAGTCGACCACGGCACCGTCAAGAAAACCGGAGGCATAGGCAACCCTGTCGATCAGATTGCCTGCTGCCCCGGAGAAGGCCAGGGAGAGGACCAAGGTCCAGACCATGGAGGTGGTGCGCAGAGCCAGAACAATGATGAGCAGACAGGCCGCTAAGGCGATCAGGGATATGACCCAGGTACTCCCAGACCCCAATCCCAGGGATGCACCGGGGTTGCGTACCAGTCGCAGACCGCGTAGGGGACCCGGCAGAGCCACCCTGATGCCGTTGCCCAGCCGGGCCAGTGCTAGGGCCTTAGTCAGCTGATCCAGGGCTATGGCCACTGCCGCCAGAGCGACGAAGACGGCCACGCGTCCGCGCAGCCGTCTCATAGATGTGTTCTTCGTCATTACCGGATGGAATCAGTGAGCCTGTTCGGACTTCTTTTCCATGGACTGGTAATTGCTGGTGTCTGAAATCTGGTTGATCAGCTGGTTGAGGAACTCGGTCAACTTGCTGCGGTAGCCCGCCTCGAACTGCTTGAGCCCCTGGATGTTCTCCTCGAGAACCTTGGACTGATCCATGAGCTTGTTCTTGACATCGGCGGCATAACGATCCGCGCTGTCGCGGGTGTTCTTGTCGTACTCCTGCGCCCGAGTCTGCACCTGTGTCTCGTACTCGTCGGCCTGGGTGTGCTGGCGCTTGGAATAGGCGTCAGCATCGGAACGGGTCTTGACCGAGTACTCGTCGGCCTGGGAGCGTACGCGCTGTGAGTAGCCATCGGCCTCGGAGTGCACACGCTTGGAGTACTCGTCCACCTCGGCGCGGGTCCTCTTGGAGTAGTCCTCAGCCTTCTTGACAATGTCGTCGTGCTGGGCATGGCCCTCGGCCACCAGCTGGGAGGCGTTGGCCTTACCCTTGTCCACGTACTGATCGTGCAGTTGCATGGCCAGCGTGAGCATGGCGGTGGCCCTCTCGGGTTCGCTGTTGGCCTCAGCGCCAGCGCCCGCAATCCGCTGTAGACTGCCCGTTTCGGTGGATGGCTCGGCCTTGGAGACCTGCTCACGCAACTGCTCCTCGCGCTTGCGGGATTCCTCTAGCTGCTTGTTCAGCTGCTCAGTACGCTGCTGCTGCTCCTGAGAGGCCTTCTGAGCCTGTGCGATCTGCTGGCGGGCCGTGGCCATGCTCTGCTGGGAGGCATTGAGCTGGTTGGTCAGAGCCTGGACCTGCTGGCGGGCCTGGTCGCGTTCCTTTTGCATGGCCGTCAGCTGGTTGGTCAGAGCCTGGGTGTTGTTGCCCGCAGCGGCCTGAGCAGTCAGCTGGTCGATCTGGGAGTTGAGTTGCTCGACCTGACGCTTGAGCTGGTCATTCTGGGAGGACAGGGTTTTGACCTGACTCTGGGACTCGGCCAGTAACCGCTTGGTCTGCGCATCCACGGCGGGCTGCTGGGCTGCGGAGCCTTGGGCCTGTTTCAGATCCCCATTCTCCTTTTGCAGCGATTCCACCTGAGCCGTCAGATCGGAGATCTTGGAGTTCAACGAGGCCACATCGGTGCCCAGGGACTGGGTGGAAGCGGCACTTCCTTGCACGGCCTGCTTGCCCAACGCTTCAACCGTGTCTGTGACCTGATCCAGGAAGTCGTCGACCTCGTCGACGTCGTAGCCTTCCTTGAACCGCACTGTCTGGAAGGTATGCTCCCTTATATCATTAGGCGTCAATAGAGCCATATGTTTCTCCACCTCGCTTCAGGCCAACCAGCCCGATTGTGTTCTCTTACTGCATGCTAGCACGGAGTATGCCGTATCCGCGGTCTTGTCTCTAGCCTATAAGCACCTGGATGATGATCAGTCCGGCGTAGAGCACCATGAAGGAGACATCAAGCTGGATCCTGCCCATGGGCAGGGGCGGAATGTACCGGCGAAGCCAGCGAAGCGGCGGCTCAGTCAAGGCATAGATAACCCGGATGAGCGAGGCTACGAAGCCACGAGGGTACCAGCGAGGCGACAATACCAGAACCCAGTCCAGAATCATCCGCACGAAGAGAACCAGCAGGTAGGTCTCGATAAGGATGTCTACCAGATAACGAACAAAAGGTACAAGCATGCGTCTTCAGACTCCTGCGGACACGGTTGCCAGGGTGTCAGTCACTGGGCGAAAAGCCCCTTGGCCGAAGAGCCCGACTCAGGCTCCTCCACCTTGATGTTGACCTGTGCAGGACTGAGTAGAAAGACCCTTGGAGTGACCCGCTCAATGGACCCGCGTACCCCGAAGACCACGCCGGCGGAGAAATCGACAATCCTGTAGGCCACAGACTCGGACACCCCAGTCAGGTTGAGGACCACCGGCACCCCGTCCCTCAGGGCCCTACCGACCATCTGGGCATCCTCGTAGGACTTGGGATGAATGGTAGTGATGCGGTTGATCCGGCTCTGGAAAGGTGTGGGCTCGGCTTCCTGGCTGTTGGATGCAGATTGCTGAGCCATGGGGGTCACAGAGTGATCGGTGTCGAAACCGTCGCGAGCCTCGTCATCGTCGGCCAGATCGTCGTCATCGTCGTCCACGACATCCGACATGCCGAAAAAAGACATCGCGTTTTTCATCAATCCTGCCATATCTGCTCCTTCGCCTGATTACCGCAGAAAGTCAGGGATATCCAGATATCCCGGGTCGGAGGTGCCGTCATCGCCAGAGGCTGGGGGCACCACATCGTGTTCGGAGGTCTCATCGGACTCCGACTCCGCCTGGACGGACGGATCCGCCATAGGCTGCTGGGGCTCCTGGACCGGGGTGGCCGCTACCGGTGCAGTGGCCGAGTCTGCTACGGAGGCTTTGATCTCATCTTTCTTTGGGGTGGGATCGAATCCGGCGGCGATGACCGTGACCCGCACCTCGTCCCCATAGGCGTCGTCCAAGGCCAGACCCCAGATGATCTGCGCCTCAGGATGGATGGCATCCTGAACCAGCTGGGCGGCAGCAGATGCCTCCTGCATACTCAGGTCGCTGGGGCCGGCCACATTGATAAGAGCTCCATGGGCGCCCTCGATGCTCTCCTCCAAGAGCGGGGAGGAGATGGCGATCTCAGCAGCTTGCGTGGCTCTATCCTCACCCCTGGCTGCGCCGATGCCAAAGAGGGCAGTGCCGGCATCCTTCAAGATAGCGGTGACATCGGAGAAGTCCACGTGAATGTAGGAGTTCATGGTAATCAGGTCGGTAATGCCCTGAACGCCGGCCAGCAGGGCCGTGTCGGCGGTTTTGAAAGCATCCATGACCGAGACCGTGCGATCCGAGAGATCCAGAAGCCGGTCATTGGGGATAACGATAAGGGCATCGACCTCCTTGCGCAGGTTCTCGATGCCCGATTCGGCGGAAGCGGAGCGCCTGGGCCCTTCAAAAGTGAACGGCCGAGTGACCACGGCGATGGTGAGCGCGCCTTGCTGACGGGCTGCACGCGCAACCAAGGGGCTGGCGCCGGTGCCTGTGCCGCCGCCCTCCCCAGCAGTGACGAAGACCATGTCGGCACCCTTGAGGACCTCTTCAATGTCAGATTGATGGTCCTGGGCAGCCTTGGCGCCCTTCTCCGGATCAGCGCCGGCCCCCAGGCCACGGCTGTTGGCATCAGAAAGGGAGATCTTCACATCGGCATCTGAGCGCAGGAGATCCTTGGCATCGGTATTGATGGCCACAAACTCGACATTCTGCAGACCCTCGGCGATCATGCGATTGACAGCATTGCCACCGGCTCCACCAACACCAACGACCTTGATGTTGGTCTTGTCATTGAAATTGTCATTCTGGGCAATCTCGCTCACAGTATGCTCCCGTCACTCACGTTACGCTCAACTCTAGCGCAGGTCATATACGCCAACACGCATTTGCCCACAGGCGTTCCGACCCTCCCTGACGGCCGTGGGCCTAGGGTCCGGGAGGTCAGAGCCAACCGCCCTGGTCTTCCGAAAGAACCTCCACGCCGTTCTGTCCGTATTCTAAACCCTGATTCTAGACCCGGATGCACATGCTTGGCGAGAGGGATATTTCCGGCTTCAGTAGGAGGCGTCCATGGGATCATTGCCAAAGAGCGTTTCGCGCTCCTGATGGGTGGTAGTCCGCGAATCCAGCCAGCCATAGGGCAGGCGAACCTTCTTGGCATAGCGGACTCGGCCCCGGGGCTTGCCGGCCACGGCACGCGGATAGGGCATGTCCTGGTCCAGGTCGGCGATGCAGTGATCCAGATCCTCCAGGTTCTCGCATGCCATGAAGTCGCGGCGCACCTGCCCACCCACGGCGAAACCCTTGAGGTACCATGCCACGTGCTTGCGCATATCATGGACGGCCATGCGCTCGTCGCCGTCGTAGAACTCGACCAGGAGCCGGGCATGGCGGGCCATGATCGCCCCGACCTGACCCAAGGTGGGCTCCTGCCGTTCCGGCGAGCCGGCCAGGGCCGCAGCGATGTCGGCGAAGAGCCAGGGACGGCCCTGGCAGCCCCGACCGATGGCCACGCCTGCGCAGCCTGTCTGGGCGAACATGTCCAGGGCATCCTCGGCTGTCCAAATGTCGCCGTTGCCGAAGACGGGGATGTCTACGGACTGGACCAGCTGAGCGATCCGATCCCAGTCGGCATGGCCGCCATAGTATTCAGCCGTGGTTCTGGCATGCAAAGTCACGGCGGCGCAACCCTCTTCCTGGGCGATGTGAGCCGCTTCCAAGAAGGTCTCGTGCTGGTGGTCGATGCCCACCCGGATCTTTGCGGTGACGGGGATTCCGGCAGGCGAGCAGACAGCAACCACTCGATGAACCAGTTCGGTGAAGAGGTCGGTCTTCCAGGGAAGGGCGGATCCCCCACCATGTCTGGTGACCTTGGGGACTGGGCAGCCGAAGTTCATGTCGATATGATCGACCCAGCCCGCATCAACCACCATTCTGGTGGCCTGCTCCATGATTTGAGGATCCACCCCATACAATTGCAGTGAGCGCACCTTCTCTTGAGGAGCGAAGCGACACAGCCGGAAGGCCTTGGGGTTGCGCGCCACAAGGGCCCGAGCCGTAACCATTTCCCCCACATACAGTCCGTCCGGTCCATACTCCCTGCAGAGCAAACGGAAAGGCCAGTTGGTCACACCCGCCATGGGCGAAAGCATGACCGGAACAGGCACGGTTATAGGGCCCAGCTGCATCGGAGCGATCTTCTGGGTCGAGTGATCAGTCTCAGTACCGGCCACCGGCCTCGGCCACCTTGATGGGTTCGCTCTCGTCCGTGCCCGGCTCGCTGGCTAGGTCCGTGTAGCCGTCGGCGGCGCGCGCGCCGGTCAGGTCGGAGGGGCCCATGGGATAGCGCACCCGCTGTTCGCCGACGACCCGACGCACGTAGTTCTCCACCTGGTCCAAGGCCACTCGGTCCTGTTGCATGGAGTCACGGTTACGGATGGTAACCGCCTTGTCGTCCAGGGTGTCGAAGTCCACGGTGATGCACAGGGGCGTGCCAATCTCGTCCTGACGACGGTAGCGGCGGCCGATAGCGCCGGACTCGTCATAGTCCACCATCCACTCATTCTGGCGCAGGTCGGCGGCCAGGTCATGGGCGATCCGCTGCAGATCTGGCTTCTTGGACAGGGGCAGGACGGCGGCCTTGACCGGGGCTAGCCTCGGATCCAGACGCAGCACGGTGCGCCGGTCGACCCCGCCCTTGGTGTTGGGAGCCTCGTCCACGTCATAGGCATCCACCAGGAAGGCCATCAGCGAGCGCGTCAGTCCGGCCGCAGGCTCAATCACATAGGGGATGTAACGCTCCCCGCTGGCCTGGTCGAAGTAGCTCAGATCCTCGCCCGAGTGCTCGGCATGGGCCTTGAGGTCGTAGTCGGTGCGGTTGGCCACGCCCTCCAGCTCGCCCCACTCGGAACCCTGGAAGCCAAACCGGTACTCGATGTCCACGGTCCGCTTGGAATAGTGGGCCAGCTTCTCCTTGGGGTGCTCATAGTGCCGCAGGTTCTCCGGCTTGACACCCAGGTCCACGTACCAACGGGTCCTGGCATCGATCCAGTACTGATGCCATTCCTCGTCGGTGCCAGGGTGGACGAAGAACTCCATCTCCATTTGCTCGAACTCGCGGGTGCGGAAGATGAAGTTGCCGGGCGTTATCTCGTTGCGGAAGCTCTTGCCCATGTTGGCGATGCCGAAAGGAGGCTTGGATCGCGATGAGGCCATGACGGACTTGAAGTCCACGAAAATGCCTTGGGCGGTCTCGGGGCGCAGATAGTGCAGGCTCTTCTCGTCCTGGACAGGACCTAGGTGGGTCTGCAGCATCATGTTAAAGTCGCGAGGCTCGGTCCATTGGCCCTTGGTGCCGCAGTCCGGGCAAGGGATGTCCTTGAGGCCGTTTTCCGGATCATGGCCGTGCTTCTCGACGTAGGCCTCTTCCAGGGTGTCGGCTCGGTGCCGCTTGTGGCAGTTCAGGCACTCGATCAGGGGGTCGTTGAAAACGGAGACATGGCCCGAGGCCTCCCAGACCGCCGTGGGCAGGATGACCGAGGTGTCCACGCCAACCACGTCGTCGCGGGTGACCACCATGGTCCGCCACCACTCACGCTTGATGTTGTCCTTGAGGGCCACGCCCAAAGGGCCATAGTCCCAGGCCGAGCGCGTCCCGCCATAGATCTCCCCTGCGGGAAAGACGAACCCTCGGCGCTTGGCCAGGGAGATGACCTCATCCAGTTTCGATACTGCCACTGATTACACCTTCTGTTCGGGAGCCCCTCCTTGGGGCATACGACCTGATGACCGGCCTCCAGCATACCTTCGACGGGTGACCTGCTGTCAGCGTAGAGGCCTACCATCGAGGCATGTGCGGGAGGCCGCGCAGGTGACCGCTGGGGACACCGGGCATCCTGCCTACGAACACCAATCGATGTGGAAAGGTTTCCGATATGCCAGATACGAATGACCAATCTTATCTAAACACCGTAGCCGAGGTCACTATTGCTCCCTCTGGTCAGGGTGAGGAGCTGTCCACCTATGTGGCCCAGGTCATCAAGGTCATCAGGGATTCAGGTCTGCCCAATCAGACCAATGCCATGAGCACCGTCGTCGAAGGGGATCTGCATCGGGTCATGGAGGTCGTGGAAGAAGCTACACGGGTCCTGGCCGAACAGGGATATCGGACCGGCGTCAGCCTCAGGCTGGACATCCGTCCCGGGAAGCGGGACCAGATCCACGAAAAGGTGGAACGGATCGATCGGATCCTGGGCGGGGAAAACCGCTAAAACTCCCTGTCGCTGAAGATCAGTCGGGCTGAAATCGCCTGAACAAGTTAAGGTGTGCCCATGATCACGATGAAGCAGATCGCCGAACGCACAGGCGTATCCGTCTCCACAGTCTCTCTGGTGCTCAACGGCCGCGATAAGGGCAGAGTCAAGTCGGATACAGCACGAAAGGTGCGCAGCATAGCCAAAGCCTTGGGCTATCGGCCCAATCCCATGGCCAGGTCGCTACGTACCAGCAAGACCGGCATGCTGGGCTTCATCAGCGAAAAGGTAGCCACCACGCCCTACGCGGGCGCCATCATTCAGGGCGCACAGGATGCGGCCGCTGAGCGCGGCTATCTGCTTCTCACCGTCTCCACTGATGAGGGCGTTCGGGAAGCCGAACAGATCCAGGCATTAAAGCGCTATGGGGTGGACGGCTTCCTCTTCGCCAAAATGTACGACCAGAATATCGACCTGCCCCAGGCTCTGCGCTCCTGCCCTGCCGTGGTGGTCAACGCAGTGGAGCGCGCCGAACGCTGTCCCAGCATCGCACCTGACGAGTTTCTAATCGGCTACGATGCCACCCATCACCTGATTGAATCAGGCTGCCGCCGGGTGGCCTACCTAGGCACCACACAGAATCTGCCAGCGCAAGAAGACAGAATGCGCGGATATCAGACCGCCCTGAAGGAGGCCGGCCTACCTGCAAGTAAGGCCTTGATCCGACTGGTGGGATTCAACCAGGAAGCCATGGACCAAGTGGACGATTTGATGGAGAACCAGCACCCCGATGGTGTCTTCTGCTTCAATGATTCACGTTCTTTCTACCTATACCAGGCCGCCGCAGCCCGCCATCTGATAATCGGCAGAGATCTGAACCTGGTAGGCGTGGACAACCACCAGGTCATCGCAGAAACCACGGCACCCCCACTGACCACGGTCGAGCTTCCCCACTACGAGATGGGATTCTGGGCGGCGCGGCGACTGCTGGCACAAATCAACCCGCGTCGCGTTGCCCTACCGCTGCCCGATACCCGTGCCGTCCTGCCGCCGCTTGATCAAGCTGGCGGGGTGCGCATCCATTGCGCCCTGATCCGTAAGGGTTCCACCCGCCTAGATGCCACCTCGGACCCAGTCTCGGCCAACCACTAATGCCAGAATCACATCTCCCCTTTCCCGCCGCAAGATGGCGAACCAAGTTCAGATCCGGCTGGCTTGTCGCCAGTCACCAATCAGTCAGCATCCCCTGCTAGTTGCTCATCGTCTTCGATAGGGAGATGCAATAATCGTCAATCGTTTGACGTAAATCGATTGACGACCTACTATACCTACCAGGATTCGCTCTGCACACAGTAAGTGCATCGGACCGTGAGGCACTGCGGAGAAGCGGTGCACAACAAGGAGAGAGGGTTAGCATGGCCGCCAAATCATCAGCATGGAGGAACCCATCATATTTGGAATCCTCCACCGGAATATTCTTCTTCTTCTGCGCCTGGGGCATCTGGTGGTCCTTCTACTCGCCCTGGCTGATCAACGGCCTCGGTATGACCAACACCCAGGTTGGCAAAATCTACTCCATCAACTCCGTGGGCACACTCATAATAATGTTCGTTTACGGGGTAATCCAGGACGAGCTGGGAGTCAAGCGTAGGCTCGCCATATTCATCGCGGCCATTGCGGCGCTGGTTGGGCCTTTCGTGCAGTTCGTCTACGCCCCCCTCATGCATTCCAACTTGATCCTGGGAGCCTTACTCGGTTCGGTCGTTCTATCCGCAGGTTTCATGTCAGGTTGCTCTCTGATCGAAGCCCTCACCGAGCGGTACAGTCGTAAATTCGGATTCGAATACGGCCAGTCCCGCGCCTGGGGCTCCTTCGGCTACGCCATTGTGGCCCTGATTGCCGGGTTCGCTTTCAACGTCAACCCGATGATCAACTTCTGGCTGGGCTCAGCCTTCGGCGCGTGCATGCTCCTGGTCTATGCCTTCTGGATTCCTGATGAGCAGCGCGAAGAAATCAAGCGGGAATCCACCCCCGAGGGCGAAAAGTCCCAGCCCTCCCTGCGCGACATGATCCATGTCCTGGGCATGCCCGCCCTGTGGCTCCTGATTGTCTTCATGATTTTCACCAACACCTTCTACACGGTCTTCGACCAGCAGATGTTCCCCAACTACTATGCCAACCTCTTCCCCACCCCGGAACAGGGTCACGAGATCTATGGCATTCTCAACTCCTTCCAAGTATTCCTTGAATCGGCCATGATGGGCGTAGTTCCAGTCATTATGCGCAAGATCGGCGTCCGCAACTCCCTGCTGCTGGGCGCTACGGTCATGTTCGCCAGAATCGGACTGTGCGGTTTCTTCCACGACCCGGTCATGGTCTCCATCGTCAAGCTCTTCCACTCCATCGAGGTCCCGCTCTTCAGCCTGCCGGCCTTCCGCTACTTCACCCTGCACTTCAACCCCAAGCTGTCCGCCACCCTTTACATGGTGGGCTTCCAGATTGCCTCCCAGGTCGGTCAGGTGGCCCTGTCCACCCCGCTGGGCATGCTCCACGATCGGGCCGGCGACCGGGTCACTTTCTACACCATCTCATTGGTGGTGCTGGTCGCCCTGATTTACGGAATCTTCGTACTCAAGCGCGACGATCAGCAGGTGGAGGGCGATCCCTTCATCAGGGACTCACAGAAGTCCGCCATAACGCAGGGCTGATTCGCAGATCGACCATCATCAGCACCCCGCCCAACCCCGAAAGGATTCAAGGATGAACCAAGCAGCAACCAAAGAAAACACCGATATGAGCGATCAGCTGGATAAGGCCCAGAAAAGCATCGATCGGCTCTTCACCACCCGCAATGATCGTTGGTATCCCCAGTGCCACATTGCATCCAAGGCCGGATGGATCAACGACCCCAACGGTCTGATCTATTACCAGGGCCGCTATCATGCCTATTTCCAGCTCAACCCCTACGGGAGCGAATGGGGAAACATGCACTGGGGGCATGTGTCCAGCGCCGACCTGGTCACCTGGCGGCGCGAGCCTCTGGCCATGGCACCCACCCTGGAGGTCGAGAAGGACGGGGTTTTCTCCGGATCGGCCGTGGTGGGCGACGACGGCCGTCTGACCATCTACTACACCGGTCACCGCTGGCGCAACGGGGTAAACGATGACGACGGCAACCTCCAGGAGCAGTGCATGGCGGTCTCCTCAGACGGCATCCACTTCGAAAAGAAGGGTGTTGTAGTCCCCTGCCCCGACGAGAAGATCCTGCACTTCCGCGATCCCAAGGTGTGGAAGATGGGCGGGCTCTGGTACATGGTCTTCGGAGTCAGCACTCCCGCCCATCGGGGCGAAATCTGGATGTATACCTCCAACGACATGGAGCACTGGACCTTCGATCGTGTGATCTACCGGCATCCTGACCCTCAGGTCTTCATGCTGGAATGCCCCGATATGTTCCCCCTGGAGGACAAGTGGGTGGTCTGCTACTCGGCCATGGGCCTGAAGCCCCACGGATTCGAAGCCCGCAACCACAACAACGCCGGCTATGTGATCGGCAGCTGGCAGCCCGGCGGCGATTTTCATCAGGAGACTGAGTTCCACCTCTGGGATGACGGTCACAACTTCTATGCACCGCAGACCTTCCAAGCCCCTGACGGCCGTCGGCTGGTCTTCGGCTGGATGAGCCCCTTCACCGAACCCATCCCCATGCAGGAGGATAGCTGGTGCGGCCAGTTCACCGTGCCCCGCGAGGTCACCCTGGCCGGTGATCATCTGCGCTGCCTGCCCGTACGCGAGTTCTCCAACCTGGACCAAGACCAGCAGAACTTCGGTCCCATCGAGCTGGAGGTCAACGGCAGCCGGAATCTGGTGGACGACGCGCAGACCGCCGACATCAATATGGAGATCGATCTGAACAAGTCCCAGGCCGAGCGCATCGGCCTGGAGATTCATCGGACACAATCAGGCGACCATACGCTGGTCTGCTATGACGACCAGCTGGGCCGCGTTGTGCTCGACCGCCACTGCAACACTTACGGGGACCGGGGTTACCGCACCGCTCCCGTCGACAAGTCCTCGGGCAAACTCAAGCTACGCGTCATAGTGGACAGGGGCTCGATCGAGGTCGTCGTCAACGACGGGCTGGAGATCATGTCCTCCTACTCCTTCCCAGCCCAAGGACCACGCGGCATTCGACTGATCGCCGAGTCCGGCGAGGGCAAGGCGCTGATCGACTCCCTCTCCATCGCCAAATTGGACACCATCTGGGAGCAGCCGGATCGCTGACCCAACTCCTCTGGTCGACAGAGAAATGCCCGTTCCTGAAATTACTCAGGGACGGGCATTTCTCTGGCAAACATCCACCTACAAGCACCTGTGGTCAGAACCAAAGCATCGAAACTCCCAAAAGGAGCACTGGCCCTTTGACAATAACTCCACAGATGTTTGATCTTCGAGATCAGAAGCCGTTGATGCGGTCGATCCGGCTTCGGCTTTATTTGCCGACCTTAACCAGCAGAGCCATCAGCCCCGAAACGATGGCTGCTGCACCCATGAAGAGGAAGGCTCCAACGAAGGAGCCGCCGGCTGCCTTGACCAGGTAGCCGATGATCATGGGAGCCAGGAATCCGCCCAAGGTGCCACCGGTGTTGATGATGCCTATGGCGGAACCGATGATGTGCGGGTCCATGATCTTGTGCGGCCAGGTGAAGATGCCGGTGAAGGCCACCACAGAGACGCAGGAGACCAGGATCAGCAGCAGGAGGGAGAGCCAGATGTTGCGCGAGAAGACAAAACAGACAACCAGGACGGCACTGATTACCCCGGCGCCCAGGATGGCCACCTTCTCCCTGCCCAGGAAGAGCTTCGAGAGCAACTGGCCGGCATAGATGGTGGCGACGGTCGTGAATACCGAATTGACCGCCAGCAGGATGCCGGCCTGACCAATCGAGAGCCCGAAGGTATTTTTGATGAAGGTGGGCATCCAAGAAATATTGCCGTACAAGAGGATATTGAGCAGGAGCATGGCCACGAAGAGGACCAGCACGTTCCGATTCTTCAAGACCTCAAGGAACCCTGCCCCCTTGGCTCCCGGCTTCAGGTCGACTTCGGGCTGGCGAGGCTGGGAGGGCACAAAAATCAGGATGCAGACAAAAGCCAGCAGATAGAGGGTGCCCAGCACACCGTAGGCCAGGTGCCAGTTGATGGCGACCAGGTTGGCGCCCAGAACGAAGGCCAGGATGCCGCCGATGCCCGAGGTCGACAGAATCAGGGACTGAACGAATGTACGCCGTTCCTGCGGGAAGTTCTCCGCAATCGACTTGGAGCAGGAGGGCGGGTAGCCGCCGTGGCCCATGCCAGCGAAGAACCGGACGATGATGAAGAAGACCAGACCATTAGCCAGGCCGAACAGGTAGCTGAACAGGCCGATGATGATCATCGAAGCCATCAGCACACGCTTGGCCCCAAGCCGATCGGCCAACCAGCCGCTGGGTATCTGCATGAGCGAGTAGCCCAGGAAGAAGGCCGACATGATGATGCCTGTCTGCCCCGAGTCAAGGTGGAACTGCTCGGAGATGGGGATGATGGCGGTCGAGATCATGTTCTTGTCCATGTACACGATCGAGTAACCGGCCATCAGGGAGAAGATCAGCGTTCCGCTCGCCGTTTTTGAGGATTGCTTGATTGCCATTGGTCCGTCATCCTTCAGTCGAAGCCAACCACCGCCGGGCGGAGTGATCCGCAGGGATCACAGGGCACGGCGACAGCCGAATAGTAGGTCAGTGGGGCATCACATCGTCTGGGATGACGACCTTGTACTCCTGGCCGGCGAATGTCTTGTTGAAGTCCTCCTTGGCAGCCTTGACCAGATCCGGGTTGGTAAATGCATCATAAGCAGTCAGAGCCAGGGTCTTACCTGCCGCAAGCAGACCCTTGTGGGCCACCGAGGACTTGCCGTTGGCCGCCCACTGCCAGGAATGAGCTGAGGTACCCTGAGGCTCGAAGCCGCCGCTGAACTGGGCGGTGGGTGTCTGCCAGCTGACATCGCCGACGTCTGTGGACCCCGATGCCGTATCGGTGAAGGCCAGTGGATACTTCTTCAGGGCCATGGTGGACTCGGCCATCTTCCTGACTTCCTCATCCGGAAGATCAGGGAAGGTAGCCTTGGTGCGGCTGAGCACCCGCTGTTTGCCGGCCTCAGGGACCGTGTCGGTGTAGCGGCGCTCATAGTCCAGCTCCTGCTGGTCCAGAGGCAGGGGGCCAACGATGTCCAGGTTCCTGTCTATGGCCTCGGTCAGCGGATGGTTGGGGATGAAGTTGTAGCAGGCCGCGTCGAACTCTTCCTTGACCTGGGTCTCGGTCATCAGAGCTGCACCCTGGGCGATCTTCTCCACACGCTTGAACAGATCCTGAGCCTGATCCATCCTGGGAGCGCGCACGAAATAGTAGAGCCGCGCATGGGACTGCACCACATTTGCCGACTCGCCGCCTGCGTCGATAAAGGCGTAGTGCACGCGGGCCTCATCGATCATGTGCTCACGCAGGAACTGCACTCCCACGTTCATCAGCTCCGCGGCATCCAAGGCGCTCCGGCCCAGCTCAGGGGCCGCAGCCGCGTGCGCCGGCACACCGGTGAAGTCGAAGTAGGCCTGCAGGACCGCCAGGCTGGAGGAGCCCCAGGCCTGGGTCACATCCGAGGGGTGCCAGGACAGGGCCAGATCCAGCCCGTCGAAGACCCCGTCCCTGGCCATGAAGGCCTTGCCGTAGCCCGACTCCTCAGCTGGGCAGCCAAAGACCTTGATGGTCCCCTTGAGTCCCTTCTCCTCCATGAAGGTCTTGATCCCCACTCCGGCCGCGACAGCTGCCATACCCAGAATATTGTGACCGCAACCTTGCCCGTTGCCGCCTTCAACCAAGGGCTTGTGCTCGCCCAAATCAGCCACCTGGCTGAGGCCTCCCAGGGCGTCGTATTCGCCGGTGATGCCGATTACCGGACGACCCGAGCCCCAGGTCGCCACGTAGGCATAGTCCATATGGCCCACGCCCTTTTCGATGTCGAAGCCCTCCTGCTCCAGCACCTTGTAATGCTGCTGGACCGACTCCCTCACGGCAAATCTGGTCTCGGGGGTACCCCAAATATGGTCGGCGGCATCGATGAACTCCTGTGACTTGTCCTCGATGATCTGCATGATGCGTTGCTTGTCGTCCACGCCTGTCACTCCTTCGCTTCGTTTGCTGCCCTAATCGCCACAGCGGATAAGGCTTGCTCCGCTGCGATATGACACAGACTACCTTTCAAGGGCATTACGAGAGTGTTCAGACATGTAAATTTGGACGACTATGGCTAACTTCACAAATTGAGATGCCTTGTTTTCTCAGGCATTCTCCACGCCTCCGAAGCGCCTGTCCCTATGGATGTAATCGTCGATGGCCCGCCAAAGCACCTCGCGCCCGCAGTCGGGGAAGAGCTCGGGCACGAAATCCAGCTCCGCATAGGCCGCCTGCCAGGGCAGGAAGTTGGAGGTGCGCTGCTCCCCCGAGGTGCGCAGGACCAGGTCGCAGTCCGGTATGTCGGGGTTGTAGAGATGCTGGGCGATCATCTTTTCCGTCACCTTGGAGCCCTTGATCCGCCCAGCCGCCACCTCCCGGGCGATGTCGGTGGCTGCGTCGGCCAGCTCAGCCCGGCCCCCGTAATTGATGCAGAAGATCACATCGATCCTGGTGTTGTGGCGGGTACGCTCCATGGCCGCCTCCAGCTCGTCGATGA
This sequence comes from Bifidobacterium sp. JNUCC 75, assembly GCF_054819865.1. Classification (NCBI taxonomy): domain Bacteria; kingdom Bacillati; phylum Actinomycetota; class Actinomycetes; order Bifidobacteriales; family Bifidobacteriaceae; genus Bifidobacterium; species Bifidobacterium sp. JNUCC 75. The sequence continues at coordinate 1,855,606 of NZ_JBTHIF010000001.1, read as the reverse complement.
CTGACTTCCAAAGCCGAGGGCGACGGCCCGCCCAGCGCACGCGCACTCCCCAGTCGTCCATCTGGGCCACACGCCGATGGATGATGTCCCGGGAGAAACCCATCAGGAAATGCACCTCGGCCGGCGAGCGCTTCCAATTCTCCGTGGAGAAGGTATACAGACTCAGATATCGGACCCCGGCCTCGATGGCCCCGGCTATGGTGTCGAAGACCACAGGCTCGGCAGCCCGATGACCCTGGGTACGCTCCATACCCCTCTGCTTGGCCCAGCGGCCATTGCCGTCCATGATCACACCCAGGTGCCGCGGGACTGAGCCCTCGGGGAATTGCGGAATACGCGCTGGGTCGGAGAATGGGGCTGCAGGCACATCCAGGGAGGTGTAGTCGACGGGGTCAAAGCTCATGCTTCAAGAATCTAATAGCCTAAGGGACCTGATGGGCCGCTCCAGGTAATATTCGCCCCATTTCTCAACAAGACCGTCGCACAGGGGGGTGGAGCCTTTGCCGTCCAGATTGGACCAGTCCCCACTGCTCAGCGCCCGGAAGCGGGCCAGTGTGGCGGGATCCACCGCCACAGCATCGGTAGGCCTGTCCCGACTGCAGACCACCCCGCCGCCGGGCACAGAAAAGTGGGTCAGCTGGTCGGTACGGCCGCAGACGATGCAGGAATCCAGCCGGGGCCGCCAGCCCGCCAGCGCCAGGGAGCGCAGCAGGTAGGAGGAGCCGATGTCACGGGGGTCATGTCGATGACCTGCCAGGCTGGCCAGGGCGGAGACCAGCAGACGGTATTGCTCCGGGGCCGGCTCGTGCTCACCCACCACGAGCTTGTCGGCGGTCTCAAGCATGACGCCCCCGTTGGCGTAGAGGTCGTAGTCGGCACATATGGCATCCGCATAGGGGGCTATGCAGACCGCCTGTGAGACGATGTCCAGGTTGCGGCCTCGGGAGATGAGCAGATCGTCACGCATGAAGGGCTCCAGCCGCGCACCGAAGCGGGACTTGGTCCGTCGCACCCCCTTGGCAACGGCCCTGACCTTGCCGTGCCCCCTGGTAAGAATGGTGACGATGCGGTCGGCCTCGCCCAATTTGACCGTTCTGAGGACCAGCCCCTCGTCACGATAGATGGCCACGACGGCCCCGTCCTTTCATTGGTAGATGAACAGGCCCCAGAAAGCAAAGATCAGCAGGACTCCGAACATGGCCAGAGTGGTGACGACGAAGAGGGCAACGCCGAAGCGGGTGGAAGCCAAAACAGGCCTGGGATCCAGGTTGCGCATCTGCTGGCGCAAAGTGGGGCCGCCAGCCTTGCTTGTGCGGACCTGGTCGGGCAGCCGGTTCAGTCCCCTCAGGGAGGCTACTTCAACCATACGGGCGAAGGTGCGCGACCAGGCCCAGATGACCAGTGCGCAGACCACCTGGATGACCGGCCAGCTCCAGTAGCTGACCCCCGCCTGGTCGGGCACGCCACCCCAGCCCAGGCGTACCACGGCCATGATGACCTGACCCAGACCAGCTCCGAAAAGGACCAGGGTAGCTAGGGTGGTACCAGTGATGGTGACCAAGGTGCCGCCGAAACCATGGCTGAAACCCAGAACCGGGTCCTTGCGTCGGCGCAGACGGAACAATTTCATCAGACCTGCCACCGCTGCCATGACCAGGGCCGCCAGCAAAAGAACCAGGGTCAGCATATGCAGGACCAGCATATAGATGGTCAGCGAACGCCGCCCCCGCAGGTCAGTAGGCACGGCAATGGACTGGTGGATGGTGGCCCCACCCACACTGGGACTGGTCTGATGCAGGCCATGGACCTGACCCACCGCCCAGTCAATCATGTCCTGCTGGTAGTGGTCGGCTAGGGGCGTGCCGGTCTGGGCCTCATCCCCCAGCCGCAGCACATGGTTGGAGACGGGGTAGGACCGCACAGTTACGTTCTCATTGCCAGAGGCGTGGGCCTGGGAAAGCACGCGTTGCACCCCTTCAACCTGGGCAGTCATGACATCCTTGGCCCCGTAGGCCAGCAGGGTGGGAATGGCATAGGTGTAGCGGTCGGTAGGGTCTATGTCCAGATTGTTCAGGCCCAAGAGGGTGGCATCAGTGCTGAAGAGCCGACGGACCACCGACTGATAGCCCTGGTTGGCCCCGGCAATTGCAAAGTCCTGGGCCACGAAGAAGCCCATAGCATGCCGTGGTGAATAGACCATGGGACTCAGCAGGATCTGGAAGGCGATCCTGTGATCCATGGTCAGCAACATGGCGGCGATCCAAGTGCTCTCGCTGGTGGCATATATGCCTACCTTGGATGCATCCACATCATCCCGGTCGCGCAGCAGATTGGCAACCCGCTCGTAGGCCCTGGCTGAGGCTGGATAATCCCGATCAGCATCCGTCGTAGACCAGACCGGCTTGTCCAGCACGGCGGTGACGAAGCCAGCAGAGGCCAGGGTCCGGGCTACGTCTCCGAAGGAGTTATCGCAGGTGCCGTAACCGGCGCCATGCATGAAAACTACAGCCGGCCTATGGCCTGAAGCCCCCTGAGGAGTGCGAATCAATATTCGGATGCGTTGGTGCTCACCTGTGGCAGGCCTCTCCACGCTCATTTCCTGGTGGCGGGATTCGACCTGATACTGCCCCACGGTATCCCTGGCAACCCCGGCAGGCCAGTCGAAGGTGACCGCGGTGTCCGGCGTCAGCGTGGGAAAATTCTGATCCACTGGTTCGTATTTCCAGGGGACGGCGGTCAGGTGGGAGACAGAGGCCAGCAGACCCATGAGGATGACGAAGACAGGCAGACTGGTCATCAGCCGCCTGACCCTGCTCCACCGGATCGCGGGGAGGGAACGCTCAACCTCTTGGGACACGACGGCCATTGTAACCGGTGGCGAGGATGGTGCTTACGCGCTCAGCTGGCACGGCCGGTGACCGGAACCACCATGGGACCTACCTCCGGCAGGGTTTCACCCTGGACCGCCGCCTTGGCATCCATCTGGGCAGCGATTTCCTTGGCCCGTTCCAGCAGGGTGGGGACGATCTGATCCTCAGGCACTGTCTGAACCACCTTGCCCTTGATGATGATCTGGCCCTTGCCGTTGCCCGAAGCCACCCCAAGGTCAGCCTCCCTGGCTTCACCTGGGCCGTTGACGATGCAACCCATGACAGCCACCCGGATGGGGGCGGTGATGTCCTTGAGACCCTCGGTCACTTCCTTGGCCAGCTCGATCACATCCACCTGGGCCCTGCCGCAGGAGGGGCAGGAGATGATGTCGAAATGGCGCTGGCGCAGCCCCAGATATTCCAGAATCTTGCAGCCCACCTTGACCTCTTCCACAGGCGGTGCGGACAGGGATACCCGGATGGTGTCGCCGATGCCCTCAGCCAGGAGCGCGCCGAAGGCCAGGCAGGATTTGATGGTCCCCTGCCAGGATGGTCCGGCCTCGGTCACGCCCAGGTGCAGGGGCCAGTCGCCCTTGGATGCCAGGAGCCTGTAGGTCTGGACCGTGGTAACGGGATCGTGGTGCTTGACGGAGATCTTGAAGTCGTGGAAGCCCACGTCCTCGAACATGTGGGCCTCTTTCAAGGCCGAGGCCACCAGGGCCTCAGGGGTGGGGCCGCCGTAGCGGGCGTAGATGTCCTTGTCGAGGCTGCCGGCGTTGACTCCGATGCGCAGGGAGATGCCCGCATCCGTAGCAGCCTTGCAGATATCTGGACCGACCTGGTCGAACTTGCGGATGTTGCCCGGGTTGACCCTGACGGCTGCGCAGCCCGCGTCGATGGCCTGGAAAACGTACTTGCTCTGGAAGTGAATGTCGGCGATGACCGGGATGGGCGACTTCTTCGCAATGATGGGAAGCGCGTCGGCATCATCCTGACTGGGCACGGCCACTCGTACGATATCGCAGCCGGCGGCGGCCAACTCGGCGATCTGCTGCAAGGTCGCATTGATGTCAGCGGTGACCGTGTTGGTCATGGACTGCACCGAAATTGGGGCACCCCCGCCGACCGGCACAGGCCCCACCATGATCCGACGGGAACGGCGACGAGGATGCAGCGGAGTCTGACTGATGGCCTGCTCGCCTGTCTTGCGGAACCCTTGGGAAGATGTTGACTGTTCGGTCTTGAGAATGCTACTCACGCTGTCATGTCTATCAAAGCATCGGCCCTTTGGCGTGCCTCATGCTCGACTTGCTCCATTACCTCCACGGATGTGAATGTTCCCGGAAGATGCGTTTCCATGGCGTCCATGACAGAACGAATGGTTTTGACGATGTCCAGGTAAGGCAGCTGATGATTCAGGAAGGCCCGGACCGCCTGCTCGTTGGCGGCATTGAAGACCGCAGTCATGGGCTCGCAGCTTCCCAGAGCCCGCCTGGCCAGGTTTACCGCCGGGAAGGCCTCGTCATCCAGCGGCTCGAAAGTCCAAGTGCTGGCCTTGGACCAGTCGCAAGCCGCAGCCACATTGTCAAGACGGGCGGGCGCCGACAGGCCCAAGGCAATGGGCAGACGCATGTCAGGAGGCGAGGCCTGGCTTATGGTGGCCCCGTCCTGGAACTGGACCATGGAGTGGACCACGGACTGGGGGTGGACCACCACGGTGATCCGCTCGGGCTCGATGCGGAAGAGCCTGCTGGCCTCGATGACCTCCAGACCCTTGTTGACCATGGTGGAGGAGTTGATGGTGACCACCGGACCCATGGACCAGGTCGGATGGTTCAAGGCCTGTTCAGGGGTGACCTCACGCATGGCTTGACGACTCCAACCCCGGAAGGGACCTCCTGAGGCAGTGACCACCAGACGGGCCACCTCTCCATGCTGCCCCGAACGCAGGGATTGCCAGATGGCCGAATGCTCGGAGTCGACCGGGTTGATCTGGCCCGGCCGTATCTCGGCGTCAAAGAGCAGATGGCCTCCGGCCACCACGGACTCCTTGTTGGCCAGAGCCAGTTGGGATCCGGCCTGCAGGGCCGCAATGGATGGACGCAGACCGACAGATCCAGTGATGCCGTTGAGGACCAGATCACTGCCGGAACCGGCCAGAGCCTGAACCGCCTCCATGCCTGCCTCCACCTGGATGCCAGTCAATCCAATGGCTTCGAGAGCCTGCTGCAGAGCCGGAACCTGGGCCTTGTCGGCCAGAGCCAGACGAGTCACGCCAAAATCGCGGGCCTGGCGGGCCAGAAGCTCGACATGCGCGCCGCCAGCGGCCAATCCAGTCACCTGGAACCGATCCCTATGACGACTTATTAGATCCAGAGCCTGCGTGCCGATGGACCCTGTGGATCCCAGGATGACCAGGCTACGAGGCTCCTGGTCATCATCCCTGGGCGACCAATCTGCCAAGGTGCGTTCACTACCGGCCAACAAATCGGCCTGCCTACCTTCACTCATCACTGCAAGATGACTCATCGACCGCCTTTATCCTGCTCTCCCTCGTCACCGAAGGCGGGGAAAGAAATATCGGGGATGTCCAGATCCATCTTGGGCAGATCCTGATTGAGCAGGGAGGCCAGATAAGAATCCGGATCTTGGTCCTGTTTATTCCCACGCGTGTTTTGCGAATACCGGGGCTTGGCCCAGTCGGGCGTATCTGTGCTGCTTCCGGCTGTTTCTGCCCAGGGACGTTCACGGGTCTCAGGCGCTGCTGGTGCCGGTTCCTCATAACTGCCCAAGGGTCCGCCCGCGCCCAGATGGCCATCGACGAATGGCGAAGAGATAACCGAGGCGGCACCTGGTGTAGACGAAGCGGCAGCGTCAGCACCTGCCGAGGCAGACGCTGGCGATTCTGGCCTTGCGGAGGGGACGAACGCAGTCCCAGCCGAGGTGGAGGGGGCGGAAGCGACAGGTGCCGATTCGGTCTGGTGGAATACCGTCGGCTCTGGAGTCTGCAGTGCGGGAGAAGAGGAAGAAGGTGCCGCAGAGCTGAACGGCACTGATTGTACAGCCGACGCAGGTGCCGCAGGAGTGGTACGGGCTGGTGCAGATGCCGGGTCTGTAGCCGCTGGCGGCACCGAAGCGGGCATGACCGATTCCTGTTGACCGGAGACTGCGGGATTGGCAGGGGCAATAGCAGATCCACCGCTGAATCCGGACGATGAGGCCGACCTCGCAGAAGAAGAGGCAGGAGCTGCCGCCGCCGCTGCCGAAGATGGTGTATCAACACCCGTTGCACCGACAGCTGTGGCGCCAGCACCTACGGCTGCCCCAGCGCCTTCCTGGGCAAGCCGCTGGTTGACCGCCGAAGCCAGAGCACTCAGAGAACTGTTGGGCTGCGCCGTCGGCGTCGTAGGTGTCGTCTTCGTGCTGGCGGCCGGAGCCTCGAAGATGGCCCGCTCTGCCTGGTGCAGTTGAGCGAAATCATCCTGACTGCTCTGGTCACCCGCAAGAGCGGAGGCACTGGGAGTGCTCCATGCCGGTGCCTGGCTCTGTCCGATCAGCGGCTGAACGCCGGAAGATGAAGAGTCCTGGACCGGAAGCCGCGGCTGCGCAGGAACAGCAGCGGGCGCCGTCGAACTCTCGCTGGCTCTCTTTGCCTTTTCGCTAACCCGCGCAAAGGACTCAAGCTGCTCCAGGAGCTCAACTGCCTTGGCCAGGAAGAAGTCCACCTGACGCTCGTCATAACCCTTGGACCCTCGCCGCTGAGTGAAGATGACATTGGAGACGCGGTCAGCCGTGATGTCGGTGTTCTTCGACTTGCCCGAGTCCGTCTTCCGACCCTCCTGCAGGTTGAGCTGGTCAGAAGTCTTGTTGAGAACCTGCTCGATCAGCCGCTCCACCTGCCTGCAGTCGTATGAGGGCATACCAGCATCCCCGCGCTTGAAAACGCTGCCCGAGGGTCTGCCGGCATGAGCGGTCAGCTCTGATTGCAGACTGACCATCCTGGTCGTCCAACCATCCACGCCCACCCGGGCTATCTCCAGACTGGTCTGCCTGTCGGAAATCACCCTCTCCAGTCGGGAGAGGGCAGCATCTACCTGGGTGATGATATAGCCGTTCTTGCACAGGTCAAAGGAGGCATTGGCTATCTCCTCCTGGGTCAAATCAGGGTCCTGGCTCTCATAAAGTGAGTGCGCCCGCTCCAGGAAGGCATCCACCTGCTTGGTGTCATATCCCCACTTGCGCTTGCCCGAGCGCGCGATGGTCGCCTCGGTTCCACGGGCATCAGGCTTAGCTGACATCAGGCATCGACCTCCTGACCTTTCTTGTCAACGATCGTCGTGCATCGATTCTACGTGAGCGTTAAGACTCGACTTCGGGCACGCCCCCTAATGACCCCTGTGGTCCCGCCCGGACTCGAACCGGGGACATCCACCGTGTAAAGGTGGCGCTCTAACCAACTGAGCCACGGGACCAGCACACTACCTTACCAGAATACACGGTGACAAGGCCGCACGGTGCGGCTATAATCCACTAGGAATTCGCGGCCATTGTCCGCAAACAAGAGCAACACACCATACGACAGGGGGTTCGGATTGTCACAGACAGTCGATACAGGCAGTGGCAGGAAGACCAATCGCACCCTGGTGACGGTGGCGGTCTTCATTGCCACCTTTATGACGGCTATCGAGGGGACCATCGTCTCCACCGCCATGCCCACCATCATCGGGGACCTGCATGGGCTGTCCATCATGAACTGGGTCTACTCCATCTATCTGCTCATGACGGCGGTTACCACGCCCATCTACGGCAAGCTTTCAGACCGCTTTGGCCGCAAACCGCTGCTGACCATCGGCCTGCTGGTCTTCGTCATCGGGTCCACCCTGTGTGCCCTGTCCCAGTCCATGCCCCAGCTGATCGGCGCCCGTTTTCTGCAGGGCCTGGGGGCAGGTGCCATCCAGCCGCTGACCTACACGGTTCTGGCCGACATCTATCCACTGGACAAGCGGGCGGGCATGATCGGCCTGAACGGCTCGGCTTGGGGCATCGCCTCCATCATCGCCCCTCTGCTGGGAGGCTTCATCGTCCAGCAGATAAGCTGGCACTGGGTCTTCGCCATCAATGTGCCCATCGGACTGCTGGTCATCATCATGATTCAGCTCTTCCTGAGCGAGCATATCCAGGCGCGTGAAACCCGCGTCGACTACATGGGCATCGGACTGCTCAGCATCTGCCTGATCTGTCTCATGCTCTGCCTGCAGAGCCTGGGTTCGGCGGGCGATGCGCGCATCACCCTGATCCTGGCTGCGGCCACCGTGGTCACCTTTGCCCTGCTTCTTCATGTGGAGGGCCACCAGGAGGATCCCATCCTGCCTCTGCGACTCTTCCGCATCAGGACCTTCGTCATCCAGAACATCTGCATGCTCCTGGTGGCCGGATTCCTCATGGGCTTCGACACCTACATGCCCATCTGGATGCAATCCGTGCTGGGGATGAACCCCTCCCTGGGCGGCTTTGTGGTCACTCCATCCTCCATTCTCTGGCTCCTGGGCGCCTACCTTGCTGGACCGCTGACCATGCACCATCCGCCACACCGGGCCACCAACATCGGCCTGGCCTTCATCCTGACGGCCTGCATCTGCTACATAGCCGTTCCCCAGGCCACCGCCTACTGGGTCTTTCTGATCATCTCGGCCGTGGTCGGCTTCGGCTTCGGCCTAACCATCACCACATCAACCATCACCGCCCAGAGCGTGGTGCCCGCAGGCGACGTAGGCGCCTCGACCAGCTTCAACACCCTGGCCCGTTCCCTGGGGCAAACCCTGATGGTCTCCATCTTCGGCATCGTCATGAACACGGTAATTGCTCGCGAGGTGCCTCAGCATAAGGGACTGACTGAGGACATGATGAACAGCATGATCAACCCGGCTACGGCAGGGAGCATCCCCTCCCGCCTGCTTGGCCCAGCCCGCACCATCGTCTTCAACGGTTTGCATTGGATCTTCCTAGTGGGCCTGATCATCCTGCTCATGGCTCTGGTGGCCAACCTCTGCGACATACGCTCGCGGACCCTGCTGGCCGAATATCAGAACAAGGCCACGACGGTGGCTCCTGCCGTTGCCAAGAAGGACAAGCAGTAATTCCATTGGCCGTCCGGATTCCTTCGGGAATTTCTCATGATGAAAACGAGGTGGTGGGCATCGGGCTCAACCGATGCCCACCACCTCGTTCATTGGCGCTTATGCAATATGTCTGACTGCCGTAAGCCTCGGAACAGCCAGAAGTTTTACTTGCCCTTACCGAAGGCCCGCAGCTGAGTGGCGTTCCAATCCTTGCTGACGGTGGTAGGCATTAAGGCGTTCATGCCCGCCGTCTTGGCCGCATTGGAGACGACCCCCGGCGCCGATGCCCCAGGTCTGCCTGGTTTCGGGGTCAGCACCCAGAAAGGCGCGCCCTTGTTGACCATGGCCGAGGCATCCATTATGGTGTCCGCCAGATCGTCCTCGGCATCGCCGTCCCGCCACCAGATGATGACCCCATCCACGGCTGCGTCATAGTCCTCATCCACCAGCTCTTCGCCGGTCAGATCCTCGATCCTGGTCCGAATCCCGTCGTCGACATCGTCGTCCCACATCCATTCCTGAACAATATCGCCGGGATGAAACCCGAACTCTTCCGCTGTATAGGTTGTAGTCTCAGCCACGGTTTCAGCATAACAACACTGCCGGAATTCACCAATTGGACCGGCCTTGTCTTATTTGCCCTTGGTGGCCGTGCAGTGGGGCAGCCCCTCCCCCTGGCCATGGCCGATGGCCACCAGGGCCTTGTAAGCCTCGTCCAAGGTGGACACCCGCACATCACGCAGCCCCTGTGGCACATGGCCTGCCACCTGTGAGCAGTTGGCCGCCGGGGCCAGGAACCAGGTGGCGCCGTCCCGCTTGGCGCCCAGCATCTTCAGCTGGATGCCGCCGATAGCACCGACCTGTCCCTTTTGGTTAATAGTGCCGGTTCCGGCGATGGTCAAACCGCCGGTTTCCTGCTCAGGGGTGATCTTGTCGATGGCCCCCAGGGTATACATGAGCCCCGCCGAGGGACCGCCGATGTCGGCCACTCTCATGCTGAACTGCAGGCCTGACACGTCATACCCACGAGCCTTGAGAAAGGCCAGGGCCTGGGCCGAGGCGGCTTTCTGGGAGCCGTGCATGTCGCCCTGCTCCTGGCGCTTGTACTCCTCAACGCTCTGCCCGGGAGGCACCACGGCCTCCTGTGGAAGAACCGTCGCGTGGGGGTCGGCCCAGCCCACCAGGGCATCCAGATTGGAGGCCGGGTAGCCGGGGATTCCGCGGGCATTGACCGTGGTCATCAGCAAGCGGCCCTTGTCATGGTGGACCTGCCCGCCTTTCACCTTGATGACCGGTGAGCCTTTTGAACTTCCCAGCACATCCTGGGTAGGGCCCGGTGTCTCGATGGTATAAGGCGAGGGGAGGAAAAGCACCAAGAGGGCCAAAATGATCAAAAGACCGCCGACCAGCATTTTCCGGGTGGGTCCGCCAAGCGTCCCGATTCGCCTTTCGGGTGCGCCTGTGGCGCAGTGATCCGATTTCCCGTGCGGAAGTGTCATAGCTCCAATATTATGGTTGATGAAGACGATAATCCCGGCAGGCGCCAACCTTGATGGCGGACGACCTGCCTTGGCGAGGACTGGAAACAAAGCAATGGACGAGAATGCAATCCACCAATGGCTCATCGAGTGCTTCGGCCCGGTGCAGGGCGAGCTGGCCTGGAGTCAGTTCTCTCAACTGCCTGAGTCCATCCGCTCCCAGATGGCGGCCCAGGGAGCCGATCAGCTGCCCAAACCCGCCGAGGTCCAGGCCCTGATCCAAGCCTTTACTGCCGGAGGGCTGAATACCCCGGCCGACATGCAGGCCCAGGCCGACCAGGGGCCCATCAACGTTGCACTGGCCAAGAACATCGCCTTGGGGCGCACCCGGGCCGACCAGTCTGACACCACTGTCACAGCCGAGGACAGCGACCGGGTGGCCCGAGTCATGAGCGAAGCCAACCTTTGGCTAGACACCGTCTGTGCCTTTGACCCCGCCCCAGGCCAAACCGAAGCCCTGACCCGTGCCGGATGGATCGAGGGCAGCATAGACGCCTGGGTTCAGTTCGCCTCGCCAGTGGCCCAGGCGGTCAGCGAGGCCTTGACCTCCGTCATAAGCCAACGCTTCCATGGCTTCGACCAAGGCGAGATTTCAGGAATGTTCGCTGGACCTGTGCCCATCCCCCTTCCCGACAACCTCAAGGATCCGACCACGCTGATGAGGCTGCTGGGGAACACCTCATTCGCCATGCAGCTGGGGCAGGCCGCTGGCGAGCTGGCCAAGGAGGTCCGCGGAGGATTCGACCAGGGCATCCCGCTACTGAAGAACCCTGCTGGAGCCCTCATACCGCAGAACATCAAGGTCTACGCCAAATCCCTGGAGCTGGATCTGGACGAGGTCACCCGCTACATGGCCCTTAAGGAAGCCGCCCATGCCCGGCTCTACGCCGCCGTCCCCTGGCTGATGCCACGCTTCGAGGCCCTGATTGGCAAGTACGCCCGTGGAGTCTCCATCGACCTGGACGCTGTGGAGGACCAGCTGCGCGATGCTGAGCAAATCAACCCCGAATCCATCGCTGGCGCCATCAATCTCAGCAATGTCGGCATCGAGGACACCCCTGAGCAGAAGGAGGCCCTGCACAGCCTGGGCGACCTGCTGGCACTAGTCGACGGCTGGGTAGATTGCGTGGTCTGGAACGCCGGTATGGCCCACCTGCCCCATTTGGAACAGCTGCGGGAGATGACCCGACGCGAGCGCGCCGTGGGCGGACCGGCCGAACAGACCTTCGAGTCCCTGCTGGGCCTGCATCTTCACCCCAAGCAGCTACGTGAGGCCGCCGACCTCTGGGAACGCATCACCACCGAGGAGGGAGTCCAGGGCCGTGACAGCCATTGGTCCCATCCTGATCTACTGCCCTCCCTGCCTGTCAAGGATGAAGGCGGCCAAGGTCGGACTTCGATCTCTGCAGACGGGCAATCCGAGCAGAAAACCGCCACTTCCGCCACCTCGGTGGACTGGGATGCCGAGCTGGACAAGCTATTGAATGCCGAGGAGAAAGATTCCTCTGCCGATTCGACCGCTTCCGCCAACTCCGAAGCTTCTGATTCCGACATTTCAAATGATCAGGAACCTTCGGACCATGAGGTCCCGGGCAACCAAAAGAGTGCCGGCAAGGATTCCAAGGACACCGACAACGGCAATACCGACCAGGATGACCCAGACAGAGGCGATTCAGACAGCAACCAAGCCTGAGTTCCGGGGGCCGAATCGGTAGCGCTCAGTGGTGAATGAACCGGCTTGGGGCGCGTCGGACGAAGGCGCTGCCGTCCTTGTGCTCCGCGTAGGAAAGGTGGAGAGTGTCCTCGGCCCGGGTCACCCCTACATACATGAGGCGACGCTCCTCCTCCAGGGCATCCCCTTCCGGCGGTGAGCCAAAGGGAATCAGCCCCTCGGCACAGCCCACGATGAAGACATGGGCGAACTCCAATCCTTTGGCGGCATGAATGGTGGAGACCGTGACCCTCCCCTGGCCCATGCCACCCTCCAGCTGCTCCAGCACCTCCTGCTTGCTCAGATCGACCGACTGGTTCTGCCAGCCTGACTCCGTGCGCACCCGGTAGCCGATTCCACGTTCGTGCAGGGCGCGGCAGATCAGGGTCTGCTGGGCGTTGATCCGCGTCAGGATTGCAAACTGGCCGGGCCGGGCCCCCTTCCGAATCATTGAAGATATACGAGAGGCGACGGCTCCAGCCTCATCACCATCGTCCTCATAACGGGTCATCACGACCCGGCTGCCCTCCTGACGGGCTGAGGTCAGCTTCAGATAGTCGCCACGCACCGGGGAACGCGCCAGAATGCCGTTGGCGTAATGGACAACCCTTCCCGTGGACCGATAGTCGGTGGACAAGTCCAGGTCAGCCTTAATGCTCGGGAATTCCTGGGGGAAGTTCAGCAGGTAATAGGAGGTGGCCCCCGCGAATGAGTAGATGGTCTGGGCCGGGTCCCCCACCACGCACAGGTTCTGCCTGCCGTTCAGCCAGAGTTTGAGCAGCCGGTGCTGCAGGGGCGAGACATCCTGGTACTCGTCCACGGTCAGCCAGCCGATTAGGTTTCGTATATCTGCAGCAGCCTGGCCATCATCTTCCAAAATGTGGCAAACCAGCAGGAGAATATCGTTGAAGTCCATCTGGTTGTGGGCGGCCTTGGAGCTCTCGAAGACCGTGTATAAGTCGGCCATCCGATCAGCCTCCAGACCGGCCGGCGGCAGGCGGTGACTGGCCGAGCAGACCCGAACATAGTCCTGGGGGGCGATCAGCCCCACCTTGGCCCAGTTGATCTCCGCAGTCAGGTCCCTGACCTGGCCCGGGTCGGCCTCCTGCCCGCAGACTCGCTGGTAGGCGGAGGACACCAGGGGACCCACATCTTCAATCAGATCGGGAGGGTAGGTCTCACTGACCTGGGGCCAGACGCGCCTGAGCTGGTGCAGGGCCGCCGAATGGAAGGTCGCCGCCTGCAGGGAGGACGACACGCCAAGCTTGGTCAAACGATCACGCATCTCGGCCGCAGCACGGACCGAAAAAGTCACTGCCAAGGTTCTGGATGGCTCCCAGCTACCGCTGGCGCAGGCATAGGCAATCCGCCGGGTTATGGTTCTGGTCTTGCCAGCCCCGGCCCCTGCTACGATCCGCACAGGCCCGTCAAGCACGGTAGCCGCCTGCCGCTGGGCGGGATCCAGACCCTCCAGCAGTCGTTCCTCATCCTCATGCATACCCCCATTGTGTCAAAGGCCAATACCGGAACCAGCGGCGGCGTGCCCATGTGGTCAAGTGGACAACCGCGTCCACAACAGTCCTTTGTATTATCCTTGAGAGTGTGAGTGAACGAACGAAGCTGACCCTGGCCGCCCTGGCGTCGGCCGCCATGCCCGAGGTGCCCATGACCGGCGCGCGGGACTGCGACCAGCTCAGCAGCCTGGACCGTGCACAGGGCGTGGATTGTGCCGTGGTCCAGGACGCGACCGGCAACGTCTACGACGTCTGGGCCACCAGTTCGGAAGCCGGCAAACACCGGCTGGCCGCTCGCGTCAAGGCGGCTCAGGCCCTGGCCGATGCCAAGGAGATGGCGGCCATGGGCTTCCGGGTCGAACGCATCCTGGCCTACCAGCCCGGCGAGAGGGCCGACAGTCCGACCGGCACCACAGCTGTTGCCGTTATGACCCACTGCCCAGGCCGAATCCGTCCCCTCCACCTGCTGACCATGAACGAATGCACCGCCGCAGGCACAGCCATCGGCGCCATCCATCGGGTGCGCCCTGATTTTCTGAAAACCCACGGCTATCCGGCCTTCTCCACTGCCCAGATCGCAGCACAACTGCGCGGATGGATCAAACGGTTGCGCATGGACGGCCACGTGCCCAAGGAAATCACTGATTCATGGGCTTCCATTGTGGCGACCGACGGACTCTGGTCCTTTGAAACCTGCACCGTGCACGGAGGCTTCTCCGACGGCGATTTGCTCTATTCAGGCTCCGGACTCAGCGGGGTCTACGGCTGGCAGAACATGCAGGTCAACGATCCAGCTCGTGATCTGGCCTGGATCTTCGCCAAGCTGGACGGGTCCCGTCGCAACGCCGTCATTGCAGCCTACGGCAGGATGATGGGGGCCCGGCTGGATGACCTGATCATGCTCCGAGCCAATCTTTGGCTGCAAATGGAGCAGGTGGGAGAGTTCATCACCGCTCTCGATCATGCAGACAACGAACGGATCATCCAATTCAAGGCCCAAGTTGAGCGCCTGGCTCAGCAGCTTGGCGATCATGAGCAGGACCAGCGCGCCCGTCGCCAGCAGCAGACGCCAAGTCCGTCACCCGCTGGCGCACCCTCCACCATCACTGTTGGCACTCTGTTGGGCGACGATAAGGCTGAAGACCCCTCTGCAACCAAGCCACAGGAGAATCCGACGCCAGAGCCGGCCTCCGCCTCGACAGAAACGTCGGATGAAAGCTCGGCCACCATCGCCATCAACAGGGTGGAAATGGCTGACCTGGCTCTGGCCCAGACCGTCATGGACCACTCCGATGCCAGGAATAAGCCCACCAAGCAGGCCCAGAGCACAGACCTTGGCACCGACGCCCAACCCGAGCCACCAGCTGTTGCTTCCGTCCCCCAGGAAGAGGAATCAGGCCTGAGCGATCACTTCCGCGGCATCGGCAATCCGGTCACCGACGACGAGGATACAAATGGCGAAGCGAAACCGCAGGCTGCAATGAGCGTTCCGTCCGCAGACCCGTCCGGGAACAATCCGCCTTCGAATGCCACTGAAGCGGGAGAGGACGCTTCCCAACCGCATGATGCATCGTCAGCTCAGACCCTTCCAAGCAATCAGGCCGAGACCATCGTCATTCCCAAAAAGCCCCTGCCCGAACAGATTCCCACACTCACTGCAGAGGGACAGACATCGGCATCGCCGCCGGAGACCGGCTCTGCCCAGGAGGAGCATCACGGGGACGCTTAGAGCGTAATCACCCGGGTCAGCGAATAATGAGACCGGAAGATCCGTGGACCGGCAGGTCTGGGCGACGGAGAAAAACCTTGGAGGTAGCAATGGATATCGAATTTGGCATCAAGAATGTGGCCCGCACGGTCAACTTCAGCACCAACGCCAAGGCGGACGAGGTGGCGGCCCACATCGCCCGGGCCCTGAACGAGGGCGGACCCATCGATCTGGTGGACGACAAGGGTCGGCACATCATCGTCCCCAAGGAGTCCTTGGGCTACGCAGTGGTCGGTTCCGACACCACCCATCCTGTGGGCTTCGGTGTCCTGGGAGGCTCCTCCGACTGAGGTTGTGCTCGCCTGACGGGGGCGACCGTATCCTTCTGGTCCGGCCGCCCTCGATCTGTATTCGCTAACCCTCCCAGGCCACCGGACAACTTCCTTTGGCCCTGTCCACGATTTGGGCCACCACCTGGCCACTGGTGCTGTTCTCCCCCATGCGATTGGGCTTGCCTTGTCCATGCCAGTCCGATCCTCCAGTCACCAGAAGCCCCCAGCGCTGGGCCAGAGCCAGCAGTCGTCGACGCTGCTCGGGCGGATTGTCCCGGTGCCAGACCTCCAGGCCTCCCAGCCCCTCCCTAGCCAATGCAGCAATCTGCTGGTCGGAGAGCAGAACAGGATTGCGGCTGACAGCACCGGGGTGAGCAATGACCAAGACACCGCCTGCATGGTTTACAGCTGCCAGCACCTGGTGGGTGGTCGGCGAAGGCGTAGGCAGGTAGTAAGGGCTGCCGGAGGAGCAAACCCCGGCGAAGGCCTGGCTCCGGTCGGCATATACACCGGCTTTGACCAGGGCATCGGCGATGTGCGGACGGCCCACCGTGGTCTTTGATCCCTCCTTGACCTGGTCCAGCACATCCTGCCACGTGATCGGATAATCCCGCGAAATCCGTTCGACCATAGTCCTGGTTCTGGTCAGCCTGGCTTCCCTGGTCTTGGCGAAGAGCCCGGCTATGACCGGATCCTCAGGATCGTAAAGATAGGCCAGCATGTGAACCGATACGCGGCCATCCTGCGCGGTGATTTCGGTGCCAGGCAGCAGGGGCATCCCCAAGTCGTGGGCCGCCTTACGAGCCTGATCCCAGCCCGCATTGGTGTCATGGTCGGTGATGGCCAGACCTTCCAGACCCAGCTGCTGCGCCTGCTCAACCATCCCCCTGGGCGTCACCGTGCCGTCGGAGAACACGGTGTGGCAGTGCAGATCCCAGCCGGAGGCCTTAGCAGTATCCTCATGCGTCATGCCTCCATCCTAAACTCGTGAACGATTCAGTGTCCCAGAGAACCTTCCCGACCATTAAGGTGATGGACTCCATGAGCGAACCGACCTCTTCAACATCACTGCAACAAGGTGCCAGATCCTTCTTCAGCTATCTGATTGCCGCCTTGGCCTCGCTCGCAACCCTCTATGCCAGCCTGGTCCTGTCAGCGGAAACCCTGCAATTGGCACGGCACCCCCAGGGCCAGCTCAGCTGTGACATCAACTCTGTGGTCTCCTGCTCTGCCGTGGCCCAGTCCCCCCAGGCCGAACTGATTCGCCTGGGCACCCTGCCGGTCCCCAATGCCTTTCTAGGATTGATGGCCGAATCTGTCTTCCTGACGCTGGCCGTAGTAGGCCTCTGCCGGATCAAGATGCCGGCGCTGCTGGCGGCAGGAACATGGTTCGCCTCGCTTGCCGCCCTGGCCTATGCACTCTGGCTGTTCACCCAGTCGCTCTTCGTCATCCACGCCCTCTGCCCCTGGTGCCTGGTCATGACCTTCGCCACCAGCTTGCAGTTCATGGCTTTCAGTCACGCCACGGTCGTCCAGCAGGGTCTGCCGCGCAAGAGGCCAAAATGGCTGCAGACCTACTACCAGCGGCACTTCGATCTGATGGTCGACCTGATTTGGCTGGTCGCCCTGGCAACCATTGTTCTGGCCGTGGAAGGATCCGCCCTCTTCGGCTGATCAGCAACCGGGAATATACTCCAGGGTCAGACGGGCCACCATTCTGGCCGGTCCTGTCAGCCACACATCCTTCGGATCCACGTCCACCTTCAGACTGCCTCCACCTACCTGAATGGTCCAGTGATCGACCCCGGTCAAAGCTCGAAGCAGCACTCCGCTGGCGCACAAACCGGTCCCGCAGGACAAGGTCTCGCCTACGCCACGCTCATAGACCCTCATGCTGGCCCGACCGTTGCCATCGTCGGGATTCAAGGCATCCAGACGCAGGAATTCCACATTCTGTCCCTCAGCCAGCCCGGGCCTGACCCGCGGGGGAGCCGACAGGTCCAGATCGCCCAGGTCAGGCAGATCAGCTCTGGACAGCAGGTCGGTCACGGTCCCAGGCAGTCCCTCGGTCTCCAATTCGGCAGCGGCTGAGGCCAGAACGACTGCATGGGGATTGCCCATATCCACCAAGGTGCCAGGAGCCGAGCCTCTTAGGACCTCGCCGTCGACCAGCTGTTGCCCCACCGGGCCCATCCGCCAAGTTCCGACCTTGACCTTGAAGACATGCTCGCCATTGCACTTCATCGGACTGCGCGAGACAATCCGCTTGACCCCGGCCCGGGTCCCCAGCAGAAAAGATGATCCCTCCATGGTCGGCGTCAGCCCCTGCTTCTGGGCGAAGAGGGTGACGGCCCGCGTCCCGTTGCCGCACATCTGTGCCAAGGAACCGTCCGCATTGCGATAGTCCATGAACCATTGGCAGCCGAAACGGTCACAGGCATCCACCTGCTCCTGGTCCAGGTCACTGACATCGGCCGGGTGGGTCAGCCGAATCACCCCGTCGGCGCCAACCCCGAAATGCCGGTCACACAGCCATCGCACCTGGTCGGCTGTAGGTTCCAGATCCCCCCGTGGATCGGCGTAGACCACGAAATCGTTGCCGGTGGCTTGCATTTTGTAAACAGTCCGGGGAATACTCATGCTTGTAGCGTACGGCCCTTCGGCGACAGGCTAGGCTGGTTCTTCGGCTGCGAAAGGAGCGGATCATATGGCATCAGATGCACCGATCGGGATCTTCGACTCCGGGCTCGGCGGTCTGAGCGTCACCGCAGCCATCCAGAAGCTTCTGCCCCAAGAGAATCTGCTCTACTTCGGCGATTCCGCCTACGCCCCCTACGGCACCAAGGAGCCGGCCCAGATTGCCCGGCGCTGCCAGATCATCGGCGACCGATTCATGGATCAGGGTGTCAAAGCCATGGTCATCGCCTGCAACACCGCCACCAGTGTCTGTGTGGATGAGATGCGCCAGCGCTACCCGGTTCCTGTTATCGGCATGGAGCCGGCCCTGAAGCTGGCTTGCACCCGAGGCGGAGGCCGACCCCAACGGGTTCTGGTCACGGCAACCCCGCTGACCTTGAAGGAGGCCAAGTTCTCGCGCCTGATGGCTCGGTTCTCCGGCAGACACACCATTCTCACCCAGCCCTGCCCAGACCTGGTGACCATTGTGGAGTCTGACAGGTTGAGCGACCAGGTCCTGGTCGACGCCACCCTGCACCGTTACTTGAATCCCTATGATCTGCAGACCCTGGATGCCTTGGTCCTTGGCTGCACCCACTTCGTTTTCTTCCGCCAGTCCATCGCCCGCATCTGCCCGCCGAGCCTGGCACTGATCGACGGCAACCCTGGAACGGCCCGCCACCTCAAGGATCTGCTGGCCCAAGACGATGCCCTCAACCCGGGCCCTGGTCCCGGCAAAGTACAGATTGCGAACTCTGATTCCTCACCGGCCATGCTGGATCTGTCCAAGCGGCTGCTGGCCTCCTGCAGCCCCTGAACGGCTTGTCCAACGTTCACGCATAAGCTGTCATCAAGCTCGGATATCTGTCAGGAATCGAGGTGCTTATGGCACGCAAAAGAACAGCCGTCATTGACGTAGGCGGCGGCTACCGGTCCATCTTCGGCGCCGGCGTCTTCGACCGCTGCATGGAGCAGGGCATTACCTTCGATCACTGCTACGGGGTCTCGGCCGGCAGTGCCAATCTTGCCTCCTTCCTGTCGGGCCAGCTCAGACGCTGCTACCGTTTCTACACCGTTTACTCCTCCCGCAAGGAGTATGCGAGCGTGAGCAACTTCCTGACCAAGCACACCTTCGTCGATCTGGACTACGTCTACGGCAAACTGTCGGCCCACGATGGGGAATGCCCGCTGGATTACCAAGCTCTGAAGGCCAACCCGGCCCTGTTCACCGTAGTGGCCTGCAAGGCCACTGACGGATCCACCGTCTACTTTGACAAGTCCGACCTGACCCAGGACAACTATGACATCCTCAAGGCCTCGTCCACTGTGCCGGTGGCCAACAAGCCCTACATAATCGATGGAGTGCCCTATCTGGACGGCGGCATCGCCGACCCGGTCCCGATCCGCAAGGCCATGGACGAGGGCTATGAACGCATCGTTCTGGTTCTGACCCGCCAGAGGGATATTCTGCGCGAGCAGAAGAAGGATGTCCTGCCGGCCCGGATCCTGTCGAGGACCTATCCAGCGGCCGGCGAGCGCCTGATGGAGCGCTACTGCACCTACAATGACGAGGTCGCCTTGGCCAAGCAGGCCGAAAAGGAGGGCCAGGTGCTCATCCTGGCCCCGGACAGCCTGTGCGGGCTGACCACACTGAGCAAGTCGCTCAAGGGACTCAACGCCATGTACGACAAGGGCTATCGGGCCGCCGAGACCATAGCTGACTTCCTGGAAAGCTGAACCCCGTCCCCGCACGACTCTCCATACGGGGTTTTCCTTTTTCCCGTTTTGGTCGAACTCTTTTACCAACCTTACAGTATCGGCGCCCCGGTCTCGCTCTCTGTGCCTGCGCTCCTGCGACCGTGGCGGGGATCCGCACTCCCCTGGCTGCTCTGGGCAGTCATCAGCGCTGCGGTCATCTGGTTGAAGAGCTCGTTGTAGCCGCCGGGGGTCGCCGCAGGCAGAACCAGAGTCTTGGCATTGTCGGACTCGGCCAGCGAACGCATCACATCCAGATATTGGTTGAAGAGCACCACATTGTTTACGGCGTCGATATCCATACCCACGGCCCGCAGGCTGTTGATCTGATCCACAATGCCGTTGGCGATCTCCCGCCGATAATTGGCCTGACCCTCGCCCTGCATCCTGGTCTTTTCGGCATCCGCCCTGGCCTGGGTCTCGATCTCGATCCGACGGGCCTCGGCACGCTCCCTGGTGGCCTCCTTCTCACGCTGGGCCGCATTGATGGAGTCCATGGCCTGCTTGACCTGGGTGGACGGATCGATGGCGGTGACCAAGGTCTTGATGACCGAAAATCCGAAACGCTGCATCTCCTGGCCCACGGTCTGCTGAACGTCGGAGGCGATGTCATCCTTGCGGGCGAAGGCATCATCCAGGCTCAGCGCGGGAATGGCTGACCTGAGAGCATCCTCCATGTAGGAGCGCAGCTGGCCCGCCGGATCGACCAGCTCGTAGTATGCCGTAGCCACGTTGGCCGCCTCCACACGGAACTGTGCGGAGACCTCCACGGTGACGAAGACATTGTCTTTGGTCTTGGTCTCCAGCTTGACGTTCAGCTGGTTGACCCGCAGGTTGGTTTTGGCAGCTATCCGGTCCACCAAGGGGATCTTGGCATGGATGCCTGCCAGCACCACACGGTGGTACTTGCCGAAGCGCTCAATGACGTCTGCCTGCTGCTGGGGAACCACGAAAATCCCCAGGAGGAAGATGATCAGCGCCAGAACCAGCACGGCGATCACAATGGCGATGCCTAGATGCATAAGTGTTCTCCTTCGAGCTTAAAACCCTTGTATGTCGGACCTGAAAACCGCACCATTCCGGCCTTTCCTCCCATCACCATACATGATGGGCTCGTCTGAATAATCGGTTCGGGCGCTATAGCCGTAATAGACTCGGCTTAACAAGACTTCAACCCGAAAGGATGAACATGACAAAACTACGCGGCATCGACGCCGAAATCTTCCCCCTGGTCCTGGGCGGCAACACCTTTGGATGGACCAGCGACGAATCTGTGTCTGACCAGGTCCTGGATGCCTATACGGCAGCCGGAGGCAACCTGATCGATACAGCTGATGTCTACTCAGCCTGGGCCCCTGGCCACTCCGGCGGCGAATCCGAGATCGTCCTGGGCCGCTGGCTGGCCAAGAACGGCAACCGCAACAAGGTCCTGGTGGCTACCAAGGTCAGCCAGCACCCCCAGTACTCCGGTCTTTCGGCCAAGAATATCGAGGCCGCTGCCGATGCCTCCCTGCTCAGGCTGGGCCTGGATGTAATCGATCTTTACTACGCCCACTTCGACGACAGCTCCACCCCCTTGGAGGAGACCGCAGCAGCCTTTGACAAGCTGGTCAAGGAGGGCAAGGTCCGGGCCATCGGCCTGTCCAACTACACGCCGGACCGGATCCGCGAGTGGTTCAGCATTGCTCGTAAGGAAAGCCTGACCCTGCCGGTGGCCCTAGAGCCGCAATACAATCTGGTCTACCGCAAGGACTACGAGAATGGCCTTATGCCCGTTGCCAAGGACGAGAATCTGGCGGTCTTCCCTTACTTCTCACTGGCCTCGGGCTTCCTGACGGGCAAGTACCGGACCATGGACGACCTCAAGGGTAAGCAGCGTGAGGGCATGGTCAAGGACTTCTTCACCCAGGAGGGGCTGGATGTGGTCGCCGCCATGGACGGCATCGCCAAGGCCCACGGGGTCGAGCTGGCCACAGTAGCCCTGGCCTGGCTCAACCACAGGCCTGGGATTGCGGCCCCTATCGCCTCTGCGCGCACCCCTGAGCAGCTGCCGGCCCTCCTGGCCGCTGCCCATCTGGAACTGAGCGACGAGGATATGCAGACCCTGGACCAGGTCAGCGACAAGGTCAAGGGCTGATCTGCAAACTTCGCTGCCCGCTGCACGGCCAAGTGTGCCACAAGCGGACACCCAGCCAGGCAGGTCGAACGGAAAAGGGCTTCCATCTGATACAGGATGGAAGCCCTTTTGTACAGCTACGATCAGGCCTTGACCAAATCGACCTGCGGCTGATCCAGATCGCCGGCGTTGACGGTCAGGCTGGTGGCCAGGGTCTCTCGGGCGATCAGGTCACTGAACTGCTGGGCCTTGGGGGCATCCTCTCCGGGCAGGGTCAGGGTCAGCTGAATCCGGTCAGCGATGTCCAGCCCGGCGGTCTTCCGAGCATCCTGAACCTGGCGAATCAGATCCCTGGCGTAGCCCTCGGCCAAGAGGTCGTCGTCCAGCTGGGTGTCGAGGATGACGAAGCCTCCGGTGGGCAGGGCTGCGGAGGCCGACCGGTCGGCTTGGGAGCCGTCCTCCTGCTCGATCCGGTTGTCCAGCTCGTATTCACCTGGCTCCAGAGACACCGGTCCGTCTGGGGTAGTGACGACCACATGGCCGTCCTGCTCTGACCAGCTGCCCTGCTTGGAGGCCCGGATGACGAACTGGACCTGCTTGCCTAGTCGGGGTCCGGCCGCACGGGCATTGACCTTGAGATCGTGGATGATTCGCAGGCCATGCTGGCCGGCCTGGTCCAGGGTGCAGAACTCCACATCCTTGATGTTGAGCTCGGACTTGAGCACGTCCACATAGGAGCGGGCCGCATCGGGGTCACGAACCACCACGGTCAACCGAGATAGGGGCTGGCGGACGCGGATCTGCTCGGCCTTGCGCAGGGCCAGGGTGGCCGAAACCACCTCGCGGACCTTCTCCATGGCGGTTACCAGGGCAGGATCGTCGCGCAGGACCTGTCCCAGCTGGGTCTCCTGCCCGGTGGCCTCGTCGGCCAGGAAGGGCCAGTCGGCCAGATGTACCGACTCACCGCCGGTCAGCCCTCGCCAGATCTGCTCGGCTTCCATGGGCGCCAGCGGGGCCAGAACACGGGCAAAGGCCTCCAGGACTGTGTAGAGGGTGTCGAAAGCCTGGTGATCCTCGCTCCAGAAGCGGTCGCGGTTGTTGCGGATGTACCAATTGGTCAGCACATCGATGAAGTCAGTCACCGCATCGCAGGCTTCCGAGATGGCGAAGTCGTCCAAGGCCTTCTGCACCGACTGGATCAGCCGACGGGTCCGTGCCAGCAGGAAGCGATCCATCTCCGGCAGGTCGGCCACACAGTCCGGTGTCAGCGCCTGGGCCTGGTAGCCGGCTCCCTTGTTTGCCGCGTTGGCGTAGAGCGTGTAGAAGTAGTAAGAGCTCCAGACCGGCAGCATGACCTGACGGACCGTGTCGCGTATGCCATCGGCGGTCACGACCAGGTTGCCCCCGCGCAGGATGGAAGAGCTCATCAGGAACCAGCGCATGGCATCGGATCCGTACTTGTCGAAGACCTCGTTCACATCCGGGTAGTTGCGCAGGTGCTTGCTCATCTTTTGGCCGTCGGAGCCCAGAACGATGCCGTGGCAAATCACGTTCTTGAAGGCCGGCCGGTCGAAGAGGGCCGTGGACATGATGTGCATGGTGTAGAACCAACCGCGGGTCTGACCGATGTACTCCACCACAAAATCGCAGGGATCCCTGTCTTCGAAATACTGCTTGTTTTCGAAGGGGTAGTGGAACTGGGCGAAGGGCATGGAGCCTGACTCGAACCAGCAATCCAGCACATCGGTGATTCTGTGCATGGTGGACTTGCCGGTCGGGTCGTCGGGGTTGGGCCTGGTCAGCTGGTCGATCCAGGGCCGATGCATGTTGATCTGCCCCTTATCATCGGTCGGGTAACGGCCGAAGTCCTGCTTGAGCTCATCCAGGGACCCATAGACATCCACCCGAGGGTACTTGGGATCGTCCGAGACCCAGACCGGTATGGGCGAGCCCCAGAACCTGTTGCGGGAGATGGACCAGTCGCGGGCGTTGACCAACCATTTGCCGAACTGGCCGTCCTTGACATTCTCGGGGATCCAGTTGATCTGCTGGTTGAGTTCCAGCAGGCGGTCCTTGATCTTGGTCACGGAGACGAACCAGCTGGAGACCGGCTTGTAAATCAGCGGGGTGCCGCAACGCCAGCAGTGTGGGTAGGAGTGGACGTAGCTCTTCTCCTGGAAGAGGATGGCCCTATGCTCGGCTGGGATCTGTGCCAGGGGGCCGTCGCCTGCACGCAGGTTGCGCACGATGGGCATGTTGGCATCGAAGGCCTGCATGCCCTGGTAATCGGGGCACTGCTCGGTGAAGACGGCGCCTGCATCGAGGACGTCAACGCTGCGGATTCCCTTGGCATTCAGGGTGTTCATATCGTCTTCGCCATAGGGAGCCTGGTGGACCAGGCCGGTGCCCTCCACAGTGTCGACGTAGTCGGCCGTGTAAATGGTATAGGCATTGGGACCGGGAGTGCCGCCCTCGGATTCGGCCTGCTCTCCGGCGAAGTAGGGGAAGACCGGCCAGTACCGCCAGCCCTCCATCTGGGACCCCTTGAGGGTGCGGACCACCTGGTAGTCCTCCCCCAGCTGCTTGGCGTAGTCGCCCAGACGGGCCGTGGCGATATAGAACCGCTTGCCGGCGAAGGGTCCCGACACCGGGCTGACCTCCGAGTACTCGATGTCTGCGCCGACCACGATGGCCAGGTTGGTGGGGACGGTCCAAGGGGTTGTGGTCCAGAAAACCGCATAGGCATCCTCGTCCCTGAGCTTGACGGCCACGGAAACGGTGGTGTCCTGCCGGTCCTGATAGACATCGGCATCCATGCGCAACTCATGGTTGGACAGCGGGGTCTGGTCCTTCCAGCAGTAGGGCAGCACCCGGTAGCCTTCGTAGGCCAGGCCCTTCTCATAGAGGGTCTTGAAGGCCCACATGACCGACTCCATGTAGGAGACATCCAGGGTCTTGTAGCCGTGGTCGAAGTCCACCCAGCGGGCCTGACGATGCACGTAGTCCTTCCACTCGCTGGTGTACTTGAGTACTGAAGCGCGGCAGGCGTCATTGAACTTTTCAATGCCCATCTGCTCGATCTGATCCACGCTGTCGATGCCGAGCTCGCGCTGGGCCTCCAGCTCGGCGGGCAGGCCGTGGGTGTCCCAACCGAAGACCCTGTTGACTTTGTGGCCCTTCATGGTCTGGTAGCGGGGAATGACATCCTTGACGTAGCCGGTCAGCAGGTGCCCGTAGTGGGGCAGACCGTTGGCGAATGGCGGGCCGTCGAAGAAGACGAACTCGTTGTCAGCATGATCACCCGACGGACGACGATCCACCGACTTGTTGAAGGTGTCGTCCTGATCCCAATAGTCCAGGACGGACTCTTCCATGTGAGGAAAGGAGGGATTGGGCGTCACCTTGGACAGAGCCGGGTCCACCACCGCCTTGGGATAGACTTCGCCGTCCCGATTTGTCGCATCTGAGGTATCAGTGGTCTGATTCACCGTTCACACTCCTCGCTGGTCGTTCATGTCGCCATGTCGAGGACGAGGGACCCATGGGGCCCACCGCGGTACCACCTCGCTTGCCCGGCCAATGACCCGCGCCGGACCGCTTGAACTGGGCTGTGCGGGCCCACCCGTCGGTTCTACTGAGGACCGCCGCATGCGATCCCGTTCTTCCGAGGGCTCCCCGCTGATAACGGATCAAGGCCCACTATGAATGGATAGTATCATCGCCTAAGGAAAGAGGGGAATCCGGTTCACCTGGCGAACAATCCTGAGGTGGACCCGTTTTAATGCGTCGCTGACTGGACCCACTCACCCCCCACTCTTCCCCTGTCCCGGTGTCCGGTTCGCCATCCTGGCCAACCATCCGGTTTTCCAACGCTGCCGCTACGATCTCGTGCATGGCGAAGGAGAGGGTCCGGACCATGTCAATCTGCCCCTCCTCCCCCTCATCCATCAACC
This sequence comes from Bifidobacterium sp. JNUCC 75, assembly GCF_054819865.1. Classification (NCBI taxonomy): domain Bacteria; kingdom Bacillati; phylum Actinomycetota; class Actinomycetes; order Bifidobacteriales; family Bifidobacteriaceae; genus Bifidobacterium; species Bifidobacterium sp. JNUCC 75. Next base: position 1,829,314 of record NZ_JBTHIF010000001.1, on the reverse strand, counting down.
ATTGGAGCTGGAGGCCGTCCATAAGAGCCAATATGGACGAAGAGGCCATCAGTGCAAGATCCCGATCCATTGCCTTTCCCCGGTCGCTGCCCAGCTCCACTATCCACTCGGCCACCTCTTGACGGAGACTGGCATACCGCTCTCTGAAGAAAGGATGGCCGGGATTCCCCTCCGTGATGGATTCCGAAGAGAGGGTGATGAAGGAGCGGGCGATCTCGGGATTGCGGGCATGGTCGACGATGGTCTGCAAGAGGTGATCGAAACCAGCACTACCTCCGGGCATCTTCCTGTCAGGGAGGTCGGCCACTTCGACCTGATCGTTGTATCTGAGGACCTCGATCAGGAGCTTGCGCTTTGAACCGAAATGGTGGAGGATGCCGGCCCGAGTCATCCCCACCTTGTCGGCAATCTCCTCAAGGGTACCCTTGGCAGCTCCCTTCCGGCCGAAAACATCAAGGGCAGCCTTCAATATTTCTTCCCGCTTGTGCAGAGTCTCGGGACGGTGGCGGGTGTGATCACCACCATCGCTCAGCTCATCCGTCTTCTTCACCTTGCGGATCATGCCAGCTTCTCCTTCCCCTTCATCGCCTGCCGGGGCCAGGCCGGTCTCCACCATCAAGACCATCATCCCCCGTGGACCGCTCACTGCCTCGACCTTTTGCCTGGTCCGGACGGGTTCGGACCGGCAGGACCCCGCAAGCTCGACGAAAAAGCCAGGCCTGGAGGAAGGCCAGGAGGGAGCCGGCAAAAAGGAGCCATAGTGGCCAGAGTCTAGGCAGGAAGATAGGAAGCAGGCAGGTGAGGGCCAGAAGGAGGAACATTCCTCCACATTCCAGGACATGCCCGACCCCCACACCTAGCGAAGTCCTCAGGAGCTTTCCAAGAGAGGGGTTCTTGAGTCTCTGGTCCGACATAATGGAGGCTCCGGCTCCGCCAAGGTCGGAGGACAGACCCAGGGCCAGGAGGGGGAAGAGGGGCATGGCCGCCAGAAGAAGGAAGGCCACCAGGACCATGAAAGTAAGGAGGACCGGTTGAGACCCCCGCGTGAGATTTGCCAAAAGGAAGTAAGCCCCTACTAAGGCAGTTAGCACGGCCACGACCAGGAGCCAGACCTGGGTCGACCTGGCCAGGCGTGCCTTGAAAGCCTTCCAATAGCGGACACCCACCTTGACAGTTCCCTCCTCCTGCAGGGCGAAAACCACAGCGAAAAGGGCAGTCAGTCCGGCCCCAACCGTAACCAAGGGAAGGCAGGAGACGAGAAAAAGAAGGTTCAACTTGAGGAGCTGCCAGCCCTTATCCAGGCAACGGTAAAGGGGACCGTCCAGAGCGAAGATCCTGCTCATAGGCCCTCCCCTGGGCCCGGTCCGCAGACAGGGGTCACAGCCATCACGGTCCAGGGGGTCGGTTCCGCCTCCTGACCCCGGCGGCCGAGGACGAAACGGACCCCAATTCTGATCTTCCTCCGGCGTCTGTTGTAAAGGACAGCCACCTGGCTTCCGCCGGTGTTCCCAAAGGGAAAATCGGACAGGTCGTCGGCCTGTTCCATACTGATCCTTCTGGCGACTGGCCTGATGAATCGACTAAATCGGGCAAGACCGCAACAGCCCAGATTACTGGTGATCCTTCCTCTTCGGTCCTCTGTGACCAGGTCTCGACAGGTACTGGTACTGAATCCGGAGATGACCTGCCCGCCCTTCTCGTCCAGCGTGATATTCCACAGGACCAGGCAGCGGGACTTATGGCGCATGAACTCGATACCTACGGACATCAGGCGGGCCAAGGTCTGGTGAAGTCTGGGTATCCACTCTCCTTCCGAACCCTCCGTGACATAGGCCCCGTAAACAGACCTCGGCGCGCTGACCTTCGTCCGACTTTCGGGCCCGCTGTCATACCAGCAACAGGCAATTCTGTCTAGGGCCCCACCCGCCATGTCGATGAGGTCCAATGGGTGGTCTGTCCGGTACCAGTTGTGCTTATATCCTAGGATATTCGTTTGCGAACTGGCCCGGTCCAAACCCCGGCAGAGGTCCTTGCGGATACTGAAGGAGAAGTTTGTAAGGAACCTGCCCTCCCGGCCACCGTTGGGGTCGTCATAGGTGTCGGGGTAGTGGGAATAGTCATAGAACCAGATTGGGTTGTGCAGAAGAGACAGGCTGATTACCGGCGTCAAGTCGAAGAGGGTCCTCATGAGCCACCATCTGGTTCGAGAAGGCAGGTGGTAGCAAACTCGGTAGTCAGAGGGGTCGGTCGCCAGGATGACGCTCGGACGATCTTCGCCCATCTGTCGACAGCCCCGCCAATCAACGGCTCCCCTTCCAACTGGCCCAAGTTCTTCCTTCATGTGGCCTGCCCTGCTGTTGAGGAAAATCCTAATCGTCATTCCCTCAGCTCCTGGTCTGTGAACCCTTGAGCCTGTTCAGGTTGGCAGCGATCTTTGCATCTCGTATCTTATTGATTTCGTCAATCCTGTTCTCCTTTTGGAACTGGCCGTACTGCTCCACCAAATTTTTGAAGTCCTTTTCGGATCCGCTCCTGATCAGGGAGACCAGGATGGTCGACCATTTGGTCTCAATTGCCGAGAATGAACGAGCCTGGAGAGTGCCCTGGTCGGGGGCTATGTTCTCTATCTCGTACTGGGTGGTCAGCCAAGGCTGTCCGAAATTCTGGATCTGGCGGACCGCATCGGTAAAGGACTCTGGGTTGAGAGCCTTGTAGCGATCGTGGCCAAAGAGAACGAATTCGGCCATCCGGTATTCATTCTGCCACTTCTTACTGTCGGTCAACCTAACCTTGTTGGCTTCGGGTGTCCACCTGACAATCTTGCCCGGCCCCCTGGTGTAGGTCTTCCCTTCAAACCCGTAGTTGACCAACATCTGCCCATAGTCACTCAGGAGGTAGGTGAAAACCTGGATGGCCTTGGAGGGATTCCGGCAACCCTTACTGATGAAGTTTATGGTCCAGCCGCTCAGACCCGTATCGGTCAGTGTGGGCTTGCGCCCCTGAGTGCTGCGCAGACCGTCGATAGCCACATACTGGCTGTCGGGGTGGGCTGTAGCCCATGTCTGGAGCCAGAGGCCGTGGTTGACCACGCTGGCCATGAACATACTGGCATACTTGCCCGACTGTATCTTCTCATTGAAGGCATCCCCGTCATCAGCGAAGGAATCGTCGGATATCCCACCCTCAGCGTGCAAACGTCGGAAGGTGTCCAGCCAGGTCAGATAATCCTTATCCTCCCTCCGATCGTAAAAGCGGTGGCCAGCCTTGGTGGTCGGTACTCCCAGAGTATTCTGCAGGGTCACGTCCAGAGAGGAATTGGTCCCGTTGAACTCATTGAAGCCAAAGGGGATCAGGTCGGGGAACTTCTCCTTGATGGCCCTCATCCCAGCCAGAAAACCCTCCGGGGTGGTGAAATCCTGCTTTCCGATGGCAGCCAGCACATCCTTGCGGATGATGAAACCGCTTGAGGCATGCACGGTCCCGTCCCCGTAGTCCTTCTCCGTGTTGGAATAAGAAGGGTACCCGTAGGTTTTCCCATCGTCCTGACGGTACCAGTCCATGGTCTGTTTGGCCGCCACCTTGTGGAAGTATGGGTCGTACTTGTCGGCCAGGTCATCAAGGGGGTATGCCCAGTTCTTGGCTGCCTTGACCACCCGGGAGTTGGCATCCAGGACGGTGATCAGGTCCGGCAGGTCACCGCCGGCGAAATAGGTATTGAGTTTGCTGTCATCTCCTGTGACGAACTCGATGTCCACATTCAGGTCCTTTTTGATCTGACGGGTGACCATGTCCTTCCCAAAGGACTTGTTCCACCAATCGGCGTTGACATACCACAGGAGTTTGTTGTCCTTACGTCCGTCAATCTGCCAGGCCGGCTTGTCGGGCGAAAGCTTGTAGGCCGGGGCTGGCAATTGGGCCACCGTGTGCGATGTGTAGCTGTTGTCGATCCCGCAGGCCGCAAGACCACCCAAGACCGCCGGGATCATCACCACCGCGCAGAGGGACTTCAACCTTCTGCACACAATCGTTTTCTTACGCATGAATGCTCCTTAGCTCTTCTCGATCCGTGACGACCAGTCAGCCCTTGACCGCACCGGCCATGGAACCGCTGATGAAATACCGCTGAACGAAGGGGTAAAGCACCAGTATGGGCAGAACCGTGATGATGATGGTCGACAGCCTGACCCCGCGCGAGGTCGTATCCAGGACTAGATGACCCATGTTGGCGTTCTGTGTGGCCGCTTGGGATTGGACGATTATGTCGTACAGGCGCATCTGAAGCGGGTAGAGGGCTTCATTATTGACATAGAGCTTGGTGGTCATGAAATCGTTCCATTGGGCCACCCCGTGGAAGAGACCGATGGTGGCGACCCCAGGCATCGACAAGGGAAGAACCACCGACCGGAAGACCCTCCATTCACTCGCACCGTCGATTCGGGCCGACTCCATCAGGGAGTCAGGAATCTGTCGGAAGAAGTTCATCAGAATGATGATGTCGTAATAGCTGAAAAGAGCCGGGATTATGTATACCCAGAAGGTGTTGAGCAGCCCCAGGGACTTGATCAGGAGGAAGGTGGGGATCATCCCACCGGAGAAGAACATGGTCACGATCCCCATGGCTGAGTAGAGCTTACGCCCTGCCAGGTAGGCCTTGCTCATCGGGTAGGCGAAGAGGGCGCAGAAGAGGGTGTGGCATACCACCCCCACACCCGTCTTGGCCACGGAAATGAACAGGGCGTTCCACATGGTCTTGTCCTCCAGAACGTAGGTGTAGTTGTCCAGGGAAAACTCCTTGGGCCAGAAGGCCACCCCCTTCCCCAGGGCCTTGGAGGAGGAAAACGACGAGATGACGATGTTCCACACTGGTACGACAATCAGAAGAGTGAAAACCACCAGAAGGGCGCAGTTGACGATGGTAAAGGTGACCGAGCTGTGGCGGATCCTCCGGCTTGGAGCGACAGAAGCAGCATCTTGTTTGACTTTGGACATGGTTCCTCCTCAGAGCACCGACTGGTTGTCGTTGAGTCTTTTGCTCAACAGGTTGGTGGCCACCAGGAGGATGACCGATATGACTGAAACCCCCAGGCCGACGGCTGTGGCATAGGAGAAGTCGCCCTGTGTCAGACCCATTCTGTAGACGTATGAGTTGATAACCTCCGCCTTGGGCTGGTTCTGAGAGTTCATCAGGACCAGGGTCTGGTCCAGGTTGGAATTGAAGAGAGCCGATACGGAGAGGATCAGATTGAGGGTGACCATCCCGCTGATTTCAGGCAAGGTGATGTGCCATATACGCTGGATCTTGGATGCCCCGTCCATCTCCGCCGCCTCATAAAGGGAAGGGTCGATGTTGGACATGACTGCCAGGTAGAGGATGGTACCCCACCCGGCCTCTTTCCACACGTCTGACAAGGAGGCTATCCCCCAATATTTGCCCGCATCCAGAAGGTAGTTCGTATTGGCCTGGAAGCCAAAAATCTGAAGTATCTGGTTGAGCAGACCGTTGGATGAGAGCCAGCTGATCATCATGCCTCCCAGAATGATCCAGGAGAAGAAGTGGGGCAGGTAGGTCAGGGTCTGCACGATTTTCTTGAAGGGCCCCCAGGGAACCTCGTAAATCATGACGGCCAGGATGATGGGCAGAATGAAGCCCAGTATCAATTTAATTGAACTGATGCCCAGGGTGTTCCAGACGGAATCCCAGAAGTATTTGTCCGACAAAATAATCCGGAAGTTGTCCAGGCCCACCCAGGGGGAGTCACCGATGGTATCGACGACGGTGTAGTTCTTGAAGGCCAGCACCAGACCATATATTGGAATGAAGTTGAAGACCACCATGAAGAGGATGCCTGGAGCGATCATGACCTGCAACTGCCACTGACGCCTGAAGCGGGAAAACCAGTGGCTTATAAGCCCCCCCCCCGCGATGGGATTGTTGGATGTACGGATTCCACTTGCAACCTTGCTCCTTTCGCCTCGCCCGTCCCTCAACATTGAGCGGCGATGTAGATAGCGAACCGCTCCTGCGCGGCGGGCCATCCCATACGAATCAGATTGGATTTCCACTTACAAGATTTATCTTACTCATGAGTAAGTAATTAGTCAAAGAGAATCGATTTATAATGCAGCCGCCTCGAGATGGCGTAACGATAGGGACGATCTGGCCCCGAAGGAAGTGCCGGGGAATCACCTCCGGTAAGCCCTTCGGGGCCGGATTGCTGTGATGGGACCAATTGTGCCCCTTGGCCTTAGGCGGACTGGACCCCGGCCACACTGAACCGGACCGCTTGGAGGTCGTCCTCATTGGAGGAGTGGCCGATCAGGAGATCGAACTCCCCATCCTCGACGACCCGGTGGGCCGAAGAGTCGACGATGGAACAGGCGGAGACCGGAATGTCCAATTCGACCTGGGCGGTCTGACCGGGTTCCAAGCTGACCCTCTTATAGGCCTTGAGCTCTCGGTCTGCCCAGGTGACCGATGTAACAAGATCCCTCACATAAGCCTGGACCACCTCCACACCGGGTCGGCCGCCGGTGTTCGTCAATGGGATACTGGCGTGGATAACTTGGTCGTGGGCAAAGGGGCCGGGACCCCCCTTGATCGAGGGGCGTCCATATTCAAAGGTCGTGTACGACAGGCCTTCGCCGAAAACGAAGGCGGGATCCTGGGTCAAGTCGGCGTACCGGTTGCCATGCTGACCACGAATCTGATTGTAGTAGACCGGTAGCTGGCCCACGTGCCGGGGCATGGAGATGGGCAGGCGACCCGAGGGTTCGGTCAGGCCCAGGATTATCTCAGCTATGGCCCTTCCACCCTCCATACCGGGGCTAGGTGCCCAGATTAGAGCGTTAGCAAGGTCGGCCTCGGCCGGAAGGACCAGGGGCTTGGAACTCATTAGAATTAGGCAAAGGGGCTTGTCCTCCTGGCTGCAGACATCGACAAGGGCTCGGATCAGGTCAGCCTGCCCACCCATAAGTTCGAGGGTAGCCGTCGACCGCCCCTCCCCCGTCAGTTGGACCAGGTCACCGACGACGGCGATGACCGCATCAGACCGCCTGGCCGTCTGGACGGCTTGACCCAGCTGGTCCTGATCGGTGGGAGCCGACTGGGCGATTTTGGGTCTGGGTTGGCCATCCTGGAAGGTCGGGCCAGCAGGATCGTCCACCATGGTGATGATATCCGCCCCTTGGGCGTAGTCCACTTGCCAACCCTCAGGAAGGAGGGAGGTCAGACCGTCACGAACCGTAACGATCATCTCCCTGGGTTGACCCTGGCGCATCCAGGGCACCTGGCCTGAAGCCCCGGACCAGTCTCCCAACTGGGACTGGGCATCATCGGCCAGAGGTCCCACCACGGCCAGTCTGTGGACACCCTCCTCCTGTCGCGGTACCGTTTCGGCCTTCAGAGGGAGAGAACCGTCGTTGCGCAGAAGAACAACCGACTCACGTGTCAGTTCCAAGTTGGTGCGTTTGTGCTCCTGGGAACCTATGATCGTCCGGATTCTCTCCCGGTCGGGCAGACGGGGATTCTCGAATAGTCCCAGCCGGAACTTAACGGCCAGAATCCTGCCCACGGCCTGATCCAGCTGGTCCTCCTCCAGAATGCCGGAACGGACGGCCTCCAAGGCCCCTTCGTAAAACTGGGGGGTGGTCATCATCAGATCGTTGCCGGCCTTGACAGCATCGGCTGCCGCATGAGTGTAGTCGGGTTCTATATGTTGCTCCCACACGGTGCGGCCCACGTTGTCCCAGTCTGTCACCAGCATCCCCCGGTAGCCCCACTGCCCCCTAAGGACCTCATCCAGGAGCCAGTGGTTCAGAGTGACCGGAGTGCCGTCAATGGCTTCATAACCCAGCATAAATGATCCGCAGCCCTCCCTGGCGACCCGCTCGAACGGGGGTAGGAACCACGACATGAGCTTGCGGTGGGAAAGGTCGGCCTCACTGGCATCCCTGCCCCCCTGGGTCTCCGAATAACCCGCGAAATGCTTGGCGCAGGCCATGATAGCGTCCTCGGGGAGGGGCTCTCCGGCCTTGGCTCCCCCCTGGTAACCCTTGACCATGGCCGAGGCCAAGTCCCCGATCAGGAGGGGGTCCTCCCCAAAGGTCTCATCCACCCGGCCCCAACGAGTGTCCCTGCTGATGCAGAGGACCGGCGAGAAGGTCCAATGGACCCCGGTCGCTGACACCTCCTCGGCCGTGACCCTGGCCGCCTGACGGACCCGTTCGGGGTCCCATGAGGTCGCCATGCCCAGCTGGCTGGGGAAGATGGTGGCCCCAGGCCAGAAGGAGTACCCATGTATGCAGTCGTCGCCTACTATCAGGGGAATCCCCAGCCGGGTCTCCTGGACGGCCATAGTCAGTGCCCCGGGCAGATCATCGGGGCTGGTGTGGAGGATGGATCCGACATGTCTGCGCAGTATGAAATCCGGCAACAACTCCTTCCTTCCCTCCAGCTGCATCATCTGGCCCACTTTCTCCTCCAGTGTCATCCTGGACAGGAGATCCTGGGTCCTTTCCCCCTCGGGCAGGGTCGAATCCTGGTACGGCATACCCCTGATCGGACGTTGATCTTCGGTTTTCATCTCTGCCATTCTTGTTCCTTCTCGAGCCTCATCTTGATCCATATCTCTGTCTCTGCATTGATCGATCGGTCTGGCATCGAACCATCCGGCCGCCGATCTCCCCGTGTCCATTGACTGGATAACAGCGGCCCGAATATGGGTTTCGGACTCACTGAACCCCGGTCTGGCGCGCGTATTCATCTAAGAGGAAGGAGGTCATCCTCGTACCTCCTTCGCCAACCAGGACGGAAAATGAATTAATCGGCATTCCAGCCAGGAAGGAAGCGGGAGAATCATCCGCGTCATCCAACTTAGGCAGACGGCCGGCCTCCCCCTCGGCTTTCATCTTCTGGACGATGGGCCCGCCGACCGGATCATCCTCCCATTCGCGCAGGGTGGACCATTCGTTCAGGGGAAGCCGCTTGCCGTCACCGGGCAGGTCCAGGTCCACCTGTGCGCTTATGTCGCGGCTGGAGGAGCCCACCTGGATTCCATAGGTCCCTTTCTCCACATGCCAGTCGCCATATGCCTCCGACCAGTATGCAAAGGCCCGGGAATCCAAGTCGATGACAACTTCAGCGCTCTGCCCTGCCTTCAGGAAAACCCTCCTAAACCCCTTGAGTTCATGGACCGGGCGTGAGACCCGATGCGAGCGCGGAGCCACATAGACCTGAACCACTTGGGCGCCGTCCACGTCTGATAGGTTGCTCACCCGTGCCGTCACACGCACTCCTCCCCTTCCGTCAGGAAGGGCGCGGATATCGTCAATCTTGAATTCGGAGTAACTCAGACCAAAGCCGAAGGGGTAGGCCACCTCCTTGTGGAAGGTGTCATAGTAGCGATAGCCCACATAGATGCCCTCACCGTAGTCCACATGGCCTTCCTCACCAGGCCAGTTGACCATCGAGGGGTCGTCATAGAGGTCCATGGGGATGGTCTGAGACAGCTTGCCCGACGGAGAGACATCCCCGTATATTACGTCAGCCAGGGCCTGCCCGCCGTTCTGACCCAGGAGCCAGGCCTCGATAATCCCTCTGGCCTGGTCCCTCCAGGGGGTCAGAGAGACCACGGATCCGTTGGAGAGTATGACTGCAACGTTGGAGTTGACGCTGGAGATGGCCTCTAGGAGCTCGATTTGTTTGGCGGGGATGTCCAGGGTTTTCCTGTCGAATCCCTCAGACTCGGCCTCCTCGGGGAGTCCCATGAAGAGAAGAACCTTATCGGCCTTGGAAGCGGCCTGGAGTGCCTGGTTCGTCAGGCTCTGGTCCTGTTCAGCCTCATCAAGGGTGAACCCTGGGACGAAGTCAACGACCTGTCCCCTGTCTGCCGCGGCATCCAGGAAGCTGGTGATCCTGGTCGGGGTGATGTGGGAGGATCCGCCACCCTGATAGCGGGGGGTGCGGGCGAACTCGCCGATCACAGCCACGGATTCTCCCTGCTTGACCGGAAGAATACCCCCCTCATTCTTGAGAAGGACCATGGATTCCAGGGCTGCCTGACGCGCTACCTGATTGTGGGCCTCCACGTTGTATTTATAGCCCTGGGTCTGCATGGCCGGACGGGTCTTGTTGACCAGGTCAATCATCCCCTGAGCCATCCGGTTCAGTTGGTTTTCGGACAAGCGGCCATCCTGTACCGCTTTGACGACCTGGTCATCGGTGAAGCTGGGTGGCATCTCCAGGTTCAGGCCAGCATTGAGGGATGCCACCCGATCATGGTCGGCCCCCCAGTCGCTCATTACGATTCCCCTGAACCCCCACTCGTCCCGCAGAACCTTGGTGAGAAGCCAGCTGTCCTGGGCGGCATGGACCCCATTGACACGATTGTAGGCGCACATGACCGTCCAAGGCTGGGCGGCCTTGACGATGTGTTCAAAGGCCGGTAGATATATCTCACGTAGGGCACGCTGACCCACCCTGGCCGACACGTGCATTCGGTTGGTCTCCTGGTTGTTGACGGCGAAGTGCTTCAGCGAGGTTCCCACCCCCTTGGACTGGACGCCGGTGACGATTCCCACTGCCTCGTGGCCAGCCAAATAGGGGTCTTCCGACCAGAATTCGAAGCAACGGCCACCAAGGGGATTGCGTTTGATGTTCACGCCGGGGCCCAGGATAACCGCCACCTTTTCTTGGATACACTCCTCGGCCATGGCCTGACCCACCCGGTCAACAAGGTCCGGGTCCCAAGAGCTGGCCATTCCCGCAGCTGGTGGGAAGCAGGTGGCGGGGACCGATTGGTTCACATCCACATTGCCTGTAGAACTGTCGGCCTTGCGCAAGCCATGGGGACCGTCGGTGATCATGTACCCGGGAATCCCCTTGCCTTCCACCGACTGCAGATGCCAGGCATCCTGCCCCGATGTCAAACTGGCCTTCTCCTCAAGGGTCAAATCTTTGACTGTGGGATATTCTGTGTTACTCATACTCTCCGCTCCATGCTTCCTTGCCTGTTACGTTCCTTTTCGCATACACACTCGGTGTATCTCTCAGCCAGTCGTACAGGTCCGTACTCTGCCCAAGGCCCTTCCGGAGCCCGTCCCGGAAAGCCAAACCAGGGTTAAGAGGGCCAATCTGACGAATCTCACGGCACTGACCAATTGGTAGGTAGATTAGCATTTTCATAGGGTCGACACACCACCAACGCATGGCTTCACAGGTAACCAGATGGTTGGTAACCTTCCTATAACTGAGTTCCTGACCGGGTGGTTTGGACTGAACTAGTTAGTGGGGGCGGAAAGAGACTGCGATGGCGGACAGGGACAGCGGCAAAAGAGCAGATGATAGGTTGCCCCGCCGACGCGGGCGCGCCAGCAGGCAAGCCATCATCGAGGCTGCAGTCGCATCCTTCGGCATGAGGGGATATTACGGGACCACCCTGCAGGGTATAGCCGACCGGGTCCACATGACCAAGGCCGGGGTCCTCCATCATGTAGGCAGCAAGGACGGCCTCCTGCACCTAGTAATGAACGAGATATACGACTCCGAGACGGACCGGGTGCTGGACCGCCTCATCAGGAGCAAGGACCAACCCCTCCTGGCCGAAATGTGGCGGCAGGTGGTCGCCATCAACGCCGGTCGCCCAGCTCTGGTCCACATGTTCTCGACCCTGAGCGCCGAGGCCCTTGATCCACACCACCCAGCTCATGCCTATTTCGAGGACCGCGAGCGCGGCAGCATTGACACTGCCATGAATATTCGCTGGGCCCTGCCGGAGGGCATAAGTCTGCGTCCATTACTCCAAGCCGGATACAGCATGATGGACGGAATCCAGCTGCGCTGGTTGCGCACCCCCGGTCAGGACCTTAATCAGCTCTGGGCCGCCTGTGAGGAGGTCATCTTCCCCCTGCCCACCTGGAGCGGCTATCGCTGAGAGACAGAATCCCATTCCATATCGCCACAGTCGTCCTGGGGCATGAACCCGGCAGAACCAGACCACCCACCTTAGACCTGGAAGACATCAGGGTGTACCGGGTCGCCGGGCAGGTTGTCCAGGCTGTCTTCCACACCAAGCAGGTTTCCCCACTCATCCAGCGATCGTCCGTAGGGCCTGGCCTGGGATCCCCTAGCCTGGAGGTCGGCCTTGGCTGAGAAAACGTCAGCTTCCTCCAGCTGAGAACAGAAAGCCGTCAACCGCTCAAACTGGGCTTGGTCGTAGAAAGTGTTCCCGACCACTCCGGTCAGACGAATCGCTCGGGCTATGGGCAAAGAGTCCCAATGCCTAAGTTCCACGATCTTCTTCAAACGGACGTCATTGAAGTGGGTGGATAGGATGTGACCCACCTCGTAGTCGTTTAGGCGGCGGTCCGGGTAAACATCCGCAGCGTTGTCCTTGAAGGCCACGCGGCAAAGACCTTCGTGTCCCAACCCGGCCGCTTCGGGCGTATGTGTCAAATCCACGTACATGAGCGGGGTCGACAGGACATCCACCGCATAATCCTCCCAGCCAAAGTCAGGATCGAAGAGGCCTGGGGACAGGTTGGTTCTCTGGAAGTCGGTGAAATCCCAGATTCTCTGACGTAGGAGGGGATAGGGGTTGGGTCCGCCCTCGAACCAAGGTGAATTCCTGAAGAACCATGAGATAACTGGTCCCAGTGCGGTTCCCACCCTGAGCTTGGCCACGGCATCGGCCTCATCCCGATAGTCGATGCTTACCTGCGTGGAGGCCGAGCACCTCATCATACAGAGGCCATACTGACCCACTCGACCTAGGTAGTCGGTCATGGCTGCATAGCGGTCCTTGGGAACCACGCTGATATCGGCATAGCTCGACCGTGGCTGATAGCCGTAGTTAACCAGGCGGAATCCCATTCTGGAGGCAATCGGGTCAAGTTCCTGACGGAAGGACTGGTAGAGATCAACCAACTCACCCAGGGTTCCACAGGGCCCTATGGATGATTCGACCTGACTCCCCGGTTCCAGGGAGACCTTCATCAGCGGTCTGCCCAGACCCAGAAGGTGGCCATTCTCCCAATACTCCTCTTCGTGCCTGTAGTAGGGGCGCAAATCCTTCAGAAGGTTCTCCACGCCGTCCCGGCCATAATAACCGGCAGCCTTGTCGTCCCCTCTGCGCACAGGCAGATGCTCTATTTCGACACCATAGCGGAATTCGCTGTCAGGTTTGCACCCGGATTCGAAGTAGTCGACCAGGCTGTCCACATGTTTTGGGTTCACCTTCGCACCCAGGTGAGCGTACGAAACTCTATGCCTCATCATCACCACTCTAGTCTACGCAGAAGGGTCGCGAATCCCGGATTGGACAGGCCTCAAATTCTGTCATCCGTCTAGCTTATAATTCCCGCTTTCTTACATGGTGGTCAGAGAGTCCTTGCCAGCCAGACGGGGACGGCATGGGTGGGTGTACCCACGATGACCTGGTTGCCGAGGCGCCTTTCGGCATCCAGTACTCGGCCCACATGGCTGAAATCGAATACACCGAGCTAAGACTCCAAGGTTCCCGAAGTGGATTCGGGAATACGCATGGTTGTGATACCGACGGACTTCATCATGGACATGTCCTTGTCCACCCGCTCATAAACCATATATTCATCGTAGTAGGAGCATCCGAAGATGAGCCTGTCCGGAAGGCGCCTGTTACCTTGGAAAGCTGGGTGGTCCGTGGTCCGAACCACGTGGTCTGGCATGATGAACTCCGATCTTAATTCACGAGATTCAATTCATAGGACGAAGGTGTTGAAAGATCGTGGCTCCAGGGTCACTTGGAAACCTTGGCTCCTTTCGCTATCCCCTCCGGGTCCAGAGAAGGAGAAGGGCATGGCGCGGTCCAGGGCGTTCTGGGCCACGACAACGACCGATCCATCAGGATTTTCGAAGGCTGTGGCCATGGAGCTGAAATGGCCGCGAGTATCCAGCAGGCGAGCGCCAGGGCGCACATAGTGCGAGTAGTGGCGCATGACGTAGTACTCGGGATTCCGCCTGACCTGACCAGTGGCCGTGTCGACGGAGAAGAGGGAGTTCTGCCGCCATCCCCAGGTGGATATGCCCTGGCCCAGGACCATGTTCCAGTAGGTGTAGCAGGTGGCTCCGGCCCGAAGGTACCGGTTGACCAGCGAGAAGACGTATTCAGCGTACTCCCAGGTGTTGCCGCCCATGCCGCATTCGGACTCGGTCTGCTCCAGCTCGATCTCAGGCCAGGACTGGCGGGTGCGCTCGATGACATGCTGGCCGGCCCACTGGTAACCGATGCCGGCGATGTACCTACGGCAGTCCTCATCGAAAAGGATGTTGTCCACATACCGGTTGTAGTTCTCCAGGATCATGCCTTCGGGACCGAATTTCATATCCTCGGGACCATTCAGAGTTCCTAAGAAGATGGCCGTGTCCGGCGCCTCCTTGGCGAAGAGGGGACCCAGATAGTCGCGGATGAAGATGCGCATGTCCTCGCTGGACCAGAGGCAGGAGGGGAACTTCTGATCCGCGAAAACCTCATTCTGCACATGAAGCTGGTCGATGTGAATGCCGCGGCGGTCATACTCGCGCACATATTCCAGAAGATAGCGAGCATATGCAGTGAGATTGCGCTCGCTCATGTCGATTCGCCCGAAATTGTAGACCTTGGGCCGTTTCATCCAGGTGGGCGGACTCCAGGGGCTGGCGAACAGTCCCATGTTCGGCTGATACTTCTGGGCCTGTCGGATGTATGGAATCAGGGTCTGCTCGTCGTGGTCGACGCTGAAATGCTCCAGGTCGTAGTCGCCGTCGGTCTCGTCGTAGCTGTACCAGCTCGCGGCGAAGTCGTTGGCGCCGACCGGGGTCCTGTTGAAGGTCAGATTCAGCTCATCAGGGCTGAAGAGCTCACGGATGACCCCCTCACGTTTCTCCTCCCCCAACTCCTGCAAGGGCAGCCACCCCAGCTCATTGAAGCAGCCGCCAAACCCTCGTAGGGCCTGCAACTTGTCGCCGGTGCATTCCAGATCGGGCGATGACTCCAGAGTCGAAAGTGCCAGAGGATGTTCCTGCATGGCTTGCTGGCGAGTGGTTGCTATCCAGATTAGCCCTGCCTTCTTGTTCATGAATGTTCTGCTCCTTTGCATAGCGTTTCTATATACCCATTCGCCCAGCCGGAATACCCGGAGAGAACAGGTCACTTGATGTTTCAGTCACCAGGATAAAGACACATCCCGGCAGAGCGAAACAATAGCCATGAGTAAGGCTGCCGTATACCCTCAACGGTACGTGAGCCGAGAATCGGCTACGTCCGAGAATGGGACCGGTTCAAGGAGCTGATCAAACCCAGGCATCGCCGAGGCTAAAACCGTGCCCGCCGGAATTAAACCAGCACACGGATGCCAGA
Source organism: Bifidobacterium sp. JNUCC 75 (assembly GCF_054819865.1). Taxonomy (NCBI): domain Bacteria; kingdom Bacillati; phylum Actinomycetota; class Actinomycetes; order Bifidobacteriales; family Bifidobacteriaceae; genus Bifidobacterium; species Bifidobacterium sp. JNUCC 75. The sequence continues at coordinate 1,813,943 of NZ_JBTHIF010000001.1, read as the reverse complement.
CACCAGACTGCAGAGGAATCCAGGGAGCCAGCTCTCAATCAACCCGCCTAATCCATTATGAAGGGCCGGGCATCATAAGGCGGCTGAAACCGGCGATCCCTCCAGAAGAATTCATAATCGTGGTCATTGATGGGGCGGACGACCTTGCAGGGATGGCCGTAGGCGACCACGTCGGAAGGGATGTCCTTGGTGACCAGGGATCCTGCCCCGATGACCGTGTTGTCTCCGATGGTCACTCCCGGCATGATGATGGCGTCTGCTCCGATCCACACATTCCTGCCAATGCTGACCGGAACCGTGAACTGGGGCGTTCCATAGGCACGTATATCGGGGCGAATGGTGTGCCCGGTGGTGACGATGGTGACGTTTGGTCCGAACATGGTGTGGTCGCCTATGTCAATGCGTCCATCGTCAACCAGAACCAGGTTGAAGTTGGCATAGCATTTGCTTCCCCAGTAGGTGTTGCAGGCCCAGTTGGCCCGCACCGGTCCCTCAATCCAACTGCCTTGGCCAAACGAACCGAACATCTGCCTGCAGAGGTCCTGCTTCTTTTCCACCTGGCTGGGACGACAGGCGTTGAATTCAAAGACCAGATCCTGCTGGGCGTCCTGGACCTGCTTCATTTCGGGTGTATCGGCAATGTATATCTGGTCGGTATCCAGCAGAGCCTTGATCTCTTCGCGGCTAGTCATGGGAACCCCCCTATTTCCTTGATCTTCGTGGTTCAGCAATTCCAAGGCCGACGCGTTGGCTCCAAACACCGGCCTCGGCCTAGCGGCTACAGGCTCTCCAGAACCTTCTCCTCGTCCTGGACGGGTGCTGCCTGCCCCGCATCCAGACCGGTCGCCTCCGTTGCTTGGAAGCCGTCGTCGGCTTTATGGTCCTGGCTGAGCTTTTGCTGGTCGCCCGGCTTCTTGGCAGCGGCGATCATCAGCTTGATCCTGTTGAGCTGGTTGGCCTCCGAGGCGCCGGGATCGTAGTCAATCGAGACAATGTTGGCCTCCGGGTAGGTCCTGCGTATTTTGCCGAACATGCCACGTCCAGTCACATGGTTGGGCAGGCAGGCGAAGGGCTGTGCGCAGACGATGTTGGGAGCACCGGACTGAATAAGCTCGATGATCTCTCCAGTCAGGAGCCAGCCCTCTCCGGCTTGAACACCCAAGGAGGTGACCGAAGCGGCCTTCTCCCTCAGATCGCTGATGTGGGCGGGAATATCGAACTTCCCATGGGAAGCCTTGAAGCCGGCAATCATCGGGGCACGGTAGACATCCGCAGCCTTGAGGACAATCTTCTTGACACCCACCTGGCCGCCTGTACCCAGCATCTCTTCATTCCATTCGGCGTTGGAGATGCCGTTGACCATGAAGTCGCAGACACCGGGGAGCACGGCCTCGCAGCCCTGGCTCTCAATCAGGTCAACCACGTGGTTGTTGGCATCGGGATGGTACTTGACCAGAATCTCCCCTACTACGCCCACCCGGGGCTTGCGGGGAATATTGCGCAGCGGCAGCTGGTCGAAGGCCCGGATCATCCGCTTCATCAGCGTGCCATAGGGCAGATAGCCGTGGCCGTACACCTTCTTGGCAGTCTTGGAGTACCCGTGGTGCTCGATGGTCTCCTTGCAGATCGTGTCCCAGAGCTTGTAGAGCTTGTTGGCTGATCCGGGCTCCTGCTCGTAGGGGCGAACCCTGAGCAGGCACTCGATCATGGCATCGCCCAGGTAGAAGGCCTTGACGGCGCGGTGCAGCAGGGCTGGGGTTACCTGAAGACCAGGGTTGGCCCGGAATCCCTGGACGCTCAGCGTAATGATCGGGACGTAGCCATAGCCCGCATCAGCCATGGCCTTGCGCAGAAGGCCATAGTAGTTGGTGGCCCTGCACATGCCGCCGGTCTGGGTGACGATTACCGCGCACTTGTGCGGGTCGAATCTGCCGGACAGGAAGGCGTTGACCAGCTGCCCCACCACGATGATGGCAGGGAAGCAGGCATCGTTGTTGACGTACTTGACGCCGGTGTTGATGTCTTCGGCCGTGGCATGCTTCAGGAGCTCGAAGTGATAGTCCGCGCTGGAGAAGACCGCCTCCAAGAGGGAGAAGTGCACAGGAGACATCTGCGGCGCTACCACTGTGTACTTGTGTCCCATCTCCTTGGTGAAGCGATGCTCAGTGGCGTACTTGGACAGGGTCGGCTTGGCAGCGGCCCCGCTAGCCTGAACATCTTTGCCCTGGTCGGCTGGATGCTCTGCCGACCTGCTTTCAGCCTCCTGCACCTTTTGCCGCGAGGCCATGGTCTCCCGGATGGGCCTGATGCCCATGGGGTGGAGGCCTATCAGACCCTGATCACTCTTGTCGTGCAAAGCCACGAACCGGGCCAGGGCCACAATGTCGGCCTTGCGCTGGGATAGGTTGATCTTCTGCGCGTTGGTGGACCGGAACCCGTCGGATTTCAGCTGGTCGGACGCATCCACACCTGCTGCTTCGATATGTCCGGCAGGCTCCTGAGAATCTTGCGGACCTTGCGAATCGGATGAATCCTCCACCTGAACCATGTCAGGCAATGGGTCAGCATCCTTGACCGCGACCTTCGCGGGCGCCTGCTCCATAGCGGCGGTTTCCTTCTGGTCTTCGCTGTCCTCCTGGTTCAGATCCCGCTGGTGGCGTTCGTCCATAGCGGCCTTCAGCGAGCGCAGACGGATCTTGGCAGCACCCAGGTTGGAGACCTCGTCGATCTTCAGCTGCGTGTAGACATCGCCCTTGTCGGCCAGAATCTCCTGGACCTGGTCAGTGGTGATGGCATCCACGCCGCATCCGAAGCTGACCAGCTGGACCAGCTGCAGGTCGGGATACTCGGAAACGAACCTGGCTGCAGAATAGAGCCTGGAGTGGTAGGCCCACTGGTCGGTCACCCTCAGAGGCATCTTCTGATGGTCGTCACCAAAGCCCGGCACGGTCTTGCGGAACTTGGCGGCCGTGGGATTGTTGGAGGCCAGGGCCCGCTCCCCCGCCGCCGGAATGATGTAGTCGCTCAGCTTGGGCAGTTTATGCACGTCCAGCTCGCAGATGGAGTCCTCGGATAGCACGGCCATTCCCAAGGAGCAGATGGTTTCGGGAATGCCGTGGTTGACCTCGGGATCCACATGATAGGGGCGTCCTGACAGAACCACGCCCTTGACTCCGTATTCCTGCATGTAGGCCAGGGCACGAAGCCCCTCCTGGCGGACGTCCTCCTTGAACCGGGCATCCTCACGGTAGGCTTCCTGGACAGCCGTCCGGGCCTCTTCCTCGCTCACCTTGGCCCAGTCGAAGACCTTGACGATCCGCTCGACCATCTTCTCCTTGTTGGACAGGTTGAAGTAAGGCCGCATGAAGCGGACGCCGTTCTCCTTGAGCTCGGCCATGTTGGCCTCGATCACCACCGGGTAGTTGGCCACGATGGGGCAGTTGTAATGGTTGTCCGTATCGGGAACCAGCTCCTGCTCATAGGTGACGCAGGGATAGAAAATGGTCTTGATGCCCTTGTCGACCAGGGAGTGAATGTGCCCATGGACCAGCTTGGCCGGGTAGCAGATGTTCTCGGAGGCGATGGACTCCATACCGCTCTCGAAGAGCTCGTGATTGGACCGCCCGGAGATCATGACCCGGAAGCCCAGTGAGGTCAGCAGGGTGAACCAGAAGGGGTAGTCCTCATACATGTTGAGCACGCGGGGAATGCCGATATCGCCCCTGGTGGCCTTGTCCGGGGTTAGACGGCGGTAGGCGAAGGCCCGCTTGTACTTGAAGTCGTAGAGGTTGGGCCTGTCGGAGCGCTTCCTGTTCTTGTCTCCGCCACGTTCGCAGCGATTCCCGGTCACGTAGCGGCCGCCGTCCTCGAATTCGGTGATGGTCAGCTTGCAGTGGTTCTGGCAGAGCTTGCAGACATCGTGGGTGGTGGTCATGGAGAGGTTATCCAGATCGTCCCCTGCCAGTATGGAGCTGACCACATGGCCGTTCTCCACTTTTAGACCAGGCAGGGTCGTCTTGAAGCCCTGGTCGTTCTTGGAGGCAACGTTGGCCGAGCCGTTTGTGCCAATCTTGTTGACGGCGGCCGGCGACAACCTTGACCTGGTGGAAGCCGGAGCCATATTAGGGGTAGTGGGCGTGCTGCCCACGGACTTTCCCCCGTCGACCACGTTCACTGAAGGGTGGGCCATCTGGGAACTGACTGCAGCAAGATCCGCGACCTCCTCATTCTGCGGGCAGTGCATGCGGGCCGTCAGCGCAGCGCCGTAGGCTCCCATGAGCCCGGCGATGTTGGGTCTGGTCACCTTGCGACCGGTCAGGAGTTCAAAGGCCCGCAAAACAGCATCATTGAGGAAGGTCCCTCCCTGGACCACGACCACCGGCCCCAGGGCGTTGGCATCACGCAGCTTGATGACCTTGTAGAGGGCGTTCCTGACCACCGAGTAACAAAGTCCTGCGGCGATATCCTCCGGGGAGGCGCCCTCCTTCTGAGCCTGCTTGACCGAGGAGTTCATGAAAACCGTGCAGCGGGAGCCCAGATCGGTCGGGGCTTCGGAAGCCAACGCCTGCTTGGTGAACTCCTGGATGCTGATACCCATGGACTGGGCGAAGGTCTGCAGGAAGGATCCGCAGCCGGCCGAGCAGGCCTCGTTGACGCAGATCGAATCGATGACCCCGTCGTTGACGGCGATGTACTTCATATCCTGCCCGCCAATGTCGATGACCGAGGTAACACCGGGGCTGATCTCCTCGGCTGCCCGGTAGTGGGCCATGGTCTCGACCACGCCCTCGTCAACGTGCAAGCCGGCCTTGACCAGGCCCTCACCATATCCGGTAGCGCAGGCACGGGCGATATAGGCACCCTCCGGCAGGGACTTCCTGACCTCCTTGACGATGTTGGCGGCGGCGATCAGCGGACTGTCCTTATGCACTCCGTAGGTGGACCAGACGATGGTCTTGTCGTCGTTGATCAGCACGGCCTTGATGGTGGTGCTGCCTGCATCAATGCCCAGGAAGTGTGGCCCCTTGGCCCCAGACAGGTCCCCGGTGGGGATGATCTCGGCACCATGCCGGTCGTTGAACTCCTTGCGCTCGTCTTCGTTCAGGAAGAGCGGGCGTATCGTTCTGGCCGTGGATGGCATGTTCTCCAGGCCCTTCAGGGCTGAGAGGACGCCATCCAGCGATGTCAGATCAAAGTTCATCTCTTGATTTTGGATGGCATTTTTGGCGGTTTCTGTCGCCGGAACCTTATTCTCACCGTCCACCAAGGTAGTGGTGCGGCCGTCCTGCATGGCATCCTGCAGAGCCATCTTGTCCAGGCTCGAAGCCTTTTCGGACCGCGCCTTGTCGACCTCCGCCTGGTCCAGCCCCCAAGCCGGACCGAAGGGGTCGTTCACATCGGTTTCTGGCGAGTAGTCGGTCTTGACCTGCGCTGCATTATCCTGGTCGTCCTGCTCCTGACGACCAGCCATGACGGCAGCGCCATAGGCCACATAGAGGTGTGCGTTCTCAGGGATGATATAGCGGCTGACCCTATCCTGGAGGATCCGCTTAAAGGCCTCCCTGAGCTCGCTCATGAAGAAGAGGGGCCCACCCAAGAAGATTACGTTGCCGCGGATGGGACGTCCGCAGGCCAGCCCGGATATAGTCTGTGTGGCAACGGCGTTGAAGATTGACGCGGCCAGGTCCTCCTTGGCGGCTCCGTCGTTGATCAGGGGCTGGAGGTCGGACTTGGCGAAGACCCCACAGCGCGAGGCTATGGGGTAAATGGTCTTGTACTTGGAGGCCATATCATTCAAGCCTGAAGCATCGGTATTGAGCAGGGTGGCCATCTGATCGATGAAAGCACCAGTCCCGCCCGCGCAGGACCCGTTCATCCGCTGCTCCGGAGTGGGCTTCAGATAGGTGATCTTGGCATCCTCGCCGCCCAGTTCGATGATCACATCCCCCTCGGGATAGGTGGCGTTGATGGCCTCGGTCTCGGCAATGACCTCCTGGGCAAACTCGGCCTGAAGCTGGCTTGCCAGCTCCAACCCGCCCGAGCCGGTGATTACCAGGCTGATGGGATTGCCGGCCAGACCAACCCGTGATAGGGAGAGCTTAATATCCGTGACCAGTTCCGCCACGCACTGCCGTACATTGGCATGATGGCGGCGATAGTCGCTGAAAAGCGCCTGATCCAGCCTGTCCCCTGTGCCAAGAACCACGGCCTTGACTGTGGTGGAACCGATGTCCAAACCCACACGCAGGAGATCCCGCGGTCCTGTGCCCTTATATCGACCCGCTATGTCGACGCCATCAGACATGAAACAACCTCAATCCGTGAGACCGCCGCATGATGGGGTTGAAAAGCAGACACCACATCATATCCGGCTTGCTTTATTTATGCTACCGCCAGAGCGTGAATAACTTTTGCAATATCGGGGAATCAAGACTGTCACCTTTGACACAGTCGCCAGCAAAAATGCTGCCGGTACAGGCAAACCATAGACTAGTGCAGCTGCATCAAAGCGTTGGTTGCAACCTTTGCCCTCCACGCTTCCGCCTCAGTCCCAGCCTCCTTGCAAGTGGGAAAATGCCGCTGTGCCCTCGGCGAAATCGACTCAGGAGCAGCCGGCAGAGGGCCTGTAGAGGACTTGCAGAGTATATGGAATTGTCCCCGTATTGAGAGACCCTGAAAGAACGTTTCCTTCTCCGACCAACCCGAATACCGCCTTGTACAGGCTATGCCAGATGAGTTGGTCGGGCTGGAGGAATCGAAGGTCAGGAGGCATCAGGTGCGAGCATACATGGGTTCAAGCATGCAGGGATCAATGGGCGCACCTGCTGGACCAGCATCGTCAGGACTGGCCCCCAAACCCTTGGATCAGCTTCCCCGTCTGGCTCGCGATACCACCGAGGAAGACCCCTGGCCGGTCAGCGTACTCAGCCAGAAGTACCACGACGCAGTGGCCCGCTGGCCCGGAGCCTGGGTGGAGGGACAGATCGTGGAGATCAACACCCGCCGGACCGGTTCCGCATATCTGACCCTGCGCGACAACTTCGAGGATATTTCCATCAACGTCATGGGCTTTCGAGCATTCGCCGCCCAGGCCCGAGAATTCCGCCAGGGCGACCGGGTGGTGGTCCACGGAAGGCCTGACCTCTGGATCAAACAGACCCGTCTGAGTTTCATGGCCGACCGGATCAAGCGTGTAGGCACCGGCGATCTCAAAGAGCAGATCGACCAGCTTAGGCGCAAGCTCAAGGGCGAGGGCCTCTTTGACGCGGAAAACAAGGTTCCCCTGCCCGAGTTCCCCCAACGTATCGGCCTGATCTGCGCACCGAAGGCCAGAGCCGAGGGGGATGTGATCACCAACGCCCGTCTGCGCTGGCCCACTATCGAATTCTCCGTGGTGCACGCCCACGTTCAGGGTCCCCAGTGCCCGCCCGAGGTGGTCGAGGCCATCCAAAAGCTGGATGCTGATCCTGCTGTGGATGTGATCATCGTAGCCAGGGGCGGCGGCAGCTTCGAGGATCTGCTCGGATTTTCGGACGAGTCGGTAGTCCGGGCCACGGCAGCATGCGTCACCCCCATCGTCTCGGCCATCGGCCACGAGGACGACTGGACCCTTATCGATCTGGCGGCGGATCTACGCGCCTCCACCCCTACTGATGCAGCCAAGCGGGTGGTGCCCGACCTGGTCGAGCAGGAGGGAATCATCCAGGAGGCCCGAATGCGCATAAACGCGCGTATCGAAAATATGGTCCAAGGCGAGACGCGTTTGATTGAGGGATATGCCAACCGCCCCAGCCTGACCAAACCGCAGACCATGCTGGACAAGCCCCAGCGGTTGGTTGACGAATCCTTGGTTCGCCTGGACATTGCCCTGCGGCGGATCGTGGACGATGCCTCCTTGACCGTGGAGAAGCTCCAGTCCTCGCTGACCGCTCTCTCCCCCCAATCCACGCTGGACCGCGGATACGCAGTCGTGCAGGCCCTGGACGGGAAGGTGATCATCAGCCCCCAGCAGGTTCAGGCCGATCAGGATCTGACTTTGACCGTCAAAGAGGGCCGAATCGAGACCAAGGTCGTCAACGGGCAGTGACCGATTCCACGAGGTCAGTCACATATAATCGTCCGCAATAATCATCCACAGTATTGAGGAATTTGATCAACTCACCAGATAAGAAGAGGAGCAGGCATGAGCGACACCGACGAGGCGCAGACCAAGGAGCAGAGCGAGGAACAGCCGGTACTGGCTTCGGCCTTGAGCCAGAAGGAACGCGATACCATCGCCAAACTGCCCTATGAGCAGGCCCGAGACCAGCTGATCCAGGCGGTTCAAGCTCTGGAGGCCGGCGGCCTGGACCTGGATGCCTCCATGCGTCAATGGGAAATCGGCGAGGCTTTGGCCAAGCGAGCCCAGGAGCTGCTAGGCCAGGTGCGAGCCAAGCTCGATGCCGCCCAGCAGGAGCAGGCCAGCGCCGGAGCCCAGGCTGGCACACAATCCAACTTGGATGCCTGAAGTTCCCTACTCCACCATCACCGTGGCCAGCAGGGCTGCATGATCCGAACCTGCAATAGGTACGGCCTGCAGCTGATTAGCTCTGATGTCACGGTCCACCACAACATGATCGATGGCCGCCAACCTGGGCAATGGGGCCCTGTCAGCCGGCCAGGTCATGCTCATGCCATGCCCGGCCTGACGTGCCCCATCGCTGAACCGCTCCCCTAACATGTCTCGGAAGACCGCATGGTCATAAGTAGCGTTGAAATCTCCCATCAGCACGTATCGAGTGTGCTCGTGGTTTCGCAGCTTTCCCAGGTCGGACACGCTGCGTCGCCAGGCATTCCAACTGCCAGGTTGCGGCGAGGTGGTATGGACCGAGACGAATCTGACGCTGGTCTTGCCTCTGCCGAAGTCAATACTGGCCGCCGGCATCATGGAGGAGCGAGATCCCACGTCGTCCTTTGAGGGCGACTGCATTGGCGCGGCCGTCCAAAGACCGTTGGCGTATTCCTTCGAAGATGTGGAAAGCTGCTCGTGGGGCAGATAGCGGTCGATGCCGGCCTTGTGAAGACGGTCCACAAAATCCTTGCTGACCTCCTGCAGAGCCAGCACCTCAACCCGGTTGTCGCTGACAGTCTTGACTACCTGATCGGCATCGGCCTGTCCTTTGTAGACGTTCAGCGTCATGACCCGGGCCACATCGTCGTATCGGTCGGGATGCTCAAGAGCTGCGAGTTGATCAGCTTGGCCATTGAGCTCGGGTCCTTCCTGGTAGAAGGGATACTGCCAGTAGACATTCAGGGCCAAGGCGGCGATAAGCAACAAAGCCGTGAACCATCGTGAAGACATCAGAGCCAGGAGCAGGGCCAACAGACCCAAGAGGATGAACCAGGGCGTCAGAGCGGCCAGATCCGGCAAATATGGGATCGACGACAGCCATGCCGGACAGGCACGCGCCGCCAGAGCCAGCAAGCTGGCCAACGCCAGCAGCCTGGCCACCCACCCAAAGACGTGCCTCACCAGGAAGGACTGTCTGAATCTCGCCATGGTCTCCTCCAGAAAATCATCGCCGACCCGGTCCCCTTCCAAGGAACACACAGTCAGCTCGACCGTTGAGCAATTGTAAACCACGACCGTATGGCGGACGGGTATATGAACCTAACTTCTTCAGAAAGGGAACGGTGCTAGCCCGCACACCAGCGACCTGCCCAAGTCCCACTTCGTGGTACAGTAGTTTCCGTTGCCCCGGTAGCTCAGGGGATAGAGCACTTCTCTCCTAAAGAAGGTGTCGTGCGTTCGAATCGCATCCGGGGCACCCTAAAGGTTCAGGCTTAAGGAAGTACTTGGCCTTGCTCTTCGCAACCATTTCCCAACCCTAAGACTTCCCATATTCTGGCGCATCGCCAACGGGTATCCCCCGCTACTAGCTTCCGCACATGTACATTGGAGGAGGTTTCGGTACCGTTAGTCGAGCTTATACGCGGTCCGGCTGATACAGCTGCCGGGTATGCTTCGAAGTCAGAGCAGTCGATGAGGTCATGTCTGACTAACACCATGTGCTGATCACTGCGCTCGTTTGACCATTACCAGCCCAAGGCGAGGGGCGTTACAGGTCAGGGACGTCCATCTGAGGATGGCATATCGTCCCTGTTATCCCAATGCTCAGCCTGCAATACATGCTGCCTGTTCCACTTGGCCAAGTGGCGAATGATTGTCTGATCGCTGTTGAGATAATAAGCGGCCAGCTCCCGGTTGAACCAGGTCCTGTCCTTATCACTGGTGGGCACAGTGAGCGGATGCCGGCCGCCATGCACGATCAGCAGCCCATTGCCAGCGAGCAGCGCAGTCCTCTTATTGCCGTCGCCAAATGGCTGCATCTTGGCCAGTCCGGCAAAAAGACGCACCGCATCTTCCAGGATGTCTTCTCCAGTTGCTCCCCCAACGGTGCTTTTTATCAGGGATGCAATGGTGGCAGAATCAGGCACGGGTGGCTCGTACCTCCCCAAAGGGGTGCTGACCATGACGGGGGTGCGTTCGTCGCGCAGCTTGCCTGGTTCCATGGCAGCAGTCCTTGTCAACTGCGCGTTGATGGACTTCACGTAGACCAGGTCGATCGGCTCGCGAGCATAGTCGTAGTGCAGGGTGTAGTCCGCAGCCTGCCGCAAATCTAGCAGAAGGTTGTAGTCGGCCTTGGAATTGACGACCTGGGGATTGCCGGTGCGCAGGAACTCCTCAGTGGCCATGAAAGTCGACTGCAGCCCATCAAAGGTGCGGCCCATGGAGTACAGGAGCCCGGCAAGTTGTTTGGTGCTCAGCGATCCGTACTCGCACATGTGCGTTTCCTTCCGTTCCTGTTCTGCTTAGATTCTCTCATGCCAGCCGTATTCTGCATCAGCTGTTCTCGCCCGGCTTCCGACCGACCAGCCGCAAAGAGCTCAACTCCAGTGGGCAAATCCTCAATGCGGCGGCGACACTTACTATGTCCAGGAACCAGTCGCTCGAACATGTTTGCCGGATTCTTGCTCATGGTATTCACGTGTTCCTCTTTCCTGTTGCGTCGTGCTGCTTATCGAGCATCCCATTTTCAGGTGTCACGTATACAAGACAAGGAAACCGAAAAGTTCATTGTCGAGAGGGCTTACATCCCCCTTCCCGTGCCTGGACTTGTAGCACTCTGTGTCCTGCACAACGCTTTCAAAAGAATCCAGGGGGGGGGGGGCTTGCATGGCGTGGTAGCCGATAAGATGTTGTATCCCATAGTTCATGACACAGCATCGATAGACTTGTTGACACCATAGCAGAACCTGATATTTGGACCATAACGCAATCGATAGTTGGGAAAGACTCAACTCAAAGTTAAAAATACTATTGCAGTATTCGCATCACTCCTGGACACCCCGTATTTGCCAACGTCATGGATATTGAGGATAATAAAAAAGTTGCATATTCGCGCATGACTAACAAATCTGCACGAATCTGCACTTGAAAACCTGTTTTGAACCTTGACCGGCTCGATCATTGTCGATAAGCCTCATCCGAAAGGAACGCCATGTCTCATCAAATGCACCAGAACGAGGATGTAGAGGATAATCTCCTCAACTGGAATGACAGGGCAGTTGTGCATGCCAACGGTGGCTATGGAGACCTTGACGCTTTTGCGGATGATCCATCGGCCCTGTCGTCAGTAACCCTGCGCGATCTGGAGGTTTTGAAGCCCCATCTGCCAGAACACAGCATCAAAGGGTTGCACCTTTTGCATCTGCAATGCCATATAGGCTCTGATACCATCTCATGGTGGCGTTTGGGAGCACGAGACGTATATGGACTGGATTTCTCTCCCACCTCGCTGGATTATGCCAGGAAGCTATCTGAACGGGCCGGAGCATCCATAACCTATGTTCAAAGCGATGCTCGATGCGCTGCCGATGCCATGCCTGATCAGAAAGGCTCGTTCGATGTAATCGTCACCAGCTGCGGAACCATCACCTGGCTTCCCGATCTGAAGGACTGGGCTCGTTCAATCGCCTCCCTGCTAGCAGACGGAGGAATATTCATGATCCGCGACAACCATCCCCTGCTTTTCGCCTTGAACAACGAGGGCATGTCGATAGTTCAAGATTATTTTGGCGGAACAGAAACGACCTACGAGACGGATCAAAGCTACACGTCAGCAACCGACTCGCTCGAGGATGGGACAAAACCCCAAATTACCCATACCACCAATCACAATTGGGCTCATGACTTCCAGGAAATAAGCAGCGCTCTTCTGGATGCCGGACTGACTATAGAGGCCATCGGCGAGCATAATGTGGACGACTGGCAGTCACTGCCAATGCTTGAGTACAGCCCAGAACTGCAGGGATGGATCATGCCCCACAATCAGCCTCAAATCCCCCTGACCTTCTCGATGGTAGCTAGAAAGAAAGCCTGACTGAGCAAGTACGAGCGTGGTTTTGCTGAGACATGGCCTGACTTGGCCCGGCGGCCTGCCCGGCAGATTGGCTGCTGTTAATTCCGTTGCAGCATAAATTGCGCAACGGAATTAACAGCAGCATTCCATACCGAATTACGATAAGGCATTATCGTTCACTTTCAACCTGCCTATGTCGAGGGACAGATCCGTGGAAGGCCGGGCTGTAAGAATGGGTAAAACGCGCATTTTAGAAATGCGATTATACAGGTAAGCTGCTGGAGCCAACAGCCCAATGACTCCCGTCAGTCACCCGCCCTGCTTGAGTCTGCGATACTTCATGGGCGTCATGCCCGTGCTCTTCTTAAAAGAGACACACAGTGAGGATTCGGATGTGAAACCGCACTGCTGACAAATCTGTCGTATGGACATTCCGGTGTTTACCAGCAAATACTGCACCGCATGGATCCGGGAATCCACCAGGTAGGCATGCGGCGTGATGCCTGTTTCCTGCTTGAACAATCGAATGAAGTGGTACTCGCTCAGAAAGACTCGTTTGGCCAGCTCGGAGACGGTGAGCGGCTCATACAAGTGGGAGGACACATAGGCAATCGTGTCCTCAACCACCTCCTCCTGTTTTCGTTTGAAGGAGCGCGGCTGCTCATCGGCAAACTCGGTGAGCAGGTCGGTGATGTATTTGGACATCCTCGCTTCCGAATAACCGTTTTCCGACGTCATCAAAGAGGTAATGGTCCGCATTTGCTCCAAGGCGTAGGTCTCGGAGGAGAGCATGAAGACATTGCCCAGCTTCCTGATGATGTAGTCGTAGTAGGGCCGAGCCATGATGCCGTCGAAGTGGAGCCATTGAGCGGTCGTTGGGACATCGGTACCATACGCATGGTGCGCATAGCAATTGACCAACGCAAACCGGCCTTCCTCAGCTACGAACGAGCCTTCAGGCAGATTCAGCGTCAGCCTGCCGCTATCGATATGAATGATCAGATAACTGTCAAATGATCGCCGCTCCAGCCTATAACCGGGTTCATAGGAGAATTTGCCCACCCGTAGCGGATAGAAAAAGGTCGTGCGCGCGATGGCTGAAGGAGTGTGAATCAAAAAGTCAGAAGCATTGACATCGATGCCGTGCTCAGCAGGCTTCGCCACGATGCACCCTCCTTTCCGCACGAATCACGACAGTTGCTCCTGACGACCTCTAAACGAACTCAAGACTAAGCAAACAACCGTTGGCTTCGACCTTACGCATGGAGCCAGGAGACAATACATACATCAGCCTTGGAGCTTTATCCTTGCCGATACGGCAATGCCGTTGTCTCATACTCAAACAATACAAGGCAATGGCAAAGCTCCCATTTACTTTAAGAAGATCAGTGTACGTTGAAGCCCTGTTGCTGACTACATTCCTTAAGGTGCTTCTGCCAGACATCCACACCTTGTTTCAGAGTGATCTTCTTGCCGGTGTAGTCAGAATAGATGTCAACAGCGAATACGGTCCGCGCATAGACCTCGAAGGGCACAGTGGCGTGACCAGCGATCACATCGCTTGCCGCCCTGGCACCGGCCCGACGACGGCTGTTGAAATACTGATCATTTGGGTAACGGTGCTGAATGCAGCATGGATCCTACAAGCCTGCCACCGCTCAAATAAGGAGCAACAGCTATCGAGACTTCAAAACTGCAGATGAATTGCACTTGACCTCCGTCCGCAGAAGTTACCACCCGACAGAATTTCGCAAATCTCAGGAACAAACGCAAGGATTCCGAGGGCTACGTCGACAACCTATACACGCTTGTCGATACCCGGGAGATTATTCATTATGTAGCCAACAATCTGACCGAGAAGAACATTTGAGCTCGTTGGCGCCCTGGAGATTCTGCTGATACTGGCCACTCTGCGCCACTCTCAGAAACCGCAGCGTGCTTGAGGGATGGCGGCCTTCAGTCCACGTCCAGGAAAACCCTCATCTCGTTTTCGCCACGGTTGGACCAGGCGAAATAGGGAATCAGGGTGGCTGTGGTCGGCATACGACGGACCGGTTGCCATTGACGGTAGAGCGGAGCAGTATCAGCTCCCTCTGCAGGCTCCCGCCAGGCGGGCACCTGCAGTCTGACCATGCTGCGGCTGACTGTGTCGACATGGCCTTCGGCCTGAGGATCGTCAAGATATGCCCCAGCCTGGAAGATGAAGGGCTCGACCTTCACACGGCTTGCATCACCCGACAAGGCGCTGCCGTCCAGATGCAACAGGTGCAGGTTGGCCCCATTGTCCCTTTCCTCGGCGCAGTAGACCATAGGTCCCCTGGTCACCGCCACCTTGCCCGCATCCTGACTGACCAGAGGATTGGCGGCAGCGACACGCACTGGCATGTCGAAGTCGATGTCGATCCAATCGCCCTGCTTCCAGGGACCGGAAAGATAGAGGTACCCCTGTTCCACACGTCGACTGATGACAGCCGAGGAACCTTGGCCTGTGTGAACCGTCACCGCATCGGCGGCTGCATCGCCGCCAGCCCAGGAAGGCAGACGGAGAGCCAGGGTGGTCTGGCCATCACCGGAAGCCTCGACCTTTAGGCGGATTCGGCCCTTCCAAGGCAGTTCCGATTGCACCCGTAGTTCGATTGACCCCTCTCCCAGGTCCGCCTGGATCCTACCTCCGATGTAGAGGTGCACAAAGAGCGTGGACCCATCCTCGGCCAAGGTGTATGCGTAATCCTGCACCGATTCGACCAGCCGTGCCAGGTTGGGCGGGCAGCAGGCGCAACCGAACCACCGTTTGCGCACGATGGGCACGTAGCTGTAGCGGGGATTCTTGTTCCGCTTGGTCTGCGGCCTGACCTCGAGGGGATTGCCATAGAAGAAGCTCTTGCCATCCATGGCCATGCCGTCAAGCACTGTGTTATAGAGGGCCAGCTCCATCACGTCGGCATATTCGGACCTGGGATCCAACTGCAGCATTCTCCGCGCAAAGAAGACCATGGCCACAGAGGCGCAGGTCTCACAATATCCGGTGTCGTTGGGCAGGTCATAGGCATAGGAGTGCGATTCGGCATCAGCATCGGCGCCCACCCCTCCCGTGACGTAGAGTTTCTTGTCAACGATGTCACGCCAGAGGGCATGCACCGCCTCATTCAGTGCAGGATCCTCGGTCAGCCGGGCCACATCGGCAGCTCCGGCGTACAGATACCCGGCCCTGACCGCATGACCCACGGCTTGACGTTGCTGAGCCACCGGCTCATGGGCCTGGTAGTAGGCATAGGGTGCTGGCCTGCTGTCGTCGACAGTGAAGTCGGCATGCTCATAGGCTGCCCTCTGCCGATCCTCCTGCTCGAAATAGAGGGGGCTTGTTCCCCGCTGATTAACAAAGTAGGCCGCCAGATCCAAATATCGCTTGATTCCGGTGGTCTCGTACAGGCGGATCAGAGCCATCTCGGCAATCTCATGACCCGGATAGCCATGTAGCTGATTGTCGCCCGGCCCGAAGGTCGCGGCTACATAGTCGGCGAACCGCTCGGCCGCATGCAAAAGCTTGGTCTTGCCCGTGCCCTGGTAATAGGCGATGGCGCCTTCAATCAGATGGCCCAGGCAGTAGAGCTCATGATGATCCTTGAGATTGGTGAAGTGCCGGTTCATCCCGTTGAGGATGTAGTAGGTATCCAGGTATCCGCTGTCCAGCTGGGCCGCACAGACGATGTCGATGGCCCCGTCGGCCAGCCGCTCCAGCTCGGCATCCGGATGATGCGCCAGCGAGTACCCCACGGCCTCCACCCATTTGGAGAAGTCGGTGTCCTGGAAAACGTAACCATAGAACTTGTCCGGATCGGGATGATCCGGGTCTTCCGGCAGGCAGTGGAATCCCTGATTGGTGTAAGTCGGCGGCTGGAAGTCTCCGCTCCCCTCCTGCCCATTCAGCCTCTTGTTGAGCGCGGCGGCGGCGCGGAAGTTGTGCATACAGTAGCTGGGCGAAGCACCAGGCACCTGGTCGTTGAGCGCCCTCCATTGGTAGGGCAGGACCGCTGTTCTAACCAGCTCCTGTTCGGCCGACCAGAAGGGGTCGTCGACACTGGCCTGGCTGATCTCAATAGGCCGGCTCATATTGAATTGCTGACTCATGCTGCCATCTGCCTTTCTATGTGACGGCTGAAGACGGTCAGCACCAGCGCAACGGCCACCAAGGCCACCGCAACGATGGGGAAGAGATAGACCTGCTGGTCGGCCGTCTGGAAGAATTTGAAGAAGATGATGGCAATGGCATTGCCGATGGCTGCAGTCTGGTTCCATGCCGTCTGTAGCTGGGTCTCATAGGATTCAGGAGAAAGTCCCGAGACCAGTGAACTGCCGATCGGACCCACAAGCTGGTCAGACAGGGCCATGAAGGCGTAGTAGATGAGCACCCACCAAAGGGAGTAGCCGGAGGATCCGCTTCCGCCCAGAATCAGAGAGGGTATGGTCAGCGTGAAGAAGGCCAGAGCCGTGACCAGCAACCCCATACCATACTTATAGGTGGTCCGGATTGCTCCGGCACGAGTCTTGGTCCACAGGAAGATGAAGATGGGGCCGGCTATCAGATCCATGACCATGTAGATGACCTGGAGTGAACCCGGGGCGATGGTGATGCCGAAGATCACCCGGTTGACCTTCTTGTCCAGGAAGATGGCAATGGCGCTGGTCAGCAGGGTGGCGCCCAGGGCCATGACAATCTGAGCGAAGAAGAACCAGAGAAAGGCCCGAAGGTGGGTGTGATCACGGACAGTCAGGTCCTTTTTGGTGAACAGGTTGACCAGGAAGCAGATGGGCACTACGAAGGCGAAGGTGGTGACGGCGTTGATGATGGCATTCAGGTTGAAATGCTTGGTCAGCACCAGGGCGGCGATGACCAGAGCCAGCACAACCAACCCGATGACCAGACCCTTGAGTATCCGCTGGCGCTCCCGGGCCGACAGGGGCTTGATGGGAGCCTCACCCAGGGGTCCGAAGAACCGATACTGGGTGAAGAAGATGGCCGCGCCGTATAGCAGTGCGAAGACCCCTGCCACAGCGAAGCCGATATGGTAGTTGCTCAGACCGATCTGGCCAACCACGACCGGGGTGATGATCCCAGCCACCGTGTTGGCGAACTGGTGGATGGTGAAGGCCGCGTCGCGCCTGCGAGCGTCCTCCTTGCGGTAGAGCTGCCCGGTCAGGGAGGCGTTGGACATACCCATGATGGGCATGGACAGCAGCACCAGGGCGATGTAGGCCATGGTCTGCCCGAAGACCTGACTGGTCGGCGGTATAGCCAGGATGAAGAAGGCTATGGCCTTGAGCAGGTTGCCTAGGATCAGTGCCTTACGCATTCCCAGGACCCTGTCGGACAGCCAGCTACCCACGATATTGAGCAGTCCGTTGGCCGCACCCATGGCCGCGATCATCAGAGCCGCATCCCCTTGGGAGAACCCCAGCCCCTTGGAGAAGGGGGTGTAGAGGTAGTAGATCATCAGGGCGTAGAAGGCGCCCCAGGCGGCCGAGTTGCAGAAATTGCCCAGAGCCAGGGTCCCGATGGCACGAGGGTGTCCGAAGAAACCCTTGTCGTCCCTGACCTCTTCCAAGGTGCTCTCCGTGTGTTTCATGATTGCATCGCTCCCGGAATGGTGGTGAATTTATAGAAAAGGTGGATGATTTTGAGGTATAGATTCTTTACAGCCACCTGGGTCACCGACCCCTGCGCTGGTATGGTCCGGTCTGCCACAGTCGTTCCGTCTCCTTCTGACTTGCTTAGGCCCCACTGCCTATGCTGACTTCAATGGTAACGGGGGTGCATTTCGTGTCTGGTGGCTTAGAATTCACAATACGTGGAGCATTTTTACCGATTCTTCCCGATGAGAGGTCGACTTTCATGACATTGTTCTATGACCAGGAAAGCCATCCCCAGCCCGAGCTGGTCTCTGCCGGCACCTTCATCGGCGACCCGGGCTGGCAGCACAGCAGACGCATCATCAGCACCTTCGAAATCATCTGCAACATCCAAGGCTTGCTGCCCCTGCAGATTGGCGACACACGCTACATGGTCGGGCCCGGCACCTTCCTGATCGTCCCGCCCGAACTGGAGCACAAGGGATTCCGCACCATCACCGAAAGCCTGAAGTTCGATTGGATGCATTTCAGTCTGCCCGGCCTGACCCCAGTCGAGGGCACTGGCGATGACCCCATTGTTGATGAGACTTCGAGCATCCTCCTGCCTGCCTACAGTGAGAATCTGCTCATGGATCGAATCACCGTCATCACCAACCAACTGCTGGACGTCTGCCAGATGCACGGCGACCAACGCTATCTGAACGCCATCCTGGCCTGTGTGCTCTACGAGGTGACTATGCAGACCAGGCAGCTGCTGCACACCCAATCCATGAATCTGCACGAGCTGCAGCCGGTGCGCGACTGGATCCGCATCCACGCTCTGGGACCCATCAGCCTGGGGCAGATCGCCGACTACTTCAACTACAACAAGAGCTACCTGTCTCGCAAATACCGGCAGAAGTTCGGCATCACCATTTCCCAGGAGATCGAACGCTTCCGCATGGAGGCGGCCAAGTCGCTGCTGGTGGAGACCGACGACACAGTGGAAAGCATCGGGGCCATCGTCGGTTACAAGGACGACAAATACTTCATGAAGGTGTTCAAACGCAGCACCGGCATCAGCCCCACACGCTACCGCAGAACCTTTCATCAGCGCCACTTCAACTCCCACTGAAGCCGACCACAGGGTCGAGCGAAGGGAACAATAGGTGGTTTTTATTGACTCAATCCTCCCCGCCAAAGAGGTTTCGCCCATAAGTCCCATAGGATGAAAACAACAAGGTGATTCCGCAATGAAGGGAGATCCCCAATGCCTCATACCAATCCACCCCGGGTGATTTTCAGCCAGATGATCGATTCTCGACGCATCGAACTCTACTGGGATCAGGAGGTGAAAGGAGCCGCCGATCCCCGGCATTTCCGCCTTTCCCTGGACGAGCATCCTCTGCCACTGATGGAGAGGACCGACGTGGAGTGGAACCTGCTCAACGTCTATGAACCCATCAAAAAACGGTCCACGCTGATCACCAGGGAACCCTTGGATTTCACTGTCCTGGGACGCCTGACCATACGTGCGGACGCGGCCATCGTCAACCGACAAGGCCAGCATGCCGACCCGGAGGTCGAGATCGTGGTCAACAACTGGCACTATCAATACACCCAGTTCACCAACTGCCGCTGTGGCATCCCCATCGAATCATCGGACGACGTCAAGCACCACACCCGGCTGCTGGCGGCCGACCTGATCGACACCATGCTGTCCGCATCGCCGCAGGTAGCCAAGACCATGATCGCCGAGGGCGCCAGGGTCGCCATCTATGGGCTGCACGAGGACGTCTATGACATACCCGAGCATCGCGGCGGCGCCCAGATCATGGATCGGCCGGTGGAAGGCTATGGAGGCATGATCGGCGACCCGATCACTTCCATCTCCGCCGCCAACATCGAACGCATCACCGAGGGCGTGCATCAGACCCGCTACCCCAATGAGTCCATACTGGCCCATGAATTCGGCCACGCCATCCACCTGCTGGGCGTCAACCGCCTGGAGGACCAGAGCCTGGCTCACCGAATCCAAGCCGCCTACAGCCATGCACAGGAGACGGGTCTCTGGCCCCACACCTACTTGATGGGCAACATCGAGGAGTACTTCGCCACCCTGACCTCCATGTGGTTCAACGTCATGGCTGAGAGCGCCGATGACAACTGGGACGGCGTCCGGGGCCCACTTAACACCAGGAACGAGCTACGCGAATACGACCCGACCGGCTACGACCTGCTGGCGGACATCTATCCGCAGACTGCACTGCCCTACCCCTGGAACACCAACCCGGTCAACCATGACTACAGCGGGCATATGGACCAGCTACCCTGAGAGCACACCCGCTGCGACTTCGGGTCTGCAGACAGTGGGAATCGCGCGTGATGCTAACCCGATTAACAGAAAGAGTGGCTGCTAACCAGGTCAATACGGCCAGCATTCGACCGCGAATGATACAAGTCGGCAAATATCGAGTCGGCAAGTATTTTGTATACTTAGAGAAAGAGATAAACTTGCTTCAGCTAATAACCGCTCTTCTGGGTTATGAGACTTAAATCTAATGAACAATGTTGTGAGCCCTCCCCTACTTGCCTAAGGAGAACTGATGAAGGAGACAAAGGCTTTTGGACAGGCAGACTTTGATCCGGCAGAGGCGCATGAGCGGGATTCCCGGGTACGCGTGGGACGGCTCACGGCATTGCCAGCCCAATTCCGCAGCAAAGCAAGAACAGCTGGGGCTATCTGGAAAAAACAAATAATCGCTCTCGTAGCAGTATTGATGAGTGTGGCCCTGTTCTCGGGTTGCCAGGGATCGAATAGGTCAGAGCCATCAGTAAAACAGGTCTCCAATTATCTTTCATCGTTGACAAAGTACAACGTTTCTGGTGACGGCAGTGTCAAAACCATTTCTGCGAACCAATCGGGAACCCTCTATGTACTGGCACAGCGAGCCGACCTCAAGCGGATTGATGCCGCGCAATGCAAGGTGAACGGGCAAGCCATGCAGCGTTCTTCTTCTGACATAAATTACCCAGCAGGTGACGGAAAGAATTTCTTCCCATTCGCACAAATCGAGATCGCGCAAGGCAACCCACACAAGCTCTCTTGCAACCAACCGAGTGGGACCAAATTGATTGCGTTGCTCGACCCGCATATCCGAAACTTATGAAGGCTGGGTCAACGAGCAATCGAGCAGCAGGAAGTTGACCGAAAGCAGCTACAAGTAAAACAGCAAACGTGCGTCCCATTCTGTCTGCTGTCCAGAGCCTCCAAAGTCGTGGAACAGTAAGCAACGAAACCCGATATTCATCAACCTTCACAACCCAAATATTGCCGTTAAGAAGCCCCAGTGCAGCTATAGCCTGAGTGCTACAAGGCCAGGTGTGATAAAGTTGTTTCAGATTGTCGGGATTGTACCTGGCCTACGGCTGGCTTGAAAGATGGGGATATCTGATAGCTTGGCCGCTGTTCCTGGGGAAGGGGATCGTAATTAGCATGCGTCGGCATTCGTACACAACAGGTAGACCAGCTATGGCCGTCAATATTCTGCTCGCCATAATCCTGCCCGCAAGCCTTATCGCAGGCAGTTTTGCCACAGCTGACACTGCTGAAAGCGAGCCTAGTGCTGCCGACACTGCCGCGCCAGCCGCACTAGGAGGCACCGGGGGGGGGGTCGTCAGACCCCTCGCGTAGCTAAGCAAAATTCCGGCATTTCCTCCAGCAAGGCAACATCGCCGGCCACACCACCAACATTCCGGTCACCGCTGACCACTCCCTCGCCCCTGAACACAACTTCCCCTCTTATACCTGCACAAAACAAACCAACCACTGCCCCTACGCCAAGCAATCCGGACAAGGCCGCCGACAGCCAGCCCCAGACACGCGCAGCCTACACAGTCGCGTTCACCGACACCGAAGGCAAAACCAACACGCCCTCCCAGAGTGTCGCCAGTGGCGGACAGGCCTCCAGGCCCGACAAGGACCCGGCCAGGGACGGCTACCTGTTCGACGGATGGTTCATCAAGGACGCCAACGGCGATCCCAAAGTCGCTTATGACTTCAGCCAGCCCGTCACCGGCAGCATCACCCTGACCGCCAAATGGACCAAGATAACTAGCTCCTGGAGCCTCAAGCCGACCTCCGGCCCAGCAGAAGGAGGCACCCGGATCACCCTGACCACGCCCACCACACCCGACATACGCTTCAGTCACATAGAAACAGGAACCTACGCTTCCCTGGCCATGGGCTCCGACGGCAACCTCTACAGCTGGGGAAACAACAGCAGCGGCGAACTGGGACGCGACACCAGCACAACGCCAGCCGACCGGCCCGGCATCGTCACCCCGCCGACAGGCGTCCGCTTCACGCAAGCCATTGCAGGAAATTTCCGATTCTTGGCCATGGGATCGGACGGCAACCTCTACAGCTGGGGCGCCAACAGTAGCGGCGAACTGGGACGCGACACCAGCACAACGCCAGCCGACCGGCCCGGCAAAGTGCCCCTGCCGGAAGGCGTCCGCTTCACGCAAGTCAGCTCTGGTAGCAGCCATACTCTGGCCATTGGATCGGACGGCAACCTCTACAGCTGGGGAGAAGACTATGACGATCAGCTGGGACGTGACACCTCCAGCGGCACGCCAGCCGACCGGCCAGGCAAAGTGCCCCTGCCGGAAGGCGTCGCAAAATACACTCAAGCCAGCGCAGGAACCTTTTGTTCCTTGGCCATCGGATCAGATGGCAACCTATACAGCTGGGGACGCAACGCCTTCGGACAGATGGGGCGCGATAGTGGCTTTGTAGATATCAAGCCAGGCAAAGTGAACCTGCCAGCAGGGGTCAGAAAATTCACGCAGGTTATCTCTGGGGGATGGTCCTCCATGGCCTTCGGTTCGGACGGCAACCTCTACAGCTGGGGAAGCAACGAAAAAGGCCAGCTAGGTCGTAACACCTTCCCAGACACGAAAGACGAAACGCCAGGCAAAGTACCCCAGCCAGCAGGCGTCACCAAATACACTCAGGTCTGGGCAGGAGATTTCCATTCTATGGCCCTGGGATCGGACGGCAACGTCTACAGCTGGGGAAGCAACAACAACGGCCAGCTAGGGAACGGCAATGTTGATGATAATTCTCATGCTAAGCCGGTCAAAGTCCTCCAATCAGCCGATGGCATTTCGAAATTCACCCAGATTAGCGCTGGAGGTGACTCTTCCCTGGGCATCGGTGCGAACGGCGAACTCTACAGCTGGGGAGACAATGAAGCTGGCCAGCTCGGCAACAGCACCACCAGCGCATCCCCGGCCACCAAACCAAGCATAGTTGCCTTTCCTGAGTCTCCCAGGCCGACCGACATCAGCTTCGGCGGGACAGCAGGCACCGGCCTGGTCGACAACAAGGACGGCACCTGGAGCATCACCACGCCCAAGCATGCAGGAGGCAAGACGGATGTGACCATATCCTGGAGCATGAACGGCCAGAGGCCCGATGCGTACCTGACCTATCGATACTTCGGTACTTACAATATCGCGTTCTCTTCCGATGGCGGCTCCTGCCCAGCACCCTCAGGCATGCCTAACGACCAGTCCGCAACAGAGGGTGAACAGGCCAAGCGCCCCTATCCAGATCCACAATCGGCCGGCTGCCAGTTTGACGGCTGGTTCCTCAAGGATGCCAACGGCGATTCCAGAATCGCCTACGACTTCAGCCAGCCCGTAACCGGCAGCATCACCCTGGTCGCACATTGGAGTCCTGCAGACAACGGTACGTGGTCAATCAACCCGGACAAGGGCAACGTACTGGGCGGCCAGCAGGTGACCATCACACCACCTAAGGCCAGTCGAGGCATCCGCTTCAACCAGATCAGCGCCGGCGGCTCACAGAACAGGGAGATGCGCGGCTTCTCGGTGGGTGTGGCCAGCGACGGGAAAGCCTACGCCTGGGGCAACAACAGATACGGGCAACTGGGAACCGGAGACAACAAGCAGCAGGACAAACCAACCGAGGTCCTCAAGCCGGACAGCGTAAAAGAAGATTTCACTTACACGCAGATCTCGGCAGGAGGCGCACACACACTGGCCATCGGCTCCGATGGCATCCTCTACAGCTGGGGACACAACGATTTCGGCCAGCTAGGCAACGGCAGCACGGACACAAGCGTCCACCCCAAGCCGATAGCCGTCATCAACCCAAGTACGGGCCAGCCGTTCCAGGCCGTCCAGGTCAGCGCTGGTGCCTGTGACTCGGTCGCCATCGATACCACGGGCAAGGTCTACAGCTGGGGAAGCGAAACCACAACCCTGGGCGACAACGTCAACACCGCAAACTCCGATTCCAAAACGAAGCCCACCCTAGTGGCCGATCCAGGCGGCACCGACCAGGGTCTGCATGCAGTCCAGGTCAGCGCCAACTGGAGCTTCATCATGGCCTTGAACGCGGATGGCAACATATACGCCTGGGGATACAACAACTGGGGGCAGTTCGGCAACGGGTCCTCGACCAACGGAACTTGGACCACTTACTCCTCCACCCCTACGCTGGTGCGCGATCCCTCGGATACCAACAAAGGACTGCAAGTCACCCGGATCAGCGCGGGCGCATGGCACGCCTTGGCCATAGGTCAGGACGGCACGGTATGGGCATGGGGAATGAATAACAACGGCCAACTCGGCTTCAGCACAGATCAGACATCGTCCAAGCAGGTGACATTGCCCAAGCAGGTGCCTAATCTCAAGGCCCAGCAGGTCAGCGCAAGCACATGGAATTCCTTGGCAATAGGTCTGGACGGCACAGCCTGGGGTTGGGGCAACAACGCCAATGGCCAGCTCGGCGACGGCACCACCAGTAAGCGGACCACGCCACGGCCGGTCTTAGCCCCTGCAAATCAGAGCGGCTCCGGCACTGGGCTCGCATCCGTACGCATCAGTGCAGGATGGGGCCATTCCGTGGCCATCGGCCAGGACGGCAAAGCCTACGCCTGGGGCGACAACCGCTACAATCAGCTTGGAACCGAGCAGAGCCTGACGCAGAGCCGCACCCCTACCCTAGTAGCCTTCAATCCGACGTTGCTAATCACTGGTGTCAAGTTTGACAAGACAGTGGTGAACACCCTGCAGCAGAATTCTAACGGGTCCGTCTCTTTTGCTACGCCTGCCCATAATCCTGGGCTGGCTGATGTGGTCGTGGACTGGACCCTGGACGACATCAGCCAGACCCAGGCGCACCTGGCCTACACCTATGAAGGCGTCCTGCCCCTGACGGGCGGCGATGGGACCGTGATCCTCCTGCTCGCCGCCGGGCTGCTGGCCGCAGCCGGGGCCGTCGCGGCCGGACGCCACCGGTGGGAAACCCGCGCCCTGCAGGCCTAGAATCTTCACCCGAGTAAGCGGCTGGGCTAAACCCCAAGTTAGCCCAGCCGAAGGGTGGCCCCGCCAATCCCCCAACACAACGGAGCCACCCATCCCCACTTTCATGCAATTTCTTAGAAGGATGCAGGAGTCGCGGAAAGCAGGTCTATAAAGCATCGACAGGTTGATGCTTACACCCATGCGGGCCTGCTGTGGTAGCCTGTCTTACGTGAGTCGGGATTGTGCCCGGCATGCGGCTTTCAGCTGGGACAGAGAGCGTCCTAGACATGTGTCGCGATTCTTGGGGAAAGGGTGTCCCACTTATCATGCGTCGGAATACGAACACGCCAAGCCGTCCAGTAGCGGCCATCAGCCTTCTGCTCGCCCTCATCCTGCCCGCCAGCCTGATTACCGGCGGCCTAGCCGCTGCCGACACGACAACCAGCCAGCCTGTCATAGCTACCGGGCCGACCATGACAGGAAACAACGAGAGAGGTAATCGTCAGACCTCTCGCGTAGCTAGGCAAAATTCTGTTATTTCCCCCAGTAGTGCAATATCAACAACACCCCAGTCGTCCCTACCCGCACCCTCGCCCCTGAACACAGCCTCCCCGCTGACACCCACGCCCCCACTCCTAACCTCATCTTCATCGCCGAAAGCTACAACATCCAAACCTGGCAAGAGCGACGACAATCCGCATCAGACGCGATCAACACAACACACCGTAACCTTTAAAGATGACAGCACAACCCTGAGCAAACAGTCCATTGCCGACGGCACCCGGGCCAGACGACCCCCCAAGGATCCAGCCAGGGACAGCTACCTGTTCGACGGCTGGTTCATCAAGGACGCCAAAGGCGACTCCAACGTGGCCTACGATTTCAGCCAGCCCGTCACCAAAGACTTCACTCTGACCGCCCACTGGACCAAGGGAACCAGCACCTGGAGCATCTCCCCCACCTCAGGGCCAGCCGCGGGAGGCGACAAAACTACCCTGACCCCGCCTCTGGCACGTGGCATCCGGCTCAGCCAGGCCGATGCAGGAGACGTTCACTCCGGAGCCGTGGGATCGGACGGCAATATCTACACCTGGGGAGACAACCAGAAAAACCAGTTGGGCCGCACAGTCACCAGCAACACCCCAGCCAACAGGCCCAACAAGGTAGAGACCCCAGCAGGCATCACCTTCACCCAAGACAGCGCAGGCTACGGATTCTCCGTAGCCCTGGGCTCCGACGGCAACCTATACAGCTGGGGAGACAATGACCTAGGCCAGTTGGGCCGCACAGTCACCAGCAACACCCCAGCCAACAGGCCCAACAAGGTAGAGACCCCGGCAGGCATCACCTTCACAAACGTCAGTGCAGGCCGCTCATACGCAGTGGCCGTAAGCTCCGAGGGCAACCTATACAGCTGGGGAGATAACAGTGCCGGCAGACTGGGCCGGGACACCACAGGCACATCCGACCCCAAGCCCAGCAAGGTGCAGACGACCCCAGCAGGCATCAACTTCACCAGTGTCAGCGCAGGCTGGGGCCACACGGCTGCTTTGGACAGTCAAGGCAACATATACACCTGGGGCGACAACACACACGGTGAGCTTGGCCGCAGCACCGTCGGCAGCACCCAGGGCAACTACCCCGGCAAAGTCGACACCCCTACAGGCATCACCTTCACCCAAGCCAGCGCAGGAGGAAGCCACTCCGTGGCCGTAAGCGACGACGGTAGCCTCTACACATGGGGCAACAGCGACAACGGACGCCTCGGCCGCGACACCAACAACACTCCCGCAGGCAAGCCCGGAAAAGCCGACAACCCTACAGGCATTACCTTCACCCAAGCCAGCGCAGGAGGCTGGCACACCGTCGCAGTAAGCTCGGACGGCAACCTCTACACCTGGGGAGACAGTGACCATGGGCGCCTGGGACGCGACACCAGCAAAACCCCGGCAGACAAGCCCGGAAAAGCCGACAACCCTACAGGCATCACTTTCACCCAAGCCAGCGCAGGAGCATGGTACTGCCTTGCCCAAGGATCGGACGGCAACCTCTACAGCTGGGGAGACAACACCAACGGACAACTGGGACGCGACACTAGCAGCACCCAGGACGCCAGCCTGGTCAAAGTCGATTTCCCGGAGAATCCTAGGCCCGTCAGCGTCAGCTTCGGCGGGACACCCGGCACGAGTCTGGTGGGCAACAAGGATGGCACCTGGAGCGTGACCACGCCCCAGCATGCAGCAGGCAAGACGGATGTGACCGTCTCCTGGAGCATGAATGGCCAGCAGCCCGACGCGCACCTGTTCTATAGGTATCTGGGCTCCTATACGGTCGCCTTCGACAGTACCGGCGGCAATCCGGTCCCGGACCAGCGGATCACCGAGGGCAGGCAGGCCACACGCCCGACCACGGACCCGGCCAGGGACGGCTTCCTGTTCGACGGCTGGTTCCTCAAGGACGCCAATGGCGGTTCCAAGGTGGCGTATGATTTCAGCCAGCCGGTCACCGCGGACATGACCCTGGTCGCGCATTGGAGCCCTGAGAAAGACTCCGGCTGGTCGATCAGCCCGGGCAAGGGCAATGTGCTGGGCGGCCAGCGGGCGACCATCACCCCGCCCAGGCTGGGCCGTGGCATCCGCTTCAGCCAGGTCAGCGCCGGCGGCTACCAGATGAGTGATGCGGCGGGTTTCTCCGTGGGCGTGGCCAGCGACGGGAACGCCTACGCCTGGGGCAGCAACCAGCACGGGCAGCTGGGCATCGGCAACAAAGTGCAGCAGAGCAAGCCGGTCAGGGTCCCCCTGCCGGACGGCGTGGCCTCCGGTTTCACCTACACGCAGGCCGTGGCGGGGGGCTTCCATGTGCTGGCCGTCGGCAGCGACGGCATCGTCTACAGCTGGGGCGCCAACGACCACGGCCAGCTGGGCGACGGCACCACCGTCGAGCGTTCCAAGCCGCAGCCCGTGCCGGACCCGAACGACACAAGCCAGCCCTTCAAGGCCGTCCAGGTGAGCGCCGGCGCCTACGACTCGGCGGCCATCAGCCCGGACGGGCGCGTCTACACCTGGGGCAGCGAGGGCAACAGCCGCGACGGCAACTTCAACCCCAGCTTCACCCAGCCGCGGAAGACGCCGACCCCGGCAGCCGCCCCCGACGGATCCGGCCAGGGGCTGCAGGCGGTGCGGGTCAGCCTGGGCTGGAGCTTCATCATGGCCCTGGACGAGGACGGCAACGTATACGCCTGGGGATACAACAACTACGGCCAGCTCGGCAACAACAGCACCAGCAGCGCCTACACAGCCACGCCCGCCAGGGTGCGCGACCCGAACAGCCCCAATGACCCCAATAAAGGGCTGCAGGCCACGCAGATCAGCGCAGGCACGGACCATGGCCTCGCCATCGACAGGAACGGGACCGTCCTGAGCTGGGGGCACAACAACTCCGGCCAGCTCGGCAACGGCTCCACCTACGACAAGCTCGTCCCCGAACCGGTCAAGAACCCGGGTGGAAGAGGCAGTTTCACCGCCGTCGGCATCAGCACAGGAGTCATATACTCCCTGGCCGTCGACAGCTCCGGCAACACCTGGGCATGGGGATACAACGCCTACGGCCAATTAGGCAACGGCGACGTCTTTGCCCTGCTCACGCCGACAAGCGTGCGAAGCCCCGACCCGTCCGCCGGCGCCAGCGCATCCCTGCAGGCCACGCGGGTCAGCGCGGCGCAATACCATTCCCTGGCCATCGGCCAGGACGGCAACACCTACGCCTGGGGCGACAACCGCTTAGGCCAGCTCGGCAACGGAAGTCTGACGCAGAGCCGCACCCCGACCCTGGTCGCCTTCAACCCGGCACTGCTGATCACCGGCGTCAAGTTCGACAAGACAGTCGTGGACCCCCTGGTGCAGAACCCCGACGGGTCCGTCACCCTGGCCACCCCCGCCCACAATCCGGGACGGGCCGATGTGGTCGTGGACTGGACCCTGGGCGGCACCAAACAGGAACCCGCACACCTGGCCTACACCTACGAAGGCGTCCTGCCCCTGACGGGCGGCAACGGCAGCACGGTCCTCCTGCTCGCCGCCGGGCTACTCGCCGCGGCCGGCGCAGCCGCGGCCGGACGCCACCGGCGCGAAGCCCGCATCCTGCACGTCTAGAATCCTCACCCGAGTAAGCAAGCCGGGCCGCACCCCAAGACGGCCCGGCCAACCAGGGTGGCCCCGCCAACCCCCAACACCACAACGGAGCCACCCACCTCTTTCATACCGTCCCTAGCTCGCTGTTTTCTCCTGCCCAGTTATAGATAAGCAATAAAAGAGCCTTGACGAGTTCATCAGATCATCGAGTCCTTTTTAGGCTATTACCCGTATGGATAGCACACAGTGGTGTTTTGCAAAGTTGAGAGCTTTCCCTCATAAACACTTGCAAAACAATCTTCGACCAGAGATTGCTACTGTCATTGTCTCAACTAAATCCTAAAAGCTGGTGTCCGCAAAATTGTAAGTCCTCAGTGCAGGACCAGAACGACAGCGAACCCGAGGCAGAGTGGAGTGCACAAAATCGTGCCCCGGTGGCCAGAAATAGTGTCTGGCCCACACTTGAACGATCCCGCTACATTGAAATCCCCCACCGTCCGCAGAGAAAAGACCGCCCCGGCTATCTAGGGCAGATTCCTTGACAACCGGGGTCCAGATCTTCAAACGTTTCAGCAAGGTAAGGACGATCAGGACCATAAAAGCCCAGATTGCCATCAAAACTTCAAGAAAGTCAGTTTCTGATTCGTACGCGAAGACTAATCGAACAACATAGGCCGTTAATTGTATTTGCATTCAAGCAAGATCCGATTATTGAACGGCTTGCTACCAGCTTCCAGTACCGGTAGCAGTAGGCGGTGACTGCGGAGAGCACGGTGTCAATAGCATCCAACAAGCCGGCATCCGTAGACATAAATCATCTATCATTTCTTCATCGAAGAGTAGTTATGGGATTCCCAACACTGCCAACGAAAATCATAGTACTCACTGCAATAATGAGGAAAAACACACTCTCCCTAACGTCTATTGGCAAAGTGTCTGCGAGCGCGCCGATACCGCCCCAACAGAGATCAGAAACACGTTACCGATAAATGCCGCTGATAATTACTGCAGATAAATCAACATTGTTGGATCACACTGCGCGAGAGAATACACAGATCCTCATTAAAGGCTGAAATCCCTACTCGGTTTCATATTCACAATCACCACCAAGAGCAGATACCGCAGACACGATGATGCGAGATTAGTTGTTAACGATGTTATTATAGTTTACATTGTTAATCAGCAACAATCATCAGGAGGTATACCTTGCATCCTGCAAGAAACAATTCAGGGGAATACGCCCTGTCCTGTCAACAGGTGCGCAAATCATTCGGGAGCAGGCAGGTGCTCAAGGGTGTGGATCTTCAGGTCAGGCGCGGCAGCATCTTGGGTCTGCTAGGTAGGAATGGAGCAGGCAAGTCAACCCTGATCTCGGCCTTGACCGGGCTGGGCGAGCCGGACTCGGGCCACATCACAGTCGAGGGACACAACCCCTATCGAACCTCTTCACGCATTTTCGGCCGGGTCATCGGACTCGCGCCCCAGGACCTGGGCATCTATCCCCACCTCAGCGTCCGAGACAACCTGCGCGGCATGGCCGGTCTGCAAGGACTGAACGCCAAACAGGGCAGCAAAAGAGCCGACGAACTGATAGAGCTCATGGGGCTGGCATCCCAGTCAGGAACATCAGCCGAGAATCTATCGGGAGGGCAGAAGCGACGCCTCCACACCGCCATGGCCATGGTCCATAATCCCCCGGTGCTCTTTCTGGACGAACCGACGGTCGGCGCCGATGTGGAAGCCCGCGCCAGAATACTCGACATGGTCAAGGCCATGAGCCGGCAAGGAACCACCATCATCTACACCACCCACTATCTCAAGGAGTTGGAAGAGATGGGCGCGGACCTCGCCTTCCTGATCGACGGGCGAATCCAGGTCCAGGGCTCCCTGCAGGAGGTGCTCCACAAATATGCCCGGGCATCCCTGCGCATCTCCTTCGTCGGTCAGGCCCCAGGCCAGGTCCCGGGATGGCGGACGGCAGACGGCTTCCTGGAGCCCGATCACCCGGTGTCCAGTCCAGAGCAGGAGTTGGCCCGCCTCTTGCAGGAGCCGGTCATGAAAAGTGCCCGTCTGGCATCAATCACCATCGTCCAGCCTGACATCGAGTCGGCCTACATGACCGTCATGGGTACATCCTCAAGTGATCCGGCCGGGTCACGAGCATGGGAAGACAGGTGAGCGCCATGCATTTCAACGGATATCTGGCAGCGTTCCGCCTGAATTTCAAAATCGAGTTGCGAAGCATCTGGCTGCAGGCGGTCATCGTGGCCATTCCCCTGATCATTATCCCTTTCATGCTGCCCTCCTACCGGGACTCACTGCGAGCTCAGGGGCATCTGAGCGCGAACGGATCCGAGCAGGCGCTTCCAGGGTTCGCCATCCTTTTCTCCATGTTCTCCCTGCAACTGGTCCTCCAACTTTTCTTCCAGGAGCACGAATGGCACACCTGGGACAGAATGCGGGTGTCAGCGGTCTCCCTCCTCGACCTGGTCATGGCCAAACTGAGCGTGTCTTTCATGGTGCAGGTGATCCAGGTCGCTCTGGTCATGCTGATCGGGTCGGCGCTCTACCACTATCGGCCCAATGGATCAGTCCTGGCCCTGGCCGCGGTCTGCCTGGCCATTTCAATTGTGCTGACCCTCTTCGGCCTGCTGCTCTACATCTTCTCGTCCTCCCAGAATATGGCCATGTCCTTCAACAACATTCTTGGCATGCTCCTGGCTGGCATGGGCGGGGCACTCAGCCCTGTCTCCGGATTCCCGGACTGGGCCCAGAAATTGGCCAAGGGCAGTCCCATTTACTGGGCCATGGATGCCGTAGGAAAAATCAATTTCAAACATGCCGGGATGGCAGAAGTCTGGCCTGATCTGCGCATCCTGCTGGCCTTCCTGGTCGCCCTGGCTCTCCTGGCAACGGTACTATTCAAGAGAGGAGTACAGCGGAAGGAGTGAGGAAGGCATGGCTGACCCACCCAAGGCACCCGTCAAGACGACGCTCAACCGCGACTATGTTCTGCGTTCCGCCCTCTATTTCGTCGATGAACATGGACTGGACGCCTTGAATATCCGCGCCCTGGGCAAGCAGATGGGGGTGTCCGGGCCAGCCATCTACCGCCATGTGCCCAGCAAGGCCGCCCTGCTTGATGGGATCGTCGAGCTCATCTGGCAGTCAGCCACCGACCTGGACTCCATACCCCAGGGCATGGGATGGCGGCAAGCGCTTGAAGATGTCATGCTCCAGGTCCACCGGACGCTGCTTTCGCATCCCCGGGCCCTCCCTCTCATGGCCACGCATCCCATCAACACCGACCAGTCCTTCCACATGGTCAGCACCTGGTTGAACCAGCTGACCGCCCATGGGCTCAAGGTCGATTCCGACACCATCCACCTGCTCAATAGCCTGGCCGGACTGACCTTGGGTAGCGCCATCGCCCAGGCCTCTCCCCCGGTCGGCGGTGCGGGTGGCCGGACCAATACGGAACTTGCAAAAAAACTGGCCGAGGATACCCGAGGATTTGATGATCTGAAGAGGCTGTTCGATTCTCCGGGCGACGGAATCAGTGCACTTATGGAGACCAGCTACCGCAAAGGCCTGCACGCCCTGATCGCCGGTTGGCCTGCCTGATCCGGAACTGCCGACCAATTCAGCGGGCCACTGCATCAGAAGTCCTGTTTGGCGATGTTCCCTCGACATTCCACCTGAGAGGATTTTATCCTCAGGTAGTATAGTTGGAGGATGCAGGGCTTTCTGTTCACACCCTCATAAAAGGGATAGGGACGCGCAAAACGTCTAGGAAGCCTCCGAGGGTGTCTTACCGGCAGGGGTCGGCAGCGTCAGCCTTTGGGGAAGGGGATCATGCTTAATATGCGTCAGCATCAGCACATGTCGATCAGACCAGCTGCAGCCGTCAGTTTTCTGCTATCCGTCATCCTGCCTCTAGGCCTCCTTGCCTGCACCAGCGCCGATGCCAGCACTACGGCCAGTGAGCCTGCTATGGCCGGCACCAACGCGCCGACCATAGCAGAAGGCACCGGGGGGGGGGGGTCGTCAGACCCCTCGCGTAGCTAAGCAAAATTCCGGCACCATTTCCAGCAAGGCAACACCAACAGCCATATCAGAAACACCCCAATCACCACTGGCCACCCCATCACCCTTACACCCGACAAACCCGACACCGTCCGCACAACCCACGCCCAGCGACAACGGTCGTTCCCTGCTGACGCGATCCTCCGCCAAGCACACCGTCACCTTCTCCGACGAGGACCAGCACGCCAGTTCAACCCAGAACGTCAACGACGGAAGCCGAGCCACAAGACCGGCCGACCCGACCAGGGACGGCTACCTGTTCGACGGCTGGTTCACCGGCGACATCGCCTACGACTTCAGCCAGCCCGTCACCAAAGACATCACCCTGCAAGCCCACTGGACCAGCAAAAAGGGTTCATGGAATCTCAGCCCATGGCACGGGCCATCCAAAGGCGGCAATGAATTGAAGCTCAGGCCGCCCACACCGCGTGGCCTCAAATTCACCCAAATCAGCACAGGCGACCGACACACCCTGGCCATCGGCTCAGACGGCAACACTTACGGATGGGGAAGCAACGACTACGGGCAGCTGGGCGACGGCACACTTCAAGACCATTACACGCCCCAACTGATTGCCTTCCCACAGTCGGTCCACATCATCCAGGTCAGTGCGGGCATGCGCAACTCCCTGGCCTTGGATGACCAAGGCCACATCTGGGCCTGGGGCCGCAACGACTCCGGTCAGCTTGGCCTGGGAGACAGAACCAGAAGGACAACCCCGACAATGCTCGACGCCAGCGGAGGCATACGCTACGAGCAGGTATGCACCAGGGAGCAGCATTCCATGGCCTTGGACAGCGATGGCAACGCCTGGGCTTGGGGCGCGGGCCTCTATGGACGATTGGGAATCGGCAATACAACGAATTCCTATTCGCCTGTCAAAGTACTGAAGCCGGATAATGTACCGTCCTCATTCAAATTCACCCAGATCAGCGTGACCTACTACCGCTCGCTCGCTCTTGGCAATGACGGGAACGCCTATGCCTGGGGCGATGCCCGGTGGGGACAGATAGGCAACGGCAGTTCCGACGGCAGCTACAACAAGCCGGTCAAGGTCTCCAAACCAGCCAACGTGGATGCTTCGACCTTTTCCTATACGCAGATCAGCGCCGGTTACGTGCACTCCTTAGCGCTGGGCAGCAACGGCGAAGTATATGCCTGGGGAGTCAACGACAATGCCTCACTCGGCGACCCCAGTCACCCGGTCAACAACAACTCTGAAGCAGATGGCCCCCATGCGTATGTCGCCATACCCAGCAAGGTCGTCCATCCTGCCGGAGCCCCAAGCACCTTCCGCTTCACCCAGGTCAATGCGGGGTACAAGTACTCCCTGGCCATCGGCAATGATGGCGAGGTCTACGGATGGGGATCCGATGCCGACAGGCAGCTGGGCGTCGACGAAAGCAAGAAACCCTCCGGAGGCTACAATTGGAACACTCCTTTCCGGGCCATGCATCCTGCAAATGTGGTCGAGCCGTTCACATACCAAGCCATCAGCAGCTTCGGGAACACCACCCTGGCAATAGGATCCGACGGATATGCATACGGTTGGGGAAGGAACGACTTCGGAAACCTGGGCAACACCAACAACCGCACACCATCAACGCAGGTAATGCAGGCCAGCCGGGTCATCTTCCCTGAGTCTGCGAACCTCATTAGAGCCCTGTTCGATGGCGCATCTGTCAGCTATTCAGCAATGCAAACAGACCAGCAGGGCAATTACTGGTCGCTCAAGCCTCCTGCCCATGCCACGGGATGGGTAAAGGTGGTCATCTCCTGGAGCATGAACGGCCCGCAAACCGATGCCACATTGTCCTACAAATACGACGGTGCGGATCATGCGGTCAACTTCGCCAAGGGATGTACCGACTGCACGGTTTCCGGCATGCCCGCTCAACAATCGGTTACAGATGGAAATCAGGCTTCACGTCCCTATCCTGATCCGTCCAGGGACGGCTTCCTGTTTGATGGCTGGTTCCTCAAGGATGCCAAGGGTGATTCCAAGGTGGCGTATGACTTCAGCCAGCCGGTCACCGCGGACATCACCCTGGTCGCGCATTGGAGCCCCGCCAACACCGGCGGCTGGTCGATCAGCCCAAGCAAAGGCAACGCGATGGGCGGCCAACAGGCGACCATCACCCCGCCCAAGCTCAGCCGCGGCATCCGCTTCAACCAGGTCAGCGCCGGCAAGTATGACTTCTCCATAGGCGTGGCCAGCGACGGGAACGCCTACGCCTGGGGGGCCAACGACTGCGGGCGGCTGGGCCAGAATCCAAAGAAGACGGCCATGCAGAAGACGCCGACCAGGGTCCCTCTGCCGGATGGCGTGGCCTCCGGCTTCACCTACACGCAGGTCGCGGCAGGCGGCTACCACGTGCTGGCCATCGGCTCCGACCAGACCGTCTACGCATGGGGGCTCAACGACCAGGGCCAGCTCGGCAACGGCAGTAAGGACACAAATGCCCATCCCAGTCCGATGCCCGTCAAGGGCGCGGACGGCCAGCCCTTCAAGGCCGTCCAGATCAGTGCCGGCTCCTCCGACTCGGCAGCCATCGACCCGCAGGGGCGCGTCTACACCTGGGGCAGCGAGCAGTACATGCTATTCAACAGCAGCCCCAGGCTGACACCGACCCTGGCCAAGGACCCCAACGGCTCCGGCCAAGGGCTACATGCGATACAGGTCAGCGCCAACTACAGCTTCATCATGGCCCTGGACGCGGACGGCAACGTATACACCTGGGGATACAACAACTACGGGCAGCTCGGCAACGCAACAGCCACAGCAGAAAACAGCCAAATATACGCCGCCGACCCGGCATACGTGCCAGACCCCAAGGACACGAGCAAGGCCTTCAAAGCCGCGCAGATCAGCGCCGGAGGCGACCACGCACTGGCCATCGGCCAGGACGGCACCCTCTGGGCATGGGGAAAGAATGACGCTGGCCAGCTCGCCCATAGCGGGTATGAGGATCAGTCAACTCCCGTGCAAGTACGAAACCCCAAGGACTCCAGCCAGGGATTCAAAGTCGCATGGATCAGTGCCGGCACAAGCCAAACCATAGTCGGCGACGAGAACGGCACAGCCTGGGCATGGGGATACAACTACCTCGGGCAGCTCGGCACCAACAGCAATGACACGCAGAGTAATACGCCCGCGCAGATGTCGCCCCCTGCAGGGCAAGACAACCCCGCCAAGGAATTCACACCCGCACAAGTCAGCGTCGGAGGCGGCCATGGCCTGGCCATCGGCCAGGACGGCAACGCGTACAGCTGGGGAGCAAACACAGACGGCGAGCTTGGCAACATCAGCATCCCCACAGGATATGTAGACGCCGCTAAAAGCCGTGTGCCGGTACCAGTAATGCTCGGACAACTGCTGATCACCGGTGTCAAGTTCGACAAGACCGTCGTGGACCCTCTGCGGCAGAATGCCGATGGGTCCGTCTCTTTTGCTACGCCTGTCCATAATCCGGGTCTGGCTGATGTGATCGTGGACTGGACGCTGGGCGGCGCCGGCCAGACCCAGGCGCACCTGGCCTACACCTACGAAGGCACCCTGCCCCTGACGGGAGGCAACGGCACCATGATCCTCCTGCTCGCCGCCGGGCTGCTCGCCACAGCCGGCGCCGCCGCAGCCGGACGCCACCGGCGTGAATCACACAACCTGCAGGCCTAGAATCTTCACCCGAGTAAGCGGCTGGACTAAACCCCAAGTTAGCCCAGCCGAAGGGTGGCCCCGCCAATCCCCCAACACAACGGAGCCACCCGCCTCTTTGCTTCCGCCCTCTATATCGCCAGTAGGTCGTGAAGCAGTCTTCATATAGTGTTCAGACAAGCAGCCCGGCAGGCTAGCTGACGGGCACTTGGAGCATGCGGACGGACCGTGATAGCCTATTGTATATACGTGGGGATTGTGTCTGCCATCTATCGGGGAGCCGGACCAGGGGAGTTCCAAGCACGCGGCAACAGTTCCTGGGAAGGGGATCATGCCGATCATGCGTCAGCATGCAAACACGCACAGCCGCAGGGCCATCCTCATCAGCATGCTGCTCGCCTGCAGCCTGATCGCCGGAGGCCTCGCCGCGGCTGACACTGCTCCCAGCGAATCCAGTGTGCCCGAGCCGACCAGGCTGGAGCAGACGGCTGCAGGCCAACAGGCCGACCCATCAGCCAATGCACCAACCCTGCCAGCCACCCCGGCCAGCCCCAAGTCTCCGCTGCCCTCGCCCTCGCCCCTGGACACCGCATCCCCCCTCACCAGCGCCCAGCCCACGCCCAAGAAGCCCGGCGACACCGGCATCCAAAGCAAGACGGCCGACAGCCAGCCCCAGACACGCGCAGCCTACACCGTCACCTTCAACGACACCGAAGGCAACACCAGCACACCCTCCCAGAGCGTCCTCAGCGGTGGACAGGCCTCCAGGCCCGACAAGGACCCGAGCAGGGACGGCTACCTGTTCGACGGATGGTTCACCGGCAACACCGCCTACGACTTCACCCAGCCCGTCACCGGCAACATCACCCTGACCGCCAAATGGACCAAAGGCGCCAGCTCCTGGAGCCTCTCGCCCGCTTCCGGCCCACCAGCCGGAGGCACCAGGATCACCCTCACCCCGCCCACCACACCCGACATACGCTTCAGCCACGTCGGCACAGGAACCTACGCTTCCCAGGCCATAGGCTCCGACGGCAACATTTACAAGTGGGGAGATGCCTCCGATAAAAGGCCAGTGATCGTCACCCCGCCAACAGGCGTCCACTTGACCCAGACCAGCGCAGGAATGAACTTTACTCTGGCCCTGGGAACGGACGGCAACCTCTACAGCTGGGGATTCAACAACCAAGGCCAGCTTGGCAATGGTACCACTACCAATAGCGGGCTGGGCAAAGTGATCATGCCGGCAGACGGCACGAAATTCACCAAGATTAGTGCCGGATTTAACTATTCCTTGGCCATAGGATCGGACGGCAACTTATACGGCTGGGGAGACAACAGCTACGGGCAGCTCGGCATCGGCAATCCCAGTACGAGCCCTAATCAACAGCCGATTAAGGTGATCCTGCCAACAGGGATCCCAAAATTCACCCAGATCAGTGCAGGAGACAGTCATTCCCTGGCCCTGGGAACGGACGGCAACCTCTACAGCTGGGGATACAACGACCACGCACAGCTCGGCATCGGCGCTAGCGATTCTGATGCTCATGCCGCTCCGAGCAAGGTGAACCTGCCAACAGGGGTCCCAAAATTTACCCAGATCAGCGCAGGATACAAGCATTCCCTGGCCCTGGGAACTGACGGCAACCTCTACAGCTGGGGAACCAACGAGAAAGGCCAGCTGGGACGCAGCATCAATGGGGCGGAGGACGGCACGCCACGCAAAGTGAACCTGCCAACAGGCGTCAGCCGA
The DNA here is from genome assembly GCF_054819865.1 of Bifidobacterium sp. JNUCC 75. NCBI lineage: Bacteria > Bacillati > Actinomycetota > Actinomycetes > Bifidobacteriales > Bifidobacteriaceae > Bifidobacterium > Bifidobacterium sp. JNUCC 75. The sequence continues at coordinate 1,774,970 of NZ_JBTHIF010000001.1, read as the reverse complement.
TTCACCCAGGTCATCGCAGGCGGCGAGCATTCCTTGGCCCTGGGATCGGACGGCAACCTCTACAGCTGGGGCGACAACACCAGCGGCCAGCTGGGACGCAACCCCAGCGCAACGAAAGACGGCACGCCACGCAAAGTGGCCATGCCGACAGGCATCACAATCACCCAAGCCAGCGCGCCCGGCACTTTGGGTGGGGACTTCTCCCTGGCCCTGGGCTCGGACGGCAACATTTATAGCTGGGGATGGAACGGCAACCAGCAGCTGGGACGCGACGCTAGCGGCTACTTCGACGGCCAACCCGGGATAGTCGACTTCCCTGAGAAGCCAAAGCCGACCGGCGTCAGCTTCGGCGATAGGCGGGGTACGAGCCTGGCCGACAACAAGAACGGCACCTGGAGCGTCGTCACACCCCCGCATGCAGGAGGCAAGACGGACGTGACCGTCTTCTGGAGCAGGAACGGCTGGAGGCCCGACGCGCACCTGGACTACACGTACATCATCACCTACACGGTCGCCTTCGACAGCGCCGGCGGCGATCCAGTCCCGGACCAGCAGCGAATCACAGGAGGCCGGCAGGCCACACGCCCAATCACAGACCCGGCCAGGGACGGCTTCCTGTTTGATGGCTGGTTCCTCAAGGATGCCAAGGGTGATTCCAAGGTGGCGTATGATTTCAGCCAGCCGGTCACCGGAGACATCACCCTGGTCGCGCATTGGAGCCCTGCGGACACCGGCGGCTGGTCGATCAGCCCAGACAAGGGCAACGTGCTGGGCGGTCAGCAGGCAACCATCACCCCGCCCAAACTCAGCCGCGGCATCCGCTTCAGCCAGATAAGCGCTGGCTCTCTGAGCGGCTTCTCCGTTGGGGTGGCCAGCGACGGGAACGCCTACGCCTGGGGATACAACCAACACGGGCAGCTGGGCCAGGGCAGCGCCAGCAGCACTCCGCAGAAAACACCGGTCAGGGTTCCCCTGCCCGATGGCGTGGATTCCAGTTTCACCTACACACAGGCCGTGGCGGGTGGCTACCACGTGCTGGCCATCGGCAGCGACGGCATCGTCTACAGCTGGGGGGCCAACGACCACGGCCAGCTGGGCGACAACACTACCACCGAGCGTTCCAAGCCGTTGCCTGTCAAGGGCGCGGACGGCCAGCCCTTCAAGGCCGTCCAGGTCAGTGCCGGCGCCTACGACTCGGCAGCCATCAGCCCGGATGGGCGCGTCTACACCTGGGGCAGCGAAAACAACAACTTCACCGATTACAGCACATCCAAATTGGCGCCGGCCCTGGCCAAGGATCCCAACGGCTCCGGTCAGGGGCTGCACGCGGACCAGGTAAGCCTCGGTTGGAGCTTCGTCATGGCCATGGACGCGGACGGCAACGTATACACGTGGGGGTACGACAACTATGGGCAGCTCGGCAACGGCACAGCCACGGGAGAGCACAGCACCATATACGCCGCCGACCCGGCACGCGTGCCCGACCCCGAGGACACAAGCAAAACCTTCAAAGCCACGCAGATCAGCGCAGGAGCCAACCACGCCATGGCCATCAGCCAGGACGGTATCCTCTGGACGTGGGGGTACAACTACCGCGGGCAGCTGGGCGACAGCACGACAACCAACCGGCCCTCGCCCACGCAGATAGGAAAACCAACAAAAGCCAGAGTCACGCAGATCAGCGCCGGCGCGTACCATTCCCTGGCCGTCGACCAAAGCGGCACAGCCTGGGCCTGGGGATGGAACATCAACAGCCAGCTCGGCACCAACAGCAGCGACTTCTATCAGCCCGCGCCCACGCTCGTGTCGCCGCCTGCAGGCCAGGGCAACGCCGGCACCGGGCTCGCAACAGCACACATCACCGCAGGATGGAACCACTCCATGGCTGTCGGCCAGGATGGCAATGCCTACGCCTGGGGCGACAACGCATCCGGCCAGCTCGGCACCGGAAGCGACACGACTCCAATCAGCACCCCGACCCAGGTGACCCTAAACTCGTTGCTGATTACTGGTGTCAGTTTCGATAAGACGGCTGTGGAGCACCTGCAGCAGCACCCTGACGGATCCGTTTCTTTTGCTACGCCTGTACACAGTCCGGGGCAGGCCGACGTGATTGTGGACTGGAGCCTGGGCGGCGCCGGCCAGACCCAGGCGCACCTGGCCTACACCTACGAAGGCACCCTGCCCCTGACGGGCGGCAACGGCAGCATGATCCTCCTGCTCGCCGCCGGGCTGCTCGCCGCAGCCGGCGCCGCCGCAGCCGGACGCCACCGGCGGGAAACCCGCAGCCTGCACGCCTAGAATCCTCACCCGAGTAAGCAGCCGGGCCGCATCCCAAGACGGCCCGGCCAACCAGGGTGGCCCCGCCAATCCCCCAACACAACGGAGCCACCCATTCTTTCCGTCCACCCGCCTGTCTATGAGGTCCAGCAAGCACAAACCGGCGGCCCCTCCTGCTGCGCAAGGCCGACCTTCCTGGGCTCGTCTCCCATAGGCTGCGGCTGAGCCGTGCGTGGGCATGGCTGGTGTCGTGATAGAATTGTTGCAGATTGTGGCTGGGATTGCGCCCGGCCACCGGCGGGGAGCCGGTCTGGGGAGTTCAGGATGCGCAGTTGCGTCTCCTGTGGAAGGGGTTCATGCCTATCATGCGTCAGCATCCGTACACGCACAGCCGTCCGGCTATGGCCGTCAGCCTGATGCTGGCCGTCATCCTGCCTGCCAGCCTGATCGCCGGGGGCCTTGCCGCAGCCGACACGGCCGACAGCGAGCCTGGCATGGCCGCCGCGCCGGCCATGCCAGGAGGCACCGGGGGGGGGGGGTCGTCAGACCCCTCGCGTAGCTAAGCAAAACCCCGGCACTTCCACCAGTGACGCAACACCTACAACCACACCGGCCACACCACCAACATTCCAGTCACCCCTGGCCACCCCATCACCCCTAAACACAACATCCCCCCTCGCACCCAAACCAGACAACAGCGACGAAGGCAAGACCGCCGACAGCCAACCCCAAACACGCGCAGCATCCTACACCGTCACCTTTAAAAGCGACGACAACACAATCTTCAGCCAACAGACCATCCCCAGCGGCCGACAGGCCGCCAGGCCCGACAAGGACCCAAGCAGGGACGGCTACCTGTTCGACGGATGGTTCACCGACAAAATCGCCTACGACTTCACCCAGCCCGTCACCAAAGACACCACTCTGACCGCCAAATGGACCAAGGCGACCAGCTCCTGGAGCCTATCCCCCATTTCCGGGCCAGCAGAAGGAGACACCAGGATCACCCTCACCCCGCCCTCTACACGTGGTTTGCGATTCAGTCGAGCCACTACGGGATTGAGCTTTGCCTTGGCATTCGGCTCGGACGGCAACCTATACAGCTGGGGTTACAACGACAGCGGCCAGTTGGGACGCAGCACCAGTTCCAGCTCTCCAGCAGACCGGCCAGGCATCGTCACCCCGCCGACAGGCATCCACTTCACCCAAGCCATTGCAGGAGACTACCACTCTTTGGCCATGGGCTCGGACGGCAACCTTTACAGCTGGGGGTTTAATTATTATGGACAGTTGGGACGCAACTCTAGTTCTAGCTCTCCAGCAGACCGGCCGGGCATCGTCACCCCGCCGACAGCAGGCGTCCACTTCACTCAATTCTGTGCAGGAACACACCATTCCATGGCCATGGGCTCGGACGGCAACCTCTACAGCTGGGGGTTGAACGATTATGGCCAGCTGGGCAACGGCAATGCCGACACTAAACCTCATGCCACTCCAAGCAAAGTAACCCCACCGGACGGGGTAACGAAATTCACCAAAGTCAGCGCTGGAGGCAACTACTCCTTCGCGTTCGACGCAGACGGCAACCTATACAGCTGGGGAAGGGACGACCACGGCCAGCTAGGACTCGGCATTGGAGGCTTACAAGAAAATAGACCCGGCAAAGTGACTCCTCCGGACGGGGTCAATTACTTCTCCATGGTAAGTGCAGGAAGCTACCACTGCCTTGCGCTGGGTTCGGACGGCAACCTTTACAGCTGGGGATGGAATGACTACGGCCAGTTGGGCCGCGACACCAGCACCACACCAGAGAACAAGCCAGGCAAAGTGCGCATGCCGACAGGCGTCAAGCAGTTCACCCAAATCAGCGCAGGAAATGGCTTTTCACTGGCAATAGGATCAAATAACATCCTATACAGCTGGGGGTGGAACAATAACGGCCAGCTCGGCAACGGCAATAACGACGACAACGACCGGCACGTCACACCAGGCACAGTGATTATGCCGACAGGCATTGGGGGCTTCGCACAGATTATCGCAGGAGGCTACTTTTCCCTGGCTCTAGGCTTGGATGGCAACCTTTACAGCTGGGGATGGAATGACAACGGCCAACTGGGACGCAACATCTACAGAACACCTAACGCTAAGCCCGGCATGGTCGACTTCCCCAAAAAGCCGATTCCCACCAGTGTTAAGTTCGACGGCACGGCGGGAACCAACTTGGTCGCCAACGCGGACGGCACATGGAGCGTGACAACGCCCGCGCACCCGGATGGCCGAGTAGACGTAATTGTCTCTTGGAGCCTGAACGGCCGGCAACCTGACGCACACCTGACTTACGCATACAAAGGTATCCGATATACGGTCATATACGACCCTAGCGATAGCTCGTCCACAACCACAAAGCAGGAGATCATCAAAGGCGACCAAGCCAAGCGCCCTGTGACCGATCCTGTTAGGGCCGGATGGTTGTTCGATGGCTGGTTCCTCAAGGATGCCGAGGGCAAATCCGATGTGGCGTATGATTTCAGCCAGCCGGTCACCGGAGACATCACCCTGGTCGCGCATTGGAGCCCCGCAAACACCGGCGGCTGGTCGATCAGCCCAGACAAGGGCAACGTGCTGGGCGGTCAGCAGACGACCATCACCCCGCCCAAACTCGGCCGCGGCATCCGCTTCAACCAGGTCAGCGCCGGTGGCTATGAAATCGGAATGGCCAGTGGCTTTTCGGTGGGCGTGGCCAGCGACGGGAACGCCTACGCCTGGGGCAGCAACCAGTACGGCCAGCTGGGCCAGGGCAGCACCAGCAGCAGGCGGCAGAAAACGCCGGTCAGGGTCCCTCTGCCGGCTGGCGTGGATTCCAGTTTCACCTACAAACAGGCCGTGGCGGGTGGCTACCACGTGCTGGCCGTCGGCAGCGACGGCATCGTCTACAGCTGGGGGGCCAACAACCGCGGTCAGCTGGGCGACGGCACCACCAGCGACCGTTCCAAGCCGCTGCCCGTCAAGGGTGCGGACGGCCAGCCCTTCAAGGCCGTCCAGGTCAGCGCCGGCGCCTACGACTCGGCGGCCATCGACCTGCAGGGGCGCGTCTACACCTGGGGCAGTGAATGTAACAGCGGCGGCTCATACAGCCTGTCTAGATCAACCCCAACCCTGGTTCAGAATCCGAGTGGTTCGAACGAGGGGCTGCAAGCAGTCCAGGTTGCCGTCAAATGGAGCTTCATCATTGCACTGGACAAGAACGGCACCGTTTATGCATGGGGGTACAACGACTACGGGCAGCTCGGCAACGGCACTAGTGACTTCTCCTATACGAACCAACCCACGCCAGTACAATACCCAGGCAAAACAGGTCAGCCCCTCCAAGCCAAACAAATCAGCGCAGGAAGCTGGAGCGCTCTGGCCATTGATACGACCGATACAGTCTGGGCATGGGGATGGAATGATCGGGGTCAGCTCGGCAACGGCTCCACTGCCGATCGTCAGTACAGCCCCGTTCGGGTACAAGATCCCACAGGCACCAATCAAGGATTCCAAGCCAGCCAAATCTGTACTGGAACGAATCACACCCTGGCCATTGACAAGGAAGGCACAGCCTGGGCCTGGGGGGACAACGGCTACGGTCGGCTCGGCAACGGAACCGTCAAAAACGCTCGGACACCGACACAGATAAATGGCTTTCTGCAACAGAACAATGCCGACGCGGGATTCAAAGCTGCACGCATTAGCGCCGGAAGCCAGCATTCCCTTGCGATCGGCCGGGACGGCAACGCCTACAGCTGGGGCGACAACCAGTACGGCCAGCTCGGCACCGGAAACGACACGGCACGGAGCAGCAACCCGACCCCAGTGCCATTCAATTCGCTAGTGATCACCGGTGTCAAGTTTGACAAGACAGTGGTGAACCCCCTGCAGCAGAATTCTGACGGATCCGTCTCTTTTGCTACGCCTGTCCACAATCCTGGACAGGCTGATGTGATCGTGGACTGGACCCTGGACGGCATCAGCCAGACCCAGGCGCACCTGGCCTACACCTACGAAGGTGTCCTGCCCCTGACGGGCGGCAACGGCAGCATGATCCTCCTGCTCGCCGCCGGGCTGCTCGCCGCAGCCGGCGCCGTCGCAGCCGGACGCCACCGGCGGGAAACCCGCGCCCTGCAGGCCTAGAATCTTCACCCGAGTAAGCGGCTGGACTAAACCCCAAGTTAGCCCAGCCGAAGGGTGGCCCCGCCAATCCCCCAACACAACGGAGCCACCCACCTCTTTGCATTCACCCTTTATACCCCTCTCTGGAATGAGTCAATAAGGTGTGAAGCGGTCTTCATATAGTGTTCAGCCAAGCAGCCCGGCAGGCTGGCTGACGGGCGCTTGGAGCATGCGAACGAACCGTGGTAGCATTTGTTATAGGTTGGGATTGTGTCTGCCATCTATCGGGGGAGCCAGACCGGGGGAGTTCCAAGTACGCGGCAACAGTTCCTGGGAAGGGGATCATGCCGATCATGCGTCAGCATACGAACACGCACAGCCGCAGGGCCATCCTCGTCAGCATGTTGCTCGCCATTATCCTGCCAGCCAGCCTGATTGCCGGAGGACTCGCCACAGCCGACACAGCCGACAGCAGGTCCGCTACGGGCGTCGGCGCGCCCGCCATACCGGAAAGCACAGGCCAGGAGGGCCGTCACACCCCCGGTATGGACCAGCAAAACCCCGGCGCCACCCCCGCAATGCCCACACCAACCCTGCCGGCCGGCCCCAAGTCGCCGCTGCCCTCACCCTCGCCCCTGGACACCGCATCCCCCCTCACCAGCGCCCAGGCCACGCCCGACAAGCCCGACAAGCCCGGCGACACCGGCATCAAAAGCAAGGCCACCGACAGCCAGCCCCAGACGCGGGCAGCCTACACCGTCACCTTCAACGACCCCGACGGCAAAACCAACACGCCCTCCCAGAGCGTCGCCAGCGGCGGACAGGCCTCCAGGCCCAAGGACCCGAGCAGGGACAGCTACCTGTTCAACGGATGGTTCACCGGCAACACCGCCTACGACTTCAGCCAGCCCGTCACCGGCAGCATCACCCTGACCGCCAAATGGACCAGGATAACCAGCTCCTGGAGCCTCAAACCCACCTCCGGGCCAGCAGAAGGAGGCACCCGGATCACCCTGACCACGCCCACCACATCCGACATACGCTTCAGCCACATCGAAACAGGAAAAGACTTTGCCCTGGCCATGGGCTCCGACGGCAACCTCTATAGCTGGGGAAACAGTGAATATGGCAAACTGGGACGCGACACCAGCACAACGCCAGCCGACCGGCCAGGCATCGTCACCCCGCCGACAGGCGTCAGCTTCACCCAGACCAGCGCAGGACTAGGCTTCGCCCTGGCCCTGGGATCGGACGGCAACCTCTACAGCTGGGGAGGCAACACCAACGGCCAGCTGGGACGCACCCCCACCAGCACCACGCCAGCCAACCAGCCAGGCAAAGTGACCATGCCGGCAGGCGTCAGGCAATTCACCCAGATCAGCGCGGGATACGCCCACTCCCTGGCCCTGGGATCGGACGGCAACCTCTACAGCTGGGGAGGCAACACCTACGGCCAGCTGGGACGCACTATCAGCGACACCACACCAGCAGCAAGTCTACCAGGCATCGTCACCCCGCCGACAGGCGTCCGCTTCACCCAGTTCAGCGCAGGAAACGGTTATTCCCTGGCCCTGGGATCGGACGGCAACCTCTACAGCTGGGGAAGCAACAGTACCGGGCAACTGGGCATAGGAGTCGATGATTATAATTCACATAACGCGCCGAAGAAAGGGTCCATGCCGACAGACGGCACGAAATTCACCCAGATCAGCGCAGGATACTATCATTCCCTGGCCATAGGATCGGACGGCAACGTCTACAGCTGGGGCGACGGCTCCCTAGGTCAGCTGGGACGCACCATCACCAACACCAACACCAACACCAGCACGTTGTACGACGGTACGCCGCTCAAAGTGAATTCGCCTGTAGGCGTCACACGATTCACCCAGGTCATCGCAGGTGGCGATAATTCCCTGGGCTTGGGATCGGACGGCAACTTCTACAGCTGGGGAGACAACACCTACGGCCAGCTGGGACGCACCCCCACCAGCGCCACGCCAGCCAACCGGCCAGGCAAAGTGACGATGCCGGCAGGCATTACAATCACCCAAGTCAGAACGGAAGGCGGCTATTTAGGCGGCTTTACCCTGAGCTTGGGATCGGACGGCAACCTCTACAGCTGGGGAAGCAACAGTACCGGGCAACTGGCACGCACCCCCACCAGCGCCACGCCAGCCAACCGGCCAGGTATGGTCGCCTTCCCCGAGTCTCCCAGGCCGACCGGCGTCAGCTTCGGCGGGACAGCGGGCACGAATCTGACGGGCAACAAGGACGGCACCTGGAGCGTGACCACGCCCCCGCATGCAGGAGGCAAGACCGACGTGGCCGTTTCCTGGAGCAGGAACGGCCAGCAGCCCGACGCGCACCTGGACTACACCTACATCAACCCCCACACGGTCACCTTCGACAGCGACGGCGGCAATCCGGTCCCGGACCCGCAGCGGATCACCATAGGCAAGCAGGCCACACGCCCGACCAGCAGCCCGGCCAAGGACGGCTTCCTGTTTGACGGCTGGTTCATCAAAGACACCAAGGGCGGTTCCAAGGTGGCGTATGATTTCAGCCAGCCGGTCACCGCTGACATCACCCTGGTCGCGCATTGGAGCCCCGCTAACACCGGCGGCTGGTCGATCAGCCCAGACAAGGGCAACGTGCTGGGCGGTCAGCAGGCAACCATCACCCCGCCCAAACTCAGCCGCGGCATCCGCTTCAGCCAGATAAGCGCCGGCGGCTACCAGTCCGGGGGTTCGCCCGGCTTTTCGGTGGGCGTGGCCAGCGATGGGAACGCCTACGCCTGGGGCAGCAACCAGTACGGGCAGCTGGGCCAGGGCAGTACCAGCAGCACTCCGCAGAAGACACCGGCCAGGGTCCCCCTGCCCGACGGCGTGGCCTCCGGGTTCACCTACAAGCAGATCGCGGCAGGCGGGGCTCACGTGCTGGCCATCGGCTCCGACCAGACCGTCTACGCCTGGGGCGCCAACGACCACGGGCAGCTGGGTGACAACACCACCACCGGCCATTCCAAGCCGCAGCCAGTCAGGGGTACGGACGGCCAGCCCTTCAAAGCCACGCAGATTAGCGCCGGCGCCTACGACTCGGCAGCCATCGACCCCCAGGGGCGCGTCTACACCTGGGGCAGCGAAGGAAACAATCGCTACACCTACAGCACGTCCAAACCGACCCCGACCCTGGCCAGGGATCCCAACGGCTCCAGCCAGGGGCTGCACGCGGCCCAGGTCAGCGTCAACTGGGGCTTCATCATGGCCTTGGGTACGGACGGCAGCGTATACACGTGGGGATACAACAACTACGGGCAACTCGGCAACGGCCAAAGCACAGGAGATGGCAGCACCACGTACGCCGCCGACCCGGCACGCGTGCCCGATCCCAAGGATGCCAGCAAGACCTTCAAAGCCGCGCAGATCAGCGCCGGAGGCTTCCACGCCCTGGCCATCAGCCAGGACGGCACAGCCTGGGCATGGGGGTACAACGACTACGGGCAGCTCGGCGACGGCACGGAAATTAGCAGGCCCACGCCCACGCAGGTAGGAAACCCCACAAACTCCAGCCAGCCATTCCAAGTCGCGCAGATCAGCGCCGGCGTAATCCACTCTCTGGCCATCGACAAGAGCGGTGCAGCCTGGGCATGGGGAAGGAACACCAACGGCCAGCTCGGCGACAACACCACCAGCAACCAGCCCACCCCCAGGCGCGTATCGCCGCCCGCAGGCCAGGGCAACGCCGGCACCGGGCTCGCAACAGCACGAATCAGCGCAGGACGAGGCCAATCCCTGGCCATCGGCCAGGACGGCAACACGTACGCCTGGGGCGACAACCAGTACGGCCAGCTCGGCAACACCAGCATCCCCACAGGAGAATACGTAGACGCTGCTAAAAGCCTCGTACCAGTACCAGTAGCACTCGATCCACAACTGCTGATCACCGGCGTCAAGTTCGACAAGACGGCCGTGGACCACCTGCGGCAGAATGCCGACGGATCCGTCACCCTGGCTACGCCTGTCCATAATCCTGGACTGGCCGATGTGATCGTGGACTGGACGCTGGGCGGTGCCGGCCAGCCCCAGGCGCACCTGGCCTACACCTACGAAGGCACCCTGCCCCTGACGGGCGGCAATGGCAGCATGATCATCCTGCTCGCCGCCGGGCTGCTGGCCGCAGCCGGCGCCGCCGCAGCCGGACGCCACCGGCGGGAAGCCCGCGCCCTGCACGTCTAGAATCCTCACCCGAGTAAGCAGCCGGGCCGCATCCCAAGACGGCCCGGCCAACCAGGGTGGCCCCGCCAATCCCCCAACACAACGGAGCCACCCATTCTTTCCGTCCACCCGCCTGTCTATGAGGTCCAGCAAGCACAAACCGGCGGCCCCTCCTGCTGCGCAAGGCCGACCTTCCTGGGCTCGTCTCCCATAGGCTGCGGCTGAGCCGTGCGTGGGCATGGCTGGTGTCGTGATAGAGTTGTTGCAGATTGTGGCTGGGATTGCGCCCGGCCTCCGGCGGGGAGCCGGTCTGGGGAGTTCAGGATGCGCAGTTGCGTTTCCTATGGAAGGGGTTCATGTCTATCATGCGTCAGCATCCGTACACGCACAGCCGTCCGGCTATGGCCGTCAGCCTGCTACTGGCCGTCATCCTGCCTGCCAGCCTGATCGCCGGGGGCCTTGCCGCAGCCGACACGGCCGACAGCGAACCTGGCATGGCCGCCGCGTCGGCCATGCCAGGAGGCACCGGGGGGGGGGGGTCGTCAGACCCCTCGCGTAGCTAAGCAAAACCCCGGCACTTCCACCAGTGACGCAACACCTACAGCCACACCGTCCACACCACCAACATTCCAGTCACCCCTGGCCACCCCATCGCCCCTGACTACAACATCCCCCCTTGCGCTCAAACCAGACAACAGCAACGAAGGCAAGACCGCCGACAGCCAACCCCAAACACGCGCAACAACGCAATACACCATCAAGTTCACCGATCCTGAAGGTGGATCCACCACACCGGACCAGCACGTCGCCAAAGGCATCCAAGCCCAAAGGCCAAACGATCCGGCTCGTCCTGGATACGCATTCGACGGCTGGTTCACCGACAACGTGGCCTACGACTTCACCCAGCCCGTCACCAAAGACACCACTCTGACCGCCAAATGGACTAAAGATTGGAGCATAAGCCCAGTCAAGGGGCTCACAGCCGGCGGCACAAGAGTGGTCCTGACCCCTCCTCCTTCACGTGGAATCCGCTTCGGCCATGCCAGCGCAGGAAACTCAAATTCCGCGGCCTTGGGGTCGGATGGCAGCATATATAGCTGGGGAGGCGAGTCGGGGCGAGACACCAGCGGCCTATCGGCCAATCAGCCAGGCATCATCACCCCTCCGGCCGGCATCCAAAAATTCACCCAAGTCAGCGCAGGAAACGACTATTCCTTAGCGGTCGGCTCGGACGGCAACATCTACAGCTGGGGAGACAATACGACAGACCAGCTAGGACGAGACACTAGCAAAGCACCGGCAAACCGGCCAGGCATCGTCATTCCGCCGACAACAGGCATCCGCTTCACCCAGGTCAGCGCAGGGGCATGGCATGCCCTGGCCGTGGATGAGAACGGCAACATCTACAGCTGGGGAAGCAATACCAAGGGAGCACTGGGACGAGACACCAGCACCACGCCAGAAAACCGGCCAGGCATCGTGACTTCGCCGACAACAGGCATCCGTTTCACCCAGGTCAGCGCAGGTACTTTCTTTTCACTTGCCATCGATTCGGACGGCAACCTGTACAGCTGGGGAAGCAACGGCGATGGACGGCTGGGACGCACCCCCAGCAGCACTACGCCAGCAGACCGGCCAGGCATCGTTGACCCACCTGACGGAGTCACATCATTCACCCAGGCAAGCGCAGGAAAACTCTTCTCCATAGCCATCGGATCGGACGGCAACCTGTACAGCTGGGGAAACAACGATAGCGGCCAACTGGGACGCGACACCAGCACCACGCCAGAAAACAAACCCGGCAAAGTATCCATACCAGAAAGCAATCAAAACATCATCCAAGCAAGCGCAGGGCTATCTTATTCCCTGGCCGTCGATTCGCACGGCAACCTGTACAGCTGGGGCGACAACACCAGCGGCCAGCTGGGACGAGATGCCAGTAGCACACCAGGAAAAAAGCCAGGCAAAGTGCCACCCCCGACTGACAGAGTCAGCTTCGCTCAAGCTAGCGCAGGTGTGGCCTCTTCCCTGGCCATGGGATCGGACGGCAACCTGTACAGCTGGGGAAACAACGATAGCGGCCAACTGGGGCGCGACACCACCAAGTCTTCCGCCACCAAGGCGGGCGTGGTCGGCTTCCCTGAGAAGCCCAAGCCGACTAGTGTCAGCTTCGACAAACTGCCAGGAACGAGCCTGAATTCTAACACTGACGGTACGTGGAACGTGACAACGCCCGCGCATCCGGAAGGACAGGTAGACGTAGCCATCTCTTGGAACATGAATGGCCAGCAGCCCGATACGCATCTAACCTATACGTACCAAGACATCCGATATACAGTCACATTCGACACCGCAGATGACTCACCAGCGCCAGAGAAACAACAGATGATCAAAGGCGGCCGGGCGAAACGTCCGTACCCTGATCCGCAGGCGGTCGGCTTCCTGTTTGATGGCTGGTTCCTCAAGGATGCCAAGGGTGATTCCAAGGTGGCGTATGATTTCAGCCAGCCGGTCACCGCAGACATCACTTTGGTCGCGCATTGGAGCCCCGCCAACACCGGCGGCTGGTCGATCAGCCCAAGCAAAGGCAACGCGATGGGCGGCCAGCAGACCACCATCACCCCGCCCAAGCTCAGCCGCGGCATCCGCTTCAACCAGATAAGCGCCAGCCTTGATATGGGTGCCTTCTCCGTGGGCGTGGCCAGCGACGGGAACGCCTACGCCTGGGGCGCCAACGACCAGGGCCAGCTGGGCCAGGATCCAGACAAGACGCCTACGCAGAAGACGCCGGTCAAGGTTCCCCTGCCTGACGGCGTGGCCTCGGGTTTCACCTATACGCAGGTCGCGGCAGGCGGCTACCACGTGTTGGCCATCGGCAGCGACGGCATCGTCTACAGTTGGGGGCTCAACGACCATGGCCAGCTGGGCGACAACACCACCACCGAGCGTTCCAAGCCGCTGCCTGTCAAGGGAGCGGACGGCCAGCCCTTCAAGGCCGTCCAGGTGAGCGCCGGCTCCTCCGACTCGGCAGCCATCGACCCGCAGGGGCGCGTCTACACCTGGGGCAGCGAGCAGTACATGCTATTCAACAGCAGCCCCCGGCTGACACCGACCCTGGCCAAGGACCCCAACGGCTCCAGCGAGGGGCTACATGCGGTCCAGGTCAGCGCCAAATACAGCTTCATCATGGCCCTGGACGCGGACGGCAACGTATACACGTGGGGATACAACAACTACGGGCAGCTCGGCAACGGCACATCCACAGCAGATAAAGACCCTACATACGCCGCAGACCCGGCACACGTGCCAGACCCCAAGGACACGAGCAAGGCCTTCAAAGCCGCGCAGATCAGCGCCGGAGGCGACCACGCACTGGCCATCGGCCAAGACGGCACCCTATGGGCATGGGGAAAGAATGACGCTGGCCAGCTCGCCCATAGCGGGTATGAGGATCAGTCAACTCCCGTGCAAGTGCAGAGCCCCAAGGACTCCAGCCAGGGATTCAAAGTTGCATGGATCAGCGCCGGCATAAGCCAAACCATAGTCGGCGACGAGAACGGCACAGCCTGGGCCTGGGGATACAACTACCTCGGGCAGCTCGGCACCAACAACAACGACATGATGAATAATACGCCCGCGCAGATGTCGCTCCCTGCTGGTCAAGACAACCCAGCCAGGGGATTCACACCCGCACAAGTCAGCGTCGGAGGCGGCCATGGCCTGGCCATCGGCCAGGACGGCAACGCGTACAGCTGGGGCGACAACGAGTACGGCCAGCTTGGCAACACCAGCATTCCCACAGGATATGTAGACGCTGCTAAAAGCCGTGTGCCGGTACCGGTAGCGCTCGCGCAACAATTGATCACCGGCGTCAAGTTCGACAAGACAGCCGTGGACCACCTTGTACAGAACTCTAACGGATCCGTCACCCTGGCCACTCCCGCTCACAGTCCGGGGCAGGCTGATGTGATCGTGGACTGGACCCTGGGCGGCGTCATCCAGACCCAGGCCCACCTGGCCTACACCTACGAAGGCACCCTGCCCCTGACAGGCGGCAACGGCACCATGATCCTCCTGCTCGCCGCCGGGCTGCTCGCCGCAGCCGGCGCAGCCGCAGCCGGATGCCACAGGCGGGAAACCCGCATCCAGCACGTCTAGAATCTTCACCCGAGTAAGCAGCCAGGTCGCATCCCAAGACGGCCCGGCCAACCAGGGTGGCCCCGCCAATCCCCCAACACAACGGAGCCACCCATCTCTTTTTTACCCCTTCCTAGACAGAAAGCCTTACAATCCGGAATTTGACATAACATTTTTTACTTGATTTATCCGGGTGTTGCTTCCGTTTTGGCCCGACCCTATATGCTAACGTTTGTCTAGCTACCGGGAATGTGCCCGGCACGCAGTCGATGAAAAACTTGGGATTTTCATCATTTGACCGCCTTATCTTGGGAAAGGGGTTTGTAGCGATCATGTGCCATCCGGACGCATCTTCCCGGTCAGCCACTGTTGTAGACCTTTTGAAGGTCATCGTCATTCTTCCAGCCAGCATGATTATCGGCAGCCTCACTGCGGCTGACGCCACCGCGAAAACAATCAACCCACCCCAGCCGACCAAATTGGAAGAAACCGCAACAGGCCAGCAAAAAGACGCATCCTTCAGCACAGCAACCCCCGTGGTCACACCCACGCTGGCGACTGCGACATCCGGCCGTCCGCAAACAGCCTCAACCTCGTACCAGGTCATCTTCGACAGCGCTGACGGCAGCAACGTCGACTCGCAGACCATAGCCGAAGGCACCCAGGCCAGCCGGCCCGCCAAGGACCCAACCAGGGAGGGTTACCTTTTCGACGGCTGGTTCACCAAAGACGCCTACGGCGACTCAAAGGTGGCCTACGACTTCACACAGCCGGTCACCACAGACCTGACCCTGATCGCCCACTGGACCAAGGGAACCAGCGCCTGGAGCCTCTCCCCCACCTCTGGGAAAGCCACAGGAGACACCAAGATCACCCTGACCCCGCCCACCAAACCAGAGATACGCTTCAGCCATATCATCCCAGCAAAAATAGAAGGTTCCCAGGCCATCGGTTCGGACGGCAACCTCTACAGCTGGGGAGACAACAACTACATACTGGGAACCCCTGAAGAAGAAAAGCGCACGCCGAGCCTTATCACTCCGCCAGATGGTGTCCACTTCACCCAGGTCAGCACAGGCTACTACCACTCCCTGGCCATCGGTTCGGACGGCAACCTCTACAGCTGGGGACACAACAGTTACGGCGAACTGGGGCGCGAGACCGTAAGCAAGTCCCCGAAAGACGACCCCGAGATAGACAATCAGCCGGGCCTGGTCACTGCCCCGGCCGGCGTCCGCTTCACCCAAGCCTGCGCAGGAAAATGGCATTCCCTGGCCCTAGGATCAGACGGCAACCTCTACAGCTGGGGAGAAAACAAGCACGGTGAACTGGGGCGCGACACGGGTTCGGCCGCATACGACGTCAAGCCAGGCCAAGTGCCTATGCCAGCAGGCATCACGAAAATCACGCAGCTCAGCGCAGGAACCTTCTACTCAATGGCCCTCGACTCGGACGGCGATCTCTACACCTGGGGGGACAACAGTTATGACGAACTGGGACGCGACACCGCTTTGGCGGGAAAAGACGGCCAACCGGTCAAAGTGCCCACCCCGGAAGGCATCACAAAATTCACTTGGATCGCGGCCGGAGAGTGGACATCCCTGGCCACCGGCTCAGACGGCAGCCTATACAGCTGGGGATGGAACGAACACGGCCAGCTAGGACGGGACACCGGCGGTTATCCCTACCGTGACGGCAGACCGGGCAAGGTGACCATGCCGGCAGGCGTCGCAAAATTCACCCAGGTCAGCACAGAACTCAGGCATACCCTGGCCCTGGGATCGGACGGCAACCTCTACAGCTGGGGAGAAAACAATCGGGGCCAGCTGGGACGCGACACCGGATCGGCTTTATACGGCAACAAGCCAGGCAAGGTCACCGTGCCGACAGGCGTCGCAAAATTCACCCAGGTCAGCGCAGGCTATTCCCATTCCCTGGCCATCGGCTCCGACGGCAACCTCTACAGCTGGGGAGAAAACAAGTACGGCCAGCTGGGACGCCGCACCAGCGGCAACTACGACAGCCGTCCCGGCATGGTCGCCTTCCCCGAGGATCCCAAACCCGATACGGTGAGTTTCGGCGGGACGCCCGGCACCAACCTGACCGCCAACACGGACGGCACCTGGAGCGTCACCGCACCCAGACATGAGCATGGCAGGGTGAATGTGACCGTCACCTGGAAAATGAACGGCAAGCGTCCAGACGCACATCTGCCCTACAGGTACCTGGGCACTTACCTTATTGATTTCGACCCTGCCGGTGGCATTGGGTTCTACCTCCAACTCGTGACCGAGGGCGACCATGTGAAACGCCCCGCCAAGGATCCGACCAAGAGGGGCTACCTGTTCGACGGCTGGTTCACCGGCGATACAGCCTACGATTTCAGCAGGCCGGTCACCGGCAAGTTGAACCTGACCGCCCACTGGAGCAGCGCCGACACCAAGTGGAAGCTCGACAAGGCCAGCGGTCCCGAGTCAGGCGGCCAGACCGTCACACTGACCCCGCCGCTGAAACGCGGCATCCGCATCAGCCAAGTCGACGGAGGAGACCTCCATTCCGCGGCTGTGGGCTCCGATGGCAGCCTCTACACCTGGGGAGACAACAGCAGGCATGGGCAGCTGGGCCGCGACACCGCCGACAAGCAGGACAGTCATCCCGGCAGAGCGGAGGCCCCTGCAGGCGTCAACTTCGTACATGTCAGCACAGGCTATGGATTTTCCGTGGCCCTGGGCTCCGATGGCAGCCTCTATACCTGGGGAGACAACAGCCGAGGACAGCTGGGCCGTGCCGTCACCAGCAGCAAACCAGCCAACAGGCCCAACAAGGTGGAGTCCACGGCAGGCATCACCTTCACCCAGGCGAGCGCAGGCGAATCGCATGTGGTAGCCGTGGGCTCGGACGGCAACCTCTACACCTGGGGAGACAACAGCGCCGGCCGACTGGGCCGCGACACCAGCAGCATCCCGGCAAACAAGCCTGGAAAAGCCGACACTCCGGCAGACGTCACTTTTAGTAGCGTCAGTGCAGGCTGGTGCCACACAGTGGCTCTCGACACTCAGGGGAATGCGTACACCTGGGGTAGCAACACCCACGGCGAACTCGGACGCAGCATAACCAGCACTCCGGCAGACAAGCCCGGTAAGGCCGACACACCTGCAGGCATCATCTTCACCCATGCGAGCGCAGGCAGAAGCCACTCCGTGGCCGTAAGCGACGACGGCAGCATCTACACCTGGGGCAATGCCGACAATGGACAACTGGGCCGCGACACCAGTAGCACACCTGCTGACAAGCCAGGCAAAGCCAACATCCCGGCAGATCTCGCCTTCAACCAAGCCAGCGCAGGAGACGAACATTCCATCGCCTTAGGTTCCGACGGCAACCTCTACACCTGGGGAGACAACAGCCATGGGCGCCTAGGCCGCGACACCAGCAAAACCCCGGCAGACATGCCAGGCAAAACCGATACGCCGGCAGGCATCACGTTCACACAAGCCAGCGCAGGAGCATGGCACAGTCTGGCCCTGGGCTCTGACGGCAACCTCTACAGCTGGGGAGACAACACCAATGGTCAGCTGGGCCGCGACACCGGCAACACCCAGGCCGCCAGCCCGGCCATGGACAATTTCCCCGGGCAAGGCACCCCCACGCATGTCCTGTTCGACAATGTGGAAGCCCCTGACCTGACCAAGAACCACGACGGCACCTGGACGGCGACCACACCGGCACACATGCCCGGCACGTCAACCGTCACCATCGACTGGAGGCTGGATGGAGCAGCCCAAACCCCCGATACCAGCAACACGTATCGGTACACCTCCATCAGCCTGCTGCCCTCGGCAGGAGGAGGCGGCCTGCTTCCCCTGTTAGTCGCCGGGCTGCTCGCCTTCGCATGCGCTGCAGCAGCCAGACACCACCGGCTGGGAACCCTCAGCCGACAACAATAAAGACTTCTCTTGTGTAAGAAGGTCCGGGTTATCACTATCCCCAACACAAAGCCCGGACCACAGGGGTGGCCCCAACTCCCCCGACGCAATGGGGCCACCCATATACTTCCTTCAGAGCGGCAATGGCATCGCATGGCAACATCGCCAACATGGACAATGGCTTATACCGCGACATTACCGTATATGTAGCGCTACAATTATCGTCAGCAACGCCGACGACTCAGCCACCGCAGGCCTGTCCGAACGGCACCCCAAACAAGCCGTCGAATCGTCGCAAGGAGGAGCCATGACCGACGCACGCCATCAATCCCAATCAGCGCAAAACCATCCTGGACCGGATGTCCGCTTCACACCATCCCAGGTCCGACTGACCCCCGGCAGCATCTACGCCGATGCACAGCAGGCCGGCTCGGACTACCTGCTGAGTCTGGATCCTGATCGCCTCCTGGCCCCCTATAGGCGCGAGGCAGGTCTGCCCGCCAAGGCGGATCCATACCCCAACTGGGAGTCCATGGGTCTGGACGGCCACATCGGCGGCCACTACCTGTCCGGACTGGCGGCCTATTGGCAGAGTCTGCAAACCTGGCCCTTCCTGGAGCGCGCCACCCGCATGCTGACCGGCCTGCTCGAGTGCCAGGATGCCTCGGGCGACGGCTTTCTGGGCGGCATGCCTCACAGCGCCGAGCTCTTCCGGAACCTGCGGCAGGACCACGTGCAGGCCCAGTCCTTCGATCTGCTGGGCTCCTGGGTGCCCCTCTACAACCTGCACAAGCTCTTCGCCGGTCTGATGGACTGCTGGCAGTCCTTCCAAACCAAGAGCGCCTCCGACATGGCCCGCGTTATGGTCCTGCGCCTGGCCGACTGGTGGTGCGACCTGGTGGATAATATCGACGAACAGAATTTTCAGACCATGCTGACCTGCGAGTACGGAGGCCTGAACGAGGCTTTCGCCCGCCTCTATCAGCTGACCGGAAAGGACCGCTATCTCCGCCAGGCCCGCCGCTTGACCGACCGTCCCTTCTTCGAGCCGCTGGCCGCAGGCAAGGACCAGCTGACCGGCCTGCACGCCAATACACAGATACCCAAGGTCCTGGGCTACGAGCGTCTGGCCGAAATCACCGGAGACGAGGCCTTCCGAAAAGCCGTGGACACCTTCTGGCATGGGGTGGTGGACAAGCGCACGGTCTCCATCGGGGCCCATTCCATCTCCGAGCATTTCAATCCACCCGACGATTTCTCGACCATGGTCACCTCCCGCGAGGGCCTGGAGACCTGCAACAGCTACAACATGACCAAGCTGGCACTGCGCCTTTACGACCGCACCAGACAGGCCCGCTACCTGGATTTCTATGAGCGGGTCCTGGTCAACCACCTGGTCTCCACGGTGGGCATCCGCGAACACGGCTTCGTCTACTTCACCCCCATGCGACCCCGGCACTATAGGGTCTATTCCAGCGCGCAGCGTTCCTTCTGGTGCTGCGTGGGCACCGGCCTGGAAAACCACGCCCGCTACGGCGCCATGATCTTCGAGCGCCGACCCGGAAAGGATCCCGACCAGGAATCCGCGTCTCTGGCAGTCAACCTCTTCATCCCCGCCAGCCTGGACTGGTCCCAGCGCGGGCTGCGGATTAGCCTGGCCTATGCTCCCGGCCCCGGGTCCACCAATATTGGATGCCTGGATCTAGAAGCCGAAGACCAAAGCCAGCAGACCCTGGAACTCTACCTGCGTCATCCCTGGTGGCTGGAGGATGCCAACTACCGGATCAGGCAAGGCCAGGCAAACATGACCGTCGAGCCGGCGAAGTCCGATTCGGATGGCAGCCCCCGCTTCGACCACCTGCATCTGACTTGGACCGGCCGAGTGAGCCTGGAGCTGCGCCACCAGGTCCGGGTGACTGCCGAGCCGCTGCCGGACGGTTCGGACTGGGTCAGCCTGCTGCGCGGCGTCAAGGTCATGGCCGCCCGTAGCGACGATGCCGACCTGATAGGCCTGAAGGCTGACGACTCCCGTGCCGGGCACATCGCCTCCGGCCCCCTGCGTCCGCTGGGCGACCTGCCAGTGCTCCAGGGAGCGCCCCAGGACTTCCTGCTGCCCCACCCCCAGGATGACGGTGCCATAGAAGTGGCCGTCTCCAGACCCAAGACCGGAAAACAGGGGTGGACTGATTCACGCCTGCTACTGGTCCCCTTCACTTCCATCGAGGCCTCCCGATACTCGGTCTACCTGCCCTGGGCGCAGGATGGCGATAAGGACCGTGTTCGCCGAGCCCTGGAAGAGATCGATGCACAGGAGCAGGCCCATGAGCTGCAGGTCTGCGACCGGGTGGACTGCGGGTCCCAGCAGTCTGAAATCGATCACGAGTATCAGGGCAGGAATGACCGGCAGGAGCTGATTGAGGGAATCAATACCCGTCACGCCCTGGCTGGGGGCTGCTTCTCATACCGGCTGCGGGATGCCACCGGCGACGCGAAAATGCTGGAGGTCGCCATGCGGGACCAGGACAGCGCCGCACCCTACTGCCTGCGGACCGAAGGCCTGGAATTGGGCCAGCCCGTAAGAAGCCACGAAAACGGCAGAATACTGGACCGCTACCCCCTGACCGGTCGTGGACTGAACGCTCTGCCCGACCGGGCTGTCAGGGTACAGGTCCAAGCCGGAGACGAAGGTCCCACCCCTGACCTGCTGACTCTGGCACTGATTCGCGGTTGAAGCGCTCAGGACCGGGCTGTGCTGCCAGCCTCCACCAGCGTGAAGGGCAGGTCCACCTGCTCGGGCTGATGCCTGCCGGGCGGATCCTTCATCCGAGTCATGAGCAGTCGCAGGCACTCGGCCGCCACACGGTCAGTGTCTACGCGAATGGTCGAAAGGGCAGGTGTGAGAAAACGGGACACTTCCAGCCCGTCGAAACCGATCAGAGCAACCTGCTCGGGCACTCGCACCCCATGTGCACCCAGCGCGTGCAGGGCCCCGATGGCCACCACATCCGTCAGGGCAAAGACCCCGTCAAAATCCCTGCGGCGAGTCAGCAGAGCGGCCATGGCCTGGTCGGCGCTACCCTGATCCCAGTCGCAGTCAACAACATCTTCAGGCTCTAGGCTGATTCCATGACCTTGTGCTGCCTGCATAGCACCCAAGAGTCGCTGTTCCCTCCCTAGGCTGGACTGAGCCAATTGGTCTGGGGTTTTATAGGCGGTGCCAAGAACCAGAATCCGCCGGCAACCATGGTCTATCAGATGCTCCACTGCTGCCTGGGCACCCTGACGGTTAGGACTGCGCACGGCGTCTACGGATGAGTCCAGCCGCGGACCGTCGAAAACCACCAAGGGATAGCGCCGATTGAGCGCGGCGATAGAATCAGCTGACAGGACCGGCGCGGACAGGATGGTTCCCTCGCAAAATTGGGTGGCGATGTCTGCCACCATGGATGACTCGTAGCTGGCCATCTGCCGCGTCTGCTGGATTAGCGTCTGATACCCCATGCTGAAAGCCTGATCCGATACCGCCGCCGCCAGGGCCGCCGAGAAGGGCGAACGGTCCAGCTCCACAGTGGAGAAGCCGATGATCCCGGACCTGCCCGAGCTGAGTCGCCGGGCCGCCAGATTGGGCCGGTATCCCAGACGTTGCGCCGCCTCCAACACCCGACGCGCCGTGGCGGGCTTGACTGAGGATTTGCCCCGTAGGGCATTGGATGCAGTCATCCGCGACACCCCGGCCTCACCGGCCACATCGTCCAAAGTCGTCACTATGGTCGTCGCTTCCCTCACGCCTGATTTGTCCGCTCATTCTATCGCCGCGCAGACAAGGACTTAAAGGTGAATATTAGTTGACGGTGCGCCGCTTACGCGTCGCTTTCGCTACTACCGCGGTTGGTTAACAATACAGCTATATTTTCTTTCGATGATTTGTTCAATGCTGAAGTGGTGAGGATCTGAGCGCTTTTCGTCATGGCCTTTTCGACTGGTGCAGTGCTGACGCTGACACACCGGGCAGCTTTTCGCCAGACAAGACGTTTGTAAGCAAGCAATGATGGCTTCGCTTGCTGTTAGCGGAGGGGCTTTGATTTCATGCGTCTGGCTTCTCGTCTGCGTCGTGCATCGGCGATGATGGCAGGGCAAGCCAGGCAGAATCAATGCCAGCACGGCACCCACCGTGGTGACAGCCAGCATGGACGGCCAGCCACTGACACTCACCAAACAGCGACACCTGGCAGACGAATATACCTGCACACACGTCCGGACAAGCCGCCATCCTCATCACCGGCAAACAACACAACCAGTCCCTCACCAGGAGCTTCGAATACATGGTCGACCAGACTCTGTCCAGAGACGCCCAGCCTGGCTCCACCTACACGGTAAGCTTCAATACAACCGGAGGAAGCCAGGCACCCCAACCCCAACAGATCCTCTACCCGTACGGTCGAGTGCAACGGCCCTACCCAGATCCGACGCGAAGCGACTACCAGTTCGAAGGATGGTTCACCGGCAACACCGCTACGACTTCAGCACACCTGTCACCGAAAACATCACGCTCACCGCCCGCTGGACCAGCAAAAACCCCAGAACCACGTGGACCATCAACCCCAACAAGGGCAACCAGTTCGGCAACGAAACCACCACCATCACCCCGCCAGACAGCCGCAGCGGCGTTAAATTCAACCAAATCAGCAATTCAATTGGATCCGGCAAGATGCACAATAGTGTTTCATTGGCTGTGGGCAGCGACGGATACGTATACGCCTGGGGAGACAACACCAATGGACAGCTCGGCAACAACACCAGCAACGGCTTCGACGGTGCGAATCCTGTTCCTGGGCGCGTGCGCGACCCGAACAATCCCCATGATACAAGCAAAAGTTTGAAAAGCGTTCAAATCAGCGCTGGTTTTGAGCATACTATTGCAATCGATGCCCAAGGGAACACCTGGTCATGGGGATGGAATTATTGGGGCGAACTCGGACAAAATACCAAGACTGACGAAATTTTTATTCCAACGCAGGTATACAATCCCGACAATCCCTCTATCGCCTTCAAAGCCAGCCAAGTCAGTGCAGGATATGACACTTCCCTAGCTATAGATACTAATGGGGTTGCATGGTCGTGGGGACGAAACGATTACGGCCAACTTGGTTATACCAACTATGACAGTTCCACTGTTCACAGACAACCAGCAAAAGTGCGAAATCCTGCATCCCCAAACAACACTGATCTAAGTCTGAACAGCACTCTGGTCAGTGCGGGAAATTGGGATTCTCTGGCTATCGGCAAGGATGGATACACGTATGCATGGGGATACAACGGCTATGGTCAGCTCGGCAACAACAGCTACAAAGATGCCTATGCCCCGGTGTTAGTGGAGTTCAACCTGTCTCGGGTGATCAGCGCAGCCAGGTTCGACTCTAGCCCCGGCACGAATCTGACCAATATCAACAACAGCAACAGCGTCACCGTGCTCACGCCTGCGCACGTGCCGGGCACGGTCACGGTCAGCGTGGACTACACGATGGGCGGCTCAGGACAGACTCTGACCGATACCTCCCTCAGATACACGTACACGCCTGCAGGCGTACTCCCCCGGGCGGGCGGTGAGGGCATCATGCTCGCCCTGGCCACCGGCATGACCGGCATGGGCGCAGTGCTGGCATCCCGCCGCCACCGGAGAGAACAACACCGCCTATTGCACGCTTTGCACGAGTAAGAAAGGCCGAGGGCATATATCACCCCCCCCCCACCTCCTGCCAGAATAAGGGGAGTAGGGAAGCAAGCGTCACTAAAGGCTCAAATCCCCAAGTGAGCCGACGCCCCTCCCGCGTCCCCACCACACTTATTGATCAACCACACGACAGCGATAAAGGAAGCAACTGCTCTTGACGTTGGAGGTTATTGTTTCGTGTCAGGAACAAAACCTATGGTTGTTTGCTACTTGTTACCATGCTTGTCTGGGTCGTCTTTTTGCAGACCAAGCAAGAGCAAGCTGCTATAGTCGGCTGCTTTGAGATGCTGAAACCCCCGCCGATTCAGTTGTTTATCAGCGTTCTATGGCCAATCAGTGATGAATATCGTGGCGGTGGCGAGATTCAATAGGGTAATGCTCACGCAGCGCTTTCACCAGTGATGCGATTAATCGAAATTACTGTGCTGCCGTAAAAACCGACGATGACACGGTCTATAAACCAGATAATTCCAAATCACTTACCACAAATTACTTCGTGTGTTGCTTTTTAATTTGGTGGTATGGTGAAAAAAGGGGTGTCGGAAAACAGATGGCTTTCCGCTACGGCTCGTGCAATCTGATGCTGAGTCGGCATTGAAAGACAGAAGGACTTTCCGACAGACAAGACGTTATGTGCAGGCGGCTTTGACACCGCTTGACGTTTGGTGAAGGGGTTTTGGTTTCATGCATATGGTTTTCCGTCTGCGCCGCATCTTGGCAATGACGACCGTCCTGCTGAGCCTACTGACAGGTCTGAGCGTCGCATCCGCCCAGGCGGACGCTCCTGTACTCACCGGGGGGGGGGGGGTCGTCAGACCCCTCGCGTAGCTAAACAAACCCCAGGCATTACCCCCAGCAGCACAACCAGCACACCACTGCCCTCACCATCGGTATTACAAGCCACCACACCATTAAGCCCAACAGCGAGTCCAGTCACCCCGTCATCAACGACGGGAACACTTGACAGCACAAACTCCGTTGCGGCTAAATCATCAGAAAAAACGGATGATCAAGATGCACACGAGGTGCACTTCGACCCGGCCGACGGCAGCACACCAACCAAAGCAGCCGTGAAAACCGGGTCTTTAGCCACCTCTCCGGAAAAGAATCCGCAACGTGAGGACTTCCGGTTCGACGGGTGGACGCTTGACGGCCAGCCCTATGACTTCCAAACCCCGGTACTCCGGAATATAACCCTGAAAGCTCAGTGGTCGAAAATCACGGACTGGACGCTGAGCCCGGACCACGGGCCCGCCTCCGGAGCCCGTCTGACCATCAGCCCGCCCGACAAGCAAGAACCACGTTTCAGCAATATCCACGCCGCAGGCGACCAGACTGTCGGACTGACCGGCGATGGCAGAATCTACATATGGATGCAGGAAAGCACACCAAAGCAGGTCCCCTTCCCCACCCATACTGCCGACGGGTTCCATTACCTGCAGGCCGCAGCCGGCAGCCATTGGGATGCCGCCTTAGGATCCGACCAGCAGATCTACACCTGGACCAGCGCACAAGCCACGCCCACCATCCTCAACACTGACCAGAACACCGGGTTCACCAGCATCAGCATGCACGATGATCAGCTGCTAGCGGTGGACCGGCAAGGACAAGTCCACCTCTTCCAAACCGACCCAATAGACAACCAGAGCATAAAACCGACAGAACAAGCCGCAACCAGCCTGCCCGGAAAAGCGCAGGCCATCCTCGCCGCCGCCTCCAACAAGCGGATCCTCATCTTGGACGCGGACGGGCAGGCCTGGGCCTGTGAGACGAGCAAGATTGGAAAAGCCGAACCAGCACGCGTCAAGCAGGACCAGGGCAGACGCATCATCCAAGCAGCAGCTCTCAACCAGGGGTTCCTCCTGGCCGCGGACGGTCAGGCTTGGTACCTGGCCGACGGCACAACCAACATGAACCTGGTCGGCTTGCCGGACGGCGCGCAGACCAGCTGGATCATCGCCAACGAGGACCAGGCCTTGATCACAGACACAGAGGGATGCGTTTGGACGTGGAAGCCCAGCGAAACGCCGATGCGCGTATACAACGGGAATCAGAAGTACGTACAAGCCGCCAGTGTTGGCAGCAAGATCACCGCCATCGACAAGCATGGCAGCATACTCACGTGGAGTCTGGACGCTCAAGGCCAACTCAGCAAACCGGTCAGGCTCAACACCACTCAGGTGCCCACCCTTGAATCAGCCAGTATGGACAGCCAGCCGCTGAAACTCACCGGAAAGAATCATACCTGGCAGGCAGATGCCCCAGCCCACAAGCCCGGACCAACCACCATCACACTCGTCGGCAGGCAGGATGACCAGACCTTCACCAAAAGTCTCCAATACACCGTAGACCAGCCGCTGACCAGGGACACCGAAACAGAAACCAGCTACACGGTTTACTTCAACACAGGCGAGGGAGACCCGACACCCAGCAACCAGAAGGTCTCCTATCCGTACGGCAGGGTACAGCGGCCCTCCCCCGATCCGGCCCGTCAAGGCTACCTGTTTGACGGGTGGTTCATCAAAAACGTCGCCTACGACTTCAGCAAGCCTGTCACAGACAACCTCACGCTCACCGCCAAATGGACACCCAAGAACCCGGGCAACACTTGGAAAATCAACCCTGACAAGGGTGGCCAGCTTGGCGGGCAACAGACCACCATCACCCCACCCGCCAATATCAGCGGCATCAAATTCAACCAGATCAGCAGCTCAAAAAGCACTTGGTTTGCTTTTTCCTTGGCTGTGGGCAGTGATGGAAACGCCTACGCTTGGGGGAACAATGACTATGGCCAGCTTGGCGATGGGACCACTACTCAACGAGACAAGCCGGTCGTGGTGAAGAAGCCCGATCCCATGATATATACGAATCTACCAAATGATTTCACCTATGTACAGGTTAGCGCCGGAGATGGGCATTCGCTTGCCCTGGGCAGCGACGGATACGTGTACGCCTGGGGAGACAACACATATGGCCAGCTTGGCAACAATACCAACGGCGGTTATTCCACTGCTCCCTTGCGAGTGCGTGACCCCGCTACCAGCTCCAATGCGACCACGGGACTGAAGTCCATACAAGTGAGTGCCGGAGGCGAACATTCGCTGGCAATTGATGCAAATGGAAGCACCTGGGCATGGGGACGTAATCACTATGGCCAGCTCGGCAACGGCACTAGCAGTGCGTCTAATGTCGCGAATTCTATTCCGGTACGCGCAAAATTCCCCATAACTGAGGACAAAGAGGTGAAAGTAATACAAGCAAGTGCCGGGTATGAGCATTCGCTGGCAATCGACAATGAAGGCAACACCTGGGCATGGGGATACAACAGGTATGGCCAACTCGGCAACGGCGATAGTAGTACAAATACCGCTCCCACGCTGGTGCAATACCCCAAGAAAGAGTCAGGCAGCGTTACAGCTGTACAGGTCAGTGCAGGAGGCTGGCACTCGCTCGCAATCGACACTGATGGCCAGGCTTGGGCATGGGGATACAACTATTATGGCCAACTCGGCAACGGGAGCACCAGCGGCAAAAACGCGAATTCTCTTCCCGCGTCCGTACAATTCCCCACCACCGAAAACAAGGAGGTGAAAGTAATACAAGCAAGCGCCGGATTTAAGCATTCGCTGGCAATCGACGAGGAGGGAAGGGCCTGGGCATGGGGGAGTAATGAGTATGGCCAGCTCGGCAACAACACCACGAATGATCAGCATTCTCCGGTGAAGGTATTCGCCTCCACCCAATCCACAAGCTCACTAGGCCCATGCTTGAACGCTACACAGATCAGTAGTGGAGGCTGGCATTCGTTGGCAATCGACGAGGAGGGGAGCGCCAGAACATGGGGATACAACTACTATGGCCAACTCGGCAATCCCGACGCAGGG
Source organism: Bifidobacterium sp. JNUCC 75 (assembly GCF_054819865.1). Taxonomy (NCBI): domain Bacteria; kingdom Bacillati; phylum Actinomycetota; class Actinomycetes; order Bifidobacteriales; family Bifidobacteriaceae; genus Bifidobacterium; species Bifidobacterium sp. JNUCC 75. The sequence continues at coordinate 1,746,649 of NZ_JBTHIF010000001.1, read as the reverse complement.
AGTCGGAGTTTAGCCCCAGTACCAGTAGTGTTCAACCTGCAGCCGGTGATCACCGGCATCACATTCGACCGCACCGTCGTAAAGGACCTACCCAAAAGCCAAGATGACGGCAGCGTCACAGTGGTCACACCCGCTCATGAGCCGGGCACGGTCACGGTCAGCGTCGACTACACGCTGGGCGGCGCAGCCCAAAAGCCGGACACCACCCTCAGATATACCTACACGCCTTTGGGCGTGCTCCCTCAGGCCGGCGGGGAAGGCATACTGCTCGCCCTGACCACCGGCATGATCGGCATGGGGGGTGTCATAGCAGCTCGTCGCTACCGGAGGGAACAGCGACAGCTGTCACACGCTTCGCACGAGTAAGAAAGACCGGGACGGATTAATCCCCCCGCCTCGGCCTCACTGGGGGCGCACGGAGGCGAGTGTCATTCAAGGCTCAATCCCCAAGGGAGCCGACACCCCTCTCGCGCCCCCACCACATCTATCAATCGACCACACGGCTGCAATAGTGGAAGCAGCAGCTTTTATCGCGCGCAGTCAGCCGATTATCCTGCATCAGGAACAAACCTGACAACCGGTCTATTATTGGCCGACAAGCTTAAAGCAGATGGTCGTTTTGCCGATCAAGCAAAGACATAGCGGCGTCAATCTGAGGCACGTTAATGCAGTCGAATCCCCCAAGATGTTGGGGCACTCCAGACTAGATCCACCCTTCAGCCTCTATCGCCAGGCACATGTTGAACTTCGTGAAGGAGATAAGAGCCAATAGGAGCGATGCTTGCGTGCAGCTCCATCAGTAATGCAATTAATCGGAATTGCTGTTTTGCCATAAAACCGACGATTACACGGTCCATAGTCCAGATAGTTCCAAATCGCTTACCACCAATTGCTTTGTGTGTTGCTTTTTAACTTGGTGGTATGGTGAAGATAGGGGTGTCGGGAAACGGCTGGCTTTCCGCTATGGCTCGTGCAATCTGATGCTGAGCTGGCATTGGAAGAAAGAATAGTTTTCTGGCAGACAAGACGTTATAGGCGAGCAGTTGGCTTTGCTTGGTGTCGGTAAGGGGTTTATAAGTCATGCATCTGGTTTCCCGTCTGCGTTCCGTTTCGGCGATGATGATCGTCCTACTGAGCCTGCTGGCAGGCTTGGGCGTCGCGTCCGCCAACGCAGCGGACGCTCCTATCCTCACCGGGGGGGGGGGGTCGTCAGACCCCTCGCGTAGCTGAGCAAAATCCCGCCTCTTTCCCCAGCAGTGCATCAAATACTCAACTTCCCTCGCCATCGCCTCTGACAACAGCATCGCCGTTAAGCACCGCAACAGCAAGCCCAAATGCTCCCTCATCGCCGACGGGCAGTACAGGCAGCGGCGAATCAGCTCCGGCCAAATCAACAGAAGAAACGGATGATCAAGATGCACACGTGGTGCGTTTCGACCCGGCCGACGGCAGCAAGCCGACACAGGAGAGCGTGAAGACCGGGACTCTTGTCTCTGCTTCGGAACGCAATCCCCGGCGTGATGGTTTCCGGTTCGACGGGTGGACGCTTGACGGCCAGCCCTATGACTTCCAAACCCCGGTCCTCCAAGACACGACCCTGAAAGCCCAGTGGACCAGGATCACGGACTGGACGCTGAGCCCGGACCACGGGCCCGCCTCCGGCACCCGCCTGGCCATTAGCCCGCCCGACACGCAGGAGCCCTATTACACCTGCATCCAGGCTTCTGACAAGCAGTTTCTCAGCCTGACCGGCGACGGCCGCATCTATTCATGGACGCAGGAGGGCACACCCAGACAGGTGACCTTCCCCGCCCGGGCTTCCGAAGGGTTCCACTATCTGCAGGCCGCAGCCGGCAGCGGACTGCAGGCCGCCTTGGGATCCGACCAGCGGATCTACACCTGGAACAGCCGGCAGGTCACGCCCACCATCCTCGATACCGGCCGGAACACCGGATTCACGAGCATCAGCATGCACGATGACCGCCTCCTGGCGGTGGACCGGCAGGGACAGGTCCACGCCTTCCAGGCCGGCCAGGCCGACACGCAAAACCCAATCATAAAGCCCGTCGAACAAGCCACAGTAGATTTGCCCGGGCAGGCGCAGGCCGTCGCCGCCGTCGCCTCCGACAAACGGATCCTCATCGTAGACGCGGACGGGCAGGCCTGGACCTGGGAGACGAGCAAGATTGGAAAAGCCGAGCCTTCACGCATCGAACAGGAGCCGGGCATGCGCATCATCCAAGCCCAAGCCCTCAGCAAGGGGCTCATCCTCCAGGACGCGGACGGGCACGCCTGGTACCTGGCCGACGGCTCGACCAAAATAACAGCCGCCAGCCTGCCGGAAAGTATGAAAGCCCGCTCAATCACCACCAACGGCAGCCAGGCCGTCATCACCGGCACGGACGGCCGCCTCTGGGCCTGGAAGCCCGGCGAGGCACCCAAGCGGGCGGACGCCGGGAGCCAACAGTACACGCAGGCCGCCGAAGCCGACGGCAGGATCACCGCCACCAACACGAAGGGCGCCATGTTCACGTGGAGCCTGGACGCTCAAGGCAAACCCGGCAAGCCATCCAAGCTCGACACCAGCACCGCGCCCACATTGGAAACAGCCAGCCTGGACGGTCAGCCCCTCAAACTCAACAAGACCGGCGACGCCTGGCAGACGGACATACCCGCCCGCAAGCCCGGACCAGCCGCCATCACCATCACCGGCAGGCAGGACAACCAGCACTTCACCAAGAGCCTGGACTACATCGTCGACCAGACCCTGACCAGAGACGCCACTACAGACACCACCCATACAGTCACCTTCGACACAGGCGAAGCAAACACCAAACCCGAAGACCAGCAGGTCCCCTACCCGTACGGCAGGGCCAAACGACCCTCCCCCGACCCAACACGCGACGGCTACCAGTTCGACGGATGGTTCACCGGCAACACCGCCTACGACTTCAGCAAACCCGTCACCCAAAACCTCACCCTCACCGCCAAATGGACCCTAAAAGACCCCAACAACACATGGAAAATCAACCCCGACAAAGGCAGCCAGACAGGGGGACAACAGACCACGATTACTCCGCCAGCGGCTGCCAACGGCATCAAATTCAGCCAAGTCAGCAGCTCAGGCACCAACAACTTCTCCTTGGCTGTGGGCAGCGACGGCAATGCCTACGCCTGGGGATTCAACAACTACGGCCAGCTCGGCAACGGAAATACCAGCAACCGAAATACACCAGTCATAGTGAAGAAGCCTGCAGGCGTGTCGGCTGACTTCACCTACGTGCAGGTCAGCGCCGGAACCGATCATTCACTGGCCCTGGGCAGCGACGGATACGCCTACGCCTGGGGAAACAACAACAACGGCCAGCTCGGCAACAACACAACAAGCTTTTCGTCCGTCCCCGTGCGCGTATGCGATCCTTCCACAGGATCCAACGTTGATACGGGGCTGAAAGCCATACAGGTGAGCGCCGGAAGGTTGTTTTCGCTGGCAATCGACCAAGATGGGAACACATGGGCATGGGGAAACAACGACAACGGCCAACTCGGCAAAGGAAATACCAGGGGCACTAACACCCCTCAGTCAGTTCTGCTCGATCCCAAGCATGCGAGCACGGTACTCAAAGCTGTCCAAGTCAGCGCCGGGGATTTCCATTCGCTGGCAATCGACCAAGATGGGAACACATGGGCATGGGGACGCAACGACTATGGCCAACTCGGCAACGGAAAAACCAGCGGCACTAACGCGAATCCTACTCCCAGCTCGGTGCTGCTCGATCCTAAGCATGCGAGCACGGTGCTCAAAGCTGTCCAAGTTAGCGCCGGAGGCTCTCTTTCGTTGGCAATCGACCAAGATGGGAACACATGGGCATGGGGGCACAACGACTATGGCCAACTCGGCAACGGCAGCACAAGCAGCCTAAGGAATCCTGTCCCCAGTTCGGTGCTTCGCAACCCAAAGGATACAAGTACAGTGCTGAAAGCTGTGCAAGTGAGCGCCGGATGGGCTCATTCGCTGGCTGTCGACACGGATGGAAACGCCTGGGCGTGGGGACAAAACAACTATGGGAAGCTCGGCAACAACACCACGAGCGATCAACATTCCCCCGTGAAGGTGTTCGCTTCCGATCAATCTACAAGCAAGGCCGGCCCCTGGCTGAGCACAGCGCAAATCAGCGCCGGAGGGAATCATTCGCTGGCAATCGGCAAAGACGGTAACACAAGTGCATGGGGATTCAACCGGTACGGTCAGCTTGGCAACGGCACCACCAGCGGCAACGACGCGAATCGTGTTCCGGTGCCGGTGACGTTTGACCTATCTCCAGTAATCACCGGTGTCAGCTTCGACGGCATAGCCATCAAGAATATCTCTAAAAGCCAGGACGATGGCAGCGTCACCGTGACCACGCCCCCTCATGAACCGGGCGAGGTCACGGTCAGCGTGGACTACACGCTGGGCGGCACAGGAAGCACCCTGACCTACGACTCCCTCAGATACACGTACACACCCTTGGGTGTGTTGCCTAAAGCCGGCGGTGAAGGCGTCCTGCTCATCCTCGCCACCGGCATGACCAGCATGGGCGGGGTGCTGGCCTCCCGCCGCCATCTGAGAGAACAGAGACAGCTGCTACACACTTTGCACGAGTAAGAAAGGCCGGGACGGATCAATCCCCCCGCCCCGACTTACAAGGGGCGCACGGAGGAATGTCATACAAGGCTCAACCCCAAGTGAGCCGACACGCCTCCCGCGCCCCCCACCACACTATTGTCAATTACTGCTGAATTACTGCTGACAAAAAATTGAAGGCGGTTATGCGCTCCCCGCTTCTACACTGCAGATAGCGAAATGCGGGCAGGGAGGCCGAGGCACATGAGCACAAGTCAGCCCAGCCACTGCCCATACTCACATCCTAGATGATTGCTGTAAGCAGCCGCCCTCCCCAGCCAAGAGAATCATTGCAGCCGGGCGGCTAACTATGGCTTATGTGTGTTGTTTGTGTGCTGGGTGGTTGGGCGAAAACAGGGGTGTCGTGGACCGGCTGGCTTTTCATTACTGGTTCCTGCGATGGGATGCAGGGCTGGCGGAGGCAGGAAATACGGCTTTCCGACAGTAATGACGTTAAGATATGGCAAGACAGGCGGTGTTTATACCGCTTGATGTTGGTTGGGGGGTTGGTTTCATGCGTCTGGTTTCCCGTCTGCGTCGCGCGTTGGCGATGACGGCCGTCCTGTTGGGCCTGCTGGCAGGCCTGGGCGTCGCATCCGCCCAAGCGGACGCTCCTGCACCCGCCGGATCAGGCCCCCACGTAGCTGAACAAACCCCCGCCATTCCCCCCAGCAGCGCAGCCAATACCCCCCTACCCTCGCCTCCGGAAACCGCCTCGCCGATAAGCTCGGCGACGCCAGGTACGGACATCCCGTCATCGCCGGCCGGCACTCCTGACAGCCCTGGCTCCGCTTCAGACAAGCCATCCGATCAGACGGATGATCAAGCCTCGCATACGGTGCGCTTCGACCCGGCCGACGGGAGCAAACCAACCCAGGCGAGCGTGAAGACCGGGATTCTCGCCTCCCCTCCGGAACACAATCCTCAGCGTGAGGGCTTCCGGTTCGACGGGTGGACGCTTGACGGCCAGCCCTACGACTTGCAGACCCCCGTCCTCCAGGACATGACCCTGAAAGCCCGGTGGTCGAAAATCACGGACTGGACGCTGAGCCCGGACCATGGGCCCGCCTCCGGCGCCCGCCTGACCATCAGCCCGCCCGACAAGCAAGAACCACGTTTCAGCAATATCCACGCCGCAGGCGAGCAGTTCCTCGGCCTGACCGGCGACGGCAGCATCCACACATGGACGCAGGAGGGCACACCCAAACAGGTGCCCTCCCCCGCCCATGCTGCCGAAGGGTTCCATTACCTGCAGGCCGCAGCCGGCAGCGGACTGCAGGCCGCTTTGGGATCCGACCAGCAGGTCTACACCTGGAACAGCCGACAGGCCACCCCCGCCATCCTCGACACCGACCGGAACACCGGGTTCACCAGCATCAGCATGAATGACGACCGCCTCCTGGCCGTGGATCGGCAGGGATACGTCCACGCCTACCAGGCCGGCAGCCAGGACCAGACCCCGAAATTCACCCAGCAGGTCAGGGCCGGCCTTCCCGGGCAGGCGCAGGCCGTGACCGCCGTGGCCTCCGACAAGCGGATCCTCATCGTGGACGCGGACGGGCAGGCCTGGACCTGGGAGACGAGCAAGATTGGAAAAGCCGAACCTTCACGCATCGAACAGGAACAGGGCATGCGCATCATCCAAGCCCAAGCCCTCAGCGGAGGGTTCCTCCTCCTGGACGCGGACGGGCAGGCCTGGTACCTGCCAGACAGCACAACCGCCATGACCCAGGTCAACATGCCGGACGGCATGCAGGCCAGCAGGATCACCGGCAACAAGGACCAGACCATCATCACCGGCACAAACGGCCAAGTCTGGACCTGGAAGCCCGGCAGCAAACCCGTACGGGCGGACAACGGGAGCCAGCCCTACATGCAGGCCGTCGAAACCGGCGGCAGGATCACCGCCATCAGCAGGCAAGGAAGCCTATACCAGTGGAGCCTGGACACTCAAGGCAAGCCCCGCAAGCCAAGCAGACTCGACACCATCTCGACCCCCACACTGGAAACAGCCAGCCTGGACGGCCAGACGCTCACACTCAGCAAAACCGGCGACGCCTGGCAGGCGGACATGCCCGCCCACAAGCCCGGACCAGCCACCATCACACTCGCCGGCAGGCAGGACAGCCAGCCCTTCACCAAGAACTTCGACTACACGGTCGGCCAGCCCCTGACCAGGGACGCCGAACGAAGCTCTGCACTGACGGTCCACTTCGACGCAGGAGAGGGAAGTCCCAAACCCGCAGACCAGAGTGTCTCCGCCCCGTACGGCAGGGCCAGGCGCCCCTCCCCCGACCCGACACGCCAAGGCTACCAGTTCGACGGATGGTTCACCGGACAGGTCGCCTACGACTTCAGCACACCCGTCACCCAGAACCTCACCCTCACCGCCAAATGGACAAGCACAAGCGCCAGCAAGACGTGGAGTATCAATCCCGACAGAGGCAGCCGGGCAGGAGGGCAGCAGACCACCATCACACCGCCAGCGACTACCAACGGCACCAAATTCAACCAGATTGCCGGGTCAACAGACTATAACTATGGTTTTTCCTTGGCGGTGGGCAGCGACGGGAACGCCTACGCCTGGGGAAACAACACGTATGGCCAGCTTGGCGACGGGACGACCGTCTACCCCCGGACAACGCCGGTCATGGTGAAGAAGCCTACAGGCACGCCGTCAGCTTTCACCTACGTGCAGGTCAGCGCCGGCGGCTCTCATTCACTGGCCCTCGGCAGCGACGGATACGCCTACGCCTGGGGAAACAATGGCGTTGGCCAACTCGGCAACAACACCACCAGCGGCGACAATGCGAATTCTGTTCCCGTGCGCGTACGCGACCCCAACAGCCCCACTGACACAGGCAAAGGACTGAAAGCCATACAGGTCAGCGCTGGAAGCAATCATTCTCTGGCACTAGGTAGCGATGGGAACGCCTACGCCTGGGGAAGCAACGCGTATGGCCAGCTCGGCAACGGGACGACCGGCAACCCCCGGACTACGCCGGTCATGGTGAAGAAGCCTACAGGCACGCCGTCGGCTTTCACCTACGTGCAGGTCAGCGCCGGGAACAATTATTCGCTGGCCCTAGGCAGCGACGGATACGCCTACGCCTGGGGAAACAACCCATATGGCCAGCTCGGCAACAACACCAGCAGTGGGTTTTCCTCTGTCCCCGTACGCGTATGCAATCCCTCGACAAGATCCAACGTTAATACGGGGCTGAAAGCCATCCAGATCAGCGCCGGATTTTATCATTCAATGGCCGTGGGCAGCGACGGATACGCCTACGCCTGGGGAAACAACCCGAATGGCCAGCTCGGCAACAACACCAGAACATCTTCCACTGTCCCCGTGCGCGTACGTGACTCTGGCAACCCCTCCGATGCAAGCACAGGGCTGAAAGCCATTCAGATTAGCGCCGGAGGCTGGCATTCACTGGCTATCGACACGGATGGGAACACATTGGCGTGGGGAGCCAACTGGTATGGTGGGCTCGGTAACAACGATTCGGGAGATCGGCTTACCCCTGTAAAGGTGTTCGCTTCCGAGCAGTCTACAAATGCAGTCGGCCCCTGGCTGAACGCTGCGCGAGTGAGCGCCGGATACTATAATTCGCTGGCGATCGACAAAAACGGGAATACCAAAGCATGGGGATGGAACGAATACGGCCACCTCGGTGACGGCACTACCGACGACTCTAAGGTCCCTGTGGCGGTGGCGTTCAATTTGCAGCCGGTGATCACCGGCGTCAAATTCGACCGCGATGCCGCAAAAGGCCTGACGCGCGGCGATGGCAACAGCGTTACCGTGACCACGCCCGCGCACCTACCTGGCACGGTCACGGTCAGCGTCGACTACACGCTGGGCGGCGCAGGAAGCACCCTGACCTACAACAACCTCCAATACACGTACATGCCTGTAGCGCCTCCAGGCGTGCTCCCCCGGGCTGGAGGGGAAGGCATCCTGCTCGCCCTGACCACCGGCATGACCGGCATGGGCGGGGTGCTGGCATCCCGCCGCCACCGCAGAGAACAACTACAGCTGCTACACGCTTCACACGAGTAAGACAGGCCGGGAACGGATCACCCCCCGGCCAGAACAGGGAGCAGGGAGGCCAGCGTCAATAAAGGCTCAAACCCCAAGTGAGCCGACACTCCTCCCGCGCTCCCACCACACATATCAGTCGACCGCCCAAGCGCAGCACAGGAAGCAACTCCTCTTTACACGCTCGGACGGTCGCCTACAACTGTTCTACTGCTGGTCTGCAGTCGTGGCGTAGATGGTCTTCTTGCAGATCAAATACACAACCAGGCCCAGCATGGACACAGCAGCCCCGATCAGCAGCAGGTTGCTGTAATTGGCAGCCGGACCAGTGGCGCCCATGATGCTGAAGCCCTCCAGGCTGGGCTTGCCCATCAGACCGCCGATGATGGCGATTCCGATGGAGCCGGTCACGTTCATGACCAGATCGTTCATGCCCACGCCGCGGCCCGACTGGTCCTGAGGCAGGGTGTCAAGCACGGTGGAGACGATGGGCGAATACATCAGTCCGACCCCGGCATAGTAGACGCAGGCAGTCAGTGTTAGGGCGAGCAGACCGGAGTTGACCACCAGTGCGGACCCTGCGAAGCCCAGAATCATCAGGCAAGCGGCGATGATGATGGCGGGCTTGCGGCCGATCCTGTCCACGATGGCGCCCGAGGTGGTGCCCAGCACAGCGGCCACCAGGAAGGCCCAGACCACATGCAGTGAGACCGTGGTGGTCGACACCTTGTAAACGTCACGCCCGATGGCGTTGAAGATGGGCGACATGCAGTAGTTCATGAAGTAGAAGATCAGGATCAGCCCGATGCCCATCAGCCAGCGCTTGTTGCGGAAGAAGTCCGGGGTGATGAAGGGGCTCCGGGCCCGGCTGATGTACAGGGCGAAGATCAGGTAGCAGACAGCGGAGGCCGCCAGCAGCCACCATGCCGTGTAAGAGAAGAAGAGGGTCAGCAGGGCCGTGGCCAGTCCGAAGATGACGAAGCCCAGCCAGTCCACCTTCTCACCGTTGCCGCCGCCGGTTGGCAGGCTCTTGAGCAGGATGGGCAGGAAGATGATGGTGACCGCGGGAATCAGGAAGAGGTACTGCCAGGCTATGGAGCTGAGCAGGCCGGCGGCGAAGATGCCGATGGCTGCAGACACCTGGTAGCCTGCCGTGAAGATGCCGAAGAAGATCACCTTCAGGGAGGGCTTGAGATACTTGGTGGCCACGACCAGGTAGGCCGAGCCAGCCACCTGCTCACCCGCAGTCTGCAGCAGCCGGGCCGCAATCACATTCCAGATGTTGGGGGCCATGATCGTGTTGGCCACGTACCCATACACGGACCCGACGAACAGTATGCACAGGCCGAAGGTGACCAGCTTGCGCAGGGATACGAAGTCGCCCAGGGACCCGTAGATGAAGCAGACGATGCCCAGGACGATGCTGGGCAGGGCCGTGATCAGCGAGGCCTGGTCGGGAGCGCCGGCGTCCTTGCCGACCTGCTGGAAGACCAGGTTGAAGCCTTGCAGGCACAGGGTGCCCAGGACGAAGGTAATCAGCAGCAGGATCAGCGATCGTACGGCTGTCGAATCCTCGGTGGATTGCTTTTCGGACATGATGCCTTCAATTCTCTTTCTCTTGCGTGAACTTGCCGGGGACGGCGGACCTCAGTCAGCCTGGGAGGCCAGCTTCGTGATGCGGGTCATGAACTCGTCCAGGAAACGGGGCACGTCCACGCCGACGGCCACGCGCATGGTCTTATTCGGGTCGTTGAGCCGCTGCTCGTCACCGATGGTGCGCCCGCGAGTGGCCCCTTCGGTCTCCACCTTCATGTTCATGGGCAGGGTGGTCACCAGGGTCGGATCCACGGCCACGCCCACGGCCAGTGGATCGTGCAGGCCGCAACCACCCAGGTGGGGCGAGGTGGTCTCGTAGGCCTTGATGTAGAAGTCGGTCATATCCGCCAGGAAGGTGCCTGCAGCAGTACCCAGCTGCCGCCAGCGGGCGGTCTCCTTGTAGGTGAGCAGGGTCTGTAGCGTCACGTCCAGGCCGACCATGGTCACGGGCGCACCGGAGCGGAAAAGCACGTCGGCCGCGTCCGGATCCTGGGAGATATTGGCCTCTTGCCAGGCATCAACATTGCCCGGCACGGTCAGAGCCCCGCCCATGAGCACGATGGAGCCGATGCGCTGGGCAATATCAGGCTCCTTGGCCAGGGCAGCAGCGATGTTGGTCATGGGGCCGGTGGGCACGTAGACCAGATCCTTGCCGTAGGTATTGACCGCTTCGATGATGAAGTCCACGGCCGACTGCGTCTCCGCCTTGCGGTCGGAGTCAGGTATGGCTACGTCGCCGATGCCGTTCTCTCCGTGGATAAAGGCGGAGACAGGCAGCACCTTGAAAGAGTCCGCCTTGGATGCGTGGGACAGACCCGGATAGACCTTGACCTCGGGGTGGCCCAGCAGATCGGTGATGGCCAGATCGTTGCGGATGCCCTGCTCCAGCAGCACGTTGCCATAGGTGCCCGTTATGCCGATCAGCTCAACTTCAGGGCTGCCCAAGGCATAGGAGATGGCCAGAGTGTCGTCGACACCAGTGTCCAGATCGAGAATCAGCTTACGCATACAATGTTTCCTTTCATTGCCATGGCTGTATGGAACCATGGCCTTATACATCCACGATGTCCTTGTGGTGGATGCTTGTTTATCATATGCGAAATTGAGCAGTTTCGCTGCCCATGACAGGCGCAAGTCGTGGACAATATCCTCAGATGTTCATGTAGCCGGCAACCAGGGCCTGGATAGCGAATCCAGAAGCTGGTTTTTCGGGCGATTCCCTGGTTCACCATGGCGAGCCGGACCGACGGGCCACTCCCCCAGGTGCCTATGATTACCCTGATTCTGCCCGGATGATCTGGCGAAAGGGGAACCCGAAGCCGCAATTCGAGGACGACGACACAATCTGCAACTGATGACCGCCCTGGCCCTGCTGGCCTGCTTCCTGCATGACAGCCCGGCCCATCTGATCCGCCACGGCCAACCGAACCAGGCAGAGGCCCGGGCCCGGGCATGAGACCAGACATAAGAAGAGGGCGGAGCTGGATACCGGCCCGCCCTCATGGAATCTGATACCTCAAATTTTGATGCCTCAGATGTTGAAGACCTGCTTGGCCAGCTTGGCGATGGTGTCGCCGCCCAGCTGTGCGACATCATTCTTGCACTGGTTAATCCTGCCGAAGAGCTGGTCCGCGTCGTTGTATGACAGGGGCTGGCCGATTTCCTTGGACAGGTCAACCAGCTGGTCGATGGTCTCCAGGTTGCTCAGCTTCTCTACCAAGGTCTTCTCGTCCATGAATCACTCCTCTATAAGCGGCTGTGCAGACACCGGGGGCCTTGCGCCATCGATGCCCACCTTTCTCTACCCATCATAGCCAGCGATCGGATGAACCGGGCGCGCAGAAAGGCTCAAATCAGATCGTAGGAGAAATCGCGAATCTGGTCCAGGGTCTGTCGGCTCTCCTCTAGCCAGGTCATGGCCACCGGATAGACGTGTCCCAGGGTCTGCAGACGGTTGGGCCTCGGGTCGTGCAGCTCGAAGTCGCGGCCCTTCCTGCACAGAATCTCGGCCAGCTTCAGAGCGTCGCCCTGTAGAAAATCGTCGGCACTGGTGTTCAGGAAGACCGGCGGCAGGTGGACCATGTCGACCATGGTCGTCAGGTCGGCCGCCTGGTCGCCCCCAGCATGCACAAAGCTTCTGAAGAAGGATGGAGCAACCATGGCCAGGTCATCGGTGGGTGAACTGGATGGTTGGCGGTCTTCCGTATCCACCGATACGTAAGGAGCCAGATCGAAAAGCCCTGAAACGAAGGCAGCGCCCCGAGGCCGCAGACCGGCAGGTTTCAGCCCCAGCATCTGCGCGAATTGGTCATCGGACTCCACTGCCAGCGTATAGAGGGCCAGCGTGCCTCCGGCCGAGTCTCCCGTCAGAAAGATCCGATCAGGCGAAACCGGATACTCGTCCAGGTGGTTCTTTATCCAGGTCAGGGCCGTCAGCACGTCACCCAGCTGGCCCATGAAGTCCGTACTGGGAATCAGCCGGTAGTTGACCGAGAAGACCGCAAAGCCGCGCTGGGCCAGGTGGGTGCAGAAGTTCCGGTTGAGTTCCTTGTAGCCGTACATGAACCCGCCGCCGTGGATGTCGATGTAGACCGGGGTCACCTTGCCGTAGCGCAGCAGGGCATCATGAGGAAGGTACAGATCCAGCTTGTGGGCGCGCAGACCATCGTCCACATAGGCGATGTCGTTCAGGCAGTCCACCCCCTCGGGTACCTGCCAGTGACGGGAGCGGGGAGCATCCACGCGCCCGCTGGCCAGCCGGGAGCCCAGAACGACCTGAGCCACATCCGGACTGCAGCCATCAAGATCGCCATCGACCTCGGTCCAGCCCTCTAAAAGTTCGCGTTCCTTATCGGTTACAGTCATCTTTGCATCTTTGCTCATCATTCAGCCCTCATCATTCCAACCCACAGATCTTGCGCATGTCTGCAGCTCGTTCAGCTCCCGCATCCGCTCTTCCGGGTTTACAGCTAATATACATGCCGGCAAACGGACACTCTTGCCCCTGATCGCGCTCCTGCCGGTAGAATGACGGCAACAGCGACAGAAAGGCCAAGGATGACAATCGCAACCTACGAAGGCGTATCCGCGCTCTCCCTGGGCCTGCCGCCCACCACCGCCATTCCAGCAGCCAAAGGTGAACTGCCCATAAGGGCCTTCACCACGCGACCGCCCGTCTCCTCACGGCTGCGTCAGCACTTCTCCACCAGCGTCGACAAGATCGTCATGCTGGCCCTGCTGCGGCCCGGAACCATTCCTGTGACGGACGGCGCACACTGCCATGAGGTGCTGGTCATGGCCATCGGGCTGAAGACCCCCGATGTACCGGAGGACGTGCTGGAACATATCGCCGCCATGCGCTCCTCAGGCATGGTTTTCATCACCATTCACCAGGGTGAAAAGGGGCTCGTCTGCACGCCGGCCGTCCGCCGGGCCCTGCCCACCAAAGCCGGTCATGAGACCAGGCATGCGCTCCACCTGGGCAGACCCCGTCCTGCTGATCAGACCAACCTGGCCCTGGCCGGCGACGATATGGACCAGCTCTGGGACAGCCTCTGTGCCCAGGTGACCCTGGACCAGACTGACGGCAAAGATCTGGACAGCCGACTCGCCATCCGCGAGCGCATCGACCTGCTCAAGGCCCAGGAAGCCAAGTTGACCGGAGACCACGGCCGGGCCAAAACCACCCAGGACCGCAACACAGCCTTCGCCAAACTCCAGAAAGTCCGCGCCGAACTGAAGCAGCTTTCCGCAGATAATCAGACGGCAGAGGATTAGAACACAGAGTCTAGTCGGGCCTAGTTCGGCCTAGTTCATCCACCAAACTGACCAGGGGTCTCAGTATTGCCACTCAACTCGGCGCTTTCGTCGGGAATATCCTTGTAGGCCAGGTATTTGCGAAGTTCGAAGGCCGTGGCCAGGATGGGATAATCGCTCAGGCGACGGGGGTTGTAGCCTGTCTCTCTGGCCAGGGCATCCAACCGGTTCTGCATGGTGTTCTTGTGGATGAAAAGCTCTTGGGCGGCGTGGGTGATGCTGCCATTGTGACGGGTATAGGCGCTGAAAACACTCTCAAACCGATCGACACGATCCGGCGCCAGACCCGCAAAGACCTGCTCCACAAAGGCCCGGCATTGCTCGGTGGACAGTGAGGTGATCAGTAGCCCCGCGCCCATCTGTTCGTACCGATACCGCTGGTCATCGGCAGTGAACCCGGCCCAGCGCGCAGCGACGCAGGCCTGCCGGTAGCTGTGCCAGTACTGGCCCGGATTCGCCTGAATCATTCCCGCACCCAGCACCACCTTGGAGCCTACTGCCTGACCAAGGGCCTTGCGCAGAGCAGTCACGAATTCATCAAGCTCGGCATCCCCCATCCGCGGCGCATAGATGCGAAAGTCCCTTGGACTCACAGCGAAGAGGGGAACCCCGAAAGACAGACATGTCTGGCAGAGCCTCTCGTAGAGTCGATCCTGGTTGAGCCTTTCCAGCCGGATGCCTGGCGCCCGGCCGACCAGAGCCAGCCGTGGACCCGACAGATTCAGGTCGAGGGCCAGGGCCAGAGCGTTCATCAATTCGTCGTCCTTGTGCTCCAGGGTCAGCAGGTTGACCAGGTTGGTGGTCATGATCCGCCGGTTGAATCGGGCGATCTGCTCCATGCTGGCGCAGAGCATGAGCTCGGTCATGCGCTCGATGATCCCGCCCAGAGCGCCCACCTTGTTCACTGGTCCAGTGATTCCGATGACCGCCACCACCGCATCGTTGAGCACCACCGGCACGTTGACACCGTCACGGGCTCCCTGATAAGGATGCCGACGATCCACGGCAACGGTCTGGCAGTCAACGGCCGCCTGACGGGCCGCGTCATGGAAGCTGCCTATGCGCGAAGCATCAGTGCTGGCCACCATAGTTCCTTCGGTGTCGAAAAAGTTGATGTTGTACTCGATTACATCCTTGAGATTGTCGACGATTGTCTGCGCCGTCGCAGGATCTATGGTCATGGCTTGCCTCCCTACGGACATGGTACATGAACCATTTTTGCCAACGCCATCCATCCCTTTTCGAGTATGGGAGCCCTGGCAAAAAGAGCAAAACAGAGCCACAATGGAAGTGAGAAAAATCATGGGACTGTTACTGGTCTGGCAGCTACGACGATGCCAACCCTGGTCCCTGGCACAAGTTACGGATCAAAGGAACTGACATGGACATTACCCTGTCATGGTGGGCCGCCCTGCTGGGCCTGGCCCTGGCCATTATCCTCATTCTCAAGAAGCTCAACACCACCTACGCACTCATGCTGGGAGCCATCGTAGGATGCCTGATCGGTGGCGCCTCCCTGGGCCAGACCGTCAACATCGTGGTGGCCGGCTCCCAGAGCGTCATGGGCACGGTTATCCGGGTCCTGGCTGCTGGAGTGCTGGCGGGAGTCATGATGGAGTCCGGCGCGGCCAACCGGATAGCCCGAGCCATAGTGGACGGCCTGGGCGAGCGCTTGGCCATCCTCTCCCTGGCCCTGGCCACCATGATCATCTGCGCCGTCGGGGTCTTCATTCCCGTGGCCGTTCTGATTGTGGCACCCATCGCCATCGAGGTCGGCAGCCGACTCAAGATCTCCAAGCTGGCTTTGCTGATCGCCCTGTCTGGCGGAGGCAAGGCCGGCAACATCATCTCCCCCAATCCCAACACCATCGCGGTGGCCTCAGGGTTCCACATACAGCCCTCGGCTGTCATGATCGGCAGCTTCATCCCGGCTCTATGCGGACTGGCCATGGCCGTCCTGCTGGCCACCATCATGCAGCATCGCGGGCGGATCGTCACCATGGACGACCTTGGCGAGGATGCGGCTAAAGCCTCCAAGGACAAGGACCTGCCCTCCTTGGGACGCTCACTGGTGGCTCCCATCACCGCCGTGGTCCTGCTCCTGCTCAACCCCGTGGGTTCCATTCTGCACATCGGCCTGCTGGAGCGGTTCCAGGTGGATGCCATGTACATCCTGCCCCTGGCATCCATCCTGGGCCTGCTGGCCATGGGGCAAGGCGGCAAAATCCTCACATACACCAGTGCCGGTCTGCAGCGCATGGTTGATGTGGTCCTCATCCTGATCGGAGCCGGAGCCCTGGGCGGGCTGATCACCAGCTCCGACCTGCCCAAGCAGATCGTCAACCTCATCCATGCCATGGGCGTGCCCGGGTCCATGCTGGCCCCCATCGCCGGCATCCTCATGGCCGCCGCCACGGCCTCCACATCCACGGGCGTCATCCTGGGCAGCAGCTCATTCGGCAAGTCCATCCTGGCCTTTGGCACCTCGGGGGTAGCTGCCGCCGTCACCATGCAGGCGGGCGCCACGGTCATCGACCAGCTGCCCCACGGCAACTACTTCCACGTCACCGCCAAGTCCATCAACATGACCCTGGGCGAGCGGATGAAGGTCGTCCCCTTTGAGTTCCTGGTAGGCCTGACCATGACCCTGGTGGCCATGCTGGTCTATCTGGTCTTCTAAGTCGACGAGTCAGGAAAGGTAACAACCATGAAAATCATCATTGCACCCGACTCCTTCAAGGGCAGCCTGACCGCCAAGGAGGCTGCAAAAGCCATTGAACGCGGATTGCAACGCAGCCCCCTCAAGGCCGAAATGGTCCTGGTGCCCATGGCCGACGGCGGTGAGGGCACGGTCCAGTCCCTGGTCGATGCCACCGGAGGCCATATGATCCAGACCCAAGTCACCGGACCCCTGGGCCAGACCGTGGACGCCAGCTACGGCATTTTGGGCGACGGGCGAACGGCCGCCATCGAGATGGCTGCGGCCAGCGGCATCCAGTTCGTCGATGAACAGACCCGAGATCCGCTGGTCACCACCACCTACGGTACGGGCGAGCTGATCAGCAAAGCCCTGGACCAGGGCGCGCAGGAGATCATCGTCGGCCTCGGCGGTTCGGCCACCAACGACGGCGGTGCCGGCATGGCCCAGGCCCTGGGTGCCCGGCTGCTGGATGCTGACGGACGAGAATTAAGTCAGGGAGGAGCTGCACTGGCTCGACTGGACCGAATCGACGTCTCCGGGTTGGATCCCAGACTTGCAAGCACCCGCATTCGTCTGGCCTCGGACGTGACCAACCCCCTGACCGGTCCCGAAGGAGCCTCTGCCGTCTTCGGGCCGCAAAAGGGGGCGGACCCATCCATGGTGGCCACCTTGGATGCGGCCCTGGGCCACTATGCAGCCGTCATCCGCAAGGACCTGCACCGGGAGGTGGAGACCAAACCGGGGGCAGGGGCCGCCGGAGGTCTGGGCGCAGGATTCCTGGCCTTCACTCCGGCCGTTATGGCCTCAGGCGTCAATATTGTCGTAGAGACCACACGCCTTAAGGAGCTGGCCCGCGGCGCCGACCTCTGCTTCACCGGCGAGGGCGGCATCGATTTCCAGACCGGTTTCGGCAAGACCCCCATGGGCACAGCCCAGGCCGTCAAGGAGTCCTCCCCTGGCTGCAAGGTCATCGCCCTGGCAGGGAACGTGGGTGCAGGTACCGAAGAGCTCTACAAAGTGGGCATCGATGCCATCTTCAGTATCAGCCCCGGGCCCGTCAGCCTTGAGGAGGCCATGGCCAAAGCCGCCGAGAACCTTGCCGCAGTGGCCGAGAACATCGGCAGGCTCCTGGCCTGATCCGGCTCTCGGATTAGCAGAACACGAAAGGGGCTCCGGATGTCTTATGCACCCGGAACCCCTGATAATCAGAACCCCTGTCAGAACTCCTGTTCGGCACAATCATCAGCAGTAATGCCGGACAGCTGAAAGGAATCAGTCGAATTCGGTGATGACCGAACGGATGACCTCGCCGTTGACCAGCTGCTTGTAGGCCTCATCGATCTGGCTCAGCTTGATGTGCTGGCTGACAATGTCATGCATGTTCAGCCGCCCGTCCACAGCGAAGTCAGCATACATGGGGATGTCGTGCTTGATGTTGGTGGAGCCCATCCACACGCCCTTGAAGCCACGCTGGTGGACCAGCAGGTCGGCGGGGTTGATCTCCAGGGAGACCGTGGCATCCGGCTTGGTCAGGCCGATCGGGTAAGCAGTGCCGCCCACGCCCAGCATGTCCCAGGCCTGCTTCATGGTGACGGGCAGACCGATGGCCTCGAAAGCCTGGTCCACGCCGCCGTCGGTCAGCTCGCGCACCTTGGCCACAGGATCCTCGTTCTTGGAGTTGATGACGTCGGTGGCGCCGAACTTGCGGGCAAACTCCAGCTTGTTGTCCAGCAGGTCGATGGCGATGATCCGCTTGGCACCGCAAATCCGGGCTCCCGAAATGATGTTCAGGCCGATGCCGCCGGTGCCGATGACGGCCACGGTGTCGCCGGGACGCACATGGGCGGTGTTGATGGCCGCTCCGGCTCCGGTGATGGTGGCGCAACCGATGCAGGCGGCCTCATCCCACTTGACCTGGTTGTTGACCACAGCCAGCTGGTTCTCGTGAATCAGGGCCTTCTCGGCAAAGCCGCCGGTGCCGAAGGCCTGGGTGATGGGCCGACCATCGGGGAAGGACAGACGGGGCTTCTCCCCCGCGCCGCGCACGCACTCCTGCTGCTGGGTGCAGGATTGGGGCTGACCCTTGAGGCAATTGGCGCAGTGTCCACAGACCTGCTCCAGGGAGGCCACCACATGGTCGCCCACCTTGATGCCGGACACCTCGGGGCCCACGGCCTCGACGATGCCCGAGATCTCATGGCCGATCACAGCCGGGAAGGGGAAGAACTTGTCGTCATCCTCGACCAGATGCAGATCCGAATGGCACAGACCCGAGGCCTGCACGTCCACCAGGACCTCCGCGCCAATGGGGTCATCAATGATGATCTCCTCGGGCTGGGCAAACCCCTTGCCGATGCCATAGGCAATCGACGCCTTGATCTTCTGAGGCATAAACCATCTCCTAATCACCATGCCGCCGCCGGCCTCATGCCAGGCAGGGCAAAAACAACGTTGAATATTCCGCTGTGGCCACGGCCATCCTCAATGTATGCACCGCTGCCGCAGACCACCTTCATGCTAGCAGGAAAGAGGGGTCAATCAGCATTTAGACTTGCCCGGAAAAAGGCCTCCGGCGTTTCCTCGACGGGGACTCCAAGCATCCATAGAATGGGCTTCATGTGTGGACGATTCGCGGCTGATCTGGACTACTCAAGTCTGGCCCAACACTACGGTGCCCGGCAGGCTCCGGGACTGCCCGAGCCCTCTTGGAACATCAGCCCCGGGTCGGTCATAGCCCTGGTGGCCCAAGACCGACATGGGCAGCGGCACCTGCATCCGGCCCGCTGGAACCTGGTCCCCTCCTGGTCCGAAAGCGATCAGATGGCCTACCCCACCCACAACGCCCGGGTGGAAAGCGCCCTGACCAAGCGGACCTACGCGGACTCGGCCAAGAGTCAGAGGGCCATCATTCCGGCAAGCGGCTACTACGAGTGGACACCTGACCATCAGCCTTACTACTTCCAGGCCCCCGACGGCCACACCCTGAACATCGGCGGACTCTACTCCTGGTGGCGTGCCAGGCCTGGCCAACCCTGGCTGCTGACGGCCACCATCCTGACGACACAAGCCACGCCGGAGGCCGCCCGCGTGCACGACCGGATGCCCCTGCTGATCACTGATGAGAACCTGAACTCCTGGCTGGACCCAGGCACAGAAGGCACGGCGATCCTGCCCAAGGCTGTGGAGTTTGGCCGCCATGCCTCCGAAGCATTGACCATGCACCCGGTGGCGCCCCTGAAAGGGGACGGTCCGGAGCTGACAGAGGCTATGGCCCTGGACCAGAGGGTCAAGAGAATTTAGAGGGTTCGCAGGATTCAGATGGTGAAGCCCAGCTCCTCTGCCGCCTCGGTGGGGACCGGGTCGTAGGCCCAGTACTCGCTCAGGTTCTCGTCGGAGGACAGGCTGCGAATCTCGGCCTTGTCGATGTAGACCTCGCCCGACAGATGATCGGTCTCATGCTGGAAGATGCGGGCCGGCCAGCCGTGCATGCGCTGGCGGTGCTTGCGCCCGGAACGGTCCTCCCAACTGGCCGTGATGTCCAGCCAGCGCCGCCGAACCGCCTGGAATCCTTCCAGGGACAGGCACCCCTCGTAGAAGGCCGCGGTCTCCTGCCCGATAGGTTCATAGGAGGGGTTGATGATGACCCTGAAGGGCAGTTCGTCGATCTGACGCGGATCATCCTCGTCGTCGCGGACATGATCCTCTATGACGGCGATGGCCAGGCCCAGGCCCACCTGAGGTGCCGCCAACCCCACGCCCGGTGCCTCAAGCATGGTGGCCCGCATAGCCTTGAGCAGCCTGTTCAGAGTCTTGGCCGCCAGCTGACCCTTGTAGGGCTGGGCCTGCTGACGAAGTACGGGCTCGCCCATCTGCACAATAGGCAGGAGCTCTTCTTTGCCGGCCTCGGCCAGCATGGATTCCACCCGGTGATTGAGATCGGCGTCGAAGGCCGCCTTTCTGCCGAACATGGATGATTCCGCCTTTCCTGGGTCGTCGGTTCAGATGGCCAGCTCGTCGGCCACGACTGAGGCCAGCCGCTGGCAGACCTGGTCGGCCTGCTCCTGGGTGGCCGCCTCGACCATGACCCTGACCAGAGGCTCGGTGCCCGAGGGCCGCAGCAGGACCCGGCCGGTGCTGCCCAGCATCCGCTCCTCCGCCTCGACAGCATCCTGGACCTTGGCATTGGTGCGGGCCGCGTTCTTGTCCACACCGGAGACGTTGATCAGCTGCTGGGGCAGCTGTGGGAAGTCGGCAGCCAGCTCCTTGAGGCTCTTGCCCGAGCGCACGACCTCCTTGGCCAGGGTCAAGGCAGTCAGGGTTCCGTCGCCCGTGGTGGCGAACTCGCGGTTGATGACGTGCCCGGACTGCTCGCCGCCCAGGGTATAGCCTCCGCGCAGCATCTCCTCAAGGACGTAGCGGTCGCCCACAGCCGTCTGGACGGTGACGATGCCCATCTGCTTCAGGGCCAACTTGAGTCCCAGGTTGCTCATGACGGTGACCACCAGGGTGTCGTTGGCCAACTTGCCCTCACGCTGCTTGGCGCGGGCCAGAATGCCCATGATCTGATCGCCGTTGACCATGGTTCCCTCTTCGTCCACGGCCAGACAGCGGTCGGCATCCCCGTCGAAGGCCACGCCCATGACCGCGTCCGAGGCCTTGACCATGGCCTGCAGCTGCTCGGGGTGGGTGGAACCGGCGTGTTTGTTGATGTTGTATCCGTCGGGCGAGGCATTGATGACCACCACGTCCGCACCAGCCCGGCGCAGTGCCTCGGGGGCTACCACCGAGGTGGCTCCGTTGGCGCAGTCGGCCACGATCCGCAGACCGTCCAATGGCTTGGTTTGGGTCTTGTCAGGGGCGACAGGGGCCACGGCCTCCACCAAATGGTCGATGTACATGTTGGTGGCGGTCACCGTGTCATGGGAGACGCGGCCCACGCCCTCTCCCACCGGGCGCTCCCAGTCCTGGCCAAGGACCGATTCGATGTCGTCCTCCTTGGAATCCTGGAGCTTGAACCCGCCCCGGGCGAAGAACTTGATGCCGTTGTCCGGCATGGGGTTGTGGGAGGCGGAGATGACCGCCCCCATCTCCACGTTCAGCACACTGGTCAGATAGGCGATGCCCGGAGTAGGAATGATGCCCACGTCGATCACGTCGAAACCGCCCGATGACATGCCGGCAGCCAGGGCCGAGGCCAGGAAGTCCCCGGAGACCCGGGTGTCGCGGCCGATCAGGGCCCGTCGGCGGCCCGCGGACCGATCCGCGCCACGGCCCAGGACCCGGACCGCTGCATCGCCCAGATCAAGGGCCAGCTGTGCAGTCAGGTCTCTATTGGCTAAACCGCGTACACCATCGGTACCGAATAATCTGGGCATTTGCTCTCCTCCGAACGTACCATCCTGAATGCAGGCAACAGATTCATTATGACCCCGCCCCTGACCCGTCGCTACTTGGGCCGGGGCGGGCAGAATACTCAGTGCAGATGCTCGTTGTATTCGCGGACCTTGAGTATGCGTCTGGAGGACTCCGTGTTCTGGATGATCATCCCACGCAGGGCCTTGGGGGCCTCAGCATGGTCGGCCAGCCAGGCATCGCCCGCCTTGACCAGGGCGGCCGGGTCGGCCTTGGTCGGGTAGAGTCCGCCCGCCGACAGGGGGTTGAGCAGGGTCTCCGCAATGTGGAAGGTCTTCTGGGTCCAGACCTCGTCCACGGCTGCGAAGAAGCGGTCCACGTAGGGCGCGAAGAGCTCCTGGTCCCCTGAACCGGAGAAGCCGTCGGCCAAGGCCTCGATCTGCGAATTGGTCAGATCCTCATTGTGCAGAGCCTGATCCCAGGCCCAGGCCTTGGCCTCGGAAGTCGGACGTGCAGCCCGGGCTCCCATGGCGAACTCGCGGTTCTCCGTGGTGTCTTTCGCGGCCAACTCCCGCTCAATCTCGCCGTCAGCCAGCAGGTCGTGGGCGGATAGGGCGTGGATGATCAGCCAGCGGGTGTTGTTGTCGATGGTCAGCCCCTCCAGCTTCAGGTCGCCACTCAGCAGACCCCGGGCGTGGTCCTCGAAGTCGGCGTCGTCTCCGTAGCCCAGGTAGGCGCGGACCAGCTGGAACTGCTCGTCCGAACCGGGTTGGGCCTTCATGGCCAGATCCCAGAGCGTGCTGGCCACCAGCTGCAGCATGGGCAGACGGCGACGGGAGGCGGTGAAGTGGTGGGCGGCCGTGGAGATCTGAGACAGGGCGTAGCGGAAGGTGGTGGACTGGTGCTCGGTGGCCAGTGCCTTCAAGCTCAGGCTGATGAAGCGCTCAGCAGGGAACTGCGCATCCCTGGTCATGTCCCAAAGGCTGAGCCAGACCACGGCCCGGGCCAGACGGTCCCCGATCCGGTACAGGTTCTGCGTGGCATACTCCAGAGAATCCTGATCCAGACGCAGCTTGGCGTAGGTCAGGTCGTCGTCGTTGATCAGAATCAGGGCCGGACGCTTCTTGCCGACGACCTGGGGCACTTCGGCTCCCTGGCCGTCCAGATCCAGCTCGAACCGGTCTGTACGCACCACCTTGCCGGACTGGTCCTCGTCATAGAAGCCCACAGCCAGGCGGTGAGGACGCAGGACCGGATGCTCCTCGGGGGCGGTCTGGTCGATCCGCATGGCGGTGATGGTCCCCTGCTCGTCGGTCTGCACCTGGCTGGTCAGGGTGGTGATGCCGGCCTCCTCAAGCCAAAGACGGGACCAGTTGCCCAAATCGCGGCCGCTGGTCTTCTCCAGCTCGGTCAGCAGATCCTTCAGGGTGGCGTTGCCGTGGGCATGGGCCGTCAGATAGTTGTGGATGCCCTGGAAGAAGCGATCACGGCCCACGTAGGCGACCAGCTGCTTCAGCACGGAACCGCCCTTGGCGTAGGTGATGCCATCGAAGTTGACCTCGGTGTCATGCAGGTCGCGGATGGGGGCCACCACGGGGTGGGTGGTGGGCAGCTGGTCCTCGGTCAGGGCCCAGCTCTTCTCGCCGGAGCAGAAGGTGGCCCAGTCGTCGGTCCACTCAGTGGCCTCGGCGGTGGCCAGGGTCGACATGAACTCGGCGAAGGACTCGTTCAGCCACAGATCGTTCCACCACTTCATGGTCACCAGGTCGCCGAACCACATGTGGGCCAGCTCGTGCAGGACGGTCTCCACACGGCGGTTGATCTGGGCCCCGGTGGCCTTGGACTCGAA
Organism: Bifidobacterium sp. JNUCC 75; assembly: GCF_054819865.1. Classification (NCBI taxonomy): domain Bacteria; kingdom Bacillati; phylum Actinomycetota; class Actinomycetes; order Bifidobacteriales; family Bifidobacteriaceae; genus Bifidobacterium; species Bifidobacterium sp. JNUCC 75. The sequence goes on along the minus strand of NZ_JBTHIF010000001.1, from coordinate 1,722,624 downwards.
GACGTAGGAGTCACGGAAGGTAACCAGTCCGATGTTCTCCATGGCGCCCGCGTTGTATTCGGGCACGAAGATCTGGTCGTACTTAGCCCAGGGGAAGGGCAGGTCCCAGGTTTTGGCGTAGAAGGCGAAGCCCTTCTTGGTCACGTCGAAGAGGTATTCGGCATCCCCGTCCAGGGAGTCCTTCAGCGCCTGGCGGCAGTACAGGCCCATGGGGATGGTCCGGCCGTCCTCGTTATGGTACTCGCTGGTCCAACGGGCGTAGGGTCCGGCGGCGAAAGCGGTCAGGTAGGAGCTCATGACCGGGGTGGTCTGGAAGACCCAACGGGTCACGCCCTCGGTACGGCCGTTCTCCAGGGTTCCCTCGGCGATGCGGCTGTCCAGGGCCTGATGGGAGGCGGGAGGCATGTTGGACAGAACCGTCCAGGATGCGGGGGCATCCACGGTGAAGTCGAAGACGGCCTTGATGTCCGGCTGGTCGAAGACTGCGTAAACTCGGCGGGCGTCGGGCACCTCGAACTGGGAGTAGAGGTAGACGTTGCCATCCGAGGGATCCACGCTGCGATGCAGACCCTCGCCTGTGCGCGAATACCGGCAGAGGGCCTCCACCCGCAGCTGGTTGTGCTCGCTCAGGTCGTTAAGCTCAATCCGGTTGTCTCGGAAGGCCAGGGCCGGGTCAAGACGCCGGCCGTTCAGCTCGATCAGGCTGACCTGGTCGGCAATCAAATCCACAAAGGTGGACTCCCCCGGCCGGGCATCAAAGTCGATCAGGGCGGTAGAGGGGAAGGTGGCAGGCCCCTTGGTCAGGTCCAGATTGACTTTATAGCTGACATTGGATACGACGACGGCTCGCTCTTCGGCTTCCACACGAGTCAGATTGGCTCCGGGCATGAATTTCCTTTCGCGCATGGATGTCGGTGCCCCCACCGGCATCGGCATAGGTCCTGTATGGATATGGCATGTCAAGTCTAATGCGGACACCAGTCGACGGGCCAGCGGGACGGTTTCCCTCTTTTCTGACGGCGCAGTCCGGACGGGAATAGTCGGGCCTTAAGGCGGTTGTTCATGGTCCATGCCTCACGAGTATGGCAGAAAGGGAGCGTCATGCAAGTCCGGACCGGGTTTACCACACAGCAGCTCAACATGCTCTGCCAGTACTCCTACGGGATCGGTCGAGGGGACGTCAAGACCCGGCCGGGCCTGCACTGGTTCGAGGATCCGACCCTGGGCAGCTACTGGGTGCTGCGCTCACGCTACTGCCCCGAAAACGGCTTCGAGGGGATGATTGCCGCCCAGAACATGGAGAACGGTCCGGACTATGCCCATTTGGTCGTGGTCTATGCAGGCACCAACCTGCGCGACGACCCCCGCCACGACATCCATGCCGCGCTGACCTGCTTCCTGCCACCGCTGAATGGGGAGCCGGGACAGACACAGCAGGCAGGCATCCTGGCCAGGCAAGCGCTTGACCTGGCCCGGCACAAGGCGGGAACCGACCGCGGGGTGCTTTTTACCGGACATAGCCTGGGTGGAGGCCTGGCCCTGATTCAGGCAGCGGAGCAGGACCTGCCCGCCAGGGTCTTCTGCGCGGCCGACCCCTGGCGGGTGCTGGGCCAGGAGCAGCGTCAGCGGGTAACCCGCCACTACGGGGACGGCAAGTTCCTGGACTACCGTCTGGGCAACGACAGGGTAACCGGAACTGCAAACCGTCTGCTGAGCGGACAGGCTGACCGCAGCGCCTGTGTGGTTTGGTGCGGCAAGGGACCCAGCAGGTTCGGACATTGGCTGGGCGACTTCGACTTCGACCAGGGCGGCGAGGTCCTGGCCGAAACTCCCATCACTTTGGCCGAATACCCGCGGTAACGTGGGAATTGGGCAGTCTCCAACGAGAGAGCGTCACCCGCCCGCAGGGATATCATGTTGGGTATTCAACTTCGTTCGTGCAGGGTCTTACACGCATATCAGAGAGGATATGCGATCTGAAAGCAATGATGTACTACGGCAAGGAAGTTGTACGTCTAGAGGACGTGCCCGAGCCTGAGCGCAAGCCGGGAACCATCAAGATTCATCCCGCCTTCACCGGCATCTGCGGTTCCAATGTTCATCTTTACTATGGCGGAACGGTCAACGGGAGCGGGAATTCGCCCGACCATCCCCATCCGCTGACGTGAGAGACCCTACCGGTGGTCTTCGGCCATGAGATCTCGGGTACCGTAGAGACCATCGCCGACGATCATGCCGATGCCATCAAGCTCATCCATGACCGGAACTTCGACTTGTCCACCTTCATCACCGACCGGATCAAGGTCAAGGACATCGTGGACAAGGGCTTCCACCAGCTGCGTGAGGACACGGAAACCACGTCAAGGTCATCGTGAGCATGTAAGCGCTGCTGTCTACTGATAACACCGAAGGCTCCGGTCGCCCAGATGGACGGCCGGAGCCTTCGGTATCAGTTGCAGGAAGCGATGGTCAGTTCTGTGACTGCACGTCGGTGGCGATATCGGCCACCACGGGCACGATCATGGGCCGACGGTGCAGCTTGCGTGAGATCCAACCACCCAGGGTGCGGCGCATCATCTGCTGAAGCTGGTAGGTGCCGGTAGTTCCCTTGGACATGGCATCCTCAAGCTGATCGACTATCTGGGCGTTGATGGACTTGAACTCGCTCTCGTCCTCGGCCACGGCGTTCAGGTAGAGCTTGGGGCCGGAGACGACCTTGCTGGTCTCGGTGTCGACCACGGCGAAGGCGGAGACGAAGCCCTCGGTGCCCAGAATCCGGCGCTGCTCAAGCTCGTCGTCGGTCAGCTGACCAACGGAGTCGCCGTCCACATAGACGTAACCGCAGGGCACGGACCCGACCACGGCGGCCTGGCCATGGTAGAGGTCCACCACATCGCCATCCTCGGCCAGGACCACGTTCTGCGGATCCACGCCGGTCTTGACGGCGATCAGGCCGTTGGCCACCAGGTGCCGGTTCTCGCCGTGGATGGGCATGGCGCATTTGGGCTGCACGATGTTGTAGAAGTGCAGCAGCTCGCCCTCGTCTGAGTGGCCGGAGACGTGGATGGCCGCGTTGTCGCGGTTGACCACCTTGGCACCCAGACGCACCAGCTTGTTGATGACCTTGTAGACCTCGTGCTCGTTGCCGGGGATCAGCGAGCTGGCCAGGATGACCGTGTCGAACTCGTTGATGGTGATGTCGCGGTGGGTCCCGTCGGCGATGCGGCCCAGAGCCGCCATGGGCTCGCCCTGGGATCCGGTGCACATGTAGACGATCTTCTCATCGGGGATGCTGTGGGCGTCCTTGAGGTCGACCACGGTGTCCTCGGGCAGGTGCAGGTAGCCCAGGTCGGAGGCAATGGACATGTTGCGGACCATGGACCGGCCGGCGAAGACCACCTTTCGGCCGAACTTGTGAGCGGCATCGACCACCTGCTGCACCCGGTGGACGTGGCTGGAGAAAGAGGCCACGATGATCTTGCGCTGGGCCTCGGCGAAGGCCTTGTCCAGGGCGGGGGCAATGGAGATCTCGGGCTTGACGAAGCCGGGGACCTCGGCGTTGGTGGAATCGACCATGAGCAGGTCCACGCCGGACTCGCCAAGCTTGGCGAACTCGCGCAGATCGGTCAGACGGTGATCCAGAGGCAGCGGGTCGATCTTCATGTCGCCGGTGTCGATGATGTGGCCTGCCGGGGTGCGCACGGAGACGGCCAAGGCATCGGGAATGGAGTGGGTGACCGCCACGAACTCCAGGTTGAAGGGGCCAACCTTGAGCTTGTCGCGGCCCTTGACTTCAACCTTGGTGGGCTTGAGATGGTGCTCCTCACACTTGGCGTCGACGAATCCCAGAGTCAGCCTGGATCCGATCAGGGGGATGTCCGGACGCAGCTTGAGCAAGTAGGGAACGCCGCCGATATGGTCCTCATGCCCGTGGGTCAGCACCAGGGCGTCCACCTGATCCAGCTTGTCCTTGATGTAGCTGAAGTCAGGCAGAATCAGGTCCACACCCGGCTGCTCCTCTTCGGGGAAGAGCACGCCGCAGTCGATCAGCAGGATGTGGCCGTTGTACTCGATCACATTCATGTTGCGGCCGATTTCGCCCAGGCCTCCCAAGGGAACGATGCGCATGGAGCCCTTGCGATACTTGGGGGGCGCTACCAGATGCTGCTCGGTCTGGGTGCCCTTGCCGCGGGCGATGGCGCCGTTGCGACGGTTGCGGGATTCGCCCCGGGACCTGCTTGACCCCTGCTTGCCATTCTTGGAGGAGGACCGACGACTTCTGCTCTTGCCGGTCGTGTTTGATTCTTCTTGTTTTCTTGCCATAGTCACTTGTGTTTCTATCATCTGTGCCCCTGCCTATACAGGGGCGACGTCGCTTTCAGGACTGATTCAGATCAGCCCGGCAGCCTTCATGCCCTTGCAGGCAAGAGCCACCTGGTCCTCATCGGGACCCAGATTGGGCAGCCTCATGGCCGTCTGGTCCAGTCTGCCGGCCGCTTTCAGAGCGGCCTTGGCCATGACGGCCTGCTGCCCCTGGCCGTTCAGAGCCTGGACCAGCGGATCCAGACGCACGGCCAGATCCCTTGCGCCATCCAAATCGCCAGCATCGAAGTCGTCAGCCAGACGCTTCATGGGCCCGGATGCCACATGGGCAATGACCGAGATGACGCCGACCGCGCCCAAGGCCAGGAAGGGCAGGTAGAGTCCGTCATCGCCTGAGTACCAGGTCAGGCCGGTCTCCTGGCGTTTGCGGGGCATGGAGGCCAAGTCGCCCGTGGCATCCTTGACGGCGGTGATCGCATCCAACTCGCCCAGGCGCCGGTAGGTGTCCAGCTCGACGTGCAATCCGGTCCGTCCGGGCACATCGTAAAGAATGATCGGTCGCTGAGCCGACTGGCATACCGAGCGGAAGTGGGCCACCACCCCATCCTGGGAGGGGCGTGAATAGTAGGGCATGACCACCAGCAAGGCATCAGCCCCGGCCTCCTGGGTCATCTCTACCATGCGTACCGTGTGCGCCGTGTCGTTGGATCCCGCTCCGGAGATGACGGGCACATCGACGGCATCCTTGACGGCCCTGACCAGGTTGACCTTCTCCTCCATGTGGGTGACGGGAGACTCGCCTGTAGTGCCGTTAACCAGGATGCCGTCGGCCCCATCGGCCACCAAGGTGCGGGCCAGATTGGCGGCAGCCTCATAATCCACGGATCCGTCCTTATTCATAGGCGTGATCATGGCGGGGATCACCCGTCCGAAGGGTGCAGGAGGAAGCAGATGGGTAACGGTCTCGGTCATATCTTCACGCTACTTGCAGATGGGGACGCTCTTGCGGATATCAGAACAGGTAGTGGTCCAGGCCCACGGTCAGTCCTGGAATGCTTCCAGCACGGCGCACGGCCAGGAGGACTCCGGGCATGAAGGAGACACGCTCGAAGCTGTCTGCGCGAATGGTCAGCTGCTCGCCGGGGTTGCCCATGAGCACCTCTTCATGCGCGTTGAGTCCCCGCAGCCGGACGGCATGGACGTGGACACCGTCAACCACCCGACCCCTAGATGCATCAGGCTGCTGGGTTGCGTCGGGCATGGGACCCATACCAGCCTGGCGACGGGCTTCGGCAATGGCGGAAGCGGTCCCCAGGGCAGTGCCGGAGGGGGCGTCGACCTTATCGGGATGGTGCATCTCGATCACCTCGGCCGACTCGAAGTAGCGGGCCGCCATGGCTGCGAACCGGTCGGCCAGCACTGCAGAGATGGCGAAGTTGGGAGCGATGAAGACGCTGAGCCCGGGATGCTCGTCCAAGGCCTGCTTGACCTGGTCCAGACGCTCCTTGGTCCAGCCGGTGGTGCCGATGACGGAGTGGACCCCCTGCCCTATCAAGGTCAGGGTGTTGCCCAGGACTGCATCGGGGCTGGTGAAGTCGACCGCCACATCCGTGTTGCTCGGATTGATCGCCGCCGGATCGTCATCCGGGCCCAGCAGCAGGGCCGTCTGCATATCCTGCGCGTCATTCAGAGCACGCATCACCTCGGTTCCCATGCGTCCGCCTGCACCCAGCACCGATACGCGGATCATCGGCTGCCTCCTTCTTCACTGTTCATTTCACTCAGCATTTTCGGTCTTTTCCACGACCATACCCCTCCCGCGGCTCCTGGCCCAGCCCAGCAGTGCCAGGGGGACAGCGCAGCAAGTGACCACCGCCGGAATGGTCATGCCGCCGTGGGGTCCGAACTGATCCAGGGCGACTCCGGCCAGGGTGGATCCCAGAGAGGTGCCGATGGATCCGCCGGTGGACAGCCAGGAGAGCCCCTCGGTGAGGGCCCGAGCATCCACGTTCTCGCGCACAATCAAGTTGCCGGTAGCAAAGATGGGCGAAACACACAAGCCAGTCAGCACCTCGGCCAGACCCAGCAGGACCAGGTTGTCCATGACCAGGCGGAAGACCACATAGCCCAGGGTCAGCAGCACCAGGAAGGTCGTCAGATAGCGCCAGCGGGATCCCTTGAGCCTGACCGAGCCGAAGATCAGCGCCCCGCACAGGGAGCCCAGGGCGAACAGGGCCAGCTGCAGGCCCACCGCCCCCTCGCGGCCCATGGACTTGGTCAGGGCGGTCACCGAGACGTCCACCGCGGAAAAGCTCATGTTGAAGACGACGAAGATCACCACCAGCAGGAGGATGCCCGGGTAGACCAGAGCCGAGCGAGAGCCCTGGTGGCCTTCAGCATCGCTTGGCAGGACGTCCCCATGGGCATCCACCGGAGAATGATCCGCTGCCGACTGGTTGACCGCCTCCATGCGAACGACGGCCGGAGGCTCGGTGGAACGCATGGCGAAGAAGGTCAGTCCGCCGGCCAGCAGGGCCAGGGCAGGCAGGTAGAGCTGGGAGACCGGGCTGACCGAGGTGGCCAGGTAGGCGGAGAGGATGGGTCCCAGGATGAAGACGCACTCGTCCAGCCCCGACTCCAGGGCGTAGGCGGTGTTGAGCAAATTGGTCTTGTCGTCGCGCAACACCCAGGCCCAGCGGGTGCGCACCAGGGCTCCGAAGGCGAACTGGGTCAAGCCCATCAGAGCCGCCAGCACAAAGAGCACTCCCAGGGGAACCCGGCGCATGGCACCCACGGCGAAACCCAGAATGGCCAGAGCCTGCACGATCAGGGCGGTCACCCCGACCCGACGCTGACCGAACCTATCGAACAGACGGGCGTAGAAGGGGGTAACCAGGGCCGCGCAGAGCGTGTAGACGGCACTCATCAGCCCGGCCGAAGTCCAGTTGTCATAGATGTGGTTCAAGGCCAGCACGATGCCCAGACCCATCATGCCCAGGGGCAGACGGGCCAGAACGGCCGACAGGCAGAAACCGGCGGCGCCCGGGTAGGTGAACAGGCGCAGGAAGGGTGATTTAGCGGCCGCCATGATCACCATCCTTGCCCAGCTGGTCGCTCACACGGCCTCCGTAGATGAAGATGTCGTCAATACCCTCAAAGAACTGCGGATCGTCCGAGGGGTCGCGCCCGGCGAAGGCCGCATGGTCCCGCCCCTTGAGCTCGGCCAGCCGCTCCATGCCCTGATGATCGTAGAAGCCCACGTCGCAGGAGGAGTCCGTATGCAGGTAGAAGCGCTCGATGCCCGCCTGGTCCAGATGCACCAAGGTGTCCCGCCATAGGGCGCCACCCACGCCGCGTCCCCGAGCACGGCTGGAGACCAGGAAGAGCCTCAGTTCAGCCTGGGGCGGGACGGCCAGACCGCACTGCTCCTCCAGCTTGACCTCGGTCAGCTGCCACTGGCGGGCCCGGTCCAGGGTCCGAGCGCCCAGCGGCGTGGCAGACAGCTGCTGGTCCACTCGCTCCAGCTCCTCTTCAGCCTGAGGGAAGCAAGGTTCGCCACGTCCCTCGGCCAACAGAGTTACACCCAGAAAGTCCTGCCCATCGACAGCTATCCGAGCCCTGGTGGCATCTACTAGATAATGCAGGATGAAATGCGCGGCGCTCAGCCGGGACACAGTTCCCTCGGGATCCTCCTGCACCTTCCAGGTGGCATCAAAGGTCCCCACCAGGTCGGGCATGTCCGCCCAGACCATGGGTCTTATTGCCACGCTCCCCCTCCGCCAGGAGGCCTGGTCGTGATTACTGGACGTTGTCATCTGTCTCATTGCTCCATTCGGGCGTGCCCGGCCCCACGAGGGTCTTTGGCCGTCTGCCGATCGCCTGCTGTTCATGATTGCTGATGCGCGGCACCCATCGCCCTTGTCTGGCGGGGTCTGCCGCAGACTCAGTCCTCGTCCGACTGCTCGGGTATGCCCTCGGCCAGGGTTGCGAGAATTTCTTCTTCGGTCCTGGCACGGGCCCTGATGAGTCGGTCCTGGGGCTGGTCTTCGCTTACATAATAAAGGCAGGCGTCGATGGTCGACAGGCCGATACCTTCCAAGCGTGACAGGAGCAGCCGGTAGAAGTCCAGCTGGACCAGACGGCGGTTGGTCGACTCCTCTCCATGCGGTCGGACTCCGGTCTTCCAGTCCACGATGGTGTAGTGCATATCCTTGCGCTCAGGGTCCAGACCACCAGCGAAGACCGCATCCAGCTTGCCCTTGACGATAGAGCCAGCCAGCACCGCCACGATGGGCCGTTCCACCCAGACAGGAGTGCGCTGGGCCCAGTCAGACTCAGCTAACCTCCGCTCCCAGGTCAGCAGACGGGCCTGTACGAGATCGGCCTTGGGATCCAGGGACTCCCGCTCCTGGTCAAGCCCGGCCAGCATCCGGGCTCGCTCAGCCATGGCCCCGGGGCCCAGCGGACCATCGAGCAGGTTCGGTGCTTCCGCCTGATCAGGCAGGTCCACCAGTCCTTGAGGGGCGGAAATCTCGGGCAGGATGAAACGCCTGGCCCAATCATGGAAGCGGGTGCCCGCCTCGGCCTGCGGGGAGGCCACCTGAGGTATGGGTCTGACCAGCCCCTGCCAGTAATCCCTCTCCATCTTGGGATCGCCCCCTGCCGAGCTGGCCTGGATGGCGGTGACGCTGCTAGCCCCATGTCCCAGGATCCGGCGGCCGGTGCGCCGCAGCAGATCCAGATCCGTGAGCAACTGGTCGTCAGCCACCCCTAGGCGACCCGTGCTGACCTGCAGGACGCGGACCGCATTGGCGTAGAGCCCGTCATCGCCCTCATCAGGGATTTTGTGGTCGTCTGGTTCCCCGGCGCGCACCCAGGCGGCCGAGCGATCCAAGGCTTCACGGGTCCGCGCACTCAGAACAGGAGGCCAAAGCGCCTGCTCACGCTCACCGTCTCGGGCGGCGACCTGGCCCACCTCTTCCAGGGCACGGTCGACGACAGCCTGGCGGTAGGACTGGGCGTTCTCACCGACAAAGAGCCCCAAGGGCGGCGTTGGCTCGCCCTCATGTGCATCCTCTGCGTGCTCCAGCTTGACCGCATCGGGCTCTTCCTGGAAGAGCTCCACCAGTTCGGTCCAGAAGTTGGAAGCCTTGTCCGGGTCCGGTGCCGGCGTGTTCAGGGCCGCAGACTCCGCCTGGGAATCCTGGCTGAAGGTCAGCAGCAGGTCATGCCGGGCCCTGGTCGCCGCCACGTAGATCAGCCGCCGCTCGTCATCCAGCAGCCGTCGGCCATATTGTTCTCGCTGAGAGGGGGCAATGGCATCGGCACGCACCGGGCGGGCCTGATCGTCCAGCCCGCTCTCACGAGACAGGCCCATGGCCTCCTCCTCCAAGCCCGTCAGGTCCATCCGACCCAGCAGATCCTCAGGGTCAGCTCCCAGGGGGGCGTCGTGTGGAAAACGGGGCAGGATCATGGCATCAGCCCGCACCGGCACCGGCACAGACTGGGGATCGACCAGCCAGGTACGGGCCGTGCAGTTGTACTGGTAGACCGGGCCGTCCGGGGATTGGACCACCGGCTGGTCCAAGGCGGGCTTGACCGTGAGCCGGTCGCCCTGGCTGCTGGGGAAGGCTCCGCGCTTGAGCCCGACCACCGCCACGGCATCCCACTCCAGACCCTTGGCCTGATGGACGGTCATCAGGGCCACGTCGGCCTGTCGTGCATCCCCGTCAGTGGGCATTTCGGGACTCTGATCCAGTGAGGACAACCAAGAGACGAACCCACGCAGGCTGGGCCCTAGGCCCTGGGGCAGCTCGGACAGGTAGACATCCACCTGATCCAGCAGGGCTTGAATGCCCGCCTTGGCCTGGCTTGGCTCCAGAGGACGTTCTGGATTGGCCAGGGTACGGGCCAGCACCAGGTCCACGTCCAGATCCAGGGCACGGATGGCAGCGATGACTACCTGGCGCAGGGGGGCCGAGGACTCGGCCTGGACCTGGCATATGACCCGGGCAGCCTCAGCGGCCTGGACCTGCCCCTTGGCGGAGAGCCCTGAGCTCTTCAAGAGGTCTGGCAGGTCGTCGCGCAGAAGCAGATCCACCAGGAAGACATCATTGGGGACCTGGTCACGGTAACGATGCAAATCCTCGCGACGGCGGCGCGGATCGGGGTCGGACTCGACCAGACCGGCCCGGACAAGAGCCCGGTACTGGCTGTCCTCGTTGACCTTGGCGGCCAGAGAAGCCAGAGCGCTCAGGTCGGCCGCGTCCATGCCGAACCGGGCCGAGGCCAGCAGACGCATCAGGGAATCGCTGTCGGTGTGGTCGCAGACTAGAGAGAGCAGGGCTCTAAGGTCCATGACCTCGGGCCGGTCAAAGAGGGAGGAGTAGCCGACGACCTGGCAGCTCAGCCCTGCAGCCTCCATGGCCTCGCGGTACCTGGGCAGGGCAGCCTTGGAGCGGAAGAGAACGGCCACGTGCGGCGTATCACCCTGATTGCCATAGAGATCGCGTGCTCTGAGGACGAACCTGACCACGCCATCGATCTCCTGGCCGCCGGTACTGTAGCCCAAGAGGCCCACGGTGCCTTGGTCGGCGTCCTCACGGGGACGGAGCCTGGCCACGTCCACCTCGCGCAGTTCCGCTTCCGACCGGCTCTCCTGGCCCCGATGGCGCAGGGGGACGGTCAGCTGGTTGGCGGCCTTGAGTACCCAGCTGGAGTTGCGGAAGGTACGCGACAGGGTCAGCGGATCCTGGTCCTGCGAGCGCCCAAAGGCGGTCACACCAGAGAGGGGACCGCTGCCGGAGGCGGGTCGGTCGGCCAACATGCCGAACTGGGCCTGGAAGGTGCGGAAGGCCCCAGGACTGGCTCCGCGCCAAGCATAGATGGACTGGAAGGGGTCGCCCACGGCAGTCACAGCCGACCTGCCGGGTGCCTGATCCTTCCTCCCCTGATCCTCCTTAAGGCGCTGCGGATGGAAGATGGCCGCCAGAAGCAGGGCCTGGGTGGTGGAGGTGTCCTGGTATTCGTCCAGAAAAACGTGACTGTAGCGGCGTCGCAGCTGGGCACTGATGGAGGGGAAACGGTTGACCAACTGAAAGGCGGCCAGGGTGAAGTCGCCGAACTCGGCCATGTTGGCCTGGCGCTTGGCCCTCTGGTAATCCTGGACCAGGGTCAGCAGCTTCTCGCGTGTCAGAACCGCCCGTCGCATGGCATTTACCCGATAGAGGCGAATGCTCTGCCGCTTATCTTGGAAGTCCTTGATTTTGCCCTGATAGTGCTCGTCGGTCTCCTTTTTGGTTCGCTTGGGCGGCGTCTGGCTGACTCTGGGCTCGTCATCCGGCACAGGCTGGTCGCCGATCAACTGGTCTGCACGATCCACAAAAGCACGGTCCCAGGCGCGGATCCGCTCCACAGCCTGGTCGAAATCCGGGCAGTCGCTGCTGATCATTGAGGTGGTCACCGCCCCGGTCAGCCCCAGGACCCGGTTGACGGTGGTCGAGAAGGTCGCCGAGCCCAGGTCGTCGGAGTCGCCATCCTGCGCCGATGAACCGGCAGGAAAGATCAGATCCAGATGGTCGGCGACCACCTGAGAGGCCAGCTGGTAGGCCCCGGCCGAACTCAGGGGACGAGTGTCCTGGTCCATGCCCACCAGCAGGCCGTACTGGCGCACGATAGACTGGAAGAAGGCGTCATAGGTAGACACAGTCGGCTTGAGGAAGTTGCGCTCGGGGTCCACGGCCGAGGCACCTCTGCCTTGGTCGCGTCGGATGACCGCCGCCCCGACCCTGGACTGGAGCTCGGAGGCGGCCTTGCGGGTGAAGGTCAACCCCAGAATCTGCTCTGAGGGCACTCCCCGACGGATCAGGGCGATGATTCGGCTGGTCATGGTCATGGTCTTGCCCGAGCCAGCGCCTGCCACCACCAGAAGATCCTCGTTGACATCCGCATCGACGATGGCGGACTGTTCGGCAGTCTGCTTCATTCCTGATCCTCCAGTAGATTGGGCGCCACCAGTTGCCATGCCTGACATTCCTGGCCATTGCTGGCCCGATGGCAACGGGCAGGGTCGAAGACCGCGTCATCCCGGCCTGCCATCAGCTTGACCCCGGCAGCAAAGAAGACCCTGGCTATCATGGTCAGCCCCCATACGGCCTGGGAGGAGACCCGGGCTGCTCGGACCATGGCCCACAGGTCCGCATCCACCCCGGGCGGAACCTGATCAGGCAGGTCCGCGGGCTCGGCCTTGGACTTGAGTGGGGAGGGCATGCCGGTTCTGGGCTGAGCGATAGTGGCCAGCCTGTCCCGCTCGAACAGTGGCGGCTGGTAGGCCATCTCCTCCCTGCGCAGCCCCGTTTGGGCATCCTTGGGTGGGGACTGCAGCTGCAGGAGCAGGGACTGGCTCAGCCTCATCCCCTCGGTCCTCTCCAGGTCGGGGGCCTGCGGCAGGCTCCAGGCCGCACCCACCTCCGGACTGCTGCCGGGCGTGGGCGGGAAGGCCAGTCCCAGTTGATAGCAAACCAACTGCAGGTCGTTGAAGAGCTGCCCCTGGGTATAGGGGACCCTACCGGTCTTGTAGTCCACCAGCCGCAGACGGATGCCCTCGGGCAGGGACCTGACCTCCAGACGGTCGATGCGGCCGGTCAGTCTGACCATCGTCCTGGCATCCAGGGCTGCGGGGAAGCCGTCGACCAGGCCGGACATCAAGGCAAAGAGCCCGTCGGCATCCAGAGGACTTTCAGGGAAGGTGGCCTTCCAAAGAGGAACCAAATCCTCCACGGACAGGCTGACATCGAAGGAACGCTCGCTCTGTACACCCAGCAGGTCGCCGACCGGAACCGGGCTCTTGCCTCCCAGGCCGTATTCGGAATCCGAGGAGCGAACGAAATAAGAGGCCAGGTTGTCCAGGATGGACTCCACCCGGCTGCTGCGGCCGCGTTGATCATAGAGTTCGTCGGGGTCCCGCAGGCGCTGTTCCCGAGGAGCCAGCTCCTGGTAGATATCCAGAAGCGCATCCCGCACCTGCTGCTGGCGAGCGTCCGAATCACCCTGGCCGGGACGATCCAGACCATGGGCTGTGCCCTCGCTGGCCACCTTGTGGATCAGGGAACCGAACTCGGTGGGCACCCTGGAAGGGGATGGGCCGGAGAACTGGTCTCCCAAAGCCCACTCCAGGGGGCAGTTCCAGATGGCATCGACCGCCGAGGGCGAAAGGAGAACCACCTGGCGGCCGGACTGGTGCTTATGGCGATGGTCACGGCGGTTGTCACGGTCGTGGGTTCGGCCCGCCTGTGTAGCTTGATTGAAAGAAGCAGACGAGGACCGGGAAGCAGGATCCCATTCAACAACCGATGCAACACCTGAGGCTGCTGTCACGGCCCTTGACTCAGCGGCCTGCTCAACCGAAATCCCTCTATCCGGGACATGCTCATCCAGAGCTTGTCCAACCGTAGATTGCTCGTCTGGGGCATGCCGGTCTGAAGCCGGCCCAACCGTGGACTGTCCGTCTGGAACATGCTGATTCAATGCCGACTGGTCATAGAGGAAGGGCCAATGCCTGGGATCGGCCGAATCCTGGCCCTGGTCGGCCAGCAACCGCAGGGTCTGCACGGCATCGTCCACTCGGTCACGGTCGACCTGGTCCTGCGGAAGCAACGCCTGGACAGCCAGGATGGACCGGGCGGCCGCAGTCAGGCCCCTGGGAGACACCTCCAGCCCTCCGTAGCGCTCACTGCCGCCTGAGCCAGCGCCGACCATGCTGAACTCCGCCTGGCTCATATCGGCGGTGCGTGGATAGCGTTCGGGCAGATAGCCGTAAAGGAAGTCCGATGGAACCAGGTCATCGTTCCAGACCGCGCTGATGCACACCTGGGTCCGGGCCCGGGTCAGCGCCTCCAGAAAACCCTTCTTCTCGGCGTAGAGGATGGAGCGCAAGGCCGGATCGTGGCTGAGCGTGTCTGCCAAGGGGTCGCCGATGCGGTCATGCAGAACCAGGTCGGCCAGCTCTTCGGCCCCGAACATGGTGTCGCGGGGAATCAGGTTGGGCCAGACCCCGTCCTGAACGGCGGGCAGCCAGACCAAGGGCCAGTCAGTGGCCAAGGCGGCAGCGCCGGCGGGCGTGGTCAGAGTGACGGCATGCTCAATGGGCCCGATCCGCGCCAAGGAGTCGGCCTCGATTTGCATGGTACGCACCTGGTCCATGAAGGCCTCGACCGTAGGGAAACGACGGGAGCCAGCAGCGTACTGGAAGAGCCGCATGAGCGCGTCCAGACGGTCGTTGGCCTCCTCCCCCTCCTGGGTGGCCATCAGGGCCCTCCGCTGCCAGTCATCGGCCAGGTCCAGGCTCCGCCAGGCCTCCCAGAGCACATATTGGGGCTGACGGTCCTCCAGGGCGCTGATGCGGTTGGCGGTCAGTCGCAGAACCTGCAGGGCCTTGTCCAGAACTTGAACGTCAGGATCCTCCCGGCGACCTCCGGCGATGGCGGTCATGGCCTCCAGGATGATTCCCGAGGATCGGCCATCCGGATCCAGAACCAGCAGGGTCTCCAGGGCCTGAACAGACAAAATGGCTGGCCGTTGGGCATCCCGGTCGCCCAGATCCACTGGCTGGTCGCGGGCCGAAGCAGTCGAAAAGAGATCTGACCCGCCCCTTTCCTGGGAGGAATCATGCCTGGTCAGCAGGGAATCGTCGACGCTGATACCGGATGAACGGTCCCGCTCAGCACGCCGCTGGGCCAGGTCCTCGACCCAATTCCGCCAGGCCTGTCCCAGGAGAGGCAGGTCGTCCAAGGAGCCCGATGAGTCCGCCCCGCTCCCCTGCTGACCGGACAAGGGGGCCAGGGCGGCCATGGTCTCCATGATGGACTCCAGGCGCTCCATCCTGACGGGACGCTCTGCACGAGCGGCAGTAGCAGGAACACGGAAGAGCGGTCCGGCCATCAGGGTGCGCAGGCGCGAACGGATCCAGGCGGCCACCTGAGCAGGATCGTCCGGGGCGCTGCCGATGGTGTCAGGGGCCAGTACCGACTGGGCCAGCTCGACCAGGGCAAAGAGACCCTGGATGGCAGGCTCCTGGCTGAGCGGACGGGTCACTGAGGAGAAGCGCACCGGCACACCTTGGACGCGCAGCTTGCGGCCCAGGGTGCGCAGGGTTGTGTTGTCGTGAGCGATGACGGCCATGTCATTCCAGTCACGCTTGTTGGCCAGGAACTCATGCTTAATCTGCCAGACCAGATCGTCGTCCTCCTGGTCGGGGGTATGGAAGAGCCTGGTCTGCACGCTGCCGTCACTGATAAGACTGTTGTCGGCAGTCAGGGGTGCCACCGGTCCGGCGCCGGGCCAGGCGGGCAGCTTGCCCGGTCTGTCAGGCAGGGGGGTGTCGCTCTCCTCAACCCCAGCGATGCCCAGGCTGACCCTGGCAGCCACCAGATCGGCGTAGGAACCTGGAGCTGCCGAATCGGAACCTTGGACGCTTTCGGTATGTTCTGCGGCCGCTTCAGGAACCACCATCCTTCGGGGTTTCAGGGTCACTTCGGCGGCATCCAGGCAGGCGAAGTCCTGAGCCAGAAGGGGGGCAGCGGCGCCTGGCATGGGCTTGGACAGGGCGGTCAGGCGAGTGGCCAGAAATTCCGGATAGGAGCCGCGGAAGGACTGGACCGACTGGTCGGGATTGCCCACCAGAAGAAGTCGGCAGCCGGCCTGACTCAATCCCTGCAGCAGGCCCATCCCGGCCAGGGTGATGTCCTGCCAGTCGTCCACGACCAGCAGGTCAGGCAGATCGTCATCAGCCAGCCCATCCAGGCTGCGAGAGGCTTCGACCATAAGCATGGAGGGGTCCAGACGGAACTCGTCCGGATAGCTCTCGGCAATGCTCTGGCGGTATTCATCTTCCAGGGCGAAGGCCAGCCGCCACTGCAGGCCCAGCCGGTCGCGGCGATCAGGGTCCATGGGCTGGATGGCCAGAGAATCCAGAAGCTGGTCCCGGTCCCCTTTGTCAAGGCCCAATTCCGTCATGCGGGCGAACATGTCCCGCAGCTGGGCGATGAACCTGTCGGCGACCCCTACGACTCGTCCCTGTCCGTCGCCGACCAGGACGGAGGACCAGCCCGCCCCGTTGCGAAAGTAGCGCTCCAGAAGTCGGCAGACCGCGCAGTCGTCACCGGCCTGGACATGCTCCAGATGGACGGTCATGACCTGCCTGAGCAGGGCATCCTCTTCAGCGCCGTTGAGCAGTCTGGGCAAGAGTGGATCGTGACCCCCTCGGGCCAGCCGAGACCTCGTCAGCAGACGAAAAGCCAGGGCCTGCAGTGTGCCCACAGGTCGGGTGCGGTCGGACCTGCCCCGCTCCAGAATGACCTGGCGGCTGACCTGGTCGGCCGCGGTACGACCTGATACAGCCATGCTGGCGCCGTCGCCGAAGCGTTCCATGCCTGTCAGGAGGGCACGAGTAGCCAACCTGGTCTTGCCGCTGCGGGGAGGACCAGCCACCACCAGGGCCCGGGTGGACCGATCCTCTTCGTTCTGGAGCCGATCGCCGATAAGGGCGCGGACCGGTTCCATGGCTTCTTGCGGATCCACCGGTGGCTGCTTGCTCATAGCTACAAGAATAGGGTCCGGCATGGTCCATCTGCAGGCCCTGGAACCCGCTGGTCCGGGACCGCCTGCAGGAGGCTCAAAGGAAGCCTGATCAGGAACGGCGTGCTGTTATCGTGGATAGCAGTCCTAGGAGGTGATGGCCCTTGCAGCAGAATGGTTCCCAGACCCAGCGCCCGGGTGCGGTTCCAGCCATGGACCAGGCTCCGGCGCTGCCCGGATTGCGGCCCCTTCGCCCCCTGGATCTTGGAGGCACCGCTGCCGTCTACCTGTATGAGCAGGAGGGGCTCAACCGACCTGTGGCAGTCAAGGTAGCCCTCCAAGGCAGCGTGGACCAGCAGACCCATCTGCTCTTTCTGCGGGAGGCCAAGGCCCTGGCCAAGCTCTCCACCCACCCCTGCATACTGAGCATCCACCAGGCCTTGATCAGCGATGACGGACGGGATTGCCTGGTGCTCGAATACGCTCCGGGCGGCAGCTGCAAGACCATCATGCTCAAGGGGGGCATGGATCAGGAAGGCGTGCTGGACCTGGGAGTGCGCATGGCCTCGGCCCTCTACTGCGCTCATGAACGGGGAATCCTGCACCGGGACGTCAAACCCAGCAACTTCCTGATCACCGACCAGGGCCTGCCCGTCCTGGCCGACTTCGGCATCTCCTCAGGCATCTATGGAAGCGAACGGGCCGGCGGACTTTCCGTACCTTGGGCGGCCCCAGAGGTTCTGGCAAGCCGCTCGGGAGGATCCGAGGCCAGCGACATCTACTCCCTGGGTGCCTCGCTCTTCGGCATGCTGGCCGGCCGCTCCCCCTACGAGTACGCCTACCGGGCCCGGGATGAGAATCACCTGACGCAGCTGATCCTTACAGCGGAAACCCCGGTTCTGCATATGGGCGAGGCCTCCCCGATGCTGGCCACCGTCCTGGAGAAGGCCATGGCCCATGACCGGGACGATCGCTACTACTCAGCACTGGAATTCGGTCGCGCCCTTCAGGAGGTCCAGCAGCAGCTCTACGGCCATGCGACACCCTTCATCGGCGAGGGAATCGACCCCTACCCCACGACGGATACACGCTCGCACGCCCAGACCGGAGCCATTGCAGGCCGAAGAGAAACCGGGGACTCCGGCCACTCTTGGACCGAGGCAGAGGCTGGTTCCCAACCGCGTCTGCGCCCAGGCAGGGAGGCGTCCGCTAACCATGAAGGCAGCCAGGCCAAGCGGTTTTTCGGCGGCCGCCGCCGTGTAATCCTGATGACACTGATTCTCGCTGCCGTCCTAGCTTTAGTCCTGGCCTGCGCCCTGGTTGTCGGCCTGCCGAACGGTTTCAGACGAGATTCACAGCAAACTACAGGTTCCTCCCAGACACAATCCCCACAGGTACAGTCCCCGGACCCGACGGATTTGAGCGACCCCCAGAATCTGCAGGAGGGACCGGTCCCCTCGCCCACCCAGGGTCAGGGCCGCTATCAGGGCACAACGGCCGTGTTCACTTGGACCAATCCCGACCCCAAACCGGCAGACAGCTATGTTTGGCATCCCCTGAACCAGGATGGCACCGGAGAGCGTGGACGCAGCGTGCAAACCCGACAGCCGACCGCCCGCATCGACAACCCACAGGGAAGCCAGACCTGCATCAGCGTCGCCCTGGTTCGAGCCGATCGGAGCATGTCCCAGGAACCGACCATCATCTGCGCTGTTCAGTGAACCCGCTGTGGATGAATTTGCACACTTGACCACCCCGACTTTCACAGAGCGCCAAGACCCTGCAAACCGGTTAAAATCAGTCGTCAGAGAAAGCAATGACGGCGGTCCGGGACAAGTTAAAGGGCAAAAACATAGGTCAGGCATCCTGGCCTATGCGGCAGGACAGGAAAGGAACCCAGGGGATTATGGACTTGCAGGGACGATTCCTGCGGATGCGCCGGGCCGGGCTGCATCTGCGGCATGCTCTGGCCGTCCGCGCCAAGAGCCCTGCCGCCATCCTGGCCGTCACACTGACGGCGCTGGTCCTGCTCATCCTGGGCGCCTTGTTCATGCATGGGGTGGACCGCCGTGCCGTTCAGGTGGACGACGGCAGCATCTGGATCACCTCCCAGAACGAGCGCAAGGTCGCCAGGTTCAAGCCCGACATAGGAGAAGCAGACGTGGCCCTGTCGACGGGCACCGACCACTTCGACCTAGCCCAGAGCGGATACGCGGTCATCCTAGGCCATGAGGGAGGCATGGCTCCCATAGCGGCCTCCACCGCCACCCTGGGGGACACTACCCGGTCGGATGCCAAGGTCCAGCGGATGATCAACGGGCCCACACTGGTCCTCTTCCAGGCTCGGACCGGCAAGGTCTGGGTGGGTCAGGCCACTTCGCCTGGGGATTTGGATCCGCAGCGCCGAGACCCTGTGCTGACCCTGGGCTCTGGGGCCGCCGTCACCGTGGATGCCTCCGGAGCTGTTTACGCCTACCGGCCCTCGGACGGGGTTGTGCTAAGGATCGACGGACCGGACTCCCGGGCCCACCGTGAACTGGACTCCCTGACGGACCACGCTCCCGTCCGGGCCACTGCATTCAGCGTCATTGGCGGAAGACCCGTCCTTCTGGCGGGCAATCGGCTTTACTGGCCCCAGGGAACCACCCGGATACCGCACCGGGGAGACCTGCAGCTTCAGTCCACTCCAGTGGATATGGACCGCCAGGGACCTTGGGTAGGCCTGACCGATCAGGAAAGCGTCCACCTGGTTCAACTGGATCACCCACGCAATCAGATCGAGACCGTACGTACCGGCGGCAGCGGCCAACCAGCCCAGCCGGTCTCCTCGGGTGGATGCCTTTGGACGGCCTGGGCCTCTTCAGGGCGTAATTTCCTGCGACTATGCGCAACAGGGTCAGCCGCGCCCAAGGTCCAACCGCTGCCGAGTCCCAGCACCCTGGAGGCCATCAGCCCCACCTCGGACCTGGTCTTCCGGGCCAACCACCGGAGGGTCATCCTCAACGACGTGCTGACTGGCGATGTCTGGAATCCCAAATCATCTACCAAGGTGATCCGGCCACAGTGGCAGACCATGGAGGTCAAACACACGGACAGCAACGATCAGCGTCAGGACTCGGCCGACAACCGCCAGCGATTCGCAGCCACCTGTCGATCAGGATCCCAACCCATCCAGGCCGAGGACGACAGTCTGGGCATTCGGGCCGGATCCAGGACTCTGCTGGATCCCTTGCGCAACGATCGCCAGACTGACTGCTCGGTTCTGCGAATCGAGGATGCCCGCAGCTCGCAGGGGAATCTGCGTCTGACTCCGGTCATGAACGGCCGCTACCTGCAGGTGGATGCCAGCGACGCACCTGCCGGCCGGACCCGAATCAATTACTCGATCACCGACGGACGCGGCCAGGTCTCCTCGGCTGGCATCGACCTCAACATCGCCCCGGCCAAGATGGACCGAGGCAACCAGGCGCCGGTCCAGAACGATACCCCGCCTGAGTACGAGGTGGAGCGGGGCGCCACGACCACCGTCAACGCCCTGGTCGGCTTCGAAGATCCAGACGGGGACCCGCTGACCTTGGTCGGCGCCGAATCGGTCAACTCCGATCGGATATCCTTGTCCACCAGGGCTGACGGACAGCTGACCATGAGTGCTGGGTCGGCCACCTCCGGACGAGTGGCGGTCAAAGTCACTGTCTCGGACGGAGTCATGAGCGGTCAGGGACTCATATACTTCACCGTCAGGCCCGCCAACACCCTGGCCCCACTGGTCGATCCGGTCATTCGCCAGGCCACTCCCGGCCGAGAGGTCACCGTTGACCTCAGCAGGAGTGTACATGCCAATGCCGTTCAGCCCCTCCGCCTGGTCCAGGTCGACAAGCCCGATGGAATCCGGGTGGAGGTCAACGCTGAGAGCTTTTCCTTCAACGCCACCGCAGCTAACCCGGGCACCTATTATGTGCCCTACCGGGTGACCCAGGGTGACCAGGAGACCCAAGGTCTGGTCAGGCTGGAGGTGGAACACGATCATGGCCGATCCGCACCGCCGGTACCCGTCAACGACGTGGCCCTGCTGGAGGCCGACCAGACCGCAATCGTTGATCCGCTGGACAATGATCTGGATCCCATGGGCGGCGTGCTGGCCCTGACGGATGTACGCGTGGATCCGAACTCCGGCATCAAGGTCGGCATCGTGGACCACCGACGGGTCTACCTATCCGCCAGGAAAATCCCCACACGTCCGCTGAGTATTGCCTATACGGTCACCAACGCCGAAGGCAGCGCCAAGGGGACCATCGTCCTTCAGCCCCCTTCCTTGAGCAGGGCAGCCTCGGCACCCAAGGCTCCGAATCTGACGGTTGGGGTCCGTTCATCGGGCCTGGTCACGGTTTCAGTCATGGACAAGGTCGCCCATGCTGACGGGACCAGCGTCACCTTGGACCAGCAGCTGACTACGGATCAGCAGACTTTTACGGGCCTGGCCTTCGTGTCCGGGGATACGGTCAGGTATCAGGCCAGCGAGCGCACCGGGGACTTCCCGGCAACCTATACGGTCAGGGACGATCTGGGCAATACGGCCTCTGGCACCATTACCTTCAGGGTCCATGCCCCCGACCCCGCCAGCAAGCCCGCACCCACCCCCAAGGATCTACGGGCCCAGGTGGCTGCCGGGACCAAGGTACGCATTCCCGTCCCGCTGACCGGTATCGACCCCGATGGAGACTGTGACACCTTGTCAGGCTTGGGCAACCAGGCGCCAAAGCTGGGCAGGATTGTCAAAGCCGGAGCCGACTACCTGATTTACGAGGCCTATCCTGATTCGCACGGCACCGACGAGTTCACCTACGCTGTGGAAGACTGGGTTGGGCAGCGCGCCCAGGCGCGCGTCCGCATCGGCGTCTTCACCGACTCGTCAGTGGCCGGGGTCTTCGCCCGGGACGACAGGGTCAGGCTACGGCCTGGAACCGTTGCCGATGTGCCGGTCCTGCTCAACGACATCGCCGGGGATGACGATCCCCTGAGCCTGGACCCCCACCTGGAGCTCCAGGGCTTGGACCGGGCCAGCGTAGAGGACGGCATGATCCAGCTGACTGCCCCTTCGCAGCCAGGCACCTCCTATCTGGTCTACCGGACACACAACCGAGCAGGACTGAGTGACCAGGCCACCCTGACCGTGGTCTCGGATCCCCAAGCCCCTATACAGCCGCCCATAGCGCAGGATTACCAGGTGGCTCCGGAGGACACGGTGGACAAGCGCAGCGTGGAAGTTAATCTGGCCGACTCCATCAGCAATCCATCCGGCACCCTCGATGACCTGCACCTTGGGATACATCCCAGCGCCCGTGCCCATGCCAGGATCGTAGGCGAAGCCGGCTCTACCACGTTGGTCATCGACCTGACCGACCAGGCCAGAGCCGTGCCCTACACCGTGACAAACACCCGGTACAAGATCACTTCTATGGCCTTTGTGAAGGTCCCCGCCTATGGGGTGTTCCCACCGGTGCTAAGACCCCGGGCTCCAGCCCTCAAAGTGCAGACTGGGCAGAGCATCACCATCGACATCGCCGACCAGGTCAGAGTGGGTGCAGGCAAGACCGCGCAGATCGCCTCGCGGCAGTCTGTCTCGGCCACCAAGTCCGACGGATCCGATCCCTATGTGGACGAACACACCCTGAGGTTCACCGCAGCCAAGGATTATGCCGGTCCTGCCTCACTGACCTTT
Source organism: Bifidobacterium sp. JNUCC 75 (assembly GCF_054819865.1). NCBI lineage: Bacteria > Bacillati > Actinomycetota > Actinomycetes > Bifidobacteriales > Bifidobacteriaceae > Bifidobacterium > Bifidobacterium sp. JNUCC 75. The sequence continues at coordinate 1,700,009 of NZ_JBTHIF010000001.1, read as the reverse complement.
GCCGTCCGTGACGGGGATCCAAGCGGCCGGGCCATCGTCAACGAGTCGGTGCTCACCCTGCCCATCACCGTGGTAGGCGGCAAAGCATCACCGCCGATCCTTACTGCACCGGTCATCGATCTGGTGGCTGGGGAACCGGCGCAGGCCATCTCCCTGCCCGCCATGACCCGCTGGCCCCAGGGAAGCGATCCGGCCGACAGCACCTTCTCCTCTGGGGACCCTCAGGGGCCGATTCATGCCAAGCTGAGTCCTCGGGGCCAGCTGAAAGTGGCCGCCGACAAGACCGCAACACCGGGCACCAAGGCCAGCCTGCCGGTGGCCATCACCAGTCGATCCGGCGATGTGCATACGGTCCTGGCCTTCCGCATCATCGCCACCACCCGACCTCTGGCTTCGGTCCCCTCGCGCCAGGTGGGGCTCAAGGCTGGACAGAGCCTGGAGCTGAACCTGTTCGACGGTGCCCTCAACCCCTTCCCCGACACTCCGCTGCGCCTGGTCGGTCTGGTCAGCGATGACACCTCACGTCTGACAGCCACCAACCTGGGCGACGGAAAGATCACCATCAAAGCCGATCGCGACATCGGCGCCTCTACCAACACCATTATGGCCACGGTAGAGGATGGCAGCCAGGATCCGGGACGCCGGGTCAGCGCCACCATCACCGTGGGCATCATCGACCGCCCGCAGGCCCCCAGAATGCTGTCGGGCGCCGCTCAAGCAGGCGACGGAACAGTTCTCCTGGCCTGGGAGCCAGGCGCAGCCAACGGCAGCCCGGTGGACGAGTACCGGGTCTCCTACACCTCATCGGCAGGCTCGGGGCAACACTCCTGCGGCACTGCTGCCACCTGCCGAATCGACGGGCTGGCCAACGGTCATGACTATTCCTTCACCGTCCAAGCCCACAACCAGGTAGGATGGTCCCCCGCCTCCTCGCCGGCCGCAGCCAGACCTGACGCGCTTCCCGGAGGCGTGCAGGCACTGACCGTGGATGGCGGCAGCAAGGAAACCTTGACCGTCACCTGGCGCCCGCCGGAGAATCACGGCTCGCCCATCCAGGGATATATGGTCCACGGCGAAGGTTCCGGCTGCGGTTCGCCACGATGGCGCGCGCCCACCTCCACCAAGGCGGTCTTCGACGTAGGCCATGACGAAGCAGGAGGCATCTGCACAGTGAGCGTGACCCCAATTGATATGACCGGCTCAGGGCCCGAGGTCTCAGCCTCGGGCTCTACCTGGTCGCATCCGGACCCTCCCGCGTTTCTAGCCATTGAGTATCTGAGAAACAGTCGAGCCAAGCTGGTCCTGGCCCCCGGGGTCGAACACGGTCGACCTTGCGCAGACATCCAGGTGGGCATCGATGGCCTTGACCCTGACAAGGCCTCCTGGACCCTGCCCTGCAATCAGCCGGAAGTGAGTGAAGTCATCACCCTGCCCGCGCAATCTGCCAAGCCGGGCACCACCCTGAACTTCTGGGCGGTCGCTCGCATCCAAGGGGTAGGTTCCGAAGGCCATTCGCCCGCCGCCACCAAGAATTTGACCCTGCCCAAAGAGGCCGACAAACCGCGCGATAAGACTCTCGCTCGTCAGGGGTCCTCTCAGCAGAAAAGGATGAACGACCATGGATGAACGAAACGCGCAGGAACCCCTCCAGCAGGACGGCACCATCCCGGATGACGCGACCAGAAGGAACAACCCCAAGTCCGCGCATAAGACGAACAGCGAAGGCCGCCAGACCCCTGCCGACCGATTGGATGTACTGAAGCGACAGCGCCAGGCCCTCATGGCAGGTCTGAGCCAGAAAGAATCCGCTTCGGCGGCGAGTGATGACCAGACCCTGCCCGGCCGCATCCCCGTGGCTGCCAAGCAAGGAACGAACCAGGAGTCCGGGGCGGAATCCGTCCCATCGGACAGCACCATGGTGGAAGACGTGACCGTCCGCGGCCGCCAGATGGTCCATGACCGGTTCGCCCGGTCCTCATCAGATACTGCGCCTGACATCGTCAACCTCACCAATCAGTCCCGTCACCCCCGGCTGGAGCGGACCTCGGACCCCACTTACGAAGTCGGGACTAACGAACCTGGGGATGAGGAAAAGACCGGGCAGGACCAGTACTCTGCCGTCGAATCAGGGGATCAGGCAGCAGAGACCAAGCAGCAGAGACGATCAAAACAGGCCGGAAGCAGCAGCCGGGCCGCCGTGGATGTATCTACCTTCGCCAGCCTCTTCCGCTCAATCGTCGACAACGTCGGCCAGGCGGTGCTGGGCAAGGAGGAAACCATCACCCTGTGTGTTACCGCCCTGATTGCAGGGGGCCATGTGCTCCTGGAAGACAATCCGGGCACCGGCAAAACCCAGCTGTCACGCGCTCTGGCTGCCTCCATCGCCGTGGACTGCAAGCGGATCCAGTTCACCCCCGACCTGCTACCCTCCGATCTGCTGGGCGTGACCTTCTATGACCAGTCCCAAGGACGATTCTCCTTCCGGCCCGGTCCAGTCTTCGCATCCCTGGTTCTGGCCGATGAAATCAACAGAGCATCCCCCAAAACCCAGTCGGCCCTGCTGGAGGTCATGGAGGAGGGCCGGGTAACTGTAGATGGCCGCACCTACCGTCTCCCCCTGCCATTCATGGTTATAGCCACCCAGAATCCCATCGAGCAGCTGGGCACCTATGCCCTGCCCGAGGCGCAGATGGATCGCTTTCTAATCCGCACCTCTCTAGGGGCACCGGGGCACGATGCCAGCATGCGCATCCTTGAAGAGGCCGACATCCGCGACCGGGCCGGCCTGGTCGAACCGGTGGTCGATGCCGCCCAGGTGGGGGCCATGGCCGCCTGTGCCTCCAAGGTCTTCTGTGATCCGTCCATCATGGAGTATGTCATCCACATCATCGAAGCCACACGGCACAGTCCCGCCATCCGGGTCGGCTCATCCATCAGAGGCGGATTGGCCCTGGTCCGTTGCGCCAGAATCCGGGCCTGTGCCGAGGGCCGCGACTACGTGATCCCTGACGATGTCAAACAACTGGTCGATCCCATCCTGGCCCACCGACTGATCCTGACGGCCCAGAGCAAGCTGTCGGACATGGATGAACACCAGGCGCTGGCCGAAGCCCTGGCCAAGGTCCCCGTCCCCACAGGAGAGCAGTGAGCCATGACCGCCTTCGCCCGACGACCTGCCCCGGATGCAAGACCGGCATCCTCAGCCGAATCCAGACAAGGCATACGAGCCCAGACCGCTGACCTTTGGCAGTCGGTCACTGCCCTGGGCTGGGCTATGGCCTTGGCCGCGCTCGTTTGTGCTCTGGCCTTCGTCCCGACTGGCTGGCGTGAACTGCTTGCGGGTGTTCTGCTGGGCGTAGGCATGCTGCTGCTGGGGCTACTGATGAGCCTGGGCAATCTGTCCTGCAGCGCTGAAACGAGTCTGAACCAAGGACATCTGGAGGTGGGTGGCCAGGCCGAGCTGGTCCTGGTTCTGACCAACCCGGGCAACCGCTCCACCCGCCGCGGCCGAATCGGTCTGACTCTAGGCCAGGCAGCCGTCATGGCGCCTTTGCCTGCCCTGGCTCCCGGCCAGAATCACCAGATTCGCTTGAAGCTGGAAGCCAGGTCCCGTGGCGTGATTGACCTGGGCCCGGTGACCATGGAGGCCGGGGATCCGCTGGGACTCATCCGCCGTCGTCGAATCCTGGCAGGCGCCCGAAAACTCTATATCCATCCCCGCACGGTTGCCTTGCCACCCCTTGAAGCCGGACTGGAACGCGACCTGGAGGGCGATCCTGGTCCCGGCATTGTCGACGACGACCTGGAATTCCATGCCCTGCGCCCCTATGCTCCGGGCGATGACATGAAGCGGGTCCACTGGCTGTCCACTGCCCGTGCCGGCACCCTGATGGTCCGCCAGTATGAGCCCACCCTGCGTACCAGGACCGAACTGATCCTGGACGGCCAGGCTGCCTCCTACCGGAACGCGGATGAGTTCGAGCTGGCAGTTGAAATCTATGCCTCCTTGGGCTGCCAATGCCTGCTTGATGGCCGTCGGTTGCAAGCGCTGGCCCCGGAACCTGAAGATTCCGATGCCCATGGAACCACCCTGCCCACAGAGGACCCCCGTAGCTTTCTGGACGCCTGCAGTGCCATCCACCCCCGCCAAGGCGGCTATGACTTACTTGACCAGACTGATGCTTCCAAACAGATCAGTCTGACCATTCTGGTAACCGGTTCGCTAGGCGACCGCCAGCCCTCAGCGCTGATGGATGAATCAACTCAGAGCGCCTCCCCGGTCATGCTGCTGGCTGCTGACCTGGATGCTCAACCAAGCCTGCAGGCACAACCGGGCCTGGTCAACGCCGTTTTGGGTAGTATTCGGGACCTCCCCATCCTCTTGGAGAACCAGCCATGAGCACATCATCTGCATCATGGATGGACCAAGCCCAGAGGGAGCCGATTCGTCTGATCGATCGTGCTGGTCTGCGATCCACAGTCGACCCCACCTGGCGCCGCTCCCCTATCATTCTGGTCGCCGCACTGGCTCCGCTCGATCTGCTGGCCGGGCTGCAGCTGTTGCCGGTCTACGGCAGCCTGTCCTTCTGGCTGACAGTGGGAGCCGCAGCTTGTCTGACCGGACTACTGATCGCCATGCTCCCCCACCGCAGTATTGCCACAGCCCTCCTCCAACCTCTGCTGCTGATTGCGGGCCAGTTCCTACTGGGCCCCATCTTCGCTCTGAACGGCACAACACTGGCCCACGTCCTGCCCACCTGGGCAACCCTGACACAAGGGTGGTCCGCTACCTTCGGTGCTTTCAAGACCCTGGCAGCCATCGACCCGCCCCTTGGCCAGGAAGCCGGCGGATTGATGGCCCTGTGGACGCTGATGCTCTGGACCTGCTATCTGGCGGTGCTGCTGGCCCGCCATGGCCTGGGCCGCAATCTGGGACGGCCGGCACACCCAGCGGCCGTCCTGGCAGCCACTCTGCCCATCCTGGCCACCATGATTGTGTCAGCAGCCCTAGGCACCAGCAGAGGCCTCTATCCGGCATTGACGGGCGGCATCCTCTGGTTGCTTCTGCTGATTTGGAGCGCAAGTGGACTGGGTCTGCTGCGTCTACAAGGACTCGCATCCACTCTCCTGACCCTGGCCCTAGCAGCCGGAATGATTTTCTCCGCTGGAATCTTGCCTGCTCCGACCCGGCAGGTCACCCGCGACCATTATCAGCCGCCCATGGACCCCTACCAGTTCACCAGCCCCTTGAGCGACTACCGTGCCTATATCAAGCGACACCGCGACGATACCCTGGTCACGGTACGCAACCTGCCCGCCGGCACGCCGGTCCGGATGGCAGTCATGGACCGCTATGACGGCAAGGTCTGGAATCTGTCCGACTCCTCAGGCGCAGGAGCCGCCGACTACCGGCGCATCGGCACCCAGATCCGCACAGAAAGGCAGCAGGAGAAGACCAAGGACGGCGAACAAACTGGACAGCCCTTTACCGCAACCTTTCTAATTCGAGAAGGATTCGACCACGCCTGGCTACCCTCTGCCGGACAGGTCGACGGCATCGATCCGGACCAGGACCTGCAACGGAAAGACTTCTACTTCAACAAGGCTACGGACACTGCGCTGACCGATCAGACCCTGCAGGCAGGAGCCAGCTATACGGTGCACGGCGTGGCCCAAAACCGACCCGCAACCCGTCGCATAGCCGACAGCGATCCGGGAGATGCGCAGGTGCCTCCCCTGTCGGATGCCCCTGAAAGCCTGCCCAAAGCGGCTGCCTCCATGACCTCCATGCAGGTGCGCGGCGGTGCCAGGGCACTGGCCATCGAGGAACGGCTGCACAAGGAGGGATGGTTCTCCCATGGTCTGGCCGGCGACTATCCCTCGCCCTCCGGCCATGGCGATTATCGAATCAACCAGCTCCTGCAGGGCCAGGCCATGGTGGGCGACAGCGAGCAATATGCCTCAGCAATGGCACTCCTGGCCAGGCAGATGGGTCTGCCATCCCGGGTGGTCTTGGGATTTCTGCCCAAGAACCATGACGGTTCCATCAGCCGAGCACGGACCAGGACCCAGGCGGACGGGAGCACCCGAATTGACTTGACGGGACGTGATGCCCAGGCCTGGGTGGAGGTCAATCTGAAAGGACTCGGATGGATCCCCTTCCACCCCACACCACCAGAGACCAAGACCCCGGACAAATCCCTGGACCCCACACCACCCGACCCACGCACCCTGGTCCGCCAGCCACCACCCCCGCTGGCCGACCCTCCCCACGACGACCACACCACCCAAGGCAGGACCACCGTCGGCGGACAGGAAGCATCCCCGCAGTCTCCACCCTCCTTCTGGAAGCAGTACGGACCCCTGATAGCCAAAACGACGCTCTGGACCATGCCGGTCTGGCTACCCGCCCTCCCGATCCTGCTCCTACTAGGCATCAAAACCCGGCTACGCAGACGGGCACGGTCGACGGGCGACCCGAAGAAACGCATCCGTGCCGGCTGGCGACAGATCGGCAACCTGGGCAGGCAGACCGGCCTGTCCCTGGACGGCACCCGTAGCGAGCAAGCGGCTCTGATTGCCCAGACCCTTCTGACCGACCCCCCAGGGTCCTCGTCGGCCGGACTGCGCGGGGATCTGGATCGACTGCGCAGCATGGCCGATCAGGCCTCTTTCGATCGGCACCCCTCCGATGAACAGGAAGCCGAAGACTGCTGGCAGCTGGTGGACAAGCTTCAATCCGCCATCCTGGCGTCCTTGCCACGAACCCGACGCTGGCGCACCCTGCTTTCCCCCAGACACATGCGCTGACCCGCCCTACATGACTGGACCCGCCATGACATCTCCCTCCTGCCAAGACAGTGATATCGCATGGAAGAGAGCGTGTTCTACGATCGAGCTTCAAGAATCAAGACCCTACCAACCCACTGATGCAGGGCTTACACGCAAAGTTATGGCCAACCAACTGCGCCCATGGACAACAGGTGTAGACACGGTCGCCGGACAGTCGTTGTTTGCCACTGTCCTCCGATAACCTGGACCGCAGAGGAAAACAAAACAAGGGCCTTTACGGTCGCCGGGATCGTAAAGGCCCTCATCCTTTATCACATATCCTGCAGCCGAATCCACGACTACCAGTTGCTCAGCTATTCAGACGCTCAGACGCTCACTGATTGGAATGCTGATTCTTCGAGGAGGAGGTGGCATCGCCGGACTGCTGCGGTGGCTGCTGGGCTGAGTCGTTGCCATCGGGTTCCGGAACCAGAAGACGCAGCGCTGGCGCCATCAGCCCGGCAGGGTCCGGGACCTGCCCGCTGAGAGGATCGATACCAGCATGGCATGGTAGCTTGTTTGCGCGAACGCCTCAACCGACCGAGACCACTCCGGATGTCCAAAAGCGCCTTATCGACCTTGCTGAGTCTGAAAAGCGGGGATCTGTATCATTCGTGGAACCGTGTCATCACCGGCAAAGTACAGATAATCCTGTTGCCAGAGCACCTCTGTAGAACCGCGCGCTCCTCTGCGCGCACCAGCACTGCATCCCCTATGGCCTGCAAGACCCCGGCATACCGGTCAGCGGCCATGCCGGGCATTTCGCACCAGTTGGGGTTTACCACCAGCGTGCATGCTCCGGAAGCACAGTCACGCCTGACCCTGCACTTCGTCCTAGGCAATCCTTATCTTCGACAGCTGCTCTTGGGCAAAGCGAAGGAAACCGTCCGAACCCGCCATGGCATACTTCAGCAGGCGATCGAACTGGTCATCATCCATCCCGCCCTGGCAATTCACCACGAACAAGGTGTGGAAGACCAGGCCTTTTTCGGAACTCTGCAAATAGGCACCCGGCCCCTCATAGTACCGGTTCCAGGCATTGCAGACATCCTCAAGCAAATCATGCTGGCCATTCGGATGACTGCCCTGCTCAGTCCCATGAACCACCAGATACTTATCATGCTCGCCACGGACACTAAAATCGAGCGCGATATTCCCCCATAAACCGATCCAGGCCTGCTCATGATATTCGACACGGTATCCTTGGGCATCCAGCCACTGCTGTATTCTCTTCCCGTCAACCACGGATTTCATCGGCTGTTCCATTTGTTCATGCCCCTCTTCCGTATGGCGCATTCGGTATGCGTATGGGATCCGGGCACTGATCATTTACCCAAGCATAAAGATTCTGTATCAGATAGATGGAATCATCGAGACGTTGTCCCAGTACCTCATCCCGCTCGTCGCACATAATCTGCCCGACTCCCGCTATCCTGACGGCCTGGTTCTGCTCTAAGGAAGGTTCGGTGGCATAGGCCTTGAGATATCCAACTGATCGGTTCCATTCAGTACAGACATTCACCGCATCCCGATACCTGGCGGAGCTGAATCCCCGGCTCCACAGACTTGTGAAACCAATGGAATCCAGACTTTTGCTCATTACAAAGGTAATGCCGCAATCGACCAGCGGCACCAGTACAGGACCGCCGCTGGCATTGACGTACGAGGGTATCCCCCGCTGAGCGAGCAGTCGTATTATGCGGGTAATAGGAATTGGAAGGCCTTGCAATAATTGCTCATCCACACTCATCCCAGCGGTTCCCTGTCCTCCCACATCCGCAGCAGTATCAGTCATCCCAGTCTCCTTATATAAATCCACCCGTGCAGGCTAGTCAGTCAAGGTCGGATCGTACCCGACTGGTTCACTCCCGCCCCTATTACTCCGTTGTCGATTACTCCGTTGTCAATTGCCCCGTTGTCAAAGGACAGACGGCGATGACGGGAAGGCGTGCACATGATGACCAGCTGAATCACTATCGCCACGAGCAGCGGGATGACAGCCAAGAGCAAAGGACCGCCACCTATGGTCAACATTCGAGATTTCACCAGACCAATCGTGGCTATAGCCATAAGACCGTACGGAATCAAAGTCAGCCATCCCGGCAGCAATAAATCATGCAGACGCCGCACCTCCAGAGCATACTCTGGCACCACCATGATCAGGTCAAAGACCAGGGGGATGAGAGCCCAGGTTCCCCCGCCGCATACCTTACTCAGGCCCTGCTCTACAATTGATAGAACGATGAAGAACACCCATATCTCCTTGCGGCACGATCTCCCCCGCCCCCGGGCAAACAGGTAGAACGGCCGCTGCAGACATTCTCGAAATGTAGCGTCATACATGGGTTCGAAACCCTTCATCTCTGCCACACGAGGCGGTCTATTTTCAAACAAGGCAACAGCCATGGTCCCCTTCCTTCCATGCAACTCGAGCGGCCAGCCAGAACAGATTCCGCCGCAACCAACTTCATTGTCGGCAACCAGCGTGGATTGCATTACGGCTGTAGATATCGTTTACGTAAGGCCTGAAGCCCAGTAAAGACCTGGACGATTTTTAATACTACAGGACTCCACTTGCCGCCATGCAGTAGCAAACGAAACAGCCGACATCCAACCCGACTGCGGCCAAGCAGACCAGATGCGCGACAGGTACGTCTTACCAGTAACGCCCTCATTGATCCTGCACGGCGGTGCTGCCGCGTGCCAGGGCGGCCACCAGGGTCATCAGGTCGAAGATCAGCGCCCAAGCCGCCAGCCACTCGAAGGAGGCGTCACGGTCGTCGCCCGCGCAATAGTCGATTGCCCACAGGTCCTGCAGAAACCACAAGGCTCCGGTTGCGCCCACGGCCACGCACCAGGGCAGGCACGACAGGGGGGAACCCCCGGACAGCAGGCACAGCATCCACGACGGCAGCACGCACGACGCAGCCGAAGCAGCCCAGGCCGCCACACGGCCACGCACCCGATCCGACACGAACCGCAGCCAGGTCACCCCGGCCACCACCAGCACAGCCACCGACACGAACACCCAGCGCATCACCCCCGGACGCTCGCCGGTCATCGCGCCGAACATCACCCCCCAGCAGGGCATCGTCGGCATCGTCAAAGCCAGGCACCAGAACCCCGGACGCCCCCCACGGCTCTCGAACCGGCTTAAAAACCACCACATCGCAAAAACCGAGAACAGACCCGCCAAGCAGAACTGTATAAAACGGTCGCGCATCCACTGCTCATCCCCATACAGGAAGGCCCAGCCCGGTACAAACCCCGCCAGGAAAGCCGCCCCGTACACCGCCAGCTTGCGCACCACGCCGGCACGAGAAAAGGCACGCTCCCCCACAGCCGCATGACGCGCGCATCCCGCCACCCGCGACATGACCGAAGACGCACTCTGCAGCCAGGACCTCCCGACAGGAAGCCGCAAGGAACCAGAAACACCATCAGCCATCACACACCACTCTCCTGCTCAAAGCCTCGAATCCGCCACTTGGCCCACCAGAACGTCGATTCCGGTCTTGTATCAGTGCCGTTCATGCAGGTCTCTTTCCATCCCGCATCGTCGAGGTTCACCCTTTCCTGTTACAGCAGAGGGGTCACTGTCCGTTCGGGTTCCCTGGATACTGTGCCGTACCAGTCCGACTCACACTGAGGCTTCCGTTATCGACAACTGGATGACGATGACGCGAGGGAACGCACATGATGGCCAGCCGGACTACTACAGCCAGAAGGAGGATGATGACCCCCAGGGGCGAAGGGGCGGACGGATCCAGTCCTTCCAAGGTATCCGACACCATCGGACCGACAATCAGACCCACGCCCACCACCTCCAGCACATAAGGGACGAGCGCCAACCACCCCGACAGGGCCAGATCATGCAGACGCCGCACCGTCAGGGCATACATAGGCACCAGCACCGCCAGGGAGAACAGCCCCGGTATGACGGCCAAGAGACCCGAAGAGAACAAGCGGGTCAGGAAGGTGTCCAAGACCCAGACGAACGCGGCAAAAACCCATATCTCCTTGCGGCAGGAACGTCCCTTCCCTCTCGCATACAGGTAAAAGGGCCGTTGCATGCACTCCTGCATGGTCGCATCGTACATGGGCTCGTACCCCTTCATCACATCCACACGAGGCGGCCTCTTCGATAACAAGGCACTGGCCATAATCCTCACCTTCACTTTCTTCATAAACCCATCCCGACGGATTGTCGGGACGGAACATCCAATATCGACATCAACGCAAGCACACCCATGGCGCAACCCACCGTCCGGCGTCACCGGCCGGCATCGTCGTCATCATTGGAGGTTCCCAGGAGGGAAGCGATCAGCAGGATCAGATCGAACACCAGTGCCCAGGCCGCCAACCACTCGAAAGCCGCATCACGATGCGTGCTCGCGCATTTCTCGATCGCCCACATGTCCAGCACGAACCACAAGGCGCCGACGATGCCCACCACGCAGCACCAGAACAAGGACGCGCCAGCCGACCCCGTCACCTTGCCCAGCATCCAGGACGGCACCACACACAACACCACCATCGCCGCCCACCACACGAACCCGTTGCGCACCAGCCGCATCACCACCGGAAATACCAACACCCCAACAGCCACCAACACAGCCACCGACACCAGAATCCACCGGATCACGCCACCGGAATAGCGGGCGCCAGAACCCAATATGATGCCGAACCCTGGAGCGCACGGAAGCGACAACATCACAAACCAGGGCCCCGGGCGCCCCTTCCCATCCTCATACCGCCCCAACAGGATCAGAACAGCAAATCCAGAAAGCACAGCAAGCAAAACAGCTTGACCTATCCGCATGCGGATCCAATCCTGGTCCTGGTCAAACAGGAGGAACCAGCCGCAGGCGAACCCGGCTAAATAGGTCATTCCGTACAGCACCGTCTTCCACAGGACCCCGCCCAGAGAGAACTCACGGGCACCAGGCCGCGCATGCGGGATGCTCCCCACCACACGCGACATGATCGACGACAGGACAAACGCATCAACCCGATCATCAACGCCATCCGACACCCCGCCGGCACCAACGCGCCCACCGGTCGACACAGACATCACCACCACTCACCCTTCGCCCTACACCTGCGCAAGCACGGAACCCAAAGAACCGGCTAACGGCGAGAAAGGCTTCAAATAACCAAGGCTCTCAGACACCGACGTCTTCCACCCGATACCGCCTTTATCTTGATTATAGACCTGACGCTTCAAGGCCTCGACCTCCTCTGTGACCACAGAGGAGGCGGACGGGTCCAGCCTGCCGTCCGGCGTCAGCGGACGGGAGCACTCGAATCGACTTGACGGGACGTGATGCACAGGCCTGGGTGGAGGTCAATCTGAAAGGACTCGGATGGATCCCCTTCTACCCCACACCACCAGAGACCAAGACCCCGGACAAATCCCTGGACCCCACACCACCCGACCCACGCACCCTGGTCCGCCAGCCACCACCCCCGCTGGCCGACCCTCCCCACGACGACCACACCACCCAAGGCAGAACCAGCGTCGGCGGGCAGGAAGCAACCCCGCAGTCTCCACCCTCCTTCTGGAAGCAGCACGGACCCCTGATAACCAAAACGACACTCTGGACCATACCGGTCTGGCTACCCGCCCTCCCGATCCTGCTCCTACTAGGCATCAAAACCCGGCTACGCCGACCTGCCTACATGACTGGGACCCACCATGACATTTCCTTCCTGCTGAGATTTAGTCGCCAAATAGCCGTCATCTACAGCCATCGTCGTCACTGTCTGCCTGCAATCTTGACCGCAAGAAAAGCAAAATAAGGGCCCGTGCGATCGCTATGATCGCGCGGGCCCTCATCCTTTATCGCATATCCTGCAGCCGAATCCGCGAGGCCGGATCATCCGGCCCAAGCGGATCTGCGGCTACTGGCCGTGCAGGCACTCACTGGTTGGAGTGCTGATCCTCCGAAGAGGAGAAGGTGGCCGAACCAGGCTGCTGGGATGGCTTCTGATCCGAGTCACTGCCATCGGCGGCGTCCGAGGATCCCGTGCCTGTGGCAGCCGTCTGATCGCCGGACTCAGCTGACGGATCCTGCACGTTGGGGGTGTCCAGATGGCTCTGGCCGCCCTGGTCGTTGAGGAAGTCGTCAGGGTTGAAGTCGTCGCCCAGCTTCAGGTCCCCGAAGTCGATGTTGGAGAAGTCCACATCGTTCAGGTCGGCGTCGCTCAGGTCCACGTCGCCGCCACCCAGGCCGAAGTTGGGGTAGATGGTGTCGCGGATGGCCTTGTCGGGCTCCACGGTGGCGTTGCGGTACCTGGCCAGGCCGGTGCCGGCCGGGATCAGCTTGCCGATGATCACGTTCTCCTTGAGGCCCTTCAGGTCGTCGACCTTCTGGTTCAGGGCGGCCTCGGTAAGCACGCGGGTCGTCTCCTGGAAGGAGGCGGCCGACAGCCAGGAGTCAGTGGCCAGGGAGGCCTTGGTGATGCCCATGAGTTCGGGGCGTCCCGCGGCCGGCTTGCCTCCGGCCTTGACGGCCTTCATGTTGGCGGCCTTGAACTTGGCCTGGTCGACCAGCTCGCCGGGCAGCAGGTCGGTGTCCCCCGAATCGATGACCGTCACGCGGCGGAGCATCTGGTGGACGATGACCTCGATGTGCTTGTCGTGGATGTCCACGCCCTGGGAGCGGTAGACCGTGTGCACCTCGTTGACGATGTTCACCTGGGCGGCGCGCGGGCCGAGGATGCGCAGGATCTTCTTGGGATCCACGGAGCCCTCGATCAGCTGGGTGCCAGCCTCGACATGCTGTCCGTCCTTGACCATCATGGGCGCACGGCGGGTGACCGGGTAGGTCAGTGCCTCCACAGAGGTGTCGTCCGGGGTCAGGGTCACCTGACGGCCGCGGTCGGTGTCCTCCACCTTGACGGTTCCGGGGAACTCCGCGATGGGAGCCTCGCCCTTGGGGGTACGGGCCTCGAAGAGCTCGGTGACACGGGGAAGACCCTGGGTGATGTCGGAGGCCGAAGCCACACCGCCGGAGTGGAAGGAACGCAGCGTCAGCTGGGTGCCGGGCTCGCCGATGGACTGGGCAGCCACAATACCCACGGCCTCGCCCACATCCACCAGCTTGTTGGTGGCCAGGGACCAGCCGTAGCACTTGGCGCACACCCCGCGGGTGGACTCGCAGGTCAGGACCGAGCGGGCCTTGACCTCCTCCACACCGTGGGCGACCATGTCGCGTAGGACGTCCATGGACAGGGCGTCGCCGCGCTTGTAGAGCACGGTCTTGCCGTCCTTGGGGTCAATGACGTCAGCGGCCAGGAGCCTGGAGTAGGGTCCGCCGTCGGCGGCCTTGACCAGGACCAGCTTGCCCTGCTCGTCGCGCTCGGCCACCTTCATGGTCAGACCGCGCATGGTGCCGCAGTCCTCCTCGCGCACGATCACGTCCTGGGAGACGTCGACCAGACGACGGGTCAGGTAGCCCGACTCGGCGGTACGCAGTGCGGTGTCGGCCAGACCCTTGCGGGCGCCGTGCTGGGAGATGAAGTACTCCAGCACTGACAAGCCGTCGTGGTAGTTGGACTTGACCGGTCGAGGAATGATCTCGCCCTTGGGGTTGGCCACCAGGCCTCGCATACCGGCGATCTGGCGGATCTGCATCCAGTTGCCTCGCGCCCCGGACTGGACCATGATGTTCACGTTGTTGTCCGGAGTGAAGTGCTCCTGCATGGCATCAGCCACCTTGTCGGTGCACTCGGTCCACAGGTTGATCAGCTCCTGACGGCGCTCCTCGTCAGTCAGCAGACCCATGTCGTACTGGGAGTTGACCTTGGCGGCCTGCCCCTGGTACTCGTTGACGATCTCGCCGCGCTCGGGCGGCACCACGATGTCAGAGAAGGCCATGGTCACGCCGGACCACTGGGCCCGGGTGAAGCCCAGATCCTTCAGGGCATCAAGGGTCGCCGCAACCTGTGCGGTCGAGTACCGAGTGGCGATGTCGTCCACGATGCCGGACAGCTTGCCCTTGGGCACCTGCTCGTTGATGAAGGGGTAGTCCACAGGCAACGTCCGGTTGAACAGGACCCGCCCGTAGTTGGTGGCGAAGAGCCTGGAGCCGTCCTTGAAGACCTCCTCCTTGACCACGTCAGGGCTGCCGGGCTCGGGGTCGATGACCTTGAGGTCGCCGGGCTTCCAGTCCTTGGGCATGACGAAGTCGGCGGGCACCCGCAGCAGGATCTTGGCCTGCATGTCGATCTCGCCCAGGTCCAGGGCCATCCGGGCCTCGGCCAGGCTGGAGAAGATCCGGCCCTGGCCCTTGGCGCCGTCAACCACGGTGGTCAGGTAATACAGACCCAGAATCATATCCTGGGAGGGCATGGTGACCGTATGGCCGTCAGCGGGCTTGAGGATGTTGTCGGAGGCCAGCATGAGCGAACGGGCCTCAGCCTGGGCCTCCGCCGACAGGGGCAGGTGGACTGCCATCTGGTCGCCGTCGAAGTCGGCGTTGAAGGCCGCGCAGGCCAGCGGGGGCAGGTGGATGGCCTTGCCTTCGACCAGGATGGGCTCGAAGGCCTGGATGCCCAGACGGTGCAGCGTAGGTGCACGGTTGAGCAGGACGGGGTGCTCGGAGATGACCTCCTCCAGCACGCCCCAGACCTCGGGGTCGCCGCGGTCCACCAGACGCTTGGCGCTCTTCATGTTCTGCGCGTAGTTGAGGTCCACCAGCCGCTTGATGACGAAGGGCTTGAAGAGCTCCAGGGCCATGGGCTTGGGCAGGCCGCACTGGTGCATGCGCAGGGAGGGCCCGACCACAATCACGGAACGGCCGGAGTAGTCCACACGCTTGCCCAGCAGGTTCTGGCGGAAGCGGCCCTGCTTGCCCTTGAGCATGTCTGCTAGGGACTTCAGGGGGCGGTTGGAGGCTCCGGTGACGGGACGGCCACGGCGGCCGTTGTCGAAGAGGGAGTCCACTGCCTCCTGGAGCATGCGCTTCTCATTGTTGAGCATGATCTCGGGGGCGCCCAGCTCGATCAGGCGCTTGAGCCTGTTGTTGCGGTTGATGACGCGCCGGTAGAGGTCGTTCAGGTCGGAGGTGGCGAAGCGGCCGCCGTCCAGCTGCACCATGGGGCGCAGGTCGGGCGGGATGACCGGGACGACATCCAAAACCATGGCCTCGGGCTTGTTGCCGGTGTTCAGGAAGGCGGAGACCACCTTGAGCCGCTTGAGGGCACGGGCCTTGCGCTGGCCGGAGCCAGTGTCGATCTCGTGACGGAGCTCCTTGGCGGCACCCTCCAGATCGAAGTCCTGCAGACGCTTCTTGATGGCCTCGGCGCCCATGCAGCCCTCGAAGTAGTCACCGTAGCGGTCCTGCATCTCCCGCCACAGATCAACGTCGCCCTCCATATCGCCGGGCTTCAGGGTCTTGAAGCGGTCGAAGACGGCGGTGATCCGCTGAATCTGGTCGTCATAGCGCTTGCGGATGGCGGTCATGTCCCGCTCGGCTCCGTTGCGCAGACGGGCCTTCATTGAACTTTTGACCTCGTCGGTCTTCTCCAGCTCAGCCAGGTCCTCCTCCAGCTTCTTGGCGCGCTTGTCGATCTCAAGGTCGCGCTTCTTCTCCAGCTGGGAGATTTCATTGTCGAACTCGTCCTGCAGGTCGGGCAGGTCCTTGTGACGCTGCTCCTCATCCACCTTGGTGACCATGTAGGCCGCGAAGTAGATGACCTTCTCCAGGTCCTTGGGCGCGATGTCCAGCAGGTATCCCAGCCGGGAGGGCACGCCCTTGAAGAACCAGATGTGGGTGACGGGGGCGGCCAGCTCGATATGGCCCATACGCTCGCGGCGGACGCGGGAACGGGTGACCTCCACGCCGCAGCGCTCGCAGACGATCCCCTTGAAGCGCACGCGCTTGTACTTGCCGCAGGCGCACTCCCAGTCGCGGGTGGGTCCAAAGATCTGCTCGCCGAACAGGCCGTCCTTCTCGGGCTTCAAGGTACGGTAATTGATCGTTTCTGGCTTCTTGACCTCGCCATAGCTCCAGCCGCGGATGTCGTCGGCCGTGGCCAGTCCGATTCTCAGTTTGTCAAATGCATTGACGTCCAGCACTCTGTGTCCTGTCTTTGATCTTGTAACTGCTCTGAAGTTTGCCTCTTGGCGGGATGCCCTTCAGGCGGGCATCCCTGTGATTGGTGGTTCAGCGGTACTCCGGTTCGGGAGCGGACTGGTCGGCCTTGGCGGCGGCGTCCGGACGGGCGCCGATGTTGAAGCCCAGGTCGTCGGAGGCGGCGCTGGGGTCGTCGTCCTCGTCCTTCATCTCGATCACGTTGCCTTCCGCGTTGAGCACCTCCACGTTCAAGGAGAGCGACTGCATCTCCTTGAGCAGCACCTTGAAGGATTCGGGGATACCGGCCGCCGGCAGGTTCTCCCCGCGCACAATGGCTCCGTAGGCCCGGACGCGACCATCCACGTCGTCGGACTTGGTGGTCATCATCTCGTGCAGGGTGTAGGCGGCGCCGTAGGCCTCCAGGGCCCAGACCTCCATCTCGCCGAAGCGCTGGCCGCCGAACTGGGCCTTGCCGCCCAGGGGCTGCTGGGTGATCATCGAGTAGGGGCCGGTGGACCGGGCGTGGATCTTGTCATCCACCAGGTGGTGGAGCTTGAGCATGTACATGTAGCCCACGGAGATGGGCTTGGTGAAGGGCTCGCCGGTGCGGCCGTCGTAGAGCACGGCCTTGCCGTCGTCGCCCACCAGGCGCTCGCCGTCACGATTGGGCAGGGTGGTCTTGAGCAGACCGTTCAGGGCATCCTCACGCACGCCGTCGAAGACCGGGGTGGCCACAGCAGTGCCGGGTTCGGCCTTCTCGGCACCTGCCGGGATGTGCTTCTTCCACTCCGCCTCCAGGTCGGGATCCAGGCTGATGTCCCAGCCGGAGTGGGCGATCCATCCCAGGTGGAGCTCCAGGACCTGGCCCAGGTTCATACGGGAGGGCACGCCCAGCGGGTTGAGCATGATGTCGATGGGGGTGCCATCGGCCATGAAGGGCATATCCTCCTCGGGCAGGATCCTCGAGATGACGCCCTTGTTGCCGTGACGGCCGGAGAGCTTGTCGCCCTGGGTGATCTTGCGGTGCTGGGCGATGTAGACCCGGATCATCCGGTTGACGCCGTTGGGCAGCTCGTCGCCGTCCTCCTCGGCATCCTCGCGGGTGACCTCCTTGACCTCGATAACAGTGCCGGTCTCGCCGTGGGGCACCCGCAGGCTGGTGTCGCGCACCTCGCGGCTCTTCTCACCGAAGATGGCCCGCAGGAGCCGTTCCTCGGGGGTCAGCTCGGTCTCGCCCTTGGGGGTGACCTTGCCGACCAGGATGTCCCCGGCCTCGACCTCGGCACCGATGCGGATGATGCCGCGCTCGTCCAGGTTGGCCACCGCATCCTCGCCCACGTTGGGCAGGTCACGGGTGATCTCCTCGGCGCCCAGCTTGGTCTCGCGGGCGTCGGTCTCGTACTCCTCGATGTGGATGGAGCTCAGGGTGTCGTCCTGTACCAGCCGCTGGGAGATGATGACGGCGTCCTCGTAGTTGTAGCCGTTCCAAGGCATGAAGGCCACCAGGACGTTCTTGCCCAGGGCCATCTCGCCCTTCTCGGTGGCGGGGCCGTCAGCCAGGACCGTGCCGGCCTCGACCCGCTCCCCGTCCTTGATCAGGGGGACCTGGTTGTAGCAGGTGGTCTGGTTGGACCGCTGGAACTTGGCCAGCTTGTAGGAGGACTGGGTGCCGTCGTCATTCATGACGCGGATGATGTCGGCGGATACGTAGGTGACCACGCCCGGCTTCTCGGCCAGGATGACATCGCCTGAGTCGATGGCGGAACGCCACTCGGAGCCGGTGCCCACCAGGGGACGCTCGGACTTGACCAGGGGGACGGCCTGACGCTGCATGTTGGTGCCCATCAGCGCTCGGTGGCCTTCGTCATGCTCCAGGAACGGAATCAGTGAAGCGCCCACCGAAACCATCTGCCGGGGGGAGACATCCATCAGATCCACCTGGGAGACGGGCACATCCTTGGCCTCGGCCTCAGCGTCACGCACCAGGGCCTCGTCCTCGACGAAGTGTCCGGTCTCGTCGATCTCCTGGTTGGCCTGGGCGATGGTGTGCTCGGACTCCTGGTCAGCGGTCATGTAGACCACGTCGTCGGTCACCTGGCCATCAATGACCTTGCGGTAGGGTGTCTCGATGAAACCGAAGGGGTTGACCCGGGCGAAGGTTGCCAGGGAGCCGATCAGGCCGATGTTGGGGCCTTCAGGGGACTCGATGGGGCACATGCGTCCGTAGTGGGAGGGGTGCACATCGCGCACCTCCATGGAGGCGCGGTCGCGGGACAGACCGCCGGGACCCAGGGCCGAGAGACGACGCTTGTTGGTCACGCCGGCAAGCGGGTTGTTCTGATCCATGAACTGGCTCAGCTGGGAGGTTCCGAAGAACTCCTTGATGGTGGCGTTGACCGGACGGATGTTGATCAGGGACTGCGGGGTGATGGCCTCGGCATCCTGGGTTGTCATCCTCTCGCGGACCACGCGCTCCATACGGCTCAGGCCGGTGCGCAGCTGGTTCTGGATCAGCTCGCCCACCTGGCGGATGCGGCGGTTGCCGAAGTGGTCGATGTCGTCCACGTCCACCCGCAGCTCGATGTCCTTGCCGTCGCGGCGGCCGGGGAAGGTCTGCCCGCCTGCATGCAGGGTGACCAGGTACTTCAGAGTGGCGATGATGTCCTCGGGATGCAGGCTGCGGTCGTTGAAGTCGGCCTCGAGACCCAGCTTGCGGTTGATCTTGTAGCGGCCGACCCGGGCCAGGTCATAGCGCTTGGTGTTGAAGTAGAAGGAATCCAGCAGGTTGCGGCCTGCCTCGGGCGAGGCGGTGTCCGCAGGCCGGATCTTCCTGTACAGGTCGGTCAGGGCCTCGTCCTGGGTCTCGATGGTCTCCTTCTCCAAGGCGTCCAGCACCAGCGGGTAGCCCTTGAAGGCCTTGCGAATCTGCGGCTTGGTCATGCCGATGGCCATGAGGAAGACGATGGCGGACTGCTTGCGCTTGCGGTCCACGCGCACGCCCAGCACATCGCGCTTGTCGATTTCGAACTCCAGCCAGGCGCCACGGCTGGGGATGATCTTGGCCCCGAAGACCTCCTTGTCGGAGTTGCGGTCCTGGGTGCGATCGAAGTAGACGCCGGGAGAGCGCACCAGCTGGGAGACGATGACACGCTCCGAACCTCCGATGATGAAGGTGCCGTGGGGGGTCTGCAGCGGGAAGTCGCCCATGAAGACGGTCTGCGACTTGATCTCGCCGGTGTCCCCGTTCTCGAATTCGGCGTTCACATACAGGGGGGCGGAGTAGGTGTAGTCCTTCTCCTTGCACTCCTGGACCGTGTGCCGAGGCTCCTCGAAGTAGGGATCCGAGAAGGTCAGACTCATGGTCTGTGCGA
This sequence comes from Bifidobacterium sp. JNUCC 75, assembly GCF_054819865.1. NCBI lineage: Bacteria > Bacillati > Actinomycetota > Actinomycetes > Bifidobacteriales > Bifidobacteriaceae > Bifidobacterium > Bifidobacterium sp. JNUCC 75. The sequence continues at coordinate 1,679,725 of NZ_JBTHIF010000001.1, read as the reverse complement.
AGTTCTCGATGGGAGAGATCTCCTGGAAGACCTCATCCAGGCCGGAGACGGGAGCCACGGTATGTGTCCCGTTGACCCGATCCTCTTCGACCCGCTTCTTCCAGCGGTCGTTGCCGACCAGCCAGTCGAAGCTATCGGTCTGCACGCCCAGGAGGTAAGGTACCTCGATGGGTTCGCGGATGGATCCGAAATTGACACGATCGGTGGCCTTGTGCAGTTTGATGTCATGTTCGTCAGCGCGTGCCTGCGTGGCGGTGGTACTACTTACAGCTTTATTGGCAGCCAAAATGGACGTTCCTTATCGCTCGCCGTACTCGATCATTCCTGTTACCCCAGGGAGATGCCGAATGGCCGCCATATGCCTATTCGCGGGCACCTCCTCGATGATGCATGCCCGCTATATGACATACCTCATGCAAAGACAAGACTATAGCAGACAAGAACCATGGACGCAATCGGCGTGTCGTCTTGAAAAAGCTGCTATTGGACCATGACCGGCACCGGCTGGGAGACCACGTTGGAATCGGCCTTGAGCACCAACTTGGCCTTGTAGGAACCGGCGTCGACCAGGGGCAGCTTCTCGTCGGGCTGGCAGCTCTCCTGGCTCCTGTCGGCATGCCAGGTGATGGTTTGCACATCCTTGTCGCCAGTGGCCATAAGCAGGGTACGAGCCCCCACCGGGCAGGCATCGGAGCGCCAAACGGTATCCTGACCGCTGGTGATGACCAGCACACGGCCGCCGTCGGAGCCGTCAACCAAGCATGAGCCTGTCCCCTTGTGACGAATGGTCGCCGTGAAGTCGATGGAACCGCCGACTTCAGTGCTGGGATCGGGCGCAGCCAGCTCCAGCGCCAGATCCCCCTTGTTGCAGTCAGGAGCTCCTGAGGAATGCTTCTTGCCAGCATCCTTCTTCTGATCTTTGCCCTGTTTGTCCTTGTCTTTGGATTTGGTCTTTGCGGACTGCTGGGCGCTGGTCGAGGCACCCTGGCCCCCATCGCCTCCGCGCATGGCTCTGATTCCTGCCCCCACGCCCCAGACCAGGCCAGCACAGACCAGCAGGAAGAGCATCGCCAGCAGGGCGGCCGCAATCCTCCGGCGACGGTACATCCGCCGTTTCTTTTCGCTCATGCGTCGCTTGGCCATACTTCTCCAGTCTAATCGTTAGGACGGCCTTCACTGCGGCAAGCTTAGGCGGCCGTCCTGGCCAATCTCAAGAAGGCCGTCCTCGTCCAGGGATGCGATGCACCGATCAAGTCGGATTTCGTCGTCGCACAGCTGTTTCAGATCCTGTCTGGAGACGGGTGCGCCGGAAGCCTGCCGCAGTGCCTGGAGGATGGCACCGCGGACCTGCCGGTCGGTACCGGCGAAGCGCTGACGGGGCCTTGTCCTGCCTGCGCCCAAACCAGGTAGTCCAGCCTTGAGAAAGCGGCAGTAACCGGCCAGAGGGCAGATGTCGCAGGCCGGCTTGCGAGCGATGCAGACTGTGGCGCCCAGCTCCATGACAGCCTGGTTCCATCGGGCCGATGGCGGCTCACGCCAGGCAGCCGACCTGACCTTCGGATCAGCCAGTCCCAGACGGTCACTATCTTTCTGGGCACCGCTGTCCTCGGCACCGACATCCTCCGGCCCTCCGGCATCGGCGCTAACACTCTCCGGCCCTTCATCCTCGGGCAGGACCTGCCCGGCCAGCTGGCGTTCCTCTCGGCTGGCAGCGCCTCCAGTGGATTCACGCCCCAGAAAGACCCTGGAGAGCACCCTGCGGATATTGGTGTCGATGACGGCGATCCTCTCGCCGTAGGCAAAGCTCATGACAGCGCTGGCCGTATAGTCGCCGATGCCGGGCAGGGCCACCAGCTGGTCGTAATCCCGGGGCAGCCGGTCTGCATACTGGCCGGCCACCTGCTGTGCGCATTCCTGCAGGCGCAGGGCTCGGCGCGGGTAGCCCAGTCGGCCCCAGGCCGTAATGACCTCGGCCTTGGGAGCGACAGCCAGGGATGCCGCATCCGGCCATACCTTCATCCAGGCCGTCCAGTAGGGCACCACCCGGCTCATCTGGGTCTGCTGGCTCATGACCTCGGAGACCAGTACCCCCCAGGGCGTAGTTCGCCCAAAGCGCCAAGGCAGATCGCGGGCGTACCGGCTCCACCAATCGAACAGCCGCAAGCGGATTGGCTCAATCTCCGCCAAGACCGTATCCGCACCCTCCATGGTCACACCGCCCTTCGCCATCCGGTTCCGCCTCATTCAACCGCCGTATTCTGCCCGACGGTGCCGACCGGCGCTGCCTTACCTGTCGTTTGGCGACGGTAGGTTGGCCTCATGAACAGGCAGGAGCAGGAGCGGTCCGACGACCCGTCGAAGGCCGTCGACAGCATGTACGAGTACGGATACCGCAAATCGAATTATGGTCCGGATGAGCTGGTCACCGACGCCCACGGCAACCCCATCTCCGTAGTGGACGCCATGATGAAAGCCGATCAGGCCAGCCGGGTGAAGACCTCCACCCCCCACCTGTGCTACTACTCGCCGCGGATCCCCGGCAACACCGGCTCCGCCATCCGCCTGTGCGCCGTGACCGGCACCATCCTGCACCTGATAGAACCCCTGGGCTTCAACCTCAAAGACACCAAGTTGCGCCGGGCCGGCCTGGACTACCATGACATGGCCCACGTGGTCCTCCACCCGGACTTCGACGACCTGGTCCGCTCCATGCCCCACAGCCGGATCATCGCCTTCACCGCCCACGCCGACAAGCTCTACACCGAGATCAGCTACCGGCCCGACGACATCCTCCTGTTCGGACCCGAGCCCGGCGACATCCCCGACCCCATGGACATCATGGCTGGCCCTCACGTAGCCGAACAGGTCAGGCTGCCCATGCGGCCCAGCCTGCGCAGCCTGAACCTGACCAACTGCGCCTCCATCGCCATCTACGAGGCCTGGCGGCAACTGGGATTCCAAGGCGGCCGCTGAACCATGCGAGCGCGCTCAGTTCTTGAAACTGTGGATGGGCGCCGGGATGTGCCCGTCCTAATTGACGAAGTCTGCGCAGGATTTCCTAATCATCCAGATGACCGGACCACAGTCCATCAGAACGCCGAATTCACCCCCCTATGACCTCACCCAAGGTCTCCAACCCGTCCAACAAGTCGTCGAAGGGATGTCGAAATCCGAGCAGCCCACGATCTACATCATGCTGAAGAAACCATCGATAATGGTTTGAGCTACATCCAACACATTCACTTTCAACACGTTCACTTTGTGGCCTAATAGATAATGTGGAGACAGCGGCGATGATGCCCACCCTGTCCCTGATCACAATGGTGATGATTGCCTTGTCCATGAGGCTCCTTCGATGTGGGGGTCCCGTCTTGAGGACATTCCGCGACGGATACCGCGCATCCGCTCGGCTAGTCAGGTACTGCATGAAGGGCAACCGGAATCTCAGCAGACAGCCCTCAGAAGTACCTCTTGAAGAGCCGACAGGAATTCACCCGACAGGACCTGTCTGTCTCCGTTCGACCTGGTATACTCCAAGGTTTCCAAGGATCTCAGGGCCCCTACCCCGCTTGAACAGACAAGGTCATAAACCCTGTCTTTCAGGGAGTTTGCGATTTGGGCAGACTGACAGATGTCGAAAACGTCCTTTCGGACAGGGTTATCCGCCAGATCCAAACCTTCAGGAAAGGTCAGAACCTGATCCTGCCCAACGGGACGCTCGGGCAGGGTAACAACCAAACTCAAGGTATCCGGATCGTAGTCGGCACGACAGTCGACCCCGTCCACCTGGACACGTGCCGGCAGCACGCCGCGGAGGACCACCTGCCATCGCCTGCTGGCGGGCACCAGGCCGGATTCGCCACGTACGGCACAAATGCGCAGGCAGGGCTTGTCCCAATCCAGACTGATTGTGGTATCGGCGGTTTTCATGGCGCTCAAATCCCCTCCCTGAAGGTAATGTCCGTCATCCTCACGCATGGTGAATGATCCATCAGCGCCAGGAAAGACCAATAGCCGCAAGGAATCGGGGTTCTGCGTCCGATTGGACCGATTGTCCGCCAGGAGGGGAACAAGGGCCCCTGCCGGAGCGAAGACGGGCATGGATTCCAGGGGACGCCAAGCCCTGAAGCGTACACCATCGGCTCCATTCACCAAATAAAGACGACCTGTGAAGAAGTCGAACCACTGGCCTTCCGGGAGCCAGACCTCGGCAGGAGCCCTCATCAGGTCACGGTCCATGGGGTCGGTGACCGGCGCCACAATCAGGCTGGTCCCGAAGCGGTACTCGTTCGGGACCTGATAGGCCTCCGCAGTCTCCGGATCCCCCCAATACATGGGCTCTATCAGTTCTTTGCCCAATGCGGCGTTGCGCCAGTTCATCGTATATAGGTAAGGCTGGAGTGCCTGGCGCAGCCTAAGGAAATCCTCCATGACTCCCCTTGCCGGTTGGTGGAAGTTCCAGGGCTCCTTCCCGTTGAAAAGCGAGGACGAGGAGTGCAGACGGTTGATCGGGCTGAACGTGCCCAACTGATACCAACGGGCCTCCAGTTCCTCATCCCGGTAACCGAGCATGTGGCCGCCGATGTCATGCGACCACCACCCATAGCCGATATTGGAGGCTGTAGCCGTGAAATAGGGTTGGAAACGCAGAGAGTCCCAGCTCACCACCGTATCCCCCGAGAACCCTATAGGGTAGCGGTGGGAACCCGGACCGGCATAACGGGAGAAAGTCATAGGCCAGCGCCCCGACCGCCCGCTGTCGGCATAGTGGAGGAAGTTCAGTAGCCAGAGAGGATCAAGGCCGGCTAGTTTGGAGACGCTTCCCTGTTGCCAATCGATCCACCAGAAGTCCACCCCCTGCTCCTCCAAGTCATGATGCATATGGAAATAGGCCTCGACGAACTTGGGGTCGGTCAAGTCGAATTCCACGGCTTTATTCCCGGTCGGATCCCTGTCCATGTCAGCGCATACCTGGCGATAGGGCTCTTCGAAGGGACGGATTCCGTCTCGGGGATGGACGTTGAGGGTGACCTTCATCCCCCTGCTGTGCAGCCCCTCCAAGAAGGCGGCCGGGTCCGGGAAGAGGTCCCTGTTCCATGTGTATCCGGTCCAGCCCGTGCCATATTTGGAATCCACCCGGGTCAGGTGCCAATCCATATCGACGACGGCGGTGGTGAAGGGCAGACCCTCCTGTTCGAATCTGTCCATCAAGGCCAGGTACTCGTCTGCTGTATACCGATGGTAGCGGCTCCACCAGTTGCCGAAAGCAAAACGGGGCAGCAGCGGCGTGGGGCCGGTCAAGCGGTAGAAGTCACGAACAGCCTCGCGATAGCGGTGACCATAACCGAAAAAGTAAAGATCGCTTTCTTGGTGCTTTCGAGGCAGGATGAGCACCCGATCAGCCCCCTTGAGCGTTTCGGGAAGATCAGGGTCGTCCGGGGCCATAATCAAGTTGGAGGACGAGTCATCGATGAGGGCCCATCCGTCCGTTGAGTTGACGCCGATATCCAGCTTGGTGGAGCCGTCCGCCCCATCCAGGGTCCGGGCTGTCCCGCCCAGATTGGCATGTTGGTCGTCCCCATAGTGCCAGGTACTGCAGTAGCCGTCCATTCCCTTGACTTTGATTTGCAATCCCTCACGGCTGAAGGGCCCTCCGTCGTAGGCCAGGATTATGTATGGTGTCTCGACTACCAGCCGATCCCCCTCACACCGTTTGTCCAGGTGGAGGGCTGCTGGGTCTTCAAAGGCCCGGTCAAGGGCCATCTGAGTGCAGTGATCCTCAAAAACGCCGCAATCTGACCACTCCAGTCTGACCATGGAATCAGTAAGGAAAGCGATTCTGAACCGGTCTCCCTGAATGACGGTCTCAGGCCCCATGAGAGGACGGGCCTGGGTAGGCATCTGACTGCGGGGGTTGATTATCTTCATGGCTTTCTGTCGGCTTTCGTGCTTGAATCGGATCTTTCCGTGGTTGGCTGGTGGGAGGGGTCATACTCAGCCCTTTATGGCCCCGATCATTACACCCTTGTTGAAATACTTCTGCAGGAAGGGATAGATAACGAGGAGGGGCAAGGTAGATACGATGATGATTCCGAACTTGATCTGGTCGGCGAAGTTCTGCGATTGGACCGCAGACATGCTGCTACCCGAGCCTGGGGTCACCTGGTTGGCCAGAAGAATCATCTGAAGGATGTTCTGCAAGGGTTGTTTCTCTTGGTTACGGATGTAAATCAAGCCAGTGAAGTAGTCATTCCAGTGGCCCACGAAGCAATAGAGGCCTATCACCGCAATGATGGCCGAGCTCAGGGGCAGAACGATTTTAAAGAAGAAGCCGAAGTAGGAAACCCCATCCACGCGGGCCGAATCACGCAACTCCTCAGGTATGGAACTTTCGAAGAAGGATCGTGCGATGATCATGTTATAAACCCCAAATGCTCCCGGCAGGATGAAAATCCACATGCTGTTCAACAGACCCAGTTGTTTCATCAGGAGGTAGGAGGGGATCAAGCCCCCACTGAAGAACATGGTGAACGCGAAGAGGAACATGATGATCCTCCTAGGTCTGAACTCTCTGCGGGAGAGTCCGAAGGCCGCCGGTATGGTCACAATCAGGTTGACCGCCGTACCTAGGAAGGTGTATATGATGGTGTTCTTGTAACCGATCCAGATCCGGTCATCGGCCAGAATCTTGGCGTAGCCACCCAAGCTGAACCCCTGTGGGAGGATGTTGACCTTGCCTTGGGCCACCGCCGTTGGATCAGAAAAAGAAGCAATGATAATGAACCAAAGCGGGTAGATTACCACACACACAATAACGATCAGAATCAAAGCGATGATGATGTCGACCACCCAATCCCCTGCGGTCTTGCTCTGACCCCTGTGTTTGTTGAAGGGAACGTCAGATCTTCCCCTCTTAGTCGCCATGAGGGCGGCGGAACCGTCTACGTTTTGCCGTGTAGATGACATGTCTCTTCCTCCCTTATTCAGAAGATGCTCGTGTCGCTGACCCTCTTGGCGAAGGCGTTGGCCGCCACCAGGAAGACGAAGTTGACCACCGAATTGAAGAGGCCGATAGCTGTCGAATAGGAGAACTGGTTGTCCAGAATGCCTATTCGGTAGGTATAGGTCGATATGACTTCGGAAGCAGTCACATTCAACGTGTTCTGCATCAGCCAGACCTTCTCGAAACCAACGCCCAGGACCGATCCCATCTGAAGGATGAGGAGGACGCCAACCGTGGGCATGATAGTTGGGATGTCCACGTAGCGGATCAGCTGGAGACGACCGGCGCCGTCGATTTTGGCGGCCTCATACAGGCTAAGGTCCACTGAGCTCAATGCGGCCAAGTAGATGATGCAGTTCCACCCAGTGTGCTGCCAGACCTCACTGATCCAGTAGATGGGAGTGAACGCCCCCGGCACCCCCATGAGGCTGGTGCGGCCAAAGAAGCGACCCAGAAGGCCGGTGCCAGGAGAAAGAAAAATCTGGATCATGGCAACCATGACAACGGTCGAGATGAAGTGGGGCATATAGGTGACCGTCTGCACGAAACCCTTGATTTTTGAACTGCCGATTTGGTTGATCAAAAGGGCCAGGATGATTGGTGCGATGAAACCCATGACCAAGGTCCACAGGCTGATGCGGACGGTATTGGTGATGATTTCGACAAACATGGGGTCGTTGAAGAACTGTCGAAAGTATTTGAAACCTACCCACTTACCACCGGTCAATCCTTTGGTGATGTCATACTCGCGGAAGGCCAGCTGGATTCCATACATAGGTACGTATGAAAAAAGGGCCACGAAACATATGGAGGGCAGCACGAACACCCAAATCTCCCAGTAGCGCCGGAAATGGTCGGCGACCCGCATGGGAAGGGGGGCATGCCTGCGTGCCTCCAGGTTGTCGATCACGTCGACTTTGCCTTTGCTTTCTGCCAGACTCTGGCCTTTTATCTTCTCAGGGGTTACACCGGCCCGGGCAACCTCCTCCGCCTGACCAGTCACGCCACCCCCCTTTTGGTTGACACTCATGGCATTCCTCTCCATTCTCTGATCCTCCGTGGTGCACTGCCGCACCCTTGTTACTGTTTTCATTCCGTCCGCCCGGCAAAGCCGGAGCGGACGTTCACAAACCGATGGCGAAGGCCGCCCAAGGCGGCAGAATTCCTCGGGCCAGTTCCACCATGAGATCGGCTCCATCCAGGTTCGATATGACCAGACGCGAAGCGTTCAGATTTCCGTTCAGAAGGCCAGTCGTCTGTGCCGGCAAGGTGGCTTGTTGAGAGGAGACATTGACTACGGTCAGTAGACGGCGATCGCCCAGAACTCTGACGAAGGCATATACGTACTCGTCCTCAACATCGACCGGCTGGAAGGAACCGGCCGAGATGACAGGGTTCCGGTGGCGAAGGTCAATCAACCTCTTGTAAAAGGAAAAGACCGAATCAGGATCATCGACCTCACTAGCGGCATTGATCCGTGATTTGTTGGGGTTGACGGCGATCCAAGGCTCGACAGCAGCCTCAGGAGTCATGAAACCGGCATAGCGGCCTCCATCCCATTGCATAGGGGTCCTGGCATTATCCCGCCCTGCCTTGGCCAGGGAGCTCATCATCGAATCCGCATCCTGGACGTGGGCTTCTTCGACCCTCTGATGGAAGGCATTGATGGATTCCAAGTCCCGATACTGGTCCAGACGAGTGAATCCGGCATTGGTCATGCCCAATTCCTCGCCCTGGTAGATATAGGGAGTCCCTCGATGCATGTGAAGTAGCAGGGCCAGAGCCTTGGCCGATCGAACCCTTAGTTCGTCGGTGGAGGTATCTCCCCACCGGGAGACGATGCGGGGCTGATCATGGTTGTTGAAATAGAGGCTCGCCCACCCCTTCTTGCTGACAGACTCCTGCTGGCGGAACATGGCCTTCTTCAGGTCGCACAGGTGAAGGGGGGTCTGGTTCCACTTGGCACCTGCCTGGTCAACCTCCATATGGTCGAAGAGAAAGAGCATATCCAATTCGCCGCTGGCGGGGTCAGTTATCTGTCCACTGCGGGCTGCTGTGATCCCCTGGCCCTCCCCCACAGTCAGGTAGCCCTGACGGCCATTGAAGACAGCCTGACGCATCTCCTTGAGAAACTCGTCCAAGCGGGGACCGTCCATGCAGAAGGGCCATGGACTGGAATAGCCTTCCTCCCCCGGAGGGTTATCAGGGATTGAACCTCCGCATTCCCCGGGCAGGTGGCCTTGGGCATCCACCAGCTTGGAAATCAACGTGATTACATCCATGCGGAAGCCGTCTATCCCGCGATCCATCCACCAGTTCATCATCTGGTATACCGCCTTGCGAACGGCCGGATTCTCCCAGTTGAGGTCTGGCTGCTTACGTGAGAAGATGTGCAGGTAATATTCCCCCCGCACAGGGTCATACTGCCAGGCGGAACCCCCGAAACTCCCACCCCACTTGTTGGGCTCGGCACCTGGCGTACCCGGTTCGTGGCCGGGGCGAGCCGGTCGCCACCAGTACCAATCTGCGTAGGCCGGATCACGGTTGCGGGAGGCTTGGAACCACGCGTGCTCATCCGAGGTGTGGTTAACCACCAGGTCCATGATCACCCTGATCCCCTTATTGTGGGCCTGAGCAATCAGTTCATCCATGTCTTCCAAACTGCCGAACATGGGATCGATCCGTCGGTAGTCCGAGATGTCATATCCGTTGTCATCCTGAGGCGACTGGTAGACCGGACTCAACCAAATCGCATCCACCCCAAGCTCGGCCAGATAGTCCAGGTGCCTGGCAATACCAGGGATGTCACCATACCCATCCCCATTGGTGTCTTGGAAGGAGCGGGGGTAAATCTGATACACCACCGCATTGGCCCACCAAGGGTTGGGGGTGGCCCCATTGGTCTGGATGTCGTCAGGCACCTTTGGACGCTGTCTGGATGTCATGGTCTTACGCTTCGTTTCTTCTCTGGAAGGTGTTTGCTCGGAATATTCTGTTTATTTGTTTATTTGTTGTTGTTGAGGTTGACTCCGATGGTGTCCATGTTCTTTTGGAAGGAGTTGTAGACGTCCTGTTGGATCTTGATGTTCTCGTCCAGTTTGTTCTTCTTCAGGTTGGCCACGTAGGCGTCCCATTCGTCCTCCACGCCGCCCTTGGTGACCCATTGGGCGAACTTGCTCATGGCCCCCTGGGTGATCCCGGTGTTGTTGGCGTTCATCGTGTTGGTCTGCTCCTCCGTCATGGGCATGTTGGAGTAGAGGATGTCCTTGTTGAAGTCCACGTCCGCATAGTCCCCGTCGTAGACGGCGTCCACGCCCTTGACCTCGGTGTGGAAGGCGGGCAGGTCCAGTTTCATCTCGTCGCTGATCCAGCCAGGGGCGCCGTCAGCCAGGGACTGGAAGAACTGCCAATCGGAGAGCTGGTGGTCTGCGGGAGGGTCGAGGATCTTGTAGTCGTTGACGGCGTTCTTCTTGACTGCCGTGCCGAAGGCGCCGTAGCGGGCCTGGATGGAGATGTCGGGCGAGTAGAAGGCGTCGACCAGTTTCAGGGCCGCCTCCTTGTTCTTGACCTTGCCGGAGACCACGATGCGGTCGGCCTGGTAGGCCAGGTCGTCCCCGTTGTAGGACCACACCGGCTTCTCCGCCTGGTCGGCCCTGGCCTTCAGGGAGGGCAGGGTGATGTACTGGTCGGCCAGCTGGGGGCCGAAGATATCGGAAGGGGTCCACATCCAAGTGAACCCGACCTTGGCCGTGGTTCCCTCGCCCTTGCAGGTGCCGGTGTACTTGGACCAGTCATGGGTGAAGGCCTCGGCCGAGATGACCCCGTCGGCCCAGAGCCTATGGAGGTAGGAGATGAGCTCCTTGTAACGGACGTCGGTCAGGTAGTTTTTCACCGTGCCGCCCTGCACATACATGCCCAGGCTCCCGTTGGGGACAACGATCCCCAGGCTGGCCAGGAGGACGTTGGGCTGGAAGAGGCCGAACCCGCCGGTCCCCGGCGAATTGAACTCCATGGGAATCTCGTCGGCCTTCCCGTTGCCGTTGGGGTCGCCGGTCTTGAACGCCTTGAGGACGGTCTCGAGCTCATCCCAGGTGGTCGGCACCTTCAACCCCAGCTTGTCAAGCCACTGCTTGTTGATGAACATGTGGTTGCTGGTGCGTGCGGTGGTCGGCCGATCCACGGTTGGGGCGCCCAGAATCTTGCCCGAGGCCGTCGTCGAGATCACCCGCGCATAGGGCTCCGTCTTGAAGGTCTTGGACAGGTTGGGCATCTTCCCCAGCTCGGGCTTGAGATCAAGGAAGAGACTGCCATACTCGCCCATGTCCCCCGATCCGAAACCGCTGATGGTCACGTCGGCCACCTCGCCCGCGGCCAGGGAGGCCTTCTTCTGCTGGTCCCACGAGGAACCAGCCACGTCCTGCCAGTCGATCTTGCACCCGCAGGCCTTCTCCAGATCCTTGGTCCACCCCATCTTCGACATCTTCTCGGCCCGCGCGTCCTTGACGACCTGCACCGTGACGATCGGCCTGCCGTCTTCGGCGGTGGAAGCCCCGCCGCTCCCACAGCCCGCCAAGGCCATGACCGAAACACAAGCCAGGGCCGTCACCTTCAACATAACCCCATGACGCCTCATCGCTCTCATCCTCCTATTGAATGCCAGGACCCCATAGTCCCGGCTCACCAGCTGTAATCAGCAAAGCAATCTCACAGTAACAGATGTGTATTCGTTGCGCAAATTTGCATCTATTATTCGTCTTAGTCTGAATAACTATCTACCATTTATGTAATGATTGGAAATAACAAAACTATCGTTTCGCGGGGAAGACAATGAATACACGACTTGCCGACATAGCCGAGAAGGCCGGAGTGAGCCAGGCCACAATCTCTCGTGTCATCAATAACAAACCGGGGGTATCGGACGACACAAGGAACACCGTTCTGAACACCCTATCCTCCATGGGAATGTCCAAGGAGCGCCTGCAGCGCAGCGGCACCCGCCTGGTTGCCATTATCGCGCCAGATTTGTCCAACCCGATTTTTCCCAAGTTCATCACCACCCTGGTCACCCTCCTGGCCCAACACCAACTTCTGCCCATCGTCTGCGTTTACACGCCGTCAGGAACATCGGAGGCCGGCTTTTTGACCATGTTGCAAGGTCAACCCTTGAGCGCTGCGATCTTCCTGGCTGGAAGCTATGACACCAAAGACACCAACCTGTCCATTTACCGAAGTCTTACCGACCGGAATATCCCTTGCGCATTCCTCAACAGCACCCCGCGTAACATGGACGGCCTCTTCGTCGGGACCGACGATGAGGCGGCCATCACTATGGTCCTTCATCACCTGATCGATCTGGGGCACAATCGGATCGGACTCCTACTCGGCGACAGGAACCACTACCCCTCCATCCTCAAGCACCAGGCGGCCCAACGATTGTTCAAGGAGAAAGGTTTCAGCCCCGACCAGGCCCCTACAGCCTGGACCACCTATGGGGTGGACTCCGGCAGGATGGCTGCCCGGACCCTTCTGGAACAGGGCGTCACTGCCATCGCCTGTGCAAGTGATCAGTTGGCCCTGGGTGCCATACGGGCCGCACGGAGCATGAATCTGTCCGTCCCCGGCGATGTCTCTGTCGCCGGTTACGACGACTCCCCCTTCATGAGTGACATATCCCCCTCCCTGACTTCGGTCCACCAGCCGGTCGACAAAATCTGCCAGTCCATGGTCAACGGGGTCCTGGCTATGATGGACAACCGCAAGCTTTCCAGACGGCGGGATGTGCTCATGTTCGAACCGGAGCTGGTTGTCCGTGAATCCACTGGCAGGGTCAGCCCCATCCCAACTGATGCTGCAAGAGATTTGAATAGACACTGAATATTTGCGCTCTAATTTCCTTTTTGTTACTGTGAGATTGCTTTGCTGATTACAGCTGGTGAGCCGGGACTATGGGGTCCTGGCATTCAATAGGAGGATGAGAGCGATGAGGCGTCATGGGGTTATGTTGAAGGTGACGGCCCTGGCTTGTGTTTCGGTCATGGCCTTGGCGGGCTGTGGGAGCGGCGGGGCTTCCACCGCCGAAGACGGCAGGCCGATCGTCACGGTGCAGGTCGTCAAGGACGCGCGGGCCGAGAAGATGTCGAAGATGGGGTGGACCAAGGATCTGGAGAAGGCCTGCGGGTGCAAGATCGACTGGCAGGACGTGGCTGGTTCCTCGTGGGACCAGCAGAAGAAGGCCTCCCTGGCCGCGGGCGAGGTGGCCGACGTGACCATCAGCGGTTTCGGATCGGGGGACATGGGCGAGTATGGCAGTCTCTTCCTTGATCTCAAGCCCGAGCTGGGGAAGATGCCCAACCTGTCCAAGACCTTCAAGACGGAGCCCTATGCGCGGGTGATCTCGACGACGGCCTCGGGCAAGATTCTGGGCGCCCCAACCGTGGATCGGCCGACCACCGCACGCACCAGCAACCACATGTTCATCAACAAGCAGTGGCTTGACAAGCTGGGGTTGAAGGTGCCGACCACCTGGGATGAGCTCGAGACCGTCCTCAAGGCGTTCAAGACCGGCGACCCCAACGGCAACGGGAAGGCCGACGAGATTCCCATGGAGTTCAATTCGCCGGGGACCGGCGGGTTCGGCCTCTTCCAGCCCAACGTCCTCCTGGCCAGCCTGGGGATCGTTGTCCCCAACGGGAGCCTGGGCATGTATGTGCAGGGCGGCACGGTGAAAAACTACCTGACCGACGTCCGTTACAAGGAGCTCATCTCCTACCTCCATAGGCTCTGGGCCGACGGGGTCATCTCGGCCGAGGCCTTCACCCATGACTGGTCCAAGTACACCGGCACCTGCAAGGGCGAGGGAACCACGGCCAAGGTCGGGTTCACTTGGATGTGGACCCCTTCCGATATCTTCGGCCCCCAGCTGGCCGACCAGTACATCACCCTGCCCTCCCTGAAGGCCAGGGCCGACCAGGCGGAGAAGCCGGTGTGGTCCTACAACGGGGACGACCTGGCCTACCAGGCCGACCGCATCGTGGTCTCCGGCAAGGTCAAGAACAAGGAGGCGGCCCTGAAACTGGTCGACGCCTTCTACTCGCCCGACATCTCCATCCAGGCCCGCTACGGCGCCTTCGGCACGGCAGTCAAGAAGAACGCCGTCAACGACTACAAGATCCTCGACCCTCCCGCAGACCACCAGCTCTCCGATTGGCAGTTCTTCCAGTCCCTGGCTGACGGCGCCCCTGGCTGGATCAGCGACGAGATGAAACTGGACCTGCCCGCCTTCCACACCGAGGTCAAGGGCGTGGACGCCGTCTACGACGGGGACTATGCGGACGTGGACTTCAACAAGGACATCCTCTACTCCAACATGCCCATGACGGAGGAGCAGACCAACACGATGAACGCCAACAACACCGGGATCACCCAGGGGGCCATGAGCAAGTTCGCCCAATGGGTCACCAAGGGCGGCGTGGAGGACGAATGGGACGCCTACGTGGCCAACCTGAAGAAGAACAAACTGGACGAGAACATCAAGATCCAACAGGACGTCTACAACTCCTTCCAAAAGAACATGGACACCATCGGAGTCAACCTCAACAACAACAAATAAACAAATAAACAGAATGGAGAAAGAACCCGAGAACGGAAAAGAGGATAAGAAGATGGATCACGAGGACAGACCTGGACATAGATGGATCCTCTTGGCAGTGACGATAGGTGCTATAGTGGCCGCCCTGGCCATTGTAGGAGCGGCCTTGATTCCGAGTGGGCCGGCCGCAGGTTCCATTCGCCTCCCCTTTTCGCGAGGTGCCAAGACGGCTGATACGGAAACCCTCCACACCTGGTGGCAGGATAATGCCGAAAAGCAGGCGGACGCCCCCGTCAAGGACCAGGCCGTCCGCCAGTCCCCCTTCTACTCCATGAAGGTGGCCCCGGCAAAAACCCCCGCAAATAAGTTCGATTCCTTCACTTACCTCAGCCTGCCTCGATCAGGCAACTCCAAAATCGGCTACACAGAGGAAGACGGTGCCGAGTTCGCCGCCAACAACGACATGAGCATGTCCTGGTCAACCTTCGAGTATGCAGCCGATGCCTTGATCGAGGTAAGTCTGGACACTGGCCAGACCATCAATTCTGCCGACCAGGTGACCATCCGACCAACAGGCTTGGGCTTCGACAAAAAGCTGGTGGACGATCATACGGTACGGATCACTGTTCCTTACGCCCGGACCGGTTACCGGTTCTCGGTGGAATTCCAGCCCCAGCAGGTGACCGTCTACAACGACAACACGGCAGGATCCGGCCACCTGACCATGAGCCCGGCCGGCGGGGCCAGCCGCGTGGAGACCGAACCCCGCAACGCCATGATGGTCTTCGCCCAACCCAAGATGGACACAAGCAGGGAAGACGGCCTGGTTCCGGACAAGGAAGCCGAGAACGTCTACTTACCCAAGCCAGGCAAACTGACCAGAGAGGAGCTTGAGAGCCTGCCCGATCATGTGGACACCCTTTACTTCGCGCCGGGCACTTATTACATGGGCGGCCAATACCGCAGCGAACTTGCAAACGTCCGATGGATATACCTGGCCCCCGGAGCCTATGTCAAAGGGGCTTTCAAATTCCTGTCAACCGGTGATACTGACTTCAGAATCACCGGTTACGGGGTACTGTCCGGTGAGCAATACGTCTACGAGGCCGACACCACGGATGGTTACAAGCACCTTGCTGCAGGCAAGGGGAACTGTTGGAGCAGCTGCGTGAAGATGCTTCAGTTCCAATCGCCCCAATCCGGCCCCAAACAGACCCTGCTCATGCGGGGAATCACCGTGGCGACACCCCCATACCACAGTTTCGTCATGTATGGCAATGAAGACGGGGATTTCCAGATGGAGGTGAACAACTACCAGCAGGTCGGCGGTTGGTATTGGCAAACGGACGGGCTCGAACTCTATAAGGGCAGCAGTCTGCGCAACTCCTTCCTCCATTCCAATGATGATGTTATCAAGCTCTATCACTCCGATGTCAGCGTCGACAACAATGTCATCTGGAAGGTGGAGAACGGACCGGTCTTCCAGTGGGGGTGGGGACCCCGGACGATAAGCAGAATCCAGGTGAGCAATACCGATGTCATCCACAACAGGATGTGGTGGCGGTGGACCAAGAACCATTGTATTTTCAACTCTTCTCCTTCCATCATTGACGTGGATTCGACAGCTACGGCTGACACCACGCAGGAAATGACGGATGTCAGTTTCGTCAACACGAACGTGGAAGGCATGGTCAACTGCGTCATCCGGATTTACGCTCTGGAAGGGATGAAGCGGGTCACAATCGACGGGCTGCATGTGGAATCATGGAATAAGATGAGCCCTGAAGGTCATATGAACAACTTCACAGCCTTCACAGACCCATCAGGCAGGCCAGTCACCATAGGAAACCAGGTAAGGGACCATGAAGGCCTCCTGATAAAGGATTACACCGTGGGAGGGGTCACAATCCTCAAGTCCAAAGGGAACTGGGCATCGAACAAGCTGGGCCGTCTGGACTTCGACGGACGCCTCTGGGAAAACTGGGACACTGAATAAATCCCATCTGCGGTTCCATGGTTCACGGCTCCGTGAGCCCCTTCGTGCATAGGAAAACCTCGGCCGTGCTGTCTCCTTCGCTAAAATCGGCGATGGCCAGCACGGCCGAGGTGGACAAAGCCACTTTCAGACCTCTGACCGGGCTCTGGAGGATGCCACGTCGGACAGGGATCTGGGCTGGTTGAAACACTTATGGCGAAACTCATCAGCTAAGTCTTGGGCCGCCTGTGCAACCAAGCCGGCGTCGACCAGGCCGGCAAGCTCTACATCGAGGTCAACTACCGGCCCGACGACATCCTCCTGTTCGGACCCGAACCCGGCGACCGCTGAATCATGCGTGCACGCTCAGTTCTTGAAACTGTGGATGGGCGCCGGGATGTGTCCGCCCCGATTGACGAAGTCTGCGCAGGAGCGGGTATTGACGGGCACGACCGGGCCGCCGCCCATGAGCCCGCCGAACTCGGCCCACTCACCCACCTTCTTGCCGATGACAGGAATGACCCTGACTGCGGTGGTCTTCTGGTTGATCATGCCGATGGCCGCCTCGTCGGCGATAAGGCCGGCAATGGACTCCGCAGAGGTGTCCCCGGGGATGGGGATCATGTCCAGCCCCACCGAGCAGACGCAGGTCATGGCCTCAAGCTTCTCCAGGGTCAGGCTCCCCTCTTGCGCAGCCTGGATCATGGCGGCATCCTCGGACACGGGAATGAAGGCCCCGGACAGCCCGCCCACCGAACTGGAAGCCATGATGCCGCCCTTCTTGACCTGATCGTTGAGGATGGCCAGGGCCGCAGTGGTACCTGGGGCGCCCACCTGCTCCAGGCCCATGGTCTGCAGGACTTCGCCCACCGAGTCCCCCACCTCAGGGGTGGGCGCCAGGGACAGATCGATGATCCCGAAAGGCACGTCCAGGCGACGGCTGGCCTCCTGGGCCACCAGCTGCCCCACCCGGGTGATCTTGAAAGCCGTGCGCTTGATGGTCTCGCAGAGCTGTCCGAAGTCCGCTCCCTTGGCTGATTCCAGGGCGGTCTTGACCACGCCGGGCCCGGAAACCCCCACGTTGATGACGGCCGACCCCTGGCTGACCCCGTGGAAACCGCCGGCCATGAAGGGGTTGTCGTCCGGGGCGTTGCAGAAGACCACCAGCTTGGTGCAGCCCGAGCTGTCCGAGTCGGCGGTGCTCTCGGCGGTGGCCTTGACGACCCGGCCCATAAGGGCTACGGCATCCATATCGATGCCCGTCCTGGTGGAGCCCACGTTGACGCTGGCGCAGACCCGTTCCGTCTGGCTCAGCGCCCTGGGCAGGGACTTGATCAAGAGCCGCTCGGCCGGGGTCATGCCCTTGCCGACCAGGGCCGAGTAACCACCAATCAAGTTGACCCCGACCTCCTGGGCCGAGCGATCCAGGGCCTTGGCCACGGTTACATAATCCTCCACGGTGTGGCAGGCTCCGGCGGCCACCAGAGAGATGGGGGTGACGGTGATGCGCTTGTTGACGATGGGAATGCCGTATTCGCGGGCGATGGAGTCCCCAGTGGACACCAGGTCGCCAGCCAGGGAGACGATCCTGCGATGAATGTTCCGACAGAGCATGTCCACATCCTGGCTGGCGCAGTCCAACAGGCTGATGCCCATAGTGATGGTGCGCACGTCCAGGCGCTCCCGGTCAATCATGTCGTTGGTCTCCAGGACCTCGTCACGTGTGATCATGGCTGCCTCCTCAGACCCGGTGCATCCTGGTAAAGATCTCCTCGCGCTGGCAGCGTATGGAGACCCCGATGTCCTCGCCCAAAGATTCCATCCGCTGGCTCAGTGCATCGAAATCATCCCTGCAGGCGGTGCAGTCCACAATCATCATCATGGTGAAGAAGCCGTCCAGAATGGTCTGCGAAATGTCCAGCACATTGACACCCTGCTGGGAGAGGTCTGTGCAGACCTTGCCGATGATGCCAATGGCATCCTTGCCCACCACCGTGATGATCGCCTTGTCCATGGCCGTCCTCCTCATCCACCTCGCCCTTGACTAGACCCCTGAAAACCGGGACCCCGCTCCCCCAGCTTAGAGGAGCGCCGGGAGAAGCAGGGTCGTAGAGGTCTACAGTCTGGATTCAGGATTCGCGCGCGGCCGCCGAGGAGGGCAGGGCAATCAGGGCTCTGGGGGCTTTGAATCCCTTGGAGGCGAATCGTTCCGCAATGTCACACGCAAGATCGGAACCCTTGCCGGCGTCAGCAAGGGCGATGATGGATCCCCCGAACCCGCCGCCGGTCATGCGAGCTCCGTAGGCCCCGCCCTGACGTGCCGCATCCACAGCCTCATCCAACTCCGGGCAGGTGACCTCGTAGTCGTCCCTCAAGGAGTCATGGGATGCGTTGAACAGGCGGCCGGCCAAGACGTAATCGCCCCTGCCGAAGGCCTCGACGAAGCGGTCCACCCGCCCTATCTCGCTGATGACATGACGGACCCGCCGACGCATGATCTCATCGGGCAGCTGCTCCAGCAGGGCAGCCAGGGCGGACGGGGGATCTGCGGCCCCATTGACCTGGTCTGCCACCTGGCGCAGGTTGGCCACTCCCAGTAGATGCGCAGCCTGCTCACAGGTGGCCCGCCGCTGATCGTATTGGCCATCGTTGAGCTGGTGCTGGGCCCTGGTGTCGACGACCAACAGCTCCAGGCCCGCAGACTGCAGATCGAAGGGAACCTGGCGCACGTTGCTCATGGCATCCAGCTCCGGCCGACAGTCCAGCCGCAGGGCGCAGCCGGATCGACACCGCATGGCGGCGCTCTGATCCATGCCGCCGGTGGATGCTCCGGCCATATCGTTCTCAGCCGTGATGGCGGCCTGAATCAGCTTGACCCGGCCAGCCTCGTCACCGCCCAGCCCCAAGCCGAACAGGTCATCCAGGGCCAGGGCCACGGCACAGGTCATGGCCGCGGAAGAGCTCAACCCGGACCCGACTGGCACGCAGGAGGCCAGGGCCAGGTCGAACCCTCGAACCTGAGGAAAGCCATCCCGCTGCAGGGCCCAGGCCACGCCGACCGGATAGGCTGCCCAGCCGCTCACTCCCCGGGCCTGAAGACCATCCAAGTCAGCCTGGACCGGATTCTCCGGATCCATGCTGGAGACCAGACGGATCCGGCTGTCCGTCCTGGGGCTTGCGGCCACATAGGTACGATTGGGCAGGGCGATGGGCAGGCAGAGACCGGCGTTGTAATCCGTGTGCTCGCCAATGAGATTAACCCGCCCGGGGGCGCTCCAGACGCCCTGGGGATCCAAGCCATAGACCTTTTGGAAGAGCTCCCGGGCCTTGGTGGCTCCTTGGCCGTCAGCACCCTGGGTCCAGGGCTGTATGAATTCGACTGTGGTCGTCATTGATTCTCTCCCTTCTCCAGATCCAAGGGCCCCAGCTGGCGGAAACGGTCGGCAATCCGCTCGGGGGTGGTGTCTGAAACCCAGGCGGCCATGCCCGACTCAGACCCGGCAAGATACTTGATTTTGTCCACGGCACGACGGAAGGAGAAGAACTGCAGGTTGAGCCGGTAGTCCTCCCGCCGCGAATCGTGCAGCGGGGCCTGATGCCAGGCGGCGATGTAGGGCAGGTCCATCCCCTTGCCGTCGCCCTTGTCAAAGAAGGCGTTGCCCCGCTTGAGCAGCGTGGAATACATGACGGCCAGATCCCAGCGCTCCTGGTCGTTCAGCTGATCCAGGCTCAGGATCCCGTCGCGCACAGGGGCCATGTGGACTTCCAGGGGCCAGCGGGCAGCGGCGGGTACATAGGCCACCCAGGTGGCGTTGCGGAAGACGACACGTCGACCGGAATCCAGCTCAGCCTTGAGGATGTCTGCCAGGAGGTTGCCGCCGGTGCGTTCACGGTAGTCGGCGCACTGCCTCAACTCCTGCTCCAGCCGGGGGGCGATGAAGGGATAGCAGTAGATCTGTCCATGGGGGTGGGCAAGGGAGACACCGATCTCCTGCCCATGGTTCTCGAAGGGGAAAATCTGTTCGATGCCCTCCATGGCTGAAATCTCTGCAGTCCGGAAGGCCCAGGCCTCCACCACCGTCCGCAGACGGGAGACCGGCAGATCGGCAGGCAGCGCGTGCTCGTCGGGATCAAAGCAGACCACCTCGCAGCGTCCGTTTGCCTCGCGCACCGGCCATAGGGGGTTGCCGTCCACCAGGGAGGACTGGTCGGCCGCCTGCGTATTGGGCACCTGCATCATGGAGGGGAAGCGGTTCTCGAAGATCGCCACGTTGTAGTCCACATCGGGAATCTCCCCATCCTGGTAGGGGTCTCCAGGCTTTCTGGCGGCCAGGGGGTTGCCCTTGGCGGTGGCCTGGGGACCGGCGGTGATGGGCCGGTTCATACGGGCTGTAGCCATAGGGATCCAGTCTCCGGTCAGAGGATCCCGGCGCATCTGCGGCGGTTGGAAGGGCACCATCCTGCCCTCCTGATCCTGATGGGGAGCGAACCGGTCTGTCAGGGGACGAGGGTCATCCAGGCGTCTCGTCTTGCTGCCGGAGACATACTCAGGATCATCATCCAAGTAGAAAAACCGACGCCCGTCGGCCAGCCTGGTGGGGGTGATGCGGATGTGCTCCCTGGCATAGTCGCCGGGAACATACCGCTGGGGGACATACTGCTCTGACTTCATGCTGCTCCTTCATCGTCCGTGATGATTGACAATCCAAGGCAACCCGATATGGCAACCGACGCATCCCTGGGTGGCTGCCCGCTCATCCGGCATGGTCCGCTTCCCCGGCTTCAGGCCCGGACCCGTCGGAGGACCCGTCTTGAGCCTGTCCCTCCTCGGGGTTGACCGGCACCAGAACCAGCCGCTTGACCAGGGACCGCGTGGCCTCGGCCGACTCCTGGTCCAGCTGGTCGTCGGTGATGACGGTGTCCACCTGGTCGAAGGAGGCGAACAGGGACAGGGATGTGCAGCTCCACTTGGTGTGGTCGGTCAGGATGATGGTCCGGTCGGCGATGTCCATCAAGGCCATATCCGTAGCCGCCTCCAGAGAATTGGGCATAAGGAAGCCACGAGGAATGGAGACCGAGTGGGTGCCCAAAAAGACCGTGTTGACCCGCAAGGAGGCGATGACCTTGTCCGCAATGGGGCCTACCAGAGAGTTGGACCGGGTGATGACGCCGCCGGTGACGATGACCTCCACGTCCTTGCTCTCCATGGCCTGGACCAGCTCGGCCACGGGAATGGAATTGGTCAGCAGGGTCACCCCAGCGCACTGGCGGCTTTCCAGGAGGTGCTGGGCGAAGACATAGGCCGTGGTCCCGCCCCCGATGGCGATGACGTCGCCCGGTGAGACATAGTCGATGGCACGACGGGCGATGGTGTCCTTGAGACCCATGTCCATCTGTGACTTGACCGAGAAGAGCGGCTCAGCCAGAAGCGAGCTGGTGGTGACGGCCCCTCCGTGGACCCTTTTGAGCAGGCCCTTGTCTGCCAGGTCGGCAATGTCCCGGCGAATGGTCATGGCTGAGACGCCCAGCTCCTTGGAGAGGGCGGTAATACGGACTGCGCCACGAGTACGCAACCGGTTCAATATCAGGTGTTGGCGTTGTGACGATATCATTCGAACATTATCGCACACATTCGCCCAAATTGGCAAGCTGGTAATCGGACTGCGGTCGCCATTACCAAGCAGGGGCGAAAAAACGACATTTCTTCGACGCTGGTACCATTCTTCCATACACCTGAAGCCAGCCAAAGCTCTTGCAGGAATCTATTCATCAAGGCGTAATTGATCCTTCAAATCTCCAAAAAATGCCTGCAGGGTCGCTTAAGAAAGCGAACACGAATGTAACCCAATGTCAGTTTCGACGGGTCAACCGCTCAAGTCCCCACAGGGTTACCTGGGCCATGGCCTCCAGAACAATCCCCGTATCCATCTTCGAGCTGCCGCGAACCCGCTCCACGAAGACTATAGGCACTTCGACAACGCTAACGCCCATGGCCTGGACTCGACGCAGCATATCCACCTGGAAGACGTAGCCGCTGGATCGAACCCTTCCCAGATCGATCCGCCTCAGCACGTCCGCTCGATAGACCCTCAGGCCGGCAGTCATGTCCCGTACGGAGGACCCCAGGGCGATGCGTGCATACCAGGATCCCACACGCGAGATCAGATCCCGATACCAGGGCCAATGTTGAGTGCGGCCTCCGCGCACCCGGCGCGAGCCGATGACCAGGCCCGGATGTGCATGGCCTCGGGCCACCGCCAGCATCCTGGCCAGATCCTGGGGCCGATGGGAGCCGTCCATGTCCATCTCGCAGATCAGGTCATAGCTGTGCTCCAGCGACCAGCGGAACCCCTGTACGTAAGCTGGACCCAACCCACGACGGGCATTCCGATGGATGACATGCACGCGAGGATTGCGACTGGCCATATCCTCGGCCATGCCGCCGGTGCCGTCCGGCGAGTTGTCGTCTACGACCAGGACATCAACCTCAGGACAGCAGGCCAGCAGCTGAGGAAGGGTCACCCCGATGTTGTCAGCCTCCTGATAGGTGGGCATGACCACAATGGTCCCTGCTCCGCCGCGAACAGCGTCCATGGCTGCTCTCAGCGTGCGATGCCGTAGGCCCCGC
Organism: Bifidobacterium sp. JNUCC 75; assembly: GCF_054819865.1. Classification (NCBI taxonomy): domain Bacteria; kingdom Bacillati; phylum Actinomycetota; class Actinomycetes; order Bifidobacteriales; family Bifidobacteriaceae; genus Bifidobacterium; species Bifidobacterium sp. JNUCC 75. The sequence continues at coordinate 1,656,531 of NZ_JBTHIF010000001.1, read as the reverse complement.
GCCGGTAAGGCTCAGGGTAAGGGGTCTGCTGAGCGGACAGTCCCAGTTTATAGGCGGCCCTGAGCGGCCAGTAGGGGTCACGCAGGCTGGCTCGACCAATCTCGACCGCATCAGCCAAGCCCTTGCGTACAATCCGGTCGGCTTGCTTGGGCTTGGTGATCAGCCCCACCGCCGTGGTGGGAATCAGCACTTGGCTGCGCACCTGATAGGAGAAAGGCACCTGGTAGTTGGGGGCGGCCGGAATCTCCACGCCTGGCACCAGACCCCCGGTGGAAACGTCAATCAGATCCACCCCGTGTAGCTTGAGCACCTTGGCAGTACGGATGGTCTCGTCCAGGCCCCATCCGCCAGTGGCCCAGTCAGTGGCGGACATGCGCACCAGCAGGGGCATACCCGAGGGAATGACCTCGCGCACGGCATCGGTCACCTGGATCAGCAGGCGCATCCTGCCGGACAGGTCGCCCCCGTATTCATCGTTGCGTCGGTTGATCAGGGGGTCGAGGAATTGGGAGAGCAGGTAGCCGTGGGCGGCATGCAGCTCCACTCCCAGGAAGCCAGCCTGAACGGCTCTTACCGCAGCAGAGCGAAAATCAGCCACAATGGAGGCTATCTGAGCCCGCGAGAGCTGAACAGGGACCGCCATCTTCCCAAAGGCGATGGTGCTGGGACCCACAGGTTGCCAGCCGCCCTCGGCCACGGGCACGGTGGCATTGATATAGCCCATGGAAGAGCACCCGGAGGAGCCCTTGCGCCCCGAGTGGTTGAGCTGGACGACAGGAACCGCTCCAGCGGCCTTGACATCCCGGACGATGCCCTGCCAGGCCCTGGTCTGCTCGTCGTTCCACAGCCCTACATCGCAGGGCGAGATCCGCCCCTGGGGATCTACGGCCGTGGCCTCCCCGATGACGACTCCGAAGCCACCAAGGGCCCGAGACACATAGTGCTGATAATGGAAGTTGGTAGGAACTCCGTCGTGTCGCAGGACCGAATAGGTGTCCATGGGCGGCATCCAGATCCTGTTGCGGATATGCTGATCTCGCAGTTCCATGGGCTGGAAGAGCGCGGGCAGGGCCCTCTCCCGCCTTCTGCCTGACTTTGATTTCCCAGCCTTTTTGTCTCTCTTATCCTTCTTGCCCTTCTTGAAGGATTTGATCGCCTTGCCAGACTTCTTCCTGCCGTCGGCGACACCCGACTCAAAGGGCCGGATCGGTTTGGACACATCCAGCCTGCCAGAGCCGCTCACTGGTCCTGGCATTGCCTGATCTTCCTTGACCCGGCCGTCGGCCCGAGGGGCCTTGTCATCCAGCTCCGAATATTCCTGGACCATCAGTTCCTGCCTCTCCCGGCGGGCGGCCGCACCCCTCGTGGTCCGCCCGTTGACGAATCCCTAATGGTCACTATTGTAGGCACAGGCCCTGGTCCTCTGGCGAATCCACCGTCTGTGATCGCTCCGGACTGGCTCCTCTGGTTCCCTTGTTGTTCCCCTTGGCCGTGACGACAGGTCTGTCACTGTCTGCCCGTGGACCGTTGCTGGAGCTGCTGGGATGGCTGAGACTGCTGGACCCCGCCGGTGAAGCGGGGATCGGGATTGCCATAGGAGTTGTCCGGCTGAATATTGGCTGCGGCCAGGTAGGTGTTCATGAAGTCCTTCCAGGCCGGGGCGGCGATGGATACGCCGTCCCAGATGTGGAAGAACCGTCCGTTGATGGTCTTGTTGTTGAAGGAGACCTGGCCCTCCGCATTGCCCACAGTGACGAAGGCAGCCACCTGGGGTACGAATCCGCCGGTCAGCATGTACTTGTCCTCATGGGTGCCCGTCTTGGCAAAGGTCTTGCGGCCCCCGTCCAGCTGGGCCACGGACGCCACGCCTCCGGGCTGGACCACACCCTGGTTGATGGCATAAGCGGTGGTCTCGGCGATGCCCGGGTCGATGGCCTGATGACAATTGGCCTTGGGCACCTTGATGGACCGATTGTTCTTGTCGACCACCTTGGTCATGGCGATGGGGCTGCAGGCCACGCCCTTGGCGGCAATGGTGGCGAAGACATTGGCCATGGTCAGGGGGGAAGCCTGGACCGCTCCGATCACCATAGGCGGCTGGAAGCTGTTGGCTGAGTGGATATCCATCTGGTCCTTGGGCGAATTGTGGTAGCCCATGTCCTTGGCTGTATCCGCTATGCTGCACAGGCCGATCTGCTGGGCCATGGAGGCCTGGGTGGTGTTGTGCGAGCGGATTAGGGCCTGCAGGGGGGTCTCCGGCGAGGTGGTGCCGCCGCTTGCATTTTCCACATGCCAGCTGCCGGTGCCGAACCCGTAAGGGGTGCCGTCAGCCTCAGTGCAGGCGAATGTGGTCTCTGGGTAGCTGGTGGATGTGCGCAGGGGCTGGTTGATGGACTTGCCGGCCTTCATCCAGGCCACCATGTTGATGGGCTTCCAGGAGGAGCCCACGGGGAAACCCCAGCCGCCGCCGTCCTGCTGGTCCACTGCATAGTTGATGGCCGTGCGGGTGCCGCCGCCGGAGTTCTGGGTGGCATCGTAAATGCGGTTGATGCCGAAGCCCAGGACCTCGCCGGTGCCCGGGCGAATGGCCGCCATCGTGACCTCAAAGCCGGTCGGATCATCCACGGGGATAGTGTCCCGGGCCGCCTTCATGGCTGCAGCGTTGGCGTTGACGTCCATTGTGGTGTAGATGTCCAGACCGCCCTCCTTGAGGAGCTTGTTGCGCTCCTCCTGGCTCTTGCCAAACTCCTTGGAGTTGAGGATTTGCTTGGTCACGTAGTCGCAGAAGAAAGCCGCGTCCCCAGCCGCCTGGCAGCCGGCGTCCGCGGACTGCACATGCAGCATCTGATCCAGCGGCTTGGCCTTGTACTCGTCATACTGGCGCTGGGTGATGTAGTTCTCCTGGCGCATCAGATCCAGGACGATGTCCCGCTGCTCCTGAGATGCCTTGACGTTGACGGTGGGATCGAAGCGGGCGGGATTCTTGGTCACGGCGGCGATGGTCGCGGCCTCGCCCGGATCCAGGTCCTTGGCCGATTTGCTGAAGTAGCGCCTGGCCGCCGACTCAACCCCGTAGACGTTGGTGCCGAACTGAGCGATGTTCAAATACCCTTGAAGAATCTCGGCCTTGGAGTACTTCTTCTCCATCTGCACCGCAATCAGCATCTCCCGCATCTTGCGGGCTATGGTCTCCTCCTGGGCATGGTACTCGGCGATGGGGTCGTTGTTCTCCGCAGCCTGGCTCATGAGCACGTTCTTGACGTACTGCTGGGTCAGGGAGGAGCCGCCCTGGGTGTCGCCCTGCTTGATGTAGGTCTGGATGAAGGCCCTGAGCACGCCCTGGGTGTCCACGCCGGCATGCTCGAAGAAACGACGGTCCTCGCGAGCTACCACAGCCTTCTGCATGTAGCCGGAAACGTCCTTGATGGGCACCACAATCCTGTTTTGCGCATAGAAGGTGGCGATGACCGTATGCCCGTCGGAGGCGTAGAGGCGAGACTGCTGAGGCAGATCGTTCACGTTGAAGTCGATGTTGTCCGTCTTCAGTGCAGGCATCAGATTCCTGGAGGCGGCGTTGATGCCGAAGACAGCGGGAGACAGGAAACCAGAGACGACCACGCCACCTGCGATGCAGAAGATGAGGTAAGCCAGCAGCAGCGTGAAGAAGCGCCTGACCGACATGGATTTCTTTTGTTCGGGCATGGTCTCCATCCTAGGCCGTCGGCTCTACCGAACAGTGGCGTTTACATGCGCGAGCGTCGAATCAGCGGTCCAGGCTGGAAGATGATGATGGTACGGCCCTTGCGAGAGATCCATCCCCGGTTGGAGAAGTCCATCAGGGCCTTATTGACGGTCTCCCGTGAGGCGCCGACCAGCTGGGCCAGCTCCTCCTGAGTCAGATCGTAGGGGACCATCAGCCCCTGCTCGAAGGGCTCACCAAAGCGTGTGGCCAGATCCAGCAGGGTCTTGGCCAGGCGGGCCGGCACGTCCAGAAAGACCAGGTCGGAAATGCGCTCGTTGTCGGTCCGCAGACGGTGGGCCAGCACCTGAAGCATGTCCACAGCCACCTTGGGATGCTGGTTGAGCCAGTCGAAGAGGGTATCGTGGTCCAGTGCTGCCACCTTGGTCTTGTTGACCATGACCACGGCTGAGGCCGTACGCGGCCCGCCGGAAGGGTCAAAGACGGGAATTTCGCCCAGGATCTCCCCGCGCCCGTGGATGCTGAGCAGCTGGATGCGACGGTCGGGCGACTGGCGGACCAGCTTGACCCGGCCCTCCTCCAGCAGATACATGCGGTGGTCGGTGTCACCCTGTCGAAAGACCGTGGACCCCTTGGCGTATGTGGACTCGTGCATGGTACCCAAAAGCTGGTCGGCGTCCAGCCTGGGCACTTGTTTGAATAGGGCGGTCTGCCTGAGGGCGTTCCCGTCATCGGGAATCTCATTGGGCTTGTGAACCGCCATACTCCGCACTCCTTTTTGCCATGTCTGGCGGGTCTGCACCGACTCGCGTATGGTTGATGACCTCACGCCGGGTTCGACGCGACTGAGCACGATTATACCCACACACATCAACCCCCTTGCCTGGTCAGGCGATCTGGGCGGTCCACTCCTCACGGCCGTAGCGCTGCCGGGCCAAAGTGCGGGCCCGCTGCTCGACCTTGGGCGCAGGCTTAGAGATGCGCAGATCCTCCACCAGGGAGGGCAGGGTATCCAGAAGAATATCGATCAGGGATTGACGGGACAGGCTGGTCTGCCTGTCGATGGGATCCACCCGGCTTCTGACCGAGGTTACAGCCTTGTCATGGAACTTCTCCGGGTCCACGTTGAGCACCTGGGCCATCAGATCGGCGTCCACCGAATAAGAAAGCGTGGTGTGGTGGAGCAACCCGCCCGGTCCGTAGGAGCCTGCTGGCAGCCTTCTCTGAGCGGCGCCCCCCATCTTGCCCCGCGGGGAGGCGATGTCATTCATGCCCTGCCATCCGGCCTGAATCCCTTGCATGCGCAGGCCACGGACCAGCCAATAGTCGCAGATCCGATAGGAGTCGATCAGGTCGGTTCCTTTGACGAAGTCCAAGGGCAGATAGAGGGAATAGGTAATGGCCCGGTCGGGCTGAATGACCATGGTGCCACCGCCGGTGCAGCGGCGGACCAGGGTAAAGCCCAGACTGCGCGCCCGCTCGACGTGGACCTCTCTGCTCAGGGACTGGAAGCGCCCCAGGATCACCGCCGGTGCCGACCAGTTCCAGATGCGCAGGGTGGGTGGCAGCTGGCCCTGAGCCACGGCATCATTAAGAGCCTGATCCATGGCCATCTGCATGACCGGCTGACGTGGACTGTCCCTGATCAGGTCCAGTTTTAGGCCAGACCAACGGCGGCGGCATTCGGCCTCGTCCGGCTGAGACCGCCTGGAAGCGGTCTGGTCCGAGACGGACGGCAGCTGGTCGGACTTCCCCTGTCTTTGGATAACCAACCCATCAGGCAGAGCGCGCTCCAGAGCGGTCACCAGGCTCCATGGAGACACACCGACTACCCGTTGACCTTCCCCTTCTGCCATGACCCTGTCCAGCCTTTCCAGAGCCAGACCAGGGTCCAAAGGCAACGGGAGGTCACAGATTGCGGATTCCAGCCGGGATACCGGCCCATGAACCCCTCCGGATTCCTGAGAGGCTGACGGGGCTGGTTCAGCGAAGAAGTCGCCGTCAATCCTGCATGATGAAATGACCGGACGCGAGTCGGATCCCTGGCCCAGGGTCAGGGTTACGGCCGCCAGTTTGCCGCCCATCTGCTTGCCGACGCCGCGCAGACAGGCCGGATTCAATCCTTCAGCTCCCATCCGCGAGCGTCACGATGCCAGAAGGAGCCGGCCGAGGATGTCAGAATCAGGATGCCTTCGATAAGCCCCCAAATCATGGCGATGGTCGGCCCGATGAAGAAGAAGGGGAAGCCGATCAGGGTGAGCATGAGCTGAGCCACACCCCGGCCGGTCCTGCCCAGGTAGAAGTTGCCCACGCCGAAGCATCCCAGAAAGATGCTGAGTAACCCGGCTGCCAGCTTGCTGTGCGGGGTGGGCGATATCGGGTAAGCTCCCCTGCCGTTGGGCATTGCCCCCGGATACCCGCCCTGGGGCATGACCGGGTAGGGCCAGGGCATGGAAGTCTGGGGAGGATACTGCCCGCCGGGATACTGATTGCCGGGATACTGGCCCATCGGGTATTGATTGCCCGGATACCCGCCCTGGGGGTATTGACCAGCCGGATACTGGCCGGGATAGCCCGGTCCCGGCTGATAGGGCCTTTGTGGATTCTGAGCGCCAGGATACTGTCCGTCAGGATAACGGCCATCTGAATACTGCCCAGCAGGATATTGCTGACCTGTTGGATAACCGGCGGTCGGATACTGATTAGGCCGGTTGGGCCCCGTCTGATAGGCCCCAGGATTTTGGCCGCCATTCTGAGGGGCAAACGGGTATCCGGCATCGTACCTCTGCCCTGTCGGATACCCGCCATGAGGATACTGGCTAGTGGGATATTGACCGGCCTGATACGGATTCTGGTTCCCGCCGCCAACGTCATGGCCAGCTGGATAGCCCGCAGTCTGCCGCTGACCGTCAGCTGCACCTGGGCCAGAATGGTCCGGCTGCGCTGCACCGGCAGGGGTATCCCCGCCGACAGGATCCCGATGCTCAGGCGGTACCTGCGGGGATGGGGAGGTGCCGAAACCAGGATTTCCTGTCGGCGTATCGTTGGACTGCCGGTCGCCCGGCTGAGGGGCATCATCCATAGTCATGCCCTCCAGTCTAGCCGCCATCCGGCCCGATTACAGCCGGGCCAGAATATCCTTGCCAATCTGCTCCGTACTCCGCTGGGTGGAGCCGGACCGCTCGATATCGTCCTCCACAGCACGCTCAATGCTGGCCGCCTCGCTCTCAAAGCCCAGATGATCCAGGAGCATACCCGCCGAGAGAATGGCCGCCGTGGGGTTGGCAATCCCCTTACCGGCGATGTCAGGGGCGGACCCATGGATGGGCTCGAACATTGATGGGTAGGTGCCTGAGGCGTTGATGCAGCCGGAGGCCGAGTAACCCACACCCCCCACCACAGCTCCCGCCTCGTCGGTGAGGATGTCTCCGAAGAGGTTGTCGGTCACGATCACGTCAAAGCGGCTGGGCTCGGTCACCATGAATATGGTGGAGGCGTCGATGTGCAGGTACTCACGCTCCACGTCGGGATACTCCTGGCCCACTTGATCCACCAGCCGCTGCCACATGTCTCCTGCGTTGGTCAGCACATTCTTCTTGTGGACCAGGGTCAGGCGGCGGCGACGCTTCATGGCCAGTTGGAAGGCATAGCGGATGACCCGTTCCGCTCCGTAAGCCGTATTGATGGAGACCTCGGTGGCCACCTCCTGGGGGGTGCCCCGGCGAATGGAACCGCCGGCCCCGGCGTAAAGCCCCTCGGTGCCCTCGCGCACGACTACGAAATCGATGTCTCCCGGATTGGCCAGGGGCGACACCACGCCCTTGTAGAGCTTGGAAGGCCTCAGATTGACGTATTGATCCAGTTCGAAACGCATTTTAAGCAGCAGTCCACGCTCCAGGATGCCGGCCTTGATCCGCGGGTCGCCGATGGCCCCCAAGAGGATGGCATCCTGCTGCTTGAGCCTGTCCAGATCCTCGTCGGGCAGAACGGCTCCATCACGCAGGTAACGCTCAGCGCCCAGGTCGAAATCCTCATAACGGATATCAGCCTTGCCCCGGGTCACCTTTTCCAGGACGGCTTGTGCCTGGGGTACGATCTCCTTGCCGATGCCGTCACCGGCAATGACCGCAATGTGATATGTTTTCTGCTTGCTATTTGTCATACCCCGAGCATAACGAGCCAGCCAAGGCCCTTTCATGACCCCGACCGAATCCCGGACAGACCAGGATCAGCGGCTTTCGGGGACCATGATGGACAGGCACCAGGCATTCTCGAAGGCCAGCTCCTCCCATTGCCGGTAACGTCCGCTAATGCCCCCGTGGCCTGCCTGGACCTCTATTCTGATCAGGGCATCGGCCCCCACCTGCTGTTCCTGCAGCCTGGCCACCCACTTGAGCGGCTCCACGTAGAGCACGCGAGTGTCGTTCATGGATGTGGTCACCAGGATGGCGGGAAAGTGGTCGCCGCCGAAGAGCCGGCGTCTACTATCAGCATCAGGAACGTTCTCGTAAGGCGAGTAGGAACGCATATACCGGTAGACCTGCTGATCATGCAGGGGGTCTCCCCACTCGTCCCATTCGGTCACGGTCAGCGGCAGGTTCGGATCCAGGATGCTGGTCAGCGCATCCACAAAAGGCACATCCGCCTCGATGCCGGCATAGAGCTGAGGGGCCATATTGGCCACGGCCCCCATCAACAGCCCGCCGGCCGACCCGCCGTTGGCCACGGTATGACGGGGATCCGCCCAACCCTGAGCCTGCAGAGCGGCAGTGACGTCGATGAAGTCCAGGAAGGTATTGACCTTGTGTAGTCGGCGGCCCTGCTCGTACCAGGCGCGGCCCATCTCCCCGCCGCCGCGCACATGTGGGACGGCGTAGAGCACTCCCCGGTCCAGCAGGCTGAGCCGACCGGTGGAAAAGCCCGGGTCCTGGCTGATTTCGTAAGCCCCATACCCGGTGATGAACATGGGGGCAGACCTGTCCGGATCCTGGTCCGGCCAAGGACGGCGCTCGAGATGGTCGGGAGCCTGGATGACCGTGTCATCGGGCCCGGTCCTCCCGCTGGCGTCCAGCGCCGGATGCATGCCCCGCCGCCAGACCAGCGAGACCGGCACTAGGGCCCCATCCCTGACGCGGACCAGAATTCGACGCTCGGCGTAGCGCTCGGGTTTAAAGTCGCCTAGAACCCGAGCCCGCTTGAGCAGCCGATCCACACTCCGGACTGGATCCAACTCCCGCAACTCGGCTGGGGTTCCATAGCTGCCCCGGATGTAGCGCAGCCCGGGAGCCTGGTAGGAGGGGTTGTCCGTGGGGCCGATGCTGTAGAGACGGTCAATGCCGTTCTTGGCCCGGTCGGGCAGGACCTCACGGAAGCGCCAGGGCCGACCCGCCCGCAAATCCTCCAACGCCTGATCCTTGGCGATGACGGCCATGTGGGGCAGGCTGTCGGCCCGGTAGGTCAGGACCACGAAGCTGCGGTGGATGCCCAACCCCTCGATGCCCAGCCCGCGAGCGCCCTGGAGGATGGCCGGATTGCCCGGGTCCCGATAGGGTTTCTCGGGCGGCAGGGAGGCCAGGTCTCCGGAGCGCTCGCAGCCATAGGGGCTGCCCTGTGCCAGCCGCACCCCTTCTCCCAGACGGAAGGGCGGACGGTGGCTGCGCAGATCGATCAGATCCACCTCGAAGTTGGGGTTGTCCACGTTGTGGTAAACCACAGCCACCGGCAGGTCCTCCCCCGCCGGACCGGCATTTTCGAACCGGGCCAGGCTGATGTCGTACTCGACCCCCTCCTTGCGGGGGATCAAGGGCACAAACTCACCCTGCGGATCCTTCAGGTCCAGCATGAGCACCTCACTGGTGGTCTTGGACCCGGTGGCAATCAGCATGGCGGATTCGTCGTAGCTCAGGCCCAGCCCCACCCAGAAGCGCTCATCGTCCTCCTGGTAGACCATGACATCCTGATCGGCCGAGGTGCCCACCTTATGCCTCCAGACCGTGTCCGGACGCCAGGCCTTGTCCAGGCCGGTGTAGAAGACCCAGCGGCCGTCGGGGGTCAGCACTGCCCCCGAGGAGACCTGGTCAATCCGATCAGGCAGGTCTCGGTTCTCGGCCAAATCCCGGATGCACAGGTCGTAGCGCTCATTGCCTTTGGTGTCCAGTCCATAGAGCATCCACCGGCCGTCGGCGCTCAGGTCCAGGCACCCCAAGGAGAAAAAGTCATGCCCCTTGGCCTCGGCATTGGCATCGAAGATGACCTCCTCGCCCGGCATGGACCCGGGCGCTGCATCAGCCTGGACAGCAGGAGGATCCCAATCATCATGGTCGCGCACCGGCAGGCGGCACTGCACCCCATACTCCTGGCCCTTGAGCGTGCGGGAAAAGTACCAGTAGCCGTGCATCCGGGTGGGCACCGACATGTCGGTCTGCTGTACCCGGTCGGTGAACTCCTTGAGCAGGGTGGCCCGCAAACCCTCCTGACCGGCAAGCCGTTCCTGGCAGTATCGGTTCTGATCACGCACGTAAGCCTTGGTGGCCGGATCCTCACGGTTGCGCATCCACTCGTAAGGATCTTCGAAGTGATCCCCATGGAAGCATCGATCAGAGGGACGGCGTTGTGCACGTGGAGGAACGGGATTGACGGCCGAAAAACTCATGGGGCGATTATATTCGGGCACAACGACGCAGATAGGGCAGCAGGGTTCGCATCAAATTGGCGCCTGTGGTCCCGTAAAAGACCGGCACCTCCGTCACTGGCATCGGCTGGGTGGCAGTGCGTTTGATCAAGGTTCCCAGCCCGGTCTCCTGAGGACTCAGCTGACGGATGCCAATGGCCAGGACGCGGCCCGGATATTGCCGTACCACCTGGGCGAAAGTGGAGGGGTCGCTCTGCCCGTCGTCGCCCATGAGCACGAAGCGCATCTTGGGAAAGTCGGCCATGAGCTGGCGGATGAACTCCATCTTGTGCTGCACGATGGAGGGTACGAAGGTCTTGGGCCTGGGATCCAGATCCCGCAGCAGCAAGGGGCCAGCCGGAAAGCCGTGGTCGCGGATGAAAGCGCGTATGGATCCCTCCACATTCCAGGGCGAGGCCGACAGGTAGAAGAAAGGCATCCGGGGGTCCAGATCGCGGATGCGGTTGTAAAGCACGGCCATGCCCGGCACCGAGGACCGGCGGTGCGGGTCTGACAGGAGCAGGTTCCAGGCAGCCTTCCAATGATTGGGCACCTGGCTGATCATGATGGTGTCGTCCACGTCGGATATGACGCCGACAGGAGTCTGACCGGGCACGATGTATAAAGGCGCGTCGACGGGCCGGCGGCCCCGCACCTGGTAGGAGACCCGGTGCACACCCGGGGTCAGCCGATGCTCGGCCACCAGATCCAGGTAGCCCGATCGGTCGGAGAAGACGGCATCCGCACTCAGGCTGCGGCTTGGATCCACGGCATCGTAGACCGAGGAATCGCCCACCTGGACCCTTCCGATGGCCGTGCTGTCAATGGCCAGCCTGACCCTGGTCCTGGGCGCGGGTACGGTCAGCAGGCCGCGGATACCTCGAATGGCGGGATCTGCGCGTCTGCGGCCGTCGGTCAGAATGGTACGGCATATCAGCCGGGAGTATGACTCGGTACCGTAGCCCACATAGGGTTGGACGTCGGCCGACCAGCCCAGGCGCCCGGTCATATTGATGGACAACCCCACCCAGAGGTCGAAGGCTCCAGTAATCAGGCGACGCAACAGACGCACCGGAGCTGGTCTGCTCTCGATGTCCTCCCCGGGCGCGGCTGAATCGAAGGTGGTGCTGACCGATCGGACCCGCAAGGGCCCTCCATTGCGGCCGGATCGCCTGGTCATAGCTAAACCGTCAGTTCAGGCTCTTCAGCAGCTGACCGTACTCCTCGGCGCTCATCAAGTCGGGCTCATCGTCCTCCAGGTCGATCTTGGCTATCCAGCCTTCCCCATAGGGGTCGGAGTTGATGACCTCCGGATCGTCCGAGGCCGCCCTGTTGACGTAGGCGATAGTACCCGCCACTGGACAGACCACCGGCTCAACAGCCTTGGAGGACTCCAACTCAATGACCTCATCGCCGGCATCGACGTGTGTGCCGGTTTCGGGCAAGTCCAGAAAAACCAGGTCTCCCAGCTGGTCCGCCGCATACTCGGTCACGCCCATGGGCGCCGGGGATTGGCTGGGGTCGATCCAGACATGATCCTGGGAATACCGCAGGTGTTCGGGCACATCCAAACGGGAAGTCCCATCACTGTGTTCATCACTCATGGTTCCAGCCTACTCGGCCGTCTGCCGCAGCAAGTGCTCCTAGCGGGCCGAACCCGACGGAGCCTGTCCCACCACCTTGACCATGGTCCCGATCGGAGCGTTGTCAAAGACCCACTTGGCGTCCTGCTCATACATGTTGATGCAGCCGTGGGATCCGTATAGGGCAGGGTCGCCCTTGGCGATGCCGGTAGAGTTCCAATTGGCCGTGTGGAAGCCCTCATCGCCGTTGTAGTAGGAGACCCATGTGATATTGGGCAAGACGTAGCCATCCCCGCGCATGGTCTGAACCGGATAGCGCAGATAAATGAAGAAGGTGCCGGTGTCGGACCATCTCCCGTCAGCGGGTTTGCCTGAGCATATGGGGAAGGTCTTGACCTGGGTGGTGCCGTGGTAGGCGGTGGCGGTCTGGTCACTGAGGTTGACCTGAATCCACATGTCGCCGTCCGGCACGTCGTAGCGGGCCACACGGGTCTGCTCCTTGTGGGGTGTGATCTCGGCGCTCGCCTGTACCGGGTTTGTATCGCCCTGTTCCAATGCCTTGACAACCAAGTCTGCAGTGGCGGACACGTCCTTGACCCGTACACCGTCCACTCCCTTGGTGGTCTCGGCCACCACATCGCCCTTGGTGTTCTTGACATTGACGGCGGTGACCATATCCCTGTTCAGTTGCCGGGCCAGCTCCTGGTCCAGATACTGGTTGATGGCCTGCCGATCGAAGCCCAGCTCCATGGTCCCCTTGTCCAGATCGGTAACTGGCTTGACCCAGGTGGCCACGGTGGCAGCCGGGACCGTCATAAGGTCATTATCGGCACCCTTGATGACCAGATCCTTGGCCAGTCGTTGGTTGGCTTGAGAGGCCACCTTATTGGCAGTGTCCAGACTGATGGGCATGGCCACGTCCTTGTAGACCATCCCTACGGCCAGACGCCTGCCGGGCTTGTCTATCAAGGAGGAGACGGCATCCTGCACGCGGCCCAACTCAGGCGCCTTACCTCTACGACCCTCCTGGGCCCGGAAGGCGTGCGCACCTTGATCGAAAACGATGGTTGAGGGAGCGGAGCGGTCCTGGCGGGGGATGAAATGTTCAGTCAGATACTTGTCCATGGTCAGCTGATCCCGCTCGGCCACCAGCGGCACAGCCTCGCTGTGGAAAGGGTTCAGCCGGGAGAGGCCTGCGGAGCCCTTGGCATTCATGACCTTGGTGACCGTGGCATCCGAATCCACGCTTACGCCCAGGTCCTTCAGCCCTGCCTGGGCGGATGTGCCTTCACCCTTGATCTCCACCTGGGAGTCACGTACCTGTCGATCGACGATCTGCTTGACCTGGTCCTTGGTCCGGCCCATCATGACCTGCCCTCCCAGGGTGACGCCAGGGGCCACCCGATCGCGGAAGAAGGCACGGACGCCAAACCAGCAACCCACCAGAATCAGCACAGCCAAAAGCAACAGAGCCAGGATGGTTCGTCCCCGATGACCGCTCGAAGGAGCCTTATGGCTGACACCTGCGCCGAAGGCCCGCTCTGCTTCCTCGTCGGCAAAGAGGTCCACAGGATCAGGCCCGTTGCCCATCGTCGGCGGCATGGTCACTGTTTCAGCCTGGTCGACATCAGAGATACGGGACTCTTCTTGCTCCTCCATAGCCATAACACACCTTTCGCTGCTTACAGTCCTTGAAATATCTTACGGCAAGACCAGGTCCGGTGGTGCAACACTACCCCAATGAATCAGAGCTCGCTGCCGTACCACTGCTCAATCATGTACCTGGCCACACTGGCCGCCTGGGGTATGCGCAACCGGCCCGAGGCCAGAGCAGCCCCGAATTCCTCCCGTGTGAACCAGTTGGCCTCATCGGTCTCCTCACCGTCCACTCGGATATTCGTATTCAGGGATCTGGCTCTGAAAGCCACCATCAGCGATGAGGGGAAGGGCCAGGGCTGGGAGCCCAGATACCGCATCTCGCCCAGGTTCAGGCCCACCTCTTCCATGGTCTCCCGTCGGACTGCATGCTCCAGATTCTCCCCAGCCTCGACGAATCCTGCAGTGACCGAGCGAAAGCCAGGAGCCCACTTCCGGTTGTGCTGGAGCAGAAGCCGATCGCGACCGTCCACAACGGCCATGATCACTGCAGGCTCAATGCGGGGAAAGAGCGTGTGTTTGTCCCCTGATGCATTCCCTTGGCAAATCTGAGCCCATCCGGCCTGGCAAGGATGGACCGGTGCACCACATTGAGGGCAGAAGGCCTGGCGTTCATGCCATATGGACAGAGCGACCGCACAGGTTGCCAGGCCCACCTGGCGCGGACGGCCATGTGGGGCATACTCACGCAGGGCAAGCCAGTCAAAGCGCTGATCCGCAGCCTGAGCCAGATCACGAAGAGGGGCCTGGACAGCCCGATGTGCACAGACAAGATTCAGATCCAGGGCCAGCCAGGCCTGCTGGCCGGCCTTCCCCAGGTAGTAGCAGGGCAGCTCGAACCGGTCCGTCGAGCCCGCCAAAGGACCTCGCAAATATGCAGCGGGCAGGGTGGCCAGACGGATGCTGGCCCCAGTTCGGCCGGCCAGAACCCCCTTGCCCCTGGGCACAGCCACCCTATCGCCCCGCACCAGGATGACCCCAGTGCCGTCCTGGTCCAGCAGGTGGTCAAGCAGCCCGGGCTGCTGCCGAGACGCCGTGTCATAATCCACATCCCCCTGAGCCAAGGGCAGGAAGGACAGGGGTCCAGTAAGTGCCAGCGGGGAGAAGACCGTCCCGGAATCGCTCATGACTGCCTCCCCGCGCGACGAACCAGGTCCAGCAGGGCGGCGGCCACCTGATCCGGATGCTCGACGGCGCTGAAGTGGCCGCAGTCTTCGATGGCAGTGAAAGTGACATCGGTTCCAGCCTGACGCATGGTCTGAGCCAACGGCTCCATGGACCTTGGGGGGCTGGAGGGATCGCAGCGGCCGCTGACCAGGGCCACGGGCACTCTGATGCGGCCGGCCAGATCGCTCTGATCCGGACGGCCTGCAGCCATCCGCTCCCGCCAGGCGATGCCCCAGGGATCCTGGGACTGTATCCATTCGGTCATGGTCTGCACGAAGGCGGGCGAACACTTGACCGTGGAATCGCCTTCCTGGGGCCTGGCGAAATGCATGACCGGATCAAGCGTCCCCTCCACCTCACAGGTTCGGGCGATCCACAGCCGGTTGGCACGGGAGGCCGGACGGTCAGCCATCATGGTGGTGTCACATAAGGCCAGCCCGGCCACCATCCGCGGATAAAGCCTAGCTACGGCCTCGACCAGGTAGCCTCCCATGGAAAGTCCGACCCAGATGGCCTTCTGCGCTCCCGTGGCGGCAATCATGTCCACAAAGGCTTGAGCCATGGCATCCAATGCACCAGGAAGGGCGCCATCAGAATCTTCCGGACCACAGGAAGCCGGCCCAGGCAGAGGGCAATCGCCTGCTCCTGGCATATCTGGCGCATAGACAGGGAAGGGGGTCATACCCGCACGATCTGCCTGCGCAATCAGCGAGGCCGCGCACCGATCCCACATGCGGTGGTCCACAGGGAAAGCATGGACCAGGACCAGCGGCAGCCCCTTCCCATGACGATATACGGTATTGGCAATGGTCATGCCCGCCTCCAAGGATTCGCGATTCACAGTGCACCGGCCCAGGTCAGGGCGCTCATCAGCACCTTGCCATGCCCGCCGGGCATCTGGCTCATGAAGGACTCCAGCATGTCCCCTTTGGGATCGATCCACTCCACATCCAGGGTCTCGTCCTGGGGCTTGCAGTCCCCGGCCACCGGCACCAGATAGCACAGCGCGATGGCATGCTGGCGCGGATCGTAGTACTCCGAAACCCCTGGCGTGGGGAAAAACTCAGCCACGGTGAAGGGCTGGGGGCTGGCAGGCAGCATGGGGAGGGCCAACTGGCCCAGATCCTTGGCAATGTTTCTGGCCAGAGCCTCCCTGATGGTCTCGTGATAGAGGATCCGTCCGGTAATCAGGGTGCGCTCGATGTTGCCCTGATCATCCACGCGCAGAAGCGTACCCACCTGGGTGACTGCACTCATGTCATCCACGCGAACCGGAACTACCTCCACATAGGGCATGGGCAGGCAGCGCCGAGCACGGTCGATGGCGTCACGATCCAGCCATCCGGGGGGATTCGAGCCCGAAAAACCCCGGTTGAAGTCCTCTGGGGTGATGTGTGAGAAGGCGCCACGGTCGCGATCGGCATCGAAGTCGTCATCATCGGGAATCTCGTCGTTCAGCACTGGCATGGCTCCATTATCCGCACCAGGCTTGACCGCCCGCGGGACCCCGGCGGACATCTCCACCCAGAGCATATTCGTGCGCTTTCTCCAGCCTTGATGGAATGCTGATGATTGAAAGCGGTTGCTAAGCACGGGAGCTTCCCGCGCGACAGTCAAACGACTTCAAGGAGCGTTATCATGGCCACCACGACTATTACTTCGGAAAACTTCGAACAAACCATCAAGGACAACGACCTGGTGCTGATTGACTTCTGGGCCACCTGGTGCGGACCCTGCAAGGCCTTCGGCCCCATCTTCGAGAAGGCTTCGCAGGCCAACTCCGACATCGTCTTCGGTAAGGTGGACATCGACCAGAACCAGGATCTGGCTGCAGCTGCCGACATCCAAGCGGTGCCCACGCTGATGATCACCAAGCAGGGCCAGATTATCTTCAAGCAGGCCGGTGCGCTCAGGTCTTCGGATCTGGACGACCTGATCGACCAGGCACGCAAGGCCGATCTGTCAACCCCGGCACAGGCCTGAGTCGGTCGAGTTGGCTCCACGGCCGATTTGCACTAAAGTAGTGATGTGTTTGTCCAGTGACCCTTTCGGTCTTACCGGAAGCATGAGGTCGATAGGAAGCGTTAAGTCGACTGATCACTGAGGATCTGTCGGTCCAACAGAGGAGAGTAATGGCGAACCACCGTAGAGGACGGATGAGTGCGGTCAAGGCTCTGACCAAGCGTCAGTGGCTGCGGTTGGCTGCCGGTGTCACTGTTCTCGGCATGGTCGTTGGCGCAGGCTTCGTCTCGCGCGACTTCTACACATCCACTGAAAACTCGGCCAAGTCAGGCGTGACATCCTATTCAGCCACTCAAGATGTAAACACGGTGTCCCGCAGCAGCACCAGGCAGGCCATCCGCAACGGTGCGGGCGGCGCTAACGCGAACACCTCCTATGTGAGTGTGCAGATCAACGGGAAGAACAAGGTGGTCCTGGGCACTGGCTTCACCGATGTCAAATCCGTGCTGGAGGCCGGGGACATCACTCTGCAGCCTGGAGACCAGATCAATCCATCTCTGACCACTCCCGTCAATGAGAAGACAGTCATCCGCATCGACCGGGCCGGCGCCCAGGTCAAAACGGACGAGTCGCCCATTCCCTTCAACACCATTGAAGAGAAGACCGACTCCCTACCTGCGGGGACCACCAAGGTCAAGACAGAGGGACAGAACGGCGTCATGGAGACCACCAGCCTGGTCACCGCAGCCGGCAGCAAGCATCTGACCAGCAACATCTTCGCCTCCTTCGTCAAGACGGTCCCCGTCGACAAGGTGGTCCTGGTGGGCACCGGCGGCGGCACACCTGCGCAGGCCGGCTCGACCACCACTACAGTCCCTGTGGGCGAAGCCCAAAGCATCGCCCACGGTCTGGTCACCTCCCGCGGCTGGGGAGAAGACCAGTTCACCTGCCTGGTGCAGCTGTGGAATAAGGAGTCCGGCTGGCGAACCAACGCATCCAACCCATCAGGCGCTTATGGCATTCCTCAGGCATTGCCCGGCAGCAAGATGGCCTCGGCCGGTCCCAACTGGCAGACTGATGCTCATACCCAGATTGTTTGGGGCCTGGGCTATATCCAGGGCCGTTATGGGACTCCCTGTGGTGCTTGGGCTCAATCCCAGGCATCCAACTGGTACTGATCCATTTTCACACGGCCTAAACCAAGAATCCCCGGCAGACTTCCACCAGTCTGCCGGGGATTTTTTACACGAACCAATAATGATCCAAAATAATCAGGCCGTTTTGATCATCTTCTCCAGATTTACTGAATCTAAGACCAAGAGGATGGTCGACAAGGACCAAGGATCAGCGTATGGTACATCGACGGTTTGCTCCCCTGACCCAGTGTCTCTCCCCAATTAAACGAAGCATTTCATCTTTCCACGATGCCCGATGACCCATTGGAACCAGCTGTCTCTCTACTAGCAAGACAACGACTTCATGGACCTCACGACTGTAGACATCTCATGGAAGCATGATAGGCTCTAGAACCCAGCGACGAGACTATTGCACTCATAATTCACTTAAGCATCGTCGCTTGATCTTTCATGTCGGAATCGCCACATGCAGCCACCGGTCTGATGGCCAGTCGACAGCACGTTGAAACACTAAGCAAAGATGGTCGATCGAAACGAGAGCTGACCCACAGAAGCAGATTCAGGGACACCTTCTTGGAAAATCACTTCTCATCAGAGCATGAACAAGTGAAGCTCCGCCACTACACACGTGGCGGAGCTTCACTGCGGTCTCATGTCTAGCTTTCCCTATCAGCCTTCCCAGTCTGCAGATCGCTAAGATCACAACCTACACAATCGGGACAGATACGATAGGCTGAATTTCTGTTCTAGAGCACGGCCTGGAGAACGAAGTCCAGGATGAAGAGGGCCGAGACCGCCCAGATGATGGGGTGGACCTCCTTGCCCTTGCGCTTGCAGACCATGGTCAGGCAGTAGGTGATGAAACCGGCAGCCACGCCATAGGAGATGGAGTAGGCGAAGCCCATGAAGATGGCCGTGAAGAAGGCCGGAATGGCCTCAGACAGCTCGCCCCACTCGATCTCAGCGAAGGAGCTCATCATCATGCAACCCACAATGACCAGGACGGGTGCGGTGGCCGCCGATGGCACAGCCGAAATCAAGGGGGCGAAGACGGCACTGAGCGCAAAGCAGGCGGCGATGACCACCGAGGTCAGTCCGGTTCGGCCACCAGCTGCAATGCCCGCTGCAGACTCCACATAGGTAGTGGTGTTGGAGGTGCCGAAGAGGGCGCCGATGGAGGTTGCGGTGGCATCGGCGAACAGGGCCTTGTCCATCTTGGAGCTGAAACCACGACCGGTTTCCAGAGCCTGCTCGTCTTCGGCGGAGAAGATGCCTGAGCGCCGGCCGGTGCCCACAAAGGTACCGATGGTGTCGAAGGTGTCCGACAGGGAGAAGGCGAAGATGGTCACCAGAACCACTGGCAACTTGGCCGGGTCAGAGAAGAGAGCAGGGAAGCCCTCCGGACTGAAAATGGCCAGGAAGGTCTGCGGCAGCTGTGACCAGGCCTGGCCCAGATCGACCGACTTGGCCATGTTGGTGACCCCCATGGGAATGCCCAGCAGCGTGACCGCGATGATGGCGATGACAAAGGCACCTTTGTTGATGAAGCCCAAATGACCCTTGAACTTGAAGATCAGGAGGAAGACGGTCAGCAACAAGCCAATGACGAAGAGGATGACTCCTGGTGTGTTGAAGGTGGTCAGTCCAGGGTTGGCACCTGCTGCCGAGGTCTTGTCGGGTGTGAACTTGATGATGCCCACATTGAGCAGACCCACATAGGCGATGAAGACGCCGATGCCGCCGCCGATGGCGTGCTGTAGCAGGGGCGGAATGGCCTGGATGATCATCTTGCGCAGCTTGGTGGCCGTGACCAGGATGTTGATCAGGCCGCACAGGAAGACCATGCACATGGTCTGCTGCCAGGTGAAGCCCAGCCCCTTGACCACGGTGAAGGTGAAGAAGGCGTCCAGCCCGACACCTGGCGCCACACCGTAGGGCACATTGGCCACCAGACCCATGATCAAGGTGCCGATGATGGCAGCGATCAGGGTGGCGAGAAAGACGGCACCCCAGGGCATGCCTGCCGTGGAGAGCACCGAGGGATTCACCACGATGATATAGGCCATGGCGAAGAAGGTGGTGATGCCTGCTACCACTTCCGTAGAGACTGTGGTATTATTATCCGAAAGCCGAAATAGCTTATGCATATTCGATTCCTTATTGTCTTATTTGGCGATGAGACAAGAGAAGAATATCACGAGCACTCGGCTTTTTCTGTTACAAGTTCCCTCTATTGAGCTCCAATACCGCCGCTGAACTTTCCGCCCACCTATAATCGGCATACAGGCATGGCCCTGAAGCCGTTCCACATGGGGATACTTGATGGGCACGCCGCTTTTGAGGAGGGGTATATGGCCAGGAACAATCATTGGGACCAGGACGATCAGAAGCAGTATCAGCATGTGCACGACAGCGAAGTCGATCGTGGACAGGATGAGCGCGCTGCCGAACGGATCGCAGCAGCCACGGTCAACAAGCAGCGCACCCGCGAGGGCCGCACCCTGCGTCAGGAGCAGGAGCGCCGCGACCAGGGCGAGAACGATAAGAAAACCAACAAGAAGGACTGAATCCTCAGAGGGCGCCCATCAGCAGATGCGCCAAGACCATGAGCACCGCACCGATCACCGCAGTCAGAGCCAGGGTGAATCCTGCCAGTCGGGCGTTGCCAAGAACCTTGTCAGTGAACATGGTGGCGAAAACCGCTGTCGGAGCCAGGCAGCACAAAGCCACTGCCTGACGGATCAACGGTTCGAAGGGCAGCAGATACCATGCGGCCGTCGCGAACAGGATGCCGAAGGGCAGTCGCCAGGCCAGAATCTGCAATACGGACTTGACATCATCCCGTCCGCCGGGCAAGTCCATGAGCATGCCCACCATAAGCATGGAGCAGAATGCGTTGGCCGCCGAGAATGGACGGGTGATCTGGGCTGACCAGTCTGGCAGCGAGATCCCGGTCAGCATGAAGACCACCATGACCATGTAGGTGTCGAAGGAGGGCGAGCTCAGAAAGCCCTTGGCTATAGAGATGGCTGCGGCCTTGCGATGAAGTTTGCGGGCATCAGGGTCATCCAGCTTGACCGGCTCCCCTGCATCGGGATCCAGGGACTGGCCCGGTCGAATATGCAGAAGCCCCTGGGTCATGACGTTGGTCCCTGCAGAGACCATGACCGAGTTGCCGATGTCGAACATGGCGGCGGGCACCAGGGCCGCCGTGCCAAGCAGCGACTGAAGCATGGGGAAGCAGAAGCATCCGATGTTGAAACCCGACCCGTTGAGCATAAGAAAAGCCCGCTGGGCCGTATGACGATGCCTGCTGGTCAGAAAGATGGCCAGGGGCGGAATCAGCGAGGCAACGAAGGCAAAGGCCGAGACCAGAAGCAGGCTGGGATTGTGGGGGTTGGTGGCGAAGGAGTAGATGATGGCCCCGGGCAGGACCAGATCGAACACAATGGTCTGCAGCACCCGGTAGTCCAGCGGACGAAAGAGGCCAAAACGCTTGAACAGGTAACCCACCAGGATGATGCCCAAGAGGGTGGCCGGTTCCAGCAATACTCCCATGCCCTCGCTCCTTCCGTGGATGCCGGGACCATGATACCTGACGGGCGGGCGCGCGGACCGGTTCTGTCTCAGCCGAAGCGGCCGGAGATGTAGCGCTCGGTGTCCTGCTCGTGCGGATTGGAGAAGATGGTGGTGGTGTCATCCATCTCCACCAGGTGGCCGGGCTGACCCACGGCTTTGAGGTTGAAGAAGGCTGTATAGTCCGAGACCCTGGCAGCCTGCTGCATGTTATGGGTGACGATGACGATGGTGTAGTCCCTTTTGAGCTCGTTGATCAGATCCTCCACAGCCAGGGTGGAGATGGGATCCAGGGCCGAGCAGGGTTCGTCCATGAGCAGGACCTGGGGGTGCACGGCCACGGCACGGGCAATGCAGAGCCTCTGCTGCTGACCGCCTGAAAGCCCGATGCCCGGCTTGTCCAGACGATCCTTGACCTCGTTCCAAAGATTGGCACCGCGCAGGGCCCACTCCACCAGATCGTCCGCGTCGGATTTGGCGATGTGCTTCTTGTTGAGCCGTATGCCGGCCAGGACGTTCTCCCGGATGGACATGGTCGGGAAGGGATTGGCCCTCTGAAAGACCATGCCCACGTCCCTCCGCACCTCGACCGGATCCACATCCGGCCCATAGAGGTCGCGACCTTCCAGCAGCACCTGCCCGCTCACATGCGCCCCCGGGGTGATCTCGTGCATGCGGTCCAGGGTGCGCAGGACCGTGGACTTGCCGCAGCCGGAGGGACCGATGAAGGCGGTGACCTTGTTGGCCTGGATGCGCATGTTCACGTCCTGGACGGCCAGGAAATCGCCGTAGTAGACGTTCAGATGGTTGATGTCTATGCGTTGGCCCATGTTCCGGCCTCCGTTTCTCTCATGGCGGCGCTCAACGGGTCCGCCCAACAGCAAAGATGCGAGAGACCAGCCGCCCCAGCAGGTTGAGCAGCAGGACGATAAGAATCAGAACCAGGGCCGCAGCCCAGGCCCGCTGCATGTGGATGTCGGTCAGGCATCCCGGGTCAGCGCCCGGCCCGCAGACGGCCAGTCCCTGGGAATACTCGTTGTAGACGAAGACCGGCAGGGTGGTCATCCTCCCGGAGAAGAGGTTGGGGTTGGTAGTGGCGATGAAACCCGAGGCTATCAGCAGAGGCGCCGTCTCCCCGATGACCCGTGCCACAGCCAGGATGGTCCCCGAAACGATGCCAGGCAGGGCTGTGCGCAGAACAATGCTGGTGATGGTCCGCTGCTTGGTCACCCCCAGGGCATAGGCCGCCTCTCGTAGGTCGTTGGGCACCACAGCCAGCATATCCTCGGAGGTCTTGACCACCGTGGGCAGCATGAGCAGGGAGAGGGCCACCGAACCGGCCAGCCCGTTTACGGTGCCTGGCCCAACTACAAGGGCGAACATGGAGAAGGCGAAGAGACCAGCCACGATGGAAGGAATTCCGCTCATCACATCCACCATGAGACCGATGGCCTTGGCCAGGCGACCTCCATGGGCGTATTCGACCAGATAAACCGCGCACATGACACCCACCGGAATGGAGATGACCATGGATCCGAAGGTGATCTCCAGGGTGCCGATTACCGCATGCAGGATGCCGCCATAGCCTCCGGTCGGCGTGGGGTTGCCCCCTACCACCCCGCTCATGTTGTGGGTGAGGAAGTCAGGCGTCAGCCGTCGCACCCCCCTGGACAGGCTGACCCAGAGCACCGAAACCAGCGGGATCAGGGCGACCAGGAAGGAGAGCCCGATCAGGACGGTCATCAGCCGGTCCTTGCGCTTGCGCGCCCGGATGGAGGACCTGGTTGGTCTGAAGCGGTCAAAATCAATGACCGGCCCGCGATCAGTTCGGCTTGCCATCATGCACCCGCCTTTGCTGTGATCCTGCGCGCAAGATAGTTGACGATGAAGGTGATGATGAAGAGGACCAGACCGGTGGCCACCAGGAGGGCCACGCCTTGGGAGTCCGCCTCGGGGAACTGAGCGGCGATATTGGCGGCGATGGTCTGGCTTTTCGAAGCCTGCAGCAGCCGCAGAGAGTAGCTGAAGCCTGGCGAGAGGATCATCAGCACCGCCATGGTCTCGCCCAGGGCGCGGCCCAGCCCTAGCATGGATGCTGAAATGATGCCCGAACGGCCGAAGGGCAGGACCGCAAGCCGGATCATCTCCCACTTGGTGGCGCCCAGGGCCAAGGCGGCCTCCTGCTGCAGTCGAGGGGCCTGGATCAGGATGTCACGGGTGACCGAGGTGATGATGGGCAGGATCATGACCGCCAACACCAGGGCCACCGTGGCCACGGACCGGGCCGGGGCTGCAACTGGTCCGGAAAAGATCGGAATCCATCCCAAATGGGCAGACAGCCAACGCCAGAAACCAGTGATATTGGGAACCAGGACCAGAGCCCCCCAGAGCCCGTAAATCACCGAGGGGACAGCGGCCAGCAGGTCGATCACCGTGCTGAGCAGCGTGGACAGGCGGTTGGGGGCGTAGTAGCCGATGAAGAGAGCAATGCCCAGGGAGACAGGGAAAGCCAAGAGCAAGGCCAGGCCGGCAATCAGAATGGTGCCGAAAACCAGCGGGCCCACATAGCCCAGGAAGCTGCTCGCCCGTCCACCGCTCAGGGAGAGTATGGCCTGGTTGCGGGAATCAGGGTCTCCGGTGAAGGCCGGAAAAGCGCGCAGAATCAGAAAGAGGGTGACCGCAGCCAGGGCCAGTAGGATCAGGACGCCCGCCCCTGTAGCGCAGGCCTTGAAGATCCGATCCACCCGCTTGGCCTTGTTCAGGGTTGCGGTCTCGTCCGGCTTGTCGCTCATGACTTCCCCCCGATGGTCTCTACCGAGGCCATGGCCTGGGCGCGCAGCCCCTGCCCCAGCTCGGCGCTGCCCGCATTGGCCGCGGCCATGCGCTGACCCTGCTCGCTCAGTAGATAGGTCAGCCAGGCCTTGGCGAACCGGGCCTTGGATCCGTCCCGATCATCTCGATAGGCGGTGCATACCACGTCGTAGGAGACCAGGACGATCGGATAGGTGTGCTCCTGGGTGGTGCGGTGGTTCACGGTCAGGACCACCCTGCCAGGCTGACTGGCCTGAGGATCCCGCTGGGCCGCATCCAGCAGGTTGGCCACGGTCTTGGCTGTAGGCGGCTGCCAGGTCTTCCCCACCTGGACGGCCACGGTGCCTAAACCGGTGGTCTGGGCCGCGTCAGCATAGCCAAAGGTACCCTGTGCCTGGTTCATAGTCATGACCACTCCGGCAGTGCCCTTGGCGCCCTGCCCCAGGTCGTTGGGCCAATTCTCGCCCGCTGGATAAGGCCAGGCGGACCCGGCCGTGTCGTGCAGGTAGGACAGGAAGCTTTTCGTGGTGCCCGACTTGTCCGAACGATGAATCACGGTGATGTCCAAGTCGGGCAAATTGGCCTCCGGATTGAGCGCTGCGATGCGCGGATCACGCCAGTTGGTGACCTTTCCGGAGAAGATCATGGCAATCAGAGCCGGGTCCATCCGCAGATGGCCATCTGAACCCTTGGGCCACAAATCAGGCAGATTGTAGGCCACAGCAATCGGGGTGGCGTAAACGGGCAGGTCAAAGGCCGTACCGGAACCGCAGACCTTACGCGAGCGCTCAAGCTGATTGCTGGTCAGCGGCGCATCGGTGCCGGCCCAGATGGTCGAACCCGACAGGAAGGCGTTGACCCCAGCACCGGAACCGGCCGGATCGTAAGAAATGCGCGCCCCCGGATGCTGCTTGCGGAAGCCGGCTATCCAGGCCTCGTCAGCGCTCTGCTGGGAGGATGCGCCAGATCCGGCAAACTCGCCCTGGAAGAGGGCCTGATCTGCATTGTTGCCTGTTTCACCGCCATCGACGGGGACATTGTCGCCGCAGGCCGCTAGGGAAATCATCATTGCCAAGGACATGAGGAGGGCCGGGAATCTGCCACGACCATGATCATGTGCGTGCATGCTACCTACCTTGACCGCCGTTGCATTTCGAACGTCCGTCCTCATCAGCCCGTGTTGGACCCTTCCGCATTCACATTACCGAAGCTCGCCTCACACAGCATACTGGAAACGCTGACCGCCGGACAAGGTCGCCACATCCGCGTCAGCCGTGTGGAAAAACCCAATCACAATCCACAGCCGGGTATATTATAAGGTCATTGTCAGACGCTTAGCTCTCTTGTTCTTTTCTTAGTGTCACCGGTATCGGTATGCCCTGATTTGCTTTCTAGGACGGCACCGCGGGGAGCGGTATGCGCAGTGAGGACTAACCCAAAGGAAGTGGTGGTGCATGAGGAAGCAGGAGCTCGCC
Organism: Bifidobacterium sp. JNUCC 75; assembly: GCF_054819865.1. Classification (NCBI taxonomy): domain Bacteria; kingdom Bacillati; phylum Actinomycetota; class Actinomycetes; order Bifidobacteriales; family Bifidobacteriaceae; genus Bifidobacterium; species Bifidobacterium sp. JNUCC 75. The sequence continues at coordinate 1,630,795 of NZ_JBTHIF010000001.1, read as the reverse complement.
AAGCAAGGGCGGACCCTCAGCAAGGACGGAGCCTTCGTCAACGGGAGGCTCACCCATGAGGCCTTCCTTTCGCTGGCCATCCTGACCGTCATCACCTTCCTGGGCAACTTCACCCAGCTGCAGCTGGCTTCGGCCCTGCCCACCATTGTGGACGAGTTCCACATCACCCTGACCACCGGCCAGTGGCTGACCTCGGTGTTCCAGCTGGTCATGGGAGTCATGGTGCCGTTGACCGGTTTTCTGACCAAACGCTTATCCACCAGGCAGATCGTCATCACCTCCATGGCCGTCTTCACCCTGGGGTCGCTGTTGAGCTGGCAGTCGCAGACCTTCGCCCTGGTCCTGCTGGGCCGCATTCTTGAGGCCATAGGCACGGGAACCATGTGGCCCGTTCTGCAGATCACTGTCTTCTCCATCTACCCGCTGGCCAAGCGTGGCATGGCCATGGGCACCGTGGGCCTGGCCATGAGCGTGGCCCCGGCCATCGGCCCCACCTTGGGCGGCTGGCAGACCGACGCCAACGGCTGGCGTTCCATCTTCCTGACGCTGAGCATCTGCGGAGCTGTGGCTCTGCTCCTGTCCATCTTCGGCCTGCGCAACTTCGGCCAGCGCGATACCAGCGTCAAGGCGGACTTCTTCTCGGTGGCCCTGTCCATCTTCGGATTCGGTGGCCTTATGTTCGGCTTCACCAACATCGAGAACTTCCCCATCACTTCCCTCATGACCTGGCCCTTCATGCTGGTCGGCCTGATCGGGATCATCTGGTTCGTGCTTCGCCAGCTCCACCACGACAAGCCCCTGCTGGATCTGCATGTGCTGCGGATCAAGAACTTCACCGTGGGCACCATCATCGCATCCATGTCCTTCTTCGCCTTCAGCTCGGTCACCGTCATCCTGCCCATGTATATCCAGACGGATCGCGGCTTTTCAGCCACCATGAGCGGTCTGGTCATGCTTCCAGGGGCCATCGGCACCGCTATCGCCCAGTTCTTCGGCGGCCGGCTGCTGGACCGTTGGGGTGCACGACCCGTGGCTATGACCGGTTGCTCGGTCCTGCTGCTGGGCACCATCGCCATGAGCATGATCAGCGCCAATACCTGGATCGGCCTGGTCTCCATCTGCCAGTTCATCCGTCAGATCGGCATGGGCTTCACCCTGATGCCCTTGACCACCTGGTCCCTGAACAACCTGGCTCCCAAGGATGTTTCTGCGGGTTCGGCCGTCACCAACACGGCCCGCCAGATCGCCGGCGCTGTCGGAGCCCCCATCCTGGTCATCCTCATGGAGACCATCACCACCCTGCGCCACAACGCTCTGGGCGGCGGCCACTCCACCCAGATCGCAGCCAACATCTTCGGCGTGCAGTGGGCCCTGCGCATTTCAGCACTGATCTGCCTGGGCATGGTCCTGCTGGTCTACTTCGGCGTACGTGGAAACGGTGCCGGCTCCGGCCGTCAGATGACCCGCATGCTCCTGCGCCACATGCACATCATTCACACCGACGCTCCCGCCGTCACTGCCTCCACCGCCGACTCCAAAACCCAGGACTGATCACCGGAGAATCTTCCTCCGGCACCTGCTGGATCTGGGTGGATTCATCGCAAGCTGCAAGATAGGCAGGCTGGCAATGATACGAGGCGTCAATTGAAAATGCCAGTTGTCAGTCAGCCTTCCACAGGCCAGCGCTCAGCGGTCCGGCGGGAGAGGCTGGCCTGGGCAGGTATGCAGAACGGCCAGCATGGCCTGCTTTTCCGAGCTGGTGACGCTCAGTGAATACTTGTCCTTGACCGCTATCTGACGGGCCACATAGGAGCACTGGTACCCCTTGTTCTCGGGCAACCAGTAGTCGGCCGAGGCACTCCCCTTGGCCTGGTTGGCCGGGCCGTCCACGGCAAGCAGATTGTAGGGATCGTTGCCAAAACGGTAGCGACGGGCCGTGTCCCACTTGCTGGCTCCTGACCGCCAGGCATTCTCCAGGGCGACCACGTGGTCAATCTGCACGGCCGAACTGGTCTTCGGGCCTCTGACAAATTCGATGGTCCGCCCGGTATAGGGATCCTGTAGACGACCGCTGGCCACCTTGCACCCGCCGGGAGTAGTGGTACGCAGGTCAGTCAGGTCGCGGGTCAGCACATCCTCGCGCACATTGCAGCCGTTGCCGTCCTCATCGGTCTCCTTGAAGCCGAAGGCCTCACGCCGATACTGGCGGCCTGGGCGGGCGTGATCGTCCACTATCAGGCCCTGCAGGGTCTGGGCCGCATCGCCGGTTGCCGTATATCGGCCGGTCAGCCGTCCGACCCCGCCATTGACCCTTGGCAATATCAGGCCGATGGTGATGCCCAGGACCACAGCCACTATCAGAAGGATCAGCACCCGTTCCGTGAGCGATTCGCGACGGAAGCGGGCCGGGGCGGGATTCCTCCATGCCGAACCATACCGGCTGCGGCCTCGATACCGATATCTTCTGCGTCTCGGACCGGTCATCTACCGCCGATACCTCCTATCTAGACTGCATGCATGAATCATCCATAATAGCGGTCAGGCGTAGGCGTAGGTCATCGGGTCGTGTCCTGCACGCACCGGGGAGTCCATGGCATCGATGGCGGCGTGCTCTTCCGAGGTCAGGCTGAAGCCGAACAGATCCAGGTTCTCCGCCTGTCTTTCCCGGTGGACAGACTTGGGAATGATGATGGTCCTGTTTTCGATATGCCAGCGCAGTACCACCTGAGCCGGCGTGACCCCGTGGGCCTGTGCGATTTTCTCCAGCCTTCCGCCTCCTGCTGTCAGGTCTGCGCCGCGCGCCAATGGCGAGTAGGCCTGGACGGCGATGCCGTGCTCCTTGCAGAAGGCCGTCACTGTGCGCTGCTGCCAGCTGGGGTGCAGCTCAATCTGATCCACCGCTGGGTACTCCCCGGTCTCTCGATGCAACCGTTCCAGATGCTCTGGGAGGAAGTTGCAGACCCCCAGGGTCCGCACCCGCCCTTCATCGCGCAACCGATGGAAAGCGCGCCAAACCTGATCAGCCCGCCAATCGAACGGTGTTGGCCAGTGGATCATGTACATATCGACATAGTCAGTGCCCAGCAGGGCCAGCTGGCGGTCGAAGGCCTGCAGAGCGCTGTCATAGCCCTGTTCGGAGTCACGCAACTTGGTGGTCAGCCACAGGTTGGCACGCTCAGGACCACTCTGGCAACCGAAGGCCTTGAGGCCACGGCCCACGCCTCCTTCGTTGCGGTAGCCCGCTGCCGTATCGATGTGACGATACCCCAGTTCCAAGGCAGATTGCACTACTCCAGCGGTTTGATCATCGTCGATTCTGAGCACGCCCAGGCCTACCTGCGGAATGCGATTGCCGTCAGACAATAAGATGTCAGGAACTGCTGTCATGGTCCAAACCTTCCCAGACGCGGCCCAGCAGTCTACCGGGCCATGCTCGATCCATTCTAGAGCCGGGCAAAAGCCCGGTTACAACAGAACAGACCCTGTGGTCAAACCTGTCCGCACATGCACAGGCCTAGAATTTGGTGATACCGAAGAAGTAGATCAGATGGGTATCGAACCAGTGGTAGCCAAGGTCGAATACGGGCAGGAAGCCGATTCTCATCATCATCCCGACCGAACCCCAGGCGAAGAAGAGGCCGAGCACAGCCAGCAACCACATGAGAACGCTGCAGATTCGCCGTGTTTTAATCAACCGGCGACGGCGGGTGGCTTCGGATCGGGTCTCCTGCTCATGGCTGACCATGATTGTGGCCAGCGGCTCGCCCATGGTCCCAGGTCCTGCCGCCCGAGATTCCAGATGTTCCATCTGCTCCAGGTCGTGACGGCAGTTGCGCCGGCTGCGTGAGAGCAGGTACCAGCCCACCAGGCAGGCTGCAAACAGAGCCAGGAACACCCAGACCATGTAAATGGGCGCACCCTCAGGTTGGGTAGGAGGCACGTCATCGCCGATATAGTGCCCTCGCACAATCAGACGATGCGAGTTGACGCCATAGGGGTAGCAGGTCAGAAGGGTCACATAGTTGGAATTCTGGACTGGCTGCAGTGCGCTGACATCGGTAGGCGAAATGACTTTTATCTGGTCTACCTTATAGCTCAAATGCCGTTTGAGCACTCGTATCTGGAAGACGTCTCCCTTGCGCAACTGGGTCAGGTTATCGAAAAGCATGTAGCCGACTTCGCCCGTGTGCCCGGTGATGACGGAGTGGATGGTTCGGTTGTCGGTAGGCACATGGGTTGTAGCAATGTGCCCTGTGCCGTCCTTAAGCACCTGGTCGCTGGTGCCGTGCCGCACAGGCAGCTTGACGTTGATCTTGGGAATCTCCACATAGGCCATCATGCCCTTGCCGTCTACATTGAGGGTTTTGTAGTAACGACCCAGTGGCTCCTTGACTTCCTTGTACTTGAAGGGGTCCCTCAGCGTGGGCTTGCCCAACTCCTCGTCATACTTCTTGGCATCGCGCCACATGGCTCTGCGCTGTGCTGGCGAGAGGGCATCCACGATCTGATCGTAGTTATCCACCGCAGTGGCATCCTCGGAGTAGTTCACATAGGCGGCCAACAGCGGGTAGAGGAAGATTCCCAGACCAATCAGAAAGGCCAAAGTCTCCAGGAGCCCGAATCCTCGGCCGGACTTGGCTGTCCTTCGATCCTTCTTGGCCTGTTTGGATGCTGTTACGGCAATCTGCCCAGCATTGACTTGCTCATCTACTGCTTTGCGATTATTTCCTGAAACGACGATTATCGGGGCCAATGATTTAGCTTGGCCCGAAACGAGCACCGGATCTGCTATTGCATCTGAACCATTCGGGTCTGAAGCACCGCGATCCTTGGGAGCTTTCAAGGGCGGATAGGAAGGCGGCAGTTCAGAACTAGGAGCAAAGGTAGGCGGCATATCCGCTTGATCAGCAGGAATGGACACATAAGCAACATCACTGTTGCCGGGGGCATGAGCTGGGCTCATAGTAACCGAGTCAATATTATGATCCATCTACAGCCTTCCTCATGCTGCATTTCGCATATTCCGGTTAATAGCTATATATAGCTTTTGACATACAAAGACCGGCGGCACCTGTATGATGCTGCCGGTCTTTTATACACCCTCACAGATGCCGCTGATATCCTGTGATGACATCAAACCGACATGTCTGTGAGAATACCTAGCGCTGATCCTTGTTCCAGGAGCGCGCGACGACTGCCAAGTAAAGGCCCATCGCGGCCAAAACCAGGAGCAGAATACCAGGCGCTACCATAGATACGCCAGTAGCGGCCAGCTTTCGTGGACCTGATCTTACGACAGGAACAGTCTTGGCTCCATTCCCACTTTGATCTCCATTCGGAAACGCATTCTGAGGCACGTCAACGAGCTTAGGACTAATGGTTACCTCGTAAAGCGGATGGACTTCACCTTGCTCCCGGTAGAGCGGCAACTGCACAACTACAGGATCTACCTTCACTTTTTCGCTCTTTGGTGGCGCTACTAAAGTAACCAGCCAATATGAGGCATTGAAGTAGTCCCCGTCAAAAACAGCTGGGCTTCCTCCTGTCAGTGTGGACGCTTCTAGATCAAGATGGGCTCCAGTGAGCCAGACTCCCTGAGATTTTGCTTCTGATGCGTTGGTGATGGTGCCGTCTTGATCAGAAACACCGTAGTATTCGGCTGGTTGTTTCTTATCCTTGAAAGCATCTGGGTTGGCTGCCACCTCGCTACTGATAGCCGCTTGAGCCTTATCAGCCCCAGGGTTATGGTCAAGTGCCTGCACCCGGCTTTTCAGAGTACTGGCATCCAGCCTAAGGGCGCGAAAGACATACCCTGCTCCAGCCGATACAGGAGCACTCGGCAGGATGTCGTTCTGACCGCCTTGACCCGAATGTCCTCTCTTGAGTTGCACCGTCAGTGTCGGGTTGACCGTCGCCGCCTCTGCCGCCGGCGTCATATCGAAAGCAGTCAGACCTAAACAGGCCAAGACCACAATCAGACAGGGCAGGACCCGGCGGGTGAGGCATTTCGGCAAGGCAATTCCCTTCATAAACCTTCCCTTCCAAGGCCGCCTTTCGACGACGTGGTTGCGTCAGATCCGCTGGCCTAAAAAACCTGACCAACGGCCCCGACATGTACGAACCATCTAGAATCCGACGGTCCGTATGAAAATGGCGGACGATTCTCGGAGGAACCGTCCGCCATCAGGTCACCTCACATAACTTCTAATGTGACCGCATCATCAGGCCCGGGCGGCGTTGTTGCGCCGACTACGAGCGTACAGAGCCCCACCCATGAGCAGGGCGCCAACAACCAGCAGAAGCAGGATGCCGCGACCACCAGTCAGAGGCAGTGCCAGAGGCGAATCAGAAGAATCCGTTGCATAATGCATCAGGTACTTTTGAATGTCAGAATTGTTGAACTGAATCTTCTGAGTGACCTTTGAAGCTGGTGCATCAAAGTTTCCAAAGCTCAACTGAGAATAGTCAGGTTCAATCGTGGCGTGAGGACCATACTTCTGTACAATATCGTCTACTGTCTCATTTTTGTGATTATCATAAGAAACCTGCTTGAACGGGAAACCAGGACTGCGCCAATCTTTAGGAGTCTTAGTCTCAACTACCCGCCAATTGATGCCTTCCTTGACGGTGTCGGTAGCAGCCTTGTTCTGCGTAGTTGTATCAGAACCAAAGATAGGCAGACCGGCAAAGACTACCAGACCTTTCTTATTAGCCGTAGCCTCAAAAAGCGTGACACCTGTTGGCAAATCAGCTCCCGCGCTATAGAACTGTCCATCAGTTGCCAGGTACTTGTCCTGATCAGTGGCGTCCACCAGGCGATACTGAGTATCCGGAAGGGCGGCATAACCGTCCTTTTCGCTCTTAATTGAACCAAAAACAAGAACCGCATTGACGACGTTCGTGTGCTCATGAATCGGGTCAGTAGCTTTGCCGTCTGAAGTTGTGTTCTCTGTAAAGTCAGAAGACGCATCGTTTGCTACACCATCAGTACCGGTCGAATCACCCTTGCCAGTAACGGTGGCAGTGTAGGTGATATCAAGCTGCATAACCGTTGCCGGAACTTTCTGCAGCTGAGGAATGATACCGCTCGTTGCAGACCCGCCAAAGAAGTCAAACTGGTAGTAGCTGACGTTATCTGGATTGTCCGGGAACATATTCGGGGAATCTTCGGTCTTCAGGATTCTTTCTGGATTCGCGGTAGGAGTGGAGAGAGTATAATCCGTATCCTTTGTCAAGTCTATTGAACCAGGCGTATTATTCTTAGTATTATTTTTGTAATTCACCTTCACAGTGAAATCGTTATTGGCGCTCAATGAGCTGGACATACGATCGACGATACGAAGATCGCCATTCGCGCCCTTCAACTCGTGCGTATCGAGCTTTCCATCCGGCGTGCCCCGATTGTCTTTATTAGGCTCATTGTAAATCGTCTGCGACAGCTTGTACGAGATCTTATCTCCTGCTTTCGCATAACGAGTGGACTTCGCCTTACCAGTCGTCGAGTCTGTGACTCCTTGAACTGTCTTGGCGAAAGCCGTGTTGTGCCTGTTCTTGGGGAAGAGGTGGAGGTTATAGATGTATCCAGTAGTGCTGTTAGCATCACTTCCAGTGGTTGCGTAGGGCAAGCTAAAGAAAGCGTTTGTTGAAACAGTATACTTAGTCATGTCGAGCTTATTCGGGCCTTCAGTGAAAGCAGGTGAACCCGCCTGGTCTTCCTTCATAACGAAGTAGTGGCCAGCACCTTTGGGGAACTGCAACTTGGTCGTCGTAGGAACTCCGGTATTATCCCCCTTGTACCACTGGTTGATGACACCTTGTCCGTCTGTATCTGCGACGTATAACGGGGTGTCAGGTTTTTGCGTCCAAGACTCCTCGTCAGAGGCAACTATATCGCCCATCTGCTTATTTTCGCCTTTTGGCACAACCTCATAGACGCGGAACCTAATACCCTTAGCCGGGACTAGATCTTTGTCGTCCTTAAAATTATTGGCATCATTAGCAGATCCAGTTGAAGCGTACCCATCAACCAGTGAGAAGTACTTGGTAACTGTCAGAGTTGGCTGGACGCTGTCATCCAAAACGCCAGGTCTGAAGTTATCATCTGTGCTGAATCCATATTGGTCGTCAGCAGCTGAAGCTTGGGTGGCTGGCAGAACGACCATGCCCGCCAGGAGCGTCGCTCCGGCGACCGCCAAGCCTAAAAGCTTAGGGAGCCTTATCCCTTCATTATCTCGTTGCATGTGCATGCACGCTTTCCCTTCTGTATTAATAGGCACAGGATGGCCAGGCACATCTTCGCCTCCCCAACCGATCACTTCCCCGACTCAGGGGGGTGGGCTTTATGTCAACTTTGGGACATGCCACTGTTCCCATTGCCTAATCATCACTGTACCGACAAAATTGTGACAACGCAAACCGACAAGCCGAATATGTAAAGGCCCCGCCACATGTGCAGTGGCGGGGCCTTGCTATCTTCCTGGAACAGGCGCTCAGTGCCGGTTATCCAACCGATGGTAGAGCTCGGCTGCACGCAGGTCGGCCTCGAAACGCCGAGGTTCAGTGTTCTCGTCGATGATGGCGAGTTCCACACCAGCCATGCGCGCGAAGTCCTCCCAGGCCTCACGGCCCACGGTGGTGGTCATGCAGGTATGGTGGGCTGCGCCGGCACGCAGCCAGCACTCAGCCGAGACCTTGAGCGAGGGCCGGGGCTTCCAGAGCGCACGTGCCACAGGCAGCTTGGCCAGGGACCCGCCGGGCTCGACCACATCCACCACATTCATGACCAGGCGGAAGCGTTCGCGCACATCCGCCAGGGAGACGACCACAGCATCGGTGCAAGGCGTAGCCGTGAAGACCAGGCGCACGGGATCCTCCCTGTCGCCGATAGACAGGGGATGGATCTCCAGGCGGGGCCGTCCCTCGGTCAACAGCGTGGGCGAGACCTCCAGCATGTGGGCGCCCATGATCTCCTCATGGCCGGGCACGAAGTTGTATGAGTAGTCCTCCATGAGCGAGCAGCCACCCTTGAGCCCGTAGCCCATGACGTTGCCGATCCGGATCAGAACCGAGGTCTTCCAGTCGCCCTCTGCCGAGAATCCGTACCCGTCGGCCATCAGCCGCTGGGCCCCCACGCCGGGAAGCTGACGCAGGCCTCCCAGATCCTGGAAGTTGTCCACGGCAGCGGTGGCACCCACCTCTTCCATCATGGCACGCATGCCGAGCTCTTCGCGGGCGGCCACCACCAGGGAGTCGTACCGGGAGTCCAGGAGTTCGGGAGCCACATCATAGCTGCGCTTGTAGTCCTCGATCAGATCCTTGACCTGGTCGTCGGTGACGGCGTTGACATGGTCCACCAGCTCGTTGACCGGCCAGGTGTTGACGGAGACGCCGAAGACCCGCTCGGCCTCGGTCTTGTCGCCCTCAGTGACGGCGACGTCACGCATGTTGTCGCCCCAGCGGCAGACCTTCATGTTGTTGGCGGCGTCCCAGCCGGCGCAGGCGCGAGCCCAGACGCCGATCTTGTCGGCAACCTCGGGATCGGTGTAGTGGCCGACCACAATCTTGCGCGGGATTCCCAGCCTGGTCAGAATGTAGCCGAACTCACGGTCGCCGTGGGCCGATTGGTTCAGATTCATGAAGTCCATATCAATGGTGTCCCAGGGGATCTCCACATGATGCTGGGTGTTCAGCTGCAGGAGCGGCTTGCGCAGCTTCTCCAGACCTCTGATCCACATCTTGGCCGGGCTGAAGGTGTGCATCCAGGCCACCACGCCGATGCAGGCCGGGTTCGACGAGGCATCGACCATGAAGTTCAGGATGGAATCCGAGTCCTTCAGAGTGGGCTTCAGAACCAGCTTGACCGGGATCCGCCCAGAGTCGTTGAGGGACTTGGCGATGTCCGCCGCCTGGACGCCCACTTGACGCAGGGTCTCCTCACCATAGAGGTCCTGCGAACCAACGGCGAACCAAAGCTCCTTGCCCTCGAAGGGATTTTTCATGCTCATACTTGCTCCTTTGCTTGTGTTTTCCGGCTCAGTGCTGGCCGTAGACGTGCTGGTACCGGTCGTTGAGCTTGGCTATGTCGGCCGGATCGATGGGCTTGGGCGTGCCGATCTGCTCAGCCGCCCAGACCGTGTGGGCCACCTCTTCGGTCATGGCCGCCGCCTTGACAGCAGCCTCGGCATCGGCTCCCACGGTGAAGGGCCCATGGTTGCGCATGAGCACAGCCGGGCAGCCCGGATGATCCTTGAGGGTGTCGACCACGCCCTTGCCGATGGCCTCGGAGCCGATCAGCTCAAAGGGACCGACCGGCACGGGACCGCCGAACTCGTCACCCATCATGGTCAGCACGCAGGGAATGTCCCTGCCGGTGGCCGCCCAGGCGGTGGCATAGGTGGAATGGGTGTGGACCACGCCATAGACCTCGGGCATATGTCGGTAGATATAAGCGTGGGATAGCGTGTCCGAGGAGGGGGCCTCAGCGCCATCAACCACATTGCCATCCAGATCGGTGACCACCATGGAGCCCGGGGTCAGGTGCTCATAGCGCACCCCCGAGGGTTTGATGACCATCAAATCGGCAGAGCGCAGCCGCTGCGAGACGTTGCCCGCCGTCCAGACCACCAGATTCCACCTGGTCAGCTGCGCATGCAGGGTGGCCACCTGCTCGCGCACCAGTTTCACCTCGTCGCGCACCTCGGGCGAATAATCAGCCAAGGACACCATCAGCAACTCCTTTTCCCGGCCCGATCACGCTGATCCGGCCGCTTGACGTTTTCAGCTCCCGGCCTCATCCCTGCAGGGGGATGGTCTTCACGGCCGCCTGCTCGATGGGCAGGCCCTTGGTGAAGCGGTCGAAGAAGGCTCTGAAGCCCTTCACATCAGCCGGGTCCGGCTGCTCTGTTGTGGACTGGACTCCTGCAAAGACATTGGCATCCAGGTAGTCGGCCAGGGTCTGGTCGGCATGACCCAGGTAGTCGGCCAGAACGGCCATGCCCCAGGCGCCCCCCTCCACAGCGGTGGACATGACCTTGATGGGGGCGTTGAAGGCGGCGGCCAGGATCCGCTGGGCCACCTTGGGGGTGGCGAAGATGCCGCCGTGCCCGACCATGGTGTCCACCTGGACATGCTCCTGGCGGGTCATCACATCCATGCCGATGGTGACCGGCGAGAAGGCCGAGAAGAGCTGGGCGCGCATGAAGTTGGCCAGGGTCATCCGTCCCTCGGGGCCGCGGGCAAAGACGGGCCGTCCCTCCTCCAGGCCAGCCAGGAACTCCCCGGAATAGAAGCAGTAGTTGATCAGCCCGCCGGCATCCTTGTCTCCCAGAAGGGCCTGGTTGAACAGGGTGGCGTAGAGCGCATCCCCCTTGAGATCCAGACCGGCGGCCTTGGCGAATTCCCCGAACAGCCCCACCCAGGCGTTCAGGTCCGAGGTGAAGTTGTTGGCATGGCTCATGCCGGCTGGATCCCCAGCTGGTGTGGTGACCGGATCCACCTCTGGATGGAAATCACGCAGGGGATGTTCCAGGACCACCATGGCGAAGATGGATGTGCCCGCAGACACGTTGCCGGTGCGGGGACGAACCGCGTTGGTCGCCACCATGCCGGTTCCCGCGTCGCCCTCGGGCGGGGCCATGGGTACGCCGGGCTGCAGCTGACCACTGGGATCAAGTAGGGCGGCCCCTTCTGCGGTCAACGCGCCCGCATCGCTGCCGGCGGTCAATGGCTCAGGCAGCAGGTCGTGGATGTCCCAGGGCTGGGCCTGGACCTGGGGCAGTCGGGAGAAGATGTCCAGCAGGCCCTGGTCGAACTCCTTGCGGGAAGAGTCGATGGGAAACATGCCCGAGGCATCGCCGATGCCGATGACCTTGCGGCCGGAGAGCCTCCAGTGCATGTAGCCGGCCAAGGTGGTGATATAGGCCACCTTGGGCACATGCTCTTCGCCGTTCAAAATGGCCTGGTAAAGGTGGGCAATGGACCAGCGCTCAGGGATGTTGATCTTGAAGGCCTGCGAAAGCTCCTCGTGGGCCTGGCGGGTGTTGGTGTTGCGCCAGGTGCGGAAGGGCACCAGCAGCCGACCATCCTTGTCGAAGGCCAGGTAGCCGTGCATCATGGCCGAAATTCCCATGGCGCCTATCTTGGTCATCGTCACCCCGTACTGGCGGCGGACATCCTCGGCCATGGCCGCATAGGCCGCCTGCAGACCCTGATGGATCTGGTCCATGGAGTAGGTCCAGAGGCCGTCCTCCAGCCGGTTCTCCCACTCGACGTCCCCTGTGGCCAGCGTCCGGTAGTCATGGTCGATCAGCACAGCCTTGATGCGGGTGGAGCCGAATTCGATGCCCAGACTGGTCGCGCCCTCCTGTAATTCGCTAACGATGACGCCTTGTTCGCCAAGAACCATGTCCGCTCCTTTGCCTGATATGTTAACGCTCACATAGTCTGGTTACCATTGTATCTGAGACCAGAGCATCAGGCAAGCCCGCCGGATGCGGGCCGACAGTAGTCAGAGGCGCTTGACGGCGTAGCCCAGGGACCGACGCTGAATCACATCCGCCTGGATCAGCCCCACCCCATGATGGGTGACCGGGAAGTCCACCGGCTGCCCCTGGTGAAGCAGGGCCAGGACCTGCCGCATGGTGGCCACCCCCAGATCCTCAAAGCGGGGGCGGACCGTGGCCAGCGGCGGAAACATGTTGTCTACCGTGGGAACGTCGTCAAAGCCCACCAGACTGATGTCACTGGGAATACGAATGCCATGCTCCTGCAGGGACCGGGCCACGCCCACGGCCTGGTTGTCGTTGGCGGTAACCACGGCTGAGGGCATGGAGTTGCCGCTCATGCCACGCTGATCGATCAGATGGTTCATCAGCGTGTAGGACTCCCCTGCCTCCCAGCTGCGGGCGTGGACCACGGCCGTTCGTATGCGGCAGCGGGCGCAGGCCACCTTCCAGGAGGCCAGCCGAGTGGCGGCATCCCGCCACTGAGAGGGGCCGGCCATATACAGCACTCGCCGATGGCCCCGGGAGACCAGCAGCCGGGCCAGACGCTGCACAGCGCCCCACTGGTCGATTCCGGTCAGAGCTATCCGGCCGTCGCCCCGCCGGTGGCTCAGGGCTTCTTCGACGCTGGTGATGCCGTGCGTGGAGGTGACGATGACCCGGGGCTGGCTGACCTCTACCTGGCAGGCAGCCTGGAACATGGTGTCGGTGGGCGTCAGAAAGATGAAGGCATCCACATTCTGCTCCAGGAAGGTGCCGCAGAGCTCCTGGAATCCGGCAAGCGTGCAGGTTGACTCGTCCACCATCATGACCGACATGAACAGGCCATGGGAACGGGCCACGGTCTCAATGGCTGTGATCGATGAGACAGGTCCAAAGAGACTGACACCGCCAGCCACCAGTCCGATGGTTCGGCTGCGGCTGGATGCCAGTGCCCGCGCAGAGTTGCTGGGTCGGTAGCCCAGCTTTCTGATGGCCTGCTGCACCTTGACCCTGGTTGCCGGCGAGACGTCCTTGGAATTGTTGATGACCCTGGACACAGTCTGGTGGGAGACACCGGCCAGCCGGGCAACCTCGAACATGGAGGGGCGCTTGGACCGTGACCTGCCGCCGCTGCCTGCGGGCATGTGACCTTCTTCCGATAGCCGTTTCGACCGTTCCGATATTAGCCCCTGCCGGGACCGGATGAAGGCAAATGCCAGCTGACCCGATGCAGACGGCTGGGCCCCAGACGCCGAATGGCCTCCAGGTGTGCTGGCGACCCATAGCCCTTGTTGTGCTCCCACTGGTAGGGTGCCAAGGCGGGATCGGAGGCGGCCAGCCGAACCATGAGCTGGTCACGGGTGACCTTGGCTATGACCGCTGCGCAGGCCACACTGGCACAGTGGGCGTCCCCCTTGACCTGGGTGGACACCTTGGGCAGAACCGGGATGTCGGGGGCGTCAAAGCTGTCGGCGGCCGGGGTGATGTAGTCATGGGGGCCGTCAAGGATGGCAGCCAGGCGGCAGTCAGGCCCCAGGTCCATCCCATGCTCCAATTCGGCCAGCGCACGCAGGGCGGCGATGCCTAGGGCGTGAACGATGCCCCACTGGTCGATCTCATGGTTGGAGCAGGCCCCCACCGCCCAGCCGGCAGCCCAGTCCTCCAGATCACGGTACATGGCCAGCCGACGCGCAGGGGTCAGCATCTTGGAATCCGCCACCCCGTCAGGGACCTTCAAATAGGGCAGGTCAGCGGACCTGACCGCCACCACGCCGACCATGGCCGGACCCGCCAAGGCTCCCCGGCCGACCTCGTCCAGGCCCAGCACATACTCAGCTCCCTGGTCAGCCAAGGCAGCCTCGGTGGCCAGGGTTGGCAGAATCCGCCTCACAACCGGTTCAGTCCTGCGTCGGGTCAGGCACAGCGTCAAAAACCTTGTGCTGGTTATTCAGCAACTTCCAGCTGCCCACCGGGTAATAGGTCAGCAATGCAGTGCCTTTGATGTTGTCTATGGGAACCAGGCCATTGTGGCCGTCGTCCTTGTGCAGGCGGGAATCTGCGGAGTTGGAGCGATTGTCGCCCATGACGAAGACATGCCCAGGGTCGACCTTGATTTTGAAGGGGAAGGAACTTGGCTCTACTCCCGGGCGCAGGTAGGAGCTCTCGTCCAGGGCTACGCCGTTGACGGTGACCGGGGCGCCATGACCCTTGCAGGCCACCGTGTCGCCGGGCATGCCAATCAGGCGTTTGACCAGGTGATTGCCACGGAAGCTGGGCGAGGATTCATCACCGAGCCAGTCAGCAGGGTCAGTAAAAACCACCACATCCCCACGGCGGGGGGCCACCATGGATCTGGTCAGCCGATGAGTGGTCAGGATTCTGTCCCCGATGCCCAAGGTGTTCTCCATGGAGCCGGAAGGGATGATGTAGTTGCAGATCAAAAATATGCGCAGGATGGAGACCACTACCAGCAGGACAACCAGCTCGAACAAGAACTCGGGCAGAAAGCCACGCTCGCCAAGACGTGGGTGGCTGCCCCTGGCAGAGCCGCGTCCACCAGGGTGGCCGTGGGCATGACGGGGTGGCACCGGGGCTGATGTGGCCTGCCTACCGTCCGGGTACCAGAGTCCTGACGGGGTCGTTTCCTCATCCCGAAAGGCCATATTCACTCCTTGTCATCCGCAGAAAACCACACACTAACTAACAGAATAGGTCCCGCATGCCTCATAGCGTACACACCCAAGCATGAAAAAACCCGGGAGAACTGCATCCCGGGTGTTTACGGCCAAGGTCTGGGCTGAATCGCCCCGGCAAAATCCTACTTGTCGGACTCAGCCTTGTTGTCGCGCCGCTCGACAATACGGGCGGCCTTGCCGTGCAGCCCACGCAGGTAGTAAAGCTTGGCACGGCGGACACGGCCGTGGCGCAGCACCTTGATGGAGTCAATCTGCGGGGAGTGCAGAGGGAAGCGACGCTCGACGCCCACGCCGAAGCTGACCTTGCGCACCAGAATGGTCTCGCGCACACCGGAGCCCTGACGGGCGATCACCACGCCCGTGAAAGCCTGGATACGGGAGTTGTTGCCCTCGGTGATGTTGACGTTGACCTCGACGGTATCGCCGGGACGGAAGTCGGGGATCTGCTCCGCAGGCTTCATATGGCTGGCGTCAAATTCCTGAATCGCGTTCATGCTGTTCCTCCATGGCCGCCGCACGTCGACCCATGTCATGGACCGCAATCCACAAGGAAGCGATCCTGAACGGAACCCGACGGTCTGCCGTCGGGGGTGCCGATCCGCCGGAACATCCGGCTGGACCTGAAAGGAAGGGAGCCCATGCGGCAGCTGCCCTTCCGGCAAACAACTGTCCAATAATATACCACGAGCCGGACCTGCAAGGGCCCGGCCGGGTATCAGCGGCGATGGGCCCTGTAGAAGGCGATCAGAGACCTGGTGGACTGATCCTGCTCGGCCAGCGCCTGGTCGTCCCGGGAGATGGCCGGAGTGATCTCGCGGGCCAGCTTCTTGCCCAGCTCAACTCCCCACTGGTCGAAGGAATCAATGCCCCAGACGGTGCCCTCGGTCAGTGTGATGTGCTCGTAGAGGGCAATCAGCTCGCCCAGGGCTGCCGGGGTCAGCGCATCGCCGAAAATGGAGGTGGTGGGCCTGTTGCCGGTGAAGACCCTGGCCGGGACGATGGCCTCGGGAGTGCCCTCGGCGCGGACCTCATCAGCAGTCTTGCCGAAGGCCAATGCCTTGGTCTGGGCCAGGAAGTTGGCCAGGAAGAGCTCGTGCACGTCCTGGTCGCCGTCCTTGGCCGGGTTGGGGGTGTTGGCGAAGGCGATGAAATCGGCAGGAATCAGACGGGTGCCCTGGTGAATCAGCTGGTAGAAGGCATGCTGGCCGTTGGTGCCGGGCTCCCCCCAGAAGATCTCTCCGGTCAGGCTGGTCACCGGTGTGCCGTCCCAGCGCACGGACTTGCCGTTGGATTCCATGGTCAGCTGCTGCAGATAGGCCGGGAAGCGGTGCAGATACTGGTCATAGGGCAGAACGGCGTGCGAGTGTGCTCCGAAGAAGTTGACATACCATACGTTGAGCAGACCCATCAGGGCCACTACGTTCCTATCCAGAGGGGTGGCGCGGAAGTAGCGGTCAACGGTGTTGAACCCCTTGAGGAACTCCTCGAAGCGCTCGGGGCCGATGGTGATGGCCAGGGAGGTGCCCACTGCGGAATCCACCGAGTACCGGCCGCCGACCCAGTTCCAGAAGCCGAAGACGTTGTCCGGATCGATGCCGAAGTCGCGCACCTTGTCCAGGGCCGTCGAGACGGCGATGAAGTGCCGACGGATGGCCTCGGCCGAGAGGTCCTGGCCGTCCTTGGACAGCAGGCCACGTTCCCCAAGGCTCTTCAGGAGCCAGGTGCGGGCCTGGCGGGCGTTGGTCAGGGTCTCCAGGGTGGTGAAAGTCTTGGAGACGATGATGAAGAGCGTGGTTTCCGGATCCAGATCGCATGTCTTCTCGGCCAGGTCGTTGGGATCGATGTTGGAGATGTAGCGGGCGCTGATGCCGGCATCGGCATAGGGCTTCAGAGCCTCGTAGGCCATGACCGGGCCCAGATCGGAGCCGCCGATGCCGATGTTGACCACGGTGGTGATCCGCTTGCCGGTCAGACCAGTCCAGCTGCCCGAGCGGACCTGGTCGGCAAAGGCATAGATGCGATTGAGGGTGTCGCGGACATCGCCCACCACATCCTGCCCGTCCACGATCAGTCGGCCACGGTCCTCCTCGGGACGGCGCAGGGCTGTGTGCAGAACGGCCCTGTCCTCGGTGTTGTTGATGTGCTCGCCGTTGAACATGGCCTCGATCCGCTCCTCAAGGCCGACCTCGCGGCCCAGCTGGGCCAGCAGGGAAAGGGTCTCGGGCTGAATCAGGTTCTTGGACAGATCGATATAGAGATCGCCCAGCTCGAAGCTGAGCTTTTCGGTGCGCTGCGGGTCCTTGGCGAACCATGCGCGCAGATCGATCCCCTGGCGCTGCATGTCGTCGAAGTGCTGGTGCAAGGCCGCCCAGGCCTTGGTGCTGGTAGCGTCCACTGGAGGATTGATGGCCATGGTTGTTCGGGTCCTTTCATGAGGTGATGCCCGGTCTGCCGAGCACCCGGTTCTGTATCCCAAACTACTCACAAAAGCAGACAGAAGACAACAAAATCGGCCAACCTTCTGAGCTGGACCGGATCGCTCTCAGAGTATGTCGTCACAGCCGTACTGGGCCAGCTTAGCCACCATGTCCTTGACCTCCTGGCTGCGGGCCCGAGGGGCCACCAGGAGAGCGTCGGGAGTGTCGACGACGATCATGTCATCCACGCCCAGAAGAGCGACCGTGCGTTCGGAGCCGGGCACGACCATGTCTCCGGCTGAATCCAAGTACATGACCCGGTCGGCATCACCCAGAATCTTGATGTTGCGCCTGTTGGACGACGGAAGCAGACCCGCCACTGAATTGAAGTCGCCAATGTCGTCCCAATCGAAGCCCCCTGGAACAACAGCCACGCCGCCGGCCGCCGATAATGGCTCGGCTACGGCATAGTCGAAGGCGATCTTCTCGATGCCCGGCCAGTGCTCCTCCATAGCCTGTTTGCGCGCCTGCTCGCCCTGGTCCCAGACCCGGGCAATGGCCATAACTGCGGCGTGGAGCTCCGGCTTGTAACGACGCAGGCAGTCCAGGAGCACCTGCGCTTGCATGACGAACATGCCGGCATTCCATCGGTACTCCCCTGTTGACAGGTAGGCCTGGGCCGTAGAGGCATCCGGCTTCTCTACGAATTCGCTGACCAGGTGGGCATCCGGAGCCCCGGGAATGCGATCGGCCAGGGAGGGGCCTTGGTGGATATAGCCGAAGGCGGTGGAGGGACGGGATGCTGCGATGCCGATGGTGGTCACATAACCGGCTCGGGCCGCTGCCACCGCCTGCTCCACAGAGGCAGCGAACGCTTTGTCGTCTCGGATGACGTGGTCGGCGGCGAAGGAGCCCACGATGATTTCCCCACCGTGCCGCTGGGCCAGCACAGCAGTCGCCAAGGCTATAGCCGCCGTGGAATCGCGAGGAACAGGCTCGGCGAAGAGCGCGTCCTCAGCCAGGTCCGGAAGCTGCTGACGCACCTGGTCCACATGCCGCTGACCAGTGGAGACGACCACATGATCGGCCCCGCAGATGCCAGCCAGCCGGTCAAAGGTGCCCTGGATCATTGTTCTGCCTGATCCCAACAGATCGTAGAGGAACTTGGGCCGGTCCTGGCGGCTCAATGGCCAGAGCCGGGTACCCACGCCACCGGCCGGAATGACGGCATAGAAATCATTGAGATCCATGCCCTCCATTGTGTCAAGAAGCTTGTACACCCTCGGTCCAAGGCCCAAGGCGTTTTTTATCGCGCGCATCCAGTATGATGTAGCATGTTGTCTTCTTCCGGTATGTCCGGAGGGGAGGCGAAGGCCACTTTAGCTCAGTTGGCAGAGCGTCTCACTCGTAATGAGAAGGTCGACAGTTCGATTCTGTCAAGTGGCTCTTCTACCAGCTGCTTTTTAAACGGCGAGGTATGTCGTACGCGCGAGTGGCGTAATGGTAGCCGCGCAGGATTTAGGTTCCTGTGTCTTCGGACGTGTGGGTTCGAGTCCCATCTCGCGCACAGGAAACACCAGCAGGGTCTGCGCTCATACCCCAAATTCCATGGATACGAGTGCAGACCCTGCCTTATGCCGGAGAATCAGTATCGGCTCTCTTGCCTGTTCCTTAGACAGGCGACAAAGCCGACCAGACCCAGTGCCAGCATCGACAGTATCTTGAGCACGGAAAGCGGCCATCCTCCAGTGAGGGGCAGGGAGGCATTGGAGGGCCGGAATTCCAGCTCGTGCGACACTGTGGCTGACTCGTTTCCTCCCTTGAAGTTGCCGCTTTGAGGATCAGCGCTTTCAGCATCATCGGAAGAAACCTGGGCAGTGATTCCTCCCTTGTTTATCCCCTCAGGGGTACTCGCCTGCCATGAACCCTGGTCTCCCACAGCGACATCGGTGCTTGTATTGCCGGGCCAGGTTATATGGACCAGAGTGCCTTTGGTCTCAGGAATCCTTGTATTACCGTTGACATACTTGTATGCTTTCCCTCCTACTTGGAAGACGTCATACCGTTCCAAGGTCAGAGTGGTTGGCGTGATGTCGACCTTTTGATTGATGGAAACCGGATCCGAAGGGGCATTCAGCGGGTTGATCATCTTGACCTGGAAGGTATACTTTTCTGTCTCGTCGTCACCGTTGTAGGCCTTGAATTTGTCAGCTGGTATGTTCAAGCTCCAGGACCATGTGGAAGCCGTCGTCTTGACGACATTCAGCACAGATCCTGACGCGGGGTCCGTGAAGGAAGGCACAGTAGTATTGACCGCCGAGTCCCTCTGGAAGGTGTTGGCCGGTGTGGTCACCAGACTGGTCCAGTCCGAGGCAGTGTTCTGTTTCATGGAAATGGCCATCTTGGAATCGGTCATCCCCAGACCTCCCGAAGACCAGGCTGTATATATGGGTGAAACCGTGCCCTTCAAGGTGACGACCGAGTTTGCCGGCAGATTCCCGTTTTTTGTATGGGGCACCGTTACAGAGAGCTTGCCGTCGGGAGCCTTCTCGTTGGAGACGAAATAGGCTGTTCCTATGTTCGAGAAGAGCGAGGTCAAACCAAACCCGGAGGCTGACTCAGTTACCCAGGCGTGATAGCGCCTGTAGCCGTTATACTTATTGCCGGGATCAGGCGACGGATACTGCTTGTTGGTGTCCTGTATCTGCCAGGACCCTCCCTGCTTGCTCTTGGGATCGACCTTACATACGGTCTCTCCCAGTTTGAACCCCCAGTTGTCCGAGCTTTTCACCAAGTCGTCACTGCTCTTACTCTGCCCTTCCTTGAAGGGTTTGCTGGGATCCTCGCCATAAAGGGTAACCGTGTTGGGATGCGTGTCGTCTTTGGAGGGAGTGCACTCACCGCTGACCACCGGATCAAGCGTGCCGGTATAGACGCTCCCCGAGGCATTCAAGGAGCCGTCGGCATCATTCTGGATGTTGGTTATGGTCGGATCGTTGGGACGTGGCACATCATACTTATAGAAGGCAGTGTCAATGGTCCATCCCGTGTCCAGATTCTTATCCTTTTGCGTAGCATCCATATCGTCCGTTATGCCGGCAAGACCCACTCGCATTGGGTTGTATACTTCGGGGTTGACCGTGCAGTTGTTGCTAGTGCCGGTGTCATCCATATTCCTGGTCACAGGCCAGGTGACCAGCTTGAAGTACCCGTCGAAGCCCTCTTGTTCTGTAATGCGCTTGAAATCGATTGACCCGTCTTTTGCCTGCGGACCAGTCGGATTCGCTGCGTTCACGTTCAGCTCGTTTGCTGGACCTGTCGCCGGCTGCGCCATATTCGAGGCTTGAACGCCGGAATTATTAGCGTTGTTGGTTCCCACATCGTATTGAATGCCCCAGGAGGTTGTCTTTGCATTGTTCTTACTGATTTGTTGTTTATTGCCTAACAGTACGGGTTTGGGGGTCAAGGAATCGACAGGCATCCACTGGCTGTTTTTAAGACCAACCCACTGGTAGTAGTAAGAATCGGTCTTGGAGCATATATTGCTCCCGCCTCGGACATTGAACCAATAGACAAAGAAGGAGTTGGGCGGTGCTATCCCTGGGTTATAGGGTTTGCTCTGATTGTTTCCCAGATCAACTGAAAGCCCATAATCGGTTACCAGGCCCCAGTTGGCCTGATGCCCGCTCCACAGCACCGGATAATTGTCCCAGCCGACAAAGGATGCAGGCCCGCTGCAGCGGTTCGGATTGTTGGCGTAGCAATCGCCCATGTACAGCTTTATGTTTTTCCCCTGATCTGCAGTGATGTTGGAGACCGTATCGCCTAAACCGACCAAAGATTCAGGATGGAAGTCAGTGCAATCATCACTATTATAAGCCCACGGGGAAGAGCCGCAGGTCAAAGTATTCTGCGGACCAACAACCGCATAGAGGTTGAGCGGCTGAGGATAGCCCCCCACCTGGTAATATTGCGGGTTATCGTTTTTGTCTCCATAAGACAAATCTCCTTCAATGGAGATTACCAGAAAATCATAAAGGCCAGAGTTGATCACCTTGTGGACCGTGAAGTATTCGCCCTGGTTATACGCCCATTTCACTGCACCAGCGCCAGGGTCGGCAATAGAAGTTGGATTATTAGGATCACTGCTGTCTGACGGTATGGTCTGCATATAACGCAGTCGCCGATAGTGCGTTTTGCTGGTCTCTCCCTCGAATTCGTAGAAGAAAGACAATGCACAAGTTTGCGTTCCAGCCGCAGAGGAATCATCCCCGTTTTGGCATTGCGGATCGAATGCGCCATGCTTCACACGCAGGATGAAGTCCATGCGCAGCTCATCCTCGTAGGAATCAATTTTGTCATTATAAGCCAGAAGTTTATAGAGCAACGGCTTTGCGCTTGCTGTTGCGCCTTGCTCATCGGTGGCATTGGCCTGGTTTGCCGACAGAGCGCTCAACCCGAGGGGAACGACCATGGCCAGCGTCGCCAAAAGAGTTATCAAAACAGCGATGATAGGGCGATCCACATGCTGTGGACCCTTAGTGCCCCGTTCTTGCAAATGCTTCAACACGCTACCCCCCACACCACAATGAGACCATCTCCAGAATCAGATGGACTGCACGCTTGATATGTCCCCAGTGCAGGCCACGAAACCTTAGATCACAAGTGCCGCATCTTCATTTACGGTGTCTTCTATCCCCCTTACTTGCTTTAAGAGTACCGAAATTGAAGGCGTAATCTGGGATTCAAATAGGGTGTTTTCACAGCCGGTATTCCACGGCCTTTCACGGTGTTGACTCCGCCAGGCCTATCAGCCTTTTATATGGCCGTCCCCCAGCACCCAGCTGACGAGAATCGGCATGATGGCTGCCAATGCTTTGCCCCTGTGCGATATGGCATTCTTCTGGTCCGAGGTCATTTCCGCCGAGGTTAGCAGTCGCTGTTTGCCGGTGCCCTGCGGCTGATCCCTCGGTACGAAGATCGGGTCGTAGCCGAACCCGTTTTCCCCACGTGCCTGGCGGATGATGGTTCCAGGCATCTCGCCAAGCCTGGTCACCTGGCACCCACGGACGGCATATCCTGGCACATCCGGAACGACCAGGGCGGCAGCACAGACAAACCGCCCTCCCCTGTGGTCGTCGGGAATGTCGTTCAGCTGGTTCAGCAAGAGCTCCAAATTGGCCTGGTCGTCGCCGTGACGGCCGCTCCATCTTGCCGAAAGGATCCCCGGGGCGGCGCCCATCACATCAACGACCAGCCCCGAGTCGTCCGCCAGCGCGGGCAGACCGGACTCATGGGCAGCCTGCCCAGCCTTGAGAAGGGCGTTCTCCTGAAAAGTGGTGCCGGTCTCCACCGGATCGGGCAGTCCCAACTGGCCGGCCGAAACCAACTCGATCCTCTGGCCCTCATCGGCCAGGAAACCGTCAAGTATGCAACGAAGCTCACG
Source organism: Bifidobacterium sp. JNUCC 75 (assembly GCF_054819865.1). Taxonomy (NCBI): domain Bacteria; kingdom Bacillati; phylum Actinomycetota; class Actinomycetes; order Bifidobacteriales; family Bifidobacteriaceae; genus Bifidobacterium; species Bifidobacterium sp. JNUCC 75. The sequence continues at coordinate 1,607,754 of NZ_JBTHIF010000001.1, read as the reverse complement.
TAGTTTGCCCTCGTTGTGTGTGGCCACAACCACTGTTTTGCCCTGCCCCATACCGATCCTTTTCGCTAAAATGCCCGCCCCGGGCGTCAGTCAGCTGCCAGAGCCTTGCGCTGTGCGGCCTGAAGCTCCTTGTTCCCCTTGGATGCCAGGTCCAACAAGAGGCCGAGCTCTTGACGGCTGAAGGGGCGATGCTCCGCCGTTCCCTGTATCTCTATGAAATCGCCGGAGCCTGTCATCGACACGTTCATATCAGTCATGGCCCGGCTGTCTTCCAAATAGGGAAGGTCCAGCATGGGCTTGCCATCGATGATGCCCACCGAGACGGCCGAGACGCAATCCTTGATCACCTTGTCGGCACTGCGGATGTGATGGTGGTCCTGGGCCCATCTGAGGGCATCGACCATGGCTACATAGGCGCCGGTGACTGAGGCGGTACGAGTGCCGCCGTCGGCCTGAAGCACGTCGCAGTCAAGCTGAATCTGATTCTCGCCCAGAGCCTTCATATCCACCACACCGCGCAGGCAACGGCCTATCAGCCGGCTGATCTCCTGGGTGCGCCCGCCGACCTTTCCCCGGACCGATTCTCGTGCAGTCCGGTCGCTGGTGGCCCTTGGAAGCATGGCATACTCGGCCGTAACCCAACCCAGGCCGGAGTCCTTGCGCCAACGGGGCAGCGTCGGGGTAAAGGAGGCGGTGCACATAACCCGGGTCTTGCCACACTCGATCAGCACCGAACCCTCAGGAGCCTCCGTCCAATGCCTGGTGATGACGACCGGTCGCAACTCATCAGCCGCCCTGCCGTCAGGCCGCAGCACGGCACCCTCCTGGAGCATGTCCTTGATAGCAACCATCAGTGATGATCCTTTCCGTTTCGCCCAGGCTCCCCTGGTCTGGTCCCCATTATTCCGTCAGCCGTCTACCGATCAATGGTCAGCGGTGTCTTGGCCGGCAGGATGCGATCGATCAGGAAGATGACCAGCGATAGGGCGAAGAAAACGACCAGGTACTCAGCCAGGTTGACCATCAATTGGGCCCAGCCCAGGTGTCTGAGGTCCAAGAAGGCATAGGGGTAAGGGTTTCCGCCCGGCTCCGGTCCTGAATGAGGCCAAATGGCGGCCCTGATCAGCACAAAAGCTACGTAGAAGGGGAAATAGATCAGCCAGGTAAGTACGTTGTGCCAGTGGAAACGACGATGAGGGTCGAACAAGAGGAAGTCCACCGATGCCAGGATGGGACTGATGACGTGAATCATCCATGTGGTCCGGATGCCCAGGACCAGCTTGTAATCCGTGCTGTTCAGCCCCAGAACCAGGATGGCCACCAACCCGGTGATGACGATGTAGAGTGTCAGGCAGCCTTTGAGCCAAGCTGGAGGCTGGATGCCCTTGAGCAGGGTGGCCGCTCCGGCCCAGAGCATGACCAGGCCTAAGGCGATATTGGTCTGGAAGGTAAAATAGACCCACTTATTGCCGATCCCCAGCAGCCAGGCCTCGTAGGTGCCGCCCAGGCAGAAAAAGGCGATCAGCAATCGGTAGATGCCCACAACGAATCTCATGCGGACCAGCTTATCCCGACCTTGGGAGGGCAGGGCGAGCCAGGTGGTCAGAGGATTAGACTGGGTGCCAACCAAGGGCTTTTCCACCCACAAAGGGGAAGATATGAACGCCGAAAACAACAGTAGGGACACCGGAACCTCCACGGCTCTGATGACCGATATGTACGAATACACCATGCTGGACGCCGCCTTGCAGGACGGCACGGCCGGACGCCAATCCGTCTTCGAGGTCTACACCCGACATCTGCCGGCAGGACGCCGCTACGGGGTGGTAGCAGGCACTGGGCGGATTCTGGATGCGCTGGCGAATTTCCACCCCAGCGAGGATGAGCTCCGCTTTTTGTCCGACCGTCACATCGTCAGCCAGACCACCATCGACTGGTTGGAGCACTTCCGCTTCACCGGTACCATACGCGGCTATCGGGAGGGCGAGATATTCTTCCCCGACTCCCCCATTCTGCAGGTCGAAGGCAGTTTCGGCGAATGCACCCTGCTGGAGACCCTGATTCTGTCCATACTCAACTACGACTCGGCTGTGGCATCGGCTGCCTCCCGCATGGTCACCGCGGCAAAGGGCCGGCCCTGCATGGACATGGGCGCGCGCCGGGCCAACGAGTATGCGGCCGTGGCGGCGGCCAGAGCGGCCATAGTCGGCGGATTCCAAGGAACCTCAAACCTGCTGGCAGCCAAAGAATACGGTTTCAAGGCCATCGGAACCGCAGCCCATTCATTCACCCTCCTGCATGACAGCGAGCGCGAGGCCTTCCAAGGGCAGATTCAGGCTCTAGGCAAGGGAACCACCCTGCTGACCGACACCTACTCCATCGAGGAGGCCGTAAGGACGGCCGTCGAGGTGGCCGGACCGGAGCTGGGCGGGGTCCGCATCGACTCCGGAGACCTGGGCTCGCTGGCCCAGCAGGTCCGCGCCCAGCTGGACTCACTGGGAGCCACCAAGGCCACCATCACCGTTACCAACGATTTGGACGAGTACGCCATCGCCTCCCTGCAGGATGCCCCGGTTGACTCCTACGGGGTGGGCACCATGCTGGTCACCGGTTCGGGAGCCCCTACCTGCGCCATGGTCTACAAACTGACCGAGCGGGAGAACTCCGACGGGGTTATGCAGGCCGTCGCCAAGAAGTCGGTGGGCAAGGCTTCGGTGCCGGGACGCAAGTTGGCCTACCGCTCCTACCACAACGGAGTGGCCGACGCCGAGCACGTCATTTCGGGTGCCGAGGAGGCTCTGGCAGCCTATAAGCCTGAGCAGGACTGGCGGGATCTGCTGGTCACCTATGTGGACCATGGCCAGAGCATGCCAGAGTACCAGGGTGGGCAGGCCGTTCTGGATGCCCGGGAGCACCGGGCCAAGGCCCTTGAGGAGATGCCCATCAACGCCCTGAGCCTGATGAAGGGCGAACCAGTCCTTCCCACCCTGGTGAGGAGCATCTGATGAACACGCAATCCGAAACCTACCAGCCCGACCCGAGCCGATACGATTCCACAACCTACCGGCGCTGCGGCGACAGCGGCCTGAAACTGCCGCCCATCTGCCTGGGCTGCTGGCACAACTTCGGTGACACCACGCCCCTGGAACGTATGCAGGAGCTGTGCACGACGGCCTTCGACCATGGCATCACCCACTTCGACCTGGCTGACAATTACGGTCCCGGACCAGGCGCCGCCGAGCGCAACATGGGAATCATCCTGCGACGGTGTTTCAGCCACCACCGCCAGGAGCTGGTCATCTCCACCAAGGCCGGTTATGAAATGTGGACTGGCCCTTATGGGGACTTCGGCTCACGCAAGCATTTGCTGTCCGGACTGGACCAGAGTCTGAAACGGCTGGGACTCGACTATGTGGATATCTTCTACCACCACCGCCCCGACCCGGACACGCCTCTGGAGGAAACCATGGGCGCCCTGGCCCAGGCGGTCACCAGTGGCAAGGCCCTCTACGTGGGACTGTCCAACTACGACGGGCCGACCATGAAGCGGGCCTCGGCCATCCTGAACGAGATGCACGTCCCCTTCGTCATCAACCAGAACCGCTATTCCATCTTCGACAGAACCATCGAGGACAACGGTCTCAAACAGGCAGTGCTGAAAGAAAAAAAGGGACTGATCACCTTCAGCCCGCTGGCCCAGGGACTGCTGACCGACCGCTACCTGCATGGGATTCCCGAGGACAGCCGGATTCGTGCCGACGGTCGCTTCCTCAAGGAGTCCGCCCTGACCCCACAGAGGCTGAAGCAAATCCAGGCGCTGAACGACCTGGCCCGTCAACGCGGCCAGAGTCTGGCAGAGATGGCCCTGGCATGGCTGCTCAGGGACCCCGCTGTCACCTCGGTGCTCATCGGCGCCTCCAAGCCCGAGCAGATTCTGGACAATCTCAAGGCTGTAGAGTCGGCCGATTTCAGCCAGGAAGAGCTGGCAACAATCGACCGAATCGCCCTGGGCAAGCAGTCCTGAAGTAGCCTGGACCGCTCAGCAACGCTCAGTGGCTGCCGCCGGTCATCTGTTCGTAGATGCGCTTGCAGTCCGGGCAAACCGGATACTGGGAGGGGTCATGCTTGGGCACCCAGACCTTGCCGCAGAGGGCTACGACAGGCCGGCCGGTCAGCTTGGACTCGGCGATGCGCTCACGGGAGACGTAGTGGGCGAACCGGTCGGCATCGCCCTGGTCGTTCAGCCGGGTTTTCTCGGCGGTCTCGGTGTCCGGACGGTCCAGAACGGCCGTACCGGTGCCCTGGTCGGGGTTCTGCTCCCGCTCCGGATCCTCCATGCGAATGCTCTTGCTTGCAGTCATGACATCTATGGTACGGCGGCGAGCTGCACGTTCGCTCCCTATGACGCGCTACGCTGAGAATCATGACTATCGCTGTATGCCCTGGCTCATACGATCCGGTCACCTCCGGCCACATGGATGTGATCGAACGCTGCGCCTGCTTCTTTGAGACGGTCCACGTGGTTGTGGCCGTCAACGCCGCCAAGACCCCCATGTTCAGCGAACAGGAGCGGGTGGCCATGATCCGCCGGGCCCTGGACGAGGACGGGTATCCGAACATCACCGTAGCCTCTACCGATGGTCTTATCACCGACTACTGCCGTAAGGTGGGCGCCTCGGTCATCGTCAAGGGTCTGAGGCAGAACGGGGACTATGAGGCCGAGCTGGGTATGGCCCTGGTCAATCGCAAGCTGTCCGGGGTGGAAACGCTCTTCCTGCCAGCCGATCCGGTGCGAGAGCACATCTCCAGCACCATCGTCAAGGACGTGGCCAGACACGGAGGGGATGTCACCGGTATGGTCCCCGACAGCGTCGTGAACGCACTGATAGGCACTTTGCACAGGGACACACCGCACACGGAAAAGAGCCAATGATGAACGAGCAGACCCAGGAAAGGGACGATAACGAGCCTATCGATGACTCGACCAGAACAAGCGTCCCCAGGCACGCAGTCGACATGAAGGACCTGCCCGACCTGCAGGAGGATAGAAGCGAGAGCGGGAATCCTCGATCGGAATTCACCACCGTCTATGACATCATCGACCGGATCCAGGCCATGCTGGATGAGGCCAAGGCCCCTATTTTCAGCCCGGGACTGGTCAAGGTGGACCGAGACGAGCTGTCCGACGACCTCAATGAACTCAAGAAAATGCTGCCAGTGCAACTGGAGCGGGCCTCGGCGCTCATGAGGGAGGCGGAGCGTCGGCTGAACACGGCGCAGACCCAGGCCAACGCCACCATATCCGATGCCCAGAGTCGAGCTGCGGACATCGTCAAGGAGGCCGGCGAGCAGGCACGCTTCCTGGCCGGCCAGGAGAATGTGGTGGCCATAGCCCGGCAGAATGCCCAGACCATCATTGACACGGCCCAGGCCCAGGCAGACCGTCTGGTCCAGGGAGCCAATGGCTACGCCGCCCAGGTCATGGGCGAGCTTGATACCCAGTTGGACAAGATGGGTCAGGATGTGCGTGCCGGCCTGGAGGTTCTCCACCAGCGTGAGCAAGAGGCGGCGCGTAGCATGAACGCGTCAGCTCCGGACCAAGGAGAGGAGACGCAGGGATGAGCAGACCGGAGGATTCCCCCTGGGCGGTTTCAGTGGCTCAGGTGTCGACGCGAGCAGGGCAGAGCACCCGGGTGGACCGTGATTTTCCAGCCCCGGAAGGCATCGGCGACCAGGTGGTGGGCATCCCTGCAGGAACGCCCGTGCATGTGGAGGGTGACATCGACTCCCTGGTGGATGGCCTTTTGTTGCAGGCCCACATCAGCGTGCCTTTGAACACCGAATGCACCCGCTGCCTGAGGCCCGTCAATACCAGCATCCAAGACGATCCGGTGGTCTTCTTCCCATACAAGGAGCCCGAACCAGAGCCGACCCATGGCAAGGAGGAGATTCTGGCCCAACAGGACGAGGCCAGCGGCCAGACCTATCCTCTGGTCAGCGGAGGCGCCTTTATGGATTTGGAGGCCCTCCTGCGTGACACCCTGGTGGAGGCCCTTCCCCTGCAGCCCCTGTGCCGACCCGACTGCCGGGGTCTGTGCCCCCAGTGTGGCATGGATCTGAATGACCATCCCGATCACCACCACGAGATGATGGACGATCGCTGGGCTGCCTTGGAGGGACTGAAGCAGCGTCTGGAGCAGGAGGAGAACCCCGGCAGCGACGGCCAGACTGGCGAATGACCGGAGGTTGCGGTAGACTGCTCTACGCTTAAGCTCGAAGTATTCGATCGAAACAGAGGACAATATGGCACTGCCAAAGTACAAGACCTCGCGCGCCAACACCCATTCCCGGCGCGCCAACTGGAAGACCCAGGCCGCCGCTACGGTGACCTGCCCCAACTGCGGAGCTCCTGCGCTGCCGCACATGGCATGCCCCAGCTGCGGCATGTACCGCGGGCGCGTCTACCGCGACGCCATTCGCTCGCAGTTCAGCAAGTGAGCCGATCGGCGATCGACACGCAATGAGAGAACCCCGGCCATCGACGGGTGGCAGGGGTTTTTCCATATCATCGGACGACAAGGCCGGGAAAGCGAGAAAGACCATATGCAGCAGGAGGAACAGGAGCAAGTGGATTCCGGCAACCAGGCGGCTGAGGATCTCTTCCAGGCCCTAGGTGGCAGGATCAGCCCGGAGTTGCTGGTGCACGCCCTGACCCATCGCTCCTTCGCCCATGAGCACCCAGGCATGCCCAACAACGAACGGCTGGAGTTCCTGGGCGACGCAGTTCTGGAACTGGTGGCCACCGAGACCCTATACAAGGTTCATCCGGACATGACCGAGGGCCAGCTGGCCAAGATGCGGGCCAAGGCAGTCTCCGAGGAGGCCCTGTCGGCCATCGCCCGGCAGAAGCTGCATCTGGGGCAGTATATTCTTCTGGGCCGGGGAGAGAGCGAAAACGGCGGGGCCGACAAGGACTCCATACTCTGCGACACCGTCGAGTCACTGATCGGGTCGGTATTTGTGGAGCACGGCATCGAGGGGGCCAGGACCACCGTCCATACCCTTCTTGACGACACCCTGGCCGAGGTGGCCACCGAGGGGCCAGCACTGGATTGGAAGACCTCGATCACCGTCAAGGCCCACAAGCTGGGCTTGGGCGAGCCCCGGTACGCCATGGCGGTCTCCGGGCCGGAATACGCCCAGGTCTTCACCGCCGAACTGCGACTGGAGGACGGCGGGACCGTGATCGGCAAAGGCCGGGCCAGCAGCAAGCGGAAGGCCCAGCTGGCTGCTGCCGCCCAGGGGTGGAAGCGGCTGGACGATCAGGATCTGCTTGCGGCCCTGCGCGCCGAGCAATCAGCCTGAAGTTCGAGCCGGAATTTCGGCATGCGGTACTGCCGCCACGCCCCGACCAGACCCCTGTTTAGACTATGGGCATAACCCGGAGGTACGCCGTCACGAACGGCATAGGTGCCTCCTCCTGATCGGGAATCGTCCGCCCACCCCGCCGACGCTCCGACAGGTTCGTATTTCGACATGCACGGCCGCAGGTCGGCGCGCAGTCTGGAGGTCGAGAGAAAACATGAGTCTGCCGACACCTCTGCAAGCGTTCAGCTCAGTACCCAGGAACTGGGACCATGACGACAAGGATGTCCCCGCCCAGGGCGAGCCCATGACGGGAGCCCAGGCGCTTATTCGGTCCCTGGAGGACCTGGGGGTCACCCAGGTCTTCGGCGTTCCAGGAGGGGCCATTCTGCCCGCCTATGACGCCATTGATAAACAGGCGCGCTTCAACTTCACACTGACCCGCCACGAGCAGGCCGCAGGGCATGCTGCCGAGGGCTACGCCGTCTCCACGGGCAAGGTGGGGGTCTGCCTGGTGACCTCCGGACCTGGAGCCACCAATATGGTCACCCCCATAGCCGATGCCATGATGGACTCGGTTCCCCTGGTGGTGGTGACCGGCCAGGTGGGCGTGGACTCCATCGGCACCGACGCCTTCCAGGAGGCCGACATCGTGGGCATCACCTACCCGGTGGCCAAGCACTCCTATCTGGTGACCAAGGCCCAGGACATCCCCCGGGTCATGACTGAGGCCTACCACATCGCCCGCTCGGGAAGGCCGGGCCCGGTAGTGGTGGACCTGAGCAAGACGGCTCAGAATGGCAAAATGCTCTACTCCTGGCCCCAGGAGATGATCCTGCCCGGCTACAACCCGGTGACGCGGGCCCATGGACACGTCCTGGATGATGCCGCCCGGCTCCTGGTCCAGTCACACAGGCCGGTCCTGTATGTGGGCGGCGGAGCAGTCCGTTCAGATGCCCGTCGACAGGTCCAGGAGCTCGTTCGAGCCACCGGTGCCCCCATGGTCACCACCCTGCCTGCGCGAGGCATCGTGCCCGACTCCGATCCAGCAGTTCTGGGAATGCCCGGCATGCACGGCACGGTGGCCGCCAACGGGGCCATCCAGCATTCCGACCTGCTGGTGGCCGTGGGCACACGCTTCGACGACCGGGTGACAGGCAGTCTGGAGGACTTCGCACCGGTGGCCCGGGTCATCCACATCGACATCGACCCGGCCGAGATCGGCAAGAACCGGCAGGCAGACGTACCCATCGTCGGGGACGTGGGCCAGGTGCTGGACGACCTGATTCCGGCGCTCAAGGCGGCTCAACGCACCTGGGGCAAGCCTGACCTCAAGCCCTGGTGGCGGCTGATCGACGGCTGGCGGCACGACTACCCCACCACCTTTGAACCCAGCCCAGACGGCACCCTAGCCCCCCAGTGGGTGGTTCAGACCTTGAGCAACAAGGCCGATCCAAATACCATCTGGGTATCCGGCGTGGGCCAGCACCAGATGTGGGCCAGCCAGTTCATCGACTTCGAACGCACCCGCTCCTGGGTCTCCTCCTGCGGACTGGGGACCATGGGTTACGGCCTGCCCGCTGCAATAGGAACAGCAATCGGCACCAGGGAAGAGGAAGATCCGCGGCCCGTCTGGCTGGTCGACGGGGACGGCTCCTTCCAGATGACCTCCGAGGAGCTGGCCACGGCCGGGCAGGCGGGACTGCCCATCCGCATCGCCATACTCAACAACTCTGTCTACGGCATGGTCCGTCAGTGGCAGACCCTCTTCTACGGCAGCCACTACTCCCAGACCAACCTGGAGGACGGCGGCGCCAAGCCCACGGACGGCAACGGCATCCCCGACTTCGTCAAACTGGCCGAGGCCTATGGCTGCCTGGGACTGCGGGCCTTTACCCAGGAGCAGGCTCTGGAGGCCATCGATAAGGCCAACGCGGTGACCGACCGGCCGGTTCTGATCGACTTCCGCGTCTGGAAGGATGCCATGGTATGGCCCATGGTCCCGGCAGGCGCCTCCAATGACACCATCATCTATAAGCCTGGCGTGCAGCCCCTGGCCGGCATCCGTCCGGAGCAGGAGCAGCCCGAGCCGCATGAGCAGACTGGAGCCGACCGGGCAGCCATGGCCAGCGACGCCGCCGGTCGCATGAACAAGTAGGAAAGGGGCACCACATGGCCAATTATCCAGCATCCAAGCCCGGTTCCGAACGGCACACCCTTTCCGTCCTGGTCGAGAACCGCCCCGGCGTCCTGGCCAGGGTGGCCGGCCTGTTCGCCCGGCGCGCCTTCAATATCAACTCCCTGTCCGTCTCGTCGACTGAGCGAGACGATATCTCCCGGATCACGGTCACGGCAGACGTGGAGGCCGTCCCGCTGGAGCAGATCATCAAGCAGCTCAACAAGCTCCTGCATGTGCTCAAGATCGTCGAACTCAAGGGCGACGAGGCCGTGGAGCGCGAGCTGGTCATGATCAAGGTCAAGGCCAATGAACGCAACCGCTCCGACGTGCTGGAGATTGTCAAACTCTTCCGCGTGCGCGTGGTCGACGTCCACCCCGAGTCCCTGACCATTGAGGCCACCGGGGCCGAGGGCAAGTTGGAAGCCCTGCTGCGTCTGCTGCGTCCCTTCGGCATCATCGAACTGGTCCGTTCGGGCGCCGTGGCCGTCACTCGCGGACCCCGGGCCCTGAGCGAAAAGGTACTGGGCTCGCAGATCACCGGCCGCTGACTCATCCTCAAATCCTAGAAGGTGGTGCCCATGACTGACGATGTAATGGAAGGAATGAGCCGGACGGGCCGAATCGAATGGGAGCGGATGGTATCCGGCCAGGTCTATCAGGACACCCACCCCGACATCGATCGCCAAAGGGAACGGGCCGAAAGCCTCTTCATGGAATACAACAGGACCGGCCCCGGACAGAAGCAGGAACGCCGAAGGATTCTAGAAGATCTGCTCGGCCAAGTGGGGCAGGATGTCGTCATCAACCCGGACTTCAGATGCGAGGTAGGCTGCAACATACGGATCGGCAGTCAGACTCTGATCAATTACGGCGCCGTCATGCTGGACAACGCCCCGATCACCATAGGCAGGAACGTGTGGATAGGCCCCGGCGCAGGGCTCTTCTGCACCAACCATGCCCTGGACTATGAGGAGCGGAAGGCTGGTGCCTGCCAGGCCCGACCCATCGAGATATGCCAGGGTGCCTGGCTGGGTGGTCACGTGGTCGTCCTGGGAGGAGTGCGGATTGGCCGTGGAGCCGTCATCGGGGCAGGGTCTGTCGTCACCCATGACATACCGGATCAGGTAGTTGCGGTCGGCAACCCCTGCACTGTCCTGCGGCCAATCACCGATGCGGACAGAACCGGTTATCTGGACAGAATTCGTCAGCGGGACCAGGAGAACGACCAGGACCAATAATCCCCCTTCCCTGAAGAGCCCACAGCTCATTCCATCCAAGGCTGGCGGTAGATTGGGGAATCATGCCCATCTATGATCTCGGTCTGGAACACGTCGCTCTATCCTTTGCCACCAAAACCATCTTCACGGATGTGACGCAGGGCATCTTCGAGGGTGACCGGATTGGCATCGTGGGCCGAAACGGCGACGGCAAGTCCACTCTGCTGCACCTGCTGAAAGGCACCCAGGAACCCGATCAGGGCCGGGTGACCATGCGCAATGGGCTCACTTTCGGCATGCTGGACCAGCGTGACCCCCTGAAAGACGAGGACACGGTCCGCAAGGCGGCCTTGGAGAACCGACAAGATTACGAGTGGGCCGCCGACCCCAGATCCCGCGAAATCGTCGAGTCCCTTCTGGGTGGCATGGAGCTGGAGGCCAAGGTGGGCACCCTGTCCGGCGGTCAGCGCCGCAGGGTGGATCTGGCACGGCTGCTGCTCCAGGATTGGGACATCCTGGCCCTGGATGAGCCAACCAATCATCTGGACCTGCTCACCATCCACTGGCTGGCCGAGCATCTGAAGAACCGCTGGGCCAAGAATTCCGGAGCCCTACTGCTGGTCACCCACGACCGCTGGTTCCTGGACGAGGTCTGCACCTCCATGTGGGAGGTGCATGACGGAACCATCGACCCCTTCGAGGGCGGCTACAGCGCCTACATGCTCCAGCGGGTGGAGCGCGAGCGTCAGGCGGACCTGGCCGAGACCAAGCGCCGGAACCTGGCCCGCAAGGAACTGGCCTGGCTGACCCGAGGCGCCCGGGCCCGCTCGACCAAGCAGAAGTTCCATGTCAAGGCCGCGCAGGAGCTGATCGCCGACGTACCACCCATGCGCAACAGCCTGGAACTCAAGCGGATGGCCACCTCCCGCTTGGGCAAACAGGTGGTGGACCTGGTCGACGTGACCAAAATCTATCCGGGGACCGACTCAGATGCCGCCGAAGGCAATGACAACCGGGTCCCCTCCCCTCATGCCGAACGCCCTCTGATGGGCTCAGTAACAGTGGCTGCTGATCCCGACAAGGATGGCGAAGATGGCCAGGACCGTCCGGGCACTGCAGCGGCCGACACCCTTACCATCAGCGGACACAAGGTCCTGGACGACGTGACCTGGCTAATCGGTCCTGGCGACCGATTCGGCATCGTAGGCGCCAACGGAGCAGGCAAGTCCACTCTGCTGGGTCTGATTGACGGCAGTGTGTCTCCCACGGCAGGACACGTCAAGGTCGGCAAGACGGTCCGCTTTGCGGTGCTGACCCAGCGTCTGGACGAGCTGGAAAAGCTCGGCCGCTATCGAATCAAAGAGGTCCTCAGCCGCTACAAGCCCACCTATCTGGTCGAAGGCAAGGAGGTGTCCCCGAGCCAATTGATGGAGCGCCTGGGCTTTGAAAGCTCCCAGTTGATGACCAGAATCAGCGACATGTCTGGCGGGCAAAAGCGCCGTATGCAGCTCCTGCTCATCCTATTGGACGAGCCCAACGTGCTGATCATGGACGAGCCTGGCAACGATCTGGATACCGACATGCTGGCTGTCATGGAAGACATGCTGGACTCATGGCCGGGCACCCTGATTGTGGTCTCCCATGATCGCTACCTGCTGGAGAGGGTGACCGACCAGCAGTTCGCGCTGATCAACGGCAAGGTGGTTCATCTGCCCGGCGGTGTTCAGGACTACCTGGATATGGTCGAGTCTGCCGACCGGGAGGCTGCGGATGCTCCAAGTCAGACATCAGCCAAGGAGGCTGGGGATCCCAATCAGGCCAAGGCCGAACGAGTTGCCAGACGAAATCTGAGCAAGCAGGCATCCGCCATCGAGCGCAAGCTGGCCAAGCTGGCCGATCAGCGCAAGGATCTTGAGCGACAGATGGCCGAGCACGACCCCGGCGATTACCAGGGTCTCAACGAGCTCAACAGCAAGCTCAAAGATCTGACCGGGCAATCGGACCAGCTGGAGGAGGAGTGGCTGACCATCGGGGAGGAACTGGAGTAATCTCAGGCGACGGCCAGCTGGGCGGCCTGGGTCGAGCATCGTGCCGCAAAAGCAGAGAAGATTGCGTCGGCCAGAGGCTGCATCTGCGGCATCCCTTTGATAAACTCGTCGCGCATTTTAGCGATCTTGGACTTCTTCATCGTGCCGACCATGCTCGGCACCTGCATCCACTCCTCGAAGATGGGCGCCGTCACCTCCAGATGGAACTGCAGGCCCAGGGCCGACCCCAGCCGGAAAGCCTGAACCTTGGTGGCCTGGGAGCGGGCCAGTAGCTTGGCCCCCGGCGGCAGGGTGACCTGGTCGGCATGCCAGTGCAGCACATCCGTGTTCTTGCTCCACATGGCCACGTCGTCGTCCTGCCCCACCCAGCGGATGGGTCCCATGCCGTATTCGGGCTCCTGGTTCTTCATCAGGGTGCCTCCCAGGGCCCGCGCTAGAATCTGATGACCCAGGCAAATCCCCAGAATGGGCTTGTTGGCAGCCATCGCCGCCTTGGCCAGCTTGGTCTCCGCCTTGAGTCCGGGGTGTTGCGCGTAGTCATCAGCCGACATGGGCCCGCCCATGATGACCAGCCCCGCCAGCTCACGCGAGCGCGGCAGCTCGGGCTTCTTCTCATCCACGATATTGGTGATCTCGGTGTCCAGCCCGCACTCCTGAAGATTGTCGAGAATGCGACCCGGCTTTTCCCAATCCACATGCTGGAGTACCAGCACCCTAGGTTTCGCCATGATTCCATTCTTGCACACATGCCGTCGGACCGAGTCTGCGGGCTCGGCATTTCCCCCTGGACAGTCAGCAAGCCTTGGTAGGCTCAAGGATATGGACACGAGTTCGCAACCGCATGATTCCAAGGCTTCAGTCAGTCTGGCCGCAGCTGGTCTACGTCTGTATGACACTGCTGATCACCAGGTGACCCCCTTCAGACCCATTGAACCGGGCAAGGTCGGCATCTATGTGTGCGGAGCCACGGTGCAGAGCTCGCCCCACATTGGCCATATCAGGACCACCCTGGCCTTCGACGTGATCCGACGCTGGCTGCTCAGGCTGGGATACCAGGTGACCCTGATCCGGAACGTGACCGACATTGACGACAAGATCCTGACCAAGGCGGCGGCCAACGGCCAGCGCTGGTGGGAGCGGGCCTACATCTACGAGCGCGAATTCACCCACGCCTATGAAACCATGGGAGTCCTGCCACCCACCTATGAACCTCGAGCCACCGGACACATCCCCGAGATGGTCGACCTGATCCAGCGCATCATCGACCACGGCCATGCCTATGTGGTGCCCGACGAGCAGGGCCGACCATCAGGCAACGTCTATTTCGACGTGGCCTCCTGGCCTGAGTATGGTGCCCTGACCCACCAGCAGACCGGCACCCAGCCCGCTGACGAACAGGCCGCCGCCAACGACCGGCTGGGACCCAGTATCGACACCGATGACCAGGCTGCCAACGCCGATGAAGAGCCCGGCAAGCGCGACCCCCGTGACTTCGCACTTTGGAAGGCGCCCAAACCCACCGATCCGCCCACGGCTCGCTGGCAAACACCCTTCGGCACGGGCAGGCCGGGCTGGCATCTGGAATGCTCGGCCATGAGCCACCGCTATCTGGGTGCGGATTTCGACATCCACGGAGGCGGTCTTGACCTTCGATTCCCCCATCATGAGAACGAGATGGCCCAGTCGCACGCAGCCGGCTGGGGGTTCGCCCATCGATGGATGCACACGGCCTGGGTGACCCAGAAGGGCGAGAAGATGAGCAAGTCCCTGGGCAACGGGCTGTCCGTGGACCAGGTGCTATCGCAGCATCCGGCCTGGGTGGTGCGCTATGCCCTGGTCTCAGTGCAGTACCGGTCCATGCTGGAATGGTCCGACCAATCCCTGCAGGAAGCCGAAGGTGCCTACGAGCGCATCAGCAACTTCGTGGACCGGGCCGGACGAATCCTGGGATCACAGCCCGAGCGCACTCGGGTAACGGGACTGGGCGCGGACGATCTGCCAAAGGACTTTGTGCAGGCCATGAATGACGACATCAACGTCTCTGGCGGTCTGGCTGCCCTCTATGCGCTGATCCGTCAGGCCAACGCGACCATGGATGCCAATTCTGAAACTCTGGACCGGAAGTGGCTGGCTAATGCCCTGCTCCAAGTCAGAGCCATGCTTGATGTCTTCGGACTTGATCCACTTGATCCCCACTGGGCAGGAGCCGCGGCCGTCCGTGACAATCGAGCCATGAACACCTTGGATGCCTTGGTAGGCCAGCAGTTGCAGGAACGCAATCAAGCACGAAAAGATCATGACTTCGCCCGTGCCGATGCCATCCGGGACCAGCTGACGGCGGCCGGCGTGGCTGTGGCGGATACACCCGCTGGCAGCACCTGGGACCTGAGCCGCTGAACCCATGTCCGACATACGCGACGTCGCCAGAAGGGCCGGGGTCTCGGTCAGCACAGTCTCCTATGCCTTCTCCGGCAAACGTCCCGTCTCTCCCGGAACCTACCAGCGAATCATGCAGGCCGCCGACGAACTGGACTACGCCCCGGATGCCGGCGCCAGGATGCTGCGGGCCAAGCGCAATCAGATCGTCGCTCTGAGCGCCCCGCTCCGACCCGGTCAGAACCGGGACTCATATGCGGACTACTTCATCGAGATGGCCAGTTGCGAGCATGCCCGGGGCTATGACTCCCTGTTGCTGACTGCCGAGAATGGCGTTGAAGATATCCGGCGGGTCACTCGTAGCAATCTGGCCGACGGAGTGGTGCTGATGGATCTGGTGGACGATGACATCCGCGCCGCCCAGGCCGCCTCGTATGGACGCCCCTGCGTGGCACTGGGGTTGCCTCGGCAGCACACAGCATGCGCCTGTGTGGATCTGGACTTTGACCTGATGGGTCGTATGGCGGTGGAAGCCATGGCCAGAGCGGGACGCAAACGCCTGCTCTTTCTGGAGGATCTGGAGGGCGAATACCGGCGCGGGTCCGGCTTCCGCCTCATCCTGCTACGCAGTCTCAAAACCTGGGCCTGCCGTCTGGGGATGGATCTGCAGCTTGAACCGGGCCCTACCGGCAGCGATCTGGCCTACACCCAGCAAGTGCTGGACATCATCCATCACGGCCACATTGATGGTCTGATCGGCCAGATCCGCCCCTCCCTACTGGACACTGTGGTGGTCCGCATGCGCTCAGACGGCATGAGCATTCCCGATGACGTGGCTGTTCTGTCCTGCGCTGCAGGCAAGGTCAGCCATACTCTTGAGCTTCAGGGTATCTCTGAGATGCCACTTACCCCCCGCTCACTGTGCGCCAAGGCTGCGGATCTGCTGACACAGGCTGTGGAGGAGGGGGCTTCTCTGGCTGGACGAGTCCTACTGGAGCGCCCCAGGCTGATCGATCGCGCCTCCATCAGCCGACAGAAGCAGGAGGCCGCCTGAGCCAATCAACGGGGTCGGCGGTCCCGCTCCCCCGTCTCCAGCACGTTCTGCGGGAAGGGCTTATGGGGCTCCTGCTGGTACCAATAGGCCACGCTGGCCAGATCATCCTGACGTTCGAAGTAGCCCTGTTCGTCCACACCTATCTGCTGCAAGGTCACCTTGATATCGCTGCTGAAAATAATCGGGTCGGGGATGTGCCAGCGGTAGAACCCCCTGGTCACGGGGGTGTCAGCATCCCAGTACTGGGATTCGCGGTTGTCCAACTGCCTGGAGTGGAAGGGAAATCCCATGTAGGCCCCGCTGTAGGTGGCCTCGCGCATCCGGCCATCCGGGTCCTGCCCGGCAAAGCTCCAGGCGCCGCCGAAGTAGTCCTCGCTGCCTGTGGAGCACCAGGTGGGATAGTCCTTGTCCCCATCCAGGTAGACCTTGATCTCGCCCTCGCCCCACCAGCGGCTCTCCAGGGCGGTCAGAGCCAGATAGGTGCCCACGTATGAGCCCCGGCCATGCACCCCATCCAGGATCACATAGTCCTGGCCAAGTTCGGTGACCCGCTGACGGCGCCACTGGGCATGGAAGGTCATGACCTCCTCGGGCAGCTCGTCCTTCTCCACATAGTCGATCTGGTAGAAGAAGGCCTCAATGGGTTCGTTGTGCCGGTTGCGCAGGACGATCCGGGCCCCGTCATGGAAGGGCATGGGCCAGTAACAGTTGAAGCCTCGACGCGGATAGACGGCCACAGGCACGGACTCCACCCGGCAGGCCTGGGCGTGACCACAGCAGAAGAAGTCGCCCAGGGGCACGCAGACTGAGGGTGTCTGTTCGCCATCCCAGTAGCATTCCAGGATCAGATTGCGCAGGACGTTGGGCCCGGTGGGTGAGGTGGCATCGGTCACAGTCATCCAGATATGGCGGATCTCGCCCGCGCCGGACAGGTCGGCCAGAACCATGTCCTGCCCGGGAGGAATGTTCTTGAGACAGGGGGTCCCCTTTCTGGATGGACCGAGATTGCTGGCTGTCATGGCCGCTCTGCCTTTGCCTCCCCGAGGGTTCTCGGCGTTGATGCAGCGGGTGCGGTCCGCGGATGAGCGGGTCAGCGCCTCAAGACCGTTGGTGATGTTCGGCATGGTCATACCCATGGTTGTGATTGCCTTTCATATTCGGGCCGCCCGTTCCCCTCCTCTGCCTTCTTGCAGCGGGCGGCCATGTTCAGTGTACTTGTGCAGCGGCGGTTACTTGACAGCGCCCGCCACTATTCCCTGCGAGAGCTTCCTCTGGAAGAAGATGAAGAAGATGATGGTGGGAATGATGCTGAGCAGGGAGGCGGAGGCCAGGTCGGTGGCGGCCATGGTGTGCTGCCCCTGCATGGTGGCCAAGGCCAGCGGGATGGTCTGCGTCTTCTCGCTCATCAGGAAGGCCATGGGAATCATGTACTCATTCCAGGTCCAGATGAAGAAGAAGACGAAGAGGACGCTGATGGTCGACCAGGACACCGGCAGTACGATCTTGCGCAGAATCTGCCAGCGCGAGGCCCCGTCGACGGTGGCCGCCTCCAGGATGGCCTGGGGGAAGGTCCCGTAGACCGAGGAGAGCAGGTAGGTGCCGTAGGCGCTCTGGATGATGGTGAAGATGATGATGATGGACCACTGGGAGTTATAGAAGCCCATCCACTTGAACATGACGTAGAGCGGGTAAAGCAGGGCCTCCTGGGGAACCATGTTGGCCAGCATGATGAACAGGAGGATGACCGTGTTGCCCTTGACCCTGCCGATGCCCAGGGCGAAGGAGTTGAGGACCGAAAGCAGGACCCCGACCACGGCAACCACCAGGGAAATCAGCAGGGAGTTGCCCAGTTTGAGCGGGAAATTGCTCTTGTTCCAGAATGAGATGATGCCGTCCATGCTGAAGTGGGCGGGCACGGACAGGGGGCCCGTGGCGTTGTAGTCAGCCGTGGTCTTGAAGGCGTTCAGGACCAGGATCAGCAGGGGGAAGAGCATGATCACAGCTCCCGCGATGAGCAGGATCAGACCGGCCCAGTTCCCCCAGGTGCGGATTCTACGGGCGTGCCGGGAGGACACCCGGGCGTCGGCTTGCAGTGTAGCTTGATTATTCATGATGTGCTTCCTAGCCTTCCTCAGGCGATGCTCTTTTGCACGCGCTTCTGCACAATGGTGAAGACGATGGAGAAGATGACGATGACCACGGTCAGGGATGTCGAAATGGCGGCGCCGTAGCCCACCTGCTGCACCTGGAAGAACTGGTTGTAGGAGTAGTAGGAGGGAACCATGGTGGAGGTGCCGGGCCCGCCCTTGGTCAGCAGATAGACCGGAGCGAAGGTCTTCAGAGCGCCGATGGTGGAGGTGAGGATGACCACCAGCAGCTCGGGAATGATGGAGGGCAGGGTGATGACGCGGAACTTCTGCCACCAGTTGGCCCCGTCCAGGCTGGCCGCCTCGTAGAGCTCGGGATCCACCCGCTGCAGTCCAGACATGAAGATGACGATGGGATAGCCCAGCTGGATCCAGATCAGGATGACCATGAGGATGGGCAGGGCCGTGGTGGTCGAACCCAGCCAGTTGTGGGCCAATCCGCCCAGGCCGATCTTGGTCAGCAGGTCGTTGACCGCACCGTCTTCAGGCCGGAAGATCCAGCCCATGATGATGGTGGCCACGGCCACAGGCAGAACCTGGGGCAGGTAGTAGAGGGCCCGCAGGGTCGAGGAGGTATGAGGGCCGAACTTCTTCTGGATCACATCAGTCAGGGCCGAGGAGATCAGCAGGCCCAGAACCGTGGGAATGATGACGATGGCCACAATGATCCAGAGGGTGTGCCCGAAGGAGACCCAGAAGGTCGAGTCGCCCATGAGCCGTCGCCAGTTGCGCAGACCCACCCATTTGGTTGGCCCCACCCCTCTCCAGCGGGTGAAGCTCAGGTAGATGTTCCAGAAGATGGGCACGATGACGATGGCCACAATGCCTATCAGACCGGGAATCAGATAAGGGACGAACCGCGAGGGCGCACTGCCCGGGATTCGGGACTGCGCCTTTTTCCTGCTATGTGTGTCAGACATGCTTGTACTCTCCTTGGCGGATTGACGCAGCTCAGTCGTCATCCAGATCGAGCTGGGCGACGCCGTCGTCGTAGTTCTTATGCAGGGTGTCCAGAACCTGGTCGGGGCTCTTGGTGCCGTTGACCAGCTCCTGGAAGGCGGCCGGCATGGCGTCGGTCAGGTTGGGCGCGGGGTAGTCGGGATAGTAGCTCATCCGGCTGGCGTCCGAGGCTTTGGTGTATTCGTTGACCAGGTCACGGCTCTTGGGGTTGGTGATGGCGTCCGTATCGGCCGCCACCGGCACGCCGCCCTTGTTGCCGATGTAGTTCTGAACCTCTTTGGACAGGACCACATTGATATAGCGGGCTGCGGCATCCTTGCGCCGTGACTTCTGCGGGATGACCAGCAGGTTGCCCGCGCAGCCCTCGACCATCTTGGCCCCTGGGAAGATGGATGCCGTCCAGTCGAAGGCCTTCACCTGCTCCATGAAGCGGGTCTGGTTCCAGGTGCCGGTCTGGTAGATGGGATAGGTCCCCTTGATGAATGCCGTGGTCGTATCCTCGGCCTTCATACCGGTGGCGTTCTTGGAAATGTATCCCTTGTCGATCCAGTCACGGATGGTATTGGTGGCGAAGGTCAGCGGCTTGCTGCGCCAGTTGACTGGATGCTTGTAGAGCTGCCAATCGTCGACGAATCGGGCATCAGCCTTGGTCATGGCCAGCTGCCACCAGAGCCAAAGCACACCGTATTCTTGGGCATCGGCCGCTATGGGCGTGACCCCGTGGCTTTTAAAAGCCTTGAGGGCTGCCACGAACTGGTCGAAAGTACGAGGGATGGGGATTTTGTACTTATCAAAAAGGTCCTTGTTGTAGTAGACGCGCTGCATCTCCGCGTAGGAGGAAACCCCGTACCAGGTGTTCCCATCCATGACGCCGCGCTTATCGTACTTGCCCACTGCCGCCGCCTGGCCGCGTACCTTTTTGTCCCAGCCGTACTTCTGTACATAGGGTTTCAGGTCGGTCAGCAGCTGCAGGGTGGACAGAACCCCGGCCGAGCCGTTGCCGCGATTGGACTCCATGACGTCCGGGGCGTCGTCCGAATTAAGGAACTGGCTGCCGTTCTGGGCAATCTGAGTGAAAGACTTGACCTCGAAATCCACCTTGATGCCGGTCTGGCGGGTAAAGATATCGGCAGCCTTCAGCCAGCCCCGGGCCTGACCGCTGCTGGGCTCCTCGTAGTACCAGATCTTGATGCTGGACGGATGGGCTTCCTGGGGAGCATCGCCCCCCGATCCGCAGGCCGCCAGCGGCAGGATCGACATGGCCAAGGCCAAGGCCGCTCCGATCCCTCTTCTGATCTTCATGATGGCTCCTAACTTCCTTGCATCCTTGCATCCATCTACTGCGATTCAACGTGTCGAAAGGTTTCGACTTCGCGCGGATTGCAGGGCACTGACCATCTCCGTCGATGCACCCGAGATGTCGAATCGTTTCGACTCAGTATAGAAGCCGGCCATGGGTCATGTCAACAAGGCACGCAGAAGAAGATTGCCCAAAATCAAAAATTCCTCCCCCTTGCCCGATGGTTTCGGACAAGCGGGAGGGGATTGGAAGTGCAGCGGTCAGGGGCGCCGCATACCCTCGGGGCTGGTCACCTTCGACTCGACGAGATCCGGCGGATGGTCTTGTTTCTGGCCACATAGGTGACGAAGGCCAGGCCGTAGGCGATCAGCGAAAGCCAATCCGCCGTGGCCAAGGAAAAGACCATGCAGAAGATCATCCAGTACTGCACCCCCCGAATAATCGTCGAGGGCCGCATGGCCCGCAGAGCCACGATGAAGGAGACCGCCCCAAGAATGAGCAGTAGAAAACCGTAGGATTGGGCCACGGTTGCCGCGCCGTTGACTGTGGCCATGTCGTCGGCCAGACGTCCGGCACGGCCAAGGATGGCATAGCCCTCGTCCTTGAACCAGGGCGAGTAGATGAACATGGTGACCGAGGCCATGATCACGTTGATGGCTGCCGCCACCAGGAGGATGATCTTCTCGGTCCTTCTGCTCGCTACGTCCTTGCCCGCCAGATGATTGCTACGGTTTTCCTTTGCCATTGTTGCCACCTTCACTGTTTCAGCCCTTGAGGCCCGAGGTGATGTTCAGCGACTGCAGGAAGTAGCGCTGGGCGAACACGAAGAGCAGCAGGGTGGGAATAATGGCCAGGCAGGTGGCCGCGCAAAGCGTGCCCATCTGGTTGTATTGCATCATCTGATTGCCCAGCAGCTGCAGGCCGGCCGTGACCGGGGTCTTCTTAATGTCGTTGAAGACCAGGGTGGGCCAGAGGAAGTCGTTCCATGCTCCAGTGAAGGCGAACAGGAAGATCACGATCAGGATTGGTCGGATGGAAGGCAGCATGATGCTGCGGAAGATGCGGAAGTCGCCGGCGCCGTCAATCTCGGCAGCCTCGTCGATCTCCTTGGGGATCCCCTTCATGAAGTTGCGCACCAGGAAGATATTCGCCACGTTCCCCAAGCCGGGGATGATGCAGGACCAGTATGAGTTGATCCAGCCGAAAGTGGCCACGATGCGGTATGAGGGAATCATGTTGACCACACCCGGGAACATCGAAATGAGCAGGAGGACGAAGAAGAGCGTGTCCCTGCCCTTGAAGTTGATTCGGGAGTAGCCGTACCCGGCCAGAGCCACCACGCAGACCGCCAGGATGCCATGGGACAGCGAGATGACCAGCGAGTTGCCCAGCCAGTTGAAGACAGGGTAGGAGGCCGAGGCCTGCAGCAGGGTCAGATAGTTGACGGTGACCCAGTGCGCAGGCAGGAAGTTGTAGGCGTTCTTCAGGAACTCCTGGGGTGACTTGAACGATGTCGTGATGGTATAGACCACAGGAATGATCCAGACCACAGCCAGGACGATCAGCACCGCATAGATGGCCACCAGCGAAGGCTTGAGCACCTTGTGGTGGTTTTCGGGCACGTTCTCGCCGCCGGGAACCGTTGCGCTGGGGCCAGGAGCCTTGAGCCCCTTGCCCAGGGATGCCATATCAAGGGTTGCCGAACTCATGTCAGTCCTCCTTGTTCATGAAGAATATCTGGACCAGGGAGATCAGCATGAGGATGATCCCCAGCAGCAGGGCCATTGCCGAGGCCATGCCAGCAGCCGAAGGCCCCTGCGGGAAGGCCAGGTTCCTGATGTCCATCAGCAGCACCTGCGAAGTATAGGCAGGACCGCCGCCGGTCAGCATTTGAGGCTGACCCCAGACATTGAAGGCACCACCCGTGGTCATGATGGTCGTATAGAAGAGCGGCAGCTTGATGGCTGGCAGGGTGATGCTGAAGAACTGCCGGATGGGTCCGGCCCCGTCCACCGAGGCCGCCTCGTACAGATCCTGGCTTACCCCGGACAGGGCCGACCGATAAATGATCAGGTTGCCACCGATGCCTCCCCAGAGACTGAGGACGAAGATGGCGATCCAGGCCCAGGGCTGCTTGCCCAGCCAATTGATGTCCCACCGGAAAGTGGTATTGAGCAGGCCGAACTGGGAGTTGAAGACCAGCCGCCAGACCAGGGCTCCTGCCGCCACGGAGATCAGACCGGGCACATAGAAGATGGCCTGGAAGAGCCCCACTCCCTTCAGGTGCTTGGTCTGCAGGGCGCAGGCCAGCAGCAGGGGGACGACGATGGTCAGGGGCACACTGATCAGCACGAAGATGATCGTGTGCCACATGTCCCTCCAGAAAATGGAGTAGAAGTAGGTGGACTTGTCAAAGATCAGCTTGAAGTTGTCCAGCCCGACCCAGGTGGGGGAACCGACCAGGTTCCACCTGGTGAAGGCCAGGTAGATGCCGAAGAAGATCGGGATGACGCCGAAGATGGCGAAGACCACCATGTGCGGGGCGATGTAGGGGAAGGCATGCCAGAAGGACTTCTGTCCCAGCGGACGGCGCTTGCCCCGTCCATCCATGACTGCGGTTGTGCCGTGCGCGCTCATGATTGCTCCTGAATCTGGATCTGGCCCTGAGTCATCAGATCAAGCGTCTTCAGACCTTCCTCCAGGGAGATGTTCCGATAGACGATGTCCATGAAGGATCCCCACCCGGCTGTGGCATAGCCGCCATAGATGTAGTTGGATGTCTTTATCCATTGCCGTTCACGCTTGTCATTGGTGAAGGAGGCCTGGATGAGCTTCTGGTATTCCGGGTTGTTCAGGTCACGGTAGGCCGGAGAGATGGACCCTACGTCCGACCACATCATCCAATTCCTGTAGACGAAGTCCACAAAGTCGGCGGCCGCTTTGACCTTGGCCTCGGGCCGGTTCTTGTCCTTGAGCTGGAGCCAGTTCTGCTGGTACAGGAAGTTGGAAGGATGCTCGGTACCGTACTGGAGGGTGTTGATCTCGCCAACCTTGTCCTTGCCCAGGGTGGAGGACATGTTGCCCTGCGCCCAGGTGCCCAGCATGCCGAAGACCGCATGCCCAGAGGCGAAGACCTGCTCACCGTCGCTGTCGATGGGCGAGAGCATGCCCTGGTCGTTGAGATCACGCAGAGCCTTGAGAGGCTTGCGCCAGCCCGGACCGGTCATATCCTTGACGCCATCCTCGATGTTGGTGCCAGTACTGTAGAGCAGGGACATCATGGCCCAGGGCAGGTTGCCCAGGCAGAGCCCGTAGACGTCCTTGGGCAGCTTGCCCTTCATGGAGGCGATCTCATCAGTGGTGACTAGCCGGTCGTCCAGGATATAGTCCAGCCCGTACTTGTGGATCAGATCCTTGTTGTAATAGATGGCCATCTGGAACATGTACAGGGGGATGCCGTAGGACTTCCCCTTGACGACGGTGTTCTGCCAGGCCTGCGGCAGGAAGCTCGACTCCTTGAGCTCCGGGTGGTATTTGGTCCACACCGAGGAGGGGTTGAGCAGCCCCTGGCTCTGCAGAACCGAAGTGGAGAACGAATCGTTGATGACCAGATCGGGGATGTTCTTCCCGGTCTGCATGACGCTGTAGATCTTGGTGGTCAGATCTCCGCCGTTCATGGGCTGGAAGACCACCTTATACTCGGGGCTCTGTGCATTGAAGGCCTTGATGATTTTCTGCATGGCCGGACCGTCATCGCCGGTCAAACCATTCCAGAAGTAGATCTGCTTGGCGGATTGATCGCCGCCGCCACAGCCTGCGGTCGAGACCACCATGCCGCATATGGCCGCCAGGCTCAGCAACAGCCTGAGCCAACGTCGCGCAAATAAGGGCATGTGGGTTCCACCTCCCCCGTGTCTTTCTTCCTTGAAGACACTCACAATCCCTCTTGCTCCTCTCGATGGGACCGGCGCACCCGTATGCCGGCAACCCTGCATCGCTTTTCAGAACCCGTCGGCCCCTAGGCATCAAGCATCGACACCCAGCGAGCCGGACCGACCGGTTCATATTAATTTGCAACGTTGCAAATTTAGGGTAACACGTCTTCTGCTATTGAACAAAATCGTCGTTCCATATCAGAACCAGCCAGGCAGGTCTTGGGCACAGGCATTGCTGAAACCAGAGCCAATCTCCCGGCTGACAGGTAGACTTGGGACATTATGGCAGCATTTTCATCTTTGACCGATCGGCTCTCCCAGGCCTTCACCCATCTGCGCTCCAAGGGGAAGCTGACCGAGGCCGACATCGACGGCACAATCCGCGAGATCCGCCGCGCCCTTCTGGATGCCGATGTCTCCCTGGATGTGGTGCGCTCCTTCACCGGACGCATCCGGGAACGCGCCTTGGGCGAGGAGGTCTCCAAGGCTCTGAACCCGGCCCAGCAGGTGGTCTCCATCGTCTACGACGAACTGACCAGTATCCTGGGCGCGGGAGTGGATCGACCGCTTAATTTCGCCAAGAATCCACCCACAGTCATCATGCTGGCCGGCCTGCAGGGTGCAGGCAAGACCACACTGGCCGGCAAGCTGGGCTACTGGCTCAAGGACGCCGGCCACACCCCCCTGCTTGTGGCGGCCGACCTGCAGCGGCCTAATGCGGTCACCCAGCTCCAGGTGGTCGGCGAGCGCGCCGAAGTGCCGGTATACGCACCCGAGCCAGGCGTGCAGACCGAAGGATCCGAGCTGGCGGCCCCGGGGCAGATCACAGGCGATCCCGTCAAGGTCGCGGCCGACTCGATCAGGGTGGCCAAGGACAAGCTCTACGACGTGGTCATTATTGATACGGCCGGTCGACTGGGCGTGGATCAAGAGCTGATGGAGCAGGCCCGCAATATCCGCGATGCCGTCCACCCCGATGAGATCCTCTTCGTCATCGATGCCATGATCGGCCAGGACGCGGTCGCCACAGCCAAGGCCTTCGACCAGGGCGTGGACTTCACCGGTGTGGTGCTGTCCAAGCTGGACGGCGATGCCCGCGGCGGCGCGGCCCTGTCGGTGACTTCGGTGACCGGCAAGCCCATCCTCTTCGACTCCAACGGCGAGGGTCTCAAGGACTTCGAGGTCTTCCACCCCGATCGTATGGCCTCCCGCATTCTGGACATGGGCGACATCCTGACCCTGATCGAGCAGGCCCAGCGCCAGTTCGACGAGGAGGAAGCCCGCAAGGCCGCCGGGAAGATGTCCGAGGGCAGCTTCGGCCTGGATGACTTTTTGGAGCAGCTCCAGCAGGTCCGCAAGCTGGGTTCCTTCAAGAGCATCCTGGGGATGATCCCGGGCATGGCCCAGCACCGCAAAGAGCTGGAGCAGTTCGACGAAAAAGAGGTGGACCGGACCCAGGCCATCATCCAATCGATGACCCCCCAGGAACGACGCGACCCCAGCATCATCGACGGCTCACGACGGGCCCGGATCGCCTATGGCGCCGGCACTACGGTCTCTGCAGTCAACGGCCTGCTACAGCGGTTCGAGCAGGCTGCCAAGATGATGAAGCGGATGACCAATGGCAGCCGCTCGATCCCCGGCATGGGCGGCATGGGCGCTGGCGGCGGTAAGAAGGGCAAAAAAGGCAAGAAAGGCCGCAAGGGTTCCCGCTCAGGCAATCCCATGAAGCGGGAGGCCGAAGAGAAGGCTTTACGCGAGCGCCTGTCGGGCAAGGGCAAATCCTCCGGCGGTTCGGCCTTCGCCAAGCGCCCCGAAACGCCGCAGATGCCCGAGGGCCTGCCGGACCTGCCCCCCAACCTTGGCGGCGGACTGGGCGGTCTCTTCGGCGGCCGATAACCCCCTCCCTCCTGCAGGAGACAATGGCACGTGAACACCCTTCTCTGGATTCTCCTGGGGCTCATCGCCTTATGGATTACCCTGCGCTTCCTGCCCGCCGGGGCTGACTGGCACCGCCCCTTGGTAGAGCTGATCGCCCTGATCGACCTGCTGACCGCTCCTCTGTTGGCCATACTGATATGGACGGTCGTCGCGGGCGCCTGGCCCCAATGCCTGCTGGCGCTGATTGAACTTACTCTGGTCAGCTGCCAGCGCCTGCGCTACCGACTACCTCCAGCAGACCGGGCCGGTCAATCATCTCCTGGCCATGGACTGAGCGTCATGACTCTGAACTGCCGCTTCGGCAGGGCCGATCCTGAGGAAATCGTACGTTGCGTGCGCGCCTACGGAGTAGAGGTTCTGGCCCTGCAAGAGGTAAAGGAGAAGCTGCTGGAATCACTTCAGGCTGCAGGCCTGAATCAGCTCCTACCCTATCTGACACAGGGGACTGCGGGCCCTGACGACAACGGCGGCTACAACGTTATCTTCTCGGCCCATCAACCCGTCAAAGCCTCCCCGTCGGCCCTGGACCTTCCGGCGGCGGCAGTACCCCTGGTCGAGCTCAAGACCAGCTCTGGACCGATCCGAGTGGCCAGCGTCCATCCCAAATCACCCCAACGAGGCGCCAGACAGTGGGGCATGGGCATCGCTGCCCTGGCCAGGCTGACTCATCCGACTGTGCCCACCATCGTCATGGGCGATTGCAACGCCACCCTGCAGCATCCGACCTTCCGCGCTATGCTGGCCGAATCCGGGCTACATGACGCTTCTTTGCACCTGAAAGCCGGCAGCCACCTGACTTTCCCCTCCGCAAGCGTGCTACCCCCGTTGATCGAAATCGACCATATTCTGACGGACGGCAACCTGGACCCACAATCCATGCATGCCCTCCGAATTTCAGGCAGCGACCACCGAGCTCTAGTGGCCCGTCTGACTCTGCCGCGCCAGCTTTGAACACCATACAGGTTTCCCACCCGCCATATCCCAAGGTTGAGGTATACTTTTGCTGTTATTCATGTCCGGAGGAGCCCTCTCATTCCGACGGCCGTGAGGAACACGCCAGGAGCGCCACCATGCCCCACATGGAGACGCCGCCGGGCATACCAAGTACCAAGGAGAGCCGTTTTGGCAACCAGAATTCGTCTGAAGAGAATGGGCAAGAAGTTCTATCCCTTCTACCGCGTGGTCGTGGTCGATTCCCGCAAGAAGCGCGATGGCAAGGTCATTGAGGAGATCGGCACCTACGATCCCAACACCCAGCCCTCTTCAATCAAGATCGACTCCGAGCGCGCCCAGTACTGGCTGGGTGTGGGCGCTCAGCCCAGCGACCCCGTCTTCAACCTCCTGAAGATCACCGGCGACTGGCAGAAGTTCAAGGATCTGCCCGGCAAGGAAGGCACCCTTAAGGTGCCACAGGCCGAGGTCGACGCCCAGGCCCGCATCGAGCAGGCACAGAACGAAGCTCAGAAGCTCAAGGCCGCTAAGTCCGAGGCTGATGCCAAGGCCAAGGCCGAGGCGGAGAAGGAAGCCCCCAAGGCCGATGAGTCGGCAGATGCCGCCCAGGCCGAGCAGGCAGCTGAGTAAGGCACACTCACTAAAGATTGGAAGGACCGGCTATCATGCTTGCACAGGCCGTTGAGCACCTGATCAGGAACATCGTGGACTTTCCCGATGACGTGTCGGTCAAGTCTCACGAGAACTCTCGCGGAGAGTTGTTGCGGGTGCGTGTCAACCCCGAGGACATCGGCCGCGTGATCGGCAGGGGCGGCAGGACCGCCAACGCCATCCGCACCGTGATCCAGGCTCTGGCCGACCACAAGGTGCGCGTCGACATCATGGACGTACGCCGGTGAGCCCCAGCCGGTCCACCAATCACGACCCGCAGGGTCCGGACCCTCAGCAGCGAAGGTTGCTGAGGGTCTGCCGTATCGGCCGCGCCCAGGGACTCAAGGGCGAGGTCAACGTATATGTCTACACCGACGAGCCTGAGCGGCGCTTCGCCCCCGGCTCCCAGTTGCAGACCAAGGACGGACAGTTTTTCACGGTGGTTTCCTCCCGTCGCTTCAAACAGCGTTGGATCGTCCTCTTCAAAGGAGTGGAAGACAGGAACGCCTCCGAAGCGTTGAATGGCATCGAACTGTATGTCCAGGCTGATCCAGCCGAGGAGCTGGCGCAGGAGGACGCCTGGTATCCCGAGGATCTGATTGGACTCGAGGTTCGCATGGCCCCGGGCAACTCACTAGGTGAACCGTCCGGACGAGTGGTCGGCCAAGTCAGCGATGTACTGGATGGTGTAGCCCAGCAGCAGCTGCAGATCCACATGACCACCGCAGAAAACGACGAGGAAACGGAGGGGCTGATACCCTTCGTCGAAGCCTTGGTACCCCAGGTTGACATTGAAAACGGGTATGTGGCCATCGATCCACCTGGAGGGCTTCTGCCTGGCTTGGGCTGAACCCGTCTTTGAGCAAAACCGCAAGTGGGGAGTCAGCATCTTTCTTCAAGCCACTGACTCCCCACTTGCGGGAAATGCGCCTGCATAAGCAGGAAATGTTACGGAGCTACATGTCTTCAACCACCAGATATGTCATATCCAGGGGACCATGCACGCCCACCACGATCACCATCTCGATATCGCCCGTGTTGGAGGGGCCGGTGATGAAGTTGATGTTGGAGGTCTTGAGCTCACCTGAGACCAGGGCTGGGTCATAGTAGTCCATGGCCTGCCGGGTTCGGGGCAGGATCTTCGACTTGCGAATGATGCTCAGATAGTGCACCGGCAGGAAGTGGAAGGCACGACCCTGACCAGGAGTGGTAGCCACGGTGATGGTGCCCGACTCGGCCAGGAGGAAGTCCGCAAAGGCGATGGCCGTACCGGACTCGTCGGCGGTCTTGATGTTCTCCTCGCGGCTGGCTCCCGGCTTCCAGAAAGTGGCGGGCGGGTTCAGGCTGTCCCTCCACTCCTCCAGCCCGAAGTCTGCGAACAGGTCGGAGGTGGGCAGCATCACATGGTCGCTGTCTTCCTTGCGTGAATCGATGAACTCGTCCAATGCAGTGGGAAGCTCAGCCTTGGTGCATGTGCGGAAGTCCACATGGACGGCCTCGCTGCTCTTTCGGGCGATCTCCAGGAGCTCGTCCTGGGTATGACCCGACAGGGTGGTCTCCGGCAAATCGTTGACCGGCACCAGAGGATGATCCTTGAGCTGGTGACGGGGCCGACCGCTCTTCTTGGCCAGGTAATCCAGGAATACCTCACGATCGGTCATGCCTGCTGCTCCTTCTTATGATGAGCGAACCAACTGCGGAAGTTCTCCCCGTGCTTGGGCGGATCCGGCAGATCACGTACCTTGGTCCATCCGCCGAAGACGAAGGGCATCCATTCCACATGCCGATCACTGGCGAAGAGGTTCTTGGCCGTCTCCGGCTGCTTCTTGGATATGGGGGTCAGCATGGTGTGGTCCACACCCAGGGCAGTGCGGAAGAGCGAGGAATGGCCGGTTCCCAGACCCATGACCCTCATGACCGTGTCATCGATCAGATTGGCCTTGGACTGGTCATCCATCATGATCCTCCTGTGTTCAATCATGAGCTGATGCAGGGGGATCTTGACCGGGCAGGTGGCTGTGCATGCTGCGCACAGGCTGCAGGCGTAAGGCAGGTCTCCGAAGTCGTCGTAGCCGCCGTCCAGCACCGGCGAGAGCACCGAACCCACGGGACCGGGATAGATGGATCCGTAGCCGTGACCGCCGATGTGCCGGTAAATGGGGCAGACGTTCAGGCAGGAGGCGCAGCGGATGCACTGGAGGATGGGCTCGAAGACCGTTCCCAGAGCGTTTGAGCGGCCGTTGTCCAAAATGACCACATAGAAATCGTCCGGTCCGTCCGACTCCTGACCGGTGCGCGGCGCAGTGTAGGTCAGGTAGGATGTCAGCTTCTGGCCGACAGCGGAACGGGCCAGCATGTTGTCCATGGTCTCGGCCTCTTTCATGGTCGGCACCAGACGCTCCATGCCCATGACCACCACCTGGGTCTTGGGGATGCACATGGCCAGGTCGGCGTTGCCCTCGTTGGTCACCAGGTTGATCATGCCCGTGTCGGCTACGGCGAAGTTGCAACCGGTGATGCCCATGTCGGCCTCGAGGAAGTGCTTGCGCAGAACCTTGCGGGAGAACCGAGCCATGTGCTGAGGGTCGTTGTCGCCCTTGTAACCCAGCTTCTTCTCGAAAACCTGCCGAACCTGTTCGCGGTTCTTGTGCAGGGCGGGGAAGACCAGATGCGTGGGCTGGTCCCAATCATCCTCCTCCAGGATGAACTCGGCCAGATCGGTTTCCAGCACTTCCAGGCCGGGCACAGTCATCAGCGTGGGATCCAGGTTGATCTCGCTGGTCACCATGGACTTGCTCTTGACGACGTGCTTGGCCTTCTTTTCGATGGCGATCTGCTTGATGTACTGGGCGGCTTCGTCGTCGGTCTGGGCGAAGAAGACATGGCCGCCGCGCTTCTCCACGTTGTCGGCGAACTCCTCCAGATAGTCAGGCAGGTAGCGGATGACGTGCTGGCGAATCTGCTCGCCAAGGTCGCGCCACTGTTCCCAGTTGCCCAGTTCCTGACGGGCGGCCTCCCGCTTGACCCACTGTGCATCCTGGGCCTTGGCCACGGCCTGTTGGGCGAATTTGTCCTGCTCGGACTCTTTGACCCTGGTCAGGAAGGGAGCCTTGCTGGTCCGCAGATATTGCGCGGCTTTCTTGCCATTGACCATGCTGCTCATACCAGAGCCCCCTCTTCCTTGGCAGCCCTGACGGAACCCACTGCCCCATCGCCAGCAGAGCGGCCTTCCACATACTTGACGCGGCTCATATCCACGTTGTGATTGAGCACCTCAGCCAGGTGCATGATGGTGATCTTCTCGCCGCGCCGGTTGAAGCGACCGCCGATGTTCATCAGGCAGCCCGGATCGCAGGAGATGAGAACGCTGGCCTTGGTGCTGAGCACGTCGTTCACCTTCTCGTCCACCATCTGCTTGGAGATCTCAGGCTCCTTCATGGAGAACATGCCGCCGAACCCGCAGCAGTTCTCAATGTGGGGCAGGGGGACCATGGTCAGTCCCTTGACATGGTCCAGCAGGACGAAGGGGCTGGTCCGCTCCCCCAGCAGCCGGGTCATGTGGCAGGAGCGGTGGTAGGTGGCTACAGCATCGAGTTCGGCGCCGGCATCCAGCACACCCAGCACCCGATAGAGGAACTGCGAGAACTCATAGGTCTTGTCGGCCATGGTCTGGGCCTTGGCTGCATAGACAGGGTCGGCCCGCAAATGGAAGGGCAGCTCCTTGAGCATATTCACGCAGGAGCCTGCCGGACCCACGATATAGTCGGCATCCACGCTCAGCAGGGCATCGACCTCATTGCGCATGACCTGCATGCTCTCCTTGACATACCCGCTGTTGAAGGTGGGTTGGGCGCAGCAGATCTGCTCCTTGGGAAGATAGGTGTCGCAGCCGAACCGCTCCAGCACCTCCACCATGGCCTTCCCCACGTTCGGAAACATGAGGTCCACCACGCAGGTGGAGAATATAACTACTTTCATTACCGCACCTCTCTACAACCTTGCACGCCAGGTCCGAACCATCTCTGGATTGCGGAGAAACCCAACATCACCTGAACCCCTAATCCTTCCAACACATCGCTGCCTTGCGACCACCACGCTCATGCGGGCATCGATGCGCAATCCTTGAAAGGACCCATCATCATCATGGTCTGGACCTGGAATCCGCGCCGTCGAAAATCGCCCACCCTCAGCTTTTGAACGTGTGAGATTTACCACATATATCTTACCACGACGGTCTGGGGATCTTTGGCATGTCAAGGATGAGAGGTGACTGGTCGATTCGCTACAGTGGATTCAGACCCTGCGCGGCCATCCTCGTGAAAGGGGCAATCGGCGTATGTCCAACCACCTGCAACTCCTCCTGCTCTATGCACCCGCCATCATCTTCGGCCTGCTCTTCCTCTGGGACCTGCACAAGGAGCCACGGCAGTTCCGCAATGCCATCTGGTTGCTGTTCCTGCTGCTGACCCTGGGCGGAGCGCTTCTTCTGCAGTTCGGCATGCGCTGGCTGATCCTGCCCCTGGTCATCCTGCTCATCGCCGCTCCCTTGCTGGTGATTTGCTTCCTGCTGGCCAACACGGTCATCGTCATCCGACACGAGGGGGTCTCCCTGACCACTCTGCTGCCCGGCCTGCTTGCACTGGCCGTGGTGGCCTACATGCTTCTTTCACCCCTCTTGGCCGGGTTTGGCGCACCCTCATGGCTGCAGAAGCTGGCCGGGCTGATCGACCTGGAAGCCACCTGGTTCTTCTTCTCCTTCCTAGCCTTGCTGCTCTATTCCAACTTTTACAGGATGCTGCCCCGCAAACGCCGCTACGACTACATCATCATCCACGGAGCCGGCCTGCGCGGTGAAGAGCCCACACCTCTGCTCCGGGGGCGGCTGGACAAGGCTGTGGACCTCTGGAAACGACAGGGACGAAACGGGCGCTTCGTGGTCTCAGGTGGGCAGGGGCCCGACGAGGCCATCAGCGAGGCCAGGGCCATGGCACAGTATTTGCGCAGCTCCTGCGGGGTGCCAGCCGAAGCCATCATCATGGAGGACAGGTCGACCACAACCTTGGAGAACCTGCGCTACTCCAAGCAGATACTGGACGACCGCTACGAGATGGGCACCGGGCCTGAGCATTACCGGGTAGCCCTGGTCACCAGCGACTACCACGTCTTCCGGGCCAGCGAATACGCCAGCAAGGTCGGGCTAAATGCCGATGGAATCGGCTCACACACCAAGGGCTACTACTGGCCGACCGCCTTCATCCGGGAGTTCGTGGCCATCACCCGCATGCACTGGTGGCCCTACCTGGTCCTTGCACTGGGCTGGGTCGTCTGGGTCGGTATCTCATTGCTGAATTAAAACCACTGCCTTCCAGAAGGAATCAGAGGTCATACAACCTGAACCCCACCCTTATCCTGACTGGCCAGGCTATGTTCTAGGAACCAGGCCACCAGAAGGATGACCAGGACGATGAGAAAGACGAAAACGAAAGCCCAAACGGCTCCGAACTGGAAGGCCTGAGCGCCGGCATGAATCCCTCTGGCCTTGGGCATGCCAGTGATGATGGCTGCCAGGACGCCGGTCGAGGCGGCACCTGAATACTGCTGAAGAGTGTTGAAGAGCGCATTACCGTCGGGCACCAGTTTGGCTGGGATATGCTGCAGTCCAACCGTGAGCAGGTTGTTGAAGACGCAGGCCTGACCGACCATGTAGCAGGCATAGAGGAGAACCATCAGCGGAACGGATAAGTGTCGGCTGAGGACCAGGAAGCCTAAGGCCGAGAGGAAGAAGGCGGTGCTTCCCACCGCGAGCAGTCCACGCAGGCCATGGCCATCCAGATAGCCGCCTGTGACGGGCTGGCAGAGCGCGGAGAGCAGGCTCCCCGGCAGCAGAAGGAGGCCAGACACGGTAGAGGTCTCACCCAGTACGGACTGGGCCATGTTGGGCAGGATGAACGTCAGGCCGATCTGAACAAACTGGACCAGGAAGTAGAGGATCAAGGCAAGGGTGAAAGTACCGTTCCGGAAGACCGCAATGTTGATCAGCCTGGTGCGCTGGTGCGTAAGAGTCCAGACGCCTGCAACAAGTGCCAGAACCCCAATGAACAAGGACAGCCAAGTGACAGGGCCATGCACATCCAAGGTGCTCAGTCCTATGGTCAGACCGGTCAGAAAGACACCCAGAAAAAGGAACTGGAGCCAGGCGAAAGCACCGACATGGGCCGTCTCCCTGTCTACTGAGATGAAGGCGATAATCCCGAATACCAGCTCGATGGGCAGCACGATCAGGAAGATGGCCCGCCAGGATAAGGCTTGGATAACGGCTCCGCCAAAGGTCGGACCCAAGGAGGGTGCCAGTGCCACCGCCATGCCAGCGCTGCCCACGTAACGGCCCTGGATGTGAAGGGGAACCTTTTTCATGATCAGAGAGAACACCAAGGGAAGAGCAATACCAGTGCTGATGCCCTGCAGGAGGCGTCCCGCCATAAGGACGGGAAAGCATGGAGCAAGGATGCACATCAGGTCGCTGCCCAGGAATATTCCCACGCTGGCGAGGATCAATGCGCGGGTCGTGAATGAATGCTCCAGCCAGGCGGCGGCTAGAACCGTCAAGGCTACCACCAGCAGATAGCCGGTAGTCAGCCATTGAACTGTGCCCAGCCCGGTTTTGAAGTACTGGGTCATCTCCGGAAAAGTGACGTTGAGCGAGGTCTCCAAAAGGACCCCGCAGAAGGCGAGCCCGGCTGTACCGGCAATCAGCAGTTTTGTTCTTTTATCAACATGGTCGACCATGGACCGTCCGCTCCTCACGCATCAGACTGTTCGCATAGCCATCTCCACGGATCCGTACGGCATGGCATCATCCGGTGCCGCCCTCATTGCAGTTTGCGCAACGGTTATAGCTCTCTGGCTGCGTTGATGACATCTTCCAAGGTGGCGCCGGGCTAACAGCCGCATGCTGCGACGAGCCGGTGCACCTCCATAACCTTTGAAGACCCAGCTAGTGTAGCACCTGCAGGCGTACCAATCAGCGCTCACTCTGGACCTGAACAGGCTTGGATAGAGTTGGTGACATCGAGATTTGCTGTTAACGCTGATGTGTCTCCTGCAACTCACGTTCAACATCGATCAGGCCAGGCTACCCCTCCGTTGGTTTTTAACTTTGCCACGACTTCGATGATCCTGGACAAGTCTAGCCCTCGCTGTTCCGGTCATACTTTCCTGTTCTGTCAACAAAGAACCCACTGAGCTTCTTTTTTTGACTTGACATTACCGGCATGTAAGTCATTTCCGAATATCTTGCTGACGAATATGGCCTTTATGGAGATGCTTCTATAGCCGCTTTGTCTATCTCATGATCGTCCAGCTCGCCGCCTTTTCCGTCAGCCTGTTGTCACACCAATCGTTCGCCAGTTCGAAGGGAACACCAAGGAATCCCTCAATCCCATCCCTGGGCACCGTGGAACGACCAGTGTCGTCCAGTCCGCCGAACGCACGGCCGAGCATTTGAGCAAGACGTACCGGATGCTCCGCCTTGACCTCCACGGGCTCATGCCTTATCCAATGACGCTGCGCCATGCGAACGTACAGGGATTTGTATTTGTCGCCATCGATCAGACCCA
Organism: Bifidobacterium sp. JNUCC 75; assembly: GCF_054819865.1. Taxonomy (NCBI): domain Bacteria; kingdom Bacillati; phylum Actinomycetota; class Actinomycetes; order Bifidobacteriales; family Bifidobacteriaceae; genus Bifidobacterium; species Bifidobacterium sp. JNUCC 75. The sequence goes on along the minus strand of NZ_JBTHIF010000001.1, from coordinate 1,572,014 downwards.
GATCGAAGGCTCTGCGCACGGCTGCACCAATGGAAATTCCCCATCCGGACTTTACGTACAGGTAGTCCTCCAGCATCATGCTCGGGCTGATGATCGCTCGCGCGTCGGACTCAGGAAAAAGGAATTCGCCAGCAAACTCGTTAGCCTCCCTCTCCATCAAGGACACATCCTTGGGACGGCGGTACCGGTGCAGAACCAGATGCCCTAGCTCATGAGCAATAGTGAATCTGAGCCGGTCACCAGGCTTGTTTTCGGGAAAATAGCCTATAAGGGCCTTGTCTGGGTAAGTAACTCCATCACTGACCGAATCAGCTACCTTCGTCGTCAGCGGTGCAATGATAACTCCCTTGCGTTCCACGCTTCGTATCATGTTACGCACTGCTCCCTTGGAAGGCAGCCCCAGTATCGCGCGCACGTTTGCCGCAATGCGGCGGACTCCCTGTGCCTGAGGGTCCAAGGTCGGTGCAATCTCATCTAGCCAGGATGCCGTCTTATCTGGCACATTTGACATCGAACTGACCCTGGAGACCATGTCTGCCAACATCTCGAACTCCGCGCAGATGCGATTGCTGAGATTCCTGGTGATTGTTTTCTTGCGACGAAAAGCGAGGCGATTCCAGTCAAGACCTGGATCGCGCAGCATGAAGAAAGACAGAGGAAGGCTGGTTGCGTAGGCTATCTTTTCGACGCTCGATTCCGTAAGATGCGCGGTCGGACTGCCAACCAGCATGCCGATGTAGGTCGGGGTCATGCCAGAACGCTCGGCAAGCTCTTTTTTGGTCCAACCCCGATACTTCCGTGCAAGCTCAATGCGCGTGGGGTTGAAGTCATTCATCGGACCGTCTCTTCCCTTTCTTCTTCGACAATTGTATTTGAGCGTGGGACCAACAGCTCATTTTCCTCATCATCACCGTTGAACGCCATACCGTTGAAACCTTCACCCATCTGAAGAACCATGAGGGCAATGCAGGGAGCCCCCTTAGGAAAACGGCCGGTACCAGTAGGCTGGTAGGCGGAACAATGGAAAATGCCGTTTGCTTCGGTCCAAACCAAGACAATTTCCGAGTCACTCAGCGGCTTCTTGCCTGAAAGCTCCTGGTCGAGCATAGCTGGTTGCACCCATGCCTCCCTACGCCGTAAGTTCGGTCCAGCGGGAGGAACACTTCCCTCGAATTTGAACTTCTTGAGGAATCGAAGCCTGAGGCCTGAACCGATATTGCGCAGATGAAGGCAGGAGGTGGACTTCGTAAGTTGCCAGCCGTCGATTGGCTCATCTGCGATTTCTGCGCGGAGCGTCGCATTGAAGTTGTCCGCATAGAGCTTCGGATACTTAATTCGAGGAGTGCCAAGCGCGTTCATGGCCGACAGTGAGCGAAGCCTGGCCTGCGGCAACAATGTTGGAAGGGCATCATTGATTGGCGTGAGGTTCTGACGAATGAGCTCAAGTTTTTCCAAGGAGTCTCCTTAAAACGCGCGTTCATGTTTGATATTTGGAGCATTGTTTTATTTTACTATTTGAGTTTGAGTTTACTACCGCAAAATTAATCTATCAAGTCAGAATAGATGCAGATTTGCTTTGTCTTTTCACCGTCAATGTTGTCATGAATCTTCATGACGACAAATACCAGGAGACGATATAGCCCACTGAGCTGACCATCTCCGAACAGTTGCTGCACAGCAGCCATCAATCTGACAGACTCGGTGGAAACGAATTTCGCCATCGTGGTGAACCTTTAGGCGAACTTAAAATGTGCCACTCCGCGCTCGATTCCAACCCAAACAGGCTTGGGTAGAGTTGGTGACATGCAAATCGATATCGTCTCCGTCTTCCCCGAGTATTTTGACGTAACTGGACTCAGCCTGCTAGGCAAAGCGCAGGAGAAAGGCCTTGTGACCATACGCGCCCACAACCTGCGCAACTGGACCCATGACGTGCACCACTCCGTGGACGATACGCCGGTGGGCGGTGGAGCTGGCATGGTCATGAAACCTGAAGTCTGGGGCCAGTGCCTGGACGATCTGCTGGACATGCCAAACGGGTCGGCTCTGCAACTACCCACCATGAATCAGACAACCGACACTGCCGATACCGAAGAAGAAAAAGAGGCAATGAAGAGTTCCGGCGACAAAAGCCACGGCATAGCATCCGAGGCAGATCCATCTGCAGACAGCCATGAGGCTGATCTCGCCGGACCAGTCCTGATCTTCCCCAACCCATCCGCTCCTCTGTTTACCCAGGCCGATGCGACCGAGCTGTCTCGGACGGAGAGGCTGATATTCGGCTGCGGCCGTTACGAAGGGTATGACGCACGCATCCCCGACTACTACCGGAATCAGGGAATCGACGTTCGTGAGTATTCCATTGGCGACTACGTACTCAATGGGGGCGAAGTGGCTGTCTCGGTCATGCTGGAGGCCATCACACGCCTCCTGCCCGGTTTTATGGGCAATCCTGCATCCATTGTGCAGGAATCCTACACTGGCGATGAGCCGCTGCTGGAGTATCGCCAGTACACACGCCCCACCACCTGGCGTGGCATGGCTGTGCCCGAGATACTGACCAGCGGCGACCACGGAAAGGTGGACAGATTCCGGCGCGACGAGGCCATCAAGAGAACCAGTCGAATCCGTCCCGACCTGATCGCCCGATTGGACTGCTCCACTCTCGATAAGCACGACCGCCGTCTCTTGGAAGACCTAGGTTGGGGCACAGGGAAAACCCATCCGAGACCTCTGGACCAGCCGTCAAATTGATTGCCCGTCAAATTTGCAGGGCTGATCAGCGGGCCGTCAGATAGTAGACTGCTGTCTCCCCGTAGCTGCGAGCCTGATCAATGGCCCATCCTTCAGGAGCCGTGGGCGGCGGGGTGCGTGTCGATCGCTCCAGAACGATCATGCCTCCGCCATCCACCATTTTTCGGGCAGTCAGACCGGTCATAATGCTCTGGCAGTCATCCGTCGACAGATCATAAGGCGGGTCCATGAAGACCAGGTCGAAGCAAGCTTCGGACAGACCAGCATCCTCATGACCTGAGGAGAGGGGACGGACAAAGCGCTCGGCACGGTTTCTGCTGACGCGAATGTCCATGGCTGAATCCCAAGCCGGGTGATGGCGCAGCCCTGCAGCTGAACGTGACAGCAGTCCAGCGACACGGCCAGAAGACTCCACAGCCACCAAGCTCTGGGCACCACGGGATAGGGCTTCGAATCCCAAAGCCCCTGTGCCGGCGAACAGGTCCAGGACCCGAGCACCGGACAGCAGGCCTTCGGACTCCAGATGGGAGAAAATGGCCTCCTTGGTCCGATCGGTAGTGGGCCGGGTCCCTCTGAGGGCTGCGGGAATGGGGAATCCCTTGAATCGGCCGGCGATGATGTGCATATGGTCCGTTGTCCTTTCAGCTGGAGACCAGGAAACCCTCGTTGCCCCTCATGAAGTCCAGAACGGCGCCAGCCAGCTCGGGCTGCCCGGCCAGGGTGGGGTCGGACTCCAGGAGTTGGCCTGCCTGGGCGCGGGCGCGGGCGATCATGGGCGCATCAGTGACCACCCGCAGAAGCTTCAGAGAAGAATGACCGCCGGACTGGGCATCCCCCAGCACGTCGCCGGCTCCCCTGATGCGTATGTCCTCTTCGGCGATTTTAGCCCCGTCAGTGGTGTCGCGAATGACCTCAAGCCGCTCGGCAGCTGGTGAATCCGCTGGGGCGCGCGAAATCATGAAGGCCCAAGAGTCAGTGCCGCCACGTCCCACCCTGCCGCGCAGCTGATGAAGCTGGGAGAGCCCAAACCGATCGGCATCGAAGATGACAATGCAGGAGGCTTGGGGCACATCCACCCCCACCTCCACTACAGTGGTGGCCACCAGCAAGGGCGTGCGACCCGAGGCAAAGTCCGCCATGACGGCGTTCTTGGTGGCATCGTCGTCTCGCCCGGTCAGCGTGGCCATGGCGATGCCCTGGAACTGCGGCAGGGCGGCCAGTCGCTGACTCATTTCAGCCACCGAATGCAGTGGCGGACGCTGTCTGTCACCTTGGCCCTCCTCAACCAGCAGTTCAGGCTGGGAGTCAGTCCCACCGGATTGGCCGGGGCGGTCTGAGGAGGCCGAGGGGTCATCCTCATCGTCAATACGGGCACAGATCACGTAGGCCCTTTCCCCAGCTTCGATCCGACGACGTAAGTGCAAGAACATGGCGCCCATGGTCGCTCCGTCGGACTCAGCAATGACGTGTGTGCGGACCGGTTTGCGGTTGCTGGGCAGCTCGGTCAGGGTGGAGATGTCAAGATCTCCAAACCAGGTCATGGCGGCTGTACGCGGAATGGGCGTAGCGGTCATGATCAACAGATGGGGAACGCGCTCGGATTTGCGGCGCAGCTCCTCGCGTTGCTCAACACCAAAACGATGCTGCTCGTCGATGACGGTCAGGGCCAGATTGGGAGCCTGAAAGGTCTTGGAGAAAGCCGCATGGGTGGCGATGACAATGCAGGGACGGCCCGAGGCCGAAACAGCCAGGGCGGAGCGGCGCTGGGCCAGTCTCATACCTCCGGTCAACAGCACCACAGGCAGGACCAGCTGATCCGTCATACGAATCATGGTGACGTTGTCAACAGGCTTATGGCGGCCTTCTACGGCAGTTGCGGTCACATCGGTGCCCACAGCCTTGAGCATGCCACCGATGGAAGCATAGTGCTGCTCGGCCAGCACCTGGGTCGGAGCCACCAAGACAGCCTGATGACCAGCCTGGACCGCCTGGAGCATGGCTACCAGGGCCACCACGGTCTTGCCGGAGCCGACCTCGCCTTGCAGAAGCCGCTGCATGGGCTGATCCTTAGCCATGTCGACGCCAATGTCATTGATGACCTGACGCTGGCCGTCGGTCAGCTGGAATGGCAGGGAGTCGATGAAACGGGCAGGCAGGGTGTCTGGACGGTCAGCGCCCGAATCCGTGCATGGATAAGTAGGCTGCTGCTGGGTCTGGCGGCGGGTCTGCAGAAGAGCTGTCTGCGAGACAAAGGCCTCCTCATAGCGCAGGGTCTTCCGTGCCGCAGCGAAGTCGTCAGGACTGTCGGGCGCATGCATGCCCAAGAGGGCACGGGCACGATGCAACAGCCCTTGGTCGGCACGGACCTGCTCGGGTAGCACATCAGGTATGGCAAGGCCCAGCGCTTCTGGATCAATACGGACATCGGCACTGGGCTGCCCCTCTTCGGCAGCACCGGCTGCGGGAGTTGAGCCAGGTGAATTATCAGCCTGCGACAGCAGACGCAAAAACCCCAGAATGACATCGTGAATATGGTCCGAGGAGATGCGAGAGCTGGCATGGTAAACCGGCCGCGGTCGACGCACACGCTCCAGGGCCTCGTCAAGGCTAGTCGCATCGGGTCGAGATGTGTCCGCAGAAACCTCTCGATCGGCATTAGCGACAACCAGGGTCTCAGGGTGGGTGAACTGGAGCTGGTCCATGTAGATGCCGGGCTCACCGGCCACGACCAAATCCGCCCCTACCTGCAGCCGACGGACCATCCAGTCCATATAAGGCTTCTTATGAGAGAAGAAGACCAGCCTGACCGCCAGCGGAGTGCCGCCGTGGCTACTGACGAAGGCCGCATCGTCCACCATCACGTCCAGCCGAAAGCCCCGGTGACCGCTCAGCGGCACCAGGTGCACCTGATCAACCCGGGCGGCGAAGGCGCAAGGCTCGCCAAGGCGAATGCCGGCAATAGTGGTGACCTGCATAGGATCAGCGATGCGGAAAGGATAGTAGGTCAGCGCATCCCCGACTGTGACCACACCCAGAGCCTTGAGAGCACTCACCCTACGCCTATTGACCACCAGCGAGGCCACGGTGCTGTGCAGACCAACACGAGCCACTGCCGACATACCCGATCACCTCCCGCAAGCGCCGATCATCATCCCTCAGGATGACAAGAACCCCCGGAGCTTTGCCCCCGGGGGTCCCAATACGACCGACGAACCGCCTTCAGGCGGCGACGCGCTGCACCTTGCCGGCCTTGAGGCACTTGACGCAGACGCGCAGACGCACGTTCTGACCATCAACGGTGGTGTGCACCGACTGCAGGTTGGGGCGGAAGATGCGCTTGTTCCGGATATGCGAATGAGAAACACTGTAACCGGTCTGCGGGCCCTTGCCGCACACCGCGCAACGAGCTGCCATGATGACTTCCTTTACGTTGTTTTCCAAGTCGTCCCAGGTGCTCCAGGCCGCAACACAAGGCTACGGATGAACACACAACTTTGTTAGACTACTACATTCCGCCAAATAAGGCAAATTAACAGTTTCAGGCACGAGGAGGCTTGCGGAAGATGCCGATCAGAGACTGAAGCACTCCGCAAAATACCCCGCCGATGATCCAGATGGCCCAGAATGGGATGCGCCAACCAAAAAGGTTGTCGTAATTGCCTGAGAAGAGCATGGTCAGGGCCACCAGCGTGCAAAGGCCCATGATGACTCCGCTGATGGCATTGCTTATCCGGTGTTCGTAACGATAGGTGTCCCAGCGACCGTCATCGACGGAATCCATCTGCCTGTTGTAGGCTCGGAGGTTCATCATTCTGTGGCTCGTTCCCGCATGGACTAGTAGGAAGATCCCCAGAGCCAGAAGAAGGAAGAAGACAAACCCTCTGACCTGATGGGACCAGCCCCAGACCAGGAACCCAGCAGAGTTGATTCCCACATCCAAGAGCACGACAGCCAAACCGCAGACCAACTCCCAAGTAGTCTGCCGGTATACTCTCGAGCGCTCCTCATCGGTATAGAAATCCGCCACATAAGGATGCCTGCGGCGGAAATCCCTTCTGGCGGAAACCGCCGGTATCAGACAGGCCAGTCCCAGGACGATGCCGATCATCAGAGAAAGAAAGGCCAGACCATTCTGTGCGTCGGTCGGCTGGCTGACTCCGGCAAAGAGACCACCGAAAGCCAGTCCCAGCATGATAAGGGCGATGCCGAAAGCCATCCGAAGACTATAGGCATTGCTGAAGGATGCGTAGCCGGTTACGTCTTCCATGGCAGACTGGACAGGCGCAGTCACATGGGTTGCCGAAGTCGCCTGGTCGGCATCCTGATGGTCAGGCTTGGACGCACGCTGCCCGGAACCCGGATGCCGAACATCGCCCAGGACCAGGTCATCAAGGGTGCAGCCGAAGAGGTCGCAGATGGCCAGGAGCTTGTCCATCTCAGGATATGCCTTGTCCGACTCCCACTTGGACACCGCCTGACGGGACACCCCCACCAGCATGGCCAGCTGCTCCTGAGTCATATTGCGCTGCGAACGTAGATACTGCACGTTGGTTCTGAAACTCATAATATTCTTTCTCCCGATCAGCAGAATGCCGATTCAACCAGCAACGAGGCCATGATGAAACGTGCAGGGCTCCGACCGCCACCAGCTTTGGGTTGCACCCGGCAAAGACACCGATATTTGCTGTCAACTGACGGTTGCATCCTTGCAATTCCAAGGAAATAAGCGATCACTGAATCCCTGTCATTCTGATGACGACCCGCCCATCAATCCCCCTTCCGGCAAGAGATGCGACCCCTCTACGTTCACGATACATACCTTTCAGGAGCGAATGCGAATCCTGTGGATCCCACCCTGAACCGTCCCCGATTCGACCCTGAAAACACCCTGACAGGAGCTCTTGCCATGGTCTCATAGAAGAAGAGACCTGGCAGGCGACGACCGAAAGGAAGGCAACGATGCAGCATCGAATGGCTAAGGATCCATACGCACAGATTCCGCTCACTCTGGACAAGGTCTGCTACGACTACGGAACCCGGCAGAAGCAAGGCACAAGAGTGTTGGACGAAATCAGCCTGGAATGTCCGGCGGGGACTTGGACAGCCATCATGGGTCCTTCAGGCGCCGGTAAGTCGACCCTCCTCTATTGCGCCGCAGGACTGCTCCAAGTCAGGCAGGGCAGGGTGGCCGTCGCCGGGGAGGACCTGACACGAATGAAAGAGAGGGAGTTGACCAGGCTTCGGCGCGACCATATCGGCTTCGTCTTCCAGGACTACAACCTGGTCAACGCCTTCACCTGCCTGCAGAACACCATGTTGTCCAGCCTCTTCGGCGGTAGAAAAATCTCCGCCCAAGCGGCCCTGTCTGCCCTGTCGAACGTCGGGTTGGAAGGGTACGCCAACACCTATCCGGCCGACATGAGCGGTGGCCAGCAGCAGCGCGTGGCCATCGCCAGGTCTCTCGCCGCCAGCCCGGAGATCATCATGGCCGACGAGCCCACCGGCGCCCTGGACACCCATAGCTCGCGGGAGGTCATGGACCTCTTCGACCTGGCCGTCCGCAGCGGCCAGACCATCCTCATGGTGACCCACGACCCCAACGTCGCCGCCCGGGCCCACCGCGTCGTTTTTCTCCAAGACGGGCGCATTCAGGCGGCATGCCCGGGCGGAAACCCGCAGACCATAGCCCAGCAGCTGGCCAACATGGATGCCGTGCCAGACCAGGAGGCTTTCAGCCCTCCCCTGGCAGCTGCATCCGATCAGCCTCGGTGATGGCCCGAATTATTCGGCAGGGCACGCCTACGGCCAGGGAGTCAGGTGCGATGTCATGGGTGACCACGGATCCGGCCCCGATGACCGCCCCATCGCCGATGGTCACTCCCCCGGCCACAGTCACATTTGATGCCAGCCAGCAGTTGGAGCCGATGGTGATCGGAGCGCCCAACTCGTAGTCGTAGAGGGTGCCATCCTCATGGCGTCTCAGATTCCGCTCCTGCCACCGCAGGGGATGCAGGGGGGTTGCCAGGGTGACGTTGGGGCCGATCATCACATCGTCGCCAATCTGTACAGGGCAGGTATCCAGAACAGTGAAGTTGAAATTGGCGAAGATGCGCGAGCCAAGCTTGGTGAAGCACCCATAGTCGAAGTAGATAGGCCCCATAAAGTCCACGTCCTGACCATGCTCGGGCACCAGATCGTCCAGAAGCCGACTGCGCAGTTCCCGCTCCTGCTCGGAAGACGCGTTGAAAAGACGGCAAAGTTCGTGGGCCTTGACTCGCAGCTGGCTCAGGTCGGGATCCGATGCGTCATAAAGCTCGCCAGCAAGCATCCGCTCCTTCTGCGAGCGCCAATTCCCTTTACCAGCTCCACCAGTCGCACTTGTCAGTTTTGAGTCCTTGTCCATGGCCATCCCATCGTTCCTGTGTCACTTCACTGTCACTTCTGCAAGCTCACACTGCTTACAGAGTCCCTGTCCATGTAATCGTCTGGGTCAGACAGCCTGCAGCCATACGTACCATTCGTCATCCTGTTGCGGACATCCGTTCACGCCAAGGGTCAGGCTTGGTAGATTAGAGACAGCGGAGGGCCGTGGCGAGGAGGAAGCATGCGGTATGAGGTGAGCGAGGCTATTCCCGAGGATGCCAAGGCCATCCGTAAGGCCGTATTCGTCGAGGAGCAGGGCTTTCACAACGAGTTCGACCAGACCGATGACGTCAGTCTTCACATCGTGGCCTACGATGGGGATGATCCCGCCGGCGTATGCCGAATCTTTCCCGACCGTGGCAAGACATGGACCCTTGGCCGTTTGGCCGTTCTTAAGCCCTACCGCGGTCAGCACCTGGGCGCGAATTTGGTAAGCAAGGCTGAGGAGACCGCTCGGAGCCGCGGGGCCGACCGGCTCACGCTTCACGCCCAGGAACGGGTGGCGGGCTTCTATGAGTCTTTAGGCTATAGGGACATGGGCATACACGATCAAGACGAGGGATGCCCGCACATGTGGATGGACAAGCCCCTGACGGGCAGCACCGGAAACGAGCCAGAGGACCAGGCCTCATGAACCTGACCGCCAATTTTGCCAATGAAATATCAGCTCCAGCCAGCACAGGCATCACAGGTATGAATCCGAATAAGGATCCCATGGGAAGGTCCGAACAGGCCATCTCCAGCTTCAGCGATGCCGTCATTTACTGGTTTCGACAGAATTTCGGAAAGATCATCCTTCTGATCGTCGTGGCTGTCTGCGCTGCATTGATTTCCAAGATTGTGGCGGCGGCCATGCGACGCGCTCTGGAACGGACAAACCTGCCCAGTGCCTCCATCTTCGTCAACATTGTCCGCGCCCTGATCTGGATCTTCGCTGCTGCCACAGTCCTGCAACCCGTCTTCGGTATCAACCCATCCACAGTGGTCGCCGCCCTGGGCGTCAGCGGTCTGGCCCTCTCCTTCGGATTGAAGGATACAATCGCCAATATCGTCGGCGGCTTCGGACTCATGGTCAGCAAGGTGGTCCAGCCCGGAGACATCATCACCATCCAGGGCACCACCGGAACCGTCCGCGATGTGACTTGGCGCCATACCATCGTCATCGACAGAACTGGCAACCAGCTGCTGATCCCCAACTCCATCCTCAACACCACGGCGCTCGAGAAGATCACCGAGGCCGGCGAAGCCGCCACCACGGTTCCCTTCACCCTGCGAGGAGATGCCGATATAGCCAAGTCCTCCCACTCCATTGCACAGGTGGTGGCCCAGGCAACCAAGGGCATGGCCATGCCATCCAACCCGCCCATTGTCCAGCTCCAGGGCTTCACCCCTTATGGCATCAAGGGCCAAGTGGTCATGTTTGCCAAGCAGGGCGTCATCGCCGCCGATATGCAGGATGCCGCCACCCGCGCACTGGCCGGACAGGCTTACCTGGTCCAGGAGGCCGAGCTTTTATCCAAAACAGCAGAGCTCAATAATGATTGACTTATGAAATTGATTATGGCACGCAGTCCCGGATTACCAGGCACCACATGCGATGATGCTGAACGAAACCAGTTACCGTAGATAACTTTTAACGATCACTGTCGTCAATCTGCGGCTGCGCTTGCACTTGATAGACGACATCACTGTCACATTTATACCTGTAGCTATTCGTGGAAACGAGCCAGACTTGCAAATTGGAAAGATTACCGAAGAAATTGATGTTATTGATATGGAATACATCAGGACACTAGAACCTATAGAGGTTAGATCACATACCACCCGCACTCGCAAGAAAAGGTCTAACGACTTTATAAGGACCTTTATATGTGTAGTCACAAAAAACATACTTTTGCGATCGCACCGGGATACCGGTACTAAGCCTAACGTGAATGTGGATATACTGTGTTACCTGCAAAGAGTGAGATAATCAGAAACGACAGATAGGATACACGAGAATAACTCGGATAGCGCATAGGCTCTATTCGATAAATTCTTGAATGATACTGAATAAAGCTCAAACACAGCAAGTCGATCTCGATAGTAAGCTTGATATTCAGATAATAAGTACAAAGAAAGAGATCAAAAAGCTAAGCAAGGCTCATGCAAAGGCTGTACAGATCCCGAAGCATACTAGCTACGGGAACAGCTGCAGAAGGCCTTAACGCAACTTTCCGAGCTGCAAGGAGAGAGCATATGAATACTATAAAAAGGCTTCAAAATTACACTAGCGATCCGATAGACGAGAATATTGATAAAATTGTCCAGCTTTTTCCTGAGGTAGCCACTGAAGTACAAGACGCCCAGACTGGTGAAGTTAAAAAGTCTGTTGATTTTGATGCGCTTCGAGACATGCTCGGCGATGTTGCTGAAGGGACCCGTGAGCGATATCAATTCACATGGCCTGGCAAGCACAAAGCCAAAATCGAAGCATCCACTCCTATTACTAAGACATTGCGGCCTATCAAGGAGAGCAGTGTGGACTGGGACAACACACAAAATCTATATATCGAAGGCGATAATTTAGACGCCCTAAAAATTTTACGTGAAACATATGCGGGAAAAATTAAGCTGGTATATATAGATCCTCCCTATAATACTGGTCACGACTTTATCTACAGAGACAATTTCGTTGCATCTGATCAAGAACACCGAGTTGCTAGCGCAGCATATGATGAAGATGGTGATCTGCTCATACCAAATCAGGAAACCGACGGGCGCTTTCACTCAAACTGGTGCTCGATGATTTACCCTAGATTGACAATAACACGCGATTTATTGACAACAGATGGCGCTATTTTCGTTAGCATTAATGATAATGAAGCAGCAAACCTCATCAAGATAATGGACGAAATTTTTGGAGTTCGTAATAGAGTGGCCATTATCTGTCATAAATCTCGTGGTTCAGTGTCTAATGACAAGATTATTTCATCAAATCATGATTTCCTTTTGTTTTATGCCAAAGATATAAACACACTTGAAAGCAAAAAGAAAAAAATCGGATTAAATCCAGATCTCTCTGGTTTTGAGCACAATGATAATGATGGAAAAGGCTCCTATAAATTAGTTCCGGTTGACGGCCCTGGAGGAGCGCGAAAGGGGAATCCATACTACAGCTTCTTGGGTGTTTCAAAATACTGGAGATACTCTAAAAAAACAATGTCTGAGAAATACGAGAACGGAACTATTGTCTTATCGGGCAATAACCTTTATCAAAAGTACTATTTCAGCGATGCAGAGAAAAGCAGAAAGACAGTAACGACCTGGTGGGACGATGCGGGTCTAACATCGACAGCAACCAATCAATTAAAAAAACTCATGGGTAGCAATGTCTTCGAGACACCCAAACCAGTTGAATTGATCACCCGAATCCTGCAGATTATGACCCACGATGACAAAAGCGCGATTGTGCTCGATTATTTTAGTGGATCTGCCACAACTGCAGACGCTGTTATGCAAATGAATGAAACCGACAACGGAACACGCAAGTTCATCTTGGTACAGCTACCTGAATCAATACCAAAAACAAGTGAAGCATTGAAGCAAGGATATAACAATATTTGTGAGATCGGCGAGGAACGGATCCGCCGGACGGCTGATAAAATTAAGGCGACACACGACACTAAACCTCGAAATATGTCATTAGATTTAGGCTTCCGAGTGCTACGGATCGACTCCTCCAACTACTTAGATATGAAACGGCCAGCTAATTCATATAGCCAGGAAATGCTGGAGTTAGATATCAGTAACGTTAAGGAAAAGCGCTCTTCACTCGATTTGCTTTTTGAGATATTACCAAGGTTCCAGATTTGCTACAGCAGCAATATAACCGTATTAACAGGACCTCGGTATAGCGATAATACCGTCTACAGTGTGAATCATGGACAATTAGTAGCTTGCTTTGACAACAATATTTCCGAAGGACTGATGCATACCATAGCGAACTTAAATCCACGTCCTTCATATGTGGTCTTAGGCGAGCAAAGTATACCCGACAGTGCCTCCAGAACGAATTTCATAGAACTTTTTAAACAAAATACGAATTCTGCTGATGCCCAAACTCAGATTCGCATCATCTAGGGGTCAAGAATGAAGTTCAAATTCTCTCAGTATCAATACCAATCACAAGCAGCTGAGGCTGTATGCGACGTATTTCAGGGTCAGCCGCATTTATCAGGAATACGTTATATCCGCGATACTGGTATTAAGAGGTCCGATTTGTTGCAAGATACCTTATATGACAATCTATATCCGCTTGCTGGTACGGAAGCAGATGACGATACAGGTTATCAGAACAGCAATCTGCTTATTGGACAATCACAAATACTCGATAACATCCGCCGTGTCCAAAAGTACAACGATCTACCGCAGTCGACTCAACTCTCAAATATGCTTGGACCTGTAGAGCTGGATGTTGAGATGGAGACTGGCACTGGGAAAACATTCGTTTACACTAAAACTATTTTCGAGCTCAACCGCAAATACGGTTGGAGCAAATTCATTATTATCGTGCCGTCCATCGCCATTCGTGAGGGAGTCGCACAATCTCTTGACATGACGGCTGATTATTTTTACACCTCAGGCAAAGACGGAAATGAAGGTTACGGGAAAAAGCTCAATTGGTTTGTTTACAATTCATCGAGACTAAACGAATTAGACAGCTTTACTCAATCCCCAGATATCACAGTCATGATTATTAACATGCAGGCTTTCAATACATCTATGAAAGAAGGTGGACGTAGCAAGGACGCAAGGATCATTTTTTCTGAACGAGACGATTTCGGCTCCAGACGCCCAATTGACGTCATCAGCGCTGTTCACCCGATTATCATCCTTGATGAACCACAAAAAATGGGCGGAAAAGCAACGCAAAATGGTATAAAACAATTCAAACCCTTATTCTTGCTGAATTACTCAGCTACGCACAAGGTCAAGCATAATTTAGTCTACGCATTAGACGCTTTGGATGCTTACAATCAGCGCCTTGTCAAGCGCATTGAGGTAAAAGGCTTTGAATTGCATAATATGAGCGGCGCGGATGGTTATTTATATTTGCGGGATATTATCGTGAGTCCCAATCATCCTCCTCGTGCCCGTATCGAGTATAAAGAAAGAAAACACTCTGGAAACATCACCACCGTCACGAGCATTTTCGACGAAGGGGACAGCATGTACACCGCGTCGGGAAATTTGCCAGCCTACAGTGAAGGCTGGCAAATAGCTCCTGATGGCATAGTGCCTGATCGGGCGAATCACCTAGGATATGTACGTTTCCTTAATAATGAGATCCTTTATAAAGGAAAGATCCTCAACGACGGCTCAGAAGCCGACATGCGTCGCATACAAATTCGAGAAACTATTCTTTCACATCTCAAGAAAGAGGAACAACTGTGGGCTCTTGGTATCAAATGCCTCAGCCTTTTCTTTATTGATGAAGTTTCCAAATATCGTCAATACAACGACCACAATGAACCAATCAAAGGCGAGTATGCCGTCATGTTTGAAGAAGAGTATGACAAATGCGTCCGTTCGTTCTTAAGGAACCGGCTTGAGGATGAACATGGCTACCTACGTTTCTTGCGGAAAACGACAGCCCGCACAGCACACCGTGGCTATTTCAGCATAGATAAACAAGGCCACGCCATAAACTCAAGATTAAAGCGCAATTCTGACGAGAGCGACGACATAAGCGCGTACGACCTAATCCTTAAAGATAAGGAGCGTTTGCTAAGTTTTGAAGAACCGACGCGTTTTATCTTTAGCCACTCAGCTTTACGCGAAGGTTGGGATAACCCAAACGTTTTCCAGATATGCACACTTAAACACTCTGACAATGAAATCGGCAAACGACAAGAAGTGGGTCGCGGTCTACGCTTATGCGTTAATAATGAAGGCATTCGTCAAGATGCGAACGTTCTCGGCAAAGACATGGTTCATGAAATCAATCTGCTAACGGTCATAGCCTCTGAAAGCTATGAACAGTTCGCAGCCTCTCTACAAAAAGACATGGAGTCGAACCTACGAGAACGACCAACGAAGGTCGACAGCGAATTGTTCACAAAGTTTAGCATTCCTGCACAAATACTGGGCACAGACTATGAGGATAGTGAGCCCATCACTTTTTCTGCCGAGGAGTCTAAGAAAATTTACCTCTATTTATTCAAAACTAATATGATAGATGACAATGGGAAACTGACTGACACGTATCGACTCGACGGTTTGAATCCCGAAGTACTGACTGAATTCCCCAAAGACATCCGCTTTAAAGCTCCTGCCATTAAACTTATATTAGATAGTATTGTAGAAGGACTCTCAGCTAACTACCTCAGCAATGGACTTGCTACGAAAATAAGCGATAACCCCTTGAATGATAATTGGAACAAAGAAGAATTCCAAAATCTATGGAAACGCATAAACCACAAATACACTTATACAGTAAGCTTTAACGATAAAGAACTAATAAACAAATCAATACAAGCCATTAATGAGCGGCTGACCGTACCTGAATTCTCTTTTACAATAACAAGAGGTATACAAAGAGAAATAGCCCGTGTCAGCCAATTAGAGTCTGGCGAACTTTTCTATAAAGGCGCTGATGCCAGTACTACACGTGAAATAGTTGCAGATTTAACAGCACAAGTACGATACGATCTACTTGGAGAGATTGCGCGGACAGCAGTTATTACCCGCCGTTGCGCAGCTGAGATACTCAAAGGCATCCGAAAGTCAAAGTTTAGCCTCTTCCGCAAGAATCCTGAACAGTTCATTTCCAGAGCCAGCAGACTAATCATCGAGCAAAAGGCATCGATGATTGTGGATCATATTAGTTATAGTCGCGCGAAAGGCCAATATGATTCAAACATCTTCACTAAAACAAGCGGAAATGTTGAGAAACGTAATGCTTATGAAGCCAAAAAATGCATCCAGCAATGGGTACTCCCAGACGGAACACCCAGGAACAGCATCGAATGGAAATTTGCAGAGGCGTTGGATCACGCTGACGAAGTAGCTGTATATGCAAAATTGCCCAGAGCGTTCCAGATTCCAACACCTGTAGGAAATTACGCTCCAGATTGGGCCATCGCATTTCGTAATGACAAAGGTATAAAGCATCTATTCTTCATAGCTGAGACCAAGGGCAGCATGGAAACTATGGAGATGAGAGGAGTTGAAGAGAGTAAAATATCTTGCGCAAAACGGCTTTTCAACGAACTCAACTTAGCGGATGATGTACACTATGAGCAAGTCGTCACCTACCAGGACCTAATCGACCAAGTAAGGGCATTACAATAGAAGTTGAATAATTGCAATCGTATTGAAGTGGTATATTACTATCGAACAGTATTTAGCTTTGTTAACACTCGGCTAGCGGACATACTTGCTTGACTCCCGTCATCTTTAGCAAAGCGTCGGCTACCCAACGGTAGATATCATCCCATTGGTCTTGTTTGTAATCAGTACGCCTAGTCAGAGTCAGGTGGCGTGATTTCTTGTCTGCATCCTTATCATCCCAGTCCAAATCACCCTCCTGGCCTGACAGGTCGCTCTCGACCTGAGACTTGTGCTCAAGGAAGTCCATGTATTGCACAGGATCATGAAAGAGGAATTCAACAGTGGCGTACCCGTCCCTGATGCCGATGAGACCTTCCAGATTGCAGCCAGACACGGGCGAGCCAAAACTCAACAGGTACCTCGTATGGTCGGCTCTGGTAAAGGCCGAACCGAAAGCGGCCATGAAGTCATCCCTGGCTTTGCAGAAGTCAACGAACCCCTCCCAGAACATGGCCCTCAACTTCGAGCGGTCCAGAGACTCCATATCACCTTGCGAAACCCGGTAACGAGAACGAAAATCGTCAAGGCTGATGCCCCCATGCCCCCAGAACGTCCAGCCATTGATTGAGCTGCTGCTCGCCCCAGCCAATTTGAGAACATGCGAAGCCGCCGACGAGGGACTCTCAAATTCACGCCCGTCCGAGACCCTAATCATCATCTCTTCAGTAATCAGAGCGCTGGCCTCATACTTGCGGGAAAGGCTTTCCAGTTGATCGCCAGGCTTCAGCAGGCCACTGACACCCAACATGTGCAAGGAAACCGTCTTTGCCGGAATCTTCGCCTGCTTATCGGATTGATACTTGTCGATGGTCGCACGATCGATCTTCGGCATAGACCAGACTTGCAAAGCCTCATCGGCTAGCCGACGCGTCTAGGCCTCGATGGGCTCGGCATTCCAAGTCTGCGCATCACGCAACTCATGCGAAATAGACAGGTATTCATCCTGATATCCACCGACAATTCGATCCCTCTTCTGCTTGAACAACCCATCCGAGAGTTCTGAGTTATAAGCGGTCAGAGTCAAATTACCCAGCTTGTTGACATGCTCCGCAAAAACCCTTTCGCAATCAGCACCTAACATCTGCCGCCACTGCTCATGAGCGAGCGCATTCTGGGGCAGAATATGCTCAATAGTGAGTTTCCTTGAGGAAAAGTCAATCGGATTCTTAGGATGGTGCTCATTTTCCAGTGTTGTCAACATGTAATAACAACGCGAAAGGGGGTAGAAGTCGCGCGAAAGAAGAGTTTGGCGAAATTCATTGTCATCAGGCATTCGATGGCTTGTACCGGCCCCGCTCAGCAAGGCTGCTTCGAAGGCCTGCCGATAACCGGATGACCCGTCTTCCTTTATCTGTCTGAGACGTGCTATGACCGAAAGTGAAAACCTGTTCAGCCCATTGCTCGATATCTGGCAGGCAATGCGGCGGAAGAGATAACTCTCCAACAACCTCAACATGGATATAAAATCACTGCGGCTGAAGAGATCATCCCCCTCCTGGTAATCGTCCAAAAGGGTCATGAGCAGGGGGTTGATGACGGACATATTTAGAGCATGAATACGGCCAAACAATTGGTCTATTTCAGGATCATCCCCCGAGCTCGAAGTAATACGCGAATAGTACCCGGCAAACTTGCTCATCTGGTCCAGAAGTCCGACTATTTGATCGTGGTTATCGTAGCCATTGTTGGTCACGTAGTCTTTAAAGAACCTGTATACGTCTCGTGTAGGCACTGGTCTGGGGGCGTTGATGATGGCAAGCCAGTCATAGAGAAAATCATCAAAAACGTCATCATAGACGTTCACACCTAGCGCTATTTCAATTCTTCTCCAATGATCTTCATATAACATCCCCTGGGTCTCCAAAGGCTGCCGCATGAGAACATAATTACGAACCAGATCTGCAGTCGACAGGTCCTTACCAGTAGAATTCATGGACTCGAAGATGGCCTGTGGATCATCCTGACCCTGCGTCAAGGAGATCGACACTACCTCCAAGGACATAAGCCCAGACCACACACTGTTCGGGTCCTTCATGCCCTCCAATTGATGACTGAACCAGTGGAAGTTATCGATAAGTCTACGGGACTGGCCCTTAATCGGAGCTTTAGAATTTTCCAAATGGTGAATGATGGACTCGTATGTGTCACAATCACTCTGCGATAGGCATAAACGATAATGTCCTTCGCCTTCACGAGAAAAATCAATCAGATATTCTCGTGTGAGTGTTTCGCAGGAAAACTGCAACTTATTGGCCTGGCTTTGGTGGCTGTCTGCATAATCAGCAAGTGCTGCTAGGAGAAGATTGACTGTTGTAATTCTCTGCTGACCATCGATAATGAGGGCTGATGTCACCCCATCGGCGCCCATGGTGCCCTCTTGAATCCAGACCAGTGAACCCATGAAATGGGCGCTCTCGTGTAAACGCTCAATGGCAAGCACGTCGTTCCAAAGTTGCTCGCATTGTTCCTTATCCCAGGAATAGGGGCGCTGATATACAGGGACAATAAAACGCTTGCTCTTATCGGCAATCAGACTCAGCAGCTTAACGGGACCAGCATCCATGAGGAACCTTGCCTTACCAGCGGGTACATCGGCGGACGCTCCCATTATAGGAAGCACCCACTGCCACAGTCAGGCCGATATACCCTCGATCAAGTCAGTAATCAGATCGGTGTAGGTAATCCCCGTGGCCTCCCAGGCCTTGGCATACATGGAGATAGGCGTGAAACCAGGCATGGTGTTGATCTCGTTGACGATGACCCTGCCCTCGGGCGTCACAAAGCAGTCGACACGACTCAGACCTGCGCCGTCCACGGTTCTGAAAGCCTTGGCAGCCAGGTCGCGAACCTTCTGAAGAGTCTCTTCTGGCAGGTCGGCAGGAACCTCCACATGGGAAGCGGAAGAGTCCACATACTTGCTGTCGAAGTCGTAGAAGGCCTCGTCCTGATCAGCCTTGTCCAGCACCACCTCGCCAGGCCAGGCTGTACGGGGCTGTCTGTCCTTGCTGGAGGCGAGCACGGCACACTCGATCTCCCGCCCCTCAATACCCTCCTCTATCAGGACCCGCCAGTCATGCTTTGCAGCCTCGGCGACTGCAGCAGCCAGGGCTTCGGCTTGGGGCTCTTCTACCTTGACCACACCAAAGCTGGATCCTGCACGGGAGGGCTTGACGAAGAGCGGATAATGCAACTCTGCCTTCTCCACAGCGGCCAGCAGGTCGGCCCCGGATCGCTGTTCACGCGAATCAATGGTGATGCCAGGAGCCACAGGTATGCCGGCTTGGCTGAGCAGAATCTTGGTGTAGTGCTTGTCCATGCATGCAGCAGAGGCGAAGACCCCGCATCCGACGTAGGGCAGACCCATCATTTCAAGCAGGCCCTGCAAGGTGCCGTCTTCACCATAAGGGCCGTGAAGCACCGGGAAAACCGCATCAACATGCCCCAAAGGCTCCAGTGAACCAACGGTCCTGGAAGGCTCGGCTCCTGAGACCAGATCGGCATGGTCGCCGATCAAAAACCCTTCCCGGCCGCGAGCCATGTCGAGAATGACCGGACGGCTGCCTTCAGTTATCTGCACGGTTGGCAGACTGGCATCGCCCAGACCCCACTGCCTGGGATCCTGACCGCCGATGATCCAACGACCGTCCTTGGTGATGCCAATAGGGATGGGCTCGTATCGATCGATATCGATGGCGTTGAGCACGCCAGCCGCCGACACGCAGGATATGGAATGTTCGTCGGCACGCCCGCCATAAAGCACTACAACACGTTTCCTGACCATCATCCCTCGGCTTTCCTCATCCTGCACATGATTTTCAACATCACGCACCTGCCCGAGCAGATGCATCATTCAAGACAGCAGAATATCCCCTCGGCAGGCAGCAAGGCCTGGTCGGAGTCGCTCATCCACAAGCTTGGCACGAACACAGCCGAGGTGGAGCTGATGCAGGCACCAGACAAGCTGGGCTTGCTGGCTGATTCGGAAAACCGTACACCATCAATCGGATGTTGGTAGCGCTGGTTTCAGAGCCTTTGTACCCCTATAGCCTTCAGAATTTTCTGACAGCCGCCAGACTCACTCTGCAGTGATCTGCCCGCCGAACAGCTCGTCGATCATGCCCCGGCAGCTCAGACCCTGATCCAAGACATGGCTCATGGCCGTAGCCAGCGGGGTCGCCACCTGGTAGCGCTTGCCCAAGGCGACGACAGCATCGGTGGTGGGTACGCCTTCGGCGACACCCTTGCTGACGCGAGTGGCTTCCTCGATGCTTTTGCCCTGTCCCAAATTAAAGCCAAAAGTGTAGTTCCTGCTCAGAGACGACCCACAGGTGGCTACCAGGTC
Organism: Bifidobacterium sp. JNUCC 75; assembly: GCF_054819865.1. Taxonomy (NCBI): domain Bacteria; kingdom Bacillati; phylum Actinomycetota; class Actinomycetes; order Bifidobacteriales; family Bifidobacteriaceae; genus Bifidobacterium; species Bifidobacterium sp. JNUCC 75. The sequence goes on along the minus strand of NZ_JBTHIF010000001.1, from coordinate 1,551,121 downwards.
GCCGACCCCAGCAAGACCGGCGAAGGTCTTGGACTTGGCCCCGCAGGCCTCCCCCAAGGCAGTGAGCTCAGCCAGACCCCTGGCCTGGATCATGGCAGCCGTGTTCTCCCCGAATCCAGCCCCCCGTGACATCCCGACAGCCAGTGCAGTGACGTTCTTCAGCGACCCGCACATTTCCAGGCCGATCACATCGTCCGAAACGAAGGCCTTGAAATAGTCGGTCGTACAAGCACGGGCTACTCTCATGGCGGTATCGGCATCAGCGCTGGCGACCACGGTGGCGCTTGGCTCGCGGGCGGCCACCTCCTTGCTCAAGTTGGGACCGGAGACGGCCGCAAACCTGACTGGGTCCAGATCCAGCGTCTGGCAGACCACTTGATCCATCCGCCTGTCGGTGCCCCGTTCAATCCCCTTCATCAGGGAAACCGCAATGGCATCATGATCCAATAGACTCTTGAATTCCGTCAAGGCCTCACAGGCGTGCTGAGCAGCTATGGCCACGACCACGATTTCAGCCCCCGAGACGGCCTTGGCACGGTCACCCTCAGCGCTGATGGCGTCGGGCAGCCTCTTCACGGTCGGCAGGCGGCGAGTATTCGAATGTTGACTGTTGATTTCCTCTACGACATTCGGATCGATGTCCCACATGACCACCTGGTTGCCAGCATCAGCCAGTACCTGGGCAAAAGCGGTTCCCCATGCGCCTGCTCCCAATACCGCGATCTTCGTCATCATTCTCCTTTGCATAATGCCGTGCGCACGGGAACGCCGACCAGCATCCTCATTCTTGTCCCCACCATCCTATGACACCACCGCCAAGCAGGAGGAATCAGAGGTGGGTTCCGGCCTTATTGCTCGCTTCTGGGCCGACGGGTCATGGTTACGTAGTCGAAGTATCCAGCCGCCGGGGGCTCCTCGCCACGAATCTCGGCCATGACCTCTTCCATCCGGTTGCGCAGGCGGACACAGAGGGCATGTACGGACTGCTTGGGAGGTTCCGCACCCCACTGATCCATGTCGTCCAGAAGGTCGGAATAGTCAAGGAGCCGGTCATAGCACATGACCACGTTCTTGCGAGGCCAAGGCCACTTGTGGTTGATCGAAGCCGCCCCCCAGGTGATGCTGGGATAGAGTGGAACCATGCGACCCAGCTGCCGTGAGGCTTCCAAGGCGATGAATCCGACCCCGGGTTTGAGCGACATGGGCCACTTCAGAGGGTCACGGGTCACGGTCCCCTCCGGCCAGATGGTCAGGGGCCTGCCCGAGGTGATGATATTGATCGACTCCTCCTCAATCGACCTGGCCTTGCCGGACTTGCGTTCTACCGGCTGCATGCCCACCATGCGAAACCAGCTGCCGATAAGGGGCCAGTGGGCCATCTCGGCCTTGGCCATATAGCGGGGACGACGACCCAGGTGGAAGAGGGCCATCATAGGAATGAAAACGTCGAACTGGGTCACATGGGTGGCTGCGGTGATAAAGGGCCCGGTCTGCGGCACCCGCTCCAACCCCCAGGCATAGACACGGCAGGAGTCACGCACCACCTGGGAGACCCCGCGCAATAGACGGGTAGTCCCCACAGGGTGCTGACCGTCTATCTCGTCCAGGGCCGGTGCGCGGTGACCAGTGGGATAGTAGCGGGTCGGATCCACCAGTCTGTGCCGCTGGGCCAGCAGGGCCACCTGCTGGTCGGGCAGGGCTGCTACCGCAGACCGGGGGGAGGGTTTACCTTTGGAAGCCATCTATGCCTGCCGGATCAGTCGATCTGCGCGTCCAAGGCCAGTAGCTTGTCGCGGAAGTCCTCGTAACCGCGGTCAATCAAGGAGATGCCGTGGACGGTGGAGGGGCCGGAGGCTGTCAGTGCCGCAATCAGGTGGCTGAAACCGCCACGCAAATCGGGTACATCGATGTCCTGACCAGTCAGCGGGGTGGGTCCGAAGATAACCGCAGAGTGGTTGAAGTTGCGCTGCTGGAAGCGGCAGGGCAGGGACCCCAGGCATTCCTTGTAGAGCTGGATGGTGGCGCCCATCTGAATCAGCGGCTTGGTGAAGCCGAAGCGGTTCTCATAGACGGTCTCGTGAACGATGGAAAGACCCTTGGCCTGGGTCAGAGCGACTACCAGAGGCTGTTGCCAATCGGTCATGAACCCGGGGTGCACGTCGGTCTCGATGGCCACGGGCCGCAGGTCGCCGCCCGGATGCCAGAAGCGGATGCCGTCGTCGCGCACATCGAACTGGCCGCCGATCTTGCGGAAGACGTTCAGGTAGGTCATCATGTCGGGCTGCTGGGCGCCCTTGACCATGATGTCGCCATGGGTGGCCAGGGCGGCCGAGGCCCAGGAGGCAGCCTCGATCCGGTCTGGCAATGAGGTATGGGTGAAGCCTTTCAGGGAGGGCACCCCCTCAATGCGGATGGTACGGTCCACGTCCACTGAGATCTGTGCACCCATCTTCTGCAGGACCGCCACCAGATCCATGATCTCGGGCTCGGTAGCCGCCCCCGACAGCTCGGTACGCCCCTCGGCCAGGACGGCAGCCAGCAGGGTCTGCTCCGTGGCTCCCACCGAGGGGTAGGGCAGGTGAATCTTGGCTCCGTGCAGGCCGTCAGGCGCCGTGATGTGGATACCGGCTTCATGCTCCTTGTCGACATTGGCCCCCAGCTTGCGCAGGGTCTCCAGATGAAAGTCGATAGGCCTGCTACCGATGCGGCAGCCGCCAAGCGCGGGAATGAAAGCCTCTCCCATCCGATGCAGAAGCGGCCCGGAGAAGAGGATGGGTATGCGGGAAGATCCCGACAGGGTATCCACATCGGCCACGTCGGCCAGCTCTACATGGCTGGCATCAATGGTGACCACGCCCTCCTGTGGACGGACATCCACCTTGACACCATGCAGCCTCAGCAGGTCGGAGACCACCTGGACGTCGCGGATTTCAGGCACGTTCTTGAGCACTGATACACCAGGAGCCAGCAGGGCAGCCACCATGGCCTTGCTGACGAAGTTCTTGGCCCCGCGGACCTGTATGGTGCCATGCAGGGGCCTGCCGCCCACCACATGCAGCACATCATTCTGTGTATTCATCTTGGCCATACATCGGCTTCTTTCTCGTATCCGCTCAGAGCCGGGCTTTGGCGCATCATCGGCCCCTATTTGCAAGTCTGCCACAGGGGGTGTGGGGACACCGTGAATTGTCGCCTCCGGCATAGAGCGTCCACCCAGTCAGATACTGGTCAAGCACCGGTCGAAACGAAGGGGGTCAGCATCGTGAAGCCCATGATCAGTAGCAGCATGATGAAGAACGGGCAGGCCCAGGCACCATAGACGTTCGTATACGTGCGGTTTTCCCGCAGAAAAGCGACGATCCTATGGCGGCCCAAGTAAAGGACCAGCACGGCTGCCAGCATGCCTGCCAACATCATGAGCACGTTGACGTAAGAAGACATATTGTCGCTCATAAACCCGAGCAGGAGTTCCAGCCCGTCGCTGACGACCAGGTTGTTGAACACGTGCAGGGCTATGGACCAGAAGATGGAGTATTCGCAGGCAAGATAGCCCAAGAGCAGACCCATAATGAAAGCAAAGAATCCTTGATCCAGATCGCCGTGGAAGAAGCCGAACATAACAGCGGAGGTGACGATGGCGAAGACGTGGCCGTAGGGCTTCAGCGCGTGCAGGATAGCCCCTCTGAAGACCAGCTCCTCGATGACGGGGGCCAGCAGGCTGACGTAGATGAACATGGGGATAGTACCCGAGGCCTGCTGGATCTGCTCAGTCGTGGTCCAGGACTGCTGCACTCCCAACCGCGCCGTGGTCCAGTCCATGCCTGACTGATACCAGTCCGCCAGGGTCTGCCCGGTCAGCGTCAGTGCAAAGCATCCCAGCAAAACCTGCCAGGTCATGGGGTGCAGATCAGTGTGGAATATGCCCATAGGGCCTGAATCGCAGATCTGCCGCCGCCGCGTGAAGACCAGGAAGCAGAGACCTGTGCAGGCGGCGATCAGGTTGATGATGCCTCCATACTCCTTGTCAGCATGGACGATCACATACATAAATCCCGAGTGGGCAGGCACCGGATCAAACACGGCATTCCACTCCATCTGAGCCAGAACACCGAACAGAAAACCGACGCTGTTGATGATAAGCAGATAGACCAGCAGCAGGGCGGCCTGACGGTTAAGCATCCCCCTGGCCGCACTCATCCATGCGCGATCCGCCATGCCTCGTCTGGGCTTTTGAGTCTGCCCAGTCGCTGACGCGTCGGCTGCCGTCGCTGTCTGCCCCATGTCACCATGCCCTTTCATGATCCTCTGCAGGTTTGGCCATCCGGCACTGACCTCCAGCTGGTCCAAGTCTACGCCACCACTGGCAGCCCCAATACGTCATGCTCTAGAGCAGACCGGGCACGAACTTGAAGACTGTAAGCAGCAGGCAGAGCAGCAAATAGAGCAGGAACCAGGGCTGCCTCCAGGAAGCGTAGGTTCCCTTAGGGGCTCGATAGCGCCGCCGGTAGTCAAACAGACTGGCGCGGTGCAGGAAGAACATGACCAGTCCAGCCAGAACCAAGACCAATGCCACTGCCAAAATCGACATACGAGCAGTTCGTGGAGCGCTCATCAGGTAACGGTTGGGCAGGCCGCTGAAGAGCAGATTGCCGACCACACGGGCTCCAATGGCCCAGACAAGGCCATACTCCAGGGAGCAATACCCCAGTGCCAGCCCCAGCAGGAAGATCCAGAGCCCAGAGACCGGGTCACACTGCAACAGTGCGCAGAGCAGGGATGCGGTCAGGATGGCAAAGACTCTGCCGAACCGGCGCAGCCCGTTGAGGATGATGCCACGGAAAACCAGCTCCTCAGCCAGAGGAACCGCCAAGAGGGCATACACGGCCATCATCGGCGAGGAAGTGCCGGTGACCAGCAGACTGCGCGAGGCCAGGGAGGGGATGTGCAGAAGCAGACAGAAGTGGTTGAAGAACTTGTTCAGTCCATGGACCATTCCTTGGCCCAGCAGAAGCACCGCTACAAGGGCCAGCAGAGCCGCCAGCGTCATTCTTCTATCTGTTCGCCAATGGACAGCGTCCTGTCCTCGCTGCTCCTTACCTCGAATAACGCTCCACTCTGAAATACAGGCATAGGCCAGCGCCAGCAGGACCGACAGGAGAGTATTCCCATCGGACATGAAGACAATGGCTCTCGGATCCTTGACCCGCTCCATGATGACCGGCAGGATCATCCCCGAACCGACCATGAGCATCAGAACGGATATGGCAAGGTAGACAAAGGCGAAGGCGGCCTGGCCGTTGACGGCGTGGAGAACCCCCGAACTGGCCCTGTAGGAGACGGGCTTGCCAGAGGGTGCCGATTTGGTGGCCGTCTGTGGTTTCGTCTTGGCTTGAACCTGGGCCTTGGCTGCTGCCGAAGCATTCTGCGTGCCCTCGTCCAGCTTGCTTGAGACGCCAACGTGCTGCGCGGCTGGAGCCGATGCATTCGCAGCCCTAGAGGAATCAGACGGAGCGGGTTGGGCACCGACGGATTGAACTTCACCTACTGTCTGGACGGCCTGCACAGGCTGAGCGGCATGATCCGCCTGAGCGGCCGGAGTCCTCGGTGATGACGAAACGGTCCGGCCACCTGTGCTGATGCCGCCGACCTCGGCCAGCTGATCGACTACCCGTGGGGTCGAACAGACCTGGCGCCCCTGATGTTTGGCGCCACTGGCAACGGATTGTGCAGCTGCGACGTTCTGACCTGAAGCTGATGAACCAGCGATAAGCGAGTCCCAGTCGGCATTTGAGCGGCGAACGACGACCGGTCGATCGGTGAATACCACTGGGGTCGGGGACTGCTGAACATACACTTTTGCAGGTGCGGAAGCCGCTGTATCCGGCTTGGCAGACAGCGAATCCGCCGAAACGGCAACCGGAGACGCCCCAGCCGTAGCCGTCGGCTTGGACTCAGCCGGTTCGGCGGACGAAGAACCGGGGGCAGATGCTGTTGAAACGGCAGAACCTGTAGGCTTGGTTGGCGAGGCAGGAACAGATGTGGCAAGAGACGAAGCCTTGGCGGCAGGGGCTTTGGGCTTGCCTGCATGGGTTTTTGCTGCCGGCTTGCGGCCTTTGCCCATATTCCAGGAGAAAACCGGAGCATCACTGACCTCCGGCTTGGTCCAGGACCAGACAACCTTGGCTGCAGAATGATCCTGCTTCTTCGGAGCCTTCGTAGCTTTGGGGGCCTCCAGATCCCGGCGAATAACCACGCGCCGGGGTACAGACCCCTCGCCGGCCCCCTTCTCTCCGTGCTCGTCGGCAGACAGGTCCGTCGGAGGAAATGCTGGAACAGCCGGTTGACTGGCCATAGTGACCGATGTCAAAAAATCATCGGATCCAGGAAGCACCGAGGGTCGTTCACCGACAGGCATGGTCCCCGTGTGCCCACGATGGCCAGCCCCTTCAGCGCCCGGAAGCACAATCTTTCTATGGGCAATCCGTCCCGGGTAGGCCAGGCCATCATCCACGGCCTGGCCCGGCAGGCTGAGCGGCGGCAGATCGATGGACCCCTCCTGGTAGTCCCAGTGGCGGGCGTAGTCCTTGCCGGCGGTATGGGTTGCGGTCACGAGGGCAAGAGAGGAACGCGAGGCCTTCCAGCGCCCCTGCTCATCTTGGACATCGGCAGACTCGCCGCCGCTGTCGTGATCCTCATCATCCCTCATCCGTCGATGATCCTTCCCCTTCATGCACTACCGTACGACCGTCAAGGGCGTCCAGCGACACGAACCTTCCCCGCGTTCATATCATGACACTACATAACCGAGTCTAGCCCGACCCTGCCCTTCCTCGACAGAATCCCAACAATGAGCCGGTGCCATAGGCCGTCCGGTCAGGCCAGCCCTGGTACAAATTCGCTCAGGGCCATCAGCAGGCACGCCAGGCAGAAGAGCAGGAACCAAGGCGCCCTCCAGGAAGCATAGATTCCCTTGGGAGCGCGATTGCTGCGGCAGTAATCACGGAGAGTCCTAATCTTGAACAGCAGCCCGACGACACCGATCAGCAGCACCAGGATCATGAGCAGGCCCAGGCCGATGCGAACCACCTCGGGTGCCAGGGGCATGTACTTGGCAAGCAGACCTGAAGAGAAGGCATTGTTGAGCATGTGCACCAACAGGGACCAGACCAGCCCGTACTCCATGGCCAAATAGCCCAGAACCAGGCCGGAAATGAAACCAAACAGACCCTGGACCAAGGAGCCATGCATGAAGCCGAAAAGCAAGGAAGAGGTAATAATGGCGAAGACCCGACCAAAGCGGCGCAAGCCGTTCATGATGACCCCGCGAAAGACCAGTTCCTCAGCAAAAGGTCCCAAAAGAATGCCATAGAAGAGCATGATCGGCGTTTCCATGCCGCCGTCGTCAGGTGAGGTTGGCGGGTGCAGCCCAGTACCGGACAGAATAGCGCCTAGTCCAGAGTCGGCCGCACTGGCCACCAGCTGACTGAGGAAGAAGCAGGCCAGGGCGATGATCAACGCCAACAGGCTGAATCGGCGCGCAGTAACCCAACGCACCTGGTCCTGGCCATGCCGTTCATGGCCTACAATGACCGGCCATTGACTGATCAAGGCAAATAGCAAGGCCAGCACCACGGAGGTGACCACTGTCCAGTCCCCCAAAGGACCGTTGTATTGCTCCTTGGACGCGTGCGGGAAAAGAGCAGGAAGGATTACCTTGCCTCCCAAAAGGCCTGCCAGGGTCTCGATGGCCACGTAGATGAAGGCGAAAGCACTCAGGGCATTCACTGCCCGTCTAACGCCCCAGTCGTGCACATCGCCGCTGCTATGCCTCATGATAACCGCCCCTCTTCGTTTGCCAACCGGTCACAGTCGACCAATGACTGTCACTTGCCATGGTAAGCGAAAAAGAGCGGAAACTTTCATATGAGGGCGCACGGCCCGTCGGTCAGATGATGCCGCGATCAGCCAGGGGCCCAGGCCAATCGATCTGGCCCTCCCTGGCTGAAGTGACCGGCTCTTCGGGCATGTGCTGTGCCGGCAGGGTACGCGGCTTGAAGGGGAAACGCTCAGCCCTCATGCGCTCATAGGCACGGATGTCATCCTCGTGCTGCAGGGTCAGATCGATGTCGTCATAGCCATTCATGAGTCGCCATCGTACGTAGTCGTCAACCTGAAAGGGCAGAGTCACATCCGCGCAGGTGACCGTGCGAGCGCCCAGGTCCACAGTCATCTCGGTGCCAGGATCCTCCTCCAGGAGCTTCCAGAGCAACTCCACTGATTCCTGGGGCATGATGGCGGCCAGAACCCCGTTCTTGGCGGTGTTCCCATAGAAGATGTCCGCGAAGCGTGGGGAAATGACCACGCGGAATCCATAATCCCGCAGAGCCCAGACCGCATGCTCGCGCGAGGATCCGATGCCGAAGTCCGGCCCGGCCACCAGGATGCGAGCACCTGAATATTCAGGCCTGTTGAGCACGAAATTCGGATCCCTTCGCCATGCATAGAAGAGCGCATCCTCGAAGCCCGTCTTCTTCACCCGCTTCAGGAATACGGCGGGGATGATCTGATCGGTGTCGACGTTGGAGCGGCGCAAGGGCACTCCAACCCCGGTTACAACGGAAAGTGGCTCCATGATGACCTCCTGCCTTCTGGATGGCGATTACGAATGATTAATGGGCTTACAGATCGGCCGGGGAGCAGATGGTTCCCTTGATGGCCGTCGCAGCGGCCACCTCGGGCGAGGCCAGATGCGTCCTGCCGCCCTTGCCCTGACGACCCTGGAAGTTGCGGTTGGATGTGGAAATGGAACGCTCCCCCGGCACCAGCTGGTCGGGATTCATTCCCAGGCACATGGAGCAGCCGGCGTTGCGCCATTCGGCTCCGAAGTCCTCGAAGATGCGGTCCAGCCCCTCTTTTTCGGCCTGAATGCGAACTCGCGAAGAAGCCGGTACCACCAGGACGCGATGCAGGTTCTTGGCCTTGTGGTGCCCCTTCATGATGGCCGCTGCTGCGCGCAGATCCTCGATGCGCCCATTGGTGCAGGAGCCAATAAACACGGTGTCCACGGCGATGTCACGAATGGGCATCCCAGGCTTCAGACCCATGTAGTCGATGGCATCCTGAGCTGCCTGACGCTTGGACGGGTCGGCGATCTTTTCTGGCACAGGCACATCAGCCCCTATGGGCAGGCCCTGTCCGGGGTTGGTTCCCCAGGTCACGTAGGGGGTCAGCTGGTCGGCATCCAGGATGACCTCCTTGTCGAAGACCGCATCCGGATCAGTGGGAAGGGTCCGCCAGTAGTCCAGAGCCTGCTCCCACATGGCCCCCTTAGGGGCGTGCGGCCGCCCTTCCAGGTAAGCGAAGGTGGTCTCGTCCGGCGCGATCATCCCAGCCCTCGCCCCGGCCTCGATGGACATGTTGCAAATGGTCATGCGCGCGTCCATGGACATGCGCCGAATGGCATCGCCCCGGTACTCCAGAACGTGCCCTTGGCCGCCGCCAGTGCCGATCTTGGCGATGACAGCCAGAATGACGTCCTTGGCGCCCACGCCGGGCTTGAGCTGGCCGCGGACGGTGATGGCCATGGTCTTGAAAGGCTTCAGGCTCAGGGTCTGGGTGGCCAGAACATGCTCCACCTCGGAGGTGCCGATGCCGAAAGCCAGGGCGCCAAAGGCCCCGTGGGTCGAGGTGTGCGAATCGCCGCAGACGATGGTCATGCCGGGCTGGGTCAGTCCCAGGACGGGTGCAAAAGCATGGACGATGCCCTGGTCCGCGTCCCCCAATGGATGCAGACGAACGCCGAACTCGCGGCAATTGCGCTCCAGTGTGGAGATCTGCAGGGCCGAAACCTTGTCGGCGATGGGCCGATCGATGTCGATGGTGGGGGTGTTGTGGTCCTCAGTAGCGATGACCTGGTCCAGGTGACGGATCTTTCGGCCTGCCAATCGTAGTCCCTCGAAGGCCTGTGGACTTGTCACCTCGTGCATAAGCTGCAGATCGATGTAGATCAGATCGGGCTCGCCTCCCTGGCCCTTTCTGACCAAATGATCGGCCCAGACCTTTTCCGCCATTGTGCGTCCCATATCGCCTCCTGAAAACCTACGACCGGCCGGGGCGCCAACCTCATCGGCACCCCGCCGGCCTCTTACCACCGAGTATGGAACTGCCCAACCGTTATGAACTTTTGCATTTCATATACTGAGATGGCATAATTCAACCATGGACACACCTTCTATGAACGACGACGACAGATACCCCTCCGTAAACGATCAGAACATGCATCAGGAGGAGATTCATTCGGGCGTCGGCGTTCTGGACAAGACGGTGCGAATTCTGGACACCTTGGAGACCGGACCCATGACCCTGGGCCAGCTGGTCAACGCCACCGGGTTGGCTCGACCCACGGCCCACCGACTGGCCATCGCCTTGGAGCGCCACCGCTTCGTTCTGCGGGACGCGCATGGTCGCTTCGTCCTGGGCTCCCGTTTCGCCGAACTGGCTGCTGCCGCCGGCGAGGATCGACTGCTGACCGCGTCGGGGCCCATTTTGCATACACTGCTCAACCGTTCGGGCGAGTCGGCTCAGATTTTCCGCCGCCAGGGCGAGGTCCGGGTCTGCATCGCCGCAGTGGAACGCGCCTCCGGCTTGCGCGACTCCATCCCTGTCGGCGCCCTGCTGTCCATGGAGGCCGGGTCGGCTGCACAGATTCTGCTGGCCTGGGAGGAACCTGAGCGCCTCCATCAGGGTCTACGACACGCCAAGTTCAACGCAGCGACTCTGGCCACAGTTCGCAAGCGCGGCTGGGCCGAGTCCATCAACGAGCGCGAGGAGGGCGTCTGTTCCATCTCGGCCCCCATCCGCAACGGATCCGGGCAGGTCATGGCCGCCATATCCATCTCCGGACCGGTCAACCGCATGTCCACCACACCAGGAAGGCGCTACGCCCCACTGGTCATGGCCGCCGGCAAATATCTGACCGAAGCCCTGCTGCGAGCCTCATCCCCTGCCCGTCGTAGGGTCTGAGCAGCATCCTGGTCCTTTTATCGCCGCCGGGAGGATCCCCAGGAGGCTATCAGCCCTGCCAGAGCCGTCAGGCCGCCCGCCAAAAACCCAGGCCGACGCAAGAGGTTGACCGCGTCCCCGGTAGAGGTGGGCACATGGCTCATGGCGAAGGTGTAGACCTTGTGGGATCCGGGCCGCCCCACCAATTGCCCAAACTCCAGGAGCTGGGTGCGAGGATGATGGGGATGGCGGATGTCGAACTCGAAGAGCCGGGCCGCCCGCTTGCTGGGCACCGGACCGTAGGAACCGAATCCGCATGTGGGCGTGGCTCCCAGAGTCAGATCTCCACTGCGTCCGACGAAACCATTGCGGTGGTCATGCCCGGCGAAGAGAGCAAAATAGCCCCGGCTCCGGGTCAGCAGGTCATACTCGCCGCTGTCCTCGTCCGGACAGGAGACGCCTTCGCCCAGGTAGGAGCCCGGGCAGGTGCGCGACTCGTCCAGGATGTAGCAGCGGGAGTCGAAGCTTCGGTAGCCCTGGACCGCATAGGCCGTGGTGGCCGGCACCGGCTTGAGCAGATCATAGAACTGGGGGATGGGCATGTGCTGGAAGACTATGGATCGGTTGCCCAGAAGATCGGGAGCGGCTGCCAGGAAATCCAGGGCCTGGGCCGACGGCGGGCCATAGCCGCCTGCGCGGGCATAATCACCAGAGTCCACCAGAACCAGGCCCATGACCACCCCGTGACCGTCACAATCCGCCACAGGCAGGGCGAAGGTGCCCGGAGCACAGACGAATGCGGTCTGGGAGGGCAGGGCCGATCCGATCAGCGCATGAACCCGATCAGGATGAGCGACGGTAGCCTCCGGGTTCAGGCAGCCGGGCACCTCCCGATAGATGGCATCCATCTGATCGGTGTCCAGGCCGCACTGGAAGTCGTGGTTGCCATAGGTGACGACGAAGGGAATCCCGCGTTCAACCAGTGGGCCGGTGATCAGGCCAACGGTTCTACGGACCAGATCCTCGGTGTGCTTGATGTTCTGCCGACGTACACGCTCGGCATCCCTACGGTCTGGTTCCCGACGGTCCGTAGCAGCTTGGTTCTCCTGGGGCTTGGATGAGCGCTTCAGGGAGGCTCCCCCAAGCCCCAGGGCGCCACCCATGCTCAGACCAGCAGAGTAGACGCCGTCCAGGGGGGTGCTCCAACGCCTCTTGCGGAAGGTGCGCTCATAGGCCGTGTCATAACCGGCCACTTGGTTACCCGAGAAAACCACTAGATCAGGCTTTGCCGCATCACAAGCCGCGGCTATGAGCCTGATTGTGTCCGGAGAGACCTTGGGGCCCTCCTGGACGTCGGCCAGCTGCAGAAGTCTGAACTTGCCCGAGTAATGGAACTGAAGTCGCCCCAGCCTGGCCGAAATGGACAGCGGTCGATCATGCTCTCCCTCGCCGCCTTGTGGGGAGACCTGATCCGGGTGGTAATGCTGACTCATACATCTAGCCTACTTCACCCGGTTTCGCTCCTAGGTCGTTCTGCGCAACCCCATTACGAATGGGATTACGAATGGTATTCAGCTGCAGCGTCCTCACAGCACGGCGATGGCCTAATGTTAGCTTGACCACAGTGATTACGGCGACAGCCAGGACCAGGCCGACAATCTTCAGACGTGGCCCCGGTCTTGCTATATTGGATACGTTGCGGTTCTTAACGAGATAGAGGGAGCGTACCTCCATGGCAGAAGGACAAGAGCTCCTGTTGCGCAAGGATCTTGAACGGGTTGTCGACCGTCTGCACCAGGAGCGTACCCATGTGGCTCCCTATCAAGAGGATTACCGTCGACTGCTGGACAACCATGGCAAGATGATCCGTGCTGCCATGGTGATCCTCTTTGCCCGTGCCGGAGCACGAACCGGAGGGCGTCTGGACGACATCGTCATCACCGGCGCTGCCGCCATCGAGATGCTTCATCTGGCTACCTTGGTCCACGATGACGTTCTGGACAATGCCCCCATCCGCCGCAACAAGCCCACGATCCACACCATCCGGGGCAACAAGGCCGCAATCTATCTAGGAGATCTGATCCTTTCACGCTATATGGAGATCATGGCCTCCATCGCCCCTGACACAGCCTTTATCCGCGAGCAGGCCGGCACGGTCTGCGAGATCGTAGGCGGCGAACTCTACCAAGAGTCAGACCGCCACCACACACATACAACCATTAACGACTACGACCGAGCCATCTCCGGCAAGACCGCAGCCCTCTTCCGCCTTGCCTGCCTGACTGGGATTCGCCTTGATGACCAGCCGACTGACCCCGCTTTGGAGCAGACCGCCAGAGACTTCGGCGGCAATCTAGGCATGGCCTTCCAGATCATCGATGACATCAACGACTTCGATCTGGATCGCGACACCGGCAAGCCCAAGCTGGAGGATATTCGCGACGGGATTTACACTCTGCCGGTTCTGCTGGGGTTCCAGGAGGACGAAAACTTCAGAGCCTTGGTCCAGCAGGACGATCCCGACCGTGTGGTCGACTATCTCAGAGCCCACCCACAGCTGATGGAGAGCAGCCGGCAAACCGCCAAGGACTATTTAAAACGGGCTTCAGACAGCCTGGAGGATTCCCACATCGACAAAGGCGTGCGCGACCTGTTGCAGCGAATCACAGTTAAACTGACCGCCCAAGTCTGACCGAACCTGAACGAGTGAGGCCAGTCCCTGTATCAGGCATATGCCGAACCTGCATTACATCCGTCGCTTCATGCTCGGCATTGCTCTCTTTTCCGAATTTCACCACTGTCCGCCGCTGATGGAAAACCCTTAGGACAGCAAATCCCCCGTTCCGAACCATGCAGTCCGAAGCGGGGGATTTACCGAAGGGGAAGGAAGTGTTTAAGTTCAGTCGAGCATCAGGCCAGGGCTACCCGGGCCGGTGCGCCATGCACCTTGGCAGGCTGTGGCCCATTGCCGTCATCCGGCTTGTAGAAGGGTCCCTGATGCAGGGTCCTCCTGGTGTAGAAGACCATGACTCCGCCCAGAACCAGGAAGAGCAGGAAGTAGACAATGCAAGTGAAGAGCAGGTTCGGCACCGTGCTGGTGGGCGAAACCCCATCGGCAATGGTCTGATAACCGTAAACCAGCCATGGATAACGTCCAAGCTCAGTCACCAGCCAGCCACTGGTCGTCGCAGCGAAGGGGGCGAAGGTGAAGATGCCCATAATCCAGAGCTTCCAACGCGAGGTGAACAGGGTGTTCTTCTTCTTACGTGTGAACCAGAGCACCAATGCTGATATCAAGGCAAAGGCAAACCCGATTCCGACCATCAGGCGGAAGACCCAGAATAGGGTGGTGACAGGCACATAGTAGTTCATGTCCTTGCCAAACTTGGCGTCGTACTTCTCGTGCAGCTCTTTGTTGACGGTGTTCATGCCCTTGACGGCGCCCGTCTTCTTGCCGTAAGCCAGCTGTGACATGGCTCCGGGAATCTCGACGGATCCCTCGATCTTATGGTCCTTCTCATTGATCAGAGCCACGGCATTCCAAGGGGCGGGATCACCCGTGTCCTCGTAGATGGCCTCGGTGGCGGCCAGTTTCATAGGCTGATCGGTCACGATGAACTTGCCCTGCAGATCGCCGTAGGTGATCACGCAGATTGAGCCAATAAGCCCGATCAGAGCGGCCAGACGAATGGACTTGGTGAACAGGTTGACCTTGGCCTGCTTCTCGGAGTCAGCTTCGACAGCGGCCACGGCCTGGTCCTTGTTCCCCATGTGCATCCTCAGCAGGCTGAAAGCGCTGCAGCCCATGACCACGAAGGCCCCTGTGCAGACAGCGGCGAAGAAGACGTGGGGGAACTCAATCCACAGCTGGGGATTGGATACGACGTCACCAAAATTGCGCAACCGAACATGGCCGGTGGCCTGGTTGATCTCAAATCCAACCGGATGCTGCATGAAGCTATTGGCAGCCAGAATCCAGATGGCAGACATGGAGGAACCCAGGAAGGTCAGCCAGATGAAGACCGCATGCACGGCCGGCTTGAAACGGTTCCAGGTGAACATCCACACGCCGATGAAAGTTGATTCCAGGAAGAATGCAACCAAGGCCTCGATTGCCAGGGGGGCTCCGAAGATGTCACCCATGAACCTGGAGTAATTGGACCAGTTCATGCCGAACTGGAACTCCTGGATGATACCGGTGACCACACCGACCGCAAAGGAGAGCAGGAAGATCTTGGACCAGAACATGGTCATCTTCTTGTAGACATCCTTCTTGGTCACCACATAGATAGTCTCCATGATGGCGACCGCCAGGGCCAGACCGATGGTCATAGGGACATAGAAGAAGTGGAATATCGTCGTCATGGCGAACTGGAATCTTGACAATCCCAATACAGTGAACATCGTTCCTCCCAATCTCTGCAGGGTTCGTCGGGCGCGGGTACACGGGTCGAATCCGGACAAATTCAGATATGACCAGGCTCATGCCCACGAGAACCTTTCAGCTCTCCCCGACTTCGCGACCTGGTCGCTTCCACGGGCTCAGGTTTCCATGCCGTCCAGTCCATGAACCGACGGCGCACGGTGACCGGCCGGGATGCCATCCGCCAGGATCGGCGACCCGACAACCGTGCAAAAGTCATTGCTCGGGAAACAGCCTGATGGTCATTCAACAGGGTTCCGTCCATCTGAATCTGACTGCTTCTCTGAGTATATCCCTTGACCGGCACCCTTGTCCACGTCCGAGACGTCCATGCGATAAAGTTCACGAAAACGGGCGTTTTCACGGTACAGATCGACCGGGCGCCCCTGCATGGCGATGTGCCCGTCCTGCATAAAGATGACCTGGTCGGCCTCCTCCAGCCCCTGAAGGTGGTGAGTCACCCAAAGAAGTGTGCGATTCTGGCTGACCTTGAAGATCATGGCCATGAGCCGCCGCTCGGTTATGGGATCCAGACCGATGGTGGGCTCGTCCAGAAGGATGATCGGGGTGCGCTTGAGCACGATCCTGGCCAGGGCCAGACGCTGGCGCTGCCCGCCTGAGAGTCGGCCGCCGGCCTCATCAACCGGCGTATCTATTCCTTGGGGCATGTCAGCCACGACCTGATCCAGCTGTACAGCCTTCAAGGCTTGGCGAACCTGATCGTCATCGGCCTGAGGGGCACCCAGACGCACATTGGAGGCAATGGTGGTGTTGAAGAGGAATGCCTGTTGGTTCAGGTAGCCGAAAAGCTCAGGACGCTGATCCTGCAAGGCATCGACCGGTATTCCATTGATCAAAATGCGGCCGCTGGTTGGGCGCAAGTCGCCCAGGAGCAGCTGAAGAACCGTCGTCTTGCCTTCGCCGCTGGGACCGAGCAGGGCCACCCGCTGCCCACCCTCGATTCGCAGGCTGAAGTCGTCCAGCAACAGGGGGTCATCAGGGCCGTAGGAGAAGCTGACATGGTCGAAGACGATTGACTTGATCGGCCCCTCCAGCTTGGTCTGGGCACTCGGCTCAATTCGCCGAGACTCTACACGCTCGGTCAGATCGTTCAGATGGTCCAGCGAGTCTGTGTAGAGAGGAACCTCAGCCACAGCCTGGGAGACCACGATGAAGCAGTCGACCAGGGGGAAAACCGCCAGGACCACGGCTGCCGCGAAGTCTGCAATGGAGGTAGAGCTGGTCATACGCAGATCCGCTCCAACAATCAAAGCCACCACCATGAGGGCGAAAATCATCTGGATGCCGCAGTTGCGCCAACGTTCGAACCGCTTCTGCTCTCTGCGGCCGGCGGCGATGTCGTTGAAGTCGCCGGACGCTGTATCCACGAAGCGCCGCCGACGGTGGGTGATCACCCAATCCCCCAAGCCCATGTAGCTCTCGGTCACTGCAGTGTACTGGTCCTGCCGCCGCGCCTTCTCCATGTCGTAACGCCCGTCTGAATAAGCCAGCGAGACCAGCGGGACCAGAATCAAGATCAGGGCGAAAAGCAGGAAAAGCAGGAGCGAGGTCAGCCAGGAGAAGACGCCTACGGCGATGGTGACCACCACCCACATCATGTAGGCCACAACCGTGGGGAAGATGGTGCGCAGGTAGAAGTTCTCCAGATGGTCCAGGTCGTCCGAAAGCATGCCCAGGACCGTGCCCGTGCGCTCATGCTCATTCAGGAAGGCCGCGTCCTGCGAGAGGGTGCGGTAAAGCTGAACCCGCAGCTTGGAAACCACGCGCAGCACCCAGTCATGACTCTTGATGCGTTCCAGATACTTGAATGTGGGCCGTCCAATGCCGAAGGCCCTGGTCAGAACCACCGGCACGTATACGGCGAAGATATTGAAGGGATGGCGGGCCGACCTGCTGATCAGGAAGCCCGAGGTGAACATGAGTCCAGCCGCGCACACGAAGGTGATGGTTCCCAGGAAGAAGATCAGGGCAAGCAGCCCCTTGTTTTGACGAAGGTATGGCCAGAACCAATGATCCTTGTGCCAGATATGCATATAGCCCGACAGACCGCGGCCGCGGCGGGAGGCCTTCGACGATCCCATGCCGTCTCTTCCGGCGGTTTCAGTCCTGCTGGTAGTCGGCAATCTGGTTCCCTCCCATCTCATCGATCAGCGCATCCAAGGGTCCGCCCCGACCAATCAGCTCATGCGGATCGCCCTGGGCCACGATTCGTCCATGCTCCAGCATGATCACCCAATCCATGTTGGCCAGCCAGTGCAACCGGTGGGTGGCCAAGACGACCAGATGCCCGTCCATAATGGGCAACAAAGTCTGCTTCAGGTCGTATTCCGTCTCGATGTCCAGGTGGGCAGTGGGCTCGTCAAAGAACAGAATCTCGCGCGATGGGTCCAGGATGCCCCTGGCCAGGGCGATTCGCTGGGCCTGACCGCCGCTGATGCCGCGGTTGCCCTCCCCAATTTGAGTGTTCAGACCGTCTGGCAATGTTTTCAGCCAGTCGGTCAGTCCGGCTCGATCGGCAGCACGAGCCACCTCGGCATCGTCTGCCTCTTGGTTGTAAAAGCGGATGTTGTCAGCCACAGTGCCGTGGAAGATGAAGGGGTTCTGAGGAATGTAGCTGATGTGCCGCTGCCAGGCAGCCACGTTGCAGTGCTCCAGCTGATGACCATCCAGGTCGATGGTGCCCGCCTTGGGCTGGTCAAAACCTGCCAGCAGATTCATCAGCGTAGACTTGCCGGCTCCCGAACGACCGACTATGGCCACCTTGGAAAAACCGTGCAGGTTGAAGTTCAAACCGCTCAAAGCCAGAGGCTGCTCCTCCGAACTCCCGGCGGATCCATTGATCTGCGAATCTGCAACAGCTTCGGCTCCGGTTCCCTGCGATGCCGTGGAACCGGACTTTACCGAGGACGGCCTCCCATCACTGTCGTGAACCTTGGATGCCTTGGGCTTGCGGCTCTTCTTGCTGGTCTTTTGACTTTCGGACTTGGCCATGGCATCCATCTGCGCCCCGGCTGAGGCATTGCTCTCCACCGGCTTGGGACCAGGATAGGCGAAGTCGATTCCTTCCAGGCGCAGGTGGCTGTCTTCCTTCCACCCGGGCCAGTCCAGTTCCTCCAAACGCTTGGGCTCTGGCTGGTCCAGCATATCCGCGATGTCGTCCAAGGCGTTCTTACCGTTCAGAGTAGCGTGGAAGTCGTCGCCGAACTGGCGGATGGGCATGAAGTACTCAGGAGCCAGAATCAGGGCCAGAAGGGCTGGGAACAGTTCCACCTTGGCGTTGATCAGGTTGTTGCCCAGGAAGACGGCCATGATGGCTATAGCCAAGGTGGCAAAGAAGTCCAGAGCAAAGGTAGATGTCATGGCCACCCGGATAACGCTCATGGTCCTCTTGCGGAAGCGGTCCGAGACCGAATAGATCTCGTCCTCGTACTCCTTGTCAATGCCCAGCATCTTCAGGGTCGGCAGGCCCAGAACCGTATCCATGAACCTGGTGTTGAGCTTGCGGAACTGAGCGTACTGCCGACTGGAACGATCCCTGGCTGCCAGGCCCAGGATGACCATGAAAAAGATAAGCAGGGGCAGCATGAGCAGGAGGATGAGCCCGGAACCTGCATCCTGTGTCCAGACCACCACCAGGACGATCAGGGGAATGAGGATGAGGTCCATCATCTTCGGCAGGACCGTCAGCACGTAGGTGCGCACCTGATCAAGACCGTCCACCAGCATGGTGACAGCCGAGCCCGTGCCACGCCGAGCGAGAGCTGATGGTCCCAGTGAAAAGACCTTGTCCTGAATATGGGGCCGCAGCTCAGCCACGATGGCATCGGCACGGTCGGTGGCGATACGATCCTTGGCCACGTCGCAGAGCTGTCGACAGGTGTAGGCGGCCAGAAAAATCAGCACTGGCACCACCAGAACATTCAGGTTCTGAAG
Source organism: Bifidobacterium sp. JNUCC 75 (assembly GCF_054819865.1). Taxonomy (NCBI): domain Bacteria; kingdom Bacillati; phylum Actinomycetota; class Actinomycetes; order Bifidobacteriales; family Bifidobacteriaceae; genus Bifidobacterium; species Bifidobacterium sp. JNUCC 75. The sequence goes on along the minus strand of NZ_JBTHIF010000001.1, from coordinate 1,531,743 downwards.
GTGCCAAATACGCACCAGAGCCAGGGTCAACCCATAGGCCTGAGCCACCACACCTATTCCCTGGACCAGGGACAGGGCAGCCAGCAGGCCCAAGGTGGACCGGACTCCGTCGAAACGGAAGAGATTTTTGTCAATCAATGCATTATCCTCCGGATGCGCTCCGGTCCTGCCAGCACTGCCCCCCTGCCTCCTTTAACTTTCAGACGGTCTCAGCCACGGTGGCCGAAGGGGCCACAGGCGAGGTCAGGTGGGCGCCATCAGTGTCCAGCCGCTTGCGCTGGATGAAGTAGCTCCAGATGAAGTAGGCCAGCATGATGGGCAGGAAGATGCAAAGCACCACGGTCATGATCTTCATGGTCAGCGGTGAAGCCGAGGCATCCTGGATCAGCAGGTTGTAGGCCGGATCATCAGAGATCATCACACGCGGGAAGAGCCCGTTGAAGATAAAGGCGATGATGGCCATCAGGGTGATGCCCGAGCAAGTAAAGGCGTAGCCGCCGTGCTTCTTGAAGACGGCGACGTGGCCTCCAATGACGGATGCCAGGATGATTACGGTAATCAGCCAGGTGGACAGGGGGCGTGCCTTGTAGAAGTCGGTGTTGAAGATGGCCAGGAGCACGAAGACGACCAGGGCCGGATAGGCGATCCAGTAGGCCTTCTCGCTCACGTTGAGCATCCGGCGGGAATCCATGACACCAAGCTTCAGGCTCAGGAAGTGCAGGCCATGAACGAAGCTGAAGAAGACGACAGCAATGCCGCCGACCACGGACAGCCAGTTGAACACATCGAAGAACCCGGGCCAGGCATCGCCGTTCTTATCCATGGGGATGCCCTGGATCAGGCTGGTCAGCATCATCCCCAGGAAGAATGGCGCGAAGAGCGAGCCGATGAAGTTGGCCCACTGCCAGACACCACGCTCACGGCTGGTCAGTGCATGAGAGGCGAACTCGAATGAAACGCCACGCAGAATCAGAGAGACCAGCACCAGGAAGAGCAGGATGTAATACCCCGAGAAGAGGGAGGCATACCAGAGCGGGAAAGCGGCGAACATAGCGCCGCCGGCGGTGATCAGCCAGACCTCGTTGCCATCCCAGTGGGGACCAATGGCCCTCATGAATGTGGCGCGCTCATCACCGTCGCGGGCCACGAACCTGGTAGCCATGCCAACGCCGAAGTCGAACCCTTCAAGCAGAAGGAATCCCGCAAAAAGCAGGCCAATGACAAAGAACCACAAACCTTGTAGAAAACTCATGCTAATGCCACTCTCCTCTCGCTCCTGCCGATCCGCACACTGGCACGGGGGCCTCCGCAATCCTGGCGGAGGCCAAGGTCGGCCACAGTTTCCGCCGGAACGAGGAGGAGCAGGAGGTAGTCAATGATGTCGATGAACACAGAGCCGATGGACGTCGTCTCCCAGAACGATCCAATCCGAGGCTGGATAGGGACGAACACGCGCCGCATTCTCATGACCTGAATCATGTTCGTCCTCTTCTTCCTCGTCGTCTAGCCCCTTGCGTCCATCGAGACGCTGGTTCAGTTGCTCTCCAACATGGTACGCACGTCGGCCAGCTCCAGGACCGACCGCTCGTTGACGATCCACTTCAGTACCGAGACCACCTTGCCCTTGAGCTTCAGCGTGCCCATTCGGTCGATTTCGGCAACCCCGTCATGGGGACCGAGAGAGCACACGGTCCCTAGGCTTCGGAAAGTGAACCGCTGGGGCTCCTGCCCCCGCATTCTGGCAAGGACATTCGCGGCCGCGGTATCAGCCTGGGCCATCGAAATCTGTGCAGTGGTTGGGTAGAGCCGACCCGATTGGGGGTCGGGAACGGCACTGACATCACCCACCAGGAATTCCTCTGGATGCTGTTCGACCGATAGGTCATCCCTGACCACTACACGGTTACGCTTCTGATTATACCCGGAATCGGCAATAACGTGGCTGCCACGCACACCCGTTGTCCAAATGATCGTATGGGCCTTGAACTCCTGGTCATTGGAGATCACGGCATCCTGCCTGACCTCGGTGATGGGAGTCGAGGTGTGGAAGTTGACTCCGCGCTTGCGCAGGAAATCCACAGCCCAGTCGACCAGGTCCTGGCTGAACATGGGCAGGATCTTGGGCGAGGCCTCTATGCAGTCTACCTTGACCTGATCCATGGGGAAGCCCAGACGCTTTGAGAGCTGAGGCAACCGGTAGACCAGCTCGCCCAGGTACTCGATGCTGGTGAAACCTGCACCGCAGACCACAATGCTCAGATCCAGCGGATCATGGCTGGTCTGGTATCGGGCCAGCGTCTGTTCCAGCTTCTTGCGGGCCGCCAGAGCGGTGTCCACGTCAACGAGCGGCCATCCGTATTCATCGGCACCCTTGATGCCGAAGGTCTCGGACTCGAAACCCAGGGCGTTGACCAGGTAATCATAGGAGAGGGGATCGTGGTGCTCCAGGCTGACCCGGCGGTTGTCCTGATCGATGCCGACCACCTTGTCGACGATCAGCTCCACCGAATCAGGCAGGGACTTGCGCAGGTCGAAGACCACATCCGCCGGCTCCTTGGTTCCAGCCGCAACCTGGTGCAGCTGGGTGGACTCGTAGTGGTACTCGTTCTGATTGACCAGGACTATATGGGCATCAGTTTTTGCATGATCCAGCTTCTTGACCACGCGAAGACCCGCATAACCAGCTCCCAACACCATGATTGTCGTCATAATCACACACCTCTACCGAAAAAATCGTACGATGATTCATATACCGGGTGATGTTGCCCGATCAGCCGATGATTGGGTTCATCACTCAAGCTTCTATGCTCAAAGTATCAGATTCCATCATCGGAAACTCTGACATAGCAGTCTGCCGAGCCTCCTCTTTTTGTTTGCTTGCTCACACCGTGAGCAACTCTCGTGGATACCGCCGGCCGCCGCTTTGCAAACCAGAAGCATTCCTGGAATCCATGGTAATGCGTAAATAATGGAGAGCGGAACACCGTGTCGGTGTTCCGCTCCTTGGGACTCTATGTCTCTATCGCTGGGGTACCTGGACTCGAACCAAGAATGGATGAACCAGAATCACCTGTGTTGCCAATTACACCATACCCCAATTGGCTGTGCGACAATCGCTTGGACGGTTGCCACATGTCGTACCCCCGACCGGATTTGGACCGGTGTTGGCGCCGTGAGAGGGCGTAGTCCTAGACCGCTAGACGACGGGGGCTTCACTTTTCGCCGCGTACGAACCCGGTTCAGCAGGTCAGTAGCACAACAAAAAAGAAATATACCCGCTCAGAGGTTTTGGCGCAAGTTGGTCATCCTTCGGAGTGTTGTGTTTTTGCCCAGGATTTCCAGAGACTCGAACAGGGGCGGCGAGACCCGCCTTCCCGAGACCGCCACCCTAACCGGGCCGAAGGCCAGACGGGGCTTATAGCCGCCCTCATCCACGAGTGCCTGAGTGAGCAGGTCGTGCAGGTGATCGGTCTTCCAGTCCTGGTCTGACACATCCTGTAGGGCGGCGATAGCCAGGTCGAGTACCTGACCAGCAGAGTCCTTGAGCTGTTTGCGGGCATCCGGCTCGGGCTCCAGGTACTCCTCCTGGCTGAGCAGACTGCCCACCATGCCGGACACCTCCCCCAGCAGTCGCACGCGAGGCTGGACCAGGGGGGCGGCAGCGGTCAGAATTCGCTGCTCACGATCACTCAAGTCCTGCCAGTGCTCGGCACTCACCAGTCCGTCACGCTTGAGGTAGGGCAGGGACCGGTTCAGGAAGTCCTGCGGTTCCAGCATGCGGATGTGCTCGGCATTGATGGCCACAGCCTTGTCGATGTCAAAGTGGGCCGGATTGGCCTTGACGTCGCGGATGTCGAAGTGCTCAACCATCTCCTCCATGGAGAAGACATCGCGGTCGGGGCCGATGGACCAGCCCAGCAGGGCCAGATAGTTGAGCAGCCCTTCGGGAATGAAGCCGTGCTCCCGGTGCAGGAAGAGGTTGGATTCGGGGTCGCGCTTGGACAGCTTCTTCTTGCCCTGGCCCATGACGTAGGGCAGGTGTCCGAACAGGGGCATGGCCCGGGCTATGCCCAGCTTCATCAGGTACCGATAGAGGACGATCTGCCGGGGGGTGGAGCTGAGCAGATCCTCGCCGCGCAGAACCACATTGATGCGCATCAGGGCATCATCCACCGGATTGGTCAGAGTGTAAAGGGGATCGCCGTTGGGGCGCACGATCACATAATCAGGCACGGACCCGGCCTTGAACTCGATATGCCCGCGAATCAGGTCGTCGAAGGCGATGTCCTCGTCAGGCATGCGGATGCGCAGGGCGGGCTGCCGACCTTCGTCGCGGAAGGCCTGGCGCTGTTGGTCGCTCAGGTCGCGGTCGTAGCCGTCATAGCCGAAAGCGGCCGGACGGCCAGCGGCCAGGTTGCGCTCCTTGATCTCATCGGCGGTGGAGTAGGACTCGTAGGCGTAGCCGGCTTCCAGCAGTTGCCGGGCCACATCGCGGTAAATATCGCCGCGCTCGGACTGCCGGTAGGGGCCGTCCGGGCCGCCGACTTCAACACCCTCATCCCAGTCCAGCCCCAGCCACTTGAGGGCCTCCAGGATCTGCTGGTAGCTCTCCTCGCTGTCACGCTGGGCATCGGTGTCTTCGATGCGGAAGACGAAAGTGCCATGCGAGTGCCGGGCCTGGGCCCAGTTGAAGAGTGCGGTTCGGACCATGCCTACATGCGGGGTGCCGGTCGGCGAGGGGCAGAAGCGAACCCTCAGATCCTTAGGCAGGTCGGGTTTGGCGTCGTGATCATGCTCATCAGTCATGACACCCATTGTGCCCCGGCAAGGCGACGTAGACCAATTCAGGGCAGGAGCCGGTATCAGCCTCGCTGCTGCTCCTGCTGCCGGTCCTTGCTGTAGGTCTCCGGAATGAACCTGGTCTGGTCATGCAGCTTGGGCCAGATGACGACCCGGCCCTGCTCCAAGGACCGTGGCACGTCGATAATCCGCTGGTTGTCCGAGCCTCGGAACTGCAGCAGGCTGTTCTTCCGATTCTCCAAGTAGCGTCCGTCCACCAGCACATCAAGGTAGGAGATCAGCTGGGCCTTGTCCGGGGTCTCTCCCGGCCGGTTCAGCTCCTCCCAGGTGTAGCCGGTCCAGCACCAGATATCCTTCTCGTGGCCGAACTCACGCCGGATGCGCTCTGAAAGGCTGAGTAGCATGGGCGTGTTGAGCAAGGGCTCCCCGCCCAGATAGGTAATGCCCTGCACATAGGACAAGGACAGGTCCTTGATGATGCGGTCCTCAAGCTGCCGGGTATAGGGGTGCCCGGCGCCGAAGTCCCAGATGGAGGCGTTGTAGCATCCCTGGCAGCGGAAGGGGCAGCCGCTGACGTAGAGGGAGCAACGGATCCCCTCGCCGTCGGTCATGACCAGGCGCTTGTAGTCCGCCACGATTCCCCGACTGAGCCGGCGACCGTCCCACTGGCCGGCCTTGGGATTGTTGGTCAGCGCAGAGGGAACCCCCGGACCGCGCCCCTGCTCATCAGCAGCGAAGTCACGGTGGCTGCCTGTCTTTCTCATGGCTCCCTGTTCGTCCGTCATCTGGTCCTCCTCATGACAATGGCGGGCCGCAAACTACCCGGCCCGCCATCTACTGCGTCTTTTCAGAGCTTATTCGGCCTTGTCGTCGAACCACTCCTTGGTGGATCCGTCTTTGAGGACCACGTGGCCAGTCTCGCCCTCCATATGCTTGACGCGGTGGGCAATCTCCTCGTGCCTGCCATGGACCATGGGCCGCTGGACGGGGTTGCCCAGGTAACCGCAGGTGCGCTTGGTCACGTTGCACTTGTCAGGGTCGTCGTTGCCGCATTCGGGGCACTTGAAGCCATCCTCGGTAGGCTCGAAGTCGCCCTCGTAGCCGCAGACGAAGCAGTGGTCGATGGGTGTGTTGGTGCCCAGGTAACCGATGCCGATGTCGTAGGCGTAGTCCCAGACCGCCTCAAGGGCCTTGGGGTTCTGCTGCATGGAGGGGAACTCGCAGTAGTTGATAAACCCGCCCGAGGCCAGGTAGGGGAAGTCCCGCTCGTAGCTGAGCTTCTCCATGGGCGTGGGCCGCAGCCAGACCGGGTAGTGGAAGCTGTTGGTGTAGAAGTCGTGGTCTGTCACGCCGTCGACTACACCGAACTTCTCCTTGTCCATCCGGGCAAAGCGGTCAGTCAGTGACTCGGCCGGAGTGGAGTAGACCGAATAGTGGTATCCCTCAGCCTTCTCCCACTGCTTGCAGAGCTGGTTCATCCGGCGCACGATGCTCAAGGCGAACTCCTTGCCTTCCGGATCCCAGCTGTGGTCCTTCATCCAATCCTTGCCGTAGAAGACACTGGTGGCCTCATAGAGGCCGATGTAACCCAGTGAAACGGTGGCGCGGCTGTTGCGGAAGAGCGTGTCCACGCTGTCGGTCGGCTTCAGCCTGCCGAAGGCGCCGTACTGGTAGAGGGTGGGGGCGTTGATGGGTGTTGCCTGCTTGCAGCGCATGATGCGGAACTGCAGGGCATGGTGGGCCACCTCCATGCGCTGGTCGAAGATCTTCCAGAAGCGATCCTTATCGCCGCGGGACTCCAGAGCGATGCGGGGAATGTTGACGGTGACGACACCCAGGTTCATGCGTCCGTCTTCCTCATCCTCGCCCGTCTCGGGGTTGGTCCAGGCCTGCAGGAAGGAGCGGCAACCCATGGGGGCCTTGAAGGAACCGGTGATCTTGACCAGGTTCTCATAGAAGACCACGTCAGGGTACATCCGCTTGGTCGAGCACTCCAGGGCCAGCTGCTTCATGTCGTAGTTGGGATCGCCCTCGTCTGCATTCAGACCATGCTTGATGGTGAAGACCAGCTTGGGGAAGATGGCGGTGTGGCGATCCTTGCCCAGTCCGCGGATACGAATCAGGAAGATGGCCCGCTGGATCTCCCGGGCGAACCAGGAGGTGCCCAGGCCGAAGCCCACGGTGACGAATGGGGTCTGCCCGTTGGAGACACGGTTGGAGTTGATCTGGTACTCCATGGTCTGCATGGCATCGTAAATGTTCTTGCGGGTCAGGATCTTGGCATAGACCTGACGCAGCCGAACAATCTGCGGAGCATCCAGATCGAAGGGGGCATCCTCGCCGATAGGGGCACGATCGTCAAGGTGGAGCCAATCGGCCTCCCTGGCCTTGAGGCCTCGGACGACATCCTTGGCCACGTCGATGGGCTCCTCGTCCGGCAGGACGGCCTCAGCCATGGAATAGTTCTTCTTGTAGTCCAGACGCGCGTACTTGTCCAGCATCTCGTCGCAGCGGTTGACGGTCTGGCCGCCGTACTGGGAGCCGGCGATGTCCTTGATGATCTGGGTAATCTGCGTAGCGGCCGTGCCGATGGACTTGGGCGAGTCCATCATGGCGTTGCCAAGCTCGAAACCGTGGGCCAGCATGTCGCCGAAGTCAGGCAGGGAGCAGTTGGTCTCGGCCGTAAAGGGCGAGTAGTCCGCGTCATGGAAGTGGATGTCGCCCTTCATATGGGCATTGGAGACATCCTTGGGCAGCATGGCGAAGGCCGAGGCCTTGGAGACCGCGCCGGCCAGCAGATCACGCTGAGTGGCGTAGACGTTGGCATCCTTATTGGCGTTCTCGCGCACCAGAGTCTCATCCTTGCTGGTCAGGCGGTGAACGGCCTCGTTGACATCGGTGGCCTTGGCGCGCTGAATGTCACGGTCGAGTCGGTAAGAGGTATAGGAGCGCGCGATTTCGTAAAGGTGGGCATTGACCAGGGCGTGCTCGACCAGGGTCTGGATGTCTTCGATCTTGACCGGGTTGGTGTAGCGGTCGGTGATCTCGGACTGGACGGTCAGGGCCATACCCCGGATCTGCTGGCGATCCTCAGGGCTGACCTCGTGCTTGACGTCCTTGAAGGCGGCTTCGATGGCGTTCATGATGTTGACGGGATCAAAATCGACGATCCGGCCGTCGCGCTTCTCGACCAGAATGCCATCGACAGCATCGCGATCCGAAATGCCACGCTCCTTCACGCTATCGGTCATGACCTCAGTATCCATCGTCACTCCTCATACGGTTGTTCATGTGCAGTTGCTTTGGCGTTCCCAAATTCCGTATTGGGAACGGCGAATCACATGGATGTCATTTTTGCTGACAGGACTCACTCTATCACGTCGTGACCACCATATGTAGTGCCTGAGGATGATTCGTTTCCTACATCTAGTTATTCCCGTGTTTTGTGAACTGAGTCACAAAGAGCGGGGTCTGGACAAGGGCGGCAAATGGCCGAAAGACCAGTAGAGGTCAGTTACAGGGACGACACAACTACCCGACACTCCGGTACCACGTACTCCTTTTGTCTAGACCTCGCGACAACGCATACGTCACCTCCACTCCAGCTTTCATATGCGAAGACACAGAAAGGCGGCCCTGGCCAAAATGGTCATAGCCGCCTGCAAAACGCAACGCTTAGACTGCTGGGGGATGGATGTTCGTCACCATTCCGTCGTAAGAGCAGACAAATCCCTCCCTGACGGCTGCTTCCTGCATACGTTCATAACTGGCATTGCCACGATGAGAGAAATGGTTGCACACGAACATAGTGTGCGAATCGGCCAGCCCCATCTTCACCATGCGGTCCCTGACTCGCAGGTTGTCAGAAAAGTTCATGTGGACGTCGGAACTGAGATCAGTCAACCCTTGGGTGCAATCCAAAGAAACGTAGTCGTATTTTAGCCCAGCTTTGGCCAGATCCTTCCAGGTCGATTCATAGAAGCAGGCCGTATCATGCGCATACAGCAGCCCGACTTGACCGTCTGTCAGTCCATAGAAGAGACAATCACCGAAATGATGGCCATGCTTTGCCTCAAAAGCATATACCGTGTAGGTCCTGCCATTCCCAGCCGTCACTGTGACACTGTCACCAGGATGAAGAGCATGATACGTTAACTTGTCATAATCGTAATGCTCCTCCAGGAAGAAAGCCCGCTCGTAAAAGCCTTGGACAGTTTCAGAGCCATAGACATCCATATGGGTTGGATTGTCATCGGCGTACGAATCCATGCGATAAGCCAGATCCTCACCGTAAAAATGATCAGAATGCCAATGAGTGATGAAGAGCTGAGTGATTGCCGGTAGATCAAAGTTCTTATTATTAATAAAATGGCAATAGGTATCACCAGGAAAATCAAGCAGGAGTGCATCGTCGACCAAAGCCTGGGACTGAGTACGAATTTCTCTGCCTCCGATGCGTCTGGCCTGCTTGCACAGATCACACATGCAGAAAATGCCGGGGATTCTTTCAGCTGCGGCTGTCCCTAGATGTTCAAATTTCATAATTGCTCATACTCCTTTGTGATGGATGTCAATAGTTATGCCTGGGCAGGTACGTCATACGATAACGACAAGAAGAGAACGTATGGACGCAATGGATTACTAAGCCAGCAAACCCCTTGGTACGAAGAGGGTTTGGGTACGCAGCCGACGATCCACGCTCATACCCTCCGGAGCCTGCCGCCCCGGCTCGATCATGGACAGGAGCATGTCAACGCCCTGACGGCCCATGCGATCCACCTGCTGGGAGATGACCGACACCTGGGGACTGATCAGTTGAAAGACCTCCAGGTCGTCGAAGGAGACTAGGGGCACACGCGAGCGCTGGTCGCTGTCCCATTCCATGGCGATGGCCTTGATGGCATCGGCCGAGTAGCCGAAGATAACGGCGTCCACTCCCTGACCGAGCAGGTGGCGCATGGTCGCGGCCGCCCGGGGACGGTCCTCGAATCCTTGGCGGACCACCAATCCCGTCAGCCCCTGACGGGCATCTACGCCGTCCAGAAAAGCCTGCTCGCGCTCGCGGAAGGTATAGGAGCGGCTCTCTGGGCCCGGGACAAAGGCCACTCGCCTGCATCCCCTGGCTGCCAGAGCGTCCAAGGCTGCCTCCAAGCCGGGCACCGGGTCAGAATCTACCAGAGGGACACCGGGCAGGGCCCGGTCGGGGCGATCCACGAAGACCACAGGGAATTCCCTTGCCAGCATGGTGCGCAGCATAGGCGACGTCGGCCCGTCAGGCACGACCAGAACACCGTCCATATGCCGAGACAGAAGGATGCGGTAATAGTCCTCCTCCCTGCTGGTTTGGCAGGAGGACACGCCAATCAGGGGCGCGTAGCCTGCCGAGTAGAGCTGGTCCTGGACGGCGTAGACCAACTCGGAGAAATAAGGGTTGCGAATATCGGGGACCAGCAGACCTACGGCATGCGAGCGCGAGGATCGCATGGAACGGGCTCGACTGTCGGGGATGTAGCCCAGCTCCATGGCCGCCCTGCGGACCCTGTCCTTGGTGGGTGGGGAGATGCGCCCCTTGTCATTGAGCGCCTGGGAGACCGTGGATACGGACATGCCCGCTTGCTTGGCCACATCACTGATGGTCACCGACATGGGAACCCTCCGTCGAACCCTACCGAAATCGGATGTCTTGCTCCGGACGAGACCGACAACGGTCGGCCCGCACAGACCTCTCGTGAGTTTCCAGTATAGGGGCAAATGATGCAACCTTTCACCACGGCGAGGCATGACCGGCTGGGTTGGACTAGAGTGGTCTTGTTCGCGCGGCTGGTGGCAGCAGCCGTGGCACACATCGCAGAATTCCATCGGTCAAGACCGTACCGGATCGTCGCGCGGGCTCCTCACCTTCCCGTAGCGGCCCCGATGCGGATGGGCACCAGGGGTGCCGGAGAGGCAAGGTGACAGTGATGAGCATGTCGGAGAATAGTGGCTTCAGGAGAACTCCCGGCCACAGACTGATCGTACGGGCGCTCGCCCTGGCAGCGGCGATCTGCATGGCAGCTACGAGTGCGGCCTGCGGGGCCAAGGGGGCAGATGACAAGGCCGATGATGGCTCCAAGCTCTCCTTCATGCTGGATTGGACGCCCAACACCAATCATGTGGGCATCTATGTGGCCCGGCATCTGGGCTACTTCGACAAGGCCGGCCTGAAGCTGACCATCCTGCCGACGGCCCAGGCGGGAGCCGAGACCTCCGTCCAGAACGGGGTCGCCGACGTAGGCTTCTCCAAGCTGAGCAACCTGGCCACCTTCAACTCCCAGGGATCCGACCTGCGGCAGGTCTTCAACATAGGTCAGCATTCCGTGGCACGTTGGTGCTCGCTGGCCTCGCGCACCGACATTAAGACCCCCAAGGATTTCGACGGCAAGACCTTCGTCAGCTTCGGATCGGCCGAACAGACGGCCGTGGTCAAGCAGATGATCCGCTATGCAGGCGGCAAGGGCGATTTCAAGCGGGTGACCAGCGGCACCAACACCTTCGCCACACTGACCAGCGGCAAGGGCGACTTCGCCGGCTTCTACGCCAACTGGGAGGGTGTGGAGAGCGAGCTCAAGGGCCCAGCCCTGCACTGCTTCACCCAGGCCGACTGGGGAGTGCCGGGCAACCCCGATCAGCTGGGCTTCGTGGTCAAGAATTCCTGGTTGCAGCAGGCCGGCCACCGTCGCGCCCTGACAGCATTCGTCAAGGCCTGTCTGAAAGGGTACAACTACGCCCTGAGCCATCCCGACCAGGCGGCGGACATCCTGGTCAAGGAGACCAAGGGATCGGCCATCGACCCGACCCTGGCCAAGCGCTCCATGGAGAGCATCGTCAAGGAGGGCTACTGGGTTGACAGTCCGGATCAAAAGAGCATCACCGGACTGATCAATGTCAAGGATGCCCAGGACTATCTGGACTTCCAATTCAAGGCGGGCACCTACCGGGATGCCAAGAAGGGCGACCACAACAAGGCCCCTCAGGCCACGGATCTGTGGACCGATCGGTACGTTCGGGAAGCAGCCGGTAAATGAGGTCGCGGAAGCAGAGCAGAACCCGGGCGCTGCCTCCGACCATCACCCTGCTGGCACTCCTCATCATCTGGGAACTGGCTGCCCGCTTGGGCGGAGTCAGCGAACAGGTTCTGCCGGCGCCCAGCCGAATCCTGGCTGCCACAGTGCAGTCTCGGGAGGACCTGCTGCCCGCCACCACCATCACCGCTCTTGAGGGCCTTCTGGGCTTCCTCCTGGCCTCGGTCCTGGGAATAGTGATCGGCCTAGCCCTCTACAGCTGGCGCACCCTGCATGATGCCCTCTACCCCCTGATCGCCGGCGCCCAGATGATTCCGCTGATCACCATCGCACCCTTGTTCGTGATCTGGTTCGGGTTCGAGCCTCTGGGCAAGGTGGTCATCGTGGCCGTCTTCGCCATCTTCCCCATCGTGGTCCAGACCTACCGGGGGCTCAAGTCCGTGCCGCGCTTCTACCAGGATGTAGCGCTGAATTGCGGGGCAACCCGGACTTGGACCCTCTGGCACGTCAAGCTGAGAGTGGCTGCGGGGCAGATCTTCGGCGGTCTGCGCATCAGCGCCGCCTATGTATTCGCCACCGCGGCCACCTCGGAGTATCTGGGCGCCAGGAACGGCCTGGGCATATGGCTGCAGTCAGCCTTCAACTCCTTTAGAACCCCGCTGATCTTCTCAGCCACCCTGGTCATCATCCTGCTGACCGCCCTCCTGCTGGGCCTGATCACCCTGACCGAGCGGCTACTGCTCGGCGATGCCGGCGATGATCACATGGTCAATCCGGACGACGAGTAAAGGGCGCTGCCACAGCAATCACCTACCGAATCTGACGGATTGGCCCAAGCAAGTGTGACGAGTCCCCCATCCTCTGCACTGGCCACGACTGGCAAGCAAAAGAACTGGCCTGCCATAATAGAGATGTACGCAAAAGTCAGATTCAGGATTATCAATAGAAGATGAGAGGGACGATATCCATGAGCCATCCAGATGATACGAACGACGGGAAACAGACCCCCAATGACCTGGGCTCCGCCAACGGCTGGTCCCAGAACAATCACACAGATGGAACCGGTTCAGGGCCCGCAGCCTACCCGAATCAGCCGCAACCAGACCAACCCGGCTATGCACAAGCAGCTTCTGACCAGAGCGACGTCTACCATCCAATCAACGAAGCCCAAAAACCTGCTGACGATTACCAACGGGAACAGTCATACCAAGGGCAGCCATACGGTCAACAGCCGCAGGGTCAACAGCCAGGCTACAACCAGCAACAGCCCTATGGTCAACAGTCCAATGAGCAGCAGTACTACGGACAGCAGCAGACGCCCTACGGTCAAAATTCGAATCCCGGCCAGGCCAATGGCCAGCCCAATGGTACGACCCCGCCAGCTGGCTATGCATCGGACAACTCTTATCAATCGCCTGAAGGTTGGTCGCAGGCAGGCTACCAATCGGGATATCAGGCAGGGTACCAGCCTGGACCCCAGGTCCCGCAGTATCCGGCCTACCCCTATGCGAACGCCGGCTTCAACGGCGAGCCGCCACTGAACGCACCCTGGTACGGCATTGACTTCGTAAACGCTTGCAAGCGTTTCTTCGTCAAATATTCCGTCTTCTCCGGGAGGGCCTCCCGTGGGGAATTCTGGTGGGTTTTTCTCATGATCTTCCTCATCGACTTTGCGGTTTCGATCATCACCTCAGGATCCGTCTTTGTGGGACGGATCCTATCCTTCCTGGTCGCCCTTGGACTTTTCATACCGAATCTGGCCGTGGGCATACGGCGACTTCACGACACCAACATGTCCGGCTTCTGGATACTCCTGCCCTTCGTAAGCGAGCTGGTGGGCGGCGTCCCTCTGGTCTTCGCCATTGTGGCTATCATCGACGGGCATCCAGGATCCTCGCTCTCCCTGCTTGGCTTGGGCGCATTGATCATGATCGCCGGAGCCGTCGCCGGGATCATTCTGCTGGCCCGACCCAGCGATCCACGAGGAGCCCGTTTCGACCGTTGAGTTCACCCTGCCCTTCGTCTTGACCGATGCCGAGGCGAAGGACAGAAGGTCTTAAAGCTCCACAGGAGGCTTGTTGGGGTCCTCAGGCACATGGGCAAACTTGGCCTGCAGGGCCTCGCGGCTCTTGCGCTCGTCGTCCTCCTTGGCCTTGCGCTTGGCCTCCTCGGGGTCCCAGAGCACCTCCTGACGATGGTGGTCCCACTCAGCGCCCACCAAAGGGGCCAGCAGGTCGGCGAAAGCCTCAGAATCATCCAGTAATCCCAGGGCACGGACGACATCCTCGTCAGACAGGAAAGCCCGGGGAATGCCCAGTCGCTCGTTGAGCTCATTGACATAGACCAGAATTGGCGCAGCCGTCGCAGCATGGTCAGGGTCAGCGCCTGCACGCTGAAGCAGATCACGGCAGATCTCCAGGCTCATAGCCAGGGCCCGGACCACCCCCTCCTTGCCCTGAGAGGATTCGGAAGATTCGTTCTGGTCATCCACGGACTGCTCGGCCTTGGCCACGCCAGCGGCCACCTCCTGCTGCCGGGCCTGATCCCAGCCGCTGCCCAAGGTTTCAGCCAAATCCGCAAGCATCTTGGACTGGTCGTCCTGCGCCTGTGCAGCCGCCTCGATGGCATCGTTGGCAGCCATGAGGGCATCCACCAGCTCCTGGGGACGGCCGGGGATGTCCTCAGCGCCCTCATAGACGTATTCTGCGTCGGGAATGGTCACATCCTCGCCCGTCATCAGCTGCGCCAGCACCATGCTGATACGTACCTGCAGGTCCTCCGCATACTTGGCATCGTTGGCCAGGTGCTCGGCATTCGTCAAGGGCCAAAGGTCTACCAGCCTGGCCCCCTGCTCAGCTGCCTGGGCCACGGCGGGCCGTCCGGCTATTGCCTCCGCGCTTGCCTGTACATCCACCATGATCATCACGCTCCTTCATCGGGTTCTCGGACAGTCATCCACGACAGTATCCCCAGCTATCCTAAGCCGCACAAGCGGTCTTTACACGCCTGCCGCCGGGTCCGCATAGGCGATTCCCAGAACTTTGCCGGTTTCACAGTCCAGGGTGATGGAGGTCACCGAAGCCAGGGCGGTGGCTCTGAGGAGCATATTGTGCTCGGGATGGCCGGTCTCCAAGAGATGACGATACGACCAGATGGGCGACTCATGCGAGACAGCCAGAACCTGTGCGTCAGGATGGCTGCGAACCACCTGCCGGACGAAATCCCCCACTCGCCGGGCGATCTGCCGATAGGACTCCCCCCAGCTGGGACGGCGAAGATCCAGGATCAGCCGCAGGTTGGAGGGTCGCCAGAGAGCCCCCTGCCCGTGACCGATGCGCTTGCCGCGGAATTCGTTGCCAGCCTCGATCAGGCGACGGTCATAAATGGGCTCCAACGGTTTCAAGCCGTGTTGGACACGAGCAGGGTTGATCTGCTCAAGCAGGATGGCCGTGGTCTCCCTGGTCCTGTCTAGCGGAGAAGAATAGACGGCCTCCAGATCGCGCAGACCGGGAGCTTCTGCCATGAAACGGGCCGTCGCCTCGACCATGGCCCTGCCCCTGTCAGACAGATGGAATCCCGGCAATCGCTCATAAAGAATATGATCGGGATTATCAACCTGGCCATGACGGACGAAATGAATGGTCGTCGCAGGCACGACCCACCTCCCAAGCTCCCCGACGGGCCCCTTAAGTGACCATGGCGGGGGGTAGAATTATCACTATCCGAATGGCACCGATCAGGCGCCAATATGGTTACCACTGTAGCAGTCCCCCCAGCACCCCAACTTCCTTTCGTGCGTCTAGGAGGTCTTGTGAAAACATGCTTCGGGACCGTGAAAACACCCAGGGAAAGCGAGACGAACAACCCATGCCACGGCAACTGAAGGCGGCTCTGGTCGAAGCCGGTCACAGAGTCTTCGGAGGATACTCAGCGCTTCTGCGACTGCCTCATACGGCGCGGTTCGCAGTAGGGTCGGTCATTGCCTCCATGCCTTTCCCCATGGTGGGCATGACCATCACCATCTCGGTGCAGCACTACTACGGCAGTTATTCCCTGGCCGGAGCCCTGACCGCCATCCAGGCCGTGGCCCTGGCCTTGGTCAGCCCCATGCTGGGCAAGTTGGTTGACAAGTTCGGCCAGCGACAGGTCTCCATCCCCACGGTTCTGGTCTGGGTTGTGGCCGCCACGGTCCTGATCACAGCCATCACCACCCACGCTCCCACCTGGGTGCTCTATTTGGTCACCCCCTTCATGGCTGCCATTCCGCCCTGGGGAGCCATGAGCCGTAGCCGGTGGACGCACCTGCTGCGCGGCGACCACCGTGCCACCAACCAGGCCCTGTCCCTGTCAGGGGTCTTCGACGAGGCCATGTGGGTGATCGGCAACCCATTGGCTTCAATACTGGCGGTCATTTCAGGCGTGTTGGCTTTCTCTTTCACCGGGATCTGTGTGCTGGTCGGGGCCTTGATGTTCCTCTCCTGTCGAGAAACCGAGCCCCCTTCACAGACGGACATGGCCCGCGCCCAGGGCATCACCCGCAAGGAGTACCGGGAGCGGCAGGCTCAGCAGGTTGCCCGTCTGCGTGCCCAGGAGGGAGGGAACGGACGCAGTGGCGCCTTCTGGAGCGCTGGCATGATCGCCATCTGTGCCACCTGGTTCGGCCTGGGAGCCTTCCAGAGCGCTGCATCCATCTCCATCATCGCCTTCGCCACCGAGCAGGGGATGAAGCAGATGACCGGGTTCGTCTTCGCCTGCTTCTCCTTCAGCTCTCTGGTCGGCGCTCTGCTCTACGGGGCCAAGAACTGGATCATCCCTCTCTGGAAGCGTTTCTACTTCTGCCTGCTAGTGGTCAACCTGGGCATCGGAACCTTCATGTTCGCCAGGAATCTGTGGACCATCATGGTCATCTACCTGATCATCGGTGTCTGCCAGGCACCCACCTGGATCAATGGCAACCAGCTCATGCTCCACCTGGTGCCGCCCATCCGCTTCACCGAAGGCATGGCCTGGCTGAGCGCCATGAATTCGATCGGGTCCTCGGCAGGTTCGGCTGTGGCCGGGCAGTTCATCGACCGTTACGGATCCCAGGGCGGGTTCGGGGTGGTCACTACCCTGGCTCTGGCCTCGCTGGCCATCGCCTTTGTAGGCTTCCGTCAGATTCGCAACAGCACTGAGGAGCCCATTCTGACCGAGCTACCCGCCTAGGGCATAACGTAAGGCTTTTGCACACAAGCGGTTCCCGGCACTCCGTCAGCACAGGAGGAATGATTGAATGGGCTACCGTGCGTAGATTAATCGGACAGCTGCTCAAGTTCGGCATCGTGGGCGTCATCGCCTTCCTGATCGACATCGGCATCATGAACCTGCTGATCATGGGGCCGCACCTGAACAATGTCCTGGCCGGGGCCATCTCCTTCCTGATCTCCCTGGTCTTCAACTACCTGGCCAGCATGCGCTACGTCTTCAAGCATCGGGAGGACATGGCCCGATGGATGGAGATGACGGTCTTCCTGGTCTCCTCAGTCATAGGCCTGGGAATCAATGAGGTGATCCTATGGATGGGTACCGCCATGCTGCCCCCGGATGCCATCACCACCATGCACGCCCGGTACCTGCTCTACGCCAACATCGCCAAGATCACTGCCACCGTCGTGGTGGCCATCTGGAACTTCCTAATCCGCAAGTGGCTGCTGGACGCGCCCGCGCCTGGCAAGCCGGTCAACCCGCGTTCGGTGGCCCACCGTCTAGGAGCCTGGTCCCTGAGTCATCGTCCCTTTGGCTGGCGCTGAGCTCCATCAACCCGGTCGAGGCTACTATGGGACAGGAATATAGTCAGCCATTCGCCTGGCGGACCGGAAAGGAAGCACCATGCCCGTTATCCACACTCATGTAAGCACACCCATCACCGCCGAACAGCGCGAACGGATCAAGACCGCCTATGGCAAGGCCATCACCGCCGTCCCCGGCAAGTCGGAAGGCTGGCTCATGTGCCCCTTCGAGTCGGACATGCCCATCTACTTCGCCGGTGATGACAGCAAGCCTGCCGCCTATGTGGAGGTCAACGTCTTCGGCAGCGACGTGCCCAAGTCCGCCTGGGAAAGCCTGACCAAGACCATCATGGATACATTGGAATCGGAGCTGTCCATCCCCAAGGACCGCACCTACATCCGCTACACGGCTACTACTGACTGGGGTTGGAACGGCGGCAATTTCTAAGTTGAGTAATCCCCAGTAACGCATAAGGAGGCCTTCCCGCGCATAATCTGCTGCGGGAAGGCCTCCTGCTTAAGCCCAGATCCCTATTTCAAAGGATCGTTTGTGGGATAATCGGAGTCGGATCTGCTACTCAGCGACGACCTTGACCGTGAAAGCGGCCGAGATCTCGGGGTGCAGGGCCACGGTTGCCGGGAACTCGCCTGTGGTCTTGATGGTCTCCACAGAGATGGTGCGGGGGTCCACGTCGGCCAGAGGGCGAAGAGCCTGGGCGATGGCATCGTTGGAGATACCGCCGAAGAGCTTGCCCGAATCAGACACCTTGGCTGCGATCTCGACGGTCTGCCCATCGATGGCTGCCTTGGCGGCCACGGCATCCTCACGAGTGGCCATGGACTTGGCGCGACGGGCCCGCTGCAGAGACTCGATCTGCGCAGCAGCGCCCTTGGACCAGGCGAAAGCCAGCCCCTGGGGGATCAGGAAGTTGCGCGCATAACCGGGCTTGACCCCGACAACGTCGCCCTTGTGACCCAAATCAGTCACAGTATCGGTCAGAATAACCTTGGTTTCCTTTGCCATAATCCTGACCTCCCTCAGCGACCGTTGGTGGCGTAGGGCAGCAGGGCCATCTCGCGGGCGTTCTTGATGGCCTTGGAGATCTCGCGCTGCTCCTGGACGGTGACGCCGGTGATACGGCGGGAACGAATCTTGCCGCGGTCAGAGATGAACTTGCGCAGCAGAGCCACGTCCTTGTAATCGATGGTATGAATCTTGGCGGCCCTTAGAGGATTCGGCTTCTTCTTGAAGGGCTTGACCGGCGGTTGCGGCCTTTTACGTGACATTGGTACTCCTTAAATGAATGATGACGCTATGAAACTTCAGAATTCGGGTTCGTCCCCGGAACCACCGAACTCGCCGGTGGAACCGAAGGATCCGAAGGAATCGCCGGACCCGGTCGATGACCAGGGATCCTGA
Organism: Bifidobacterium sp. JNUCC 75; assembly: GCF_054819865.1. Classification (NCBI taxonomy): domain Bacteria; kingdom Bacillati; phylum Actinomycetota; class Actinomycetes; order Bifidobacteriales; family Bifidobacteriaceae; genus Bifidobacterium; species Bifidobacterium sp. JNUCC 75. Next base: position 1,512,694 of record NZ_JBTHIF010000001.1, on the reverse strand, counting down.
ACAGGGGGCTGCTGGCTCTGCGCTGGCTGCTGACGACCCATGGGGGCCGATGCCGCACTGGCGCCGCCCTGGTAGGAAGCCCCACCCTGGTAGCCGCCGTTGTTGGAGCCGGCGAAACCACCGCGGGATCCACCGCCACCAGTGTTGGCGTTCCTGGTGACCTGGGCGGTGTTCCGTGTCAAAGCGGGTCCAATCTCGTCCAGACGCAGCTCCACGACCGTGCGGTTATTGCCCTCACGATCCTGATAGGAGCGCTGCACCAGACGACCCTGGGCGATAACCCTCATGCCCTTGGTCAGGCTGGCCTGAATGTTGGAGGCCATGGGGCTGTAGGTGGAATCCCAGGCCGAGCAACGCATGAAGAGCGAGTCGCCGTCCTCCCACTGCCCCGAGTTCCTATTGAACTGTCTGGGCGTGGACGCGATGGTCAGATTGGCCACCGTGCCTCCGTTGGAGGTCGTACGCACCTCCGGATCCGCAGTGAGATTGCCCACCACGGTGATGTATGTATCTCCCGCCATGTCACGACCTTTCCTCGGAATGAGGATTTGGGAATGAGCCTATTGGGGCGAATCCCGCACCCTTGAACCTTCGACGCTTCGACGTCCTTTGCTGTTTGCTTACTTGTCGTCCTTGCGAAGAATCTTGGTACGGATGACGGACTCGTTCAGGTTCAGCACACGATCAAGCTCAGCGCTGGCGGAGGGCTCGCAGGTGTACTCGACCACTACGTAGTTGCCTTCCTTGTGCTTGTCGATCTCGTAGGCTAGCTTGCGACGGCCCCAGACATCAATATTGTCGACAGAGCCGCCTTCCTTGGTGACCACCTCGAGATACTGGTCGGTCAGCTTCTTCAGCGAGCGCTCATCCATGGCCGGATCGGCAATGAACATCAATTCATACTTATGCGCAGACATCACCCACCTCCTTTGGACTTACAGGTCACGGGCCTTCCGTGACAGGAGGGTGTAGCACATCAACCCGCTATGCAACTTATACATAGACAGATAAACCATATATTATCTATCGTGCCAGACAACCTGGCAGGTTGACATCAACGGGTTCAGTTCCTTGAATCAGAGATTTCAGTGGCCTTCTTGCCGATACCGCAATTCCGTCGTTTGTTTTGCAGGCATCCACCAAGATTCGTGCCTCTTGTACCATTCAATAGTGGCCTCAAGGCTCTTGGCGAAATCGGCCTGAAGAGGCTTCCACCCCAACTCGCGCCGTATTTTTGAGGCATCAATAGCGTATCTTCTGTCAGCTCCCGGCCTATCCCTTACAAACTCCACTTCGTCAAGAGGCCGGTTCATCATTGCCAGAATCATCCGCACCACAGCGAGATTGCTGAGGCGATTATCCGCTCCAACCAGATAGGTTTGCCCCAAACCACCCCGACGGTAAACATCCCAGATGGCTCTGCAATCATCCTCTACGCTGAGCCAGTCCCGAACATCCTCGCCCTGGCCATACAGCTTGGGCCTGTGACCAGTCAGAATATTGGTTATTTGCCGGGGAATGAACTTTTCCACGTGCTGGAACGGACCATAGTTATTTGAGCTGTTCGTTATGGTCACTCTGGTGCCGTAAGTCCTCCACCAGGCCCTGACCAGATGATCAGAGGCCGCCTTCGTCGCCGAATACGGACTCGATGGACGATAGGGACTGCTCTCATCAAATTTCGTCACATCCCCAACGGATGTATCGCCAAAGACCTCATCCGTAGATACATGATGAAAACGCAGGTCATGGCGTCTCGCGGCCTCCAAAAGAACGTAGGTCCCATAAACGTTGGTATGAATAAAGGGAGCAGCATCCCTAATGGAATTATCATTGTGCGATTCTGCTGCAAAATGGATGATTCCATTAATATGATGCTGCTTGACGATTTGCTCAACCAAGGATGAATCGCAGATATCACCCCTGATCACTATGGGCTTGCGCGACAAACCATCCAGATTATGCGGATTGGCGGCGTAGGTCATCTTATCCAGAACAACGACCTTCGCCTGCGGATTCACTCGGGCAAGATATCGAACAAAGTTGGAGCCAATAAAACCTGCACCGCCGGTGACAAGAAGGCTGGCAACTTCATCCTTATCCGTCAATCCATGTCCTCCATGCCGGTACGGACGATCTCCATGCTTCTGTCATTGATCAGGCCTGCAAAATTGGTAGTGCCATGATTGCGCACCACAAAATCGCAGGCGTTCTCATCGCTGGTGAAAGCGAGCTGCTCGTAATTGGAAAGGTTAGTGACGTCAGGGATGATCCGCATAGAGGCAATGATGCGGAAGTTCCCATCATTGAAGAGCTTGAGCGGCATGGAAAAATGAACCAGATGATGCCCTGGGGCATTGACATGGAAGTGGGCTCCGCAATCATAGGGGACCCCTCCCCGACCGGTATCCATGACCGACATGGGTATGTAGAAGTCGCTGTCTCCCCGATAGTCATACTCCACATCGAACTCGAAGGTGTCGTCACAGGTACGCAGCTGAGGCGACACTGGCAAGACCCTAAAGATAGGCACCTGATCGCTCAGTCCTGGCTCATGTTCCTGCTTTTCCACCTTCTTTTCCGTTTTTTTCTGCCCAACCTGGAGGTTCTCCAAGGTGTACTGGCTGGCAACATCATTCTTATCGCCAGAAACCACGATCTCGCCGTCACGGATCAGGATGGCTTTGTTGCAGTATTTCTTGACGGAATCCATGCTATGCGTAACAAGAATGACCGTTTTAGTCGGATCTTTCTTGATTTCAGTGAAGAAATTATCGCATTTGCGCTGGAAGGCCTCATCACCGACTGCCAAAACCTCATCAAGCACCAGAATGTCGCCTTGTGCCTTGATGGCCACGGAAAAGGCCAGTCTGACCTGCATGCCGCTGGAGTAGTTTTTCAGCTTCTGATCCATGAATTCGCCCAGCTCGGCAAAATCAACGATTTCGTCGTACATGGCTGCTACCTGGTCATGAGAGAAGCCGAGAAGCGCGCCGTTCAAAAAAACGTTCTCCCGGCCGGTCAATTCAGGATTGAAGCCCACGCCAAGCTCGATGAACGGCACCAACTTGCCTTGAATATCCACACTGCCGTGTTCCGGCACGTAGATTCCCGAGATGATTTTCAGCAGTGTGGACTTGCCCGAGCCATTTCTTCCCACGATGCCGAAGAAATCGCCCTGGTGCACTTGAAAGTTGATGTCTTTAAGAACAACCTGCTCTCTGTACCCTTTGATTCCCTTGGTCCAGTTGATGAAAGCCTGCTTTAGGCCAGTGGCCTGCTCAGTCGGCAACCTGAAGGACTTGGCCACATGGTCAACAGAGAGCACGACTGGCCGATCATCAAACTGATCAACATCTTGCATTACAGAACCTCCGCGAATTTTCTGCTATGCGACCGAAAGACATACAGGCCGAACATGAAAATAAGAACCGTCAATAGCAAAGGAATGAAAGCGAACAGCTTATTGCCGTACAGGGTCCAAACAGTGGGCACGTTCTCAGGAGAAATGAGATTATGACGCACGTCCATGATGACCTGGGCTGCGGGATCCAACAGCATGAATTTTGCAATCAAAGGATAATTCTTTTGCACCATGGACAATGGGTAAATAATGGGAACAGCATAAAACATAGCCTGAAGAACCACTTCCCAGATATGGGCGATATCACGATAATAAACGAACATCGTGGATAGGATCATGGCAATGCCCAGGGCAAGGATATAGAGCTGAAAAACATTGAGAGGGACTAGGAGAATCCTCCATGTGAAATGAGCCGTAGTGAACAGCCCGAAAACGATGACCACGCCCAGATTGATGGCCAGGCTGATCATGGAACCCATCGTGACTGACGCTACGATGATGTATGTAGGAAAATGAACCTTACGCAGCAGGTCTCCACGGTTGACAATCGATTGCAGCCCCATGCTGGTGGCTTCCGAGAAGAAACTCCACAGGCAGGTGCCGCAAAGCAGAACAATGGGGAATGTGGGCGTTCCGTCGGTGAAATGAAGGAATCTCACAAAGACCACATACATGACGCAGAACAGCATCAGTGGCTTGAGAACCGACCACAGTACACCCAGGAAGGACCCTTGGTACCGAAGTTGAAAATCTGTCTTCACCAACTCTTTGAAAACGATAAACGAGTAGCGATACCTTTGCTGTAGTCGCTTTAAAGAAGCTTTCACAAAACTCCTATTCTACTGAACTCGTCCAATAGCGCAAAGGCTCATTATCGCAGGGAACCTCTTGCAAGGCAGCAGTTTTACCTTATATAAACAGGAAGCCCACAATTGGGAAGTAACATAAGTACCAACCACCGAGCGAGGAGTCTTATTCGGCATGAATAACGAGGACAGGCAAAACGGGCAGCGAATAAAAATCTATGTGGCCACCCGCGCACGCGTTGCAGCCCCGCAATGCGATGCGATCAGTCTCCTGCAAGTCGGAACAGCGCAGGCACCGGAAAAGCTCCCGCACATGCTTCACGACGACAGCGGGGACTCGATCTCTTCGCTCAACGCCATGTATTGCGAGCTCACTGCACAATATTGGGCTTGGAAAAACGTCGATGCCGATTACTACGGATTCTGCCACTACCGTCGCTACTTCGATTTCAGCGGCGTACCCCACCGGGCCAACGACTACGGCGAAATCATGGACGACTTCATCGACGAGGCCGCTGCACGACGGTATGGCCTGGATGATGAATCCATCAAGCGCCAGGTGATCGGATGGGATGTCATTACCTCTCCCGTCAACAATGTTGAAGCCATGGGGGGGTATCATTCGCTGATCCAGCATTATGCAGGCAACGATCACCTGCGAGTCGGCGACCTCCGCCTCATGTATGAGATTCTTTGCAAGAATTACCCCGACTACAGGGAGGATGCGGATGCCGTATTGCACGGCGACAAGGGTTCTTTCTGCAACATGTTCATAATGAAGAAAGCAATCTTCCGCCAATATTGCCAGTGGCTGTTTCCGCTCCTGCAAAAGTTCACGGCCTTATGGGATACATCTACGGCCGACATTGAACGCCTGAGAACGCCGGGACACCTGGCTGAAAGGCTGCTCAACATCTTCCTTTGCCATCATCAACGCACCAGCGGGAATTGGAAAATCAAGCAACTGGGATGCGTGCACTTCCGTTATCCCGATGCTCAGGAAACTGCTGAACCGGCAAGCGCAACGGACAAGGCTGTACCCGTGGTACTGGCGGCCGACAACGCCTATGTGCCTATGCTGGCCACGACATTGACGTCCATACTACGCAATTCATCAGCTAATCGTCAATACCGCATCACTGTCCTGGAGCAGGATATATCAAAGGACAATCAAGAAATCCTTGCAGGCATATTCGCAAAATACCCCTGGTGTTCTTTGCAATTCCTTAATGTACGGCAGCGTATGGCCGGCAGGGCTCTGACAACCAACAACGGTTTTATCAGCAATGAAACCTATTACCGATTCCTGATCCAGGAGGTGCTGCCTCAATACGACAAGGTGGTGTATTTGGACTCCGACGTGGTTGTCAACCGAGACATAGCCGAGCTCTACGATACCGACGTCAGCCAGTACGCCGTGGCAGCAGTCAAAGATCTGGACTTTTTAGGCAACCTGGGGTATTCCGATGGCAAGCGTCTGCAATACGCCCGCAATGTGTTGCGCCTGAAGCACCCATATTCATACTTCCAGGCCGGGGTGCTGGTGATGAACCTGAAGGCTCTCCGAAGAATACACACCACCAACGAATGGATGCGGCTGGCAGCAAACCCTCACTACATATACAACGATCAGGACATACTCAATATGGAATGTCAAGGAAAAGTCAGGTTCCTTGACGGTCGGTGGAACGTCCTGCACGATTGCAACGACCGTGTCGAGACGGTCTTTCGGTATGCGCCTGCACAGGCGTTCAAGGAATATGCGCAAGCCCGTGAGGAGCCCTATATTGTTCATTATGCCGGCTTCGACAAGCCCTGGCTGGATCCTTGGTGTGACCTATCCACCTGGTATTGGCTGTACGTCCGGCACTCCCCACTTTTCCACCAGATACTGGCGATCATGACCAAGACCGGGTCTCTTTCAACCGGACATCATAAACGTCTTATTACCGAAGACAGCCCTCTTAGGCAGTATGCCGACAAGATACTTCCTGTCGGCTCCAAGAGGCGCTCCCGCGTCAAATCACTGCTGCGAGTCATACTGCATAAAGCGTAAACAGCATTGGCATGCGCATTGGCAATTGACTGCTTCTACTCTCGATGCCACAAATCGCGGGTATAGACCTTGTCTGCCACATCGTTCAATTCCTCAGTCATCCGGTTGCACACAATCAGATCACATGAGGCCTTGAATTCATCGAGATCATGGGTCACCCTATGCCCGGCGAAACTATCGGCAGCCATGGGCTCGTAAATGATGAAATCCACACCCAGGCTATCCAGGTACTCCATAATGCCCTGGATGGAACTTGCACGGAAGTTATCCGAACCCTTCTTCATGACCAGCCGGTAGATTCCAGCCAGTTTGGGCTTGCGTGAGGCGATTTGCTCCGCTATGAACCGCTTTCGCGTATCGTTGGATTCAACCACGGCCTTGATCAGGGTCTGCGGCACATCCTTGTAGTTGGCCAGCAACTGCTTGGAGTCCTTGGGCAGGCAATACCCGCCATAGCCGAATGAGGGGTTGTTGTAGTAATCGCCGATTCTGGGGTCCAGGCACACACCCTTGATGATCTGTGCCGTGTCCAAACCGCGAACGTCGGCGTAGGTGTCCATTTCGTTGAAGTACGAGATCCTCAGTGCTAAATAGGTGTTTGAGAAGAGCTTGATGGCCTCTGCCTCAGTGGCCCGGAGCAACAGGCAAGGAATTCCGTCATCCTCAGCGCCCTGCTGGAGCAGCTGAGCGAACTGCTCACCATAATGCCTCCAGTCCTGCACGTGGTCGGAAGGTATACCAACGACAATCCTCGATGGATGCAGGTTATCGGCAAGCGCATGGCCCTCGCGAAGAAACTCGGGTGAGAACACAATGCGCAATTGCGGATAACGCTTGCATATGGTCTCGGTATACCCTACCGGAACCGTCGATTTGATGACAATGCATGCCTGGGTGTGCCGTTCAGCCAACCTCTGGAGCTCATGCTCGATTGATGAGGTATCAAAGTAGTTGCGCTCCTCGTCATAATCGGTCGGAGTGGCAAGAACAATGTAATCCGGCTCCTCGTAAGCCCAGTCAGGATCCAGCGTAGCTTGCAGGTTGCATTTTCCGGAAGCAAGAAAAGCGCTGATCTCAGAATCCTTGATGGGCGAATGCCCTTGATTGATGGCATCGACCTTGTCCTTAAGAACATCCAGGGCTCGCACCTCATTGTGCTGTGACAACAGACAGGCCAGGGACAGACCGACATAGCCAGTACCTACGATCGTTATTTTCATACCTAACAGTCTACAGTTCATCCCATACTGGGAATGCCAGGGAGCCAGTTGTGTAATCCAGCTGAATATTCAATGGTTATGCCCCTGCCTATTGCGGCATCCAGGTAAGATACGTAAAGACTTCGTCGCCCCCGATTAGCTATACAAGGAGATGCCAGCTATATGCCAAAGATCTCAGTCGTAATTCCTGCCTACAACGTGGGCAGGTACCTTCCGGAATGCCTTGCCAGCATCAGCTCACAAGATTATAAGGACTTCGAAGCTCTGGTCATCAACGACGCAAGCACGGACAACACGGCGGCCGTTGCAGCGGAAGCGGCCGGCAAAGACGAGAGAATTCGATTGGTGGAGCACCCCAGCAATATGGGCACCCATTTGACAAGACGCACTGGCGTGCAGGAAGCCAAGGGTGAGTACACCTTCTTCCTAGATGGCGACGATGCTCTGGCGCCTTCCATGCTCAGCGAGCTGTCAGAGGCCATAGACCTTCACCCTGCTGACATCATGCATTTCGGCATCACTGTGACGGCCGCAAACGGCACTCTGGACAGAGAACGGCAGGATTTCGAGAGCTTCAATAACAAGCCCACCAAGCCAAGCCAGGGTCTTGATATCGTTCGCGACATTTTTGATGAAGACCGCGGACAACAGGTGGACTGGCGGTTCACCCAGCGGCTCTATAAAACGGCCCTGCTCAAAAAAGCCTTTGCCGCCATGACCGACAATCGTCTAGGCCGCTCCCAGGACGGGTACGAGTGCTTTGTCACCTCAGCGCTTGCGCGGTCCTATCAGCCGATCAAGGAATGCAGGGGATACCGCTATTACTATGGCCGCGGAATCAGCGGCACCGCGCAGATTACCCCCAAGCTGTACGCACGATATTGCCGGGAATTCCAATCGAACTTTGCAGCTGCGTATGACTTCGCCAACAGCCAGCACTCGGCCATATTGCAGAAATGCGCCTTGGGCTTCGAGCATAAGGGCACGGAAATACTGGCCAATGACTGGCTGCTGCGCATCGATGATGAGCATAAGGCCGAGGCCGCCCATGCTATGAGCGACGTTTTCGGCCCCGCCATCACCGGCCGGGAGATCTATCGCTTTATTCGAGATAGGGCATATGACTTTCTCCATCAGCAATCCGCCATTGATGACACGGACCCTCTGTGGAGCTGGAAAGCCATCGCAGATAGGATATTTGTGAACTCTGCTCCCCCTCTGCAGCTTGAACGCTATCAAAGCATGCGCAGCAAGGCCGATGAACATCTAAGCGATCTCAAGGCCCGACAGACGATTGATGCCTATAACCGGCAACGCATCAGGATTTTTGTAACAACGCACAAAAAGGTCGACATCCCCAAGTCCGAGATTCTGCAGCCCGTGCAGGTAGGCCCTGGCCTTAAAAAGGCAAGGATGAAGAATACCCTGCACGATGATGACGGCATCAACATCTCAGAGAAAAACCCCAGATACTGCGAACTCACCACACAGTACTGGGCATGGAAAAACGTCGACGCTGACTATTACGGCTTCTGCCATTACCGCCGATACTTTGATTTCTCCAAGGACACCCACAGGGAGAACACTTACGGGGAAATCATGGATGACTATATCGACGATGCTGCCATCAAACGATATGGCCTGGACGACGCAACTATCTCTGCAACTGTCAAAGGCTATGACGTTATCACCACCGGCATCAAGGACCTTCGAACAACTATCGACAATTGGGGCAGCCCGCTGGCTCTGTACAGGGCCGCACCGGACCTGTATCTGAAGGATCTGCAAAAGGCCTGCGCCATCGTCATGAAGTCGCACCCTGACTATAGCGATGACGTCAAGCAGTATTTGCACGGGCATTCTTCCTGCTTCTGCAATATGTTTATTATGCGCAAGGACCTCTTCTTTGCCTACTGCCAGTGGCTGTTCCCCATACTTGACGAATTCGAGCAGAGCACCGACATGTCCGCATACAGCCAGGAGGGTCTGCGCACGCCAGGTCATCTGGCCGAGCGGCTTTTCAACATCTGGCTTATTCACCAGCGCCGGATCAAGCCCACATTGCGTATCAAAGAGCTGCAATGCGTCCATTTTACCCACCCCGAACAGCAGACGATTTGCAGGCCTCTTAAACTTGCCGACAATGCAAAAGAGATCATTCCGGTAGTCTTCGCGGCCAACGACGCCTATGTCCCCATGCTGACTACAGCCATATACTCGCTCCTGTTAAACGCATCAGACAAGTATCACTACGATATTGTCGTTCTGGAAAGGGACATCAGCAAGCAGCATAAGGCGGTCATGAGGAAGTTCCTTGTGTCCTCCCACAACATCACCTTGCGCTTCGTGAATGTGGAACGTGAAATTGCCGGCTGCAACCTTACAACCTCCAACCAACACATCAGCATCGAAACCTACTACCGCTTTATCATCCAGACTGTTCTGCCTTTTTATGACAAGGTTTTGTATCTGGATTCAGATTTGGTAGTGAACGACGATATTGCAGAACTCTACAATACAGATCTGGGTACTGATCTCTTAGCGGCTATCCACGATATCGATTACCTGGGCAACCTGAACAACAAGGATGGCAAGCGGCTGCGCTACAGCAGGCAGGTATTAGGCATGCGGGATCCTTATTCCTACTTCCAGGCAGGCGTACTGTTGCTGAACACTGCTGAGATGAGAAAACTGCACTCCCTGCCGGAATGGTTGCGGCTGTCTTCAAATACCAGCTTTATTTACAACGACCAGGATGTTCTGAACGCCCAATGCCAGGGCCGTGTGACTTATCTGGATTGGTCATGGAACGTGATACATGACTGTGACACCAGGCTGGAGCGTATATTCAGCCACGCACCAGCCAATGCCTACCGCGACTACCTCCAGTCCCGTAAGCAACCAAGGATTATTCACTACGCTGGATTCATAAAGCCTTGGAATGATGCCAGTTGTGATCTGGCTGACGTATATTGGTCCTACGCCAGACAGACCCCCTTCTACGAGAGCCTGATACAACACCTGTCAGGATCCTCCCATAACCAGGTACAGGTGGCACAGCATGAACGCGTGATTGCTGAGGACAATGGACTCCGCAGATTGGTAGACCCTATCGCCCCAATCGGCAGCGCCCGTCGCGAGATCTTGAAAACGGTAGCCAGGGCAGTGGAAGGTCGGCACTAGCCTTATCCAGATGCTGCCGGTCCTTCTGCGAAGAAGGCCGGCAGCGTCTGATTTCTTTCAGCAGCAGTGCGACGCTACTGTTCGTATCTATCCCAATCCGTTAACCGACAACTACCTCCCAAGCCCTAAAATATAAGACGCATAGACTGCTTATCTGCATGCGAATCGATATAGATTCCATTGACTCCCCGGCTCATTGGGAGAATCAAGTGCACTGATTTTCACCAGTGTTCCCCGTTGTTCATATTCATTGATCAAACGGTCGTCATGGAAGGGATAGTACTGCGCCTTGTAGGTGAACATACGCAAGCTTGGAGATTGCGGACCCATGGTCAAAAAGTACTTGTTGCTTCTTTCTTCAGGTTGGCTCTTTGCCTTATAGCTGGTCACGACAGGGCACACTGTATGCAGCAAGCGTTCGGAATCACCTGAGGCGAATGCACGTTCCACACGTCCGAACACCTGGCCATTTTTCGTATCCATGGGGTTGTATACCGGATACAACATATCCATTCCGTAGAGAGCCATTCCATACATAGAGCCATTCAAGGGGTCAGACACCACTACAGCATTGTCTTCCACCAAATTGTGTACCTTCTTCAAGGCATAGTATTTATCATGGCTCAATTGCTCCCCTGGAGTTTGCGTTTCGATATCCGTGCTACCAGCGACAATGGCCGACAATTGCCTTTTTGCCGGTTCAAAACACGAGCAGACCACCAAGACTACGACCAGAAGCAACACCGTGATCACACTGACAGGCGAGAGTTGAACCTGTGGAGAAACGGGTCGGCGTAGAGCTTGAGTCTTCAGGCTTCTGACAGGACGAGACTCAAGAAGGCAACGCAGGCCAAAGGCCAGCAAAGGAACAACCGCCAAAGGTATCATGGTCAGGGGCCGAGTCTCACCACGGTACCAGGCAGCAGTGATCACGTTGGCCACTGGCCCAGTAAGTGCGGAACTGGAAACGAAGATCAGAGCAGTAAGAAGAAATGCTCCATCCACAGCTAGTGCATCACGAAAACGCTCCTCGCAAAGCAACAGGACTGCAATAAAACATATACAGACCAACATTGCCATAAAGATACCTGCAAGGCCAGGAATGGCGTCAGTCAAAACTGTCTTCACTGCATTACCAAGACTTCTGGTAGGCCGAAAGGTATGGAACCATGACCCAGGATGCAGGTAATCCTTGCCGTGATCACGGTGAGAGACATACGCAAAGAAAAGCCCCGCTGCGAGGAAAATGCATAGAAGGAAGCAGAGAATGTCTTTTTTGGACATTTTCACCAGTATAAAAGGACCTATTAAGACCAAATAAGTAAAAGCCACTCGAGGGTGAGCCAATAACATCAGCAAGCCGAGAACAATCGTCAGCAGAGACCAACGAAGTACGTGAGCAACTGTGCGTTCGCTCCGTATAGTGACCGCATCCATTAACCTAAGACTGGAATACATCAGAAAGGGCAGAATCGACGTAGCCAGTCCATATGCAATAAGCGGTCCGGCGCTCAGCATCCAGTAGGGTTGCGCCACCGATACCACGGATAGCACTGGTACTGCAATATTAAGGATTATCCGGCATCTCTTTGATGCATCCGAATAGAAATAAGAGCACCACAGCAACATGCCCATGGGAAAGAGAAGACCTGAGGTGACCAGCCATATCAAATTCAGTCCGGTAAATATATTGACTTGAATCCCTAACCAGCTCAATACACTAAGCAAGACATAGACTAAAACATGGAACAAGGGTGGATAAAAACTATCATTAGGATTAAGCTCCCATACTACTGACAAACCGTTCTGCATAAGCTTACGAATGAAGTAATAGTGTGATGGCGCATCAATAGCCTGGATAGGCAGATTCCACATGGTCCACGTTTTGGGGAACCAGCTTGCAACAATGAGAAATGCAAGTAAAAGACCCAGGCAGTAAGACCAATAGTGTCTTAAACAGTGTCTATGACTTTTATAAGTAAATACTCCACTACTCAACCATTTAACCGGTACCCTTCTCTGCTCCTCTTGATCTGTCTTCACCTGTAAGCACCTCGGAAGTTTAGCAAACGTCATTGTTCTAAGATTAGACAGGCTCTCCTACACCGTATTTCTCAGCAGATAATTTTTCAGATTGAGCAGCTGCGTCTATCTTTGGAGACAATACTATTCAACTCATCTCAATGGTTAATTTAAGTTCACGAATCGACAATTAGTGTAGGCGGCGTGATTCTCGTAGGAGACTTGTTATCTATCAGTTAGTTATCTTGGTCTTCAAATCAATTTGTGTTTAGGTATTACGCAATATTAAAATCAGTTCGGTTACTTTACCGATTCAAATGTAGGGTTTAGTCATAACTCAGTGAAGCCCCATACAAGAGCGAGATATTGCACAAGAAGCTATTTCAGTTTTGCCCATTCTCTTATTTGATATCCAGAATTTTTTGCTCCTATTAAACATTGCGTAAAGTACCAGATGAATATATAGCTTCATCTGTGAGACTTTATTCTCACATATTCACATTTCATTGAGCATGCAGTCAATCTCAATAGCTGCAAGCTATAAGAAACACCAAACAATATGTTCTAATATTGCACAATAGCTTTAACAGAAATAAATTAAAGCTATCAGTTTGCTTACAGACAACCAGGCTACTTATCGCTGAATATTACGTATTCTCAATGCCCTATTTAACCAATAAAGAATTCCCAACGACTTTCGTCGCTGGGAATTCCTATATCTTATCGGGTTACCGATTCTCAATCATAAGCAGACTGAGCTCAGTCCCCTAGAATCGTGGAAATCTCATCTGCAACCGCTTCACTGACTGCATCAACCCCGCCGAGGACGTACGCGAAATCTGTATCAGCATTGAAGCCCTTAAGAGTATCACCCTTGCTTGCAGACTTGATCCAGTTCAGGGCATCCGTGTTTACAGATGTATCAGGGCTCACCAACAGAATCGGGTTTGCCTTCTTACCTGCAAGGACACCGCCAACAAGAGCATCAGGGAAATTCTCACCAGTTGCGAATACAGGGCTCTTCAGACTTGCACCATCGAACTGCCGCTGGTACTGGGCAATTTGGAGTGAAGTCTGGTACCTCGTTGCTCCACCAATACGATGAATGTTCTGTCCAGCAACTCCAGCTGTTTTCAGTTGGCTTACAACGGACTGCGGAACGGCTTGTGATCCACCAGCAATGATGACATTCGCAAAACCATAATCCTTGATAGCCTTCACCGTGCTTGCATCAAGTCCATCCTTCCCGCTCAGGAAGACAGGATATGACTTCTGCTTCGCAAGAGAGGAGATAGACAGAGCATCAACAAAGTTATCACCGGTTGCAATGACTGCTGTATCAGCATTCCAGTCCTCATCAGGCAGTCCCTTGGCATGCTGCTTTTCAGCTTGAGCGAAAATCTCATTGGCAGTATCCCTTCGAGTTGCACCAGCAATTCTGACAACGTCAGCTTCAGTGGGGGCTGTTACTCTCTTGGCAATCTGGTCGACAACTCCATTAGACACTGCAGATGGGCCACCTACCACAATAACCCTCTTCGGCTGCAAACGTGCCAACTGACCATCTGCACGAGCGGAAAGCTGATACGAATTAGTCAACACGATAGGAGCATCAAGCAAGCCGGACAGTCCAGAAGCTGCCAGCGCATCCGGGAAATTATCACCAGACGCTACAATGACTGTACGCTTACCATCTACCGGGAGAGACTGATACGCCTCTTCAACTATTGCACCCATGGTGTCATATCTCACATTGCCTGAGAGCCGATTGACCACACTAGCATATTGGGTAACAGAACCGCTAAATACACCAAGATTCTTCCCAGTGTTTGTGGTAACTGTTCCGTTGAACTTAAATGAAACATTTCTGTACTTTGCAGGTGCTAACCATGTAACCGTACGGTTAAACTTACCAAGCCTATAGTTACTGTCTGGCTGCATGCCAGTGGGGGTGGCATAGACATCGCCGTCTGAACTCAGCTTAATCCCATCAACGACCCAGTCCTCATCCTTGTTGTACTGATGACGGGGAGTTAATGTAATAGTCTGGTCAGCTGCAACTAACTTATCACTACCAGAACCATCCTCCTGAAGTCCCACTATACCAGTTACTGGGAGGATGTCTTTTATGTGGTTCTCACTTACATCAAGCTTAGTCAGATTAGTCAGTGACTTCAGAGGAGAGACGTCGGTGATTTCGTTCTTGTTCAAATAGAGATTCTGCAACTTGGTCAGACCACTTAACGGCGCTACATTGGTAATCTTCTGATCCTTTAGTGTCAAAGTAGTCAAGTTCGGGAAGTTGCTTAAAACTGAGATATCGCTTAAACGATGCGAGCCGTCTGAATCAAGACCGAGAGTATCCAAATGTTTTTTCAGCCCAATTTTCGACAGCCCAGTAATGATAGGATTCCCGGAAAGATTCAGAGTCTCCAAAAGATCCAAATCGGCAAGTTCACTAACATCACGAATATCGTTGTTTGCCAGACGCAGACTCTTAGTATTCTTAAAAGTACTCAACCCACTTAAGTCGTGGATCTTTTTATCGCCTGGGTTTCCAACATAATTCGAATCTATAACCAAATTCTTGGTGTCTCCCAGATTACCAATCTGGTCACCATCATTCACAGTTTTACCGACTCCGGTAAAAGCGGCTTTAATGGCACCTCTCAAGGTATCATCTGGTACACACTCGCGAAGAGTGTTTTCTTCTCCACAACTCGAGCTAGCACGCGCTGGAAGCGTCAAAGCTCCAACGCATACAAGCAATGTGGCTCCGCCGATCAGGCTGGCTCCCAGCTTCAACGGTAGGGATTTCTTAACTTGTGACAACTTACTCTCCTTCATCTTATAAGTTGTACTACGTATTCTCTTATATCCGGAAAGAACCCAACCGGCCCCTTCGCAACATCACTATACACTGCCCTGTGCTGTTGACAATTGAGTGTGTCATAAAAGTGACACACTATTGGAAAAATTGACCTGCGAATCCTTGTCAATTTAATCCAGTTAGGTTTTATAGCTACTCCTTCCCCGAGATGCCAGCATGGCTGGTTTTTATAAAGTATAGCATCTTTATCTATCAGATTGTTTTCTACTTAAAACCTCGCCCTTAGTCACGGTAAGCAAATCGTTGAACTTATAATTTCCCTTTGCGCAGCAATAGCCGATCACAACAAGTCATCCAGCTTGTCGTCTCGGACAGCTTTGTCGAAATCCAGCCGGCATCCATTTGCGTTGAGATAGCCGAGTATTCGTTGGAAAACCTGATCGTTGCCTCCGCTCTCAGTATTGACGTGGCAGAGTGCCTCCTCTTGAGTACCGGGCACATATTGCAGCAGTTGATCATCTGTGGAAGCCACTACCGGAATGGGTTGGTTGGCTCCTACTTGCATAATTTTCAACCACACGTCATCCGTGGTGGGGCATAGAGACATGATCAAGTTCTTGTCAAAGGTAGAGTCAGGCATCAAGTGTGGAGGGAAGAGCGTGCCGGCACCAGTCGTGGCAAAAAGACGCATGGACGGGACGCCCACCAGACGGGGATGATAATGCGGCGCCTCGTAAATCCAATCCTCGTATTTTTTACGACTGCCATCGCTGTTAAAAGTGATGAGATGGGTGCGGGAAGCCACTATGGTTTGCGGATAGCGGCGGTGGGTCGCCAGAAGATCCCCAATCATGGTATTCCGGTAGATTAAATCATCATCAACTGTGACAACCAAGTCGTTCGGAAATTCGCGCAGAGCCCAATAATATTTCTTGTGCGGTTTCAAATCATCGTCGACCCAACGCACCTGGACATCCATCCAAAGCAGGTCTTTCAAGCTGGAAGGCAGGTCACGCTCTCCACCTGGAAAATCAGATCGGCAGAGCCAAAGAATGATCAAATCTGGCAGGGTCTTTTGGGCAAACAGCGACTTTATTGCCAGATGGACAGTCTCGATGCGGGCAGGGTATGAGGTCATAGAGGCAATGATTCGTGGACGGCCAGGCACCAGGGCCCGACCGCATCGGGTACCAAGACGCCTCAGCCTGTTGCGCTTCTCCCTCAAAGACAGGCCCGTAGACATAAACTCCACCTCACCTTCGGCAACCCTATAAAGATAAACACGTCTGGATCGCTAAGAACTTGGATTCCTTGCAGTCAGCATGCCATAAAGTCTAGTTGTACCAGGCTGGGCTCATATTCCTTACCGGTAGGCAACAACTCTCATCAGTTCTCCAACAGCTCGATAGCAGAGCCCTGGAGGAACGACCTGGAAATCGCACCGATTGTTTTTTATGCATAGCCTGATCATGACGGGAACAGGTAAACATCACCCAATGACCATGTGGGTCACAGTTTCTTCAAGGGGAGTAAAGTCAGTATCACAGGTTGAGGTGGTTGGTTGCGGCTTATGCTGACATTTCAGAATCGAGTATGGAATAGATGTCGGATCCAGTTCTCGTCGGCTATTGCGCATGATCACACGCGTGATTAGCTCTGGGGTTTTCACACGAAAGAGGCTGCAGATGTATAACCTGCAAAGAGCTGCTCCCCCTGAACATGCAGTAAGACAGAGAGTCCATAAGGATCGAATCGCTGGCCTGGATCTGGCAAAATCACTGGCAATATTTCTTGTTATTTTTGTACATTA
Source organism: Bifidobacterium sp. JNUCC 75 (assembly GCF_054819865.1). Lineage (NCBI taxonomy): Bacteria > Bacillati > Actinomycetota > Actinomycetes > Bifidobacteriales > Bifidobacteriaceae > Bifidobacterium > Bifidobacterium sp. JNUCC 75. The sequence goes on along the minus strand of NZ_JBTHIF010000001.1, from coordinate 1,495,403 downwards.
CATTTTTTACACCGGTTTTGTCAGCGACACCGCACTGAACAACCTCGCCTCAGCTTTCTCAGTCATCGGAGTGCCCTTGTTCTTTGCTGTCAATGGGTATCTTCTGATGAACTCGCGATTTTCGGCGGACAAGCATCTTCATAAAATCCTTAGGATGGTATTCATCCTACTGGCATGGAAGATTATCAGCTTGCCGATACTCAGTGCCCTGATGCGCAAACGCATAGATTGGAAATTGGTTCCCCAGTATCTTCTGGGTGGCTCTTACGATGTGGTTCCTCTGGGATACTTCTGGTTCATCAATGCGCTGCTGGCCATTTACATTGTTTTTCCCGTACTGAAGACTGCCTACGACGACCCGCACGGGAAACGATACCTGGCCTATGTCACGATTGTGCTTGGTGCTCTGATATTTGCTGTAACGCTAGGAGACAATGCCAAAGACATACTGTCGAGCTACAGCGGGCATCAGGTTCCGCAAGTGCTCGCTTCGATCAGCCAATACGACATACTGGGAGACTATGGTTACGCCCTGGTGTATTTCGTTGCCGGAGGCTACGGGCACGATATAGCAGCCTGGCTGTCTCGTCGCTTCTCAAGCGCGAGGGCGAAAAACATCTGCCTTTCTTTCGTGGCCCTATTGGCCTGGGGTTTACTTTTCACTCTGCAACGGTTCCAGGCTCGGACAAAGGGCATATCTTTCGATATAGAGTCCGGTTACCAGAACGTTCTAACCTTTATCCTGGCCATCGCTCTATTCCAGTTATTCATACAGGTCAGGAAAATCCCGTCAGGCCTGAACGCAATCGTCACGGCTATCGGATCCAATACGCTTGGCATCTATTATCTGCATCTGATGCTGATATTGGTGATTCGTGATCTGATCCTGCATTTCCATTTATTCTACAAGGCGCCCATGCTCATCAATCTTGTGCTGGTGGCCGCTATTGTTTTGATTGCTGCCTTTATAAGCTGGGTCGGCGGCAAAACCCCCTTCTTCAGACATCTTTTTATTGGCTGAATACAGAGCCCCCAGGGCCAGGGGAGCCATCAGCACTGCATGAAACACATACCTTGTGGGATCCATCCGTCCCGGGACGGAAAACGATATGGGGTATGCGAGCAGGCTGAGCACTGAAACGAAATAGGGCGCCAGCCGCATGGCCGATACCATCAAGCGCTCCCTGCCACGCCTTCGCCAAGCGGCATACAGAATGAAGAAGGGTATGACCGATGACCAGACAGCCACGTAGAAGCAGACATTCAGCACCGGTATGGTTGTCAGCATCTGGAATGTTTCATCGGCCAGCCGTTGACGCCAATTGGGGTGCGGATCCTTTTGCAGCCGCCAGTATGTATCAGGATTCGTCATGGTCCATGTATACACGCGCATCACCATGGGATCTTGCTTATACGGGGGTTTCTGGGCCTTGGTGGATTGCGGGCCGACAAAACTCGTCCAGCCACCCTCTAAACAGAAGAAGCCATTCAAATACGACAAGGGATGATGAAGTCCTAAGTTCACCCACAAACGCGCGAAACCGGGCAGGGACCCTTGAGGACCGTTCGCCCCATAGCCGGTGACCGGATCGGATATATAAGGTATGTACTTTGCAGCCATTCCCTCCCAGCCAAAAGGCATCATCTCATCCACTGCTTTTTTCTGGGAATCAGCGATTGCTGTTGGATGATCATGAGCCGTTCTTGACAGCACCTGTACGGGCATGACAATTGCTGCGACCTTCTCCCCCGGCACCACGTGCAGCACAGGAAAAAGACAGGCAGGTATCAGCATGTTGACAACCAGCCATATCGATGCCGCCAGGCAAGCGGCCAGAACCTTCATTGTCCTTCGGAAATGGCCGAGGACCAGCAGGAGCAGGCTCACCACAATAATGTAAAGGCCCATCTTCTTCGTCAGCGAGCTTAGGAGGGTCAGAACAATAAAGGCGCTGAGAAAACGGGGGTTCTTCAAGGGTTCCAGCCGGCCATCGACCAGCTTTACAAACAGGATGGCCCAGGGCAGGAAAAACAAGGCATGAGTCGTATCCTTGCAAATCATCATAGCCATCATGGGAACCAGAGGGAAAAGGCAGAAGAAGACTGTGCAAAGGGCGATGATTCTTTTCCCCATCGCCCTTGTGGACATATAGGCCAGCAGCCAGGCGATGCAGAGCGCAAAAAGTATGACCTGAATTATGACATACAAGGAAAAACCGAAATTCGGACTGCCCGTCAGGAACCGGCCAAGGTCGGAAAACCAACCGTAAAGAAAAGTATCAAAAAAGGGATGGCGGTCAGATATGACGCCAGGGGCCTGGCTGAAAGCCGCAATCCCATAGTATTGGGCCAGTTGATCACCGGTGTCCCAAAAAAGCGAACCCGGGTATAGAAGTATCAGGTACGGAAGCCAGCAGATGAGAATCCGTATGCCATCGCAGAGCACGCCTCTGGGCGATTCAATATGATTGAAGTACAGCCGTCGTATCAGGCTGTTTTTTTGCTTTCCGGTTTGGTCATCCGAAAAAGAACCGATCCTATCTGGAAAGCAGAATCGGAACATCGTAGCGAACAAGACCCAGAAGAGCACTCCATAGAGCACAATATTCAGATACAGATGCGCCTTACCCCATTGAATGGCACCATAGGTTCCCGCATCTGAAGACAGAGAGAAAAGCACTCCCAACAGCAAAGGAAAAACGCAACCTTCCATTGCTCTGCCTTGCAGCAACACGTCACGGTTTTTGCCATGTGCGATCGGCCTGATTCGATTCGAATCAGTCCTGCGAAGTCCGACCATGATTCCCTTTGCATACTGATGGATACGTCAATAATCCAAGCTTATCCTCCCTGCCTACCTTGCAACACCACCAGGAAACCACAGAATACGACCCTGATTCATTGTTGCGTTGATTGGTAAGCTTGTGCCTTGTGGAAGAGATAAGGAAGAACGAGGAAGCACGTGTGGCCGTACTTATTCCCTGTTACAACGAGGAGATGACTATAGGCAAGGTAATCGACGATTTCCGTCGGGCTTTGCCCACGGCCGACCTGTATGTCTTCGACAATAATTCCACGGATGCGACGGCTTCCATAGCAAGGCAACGAAACGCCATCGTCTGCCAGGAGCCTCGGCAGGGCAAGGGCAATGTCATCAGAGCCATGTTCGAGGAAGTTGATGCGGATGTCTATGTGCTGGTTGACGGGGACGACACCTACCCGGCCGAAGCGGCGCCAGAGCTTGTCTCCAAAATCCTCCAGGGATATGACATGGTCTCAGGTGATCGTCTCAGCTCCACCTATTTCCAAGAGAACAAACGGCCCTTGCATGGTCTTGGTAACCGACTGGTCAGGTCTTCGATCAACTTGCTCTTCGGAGCCCATCTGACGGATGTCATGACCGGTTTCAGAGCCGTATCCTTCGCCTTTGCCAAAACCTGCCCCGTAACCTCCTCGGGCTTCGAGGTCGAAACCGAAATGACCATTCATAGCCTGGATAACAACCTGCGTATCTGCGAAATCCCCATCCAGTACCGCGACCGTCCAAATGGATCGGTGAGCAAACTAGATACCTTCGGTGACGGGATCAAAGTCATGTCAACCATCTTTCGCATGATACGCGAGTACAAGCCGTTGCCGTTCTTCGGCATTTCCGGACTGTTGATATCCATGGTTGGACTGCTGTTGACTCTGAGCGTCATGATCGACTATTGGAAAACCGGCGTGGTTCTACGCTTCCCCACGCTTATCGGATCCGTAATGCTCGTCATCGCGGGCCTGTTGCTCATCGTGGCCGGCATCATCCTGGACATCATGGCAGCCGAGGAGCGCAAACGCATCATCCTGGCTCGAAACCAGTTCGCGTATCTGAACAGACAGCAAGCCGCTAATACAAGGCCAGATAGGCCTTGTCGCCAGAGAATACCAGCTGCTGATCCAAATCGAGCTGGTTCCAGTCTCGACCGGCAAAGTACCGGCGATAATCCGACCGAGGCATCTCAATTTTGCTGAGGTTCGAATGACTCAGATAATTGATCATCTGATAATTTGAATAAGGGGTATTCATAATGCGCCGGTTCAGTTCGTACCTCTGATAACGCACACTGTCGTATTTGACATGCACCCTTGCATCAGGAACTATGGCGATAGCTGTTACACGTTGCCCGGTGGAAGCCTCATGCTCTTTGATCTTCTGGGCGACGCTTAGTGCATAGGCTTGATCCTGGGTATTACTGACATAGGCATCATAAGCTATATCCGCCATGCATACGCTTGAAAAGAGGAGGAAGACGCCAGAGACGGCGATAAGCCTTGCAGCATGCTGAGCACCGTTGCCAGAGCCCGGGAAGGCCTCGGTCCCCTCAATTGTGACTTCGGCCTTTCGCTCTGGTTCTGGCATGGGCTCGATCGAGGTCCTGACCATGAGCGGCTGATGCCGAGATGCGAGCAGGGAAACCGCAAAAACCGTGGTCATTGACGCAACCCAAGCCCAAAAAGCCATATTGCTGCGCGGGGTCAAGAGGATATTCTTCTCGATATAGTGAGGAGCAAAGACTGCCAGATAGGTAACCAGGGCGGCGCAAGCCAATTGCCCATAAGGCAGATTGTGCCTGGTACGGAAAGACAGCACCAGCAGGGCAATCAGAAAGAGCATTATCAGGGTGACGCTGAATTTGGGCATGAGTCCATCGGCATTATTGAGCAGAGACAGCTGGTATTTCAATACCTGTTTGACGTTGGAGACAATAGTCGGCAAAGAAAGCCTGGCTCCACGGCCGGGATCGGCTATGTACTTAATATGTATCAAATATCTTACGCAGATGACATTAAAGACAGAGCCGAATGCAGCCATGCCCAGCACCTTGGCCCAACGAAGCACCACCCATGTAAAAGGCTCGTGTCCTTCCCGTAAAGAAGTCAGGCAGCCGCCCAGCAAGGCGAGCGCTAAAAACACGCCTACCAAGCTTTGGTAGCACCCCAGGGCAATCAACAGACAAATCAGCGATGCAGCCGACAGCCAAGCATTCCGTCTGCCGAGGATGAGGCTGACGGCCAAGCTGACGAATATGGAACCGACGGCCGCAGACACAGCACTTTCGGGGAACAAGAGGAATTCAAGTACGAATACGTTGATCCATACCACCGACAAGGTCAGACACAGACAGCACTGCCCAGCAAAGGATGATATTCCACCCAGCCTGGCAAAAGAGGCTGTGAGAATAACCAAAGAGATGGAGAATCCGACAATGCAGATTGCCATGAACAGTCGCTGCCGCAAAACCAGGTTCAGACCGAGGCTGTCCGCCGTCAGCGTCAAACGCCACCATGTGTATCGGCCATTCTGTAAATACCAGGGGGCATTCTGGTCGTCGATCAGATGGTAGGAATCCACCGAGTAATGTCGACGGGCAATCAGGGGAGCAAAGGCGACAACGTTAAGGATGAAGGCCAATAGAGCAATGCCAGCGTGACGCTTCAGCGATTCGATAGGCATCAGTGCATGCCGAGAGAGGACAGATTTCACGTTCAATACCTCTTTTGAATTATCTTGTCGAGACTTTCCCGGTTGAAATGCGGTTTGACGTACATATCAGATGCGTTCTTCGACGATATAGCGGGGTCGATGCTTCACTTCCAAATAGATTCGGCCAACATACTCACCCACCACTCCGATGCCTGACAGGATCAGCCCTCCAAGGATCCAGATTGAACACATTACGGACCCCCAACCGGCCACTGCACGACCAGAGAAGAAGGAGACCAGCACATAAATAAGGATCACTATGCCTACCGCGACCGAGATGAGACCGATGCCGGTGATGGCCCTGAGCGGGGTGATCGAAAAAGAAGTAATGCCCTCCACTGCGAATGACATCATCTTTTTCAAAGGATACTTGGACTCGCCTGCTGCTCTTGAGCCGCGCTTGTAGTACACCTTGCTATGGGGGAAACCAAGAGAAGGAACGATTCCTCGCAAAAACAAATTGACTTCAGTGTAGTGTGAAAGAGCCTCCAAGGCCGTACGGCTCATAAGCCGGTAATCAGCGTGATTCGGTATCGTGTCGGTTCCCAACCATGACATCATCCTATAAAACAGATCCGCTGTCGATCGCTTAAAAACGGTGTCGGTATCCCTGTTGTCCCTGACCCCGTAGACGATGTCGTTTCCTTTGGCATATTCCTTCACCATTGCATCAATGGCATCGGGATCATCCTGCAAATCCGCATCCATTGAAATGGCCGCGTCGCATCCACGACTCAGAGCCTCCATAAGCCCTGCATACAGGGCGTTCTGGTGTCCCCTATTATGAGAAAACTTAAGGCCATGCACCCTCGTAGGGTACTGGGAATGACTCGACTCGACAATTGACCATGTGGAATCGTGAGAGCCATCATCCACAAGAAGAATGTAGCTGTTCTCTGTGATGAACCCACGCTTTTCCAAGTCTGAGAGCTTGGTATTCAGGACGGGCAAAGTGATAGGCAGAACATCCTGCTCGTTGTAGCAAGGAATCACCAAGGCGAGTTGCGGAGCGCCCCTACCGCAACCCTGATCAGATTCGGCTGTCTGGCTTTTAGGCAGATCCGATTTCAATTGCCCAGCAGTGTTCATGGTTTCTAACTTTAAACCCATGCTCAACCAAGTTTGCAGGATACCAGCGAAGGCTTGCTAGAAAGACAAACTATCAATCAATTGAGCACCGCCCCAGTCGTCTCATCGAAGTGGCGCATGGAGCCTTCGACCCGCTGCCAGCCCTTGAGCATCCACCCCATAACCGGATCGTAATATACCCACTTGCCGCCGTTGGATGCCAAGTGCTTCCATCCATAAGTGGTGGCGCCGCTCCAATCGTTGAAGTAGTACCAATTTTCATTGATATAGGCCTCTCCATGGAGCATCTGGCCATTGGACGGATCGTAGTAGACCCACTTGCCGCCGTTGGACGACACATGCTTCCACCCCTTAGCCATAGCGCCGGTAACGGGGTCGAAGAAATACCATTTGCCGGCCTTGCTGCTTTCGCCCTTGACCATTTTTCCATCAGCGGCGTATCTTACATATTTTCCGCCGTTTGAAGTGAGGTAGAGATCCCGGCTTCTGACCATATTGCCGTCATAGGCAAAGTAATACCAGGCTCCATCAATGAGCCTCTCGCCATGGGCCATTCCCAAGGTTCGGGGATCGTAATACACCCTTCGCCCATCAGGCAGCGTCTTCCAGCCCTGGGCCAGCTGACCGTCGTCACCTGCCCAGTACCAGAGTCCGGCAGAAGAATCATATATCTCCTTGGAACGGGCTTTCGCTCCGTTCTCATACCAGTACTTCCCACCATCAGCGCTCACCAACTGACCTGATGCTGAAGGGTTGCCGTTGCCGCTTCCATTAACGCTGACCAGCTTGAATCTTTGGTTCTCGCCTTGATTAGCCGCCCATAATTCCAGCCTGGATCCCGGTGCGCCATTCGAGGCAGTGATGTCCCAAACCTTGTTCCGGCTTCCGGCATATACAGAAGCGATGTAGTACGAACCATCGATGCACCGATACAGGGTCCACTGCTGGTTACGACCGCCATTTGCCGAAAACTGAATCAATGGTGTCCCGTTATCAGCCGAAGGTCCTGATGCATCCACCACTTTGCTGTAGCCAGTCGCAATGGTGTAATTACCGCCACCGGCCGGCTTGATATAGAACTGCTGGTTGTCCTGCCCGTTGTAGGGCCAGATATCCAGAGGCACGCCATTGTCGGGACTGGCTCCTGTTACGTCGACATAGCGATTGTCAAACAGGCTGGCGATATAGTAACGCCCTTCAGGCACGTCCGTTACCTTGGCAGCGAATGAATTGGGGTCGGTTCCATTAAAGTCAGGCTGACTGCGTGTGTTGCTAAAGGCGTTCAAATCCACGTGCCCATTGATGCCGCTGATTGAACCGCTGTTACTGTATTGCCAACCCTTATCAGCAGTTCTGAAATGAAAACCAGTACGCGGACCATAGCTAGCCACCCAATGCGTCTTGGAATGGAGGTTATCAGAATTCAAGGCAGAATAAAGATAGTTGGTGTATGAGTACAAGGAAAGCCTGTTGTATCCGGCAGATGACAACTTGCCCCACCAGGTATTGACTATTTGATCATAGGTTCCAGGATTGGTGGGATGATTGTGACCTGCCCAAGTCCAATTTTCCAAGTCATAATGAACGGGATAGCTGAGATCATAAGGGCTGACCCCGGCCTGCCTCAACAGGTCGACCGCATTGTCGCCCTCGGCAGCGGCCGTATTGGCGTCATAGGCGTATGAGTAGATATAGACCCCGAAAGGTATTCCCAAACGCTTGCATTCGCTGATGTTTCTCTTGGCTTGTTTATCCAGGCCATTGCCCCAACCGTAGCCTAGGCGAATGATGGCGCCGTCGACTCCGGAGTTCTTTACAGCCTCCCAATTTATAGTGTTCTGCCACACAGAAACATCGATGACCCCCTTGGCCTGTTCCGCGAAGAGAGTACCATCAGCCTCAAAAAATGCCTGTGAACCTTGATACGAGCCCCAGTGAGCACCGTATTCATTATTTTGCAAGGAGGCAAAGAATGTACGCGACCGTACGGAGGAATCAGCTGTTGCCGGTCTCGCCTCTTCACCTTGGTTGCCCTTGGTCTGTTGATCGGAATCCGTCTTGGAATCCTTTATGGCTTTCCTGACTTTATCCACATGAACAGGGATGAATGATTCTCCATTGGTCTTAGCCAAAGGATCTGCCTGATGGGTTGATGTCCCGACGATTTTCGGATCGGTGACTTTCTTGCCTGAGTCCAATTGCTTAAGCTGCTGGTCTGGTGTCAAAGCCAGATCATTCGCAACTACGGTCGAATCCTTAGGGATGGCGTTGCTGATTTTCTCTGGCAGTGGTTGATTGGGGTTGTCCGGCATAGATGTGCTCTGCGACTGGTCCTGATCACCTATTGTCGGGGGGCTCGCATGCCCCTCCTCCGCCACCTTTTCCTGCGTTGCTGACTGTGTATTCCACTCAGCAGCCGTGGATCCAGGTGCGCTGGGCTGAAATCCCATAGGGCCAGCCATTGCAGCAGAGGCAGCAATAACCAAAATATTTTTAATCACAGACCAAAGCACTGTTACGGCTCCCCTTCAATCGTCATGCAACAATGAACCCACCAACCACACTGGTACCAGCTTAGGAGGTAAAGCCGAGTTCGTCCAATGATCGCGGAATTGGTTTCGAAACATACCAGATACCAGACTTTCCAGCGTCACCGAAAGCTCCAAGGCCTGCCGAGCGGACACCTCAGCCTAAGAAAAGGCGTATGTATTGGTCCGGAACCTTGCTTGAAGACGATAAGCGATACGTCCATTCATTTGCTGCCGGACAGAGTCTGGACGTTTTCGGGAATTTAGCTGGAGCTTCCCGCAGATGCAGGGGATGCCATGACCCCCAACACCGTGACTCCCAACAGAAAAACATTGCATGGTGGAATAATCCATGAACTCATAGCCGGAGATGATGGACGTGTTCCCTGATGGACAGCACAACCATCGTTGCTGCCGTGACATCTGCAGTGCATAAAATCTATTGAACAACTACCTGGATTCTTGAAGCCTGTGCATCATCCAATTCCAAAGGCTCAGCAATCCCCTTCGATTCATTCTCATCCCTATTGGGACTACTTTGCCCGGCCGATATCTTCTGAACGCGGATTTGCGCCCCCTGTGATGCGTCCCCAGGCGAGACTAATTTCAGCAAGGTCCCTGGGCGCACCCTGTGCTTGCTCAAGTACCTGAGCAATGCTGGATCCTGATCGCTTACTCGCCATACCCGAACGGTTTGCCCATCTTCCACCTGAGACAGAGACTTCGTTAGTGGGACATCGGGCATGCTGCCGGATTCGGTCGGTATGGCATCCCCATGCGGATCCTGGGATGGATGGCCCAGATAACGATCAATCCTGTCAACCATCTTCTCGGAGACGGCATGCTCAAGGGCATCAGCCTCCTCATGCACTTCATCCCAGCTATAGCCCAGGACTTCCACCAGGAAAGTCTCCAGAAGGCGGTGACGACGGACCATGGTAACAGCAGAGCGTCTACCTGCCGAAGTGAGACCAACCCGTCCATAAGGCTTGTGTTCCACCAAGCCGGCATTGACCATACGTGAGAGCGCGCCCGAAATGGTCGATTGCTTCATGCCGGTCCGTTCAGCGATATCCGTGGGGTGGACTGGGCCATCGTCCCACTCCTCCAGATCCCAAATGACTTTTAGATAGTCTTGGACATTGGTGGAAAGCTGAATGACGTCCATGTGCACAGTCTATAGCACAATTCCTTAGCCCCTCCCCCAATTTTTAGTCAAGCATCAGCAGAATCTGGCATGTAGACAATGTCACAGACATGTCCTCGTCAAGGTCTCGCAATTTTCATGTGACACCATTAGACTTCGAAGGGTCGAAGTTTTCTTTCAGACCTTTGAGCAACCAGAATCAAGGAAGGTGTCATGCCGAACACTCAGACCAGACCCTCCTCAGGGTCCGCCAGTCCAGCCGGATCCGAAGTCAGGACTCCGCCGTCCAATCGGCAGCGCCAATCCCATCCGATCATCGAGACGGCCAATGGGCGATCCCTGGAGGAGATCAACGCCACAGTCTCCGTGCCCAACTCGACCTCCTCCTTCTGGAAGAACCTGGCTGCCTTCTCAGGCCCAGGCGCCCTGGTGGCAGTCGGCTACATGGATCCTGGCAACTGGATCACTTCCATCGGCGGCGGTGCCCAATACGGCTACCTGCTCATGAGCGTCATCCTCATCTCCAGCCTGATTGCCATGATGCTGCAGTACATGTCGGCCAAGCTGGGAATCGTGACTGGTCTGGACCTGGCCCAGGCCACACGCCAGCACACCAGCCGCCGGCTGAGCTTCGTCCTCTGGATCTGCACGGAGCTGGCCGTGATGGCCACCGACATCGCCGAAGTGATCGGCGGGGCCATTGCCCTGAAGCTGCTCTTTGGCATTCCGCTGGTCCTGGGCGTGACGCTGACCGTCCTGGATGTGCTCATCCTCCTGCTGTTGACCAAGATCGGCTTCCGCCGCATCGAGGCCATCGTGGCCACCCTGATCCTGGTCATCATGGCGGTATTCCTCTACGAGGTCTTCCTGGCCAAGCCCGACATGCCCGCGGTCTTCCGCGGCTTCATCCCCGACAAGGCCATCCTGGGCAACGGACAGCTGACCATGGCTCTGGGCATTGTGGGCGCCACGGTCATGCCCCACAACCTCTACCTGCATTCATCCATCGTCCAGACCCGCGACTTCGACCGAAGCGACGACCGTCAGGTTGCCAACGCTGTCCGCTTCGCCACCTGGGATTCCAACATCCAGCTATCCGCCGCCTTCGTGGTCAACTGCCTGCTGCTGGTGCTGGGCGCGGCCATGTTCTTCGGACACGGCGAAGGGCTGGACACCTTCACCGCCCTCTACAACGCCCTTGGCGACAAGACCATCGCCGGGCCGGTCGCCTCCGGACTGCTCTCCACCCTCTTCGCCGTAGCCCTGCTGGCCTCCGGTCAGAACTCGACCATCACCGGCACCCTGACCGGGCAGATCGTCATGGAGGGCTTCATCCGCATGAGGATTCCACTCTGGTTGCGCAGGCTGGTCACCCGTGTGATCTCCATCATCCCCGTGCTGATCTGCACCATCGCCTTCGGAGGCAAGGAGTCCGCCCTGGATAGCCTGCTGGTCTACTCCCAGGTCTTCCTGTGCGTGGCCCTGCCCATATCCATGATCCCCCTGGTCTGGTACACCTCCTCCAAGAAGATCATGGGCAAGTATGCCAACCCTCGATGGATGGCCTTCCTGGCCTGGATTGTCGTGGCTGTCCTGACCGGGCTCAACCTCCAGCTGGTCATCCAGGATGTGGGCGAATTGATACAGATGCTCTGAACACCAGTGCTCTGATGAGAGCCGCCGCCATTTGCCGAATGAATGAGGCAATGTCGGCGGCTTTCTTATGGTTCTGTCTGAGATGCCATAAACGCCTCGCTTGATTAGTGAGATATCTGACTCTCGCTCAGCGCGCATATCCACCAACTCCAGTGCCTGTCAGATACGGTGGAGGATAGCAGGATTTTATCAAGGGTCTTGCTATCAACGATCGGACGGCCGGCCAGAAGCAGGGTCACAGACCTGGCCCGCATGGGACCGTCGACCGCAAATATCAAAGATGTCAGAGGAATCGAGCAAATATGAACGACAAACTCACTACCAACGAAGGGCAGCCCTGGGCGGACAACAACCATAGCCAGACGGCGGGCACCCGCGGACCCATCCTCATGCAGGACTACCAGCTCCTCGAAAAGCTGGCCCACTTCAACCGCGAGCGCATCCCGGAGCGCGTAGTCCACGCCAAGGGGGCCGGGGCCAAGGGAACCTTCACCTTGACCAAGGACATGAGCGCCTACACCAAGGCCGACGTATTCAACGGAGCCGGCAAGACCACGCCCATCCTGCTGCGCTTCTCCCAGGTGGCCGGTGAATCAGGCTATCCCGACACCCTGCGTGACGTGCGCGGCTTCGCCCTGCGCTTCTACACGCAGGAGGGCAACTACGACGTGGTGGGCAACAACACCCCCGTATTCTTTGTCAACGACCCCCTGAAATTCCCCGACTTCATCCACTCGCAGAAGCGGGACCCGGCCACGCATCTGCGCAGCCAGGAGATGCAGTGGGACTTCTGGTCCCACTCCCCAGAGTCTGTACATCAAGTGACCTACCTGATGGGCGACAGGGGCAACCCGGCCAGCTACCGGAACATGAACGGCTACGGAAGCCACACCTTCAAGTGGGTCAATGCCAAGGGCGAGCAGTTCTGGGTCAAGTACCACTTCCTGAGCGAGCAGGGCGTAAAGAACATGACCGACGAGACCGCAGCCAAGGTCGCTTCCGAGGACACGGACTTCCTCCTGCACGATCTCTACGATGCCATCGACCGGGGCGACTACCCAAAGTGGAAGGTCTGCGTGCAGATCCTGCCCTACCAGGAGGGCCTGGACTACAAGGACGACATCTTCGACGTGACCAAGGTGGTCTCCAAGAAGGACTATCCGCGCATTGAGATAGGCGAGTTCGTGCTGGACACCAACCCGACCAACTACTTTGATGACGTGGAGGAAGCGGCCTTCTCCCCCGCCAACTTCGTCCCCGGCATCGAGCCCTCGCCCGACAAGCTGCTGCAAGGCCGCCTGTTCGGGTACAAGGACGCCGAGCGTTACCGTCTGGGTGCCAACTACGAACAGCTGCCCATCAACCGCCCGGTCAACGAGGTCCACAACTACGAGCGCGATGGGTTCATGTCCCAAGGTCAGGATGGATCGGTCAACTACGAGCCCAACAGCAAGGGCGGCCCCGTGGAAGACAACGATGCCCGGATGCACGGCGATGCCGTCCAAGGGCAGACCGAATACTCCCGCCCCTATGACAAGGACTACTATTCCGCAGCTGGCCGTCTCTACAGGCTGATGAGCCCGGAAGAGAAGGACCGTCTGATCCAGACCATCAAGAACAACCTGGGATCCGTTGATGACCAGGAGATCCAGGTTCTCGAGACCAGGCAGTTCTACCAGGCCGACCCCGACTACGGCCAGCGTGTTGCCGAGGCTCTTGGCCTTTCCATGGATCAGATCAAGTAACACAGAAAACAGAAACAGGGCGAGGATTGTCGGCGACACGTCTGGACTGGCCTGCAATCCTTGCCCTGTGTTACTATTTCCTAGTTGCCTTGATCAGGGTCACGTAGGCTACGGCCCCGTTCACTGCAGCCTTGGAGGATTCGCCTAGTGGTCTATGGCGCACGCTTGGAAAGCGTGTTGGGTTCACGCCCTCACGAGTTCGAATCTCGTATCCTCCGCCAGTAGGGATTTTTGGTTTTCCAAAAATCCCTTTTTGTCGCTTAGAGGGCGGGATTGCAACATTTTTGGCGACGCTTCAAAGATTGTCCCTGCTCCGTCTTCTTTTCTTTTGACCCGTTATCTGGAGTAGGTTAAGCGGTATCGCCTTAGCGCTCAAGCATTCAGTCCAAAAACGACGTTGTTCATCCGTCTGCGGCAGCTGGGGTTGATTACCATGGCACGCACTTCGCAAAGTACAAACCCTGTCCGCATCCACAAGAACTTCGATGAAGAGAAAGAGACTCAGGCCAAGACATGATTCAATAAGGCATGTGCCCTATCAACTTGAATGCGTGGACTCCGCCGAAGGTTCCGGGCAAGGCCAATACCGGAAGCAAGATCACATTTCGCGAGTATGCGACCGTGTATGTTGAGAAACAGAATAAAACGGACACTGGTTTTACAGAATTCAGTTAAAAATAACTGAATTCAGGTAGACTCGATTAGCGATATCCCAATTGATTTATCCACTACACCGCCTCGTACCGTGCTTTACGTTTTCCACTACCAACTTTTCTGATACGCCCCTCATCAACGAGCTTCCGCAACTGGTAATACGCCTGATTCGCGCCAAGGTGCAGCAGTTCCATTACGTCGTTTCTACTCACCGTTTTTTGTTCATGGATCAGCTTGATGATTAATTCGGAGTACCGAACTCTATCGATGTCCGATTGGCGAACATATTCCACTACCTTGCCGCTACGCCGATACACCTTCGCACCCAACATATATGTTCGGCGAGCCCCGGTGCCGGCGCTTTCGATAAGACCAGATTCAGTCAGTTGCCCTAAAACCGTGCGTAGACGCTGGTCGCTCATGTCCATCGATTTCGACAACACGTCAAAGCTGCAGCGCCTCTCTCTCTTGAGCTTGTCCAGAATAAGCAACCCATCGAGAGACATGGATTTGCCACTACGCTCACGCTCCTCGGCCAGCAGCTCCACAAACGCCTTATCGGGCGCACTGCGCGGCAACAGCACTGATACCCCACGCCCGTTGGATCTCGAATAATCAGGCAGAGGACGGCCATAGTTCAGGGCACCTTCGAAAATGCGGTCGATCCCACGCCCAGTGCGTTCGGCGAGGCCAGATCTCTTCAATGCATCCATCAGACATGGGTTACGCCCATGTGGCTCAGCTGTAAGCAGGTTATGAACATTTATGCCTTCCACAAACCCACCGGGATTGGCAATGGTCAAGCCAGCATCGTCCACCAATACGCGCACACGTCCGAGAACCGAATAGTCCCTATGGCCGAATGCGTTAACCAAAGCCTCTCGAAAAGCCCTTTCGTCAAACTCGGGGACCATCGAAGAAAACAGGCCCACATTCAGCTCCGTCCCCGGATTCCACGGCTTAAACGAAGCGGATATTTGCTCTATGGTCTTGAGCAAAGGGCCATGATACGTCTGGTTCACCTTGATGTCAGTGCCGTTAAGAACTTGGAAAGCCGCTTCATTCGTCGGAACGAACTGTTGCAATGCATCTTCGTTGCCAATGAGCAGCAAGCCAGCCAAGGTTGGTGTCAAATCCCCATCGACCGATACGACAAGGCGCAGCGATTTTTCCATATCCTCATCCGAAAGCTCAAGAAGGTTCTGGTCACCAGATTGATAAGAGGCGATGATTCTGCGCAGACGATCACGCTCCAACGGATCAAAATCTTCCCGAGTTGATCCCCTCACCGGCTGAGCTGAATAGTCGAGCTTTCCCAGATCAGAAAGACGAGTTGCAAACTCATACGGATACATGGGTACACTTTCAGGCGTGCCATCCACTTTCATCATGCGACGGAGAATCTTACCCGACTTTGTTGATACCACGCTCTGCGCCTTGGGCACCTCGACCTGAACAACCGCGATGTCATTGCCAACCAATTGCGCACGAACCGATATCGGTGGCACAGTCTTATTGGCAATCATTGCAGCCATTCCAACCGGATCCTGATGCTTTTGCTGCGCACCGGTAGGCGTGCCATCATCCTCAACGCCCAAGTATAAGCATCCGCCATCCGTATTGGCCAAGGCAACAACTGCTTCTACCAATTCGGAGTCCGGCAAGCTCTTGAGATCACTTTTGAATTCCTTGGACAAAGTCTCCTTGCCGTACTCACACGCCATCCGTCGTCCACCACCTGTTCTGAGCTATTGGCCTTAACTGAATTATATACTTTTTCACTGAATTCCGGTAAAGGATAACTGAATTCAGTTAAAACTACCCTTAAACAAACAGTCTGGCAGCAGAGAGAACTGGACCCCCCTTTAACATTTCCAATGCAATCAGTAACTTGGAATACTAAAAAGCAGAACAAGACTTTAATCAGAGATATCCCCTGCATTCCCCAAGAGGACAATCTGCAGAATCCGATGCATACACATCTCGTCATGATTCCGGCTCCAGCGCTGTACTTGATCAGACCAATTCGACATCGTCTTTGGCGGCTACCGTAATCTCCTACGAGCGACCTTTTTGATTAATCAGCTTCAACAATTCCTTTTCGCAATTACGCATGTAACCCAAGCTCTTCTTAAGACCGGAGAGCTCTTTCTTGGTTTCTTTTTTCTCAGACTTATCTAATTCCTTGTCTCCAGAACGTCTAGAGAGAACCTCCTGCTGAATTTCCATGCGTTCAATCTGATCGAGCAGGCCTTGTCGCATCCGTTCAATCGTCTTTGGCTTCATATCAGCTTGAGCAAAGTCGGATTGGCAAAATGTTAGGAGCTTCGAACACTCGTCGAGGGCAAACGCTCCTTTGGAATCAGTGAGAAGCGAAGTAACAGCAGTTACCCCACTACCACCAACCAAACCCAAGACTGCGCCGCCACCAGCGATTATGGCCGTGCCACCTGCCATACCGAGTCCTCCTGCAGCCAATGCACCACCGCCAACCGCTGCAAGGCTCGCACTGGTAAGAGCAGCACCAGATAGGCCGGCAACAGCCGATCCGGCAAACAACGGCGCTATGACTGGCGCTAATGTAAACGCTGCACCTCCCGTAGCAACCGCAACCGCGGCAGTTCCGGCAGCACCGACAATTATTTTGGTTCGGCTACCATCCAATACGCCTGCATTCTTATTCAGCGCCTTAGCGGTCTGTTGCACAGGGGATTTGTCCGAATCGCCGCTTACATCACGCCATAATTCTTCGAGAATTTTTGAATCAAATTTTGGGCGTTTAGTCCTTTTGATTGAGGAGTCTGACCTTCCGTCAGGATCCTCTGACTCCATTTCAGAACGATAGGAGTCATATGGCACAAACCGTGCAAGTTCAATCAGAACCAAGGCTTTCCATGTAGTTCCATCTCGTGCAACAAGTTCTTCAATTCTCTCTTTCACTTGCCCACGATTAAGAAGAACGCAGTCAGCAGGGAGGCTTTCAGACCATTTGCCAAACCATTCTTCTTTTTCGCCTCGATCCACTGCCTTACTTCGATCTATGTCCTCATAAAGCGCCAGTCGCTCTATCGAGAACAGAACAGATAGATGCTCCGGCTTCAACGAGAGCGTTTCCATTGTCGCTTGATCGACCGAATCGTTTTGCCGCCGCTGCCTGTGACTTGCTCTTCGTTCCCATACCGTTTTGACATCCACACCTATTGCGAAAACCAGACGAGTCACACCTACGTAGTTGACTCTCAGCAAGAACTCCTTGCCGGCAAGTACCCTGCCTTCCGTAAACCCGACCAATGCAGCCCGAATAGCAGCATCCGCTAGATCCACCGCAGTAAAAGTGGCCGAGGCGATGGATACCATGCGAACGACTCTGGAATTATTGAATGGAAGAATTCGGTCCATGTCAAGCTGTTTCAAATCGGACAAAGAGCGGACATCATTATCTTTCATCTCCAGATAAAGATGACGAAGAAAATAGCAGCCCCGCGTCAAGCATTCATTCAGCAACACCGGAAGCGCCTGGCGCCCCAGTTCATGCACAATTCCGATTTCAGTCCGCAGGTTGAATCTACGAGGCACTTCACGACCTTCGTCATCAACTTGCGCAAATAAGGTCCCATTGAACATTTTGGAAATGAATTTACGTGCCCCCATGCCAGAATCCATGGCATTTTTAAACAGGGGCAAGGCGGACAATTCCTTAATCATAGAGAGCAAAGGCCCAGGTATCCCCGTGCCCTCACCGGGATTCGAACTTGAACCCGCCATGTCTGACGCCATGTGCAAGAACCATCGCACCGTGCCCAAAAACAGCTTTTCGCAGAAATTATCGCCAATCAGTCCTTCCTTAAACCATTGTTCTTCCACCGGGACTGCAATGAAATCCCCATACTGATTGGTGCCGTATACCTTTCCGGTAAATTGCGTAAGTATCGAGAACACCAATCCTTCAAGGGAGAAGTGGTGAGAAAAATCTCTGAGATGATGTTGCAAACCGCCGCCAAATTCGGCTGTGTACTTATCGCTAACAAAAGGATATTCATCTTCTAAGAAATTAATGGCATCACGCAGGGACTCTCCTCTAAAATCAGAATGCTGCTTTGCCACCCAAACCACGAATTCATTGACTTTCTCCGAACCCCACTCGTTCGCCCTGTCCAGAGAGAACTTGCCAACAAAAATCGAATCGCATAAACCAGCAACCACTCCACAAGCTGCAGCTATCTTGTAATCAAGCCGCGCGTCATCTTGCACATGGTCAGATGCAGCATCTTCTTCAATGGATTCCACGTAGATTCCATCACCAAAATCTCCGGTCGCTTTAGCAACGCTAATTCCAGCCTCTATACCTTTGTCGTTCGCAAGCTCCAACGAATACTGAACAGAAACCAACTCGCTGCCGTGCCGTGGCGAGAGCTCCAACTCCCTTGTCATCCGTCCCTCTCCTTCCACAGTGCGCTCAGGAACAAAGCAATAATAGCCAGAATAAAACAGCAACTGAAACGTCGCATCCCATGACGTCAATCGGATCGCACAGGGCAAGGCAGGTATGAAGCATGGCAGCAAGCTGGATTCCCTAGTCTGGCAATGGTACGCGGAAAATCCCGATGCCTTCATGGCAGAATGCCTCAATTTGCTCCAACATGCACTCCTACAAGCGAACAAACAAGACTTCCACCCAGCACCATTGGCTTCCGACCGGTACTCCACGCTCGAAACCGCAACAAAACTGCTGTTTGACAAGCCCAATCCCGAAGACGGTGAGCGCGAAGCGACCACGATTCAGCGGATCAACCAGTCGTACTTCCGCAATTCGCTGCTCTTGAACTACCAGTACACATGCTGCATCACTGGTATGCAGATACCTTCGATGCTGATTGCCAGCCATATCAAACCTTGGAAAGCATCAACCCCGACCGAAAAAACCGCTGCATCGAACGGCCTGCTGCTCAATGCATTCCACGACCGAGCCTTTGACCAAGGGCTTATCTCCATCGATGACGATTACCGCATCATGGTCAACCATGACAAGGTAAGGCACTCACCGATCAACGATCAATGGCTCTATGCCTTCGAAGACCAGAGGATCACGTTGCCATCGATCAGCCGACCCTCCCACGAATTTATCGAGTACCATCACAAACACATCTTCCTTACCGATGCGGCATAGCGACAGGGACAATCCCCTCCCTTACACGCTCGGCGCTACCCGGCAATATTGGACAAACCGTTCCCCGCGTTTTCTTCCAAGGCATCGATTATGTCCGCAGGTTGCTCTGCCAGCCTGAGATTCATAATGATCTGTTTTACCGCATCACGACGCGTTGTATGAGCGGAGGATAAAACAGTCAAGCACTTATAAGCGTCATCCTTAAAAAGGTTGGTTCCAAGCCGAAAGTAGTACCCCGCGTTTCGAATCTCGTATATCGGCATTGTTGCCCTTTACGTTGTCAATCTGATTCGTTTCCACTTTGCTTCGTCTTAGCGGGTCGTTTAGTATGGAGAACTTAAGGTAACAAATGGTACGTTCTGTTTGTCCTTTCCCATGTGCATCGAATAAATGATTAAATAACTGCATTCAGAATTACAGCATGGACTCTTCTTGTTCGATACCACGATGGGTCAACTATCTCAATCCCTAGATTCGAGGAAGCCCATCCAATATAAACCGGTCTGCAGTACCCAGTCATATAGGATTGGCTCATTGAGGGGGTATCGGAATATTCACTTGCTGATGAATTACTGCTAGAACAGGCTGATATAAGTTGATGTAAAGAACGAGTCACTCCAACATGCATAGTTCCGATACATAGTTCTGACCACGGAAATAACGCCTATATCATGATTTTGCATACCTTTATGACCTCATCCTTGAAAAGCGATATCACCATATAGGTAATGGTCGATCACCGGCGCAACCGCCTGTTCCACCTCATGAGCCGGCATGGAGGACAGCGGTTCCAGCCGAAATATGTACCGCAAAACGACGATTCCGAACAGCTGCGATGCAATGAGCATCATGCGTTCATCTTTATGATCGATATCCGCAGGCTCAGGACGCGCCTTGGCGAGTTGTTGGGATATGGTGCTCACCAAGAGGTGAAGGACATGATCATTGCCTGCCGCGTTGCGCACTATACGTATATATGTTTCGCCTGACGGGGAATGTTCCAGAAATTGGAAGAAGCGGTTCATGAATTCCGCTCCTGAAATGTGCGATGGCGCCCTATGAGTCTGCTTGTCGAACCCAAAATCAACCGTAAGTTGGTTGCTTGAGATTATCCGTTCAACGGATTGTGAGAATAGATCATCCTTGTTGCCGAAATAGTAGTAGAGGAGGTTTTGGTCATAACCAGCATCTCGGGCTATCCCCCGCATGGTGACCTTATCAAATGGGCTGGTGGAGAAAGCTCGGCAAGCCGCTTCAAGTAGGTTTTCCCGTGCAGCAGAATTCTCCGCCCTGCTAGGGCGCCCGCGTCGCTGCCTACGGGAGCAATCCCCCTTTGCACGCTTAGCGGCCCTTACCGCCGTCTTATCAGGCATTGCCTTCTTCTTTCCGGATGACTTTCGCGTGCGTGACTTTCCCTCGGCTGACATTTTCTCCATCCTCTATTTCTAACAGGAAATACTAGCTGAAACTCAAGAATTCATCAATGATGAATATGTGCTAGCATACCATTTGTTCATCGATGATGAATAAATGCACGACGGCCATCAAGGCCGGTCTGAGAGAGTGAGTGATTGGAGAAACATGAAAGCCGTGATGATCAAAGAGTTCAGAGAGCTTTTGCGAGACAAAAGAACTCTGGCCATGCTTATCCTCATGCCTGTGCTTCTGCTGTTCATTTTTGGCTATGCCGCGAATTTCTCAGTTGACAAGGTATCGGTCATCGTCATCGGAGAGAACGCGAATCAATACGCTGAAAAGCTGGAAAAATACGATGCTTACAAGGATGGAATGACCATCACCAGCATAGATGAGCACATGCATGGAAGAAACGACGCCGAGACTCTCTTGCGAGACAGAAAGGCAGATGCAGTCATCACCGTAAAAGGCGATGCCGCAGATAAGCAGAGCAGAATTCTTGGCACAGACGCTCATGCCTACATCGACGGTTCAGGTCTATTCGCCGCGCAGTCCGCCAGAAAAACAGTTTTGCAACTCACCGGTGAAGATATGCAGCAGAGCGCAAAGGAAGCCAAAAAGAATGCTCTGAAAACACAACAAGAAAAAATGAGACAATTCGAGCAGCAACTTCAGGAGTATCAGCTCGACGCTCAACAGGCAGCAGCAAAGGGCCAGCCCGCACCACCAAGACCTCAGCTGTCGTTGGAAAAGAACAGCGATATGTCAGAGAAAACCAACGTCGCTCCCGCAAATGACATCAACACATCAGCTATGACGATCTTCT
Organism: Bifidobacterium sp. JNUCC 75; assembly: GCF_054819865.1. Taxonomy (NCBI): domain Bacteria; kingdom Bacillati; phylum Actinomycetota; class Actinomycetes; order Bifidobacteriales; family Bifidobacteriaceae; genus Bifidobacterium; species Bifidobacterium sp. JNUCC 75. The sequence continues at coordinate 1,473,651 of NZ_JBTHIF010000001.1, read as the reverse complement.
TCAACCCCGACCTGAAAACCTCTTTTGTCATGATTCCAGGACTTATCGGCCTGATTATCACGCTGATCGGCACCATGATCACCAGCATCGGTCTGGTCAGGGAACGAGAACAGGGCACATTGGAACAGCTCGCTGTTATGCCGCTTCGCCCATTCAGCATCATTGTCGGGAAAATAGCCCCCTACTTCCTGCTTGCCTTGGTGGACATGGCCATCATCACCATCCTGGGCATATGGGTATTCGGAATTCCCTTCCGCGGTAATTTCTGGATATTTCTGCTGGGAACAGTCCTGTTCCTGTTTGTAGTGCTGGGCATGGGCATTTTTATTTCGACCATATCCCAAAACTCAGGGCAGGCTGTACAGATGGCGATGATGTTGGTCATGCCGCAAATGCTGCTTGGCGGCATCATCTTCCCGCTTGAATCCATGGCCGCATCGGTTCGATGGATCGGGTACATACTTCCACTGACCTGGTTCAATCAGATGGCTCAGGGAATCATGCTGCGCGGGTCTACATGGGAATCGCTGTGGCTGCCGGTGGCAATACTGACTGCTGAAGCAGTGGTGCTGTTTTCTCTCGCCTCGCTGAAACTGCGCCGCCTACTCACTAGAGGAGGGGCACGATGAGCAAAGATCAGGACTTTAAGAAAATGAACAGACAGAACAACAGTCTTCAATTGAGAGACGTCGATGTAACCTTTGATGGCGTCAAAGCGCTTGATTCCTTCACAGGGACATTCTCTGCAGGCAGCCTGACCGCTTTCACAGGCGGAGATGGCGCAGGAAAGACCACTCTGCTGAAGCTGCTGGCAGGCCGGGTAAAAGCAGCTTCCGGGAAGATTACAGGACTGCCCGACAAGGAACGCATCGGCTACCAACCTGCGGATTCAGGAGTATGGCGTGACATGACCGTGCTGGAAAATCTGCGATTTGTTGCCGGCATCTACCACATGAACCCTGCACACGCTCAAGAGCGCATTGACTACTTAATTGAAAGCGCAGGATTGATAGACGCCCGGAACAGGTTAGGAGGACAGCTGTCAGGAGGAATGCGCCAAAAGCTTGGTGTAATCATGGCAGCACTGCATGAGCCTGACCTCCTTCTGCTCGACGAGCCGACTACAGGCGTAGACCCGGCCAGTCGCGAAGACATTCTCGCTCTGATATCATCCCAAGCGGTCGAGGGTAGAACTGTATTGTTTGCTACAACATATCTGGACGAGGCGGCCCGTGCCTCGACTCTGTATCTGATGAACAAGGGGAAACCACTGTATGTGGGCGATCCGCAAGCCATGCAGAACGATGCGCCGGGCAAATTATGGGAGGCAGCGCTCGACATCGGAAAGCCGATGATCCTGCAATCTTCGTTCGGATCCTCATTGCGAGCACGCCCTCCGGAGCTTGCCTACCATAACTGGCAAAGGGGCAATACAGTCTATATCTGGACATCGCCAAAGGACAGCAGAACACCTCAAGACTTTCGCCGCACTGATTTTGACTTGGAGAATGCATCCATCGCTTTTCTTCTCTCCGACGAAGAAAAGGAGCATACCACTGCTTCTATATCAGCGTCATCGGAATCGGATTCTGCAGAGAGGCCCCACAAGGGTTCAGAAACCATCAGGCATACCAGCGAGCCATGCGTCAATGCTATGTCGATCACCAAGCAATTCGGATCATTCAAGGCTCTCAATGAGGTATCGCTACAGGTCAATCCAGGTCAGATATTTGGACTTATCGGTGGGAACGGTGCAGGAAAGACAACGCTCATCAGGATTCTTCTTGGGCTTGAAACAATGGATAAGGGATGGGTGTCCATGTTTGGCGGAAAGCCAGGCTTCTCTACACGTCGTCTTATAGGATATGTCCCTCAAGGCCTTGGACTCTATCGAGCATTGAACGCTACAGAAAATATGCAGTTTTCAGCTGATATATACAAGGTGGCAGCGCGCGGATGGACCTCCCTCTATGCTAATTCCTTGGGAAAGCGACCAGTCGGCAATCTGCCGCTTGGCTCCCAACGGCTCCTGGCCTATGCCATCGCTGCCGAGCACCAGCCAAAACTGCTGGTTCTGGATGAACCCACTTCCGGAATGGACCCGGTATCACGAATGCGCTTGTGGCGTGAGCTTCACCGCACAGCCGCCAACGGGGTAGGAATATTGGTAACCACGCATTATATGAGCGAAGCATCACAGTGTGACTGCTGCCTTATTCTCTCACATGGCCACACGCAGGCAGAAGGCACCTTGGAAGAAGTCCTACGTGGACACTCCTCCATCATGGTCCAGACAAGCAGGTGGCGGAATGCCTTTGCACTGTTGAAGCAGGCGAACCTGCCGGTCACTCTGGACGGCAAGACCTTGCGGGTCATGAATGGAAGCGAGGCGGAGGTGCGAAAGGCCTTATCCCCCTTGGACATGACTAATCGAGAATGCACCATACGCCGAACGGATGCGACCTTAGAAGAAATTCTGGCCAAAGGTTCTCGGTAACCCCAAAACAAGCAACAATAAACCTGGAGGGGTATCTGGCAAAGACCCCTCCAGGTAGACCGACACAATACACGAGCAGAGATGAAGGTTTCGACAATGGCGGGCTGGTCTTTGCCTTGACAATCCAGCAACTCGAAGATCACAGCTAGCACTGCAAATCCACGCTGCCGTGTAGCGCCGCTCGCGGGAAATGCAATCCTGCCATCGATCAAATCCAGTTTGAAACCGTTAGAAAGCCCTATGCGCCGAAGCCTATTTCGCGATAGATTCTACGGCACATACGCAACCCTTCTATAGCATCAGAATTCCACTCAGGATGAGCCTTGGCACAAGGAATTCCATAAGTGTTCAGTATCGGACTGCAATAGAGTGGCACCCAGGCATACAGTCGAAAAGTCCGCCCACCCCTTCAGCAGACCAAGAAAACCGGACGGACTTGAAGTTGATACATGATGAGCCCAATCAATCAACTGATAGTTTCCAATATGATATAGTTTCTATTATGAAATCAAATAAATCCTCTTCCCTTTATAACGCTCTCATGTATCTGCAGTGCGAATTCGTAGCGGAGCGTAATAGGGTCAACCCAGGAGACATCACCTGGCAACAATTCGATATCCTCACTGTTCTGCGTACTGGAGCCTTCAGGCCCTCACAGATTGGTCAGCTACTTGGTATGAGCCGATCCAAGGTCTCCAAGAACCTGAGCACGCTGCGCGATCTCGGATACATCAGACAGACGCCCGATACCCGTGACCGGCGAGAGCTGGAGACCTGCCTGACCCAGGACGGTCGGGACATGCTCGGCATCATCGATCAACAGCATAAGACCCTTGAGGAAGACGCCAGACAGGTCTGGTCTGAAGACGAGCAGGAAGAGTTCACTGCTCTTGCCAACAGGCTCATCGCCAAGCTCCGCCAGGAGCGGATCGCCTGATGAGGACGGAATCCATCCTTATTGATAGGGCCTCCACGCACAATCTCAAGCAAGTCTCGCTGGCCATACCCAAACGGGCCATCACCGTGGTCACCGGTATGTCAGGTTCAGGAAAGTCATCTCTGGTGTTTTCCACGCTGGCAGCCGAGTCACAGCGCATGATCAACCGCAGCTATAGCTCCTACATCCAGCAGCTCCTGCCCAAGTATGAGCCCGCGGAAGTCGCCCGCATCGATAACCTGCCCTTCTCCATTGTCGTCACCCAGAAGCAGCTCTCTGGAAATGCCCGCTCGACCGTGGGTACCTACACCGATATCTACACCGCCCTACGCCTGCTGTTCTCCCGTATGGCCCAGCCCTTCATCGGGTACTCCATGACATATTCCTTCAACAATCCTGCGGGGATGTGCCCGACCTGCCAGGGACTGGGAACTGTGCGCACTCTGGTGCTTGATCGCCTGCTCAGCATGGATCTCTCGCTGAACCAGGGAGCCATCAACTTTCCCACCTTTCAGCCGGGCGGCTGGAGGCTGACCAGGTATATGGATTCAGGCTATTTTGACAACGATCTGCCCCTACGGGAGTGGACCAGGGATGACCTCGACTTCCTGCTCTACGGCAAGAGGCAAAAACCGGCACACCCTGGCCCCAACTGGCACAAGACAGCCATGTATGAGGGATTGGTGCCCAGGATCACCAAGACCTTCATCAACCAGAGCAACGACAAGTACCAGCATGAGCTGGAAGAGGTTACGCGAATCACCCAGTGCCCCGACTGCCAGGGGGCCAGAGTCAACGCCAAGGTGCGCTCAGCCAGAATCGGCGGACTGAACATAGCTGACTGCTCCGCCATGAGCGTGGCAGACCTCCAGGAATGGCTTGGGAAGATTCATGACGATCAAGCTGAGACCATTCTGCAGGACCTAATGCGCAAGATAGCCAACCTGATAACGGTTGGTCTGGGCTACTTGAGTTTGGAACGCGGCACCTCCACACTTTCCGGAGGAGAGGGACAGCGTCTGAAAATTGCCAACTGCCTGAACAGCCCCTTGAATGACGTCCTCTACATCTTCGACGAGCCAAGCGTTGGCTTGCACCCCCATGATCTGACTGGGATCAAGAAAATCTTTGAAGGCTTGCGAGACAAGGGCAATACGGTAGTGATCGTGGATCATGACCCCGAGCTCATCGCCATTGCGGACCATATCGTCGATATGGGGCCAGGGGCAGGCAGTGAAGGCGGACGGATCGTCTTTGAAGGGAACTATCAGTCTCTGCTGAGAAGCGGCACAGCAACTGGCAGAGCCCTGGCAGATCCAGGCATGGTAAATGAACCATCGGCGCCTTCGCATGGCTTCTATACAATAGACAAGGTCACTGCCCATAACGTCAGAGAAGCCCACGCCAAGATACCCCGGCAAATGCTGACTGTGGTGACCGGGGTGGCCGGCTCAGGTAAGAGCACCCTTATTAAGGAAGGCTTCATGGCTCAACATGAGGCCTTACTCCTGGATCAGAAACCAATCAAGACCAGCGGACGCTCCAACCTGTTGACCTACTTGGGTGTCTTCGACCCGCTGCGCAAGGCCTTTGCCAAGGCCACAGGCGAGTCCCCCTCGCTCTTCTCATTCAACGCTGCCGGAGCCTGTCCGGTCTGCAAGGGCAAGGGGGTCGTCACCCTGGATATTGCCTACATGGGCGACACCAACACTATCTGCGAAAGCTGCCATGGAACCAGGTATTCAACGCAGGCCTTGTCTGCCAGATACCGTGGTCTCAGCATCGCCCAGGTGCTGAAACTGACTGCCAGCGAGGCCATGCACCAATATCGTGAAGTGCTGGGGCCAGCTATGAAGGCCCTGGAGGATGTGGGTCTGTCTTACCTATCCGTTGGGCAGGCCCTCGATACGCTCTCCGGCGGTGAGCTGCAACGCCTCAAGCTGGCCAGGCTGCTCAAGGAGGGGATTCGCGAGACCCTGATTTTGGATGAGCCCACCAGCGGCCTGCATGAATCCAATATCCTGCAGCAGATTGCGCTCCTACGCAAACTCATCACCAACAAAGGTCTCACTATTATCGCCATAGAACATAACCTGCGCTTCATCGGCCAGGCCGACTGGGTGATCGATATGGGCCCGGGAGCCGGAAGCGCGGGCGGAAAAGTGCTATTTGAAGGAACTCCGCTTGCGCTGATGCGCCACAATGACACTCCTACAGCCCGAGCCATGAATGCCTATTTCGGCTTCTTCAATGATGCAGCAGTGTAACCATAAGGGGTTGCAGTCAGATCAGCAATGGTTCAGCAATCTTGCAGACGGCGCTTCTGCCTGCCCTGCCGATCGAAATTGTCATCATCCAGCCAAGTCTCCAACCGCTCTTTCACTGCTGGCCATTCGCTGTCCAATATGGAAAACCAATCCGTATCCCGAGTACGGCCCTTGTAGACCATATCGTTCCTGAACCGGCCTTCAGCCTTGAATCCCAGCCTCAGCGCTGCCGCCCGTGAGGGCGCGTTGAGGCTGTCGCACTTCCACTCGTATCGTCGATAGCCCAAGTCCTCGAAGACATGCCTAGCCATCAGATACTGGGCCTCGGTAGCCTGCCTGCTTCTCTGCAACTCATGGGTATAGATAACGTGCCCCATCTCGACGCTCCCCACATCGGACCTTATCCGCTGCAAGGCATACATGCCCAACAGATCCGACGAATCAAGAAGCTTCACATGCTTCCGTATATCCGCATCCTTTCCATCTGTAGAGTGACCGACACTGAGTCCAAGTGCAGACGGATTGCGGAGAATAGCAAAGAAGAGAGGATCGCGACTTTCAATCATGGATTCGAACCCTGAGTCGAATGCTGGTCTATCAGGGTAGAGATCGTGAGTGCTATAGGTCATGATGGCTTTGTCGCATTCTGGACTGAAAATCCGTTCATAGAATGCATCACCCTGGTTGCCGTCCAAGGGCACTGCCAGAACAGTGCTGCCAGTCAAGATGACAGGCTCCGGCGTAATGGCCCCGGGAAACGAAATCGCATCACCAATAGGTTGCCCAAACTCATTGATCCTCATACCCGCATCTCCTGTGGAACGATGCCCGCTCTGTCACGTACGGAAGAGGTAGCCCCAGAAGCATCAGCTATAACTCCGTACAACCCTGGCACTTAGACTACCAAGTAAACACCCCAAAAGTCCGTATGGGTCCGCCTCGTGCAACCACGTTTGTCCTCCCTCGCTACCTGTCTTATCGTCTTGTGCGCAAGATGCTGATTCGCCGCCGCATTTGTCCACATGCACTCAACCTGGAGGACCGGCTCACCTGCGAGAATTAGACTAATACGTAAGAGGAAATGATTGAGGAGCTTCAACCGGTATTTCCTCTACCTACCGTCAGCATCGACCAAGGGAGTGATCACCATGTCCAAGGCTTTAATCGTCGTGGATGTTCAACCGACCTTCTGCGAAGGAGGTGAACTCGGAGTCGAGGGAGGCGACGCCACGGCTGGCAAAATCGCCGATTATGTCCACAATCATGCCCAGGACTACGCCTACATGGCCACCACCCAGGATTGGCACATCGAACCCGGGTCTCATTGGTCCGATCACCCGGATTTCGTGGACACCTGGCCCAAGCACGGCGTGGCCGGATCACCTGGGGCGGAGCTTCATTCCAAAATCCGGGAGTTGGGCATCACCCATCACTTCAAAAAGGGCCAGTATTCAGCAGCCTACTCCGGATTCGAAGGCATCGAAGACAACACCGATAAAATCCAGAGCAGGCAGGAGTTCGCTGCAGCCAAGGCATCTGGAGTCACCTTGGCCGATGCCCTGGCACAAGCTGGCGTCGACCAAGTGGATGTAGTAGGCATCGCCGAATCCCACTGCGTCAAGGAGACGGCCTTGGATGCTATAAAACTTGGCTACCAGGTCACGGTCTTCGAGGATCTGACCGTACCGGTCAGCGAGGATCAGGGCGTCGAGGCTCGAAAGGCCATGGCCCAAGCCGGCATTCGTCTGCTTTCCTCCAGCAGCGACTAGGGGCAGCGACAGAGGAATTCACCAGGGCTGGATGGTAGGGCCTACAGTAAACTCCGATACATTGGTATCCTCAGGCTGATCGATAGCGAAGGCCACCACCTGGGCCACCCGTTCTGGATCAATCTGGTAGCTGTCGTAGGTCTTGTTCATATCGGCCAGGGTCTGCTTGTCCGTTATGGTATCCAGCAACTCAGTCCGAATGGCCGCCGGGTAAATGGTAGAGGTACGAATATGGGTCCCCTCTTGGGCGGACTCCATCCTGAGCACCTCCATCAGATCGCGCAGACCCCACTTGGTCGCCCCATAGACCGCTCCACCCGGATAGGCTTTGAGTCCAGCCACCGAAGAGGTGGCGATGAACTGTCCGTGTCGCTGCCCGGTGAACTCCGGAAGAGCCGCAGCAATGCCATATAGTGCGCCTTTGAGGTTGACGTCAATTGTCCGATCCCACTCATCCACATGCAGGGCAGACAGTGGCGAGTTAGGCATGAGCCCGGCGTTGAGGAATACCACGTCCACCCCGCCGAACTGCTTCTTGGCGAAAGCCACGAAGTCCTCATTGGCATGCCGATCGGTCACATCCAGAGCCATGGAGACCGCCTGACCACCCACCTGAACGATGTCGTCGACGATTTTATCCAGCCGATCCTTGCGGCGAGCGCCCAGCACCACCTTGGCCCCTCGCTGTGCCAACAGTCGCGCCGTGGCCTCCCCAATGCCGGACGAAGCTCCGGTGATCAGCACTGTCTTATCTGCAACAGTCATAACAGTCCCACCTTTCATTAATCCTTGGTCGGCCTGATGGTACAACCTCAAGTCGCTGGAGGTGCAAGTCTTTACTACAACCAGGTCCACATCGACAACCATGACCAAATGCGCGTGGAACAGGGCTGAATCTTCTGAGAATGACAGATCAGTCAGGACAGCACCAGCATGGGCTATGGAGAATCGACGCGGTAATCTACGGAGAAAGGCGGCCGCCAGCCAAAAGCGGGCTCGATCATCCCATCGCAAGAAGTAAAAACGACAGTGCCGCAAACCGCCTAATCTGCATTCTAACGATAGATGAGGGTCAAATATTGAACTACAATTAGTTCTTAAATTTCCCATAGTGGACATCCAGAGCAGACAAACCGCAAATCAATGGGAGCATACAAACCAAGCAGCAGTTGGCTAGCCACGATCCCATAAGAGGAAGGTCGCAGTCATGTCGACCACACCGACACAGCCGTCATCACGAAAACAGGCTGTTTATCCGTACTTGATCGTGCTGTCGGGCATTGTCTTCACGGCCATCCCCGTATCGCTGGTATGCAGTTGCGCCGGTATCTTCTTCACTCCTGTCAGCAACTACTTCCATGTTCCCAAGGCTGCATTTACGGGGTACTTCAGCATATTCAGCATCACCATGGTCATCTTCCTGCCGGTGGCCGGATGGCTGATGCACCGCTACGATCTGCGCATCGTCCTGACGGCAAGCACAATCCTTGCCGGACTGGGCTGCCTGGGTATGTCCCGATCATCCGCCATGTGGCAGTTCTACCTATGCGGAGTAGTTCTGGGAATCGGCATGCCACCTATCCTCTATCTGTCAGTGCCCACGCTCATCAACGCCTGGTTCCGCAAACGGGTCGGGTTCTTCATCGGCCTATGCATGGCCTTTACCGGCATAGGCGGCGTGATCTTCAACCAGATAGGCACCATGATCATCAGATCCGCCCCTGATGGATGGCGGCGGGGATACCTGGTCTTTGCCATTCTCATTCTGGTGGTCACTCTGCCTTTCACCATTTTCGTCATTCGCGGCACGCCCGAGCAAATGGGTCTGCATCCCTACGGCGCCGCCGACCAGGAGCCTGCTGCAGCTGAGGCTACCTCCAACAGCACAGACACCGGGAGTAAAGACAAAAAGAGCCCAGAGCCTATCGCGTCGACTGTGGGCATGACTGCTTCCCAGGCCTTGCGTTCCCCTGCCTTCTGGGCGCTGGCGCTCTTCTGCGGCCTGATCACCATGAATCAGACCATTTACCAGTTCCTGCCCTCCTATGCAGCATCCCTGCCATCCATGGCGGCCTACACGGGCCTGATCGCTTCCTCCTGCATGGCCGGCCAGGCCATCGGCAAAGTCATCCTGGGCATGGTCAACGACGGCAGCATCGTGGGCGGGCTCTGCCTGGGCATCGGCGGCGGCGTTCTCGGCGTCTGCCTCATGGTCGCCTTCCCCGGATTGCCTGCGCTTCTCCTGCTGGGAGCCTTTGCCTTCGGCCTGGTCTACGCATGCACTACAGTGCAGACGCCTATTCTGGTTACAGCAGTCTTCGGCTCGCATGACTACACCAACATCTACGCCCGCATTCAGATGGTGGGCTCCCTGGCTTCGGCCTTCGCCGCTCTCTTCTGGGGCGCCATAGCTGACCAGCCCCACGGTTACATCATCATGTTCGGTCTGAGCATCCTGATCATGGTTGCGGCCTTGTTCCTGGGCATTATCCCACTGAAGGGCACGCGCAATTCAGCTACTCAAACCAACTGACCGAATCTTGCAACTAGCAGCCTCCGCAAAATTCCACCTTGCGTCATGGGCTGACAGGAGGCGGCAGACCGCAGCTACCACTACCTGGGCCACGTCACCTCTATAGAGCCATCATATGCCGCAGAGAAAGCAGGGCTGGACGGCAAGGGCCGAGTGTCTGTCACCATCACCAATCTCCGTCTTGACCGATCTGTGGATCATGCGCTCTACCGCCATCTGCTCAACATCCGAACATAACCCAGTTAGCAGAACCGTTGGCACCTTATGGACAACTTTGAAGAAATAACGGAACCAGGATAATCGGTACGTCGGTCACCACCGTGGGCATGCCATCCCATAAGATGGAATACGACAGCACATCTCTATAAAGGAGTGGATATGACTGATCGACTACAAGGTAAGGTAGCCATCATCACCGGAGGAACCGGTGGCATGGGCGTAGGCATCGCCGAATGCTTCGTCCGCGAGGGAGCCAAGGTGGCCCTTACTGACATCAAGGAGAGCGATGCTTCCCGCAGCTTCATGCAGAAGCACCCCGGGCAGGTCGTCTTCCACACCCTGGACGTGACGGATGAAAACCAGTGGGTCTCCACCATCGACACCGTTGAAAAGGAGTTGGGTCAGCTGACCACCGTGGTCAACAATGCCGGCATAGGCGGCAGCGGGGCCACTATGGACCAGGAAAGCTACGAGGACTGGAAAAAGGTTATCGCCATCAACCTGAACGGAACCTTCCTGGGCACCAAGCATGGCATGAGGGTGATGAAAGGCCGCGGCGGCTCCATCATCAACATTTCCTCCATCGAGGGCTTCGTAGGCCTGAGCGGAGCCGGAGCCTACAATGCCAGCAAGGGCGGCACCAGGCTGCTGACCAAGTCCGCGGCCCTGGATTCCGCCAACAACAACTATGGTGTTCGCATCAACTCGGTTCATCCCGGATTCATCAAGACCCCTCTGATCAGCCAGAGCCTTGAGGACAGGATGAGCAAGCTGACCCCCCTGGGCCACATCGGCGAGCCCCAGGACATCGGCGAGATCTGCGTCTATCTGGCCAGCGACGAATCCAAGTTCGCACTGGGTGCCGAATTCGTTGTGGACGGTGGATTCATCGCCCAGTGAGCTATTCCGGCAAGGAATTGCCGGAACCCCTTCTTCTGCCAGTCCGCTTTACAGTAAGGCAAGTGGCTAGGCTGAAGGAGGGGCGTCGTGCGACTGTGGCATCAGGATCTGATTCGACTGCTCCCCAGACAGCAGCTGTTGGGTCAGCATCGGGAGATCACCGCGCTGCGGGGCCTGGGCTGGGGTAGACGGCACGCCACTGTTGACTATGTCTTCCGCCACTGCCCATACAAGCTCTTTCAATTTCATCTGCTGGTCATGGCAACGATGCGCGAGCGCGGCTACCATCCTGATCCTGCCTGGTATGATCCGCTCTACCGCGGCAGACATTGTCCGCCCTACGAGGACCTGTCTGCAGTGCCATTGACGGACCCCATCTATCCTGAGCATGATTCAGCCTACCTGCAGGAGTGCTTGGAGAACCTGGCGGGGAAGGGCATCCATCTGTCCTAAGGCCGATCCTCAGGGCCGGTGCCGACTGACTGCTGTGGCCATAAAATTCGCTGACGTGTACGGCAATATTGGGTAAGGGCTGTTTGAATCCGAGTGTCTGCCCAAAGAGTGCCCTTTGCCAACCGAAAAGCATCATTCCCGAGTGAGTCTGGACACCCTAGGCACCAGGAGGGTGACCGCCGCCAGTAAGAGCGCCAAGGGGAGCAACGCCGGCCTGACACCTGTGTGGTCGGCCAAAAATCCGATAGCCGGAGGAATGATCCAAGAGACCCCGTAGTAAGCAGTGGAGATGACCGAAGCGCGTTGAGCCGCCATGGCTGGATCCTTGGTTGCCAGAGTGGTGACGATGGGTACACCCAGAGCTGCTCCGACACCCCAAATTCCAGTACCCACGAGGCTGAGCACGAAAGAGGGCGAAAGAGCATAGACCAGGATGCCCAGAGCCGAGACCAGCAGGGTCAGAACCAGCGAGCGCATATTCCCCAGCCGCTCAATCAGATGCGTCCCCAGCAGCCTTGACACGATCATGGCTGCAGCGAAGATCGTGGGAGCGAGACCGGCTTGAGACTCGGGGACACCGAAGGAATCGACCAGACCGATCCCGCTCCAGTCGTTGACAGCACCCTCGCTGGCCTCCAGAGCCACGTTGATCAGGGCCAGGATGAGCACCAAGGCATCACCCCAAGCCGCTAACTGCCTGCTGAAGGCGGATGATCGTCCTGAATCAGCATGACGATCCGAACGTTTGCCGTCAGCGCCGCCCTTGTAGTCCCCTAGAGGCCGAGCCGGGCAGAGCAGAACGCAAGCGGCCACCAGAGCTAGGCTGATCAGTGCATTGACCGCCAGATGCGCGCCTATGGGCACGCCCAGATGAGACAGGAGCGAGCCCAGACCCAAGGCAAGAAACATGCCCAGACTATATGAGGCATGGAAGCGCGGCATTATGGACCGGGAGGAGAATCGCTCCACTGCGCCGGCCTCAACAGTGTTGACCGTTCCCCAGAGGCTGATTCCCGCCGAATTGAAGAGCAGCCCCAAGATAACCCCCGGCACTGATCGCAAAGTGACGGCCAGGGCCGCGATCACCATACCCAGGCACCAGATCGAGGCTGCCAGCAGCATGGCCCGGCGCACGCCCAGCTGATCAGTCAACACTCCCGAAACCAGCATGCCGACCAGAGCGCCGCATCCGCCCAGGATAGTCATCAGAGCCAGGCCCGAAGGCTGCAGACCGAGACTGGCCTTGACGGTTGGCAGTCGAGAAATCCAGGCCGATGTACCAATACCCATGATGATGAAGAACCCATAAACGGCCAGCCGCTCGCGCATTCCGTGACCCGGAAAATCGGCAACCGAGAGCTCATGATGATCCCGTTCACTCATGCGAACCTCCCTGTTTTGTCCATGGTTGTCCCTTTTCTCCGGAGGCGCATATCAAATCGGAATCATAGCCAAAGACTTTGTATACTAGCTCTACAGAACTAATATCGAATGACTCGAGAACCATAGTAGACAGTCGACCGGATGATCTGAAGGGGATGCCCGGCCCGACGCCCCAGGCGGTCGTCGGCGCTCAAAAGGAGAAACGTGGCAAAGGGTAATTTGAGTGGAAAAGTCCTGGCCGGCCTGATGGCTATGGCCATGTTGATACCCACCATGGCTATAGCAGATGGTGGGCAGACGGCTGGTGCACAGACCACCGCCTCCACATCAACATCCGCAACGACGCAAGCACAGCAGACGACTGTGACAAACCAGGCATCATCCACGTCGACCCAAACCTCGACTCCACAGTTAGACGCTGCCACGTCTGGAGCAGCCCAAACCACTCAGAAGTCGAAGTCAACCTCCCCGAACCAGGCCGCGCCCATACAACCCAGCAGAAGGCCGACCGCCAAATCGGTAATCAAGGACACGCTGGACACCGACGACGCCGTGGTCACCACACTGTCCCAGGCCTCCCGCTCCACTGGCACGGCCCCTTTCGACAGCGACAACAACCCAGGCGACGACCACGATGCGGACAATGCCATAGTGCGCACTTTCGATAAGATGTCCTACACCTACTCTTTCGCCGTAAATACCCGCAGCGAGACAACCAGTTACCGCCGGGGTCGAATAGGCTTCCAATTCAAACTGAGCCAGCCTGAGGATCAGGTCACCTTTGATGTGGCTTCGATGGGCTGGGTGGACAATACGCAGGGATACGAGCCAAAGCAAACTACAGAGATCATCAACGGTCAGCCCACACAGGTGCTTACCGTTTACAGGCTGCTCGCTGCCACACAGAATATGTCTACCGTCATTCCGGGATCCTCCAGCGTCACTCTGGTCCTCCGGGTCCGAAGCATGCCCAATGGCAGCAAATTCGCCCCAGAGATCCAGGCCTGGGGCGCTCCGGATGCCACCACCAAGACCGATCCTGCTTCAGCCACGTCCGATGAGATCACCGTATCGGCCAAGCTCAATCTGAACCTGCGAATCACTGGCGGAACCAATGAAGGCTCCGGCAACCAAACCTTCGATTTCAACACCCCAGCCGCCAGCAATTACCCCAACCATGAGCTGGGCAAGCGCAAGGGGATCATCAGCAAGTTCAACTGGGCCGTTGACATGCGTTGGCCCGATCGAACCAAGGGTCTCAAGGGTCTGGAGGTTCCCACTGGCCCCATAACCTTCTCCCTGTCGCTGAGCAATTTGTGGCAGACCGCCAGCGGAGATGCCTACCCGAAAATAGAGGATCTGCAACCCTACTTCTGGGACATCGGCACCATCGATGGCGACTTCAACAACAGCGGGCGCAACACCGGCGATCAGGGCTGGAAACCCATTCTCAGCAACTATGGCTATGCCCGATCCACGGGTGGCGATGCCGGGAAGGACCGGGTCCAAGGCAATGGTCAATACACCGTGGCTGAACAGCGCAGCAGCCAGGGCCTTAGGCTGGACCTGACGTTGAAGGATTATAAAACCAACGACCCCTTCCCATACCTGGGGCATACCCATGCGCCAGGCACCAACTGCACCCCTGCCCTGGCCTCGACTGACTGCACGCGACAGGAAGTGGCCGAAATCTCCACTGGCTACCTATATGTCTTCAACCCCTCCACTGTCGGAGGCAAGGACGTGGCCAACTACTATGGACAGACCGGTCTCAGCCTGCAGAGCAAGGTCAATGACGGCAACCTGGGTGCGAAATCGCTATCAAACCAGTCTTTACCCCTTGCCTCTGACGCAACGGACACGTCAAACCAACCCGACCAGTCCGATGACATGTGGCACAACGTCATCTTCACGCTAGGCTCCGAAACATCAAAGGCAGGCATCAGCAACATCATTCAGTACAGTTGCATGACGGCTTCCAACTTTTTTGATAACGGCGTGGACTGCGGGTGGTGGAACGCTCCTGACAATCTACGGGGGACCGACTCAGCAGTCTCAGGAACCCAAGTGCGGGTAACGGCCGGCTTCAACTTCAAAACCAGCAAGGCCGATCTGCCTCTGCTGGGAATGTCCTTGGTCAAAATCGACCCAAAGGTAGTTGGACTGCCGGACTCCCACAGCCTGGATCTTCCCTGGGGCAATGGCATCTGGCAGAACGGCAAATACAACGATACAACGAGCGATAAAAACCCGTTGCTGGACCTGGTCATGTACGCCACCAAACCCGACGGGAAGGACTGGAAAAACGACACTGAGCAAGCCAATGCCGACATAGAGAATCTGAACTTCTACAGCACACAGGAGGAAGCAAAGAAGCATGGCACGGTTGTAGGCATGCTGCTGGGCGGCCGCACCGCCGCGCCCTCCAGGTTTGCCGAAGAGAATTCCCGATTCGGCTTCGGCGGATTTGTGATCAACGTCCTCCCCGACGCCAAAGTAGGTTCGGTAGCCCAGCTGACATCAGTGTCGCGCACCTTCACCCGCAGCCAATTAGCAGCTATGGCCGGGCTGAGCCCCGAGAACTCCAGCGATCAGGAATGGGAGAACTGGGCCGAGAAGCAGAACCCATACGATCTGGCCAAAATAAAATCTCCTGTCTTAACCACCCCCGTCGGAGGCTATACCAAGGCCCGCTATGATCAAATAAACGGTTACCTGGGCGGAGACACCGGCGGCAATGAACACGGGGACAGCCTCTATGTAGCCGGCGAAACCAACACCATCTCCAACGCCGTAGCACAAACAAGCACCAATTCCAAACCCAAAGACTATTTTGACATAGACAGCGATCAACGGTTCGTTGACTGGCAGCTAACCATCAACACCGGCACTTCAGCTTCCCAAGCCAACAAGGGCGCCAAAACCGAACTCTACATCACCGACAAACTACCAGCAAAGCTCCACTACATCCCCGGCAGCGCCCGATTGGGCGGCACATATACGGAAGCCACGCCTGAAATGGGCCACATAGAGGGCGGAACCGCCTGTGAGCCATCAGTGAGCACGGACTCCGAAACCGGAATCACCACTCTGTCCTGGACACTGACCAACATTCCTGTGGACGGCAACAACCGCATCATCCACTTCTCCACCTCCCTAGGCGACCTGACTGACCCCAGCAAAGACATCGGTCCCGACGAAAATCTGATGACCTCGGCCACAGTCCAGTCAAAACAGAATATGTCCCAGCCCAACACATACTTGAAGACTGCCGACTCCTTCACCATCCACGCTTGGCGGACCAACACCACCAGCCTTTCCACTTCGGCCGTACGGGATACCAATGAAGCCGGTGCACCAATCGGCTTCACCAACATGCTGAGCAGCACCGCAGGCAGTGGCAAGCGGCATCACTATGCCATCGACATCATGCCTTACAAACAGGCAAGCGGCAAACCCGACTTCCACGGGGAACCCACTTTTGCCGATATGAGCATAAAAGCTTCGGCGGGGGCTGGTCTGAGCGGAATCACCATCCGCTACACCACAGATTCTCGATGGCGGGTGAATGACACGAGTTCCATACAATCCCAGGATTACCTCTCTTGGAGCAAGGCTGACTTTGACCCAACAAGCGGCGAAGTGAAAATGCCTGGAAACGTGGTCGCCTGGGCCTTCATCATTGATGGGCAGCCCAACCAATTCCGCTATGACATCACTTTCCATATAAACCCCGGAAACAACTCCTCCGGCGACCTCTATCGGAATCGCTGGGGCAATGCACTGAACCAAATGCCTGCCCAGGCCATGGTTGTTCAACGTTCCATCAGTGGCATCGTATGGTACGACGTCAATGGGGACGGTGTCCGCTCTTCGGAAGATATTCTGCTTAAAGATGTGAAAGTGACCCTGATCAAGGACGGTACCAACGAGCCCGCCAAGTCGGTCGTCACCCCACATGATGTTCTGAGCACAAAATCTGATTCCCAGGGCAAGTACGAACTGACCAATATACCGGCAGGGAAATTCCACCTGCGCTTCGCCCCCGCCCCGAACACGAACTGGACCCACCTGACTACAACAGTCCAAAAGGCCAGCGGAGCCAGCCCGAGCGAAAACTCCTCAGCCAGCGACGTACTGGAGGACGGAACCATGAAAGGCGCCGTCATCAACGATATTGAGTTCCAGCAGGCCGAGGATATGGTGGACGCAGCCAGCCAATCCCTGGACTACAACAACTGCGGTCTGACGGGAACAATGGACACCGATGAAGTGTCTGCCGGAGTCAAAGTACGGATTCAAGGCAGGAACTGGCTCAGTACAGACTCCTTTACATTAACCGTCGAGCCCCTGGAAGGAGCACCCTCCGCAGCGTTGCCCAGCCAAATCATCATAAACACCGACAACCAAGATATCCAGGTGCCCGTCAACGTGTATGCTCTGCCCCACGATGGCAGCTACAAGTATCGTATTCACCAGGAAACCGGCTCCATTCCTGGCCTGACGTATGATCAGAGCGTTGCAATCCTGACCATCACTTTGACAACCGATTCAGCTCAGTTACACCGTACCGCCAAGGCGCAATGGACTGACAGCAAGGGCATCAAGGTAGACACGGCGGTCTTCACCAACACCTACCAGACCCAGCCGGCCAAGCCCGACGACCCTGGCAACTCCGGCAACTCTGGCAACTCTGACTCTGGCGACACCGGCAACCCCAGCAACACCGGCAACCCCAGCAACACCGGCGACTCCAGCAACCCCGACAACACCGGTAACACCGGTAACACCGGCAACCCAAGCGACTCCGGCAACTCCAACAACTCAAACAACTCCGGAGAGCATGACAAGCCGAATCCGCCGGTGGAACCGAGCAAGCCGGTCGAGTCCGATCATGCACCTAGCAAACCGGATCAAACCAGAAATAGCCAAAAACCAGTGCCAGGAAGCCGATCTTCTGATGACCAAGCGAAGTCCTCTACGAATTCCCCGTCCCTAGCCGACTCCGGCTCAGACATAGTCATTCCTGCAGCCCTGGCTGTCGGCACTGCCGTTCTCGGCCTGGCGCTGATGTATCTGCTTGGGCATCGCAGGGATCAGGAGACCGAGCTGGACTGATAGTTCCCTCCTCTTCGCCAATGTCAGGCACCTATGGCGAACCTCACGGTTCCTTGCCCCTATTTGCAGGCGAAATTTGGTATTCTTGCAAGTGGAAGGAATCTTGTATCCAGGGGTCGCTGTCGACGATGGACGGTCACCCGAAAGGTCATGGCCCTGCATGGTCATGGCGTTGATTGTCACACGTGCAGGCCGTCACACAGAAAGGTCAGTCATGGTAGACGATACAGTCATTGTTGTTGATACTTCCATGTTCGGAAAAGATGCCGCGGCGAAGACCGCCAAGGCCAACGAGGTTGCCCGCAAGTACGGCATCAGCGACGAAGCCCTCAAGAAGGTCGAGGATTACAAGAATCAGTTGAGCTACCACCAGGCATGGGACCTGCCTTTCCTGGGCTACGTGGACGAAGACGGCTATGGATATGCCTACGTACCCAATAAGGCTGTCGCAGCTGATGGCTGGGATGCCCATAAGGCCTTTCTGGACCTGCCCGATGATGCCCAGACGGCGTTTGCCATCCGCATGCTCTTCACCCATCGCGATGTCGACCGCCACGGTGCGGAGATGTTCCTTCACCACGGCCGCGGACTGACAGTCCGCTTCCAGGAGCCCACCTCAGCCAGCTACTGAGTTCGAGCTGTCTAACTAACTCGACCCCCGGTCCTGTCGTAATAACCCCCTGACAAGGCTAGGGGCTTTTCCATGCCGACGATCAAGGCAGAAGTCCCATCCAGGTAGGAGCCAGCACACCGATGCAGGCTCCAATGATCGGCCCAACAAAGGGTATCCATGCGTAGCTCCAGTCCGCGTCCTTCTTGCCGGACATGGGCAGAAGACAGTATGCCAATCGTGCGGAAAAGTCACGTGCAGGATTCATGGCCGCACCAGAAACCCCACCCAAGGCCATAACCAGAACCGTGATGACCAGGGCCACACCCAGAGGCCCGACCTGCGTAGGAGTCCCCCCGTTGAGGAAAACCCAGGAAACCAGTATGGCCGTGCCGATGGCCTCCGACGTCAGATTCCAGAAATTCGAACGTATGGCCGGCTTGGTGCAAAAAACCATGAGTTTGGTATCTGTATCGGTCGAAAGTTCGAAATGCTTGCGAGTGCCCAGGTAGCCCAGGCAGGAGCCAAAGAAAGCCCCAAGGAACTGGGCAAAAATGAAGATGGCCACATTGGCCATGGTGACCGGAATGCCGCCCTTGCCCATGGCCAGACCGTTCAAGGTCGCTTGTGGATCAATCCAGTGGCCGACCACCCTGGCCAGCGTCACTGCCGGATTCAGATGGCCGCCAGTTCTCCACCCCGCATATACGCCCACATAGACAGCAAGACCCCAGCCCAGCGATGCGTTGATCCAGTCGGATCGATAAGCCCCTGTCTTGGGGAGCGACCTGCTGGCGGCGACCATGACCGCGATGGCCATCATAAGGGCGGTGCCCATGAACTCCGAGCAGAACATCTGCACACCGCTGATCATGCTCTCTCCTTTAGCTTCCCGTAATCAAAGGAGCTGAAAAATGGCCAGGCTCCCATAACCCGAATAATCGACCGTTGCCAAATCGACAAGCCCGCAGTGGCACAACCGTCAATCTGCTCATACACATAGTCTTTCGATTTGACTACCGCATCAAGAATAACCGGAACCGTGGCCCGAGGACCTCGCCATCAATGATGGCAGCACATTCAAAATCGCTGAGTCTTAGTTTCGAGTAGATTCATGTCAGTACGGGATCAGCCCAGCAGAGCCAGGAGGTCCTTTCTGCTCAGCCTGGCCACGCTGGAGGCGCCGGTGGAGGCGGCCGAATCGACAAAGCGCGATGCCAGGTCGCTCTTGCTGTGCTGCAGGTTGAGGATGCGTTCCTCGATGGTGTCCTTGGCTACGATCTGGTAGACGTTGACGTCCTGGGTCTGGCCGATCCGGTGGGCGCGGTCGTTGGCCTGCTCCTGGGCAGCGGCGTTCCACCAGGGGTCCGCATGAACCACCACACAGGCTCCGGTCAGGTTAAGCCCGGTGTTGCCGGCCTTCAGGGAGATCAGGAAAACCGGCGTGGCATCCCTATTGAACTGTTCCACCAGCTCCAGCCGACGCTTCTTTGATGTGGCGCCGGTGATCAGATCGTAGGACACGTCCAGCCGACGGAGTCGTTGCGCTATCAGGTCCAAATAGGATGTGAACTGGGAAAAGATCAGCATCTTGCGCCCGGCATCCTGACAGGAGACCACCAGATCCTCAATGGCATCCAATTTGGCCGAATCGCCCCGCCGGTCACGACCTTGATCCTGGTAGACCAGACGCGGATCGCAGCAGACCTCACGCAGCCTGGTCAGCTGAGCCAGAACCTGGATTTTGCCGACCTCGTACTCCTGGTCCCTTTCCTTGTTGAGCGTGGCCCTCAACTCCTGCTCCAGGGCAGCATAGAGCTTGCGCTGACGACCTTGCAGGGGCACGCTGATCACGTTTTCGATCTTCTCGGGCAGATCGGTCAGCACCTGTGACTTGAGCCGGCGCAGAATGAAGGGTCCCACCAAGGCCTGGAGCCGGGACTGGGCATCCTGATCGCCGCTGAGTATAGGCATTTCGAAGCGGTCCCGGAACCGGGAGTAGGGGCCCAACATCCCGGGCATCAGGAAGTCGAAGATGCTCCAAAGCTCAGACAGCCGGTTCTCGATGGGTGTGCCGGTCAGGGCGAACCGATGCAGACTGTCCAGAGCGCGTACGGCCCGGGCTGCCTTGGTGGCATGGTTCTTGATGTACTGGGCCTCATCCAAGACCAAGGCATACCAGGGCAGGCTCCGATACCGGTCCAGGTCCCGCCTAAGCAGGTCGTAAGAGGTGATCAGCAGGTCGTAGGACCTGGCCCGATCCAGCAGTGCCTGACGCTGGCTACGCCCCCCAGCCAGGACCGCCACCCGCAGATCCGGCGTAAAACGACGGCACTCGGCCTCCCAGTTGTAGACCAAGGAGGCCGGACAGACAATCAGCGAAGGCCCTCGATCACTGGCCTGATCCTTACGGGAGAGCAGGTAAGCCAACATCTGTATGGTCTTGCCCAGGCCCATCTCATCGGCCAGGATGCCGCCGAATCCGCGGTCACTCAAGGTGCATAGCCAACGCAGCCCTTCTACCTGATAGGGTCTGAGTTGCCCGCGCAGCCCGTCGGGGACCTTGAACACCTGAGGGTCAGGCTTGCGCTCCTTCAGGTATTCGCGGAAGCTGGAATCACGGTCCTGCTCGGGTACCAGCGCATCCAGGTAGCCGAGCTGGAATTCAGGCACCCGGACCGGCCCCTTGGCCAGATCAGCCGGGTCGATGCCCAGATCTTGGGCCAAGGTATCCACAGCATCGGTATTCAGATCAGCCAACTCGACGAAGGCCCCATTGCGCAGACGATGGAAGCGTCGACGACGGCGATGGTCAGCCAGAATGGCGGCGGCCTCCTCGGGCCGTACCTCATCGGCGATGGGAGAGATCTCAACCAGACCAGAGCGCACCCGCACACCCACACGAATCTGCGGATGAGAGACGACGCTCAGTCCGTCGAAGGCCGGGGTGGAAAAAACCCGTCCCAGACTCTTGAGCACCGGCAGGCCCCGAGTCAGCAGGGTGTGGATGGCCTCCTCGTTCTCTTCGGGGATGCGGGCCAATCCCTCCTCCATCAGGGGGAAATAGCGGCGGACCGTCTGCCGGGCCAGAGACTCGCTCTCCCGATCCCTGCCAGGTTCATCCTCGGAGCCGGGATCAGCGCCGACGGACACAAGACGATCTCCATAGCGGGCCTTGAGGTCACAACTGACCCCCTGCTGATCCCTGTCCAGGTAAAGCTCGATCCTGCAGGGCGGCCGTCGGCGGGCATCCAGCTCTTCAGGCAGTGTGGCGGAGAGCCCGGATCCTTCCTGGGCACCCTGATCCAAGTCAGGCAGGACAGTCCGGGCGAACAAGTCCAGGTCGTCGGCATCCAGATGCAGATCCCGATCCTCGCCAGGGCGGCAGAGGGTCTCCAGCAGGTCCCGATGACGCATGAAACGCGCGCTGCAACGGTGGATGACTGGTCCCGAATCCAGCCCTAAACCGGGCTGAGAGGGGCGCACGATAACGAAGGAATGGGCCTGGCCTACGATGAAGCGCTCCACGGCCAGGGCATGAGTGATCCGGTAGCCTTCCGCCTCCTTGCTGACTGCGATGCCAGGGTCCGGGTCTCCGCCGACCACGGGGGCAGGCATGGTCTGCAGGAAGGAGTCCTCAGGAGGCGTGTAGTCCAGGGTGAGCCCGGAATCCACAAACAGGTCGAGGATCTGCGCCACCTCATCGTCGCTGAGCCGGATCCCCGCCAATCCTGCACGCGTAAGACGGCGGCGCATGCCCCCCTCCTGTTCGGCCAGGCTGCGGCGGATGGCGCCAGCCCTCTCCAGGATGGTCAGCAGAGCCTGGGCCCGGTCATCAAAGGTGTCACGAGAATGGATGAAGGCCAGCCGCCGTCCGTAAGACATGAATTCACCTTGGTCCACGGCGCGCAGCAGGGCCGGAAGGTCCTTGACCAAATAGGCGACCCCATGGGAGGGCAGGGTGATATGCAGACGGACCAGCCAGCCTCCGCGCTCGCTGGTCAGGTCTGGGATCAGTCCGACCGAGCCGATGGGCAGGTGACGGCCGCCGACCGGTCCGTTCTCCTGCTTGAGCAAGCTCAGCTGGCGGTCACGAAAGGCCTGCCGCCGGCGACCCTCCTGCCGGTGCATGTAGGCTGCCAGGGGTCCCGAGGTCGACCGGGCGGACCGGGATCGATCCTGGTCGCCGGTCCAGTCATCCGATCCTGCAAAGGCCTGGCTGGACTCGTTATAGGCCATGATCAGGGCGACTACATGCTTGCATGAAGGACCCTGGCGCCCAAAGGCCCGGCAGGTGCAGGAGGAGTCGATGACCCGATGGGCCTGCTCGTCCAGCCGAGCCTGAACCAGGCAGTCGCCATCCGGCTGATAAGTGGCGGGCACACGTCCCCTGAGGACAGTCAAAGCCCCCAGGTGTCGCAGGCGCAAGTCTGTAAAGCGACGGTCATCCAGCAGTTGATGGGCACGGAAGTAGGCCTTGCCGCCCAATCGACGCAGAGCAGCGTCAGAGATGGTGTCCGGATCACCAAAGGTCCGCCCCTCCTCCTCATCACCCGGATCATAGAAGCCATGGCCTCCTGAACCACCGGCTCTTGACCCGTAGACCGCTGCATGCCAATCCACACGCACCCTCCTTATGGTCTCTGACGACCATTCCCGAGCATAACCTTTTCCATCCCGACGCGGCACGCCTTCGGCGAAGCGAGTAGACATGCCGACTTACGAAAAAATTGCCGCCTCCCTAAGATGGCGTGCTGTTTGTCTGAAGAAGGAGATCATTATCGTGCAAAACACGTCCACCTCTGCCTCCGTTCACCGGTCACGCCCGGCCGTCCCACACCCCTGGCCGGCCATCGCCGCGCTGATGATCGGGGCCTTCGTGGGCATGCTGAGCGAAACCTCGCTCAATATCGCCCTGCCCAACCTGATGGAGAGCTTCCAAATCCCCGCTGCCACCGTGCAATGGCTGGTGACTGGGTACATGCTGGTCATCGGCATCGTCCTGCCCTTCTCCAGCCTGATCTCCAAGTGGTTCACCACCAGGCAGACCGTAATCTTCGGTCTGGTCGCCTTCCTGGCGGGCTCGGTGATCTCGGCCATGGCACCCACCTTCCCTGTCCTGTTGGCTGGACGGCTAATCCAGGGCATCGGCACGGGCCTGATCCTGCCGCTCATGTTCACCGTGGCCATGCTGATCTTCCCGCCTGCCCGTCTGGGCACGGTCATGGGCATGTGCGCCTTGGTCATCATGTTCGCCCCCGCCATCGGCCCGACCCTGACCGGGATCATCCTGGGCAAGCTGACCTGGCACTGGATCTTCTGGTTCTTCACCCCATTCCTGGTTGTGGCCCTGATCTTCGCCGTCTGCTTCCTGAAGAACGTTGGCACCATCACCCACCAGCGGCCCGATCTGGCCTCCATTCTGGAATCCATTGTCGGCTTCGGCGGACTGGTGGCAGATGTCAGCCTGGCCAGCCGGTTCGGATGGCTCTCCCCGGTCACCCTGATCATCCTGGTCGTGGCCCTGGCTGCGCTGGTCCTCTATATTCGTCGTCAGCTGGGTCTGGAACACCCGGTGCTCAACCTGCGCATCTTCTCCATCCCGGCCTTCCGCTACGGCGCCACCCTGGTCATGCTTGACTTCGCAGTCATCCTTTCCTCCATGTATCTGCTGCCTCAGTTCCTGCAGCGGGGGCTGCTTCTGCCCGTAGCCATGACCGGCATCCTCATGCTGCCCGGCGGCGCCATCAACGCCCTGGTCTCAGCCTTCGCCGGCCGGCTCTATGACGGCTTCGGGGCCCGAATTCCCGTCCGTTGCGGATTCCTTGTCGCCCTGCTCGGCACGATCATCCTCCTGTTCACCGGCCCGCACACCCCTGTGGCCCTGGTGGTGGCAGCCCACATCATCCTCATGATCGGCTGCCCCTTGGCCATGTCGCCAGCACAGACCTACGCGCTCAACTCTCTGAGTGGCCCGCAGTCCGGCGACGGGAGCACCATCATCAACACCATGCAGCAGATTGTAGGAGCCGTGGCTACAGCCATCACCACCTCCCTGCTGGCCATGGGCGAAGGGCAGGCAGCCGGTGTTGATAAAGCCCAGGCCTTCACCAGAGGCACCCACTATGGATTGATATTCACCCTGGTGCTGATCCTGGCTGCTCTGGCCGTCTCCCTGAAGGTGCGCAACTTCTCCCACGCCGAGCAGCCAGAGGCCGATCGAGACATTCAGCAAGCTCCAAGTTCGCACCGCTAGCTTGGGAACGTCCCTGGCTAGACTGGAGGACGGCGACCGGACTTAAGGCCCGCCATCGCGGGCCGCCCGGTCATCCCTGGAACGCTATCAGGAAGGGTGTCATGTTCGTTCTCAAGAACGCCTGGTTCACCATCAGGCGGCATGCGGCGCGGAGCCTGGTCATGGTTCTGGCCTGTCTGGTCGTGGCGGCGCTGGCCACGGCAGCAGCCACCGTGCTCCAAGCTGACACCAAGGCACGTACCACAGACTACGAATCCCAACAGGTGGATGCCGTCATCAGCCCGCGCAAGGGGACCAAGGCCTCCCCCCTGGGCTGGAACGAGTATTCCAAGTACGCCCAGCGCCTGCAGATGGATGGCATGCAGTACAAGGCCTACTTCCATGAGACCGCCGACATCAACCCGGAGGGACTGACCCAGTCAGGCACTTACTCCCTGGTGGGCGTCTCAGACAAGCAGGCCGAGCCCACCCTGCCTCATGGTCCCTTCGTGCTGGACCAGGGCAAGGGGCTGGACTACGCCTCGCAGAATACCTCCGGCACCCAGACCGTGCTGATCTCCAAGCAGATGGCACAGGCCAACAAGCTCAAGGTGGGCGACACCCTGACCATCAAGGATCCCCGCCAGCAGGATCAGCAGGTCAAGCTGACCGTCTCGGGCATCTATCACTACCGCAAGGCCGCCGACCAGGCAGCCAACCGGGCCATCTACACGGCCTATCCCACCTTTGCCATGCTGGGGTTGGATACGGCCAGCAAACCCGGTGACCCTGGCCATGAGCTGCTGGTGGCCTTCGTCCTGGATTCGCCGAGCACCTACCAAAAGTTCATCAAGGAGCTCCGCAAGGACGGGCTCAAGGCCTCGCAGTACGACATAGACTCTCCCAGCCTGAAGGACTATCAGCGGCGGATGGAGCCGGTCCACCAGGCTGCCGACCAGGCGCGAACTGTCATCATCCTGGTCTGCCTGCTGGGCGGGCTGATTCTGCTGGGTTGCCTATTCCTCATGCTGCACGGCCGCACCAACGAAATCGGCATGGCCATCACCATCGGTGTCCACAAGGCCCGGCTGGGCTGGCAGTTTGCCTTGGAGACCCTCTTGCTCACCCTGCCCGGACTGGCCTTGGGCCTGGCGCTGGGCACCGCGATCAGTCGGCCGCTGGGGCGGTCGCTCTTCCATCTGGGGAGCCTGGCCAGCATGCCTCATGCTGGCCTGATCTGGAAGATAATCCTGATTGGCCTGGCCGTCTGCCTGGTCCTCGCTCTGGCAGCAGCCGCCAGAGTAGCGGCCTTCAGAACCGCCCAGCTATACACCAACGACCTGGAGGACGAGGCATGAGCGAAAAGACATCGGACCAGCAGCCAGACGAAGAGTCCCAGGCAACTACTGATCAGAAACAGACCGATCAGAAGCAAGCCGCTCAGACAAGGGCCGAAGCTGAGCAAACAGCCGACGAGAGCACCAACGCCGAACCCATGTCCGAACCCAGCACAGGGTCGGAGACGGAAACGGAATCCAAGGAAGAAGCAACCACTCAGACGGACAAAAAGACCGAGGAGGATAATTCTTCAGAAGAAGATGTCTCACTGGCTGCCTTCAAAGTGGTCATTGAGCATGAAGATACCGAAGATCTCGATGACGATCAGGAAGAGGACCCGCTGTTGGATACCGATGACCAACGGGTGCTGGTTCCTGGAGGCTACCCGGTGCTTTCCCTGAAGCACGTGGATTATACGCGCAAGATCCAGGGTCGCTCCGAACAGATTCTGGACGATGTCGATCTGGAATTCCAGCGTCGCCGCATCTACTCGGTGGAGACCACCTCCCCTTCCGTACGAGCCGCCATGATGGCCTTGATGACTGGCCTGCGCGCCCCCACCCAGGGCAGTGTGCTCTTCCGGGGCACAGATCTGCGCCAGTTGCTGGCCTCCGACTATCGGGGCCACCAAATTGGGGCCATCTTTGGCACCGATGCCCTGAGGCACGACCTGACCGCTGTGCAGAATCTTGTCTACACCATGGATGCCAGCGGCCGCACCTTCCTGGGCCCCAAGGACAATCTGGCCCGTCAACTGCTGGACGAGGTCGGCTTCCCGGAGCGTCTGCAGGACAAACTGACCGCTGATCTGGGCCACCTGGACTTCCGCCTGGCCTCCGTGGCCCGAGCCCTGTGCTGCGAGTGCGATGTGCTTATCGCCGACGAACCCACCGAAGGGCTGGAGCCGGGCGATTGGGATACCCTGCTGGCCACCCTGAAGCGGGTCTCCCGCCGTCATGACTGCACCGTGATCATCCTGACCTCGGGCGGTTCGGACACTGTAGACGAGGGCACCTACGACGACCGATTCATCGTCGATTGAGCCTCAGCCTTCCGGACCGAAGACGGATGGCACTGCACTGATTTGTTCGGTCATCACCCATGAGGAGTGGATACCCCGGGTCATGGCCGAACAAATCGATTTGTGCAACAAGGACCCACATCGGCAACGGGGAATCATTCTGCACCATCACCATGGATTCGGACCCATTCGGGATGTCGGCGTCAAGGAAGCCATATGGATCACCCCAGGGCTGCTGATTGCCCAGAACGCCTGGCTGGTATCCCACGGCCGTCCCTCATGGGCCCTGTCAGCCCCACCGACCATGTGGCTGGATGGACTGGACCAGTCTCTGACCGGACGCAGAATTCTGACTGTGACGGCCGAAACCATTCTGACCTGGCGCCGACTGCCATCGGGCTTGGGGCAGCGCCCCTGGTCGCAGCTGGCCGTCGGTCGTGTATCGGGCCTGCCTGCAGCCCGGCGAAACCTTGAAGATCTGCAGAGCAAGCTGCGGACGGCCCCTGCGCAATCGTTGATTCGCATCCAGACCCACCTGCCCGATATCCAAGAGGAGTGGCGGGTCATCATCAACAAGGGACGGATTGCAGCATCCAGCGGATACTGCCTGCATGAGGGCGAGGACTCCAGAGTCATCACCACGATTTTTGACGGTGCAGTTTTCGATCCCAAACACCGAACAATCGCCGAGGACTGCGCCCTCCAGGCAGCCAATGGTCGATCTTCTGCTTCAATCAGCGTGGACCTGGCCTTCCTCCGCGGGTCGGATCGGCCGCTGATTTTGGAGGGAAACCCAGTCTGGTGCGCAGCCCCTTACGCTTACGGGCCACAGGGCATGATCTCTTTTCTGAAAGCCGTCGCGGACTGCCGGACCGATCCAGTCGACCCCTATCAACCAGACCCGTGGATGGCGCGCGAATTCGCTGGTCGTTTCCGCAGTTCCTGGGGGTCGACCCGACCGGATCAGACGATGGTCATGCCGTAGTACTTAGCCAGGGGCTGCAGATCCGGCACCCCGTATCGGGCCACCAGTTGCCTCCAACGGGCCAGATTGTCGGGACCATATTTGGCCGTGCGCTTGGCGGCAGTAGGCTCGGAGACGAAGATAGGCGGCTGGTGCTTGCTGTGGAACTTGTCCGCATACATGACCACCTCCTGCTCAGGATTGACCGGCAGGTAGTCGTCCGGCGGCAGGTTCAGATGCTCCTCCTCCACCTGGCGACGGGTCAGCCCCACCCCGGTATGGTTGCGGGCGAACTGGGCCACCGACTCGTCCACGCCAGCGTCCAGCAGCAGACGATAGCCCTCCAGCCCGTGCTCGATGTACCGCTCACCCTGGAAGGTCAGGGGCCGGCCCTGAGAACCGTCGTCCTTGAGGATCCGGTAGGTACCAATGTCATGCAGCAGGGCGCCTATGCGGACCAGGTCACGGTCCAACGGCCGTTCGGGCAGGACCCCGTCAGGGTCATCACCACGCGACAGGCGCTCGTTGACCTGGTCGGTCATGCGCACCGCGAGCGCGGCAATGATCTGGCAGTGGGTGTGTATCAGTTCATAGGCGGCTTGGGAGGGCGCATACTGACGATGCAGGGCCTCAGCCATGGGAACATTGGGAATCATACCGACCATTCTAGGGATCCTTGCCGCAAATGTGACCTTTGCGACGCTTATGCACACTTCAGCGGATAATCAGCCCTGCCCTTCTGCTGCCGACAGTACACTGGGAGCCACGGTATTTCACGAGGAGCACTATGGACACTTCACCACTTGCGCGCTCCGCCGACCAGCCCACTCCCCCCGACGAGGACGGCGGCCGACAGGCGCCCTGGCACAACCCCTTGCTGGACCCGCGCGATCTGCGCATGCCGCGCATCGCAGGACCCAGCTCATTGGTCATTTTCGGCGTCACCGGCGATCTGGCCAAGAAAAAGCTCTTGCCGGCCGTCTATGACCTGGCCAACCGGGGACTGTTGCCAGCCAGCTTCGGGCTGATCGGATTCGGACGGCGCGACTGGAGCGACCAGCAATTCGTCGCCTTTGCGGAGGAGAACGTCCGCGCCCACTGCCGCACCCCCTTCAACGAATCCACCTGGCGACATCTGAGCCAGGGCATGCGCTTCGTCAAAGGCAGCTTCGACGATGCCGAGGCCTTCCGCCACCTGTCGGCCACCGTCTCTGAGCTGGACCGGGTCCGTGGCACCCGTGGCAACCATGCCTTCTACATGTCGGTGCCGCCCAAGGCCTTCCCCCAGGTGGCCCGTCAGCTGGCCGAGTCGGGGCTCTCCCACTCCACCCAAGGGGCCTGGCGCCGCGTCATCATCGAGAAGCCCTTCGGTCACGACCTGGCCTCGGCCAAGGAGCTGGACCGAGTGGTCTCCGAGGTCTTCGAGCCGGATTCGGTCTTCCGCATCGACCACTATCTGGGCAAGGAGACCGTGCAGAACATCCTGGCCTTGCGCTTTGCCAACATGATGTTCGAGCCGGTCTGGAACTCCAACTACGTTTCCCATGTGCAGATCACCATGGCCGAGGACATGGGCATCGGCGGCAGGGCCGGCTACTACGACGGAATCGGAGCAGCCAGGGATGTGATCCAGAACCACCTCCTGCAGCTGATGGCCCTGACAGCCATGGAGGAGCCGGTCTCCTTCTCGGCTTCAGATCTGACAGCTGAAAAGACCAAGATCCTCTCAGCTGTCCACCTTCCCAAGGACCTGGCGGCCCACACCGCCCGAGGCCAGTACACGGCCGGCTGGCAGGGCTCCCAGCACGTGGTCGGCTACCTGGACGAGGACGGGATCGATCCCTCCTCCACCACCGAAACCTACGCGGCCATCAGGCTGGATGTGGACACCCGCCGTTGGGCCGGCGTCCCCTTCTACCTGCGGACAGGCAAGCGCCTGGGCAAGCGGGTCAGCGAGATCGCCATCGTCTTCAAGCGTGCCCCCCACCTGCCCTTCGAGGCCACAGCTACCCGGGAACTGGGCGCCAACGCCGTGGTCATCCGCGTACAGCCTGATGAGGGCGTGACCCTGCGTTTCGGAGCCAAGACCCCTGGCTCGGCCATGGAGGTGCGTGACGTCAACATGGACTTCTCCTACGGACGTTCCTTCACCGAGGCCTCCCCGGAGGCCTATGAGCGGCTGATCCTGGACGTGCTCCTGGGAGACCCGCCCCTCTTCCCCACCACCGAGGAGGTCAATCTGTCCTGGAAGATTCTGGACCCCATCGAGGAGTTCTGGGCCGGACAGGGCCAACCCCAGCCCTACCGCGCCGGCACCTGGGGTCCGCGGGAGGCAGATCTGATGCTGGCCCGCGACGGATACCACTGGAGGATGCCATGATCGTCAGACTGAACAACACCACCACCTCCGCCATCGCCCGGGAGATTGACGAGCTCCACGTGGAGCGGGGAGAGGCGGCCCAGGGACGGGTGCTGACCCTGGTCATCGTCACCGAGCAGGCCCATCTGGAGACGGCCCTGGAAACCGTAAACGCCGCAAGCCGCGAACACCCCTGCCGGGTTATCGCCATGGTGACCGACGCCGAAGACCATCAGGCCGAGCAGGAAGCGGATCAGAGGTTCGCTGCAGCACAGTCCTCTGAAGACTGCGTCTCCTACAAGAACACCGACCATGACGGCGACCGCACACTGGATGCCGAGATCCGCTTCGGCTCGGATGCCGGTGCCGGCGAGGTAGTGGTCCTGCGACCAGTGGGGGCTCTGCTGAACCATTCAGATGCTCTGGTCATCCCCCTCCTGGTGCCTGATGCCCCTCTGGTGGTTTGGTGGCCTACCAATCCGCCACTGGATCCCTCGCAGGATTCCATCGGAACCATGGCCGCAAGTAGAATCACTGATGCCATGGAGGCCGACGATCGTCAGGCTGCCTTCGCTGGGCTGCTGGCCCATTCGCGCGCTCAGGACGTGGACCTGTCCTGGACCAGGATCACCATCTGGCGGGCACAGCTGACCTCAATGGTGCAGCAGCCGCCCCACCTGCCCATCCGTTCGGTCAGGGTGACCGGCCAGGCCCACTACCTGCCATTGGAGCTCTTGGCCTCCTGGTTGGCACTGAAACTTAAGGTGCCGGTCACCGTCGAGCGCGATCCGAAGGCCCAGGCCGTCACCGGCGTCTACTTCGAACGCCCGGACGGAATCATGAGCATGGAGCGCCACAATGACGACCAGGCCCGAATCAACCAACCTGGACAAGCTTCACAGACCATTTCCATGCCCCTGCGCACCGCTGTGGACTGCATGAGCGAGGAACTGGGTCGTTTGGATCCTGACGAGGTCTATCAGGAGGTCATCCACGCCGGCTGGGGAATGGTCGACCACCAGTAGGCCCCGGCAGCGACTGAATTCATATGCAAACACAGGGGTGTAGGCTGAGGCAAGCATCACCTGCATGCGAGGAGGATCAGATGACCGAGCGTCGTATCGTTACCTATGCCACAACCGAGCTGCTCAACCAAGCTACAGCAGCCCGCATCCTGCTGGAGCTGGGAGACCTTCTGGCCCGTCAGGACCGGGCCGACCTGGCGCTGACCGGCGGGCGAGATGCGGCGGATGTCTATGCCCTGATGGGTGCTGATCCCCTGAGCCAGAGCGTGGACTGGAGCCGGGTCCACCTCTGGTGGAGCGATGAGCGGTTCGTGGGCCTGGAAGACCCGGACCGCAACGACGAACAGGCACTGCGGGCCTGGTATGGCTCGCTGATCGACCAGGGGCTGCTGCCGCAGGCCAACGTACATTCCATGCCCGTGGATACTCGCAGCCCAGCTCAGGTTGAGGCCGCCGACCAAGAGGAGAACGAACGGGCTCTGACCCAGGCGGCAGCCACGTATCAGCAGGAGATTATCGACCAACTGGGCCCTGAGGGCCGGATGGATCTGGCCGTCTTCGGTGTAGGCCCCGACGGCCACTATGCCTCCCTCTTCCCCGACCGCCCCGAGGTCAGGCTGCAGGGCGACGATCTGCTGGTGACGGGCATCAGCAACTCCCCCAAGCTGCCCCCGCTCAGGGTCACCATGACCACGCCATTCATCCGCAGAACCCCCAAGGTATGGCTCTTCACCTCAACTGCCGAAAAGGCCTCGGCCGTGGCTGCTGCCCTGGGAACCACAGACAATCCCCATGTCCCCTCCTCTTATGCCAGGGGCACCCGAGAGACCCTCTGGCTCCTGGACGCTGATGCCGCCTCGAAACTGAACTGAGCCTTCTGCACCAAGAGCCTCTACAGATCTCAGGACTCCGAAGATCCCTTATCCGCAGCAGGAGCGGAGTCTTCGGAGTCCTTTCTTGTCATTTGTTCGACAGCCCGATCGGATTCGTCAACGATCCAATCCATGGCGTGGCGGGCCCCCCCTGCATCGCCCCGACGTATCAGCGCAGCCACGTCGCCATGCAACCGCAACGCTTTCTCATCGGCCTTCCTGGGCATAAGCTCATGCCGGGTCCGCCCAGACAGCACTGATGCAATCACATCGCCCAAGGCCGCGAACATAGCGTTGCCCGATGCCTCAAGCAGGGTTCGATGAAACGTTTCGTCAGCCCGAAGATAGTCCGGCCCGTCGGCCCGGTCAGCGTTGGCCACCATATCAATGGCGGCCCGCGTCAGCTTCGCCCATTGATCCTGATCAGCGTTGCCGGCCGCCAGCTGGGCAGCCATGGGCTCCACGCATGCCCTGAGCTCAGACAGCTCATGCAAGGTCCGTCCCCGGTCAGGTCCGCGCAGTCTCCACTCGATCACCTGTGGATCATAGATATTCCAGAGTTGACGAGGATTGACTGTGGCACCGACCTTGCGTTTGACAGTGACCAGACCCATGGCCTCAAGAACCCTGGTGACCTCGCGGGTGACCGTGCGCGAAGGCCTCTGGCTATCCAGGTCAGGGGCGGGTAGCCGGTCTCCCGGAGCGATGGTGCCATCTACAATGGCCGCCCCCCACTGATCCAGCAGCCGATCATGCAGGGTGCCTTCTGCAGCCGTTTCGTCATCAGGTTTCCTTGCGTTTTTCACGAATTCCACTCTAGCAACCTGGCCCATTCCCAATTGGACCAGAGTGGTATGTAAATAATTTTGAGACTCGATCCTGCCCCTTAGCATGCCGTCTTCCAATCCGTCCCAGATTCGTGTAAAATACTGTCTGTTAAGGCATACGTAATATCACACTGTCGATATTACGTAATGCAAAAATAAGAGCCGGGAAGCTGCTC
This sequence comes from Bifidobacterium sp. JNUCC 75, assembly GCF_054819865.1. Lineage (NCBI taxonomy): Bacteria > Bacillati > Actinomycetota > Actinomycetes > Bifidobacteriales > Bifidobacteriaceae > Bifidobacterium > Bifidobacterium sp. JNUCC 75. The sequence continues at coordinate 1,440,148 of NZ_JBTHIF010000001.1, read as the reverse complement.
AGGCCGAACGGTTCGTATCCTCAGAGAAGAGGCAGCCATGCTTTTAGCGTCGCAGCCGACAGCCGACGGGTACCTAACCCTGGCGGCGAGTCAGGCCGTTTCCCTGAACACCACCCAATTGGGCATCAGCCTGGTGCTCAGCCTGGCGGTGCTCATCTTCCTAGTCACTGTCGTCAAACTTCATCCCTTTGTCTCACTGCTGGGTGCCGCCCTGGTGGTCGGCATCGGTTCTGGCTACGGACCCGTGGCCACCCTGACCAGCTTTACCGGCGAGTTCGGCTCCACCATGGGCTCCGTAGGCATTCTGATCGGCCTGGGAGCCATGATCGGCAAGGTCCTCATGGACACCGGAGCCACTGACCAGGTGGTCAACACCCTGGTCGCCAAGTCCAAGCCCGCCACCATCCCCTGGATCATGGCCCTGATCGGCGCCCTGATCGGCCTGCCCATGTTCTTCGAAGTCGGCCTGGTCATTCTGGTCCCGGTCATCATTCTGGTGGCCCGCCGCACCAAGCTTCCCCTGATGCGTGTGGCCATCCCCACCCTGGCAGGCCTGTCCATCATGCACGCCTGTGTGCCTCCTCACCCCGGCCCCCTGGCAGCCCTGAGCCAGTTCAAGCAGACCGGAAACGTGGGCCTGACCATGATGTTCGGCATCCCCTTCGCCCTGATTACCCTGGTCGTCGTGGGCCCGGCCTTTTCCCGTCTGGCCTCCCGCTGGGTGCCCATCGAAGCCCCGGCCGATTTTGTGGCCAAGAGCGAGCAGGCCGGCAAGGAGGAGACCCGGCTTCCATCCTTCGCCCTCTCGGTCTGCTGCATCCTGCTGCCGGCAGTCCTCATGCTGCTGACCTCCATCTTCGAGATAGCCATTCCCGGGTTCAAGGATCGCACGGACGGCCTGGCACAGACCATCAACTTCATCGGCAACCCGGTCATGGCCCTGGCCATAGCACTGATTGTTTCCATGCTGGTCCTCAAGGCCGCCTCGGGCATCTCCTGGAAGACCGTCAATGACTCCCTGGGAGCGTCGCTTCCCGCTGTAGCGGGCATCCTGCTGATTGTGGGCGCAGGCGGTGGCTTCAAGGGCGTCCTGGTCTCCACCGGCATCGGCAAGATCATCGGCACCTTTGTGGAGAACTCCAACATCTCCATCTTCCTGCTGGGCTGGGTCATCGCCGTCTTCGTACGCATCGCCACAGGTTCGGCCACCGTCTCCATCCTGACCACGGCCGGCATTCTCAGCAACGCCATGACCATGATGCATGCGGGCTCCACGGCCACTACACTTCTGGTCATCGCCATCGGCGCCGGCTCCATCTTCCTCTCCCACCTCAACGACGCAGGCTTCTGGCTGATCAAGGAGTACTTCGGCCTGAGCGTTGGCGAGACCCTGAAGACCTGGTCGGTTCTGGAATGCCTGCTGTCGGTAGTGGTTCTGGTCCTGGTCATGATCGCCAGCATCTTTGTGCCCATTACCGCCTGAGCGTCATTGTCAGATTACTTTTCAGAAAGGTTGCATATGGTCGACACATCGTTGAAGAATTCCAACGCGCTGAGCGCAGAAGATCACCCGGAGCCCCAAGTCCCCTCGGCAGTGGACAACACGGTTCCCCCGGACTACTTCCAAGGCCGCACACCCGTTCTGGTCATCATGGGGGTCGCCGGCTGCGGCAAGACCACCATGAACGAGCACCTGGGCAGCAAACTGGGCTGGGACATGGCCGAGGCCGACGACTTCCACCCCCAGGCCAACATCGACAAGATGGCCCGCGGCATCCCCCTGAACGACCAGGACCGTTGGCCCTGGCTGGACAGCATCCATGATTGGATCGAGGACCACATGCGGCGAGGAGTGCCCGGAACCGTCACCTGCTCCGCCCTGAAGCGGATCTATCGTGACCGGTTGCGAATGCCTGGGGTGGTCTTCATCCACCTGAGCGGGGACTACGACTCCATCATGGAACGGCTCTCCAAGCGGAAGGGGCATTTCATGAAGCCGCAGATGCTCCGCTCCCAGTTCGATGACTTGGAACCCCTGGGACCGGACGAGGTTCACCTGACCATCGACGTGGGTCTGCGCATGTCTCCCGAGATCGAGGCCGAAGAGGTCATCGACACCCTGGGTCTGCAGTGTGATGTCAAAGCGCACACCGCCCAGGTTCAGGCCGAGCGCGCCCGGCAGGCAGCCCGCCAGTAGCACCGGCAAAGCGGCCCGACCGCGGCCGACCACCAACCATCGCGGTCAACTTCACACTGTTGCAGTCAAGGGAGAGGAACTGACACTATGAAGATCGGCATGATTGGCCTGGGACGCATGGGCAAGAACATGGCGGACCGTCTGCGTACCGGTGGCCACCAGGTGGTCGGCTACGACATCGCGCCGGACTCGGGCAGGGATGTGGACAGCCTGCAAGCCCTGGTTCAGGCGCTGGAGGCCCCACGAGTGATTTGGGTCATGGTCCCGGCCGGCAAGCCCATTGAGTCCACTCTCGATCAGCTTGGCGAGCTGATGGAGCGCGGCGACCTGGTCGTGGATGGGGGCAACACCCGCTTCACCCAGGACCAGGAGCACGCCCAAGCCCTGGCCGCCAAGGGCATAGGCCTGGTGGATGTGGGCACCTCCAACGGCATCTGGGGCAAGGAGAAGGGCTACGCCTTGATGGTCGGAGGATCGGATCAAGACGTGGCCCGGATCCAGCCCATCCTGGACACCTTGAAACCTGAGGGCGACTACGGTCTGGTCCACGCGGGAGGAACCGGCGCTGGCCACTATGCCAAGATGGTCCATAACGGCATCGAATACGGGATGATGCAGGCCCTGGCCGAAGGGTACGCAGTCCTGGAGGCCTCCAACCTGATCAAGGAACCAAGCGAAGTGGTGGAGTCCTGGCGAAAGGGCTCGGTCATCCAGTCCTGGCTGCTGGATTTGCTGGCCCAAGCCCTGAAGGAAGACCCGCACCTGAGTGGAATCGCCGGCAAGGCCGATGAGACCGGCGAGACCAAGTGGATGATTGCGGACGCCCTGGAGCTGGGGGTGCCCACACCAGCCATCACCTCGGCACTCTACGCCCGCCAGTCCTCCAAGATCGAGGACCCCATGACCATGAAGGTGGTCTCCGCACTGCGCAGCGCCTTCGGTGGCCACCCCATCGTCAGGGAGTAACCAGGTCCTGGGCCGGGTACCAGTAGGATCCCACCTGCGGGCGGACCTGGACCATGGCGCCGTCATCAGCGAAATCCAAGGGGGCAAAGACGATTTCGCGATGACAGCCGTCGCCCTGGCCGTCCCTGGCGAACCTGTGATAGGCGACGATCCAGTCGTCCCGGCCCGGCACACAGGTAATGCAGTGATGCCCCGTGGCCAGAATCCCCTTGGCATGGTCAGCCTTGATCAGGACCTGGGGCGCGGTCCAAGGGCCGTCCAGCGATGGCGCGCTGGACCAGCGGATCTGATAGTTCGGATCCCTGGTGTCATTTTCCGACCAGGAGGCATAGTAGATGTCTCCCCGCCGACAGACAGTGATGGCTTCGCGGAAGTTGTCAGGCACAGCGGAGCGTACTGAGTCATTCTCCAGACGCAGGCCATCAGGGCTCAGCCGCGCCATGTAGGCACGGCCATTGCCCCACAGCAGATAGGGCACATCGCCGTCATCCACGAAGATCGAGGGATCGATGGGCAGGCAGTCGTAGTCCCCCCGGGCGATGAATGGCTCCCTGGCCGCTCGGAAGGGACCGGTCGGGCCGGGAGCGACAGCTTGGCCGATCTGTCCATCGGCCACAAAATACAGGATGCAGCGTCCCCGGCGCACCAGCAGGCAGGGCGCCCAGGCACCCTGTCCCCCATGCCACCAGGGGATCTGTTCCAGATCCAGGATTTTTCTGCGGGTCCAGTGGCACAGGTCCCTGGATTCATAGACGTAGAAAGCGTGCGAGGACCAATCAGGCAGCCCGTCCTCGGTGCAATAGAGGTACCAGCGGTCCCCGATCATGACCAGATCCGGGTCCGCGCAGTAGCGATGCAGGGGGTTGCTTGCCAATCCTGTCCCCTTCGACCCTTGATGTGCGCTTGCGAATTCCTCCATGAACTGTGACTCCGATCCTTCATGAGTGCGGCGGCCGGAACCTCCGACCGCCGCCATTGACCACGACCTCCTGACTGGTCGCCTTACCCCTTGACCGCTCCGGCAACCAGTCCGGAGACGATCCACTTCTGACAGAAGATGAAGAAGATGAAGACCGGGATCAGGGCCAGGACCGTAATGGTCATGAAGCTGGGCCAATCAGTCGTGAACTGGCCGACTGCGTTGTAAACCTGCAGAACGATGGTGCGCAGGTTGGAACTGCTGATGAAGACGTTGGCCGTCATGAAGTCATTCCAGGTCGACATGGTCTGGAAGACCACCACCGTAGTCAGTATGGGTCTGATCAGCGGCAGGACGATGCTCCAGAAGATCCTCAAGGGTCCGGCCCCGTCGATCCTGGCGGCCTCAATGACATCAAAGGGCAGGGACTGCATGTAGCCCACGATCAGGAAGTAGCAGAAGACCGCCCCGCCCAGGTACATGACAATCAGGCCCAAGAGCGTGTTGACCAGCCCCACGCTGGACTCCATCCGATAGAGGGGAATCAGTGTGGACTGGGTGGGAATGACGAAGGCGATCATGAGGATCACTCCGATGACCGAAGTGAATATCGACTTGCGCAAAATCATCCCGTAGGCAGCCAGAGCTCCGATAAGCACCTGGAAGAGGACACCGAAGAAGGTGACGATCAGGGTGTTGATTAGGCTGCGGACGATGGGCACCGTGGCGAAGGCCCGCGTGTAGTTGCGCAGCGTCCACTGCTTTGGCAGGCCCAGCGGATTGGTGGCCATGTCAGGGATGGTCTTGAAGGTGTTGATCAGGATGTACCAGAGGGGCACAGCGCAGATCAGGGCAATGATCAGCACCACCACGCTTCTGACCACCGAACGCCGCCGTTCCCGCTGACTCAGGGTCAGGGTCGAGCTCTTGCTGCTGCTCATTGGAACCTCCTGGAAATCAGGCTGGCGGCGCCCATCTGAGCGAAGACCACGAGTGCCGTGGCCACGGTGAACAGGACCGCCAGGGCCGAACCCAGCCCATACTGGGACTGGCCGATGCCCTGCTGAATGATGGACTGGGTCACCGTATAGGTGGAGTACCCGGGGCCGCCCTTGGTCATGGTGTAGGGCAGGTCGTAGACCTTGAGGCCGCCCGACATGAGCAGGAAGCTGGAGGTGACGATGCCTGGGATCAGCTGGGGCAGGGTGATGTGGACGAATTGCTGGCGGCTGCTGGCCCCGTCCACTGTGGCCTGCTCATAAAGGTCTCCGGGAATGGACTGCAAAAAGGCCAAGTAGAGGGTGGCATGCCAGCCGATCTGCGCCCAGACGGCGATGAAGATGACGCAGCACCGGGCCAGGGTCGAGTTGGACAGCCAGGGCACTGGTCCCAGGCCGAAGACACCCAGGATGGTGTTGAAGACGCCTGACTTCATGGGTGAGAAGATGTACTTCCAGACCATGCCCAAGATGGCCAGCGAAGGCACGCTGAAGAAGAAGAACAGGGAGCGGGCGAAGTTGCGGCCCCAGAACTTCCGGTTCAGGGTGACGGCCAGAGGGATGGCGAAGATGGTCACCAGGACCGTCTGAGCCACGGCATACAGAATGGTGAACATCAGGCCTTGCATGGTCGAGGAATCGGTGAACACACTGTGGTAGTTCTTCCAGCCCACATAATGCATGTTCAGGCTGTAGCCGTTGAAGTCTGTCACCGAGTAGATGATGGTCTGCACCAGCGGCACCGCGAAGAGGATGACGAAGACGGCCAGTATGGGCAGGAGGAACCAGAAAGATGTCAGATCCTGCCGCAGACCGACCATGCGCCGTCGATGGGCGTTGGCACGCTCTGCCGAGGATTGGGAAGCCATGTTCCACCCTTCCTACTTGACCGAGGCCATCTTGTCGTCGATGGCCTTGGCCCACTGATCTACATTGATGGACCCCTGCACCAGCTGCTGGGTTTCGGACTGACGAACCGTGGTCAGCACATCCGGCTTGGCGTAGAAATTCGCAACCAAGAAGTAGCGACCCGTCCGCACGTTGGCCCGGTAGACCTGCTCGTATTCGGGTTTGACCTTGGCTTTGAACCCCTGGACGGTGATGGCATCCCCGTTGTCGGCCGAACGCTGCAGGGCCCAGCGGCCGTCCATGAAGGTCAGGAACTTTCTGGCCGCCTTGAGCTTGTTGCCCTTGAGATGGGAATAGATAGCATAGGCGGGCGATGGCGATCCCTGGGCGTAGTTGACCATGCCCTTCTCCATGAGCGGCATGGGGGCCATGCCATACTTGAACCCAGCCTGGGCGATGGATGGCAGGTCCCAGGGGCCGGTACAGATCATGGCTACCTGGCCGTTGATGAATTGGGTCTTCCTGTCGTCACCGCTGATGCCGACCGTGTCACGTGTGGCCAGACCCTGGTCATAGAGCTTCATCCAGGCCGCAACTACCTCGCGCTGGTCACTGCCTGGTCGTTGTGGACGGCGGTCAATCAGGCTGTTCACGTCCACCTTGTCTCTGGCCAGCTGCGAACCCATGAAAGCGTCAGGAATCTGACTGGGACCTTCACCAATGGCTTCGAGGAAAGGCGTGACCCCGGCGGCCTTGAGCTTCTTGCACAGCTGTAGGAACCCGTCCCAGGTCTCCGGAACCTCCTTGGCACCCGCCTTGGCCAGCAGGTCCTTGTTGTAGACGATACCGGCGGCCCAGGAGGACACGGACATGCCATAGACCTTACCCTGGTGGCTTACGAAGTCCTTATTGGCCTGGGAGATGTTGCGCATGAAGGGCTCGTTGGTCAGATCCCGCGCGTAGCCGTTCTTGATCAGGTCAGCCTTGTTCTCGGAGGTCATGATGAACACATCCGGGGCCTGGTTGCCGACCAGGCGGGTCTGCAGGGTCTGGACGTACTCGGTGGTCGGCGGCGAGTAGCTGAAGTCCACCTTGATTTCTGGGTTCTCCTGCTCGAATTGGTCGATGTATGGCCTCATCGTCTGTTCGTTGCTCCATGACAGGAAGGTCAGCGTGGTCTTGGACCCATCAGCACCGCCACCGGCTCCACAGGCTCCCATGGCCGACACCAACATACCGACCCCCAGCGCCGCAGCTATGCCCTTCCATGCTCGCTTCAGCTTCATGACTCCTCCTTGCAATCAATCCTCTGAACATCCTTCCGGGCTGTTCAACGTCGAGACCCGGGAATTGACACGATTCAACTGCTATCAAGATATGGTATAGCACGTTGGTTGAATCGTGTCAATCACATGACGACAAGGCCACCCACGTGCCTAAGATAATGGCTGAACCCCGGGAAAGGTGCGAAATGGTGACGATGAGCGACGTGGCCAAGGAGGCGCAGGTCTCTCGGGCCACTGCTTCCTATGCCCTTCGAGGCGATACACGCATAGCGGATGACACCAGGCGCAGGGTCCTGCTTGCAGCCCACAAGCTCCGCTACTCAGCCAATCTGTCGGCCAGAAGCCTGCGCTCAGGCAAGAGCGGCATCATCGGCGTGGCCATCTTCGAGCTGGACAAGCCCTACCCAGCGCAGATGAGCGCAGCCATCTCCCGGCAGATCAACGCCCATGGCATGCAGGCCATCATCCAGCAGACATCCAACTCCAAACAGGATGAGGTCTCCATCCTGCGGCATGTGACCAGCCAGCTCTGCGACGGCACAATCTTCAGCCCGGGCAGCATCACCAATGAGGAGATGCAGGAGCTGGCCGATGGCAAGCCTCTGGTCCTGCTGGACGACCCCTCAGCCGAGCCGGTCTTTGATTCAGTCATGACGGCCGGATTCGAGGGAGCCGCCATGGCCGTGCGGCACCTACTGGACTGCGGATGCCAAAGAATAGGTGTGGTGGGCGCCGACATGACGGCCAGCACCGATCCGGTCCAACGGTACTCGGTCCGCGGCCGCAGGGTGGCCGGCTGCTTGAAGGCTCTGAAAGACGCCGGAATCAAGGCCCGCTCCAAAGACTTCCTGACCCTGGACCGCTGGGACGGGGAATTGGCCCGCGACTTGGGTCATCATCTGGCAGACAGGTCCGACCTGCCCTTTGACGGCATCTTCTGCATGACCGACTCCCTGGCCCTGGGCCTGATCCGAGGACTGCACGAATGCGGCGTGGAGGTCCCCCGGGACCTGGCCGTCATGGGATTCGACGGCATCCAGGAGGGAGAGTCCTATATACCTTCGCTGACCACCATCAGCACCGACAAGGAGGACCTGGCCCGCAAGGCGGTTGATGCCCTCCTGGCCCGCCTGCAGGGCGACGACGATAATCGTCCTGCCACCCGGACGACTGCCGCCTGCCGGCTGGTGGTCCGGGAATCCACAGCCAAGATCCGATAACAGATTGACAAAAGGGTCCGCGCTGCCGTCTTAGCGGCTGCGCGGACCCTTGCGATCCCGGCGAAGCTCAGTCCTGCTTGATTTCGGACTTGTCCTCGGCCCAGAGGGTGTGGAAGACGCCTGGCTGATCTACGCGCCCATAGGTATGAGCACCGAAGAGGTCACGCTGGCCCTGGATCAGGGCGGCGGGGAGCCTATCGGAACGCAGCCCGTCGTAGTAGGACAGAGAGCTGGCGAAGACGGGGATGGGGATGCCGGCCTGGGTGGCACGGGCCACAACACGCCGCCAGGAGTCCTGGGCCTGCTCGACAGCCTGCTTGAAGAATGGATCGAAGAGCAGGGAGCCCGGCTCACGGCCAGAGGCGTAAGCATCGGAAATCCTGTTCAGGAACTTGGCTCGAATGATGCAGCCGCCACGCCAGATGCGGGCGATGGCACCCATATCCAGCTTCCAGCCATAGACTCGAGCTCCCTCCTGCATCTCGTTGAATCCCTGGGCGTAAGCCACAATCTTGGAAGCATAGAGGGCCTGGCGAATGTCCTCAATGAAGGACTTTCGGGCCTCGGGGTCGGCGGCCAGATCAGCCATGACGGCCTTGGGCTGCGGACCCTTCAGGCCCTCCTGGGCCGCCTGGCTGCGCAGCTCGGGCGAGGAAGAAAGTCCCCGGGCGAAGACGGCCTCGCCGATGCCGGTCACGGGCACGGCAAGGTCCAGCGCGGTCTGCACGGTCCAGGTGCCGGTGCCCTTCATGCCGGCCTGGTCGGTGACGATGTCGATGAAAGGCTTGCCGGTGGTGGCGTCGGTGTGATGGAGCACCTCGGCTGTAATCTGCACCAGGTAGGAGTTCAGATCTCCCTGGTTCCACTCTTCGAAGACCTGGGCGATGGCCTCGGGTTCCATGCCCAGACCCCTGCGCATCAGGTCATAGGACTCGGCGATCACCTGCATGTCCGAGTATTCGATGCCGTTGTGGACCATCTTGACGAAGTGGCCCGCCCCATCGGTGCCGATGTGAGTGACGCAGGGTTCGCCATCGACCTTGGCGGCAATGGACTCCAGGATGGGCCCCAGGGTCTTCCAGGACTCATCGGTCCCACCAGGCATCATGGAGGGCCCCAAGAGGGCGCCCTGCTCGCCGCCGGAGACGCCGCAGCCTACGAAGTGCAGCCCACGGGCCCGGATGGCCTTCTCCCGGCGGATGGTGTCCTTGAAGTAGGCATTGCCGGCGTCGACGATGATGTCTCCCGGCTCCATCAGGTCGGCCAGGTCATTGATCATCTGGTCGGTGGGATCCCCGGCCTTGACCATGATGATGGCCGTGCGGGGTTTAGTCAGCGAGGCCACGAACTCCTGCAGCGTCTTTGCCGGGACAAACTGGCCCTCCTGGCCATGATCGTGAATCAGGGTCTCAGTGCGCGAATAGTGGCGGTTATAGACCGCTACGGTATTGCCGTGCCGTGCCAGGTTCCTGGACAGACTGGCACCCATGGCGGCCAGACCCACGACTCCGATATTGGCTTGAGCTTGTGTCATCACATCACCTTTCGACGGTAGCCCGGAAAGGCCGGGCACCAGGTTCCATGCCGTCAATTCTATGGCCCGGACCCGATTTGGGCCAGGATCCACAGGGTGAGATTCCACTCACTCAGTCCTTGTGGTGCTTGCCGCCCTTCATCTTGCGGGAAGGCAGAACCACTCGCGTCAGCTTGGGAACCGCCCGGGTGGAGACGAACAGGGGCTGCACCTCCACGATGGGGTTGTAGGGAGCCAGACCGAACCACTTGATCGGCGAGCCAGCCACCTTGCGAATGGCGTACTTGACCTTCAGCGAGAAGGCACCCCGGGAATCAATCTTGGACTCGGGCATCAGGGCCTTGTGGACCAGCACATAGGTGACTGTGCCGATCTGCGGATCCTCGTCCACCTTGGGGTAGATGGAGGGCTGCTTGGGCAGTTCGCCGCTATCGATCAGCTCGTGCATGATCTGGTGCAGATAGGTGGCCACATTCTGGTCCACCTTGAAGCCCAGCCTCATGCGCACGCGGAAGAGGTAGTTGGTGCCGAAGTTCTCCACCGAATACTTGCGGGTGTAGGGAGCGTCCGTGGTCTGGACCGAGACCGCCCACCAGGCCCGGGCACGCTTGGGCCGGTTGGCGAAGATGGAGAAGAAGATGTCGGTGTCCAGCCGCCGCATCTCCGCGTCCGAGGTCAGATAGACCAGGTTGTCTGCATAGTAGGGGACACGGAAGTCGTTATGGAGCATCTCCAGGGCGGGCAGGCACTCCTTGGCTGTCATATGCCGCCGTTGCGAGCGCTCCACCTTGGTGCCCACATCCCAGGTGTACATGATGTAGAGGATGGCCGCGGTCAGCAGCATGGTGAACCAGCCGCCGTGCATGAACTTGGCCATGGAGGCCATGAAGAAGAGGATCTGGATGGCCAGGAAGACCAGGGCGAAGAGCAGGGAGAGCGCCCGCTTACCGTCGTGCCAGATGTAGTCGGCCAGCAGGACGGTAGTGGTGATCATGGTCACCGTCAGAGCCAGCCCGTAGGCGGCCGAGATGTGCTCGGAATCCTTGAAGATGGCCAGCACAGTCAGCGTGGCCGCGCACAGGACCCAGTTGATGGTGGGGATATAGAGCTGGCCGCGGGTCCGCGCCGGGTAGCGCACCTGCAGGTGAGGCATCCAGTTGAGGCCAGTGGCCTCCGAGACCATGGTGAAGGCGCCCGTTATCAGGGCCTGCGAGGCGATGACACCAGCCGTCACCGACAGAAGCACCGCCACGTAGCGCACGGTGGTGGGCATCATCTGGAAGAAGGGGTTGAGCCCGTCTACGCCCTGTAGGGCCTTATTGTCGCTGTTGCGCAGGATCCAGGCCCCCTGGCCGAAGTAATTGAAGACCAGGGCGATGTTGATGAAGGGCCAGGTGGCGTAGATGTTGCCGCGGCCCACGTGACCCATGTCGGAATAGAGTGCCTCGGCTCCCGTGGTCGACAGGAAGACCGTGCCCATGATGGTCAGACCCACAGGGTTCTGCGGGCTGAAGAGGAAGCGAATTCCGTAGACCGGGTTCAGGGCCTCGAAGATGGACCAATCGTTGCCGATGCAGTAGATGCCGATCAGGGCAAGGAAGGCGAACCAGACCATGACCACGCTGCCGAAGACCTTGCCGATCCGCTCGGTTCCGCGCGACTGGACCGCAAACAGGATCAGGATGATCACGAAGGTGATGACCATGGTCAGGTTCCCGTTCTCACGGAAGATCGGAGTCAGAACGGGGATGGTCTTGAGGCCTTCGACTGCTGAGGATATGGAGACCGCCGGAGTCAGCACCGAGTCAGCCAGGAAGGCGGCGCCGCCGACCATGGCAGGAATGGCCAGCCATTTGCCATAGTGGCGGACCAGGGTGTACAGGGCGAAGATGCCGCCCTCGCCCTTGTTATCAATGCGCATGGCCACCAGGACGTATTTGACCGTGGTAATCAGCGTGATGGACCAGAAGACCAGGGAGAGCATGCCCAGCACAGCCGCCCTGTCCACACGGGCCATACCGCCTTGCCCGGCCACGAAGGCCTGCATGGTGTACAGGGGCGAGGTGCCGATGTCGCCGTAGACCACGCCCAGGGCCACGATGCACATGCCCAAGCTGATCCTGTCAGGTGAGGACTGTACCCGCCGCCACCAGCGGCCCAGAGGACCCTTTGGCGGGGTGCGACGACGCTGGGCCGCCCGCTGGGCCTCGCGCCGGACCCGCTTGAGCTCGTTCTCCTCTTCCCGGGTGCGGGATTTGGCCGAAATCTTAGGAGCCTTGGTGAAACTCTCCGGAGGGAGAATCGATTCTTTCGTCAGCCGACCCTTACGAGAGGCCGCCGTCGGCTTCGCCGCTTTTTCGCCGGATAACCGGGGTGGTTCGTCAGCGCCCCTGCCATCATCCTGAGCCGCTAACTCATGCCGCTCATCCGCCATAGAGCCCTCCATCGGCCAATGCCTTCACTCATCTACTTCCGGGTGCCGTATGTTGCTGTTTGCGCACACGTGCGACGACAACCGTAGCACTGTCCCCCCACACTCGGCAGGGGCGATTCAGACCGCGACACACCATAAGCTTAATCCCGGCCTGGCACCGTCCGTCGGACATCCCTTACAGGCCATAAACACGGCGCGTGGTGGCTGCCGTCGCTTTGGCCACCTGGGCCAGAGGGCAGTCCAAGGCATCGGCCATGGCTCGCAGGATGTAGGGAATCATGTAGGGGGAGTTGGTACGCCCCCGGTAGGGCATGGGACTCAGGTAGGGCGCATCGGTCTCCACCATGATGTGATCCATGCCGACTACGGACAGGGCCTGGCGGATTCCCTCGTTGCCCTTGTATGAGACCGTCCCTGAGAAACTCAGATACCAGCCGTGTTCGGCGGCCACCTGAGCCATCTGCGCATCCCCTGAATAGGAGTGGAAGATCGTGCGCTCGGGAGCGCCATCCTCCAGCAGGGTCTCAATGACCTGCCGGTGGGCGTCGCGGTCGTGGATCTGCATGGGCAGATCCAGTTCCTTAGCTAGGGCGATGTGGTCCCGGAAGGCCTGCCGCTGGATCTCTTCAGCCCCCTGACCGGTCCGGTAGAGGTCCATGCCCGTCTCCCCGATGGCCACCACCTGGTCGGGATATGCGCGAGCCAGGCGGGTGACCTCCTCAAGCGCCTGCTCGAAGGGGACCTCATGCCAGGGCTGATATTTCAGTGGCAGTCCGTCCGGTCCCGGCACCCCTCGATGGCCGTGCAGGACAGCCTCATTGGGATGGATGGCCAGAGCCGCGTGAACCACCCCAGGATGGGCCAGGGCCAGGTCCACAGCCGTCTGCAGGTGGGGCAGTTCGCAGCCCACGTCGATGGCTCCGACCACGCCCACGGCTCGAGCCCTTGCCAGCTGCTGGTCGACCGTGCGGACGGGGACCGGATCCTGCCCGCGCTCCCTGGCCTGCCGGTCCATCTCCTGGGCGAAGGGGACCACGGAGGCCATGTGGGTGTGATCGTCGATGACTCCAGTGCCTGCGGGCAGCGGCTCGGGGTCGGGAGCCCAGCTACGGTCGCGATGATGCTTGCTCATGGTCCACAGTCTAGGAACCCATACGGCCCAATGTGCGACCCGCCCGGACGGCCGGCTCTGTCAAAAGGAAGGTCGGCAGCTAGAATCGCCTATGACGGCCTTGGAACGGCCGGAACGGAAGAGCGAAGGAGCACCCGCCGTCCGTCCGCCAGTCCCCCGCCGCCACGGTACCGTTGCCGTAAGCAGGAAAGGTGGAACATGTCTACGGATTGTCAACCCTCGTCGGAGGCGACCAGCGCCTACCTCTTCGTCCACTTCACCGGACACGAACAGGCCGAGACGGACGAGCAGCTCTACTTCGCCCTTAGCCGCGATGGCCTGCACTGGCATGATCTGCGGGCCCAGTCAGACCCGGTGCTGACCTGGAACGAGGGCGAGGGCGGCGTGCGCGACCCCTATGTCGTCCGGGGACCGGACGGCCTCTTCCACATCATCGCCACCGATCTGTCCGTCTACCACAGGGGCGGCTGGCAGGAAGGCAGGGCCACCGTGAACGGATCCACCGGCCTGGTCATCTGGGATTCGCCTGACCTGGCCCACTGGGGCAGGCCCCGCCTGGTGGATGTGGCCTCGGCCATTCCCAAGGCCGGCATGGCCTGGGCACCGGAGGCCTGCTGGGATGCCGACAGGGAGCAATGGATAGTCTTCTGGGCCACGGCGGCGGCCGACAGCTCCGAAGACCCGGCTGCAGCCGACCTGGCCAACGAGCTGGGTGACGGCGTCAACATGTACTACGCCACCAGCACTGACCTGATCACCTTCTCCCGCCCGGTAAAGTGGATCGACCGCAGCAACGGGATCATCGACACAACCATGCTCAAGGCACCCGACGGCTGGTGGTACCGGGCCTCCAAGGATGACCAGATCACCCTGGAGCGCACGCGCAACCCCTATGCGGTCACCCATGAGCTAGTGCGCACGGACGACGATCAGGCCTGGTCCTACCTATCCAACCTGACCGACATCTTCGGCCAGGGGCGCTACTCCTCGCGCTATCTGGAGGGCCCCGAGCTCTTCCTTTACAACGATGCCGATGCCGCTGGACCCGACGGCAGGGCCATGCCTTTCGGTCTGATCTGCGACCAATTCCTCGAGGGCCGGGGCTATCTGCCCTTCCGCTCGGCTGATTTGTCATCCAGGCGGCAACAGGACTGGACCTTGGTCAACGACATGGACTTCGGCCGACTGACCAAGCGCCACGGATCCATTATGCCCATCACCGAGAGCGAGTATCGGATTTTGAAGCGGACCCTGACCCGCTGACCCGCTTCTTGGCAGGTTCGAGCACATGGACGTCCATGCCCGGCAGCCGCCCCCAGGAATAAACGGCGGCCATGTCTGCAAAGAGCGGCACGGCCAGACCGAAGGTCATGGCCAGACCCGGCCAGGTGTAGTAGGCCCAGCCTGTGATCATAAGCAGGACCAAGACCATCAGCGAGCATAGGGGACGCCCCACCACCATGGACAGGGCTGTCCGGGCCGCCCAGAGTGGGCTCTCGTCGAAGTTGGACCGCACCGGCCAGCTGAGCAGGACGAAGAGCCCGTAGAGCAGGTTGAGCAGGAGGAGCAGCCCGGAGACCACGGGTGTCAGGGCGCCCATGTCATTGGTCATGGTCAGCCAGTATTCCCAAATCAGGAGGGCCCAGACCAGGAACTGGGGCCATCCGAAACTGTTGGCCGTGGCCAGTTCTGAGCGCCAGGCCCGGTGGAAGGTCATCCAGGTCTGCTTGACCGTCCATGAGCGGTCCTTCAGATCCAGCAGCCAGGTCCGGTACGTGGTGCAGGTGGCCGCCATGGAGGGGAAGAATCCGACTAGGACAAGTCCCAGCAGAGTATGGGCCAGAAAGGCCACATGGACCACGAATATCATCATGATGATTCGGCATAGGAACTCGTATCCCACTGCGAAGCGCTTCATCGCCACCCCTTTCCTGGATCCCATTGTTCCCGCCAGAGCAGACGAACGCAACCGTCGTCGATCAATATGGGCAGGGTGACCAAAGGGGATTCGCCCAGATGATCCGGCCGCCACCGATCCCCGATATACAGGCAGGGCAGGGCTGGATCCTCTGACAGGGGCACGATGGCGTCGCACTGCGACTGGTAGGTCTGCGTCCCGGGAGGCGCCACAGGCTTCCACGGGCTCCATGGCCCACGCAGGTCCCGCGAAACAGACACCATGTTGTCATTGCAATCCCAGCCGGTCAACTGCGAACCAAACCAGTAGTACCAGTCGCCCCGGTGCAGGAGGATGGGGGATTCATAGCCGAAGCGGCCGTCCTGGCCACGCCGACAGACCAGATCCTCCACCAGAGACAGGTAGTCCCTTGAGAGCCGGTAGATGTGTGTTCCCTGATCCCGGTCCTCGGAGACCAGATACCCGCTGCCATCCCAGTCCTGAAAGGCGAAGATGTCACGGCTGGCATTCATGCCAAACCGCATAGTTGAAAGAGGCTGGAAGGGTCCCTCGGGCCGTTCGCTGACGGCTGTGCCCACATGGGCGTAACGGTAATCCCCCTCGCCGTCCACATGCAGGTACATGACATAGAGACCGTTGGCCGGACAGCGCAGGACCCGGGGGCGCTCCACGATCCGCTCCGGAGAGGTCATCCCGCCCGGCTCCCCCGCTGGCAGAGCACAACCCAGGTCGCGCCAGTGAACGAAGTCCTCGGTGGCATAGCAGCAGATTCCCCCGAACCGGCTGCCCCCGGTCTTGATCTCGCCATAGGCCAGCCAGCGGCCGCCATCCTTCAGCATGCCCAGAGCGTGCAACTGGGCCACAGACCCATCCGCCCGCCTGACTAGCTGCACACCCGGTATGAGACTCATGGTCTCATCCCTTGACCGCGCCGATCATGACCCCCTTGTTGAAGTATTTTTGCAGGAAGGGGTAGATGATCAGCAGGGGCAGGGTGGATACGATGATGACGCCATACTTGATCTGGTCAGCCAGCTGCTGCTGCTGCAGGACGTTCTGGCCGCCGTTGCCGCTGCCCATCTGGTTGGTCTGGTTGGCCAGCAGAATGGACTGGAGGACGTTCTGCAGAGGCTCCTTGGCCTCCTGGCGGATGTAGATCAGACCGGTGAAGTAGTCGTTCCAGTGGCCCACGAAGTAGTAGAGGCCGATGACGGCGATGATGGCCGAGCTTAGGGGAATGACGATCTTCATGAAGTAGCCGAAGTAGCCCAGTCCGTCGATCCGCGCCGCATCATGCAGGTCCTCGGGTATGGAGGTCTCAAAGAACGAACGGGCGATGATCAGGTTCCAGACGCTCAGGGCGCCAGGCAGGATGAAGACCCACATGCTGTTGAGCAGGCCCAGTTGCTTGTAGAGCAGGTAGTTGGGGATGAGCCCGCCGGCGAAGTACATGGTGAAGGTGAACAGGAAGAGCAGCACCCTGCGGGGCTTGAACTCCAGGCGTGACAGGGCGAAGGCCGCAGGCATGGTGACCACCAGGTTCAGAGCCGTGCCCAGGACGGCGTACAGGACCGTATTTCCATAGCCGGTCCAGATGCGGGCATCCTGGAAAACCCTCTGGTAGCCGGCCAGCGTGAAGCCCACGGGCCAGAGCGTGACCCGCCCCGAGGAGACCGCCCCCTGGTCGGACAGGGATGCGACCACGATGAACCAGAGCGGGTAGATGACCGCCAGAAGAATGACGGCCAGGAGCAGGGCGATGACGATATCGACGGCCATATCCCCCGGCTTCAGCTGCTGTCTGGTGTGCTTGTTCCATGGGATGGCCCCAGGGTCCGCCTTGGGTGCCGGTTGCGCGACGTTGCCGCTAGTCATGATGACGCTCCTTATCCTGCACAATCAGAAGATGCTGGTGTCGGTGACCCGCTTGGATATCCAGTTGGCCGCGACCAGGAAGATGAAGTTGATGACCGTGTTGAACAGGCCTATGGCCGTTCCGTAGCTGAATTGGAAGGATTGGATGCCGATCTTGAAGGTATAGGTGGATATGACCTCGGAACCCGGCAGATTCATGGCGTTCTGCATCAGCCAGACCTTTTCGAAGCCCACGGACAGGACCGAGCCCATGTTCATGATCAGCAGGACCACGCAGGTGGGCATGATGGTGGGCAGGTCCACATACCTGATCAGCTGCAGCCGGCCTGCCCCGTCCATCTTGGCAGCCTCGTAAAGGGACAGGTCCACCGAGCTCAGGGCCGCCAGATAGATGATGGCGTTCCATCCGCAGTGCTGCCAGACCTCGCTGATCCAGTAGATGGGCGCCACGGCACCGGGGCTGTCCAGGACGTTGTCCTTGCCCAGGAAGCGACCGATCAGCCCGGTATTGGGCGTCAGGAAGATGTTGAGCATGGCGACGATGACCACGGTGGAGATGAAATGGGGCATGTAGGTGATGGTCTGCGCGAATCCCTTGATCCGCTGCGAGCCGATCTGATTGATCAGCAGGGCCAGAATGATAGGGGTTATGAACCCCAGGACCAGCGTTCCCAGGCTGATCTTGAAGGTGTTGATCATGGTGGAGGCAAAGAGGGGCGACTGGAAGAACTGCCTGAAGTACTGCAGCCCCACCCATCGGCCACCGGTCAGCCCCTTGGCGGGAACAAAGTCCCTGAAGGCCAGCTGGATGCCATACATGGGCACATAGGCGAAGAGCAGGGTGAAGCCCAGGGCCGGCAGAGCCATGAGCCAGAGCTGCCAGTATCGTCGGAAATGCCAGGCCAGCCGCCTATGCAGAGGCCAGGTTTTCCGCACCTTGTCGTTATCCACCACCTGCGCGTTGCTACCGCGCTCGATCGCTTCCTTGTCCGCACGCACCTTCAACCTCCTTGCCAGAGGAGCCGGCGACCGGCCATGATATACAGAGCCGACCGCCGGACCCCTATCCGCGCCAATCGGCTTACTTGACCTTGAAGGCCTTGTCGTAGGCCTTCTGCCAGATCGCGGTGTTCTTTTCGATCTGATACTTCTTCAGATTGCTCTGGAAGTCCTTCCAAGCGGCATCATCCTGGACGCCTCCCTTGGCCAACCAGTTGGAGACCACGGGCACGGCATAGTTGAACAGGGCGGTGTTGTTGTTGGCCACGGTGTTCTGATCCGCCTCGCTGATACGCACATAAATAGGCATCATGTCCCGCTCGTGGTCGTAGTGCTTATACTGCTCCTCATAGGCCTTGTCCACGGCAGCCACATGGTCCATGCCCCGGTCGCCCTCGACGGTGACCGCATCAGGAATCCAGCCGGCCAGCCGGTCTTCCAGGGCCGGAATCTTGGCCGCGTCCTGGGCCTGGTGGAACTTGTCGGTGACCCGGTAGGCGTGCGGGCCGGTCTTCTCAAGGTACTTATCTGTCAAGGAGCCGTAGAGCTGCTGGACGGAGTACTTTTCGGAATAAAGCAGGTTGATGACCTTCAATGCGGCATCCTTGTTGGTCGCATTGGCGGACATGGCCATGTGGTAGTCCTCGAAGCGGTTGGCCTCGCGTGAACCGTCCCAGACCACCTTGTCGGCGGAGACCCCGTCGGCCGCAGGCACGGGGATGCTCTCATACTGCTGGGCCATGGCCGACCCGTAGGATCCGAAGGCAGAGTCGTCCCAACCGAAGACCATGCCTACCTTGGCGGTCTGCCCGTCAGATTGGTTGCGGGCGTTGTACTTGTCGTCCTTGGCAGTGACCCAGTCAGAGGGGGCCCATCCCTTCTCGACCATCTCGCGGTAGAAGGCGATGACCTGACGGAACTGATCGGTCTGCATCCAGTTGCCGACCTTGCCGTCGCGCAGATAGATCCCCTGCTGCGAGGGTCCGGAGTTGAAATGGGTGACGATGCCGGTCGAATTCATCATCAGGAAGGGGCTCCACCAGTCCCCGATCTTGCCGGTGACCAGTTCCCGCGGGTTGAAGGCGATCTCGTCTGCCTTGCCGTTGCCGTTGGGATCGCGGGTTTTGAAGGCCTCCATGACCGTACGCATCTCGTCCCAGGTGGTAGGGGCCTTGAGCCCCAGCTTCTCCAGCCAGGCGCGGTTGATCATCAGATGCTGCCCCGAGGCCAGGAACCCCTTGGTGCGGCTGGATGGCAGAACACGAACCTTGCCGTCTACAGTGACGAACTTCCGGGCTGTGGGCTGCTCCTTGAAGAAGCGCTTGACATTGGGGAGCTTGTCCAGGTCATCTCCCAAGGTCTCGAAGGCCGTGGGGTTGCGGACGGCATCGTCCGGATTGAAGGCCCTGATGTTCAGATCGTCGATCTCGCCAGCGGCCAGCGATGCATTCTTCTGCTGCCCCCAGGCGTCATCGCTGACTTCGTGCCACTGGATGGAGCAGTCGCAGTCGGCGGCCAGCTCCTTGGCCCAGGTCATGTCGGCCATCTTGGTTTCGTTGGAGTTTTTCACCACCAGTATCTTGACTATGGGCCGTCCCTTGTCATCGGTGGAGGAGCCCCCCCCCCGCCACAGGCGGCGAGAGTGCCCGCCATGGCCAGTGCCGACAGAGCGGCCAGGCCCTTCAACATGGTTGCCTTGGTTGTCATCATCAGTCTCCTTCTCCATTCCCGGCCCTTGAAAGGCCTGGCAAGCGGATCGGGTCTACAGGACCCCGGCTGCTTTGCCTACGCATACGTCTTTGCATACTTGCAGAGGGTGAAACCTGTCGTCATCCCATAGGAATCGTAACGATTTGATTATGCATTTCTCGCTGCCTCCTTGTCAAATCATCACTGTTGTGGGCGCGTTCGGCAGGTGATGGACATAGAATTATTGCAACGATTCGATATGCGGGTCGACCTATGGGACCAGACTTGACCCGTCGGTTCCTGGTCATTCGCAAGGAGGCGAAGCGGTGGTAACACTCAAGGATGTGGCGGATGCCGCAGGCGTATCCCCATCGACAGCCTCGGCGGCCCTGCGCGGCATGGACATCGTCAAACCGCTTACACGCCGCAAGGTCATCAGACAGGCCCAGCGGCTCCACTACTCCACCAACGTATCCGCCCGTGCCCTGCGCTCGGGCAGGTCAGGCATCTTTACCTTGATTGTGCCGGACTTGGAAAACGGCTACTACGCCAGGCTGGCCAATTCCCTGTCCAACCGGCTCTTCGCCAGGAACCTGAAGCTGATCATTCAGGTCAGCCAGTATGACAAGGCCAAGGAACTCCGCCAGATTCAGGAACTACGCTCCTCCATGTGCGATGGGCTCTTCGTCTGCTCCACTCACAACAGCGCCCGGGAAATCCAGCAGGTGGCCAACGGGCTCCCGGTCCTGCTCTTCGACGATATGAGCGTGCAGAACCAGGCCTGCTACGACTCCATCGAGACTCCCAGCAGGGACGGGATGACCGCCGCCATACGCCATCTGCATGCCTGCGGGCGCCGGAGAATCGGCGTGGTGGGCGGCCATCAGGGAGCCCTGAGCGCCAGCCATGCCCTGAGCGTGACCTTGCGGCGGAACCGCTACCGGCAGGCTCTAGACACCATGCAGGACCTGGGCATGGATACCTCCCAGGCTCTGGTCAGCTGTGACTGGTCCACCCCGGCCGGACGACGGACGGCACATGCCCTGGCTCGCCAAGGCATGCCCTATAATGCCCTCTGTTGCATGAATGACGCCTTAGCCCTTGGCGTCATCCGCGGCTTGGCTGAATGCGGACTGCGGGTACCTGAGGATGTCGCGGTCACCGGCTTCGATGGGATTGAACCGGGCGCCTACTCTGTTCCCACCCTGACCACCGTTGCAGTGGATTTCACTGAGATGGCGCGGATGGCCATCTCCATGATGCTGGATCATGTTGGTCAGCAGGAAGGTCAGGAAGATTCAGCCCGAACCCCTCGCAGAGTGATCGTGGGCTACCATCTGCTGGAGCGAGAATCCACCCTGGGAATCCATGCTGCAAGCACGGTTCAAAGGGACCCGGAAACTCAGTCGAAATCCATATAGTCAACGAAGGCCCGGACGTAGGATACGGTGTCGGCTATATTGCTCAGTCCCAGGATGGCATGCTTGGGCAGACCGGGCACCTGTTTCCAGCGCGATGATCGTGAGAGATCCAGACCCATGGCATGGGACGGGTTCGATACCTGCCGGCCCTTGGAATCCACCAGCACGCCTTGGCTGGCCAACCGCCGAAGGTCGCCGCCCTTCAACCCCTGCGAGGGCTTAGCCACCAGCCCGCGTTTGCACAGAGTCGGAAAGAGGCCCGCGGGGGCGATCACCATGTTGATCTGGCCCGCAGTGACCCGGGTCAGGGCCTTGGCCGAATCGTCGTAGCCCTGACCATTCAGCGTCAAGGTCGCCTCCATATCGACCAGCCGCCCATCCTTGATTCCCTGGTCGCGCATAAATCCCTGTTTGAGGCGATCGAATCCCTCCTCATGGGCGCTCATGTTGAAGCCCTGAACTGAAATAAGCGGGTCCGGCGGCCTGGTCAGTCTGGTGACGACCAAGCCGATCAGCAGGGCCAGTACCAGACCAGCGGCCAGAACACCAGGAAGGAAGTGCTGGGCGAAGTAGGGCCAGCGCTTGGCCGGCGGCAATTGCCTGAAGATGGTCCATTTGGACTGTCCGGCGTGGGGATCCGCCGATGCCAGAACCCCCAGGGCATCCTTTTGGTCGGAGCTAAGCCCATACCGATCGCCCTGACGCTCATCCATGCCTGACCTCCCCATCCGCGACGCTCACCAGCCCAGTCTAAATCCAGAATGAACAAGGGGCCGACGGAGGTGGTCATCCCCCGTCGGCCCCTTGGGCACCAGGCACAGCGGCCCACCCCTCAACGGGCCCTGTACCTGGTGCCGATGATGTCGGCCTTGTCGGTCACTTAATGCCTGTCATAGCGATGCCCTGCACGAAGCTCTTCTGAATGAAGAAGAAGATAATCAGCAGGGGCAGCGCCGAGATCAGGGCGCCCGCCATGACCACGCCATAGGGCGTGACCGAGGAGCCGTGCCCGGTCAGCATAGCCAGACCGGCGGTGATGGTCCTGGTCTCCGGGCGGCTGGTCATAATCAAGGGCCAGAGCAGATCGTTCCAGTTGCCCATGAAGTTGAACATGGTCACCACCAGCACCGAGGACTTGGCGTTGGGCAGGATGATCTGCCAGAAGATGCGGAACTCGCCGGCACCGTCAATGCGGGCTGCGTTGTCCAGATCCTTGGGCAAGGAGATGAAGAACTGACGCATCAGGAAGATGCCGCCCACATCAGCCAGCCTGGGGATGATGATGCCCCAGTAGGAGTTGACCAGGCCCATGCTTGCCAGCAGCTTGTAGACCGGGATCAGCAGGGCCATACCGGGGATCATCATGGTGGCGATCAGGATTCCCAGCAGGAAGCCACGCCCCTTGAAGTCGATCCTGGAAAGCCCGTAGGCGGCCAGGGAGTCGAAGAAGACCGAGAAGACCGTCACTGCTCCGGCGAAAATTACTGTGTTCATCAGCTGCTTGCCGATGGGCATCCGCTGGAAGAGCGAGGTGTAGTTGTCCAGCGTGAATGAGGAGGGAATCACCTTGGGCGGCCAGGTCTGGGTCAGCTTGTTGGGCGTAAAGGAGGTAATCAGCACAATCAGCAGCGGGAAGATGATGATTACCGTCATCAGGATCAGCAGGAAGTAGGTCAGGACCCTGGCCACCATGTGTCGCGCATGGGCCCTCTTGAGCAGCTTATCGTGCTCGATTACGGTAGGAGTCGACTGGCTCATCCGATTTCCTCCTTCTCATGCTTGTTGTTCCAGACCAGCTGGATAACGCCGATGATCAGCGTCATGATCAGCAGGACATAGGACAGGGCCGATGCATAGCCCATCTTGCCGTTGCCGAAGGCTTCGGTATAGATACGGTAGACGATGGTCTCCGTGGCGCGGTCGGGGCCTCCGGAAGTCAGAATGAAGACCTGATCGAAGACCTGGAAGGATCCGATCAGTCCGAAGATGACCACGTAGTTGAAGGTGGGCATCAGCCCGGGCAGGGTGATGTGCAGGAAACGCTGCCAGGCGTTGGCCCCATCCAGGGAGGCCGCCTCGTACAGGTCCGGGTTGATCCCCTGCAGGCCGGCCAGGAAGATGACCATGAAATAGCCGAAGTTCTTCCAAACAGTGATGAAGATGATGGTAGCCAAGGCCGTGGACTTGGTCCCCAGCAGATCCATGTGCTGGATGCCGAAGAGCACCTTGCCCCAGTAGGGTATAAGACCCAGGGAGGGCGAGAGGATGAAGCTCCAGGCGATGGAGGCCACAGTCAGCGAAATGATGTAGGGCATGAACAGGCAGGTGCGGAAGAAGCCGACCCCCTTGATGTCCTTGCGGTTGAGCAACAGGGCGAAGGCCAGGGCGACGATGACCACCAGTGGTGCGTAGGCGACCGCATAGATGACCGTGTTGCGGAAGTCGGTCCAGAAGTCCGCATTGGTGAAAAGCTCGGCGTAGTTGTGCAGACCGACAAAAATGCCCTTGCGGTTAATGCGGTCTGTAGTCAGCGAGGTGAAGAAGGTCTTGATGGTCGGGTAAAAGACGAAGACCGACAGGACGATCAGGGCCGGGGCTATAAAGCTCAGCCCGATGCGGATATTGCGCCTGGAAAGGGTTTTCTTGTTATCCTTGATGGCCGCGTCGGCGCCCTGCGCGGGTGGGATCCCAGTGGTAGTGGACATAGGTACTCCAAAGTGCCGCCCGGACGCCGGGCCCGGGCAACGGTCAGCCATGAGGGGACCGGTCGGCGGTACTACAACTGGCCGCCAGACCGGTTCCTCAGGGGCAAATGGTCAATCAGTCCTCAGCCTTGTACTCGTCCAGATACTTCTGGATCTTGTTGGAGGCTTTGGACAGCGAGGCGGAAATGTCATCGTCGGTACGGGCGGTGTTCTGGGTCACCGAATCCAAGGTGGCCGAGATATCACCGAAGCCGCCCTTGAGGCCGGCAATGCCGATGTAGGAGTTGTCCGTATTCTCGGAGACCTTGGCGATCAGGGGGCGCTTGGAGAGCTCTTCGGTGGTCACGGTCTTGTTGTTCGGCGGATAGGCGGAGCCCAGGGACCACATGACCTGATTGTCATGGTTGTTGTAGTACTTGAAGAAGGCGTAAATGCCCTTCTTCTTGGCTTCGTCCTTGACCTGCGAGGTGACCCACCAATACAGGCCGGTGGAACCGGTGTTGGAGCCCTTCCTGCCGTCGGGGTAGACATAGGTGCCGTCTCCGTTGGGCACGGGGAACAGATCATGCTTGATGCCCTTGTCGGTGGCTGCCTGATCCTCCCAGGGGCCGACGATGACCATGGCCGACTGGCCGGACTCGAAGGACTCGCGTGCAGCGGTGTCATCCATGCCGGTCTTGGAGTAACCACCCTTGTAGAACTCGCGCATCTTCTGCAGGAAGGCCTTGTTCTGCTCGGAGTTGATAGTGACCTTGCCCTTGGTGTCGTATAGACCAGTGCCGTTGCCCTTCATAAAGGCCGCCCATCCGGAGTCGGACAGGGCCATGCCGTACTGGGAACCGTCACCCTTGGTCAGCTTCTTGGCCACATCCAGGAGCTGGTCCCAGGTCTTGGGATAGTCCTGATCGGTCAGGCCGGCGGCCTTCCACATATCGGTGTTGTACCAGACGGTGGTGGGCGCGTAGCCCATGGGGACCGCGCACTGCTGCTTCTTGCCGTCAATGGTGAACTCGGTCTGCTTGGTCACGTTGGGCAGATAGTTCTTGGTCTCGTTGGAGGGATCGTCATAGAAGTCCTGCACGCACTGGAAGGTGCCGTCAATGGACCAGCCCTGGCCATTGTCGGCGCCGGTGGTGACGAAGTCGGGGCCATCGCCCGAGGTGACCTTGGTGACCATGGTCTCGCCGATGGTGCTCCAGGGCTGCAGCTGGGCGTCGATGTGGTACTTCTTCTGGGACTTGTTGAAGTTCTCGACGATCTTCTTCAAAGTCTTGCCATCGGCCTCGGAGAATCCGTGCCACATGACGATGTTGGTAACGCCGTCCTTGCCCTTGGCATCCTTGCCTCCACTGCCAGAACCGCAGGCCGAGAGCCCCACGGTGCTGAGCGTGGCGAGCGCGATCGCGGCTACCGCAGCCTTTCTGATTGCCTTCATTGTCTCTGTCCTTTCGACATCAAGCAACGGTTACAAAGGAACCGATGACGGCCGGAACAACCATGTCCTGCCCATCTGGTCCAATGGCTTGCATCGCTTGGTCACGCTCCCAGATACGTGAACGTAGCCCACGCCTTTGTAAACCGACATCTTTCTAACGTTGCAAATTATATAATACTCGCTTCTCCAACGATGTACAAGCGTGTCGGGCATGGCCCGGCAATGCCGCTCAATGACTGCCGTCGGGAGGCAGGATCTGACGGCTTGTCGGGGTCCACCGATCATCCGGCAGAGGCCGTCCGAAGTCCGGGCCGTGGTCGGTCCAAGTGACCAGTCCCACCCTGGCATGCCGGTTGGGATCGAAGAGGGGGTCCCCTTCGATATGCGTGTAGTTGCGGGCATGATAGACAATCAGATCCTGGCTGCCGTCCTCGCTGACCGTGAAGCAGTTGTGGCCGGGGCCATACTGATGGTTCTCCTCTGCCGTTTTGAAGACAGGATGATCGCTCTTGGTCCAGGAGGCCGGGTCCAGCAGATCGGCATCCTCACGGGCGGTCAACATGCCCACTGCGTAAGGGACCCCGGTTCCCGAGGCCGAGTAGGTCAGGTAGATCATGCCCTGGTGAAGCAGGACGGCTGGCCCCTCGTTGACCTTGAAATCAATGCATTCCCAGTCGTATTCGGGCTTGGAGAGCATGACAGGATCAGTGGCCAGCGTCCAAGGGTTGGCCATGCGGGCGATGTAGAGATTGGAATTGCCCGCGATGGCCGGATCCTTCTGGGCCCAGATCAGGTACTGACTGCCCCCGATCACCGTTGTGGTGGCATCCAGGGAGAAGGAATCGATCGGGGTGTGGATCTGCCCCTTATCGGTCCACTCGCCATCCATGGGGTCTTCGCTGGTATTCTCCAGCACATACATGCGGTGGGTGGGCAGATCGGCAGAACCGAAGTCCTCCTCGGCGGCCGCGAAGTAGATGTACCAGGCCCCGTTGATCTGGTGGAGTTCAGGCGCCCAGATGTACCTGCTCATGGGGCCGGACTCGTGCTTGCGCCAGATGGTGCGCTCAGGTGCGGCCTGCAGGTCATTCAGCCTGGCGGCGGCACGCAGAATGATCCTGTCATAGGCCGGGTAGGATGCAGTGAAATAGTAGAGGTCCCTGTGCCTGATGACCCAAGGATCGGCCCGCTGGAGTACCAGAGGATTGTGGTATGCGCTCATCATGTGTTCCTATCACGAAGACGAAGATACTGGTCTGTACGACCAATATACAACGTTGAATATTATTGGACTGCTCGCCCTCCGCTGGGCGATCAAGTCAAAGTCGGAGGGCGGTTTCGGTAGCGGATTCGTTCGGGTTCAGCCTCGGGCCTTGCGAATGGCAGTGAACACCAGTGCGCCCAGACCCAAGACAAGAGCCGCAGACGCAGCTGCGACGGGAGCCGACAAGGCCGATCCAGTAGAGGGCAGACGACCGGTCTTGCCTTCCCTGTCGGACCGACCTTCAGGTGCAGGAGTGAAGTCCGCGGCAGGAACAGTCACATGACCGTTACCACCATCGGCATCCTCATGAACCTTGGCATCGGTCAAGGGACGCGTACCCCAGACGGCTGCGGCACCTGCTGCCTTGGAGACATCGGCGCCTGCATCGGTGAAGACATCGCCGCCCAGCCCTGAGAAGAAGGCGACCGGATGACCTTGCTCATCAAGCTGTCGGCCCAGCCTGGCCCGATAGACGCCGTGCAACAAAGTGCCCGGATCCGCCGAGTCCACCTTTATGGTCAGGTCGCCGCCGGTCGCCGTCCAGGAACCCTGCACCTGGCCGCCCAGCCGACCGCCGGCCAGCAGGCTCACTGACACCGACCGATAGATGGCCGGGCTGGACAAGCCAGAACCCGCATAGTAATGGACCGGGTCATGGACCACCACCTGGTAGTCCCCGACCACTTGGCTGGAGGCGACCCTACCTACCGAATCCCGGTATTCGAAGGGTGTCATGACCAACCAGCCGTCAGGGGTCTGCACCATCTGCTTGACCCGGACCTGATGCTCTTCCAGGTTGCCGTCAGCGCGCACGAAGCGAGTGTGGTAGACGTTGAAGACGCGATCTTCGTCAATCAACAGTGCGTTGCCTCCCTGGGAGGTCAGCACCTGGTCCTGTCCAGGCTGGGCGAAGGAGGAGTCGATCCGCAGACCCCGATTGACATCCAGATCATTCATTGCACGCCCATAGACTGCCGGCTTGCCATTCTGATCCAGGTAGGGGCCGGTGATGGAACGGGAACGGAATTCACGCATCTGGTAGCCTCCGGTCTGCCCGAGTCCGCCGTAAGAAAGCATCAGATACCACCAGTCGCCCTGATGGACCAAGGCGGTGCCTTCGCCTGAGTTGCCGAAGCCTCCGGCGAGTTTGTGCCCGTAGTAGGCGTCGGACTGGTTGGCCTGGGTGGGATAGGTGGTGGAGTAGTCACGCAGCCCGGTCTTGGGATCCAGGCGGATCATCCAGATGCCCCCGAACCAGGAGCCGAAACTCATCCACAGGCCCCCCTGCCCATCATCCTTGACACAAGCATCAATCGCATTGATACCCGTATCCGTGAGGCTGGCGTAGCGTGACAAATCGGCATTGGGGCCTAGCACCTTGGGCACGTCGGTGGCCGCCACGTTGGACTTCTGGAAACCGGAGTAGACCACCGGGCCCACCAGGCTCCAGTCCCCCTCGATGTCGTCGGCGGTCAGCAGGACGATGACCGACTTCTGGAAGGGGAACCCTCCCCCGTTCAGGCTAAGGTACATGCACCACTTCTTCATGGTGGCGTTGTAGTAGACCTCGGGCGCCCACATGTTGCCGGTCACATCAGGATTGGAAGCCTGCTTGGGCCATGCCTTCCAGATGGGATCCAGGATACGCTGGTAATCCCGGCTCAGATTGTTGGTGAAGGGCTCCCAATGCTTGAGGTCGGTGCTGCGGGCCCAGGCCCGGTGGGAGCCGAAGATGTAGTAGCGCCCTCCGGCCTTGACCACGGAAGGATCATGCACAGAGACGCGCGAGTAGGCGTTCTGACCGTCTTTGGAGGTGCCCCTGACAATAAGACGGTAGTCATGCTGGATGGCTTTAGCGTCCAGGGAGGACTTCGAGGCCTTGGTCGCTTGCAACCGGGCCGTCAGCGTAACGTGGACATCTCGCTTGCCAGGGACCACATGGGCCCTGCCGGTGGCTGCATTGACACTGACTGTTTCGGGAGCCGAAGAGGTCCAGCTCACTGAGGCGACAGTGGTAGAGACCGGCAGGTTGAAATCACCTTCCACAGCGGCTGGGACCGCCAGTGATGTGGCCTGCTGGTCGATCAGATCGACCAGGTCTTCCGAGGGCAGGGTGGCAGCGATCTGATCGGCATTCAGGGCCTGCGGATAGACAGCGAATGACTGCACTGCGCCATGGAAGAGTGCGTCACCTATGCCGGGATATCGGGACTGGCCGATTACGTTGTGATGGTGGTCGCCAAAGGCGGCAGGGTTGACCGTGGCTTTGCCCTCAGCCACCTGCAGACCGTTGATATAGAGGCGAACCATGTTGTCCTTGCCGTCGATGGTGGCCGTCAGCGTGGAGAAGCGGTCGTCGGGCAGGTTCTTGGATGCCGGCAGATAGGTCTCGCCCTCGCCATTGGCCTTGGAAGTGATGGAGGTGTACAGGGATGTGTGGGTGGAGGCTGTCCAGGAGCCGACGGCCTGCTGACCGGTCCCCCCTAGCGACCAGAGGTAGGTCCAGGGACCTGAGGCATTGAACCGATCGTTGCGCACGCGGATGGACACCGTGGCGCTGGCGTGTCCGCTCAGTATGTCATCGGGAAGCCTGACATAGGCGGATCCATCGAACAAGAGCGCATCGTCGGTCTTGACCGCCCCGGCCGGCCGGCCATCGGCGTCCATGATGCGGGCCGGGCCAAAGGATGAGCCTGAGACAGTATTTTTTGCCTCCTTGGCTCCTGGAGCAAGGGCTGAAAAATCATAACCGAGCAGGGGCTGCGGCTGACTGGCTGACATCCCCGTTGAGGCGCTGCCGCCCGCTTGGGTCTGATCCGCCCAGGCTGGAGAAGCGACTGTGCCGCCCGCCAGTATCATGCCCACGAGGGCAGCCGCTGCAACTCCTCCCCGGCTCCGTCGTCCTGCGTCCGATGACGATTGATGACGCATGTTCACACCTTTCCATATCGGCATCGGAGCGACCGCGCTCCGACCGGCCGGCCTCCATGGTCCGCCGATACCGCCTCAAATCATTCGAGAACGTCTTCAGTATATTACAACGTTAGAAATCAAGGAACCCGGGACACCCTGAAAAGAAAAGAACATCAACAATCAGACGGCGATTTCGTTTCCGGGCAGGGCACGGGTTGAATTGCGGACTACAAGCGAGGAGGACACCTTGCGGAAGACGTGCTGGCTTTCTTTGGTGTTCAGCGGCTGCACCCCGTTGATCCTGTCCTTGAGAACACGGACCGAGAGCCTGGCCACGGCCTTGAGCCCGGGCGAGATGCTGGTCAACGAAGGCGACAGATACTGGGAATCGTCTGAATTGTCGAAGCCGATGACCGAGATGTCGTCCGGCACCGACATGCCGTGCATTTGTATGGAATGCAGAACCCCTGCCGCCAGCATGTCGTTCAAGGCCACCACCCCGTCGGGGACGATGCCCTGGTCCAACAGAGAGTTCATAGCGTTGACCCCGTCGATGCGGTGCCACATGCGCGATGGGGCCACCAGCCGGGGGTCATAGTCCAGGCCGGCCTCCTCCAGACCTTGTCTGTACCCCTCCAAGCGAAGGGCAGCCGAACCCAGCTTCTCGCCGGGGTGGGTGCCGATGACCGCCACCCGACGGCAGCCGGTGTTGATCAGATAAGCGGTGGCGTGCTTGGCACCCTCAACGTTCTCCGTCGCGACATGATCAAATTGATCGCTGAAGATGCGCTCGCCCACAACCACCAGGGGATAGTCCACCCGCAACTGGTCCAGGTCGTCCATGCCCAGCTCCAGCGGGCTGTAGATGAGGCCGTCGATCATGGATCGCTGGGAGCCGTGCAGGGCCTCAATTTCACCCTCACGCGAGTAGAGGGTGGGCTCTACCAACACCCGCATACCAAGTTTTTTTGCCTCTTCGATAACCAGGGAGGAGAGCTGGGCGAAGTAGGGCATGGTCAAATCAGGTATGGCCAGGGAGATCATTCCCGTGTAGCCCAGCCGCAGATTTCTGGCCGGTACGTTGACCCGGTAGCCCAGCTCCTCTATGGCCTTGTTGACCTTGCCTCTGGTGGCCTCGGAGACAAATTCGTAGTCATTGACTACATTGGAGACCGTCTTGACCGACACTCCTGCAGCCTGGGCCACGTCCTTCATAGTCGGGGTGGAACCACGTCCTGTGCCGGGGGAAGCGGCTAAACTCATAAGACCCTGACCTCCAAGGTTACCGTGGCGCGGGTGGGGTCGAGCTCCTCATCCGTTTGCATATCCA
This sequence comes from Bifidobacterium sp. JNUCC 75, assembly GCF_054819865.1. NCBI lineage: Bacteria > Bacillati > Actinomycetota > Actinomycetes > Bifidobacteriales > Bifidobacteriaceae > Bifidobacterium > Bifidobacterium sp. JNUCC 75. Next base: position 1,409,064 of record NZ_JBTHIF010000001.1, on the reverse strand, counting down.
ATACGGGCATCCCCTTAGCAGACCAATGTACCCGCCGTACCTGACTGTCGCGGCCAAGGTAGCGGTCCTGGTCATGCTCGGCATTGTGGAAGACGTAGATCATGGTGCCGTCCTCGTCCTGGGACCACATGCCGTGGCCGGTGCCCAGCTGCCAATGGCCATTGTACTTCCCGGACTTCTGCAATGGGTAGTCCAGCTTCTTCCACACGCCGGGATCGCATAGATCGGCGCCGACTCCGGCCGGTGCAGTCACCAGTCCGGTGGTGTAGTCGATGCCCACCAGGGAGCCGGAATAGATCAAAAAGATCCGGCCGTCATGGACCACGGCGTTGGGCCCCTCGGCAATCATGTTGTCCCAGGCGAACTCGGGGACAATGATCTGGCGTGGCGTGCTGGTCAGACGGTCGGGGCGGGCCGGGTCGAAGGCGGCGATCCAGACCGAGCCCAACTGCTGCCAGGCGTAATACCAGCGGCCGGTATCGTGCAGGACCGTCATGTCAAGGCTGATGCGCTGGATGGGGTTGAGAGGGGTGCCTTCAGCACGCAGGATGGGTCGGGGCTTGTCCCAATTCTCAGGTCGGCGAGGGTCCAGATCCCGGCCCTGGTCGTCGCGGCGCAGCTGCATGATATGGCAGCAGCCCGTCCACATGTCCGGCTTTCCGGCTCGATCGTTGGCGGTCCCATCCGGATTGGTCTGCGGACCATCGAAGCAGGGCATGAAGAGGATGGAGAGTCTGCCGCCGATCAGGTGAATCTCCGGGGCCCAGAAGCAGCCGGTCATGACTCGGCCTTCGCTGTTGCGATCACCCCTGCGCAGCAGATCCACCTCATTTTCATGACCGCCGGCCTGATCGCTCAGGCCCTCGATGGTGTCGGCCACCCGCAGGGGCATGTGTGTGTGCCCGTTCAAGGGGTCGATGCAGTTGCCATCCGCATCCTCGGTGGCGATGAACATGAACAGGCGCTGACCCCTCCAGGACCAGCGGAAAATGGATGGATCGGCCCGCTGCCGGGCGAAGGGGACCGGATAAGCCGTCTGCCGGACCCGTCCGCCGATCAGCCTGGTCTCTCCAGAATTAAGACGACCCTGGGCCAGATCATTGGCCAGGCGATCTAATTGACTCTGGTCCCAATCCACCCCGCGCAGGGCGGTGGACCCGTCGCTGTAGAGGAGCCGTGCCTGGGCTTGTCGGACAGACTCCAGGCCGTCACCTCGGGACACGTGAATCGGATCCACCTTCACGCCGGTGTTGTAGATGCGGCCGAAGCGTTCCAGCAGGCCACGCTCGCAATCGACGCTGACAAACACCACATTGCCTGCCAGAATGCCCTTCATGCCGCAGTCCTCCTCCAAGGCGCGCCGCCGATCCAGGGGCAGGGGGTCACCCTGGGCCAGGGGATCGCCATCCTCCAGGATCTTCATATCGGCCACCATGCCCATCCGCATGGGGTCGTCCACCCTGGCCGTGCACAGCCGCCCGAGGTCGTCGTCCCAGTAGAGCCGGCAGCCCTGGCCATCGTCCAGAAGCCGCGCCCTGGGCCGGTGGACACCATGAGCGCCCAGGATATGGACCTGCGGCAGCCGTCGATAGGTCAGCAGATCAGGTGAAAGAGCCATTAGGAAGGAGTCAGCCTGGGAGCCGTCCGGCTGGCCGCCCCTGGCCACTCTAGTGGCCAAAATTACGAAGGTGCCGTCCTTCAGCGGCAGCAGGAAGGGGTCAATCAGACTCTTAAGGATCAGATCCTGCCCTGGGACCACCGCAAGTTCCTGGGCCGCCTGAGATGCCTGGTGAGCGTCCAGTCCAGGGTTGTGCTCACCCTCTTGCGGCGCCTCCTCGCCTGGCAGGGCGGCCCCGGCCGTGCAGGCCCCGCGGGCACTATCCGGCACTGCCTTGGTGGGCACAGCCGCAGCGAAGAAGATGCCGTAGTCGCCGTTCAGGGGCTCCCAATGGCCAGTCGCCCGCGAACGCAGGGCCAGGTGCATGCTCAGGGCGACATCCTCGTTGTTGGCCTCCTGCCGATCAGTGGGATGCCGGGTGTAGCACATGAGTGCAACCCCATCCCCAGATTCTCGTCTACCGTCCAGAGCATCCTCACCCATGACGATTCCTTCCGTTCGGCTTGCCGGCTTCAACGCCGACGACTATCGTTTCTAACGATAGAAATTATACATGGAGATCAGTCCCCGACGCCCGATGCCCGCATGGATGAGGCCGGGCTGTTCGCTCATCCGAACCGAGCCACAAGGCCAGTCATGCGCCGCGGGTCGTCATCGATGTCGATCGGGCTGTCTTCACGGAAAGCGAGGAACCATGAGAAGACCCAAACGCACCGGACGGGCCATGAAGGCCCTGACTGCCCTGACGGCGGGTCTGGCGGTGCTGCTGACAGGGGCACTGGGCGCCTGCTCGAACCAGCAGCCGTCAGCCAACGGCACAAAAACCGCCACCACCCAGGAACCCAAGCGTGTCTCGGTCCACGACCCCTCCGTGGTTCGCTCCGGCAAGAGCTACTACGTCTTCGGCTCGCACCGGGCCTATGCCCGGAGCACGGATCTGGTCAACTGGACCCCCTTCACCAACAACCTGAGCCACGATTACAAGAAGATCTTTGCCAAGATTTGGAAGGACTGGCCCAAGCAGTCCTCCAATCCGGACGTGACCGGCAACATGTGGGCGCCAGACGTCTACTACAACGCCACCATGGAGAAGTGGTGCATGTACCTTAGCCTGAACGGGGCCGAACATCGTTCGGTCATCGTCCTGCTGACTGCCGACCGGGTGGACGGCGACTGGACTTATGTGGGACCGGTGGTCTACTCCGGCTTCACCCGGGCCAATTACATGCGCACCGATGTTCCCAAGGTGCTGGGCTCGGACCCGAAGCTGGACCGCTATCAGTCCTACACGGATACGGGTATCAATGCGATTGACGCCTGTGTCAAGGATGACGGGCAGGGAGGCCTGTGGATGAGCTTCGGCTCCTGGTTCGGGGGCATCTGGATGATCCGCCTGGACCCCAAGACCGGGCTGCGCGACTACTCCACCACCTATCCCACCCAGGCCAACCAGTCCGACGCCTACTACGGGCACAAACTCGCCGGAGGATTCGGCAACTCAGGCGAAGGATCGGCACTGCTGCACACCAACGGCCACTGGTACCTCTTCCTCTCCTACGGCAAGCTGGTGCAGACCGGAGGCTACCAAATGCGGATGTTCCGCTCGGACTCCATCACCGGCCCCTACCTGGACCAGCAGGGCAACCCGGCCATTGCCACCAGCGGCGAGGCCGACAACTGGACCAGCAAGACAGGCATCCGCCTGATGGGCTCCTACCAGTGGAGCGGGGACAAGAAGGGCGACATCGAGGTCTCGCAGGGCGGGAACACGGCTCTACACGACAAGGACGGACGGGACTACGTGGTCTACCACACCAGATTCTCCGACCGCAAGGAGGAGCATCAAATCCGTGTCAGGCAGTTGATGCCCACAACAGACGGGTGGCTGGTAGCCGCCCCCTATGAGTATCTGGGCACCAAGGCCGGCGGCCCGTACAGCGCCAAGGACGAGGCCGGCACCTATGAGCTGGTGGAGCATGATCCGACCATCTTCTTCAAGGGACCGCGCAAGGTGACCGACACTCACAGCACCCGATACCGGGGCGTGGTCAAGGCCGTGGACATTCGCCTGGAGCCCGCCGGCCAGGTGACCGGAGCGCGCCAGGGCCACTGGCAGGTCGACGACCAGGGACGGCTATCCATGGACCTCAAGGAGGAAGACGGGACCGTAACCTACCAGGGAGTCTTCGCCCGGCTGCCCAGGGACAAGGATCACCGCATGGTCATGACCTTCAGCGCCCTGGGCAACAACCTCTGCATCTGGGGCTCCAAGCGCTGATCAGCCTCAGTGGGGATCCAGAGCCACCCAGACCACACCGTGTGCAGGCACAAGAGTCACCAGCTCACGGTCGGCACCGTGTCCTTCCAGGCTGATCTGGGCGGGCTCCGAGGTCCGGCCCCGCCACAGGTCGACCGGGGTCCAGGCCCCGTCCGCCCTATCCAGGCCCACCAGTGAGGACAGGGCCGTCCTGACCTGCCGCGGGCGATCCCCGGTCCAGAAGACGGCCGCATAGACCCCGCTGGCATGGGCCGAGGGGGTTCCGTCGGCCCAGTCGCTGGCCAGGGCCCTCCAGACGATTTCCTCGCCTGAGATCTCCTTGCTTTGGTCATCCCCGCCCTCGACCGGCTCCCGGATGATCTCGCCATTGTCGGCCGATCCGGCGGTGACCTCCTCCAGGGCCGGGTTCTCCAGAAGCGACAAGGTGGCCTCATCGCTGCTGGGAAGGTCGCCGCCCACCATCAGCGGCGAGCGCCCCATGGCCCAAAGAGTCAACATGGCGCGCTGCTCGTCGGCTGTCAGGAGGCTTGACCGGTCCCCGCCCCGCTCGGCCCGCAGCCCGATATGCCCCAGAGGCAGCATGTCCGCATCGGCCCAGTGGCCCGTGCTCTGCAAAGGTGCCCAGCGGGCAAGACGGGCGAACTGGGCGTAAAGGTCCTGCCAACGATCCCAGAGGTCGTCCGAAATCCGCCAGAGCTGGGCGTGATTCCGCAGGAAGCCGAGATGGGTGGTCGGCACCCGGGTTCCCGGGGACAGGGAGAGGGTCATGGAATGGCCATGGGCCTGCTCAGCCTTGCGGATGGCCCGGGCGTAGGCGTCAATCTCACGATCCATGAAAGGGACCTGCATATCGTCCACCTTCAGGTAATCCACCCCCCAACGGGCGAACTGGTCAACCTGGGCGTCATACCAGGCCTGGGCTCCCGGATGGGACTGGTCCAGACCGTAATTGTCGGGATTCCACGCACATACATGGGCGGTATCAGCCACCTGGGCGGCGGTGTAGGAGGTGCCGAGGACGGGCAGGTTCCGCTCAACCGCCAACCGGGGGATGCCCCGCATGACGTGGATGCCGAAGCGCAACCCCAGATTGTGGATCCGAGCGGCCAGCGGAGCGAACCCCTGGCCGTCGGCCGCCGACGGAAACCGGACCGGGTCGGGCAGCTGCCGACCATAGTCATCCAGGACCAGTGGCGCCTTGGCGTTGTAGCCATGGGCCCTGGCGGTCGGGTCGTACCAGGCGATGTCTATAACGACCGTGTCCCAGCCCACCGGGAGCAGCCTGTCGCGCATAATCTGCGCGTTGTCCAGAACCTCCTGCTCGGTGACGGTGGTCCCGTAGCTGTCCCAGCTGTTCCACCCCATAGGCGGTCTCCAGGCCTTGTCCATGTCTTGCTCCTTTCTCGGTCCTTTTGTTTCAGTTCTGTTACGCCAAAGGGCGCAGACGTTCGTATTCCTGCCGGGTCAGGGACAGGACCCCGCCGTGCTTGGTATGGGGGCGCAGGTGGAAATCCTGCTCCCGGGCGTAGTCGAACCCAGCGTCCGGATCATCGCTGACCATGGGCCTGTAGCCCACTGAAGGGATCACGTCTACCAGCAGGTACCAGCGGTTACGGGCATGGTCGGCATAGAGAGCCGGACCCTCCACGCCCGAGGGGTTGCCATCAGCGCACCAGCCGGCGCCAATGCGCTCCTGGATGGTGGTCCACCGGGCCTGTGGCAGCCACCAGCGGGGATCGTCGGTGCTGTCCAGCCAGATGCCCCGACCAAAGCCGTTGTCCTTGGTGGCCCGGTAGGTGCGCAGGCCGCCGCCAGGCAGGGGGCGCTGGACCATGGTGGTGTCGATGGCATTGCGACCGGTATCGATAAGGACTCCCCCGTAACGGAAGTGCTCCTGGGTGAAATCGGTGGTCGACCCCCAGAGCACCCGGTCATATACCGACGGGTCGGCATGGTCGGGATCATCCTGGTCAAAGAGCTTGGATGACCAGTAGAGGACGAAGGCCCCCTGCTCCGGCCCCTCATAGTCGGGCACCCACAGGCACTCCGGAGCCCAGGCCATGCCCAACTGGACCCTGCTGCCGTCCTGCTGCAAGGACACATCCAGCGGCCAGGGGCCAGACCAATGAATCAGGTCGTCAGTGGACCAGATCATCAGCTTGGTGCTGCCGTGATGGGACCAGTGCTCCCAGCCGCTGCCCTGTGACTGATCGCCGCCGAACACCCGAAGATCGGTGGCCATGACATAGACCCGTCCGTTGCGCGGGTCACGCACCATGTAGGGATCCCGCAGACCGGTGGTGCCCAGGTGCGAGGTCAGCAGCGGCCTGCCCCCGTACAGCGGATCCCAGCTCAGAGGGTCGTCGCCCCGGGACAGGTCAAAGTAGAGGCGTTCGGCGTACCCCTGGGGGTCTTCAATGAAGTGCACCATCAGATACCCGTAGGGGTCGGCTCCTTCGGCGTCCTTGTGAACCGTATTGCTCAACGTCTGCTCCTTTGCCCTGACTGCCGAACCTGTCGGCTGTTGACTTGTCGTCGCTTATTTTACAACGATGTAATCCTGCTAGTCGAGAACCAATTGCGATGCATAGGCCAGCCTGCTATTGCGCAGAGACGACCGAATCCTGCCGAACCTGGCTGCCCTGTCCAGCATCATCGTCCGGCTGTGTCGATTGCGCCTGGTCGTCGTTGGCCGTGCGGATCATGGCGTACTGGGACTCGTGCAGCCGGTAGTAGGCACCTCTCTTGGCCAGAAGCTCCTGGTGGGTGCCATGCTCCACGATCTGCCCGTGATCGATGTAGAAGATCTGGTCCGCATTTTCGATGGTGGACAGCCGGTGGGCGATGACGAAGGAGGTCCGCCCCTTGAGCAGGTGGGCCAGTCCGGCCTGGAGGGCCTCCTCAGTGCGGGTGTCGATGCTGCTGGTCGCCTCGTCCAGGATCAGGATGCGGGGGTCGGCCAGCAGAACCCTGGCAAAGGCGATCAGCTGCCGCTGACCTGCGGAGAGGGTGGATCCGCGCTCCTCGACCTTGGTATCGTAGCCGTCGGGCAGCTCCATGATGAACTCGTGGGCATGGACGGCCTTGGCGGCCTCCTCGATCTGCTGGTCGGTGGCATCCAGGCGTCCGTAGCGGATGTTCTCGCGCACGTTGCCGGTGAAGATGAAGGTGTCCTGAAGCATGACCCCCATCTGCCGGCGCAGGGAGGCCAGGGTCACGTCGCGCACGTCATGCCCATCCACGCAAACGCTGCCCTCGGTCACGTCGTAGAAACGCGAAAGAAGGTTGACGATGGTGGTCTTGCCGGCACCCGTGGGCCCCACCAGGGCGACCGTGCTGCCTGCCGGCACATGGAAGTCCACCAGGTTGAGGATGTTGCGGCCTCCGGGCTCGTACTTGAATACCACGTCGTTGAAGTCCACCCTGCCCTTGACCGGAGGCAGCTCTATGGCCCCCGGGCGGTCCTCGATCTCCGGGTGGACATCCAGGGTCTCGAAGATGCGCTCCAGGTAGGCCGAGCAGGTGATCAGCTGGTTGTAGAAGTTGCCGATGTTGATGATGGGGTTCCAGAAGTTATTGGCATAGCCGACGAAGGCGATCAGCATACCCGTGGTCACCTGCACGCCGCCCAGGCCGGTGATCCCCAGATAGTAGATCAGTGCGATGGTGATGGTGGAGATGTTCTGCACTCCTGGCCACATAAGGTACTGGATGTGCACGGCCCGCATCCAGGAGCTGCGGACCTGGCCCTGCTGCTCCTGGAAAGTACGGAACTGCTCGCGCTCCCTGACGAAGGTCTGCGTGGTCTTGACCCCTGCGATGGACTCATGGATGTAGGCGTTCAGATTGCTCTGCTTGTTGGACAGACGCTGGTAGGCCCGCCGCTGGAAGCGCTGGAGGACCAACACATAGAGCACCAGCAGGGGCATGAGAACCAGGGACCAGAGGGTCAGCCTCCAGTCGATGACGAACATGACCACCAGGGTCAGCAGGAAGGTGAAGATGTCCGCGATCACATTGATCAGACCCGAGCTCAGGGTGTCCGAGAGGGTGTTGACGTAGTTGACCACCCTGATCAGGATCTTGCCGTGAGGCCGGGAGTCGAAGTAGGAGAAGGGCAGGGTCTGGATGTGTGTGAAGAGGTCCCGACGCATGTCCTTGAGCATGAGCTGGCCCACCTGGGTGATGGCCACGGTCCGGTACCGTAGAAGGAGCTCGTAGACCACGATGGCCAGCAGAAAGACCGCACCCAGGGCGAAGAGCCGGACCGGATCCTTGGAGGGGATGACCGTGTCGATCATGGTCTTGGTCATGTAGGGAATGGCCACGGCGATGGCGCTCATGGATAGGACCGCCGCAAGGATGATCGCCCCCTGGCGCAGGTAGGGCTTCAGATAGGCCCCTATGCGCTTGATGTCACCGAAGTCGATCTGCTCCTCCAGGTCCTCGTCCTCCCGGAAGGTGTTCCTGCGCGCGGTGCCCGCCGAACGTTGCTTTTGCTGCTTCATCGTCTCACCTTGCCATGCATGCTGATGTGTCAGAACCCTGCCGACTGCCCGGATTGCAGCCCCAGCTGCTTGCGGTAGATCCGGTAGTAGCGGCCGTGGGCGTGGACCAGATCCTCATGGGACCCGCGTTCTACGATCCTGCCGTGGTCCAGGACCAGGATCAGGTCGGAATCCTTGATGGAGGAGATCCTGTGGGCGATGGTCACCATGGTCCTGGTGCCCTCCATCTCCTGCAGATGCCGCTGGATAGTGGCCTCGGTCTCCATGTCGACAGCCGATGTGGTGTCGTCCATGATCAGGATGGCCGGGTCGTCGGCCAGGGCCCGCGCCAGGCTGAGCCGTTGCTTCTGGCCGCCTGACAGGCCCACGCCGCGCTCGCCCACCACGGTGTCATAGCCCTCAGGCATCCGGTTGATGAAGGAGTCGGCGCCAGCCATGGAGGCCATGGTCCTGACGTACTGCTCGTCGTCGCGGTGGGCTCCGAAGGCGATGTTGTCGCCGATGGTGTCCGAGAAGAGGAAGGTGTCCTGTGCCACGATGTTGACCTGCCGCCGCAGCAGGTCCAGAGGCCACTGCCTGGCGTCAATCCCGTCGATGAGCACATGGCCCACGGTGGGGTCGTAGAAGCGGGCCACCAGGCTGACCAGGGTGGACTTGCCCGATCCTGTCTCCCCCAATATGCCCAGCCGGGTGCCGGCCGCCACGTGGAAGTCGATGTCCTTGAGAATGGGGGTCTCCGGATCGTCAGGGAAGGCGAAACTGACGTGGTCGAAGCGGATGTCCCCACGGATTCTGACCGGGTCCTCGGTCTGCTCGCCGTTGACCTTGGCGCGGACCGTGGCCGCCTGGACCACGCCGGCCTGGGCGTTCTTGCGCTCGACGATCCTGGGCTCGGCCGTCAGCAGCCGACGGATCTTGACGCAGGAGGCGTTGAATCGCTCCACATCGTTGATCAGCCAGCCGGACTGGCGCACCGGGCCGTCGATCATCCACAGGAAACTGTTGAAGGAGACCAGGGCGCCCAGGGTCATCTGCTGGCGGATGACCAGCCAACCGCCCAGAATCAAAGTGATCAGCTGGAGCATGTAGGAGCAGCCGTCCAGCCAGGGCATATAGGTGCGGCTGTTGCGGGCGGAGTCCATGTTGCGTTCCATGTAGTCATCATTGTGCCGATCGAACTTCTCGGTCTCATAGGGCTCGCGGACGAAGGCCTTGACCACCCGGTTGCCCTCGATGTTCTCCTCGACCATGGAATTGAGGGATGCCAGCGAGTTGCGGATGGCGTAGAAGAGCGGGTGGGCGTGCTTGGAAAGCTGCCAGGTGAAGTAGAAGAGGAATGGCGTTACGGCCAGCAAGGCCAGGGCCAGTCGCCATTCGATGGTGAACATGACGGCCAGCGACCCGACGAAGAGACAGACAGCCTCCAGGATGTTGTAGGAGACCCAGGAGACGAAATGGCGGATGGCATCGGTGTCCGAGGTCATCCGGCTCATGATGTCGCCGTTGCGGGTGTGGTTGAAGTAGGTGAAGTCCATGTCGTGGAGCTTCTCATACTCGTCGCTGACCAGCCGATAGATGGTGTTCTGGCCGAATCGCTCCATGAACATCTGGTAGCCATAGCGGCAGACGCTGCGCCCAAGGGTGACGGCTATCATGGCGAAACAAAGCTTGGGCAGCCGGTCCTCATGCCCCTGGCCAATGACCTGGTCCACGATCATGCCCGCTAAAATGGGCATAAGCATGACCAGGACCTTATCCGCCGCAAAGAGCAGGAGGGCGGCGGCGATTCTACCGGCGTCCGGCCTGCAGTAGGGGAGAATCCATCGAAGGTTGCTGCTGTGCTGATTCTTCGCAGAATCGACGTACATTGGAGGACACCCTCACGTTCCCTGTTGAACTTCTCTAATCTGGTCTCTTCTCATTGCCGTGACCGTCCGGGAGAGTGACTGACCGATGGTGACGCCCGGCTATGTTCCTCGCCTCTGCAACGCCGCGCGTGTCCGCCCTGGATTCGTCAAGCGTTGCCTATTTTATTGGAGCCTGACCCAGATGCAACCCCGATAATCCGGGCGTGTCTGCATTAGTTAAGAGTCACCTGACCAGCAGTACAAAGGCATCCAGCCACCTCGAGGATCGCGGATTCCCTTGTGACTTCACGCTGGCATAATGACGGTATGACCGTAAGAATCGAAGACGTGGCCCGCTTGTCCGGCGTCTCAACGGCCACGGTCTCACGGGCCCTACGGGGACTGCCCGGGGTGGGCGGGCGAACCCGGGAACTAGTCCTCCAGGCCGCCAAGACCCTGGGATACACCCCCTCCCCCACCGCCTCCTCTCTGGCGAGCGGGCGGACCCATTCCATCGGATTGATCCAGCCGGACATGTCGCGGTGGTTCTTCAGCACTATCCTCGAATGCGCCGAACAGACCTTCCGCAAGGCGGGCTATGACGCCCTTGTCTACTCCCTGCCCGACTACCTTGGTCCCAAACGTCAACGGTTCAAGGCACGGGACCTGGTGGGAAAGGTGGACGCGGTCCTGGTCCTCTCACTCTTCTTCGACAAGCAGGAGGAGGCCGAACTGCGATCCTTGGGTGTGCCGGCCGTCTTCGTTTCCGTTCGCCAGAAGGGCTACAGTCATGTAGGAATCAACGACGGGCAAGCTGCGGCACAGGCCTGCCGTCACTTGATTACGCTGGGCCACAAGACCATAGGCCACCTGTCAGGTCAAACCAATGACCTCTGCCCCTTCGCTCCCTCCCAGCGCAGACGGGATGGCTGGAAGCAGACCCTGACGCGCTTCAACCTCGAGTGCTCCGACAGCTTGGACGAAGCCGTGACCATCATGACGGCCTCCAACGGCTACCTGGCCACCAAACGCCTCCTGGACAGGCGTCCCGATATCACTGCCATCATGGCGTCCTCGGATGAGATGGCCATGGGGGCCATCCAAGCCATCCGCGAGCGCGGCCTGGCAGTGGGTCGAGACATCTCGGTCATCGGCATCGACGGGCACGACCTGGGCCGACCATTCGGACTGACTACGGTGGCCCAACCGGTACGCAAGCAGGGGGTGACAGCGGCCGAGGTCGCGCTGAAGGCCATCGAGGGCGACCTGGCACTGAAGACGATCATCTTCCCCACCACACTGATAGAGCGGGCCACCGTCGGCCCCCCGCCCGCCGGTAGGATCCGCTGACCGGTGAACCTCCATGGAGAGCTGTATCCAGAGGCCCTCGTTCACACCTGACGGGGATGACCATTGACGTTGAGGACCATAGCCGGTCCTGACATGCGCTGCAATCCCACACCTTCCGGCGTCACCGTCACCCTGATCGACGTCCCCCTGATCAGAAGGGTGTATTCCAAAGAGGTCCACCCGTCCGGCAGACGGGGATCGATCCCTATGGCCGTTCCCCCCGTATCCCTCATTCCACCGAAGCCGCAGACCAAGGTCGACCAGACCCCACCAGCGGCCGCCAGGTGGATGCCATCCTCGGTATTGTCATGAAGATTGAACACATCGGCGAAGAGGGACTGCCTGAAGTAGTCCATGGCCAGCTCCTTACGCCCCACCTCGGCAGCGAGAATCGACTGGGAGGCGGCCGAAAGAGTGGAATCTCCAGTGGTCAGCGGGTCGTAATAATCGAAGTCGGCCAACTTCTGCTCGGGGGTAAACCAGGAGCTAAGCAGGAAGAGGGCCAGAACCACGTCCGTCTGCTTAAGGACCTTGTGACCATAGATGGCCAGGGGGTGGTAGTAGAGGAGCAGGGGGCGGGCCGGACAGTGTTCGAAGTCCCACTTGGGCCTGTTCATGAATTGGGCGTCCTGGGCATGAACCCCCTCCTGATTGGCGTAAGGCATGAACATAGCCTCGGCCATCCCCTTCCAGATCTTCAGGTCCTCATCACCGAATCCCAGGCGTTGACGGGCCTGGGCCAGGATCTCCCCTGTCTCGTCGGCCTCATCAAGCCTGTGGACGGCCTGTATGACGGCCATGAGGTTGAACCGGGCCATCTGGTTGGTATAGAGATTGTCATCCACCAAAGCCGTGTACTCGTCCGGCCCGGTCACGCTGTGTATATGAAAGCGTCCGTCCGACTGGTAGCTGCCCAGGGATGCCCACATACGTGCGGTCTCGACCAGTATGTCAATCCCCTCCCGGCCCAGGTAATCATCATCCCCGCTGACTAGGACGTATTGCATGAGGGCATAGGCTATGTCGGCGTCGATGTGGTATTGGGCGGTGCCGGTGGGGAAGTAGGCCGACCCCTCTTCGCCGTTGATGGTCCTCCAGGGGAAAAGGGCCCCGTCCAGATTCATGATGGCAGCGCGCCTGCGCGCAGCCGGGAGCATCTCATGCCGATAGTGGAGGATGGCCCTGGCTCGTGCGGGGTCGGTGTAGGTCAGAAAGGGAAGGATGTAAATCTCTGTGTCCCAGAAGTAGTGACCATCATATCCCGAACCACTCAATCCCTTGGCCCCCACTCCGTTCCTGACCTGGGCCGTGGCCTGGGCCAGCTGGAAAATCTCCCACCGGCTCACCTGCTGGATACGGCCACCGTCCCCGGCAGCCACCTGCACGTCCCCCCTTCGCCAGAAGTCCTCCAGCCAGGAACGTTGCGCCCCCTCAAGACCGCCTGCCCCCCTATGACAGGCGCTGTCGAGATCCTCCAGGCAAGCCAGGACCATGCTCCTGGCATCCGACCCCTCCCGTGTGCGCACGACCAAGCCGCAATCAACCCCGACCGGGAGGATAGATGGGCTCCGGTAGGCGGCGTAGCGACGGACTGAGATCCTTCCGCCTGCAGGCACACGTAGGTGCCAGACATCCTCCGGGAGGGCGGAGGTCACCATGGACCTCGCACCTGGATCGCCGTCTGTACTTTCGGCATACTGGCGGACGGCCAGGACTGCGGTCATCTGCGAGTTGTTGCAACGGTAGACATGGCAGACGGGGCCCTCCTGGTCCCCGTCTGCGTCTTCCAGGACCTCGTGTATGCCGCAGCCGTCGACCAGGTTGGACTTCCGTGGATCGTTAGAAACCTGTCGACGGGGTGCGTTGCCGTTGATCCTGGCATCCACATCCACCGTCATTGTCCTGTCAGGTGATTCGATAATCAGAGTATAGAGGGCCAGATGGGGGTCGAAGAGGCAGACCATACGCTCCACCGTCACGAACAGGTCGGCCCCATCGTCGGTACGGTAACGCCGGACGTAGGATGATATCCCCCGTCTGAAATCGACCTTTTGGCTGGCAGAGACCGGGCTGCCCAGGGGGTAGCCCTCCAGGCTCAGGGAGAAATCGGAGGCATCGGGTACCCCCTGGATCACCTGGCCGACACGGGCGAACCCATAAGCGGTCTCAGGGTGCTTGATGGTGAAGGTGTCATGGAAACCGCTCATGAAGGTCCCGCTGCCCAGGTCCCGACTGGGGTCCCCGGCCCCTCTAACCCCGATGTTCCCGTTCGACACGGAAAAGAGGGTCGCACTGTTGGAATCCCCCTCCTTGTTCTCAATCAATGCCCAGGGGTCCACAGGGTAGGTGGTCGGATCCAGGTCGGCCGGCCTTGCCAGATCGGCGCGGGCGGATCCGTCCTGAATCATCTCGATCAGCTGGTCGACCACATGGTCGGCACCGGAGTCCAAGAGGGCCTGCCGACCGGCCCCCCGATCCACACCGACAACCATGCCGAATCCCCCAGCCCGGCCGGCCGTCACCCCGGAAAGGGCATCCTCGACCACCACGGCCTCCTCCGGCCGAACCCCCAAGAGGTGTGCAGCAAAGGCATAGGTGTCGGGGGCCGGCTTCCCCTTGAGCCCCTCCCTGGCCCTTACGTTCCCGTCCACGATGATGTCGAAGAAGTTCCTGATGCCGGCCGCACTGAGCACGGTATTGGCATTGCGGGAGCTGGATACCACCGCCAGGCGCTTGCCTGTCCCCATCAGGTGACGCAGGACATCCACAGTGTCGGGGTAGGGCTCGATCCCCTCCTCATTCAGAAGACGCTCGAATATGGTGTTCTTGCGGTTGCCCAGCCCGCAGATGCTGCGGACCGTAGGTCCGTCAGCAGGGTTCCCTTGCGGCAGGTCCACCCCCCTGCTGGCCAGGACCGCGGAAACCCCGTCATAGCGGGGCTTGCCATCGACATAATCAAAATAGTCCTGGTCCCCATAGGGGCTGACGTCCTCCGGCAGGACCTGGTCGAACAGCTCTTTCCAGGCGGCCTTGTGCAGGCGAACCGTGGGAACCAGGACCCCGTCCAAATCGAAGAGGACAGCCAGACTTTGGACAATTTTCATGGTTGCGTATCCTACTCACTTGTTCTTGCGGATCAGATGAATCTGCCGGACTCCGAACAGGTTTTTCAGCCCTTGACCGCCCCAGCCAGCATACCTCGGACGAAATAGCGTTGCAGGAATAGGAAGACGGCCACCGGGACGACCATGGCTATGAAGGCACCGGGTGCCAGAAGGTACCAGGCCGACCCGCGGGAACCGACCATGTCGGACAGGCGGGAGGTCAGCGGGGCTGTCGCCGGGGTGTTTCCAGCGAAGGCCAGCGCCACCAGCAGGTCGTTCCAGACCCAGAGGAACTGGAAAATAGCGAAGGATGCTATGGCAGGGACCATGAGGGGCAGAACCACCTTGAGGAAGATCTGCACATGGCTGGCTCCGTCGACCTTGGCCGCCTCGATCAGCTCCTTGGGTATATCCAGCATGAAGTTGTGCAGGAGGAAGATGGCCAGCGGAAGTCCGAACATGGTGTGCGACAGCCATAGGACCCAGAAGGTGTTGTTGAGTCCCCATTTCACATACTGGGAGAGCAGGGGAATCATGGTCACCTGGATGGGGACCACCTGGAGGGCGAAGACGGCAACGAAGAGGATGTTTTTGCCGGGGAACTCGCACCATGCGAAGGCATAGGCCGCCAGGAGTGCCAGGGTGATGGGGATGAGGACACCGGGGATGGTGATGACGAAGGAGTTGACGAAGTAGGCGCCCAGGTTGTAGCCACCACCCAGCACCGACTTGTAGTTGCCCAGGCCGAAATCCTTCCAGTGGGAGGGGCTCAGGCTGGTCCACCAGCCGGAGGTGGATATGGCCATCCTGTTGTCACGGAAACTGGTCACCAGAAGGCCGACGGTGGGGATGGTCCACAAGACGGCGATGATAATGGAGATGGCCGAGCTCCAGGGAGAGGACAGCTTGTTCCTGGTGCGGATCAGCGCCTTTTCATGGCGGGTCAGTTTCCTGCTCATCTCACATCCTGCGACTTTCTCATTTGGTGGACGTTGAACACTATCAGGGGGATGACGACGATGAACATGATCACCGCCAGGGCGGCCCCCAGACCTGTGTTCTGGTACTGGAAGGACTGTGTGTAGAACTCGTTGGCTATCACCGAGGTCCCGTAGTTGCCGGCCGTCATGGTCCTGACCACGTCGAAGGCCTTGAGCCCGGCCATGGCCACGGTGGTCAGAACGACCACTATGGAGGGCCTGATCATGGGGACGGTCACATAGAAGAACTGCTGACGGGCATCGACCCCGTCCAGACGGGCTGCCTCGGTCAAGTCGTCAGGAATGGCCTTGATGGCCGCCGACAGGACGGTCATGGCATACCCGGCCTCAATCCAGATCATGACGAATATGAGGAGGAAGGTGTTCAGCGGTGAGGACATCAGCCACTGCGGGGCCGAGGCCGTCTTGTTGCCGAATAGGTGGGCCAGACCGGTATAGACGGCGGACAGGAGTCCCACGCGCTGGTCATAGACGAACTTCCAGATGATGGAGGCCCCTACCATGGATATGGCCATGGGCAGGAAGATTAGGGACTTGGCCAGCTTCTCGAACCGGGTCCTGTCCACCAGGACAGCGTAGAGCAGGCCGATGGCCGTAGAGCACAAGGGAACCAGAACAGTCCACAGGATCGTGTTGATCAGAACCTGGACGAACTGAGGCTCGGAGAATATCTTCACGTAATTGGCGAACCCCACCGCCTCGTTGCCGTCACGCCCGTAGAAGGAGTCACGGAAGGTGACGATTGTAGGGTAGAGCAGGCCGAAACAGACCAGGGCCACCGAGGGCAGGAGGAACATGACCGCCACCCCCCAGGAAGGCATCCGCTTGGGCAGGTTGGTCAGGAAGAGGATCAACGCCATGACGCCGACGAAGATGAGGATGGCCAGAAGCATGGCCAGGAGTTTGGACAGGTTGCTATCCGGATGCAGAATGAAATCCATGGTTGTAAGATGCCTTTCTCAGGCCACCCCCTCCACAGCCGGGGCTGGCGGAGGGGGTGTGCACTCTTTACCGTGCGTCGGGGTGGCACAGGGCCTGACTATGACTTATGGAGCTGTGGGCCTTGGGGCGCCCCGGGGGAACACGAACTCACTTGACGTCGCTGGGCCAGGATTCCTCGACTGCGTCGAGCACCTGCTGCTCGGACTTGTTCTGGGCGAAGTAGGCTATCATCTGCTTCCAGAAGGAGCCCGTACCCACCTCGGCAGGCATCATGTCTGAGGCGTCGAAACGGAAGGTGGTCCCCTCGGCAGTCAGAGACTCATAAGCCAGCTTGTCGATGGGCTTGAGATTCTTCTCGTCCAGTCCGGTGTTGGCCGTAATCCAGCCCGTCATGGCCTTGGCGCGTGCGTTGGCGTATTCGGGCGATGAGAGGAACTCTTCGAACTTCTGCACCTCGGGCTTGTCGGAGAAGGCGATGGCGAAGTCACCCCCGCCAATCATGCTCTTATGCTGGGCATCCTTGCTGGGCATGGGGAAGGCCCAGACATCCCCGTCCTTGGCGATCTTGATATCGGGGTTGGCTGTCTGGTAATTGCTCTGATAGAAAAGAGCCATGTGCATGAGGTAGCCCTTGCCATCCACCAAGGGGGTGCCGGCATCCTGCCACGCGGTAGAGGCTATGGACTGGATGTCGCCGAAACCACCGTTGACGTAGGCCGGATCCTTCAGGATCTTGCCGATCTCCTTGAAAGCGGCCAGAATCTTGGGATCGTTGAAGGGGATTGTGTGGTCGACCCACTTGTTGTAGGTGTCGGCATCGGTAAACCGCAAAACGGCATCCTCCAGCCAATCGGTGCCGGGCCAACCGGAGTCGGCTCCGCCCTCCAGACCCACGGACCAGGGCTTGACCGATGTATCCCCCTTGTTGTCATCGGCGATCTTCTTGGTCAGGTCCATCATCTCGTCCCAGGTGGTCGGGACCTTGTAGCCCTTTTCCTTGAAGGCCTTGGGCGAGTACCAGATGAAGGACTTGGCATTGGCATCCACCGGGATGGAGACCAGCTTGCCATTCAGGGTGGAGTAATCCTGCCAATCCTTGGAGTAGTACTTCTTCACATTCGCAGCAGCCTTGGCGGGGACATCCTTGACCTTGCCCGTGGCCACCATGTTCTTGATCATTCCCAGCTGTGGCATGATGGCCACATCCGGCGCGGAACCAGCCTTGACGCGGACTGGGAGCTGTGCGGCCATGTCACGCGAACCTTCGTGCTCCACCTTAGCTCCGGTACAGTTGGCGAATTCGTTGAAAGCCTTGACCGTAGCATCCCCCTCCTGGTCGATCCAGGGGGTGTAGGTGGAGATCTTCTTGCCGCTCAGGTCACCATACTTCTTGTAGGCAGTGCAACTGGCCGAATCGGCCTTCTTCGAACCATCGCCGGAGCTGTTGCCTGAGCCGCAGCCGGCCATGCCGAATAAGGTAGCTGA
Source organism: Bifidobacterium sp. JNUCC 75 (assembly GCF_054819865.1). Classification (NCBI taxonomy): domain Bacteria; kingdom Bacillati; phylum Actinomycetota; class Actinomycetes; order Bifidobacteriales; family Bifidobacteriaceae; genus Bifidobacterium; species Bifidobacterium sp. JNUCC 75. Next base: position 1,390,931 of record NZ_JBTHIF010000001.1, on the reverse strand, counting down.
ACTAACCACCAGGGCCAGCCCCTTCATTAACGTTGTCCTTCTCATACTTCTCCCACTACGTTGTGTTCGTGACCGTATACAGACAGCTCCTATATTCAGGACCCACCATCCGTATGACAGTTCCTTCAGCGTCTTTGCACATTATTTCCGTACGGGTTCGCGACCCCGGCGGACGCTTCCATGCGCATCTCTCAGTATAAGTACAAATATAGGTCATTGCAAGCGCTTACTCTGTTCTGTTCATTGGAAACGCACCGGATTACGGTAGGGCGGGAACAGCCGGGAACCTCGCAACCATGAGCGCAATGGCAAGGTCAGGATAAAGAGAAACCCGACGGCAAGGAACCGTCGGGTTGAGAGAGAAGAAGGGATTCAGTTATGAGGCCCAGGGAGGAGCCCCGCCGGTCATCACTTCAACCGGCACGATTTATACAACCATGGCTTTCTGTAAGTCCGGGTAGGATAAGCTCAAAGTTCCCTGTGAATCCTGTGCCCCTGTATGCACCTGGTCTTCCTCCCGTAGGTCCGGTCAGGGCCCGGGAAAGGCGACCAGGAATCCGGAAAGACACAGTGGAGGGGGGGGGGTCAGCCTTCCTCAGATCCGTTTTCCGCAGTCTTCAATTTGGTCTGCTCGGCCTCGAAGCGTGCCTTCTCCTTAGCCTTGCGCTCGTCCGATTGGGCCTGGAACCGATCCAGCTCCTCCTGCACGGCCTCCTTGGGGATTTTGGCGAAGATGGGGGCGGGTCTGGCGATCAGGGCCCCCTCCTTTACAGGTTCGCTCCTCCAGGGGTGCACATTGACGCCCAGCTGGTAGGTGCCAGTGATGATTGGGTAAGAGAAGCCGGGCTTGTCCAGGTCCTGGACCTCCTCCAGATGGGGCAAAGGGGAGAAGGTCCCCTCACCTCCCATGGTTTCGTAGACCTTCTGGGCCGAGTGTGGCAGGAAGGGGGCCAGAAGGGTGTTGGCGTCGCAGACAGCCTGGGCAGCGGTGTGGAGGACGGTGGCCAGGCGATCCTGGTCCTCCTTGATTTTCCATGGTTCCTGTGCCGATAGGTACTTGTTGATATCGCTGACCAGGGCCATAGCCTCACCCAGAGCGGCCTTCTGGCGCTGGCGCTCGATCAGGGATCCCACAGTGTCGAAGGCCGACCGGGACTCCTCCAGGAGAGTCCGGTCCTCTTCAGTCAGCCAGCCTTCTTCAATGTGAGGGATCTGACCGAAATCCTTGTTGAGCAAGTTGGCAACGCGATTGACCAGGTTGCCCCAGGAGGCGGCCAGCTCCTCGTTGTTGTGCCGGACGAACTCCGCCCAGGTGAAGTCCGAGTCCGAAGTCTCCGGCCCGGCAATGGAAATGTAGTAGCGAACTGCATCGACCGGGTAACGTGCCAGGATGTCCTTGACGTAGATGACGATGCCTCGGGAGGAGCTGAACTTCTTGCCCTCCATGGTCATGAACTCGCTGGCCACCACCTGCTCAGGCAGGTTGAGCTCGCCGTAGGGCCCCGGCTCTCCTCCCTTGGATCCCTTGCCGTTGTAAGCCAGAATCTCCGAGGGCCAGATCTGCGAGTGGAAGGTGATGTTGTCCTTGCCCATGAAGTAGTAGCCCAGGGCCTTGGGATCATTCCACCACTTGCGCCATGCCTCGGGGTCGCCCTGACGGCGGGCCCATTCGATGGATGCCGACAGGTAGCCGATGACGGCGTCGAACCAGACGTAGAGTTTCTTGTTGGGGTCGTCGACCCACCCGTCCACAGGCACGGGAATGCCCCAGTCGATGTCGCGGGTGATGGCCCGTGGCTTGACCTCCTTGAAGAGCCCCAGGGAGAAGTTGAGTACGTTGCTGCGCCAGCCCTTGCGGGTCTTCAACCAGGCCAGATTGGCCTCGGCCAGGGCGGGAAGATCCAAGAAGAAGTGCTTGGACTCCTCAAACCGGGGCGTCTCCCCATTGATCTTGGACACAGGGTTGATCAGCTCGTCCGGATCCAGCTCGTTGCCGCAGTTGTCGCACTGGTCACCGCGAGCGCCATCGGCACCGCAGATGGGGCAGGTCCCCTCAATATAGCGGTCCGGCAGGGTTCGTCCGGTGGAAGGCGAGATAGCCACCTTCTGTTGACCCTCATAGATGTAGCCATTGGCCCGGCACTGGCGGAAAAGCTCCTGCACCACCTTCTCGTGATTGCCGGTCGTGGTCCTGGTGAAGAGGTCATAGCTGAGTCCCAGATCGCACAGGTCCTTGACGATGACCCGGTTGTAGCGGTCGGCAATCTCTTGGGGACCTACTCCTTCGGCATCAGCCTCTACCAGGATGGGAGTGCCGTGCTCGTCGGTCCCCGAAACCATAAGGACATCATTGCCCTTCATGCGTTCGTAGCGTGCATAGACATCCGAAGGGACGCCGAACCCAGCGACGTGGCCGATGTGACGGGGCCCATTTGCATAGGGCCAGGCGACGGAAACAAGGATATGACTCATACCAGCAAGATTATCGGCTTAGGCCTACAATCCCCCGCCTCATCCACAAGACTGCCGGCTGTCAAGCAGATTATCCACAAGTTCACAAATTTAGCCCTCCTTCAGGCAAGCCCGGATACGGCCCTTTACAGTCGAACCATGAATCGAGAACACGTCCTCGGGGGAGCGACGTGGGCGCCTGCCACTACCCTTGGCGCCAGCCGCACCCTTAGAGCTACAACCAAGCCGCCAGGCCGGGCACCGCTCGTCGACACCGCTCAGCAGTGTTTCGGGCCACGATACGGAACAGGCCCAACGCGCACCCGTGGCCGTCCGCCTACGACCGAATTCGGAACCCCGGTTCCTGAGCCCAAACCGCTGCCCAGTCTGATTCAGATCGGAGATCTGCCAGGTCCGCTCAGCCTCAGCCTGCTGGTGAACGAGGGAGTCGTGACCTGCTTGGACCGATCCTGTTGCTACCTGAACGAACAGGCGGAGGGACTCTACGGTCGCGCCTCGATCGTCATGTCCATGGTCCCTTACGGTGCAGCAGCATGCGGCGGACTGGCGCTCTGGGTATGGATCAACGGCCATTTCCCCGATGCTCTGGACATCATCTCCAACTCCCACTTCCGCACGCCGGTTTACGGCAGGCCCCTTCGCCCCCATCAGCGACAGCTGGATGCCCGTTATCTGATGAAGCTTGGGCGGCTCTGGGTGACTTCGCCGCTCTGGACGGCCTGTGATTTGGCCTGCGAGCCCACGGGCCAATGCAACGGTGAGGACATCATGGCGGTTCTCCATGAGCTCATGGAGCGGTATCATGTCAGCTGTGGATCCTGCGAGGCGCTTCTGTCCTCCAACCCCCGATGGCCTGGCCACGCTCAAGGACTGGATACCATAAGACGGCTCAAGGCGATCCTATGAATAAGTCGATGAGGGACGGCCGACGTAGTCATGGCCATCATCGGCACCAGGATAGGATCAGACACCGTCGTGAATCCTCCGCTACTGAACGCATGACCCGGCTCATGACTGTCACCAGCAGCCGGTCGCACCCCTCAACGGAAGACGATTGGAGTCAAGACGAACCCAATAGCCTCGAACCAATGGCCGAGGGGCGGGCCCCACCTCCAGAGCCTCCCTTGGTGCCAACGGCACTGATGGCCACAGACCCCGAGACCGACCCGAGCATCCTCTGGACCATCGCCCGAGAAGAGCCCCGGCTGCGCCGGTGGCTGGTGGCCAATCCCGCCGCTTCGCCGGCACTGCTGGAGACTGTCTCGCAGCTGGGTGGGCCCGGTGTGCGCAGAGCACTCGAGGTGCTGCTGGATGAAGGGGACGGGAATCAGTCCTCCTTATCCTCTTCAACGGCCAAGGCATAGATCCGCTTGCGATTAGGCAGGCTGCCATCGGCCAAGGGATGCTCGGCAGCCACCCGGGCGATAGCCTCCTTGAGCCGCAGATCCTCGGATCTGGCCAGTTCGCGTGCTAGGTCTGCCAACTGCCGATCATCCATGGCCTCAGGGTCGTTGCGCCTGGCCTCCAAAGCAGAAGCACCAGCCACGACCAGGACCATCTCCCCCCTGGGGGGATCCTCCTGGAGGGAGTGCACAATGTCGCCGACGGTACCTCGCCGGATCTGCTCATGATCCTTGGTCAGCTCCCTGCAGAGGGCCATGAGCCGGTCGGAGCCGAAGACCTCCTGAAGGTCCTGCATAGCCTGATCAATGCGGTGGGGTGTCTCGTAGAAGACCATGGTCCGCTCCTCGCTGCGCAGAGTGCGCAGATGCCGCAACCGCTCCTGATGTCGGCGGGGAAGAAACCCTTCGTAACAGAAGCGGTCAGTCGGCAGACCGGAGAGAGCCAGAGCGTCCAGCACAGCGCTGGGGCCGGGAGCGCAGGTGACCGGTATGCCTCGTTCGATGGCCCGCCTTACGATGGCCATGCCCGGATCGTTGATGGTGGGCATACCCGCATCCGAGACCACCAGCACGCAGGCTCCGTCACGAACCTGATCCAAAATGGGATCGGCCATCCGTCGCTCATTATGATCGTGATAGGCCATAACCCTGCCGCTTACACGCACGCCCAATCGGTTGGCTAAGTCGTAGAGCCGCCGCGTGTCTTCCGCAGCAACCAGGTCCGCAGACTGCAGGAGCTCCACCAAACGTTTCGAGGCATCGGCGACATTGCCAATAGGCGTGGCCGCCAGCACTACCGTTCCACGTGAAACACTAGGTGGAATCGGCTTCTCATGACTTTCTCTGCCCTGCATATGTCCATCGCTCCGGCCATTCGTGCTGCTCATGCCTTTAGTATGGCCTAATCTAGGGGTGATGACATCTTTGGCAGGGCTTTCTTCGCAGCATCGCTCCTCCAGACACGGCAGGCACGCCGCCCACCGGTCCGGTCGCCCTGTCATGCTATCTATCTTCAGCACGCCCATGGGTCAGCACACCAAGGGTCGGGTCAACCGGATCCACAGGCCCTCCCATCGGCAGAGCGGCTGGTTGGCCTGCATACTCATGGCTCTTTTAGGCGGGCTCTTGCGGTTTGTGCGGCTGGGCAGCCCCCGGGCCATCGTCTTCGACGAGACATATTACGTCAAAGACGCCTGGACCATGCTGATGACCGGCGAGCCACGCAACTGGCCCAAAAAAGCCGGCCCGCTGAACCTACCCATCGACCAGATCTTCGCCCAGGGGCAGACAAGCGACTGGTTGCCCCAGGCCGAATACGTGGTTCACCCGCCGGTAGGCAAGTGGTGCATCGCCCTGGGTCTCAAACTGTTCGGCGGAGCAGGCAATCCCTTCGCCTGGCGAGTGGCCACCGCTCTGGCCGGCACCGTCGCCATCCTGCTGCTCTGCCGTGTAGCTTTGCGCCTCTTCCACAACCTGCCCATCGCCCTGACGGCCGGCTTCCTCATGGCCATTGACGGTCTGGGCATCGTCATGAGCCGTACCGGCCTGCTGGACAACTTCGTCATGATCTTCGTTCTGGGAGCCTGGCTGTGTCTGATGGGCCATCGGGACTGGGCCAGGGCCAGGCTACGACAATCCTGGGCCAAGGACCAGGCTGATTTCCGCCTACACTACCGGGTTAAGGTCATTCAGTCACAGGGACAGCAAGGGCAGAAAAGCCGTGTCGAGCTGCCCGTGGCCACCACCGGCCCTTTCATCGCCTGGTCTTGGTGGCGGACCGGAGCCGCCCTGCTGCTGGGCCTAGCCACCGGTACCAAGTGGTCGGGCGCCTACTTCTTCGCCGTCTTCGCCCTGATCTCGGTGCTCTGGGATGGCTGGGAGCGTCATCAAGCAGGGTATGGATCCTGGCTGCAGAGCGCCGTTTTCAGGGATGGGCTGCCAGCGGCCTTGCTTATGATCCCCATCTGGGCGGGCACCTATTTGGCCTCCTGGACGGGATGGTTCCTGCACGACGATTCCTTCATGCACAATTGGGCGGCCCAGCACCCTGGCCAAGGCCTGACCTGGCTGCCGGAAGGGCTGCGGTCCCTGGCTGAATACCACCGGCAGATGTGGCGCTTCCACACCACCCTGCATACCCGCCACCCATACATGGCCAACCCCCTGACTTGGCCCTTGCAGATCAGGCCCACCAGTTTCTACTGGCAGAAGCTCACGGGCTTCCCCGGCCTGTGCGGACTGGCCAAGGACTCTCCCTGCGTAGCCGCAGTCACATCCTTGGGCAATCCTCTGACCTGGTGGCTGGGCAGCATCTGCATGATCCTAGCCATCGTCATCGCCGTCGTGATCAAGCACGGAGATTGGCGGATCTGGGGGGTCCTGGCAGGCATGCTGGCCGGCTGGCTACCCTGGATCCAATACATGAACCGGACCACCTTCACTTTCTATTCCATCGTCATCCTGCCCTGGATGATCCTGGCCATCTGCTACGTGGTCAACTGGCTGCGGCAGAACTCGGACATCGTCCTCTACCGGCAGACCATGATCATGGGCCTGACCCTGCTGGGCCTGACCTCAGTCTTCTTCTACCCGCTGTGGACCGCCATGCCCATCCCCTATGACTTCTGGCGCATGCACATGTGGCTGTCCAGCTGGATCTAAGACAAAGAAGGCGGTCGGACAGCGATGCCCAACCGCCTTGCAGTAACCTTTGTATGCCGTCTTGCTCAGACTGCGCGATCACGGATGATTTGCGCGTAACGCAGACCGGAATCCTTCCAGATCCGCTCCTGGGTGTCATAGTCGACTCTGATCAGCCCAAAGCGCTTGGTGTAGCCCAGGGCCCACTCAAAGTTGTCCAGCAGGGACCAGGCAAAGTAGCCGGTCACCCGACACCCGGCCTGAATGGCCTTGGCCACAGCCTTGACATGCTCTTCCAGATAGGCCACCCGCTTGGGGTCGTGGACGATCTTCCCGCCGGGTGCGTTCGGATCCTGACTGACCTGGTCATCCCAGGCGGAGCCGTTCTCGGTCACCATGAGTTCCATGTCGGGGAAACGTCGGCCCATCTCCACCAGCACATCGGTCAGACCCTGGGGTTCCTGATTCCAGCCCATTCCCGTCAGCTCTCCCTGCGGGGCCTGCCCCTCCACGCTATCCTGGGCCGGCATGGCGTTGGCATGGCGATCGACCAGCTTGCCCTCGGGACCGACCGAGGCATCGGCGGATTCACCATCAGCCTTCCTGGCCTTTACATATGTGGTGGCATAGTAGTTCAGTCCTAGAACGTCAAGGGGCTGGTGGATGGTTTCCAGGTCACCGTCCTGCACGAAGCGCCAGTCGGTGTCCCCCCTCGCCGCCTGACTGACACCTTCCGGATAGGCACCCTCCAGCATGGGGGCCAGGAAGACCTCGTTGGCGAAGAGGTCGGCCCTCTTCTTGGCGGCGAGGTCCTCCGGGCTGTCCGAGGCCGCCCGGGTCACCTGAAGGTTGAGGGTGACCGAGAGTCGGGCATCCTGCCCAACCTGGGCCCTGATGGCCTGGCAGGCCAGTCCATGGGCCAGGTTCAAATGGTGGACGGCGGCCAAGGCCTGGTCGTAGTCCTTGATCCCGGGGGCATGGGCCCCGTTCCCATAACCCAGGTAAGCCGCGCACCAAGGCTCGTTCAGGGTGGTCCAGGTGTCCACCCGATCGCCGAAGGAAGCGGCCAGGGCGGAGGCGTAGTCGCCAAAACGGAGAGCTGTGTCCCTGCTGGGCCAACCTCCGGCATCCTGTAGGTACTGGGGAAGGTCCCAGTGGTATAGGGTGACGACGGGCCTGATTCCATTGTCACGCAGCATATCAAGGACCTTCAGGTAGTGGTCCAGCCCGGCTTGGTTCACCGGACCACCGGCTGTAGGAAAAATACGGGACCAGGATATGGACATGCGGTAGGCGCCGACACCCATCTGCTTCATCAGGGCTATGTCTTCCGGGTAGCGGTGATACTGATCGCAGGCCACATCACCGTTGGATCCGTCGACGACTACGCCCGGTCGGGCGCAATATGTGTCCCAGATGGAATCCGTCCTGCCGTCCTCATGTGCCGCCCCTTCCACCTGGAAGGCAGCCGTGGCCGTTCCCCAAGTGAAATCGGATGGGAAAATGAACTTGCTCTCCTGGCCCATGTCAATCCTCTCTTTCGTTTCTTTCATATCCATAGCGCTTTACCCGCTTGCGATAATTTGCTGTCCTTCGGCCGGCGGATACCCTTGGCGGCCGGCGGCCGCCGTCCCACCGCAGACGCCGTCTGAACGAAGCTGCCGTTCCTAAGCCGTCTGCCCCCCACCCGTGATAAGGCCGTAGGAAGCCAGGCATTCTTCAGAATCCGGGTCGATGTCACTGGGGTCCATGAACCCATGCCATTTCTCCTGGGGGAAGAGCTCGTCGGAGAAGGCGAGCCACTCGGCCACCAGGTCGGCTGACCCGTCCGCCAGCCAGCGGTATTGCAGGCCATCCATGGCCGACATGCACAGCATCCACATGTGGTGGAAACGGTCCAGGTCGTACCCTCTGGGCAGGCACCAGTTCAGTGACTTGATGGTCTGCCAGAACTTCTGGTTGCGGCCTATGAAATAGCGGTGAGCTGGGTGCGAAGGGCTGAGAGCCTCACCGTTCAGGATGGAGAAGAGCTTGACCATCTCCGGCCTGCGAGCATTGAAAATAACGTTGTTGGCGCAGAATCGGGGGAAGAAGAGGAGGCTGTGTCCGTCCGCATCCGTCCCCGTACAGGTCTTGTAGATGAATTCGTCGGCTTCAGGGGAGTCATAGGCCTGCTCCATGACCATGCTGAACAGGTCGTTCTTGGAGTTGATGTAATGGTAGAGAGCGGCCTCTGTGATGCCTACCTGATCGGCCACGTCCTGCAGGGACATCCCCCAAAAGCCTTTGACGGCAATCACCTTGACGGCAGCCTTCACAATCTGGTCCCTGCGTTCATCGGCAGTCATCCGCTTGCGCCGGGTGAAGGCCTTGCCGGTAAACACCTGACGAGCACGAGGGTTCTCCGAGAAAGTGGATCCGACCGTTGGGCCGGATCCGGTGACCCTCTTGCCGGCCCGGTACTGGTTCCAATCCTCTACGCCGGTCATGAACCTCCTTTACACAGGCACCTTGCGGGCGGGGACCCCGTCCCTGCGGTTGCAGCCCGCCCTCGTGGGTCCCCATCATAACTGCAAGCGGCTCCAACATTCCCAACCCTTGGGGTTCCGAACTGTTAGTCGCCACATGATTTCAACCATTAAAGGAAATCCACACACGCTTATCTATAGGTTTATTAATGAATGCTATCATTTTAGTCAAACGATAATACAAACGCGGGTCGCCAGCCTAGCGGTCCTTCCCGGAGTGGGGTACGATTCCGGCAGCTATTCCAATCGAACGCTGTTGCCTTCAGGATATCGTGACCCCTGGTACAGACCGGAAGGGCTGCCTACGGCCTGCCCAACCGGCCCAAACCCAAGGGGCTGAGCCAAGGTTGCATCGAAGATAGGGAGAACATGCAATACGGTCATTTTGACGACGCAGCCAGGGAGTATGTCATCGACACACCCGCCACCCCGCTGCCCTGGATCAACTATCTGGGCAACCAGGACTTCTTCTCCCTCATCTCCAACACAGGCGGCGGTTACTCTTTTTATAAAGACGCCAAGCTCCAGAGGATAACCCGCTACCGCTACAACGGGATACCTGCCGACAACGGCAGCCGCAACTACTACCTGAGCCTCATGAATCGGGACAACCCAGAGTCCGCCCCCCTAGCCACCTGGTCCCCCACCTTCCTGCCCTCCAGGACCCCCCTTGACCGGTACAGCTGCCGCCAGGGAACCGGATATACCGTCTTCGAATCCTCCTACAAGGGGATCGACACGGTCATGACCGCCTTCGTTCCCGTGGATGCCGATGCCGAAATCAACCGTCTGAGAATCAGGAACACCACCGACTCTCCCGTCCTCCTGGATGTGACCGGCTGCGTGGAGTGGTGCCTGTGGAACGCCGTGGACGACTCCAGCAACTTCCAGCGCAACCTGTCTACAGGCGAAGTGGAGGTCGAGCAGGGATCAGAAGCCACCCTTCTCTACCACAAGACCGAGTACAAGGAACGCCGGAACCATTACGCCTTCTTCAGCGTCAACCGACATACCTGCGGGTTCGACACCAGCAGAGACGAATTCCTGGGTCGGTTCAACGGGTGGGACACTCCCCAGGCCATCACCGAAGGCAGAGCCCACAACTCTGTTGCGCACGGCTGGTTCCCCATAGCCGCCAACAGGGTCAGGCTATCCCTGGACCCCGGCCAGGAGGAGAGCCTGGTATTCATCCTGGGCTATGTCCAGTTGCCCAAGGAAGACAAGTGGGAGGACCCGGATGACCCTGCCAAGGTGGGAATCATCAACAAGAAACCCGCACACGCCCTCTTCGACCGATTCAGAAGGGACGACCAGGTCGACCAGGCTTTCGCCGACCTCAAGGCCTATTGGGCCGACCTTCTGGGTCGGTTCACCGTGGACAGCGGCGATCCTCGCCTGGACCGGATGGTCAACATCTGGCATCAGTACCAGTGCATGGTCACCTTCAACCTTTCGCGTTCGGCATCCTATTTCGAGTCGGGCACGGGGAGGGGAATGGGCTTCCGCGACTCCAACCAGGATCTCCTGGGCTTCGTCCACCTGATCCCCGGCCGCGCCCGTCAGCGCATCATCGACATCGCCTCAACCCAACTGGAGGATGGGTCGGCCTGGCACCAGTACCAACCACTGACCAAGAGAGGGAACGCCGACATTGGCGGCGGCTTCAACGATGACCCTCTCTGGCTGGTGGCCGGTACCTACGCCTACCTGGCCGAGACCGGGGATTCCTCCATCCTGGAGGAGCCCGTCCCCTTCAACAATGTGGAAGGGACCGAAGAGCCCCTCCTGGAGCACCTACGCAGATCGGTCGGGTTCACAATGAACCACCTGGGTCCGCATAAGCTCCCCCTGATCGGACGGGCCGATTGGAATGACTGCCTTGACCTCAACTGCTTCTCCGATACGCCGGGAGAGAGTTTCCAGACCGTCGAGAACAATGACACAGGCGTGGCTGAGTCGGTTCTGATCGGGGGCATGTTCGTCCTCTACGCCGGCCACTACGCCGACATCCTGGACCATTACGGAACGGATTGCGGGATGGGCAGGGAGGCTGTGGCCCAGGAGACTGCCACGATCCGCCAGGCCATCGAGAAGATGACCCATGCCGTGGAGGGTGCCGGCTGGGACGGCCGGTGGTTCCTCAGGGCCTACGATGCTTACTCCCGTCCTGTCGGTTCCCACACTGACACTGAGGGGCAGATCTACATCGAACCTCAGGGGATGTGCGTGATGGCCGGTATTGGTCTTGGTGACGGCAAGGCCCGACAGGCTTTGACCTCGGTCAAGGAGAGGCTGACCTCCTCCTGGGGTACCGCCATCCTGGCCCCCGCCTATTCCACCTACCGGATCGAACTGGGCGAAATCTCCTCCTATCCCAAGGGTTACAAAGAGAATGGCGGCATCTTCTGCCACGTCAACCCCTGGATCTCCATAGCCAACGCCATGGTCGGCGATGACGAGGAGGCCTTTGCGGTCTACAAGCGTACCTGCCCGGCCTACCTGGAGGAGAAGTCCGACATCCGCAAGGTGGAGCCCTACGTCTACTGCCAGATGATGGCCGGTCCTGAGTCCCCCACCCCCGGCGAGGGAAAGAACTCATGGCTGACAGGCACGGCCGCCTGGTCCTTCGTGGATATCTCCCAGTACCTGCTGGGGGTCAGGCCCACCTTGGACGGGCTGGCTATCGAACCCCACCTGCCCACCGAATTCAACGAATTGACCATCGGCAGAACCTGGAGGGGGGTCACCTATCGGATTTCCATGAAGCGGACTGGAAGGCGTTCGATCAGCCTGGACGGCCACGAACTGAGTGGCGGGATAGTACCACCCCAGACCAGTGAAAATCCCGTAGACGTGACCGTGACCTTCTGAAGGACCGCCGAGCCACCTGGTGATTTACAATGAGTCCCGGCCTGAGGGCCCTAAGTATCAAAGAGGATGAGAGCAGATGCAGTATTTCGAGCAGGAGATTGAGGGGATTGACGGCAGCCGGGCCAAGTTCGTCGGCTACAGCCTGGATAACAGCGAGGAGGTAGTGCCAGACCGGGTCCGCCCATCGGTCCTGGTCATCCCCGGGGGCGGCTATGAGATGACCTCGGACAGGGAGGCCGAACCCATCGCCGTACAGTTCCTGGCGGCTGGCTGCAATGCCTTCGTCCTGCGCTATTCCTGCTGGCCCTCCGTGTACCCGACAGCCCTGGTCGAAGCGGCTGAAGCCATGAAGCGCATCCGTGAGCACGCCGAGCAGTGGCACGTGGACCCCAAGGCCATCAGCATCATGGGCTTCTCAGCCGGCGGCCACCTGGCAGCCAACCTGGCCACGACCGCCGGAGACCAGGACCTCAGGGCCCACGGCTACGACCCCAACGCCGTCCGCCCCGACGGTCTTATGCTGGGCTATCCGGTCATCACCTCCGGCCCCCTCGCCCACCGAGGGAGCATCGACCACCTCCTGGGCGACAAGAAGGAGGACCCTGAGGCCCTAGAGGCGGTTTCCATCGAGAAGCACATAGACAGCAAGACCCCGCCCGTATTCGTCTGGCACACCATGGAGGATGGCCTGGTCCCTCCGGAGAACACCCTCATGCTAGTAGAAGCGTGCAAGCAGGCTGGCGTCAGCGTGGAAGCCCACCTCTTCCCCCACGGAGGCCACGGTCTGGGCCTGGGGACCGAAGAGACCGCCTGGCAGGGAACCAATGGAATCGAACCCTGCGTACAGATCTGGCCACGTCTCGCGGCCGCCTGGATCAAGCGGACCTTCAGGGGGCAGGGGGAGCCGACCGCCTGACTATCGTAGTTCAGAACTCCTTGATGCCAGCCATAACAGAACCCGGATACTCAGGTTCACCGTTGACAAGTCAGGCCAGTGCGACCAGAGCCACCCCGTAGGGAGGCAGGTCCAATGGGCCAGACACTCGGCCACCGCCCAAGAGTTCCTCACCGCCCCTCAGGAGGGGAAGGTCGATGGTGACTGGCGAGTGGGCCGAGTTGATCACAATGGCATACCGTGTCCCGTCATCCGATTGGCGAACGGAAAGGCTGACGTCCTTGGGAGTATCGACCGCGGGGAGCCCCAGGCTGTCAATGATGGAATCCATGAAGGCATCCATGCCAGCCTCGTCCAAAGGAGTGCCAGCGAAGTAGGCCCTCCCCTTGCCGAAATCGTTCACCGTCAGGGCGGGGCTGCCGGCGTAGAAGTCACCACCCCCGTAGGTGGCAAGGGGCTTGGCTCCCTCGCAATGAATCAGGCTGGCCACAATCTGACCAGCAGGCTGGCCGTCAGCAGCTGCCAGACCTTCCACCGGTATGGTTTCATCAGGCGCCAGGGCATCGATCTCCTTGACCCAAACCCCGGTCAGCCCCCTCAGAACACCCGGATACCCGCCTGGAACCACCAGGTCGCGTTCGTCATGGATACCGGCCATATAGCCGGTGACGAAGGTGCCCCCGTCGGACACATAGGACTCCAGGTGGTCTGCCACACCGGGCAATAGGGAAATCAGAGCCGGGGCCAGGATCAGGTCATACTTCTTCAGAGTCTCGACCGGGGCTGTGCTGGGAATGAAGTCCACGGCCAGGTTGCGGCGGTAGAGGGGCCGGTAGAAGCGATGGACCTCCTGGGGGTAGGAGAAGCCTGCCGTGGGACCCACACAACCTTCCAGGGACCAGTAGCTCTGCCAGTCGAACATGATGGCCACCCTGGCCACCACTCGGCTACCCATGAGACGGGCCCCCACCCGATCCAGCTCGGCCCCCAGGGCAGCGGTCTCCTTGAAGACCCGGGATTCCTCACTGCCGCTGTGGTCTATGACAGCCCCGTGGAAGCGCTCGCAGCCACCCCGGGACTGTTTCATCTGGAAGAACTGCACCGTGTCGGCCCCATGGGCCACGGCCTGCCAACTGAGCTTGCGGACCTCTCCGGGCCGCTTGACCTTGCAGAAGGGGAACCAGTTCTGCTGGTTGGGCGTCTGCTCCATCAGCATGAAGGGCCGGCCTCCGCCCACTCCCCGCATGAGGTCGTGGGACATTGCGGTGAAGCTGGGTGGGGTGTCCATGCCCGGATAGTTGTCCCAGCTGACCAAGTCCATCTGCTGGGCCCACTCGAAGTAGTCCAGGTCCTTGAAAGTCCCCATCAGGTTGGTGGTAATCGGCGTGGAACCGTCGTGGCGGCGGATGGCATCGCGCTCATTGGTGAAGCAGGCCAGCTGTGCCTGCTCCTGGAAGCGGCGGTAATCCATCTGCAACCCGGAGATCACACACTTGTTCTCACCGATCCCGTCGCCGTAGGTCACTGGTGGAACCACGTCATCCCAGTCGTAGATGGTGTGGCTCCAGAAGTTGGCGCACCAGGCCTGGTTGAGGGCCTGGACCGTGCCGTACTTCTCCTTCAGCCAGACACGGAAGGCCCGTGCACAGTTCTCGCAGTAGCACAGGCCGCCGCCACCGCCGTACTCGTTGCCCACATGCCAGGCCACCAGGCCCGGGGTGTCGGCGTAGCGTTCGGCCAGGTGGTCTGCCAAAGCCCCGGATGCCTGTCGGAAGTATTCACTGGTGGGGCAGAAGTTGTGTCGCCCACCGAAAACGCGATGCCTGCCCTCCTGGTCGGTCCGAATCACCTCTGGGTGGGTCCTGACCATCCAGGCAGGCAGGGCCGCCGTCCCCGTAGCCATGACGATGTTGAACCGGTGCTTGACCAGGAGGGCCACAATCTTATCCAGCATGGAGAAGTCATATCTGTCTTCCGAAGGTTGCAGAAGGGCCCAGGAGAAGACATTGATGGTGGCCTCGTTGATGTGGGCGTCCTCGAGTTTTTCGATGTCCTGTTCCCAGGTGTCCTCCGGCCACTGTTCCGGATTCCAATCGCCCCCGAACAGGAAACTGCTGAATGTGGGTTTCATGATCAATCTCCTTCGGGTCGTCCGACGGGCACCAAATGGCTCCATAGCGGGCGACTTCTCTTGTTGTTTTTTGCGAATGTATGGATTGCTCAGACCCGGTAGGCCACCGGATCGAAGGTGACCCGTCCGGCTCCATGGGCGTAGACCCCCAGAAGGATTCCGGTGAAGCCGCCGGCGTTGGTGAAGCTGAGGACCTTGCCCGGTGCATGACCCAGATCGTGATCCCCGTCCCGCCCCGAAGCGCGAAAAGCGTAGCCCATCTCGTCCCCCCTGACCTCAAGGCCTATGGGCGCCCCGGCCGGCAGTTCTGCGGACCCCACCAGGCTGACCAGGCCGGCGTTGTGTACCTGGACCTGGACATGTACCAGACCATTGCGCGCAGGTTTCACCGACAGATCCATGTAATGGTCGGCATTGGCGTAGACGGCCAATCCGGCCTGGCCATAAGCCAACTGGGCCGGCTCGGGGAGGGTGGCCTCGAAGGTACAGCGGAAGTCGGTCTGCCGGGTCCCGATCATGGGCGCCCCGTCGTCCAGGCCGAAGTCATGGCCTGCGGCCTCCACAAGTATGCGAGTCGCCGTTGGGTCGCCCGAATCCGCCACGCTAAAACGACCTGCCCTGTCCAAGGAAGGGGTGATCCAGTCAATCTGATCCTCAAGGGCCTCCCCCTTGCCCAGAAGGGGGACATCATAAGACTGGTCGGCCAGGGTGGGCCATCCATCCTTCCATGCGAACCAGACCGCATAGGACTCCCTGCCCAGCCAACCCTGGGCGGGATACTCATGGTTGTTCCGGGTTCCGTGGAAGACCATCAGGGTGCGGTCCTCATCGAATCCGGCGCAGTCGCAGTGGCCGATGGCCTGAAGGGTCAGGTGGGTGCTCCGGTTGGTGATCAGGGGGTTGCCCGGACACATCTCGTAGGGGCCTGTGGGCGAGGCGGAACGGGCCATGTTCTCCATGTGACCAGCCTCGGTGCCTCCCTCCGCCCACATCAGATAGTAGAGGCCATCCCGCTTGTACATGTGAGGCCCCTCAGGATTTGCCCCGGTGGTCCCTCCGCAGATTCTCTCCCTTTTAGACAGGACGGTTCCCGTGCCCACATCCAGACGGGACAGATAGATACCTGGGACCTCCCTATTACCTTCCTGGTCAACCTGGTCGCTTTCATTGCCGCAGATGTAGACGGTTCCATCGCCATCGAAGAGAAGGGTGGGATCGATACCGGGCCACCCCTTGACCCACAGAGGATCGGACCATCCCTGGTGGGGGTCCGGCGTGGTCATGATCATGGTCCCCTTGTTGACGTTGGTGACAATCAGGTAGAATAGGCCATCATGCCAGCGCAGGGTGGGAGCGTAAATGCCCCCGCTGTTGCCCATGCCCTCGCAGGGGAACTGGGAGGGGCGGTCCATGGCGTTCCCTACCAGGGCCCAATGCTTCCCGTCACCACTCTCGTATACGGGAAGCCCCGGGAAATACTCGAAAGAGCTGTTGACCAGGAAGTAGCGGCCCGAAGGGGCCCGGCAGATGGTCGGGTCCGGGTGGAATCCTGAGGCGATCCGGAGGGCGGGTTTGCAGTTGAACAGGGTCATCGCGGTACCTCCCCCTACTGGCGGTCCGCCTTGGCCTGGGCGAATAGGGAGGCCATATCGGGGTCGAAGAAGTGGCCGGTGGTCCGATCCAGGAAACACATCTCCTTGGTGGAGGTATCCCAGAGGACCGGGCAGGATCCGTTCTTACGGCAGCAGTTTAGAACGGTCGATATCCACTTGAGGTTACTGGCGTGGTCCTTCCCGTCCACGGCCTCGGTCAGCAGTCCGTACTCTCCGATGATCACGGGGATGCCGCTATCGACAAAGCGACGGCGCTGGGTGGCGAAATCGGCCTCCATTGCCTTGACGTCCGCCTCACTGCCCCACTCCTGCCTGGGTTTGCACCAGGTGGTGTCGTGTGTTGCCAGGGCGAAGTCGGCCGGGGAGTAATAGTGGATGGATACGATCAGCCGGTCCGCTACGCTGTCTTTAGGCAGGTGGTAACGGGAGTCACAGGTCATGGCCGTGTCGGTGTTGTAACCGGGGATCAGCAGGAAGCGGTCGGCGTTGTGCAATCCGCTGGCCCTGACCGTGTCAACGAAAATCTGGTTGAGCCTTTCCAAGAGTACATAGGCCCGGTCCCGGTCCATGCCATCGAAGCCAATCTCGTTGCCACCCTCCAGAATGAGGTCCTGTCCGTAATCCTTGAACGTGTCGGCGATCTCACGCCAGAGTCCGGCGAACCGCCTGCAGACCCCATCCGGGTCCTTGTCCGCCTTGCGGATCCAAGGGAGATCACCCTCACCACCATCGTGATGGACATTGACTATCACCTTGAGCCCGGCATCCAGGCTCCAGTCGACGGCCCGGCGGACCGCGTTCATCCAGATGGAGTCCACGTGGCCCTCCCCGTCAATCCACTCCACCCAGGTCACCGGGATGCGGATGGTGTCGAACCCGGCCTGCTTGACCAGGCGGGCGCACTCAGGGGTGAAGGGCTGGTTGAACCAGAGCTTCTCCTGATCCTCCGGGGTCCAGGTCCGACCCTCTTTCACGGCCTTCTCATGCTCCCCTTGGAGGGGAAAAGCATCGAAGGTGTTGCCCAGGTTCCAACCCAGGCCCAACTGTCTGACGAATTCAAGGGCTGTCGCCATGAACCATCCACTTCTTTCTGCCGATAAGGCTGTATCGATAAGGGATGCACCGCCCTGACGGCAGGGTCTTTAATCGGAGGGGAAGCCTACGAGCACATGCATCCATTAGCGTTTTCATTTATGCAATCCAGGTCCTCCCCTGACCTACTGGTCCGGGGAGGACCGCACCGGGCACAGGGGCCGGATGCCGAAAGCGGCACCCGGTCTCGCATGTAGCACGTAGCACTAGGATCTGGCTCACACGTGGAGAGGATCGGTGCCGGGCCTGACCAGGACCGGCAGGGTGTGGTAGTCGTAGTTCTCCTGGTACCAGCGTCCAGGCTCATAGGTCTTCCCGGTCAGCATGTTGACCCAGGGTCGGCCCGTGCCCTCATCTGGCACATAGAAGCGGGCGGTCCCGTTCTCGTTGAAGATTGGGGCCACCAGGATGTCGTCACCCAACATGTACTGGGTGTCGATGTCCTCGCAGGTCGGGTCACTGGGGAATTCCAAGACCATGGCCCTCATCATGGGCAGGCCCGTCTCATGGGTCTCATGCGACATTTTGATCAGATAGGGCACAAGACGCTGCTTGAGCTTGGCGAACTCACGGGTGACTTCGACGGCCTCATCTCCATAAAGCCAGGGAACCTTATATGCGGTGGACCCATGGTAGCGGGAGTGCGAGGAAAGGAGGCCGAACTGGGTCCAGCGCTTGTATATGTCGGGGGTGGGCTGGTCCTCGAAGCCGGCGATGTCGTGGCTCCAGTAACCGAATCCGCTCATGCCGAAAGAGAGGCCGGCCCTCAGGCTTTCGGCCATGGAGGGGTAGTTGGAGGTGCAATCCCCACCCCAGTGGACCGGGTAGCACTGACCACCCACCGTCGCGGAGCGGGCGAAGAGAATGGCCTGGTCGGCCCCCTTCACCTCGACCAGGAGGTCATAGACGGCCTTGTTGTATAGGAGGGTGTAATAGTTGTGCATCTTGACCGGGTCGGCACCGTCGTAATAGACGACGCCCTCAGTGGGGATGCGCTCGCCGAAGTCGGTCTTGAAGCAGTCCACACCCTGATCCAGCAGGTGCCTGAGCTTGCTCTGGTACCAGGCCGTTGCTTCGGGGTTGGTGAAGTCGACGATGGCCATGCCCGCCTGCCACTTGTCCCACTGCCAGACCTGGCCGTCAGTGCGCTTGATGAAGTACCCCTTCTCGGCCCCTTCCTTGAAGAGCTTGGACTTCTGGGCGATGTAGGGATTGATCCAGGCACAGACCTTGAGACCCTTCTGGTGGAGGCGGGCCAGCATCCCTTCGGGATCCGGGAAGGCGGAGTGTTTCCACTCGAAGTTGCACCATTCCAGGTCGTCCATCCAACGGCAGTCGAAGTGGAAGACCGACAGGGGAATGTCCCGCTCAGCCATGCCGTCGACGAACTCGTTGACGGTTTTCTCGTCATAGTCGGTGGTGAAGGAGGTCGACAACCACAAACCGAAGCTCCAGTCGGGGACCAGAGGGGGCTTGCCGGTCAGATCGGTGTAGGTGTTCAGCACCCCTTTGAGGTCCTGGCCGCCGATCACCGAGTATGTCAACTCCTGGCCGGGGACGGAGAACTGGACCTTGGAGACCTCATCGGAACCGATCTCGAACTCCACCTTATCAGTGGAATCCACGAAGACCCCATACCCCCGATTGCTCATATAGAAGGGGACGTTCTTGTAGGCCTGGGCCGTGCCTGTACCGCCATCCTGATTCCAGATGGTGACCGTTTGCCCATTCTTGACGAAGTTGGTGAAACGTTCGCCCAGACCGTAGATCTTCTCTCCCACGCCCAGGTTGAGGGACTCGACCACGTGTGGCCTGCCATTGTCATCGGTCACCAGGGCCTTGCCCCTCCACGCCGACTTGGTCAACGGACGGCCCTCATACTCGTACTCGAAGTCTATGGCGTCACCCTTGGCGATCTTCAAGACCAGCCTGCCACTGGTGAAGGTCCATCCCTTTTCCTCCTCCTCGATCGTCACCGGGGGATCGGTCCGGTTCAGTGTGAACCGGGGGTCATGGCTGTGGTCCTGCCTGTAATTGATGATCCGGGTGGTGATGATGTCGGGACGGGGGGATGTCACCTCGATGGTGAGCAGCCCTCCGTCCAGGGTCATGCCCGGATTCCTGATCACCTGGAAGGGGGCGTAGAGGGTCAGCTTCCTCTCTTCGACGTCGGCGCTGTAGATGTTGGCCGCATATTTGACGTCGAAACCGTCTCGCACCAGCCACTCTCCGTTGAGAAACTTCATGTTTTCCTAACTTTCCTTGTTGTTGTCGGTCACTATGTCCTAGAGCTGGTGACAGAAATCATGCAGAATCCGAATCTCACTCCACATCGATCCGGATGCCCAAGGGCAGACCAGCGACCGTGGTCGCGACGGGGTCCTTGAGGCCTTGAACCGCCAGTCCCTGGTCCGTCAGCTGGTAGTTGACTGGTCCTGCACCTAACTGGCTAACCTGGCGGACAATCCCCTGAAAGACCGACCCCTCCTTGCCGCGTGGGGCGAAGGCCTTAATCAGGGCCCGTCCGTCTGCTGCAGGCTTGAGCTGGTAGGCGTAAATAGCGCCTGATGCCGAGGTGAACCGGAAATCCTCGGAGGTGAAGACGGCCTCGGTCTGGTCCGCGAATGACCCCTCTGCCGGGTGGGTGGGACCCTCCTGAGCGATCCACCAGGGGCGGGATCCATAGATTCCTTCCCCGTTCACATCCATCCAACGACCGATGGATTCCAACATCTCCTCCTCCTCGGGGTCGATGGACCCGTCGGCGCAAGGACCAATGTTGAGCATGAGATTGCCGTTCTTGCTGACCGCGTCGAGGAGGGCGGCCAGAATTTCAGTCACCGACTTGTGATCCAAGGTGGTCGTGTGGCACCAGGAGTTGCGGGCGATGGCAGTGTCCGTCTGCCAGACGAAGGGGGTGGGGTTGGCGAAGCCGCCGCGCTCCACGTCTACGATGCCCGAACCCCAGGCCATGCCGTCCATCTTGTAACAGATGGCGGTCGGGGCCCCCCACTCCACGGACCGGTCGTAGTAGTAAGCGGCAAGGCGCTGCAAATAAGGCTTGAACGCCTCATGCTGGACCCACCAGTCAAAATAGAGGAGTTCGGGCCGATAGGCGTCGATCACCTCGCAGACCCGAAGGAGCCAATCGTCCAGGTACTCCTTGGTGGGATAGGGCTTGCTGAAGAGGTCCTGGTTGTCAGGCTCGGGCATGGCAGGCCAGTAGAAGTCGCCCCTCTTCATAGGCTGATGCACGTCGCTGTCGAACTCCTGCCCGTGGCCCATGAACCACCAGTGCTCAGCCCGGTGGTCGGACAGGGCGAAGTGAAGGCCCTGATCCAGAGTGGCCCGCCGCAGCTCACCTATCAGGTCGCGGTGGGGCCCCTTGTCGAAGGCGTTCCATTCCGACAGTTCGCTGCGGTACATCTGGAATCCGTCGTGGTGCTCGGCCACGGGCATGTAGTAGCGAGCGCCAGCCCGGCGGAAGAGGTCCAGCCACTGGTCGGGGTCGAAACGCTCCGCCTTGAACATGGGGATGAAGTCCTTGTAGCCGAACTCCTTCTGGGGTCCATAGGTCTTCACGTGGTGGTCGAACTCCGGGCACCCCTTGATGTACATGTTGCGCGAGTACCATTCGCTCTGGTAGGCGGGCACGCTGTATAGGCCCCAGTGGGTGAAGATGCCGAACTTGGCATCGGCGAACCAGGTGGGGGGCTCCATGGCGCACAGAGAGGCCCAATCGGCCTTGAAGGCACCACGGCTGATCTCGTCATCCACCCGTGAAAGATTGTCGGCCCCGACTACGTCTTCACGCAGGGGACGGGGCTCCTGTTCATTTTTCGTCATCGAATGTGGTCCTTTCCCAATCAAAGCCGACGGCTTGGAGCCAGGTCCTAGCCACCAGCATATGCCCCTCGACCCCGGGGTGGCAACGGTCCATGCTGAGTATGTAGCTGCTCTGTTTCTCGAGGAAGTGGTCCATGGCGGCCTGGACGTCCACGTAAGTGGCCCCATGCCGGTCCGCCACCTGTCTGGCCACCTCGGCATAACGGTCGACCATGGCCCTCATCGGGTCATCCCTGTTGGGCTCCATCATGAAGGGGCTCATGACAATCAGACCCTTGACACGGGGCTCGGTCCTGCCCATCAGATCCTCGTAGGTCTGTTCGAATTCATCCAAAGAGACCAGGTCCGCCTGGCGGAAGGGACCGTCGAAGTGACGCCAGACATCATTGATTCCTATCATAACGGAGACGTAGTCGGGCTTCATATCGAGCACATCCCTGTCCCACCGGGCTGCCATCAACTTGATGTCGTCTCCGCTGACTCCCTCGTTCATGATCATGAGTTCCCGATCAGGATAGACTGCGGTAAGAAGGGCGTGGACCAGGTTGACATAGCCGTCGCCGAAGGAGCCCCAGCCGGCTGGAACGGCCTTGTAATCACGGTTGACATCAGTGACCGAGTCTCCACAGAAGACAATCCTTGAATTTTTTTCAAATGGGAGCATGCAGCTCTCGCACCTCGTTTTCCTTCTCTGTCTTTTTCTGTCATTCGCAGCACGGCCCCTGATTGGGACCGATGCTGCTTCATCACCGGTGACTGTAGAACCATCCACTGTATCACCGGCATGGCAAGGGGAGCGCGGCAGAGGGTGGCTGACCACCCGCCCGACTAACGCTCCCCACCGGTACATGCCTGACGGCGGGCAGGGTCACCAGAGCTCCCCTACCTCACCGTCCGGCGCGGAATCAGTTGCTTTCCGACTTCTCGCGATTGGCGAACTGCTTCTTGATGTTGACTCGGGCCGTGTTCTGGTCCTTGGCATTCTTCATGTCCACATCCAGTACCTGCTTGAAGCCCAGTCCGTCGACCTTGGAACGCATCTCGTCCATTAGGCTGTTGAACTCGTTGTCATCCTTGGCGAAGACTGCCTTCCAGGAGGTGTTGACGATCTCGGTCTTCACCTGACCACGCAGGGTAGAGATCTGGGAGGACTCATCGGGCTGGATGAAGCTGGAGCCGGGGGCGATCATGAGCTTGTTCGCCTTCTCCAGATACTGCATGGAGGTCTTGGCCCCGTCCATATGCTCGGACCAATCCTTGTCCAGGGCCGAGTTGCTGAACTGGTCGATGGTGGACTTCCACATGCTGGAGTCATATGGCTCCTTGGTATCAGGATCGATGTCAGTGGCCAGCTCAGTGGTGAAGTTCAGGGCAGATACACCGTCGGCGTAAGAGCCGCCGCCGAACTGGGCGGGGACCTTGGAGGACTTGTCGCTCTGAAGCTTCTTGCCGAAGTCGGTCAGCTCGGGCTTGCCGTCCTTGATGTCGAAGTTCATACCCTTGACATTGCCGGCCATGGCATAGACGCCCTCTTTGGAATAGAGCCAGTCGATGAAGTTCACCAGGCGTTGCTTGTTCTTGGCCTTGGACCCGACGGCGATAATGGCGGCGCCGCCATTGGGGGTGGCTCCGTAGGAGAAGATCTTCATGTCACCCATGGGGGCCAGCATATAGCCCTTGCCTTGGGCCTTATTTTCCGTGGTGTTGTAAGCGGCAGGACCAAGATAGCTCCAGAAGGAGAAGAGGATCTTACCCTGCTTGTACTTGTTCGACATGGTGTCGTAGTTCTGGGTGGAGGACTCGGGGTCGACCAAGCCCATCTGGTTGGCCTTGTTGAAGAACTGGAGGGCCTTCTCGTACATCCCGCCCTTCTGTGTGACCGACTGGTAGTCAGAACCATCGGCCTTGGCCAGAACGAAGCCCATCTCGTCGTAACCGAAGTAGGTTGTGGGCTGCTTGGCGTTGTTCATCATGTTGCCGTCCCAGTCCTTGAAGAGGGAGAAGGCATAGACATTCTTGTCGCCGGTATCTGCCCGGGCCTTGTCCTGCATCTGCTTGAGAACCTGCAGGAAGTCATCCAGGTTGTTGAACTTGGGGTAGCCAATCTCACGGTAGTAGTCCCAGCGGATGTAAGGGCCGAAAACAGGCTCGTTACCTTCGGAGGGGTCGGTCGGGCTCTTGGTGGAGACGCTCTGCGGCACCCCCCAGACCCCGCTGCTCTGCCCAGCCAGTTTGTTGAGGGCATCGGTGGCGGACTTGTACTTCTTAATGTTCTTGGCATTCTTCAGGTACGGTGTCATGTCATCGATCAGGTGGGCCTTGATCAACTTGGTCAGTCTGCCGTTGCCAGCTCCGGTGATGACCAGATCGCCCAGGTTCCCGGCTGCCGAACGGGTATCGAAGAGAGTGCTGCCACCGCCGGCCACATTGGGCGAGATCATGTTCAACTTGAGGTTGAACTTGTCCTTGATCAACTTGGCGAACCAGCCCTTCTGGATGCCCTGGTAGTTGGCCAGGTCGTCATAGACGTCCACCTTCATCAAGGAGCCGTCATCCTTCTCGTTGGCCGAGTTGTCTCCTCCGCCGCCACAGCCGGCCAAGGCCAGCGAGGCTGACAGCACCGCTGCCATCACCACTGCGAGTTTGCTCTTCTTCATGGTTTGCTTGTTACCTTTCTCTGCAATAGTCTGATTTTCAGACTCCCTTGGTCGGCTCGTGCCGGTCGCTCGACACAGGCCCAGCAAGGTGGTCAAGTCTTCATGTGAGGCCCGAACCCCCCGGGGCTCCCGACGGGGGCCGGACACTCATACTCTGCTTCACTTCTTGTCTTCGAACTGCTTCTTGATGTTTACCCGGGCCGTGTTCTGGTCCTTGGCGTCCTTCATGTCCACATCGAGAACCTGCTTGTAGCCCATCCCGTCAACCTTGGAGCGCATCTCATCGAGGAGGGCATTGAACTCGTTGTCATCCTTGGCGAAAGAGGCCTTCCAGGAGGCGTTGACGATCTCGGTCTTCACCTGACCGCGGAGGGTCTTGATCTGGGAGGACTCGTCCGGGGTCACGTAGCTGGAACCCGGGGCCACCATGATCTTGTCGTTCTTCCTCAGATATTCCATGGTGGTCTTGGCCCCGCCCATGTGGGCGGACCAGTCAGTGCTCAGCGGGTCCGTATTTTTGGCCAGTTGCGAGGGCCACATGCTGGCGTTGTAGGGGTAGCCCGTGGAGGGATCCTTGTCCTGGACGATCACAGTCGGGTAGTTCAAGGCCGAAACCCCGTCCTTATAAGTGCCGCCACCCCAATCGGCCGGCACGTTGGCACCGTTGCCGAAGAGGACCTTCTCGCCGAAATCGGTCAGAACCGGCTTGCCGTCCTTGACCGTCCAGTTCAGGTTCTTAGGACCAGCGGATCCGCCGGTTTGGGCACCGGAGGCGTAGACCCCCTCAGGCGAGTAAAGCCAGTCGATGAAGTTGACCAAGCGTTGCTTGTTCTTGGCCTTGGAACCCAGAGCGATGAAGGTGCTGCCCCCATCAGGCGTGGCGCCATAGGAGAAGATCTTCATGTCCTCCAGTGGGGCGATCATGAAGCCTTTGCCCTGGGCCTTGTTGTCCGTGGTGTTGTAGGCGGCCTGCCCCAGCCATGGCCAGAAGGAGAAGAGAATCTTGCCCTGCTGGTACTTGGCGTACATGGTGTCGTAGTTCTGGGTGGTCGACTCGGGGTCGACCAGGCCAGCCTGTGATGCCTTGTTGAAGAACTGGAGGGCCTTCTCGTACATCCCGCCCTTCTGTGTGACCGACTGGTAGTCAGAGCCATCGGCCTTGGCCAGAACGAAGCCCATCTCGTCGTAACCGTAGTAGCAGGTGGGCTGCTTGGCGTTGTTCATCATGTTGCCGTCCCAGTCCTTGAAGAGGGACATGGCGTAGATGCTCTTGTCGCCGGTATCTGCCCGGGCCTTGTCCTGCATCTGCTTGAGGACATTGACCAGGTCATCCATGTTGGCGATCCTGGGATAGCCTACCTCCTTGTAGATGTCCCACCGCACGTAGGGGCCGAAGGTGGGCTCCAGCCCCTCGGAGGGCTCCGTGGGCGGCAGAGAAGTGACCGACCCGGGCACCCCCCAGACCCCGCTTGTCTGCCCGGCCACCTTGTTGAGGGCGTCGGTGGCGGACTTGTACTTCTTGATGTTCTTCGCATTCTTCATGTACGGCGTCATGTCCTCGATCAGGTGGGACTTGACCAGCTTGGCCGCCTGGCCGGAGCCGGAGCCGGTGATAATGATGTCACCCAGGTTCCCGGCTGCTGAACGGGTGTCGAAGAGGGTGCTACCCCCGCCCGCCACATTGGGGGCCACGATGTTCAACTTGAGGTTGAACTTGTCCTTGACCATCTTGGCGAACCAGCCCTTCTGGATGCCCTGGTAGTTGGCCAGACCATCGAAGACATCCACCTGCATGAGCGACCCGTCGTCCTTCTCGTTGGCGGAATTGTCTCCGCCGCCACAGCCCGCCAGGGCCATGGACACGGTTATGACAGCGGCAGCCACCGCCGTCAGCTTCTTGGCTTGCATTGTTTCCCCTTTCCAGACACCGTCCGGCTCCTGGGCCCGTCCTGTCACCTTCGGCAAGTCGGCGGGCTGCAGGTCATCAGGAGGGTTCTGACTTCCGCTTACATCCCTATGTCTCTTACGATTGTCTCAACGGCCTGCGTGGTCCTCCTCAGTCCATGCTCCCGGCCCCCAGGCCCCTGCCCACCGCCGACGACTCCGTGAGCGGTGATGGTCAACCCCGTGGTTGATCTCCTTCGGACCGGCGGGGCCACTGCCGGTCTTGCATCTCTCATCGATTTGTCCTCCTTGATGAATCGACATGAACGCTTCCTGGCCGCCGCGTGGGATCAGGCCCGCACGGCGGCTAGGTTGCGCCTCCTCTCGATCAGCCCTTGACGGCGCCGAGCATCATGCCCTTGACGAAGTAGCGCTGGAAGAGCGGGTAGATAAAGAGGATGGGCAGCACCACGATCACGGCAACAGTCATGCGAATCGAGGTCGGGGTCTGCTGAGTGGCCAAGGCCGCCATATTCAGGGCGCCGCCCGCGCTGGCCTTGACTGCACTGGCCAAGGAGCTTGCCTGGTTGATGTACTGATAGAGCAGATACTGCAGAGAGTAGAGCTTTGAATCAGTCATGTAGATCAAGGTGTCCTGGAAGGAGTTCCACTGCCCCACGGCCGAGAAGATGGCCACCGTAGCCAAGATTGGCGTGCACATGGGCAGGACGATCTTGAAGAAGACCGTCAGTGTGCCGGCGCCGTCCACCTCGGCCGCCTCCTGGAGAGACTTGGGGATGGACTCGATGTAGGTCTTCACCAGAATAATATTGAAGGGCTGCACGATGGCCGGCAGGATGTACACCCAGAAGTTGTTGGTCAGACCCAGGTTCTTCATCGTGATGAACATAGGGATCAGACCAGCATTGAAGTACATGGTCACGATGATGAAGCGGTACCAGAGCTTGCGATGCCACATTCCCTCCTGGGTGAAGAGGAAGCCCAGGAAGGCGCTGGCCAGTACGGTCAGGGCGGCGCCGATCACGGTACGTCCCAGGGAGACCATGGCTGCTGTGCCCAGGCCCTCCAGCTTGAAGACCTCCACATAGTTGCTCCAGTGGATTCCCTTGGGCAGAATGGTGATCTTGCCGGCGGCACTCAGGGTGTTGTCGGAGATGCTGTTGATGATCAGATAGTAGAAAGGATATGTACAGATAAAGGCGAAGAGGATGAAGAAGACGATGTTGAAGACATTGAACACCTTCTCGCCCTTGGTCCGCTGCAGGAGGGGAGAAACGCCCTTCGATTCGATTGCCATGCTGTCGCTCATGATTGTTTTCCCCTCACGCTCAGATGATTGACTCGCCACGGGTCCGCTTGGAGGCCCAATTGACCAGGAACAAAAGGACCACACTGACCAGGGATTTCAGCATGGATATGGCCGTCGCAAGAGAGAGGCTGTTCTGGCCCATGCCCACGTTGTAGACGTAGAGGTCAAGCACCTGGATGTGCTTGAGGTTGAAGGCGTTCTGGAAGACAAAGTACTGATCCATCCCGTTGTTCAGGAAGTTGGAGACGCTCAGCATCAGCATGACCAGGTATGTGGGCATGAGCTGCGGAATCGTAACGTGTATGATCTGCTGGAATCGGTTGGCCCCATCCACCTGGGCGGCCTCGTAGAGTTCGGGGTCGATGCCGGATATGCCGGCCAGGTAGAGGATGGACCCCCAGCCCAGACCCTTCCACAGGCTCCACAGGAGCATCTTGATGTAGGTCCCGCTATCGGAATCCAGGAAGTGAATAGGCTGTGAGATCAGGTGGATGTTCTGCAGGAGCTGGTTGACCATGCCAGTGGAGGAGAACATGGCGAATGCCACGGCGTAGACCAGGACCCAGCTGATGAAGTTGGGCAGGGTAGTCAGGGTCTGGATGACGTTCTTGAAGTGCTTGCTGCGAATCTCATTGAGGCCGATGGCAAAGAACAGCGGGAAGAATGAGGTCAGAATGCCCAGGCCGCTCATCACGAAAGTGTTGATCAGGACCTGGCCGACCGTATGCAGCTGGGCCGGATTCTGGATCATCATCTTGAACCACTGGAAGCCGACGAATTGGCTCTCCGAAAGGGGAATGGGTGGCTGATAGTCATAGAAGGCATATACCCATCCGAGCAGTGGATAGTAACTGAAGAGGATGACCAGTATCAGAAAGGGGACGGTCAAGAGGAAGAGGTTGATGCTGTGTCTCTTCTTGCCGCTTATGCCCCCTTGGCGTTTAGTCTTACCCCGCCGGGTGGCGTTCAACGGAATGTCGCCAGTTGACATCCTGCCCTCCTGTCTTTCCTATAAGCCCGCTCCATTGCGTTGCCAGCCATGCGCCGAATGCTTCCACTACTTTTCGGCGCCGTGTTTACCGTAGTAGGCTTATTTATATGTTTGTAAATAGATTAGTACACCGATTTAACTTAGCTGTCAAGCCGCGGTATGCTACAAGGCATGTCACCACGTAAGACAGGACCGCTCCCACCCATGGGTCCAGGCAAGATCGGTCACCTTTCTGACAGACCCGTCCGACAGCTGTTCCTGTAGCCGACGGAGTAGAAGACAGAACAACAGGATGGCCGCGCCCAGTCTCCTGCCCGCGTGCCGCCGCCCCCGCCGGGTGCACTGACAGGTAGAGTCAAAGAGGAAAGGCGGATTATGCACTTCAACCTCGAAAGCCCCTTCTGGCAGTTCGTGAACACCCTGCTCAGATTCACAGCTCTGAACCTGCTCTTCGTCGTCACCTGCATACCCCTGGTCACGATAGGGCCCGCCCGCAGCGCCCTCTACGGCACGATTTTCGCCTATGACGACCACGACGACATCCCCCTCTGCCGACAGTACCTGCACCGCTTCATCCGGGAGTTCAAGCAGTCCATAATCGCTTTCATCATCCACGTCGCGCTGGGTGCCATCGTCATTTATTCGCTGGCCTTCTGGCTGAGCATGAAGGGGGCAATGACCTACCTCGCCCTCATTGTCCTGATCATCGGAACCGTTCTGCTCGTCCTCTCATACGAGTTCTTTTACCCCCTGCAATCCCGCTACACCAATACGGTTTGGGGGTTCTTCAAACTCTCCGTCGGGGTTCCCATGGGGATCCCCCTCTACGCCATCTGTCTCCTGGCCATCGACGTGGCCTTCGCCTTCCTCGTCTACTATGTGCCCTTCCTGCGGGTCATGGCCATAATCTTCGGCTTCTCCTGGCTGGCATACGCCAAGTCACTGATCTATCTACGGGCCTTCGACCGTTTCGAGCGGGGTGCCAAGGGAGACACCACGACCACCTATAAGAACGGTTCTCTGTGACCAAGGCGGTGCCGTCACATTTCGCGTGGTTGACCGGGCATAAGTCGCTCGCATGAACCGCAGTTGTATCCAGGCTGCCAAGAGTGGCATATAGGGTACAAAAAAGGCGGTGTCCGCCGGCCCCAAACCTGGCGGACACCGCCCCATCGCTTACCGATAGGACCCCGGCTCTACTGGCGGATCATGGACCGCCAGGCAGGCCGGAATCGTGGAATCACTTGGTCCTGTTCTCATACTCCTTCACAATATCCTGGCGTGCCTTGGTTTGAGCCTTGGCGTTGGCCATGTCGATCTTCTCGATCTTCTCGTAGCCCAACCCCTTCACGTTGTTGCGCATGGTCTTCAGGATGGTGTCGAACTCGTTGTCATCCTTGGCGTAAACCGCCTTCCAGGACTCGGAGACGATCTCGGACTTGACCTGGCCGCGAACTGCGGTGATCTGGGAGTCTTCCTCGGGCGGGATGTACCCTGAGCCGGGGGCGACCACGATCTGCTTGTGCTTCTCCAGATACTCCAAGGCCGTCTTGGCACCGTCCATATGAGCGGACCAGTCATCCCTCAGAGCGTTGGGCTTGGCCAGTTCGGTCTTCCACAGGGCCGGATTGTAGGTCTCCTTGGTGGACGGGTCGATGTCGTTCTGGTTCAGCCCCTGGAAGTGCATCATGGAGATGCCCTTGTTGTAGTCACCGCCGCCGAACTCTGCGGGGACCTTCAGTCCGTCGGCCTCATTCATGGCCTTAAGGCCGAAATCGGTCATCTTGTTGCCTTCAGAGCTCCTGGTCCAGCAGAGCTTTTCCGGGCAGACGGGGCCACCGGCGTTCTGGGCCGTGGCATAGACACCCTCAGGCGAGTAAAGCCAATTGAGGAAGTCAACCAGGCGCTGCTTGTTCTTGGCCTTGGCACCGATTGCCAGGATGGGATCCACCCCATCGGGAGCGAAGCCGTCTGAATAAATGTCCATGTCCTGCAGGGGCGCCAGCATGAACCCGATTCCCTTGGCCTTGTTGGCAGCAGAGTTGATGCGGGGTTGGCCCAGCCAGCACCAGATGTCGACCAGCATCTTGCCCTGGCTGGTCTTGGCGGTGATGTTGTCCCAGGTCTGAGTGGAAGAATCCGGATCAATCAGGCCCATCCTCTGGGCCTTGTTGAGGAAGCGCAGGAGCTTCTCGTAGATGCCGCCCTCCTGGATGGGGGTCTGGTCATCGGAGCCGTCAGCCTTGGTCAGGACCGAGTTCATCGTGTTGTACCCATACCAGGAGGCCATATCCATGGGGAACTTCATCATCTCCCCATCCCAGTCCTTGAAGAGGCTGAGAGCGTAGATGTCCTTCTGGCCGGTGTCGGCCCGGGCCTTGTCCTGCATGAGCTTCATAACGTTGAGGAAGTCATCCAGGTTCTTAATCTCCGGGTAACCGACCTCACGATAGTAGTCCCAACGGATGTGGGGAGCCGTGCCGGGCTCATCTCCGGCGTTCGACTTGAGCGGGGACTGGGAGGACACGTTTCCGGGGATGCCCCAGACGCCATCCTTACCCGCCACCTTGGTCACCCTGTCCAGGGCGCCCTTGTACTTCTTCAAGTACTTCTCGTTCTTGATGTAGGGGGTCAGATCAGTAATCAGATCGGCCTTAACCAGCTTCTGCAGGCGGCCATTGCCAGTGTGGGTCAGAATCAAGTCGCCCAGGTTTCCAGCTGCCGAACGGGTCTCGAAGAGAGTCTCGCTGTTGCCGGTGACACCCGGTGCGATGACCTTGAGCTTGATGTTGAACTTGTCCTTGATCAGCTTGGCGAACCAGCCCTTCTGCATACCCTGGGCCGTGGCGTCCTGGGAGAACATCTCAACGGTCATTTCAGAGTGGTCGTCCGGGCCATCGCTTGAATTAGCACCGCCACCACAGCCCGCCAAGGACATGGCACCGGTGATGGCGACGGCGATCGCCGCCATTGCCTTCTTCTTGAGGTTCATGGATTATCTTCCTTCTTTGTCATCCGCCACCCAACCCGTGGCGTCTCTTACCACCGTCCAACCTCCCCGGTCCGGCCAAGAAAATCTGTATCGGATTTTCTTGGCCGGACCGGGGAGGTCATCGCGGCCGTACGGGGGCCTGTACAGCCCCCGTCAGAACCCGGGCCGTCTTTCAGCGGACCGGATCACTTGCCGTGCTGTTCCTCCCATTCCTTGACGATCTTCTGACGGGCCTTGGTCTGGGCCTTGGCGTTGGCCATGTCGATCTTCTCGACCTGCTCGTATCCAAGCCCCTTCAGGTTGTCTCTCATGGTCTTCAGGATGGTGTCAAACTCGTTGTCATCCTTGGCATAGACCGCCTTCCAGGACTGGGAGACGATCTCGGACTTGACCTGGCCACGCAGGGCCTTGATGGAGGAGTCCTCGGTCGGAGCTACGAAGCCTGCCCCGACGGCAACCATGGCCTCGTCGTGCTTCTGCAGCCACTCAAGAGCGGTCTTAGCACCGTCCATATGGGCGGACCAGTCATCCCTGAGGGCGTCAGGCTTGGCCAGCTCAGATTTCCACAGCTGGGGGTTATAGGTCTCCTTGGTGGTCGGGTCGATGTCGTTCTTGTGGATGCCTGTGAAGTGCATCATCGACACTCCCTTGCCGTACTGACCGCCGCCGAACTTGGCAGGCACCGGTTGAGTATTGTTCGGATCTTCCTCATCAGTCCCGAACATGACCCTGATACCCAGGTCGGTCATCTTGTTGCCGTCCTTGGTCCGCTCCCAGCACATCTTCTCCGGGCAGGCCTGTCCCATGGCACCGGTGGCCGTGGCATAGACACCCTCGGGCGAGTAGAGCCAGTCGATGAAGTCGACCAGGCGCTGCTTGTTCTTGGCCTTGGCACCCACGGCGATGACCGGGTCATGACCGTCGGGCATAAACCCGTCCGCGTAGACCTTCAGGCCGGGTACTGGGGCCAGCATGAATCCAACCCCCTTGGCCTTGTTGCCCACGGTATTGACGGCCGGCTGGCCCAGCCAGCTCCAAATGTCTGCCAGGACCTTGCCCTGGTGGACCTTCTGGGAAATGTTGTCCCAGGTCTGGGTGGAGGAATCCGGATCCACCAGGCCCATCCTGGAGGCCTTGTTGAGGAAACGCAGCATCTGCTCGTAGATGCCACCCTCCTTGGTAACAGGCTGGTCGTCCTTCCCGTCGGCCCGGGTAAGGACCGTGTTCATGGGATTGTACCCGTACCAGGAGGCCATATCCATCGGGTACTTCATCATCTCCTGGTCCCAGTCCTTGAAGAGGCTGAGGGCATAGATGTCCTTTTTCCCGGTGTCTTCACGGGCCTTGTCCTGCATGAGCTTGAGAACGTCGAGGAAGTCATCCAGATTGTTAATCTTGGGGTAGCCCACCTCGCGGTAGTAATCCCAGCGGATGTGGGGGGCCGTGCCCGGCTCATCACCAGCGGAAGGCTTGGAGGGCGACTGCGTGGCCACATCGGACGGGGCCCCCCAGACGCCATCCTTACCCGCCACCTTGG
The DNA here is from genome assembly GCF_054819865.1 of Bifidobacterium sp. JNUCC 75. NCBI lineage: Bacteria > Bacillati > Actinomycetota > Actinomycetes > Bifidobacteriales > Bifidobacteriaceae > Bifidobacterium > Bifidobacterium sp. JNUCC 75. Next base: position 1,358,049 of record NZ_JBTHIF010000001.1, on the reverse strand, counting down.
TGACCCTGTCCAGGGCACCCTGGAACTTCTTTAGATTCTTCTCATTCTTCATGTAAGGGGTCATGTCGGCAATCAGGTTGGAATCGACCAGCTTCTGCAGACGACCGTTGTCCGTGTTGGTCAGAATCAGGTCACCCAGGTTGCCAGTGGCCGCCCTGGTCTGGAAGATGGTCTCCGCGTTACCCGTCTGAGCAGGCGCAACCACCTTCATCTTCATATTGAACTTGTCCTTGAGTATCTTGGCGAACCAGCCCTTCTGCTCTCCCTGGGCGGTGGCGGACATGGAGAACATCTCCACATTCATCAGGCCTTTGTCGTCAGCACCCTCGCTGCTGCTCTCACCGCCGCAGCCTGCAAGGGCCATGGCCGAGGACAGGATCAAGGCCATCGCCATTGATGCCTTCTTCTTGAGGGACATTGTTCCTCCTTTTTCTTCTATCTTTGATTCTTATTGTTTGGTTCTTCCGGAGCGGTCCGACCCCTTGGGGCCAGACCGGAAGCCGACGCCCCCAGTCGGCTCTCCCGTTCTTTTTTTCCTTCTCGATTGGCCGGAACCACCCGTCCTGCTAATCTCACCTCCCACAGGCAGATCCGATCGAATTCCCCCTCCCGACCGGATGCCGCTTTACGGAGAGGAGGAGGAAGATTCACCCCTTGACAGCGCCGAGCATCATGCCCTTGACGAAGTAGCGCTGGAAGAAGGGATAGACGAAGAGGATGGGCAGCACCACGATCACGGCAACAGTCATGCGAATCGAGGTCGGGGTCTGCTGGGTGGCCATAGCAGCCGCATTCAGAGCGCTGCCCGTGCCGCTAGCCTTGACCGAGGAGGCCAGGGCAGCCGCCTGGTTGATGTAGAGGTAGAGCACGTACTGCAGGGAGTAGAGCTTGGAATCCGACATGTAAAGCAGGGTGTCCTGGAAAGAGTTCCACTGCCCTACGGCCGAGAAGATAGCCACTGTGGCCAGGATCGGCGTGCACATAGGCAGTATTATCTTTCTGAAAACAGTCATTGTGCCAGCGCCGTCCACCTCGGCCGCCTCCTGAAGGGAGGAGGGGATGGACTCGATGTAGGTCTTCACCAGGATGATGTTGAAAGGCTGCACGATGGCCGGAAGGATGTACACCCAGAAGTTGTTGGTCAGACCCAGGTTCTTCATTGTGATGAACATAGGGATCAGACCAGCATTGAAGTACATGGTGATGATGACGAACCGGTACCAGAAGGACCGGTGCCACATCTTCTTCTGAGTGAACATAAAGCCCAGGAAGGCGCTGGCCATGACGGTCAGGGCCGTGCCGATCACGGTACGACCCAGGGAGACCATGGCAGCATCCCCCAGACCCTCCAGCTTGAAGACGGCCTTGTAATTCTCCAGGTGGAAACCTTGGGGGAACCAGTTGACATCACCAGCCGCACTCGCATCATTGTCGGAGATGCTGTTGATGATCAGGTAGTAGAAGGGATATGTACAGATGAAGGCGAAGAGGACGAAGAAAGCGATGTTAAAAACATTGTAGACCTTCTCCCCTTTTGATCTGCGAATCAGGTGGGACCCGTCCAAGGTCCCGGCAGATGTGTCGATGGCGTCACTCATATTTCAGCTCTCCTTTTCCGCTCGGGACCTCAGATGATCGACTCGCCGCGCACACGTTTGGACAGTGCGTTGACACTCAGTAAGAGGACCACGCTGACTAGGGATTTCAGCATGGATATGGCCGTGGCGAGAGAGAGGCTGTTCTGGCCCATGCCCACGTTGTAGACGTAGAGGTCAAGCACCTGGATGTGCTTGAGGTTGAAGGCGTTCTGGAAGACGAAGTACTGATCCATCCCGTTGTTCAGGAAGTTGGAGACCGACAGGAGCAGGAGCACGAAGTAGGTGGGCATCAACTGCGGAATCGTCACATGGATGATCTGCTGGAATCGGTTGGCCCCATCCACCTCGGCGGCCTCATAAAGCTCCGGATCAATGCCGGCGATGCCTGCCAGGTACATGATCGACCCCCAGCCCAGTCCCTTCCACAAGCCCCAGGCCATCATCTTCAGCCAGGTGTGCGAGTCGGAATCGAGGAACTTGATGGGGTCTGTGATCAAATGGAGATCCATCAGGGTCTCGTTGACCATTCCGGAGGAGGAGAACATGGCGAATGCCACGGCGTAGACCAGGACCCAGCTGATGAAGTTGGGCAGGGTGGTCAATGTCTGAACGACGTTCTTGAACCAACGGGCCCTGATCTCGTTGAGAGCGATGGCGAAGAAGAGGGGGAACATGCTGGTCAGAATGCCCAGGCCGCTAATGCCGAAAGTGTTGATGAGCACTTGCCAGACCGCGCGAAGCTGAGCGGGGTTCTGAATCATCATCTCGAACCACTGGAGGCCCACGAATTTGCTCTTCGACAGAGGGATAGGGGGCTGGTAGTCGAAGAAGGCGTAAACCCACCCGAACAGAGGGAGATAACTAAAGAGAACTACGAAAATGAGAAGGGGAACGATGAGGAGCCAAAGATTGAAACCGTGGCGCTTGGAGGATTCTACCTTCCCTGAAAACCGTCTTTTCCTTTTCGGCGCGGACGCTCGCGCACTATGGGACAGCGTCGCTTCGGACGCGGGAGACCCGACGGCCCGGTCCAAAACGACGTTCGCATCTTGATGATTAACCTGCACCCTTCCTCCTTCGGTCAGCCACTTCGCTTCTTCGAATGCGGTACATGGTCAAATGGAATACAGCCATGTATTTTCGCTTTGGTTTTACCAAAGCCCTATAAATAGGATATTAAATTAACAATTCCTCTTATGTCAATTAGACTAGCAGGGGACTCCCAATAATCGCAAATAGGAAACGCCTCTTGCTATCCCTATCAGAGAGTCCGTCAGGTACGGCATCCGCAGATAGGCCTCGGGAGCCCATGACAGGCCACCGCCTTCCACCTGCACGTCAGGCGGACCTGACGACTGGCTGGACTGGAGTCATTGATAACGGCTTTGACCATGGACACCAGCCGTTACCCTTCGAATTAAGTCACCATAGGAACAATTTACCTCCCTCGCACAGGACCTGTGCCGGAGGCTGGCGGTTGTGTCTTCCTCGCAAGGGTCTGGTGAAGGCCAACCTGCCGTGAACCAGACTTGTTACAGTTTGAAACTGTTCATGTTTCAACATAACAGGACGGTCTTTGACAAATGGGATTCATACACTGGCTCATCAACCTACTCAAAGATCCGCGCAGCGCTATCGCGGGGTGGATTGCCATGGGACTGGTGCCCACATATGCATTCATCTTCCTGATCATCTTCATCGAGACGGGCGTGGTTTTCATGCCCTTTCTGCCCGGTGACTCCCTCCTATTCGCGGCCGGCGTCTTCGCACACGACCCCACCAGCGGGATGGCATTGGACATCCTCCTGCCGGTCGTCTGCCTGGCTCCGATCCTCGGCGACCAGAGCAACTACTTCATAGGGCACTTTTTCGGACGGGCTATCATCAGGTCAGGCAGGGTGAAAGCCTTGACCCCGGAACGGCTGGCCAAAACAGAGGGAATGATAGACAAGTGGGGCCCCTTGGCTGTTTTCCTAGGCCGCTTCTTCCCCTTCATCAGGACCTTCATGCCCTTCATCTCGGGAATCTCGGGGATGAAGTGGAGCCGGTTCACCCCCTTCAGTGTTCTGGGGGGTCTGGTCTGGTCCACCCTCTTCACCCTCCTGGGTTACTTCTTCGGCGGTATCCCGGCCGTCCAGGAGCATTTCGAACTGGTCATCATCCTTATTCTGCTCATATCCGTCATGCCGACCGTTATCGGCCTGATCAAGGCCAGAGCAGGCAGGGGCAAAAGGGCCGAATCCGCTCAGGTAGCCGCTGACCAGGACGAGAACCTCAGCGACTGAATATGACAACCCATCCGGCATCCGCAAAAACCGAACCATGGGTCGTAACACGGAGTCATGGCACAGACCGTCCAAATTGCGTTTGTGCCCACCCTGCGATACAGTACAGTCTGTTGTTCGGCTACGGTCGGGCAACGAATGGGGCTGTAGCTCAGTTGGTAGAGCGCTTCGTTCGCATCGAAGAGGTCGGGGTTTCGACTACCCTCAGCTCCACTTTTCAGCAGTAATTCCGTGCATGCATGTCTGGCCCGTCAGCTGGCTCATCGGCTGAATCTCTCGATTTGTATCCACCGTGACTTCTTGATCTGGCTCCGTGCAGGCAAGGGCATCGCGCCCGACCAGCCAGTAAGCGCAGGGCGGTATGTGGTAGCGCCCGGCCCCGGACCGATATGAAGTCGGTTCGGGGCCGGACGTTCGTGCTCGTGTCTGTATTAGCCTTAGGGATGGGCAAGAAGGCCGGAACGGGCCACCTGACCCAGCCAGGCCAAGGATGGCTTGGGGTGACGCTCGAAAGTCTCGTGGTCCACGGATACCAAACCGAAGGTAGGCTCGTAGGATCCCCACTCGTAGTTGTCCAGGAGGGACCAGTGGAGGTAGCCCTCCACATGCACGCCTTCATCCATAGCCTGATGAAGGCCGGCCAAGGCGTCGAAGGTGTAGTCGATCCTCCGACTGTCATCGGCTGTGGCAATTCCATTCTCGGTGACCACGATGGGGGTGTGCTCGGCGGTCTGCCAAGTGTGGCGCACGGCCTCCCCCAGGGCGGCAGGGTAATACTCCCAGCCTGTCAGGGTCTTCTCCGCATCCTCCGGCACCGGTTGGGGACCGTCGTGGCCGATGAAGGTGCGTAGGTAAGCCTGCACCCCTATGAAGTCGTCACCTCGTGCAGCCTGGGTGAAAAAGTCTTCACGGGGGTAGCGGTACTCCTCCATGTCTTGCTCACAGCCTGGCAAGGCCTGGAAATCCTGACAGGCAATGGTCCAACCGGACTTGATTCCCGGTCGGCGGGAAAGGACTTCCCGAGCCTTCCTGTGGGCCTTGACCAAGGATTCTGAGATGACCGGGTCGGGGGTGGGCAGAGAAGCAGCAGCCATGTCGCTGCCCTCCTGCCCCCCTTGGGTCAGAGCCACCATATTGGGCTCGTTGATTGTGCAGACCCAGGTAACGCCTTCCAGAATGGGAATGAGGTGCTCCACGTATCGGCCGAAGAGGTCTGTGGAGGCAGGATCGCGCCAGCCCCCTCGCCTGGCCAGCCAGCGGGGAAGGGTCATGTGGTTCAGGGTGACCATGGGGGTCACCCCGGCCTGGAGGCAGGCTTCGATCATAGCCCGGTAGTGCAGGAGCTGGGCCTGCGAGAAGAATCCCTCCTCAGGCTCCACCCTGGCCCACTCCACTGAGAAGCGGTAGGTGTTCAACCCGCTGCCGGCCAGGAGGGATATGTCTTCCGCGTAACGGTTGTAGCTGTCGTCAGCGTCCCCCGAAGGCTCGCTAAGGTCGCTGTCCGGCCGGTGCTCACGCTCCCACCAGTCGGCGTTGACATTGTTGCCCTCTATCTGGTGGGCAGCCGTGGCCGCCCCCCAGAGGAAATCCTGTGGAAAGGTGTATGTAGGCGTTGGCATGTGAATGTACCTTCCTTGTTGGATTGGGTGGGCGGCCCCTCCCAGGGTCGCCCATTGAACCGGCCTGCCTGCATCTTCCAGACGAGGGTGCCGGTCGTCCCCTCACCTGCTGCCTTCACTTGATGCCGGTCATGGCCACTCCCTGTATGAAGTACCTCTGCAGAAAAACGAAGAGCAAAAGTATGGGAGTGATGACCAGCACGGCCCCTGCCAGTAGGACACCATAATTCGTGGCGTTCTGACCGGTTGAATAGAGCGAAAGAGCCACCGGGAGCGTGTACTTATCTTCCGTCTGCATGGCGACAAGCGGCCACAGGAAGTTGTTCCAGGAAGACAGGAAGGTGAGGATGCTCAGGGTGGCCAGTGGTGGCCCGCACTGGGGGAGGACGATGGACCAGAATATCCTCAGCTCGCCGGCCCCATCCACCCGCGCGGCCTCAAGGAGGGCGTCAGGGATGCCCGAGATAAACTGCCGCATGAGGAAGACCCCGATGGGCTGGGTCAGGAAGGGGAGGATCAGGGCCAAGTAGGAGTTAGACAACCCCATGTTGGCGATGATTACGAAGAGGGGGACGAAGGTGGAGACACTGGGGACCATCAGGGTGACCATGACGGCCCCAAAGAGGATCTTCTTGCCGGCGAAGTCGATCTTGGCTAGGGCATACCCAACCATGGAGCAGAAGACCACGTTTCCCAGCACGGTCACCACGGCCACGATGAGGCTGTTGGCAAAGAAGGTACCGAAATGGAGTTCGCTGAACCACTTGGTGTAGTTGGCCGTGGTCGGATTCTCGGGGAGGAAGGTGGGCGGTGAAACCAAAATCTCACGCTGGGTCTTTAGCGAGCCCAGCGCCATCCAGATGAATGGGAAGACCCAGAAACCGCCCACCACTGCTAGAACCATATAGGACAGGCCCCTCCCCCTCATGAACCTCTGCCAGGGTGTAGGCGTGTTCTCCCTCAGTGGAGATGGGACCCTGCGGGCATCAAGGGCACCGGCAGTGGAAGAAGAGCGGAAGCCGGTGCTTCTCACTCCCATATGTGCTTTCATTGCTCTCTCCCCTTCCTCAGTCATCGGACCTCAACACCTTGAATTGCAGGGCGCTGACCAAGGCGATTATCACGAAGAGGACATAGCTGGCCGCCGATGAAATCCCATACTGACCGAAACTGAACTTCTGATAGACGTAGTAGGAGGCCGATAGGGTGGAATTCAACGGTCCCCCCTGGGTCATCACGAAAGATTCCTCGAAGAACTGTAAGTATGTGACCGAGAGGAGAACCGCCCCCAGCAGGAGAGTGGGCTTGAGCAGGGGGAGGGTGATGCTCCAGAAGATCCTCCTCCGGGAGGCCCCATCAATGGCCGCAGCTTCCTTGACATCCTCTGGCACGGTCTGCAAACCAGCCAGAAAGATGATCATTAGAGTGCCCATGTTCCGCCAGGTAGTCATGACGATCAGGGCCGGTAGGGCGTACCTGGTGTCGTGGAGCCAGTCCGGACCCTGCACCCCGATAAGGGCCAATGCTGAGTTGAGCAAGCCGTCCCTCTGAAGGATGTAGCGCCACACCACGGATACGGCAACCACGCTGGCCACCACCGGTGCATAGTAGAGGGCCCGGAAGAAGGCGTTCAGGTGCTGGGAACCCTTATTGAGGGCCACGGCAAAACAGAGGGCCAGGGCCATGGTCAGGGGAAGACCCACCAGGACAAAGATACCGGTGATCTTCAGAGATCGCAGGAACTGCGGATCCTTGAAGAGGGCCACATACTGTGACAGCCCCATGAAGTTCACATTGAACGGCGTCCTCAGATCCCTGGAGGTCATGTCGGTGAAGGACATGAACAGAGATGAGAGGAGAGGCAGAAGCATAAAAATGCAGAAGACCAATGTGAATGGGAGGGCAAACCCCCAGGCCACCAGGGTCCGCCGGCGACGCATGACGGCGGAAGCACCGCCGACATCGGATGAGCTACGGAAGAGCTTCATAGCTTATTTGCCCATCCCAGCCGCATCAGCTGCAGACTGGAGCTTGGACAGGCCTTCATCCACGCTCACGGCTCCCCTGTTGATCTGTTCGATGATTTTGTCTCCGGCAGAGCCTACCTGTTGCCATGTGGTTACCGAAGGTGTGGCTTTCATGCTCTTCAACTGTGTGGAGAAGGCGGCCAGTTTGTCGTCATTCTTGAGAACTGGGTCATCCCACGCCTTCTGGGAAGCCGGCAGGTCGGTCGAGATTTTGTACCACTTCGCCTGCACTTCTGGCTTGCTCAGCCAACGAATCAACTTCCAGGCAGCTTCCTTGTTCTTCGAGGTCTTGAAGACGATCATTCCACATCCGCCCGAGAATGAGATGTTCCCCTTCTCTCCTTTCGGAAGAGGAGCAGTGGTGAACTTGGATTTCATATCAGGACCACCGATTTGTTCAATCTGTCCTATACTGGTAGGACCGTCAAGCTTCATCGGAGTGGTACCTGCCGCGAATGCAGCCATGTCAGCCCCTGGGCTGACATCTGCGTTTACATTTGCAATCTTGTCTTTGAAGAAGTTGCTAGTGTATGTAATGGCCTTCTTCATCTCCGGTGTATCAATCGTCCATTTGCTGCCATCGGCATTAGTCAGTTCAGCACCCTGGGAGAAAGCGAATGGAAGGCTTGCGAGGAAACTGTCTTGGCCGGTGGGAACCAGCCAGATTCCATATTTGACGCCCTCTTGTTTCTGCATGTCCTTGGCCATCGCGCGTAGTTCATCCCAATTGCCGGGTGCATGATCCCACCCTGCCTTTTTTGCGATGTCAGTTCGATAATAAATAACGCGCGTTTCTACATACCAAGGAACACCGACCTGACGCTTTGCGACCTTACCGGATTCCACAGCACCCTTGGCCAGGTCACTCATGTCCAGATTCTTGGGAACCGTAGCTAGCCCGTTGGCGAAATCAGCCATCCAGGTGCTCCCCAGCTGCGCCAAGTCAGGACCCGTACCCGCAGCGATGGCAGTTTGAAATTTATCATGTGCGGAAGTCCATGGAATGGAGGTCACCTTGACATGGACATCCGGATTTTCCTTTTCAAAATCCCGAATCAATTCAGGCAACTTCTCACCCTCGTTGCCAATACCCCATAAATTCAACTCACCAGTTGCCGGCTTGTTGTCAAGGGCTATGGAAGAATCACCACCCCCCCCCCGCAGTTGTTTCATTATTCGTCCTTCCGCAACCGGCGAATCCAAAGACAGTAGCAATGCTGATGACGACCCCTGCCAAAGCCCTTGCGCTTGACGCACTTCTTCTCATCACGTTCCTCCTTGAAGTGATTTACGGTAATCTAAGGGCTTAGATTACATAGCTAATCTATGCGACTGGATTTGCCCAGTCAAATCACTCGCGGGAGCCTAACGGCAGTTAGATATGTGCATCACAGAAGGAGCACAACCACAACTCCCTCAAATAACTAGCTTTTCAGGAACCAAGATTGACATGGCTTCAATCCATGGCTTTCTACTTCGCTTTGCGTGTTCCCGAGCGGACAGACATCCGATGTCCCGCATCGGCAACTAGACCGCGGTCACAAATAGTTAGGAGAATCGGCCAGCCAGTATATACCGTCAGAACCGGTAACAATTACACCATCCAGGACGCACGCACCTAATCCTCTGAGAAAATGAAACAAGGTCAGAGCTGTTGTGTCAATCCCGCAGATGATTGCATCCGGTACATCACAAACCAACAGCATTGTTTTGTTTACCCGGAAGGGATGATCACCACTACAGCCTTCATTAATTGGAGTTGACGGAACAGACTTGCCCAGTCGAGCAAGGCGTTCCTGGACCACATGGAACGGTTCCGAAATAACGGGGTTAATCAGGGAACCCACAAACTCAACCCGATGAGCGTCATGAACGGAAATAAGATGATCGACTAACTCACCGAATCACTTGTGGTTAATCTCAGTGACGTACAACAAGGGGAACCCTGGGAACTCCGGATCTGCATAGCTGTCTGCATCATAATGCGAAGCTCCTATGAAGTGGAGGTAACACCGGCCCACGCGAACAGTGCCAGACCATCGATGCGGCCAGCCATATCAAGAATCGATCGTGTTTTATTATCGACCATAGAACTATCGCAGAGCACAGCCTGACACATATCCCAGCAGACCTGTTGGGCCCCCGCAGAATCTCATTGGAATACAAAGTCTGGGAGCAGATATCGATATCATCCCCGCCTTTCTCACAGCCCGGACTTGCATTGCCGGCATCGCCAGGCCTATACACGCAGAAAGGTCCGCTTGAATAGATGCCCAGGACGTCGGTCCTCCACTAGCCAGGCTGCGCGCACTTACACCCGGAATGTCATTCAACCGCTGGGAAACTTCTAACCCTTTCAAACGCGTGAATTCCCTTACGTGACTCGATCGGCAGTAGATGCAAGACATCGTGGCGATAGAGGCGCTGGCTTCCTACGCCACATCGTGGACTCTTGCTCTGCGCGTAACACCCATTCTGTCCGCTTAGACAAAAAAGGACGCCGGATGACCTGTTGCAGAACCTTGGCCACCCAGCTACCTCCCTTGTCAACATGGGCCGGTGGACAGTTACAGACATGGGTGTCGGCACTTACTGTACAGTCTGTCCATCGACTCTGAGGAAGATGTTGATATGGGCAGCACCAGCCAACTGGTCCTGCGTCACTTCCAACCCGCCCTTGCGGTAAGGCAAATCCAGAATTCGGCCCTCAAGCCTGCGTCCATCGGCCTCAACCCATAGACGATCCGAACCTGCACCCTTTGAGTCTCTGTCTCCTGGTCCAGTGGCCGACCCACCAGCCACATGGTAGCGGAATGTACGCGGCTGGCCGAATAGGGTCATGGTCACCTCCAGTCCGTCATCTTCCTGGGACAGGACCGGATCGAAGACAACCCGCCCATCGTGCAGCTGGAGGCCGAAGAGGTGCTGGACCACTTGTCGGCAGTAGATGCCGGGGCCGGAGGAATAGATCCTCCACCCTCCCCTCACGCCTACGGGGTCCTTGGCCCCCTCCTTGAGCCTCGACCATTGTGAGGCGGCCGTGTATCTGTCGGGGAAGTCGGCGTCCGACGAGGCGAAGTAGCAGTTGCGCTGCCTGGACTCGCTGGTTGTCAGGCGGCGGAACTGGCCGACCGGGCTGATTCTTAGGAGTTCCTGACCCAGGCGGGTCCTGCCCAGCAAGCCCAGGGCCTCCGTGTAACGCACATGGGCGTGCGTATACATCAGACCAATCTCCCGGCCCACGTTGGCGGCCTGTTCGGCCCTCTTGAAGACCTTGGTCACTCCATCATGGAAGGAGGCTGGGCGGTCCATGAGCCTCACTCCGTCCGGATAATGAAGATTGTCTTCGATGATTCTCTCATGGTCCGCCTCCTGGTCAGGTGTGAGCAGGCCGGCGATGATGGAGCGAGTCATGGGAATCAACCTGTACCGTATGCCTGTCCTGTTATCCGAGGGGTGTATGACCGGGCGGGGTTGGCCATCAACGAAGTTGACGTATCCGGCCAAGACTCCTTGGAAGATAAAGTTATCGGCGAAGTCGGCCTTAATTCTGCCGGCCTCACCGGCAAAGCGGGAGGCCAGTTCGGTCCGGCCGGCAGCCTCCAGGAGCGGTTGCAATCCGCAGCAAGCCTGGTAGAGGAGGGCGATGGTCCATGTGGAGGCCATCTGTCTCTTCATGGACTCCTGGGCCGGCTGAAGGGTGTCGTCCCAGTCCCCCTCGCCATAGCAGAAGAGGTCGGTGTCCGGGACTCTATGCGACTGGATATAGTCCAGCGTCCGAGCCAGGTGGTCGGATACCGTGGGCAGGCTGGATGAGGGACCACCATGATTGACTGGGCTTCCAGTTTCGACCGATTCGAATGATATGGAGGAGCGAGCGGCATCATCTCGCCAAAAAGCCACAGGCTCATCCAGGATGTCCAACCTACCGCCTGCTTCGACGTACTCAGCCAGCGCCAGCAGGGGCCAGACTGGGATGTCCCCGTGGGAATCGTGCTGGTAGAGGTCCGCATACTGGTCGAACATAAACCACTGCGGCAGGGAGCCGTCGGGGTTCTGGTGGGCGAAGACCTTGAGGAGGATGGTCCGGGCCAGGTCGGCATGGCCGAAGGTCAGGGCCAGTTCCAGGGGCCCCTGGCAGACATCCCGTGTACCCCAGGCGGCGCCCCCGTACTGTTCCAGCCCGTGGGGCGACAGAAAATGAACCAAGGCGTTCTGCACCAGCCAGGGCAGAAGATCATTGAATTCGGCAAATCTTCCCTCCCCTGCCACATGCAGACCCTGCATGAAGGAGGTCATAGCCAGGTAATGGGCATGGAGGAGCTCCCTTTCGGAGCCGGCGGGGGCTGCATCAGGCGTGCTTTTCTTGCTTGCACCGCCATCCATGGATCCGGCGATGGTGACGGACAGGGCACGGCCTCCGTCCGACAGGAATGTGGCCATGGCCGGATCGGTGGTATGGGCCCCTGCGCCTGGATCGAAAAGGAGGCCATCATCCCCGGCCCTTGCGTCGGGCGATGAGACTACATATTTCAGTCCTGGGCAACGTTCAGCCGCCAGGCTACCCGGTGCAGGGGTAAAGGAAATGGATTTCCCCATCTCTCGGGTTACATCGGCAGGAGCGAACTTCCGAATCCAGGCGGACGGATCTTCCAGGCTGATTGTCAACAGGGCCCGGATCGGGTCATCTGTCTCCAGATGGATGTCGATGGCGGCCCTGTCCAGGTGGGCGATGGTGGACACCGTCAGGGTCCGATCACCCAGACGATAGACCCAACGGGATCCGCCCAGATCCATGATGTAGACCGAAGGAACCCCCAAGAGGCGCCAGGCCCCGTCCACCCGGACCAGGATGCGGACCCCTCGCGAGCGCAGGAGGCCCAAACCGGTCTTCTGGACTGAAATCAGCTGGTTCATATTGGTGTTGCCCAGGACCACCTGTGAGGCAAAGACACCCCCGGCATAAGTGGTGGCGGCCATGGTAGGCCGTGACGGGTCGGTATCCGGGTTGCCGGACAGGAGAATCTGCCCGTGGGAGCGGGCCACCTCCAGTTCCTTGCGAGCGCTTACCACATGGCAGGCATCATCTCCGAAGTAAGAGAGCAGATGGCCCGTCTGGTCCGCCTCTGGCTGGCGAACAGGCCCTCTGCCCAGTTGACTGAACTCATCCTCAGACAGGAGGTCGCCATTCAACAGTGCGGAAGAGATCAGGAGTGAGGTTGCTGGCTCAGCCCGTGTGGCAGCGGGACAGACAGGTGATGTGTCAGAGGATCCGATGGATGGTCCGCCATCCGCCTCGGTCTCGCCTGCCCCACTCCGACTTTCTTCAGAGGCTTCTGCGCAGGCGGCGCAGGCCTCCCCCAGGTCACCCCTGTAATCGGACAGTGCAGTGTTCCACACCTGCCAGGTGAGACCCCCTTGGGTCAACGGCACCCTGGTGGAGAGGAGGCAGGCCATGGCGAACTCATACTGATCTATACCTCCCCGGTCCCAGTCGGCATCACCAAGGGCCGCGGGTTGACCGTCCAGACGGGCACCAAGCCCGTAAAAGTCGTAACCGTCGGTCATGAATGCCCTGCATCCCTGTGAGATTCCCGTAACGTACAAGGGGAGCCGAGGGGCACAACCCATCGTCTGCCGACCTGACAGGACGCTGCCTAAATTGGGCACGTCCTGCACATGGTAGGCAATGTACTGGGAGATGTAGGACTCGGCGCCGGCAGCCATGGCTGGCTCCACCAGGGCCAGATCCTGGGCGGAAACCAGGTCCCACAGATCGTCGGGCAAGATGACGTCATCCCATTTCTGTCTCTTACTGCCGCCAGTTGAGTTACCCTGGTCAATCGTGACCGACACCTCCCAGGTCCATGACGCTCCCCTACCAGGCCCGCCGCTTTCATAACCAGATGTAAGAGCGCGGGAAAGCGCAGGAGATATGACTTTTGGAACAAGTCGAACCCGCCAGCGGACACCCAGATCCCTCCCCTCCCAGACGGGGCTGTCGGCTGCCGGAGCGAAGGAGGCCCGGGAACCTGATCCGGTCAGTTGGATGGAGTCGATCCGCCCCTCCCGATGGCGGCGGAGCCAGAGACCGGCCAGGGGACGGTCATGTAGGCAGGGCCGGAACTGATTGATCTGGATGCCTCCTGCATTGATCAGTGTCAGATCCCCGTTGAAGTTGAACGAAGCCGAGAAATCCCCCTTCTCGACGGTCATGCCTTTGGGCCGCCGCATCCGGCCCCCGTCTCCTTCACCGTCACCTGCGCCTTGATCGGGAGACTTGCTGCGTGGAGTGCCTGTGTTCATCTTCTCCGCTTTCGTTGCCAATAGGCTTGTTCCTGCTGAAATTCACCGTTTATCCTGCGCAGAAGCCCAGAAGTCGTCCAGGAGGGCCGCCGTCTCCTCAGGCCTATCGATGTTGGGACAGTGACCCGCATCCGCAACCACCTCATAGCGGGCACCCAGTAGGCGGGCCATCCTTGCCTGCCAGTCCTGGGGCCAGGCGAAGTCGTCGTGCTCGCCATGAAAAACCATCATGGGCAGGCCGGTGGCAGCCAGCTGCTCGGTCCTGTCATGCAGGTCGGCCAGCTGGTCTATGGCTCCGATGAGCTGGTCCCGGCTGGTCCGCTCTGCCCGAAGGCGCTGGAATCTGTCTTGCGGATTCAGCTCCTCGTCCGGCAGGCTGGCCCTGTCCGGATTGTCCAGCCTCCACAGGTCCCCGCCAGGATGATCCAGGAGCCGCTGACGCAGGTCCGCCTTCCGGCCCGGCCAACCGTGGGGGCCGGACGACATGAGGGTGAGGCTGGCAAAGAGGTCAGGTTCGGCCAGAAGGGCCGCCTGGGCAACCACCCCACCGAAGCTGTGCCCCAGGAGGTGAATCCGTTTAGCCCCGGTGTGCTTGATCAGAATACGGGCAACATCCACGGCGTCACCGGCCGTGGCCCGCCTGTCGTAGGCAGTCTTACCACGAGGAGCTACCGAGTCTGCCTGCCCCCTCTGCGAGTAGGACCAGACATCCCAACCGTCCCCTCCCAAGATGGAGCTGATCTGGTAGAAGTCTTCCTTGGAACCGGTGAAGCCGGGAATCATCATGGCCACTCCACGCGCTCCTCTTACCCCCTTGGGGGCATGGAGGGCGGTCAGGTCGCCCACGGGGGCATGTATGACCATGGGTTCAATGTTTTCCGGCAGGGGTAGTTCCCCAAAGGGCACACCCCTGTCCACGGCATGGTGGGATATCATTGTCTCTCCTGTAGCTTTCTGCCTTCAGGCCTGCGTGCGCAGGCTGGGGATGGAGTCGAGCAGCTTAATCGTGTAATCGTTCTCTGGATGTTGGAGGACCTGGGCCGTCTGCCCCCGCTCCACCACCGTGCCCTTGTTGAGGACCATGATCGAATCGGTGATCAGCCGGGCCGAAAGGAGGTCGTGGGTAATGTAGAGCATGCTCACATTCAACCGGACCCTCAAGTCGTCGAGGAGGGCCAGGATTCCGGCTCTCAGGGTCATGTCCAGCATGGAGACCGGTTCATCGGCCACCAGGACGTGGGGGTTGCTGGCCAGCGCACGTGCTATGACCACCCTCTGACGCTGCCCTCCCGACAACTGGTGGGGAAGTTTGGCGGCATACTGTTCCACAGGGGTCAAGCCCACCGTGTCCAGGAGTTCCAACATCCGCCTGCGGGCATCGTCACCCCTCAGGTTCGTGTAATTGAGGATGGGCCTGGTCAGCGTGTACTCCACCGTGTGGAGGGGGTTGAGGGCCGAATAGGGATCCTGGAAGATCATCTGGATGTCGGAACGCAGAGACCTCAGATCCTTGCGCCGCTTCATCTGATCCACACGCCTACCGCCCAGGGTGATGTTGCCTGAGGTTGGCCTTTCCACACCAGTGAGCATTTTGGCTATCGTGGACTTGCCGGATCCGGATGCCCCAACCAGCGCCAAGGACTGGCCCGGGGAGAGGGTGAAGGAGACATTGTTGACGGCGGTCACTGAATCCTCACCCCGCTTGCGGGCGGGATAGATTTTGGAGACGCCGGTCACCGTGACCGTCATGTCTTCCTCATCGTCGGCCTGTGGAGGGGTTCCGCCAACCGAGCCGGAGGCGGCGGCCTCATCACGCGGCTTCAAACCGGGCACTGAAACGTGTTCGGCTCTGGGGTCTCCATAATGGCTGAGGAGCATCTTGGTGTAGTCGTCCTGGGGATCGGTCAGGATCCGCTCGCTGGGTGCATCCTCCACGATCCGCCCGTTGTGCATGACCAGGACCCTCTGGGTGGACTCGAGGACCACACCGAGGTCGTGGCTGATCAGGATGGCGGTGAAGCCCTCCTGTTTCTGCAGCTCTCGGATGGTCCCCATCACCTCGTGTTGGACCAGGACGTCTAGAGCGGTGGTCGGCTCATCAAACACCATGAGCTTGGGCTCCAGGGCCAGAGCCAGGGATATGGAGACTCTTTGCCTCATACCGCCCGACAGTTCGCCCGGATAGGCGTTGAGAACGGAGTCCTGCAGACCTACCTTCTCTACCAGCTGCCTGGAATGGGTCTCGTAATCCTTCTTCTCCACATTCCCATGGGCCTTGTAGATGTCCACGAAGTGCTTGCGGACGGTCCGCACTGGGTTCAAGGCGTTCATGCCCGACTGAAGGACCATGGCGAATCCGCCGCACCGCTGCCTACGAAGCTCCTCCTGGCTGAGGGTGGTAATGTCCTTGCCACCAAAAAGCACACGCCCCTTGCTGATCCGGGCCGGCGGCTTGGAGAGTCGTGTGACGGCGAAGCCCAGGGTGGACTTGCCCGACCCCGACTCCCCGACCAAGCCCACGAATTCACCCTGATCCAGCGAAAAACTCACGTCCTCGACTGCCTTGACCGGTTCCTGGTCGGGGCTGTCATATTCGACGGACAGGTTCTCGACACGTAGCAGTTCCATCATGCCTTCCCTTCACGCAGACGGGGGTTGCTCAGGCGGTCCACACCGAAGTTGATGAAGGTCATGGAGACCGCCAGGAGGGCGACCATGAGACCGGGCGCCAGCAGGAGTGCCCACTGGCCGGTCAGAATCACATTGTTGTTCTGGGCCCAGTAGAGCATGGTGCCCCAGCTGACCGTGGTTGAGTCGCCCAGGCCCAGGAATTCCAGGCCTGCTTCCGACAGGGCGCCGGAGGTGGCCGCACCGAAGAAGTTGTTGATGATCAGGGAGAGCATATTGGGAAAGATCTCATGGAAGATAATCCGCCAAGAACTGTCCCCGCTGAAGGCTGCTGCAGTGACGAAGTCCCTGGAACGCAGGGACTGGGTCTGCGAGCGCAGGACCCGGGACCCCCAGGCCCACCCGGTAAGGACGATAACCAATATGATCACGCTCATGCCTCCATTCTGGAGGTAGGCGGCAATGATGATCATCAGGGGGAGGGAGGGAATGACCAGGAAGAGGTTGACGATGAAACCGACGAACTCCCCGGCGAAGGAGCGGATGTAGCCCCAGCTCAGGCCCACCAACACGGCTATGCAGGTGGATAGGAGGCCGGAGACCATGGCCACCATGACGGAGACCCTTCCGCCCCACAGGAGTTGGGAGAGGACGTCCTGCCCGTTACTGGTGGTACCCAGCCAGTGCTGGGCACTGGGTCCGATGCTGGCCTCGAAATCGCCCGCCTTGGGATCATAGGGGCTGAGCCAGGGGGCGAAGAGGGCCGAAAGGACAATCAGGGCCAACAGGACCAGGCCGAACCTGGCCTTGGGCACCTCCCAGACCGTCTTGAACCCCTTGCCTATCACCTCCAGGGCCCGAAGGACAGGATTCTGGCCCCTGGCAGTACGGGCCTGCGGCCCTTGAGGGTCATCCCCGTCCCCCTGGGCGGAAGTCTGCATCCCTGTGCTGACGATGCTGTTCGTCATCGTCCTCACCTCCTCGTCCTCGGGTCAAGGACCCCGTAAAGAATGTCCACGATGAAGTTGGCCACCAGCACGCTGATGGTGATCATCAGGAAGATAGCCTGCATCAGGGGGTAGTCCTGGTTGGTCACGGCCTGATAGAGGAGGAGGCCGACCCCCGGATAGTTGAAGACCTGCTCGACCAGTAGGGAACCGCCGACCACGCCGCCCAGCACCAGACCGAAGGAGGTCAGGTTGGGAAGGAGGGCGTTCCTGGCCGCGTACTTGAGCATAACCGTCCGCTGACGCAGGCCGTTGGCTTCAGCGAAGGTGACGTAGTCATCACCCAATGTGTTGATCATGGTGTTGCGCATGCCCATCACATAGCTGCCCAGGGAGGTCAGCAGGATGGTCAGTGCCGGCAGTATGGAGTGCTCCACGGCGTCAGATATGAAGTCCATCGAGAAGTTGGGTATCGCGGTGGACGAGTAGGCGCCGGAGGTCGGGAAGATGCCGGCCTTGTAACCGAGGAAGAAGAGGAGCATGAGGGCCAGCCAGAAGGAAGGGAAGGCCGAGAGGAAGGAGCTGGAGATCGTACCAGTCACGTCCACGGCGGTCCCCCGCCTCCAGGCCATGAGAGCCCCGAGTGCAGTCCCGATGATGAAGGAGATAATCGTGACCAGCCCTACCAGTGTCAGGGTCCAAGGAAGGGCCGCCCCCACCAGATCCGATACGTTCTGCGGGAAGTTGCTGTACGAGACGCCAAAGTTCAGGTGGACCACATCCCCCAGATACTGCCAGTACTGGCTGAGCAGGTTGCCCTTGGGCATGCCCAGTTGGGCTTCTATGGAAGCCCTGACCTCAGGAGTGACCGGCCCGTTCTGGGACAATTTGGCTATGGCCGCGTCGGCAGGTGATCCAGGCATCATCCTGGGCAGTATGAAGTTGACGGTTATGGCCGCCCAGAGGGTAACGAAGAATAGACCAATTTTCCCGAAAAAATATCGCACGTGACGACCTTTCATCCGTCAGGGGCGGGGGCGGCCCAGTAGGCAGGCCAGGAGGGACTGGCTGTCCCGACGGCCCGGCAGGACCGCCACCGAACCAGCCCGCTCCCCTTCTGCCCTTATGGGCCCGGCCTCTCAGGCCTTCTTGATATGGGTTACCACCATGAGGACCGACTGGGTCCAGGTGCTGGGTGAGGTGTAGGGGTCGTCCTCACTGGGCCAACCCGTGTAGTTCCGTGTGCTGAACAGGCCCCAGAGACCGCCGTAGAAGAGACCGATCACAGGCACATCGTCGTAGACGATCTGCTGGAGCTGGTCGACTATGTCCTTCTGGGACTTCTCATCGGCCGCCTGCTTGAGCTGGGCCAGGAGTTCATCGGCCTTGGGGTTCTTGTAGCGCTCGAAGTTGGCGTTGGCCGACTGACCCACAGGAACCGCGAACTCACTGTTGAGCAAGCCGTTGTAATCCTGGAAGACGCTGCCGGTGCCTCCGAAGGAGGAGATCAGGAGGTCATAGTCGCCATTATTCTGCGCCTGTGTGTATGCGGCGGGCTGGGGCTGGGTGAGCTTGACGGCTATACCCAGCTTGGTCAGCTGGCCCTGCATGGTCTGCACCCCGCGCAGCCAGTCGGTGTAGCCGCTGGGCACGGTGATGTTGACCTCGAGCTGCTTGCCGTTGGAGTCCACCAACTGGTCGCCCTGCTTCTTGTAGCCGGCCTTGGCGAAGTACTCCAGGGACTGGGCCTCGTCCTGGGAGACCTTCCCCTTGTTGGGAATGGAATCGTTGACCCACTTGTCATGGTTGGGCAGGATGAGGCCGGTCTGAGTGGCACCGTCCACATAGCCCTCCTCGGCATCCTTGGCGATCTTGTCGCGGTCAAGGGCATAGCTGAGGCCCTTGCGGAAGTTCACGTCGCTGAAGGGGGCCTTGGTCAGGTTCGGGTAAAGGGAGACTGTGCCACCCGGGGGGAACCAGTAGTGGTTGTGCTGCTTGTCAGCGCCCACCCAGGTCTTGTCCACGTTGTTGATGAAGGAGTAGGCCCAGTCATACTTCTTGTTGACCAGGTCCAACTGCTTGTTGGAGGCGGGCAGGACGATAGTGTCGGCCGCAACCTTCTCGGCCTGCCAGTAGTCCTTGTTCTTCGCCAGGGTGTATTGGTTGGGCTTGAAGGTGCCCAACTTATACGGGCCAGTCCCGACGGGGTTCTCATTGGTCCACTTGAGGGGGTCCTTCACATCCTTCCAGATGTGCTCCGGGACGATGTTCTGCTGGCTGACGATCGACACCGCAGGCACGTCGTTGTCCTTGAAGTGGAAGGTCACCTTGGAGCCTGAGGCCTCAAGGGAGGAGATGTGCTGCCAGACCCCCAGGGAGTCCATGGCTGCATCCTTCTTGACCAGGTTGAAGGTGAAGACCACGTCCTGCGCCGAGAATGGCTTGCCGTCGCTCCACTTGACCCCGTCACGAATCTGGAACTCGACCGTCTTGGGGTCCACGATCTTGTGCCCGCTGGCCAGGAAGGGGGTTGAGGTCCCATCGAGGCTGTTAACCACCTCGAGGGGTTCGTAGATGAAGTTGATGCCTATCCTCTTGCTGGTTGAAAATGGGTTGAAATTACGGGTGAAAGTTGGACTGCCACTGTCACCGCCGAAGAGGATCTGATTGCCTGCGGCAGCCTGCTGCGTTTCTCCGGACTTACTTCCGCACGCCCCCAGTCCCAAGAGGGTGGCCCCCGCAACCAGTGTTGCGAGGATCCTCACCGCCACTGTTTTCCGTCTCATATGTCTCCTTTGTCCGCATTGACATTCACGGGCCAAATCCGTCCTCTACTATCGGAGTCCAGTCGGCGCGTATATGCACAAGTGGGCTCCCGGATCTGCACGGCTTCCTGTGACCGGACCGGATCGACCATCGCACTTTCTAGTGTATGCGCTTACATTTGAATGCGCAAATCTGCTTTTGTCATGGGATTTTTAGCGTATGCTTTCCTTAGATTACTTAATAAAGTCATCCATATTGCCAGATAAAAGGAAAATGTTAGCGCTATCAAATTCCACGGTCAATTACACGTTTCAATGATATGCTGTATGCGATGTATGAAAGAGGGAAAGCGGATGGCAAGGAAACCGACCGTCTACGATGTCGCCCGCGAGGCCGACGTATCCATAGCCACCGTCTCCAGGGTCCTACGCACTCCGGAGAAGGTAAGGCCCGAGACCAGACAGACCGTACTCAAGGCCATAAACCTCCTGGGCTACCTCCCAAGCGGTAGCGCACGGAGCCTAGCCGCCCGGCGGACCAATACCATAGGCCTCTTCCTGCCCAACATCGACCAACTGGACCAGATCAGCGACTTCGAACTGGTCACTGAGGATGCCGCCGACATAGTCGTCGACCCACCCCACGCCCAGGAGAACAATTCTGATTCCCTCTACTTCGACGAGGTCTTGAGGGGGTGCGAACTGGAATCCTGGCGGCAGGGCCTCAGCCTCATGGTCAGCATCGGCTTGAAGGGGAAAGATGGCGACATCCCCCAGCTGATCAACAGCATGTCAGAAAAGGTGGACGGCCTGATTGTCCTGGCAAGGTCCGTACCTGACAACGTCCTGGCCTTCCTGCGCAAACGCCTGCCCGTGGTCATAATTGCCAATGCCACGATCAGCCAGGAAAGCGAATTCGACCTGGTCCGCGTGAGCAACCGCAAAGGCATGTACACCCTGGTCAGGCACCTTTTCGAGAAACACCAGGTACGACGAATGGCTTACATAGCGGGGACGGATGATTCTCCAGACAATGGAAAACGATACGAAGGGTTCTGTGAGGGTCTGAGATCAGAGGGGCTGGAACCCTCGGCCTCACCAATCTACAGGGGACAATTCTCCCAATCTGTCGCCTACCAGATTGCCACCAGCCTGGCCAGGCAGGGTACGCTCCCCCAAGCTCTGGTGTGTGCCAACGACCAGATGGCGCTTGGGGTCCTGAGAGCCCTGTCAGATGCGGGTATAAGCGTTCCCGACCAGGTCATCGTCACCGGGTTCGACGGAATCAAGGAGGCCGCCGTCTCCCAGCCTCGCTTGACCACGGTCCGCCAGCCCATGGTCGATCTGGGCCGGGCCGCCGTCTCCACCCTGGTCAGGCGCCTGGGCTCGCCGGAGGATCCGCCTATTTCCACTGAGCTCCCCGTGAAGGTCCAACTCCGGGAGAGCTGCGAGGGGACCATGATCTGACCCATGCGGTCTGATCGGTCAGTGAATTCGACAGGTATATCCTCTCAGCGGGAGCAATCAGCGTGACTTAACCTGGCGGAAGGGATTATTGTGCCGCCTCCGCCTGCCTCCGCTGTGCCTGTGATCACCGCTGCGGTAAGTGCGACCGCCATCGTCGAAACGACCGCCATCGTGGCGACCCCGCCCACGAGCTCCGCCTGCACGGCCACGATTGCCTCTGCCTCGGTGACCACCGGCTTGGGCGGCATGATTGGAGTCGGCATAGCTGTGCCGCCTACGCCCGTCGAAGGGGCGATCCTCATCTAGCCCATCAGCCCACTTGCGGTGGGGATTCCTCCCATCACCATCAGATCCCCGGCCAGAATCCCTCGGCCGCCTGTCGAACCGCTTGTATCCCCGTCTCCCGCGGGCGGGCCCACCGGATCGACGGCCACGAGAACCGGTCTGCTTGCCGTCCTGTGATCCTCGGCTTCCAGCCATGGCGGCCTCCAAGGACCAGCCCTCAACCAGGGGGGCGTGAGGTCCCACAAGATCACCCACCTCCTGGGAGTTGGCCGTGACCCCGACCGGCTTGGCATCTATATGGGCCATACGCAGCATCCGTCGTGTGTCTCGCCGCTGATCAGGCAGGACGACCGTCACCACGTCGCCGGAGTGGCCAGCCCTTGCCGTGCGCCCGGAACGGTGGAGGAAAGACTTGTAGTCGGCCGGGGGGTCAACCTGAACCACCAAATCCACCCCACTGACATCCATACCCCTGGCCGCCACATCGGTGGCCACCATGACCCGGACCAGACCTTCCGAGAAGGCCTTGAGGTTCCGATCCCTCTGCCCCTGGGAGAGGTTGCCGTGCAACTGGACGGCAGGGATGCCGTTGTCAATCAGATTCTTGGCCAGCTTCTTGGCTTGGAACTTGGTCCTGGTGAATAGGATCCTCTTGCCCTGCCCTGCGGCAAGCGTGCGGACCAGGTCGTGCTTGGCGGCCTGCGTCGTCTCGAAGATGTGGTGGGTCATCAGATCCACATGCTGGGTGGCCGAATCCACCTCGTGAATCTTGGGATCCTTGAGGAAACGCTTGACCACGGCATCCACACCATGATCCAGGGTGGCCGAGAAGAGCATGCGCTGACCGCCCGGACGAACCTGGGCCAGAATCCGCTCCACAGCGGGCAAGAAGCCCATGTCGGCCATCTCATCAGCCTCGTCCAGCACGGCGATCTCCACGTCCTCCAGACTGAGCTTGCGCTGGCGGAGCAGATCCTCCAAGCGACCCGGGCAGGCCACCACAATCTTGGCCCCGCGCCGAAGGGCATCGACCTGACGACCCTGGCCAACACCTCCGTAGACTGTGCAGGTCCGCATGCCGCAGGCCTGGGCCAGGGGGTTGAGAACCTCGTCGATCTGATTGGCCAGCTCGCGGGTGGGAGCCAAGACAAGACCACGCGGGCGGGGCAGACTGCCGGATCCGGCGGCGCCCCCGCGACCATGGCGGGCCTGTCCTCCCTCGCCAGCAGCCAGTCGAGCCACCAGAGGAATGCTGAAGGCCAGGGTCTTGCCGGAACCGGTCCGCCCCCGTCCCAGGATGTCACGGCCAGCCAGGGCATCAGGCAGGGTGTCCCGTTGGATGGGGAAGGCGCTGGTCTTGCCGTCCTTGCGCAGGACTCGGACCAAGAGCTCAGGTACCCCCAGCTGGTCGAAAGTCATAGGTTCTACGGCAGATTGGCCGGAATTGGACGAATTGGAATCGGGCATGGATGAAGCAGTCACAATGACCTTTCACAACAGGGAAGAAAACGGTGCTGTCGGTCGACAGTTCGCAGGCCGCGTGCAAAGCAGAGAATGACGAATTTCGCGCAAGCGGTTTCCCCGTACTCAAAGCAATCAGGCGACGATCAGCCGCAGCTCTTGGGCGAGCGGCCAACCTGTATACGATAGCACAGGCCCCTCACCCATCTCAGGAGCGTACGCTCCAGACGATCAGCGATTTGGACTCCGTGGGGTCGGCCTCGTCATGCGTTGTGTCCTGCCGCCAGAGCCGGGCCCTGCTGGAACGCCTGACTTCGACGACCCGGCCGTCGGCAGCGGCTGCGAACATGCTGGATCCCTGTGACTGGTGGGAGCGGCGCAGCTGGCGCCTCAGCTGGCGATTCTCCTCGGCCAAGGCCAGGATCCTGGTCACCCCGGCCAGGTTGATGGACTCGTCCTGGCTCAGATGCTGGGCCTGGCCCAGCCGGTCCAGATCCCGCAGGGAGTATCGGCGCGCACCCCCCTCGGTCCGTTCCGGCACAATCAGACCCAGCCTGTCATATTGGCGCAGGGTCTGCGGATGGATGTTGGCCAACTGCCCGACCTGGCCAACACTGAAGACCGGCAGCTCGATGTCCAAACCAGCATCGTCAGCAGCATCCAGGCTGATGTGCCCGGCCACCAGACCGCGAGCGCAGGCCAGATAAATCCGCCTGGTCTCGGGATCCACCCTGACCATGATCATCACTCCTTTCCGCTGCTCGTTCCGACTTGATCCGGCATCCGGATCTTCATATCTTCATGCGCTCCCCGGCGATCTGCTCGTCGAAGTCACCGCTTGCCTTGGCAAAGTCGCGCATGGCCTTCTTCTGGGCCATGCCGAGCCGACCGGGCATGCGGATCTCAAGGCGCCCCACCAGGTCGCCCTTGCCGCGCCGGTCCTGAACCCCCTTGCCGGCGATGCGAATCTCGTCGCCGCTGGAGGAGCCAGCCGGAATCTTGAAGGTGACGATCTGGTCATCGATGTCCCGGGCCTGGACCTTGGCCCCCAGGGCCGCCTCAGCTACCGTCACCGGCAGGATCATGACCAAATCCCTGTCCTTCATGGTGAACCGTTGGCTGGGCTGGACGCTGATCTGCAAGTAGAGGTCGCCATTGGCGCCCCCGTCCCTGCCAGGCCGACCCTTGCCAGCCAGCCTGATCCGCTGACCGTTGCGCACCCCGGCGGGGATATGCGTCTTGAAGCGCTTGCCTCCCACGCTCAGGGAGACCGTGGCCCCTTTGACTGCCTGACGGAAGGACAGCCCAATTTTCGAGTTGCGATCCTCTCCCTTGACAGGCCTGAGCCTGCTCTCCTGGTAAGCGGTCCGACCGCCACCGCCGGCACCCCCGCCGAAGGAGGAAAAGATGTCAGCAAAGTCGGGCTGTCCGGAACCATCGCCGAAACGGATGCGGGTTCCTCCCGGCGCCCCGGCCCCGCCGAACATGGAGCCGAAGATGTCCGAGAATGCATCGGTGTTGAATCCGCCCTGGCCGGAGCCCCCGGCGAACCGGGCTCCCCCCATGCCGAACTGGCGGATGGCATCGTACTTCTGACGCTGCTCCTTGTTGCTGAGCACGTCGTAGGCCTCGGAGATGTCCTTGAACTTCTCCTCGGCCTCCTTGGTCTTATTGAGATCGGGATGGTATTTGCGGGCAAGCTTGCGGTAGGCCTTGGTGATCTCCGCTTCGCTGGCGTCCTTGGAGACACCAAGGACCTTGTAATAGTCCTTGCTCAGCCATTCATTCTCAGCCATCCATGTCTCCTTTCCTCATAAGCTACGAATATATCGAATTGGAATCCGCCCTTTCGCGTGCGGCGGCGGGCGGGATCATAACCCCACCCAGCCGCCGCATGCGAAGGCGTCGATTCAGCCTGCGGAAGGTCCGCAATCACCGTCCCTGCTACTGCCCGGGCGATGTCACCACTACCCTTGCGGCCCGGATCACCCGGTCGCCAATCCGATAGCCTGCCTCAACCACCGTGTCAACGGTCTCTTTCTTGGCATCGGGGTCCGGCTTGTGCAGGATGGCCTCATGCTTGGTGGGGTCGAAGTCCTCGCCTTTTTCACCGAACTTCTCGACACCGAACTTCTCGAAGGTCTTGTCGATCTTCTTGGCCACAGCCTGGAAGGAGTCGTCCATCTGCCCGTGCTCCTTGATCCGGTCAATGTCATCAAGGGCCGGGAGAAGGGCGGTCAACACATCCACGATGCCATGCTGGCGGAAGATGTCCTGCTCCTTCTTGGCGCGGTTGCGGAAGTTGACGAACTCGGCCCGCTCACGCTGGAGGGCCTCCAGATAATCGGCGGCCTCCTTCTTGGCCTGGCCCAGAGGGGTCAGTCCCCCTGATCCCTTGTCGGCACCGTCTTCCTTAGCCGAGTCAGACCCAGCCTTGTCATCAGCCTGAGCATCTGCTGACGACGCGTCCTTGGCGGAGGAATCCGACGAGGACTGGCTGGCCGCCTGGCCCTCGTCCGCAGCGGTCTTGTCGGCGTGACGTCCACGAGCCGCTTCCTGACCGGCCGTCGAGGCGGCGTCAGAGGCCTTGGCCTCGTTTCCGTCCGGTTCGCCGGCGGCGGCCGGGTCGCCCTTCAGCGGCCCGGCATCATCCTTGTCGAAGGCCGACATGTCACTCGCCGTCCTTCTTCTTGTCGTCGTCATCCACGACCTCGGCATCCACCACGTCGTCATCGGCGGACGAGGAGGAGCCCGCACCCGAGGCAGCACCGGCGGCACCTGCAGCGCTCTGGGCGCCTGCAGCATCCCCGGAGCCCTGCTGGGCGTAGAGGGCCTGGCCGATCTTCTGGGCGGAGGTCATCAGCTCGCTCTGAGCATTCTTGATCTTGTCCATGTCCTCGCCCTTCAGAGCCTCTTTCAGAGCGTTGACCTTGTCGGTGACCTCCTTGGCCACCTCGTCGGAGATCTTGTCCTTGTTGTCGTTGACCAGCTTCTCGGTCTGGTAGGCGGCGGACTCGGCGGCATTGCGGGTGTCGGCATCCTCACGACGCTGCTTGTCCTCGGCCTCGTGGGCCTCGGCCTCCTTGACCATGCGATCGATCTCGTCCTTGGGCAGGGCGGAACCGCCGGTGATGGTCATGGACTGCTCTTTGCCGGTGCCCTTATCCTTGGCGGAGACATGCACAATACCGTTGGCATCGATGTCGAAGGTGACCTCGATCTGAGGAACGCCGCGCGGAGCCGGAGCGATGCCCGTCAGCTCGAAGGTCCCCAGAGGCTTGTTGTCACGGGCGAACTCACGCTCACCCTGATAGACCTGGATCAGCACGGAGGGCTGGTTGTCCTCAGCAGTCGAGAAGACCTCGGACCGCTTGGTGGGGATGGCGGTGTTACGGTCGATCAGCTTGGTCATGATGCCGCCCTTGGTCTCGATGCCCAGGGAGAGCGGGGTCACGTCGATCAGCAGCACGTCCTTGCGGTCGCCCTTGATGACGCCGGACTGCACGGCAGCGCCGACAGCCACGACCTCATCGGGGTTGACGGTCTGGTTGGCTTCCTTGCCGCCGGTCAGTTCCTTGACTAGGTCCTTGACAGCGGGCATACGGGTGGAGCCGCCGACCAGCACCACATGGTCGATGTCCTGAACCGAAATGCCGGCATCGTGCAGCACGTTGTTGAACGGCGTACGGCAGCGGCCCAGCAGGTCGGAGGTCATCTCTTCGAAGTGCGCGCGGGTCAGGGTCTCGTCCAGGTGGACTGGGGTCCCGTCGGGGGTCATAGCCAGGTACTGCATGGAGATGCTGGTGGACGAGGAAGAGCTCAGCTCCTTCTTGGCCTGCTCGGCGGCCTCCTTGAGCCGCTGCAGGGCGATCTTGTCCTTGGACAGATCCACGTTGTACTTGTTCTTGACCTCAGTGACCAGCCAGTCGATGATCTTCTGATCCCAGTCGTCGCCGCCCAGCTTGTTGTCGCCGTTGGTGGCCTGAACCTGGATGGTGGAGAAGCCGTCGTCATCCTTGCCGATCTCCAGCAGGGAGACATCGAAGGTGCCGCCGCCCAGATCGAAGACCAGGATGCGCTCATCCTCCTTGCCCTTCTCCAAGCCGTAGGCCAGAGCCGCGGCAGTGGGCTCGTTGATGATGCGCAGGACGTTCAGACCGGCGATCTTGCCGGCATCCTTGGTGGCCTGACGCTGGGCATCGTTGAAGTATGCAGGGCAGGTGATGACCGCGTCAGTGACCGGTTCGCCCAGGTAGGACTCGGCGTCCCTCTTGAGCTTCATAAGGATCTGGGCCGAAATCTCCTGAGGGGTCCACTTCTTGCCGTCGATCTCGACGGACCAGTCGGTGCCCATGTGGCGCTTGACCGAGCTGATGGTCCGGTCCACATTAGTGACGGCCTGACGCTTGGCCACCTCGCCGACCAGAATCTCGCCGGACTTGCTGAATGCCACCACCGACGGCGTGGTCCGCGCGCCCTCAGCATTGACGATTACGGTGGGCTCGCCGCCCTCTAGGGTTGCAATGCAGGAATTGGTGGTTCCCAGATCGATGCCAACTGCACGTGCCATACTCGTTACCTCCTGATGAAATTGGGCGTAGGGCCTGACCCCGCACCTCGTCGTTCACGTTCTCCGCTCGCGCTTCGTTCGTGGTCCCGATGGCCGGCTCCCGTCGGCCCGGGCAAGCAGCCATCATGACCACTCCGAAACTTGAGCCTACATCACTCAACTTCCCGAGGCAAATATTATTCCCGTCATGGCACAAATTCATCAGGAGGATGCCCGAACCGGATCTGTACGACCAGAGGCCGACAGGAAGACATCTACTTCTGCAGGCCCTTGGCCAGGCTCATCCCGGTGACTTGAAGACCGCCCTCGGTCACATAGATGCCCAAGGCCTGCCCCGGCCGGTAAATCCGGGCATTCAGGGCCACTCCATCCACATAGAGGGTGGCTATGGTATCGTCGACCACCAGCTGGAGGTGGTAGATGCGTCCGGCCTCCAGACGGATCGGCCTTTCAAGGCCTATGTTCATGACCGTGAACCAGGGGTCATTGGGCGACCCCTCGAACAGGTAACGTCCCTGCCCCACTTGGAAGTCATACTGGTAAGACCGCCCGGTCCCGGCCTCCTCCCGCAGGCGCAGACCGAAGGACCGGGTGCCCGGGGTGAATCTGACATCAGCTTCGAATGAGAAGAGGTCGGGGCAGTCGAGGTCAATGACCACCTCCTTCCTCTCATGAGGTGCCTGGATGTCCACATCGTCCATGGGGGTGCGGGGGTTGAAGGCGGCCCAGAGGGTATCCACCGGCCTCACACCCAGGGACCCATCCTCCCTCTGATAGACCTCGTGGGGAACGAAGGTCCCGCCCCACTCATAGTTGTTCCTGTCGTCGTCGCCCGTCTTGGTCCCCACCCAGCCGAAGAGGACCCGTCTACCGCCCAGCTCGAAGGTACGACCTGCATAGTATCCGCTCCCGTCGAAGGCGTCATCCACAGGGGCTGTCCACGGGCCTTCCAGGCTGTGCGACATCCGGTAGGTCATCCCATGTCGGTCGCTGTATTCGGTGACGATGTGGTACCACCAGTCCCCGATTCTGAATAGGTCAGGCATCTCATGCATGGTGTAAAGACCGGGGGCCCAGAAATCCCCGCCGAACTCCCAGTGAACCAGGTCATCGGAAGTGAATTTGACCGTCCGGCCTGTCTGCATGGTCTTGGGCCCTTTCTTCCGCGCTCCCAGGATGAGCAGGTAGTTACCGGCCTGCTCGTCCCTGACCACCATTGGGTCTCGCCAGTCGTCGGGGTCGTACCCTGGCTGGGGAGCGATGGAGGGGGCCTGGTCCAACTTCCTCCAATGGCGGAGATCCTGGCTGACGGCCTGCATGAGGACCTGAGAGGCTTTGCCCTCGGCCGGATAATCACGGTTGAAACCCGTGTAGAAAGCGTGGTAGCCGTCCGGCCCCTCGAAGACGCTGCCTGCGAAAATGAACTGGTCCTGGTCTCCGTCACCGCCCCTGGGTATGGCGGTGCCACAGTCCTGGTAATGGACGAAGTCCCTGGTGGTGGCCAGGTCCCATCCGAAGGGTTGCCCGAATGGGGCCGGATCGCGGGTGTCGCGCTGATGGAAGAGGAAGAACTCATCGCCTTTCCCATAGGGCATGCAGTCCCCAAACCAGGTGCCTGGGAATTGATAGTAGAGCTTATTCATGTTGACCCTTTCATATCGCCGATGATCCATACGTCCGGGCCGCGCATCTTCCTCGACGACCTCGACAGGATCCCGCCTGTTGTTTAAGCGGTTAAGCAACCATTATAAAAGTGCCTACGCCGCTGTCAAACGGGATGGCGAC
This sequence comes from Bifidobacterium sp. JNUCC 75, assembly GCF_054819865.1. Classification (NCBI taxonomy): domain Bacteria; kingdom Bacillati; phylum Actinomycetota; class Actinomycetes; order Bifidobacteriales; family Bifidobacteriaceae; genus Bifidobacterium; species Bifidobacterium sp. JNUCC 75. The sequence continues at coordinate 1,328,306 of NZ_JBTHIF010000001.1, read as the reverse complement.
CCGGCAAGTAGTCGGACAGGAGTTTCCACAAGAAGCGGAACGAATGGCATGAGATAGCCACAGAGAAGACCGGGTAATTTCTGCCCCCGGGGCGGAGGCAACAGAGGATCAGATCCGGGCTATGGAATCCCTGACGACCAGAGGGCAAGGAACCAGTTGCGGCTCGAGGCCGCCAGAGCCAGCAGCCGGATTGTTGGTCGAATCGTCCCCCCTTGCCATGAGCGTACGTATTCCCAACCTCCCCAGGTCATACTGGGGCAGGCCAACGGTAGTCAGAGCCGGGTGGAGGTGGGCGGATATCACCTCCTGATTGTCGAAGCCGACCACGGATATATCATCGGGAACCCGCTGCCCACATTCACGTAGGGCATCATAGAAGCCCATGGCCGTGCGGTCGTTGTGGCAGAAGACGGCCGTGGCACCGGTAGCCATCACCTCGCGCATGGCCCGGTAGCCCGACTCCTGGTCTGCCTCCTTCTCGCGGATCACCAAGGAGGGGTCGTAGGCCACACCAGCCTCGGACAGCGCCTGCCGGTAGCCCTTGAGCCGACCCACGGAGGCCGGGGTCCGGGCGCTGGCGTTGATGAAGGCGATCCGCCGGTGGCCGGCCTGGAGCAGTAGGCGGGTGGCGCTGAGCCCTCCACCGACCTCATCCGGGACCACGGCTGGCAGACGGCCCAGCCGGTCGTAACAGTTGACTAGCACTGCGTTTACACCGGCCAGCCCCGCAGGAGCGTCGACCCGTCGGTGGACCCAGCTGGAATAGACCAGCCCCTCCACCCGGCGTTCCAACATAAACTCGAAGGCCCTCTCCTCTATTTTCCTGTCCCCGCCCGTGTCCACGACGAGTAGAATCTTCCCCTGCCTCCATGCCTCATCCTGGGCACCGCGAATCACCTGACCGGCGAATGGTGAGGTGGCGACCCCGTCGCTGATAAAGCCGATCAGATCGGAATGCCCCCTGGCAAGCCCACGCGCCAGGGCGTTGCGGCGGTAACCCAGTTCGGAGGCCACCCTGCGTACCCTGTCGCGGGTGGCTTGGGGAATACGGGCCTTGGGGTCATCATTGATAGCCCACGAGGCAGTGGCGACCGAGACCCCGGCGGCTCGGGCAATATCCTGAAGAGTGACCATGTTCATTCATTCTAGACGGGCACCATTGCCTACCACTGATTGCGAGCGACGGCAACGAACCGATAGGCGTGAGCGAGAAGTATGCGGTGAGGTCCACGATATATGACATAACACGCAGAGCCGGGGTATCGGTCTCTACCGTGTTTTGGTCCTTCATTCGCCCAAGCCGGTCTTGGCTGGGACCCGCCGTGGGTGCTCGATGCGGCCCTGTCCCAGATAATCAGCCCGAACCCCACTACCAACGGCGCGCTGTTCCGCCAGCCTCGGTCATCGACCGTCCCAGCGTTTTATGATGCATACATTGTCATCATCAATCTCTACCATGGTCAGCGTCCATACAGATAGACCGACGAAGGTCAGACGAAAAAAGCGAGTATATATGCACCAGACACCATCATGGCTGGACGAAGCAGTCTTCTACGAAATCTATCCTCAAAGCTTCTACGACAGCAACGATGACGGCATCGGTGACATACCGGGCATCACAGCCAAGTTGGACTACATTTCATCCTTGGGTTGCAACGCCCTGTGGATCAACCCCTGCTTTGACTCCCCGTTCAAGGACGCAGGCTACGACGTCAGGGACTACACCAAGGTGGCACCCCGCTACGGAACCAACCAGGACCTGGTCGACCTCTTCGGACAGGCCCATCGAAGGGGAATCCATGTCCTGTTGGATCTGGTTCCCGGGCACACCAGCGAAGAACACGCTTGGTTCGCCAGCAGCGGGCGGGCCTCCCGCAACGAGTACTCCGACCGCTACATCTGGACGGACAGCAGCTTCGAGGGCTACCCCGGCATGCCCTTCATAGGCGGTGAGGCTCCCAGGGATGCCACCTACATCCTCAACTTTTTCAAGTGCCAACCAGCCCTCAACTATGGATTCGCTGCAAGGGACCGCTCCTGGCAGCAGTCACCCGACGACCCGGGTCCAACAGCCACCCGCCAGGCCATGATCGACGTCATGCGCTTCTGGCTGAGTCAGGGTTGCGATGGCTTCAGAGTGGACATGGCCGACTCTCTCGTTAAGAACGACGACAAGGAAAAGACGGCCACCATCGACACCTGGCATCGCCTTTTCGAGCCGATCAGGAAGGAATTCCCCCAGGCAGCATTCGTCTCTGAATGGGGCAAGCCCTGGCAGTCCCTGGAGGCTGGCTTCGACATGGACTTCTACCTGAATTGGCGGTGGGCAGGCGTACCAAACGGTTACAACTTCCTGACACGCAACACTGAAGACGAGCTGGAAGGGCCTGACGATGCCAGCTACTTCAAGGCAGACAGCAAGACCGGCATATCAGACTTCCTGGCTGATTACCTTCCCCAATACCTGCGTAGCCGAAATCTGGGAAGCTTCTGCTTCATTACCTGCAACCACGACACCACCCGCCTAGCGCCCCGCCTGACCCCCGAAGAAATCAAGGTGGCTTATGGAATGTTCCTGACCATGCCAGGGGTTCCTTTCATCTACTACGGTGACGAAATCGGAATGCGCTACCAAACCCTGCCCACCAAGGAGGGCGGCTATCACCGGACAGGTTCCCGCACCCCCATGCAGTGGGACAGCTCGGCTAACAGAGGGTTCTCCAAGGCCGACCCGACCGAACTCTATCTGCCCGTGGACGGGAGTCCCGACGCCCCGAACGTGGCCGACCAGGATGGAGACCCGGAATCACTCCTGACCTTCATCAGGCAGATGACCACCTTGAGGAGTGGGCACCAGTCCCTGAGACCGGGCGCCGACTTCGCTGTGGTCCACGCCCCCAGGCATGGCCGTTCCTTCGCTTACACCCGCACCCAGGGCGACGATCGCCTCCTGGTGGCTCTCAATCCCAGCCGAAAGGAGGAGGACCTCCCACTGAGTCTGGCCAGCGCCGGTGCCACCGACCATATTCCCCGCCCCTTGGTCATGGTAAATAGCGATCTTTCCCAAGGCACCCTGGCCCTGAGGGGACAGAGTTTCGCAGTTCTGGCACTTTAAATCAAAACCCCTCACAAACCGGTTGCTCATTCCTGGAGGTAATGGTCAAACCCGGCCCGCTGCATCTCCTCCCCACTTCGGGATCGGGCAGCGGGTCGGATGCTCCCGTATCCGCGGAATCCGTGCAGTCCAGGAACAACCTACAATCGCCCCCTCCTTATGACTGGTTGCGGTCCCCTCCGATATTGAGACCCCCCTGTGGCCAAGTCGAAGACTTGGTCATAGTCCGCACCAGCAAGGGAGAGGTCCGCTTCGGGCGAGAAACCGCCGTCACTACCCGGCGATATACCAGTGGCCAAATAGACCGTGGTCAGACCGCTGCGGTTGCCTCCGATGATGTCCGCACCGCGGTCGTTGCCCACCATGACTGTCCTGTCCGGATCGGCCCCTTCTGCGTCCAGAGCCATCCGGAAGAAGGCGGGATCGGGTTTCTTCACCCCACAGTCGCTGGATATAAAAATCCGGTCCAGGTGCGGACGCAGGCCGGTCAAATCCAACTCGGGATCCGTGTAGGAGGCCTGCGCATTGCTGACTAGAACGACCCGCAGCCCCGCCGATTTCAGAGCCTCCAAGAGGTCAAAAGCACCCGGGTATGGCCTGAGAAGGGTAGTGGTGGCCTTTCTGAAGGACCAGGCCAGGTCGTCTACATCACGCCAATCGTGGGGTAGACCAGCCTGATCAAAGAGGGCGGCGAAGACCTTACGGACCTCCACCTCACCGACCTCGTAACGGCGATCCGCCTCGGCTTGTAATGGGGCCTGAATCCGCTTGAAATCCCTCCTGACAGCTGTGGCATCAGGCCAGATGTCACAGTGGGAGTGGAAATACTCCCAGAGGTACTGCCATCCTTCAGGTCCATCCTCGTCGGTCCTAATGTCCAGAAGGGTCCCATAGAGGTCGAAGAAGACCGTGGTGAATCGCTGTGGCATAATGTCCGCCCTTTCGCGTCCTCAATATAGTCGGCATCGGCCACCCGCCGATGCAAGATCCCCGCCACTGCGATACTCCGGCTCGTCATTGCCGCACGCCAGAGATGCAACGGCCAAGAAGCAGTCAGGCTCCGCCGCCATCACAGCACCCCCATACGCCCGCATGAATGGGGCCGAAAACACTGTGAACTCTGATTGTGTCCACGTTCGGATTGTACGGCATGGGCCAGTCGGTTTTAGTTTTAATAAGTGTCATTCCAGTACCCGGTCCTTGCAGCAACGTTGTCAGCATTGACTTTGACTCTCATGATAGCCTCGCCCAAGCCCCCACAGAGTCTCAAAAACCAGCCATGAAAACCAGCCATGCCTGTCTAATTGATCCAGTCGACAGATGCGTTCATCCAGCGCATCGTTTTGAGCTACCGCCACCATATCTGTGCCGACTCCGCAGTCCTTCATTAGATTCTGGTCGGCGAGGACGATGCCACCCACCTCGTAACGGGCTCTGGGCACTGGTACCCCCGCAGGCGGCAAACTCCGAGGCGGCCCTGATGTTTTTGCCTTGGAGCTGTAACCTATGGCGCGGAAACCTGTCAAGACCCTCATCTGGATCTACCAGTGGCAAATCCGAAGGCACAAGTGCCTGGGACAGAAGATGACGGTATGGTCCAGGATGGAAGGCCCTCCGAATCTTCAGCAGTTCCAAGTCTCTATCACATTGTTGCCCTTGTACTGGGAAAGGACACTGTAGTGGGCCGTGTCCAGGCGGAACTTGCAGGCATCATCTGCCTGCAGGCTCAACCACTGGGTCGTCAGAATCCGCAGAATATGGGCGTGGGCCACCAGAAGGACTTGCCGCCCCTGATTGACCAAAGGCTCCAGCCTGGCCACCAGCCGCCCAGCCCGAAGGGCCACCTGGTTCAGAGTCTCCCCCGGTCCGTTTCTGACCGTCACATGTTCTCCGGACGGAAGGGTGTCCTGCCATGTCCCATCCATGTCCGATCCCAGAGCCTGAGTGCCGTCGCGCCACAGGTTCCACTCACGACCGGCCAGATGCGACACCTCCTGTCTGGTCCGCCCTTCTGCCCGTCCGTAGTCCCATTCAGCCAGGTCATTACATATGGTCATTCTGTCAAAACCTGCCAAGCGGGCCGTGTCCTGGGCTCTCTTCAGCGGTGATGCATACACGTATTCCGGTTCAAACCCGTCCGGGAAAGCCCGTCTGAGTCTTTCCCCCGCCTTCCTGGCTTGATCCCGCCCCTCCCCCGTGAGGGGTATGTCCGTTTTCCCGGTGTGCTGTCCCGACAGGCTCCATGCAGTCTGACCATGGCGCAGCAAGACGACGCGTCCTTTGCTGCGAGCTCCTTCACTCGCGATTGGCTGTGAAACTGTCATGTACCTATTCTACCTTCGCCCCCTGCGGTACCGGAAAGCAACACCATCCGTATGGACCACGACGGCCCTCAGTATCAGGCACAAGCGGTGCAGTGTGGGATAATGGCATCATGACTAGTGCGATTGGGCCTTCCAAGGACGGTGCTGATGCCATCGTCGAACGTTTCCACGCAATAGACGACAAGGTACGCGATATGACTTCTTCAGTTAAATCTGACCCAGACTCCCTCACCGACAAGGTCATCAAGTGGGTCTTGCCATCCCTTGCCGGCTACCTAGCCGGCAAGATATTCCAATCAGTCTGGGACAATGCACAGACCCGACGTAATGGGGGGCTCGAGTCCGAAGAGGGGCAGCAGCAGGGGGCTATAGCCAGCCTGGCCTTCGCTGTCCTTTCAGCCGCCCTCACCACCCTGGTCTCGGGAGTGATCGACCGGGGGTCCCAGGCATTCGTGGACCGCCGTCATCAACGCCGTTAGGGTTGAATCAGTCAGGGACTGTTGCAGAGCGGCCCATCGGGCAGAACGGAATCGGTGCCGAAGCCGTGTCAGCGATAATGTGAGCTGGCTCTTTTGTGTGTCGCACCCTCTGACAGCAGAGTAAGCCTATGACAGGTGCAACTCTCACACGAGGGAACCTTCTGACAATACCGGTTCAAACCCGATGACCAACGAGATTATCCGAGTGCTCACGGGAGACGGTCCATCAGGCGTTTCACCGAGCCGTCCAGTTAGCGACAATGATGTCCAAGCGCTGGAAGAGACGGCACAGCATGCGGCCCCGGATATTCGAGACCCGCTACCCTGAGTTGGGCGCTGAAGGCAGACCCTAGGACGAACGAACCGAGCGAACCCTGACCGATTTTGATGAGGTAGTCCGGCGTTACTACAGAGACATTAGGAAGACGGACACCCCGCACAGAACCTATAGCGCCATCATCGCAGATCATGCTGTGGATTCCGAGTCGGCCCATGAGTCCATGCTCCTATCCATCGAAGGCAAGGCTTCCACCTGGACCGTCGACCGTCGGCCTGCAAAGTCGGGTGCCAGAGGCGGATTGGCAACAGATAGAAGCGGGCTTTCCTGACAAGTTACAGGCCGGGTGCAGGGGAAATTTGAAATGGTATTGATGATCCAAGCTGACAGACAGGCCACTACGGGAATAGTAAGAAGAATATGAAAATAGGAATTATAAAGGGGAAGCCCAGCACAACCGACCCGATGCACTGGACTTCCCCTTCTTCAATGGCGTGGCTATAGCTCCTCTTCCCCGATCGCGGCTTAGCACGGTGATCATGCCCATGCAGGCGATCATAAAGGGTTGGGTCATGACTGGCCAGATGCCAGATTCCGCAGAAGCCACAGCGAGAGACCCAGCGCTTCGCCCCTCGTTCGATATAGCTCCGCGGCCCTAGCAACCTTTGCCTGGTCGTGGTACGTGATTTTGGCGCTACCGGGGGCACCGGTGGGGAACAAAATAACGCATAGCAACTGACCCTGCAACTATGGGAATAACTGCTTTCCAGCAGTTATATCGGTCTTCCCCACCGATTCCCGATTGTCTGTTCCAAAGATCCGGCAGGCACTGTGACAGTACAGCGCGGAAGACCACAGGATTTAGAAGATATCGTTGCCCGCGCTCACATAGAGCTGATACCACTCCTCAGCAGACAGTTCTACATCGGCCCCGGAGGCCATTTCAGCAATCCTGGAGGGGTTCATGGATCCGATGATGACCTGCATCCCGGCCGGATGACGGAGTATCCATGCGACTGCAATGGCGTTCTTACTGACGCCATGTTCATCTGCGATCTTGGCAAGGCAGTCGTTGAGCTCAGGGAACTTCGGGTTGTCGATGATGACCCCCTCGCCGGTCCCACTCTGGAAAGGACTCCATGCTTGAATAGTCATACGCTTGAGGCGGGAGTAAGCCAAAATCCCACCGTCGTGGTCTAGACTGGCCTCGTCGGCCATATTCACATGAATCTCCTGGCGAATCATACCGGTATGGCCAAGGCCGAACTGCAACTGGTTCACCTGAAGTTTCTGATCCAGGGCACTCTGAAGAAGCTCTACCTGCATGGGATTGACGTTGCTGACCCCGAAGTGGCGGACGCGGCCTGAAGATTGAAGCTCATTGAAGGTCTCGGCCAGCTGATCCAGCTCGACCAGGGTGTCGGGCCGGTGCAGAAGGACGAAGTCTACGTAGTCAGTCTGCAGGTTCTCGAGCTCCTGCTCCATGGCCTCCAACAGGTGCTTCCTGGAAAAGTCATAACGGGTGACCCTGCCGCTCTCCTTATCTCGGAAGATGCCGAATTTAGTCTGTATACCAACATCCTCCCTTTTCACACCGCAGTCCTTCAAGGCCTGGCCCAACATGGTGCTGCACAGACCATCGTGATAGCAGTCTGCGGTGTCAAAGTAATCTATGCCGGCATCCAGTGCCGCCTTTACAATCTCTGATGCCTCCTGCCTGGTCTTGTTGTCAATCCTCATGGCCCCGAGGGCTACGCTAGAGAATTCGACACCAGAGGTACCCAATTCAATCGTCTTCACTGTCATCTCCTTTGTTGTCAGGTTCTTCTCACTCTAACAAGGGCCGGTGTCTTGTTTGTAGGACAAAGCAAGAACCGAGGCGATGAAGGCTCAAAACTGGCGCAATGTCTGAAGAAGCGGCATTGGGTGTATGTCCGTGCATACAGTAAAGGCCTCTGATGATTCGTGTCATCAGAGGCCTTTACTTTTTCGTGTTGTGGCGGCGGTGTGCTACTCTCCCACACTCTTCCGGGTGCAGTACCATTGCCGTGCTGGGTCTTAGCTTCCGGGTTCGGAATGGGACCGGGCGTCTCCCCCAGGCCATGACCGCCGCGAATCTTCAATTCTGCCGATCCCGTGGGGGGTCGGGGTGTCCTGGCGGCTTGGGGACCGGATGGTGGACGCGTGTCTCGTGTTCTTCGATCGCCTGCGAATGTTCGTGCATATTGCCGCAGGCAGGCTTCGCAGCAGGGTTGATGCCGCCGCCCCTTCGCAGGGCGGGTGTTGTGTTGTCCTCGACCATTAGTGCCGGTCGGCTCCGCCCCTTGCGGGGTGTCCACGTCCGGTCTATCGACCATGTGTTCTGCATGGGGTCTTCAGAAGCCCGGGGGCTTCATGGAATCCTTATCTTGGAGGGGGCTTCCCGCTTAGATGCTTTCAGCGGTTATCCCATCCGAACGTAGCCAACCGGCCGTGCCGCTGGCGCGACAACCGGCATACCAGAGGTTCGTCCACCCAGGTCCTCTCGTACTATGGGCAGGGCTCCTCAAGATTCCAACGAGCGCAGAGGATAGAGACCAAACTGTCTCACGACGTTCTGAACCCAGCTCGCGTGCCGCTTTAATCGGCGAACGGCCGAACCCTTGGGACCTGCTCCAGCCCCAGGATGCGACGAGCCGACATCGAGGTGCCAAACCATCCCGTCGATATGGACTCTTGGGGATGATCAGCCTGTTATCCCCGGGGTACCTTTTATCCGTTGAGCGATGCCGCGTCCGTACGCCGGCACCGGATCACTATCTCCGACTTTCGTCCCTGCTCGACCCGTCGGTCTCGCAGTCAAGCTCCCTTGTGCGATTGCACTCAACACCCGATTGCCAACCGGGCTGAGGGAACCCTTGGGCGCCTCCGTTACTCTTTGGGAGGCAACCGCCCCAGTTAAACTACCCGCCAGGCACTGTCCCTGGCCGGGATGACCGGCCGAGGTTAGAGGCCAGATGAGGACAGAGCGGTATTTCACATTCCGGCTCCACGGATGCTGGCGCACCCGCTTCGAAGCCTCCCGCCTATGCTACACAGTCCGCACCTAACGCCAATACCAAGGTATAGTAAAGGTCCCGGGGTCTTTTCGTCCTTCTGCGCTTAACGAGCATCTTTACTCGTACTGCAATTTCGCCGAGCTCCTGGTCGAGACAGTGGGGAAGTCGTTACGCCATTCGTGCAGGTCGGAACTTACCCGACAAGGAATTTCGCTACCTTAGGATGGTTATAGTTACCACCGCCGTTTACCGGGGCTTGAATTCACCGCTGCCCCCTCCGAAGAGGGATGACGGATCCTCTTAACCTTCCGGCACCGGGCAGGCGTCAGTGCATATACAGCGACTTACGTCTTCGCATGCACCTGTGTTTTTGGTAAACAGTCGCTACCCCCTGGTCTGTGCCGCCCCCGCCGGCTCCGCGCGTGAAGCGCCTCACCGGCAGGGGCCTCCCTTATACCGAAGGCACGGGAGTGATTTGCCGAGTTCCTTGACCAGGATTCGCTCGATCGCTTTGGTATACTCTACCTGACCACCAGTGTCGGTTTGGGGTACGGGCGGCGCCACTCCTCACGCCGAAGCTTTTCTCGACGGAACGGCACACCGGATTCGGGGCACAAGACCCCCCATCATCACACCTCGCGCTCATGCCGGACGGATTTACCTGCCCGACGCGCCGCATGCTTGACCACGGACAACCACCACCGCGGCCCGGCTCCCGTTCCGTGTCACTCCCGCGCTACCCGCCACGCATCCACACGCCGGTCCCATGCCATCGGACGGTCCGAAGACCGCCACCCGACACAGGTAAGGGCACGCTTCCGCGTCTTGGATTGGACGGCTTGACGCCGGTAGGAGAATATCGACTCCTTCATCCATTCGACTACGCCTGTCGGCCTCGCCTTAGGACCCGACTCACCCGGGGACGACGAACGTGGCCCCGGAACCCTTGGTCATCCAGCGGACGGGATTCTCACCCGCCTCTCGCTACTCATGTCTGCATTCTCACTTCCACGCGGTCCACGGCCGGCTCACGCCGCCGCTTCACCCCACGCGGAACGCTCTCCTACCCAGCACAGCGAACTGCGCTGCCGCGTCTTCGGTGGCGTGCTTGAGCCCCGCTACATTATCGGCGCGGAACCACTAGACCAGTGAGCTGTTACGCACTCTTTCAAGGATGGCTGCTTCTGAGCCAACCTCCTGGCTGTCTATGCGACTCCACATCCTTTCCCACTTAGCACGCGCTTGGGGACCTTAGACGACGATCTGGGCTGTCTCCCTCTCGACGACGGAGCTTATCCCCCGCCGACTCACTGCCGCGATACACCTCACACGTATTCGGAGTTTGGCTGCTGTCGGTACCCGATACGGGCCCTCAAGCATCCAGTAGCTCTACCCCATGGAGGCACTCACGCGACGCTGCACCGAAATGCATTTCGGAGAGAACCAGCTATCACGGAATTTGATTGGCCTTTCACCCCTAGCCCCAGGTCATCGGCCCGGTTTTCAACCCAGGTCCGTTCGGTCCTCCACGCGGTCTTACCCGCGCTTCAACCTGCCCAGGGCTAGATCATCCCGCTTCGGGTCCAGGACACGCGACTGGAAACGCCCTTATCGGACTCGCTTTCGCTACGGCTGCCCCACACGGGTTAGCCTCGCCACGCACCACTGACTCGCAGACTCATTTTTCGATAGGCACGCCGTCACCCCGAAAGGCTCCGACGGATTGTAGGCACACGGTTTCAGAAACTCTTTCACTCCCCTCCCGGGGTGCTTTTCACCTTTCCCTCACGGTACTCGTACGCTATCGGTCAGACAGGAATATTCAGGCTTACCCCACGGTCGGGGCCGATTCACACGGGATTCCACGAGTCCCGCGCTACTTGGGAACAAGAACCGGCAGGCGGCGCGCCTTCGGCTACGGGGCCATCACCCTCTACGGCCGGGAATTCAATCCCGTTCGCCTCACACGCCGCTTTATCACTGCCGCCGGGCCCGTCGGAGCCCGGACGCCAAGTCCCACAACACCCATGCCGCAACCCCCGACGGGTCTCACACGGCACCGGTTTGGCCATCATCCGCTTTCGCTCGCCACTACTCACGGAATATCCTTTCCTGCAGGTACTGAGATGTTTCACTTCCCTGCGTACCCCCCGCACGAATGCGGTGCCGGCCCATCACGGCCGGCGGGTTACCCCATTCGGACACCCTCGGATCAAAGCCCTGTCGGCGGCTCCCCGAGGCCTATCGCGGCCCCACGCGTCCTTCATCGGTCCTGTCTGCCAAGGCATCCACCATGCGCCCTTGCCGACAACACGACCACAGGCCATGCCACGACAACAACAACTGCGAACTGCCAGACGACAAATCATCACACTAAACGATCACAAAACGATCGACCCGAACCCACTCACATGGGCCCGGACGAAACAATACAGCAGACAGCCGGCACCAGGCCAGCCATCCGCTCGCGTCCACTATCCAGTTCTCAAACCACCAGCGCGCCGCCGGCACCCACCACAGGGAAAACCCCACGCAGGACCCGACGGGCGACGGGAACACCACCCACAAGGGTGGCGGTCCGGGAACCCAACAGCGCATCCATGCCACAGCCTCAAGACCGTTCCACGCCAGCACACCCACGCCAACCGGCCAGCCGGCCGGCCCGCAGGCACGACCCCCACGCAGACCACGCAGGGGATTTCCGTAATCTCCGTAGAAAGGAGGTGATCCAGCCGCACCTTCCGGTACGGCTACCTTGTTACGACTTAGTCCCAATCGCGGACCTCACCTTAGACGGCTCCCCCCCTTGCGGGTTGGGCCACCGGCTTCGGGTGCTGCCCACTTTCATGACTTGACGGGCGGTGTGTACAAGGCCCGGGAACGCATTCACCGCGGCGTTGCTGATCCGCGATTACTAGCGACTCCGCCTTCACGGAGCCGGGTTGCAGGCTCCGATCCGAACTGAGACCGGTTTTCAGGGATCCGCTCCATGTCACCATGTCGCATCCCGTTGTACCGGCCATTGTAGCATGCGTGAAGCCCTGGACGTAAGGGGCATGATGATCTGACGTCATCCCCACCTTCCTCCGGGTTAACCCCGGCGGTCCCCCGTGAGTTCCCGGCACGACCCGCTGGCAACACGAGGCGAGGGTTGCGCTCGTTGCGGGACTTGACCCAACATCTCACGACACGAGCTGACGACGACCATGCACCACCTGTGAACCGGCCCCGAAGGGAAACCGCGTCTCCGCGGCCGTCCGGCACATGTCAAGCCCAGGTAAGGTTCTTCGCGTTGCATCGAATTAATCCGCATGCTCCGCCGCTTGTGCGGGCCCCCGTCAATTTCTTTGAGTTTTAGCCTTGCGGCCGTACTCCCCAGGCGGGATGCTTAACGCGTTAGCTCCGACACGGAACCCGTGGAACGGGCCCCACATCCAGCATCCACCGTTTACGGCGTGGACTACCAGGGTATCTAATCCTGTTCGCTCCCCACGCTTTCGCTCCTCAGCGTCAGTGACGGCCCAGAGACCTGCCTTCGCCATCGGTGTTCTTCCCGATATCTACACATTCCACCGTTACACCGGGAATTCCAGTCTCCCCTACCGCACTCCAGTCCGCCCGTACCCGGCGCCGATCCACCGTTAAGCGATGGACTTTCACACCAGACGCGACGAACCGCCTACGAGCTCTTTACGCCCAATAAATCCGGATAACGCTTGCACCCTACGTATTACCGCGGCTGCTGGCACGTAGTTAGCCGGTGCTTATTCGAAAGGTACACTCACTCTCGCTTGCTCCCAATCAAAAGCGGTTTACAACCCGAAGGCCGTCATCCCGCACGCGGCGTCGCTGCATCAGGCTTGCGCCCATTGTGCAATATTCCCCACTGCTGCCTCCCGTAGGAGTCTGGGCCGTATCTCAGTCCCAATGTGGCCGGTCGCCCTCTCAGGCCGGCTACCCGTCGAAGCCTTGGCAGGCCATCACCCCGCCAACAAGCTGATAGGACGCGACCCCATCCCATGCCGGTAAACCCTTTCCCACACCATCATGCGATGATGCGGAGCATCCGGCATTACCACCCGTTTCCAGGAGCTATTCCGAAGCATGGGGCAGGTTGGTCACGCATTACTCACCCGTTCGCCACTCTCACCACCAAGCAAGCTTGGCGGATCCCGTTCGACTTGCATGTGTTAAGCACGCCGCCAGCGTTCATCCTGAGCCAGAATCAAACCCTCCACAAAAAACCATGAAGAAGGCCGAAACAGCCCACATCAATAATTGACGGGCCAGCTTCCATAAGGAGGAAACCAACCCACGAAAAACCCCGACACCCCTCACAACGCTCCCACGTACCCGACAACAGCCGGGCGGGCATCGGACTGGCAATCAAAAAGCTATAAGTAGCACAAACACGCTCTTGAGTTCTCAAACCACCACCACACCAACAAGCGTTCATCTTCCTCCCGGAAGAAGAACCGCCGTGTTGAGCAGCAAGAGATAAACTTACCACGAGCCGGCCAAAACGCAACCCGGCCCCTCCGAAAAGACCCTCAAAACCAGCAATAACAAGCCCTCAAACGGCGTGTCGTTGCATGTCCCTTTTTAACTTTAGACATCGCGAAGATTGGGCATCAGCGCACTGCCACGGCTTCATGCACACATTTTATTCACAAAGTTACGTCAGACCCTAGCTCCATAGGCGTGTCGGATTAGTCCCTTCATAGTCCTTTTGAACTCTGGTCATAGTCGGCTGTATCCAATGCGGAGTTCACCTTCCGTTCTCGACCGCCAGTCATCCACAGCCTACGAATATGAATGTTGATATAGATGTATGTTCGCGCACTATGTAGGTCTGCGAGTCATGGATTCTGTTGACGGATGGTAAGACGGGTGTATGAGCACAACAATTGCAGTACTGACCGGGGCGGGAATCTCGACTTCCGCCGGTATACCGGATTTTCGCGGACCTGACGGGGTTTGGACCAAGCATCCCGATCAGATGAACGTTTATGACTTGGACCTGTTCATGAGTGACCGGAAGCAGCGGGAGTATTCATGGCGGTGGCAGAAGGAGTCACCAGTCTGGAAGGCCCAGCCCGGAGTAGCGCACAAGGCACTGGCCAGGCTGGAGCAGGCAGGCATGCTGAACCTGCTGGCTACGCAGAACTTCGATGCCCTCCACGAGAAAGCCGGCAACTCCGAGGATGTCATCGTCAACCTTCACGGGACCATCGGCAGCTCCCATTGCATGAAGTGCGGTCAGGCATATCGGACGGCCGACATCATGGCCAAGCTTGATCAGGAACCCGATCCACACTGCCACAAGCCCATGCCCTACCAAGGCAACATGCCATGCAACGGCATCATCAAGACTGATGTGGTCTACTTCGGTCAAGCCCTGCCCGAAGGAGCCATGGAGAAGAGCATGAGGCTGGCCAGCCAGGCCGATCAGTTCTGGGTGATTGGCTCCACCTTGGAAGTGTATCCAGCAGCTTCGCTGGTGCCGGTGGCAGCCCAGGCGGGCGTGCCAATTACCATCATGAACATGGGCTCGACCCAATACGATTCCCTGGCAACCCGACTCATCCACGAACCTATCGAAGAAGCCCTGCCCAAACTCGTCGACAAAACCATCGCCGGACAGGGATGATTCCCCAACCGCTCGGCGCAATTAGTGGAACAGGTCTGCGATCTGCAGATTTCTGATGGGCCCTGCAAGAACCTGCAGGGCCCACTATGGCAATCCTTGAGCCGTCTTCCGTCTCACTACAGACAGACTCCACCTGTACCGGTCCCCTGTCAGCGTCGTTTTGGAACCCCGCACCCCTATCACGCGGATACTCTGGATCAGGAAGCGACCCCCCGCCCCACAAGAAGGACAGCGAATCAACTCCGGAAGCCAAAATCTTCCCGCCCGAGCAAAGTATGATGCCCTGGACATGCCCTTATCAGCACCGGCAGAGTCGATTCTTTGCTCCAAAACACCCATGGCCACGCCACAATGATCAGTGGGTACCCCGCTGGCTTCCAGCCATACATCCCAGCGGAGCCTTTTCATCCCCGATAGCATACTTTTAGTAGAGCCTAAGCCTGAAACGCCTTGTCCCAACAGAGCTCCGACGCTTCCAATATAGAATCTAAATCTCTGATAGTCACCAAGTAGATTAAACATGTAATAGCCGAGCTGAAACTCGCCTGAAAGACAAGATCACGAGTCCAAATTCATCGGGGAAAGCACCGGCGCCTCTCGCCAGCGGAAAACGACCGTTTAACGGACGTCAATATTGCTTCTTCCCTGCTTGCCTACCAGGAAAGCAAAATGTCGTTTAATTCGTCTACTAATCTATGTATAGTAAACCCATGAAAAGCTGGATATTCTCGAAGGGAGGGCGCTTCCATGGCGCGAAAAGACAAAGTGTTGAATAGCGTAAAAAATTTTCTTGCAGGAATGAATCCATTCAAGGTCCACTATCCGGATGTTTTATATATCTATGTTAGTGTCTTTTCCATACTTCTTATGGTCGTGGATCTCGTGCTTTGCGGCGTAGATGCTTTCCGGCTTTACAGCGGAATGGCTGGATTCTACTCTTCTGCTTACATCCCGTGGCTAATCGTCAATATCCTCTTTTTTTACGGTGTCAGTTTTATAGAGACGTGTGTATCGATATCGCATAAGGATGATGAATGGAAGTCTGAAGGCCCTTTTTATTTGCACGCCGCTTATATAATGTGCCTGATCATCTCATTGTTGGTGCTATGGGATGCGACCTTAAAGAAGTCCAAGACCAGCCCTGTAATGCAGGATCTGTGGGCCGCAGGTATTTGTCTGATTTTTCTTGCAATTGTTGAAATGACGACGGTCGTTCTTTTTCTCTCAGATTGGTTCTTTGCCGATTCCTTGAGCGAAAAGGAAAAAAAGGAACGGGATCCGGCAGGCAGGTGGTGGATCCGTACTGTGCCTTACGCTATCTTAGGCATGATTTTCCTCGTGATTTTTGTTTCGGCGATACTATTTGGTATTGGAGGAGCGGGCTATTCGATGTTCTACTCCGTGGCAGTATCTGTGATGGCGGTCAACTATCTGATGCAGATCATCAACGAGCGCATCGTTCCCAAGGAAGGCCCATACAGGAAGACCCATCCAGCGGCCTTTGCTGATCAGCCGCAGCCGTCGTCGCCTTCGGCCGGCCGGGGGGAGGGTGCATGCTGATCGGCTATGCGAGGGTGAGCACGCTTGAGCAGAACGAGGATCTGCAGACCGATGCGCTGAGGAAGGCGGGTTGCGGGAGGATCTATGTCGATCATTCCTCCGGGGCCAAGGCCAGCCGCCCCCAGTTGGACCGGATGCTGGAGGCGTTGCGCGAGGGCGACACGGTGGTGGTGTGGAAGCTGGACAGGCTGGGGCGCAGCGTGCAGAACCTGGTCGATCTGATGGACCGGTTCCGGAAACAGGGGGTGGGGTTCCGCAGCCTGACCGAGAACATGGACACCAGCACGCCTGGAGGGGTTCTGGTCTTCAATATCTTCTCCGCCTTGGCGCAGTTCGAGCGGGACCTGATCCGGGAACGCACCATGGCCGGCCTGACGGCGGCCAGGGCGCGCGGCAGGAAAGGCGGCCGCCCCTACAAGCTCTCCGACAAGGACGTCGCCATGGTGCGCCAGCTGTACGACTCGAGGACCGTGACCGTCAAGGAGATAGCCGCCAGGTTCAACGTCAGCCGAAGCACCATCTACAAGGCGATCGGACGGGCAGGGAAGAAGGAGGAGCACCAGGCAAACCTCTGAAAAGGAAAAGCCACGCCTGCCTGGCCTTGCCTCTGACGGGACGGTGCCACTTGTCCGGGCCAGACGGGCCTATTCCGCTTTTTCAGAGAGCTACAGCAATGAGAAAAAGGCCGTACTTGCCAACTGAGATACATCAAATGGTTGTCTTGGCTGCCGCCAAGATGCCGGTGCTGCCTGCAGAATATGCAAGGCATGTTTAAACCGCTTCCACTGATTGGGATCATTGCAGACGAGAGTACATCCTATGTTCTCATAATCCAGATCTTCGTTGAAAGCCTTCAGAACCGACAGCGTTCTCCCTAGGTCTTTGCAGATGTCTTCTAATTGCTTGCTGTCGGTGATATCAGCACAAAGCGCTAAGAAATTTAGGTACAGGTTATCCTGAGCATTGGCCAGGAACCCCGCCAACGATGAAGAATAATTCTTAACATTCATATACTTTCTACCAATACCGAGATTGAGAGATTTATCAAATCGGGGAAGACGTTGCTTTTCAATATCTGCTAATTTGTCTATTGCATTTTGTGTTTTAGGATTCATATGTCAATCATAGGCTCAAGAGGCAAAGGATTCCTGCCATCAGGCGCTTCCTTTGACCAGGAGCTGCCGTCTCACCAAATAAGGATGATCGGCTCCCATCCCAAGATCAAGGGCCTGCCCGGCGGCGAAGGCATGGGGGCCTCCCTGGTGTCCGCCGCACCGGAATCCTCATGGTCATACGGCAAGCAGCGGGGCCTGGTGTCCCCGGTCGGCGCCCAGGAGGCGACAGCCTATGCGGATGCGCTCAACTACATGCTGGCGACGCCAGGATGGCATGCGCCCATCGGCAGGGCCGCCTCGGTGGTCTGCTGGTCCGACGACGCCGACCCCAGGTACCCTGACACCCTCCTGCATCAGGCCGGCCTTCGGCAGACCCCGCCGCCCGAAGACGCCGACGGCCTGGACGAGAGCATGCCCTGCCATGTGATGGCCCTGAGCTCGGCCAAAGGGCGGGCCATCGTCCTCATGCACGAGGACGCCTCATACGGCCGGATGCGCAGCCGACTGCGCCGGACGGCATCCGACATGACCGGCGACGAGGACGGGCCCGCCCCCGACATGGGGCGCATCCTGGACAGTCTCGGCGATCAGGAGCAGGGCCTGGCCGTGGCCATGCTCCGAACCATGTTCGCCGGCGGCCCCTACCCGGCCGGACTGCCCCGCCTGGTGGAGGAGGACATCCGCAGGGCCGGCGATGTGAGCGGCACGGATGCCATGCTCCTGCGCGCCTACTACGCCAGGAGGCCCGACAAGGCCTGCCCCCATGGGATCCTCGGGCCGGGCACGCACGAGGACTCCGACTGCCTGGGCTACCGGCTGGGCAGGGTCTACTACATGTATGCGGCGCAGATCCGCCGGCTCAACAGCCCGGGAACGTTCAAACCCCTTCTCAGACAGACGCTATGCAGCACAGCCGCCCGCCCGTCCCACGGCATCCCCGCGCTCGATCGGCGCCTGCGCACAAGCCCCTCCAAGGCCGACCGGAGATGGTACCTGCATCTGGCACGGGCCGTCACCCCGGTGGGGCGACCATTACCCGGACCATCTGGACGCCCCGGCCCGGAGCGCCTTCTACCTGGGCTACAAGGCCCAGGCCCTGGCCACCATCGAGGCCGCCGGCCGCCGCCAGGGCAGGGGCAGGAAGCAGGCCCCAGCCGATTGAAAAAACGCCATGCCGCCCGCATGCTTCGGGGGAAGCCGGACGGCACGGCAAGGCCCAGCCTACAGCCTGGAGGCAAGACGCCAGGGCCCGGCGTGAGAAATGTGGATAACCCGGCATGCAGGCCTTGCCGGGAGCCTGCGTCCGGTCACCAGCGGCGGACCCTGGACTGGAGTCTGGCGTAGATGGCCCGCCGGCTGGCATACCACTCGTTGATCTGCTCGGCCTGCTCGCGGGTGACCCAGGCCAGATGCCCCATGGACCGGCCTATGTCGATCAGGTGCTCCTGCCGGCGCCGTTCGATCAGGGCGTGCAGGTAGCGGCCCCTGGGGGAGTCCTCGTCGATTAGGGTCATCCGCCGGCCCGCCAGCAGCTGGCCGATGACGCTGTTGGCCACCTGCTCAGCCCTGGCCTTGTCCTCCGGAGACACTTCCTCGCTTGCCATGGCCCTTATCATAAAGACGCATGGGGCGGGACATATGCCCATGAAAAAAGGCCGGGCGTGCGCGAGGATGGGCTGCCGGAGCTCCGGGAGGGCATATCAGGGTTTTCAGTCAAAGGATCCGAAGCTGGAGCGGATATCGAGGGGGATGCCCTCCACAGCAGGGCCGCGGCTGGAAGATCCAAGGAACACCCAGAGGAAAAGAGTGCGGCCTTTGACTGTAGGTCGTCAGTGTGGTGCTATATGGATGGAGGGCGGGGGAGAGGGGAGCCCAAACGCTCAAGATGGCCAGAAGCGCCGGCGGTCATGGTGTAACGCCTGCCAGAAAATCGGCTATGCCGTCCTGCATCATGCAGGCAAAAAGGAGATTCAGGATCGGAATGGGCTGGATGCCGTGGTGCTCGTCGGGCCCAGGCATCCTGGGGCGCTTGAAGAGGGCTGCATCGAGGTCATAGTCAAGGAAGCCGAGCCCGGGGATTTCGTCACCTTCCAGATCATGACCGTCACCGACGTGTGGCGGCGGCTGATCAGGTCGCACAAGCACGACCGATAGACGGCCAGACCACACCAACCAATAATTTAAAAAGCCATGTTATTGGATACAGGAGAATAGCCATGAACGAATACGAGTACGAGCCTAAGACGGAACAAGAGCGCCGGCAGATGGAGGAGATGAACGCCAAGGCCGAACGCGGGGAGCGCCTGGACGTCATACCAGGCTCCGTACGACGCAAGGATCCGAACCGCGGAGTGGATGAGGACGAGTTCTTCCGCGACCTCCAGGAGGAATTCGACCAGATGCGCCTGCGCCGGGCCGAGGCCACCCGGTGAGGGCGGAGAGGGACAGGCGTGCAGGAAAGGGAAAGGAGCGCAAAATGGCCAAGCAAGTCACATCCGAGAACCAGGAGGACATCGATGCGATGATCCGCGCAGCCGACCGGGGGGAGCTGATCCACCACCCGGAGGCCGCCATCCGGCGGGACCCCGGCGCCCCGCTGCTGACCGACGAGCAGGCCGCATCGCTCATGGCCCAGAGCATGGCCAAGCTGGACAAACTGGAGGAGCGGCGGGCCGAGGCACGGACCGCTCGACACGCCTGAAGGGTCAGGGTGCCCAAGGACCTGGACAACAAGGCCAGCCGACTGACCAAGAAGGAGGGCATCCCCAAGTCGGCCATCATCTGCAAGGCCGTCGCCCGGGACGTCCAGGCCACGGACAAGCAGCCGACAACCGCCTGACGGCCACCGCACCAGGACGCAAGGGCGCTTTCGGAACCCATGAATCACGGGTCCGGGGGCGCCCTTCGTTCATGCGGTCATGCGGTCGGCTGCGCGTAGGCGATCCCGCAGGGCATGCCCAGGACGGCCAGCCGGTCCTGGGCCATCCTCCTGGTGGACAGATTCTCCACCTCCATGCATGCGGTACAAGCCTGCCGGAGCCGGCAGGAAAGAACAGAGCCGGACGTACGCGCCGGAAGAACCGCCGCAGTCAGAAACGAGCATTTCACCGTTATCCCAGAAAGGGTCCGAAACCAGCCCACCACATCCATAAAACACCAGCAATCACAGCCCACCAAACGTAACCACCCAAGCATCAGACCCACCAGCAATCACGAAACCACCATCACCAACACATCCCAAGTGCACCAACCAGCGCAGACAGCAATCACGTCCAGATAAGCCACAATCAGACCAAATTCAAGAGATGGACCTTGAATGTAATTTGAGGGACTTTGAATTCAGCAAACCCTCTTAGCCCCACGCACATTAAATCTAATCAGAAATCCCCTATATACCTATATACCTATATACCTATATACCTATATACCTATACTAGAAAACTTGAATTTTTGATTTTGATTTTGACGGTGGATGACTTTGCTTCGCGGTCATTGGGGAGACGCTCATTGAGAAGCTGCGCGAACAGATTAAGAGCGTGGCCGGAGAACTGCAATCGCTGCTGGACGAAACGAGGAGACATGGACAAGAACCCGAACCAGAGCAACGAGGAGGACCTGAGTGCACGACTGTGCGAGACGAGGCAGGCGCTCGAGGAACTCAGGAACTACCAGGGCGCGCAGATACAGCTCGTCACCAGCCACCAGGTGAACCGCAAGGAGCAGTTGGAGGCGATAACCTCCACGACGGAACAGGCCAACCAGATGCTGTTGATCAGCTTGCAGCGATTAGAGGACTCAGGCGACAGGCAGAACGAAGCCTCAAGGAAGGTCATCCCCTCTGACTACAAGGCGTTCGAGGAAAGCGTGGAGCAAACGGCCAGCAGGAACGAAACACAGCTCAGGAAGATGTACGACTAGCAGCGGGACGTGGACGAGCAGCTCTTAAGCCTGCAGAGCAGGCAGAACAGCAGGCTCGACTCGCGCGCCCACGACGTCACACGACACCTCGACGAGGCCCCGGCCTCACTCGATAGACAGGCCAGCGAGCAGATCAGGCGAATGGGCAACCGGCTCGACTGACATCAAATCCGCAACTGGCTGACCGCCACCATCCCCACCAGTGTCATCACCAGCGACATTCTCTACATGATTCCGCACTACATCCACTAAAACATCCCATGCTCATGGTGTGAGTGTAACCAAGCAAACTGGTCTTGGATCTGTTGTTCGAACTCCGGCAAGGGTATTGTTCCAGGAGTAGCCAGCGTCATCGTACCGGTTCGGATTCCACATCGGTATCACTGGCATAAGAACGGTCTCTATATGTGAGAGGCCGGAATGAATCAGCTGTATTTATGGGGTAGGATAGCATGTGATGGAAGGTTTTTCGCCATCATATTTGCCTTCAAAGGAGAAGACTTGAGGAAGTTTGGGTGAGGTATTTGCGAATTCACTGGATTGAACGGTTGACGATTTGGGCTTCCTTGATTCTCACCATAGTGGTGACATTCGAGATGCTTATCACTATCGACCAGGAGCTTCCGGCAGGTACCGGTACCTCTTTCACCGTCGAGAGGGTTGATACCGCGACCAAGGCGGATGCTGTGCGTGCGATTGCTCAAGCATCAAGAAATTTAGGGATTAATGTCTTCAAAATCCAACCTTCATTTCGTGATTCAATGAAGTCTCGTGTTCTCGTGGCCTTTGTGGGCGACCAAAAGTCTTTTCAACGAAATGGAGGGTACGATTATCCTTCCTTTTCAACGCGTGACCAGTCAACGAAAGTAGTTTCTTTTGAAGAGATTACCACCCAGGACTTGCGCGGAAGCTATGCGACCAATGCGGATAGGTCGCATATGGAACAGCTCGCCAAGGCTTTGTCACGTTCCCGGATAGTGGTTGACGAATCACAAAGCCTCTGGTCACGAGGCTTCTGGATAGCTGCGATGATATACGCGTTAGGGAAGGGTGGCCTTTGGGCGGGAGTCGTTATCATCGCCATCACATTGGTGGTTTCCACCGCGTATTCCCTGTCCAGGAACAGGAAGATACATGCGATCAAGGCGATGCACGGTTATACCAGCGGAAGGATACTCGTCGGCGAGCTGGTATCACTGCTCGCCACACTCGCCGTGGGATTGGTGACAATTACCTTAGTGGGATTACCTTTCCTCTGGTTTATCAATAACTTCCACCAGATTTGGCGACTCCTTCGAGCGCTGTTTGTCGCCGTGGCTGTATTGACAGCATATCTTGTCTTCCTGGCGTTGGTTTTGGGTGGTGCCAGTACATTCCGCGATCGAATACCCGCCGTTCTCAACGGAGAGGGCAACGAACTCCGTGATGGCATCATCGCGGGTTTTGCCCAGTTCATGGTGGTGGCTGTTCTCTTTGGCACCATCAGCGGTTCTCTGAATAGAATCAGCGCGGTACAGAGCACCAGCCGGTCCTTGGCACAGTGGTCTCGCATCTCGGATCAATATGTCCTGAGGTTTTCAACCAAAATCAACATCACACAGGAGGATATGCTCCGGGCAGCGCCTCCCCTGATGAAAGTGATCGAGGATCTTGACAGTAGAGGGAAGGCGATGTTGGTCGGGTATAACGGTGACTCCGTTCGTCCCGCTGATGGGAACAATGATCCTTACGAACCGGACGGATCCGATTCGATGATAGTGAGCCCGAACTATCTTGACAAACAACCCATTGCCGGACTTGATGGGAAACCGGTTAGAGTGTCTGAAAGAGATATCGGGGCTTTCACACTCCTGGTGCCTTCATCATATAAAGGGGACCCCGGAGCCTTGTTGAAGAAATACGCCGAATATTTCAAGACACAGTGCCAACTGGGTGTTACCCGGAAACAGAAACCATATTCCTGCAACCCTCACGGCGTCCTGGTCCGCACACGTTCGGGCCAAGACATATCTCTCTTCTCGGGGACCCAGTTCATGCCTGCGGAAGATCAGCAGAGGCTGTCTTTGAAAGATCCAGTGGTAGCCGTCACATCCCCATCGTCAGGGTTGATCAGCCCCATGGTATACCTGTCATACACATCAAGCGATAGTGTATTGTTCTCTGATCCGGAACTCTTGCAAAGCAAGCTGGACCATTATGGAATCTCTGGAAACTTCCAGGGTATTGACAACGCCAAAGACTCGGTGGCGTATACGTTGTCATTATCCAGGAACGAGCAACGCGGGGACATTATAGCCATATCGTTCGGTCTGGCCGCTGCCATGATGGCCATCCTTGTGTGCTCGGCCGCGTATTGCGCAAGACGACGCAGGCTCTCCTTCGTCCAATTCATCCATGGATACGGGTTTTTCAGAAGACATGGAGGCTTCCTTATCATGCAGAACACCGGGGTGCTGCTGACCCTCATAGCAGTCGGCATGATCGGCTCGATGAACAAGGTTGCGGATCTGGTGGCTGGAACATTGCTCTTCGCCGGATCCAGCCTCATCATGGCCATTACCGTATCGGCATACGAATCAAGGTTCCGTGCCGACGACATCAAACGCCCGTGAATCCGCGGTGCGGAGGGAGATGCATATGACAGACGCAGGCATGCAGCCGACATTGAAAGTCGAAGGACTTACCAAGAGATTTGCAGAACACACCTTATGGTCGAGACTGTCCTTCGACGCTGGACCTGGTTCCATAATCGCAGTGAGCGGGCCGTCCGGTGCAGGCAAGACGACCCTGCTCAACTGCGTCGGCTTGTTGGAGGACTTCGATGAAGGATCGGTCACTTACAACGAAGGGACATTCCGTTCCGGTTACTTACACAAGAGCAGGAAGGGACAGCGAGTGTGTCTTCGCGAAAACATAGGATTTCTATTCCAGAACTATGGTCTTGTCGAACAGTGGAACGTATCGCGTAACCTGCAGATTCCCCTCAAAATGAAGAAGCGCGAGCATCGCAAGGAACGGGACGAACGAATCGACAGCGTACTTGACATCGTCGGGATGAATGGCTCACAGAAGAAAAAGATTTACACCCTATCGGGCGGGGAACAACAAAGAATCGCCCTCGCAAGGCTCCTGCTCAAACAGCCGAGTGTCATTCTTGCAGACGAGCCGACATCTGCGCTGGATCAAGACAACGCTAACGTCGTAATACGTATACTGTGCGAACTTGCCCAACAAGGTGCCGCCGTCATCATCTCAACGCACAATGAAGAAATAAAGCAAATCTGTTCGTCGATTATCGAAATAGGCTGATATACCCACGTCCTCCAACCGCAGACCGTGACGACCCTGGGGAAGGGCATCACCCACATCTGGCCGTACAGGAAGAAGGCCAGGTTGCTCATGGTGTGGATAAGCACCCAAGTCGTGCGCCAGAAGAAGCACAAGACCAGCCGCGTCATCATGCTTCCCTTCACGCTGCGGCAGCTGATGGAAGGACCTGGGCATCCAACGCAAGCCCCGTAAAACCGATTACGAAAACTTCAAACGCCAGATCAGTGCCCTGTCCTACTCCGACATCTACGCATGGCTGTCGAGCGCATATACGCTCTCAACCATTCACGCGCCTACCAGACCCCGCTCATCACCTGAAAATCGCTCCAGAACCAGATGGGCTCGAACTAAGCCGAAACACGAAACTTCGTCACTAGATTCAAACAGTCGCTGAAACATGTAGCCGCTCTCTGGAACGCGGCCCTGGCCGACGCCGGCGCAAAGGGCAGGCTTCATTACAGCATCGAGAAAGGCGGAGTCCGCCTGCGACGAGACGAAAGACAGCGCAAGGATCGCCATAGTTGGGCCATACAAGAATCTGTCGGGCCCATCAGCCAAGTTCAGCATTGGCGACAGCCAGTCTGACTGTTCTATCGGCCATCATCCTTATCGCGGAACCTGGAAAGATGGATACCGGGCCCCGGGCCGATTGGGAAACCATGCTCAGTAGTTCTGATGGACCTGGAAGCCGTGGCTGCGCAAGGTGTCCAGAATCTGGGTGATGTGATCGGGGCCGTTGGTCTCCACAGTTACCTCCAAGAGCACGCCGTTGTCATAGTGGCCAGAGGATTTGAACTGATCGTGGTTGAGCTCGATCACATTGGCACGCAGATCGGCCAGGACCGTGGCCACCTTGACCAGCTGACCAGGAACGTCGGGCAACTCCACCCCGAACTGCATGATGCGCCCGCGGGAGATCATCCCCCGCTGGATGACCGCACCCATGGTGACCGTATCGATATTGCCACCCGAGATGATGGGGACGATCACATGCGGACCCGGGGCCGATCGGAAGACATCGGATTGTAGATCCAGCTGACCCAGTGCTGCCAGGGAGACGGCGCCAGCCGCCTCGACCACCAGTTTGTGCTTCTCGAGCATGAATAAGATCATTTCGGAGATGTCGCTTTCAGTCACCTGAACCAGATCATCCATATAGCGGCTGAGCAGAGCATAGTTCAGATCGCCGGGACGTCTGACGGCTACGCCCTCGGCAGCCGTACGCATCTGATCTGCTGCGACCACATGACCAGCTGTCAGAGATTCACGCCAGGCCGGAGATCCGACCGGGGTGGCTCCGATGACTCTGACCTCAGGCTTGAAGGTCTTTACGGCGAGCGCCACGCCGGCGCCCAGCCCGCCCCCTCCCAGGGGAACCACGATATCGGTGACATCGGGCACATCCTGAAGAATTTCCATGGCGATGGTCCCCTGACCACAGACGACCTCGTAGTCGTCAAAAGGCGGGACGAAGGTCATGCCGCGATCACGTGCCAGACCCAAGGCGTAATCAGAGCTTTCATCGAAGACCTCGCCTTGCAGGACAACCTCGGCACCATAGGCCCGGGTGGCATCGACCTTGAGCGGCGGCGTTATTCGGGGCATGACAATCGTGGCCTTCGCACCTCTGCTACGTGCGGCAAAAGCCACCCCCTGGGCATGATTGCCAGCTGAAGCGGTGACGATGCCGCGGTCCAGCTCGTCCTGATTCAGCGAGGCCACCTTGTTGTAAGCTCCGCGAATCTTGAAGGATCCGGTCAGCTGCAGATTCTCCGGCTTGAGCAGAACGCGATGGCCTATCCGAGCACCCAGGTCATCGGATTCCTCGATAAGGGTATGGCGGGCAACACCTTCCAAACGTTGGGCGGCGTTGCGCAGATCGGCGGCATGATCGGCCTCAAGAGAGGCAGTGATTGTTGAAGTATCCATGCTCCAAGTATGGTCGTCCGGGCACGACCAATGGGGTCAGCCGTCAACATGGTGGACACCCAAACATGCCAGAAAACCAAAACATGTGAGCAATCGGACGTTTGGGCACCCAAGGACCAGACAAGTATGAGAGAGGATTGAAACAACCAGACCGATAACCAGGTGAGTCACCAGCAGCAGACGGATTGGCGTGCCAACAGACAGATTGGTTCGCCAATGCGATCAAGCTGGACAAACAAGTCGGCATGATGAGCAAAAGTCCGTCTGCGGCCAATAGTTACCCACACCCCTCACCAGTCGCCACCGACAGACAGGACAGGCGACAGAAGGCAACGGTCGCAACAGACCGACCATGGTCATTGCAGGCTGCCGCCGGTGGTTGGTGATCGCCACCAGCCACTCGTAAACTTGCCGGCATTCACTAGCTGCCACCGGTAGCGGTTAGCGGTGACCTGCCTTACTTGTCGTCAGTGAGCCGGGCATGTGCCTCGTCGACCACGGTATGGTCGTCGCGGAAGCCGTGGGAGGCCACGGGCTCATTAGAGTCATGGGTAACGCCGGCACCCAGATCGGCCAGCAGCAGAGTGACCGCGGTCGGATCGTTGACCCGCAGCCGTGCCTTGGTCTGGCCGGGCCCGACCTTGATTGTCCAGCCCTTATCGGGCATGACGGCGAACATGGTCTCGTCGGTGTCATCGTCGCCCAAGGCCATCATGAAGTCGTAGTCACCGCTGTTGACGAAGGGCAGGATGGCCTGGCCCTTGCTGGTGGCCACGGGGGTGACCTCGACGACCTTGGAATTCTCCATGATCATCAGCCCTAGGCCGACCACTACGCCGCGCAGACGACGGAGCAGATCCTGACGCTCCTGGTCGGCCACCTGGGCATCGCTCATCCGGTAGTGCCAGGCCACCGCATCGGACTTGCTCTCCACGAAGGAGTTGGGGACCCTGGTGGCCGACTCATCCATGATGGGCCGGATCACCTTCTGCCAGGTATCGGAGTCGGGCAGGCCCTTCGCCCGCTGCCACTCGCCCGAGTTGCTGCCAGGCAGGTTGCGGTTCCAAGCGCCGTGCTCGGCGATCAGCCCCACTGGCAGGTCGCCGAACCAGTCCTGCATGATCTGATGGCTGCGGCCGGAGACCAGCAGGAAATCCACATCAGGATTGCTTCCCACCTGGGTCAGCAGACGGCGGAGGGCCTGGGTGGGCTTGGCCCGCTCAGGACGGCGAACCAGCGGGGTCAGCGTTCCGTCATAATCACACAGGATCAAACGACGATGGGCGCCGTCCCACTGACGAACGATGGCGTTGTGGTGATCCATACGCAGCCTCCTATCGGTCATGCCCGGAGCAGACACCTGCCGCAGTGAGTCGAGGAAGGAGGTGCACCAGTTGGCTGCAGTGCGCACCTTGAGTCGGGCCTGCATGCGGATGTTGCGCCGCTTGGACTCCTCGGGGGTGATCTCCAGGGCGTTGTGCAGGGCCTCGCAGACCATGTCGATGTCATAGGGATTGACGATGAAAGCATCGGTCAGCTCGTCGGCGGCCCCGCACATGTCCGACAGGACCAGGGTGCCGTCGCGCCCGTCATGGCAGGCCAGGTACTCCTTGGCCACCAGATTCATCCCATCGCGCAGGGGGGTGACCAAAGCTACGTCGCCAGCCGTGTAGATGCCGCAGACCGGCTTGATGGACAGGGAGCGGGTGATGTAGTGGATGGGGGTCCAGGCCAGCAGGGAGTAGCGACCGTTGATCTCGCCCACCAGCTGATCCACCTGGGCCTTGAGCCGCTGATAGGACTCGACAACCTCCCGCGACGGGGTGGCCAGCAGGTAGTAGGTGACATGACCCACCCACTCAGGGTACTTGTCCAGCATGCGGCCGAAGGCCTGTAGACGCTCGGGCAAACCCTTGGTGTAGTCCAGACGGTCCACCGAAACGATAACCTTGTTGGACCGGCTACCCACCGAGGAGGCCGCCTGCTTGGCCAGCGTGGACTCGGGAATGTCCTCCTTCATGTAGTGGCTCCACCAGTTGGCGTCCGATGCGGCGGCTTCGTTGGCTGCTACCCCTTCAGCCGTCACCGAGGTGCGGTAGCGATGGCGGGGGGACTTGCCACAGACCTCGTCGATACCCCGACGCATGGCCCGGGCCAGACTGGAGTGGGCGGTACGCCGGTAGAGGTTGTAGTCGATCCCGATGGGGAAGGCATCGATGGCTGCGCGGTGGCCGTCAGGCATCTCGACCACACCGTCCCGGTTGACCGGCAGTTCTGGCAGCAGCCTGTGCAGCGAGGCCAGGAAGCTGGCGGAGAAGTCCACCGTATGGAAGCCGATCAGGTTGGCACCCAGGACACCCTCCAGGATCTCGCGGCTCCATGGCAGGGAGCGGAAGATCTCGGCACTGGGGAAGGGCACGTGCAGGAACCAGCCGATGGAGGCGTCAGGGTAGCGTTCGCGCAGCATCTTGGGCAGGAGCATCAGATGGTAGTCCTGGACCCAGATAGTGTCGCCCTTGCGGATGAGCGGCTCCACCACCTGCGCGAAACGCATGTTGACCTTGCGGTACATCTCCCAGTCCTCCTGGCGGAAGACGGCCTCATGCGAGAAGTCATGGAAGAGCGGCCAGAGTGTGTTGTTGGAGAACCCGGCATAGTATCCGTTCAGCTCCTCCTTGCTCAGGAAGATAGGAATGCACCGGCTCTCCCGGTAGGCCTGACGGATACGGTCCAGCTCCTTTTCCGAGTACTTCTGAGGATCGATGCCGCTCCAGCCGATCCAGAGGCTGTCCTTATGGGAACGATGGTAGGGACCGATGGCCGTGGCCAGTCCACCCACGTTCTGGCGCAAGGTGTAGGAGCCGTCCTCCCGTGCTTGCAATGACATGGGCAAACGGTTGGAGACGATGATCAGACGAGACATGCAACCCGCTTTCTTTTCCCGTCCGCGCCGGAATCATCGGGATTGACCACAGCGCGAACCCATCGCCCCGGGACCCGCGGACCCGACCGGTCCGCACAGGCCCATCGGGGCATCGCTGACTTCCACTCTAGCCTGGAAAGCGTGCCGACGGCGGGGTTTTCCTCAGAGTCGGTAGACGAAGCCCTCCCAGGGGGAGAGGCGGCCGGTCAGCAGGGAGCTGGCGGTTTGCTCCGGTCTGTAGGTTGATATGAGGATCCGATCGGGGTCCACCGCTCCGAGAGCCATGGAGGTGAATCCGGTTTGGTCCAGGCCCAGAAGTGCGGCGGTTTCAGGCGGTAGTGAGGCCGTGCGGCTGCTCAGGTTGACCACAACCAGCAGGCGCTGGCAGGGCAGGGCATCCAGCACGCTGGCAGCCTCGGGTCCCGACTTGGGCTCGGGCGCCTGGTCCAGGGAACGGGTGAATGAGTAAATCTGGTCCGCATCCGGATCCAGAAGGGCGAAGTCGCCGGCCGCCACGACCGGATTGGTATGACGCAGGCGGATCAGCTCCCGGTAGAAGGCCAGGACCGAGTCCGGGTCACGCAGCTCGGTCTTGGCGTTGACCTTATCCCTATTGGGATTGACGGCCAGCCAGGGCTCCTTGGGAGCGTATGGAGCCGTGAAGCCGGCGAACTTGGTGGAGTCCCACTGCATGGGGGTGCGGGCGTTGTCGCGGCTCATATAGGCCAGGGCGGCCATCATGGACTCCGGATCCTGCTCATGCACCTGGTCGACCCGCTGATGGTAGAGGTTGATGGATTCCAGATCCTGGTACTGGTCAAGGCTGGTGAAGCCGGCATTGGTCATGCCCAGCTCCTCGCCCTGATAGATGTAGGGGGTTCCCCGGTGCATGTGCAGGAGAAGCCCCAGGGCCTTGGCCGAACGCGAGCGCAGCTCCTCGCTCGAGGTGTCGCCCCAACGGGAAACGATTCTGGGCTGATCGTGGTTGTCGAAGTAGAGGCTGGCCCATCCAGCCTTGGCCACAGCCTGCTGTTGCTCGTCCATGACCGCCTTGAGCCGGGAGACCTGGAAGGGGCGGATGTCCCACTTGCTGTCCCCGGTGTCAACCTCGGTCTGGGTGAAGAGAAAGAGCATGTCCAGCTCATGGTTGGCGGGATCGGTGATCTGCCCGCTGCGGGCAGGAGCCAGGCTGGGAGCCTCCCCCACGGTCAGATAGCCCTGCCGACCCTGGAAGACCTGGCTGCGCATCTGCCTGAGGAACTCATCCAGCCTGGGGCCGTCCACGCAGAAGGGCACCGAGGACGAGTACCCCTCAGGCCCAACGGGACCGTCAGCGATGGCCGATCCATCCTCGCCGGGAAGGCGGCCCTCGGAGTCGACAGTCTTGGAAATCATGACGATCACATCCATACGGAACCCGTCGATGCCCCGGTCCATCCACCAGTTCATCATGTCGAAGACGGCCTGCCGGACCTGGGGGTTCTCCCAGTTGAGGTCAGGCTGCTTCTTGGAGAACAGATGCAGGTAGTATTCGCCGCGCTGTGGATCGTACTGCCAGGCGGAGCCTCCGAAGTAGGACCCCCATTGGTTGGGCTCTGCGCCAGGAGTCCCCGGTTCATGGCCGGCCTTGGCAGGGCGCCACCAGTACCAGTCGGCGTGCGGATCATCCTTGTTGCGGGAGGCCTGGAACCAGGCATGCTCGTCTGAGGTGTGATTGACCACCAGGTCCATGACCACCTTGATCCCCCGCTTGTGGGCCTGGTCCAGAAGTTCGTCCATATCGTCCATGGTGCCGAAGATGGGATCGATGTTCTGGTAATCGGCGATGTCATAGCCGTTGTCGTCCTGGGGGGACTTGTAGACCGGGCTCAGCCAGATCACGTCCACGCCCAGATCTGCCAGGTAGTCCAGCCGCTGCGTGATGCCCGGCAGGTCGCCAAAGCCGTCGCCGTTGGTGTCCTGGAAGGACCGCGGATAAATTTGGTAGACCACCGCGTTGGCCCACCAGGGATTGGGGGTGGCTCCGTTGGTCCGTACCTGGTCGGGCAGCTGCATGCGTTCTTCCTGGGTCATGGTCCTCCTCACGAAGATTGGATTCCTGGGACTTCCTTGTTCTGTGACCTCTACTATAGGCTGACCAGAACTGCCTGTCCTGGCAGGGCTACTTGACAGCTCCTCTCATGACGCCGCTGATGACCCACTTCTGTGCGAACAAGTAAACGATCAGGATGGGCGCCAGGGCCATCAGGTAGCTGGAGAATGCCATCGGGTAGTTGGTGGCGAACTGGGAGCTGAAGACATATTGCGCCAGTGGGATGGTCTGGCTGGTCTGATCCGTCAGGACAATCAGCGGCATGAGGAAATCGTTCCAGGCCCAGAGGGCCGTGGTGATGGCGATGGTCGCATTGATCGGCCCCATCAGGGGGAAGATGATGGTCCAGAATATCCTCCAGGTGCCTGCGCCATCCAGGCGGGCGGCCTCCTCAAGAGCGGTGGGGATGGATCGGATGAACCCCGTGGCGATGAAGAGGTTGGTGCCCAGGCCCAACACCACGTAAAGCAGGATCAGACCGGGTACGTTGTCCAAGTGCCAGCTGCCGAACTGCTTGGCGATGGGAAGCATGACCACGGGGAAGGGGACGAACATGGCCGCGATGAAGAAGTAGTAGAGGAAACGGAAGAAGCGCTTGTCCATATTCCTGGCCACGGCATAGGCCACAAAGGTGTTGGTCAGCAGGGTGAGTGCCACTGCGCAGACCGTGACGATGGCCGAATTCAGCGCAGCCTTGGGATAGTTGACCTTGTTCCAGGCATCGGCGAAATTGTGCCACTGCCAGGAAGAGGGCAGGCTGAAGGTTCCGGCCTCCGCAGGAGTCTTCAGAGCCGTGACCACGGTGAAATAGAGCGGCACAAGAATCGTCAGGGAGAGGACGGCCACAGTGGCCGTCAGCCACCAGTTGACCCTTTTGAGGCGCGATCCCGTAAATCCCCAATGCCGCCTTCCACTTATTCCTGTTGATTGTTCAGATGTCTGCGGTTGCATAAGCGCTGTCTGTGCCATCTCAGATCTTCTCCCCTCTTCTGGAAATGCCCAGCTGGATAAACGCGATCACAGCCAGGACGATGAAGAACATGACCGCATTGGCCGTCTGATAGGCGTACTCGCCTCCGGTAAGGCCGCCCTTGTATATGAGATAGGTGACTGTTTCTGTCTTGGAGTCAGGTCCTCCTGCGGTCAAGGCCACCACCTGATCGAAGGTGTTGAAGGCATTCTTCAGAGTCAGCACCAGATTGATGGTGAAGAATGGGCCAATCAAGGGGAAGGTGATCCTCCAGAATTTCTGCCACTCGTTGGCGCCATCGATGGATGCGGCCTCATAGACCTCAGAATCGATGGTCTGCAGACCAGCCAGATAGATCAAGGTTGAATAGGCTACTGCCTGCCAGACCGAGAGGAAGACGATAGGGATCCATGCATAGTGCTCGCTGGTCAGCAGGGACTGGGAGAGCCAGCTGATGCCCAAGGCCTTCCCCAGAGCCGGCAGGGGCGTCATGAAGATGTACTTGAAGACATAGCCGATAACCAGAACCGAGAGCGTATAGGGGATGAAATAGATGACCCGAAACCCGTTCTTGAAGGCGATCCTTCCATTCAGCGCCACCGAGATGAACAGGGCGATGAAGTTGACCAACAGGGTGATCAGAATGGCGATCAGCAGAGTGAACAGGTAAGCGTGGCCCACACGGCCGTCACGGAAGAGGGCTCCGTAATTCTTGAAGCCGATCCATGAGAAGCGCCCGTATCCCTGGGAATTCGTGAAGGAGTAGGCCACACCCTGGAGGAAAGGCACATAGAGGAAGAGCGTGAAGATAAGTGCCGCAGGGACCGCCATCCAGTAGAAGGCGCGGTCCACCTTGCGATTGGAGAACTTTGAAGGCCGTTTTCCGGCCTTGGCTGTTGCGTCAGCGGTACGGATGCCGACGACCTTGGATTGTGCCATGTCTGAATCCTGACCTTTCATCATTGGAAGTTCCTTGCCTGGACCTTGTCCCATTCGTTCTGCATGGAACCGATGAAGCCATCCACGTCCCCCCTGGTGACCATGGTCTGCAGGTATCCGCCGATATTGATGGACGAGGGGATGTAATGGTCGCAGAAATCGGCCAGGCGGTTCTGCTGGAAGAATGGAAGAACCCCGTTCAAGGCCGGATCGCCTGCCTCCACCTTTCTGGTCGGCGTGAAGGCAGTCTGGGCCTTTGCATACGTGCGCAGCTGCTGGGGCTGCATCAGATAACGGATCAACCGCATGGCCTCCTTGGGATGCCTGGTGGTGGCACCCATGGTCAGCATGACATCGTCGCCAGCCGTCAGTATCTGCCGGGAGGGGGAATCATCGGCCGGCATCTGGGCGAATCCGAGGTCCACATCCGGATCAATCATCCTGATTTGCGGTATGGCGTATGTTCCCAGAGGAAGGATCGCCACCTTGCCCTTGGCCATGTTTTGAGTGCCCTGCTGATAGGTGACGCCCTTGTCGCCAGTGGAATGGCTGAAGAGCTCGACCTCGCGCTGAGCAGGTTGTGTCCACAGGGTCTTGAAATCGGTTTTACCAGCCAGAAGATCCCTGTATCTGCTCTCGGGGACCAGGGTTCCCGCCAGTGAAGCCAAGGGAGCCTGAGCGGTCCACGAATCGGAAAGGGTGCCCTGCACAGGTTCGATGCCCTGGTCCTTGAACTTGTCCATGACGGCTGTGAACTCCGACCAGGTACGCGGTGGATTGTCAGGATCTACCCCTGCCTTTCGCCAAAGTGTCTTGTTGTATATGTATCCGCTGGCGTTGCCGGCAAAGGGCAGGCCATACAGGCGTTTGGCCGAAGGATCCTTGGTCTGGACCAGGTTCCTGGCTATCGACACCATGCCCGGATTGAGCTCCTTGACCAGGGGATCGTCAGTGAAATCATGGAAGACCCCGGATGCCGCGAACATGCCGAAGCTGATATCGCCGTTGAATGTGATGACATCGGGCACCCGGTTTTTGACCAGACGGGTACGCAAATCCGTCTGGGCATCGGCCGAATTGTTGATGTTCACCCTGATGCCAGGATTCTCCTTCTCGAATTGTGCCACCATGGCCTTGAACTGGTCGGCGGCCTCGAATTTGAACTGGAAGAAGTCCAGAGTGACCAGGCCTGAATCTGCGGAACCGCAGCCAGCCATTGCCACGACGGTCAACAGAGCCAGGAGTGAGGCGACTCCATTGCGGACCCAGGCCGATATTCGACCAAGCCGGGATCCTTCCCTACTGCCGATATCATTCATATTTGGCTCCTTTACCATCCATACGGGCAACAATGACCTAGATGATTCTTCGGACCAGCATAGGGGACCGGGATATTTCATTCCCAGCTCTGGCGAGTTCCTTTCGTTAAGAAAGTAATTAAGATAGGCTGTTCAGTATAAGGGGCTTGTCCGCAATCAGGTCGGACCAGTTTTCCGTGAGGAGGCACCGTGGCCGACAGAGACAACCAGAGATCAAACCAACACGAGGATGCCGACTGTTTAGGGGAAGCACGGCCGTTCCCGGCCTGGTTCACGGCCTCCAGGTACACCCACCGCATCGCCGTTGAGATCCTCCAGCACGGCCCGATCTCCAGAGTGGCCCTGGCGCGACGATTCAACCTGACCCAGGGCGCTGTATCACGCATCACCAACGATCTGACCCATCTAGGGGTCATCAGGGAAGCAGGCACACTGCTGCGGGCAGGCAAGGGCCCAGGAAGGCAGGGTGACCGCAAGCATGGCCCCATTAGCGTAGGCAGACCGCAGCAGGCCCTGGTCATCCGTCGGGAAGCCAAGACCTTCATCGGCATCAATCTTCACGGCGGCACCGCGTTGGCCACGGCGACGGACCTGGCCTGTCGACCGGTCGGCCGGTCTCACAGTCATCACATACGTCAACGCAGCCCAAGCCAGGTCGTGAGGATGCTGTCAAACCTTGCTCAGGAGTGCATGCGTGAGATCAACCAAACCGGATTACCCAGCCCCTCTGGCCTTGCCATCTCCCTGGGCGGTCGGGCGGAGGGAGACAGGATCGTCACCTACGCCCCATTCCTGCATTGGAGCGAACCCGTCGATCTTGCCACCGAGATGGAAAACACATGTGACCTGCCTTGCCTGATCTTCAATGATCTCGATGCCCTGGCCCTGTACGAAGGATGGTTTGGCGAGGGCATCGGACTGGACCGCTTCGCTCTGATCACCATGGGATCCGGCATTGGCTATGCCTTAAGCGAGCACGGCATGCCCGTCTCCTCGCCGGATGAAGGGTTTGGGCTGATCGGCCATCAGCTGGTGGATCCGGATGGGCCGGTCTGCTATCTGGGCCATCGTGGCTGCGCCCAGTGCCTGACTACAGGCTCCCTGGCTGAGCAGTACTCGCATGCCATCGGACAGGCCGCCAGCCTTGAGAAGTTGGTCAAAGACCTGGAGGAGGACATGCCGCAGGCGGAGACCCTGCTCAATCTGACCGGTTATCGGCTAGGGGTTCTGATCGCCCTGGTGGCCAACGTGGCCCTGCCTGACAAGGTTCTGGTGGGTGGGGAGACTTCCTATTTGATGAAGAGGTGCATCGAATCCGTACGCAAGGGCACTGCCTCATTCCGCCACAGCCAGATGGTCGAGGTCCCTATGAAGATCATCGACAGCGACTGGCTCCGCTGGGCACAAGCGCCGGCGGCCAGAGCAATCGCACGGTACCTGCAGGGTCCCGAAGAGGCCGATAAGCCCGAATGACTCGGGAAACGACTGGGCAGATTCAGATACGGCTCGCTTCAAAAATCACTGCCTCCGCCGGATGAATGACCGGTGGCCGAACTCCCTGAGCTTCCAAGACCGCACCCGGGAGAACCGTGCCTTTGGGACACCACCAGGCCAGAGGGCTTTGTCCACTGCCGATCCGATCCAGGTCACTGCAGATGTCCAAGGGCCTGATCCGGTAATCAGACTTGGAATCCAGGCCGGGAAGCGCTAAAGGCTGCGGAGGGTAATTGACCGAAGAGGTCAACTGGGTGAAGCGGTAGAGCGCCTGCGAGCCGTCAGCAGAGACTACGCCGTCCAAGCGGACTGCCGGGTCCGGCGTATCGCCATGTACTACATGACCGGTGTGCAGCATATGCCGCCACTGCTTATACAGATCGATCCAGCGTCCCAGCTCGTCCAGCTGATCCTGGGGCACGGCAAGCAGGTTCCATTCCACGCCCATATGGCCGAAGAAAGCCATGGCCGCACGCAGACCGAGCGAGGTGGCACGGCCGGTGGAATGGGCGGGGGAATCACCCACATGCTCCCCCAACATCTCCGGCGGCACCAGCAGAGATGTGTACCGCTGGATGTCGGCCCGCTCGACTGGGTCAACGCAGTCCGAGACCCAGACCCTGTCGGCAAATTCCAGTATGCCCAAATCGATCCGTGCGCCCCCTGAAGCGCAGGACTCGATCTCCAAACCGGGATGCCTGGTTTTCAGGTCGCGCATGATTCCATAGACCGCCTCAGTCTGCGCA
Source organism: Bifidobacterium sp. JNUCC 75 (assembly GCF_054819865.1). Classification (NCBI taxonomy): domain Bacteria; kingdom Bacillati; phylum Actinomycetota; class Actinomycetes; order Bifidobacteriales; family Bifidobacteriaceae; genus Bifidobacterium; species Bifidobacterium sp. JNUCC 75. The sequence continues at coordinate 1,291,088 of NZ_JBTHIF010000001.1, read as the reverse complement.
TGCACGGCAGGACGTCCCGACCGGGGAGAGCGGGCCTCAGTCACATAGCGATTATGATCCCATTTGATGTAATCGATGCCCATAAGCGCAATGAGCGAGTCCATTGCCTCGAACACGTGGGCATAGGCATCGGGGTTGGTCAGATCCATGACCTGCTGGTTGCGGCCTTCGACAGGCAACCGGGATGGCCCCGAGGACAGGACCCAGTCAGGATGATCGCGAAAGACATTCGAGTCCGGACTGAGCATTTCGGGTTCGAACCAGAGGCCGAATTCCATTCCCAGCTGATGCACCCTGGCGGCTAGCGATTCCAGGCTCTTAGGCCCTTCGGGCCATACCTGCCGATCGATGGACCAGTCCCCCAGCCCGAACTCATCCGAACGCCTGCCCTGGAACCACCCATCATCAACGACAAAACGCTCCACACCCATACGGGCTGCCTGCTCGGCCAGGGCAGCCAGCTTGTCATAGGACTGGTCGAAGTAGACCGCCTCCCAGGTGTTCAGGGTGACAGGCCTGGGACGTGAGGCCAACCCAGGATGGAGGGACCTCAGGAAAGCATGATACCTGTGGGCCGCCTGGTCCAGCCCTTTGCCCCGGGAACCATAGAGCCAGGGCGTTGAATATGCTTGCTGGTCGGAATAACCATCAGCAGGAGGAAGCGTGATCTCCCCGGCCATCAGAATCTCGCCCCCGCCCAGCAATGCGGGAGCTGAAGGAATCCGCTCGGCGCTGAGCAGACCATTGCCGCTCCAGCCCAAGTGGACCGCATATACCTCATCATGTTCGAATCCGAACCCGGGTCGGCCCGCGCACATGACCAGGGAGGAGTCAAAATCCGGTCGTCCCACCAGGCTTGGACGCTCCAGACGGCCTATGGTCAAGGGCTGGCGTTGCGGGCTGCGCTCGCGCAGGTGGTGACCGGTGGTGGTCAGGATCTCGCTTGCCTCAGCCGGCAAGGGAAAAGCCAGCTCCAAGCCATTGACATCCAGATCTCTGGCCGTATCCAGGTTGAGCAGGTCCGCACGCTGCCTGACGAGACCGGACGGCAACACCTGGCAACGCCAGGTCAGTCCCACACCCTGGCCCCGGTCGCAGGCGCGAACCGTCAAAGTCGGTGCAGTCAAGTCATCAGACAGGACCGGGCCTGTACCCAGATCTACTGATTCCACCTGGAAGCGGCAAAAGATCTCGACTCCGCCGCGGCAGATGCACAGTCGGCGCTGTCCGGTCCAAGCCTCGGACTGGGTCGGAAGAATGCTCGGCCAGGCCGTCAGGTCCAGCCCTCCCGAGACCCGCTGCGGGGCCAGAGCGTCGTAGGTTCCCAGAAGGGCCTGCGGATCGGCCACTGGATCGCCCCAGTGAACGATCCGCGGCAGACCCTTCCCCGGGAAGAGGACGGCAAGGGCCAGCCCGGACTGCTCCATGTAAACCAACCTGAGGGGAACCCCCAGATTCGATTTGCTCTGATAAGACCCCGTCCTTGGGCCGCCGCGATGATCCTCCATGACACCTCCGCCATAAGCCCGGCGATGTCGGTCGCCGACACTGATAAATCAGGCTCCATGCTAGGGACCTGCGGCTAACTTGTCTGGAAGGGCGTGTTTTTCTTACTTGGGAAAGTAATTCACGGAAATCTACTCAGCAGCCGTTCGCATCACCCCTGGTCGGACTGCTCCTCATGATGGACGCGGAAGGCCAGCTCGGCCAGATGGACGCCGTGGGTCAGGAACTCCTGGGTCCGGCAGACATAGTCATGCTCGCGACCCAGGCGTGCCAGGTAGCCGTTGATGTAGTCCACCTCGGTCGGCCGGCCCTTGGACATGTCCTGGTACATGGAGGGGTAGTGGAGGGGATTGCCCACGCGGCTGACATAGTCCACCTCGTCCAGGGTCTCCTGCCGGGTCTGGATCAGCTGCTTGCCGGCCCGCTCGCAGGCGTCGTAGGCCTCGTCGATCAGCTGGCGGGACATGTCCTTGGCACCCGGGTAGGAGATGAATTGGCCCATGGTGATCTGGTACATAGTGCAGATGGTGTTGACCACCGAATTGAAAATGATCTTGGCCAGGCAGGTGCCCTCGAAGTTCTCGGTCAGGATGGGGTTGAGGTTGGCGGCCTTGAAGTCCTCGGCCATCCGGCGCTCCAGGTCGGTGGTCTGCTCGGTCATGGCGCACAGGTGCATGGAGCCTGCCCCGGACTTGCCGATGAAGTCCACGTCGCCCGGCCCATTGAGGACCGTGCCGATCATGGCCGTGCCGCCGTAGATGCGCTCCTTGGGGAAGTACTTGAGCAGCTTGTCGAAGTGACCCCAGCCGTTCATGGCAGAGAAGACCACCTGATGGTCGCGGAAGAGCGGTGCGCAACGCTCCAGGACCCCCTCCAGCTGCATTTGCTTGAGCATGACGATCCAGACGTCGGGGTCGCCCTTGTAGTCCTCGGGGGTGTAAATGTTGACGGGCACCAAATGCCGATTCTCATGATCGCGGGAAACATAGACGCCTCCCTGGTCATGAACCTTGTCAATATTGGGCATCCAGGTATCCACGAAATCCACCTGCAGGCCGGCCTGCTCCTGCAGCAGCACACCCAGACGATAGCCCATGGCTCCGGCACCGATGACCGTATATCGCATCGAAATACACCCTCTTTGTTCTCTTGAATGGACAACGCACCTCCAGGGACCGGCCCGGGGGATACCAAGCAGTATGCCGAGGCGGCAGAAGGGAACCAGGGCAACGGTCGCATGGTGGACATAAGGGTTGGAATATGCGTGGATTTCTGCACCTTGGAGGACATGACCGTACATGCGGACATCCTGCCATCCCAACGAAAACGTCGACCTAGGCTGGAACCCATGCAGAAAGAACAGCGAGGAGCCGGAGGGATGGACCGGCGGACCCTGGCCATCCTGGTTTTGGTGGGCGTGATCAGCGGATTCCTGTCGGGGATGTTCGGCATTGGCGGCGGATCGATTATTGTGCCAGCCCTGGTATGGACCGGACTGCAGCAGCGTCAGGCCTCGGCCACCTCGCTGGCCTCAATGATCCCCATGTCGCTGGCCGGAGTGGCCTCCTATGCCCTGGGCGGGCATGTGGATTGGCTGGCCGCCCTACTGCTGGCCGTCGGCACGGTCATTGGGGCGCAGATCGGCACTTGGCTGCTGGACCGGCTTCCAGAGGTAATACTCAGGTGGCTCTACGTGGGCTTCCTGATGGCAGTCATTGCCCAGCAGCTGCTGTCCACACCCTCCAGGGAGAGCAGCATCCAGCTGAGCCCGGTAGTGGCCATGATCATTCTGCTGGTCGGCATCCTGATCGGAACCCTGTCAGGGCTGCTGGGCGTAGGCGGCGGAGCCATCGCGGTGCCGGCCTTGGCCCTGCTAGGGGCTAGCGACCTGATCGCCAGGGGAACCTCCCTGCTGGCCATCCTGCCCAGTTCCTTGTCAGGGACGTTCACCAACCTGCGACACCACCTGGTCCATGCCGGTCAGGGGCTGCTTCTGGGAATCGTGGCTGCTCTGACCACACCGGTGGGCACCTGGGCGGCCTCGGGGGTCAGCGCGCGAATGGGTGCCAATTTGTTCGCCGCCTACCTCTGCCTGATTGTTTTGCGCTGCATCTGGGCGGCTCTCCAGGTTACCCCGGCCTTCCAGCGGTACAGAGCCAATCACAACCACCGCTGAAAAAAGGGACTCAGTCCTGGCGGTGTTGGGCGAAGAAGTCGGCAAGAATTCCGGCGCATGCCTGTTCGCATACACCGCCCAGCACCTCGACCTTTGATCCGGTGTGCGGGTCACGGGGCAGATCCCAGACCGACCCGCAGGCTCCCATCTTCGGATCCCAGGCGCCGAAGACCACCCTGCTGAAGTGACAGGCCATCAGGGCTCCTGCACACATGGGGCAGGGCTCCAGGGTAACGACCATGGTGCACCCTGCCAGATCCCAGCCCATGTCGGATTTCTCGATGGCCTCCATCTCGGCGTGGGCAAGGGGACGGCCCAGTGCCTGACGCTGGTTGAAGCCCCGGCCGATGATCCGGTCCGTGGCATCCAAGACCAAGGCACCCACGGGTACGTCCCCACGGTCTCCGGCTATGCCGGCCAGTCGCAGGGCTTCTTCCATGGGCGCCTTCCACCGTTCTCGCACGGATTCAGTCTGACAGTCCAGCCCGACAGGTCAGTTCAGTTGATCATGCCTGCGATGCGGCGGCGCACATGGTGCAGATGGCCCTTGGGCCGCCCGGACGTGCCTATGCCCCGTTTGGCCAGGAAGGCACGAACCATCTTGTCGCCCTCGCTGAAGATCAGGACCGTCAGCCCAATGCCCAGGCAGATGAGCCACTGGCTTGCGCTCAAGGGGGCCATGCCCAGAACGCCCGCAACCGGAGCCAGATACATGGCCCCCGCATGGATGCCTAGGGCCACGAACGAAGCCACCAGGAGGAAGGTGTTGTCCAAGGGGTTGAGCTGGAAGATCAGCCTGTTCTCGGACCGGGCCGACATGGCGACGAAGAAGTTGAAGAGGACCAGCAGGGTCAGGGCGATGGTCCGGGCGTGGGCCAGATCCATTCCCGCGTTGATGTTCAAGCGGAAGAGGACCAGGATGCAGGTGGCCATCCAGAGCCCGCAGACGGCAAGTCGCTCCCAGAGCACCCGCGAGAGCAGACCCTCTCCAGACGAACGCGGGGGCGACTCCAGCTCATCCCCATTGCCAGGCTCGAATCCCAGGGCGATGTCCTGGACACCGTTGGTCACGAAGTTGATCCAGAGCATCTGCAGGGGCAGGAAGAGCAGGGGCTCCTCAGAGATTACATTGACCCCCACGGCGATCATGGCGGCTGCAGCCGTGGACAGGAGGAAGTAGGCGGACCCGCGGATGGCCTTGAAGATGACCCTTCCCTGGCGCACGGCCTGGGTGATGGTGACGAAGTTGTCGTCGGTCAGGACCACGTCGCTGGCCTCACGGGCCACGTCTGTGCCGGAACGGCCCATGGCGATGCCCACCGAGGCGGCCTTCAGTGCCGGGGCGTCATTGACGCCGTCGCCGGTCACAGCCACCACGTGGCCCTCATCCTGCAGAGCCTCCACAATGCGCAGCTTGTCCTGGGGGGAGACGCGCGCGGCAATGGAGGTCTCACGCAGACGGGCCCGGAGGACCTCGTCGCTCATCTCCAGCATTTCACTGCCGGTCAGCGCCTGATCGGTGTGCTCCAGACCCAGGCGCCGGCCTATGGCGGCTGCGGTCACCGGGTGGTCGCCGGTGATCATGACCACGCGGATGCCAGCACCGGCACATTCGGCAATGGCCTCACGCACGCCGGGTCGAGGCGGGTCGAGCATGCCCTCCAGTCCCAGGAAGGTCAGGTCGTCAGGTCGACGGCGGGAAGCGGGATCCTGGCCAGAGGAAAGGACCCTGCTGGCCACGCCTATGACACGCAACCCCTGGGAGCCCATGGCTTCGTAGGACTTGTGGACAGCCTGGGTATCCAGGGGGACGACTTGGCCATCCGGGTCCAGCATGGTTCGACTCATGGCCATGACCGCGTCAGGGGCGCCCTTGACATATTGGGTCAAGGTGCCGTCTGGACTGCGGCGGATGGTCATGGAGTGGAGCAGCTCCGGCTCGTAGGGGGTCTCCATGACGATAGGAGCGTCCAAGTCTTCGGTAGTCACGGCCCCGGTCTGGTCGGCCAGGCGGGCCATGGCCATATCGACCGCGTCGCCGCTGTATTCGATGCCGCCTTGTTCATTCGGTTGCCGGTGGGCCTCATTGGTCAGAGCCCCGGCCCGAACGAGGGCGGCCAGACCGCGCATACGGTCGTCGCCGGATACAGCAGCTGCGCCCAGGTCCAGGCCCTCGACGGGGACCGGCTGACCGCCGCCCAGGGTGAACTGTTCCACGGTCATGCGGTTCTGGGTCAGCGTACCGGTCTTGTCCGAGCCTATGACGGTGATGGAACCCAGGGTTTCAACGGCCGGCAGAGAGCGGACGATGGCATGGTATTCGGCCATCCTTGAGACTCCCAAGGCCATGGCCACGGTCAGCACGATGGGCAGGGCCTCGGGCATGGAGGCGACCACCAAGGAGACTGCAGACAGGAAGGCCCCCGTAGCGTCGCCATTGAGGATGGCTCCGCCGATGAAGACGAAGATGGCCACCAAGATGACGGCGATGGCGATGCCCACCTCGGTGCGGTGGATGATCCGCTGCAGGGGCGTGCGGCCCTTGGCCACATGGACCAGATCGTTGATTTCGCCCAACTCGGTATCGGAACCAGTGGCCACCACCAGCCCTCGTCCACGGCCGCTGGTGACCATGGTGCCCGAGAAGGCCATGCAGCGCCTGTCGCCCAGGGCTGCATCGCGGTCCACGGGGTCCGTATTCTTCTTGGCATCCTCGCTCTCGCCCGTCAGCATGGCCTCGTCGATGCGCAGGTGGAGGGCCTCGATCAACCGCAGGTCGGCGGGGATGCGGTCGCCGCTCTCCAGGAGGACCAGATCGCCCGGCACCAGCTGGTCGGCGTCAATCTGCTCCATCCTGCCCTGACGCACCACTCGTGTGGTGGGGGTAGATAGGGTGGTCAGGGCCTCTACGGCCTTGTCAGCCTTGGACTCCTGCACATAGCCGATGATGGCATTGAGAAAAAGAACCAGGAAAATGGCCGCAGCGTCCACATAGTGCTGCAGAAAAATGGTGATGATGCCGCAGACCATCAGGACGGCGATCAGGGGGCCGGCAAACTGCTCCAGGAAGAGCTTCCAACGGGGTTTGGCCTGGGCCTCGGCCAGACTGTTGGGCCCGAAGAGCTCCAGTCGGCGTGCGCTCTCCTGCGTATCCAAACCCTGGTCCCCGGTGTGCAGGGTCTCCAGCACAGCCGAGGTCTCCAGGCTGTGCCAGTCGGTGTCGTCGAAACGCATGTCGGTCCCTGCTGCCGCAGCGTTCTGATTCTTGATGTTTGTAGATGTCATGGATGATGTCATCGGTCAACCTGGCCTTTCCAAACCGGATCGGTCATTTGTCCCCGCATGCGACCCTCTGCAGACGTTCATGCAATCTTCCTTTTGGACCGGGGGATGTCCAAAAGCATCGGGGAAACAATAGCGTGCGCGCAAGTCCCCGGGGTCAAGAGATGGGGCTCCATGATCAGCCGCCGCAAGCGGTGCACCTCTAGGAGGTTCGGAGCCTTCCCGGTCTTCACGAGTATACCGATTAAGTCGGCCTTTCATGCACTTACGAGGGGTCCCCGGGCCGGATTTTCACAAATGTTCGCCTATCGCGAGCGCAGTCTTTCCACCATTTTTACTTGAGGTGTCAACTTAGCGCACATTGTCCATTAATGCTGTTCCTGGATATCGCCATTCCGTATAATGGACGATGCGACGTCGATCCTCATGCGACCCTGCACTCGGAGATTCCTTCATTGGTCGAACGAACCCTGCTAGTCGGGCCTGCAGCAGCCCGCCCGGGATTGCGTGGCGGAAAGGAAGCCCGTGGAAACATTCATCCTCATTCTGTGCATACTTGCTGCCGTCCTCGTCTCTTCCTTCATCTCCAGGTTCATTCCCCGGATCTCCACCCCCCTGGTCCAGATCGTCCTGGGCGCAGTCATGGCCTTGCTACCCATTTTCCCGCGGATGCGGCTGGATCCCCAGCTGTTCATGGTCCTTTTCATCGCGCCCCTGCTCTACTACGAGGCTCACACTATCAACAAGGTGGAGTTGCTCAAGGGGCTGCGATCATCCCTTTCCCTGGCCATTGGCCTGGCTGCTCTGACCATGCTCATGGTGGGCGTCATCCTGCATGCCGCCTGGCCCATGTTCCCCCTAGCTGCAGCCATGGCCCTGGGCGCCGCCCTGGGGCCCACCGATGCCGTGGCCGTCTCCTCCCTGGGCGAGAGCGCCGACCTGACACCGGACGAACATTCAATCCTGGCCGGCGAATCGCTCTTCAACGACGCCACCGGCGTCATCGGCTTCCAGTTCGCCATCCTGGCCACCGTGACCGGATCCTTCTCCCTGCCCCAGGCCCTGGGCGAGTTCTTCGTTGAGTTCGTGGGTGGCATCGGCTTCGGCCTGATCATGGGCTTTGTGATCAACTGGCTCTTTGAGTCGGCCCGCCGCCTGGGTTGGGAAACCACCACCACCCGGATCCTGCTGGAGCTCTTCCTGCCCTTCCTGATATACATGGTCGGGCAGAACATTCTGCATGTGTCCGGAATCCTGGCCGTGGTCTCCACCGGACTGCTGATACGCTTCGACCACACCGGAGTGGGCCCCAATACCTCCAAGGCCAACATCGTCTCATCCAGCGTCTGGAAGGTGCTCTCCTTCAGCCTCAACGGTGCGGTCTTCGTCCTTCTGGGCATGCTGCTGCCGGCAGCCATGGGCACCAGCTGGCGAGACCGGCGGGTCAGCAACTGGATGCTGGTAGCCACCATTACTCTGGTCTGCCTGACCGTAATCGTGCTGCGCTTCCTCTGGACAGCCAGTGTCCTGATCTTCACCAAGGACCGCGAAACCGGCAGTAGGCGACGGATGACATCCAAGCTCCTGAGGTCGGCGGCCGTCATGACCTTCGGCGGCCCCAAGGGAACCATCACCCTCTCCCTGGCCCTGACCATCCCCTATATGACCGACGACGGGTCGGCTTTCCCCATGCGCAGCGAGCTGATCTTCGTGGCCGCCGGGGTCATCATCGTCACCCTGGTGCTGGCCAACTTCGCCCTGCCCCTGCTGGCTCCTTCACAGAGCAGCGAGGTACCGGCCCAGCAGGTCGAGAAATCCATCAAGGTGCTCAGGGGCACGGTCCGGGAACTCTCCAGCAGGATTACAGACGAGAACCGGCTGGCCGTCCAGCAGGTAATCAAGCAGTACAATCACCGCATCGCCAAGCTCAAGTCAGAGATCGGCCAGTACTCCCCCAAGGACTTCCAGGACCTGCAGGTGCAGACTATGGAGTGGGAACAGGATTATATGGAGGAGCGGCTGAGCCGGATCGAAGAAGCTCAGGATCAGCTGGAGGAGCGGCTCAGAAGCGAAGACGCAGGCATAGAACAGACGCCTGCATCAACGCAGTCTGCCACCGGAAACCAGACCGAGGCCGAGACCAGCACCGAGGCCGAGACCGTAGCCGACAGGGATGCCGATGCCCAGCTGATCGACCGGCGCAGTGAACGGGGAGACGACCAGGAGGAACTGCTGAATCTGCGCAGCCAGGAACAGGCCGCTCGCAGGATCCTGTCCACCATATCCGGGTCCCTCTTCCACTTGGACAGGGGCGGGGAGCTGCGCTGGAGGGCCTACACGGCTCGCAGACGACTCAGAGGGCTGTTGCACAGCCAGTTCCACCGCCTGAAGCACCTGACCCAGCCGATCGACAAGGACCAGGTCTTCGTTGCCGGGCGCCACCTGCAGGCAGAGATGAACCACTTCCTGATTGAAAAGCTCTACTCCGAGCTGGGCAAGGGCCGCTTCAAGACCGAGGATCTGCTGAACACCATCATCAACCACCAAATGATCGAATCCTCGGCGGAGGGAAAGACCGAATACGCGGGCATACCTGCCATCAGGGATCAGCTGGAGGAGACCAAGCGCGAGGGATACGCCATCGAACTGAGCCAAATCCAGGACATGGTCGAATCCGGTGAAATCTCACGCACGACAGCACGGAAGATGCGTCGCAACGTCTACGTCATGCAGGTTGACGCTGACTCGGCCCTGTGAGCCGATCTACATAAGGCCCGAGGTCACGTCGATCTCGCCCAGCCACTGGCGAAGGTCATTCATCTCGCGCATGTCGACGGCATGTTCCAGGTGGTCGTACTCGGTGGTGTGCAGCCATACGTGCTCGTCCAGCCAGGCGGCCAGGGCACGGAATTCGTACTTGGGCACCGTGGTGTCATCCGAACCGAAGCCCAGAAAGACCGGCTTGTTCAAGCCAGCCAGGCGCTCATCCGCAGGAGCAGTACCGGGCACTAGGCCTGGGGCCAGGAACCCGGACAGGCATATGGAGGCCCGGTAGCGCTCAGGATTGACCCGAAGCAGATGAACAGCCAACATGGCTCCCTGGGAGAAGCCCATGGCCACTACAGGTCGGTCCTCGGGGATGTTGGCTGAAACCCAGGCATCCACAGCCCGAGCTGCTGCATAGCCATCCCTATCCAGATCCTCCTGCTCGGGACGCATATCGTGGAACCAGGTGTAGCCCGGGCCGAACATGCCGCGCTCGCTGCCAGGCACCACCATGGGTGCCCGCAAGGAGGCGTAGTCGTTGTAAGGAGCCACGTAGCGCATCAGGTCAGCCATGTCCTCCTCATTGGAGCCCCAACCGTGCATGAGTACAAAAATGGGCCGCGAGGGGTTGGCTGTGCCCTGCTTGCGGGACCAAAGGACCTGCTCGACCTTGAGCTCCTGCCCAAAACGTCCGGGCACCACTGTTGAGGGCCGACCCACCAATCCGTCGTTATCCTTTTGTGCTTGATCCATATCTGCCACGATAGTCGACCGGCCCGGTCATTCAATGCTGACTTATGAGTGGCTCGGCCTGGCCACCCCACTGGCTCTGCAGTCCGGTCACCTGGGCCTTGCTGCCCACCACCATCCAACGCTTGCCGGTCAGCAGCCATAGATCCTGGGGCTGCAACCCTCCTCCATAGCGGGAAATCAGGTCAGGCACGCGAGCGCGGATAGGCCCTTTGGCCAAGGAGGCCGCTGAATCGTTGTCGAAGACCACGTAGGCCATGGTCGTATCCGTGCAATACCGGGCTTGGGAGATGCCCACATACCCGTCCAAGCCGATGTCATGCCAACCTGAAGCGCACTGGCCAGCAGCCTTGTCGATACCGCCGGTCATGGCCTGAGGCGAGCTGATGGGCGCTTCGTCACGCGCAGGAGCCTTGATGATGCCCTTGGGGGAAGAGTTGGCAATAAGCAGGCCTGCCACTGTCAAGAGCATTCCGCAAACCAAAAGAATGATGCCCGCCGAGCCTACCGATGGCCGATTCGGGACTGGTCCGGAATGACGGGCTATGACGACCAGGATTATGGTCAACAGTGCAAAAGCGACGGAGACACCCACCCAGGCCGAAATGCCCACCTGACCTATGACTCCCAGCCTGGAGGGGGCTATGGCATGAGCCAGCAAGGCCGCGCCCGCAAGAGCTGACACCAATCCTGTGACTGCCGCAAACCGACTCCAGATGTTGGCATGGGCTATCTGAATAGGACGCTCGTCCATACCGGGGTGGGGAGGGTAGGAGGCTGGCAGACCCTCGTCATACCCGCTGTCCGCCAGCCGCTGATCCAGCTGGTTGAATCCATCGGCCATCGACTTCGCCACCTTTCACGGTTGGTTTCAGTCTATGGGGGCGGACACATACAGACCGGCGACGCCGGCCAATGCTTCACCATCCCAACATCCTGCCGGGCTGATAGATGGGCCTAGGCAGAAGCGCATAGTTACTTATCGCCGCGACGTTCGGCACCAGCACAGGCCCGATGACAGCGAAAAGTCCCAGAGCTCAGTTGGCGTTCAGCCCTTGATGTCTCGAGGATCCTTCTTGCCTATGGTGCGCTTGTCGCGGATTTTGTTGCCACCCTTGTTATGGATATTGACCTCACCACCGCCGGACCGGTCTGCAAAGACCTTGGCCTGCTTGGTGGCCTCCGCCTTGGTAGCAAAAGTGCGAGAGACGCGTGAGGCACCGGCCCGCTTGACTGTCCAGAGATCGCGATCCCCGTCGTATTGCACGTGATAATCAGCCATGATGGCCGTCCTTTCCATACTTCCCTGTACCCCCTCATCTTCCACTGCCCAGCCTGAGGCACCGTGCTTCGACACTCCAGAATGCGCAGAAACAATAAACTGAACGTACCTGAGTTGATTATCTACTAATTGTCTATGGACAACCCAATAATGTTAACTATGAACGATGCGCAGATGCCTTTAAAGCAATCTACAAATGCCGTAGCTCAAGAAGTGGGTCTTACCAGACAAACCCTTTATAAGTGGGCAAAAAATGGAGCTATTAAAATCGATCGCGATAACAGGGGTCATTATATCTGGAATCAGACAGCATTAATATCGCTGAAACAGCATATAGCAAATCATTCCTCTGGCGATACGCAGAGAAACCACTCAAAGCAGCAGACATCGCTAAGAACCTTTAGCATTGGCAATCGCAGATATTTGGGATCTAAAACGCGTCTGCTCCCCTTTATTCAGGAGGTCGTCAACAACCATACGGTCAATGTGACAACTGTTGCAGACATATTCGCCGGAACAGGCTCGGTTGCTAACATGTTCAGCAGGCGTGGTGCACGAATCACCGTAAACGATATATTAGCTTCAAATGCCGTAGTTTACAGCTGCTTCTTTGGAGCTCAGCATGTGCGCTCCTTATGTATCACCAATTGGATTAATGAAATGAATTCCCTACGAGGACATCGTGGTTATGTAACCCAAAATTATGGAGACAGGTATTTCTCTGTAGAAAATGCTATGAAAATCGATTCTGCACGCGAGTACATTGAAGCGCAAAAATATATATCCGCTCGCGAAAAAGATATACTGCTTACCTCTCTCATTTATGGATTGGATAAAGTAGCCAATACCGTAGGTCATTATGATGCTTATCGCAAAGTTATGGATTCCATCGAACCCATTCACTTCCTATTACCTGACTACAAATCAAACAATAGACGCATGCCTGCCAAAATCTACCAAGAAGACGCCAATAAACTTGTTCGAAAATTAGATTATAACGATCTAATTTATATAGATACTCCCTACAATTCACGTCAATATGGCGATACGTACCATGTGCTAGAAAATATCGTTCTATGGAAAAAACCAAAATTGTACGGGGTATCCCGTAAGGCTATGGACCGAAGCAGCACCAGAAGTCTCTATTGCACTACACAGGCTGGATCTGCGTTCGACGATTTAATTCAACACCTTAATACGCGGTATATCCTGGTGTCTTATAACAACATGGCGAAAAAGGGAAACGGACGCTCAAACGCCAAAATTAGTGACGAAGAGATGCGAGACATATTGTCTAAACGAGGTAAGTTACAAATCTTTTCTACCCCCTTTCATGCATATACTACCGGCAAGACGCATTTGAAAGACCACCGAGAGTACCTGTATCTAGTTGACACAGAGGAATAGTTCAATGAAGCCAATAAGGTCATTCTTAAATTATTCCGGAAATAAATTTCGCTTACTTCCTCAGCTATTCCCATTATTCCCTCACGACAATATCAATACTTTTATTGATCTGTTCTGTGGCAGTGCTGTGGTGTCATTAAACTTCTCTAACTGTGAAACGATAATGGCCAATGATATTGACACCCACCTAATTCAATTACTATCTAGGATCAGCAATCAACAATACCCAGAATTCAAAAAACATATTCTAGACATAGCTGAGCAATACAGGCTATCGAACACAGACAAATATGGATATGCGTATTATCAAGTAAACTCATCAAAGGGCCTGGCAAACATCAATCGAAAAGCATTTAATCGTATGCGCTTCGACTATAACAACGGAGACAGCAGTAACGACGATAATTTAGATCTGCTATATGCTCTGATAGTTTTTGGGTACAACAATCAAATGCGCTTTAATCGGCATGGAGCCTTTAACAATCCAGTTGGTAAAAGGGACTTCAACATACGTATGCAGGCAAAGCTGCGAGATTTCATACACGCTAGCCAGTCCAAACATATACATTTTTGCAACGAGGATTTTAGCAACATTGGTTTTTATGGTCGGAATGCATTTGTATACGCTGACCCTCCGTATTCTTTGACTACTGCTGTTTACAATGAAGCGACTTCCTGGAATGAGAAGAATGACCAACTGCTGTTTGAATATTTAGATAGTATTGACAACCTCGGGGGTCGCTTTGCTTTAAGTAACGTATTTACACTCAAAGGAAAGACCAACTTCAGTTTGATAAAATGGTCCAATAAATACCACATTCACCATTTGAACATGTCATATTCGTACTCTAGTTATAATACAGTGCGCTCAGGCAGCACTGACGAGGTTTTGATTACCAATTACTAGAAATGATTATCAGAGAAAGGCCTCTGCATGTATAAAATGAGACAAAAGCAACTACTGAATCTGGGGGATACTAGTTTCCGCAGGCATGACTATGCAACAGTGCTGCCATACTGCTTGAGAACTTTATTCCAGCTTAAAATTGACAATAAAGAAGTTTTTTGGAACGAGAATCCCACAATTCAAGCTGAATATTACAAGTCACTTTTGGATAATTCTGATTTCTTCGCAAATAGCTCAGACAGAAGTAGACTTAGTCAACGTGGTCGAACGAACACAGATATATTAGCCAAATTAGGACTCTGCACTCCCGATAGAGTTGTAAGTCAGGTGGCAAAGAACTGGATTGATACTGCATCCGATATCAAACAACCGGATCAGATTGAGAGTCTGGTTGGGCTAAAGAAAGACAATCTCCTCTATTTACGACAATTGCTCAAATTACGGTTTTACGACAAAGAGCGAACACAATACGTATATCCTTTTCGTTTAATTATTAAGATATTATCTGTTGTCGAGCGGATGCCTCAGGATGTATTCTCCCTATTTTTCTTTTCAATTACACCCTCTTTGAGCAAAGATTCGATAAACCAATTAATCGAAATAGCGTCTACTTACGACAATCACAGGCCTGCGAAGAGCGAAAAAGAAAGAATTAAAAAGAAGCTAAGTGAGAGCATTCCCGGTTCTTGTCCTACCGGGGATAAAACACGGACCGACATTGATGAGCTTTTCAGCAGAAATGACTTTAGCTCTCCAAATCTTAATGATTGTTCCGATAACTTTATAAATCTCTTCAAAGGCGCATTCTACAATCGTAAGAGCCGGAATGCTGTTTCGGAGTATTATCTATTCTTCCATTTTTTGATACGCTTCAATAAAGCTCATGATTCACAAACCTTAGCGCAACTCAAGCAGATTTCAAACAAACCTTCTATTCGATCAGCGTTTGCCGCGGGGGGCAGGCTGTTCCAATCCGAAAATCAGCCGCATCCAGGCGTACAGCAGTTCCTAGACGCGAACAGTTCAAGTATCTACTTGCAACATCCTCTTGATTTTTATGCAATTTACATGCAGTTCATCTATAGCAAGAACGAATCATTGAGAGCCGAATATCTTGATATGAGCAGTAGAATAATGTTGCTGTCCGGTATAATTACGAATATTAGCGGCCAGTTCAGCTTGCGTTATTCTAAATTATGGAAAGCATTGCTTGATTATCGCGATATTCCGCTGAATGGAGCAGGTTCATATAAGGCCTATGAGCAAGATGAGAATAGCATATTCTACAGAGATCAATCAGTTGTAGATATTTTAGGCTATTCTACAGACCTATGTAAGGAATTCTTAGACGGCTTCATTAAGGAATCTGGTGCTACCAGTTTAGAAAACTTGCGACAACAGTTCCGGAATATACAAAGCAATCAATTCAAGGATTTAATTATATCGGAATTTCCTAGGAACAAAGTCATTGAAATACTGCAGAAGATCGATCAGCATAACGATACAGACAAATCAGTAGCACGACGCGCTGATAAATATGTAAAAAGTAACGTGACCGATGCGACAGATATTCCAACAATATTCGAGTACATTCTAAATATTGCATGGTTCTATCTCTCGAACAAAACAATAGATCCATTTACCTCAATGAATTTGACGTGCGACGGCAATATGCGCCCCTTGTCTCACGCCTCAGGAGGTGCAGGGGACATTGAAGTGCGACAAAGTGATTCTGCAATCGTTCTTCTCGAAGCTTCGCTAATGAACGGCAACACCCAAAAGCGAGGCGAGCTTGAACCCGTGATAAGACACTCAACGAATCTTACAATTGATAATCCTGACTGCTGCGTGCAAACTATATTTTGCTCAAATGCTATAGACAGTGATGTCGCCAATATTTATAGAGCCGCTAGCAACATAGAGCTTTACCACTCTTCACGAAAGGAAGCTGCACCTACTGATGGAGTAGATATTTTTGCAATAACTATACAAGAGCTGATAACCTTTCTAAACGATGATCATCTGAGTGCTGATATTATCTTACGAAAAATTTACGAGTTCAGCCAACAAGATCGGAACGCTGCAAATAGATGGAAATGGGGAGAC
The DNA here is from genome assembly GCF_054819865.1 of Bifidobacterium sp. JNUCC 75. Lineage (NCBI taxonomy): Bacteria > Bacillati > Actinomycetota > Actinomycetes > Bifidobacteriales > Bifidobacteriaceae > Bifidobacterium > Bifidobacterium sp. JNUCC 75. The sequence continues at coordinate 1,274,906 of NZ_JBTHIF010000001.1, read as the reverse complement.
TGGAGAGAATCGCGCATCAGATTAATACATGAGTCATGAGAATATACATGAAAATAATTTCCGAGAGCGGGCGACGGGAATCGGACCCGCCTCTGAAGCTTGGGAAGCTTCCATTCTACCAATGAACTACGCCCGCAAATCCGGCTACCGGGGTCAGGCCTCGGCCAACCGCATGCGAGTCACCATGGTAGCAGGTCTCGGCGATGTGCGCCAATCACCAACTCCGAGCACGGTTGCGAGCAAGGTCTTCAACCCACTTTCAGACAGTGCCGTCAGGCTCAATCAGGTCGGCCACCACTGTGGAGCAGGCCCCGAGCAAGGCGGCATCCTCCCCCAAGGCCGAGCGGTCAACCACAAGAGGTCGCCGAAAATCAGTGGCCAGGGCATCATTCATAGTCTTCTCCATGGCGCTCAGGAAGATGCGGTTGACCACCCTGGAGTCCCCTAGAACAGTCACGCGAGGAATGTCCATAAGGCCGGCGGGCATGGTCAGGACACGGCCCAGCAGTTCACCAGCCCGCCGCAGAATGCTTGCCAGATTGTCAGGATCCCGATCCATCGCAGCAGTCAGCCTGGGAACGCTAATCAAGGATTCCAGGCAGCCGCGCTTGCCGCAGCGACACTGAGGACCAGTTGGGTCCACCACTACATGACCGATCTCACCGGCTGCACGGTTGCAACCGGTCACCAGCTCGCCAGAGACCAGCAACCCTGCCCCGACTCCGTTGCCCAGGTGGACCAGCAGCAGGTCGGATTGACCTGAGCCGAACTGCCGCTCGGCCAGGACCTCGTTGTTGGCATCGTTGTTGACCGTTACCTCCAGGCCTGTCTTCTCGTGCAGATAGCCGCGCAGGTCGGTCTGAACCCAGCCCAGGTTGGTGGCATCGTCCACCACGCCTTCAGCACTGACGATGCCGGGACTAGATACGCCTATACCCATGATGGGATGGGCCGCCCGTTGCATCAGCGAATCGGACAACTCCCCCACCAAGTCCAGGGGAACCTTGCCGTCAGTGGTCAGAGGGATCTCTTCACGCGCCACCACCTGTCCGGTCAGGTTGAGCACCGCTCCCCTAAAGACATAAGGAGTGGAAAGGTCCAGGGCCAGGATGCTTCGCCCGTCGGGATTGATGCGCAATAGCCGTCCACGCTTGCCCGGCCCGGTGGATTTGCTATAACCAACTTCCATGAGCAGATGCTCACCCAGCAGCTCGGCCACGATGTCCGATATGGCGACCCTGGTCAGCCCGGAGGCTCGGGCCAGGTCAGCCCTGGTCATACTGACATCAGGATAGAGCAGCCTAAGCAGGATGGCTCGGTTGTGTTGCCGCACCGACTCAGGCAACGCCTTGGACAGGTTGCCGGTATTGATGGTCATGATTCACCTGACGATAAATAATGCGGGGACGGGGACCCGCCGTGGGGATTGGGCCTTGAACCCCGTGACCGCGCCCATCCATACTTGCATCTTATATTGTAAACGCCCTTTTCCGGGCAGGCTCAGACCTCGTCATTGCGACACCAGAGCGGTTCATTTTTCAAGACTGCGCACTAGCATCATAGACAAGACAACGGGGCAGTCAGCAAAAAGTTCAGTTCCCTAACAATTACGTGTTAGGCTATGAACAGATACCAGAAACAGCTGCATCCCCTCGCTGAGCAAAGGAGCGATCGCCATGACCACGACACCGAACCATTCGGGAGCCTCACCGTCCGCCATAAATCCCCGTTACCTGCTGGGCAACGAAGCCAACCGCATCTTCATGGCCTCGCAAACCTATGGCTTCCTGGACTTCGGGCGGGGGTTCCCCACCGAGCAGGGCGGCGCCGGCTGGCTCAATGACGACGGCAGCATCGACCCCGAGCAGGGAATCCAGACCTGGATCACCTGCAGGATGACCCATGTCTACGCCATCGGCAGCCTCCTGGGCTACCCGGGCGCATCGGAGCTGGCCCATCGCGGTGTTCAGGCCCTTCAAGGCAACCTGCACGACGACGAACACGGCGGCTGGTACCCCTCGGTCTCCTGGCAGGGCCAGCCCGAGAGCGGCAAGACTTGCTATACCCATGCCTTCGTAGTCCTGGCTGCCTCCTCGGCCATGCTGGCGGGCGACCCTGACGGACAGGACCTGTTGGATCAGGCGCTGGAGATCTTCAACCGCTACTTCTGGGATGACGACAAGGGCCTGGCCGTCGACACCTGGGACAGCGGCTTCACCCGTCTGGACCCCTACCGGGGGCTCAACGCCAACATGCACAGCACCGAGGCCTTCCTGGCCGTGGCCGATGCCACCGGCAAGGAGGATTATCGCGAGCGCGCCGGTCGCATCATCGACCATGTCATCAGCTGGGCTGAGAACAACCAGTGGCGCATCCCCGAGCACTTCAACAGCGACTGGCAGGCCGACCTGGACTACAACCAAGACAACAAGGCCGACCAGTTCAAGCCCTACGGTGCCACGCCGGGCCACGGGATCGAATGGGCCAGGCTGATCACCCAGTACGCCCTGAGCCGGTTCGATCGGGAGGCCGACCGTAGCCGCTACATCGAGGCAGCCGAGCACCTGTTCGCCAGGGCTGTTGAGGATGGCTGGGCCGCTGACGGAGCCGAAGGCCTGGTCTACACCACGGACTGGCAGGGCCGCCCGGTGGTCCACGACCGCATGCACTGGACCCTGGCCGAAGCCCTGAACACTTCGTCCACTCTATACGCAGCCACCGGCAAGGCCACCTACGCTGACTGGTACGCCACCTTCTGCAGCTATGTAGACCACTATCTGATTGATCACCAAGGCGGATCCTGGTGGCATCAGCTGGATGCCGACAACCACGTGATCGGCACGGTCTGGCCCGGCAAGTCCGACCTCTACCATGCCTTCCAGTCCACCCTGATCCCCTACAACGACCCGGCGGTCTCCATCGCTACGGCCATCAAGAAGGCTTGCGGACAGGGGCAGGCGGAGCAGGATCAGGCCCGCTGAAATCCATGGCAGCATCGACCCCGCATCCCGAGGCGGATACAGATAGCGTCCAGGCCGGTCCGATCAGCCTAGGAATTGACATTGGCGGTACCAAGATCGAAGGCGTGGCCATAGACGGCGACAAGCGCCTGCTGGCTTGCCACCGAATACCCACGCGCAAGGGTAACCAAGCGGTTCATGACGACACCGTGACACTTATCCACCACCTACTGGATCCGGTTGGCCTGAATCGGGGGCCGGTCACCGTAGGCCTGGGGATCCCGGGGCGCGTGGATGCAAACCGTGGAATGGTGGACGACGCAGTCAATCTGGGAATCCGCCACATGGCTCTGGGCCCTGCCGTTGCCAAGACGACCGGTCTGCCCGTCCGCGTCGAGAACGATGTCAACATCGCTGCTCTGGGAGCCGCCTCGCAGGCTGACAACACCCTGATAGCCCCTGGAACCACACCCCACTCCGAGGCTGCCCGGGACCAGGCCCGACGATCCGCATCAGAGCCTGGGCGTGACGGACCCAGGGCCCTGCCCGACCAGGACGACCACGTAGTGGCCTTCATCAACCTAGGCACCGGTCTGGCAGCGGGCATCATCCGTGAGGGTCGGATCGAACACGGAGCCAGCGGGGCAATCGGCGAAATTGGCCACATCTCAGTGGATGCCCATCAGTTCCCCTGTAAGTGCGGCCAGTGTGGCTGTCTGGAGACCGTGGCCTCAGGTGCGGCAGTGGAAACCCTTTGGCCGGGAATCGCCCACCCCCTGCCTGACCTGATTGCCCAGGCAAGCAAGGGGAACCAGCACGCCAAGGAAGTCCAGGACATCATCGGCCATGGCATTGCCCTGGCTGTCCAGATCGTGGCCCTGGCTATCGACCCCGCAGTCATCATCTTGGGCGGGGGCATGAGCAAAACCGGCCAGCCCCTGCTGGATCTGGTCACCGAGCATCTGAATAAGAGCGCGGCCTGCAGCCACTTCATCGCCTCGCTGAGGCTACCCGACCGGTTGCGTCTGGCCCCAGCCGACCTGCCCATCGCAGCCATCGGCGCCGCCCTGGCAGGACGCATGGCCGCCGACAGCCGCCCATTTGAGCTTATTGGAAAGGAAATCGCATCATGACCGAAATCATCATCGTCAAGTCCCAGGAGGAAGCAGGGAAAATCTATGCCCGCTGCACAGCCGACCTGATCCGGCGCAAGCCTGACTGCGTGCTGGGTCTGGCAACGGGATCCAGCCCCCTGGCGGCATACCAGGCGCTGGCCGACCTGGTCCACAAGGAAGGTATCGATGTCTCCCAGGTGCGCGGATTCGCCCTGGACGAGTACGCTGGCCTGGATCCGGCCCACCCCCAGTCCTACCGGTCCACCATCAACCGGACCGTGGTCGAGCCTCTGGGCCTTGACCCTGCCAAGGTGCAGGTGCCAAATGGAAACCTGGACACCATCAAGGACGCTGGCCGTGTGTACGACCAGGCAATCAAGGATGCCGGCGGAGTCGACCTGCAGATCCTGGGCATCGGCACAGACGGGCACATTGGCTTCAATGAGCCTGGATCCTCCCTGGCTTCGGGCACCCGCATCAAGACACTGACCGAGCAGACCCGCATCGACAATGCCCGATTCTTCGACAATGATATGGATCAGGTGCCCACCCACTGCATCACCCAGGGCATCGGGACCATCCTCAAGGCACGCCAGCTGGTCCTCCTGGCCTTCGGTGCCGGTAAGGCAGAAGCCGTGGCCGAGAGCGTAGAGGGCGGCATATCGTCCTTCTGCCCGGCCTCCGCCCTCCAGATGCACCCCCACGCCACTGTGATCGTGGACGAGGCCGCCGCCTCCCGCCTGCGCAACCGCGACTACTACAAGTGGGCATACGCCAACAAGCCTGACTGGCAGTCCATCTAGAAGGCAAACCAAACATGTCCAAGGAAGCATACGAGTCGGCGGGGCTCGCGGTTGAATCATCCCTCCACGGACCGGCCCATCCCCTTGTCCTGACTGGCGCAAGGCTGATAGACGCTCGAGGAATCAGGGAAAACAGCTGGATTTTGGCTCTGGATGGCAGGATTGAGCAGGTCGGGCAAGGCAGAGAGAGCCTGGAATCCGCCCTGAGGGCCGCTGGCCTGCCCAGCCTGCCGCCCTCCTTCCAGCCTGGATCAGATACCCATGACGTGAATGCGGACGGTGTTGAGTTCATCGACGCAGCCGGCTTCATCCTCACCCCTGGGTTCATCGACATCCACTCCCACGGCGGCTGGGTCCACTCCTTCGATGATGGCGACGAGGCCATTCGCACAGCCAGGGCCTGCCATATGGTCCATGGAACCACAAGGCAGGTGCTCAGCCTAATCACCAACCCGGTCGACACGATGTGCACCAATCTGCGCTCAGTCAAGAGGGTCATGGACTCCAGGCCCGACGTGCTGGGCGCCCACTTGGAAGGGCCCTTCATCGCCCTCTCCCGTAAGGGCGCGCACGATCCCAAGTGCCTGCGCGATCCTGAGCCAGCGGTTCTTGACAATCTCCTGGAGGCTGCCGACGGTTGCATGCGCCAGGTGACCCTGGCCCCCGAGCGCGACCATGGCTACGAGGCCATATCCCGCCTGGCCGAGTCCGGTGTGGTGCCTGCGGTTGGCCATTGCGATGCCGACTATGACCAGACCCGCCGCGCATTCGATGCCGGCGCCCGTATACTCACTCATGTTTTCAACGCCATGAACGGCATCCACCACCGTCAGCCGGGCCCCATTCCAGCCGCCGTGGAGGACCGCCGGGTTACGGCCGAGCTGATCAACGACGGTTTCCATGTGCAGGACCCCTGCGTCGACCTGGCCTTCAGGCTCTTCCCCCATCGGATAGCCCTGGTCACCGACGCCATGGAGGCCACCGGCTGCGAGGACGGCGCCTACAAGCTGGGTTCCCTGGATGTAACAGTGAAGGGCGGCCACGCCCGTCTGACCTCCAACGGGGCCATCGCCGGCTCAACCCTGACCCTGGATGTGGCAGTCGGCAGAGCTATCCAGGCCATCGGCCTGCCAGCCCCCCAGGCCGTGGAAGCCGCCACGCTGACACCTGCCCGGGCCCTGGGACTGGACCGCTCCAACCCGATCACCGGTGCTCCGCTGGGCCTGCTGGCACCCGGCTATGCGGCTGACCTCCTCCTCCTGAACCCGGCTGACTGGTCCGTCAAAACCGTGGTCTGTAACGGGCACAGAATTCAGCTTTGAATCGACCTCAGCGGCTCCTCCTACTCCGACCCGGACAGAAGGAGCCGCTCTATATCCTCTTGATCCATATGGGGATAGGAACCGCAAATCCTCCCATCCTGCATATACAGAATTCTGTCGGCCCTGGAAGCCACCCTGGCATCATGAGTAACCAGAAGGCTGGCCTTGAGTCCCGCACTCATGGCTGCTTGGATGGCATCAAGGGTGTCCTCACGGGCTCTGGGATCCAGATTGCCGGTGGGCTCATCCGCGAAGAGAACCTGCGCATCCATGATCATGGCCCGAGCGATGGCCACCCGCTGCTGTTGACCTCCTGACAGCTCGCCCACCTTTCGCCTCATTACACCGGTCGGCAGGTCCACACAGGCCAGAGCCCGACGTACAGCACCATCATCGGTGGCTGAACCATTCAAGGACCGCGGCAGGATGATATTCTCGGCGACCGTCAAAGAATCGACCAGCATGTAATCCTGAAAAATGAAGGCGAATTCGGTCCTGCGAAGCCTTGCCCGGCGCAAATCCGGCTGCCGAGCAATATCCCGATGCTCATACCAGATCTGACCTCGCAAGGGGGTCAGGATGCCGGCAAGCAGCTTGAGCACAGTGGACTTCCCGCATCCCGAGGGTCCGATCAGTGCCGTAATACAGCCATCTTGCAGTTCTATATTGACTGGCCCGATTTGAGGTGCCGGCCCATTCCTGTCATACGACTTTCCCAGCAGACGATGCCTGCGTCGTCCATTTTCCGAGTAGTCGTAGCAAACAGACATGGCCCGCAAGACCGTACCGCCACCGTCTGGGCCCGCACCCTGGGCAGTTACCTGAGATTTTCTTGCATCCCATCCATCATGTCCTGTTTCCACACATCCCTCCTTCTCGCGTCCGACCTTCTTACACGCAATTTTCAAAACATTCGCTCACAACCGCCGAATGCAAGACTCCGTCTCGTTTCATGGCGCTCTCACTTATTTCCACGCCACCACGGGCTGCTTTGCTCATCCCTGACAGGCCAGACGAACATAGGAAACCATGTGGGCGACCAGGGCCACCAGCCCCATCGCCAGGACCACCGCCAGAAGCAGGCCCAGCTGCCCAGCGGGACAGTAAAAGGAGATACCTCCATAGAGTTCGACTGACTGCGGGTGAGAGCAGAGGTTGACAACCAGGAGCGAACCGGCGCAGGCCAGCAGGAAGGCCGGCAAGACTTCGCTCAGATACCTTAACGTCCCACTGCATCCGTACCGCCAGACTCCCAAATCAAGAAGGACGGCCACGGCCCTGGTCCTACGCCTCTCCTCAACCATGGTGAAAATCAGCGACAGGACGCCCACGGCACATATGACCAAGACCGGGTAGACGATGACGGCCATTTCCTTCATCCCCTCCCCTCCGGTCTGTGCATAGATCTTGCCAGTCGGCAGATTCGCCACCCATGCTTCAACCGTCTGGTCAACGACCCCTGTCGGCACCTCCCGGCCACCCACCTGTGACGAAACCAGAGCCAGGGGAGTGCGCCCGCCCCAACGTTCATATCCGGTCTTCCATGCATTTCGGGAGGTAGAAGTAGATAGATGCGAGGGGATGAAGTACTGACCCATTCCACCCGGCAGGTCAGCTATAGCCGCAATCCGACTCCGTCGAGCTGGTTCGTTCCCATCATCAATACAGACCGGCGCGCCGAGGGACAGACCCGCACCCACCTCCGGACTGGAAGCCACCACCCCATCGAGCCCGTCCAATCCTGTACCATCCCGCGCAGGATGCAGGGCTGCCGACGGAAAAATCCGACTCAGATCGCCATCTATTTGAAGGCGTGAGGCACCACGATAGTAGGAGGCGGCCCGGCGTATTTGCCGGTCGCATCCCGCACCGTCCTTTGCCATAGGCACTACGGTGGCAGGAGCCAGAATGAGAGGATCAGTATCGCGCGACCGAACATAGGCAGCCCAATGATCCAGGGCCCCTCGGTCACTGCCGACCGGGCTGATCACAGACCCTCCTGCCAGAGCCGTGGTCAGAGAGGCGCGCGCATTGGCATCGCTGTATCCCAAGAAGCCGAAAAGTCCGCAGGCAACTGCAGTGGCGACGACCACCATCGTGAAGAGCGAGGCCGCCCTAGTGGTCTCCTGATTGCGCAAAGCCAAGGTGACCACAGGACCTTTTGGGTAACCCGCCATGATGACCCCCGCTGCTCGGTTCAATATGGGTCTGCCCACTCTTATCAAGGCCCATGCCAAGAGAGGAATCAAAAAGATGCCCATACCGCCGGCGGCCGCTCCAGTCCCCTTTAGGTAGATCATCATGCAAGTCGCAAGGACCACCAGGAGCATGGCCGCAGTAGACAGGGCGCGGTGCCGTCTCCCGGAAGAGCGGGGCATGGACTGCAAATCGGGCCGAGCTCGGATGACCCTCACTGCAGCCAATATGGCGCCCAGACATTGGCACAAAACGGAAAGCAGGACCGTCATAAGAATGGAGGAGAGGTTTGGCAGGATGCCATGCTCCGGCAAAAGCATGTCCAGCCGTGCCATGGCAGGCCTTGCCAGAGGCTTCATCAGCTCGCCCAGAGCCACGCCAATGAGGCCTGAGAAGGCAGCCATGAGACCTTGGACGGCCAGTATCGAGCCCAGGAGCCGACAGGGGGAGGCGCCCAGCAGACGGATGCGCATGAGCCTGTCCCATTGAGCAGTGAAGGCATGGTCGCTGATGGTCTTGGAAACAGAAGCTGAAGATGCCAGAAAGATGGCTACCATGACTACCGGAGTGGTCGAATCGGCTCCCTCTCCTCCCCGGACCATGGCCTCAAGAACCAGGAGGATCAAGGCCATGGGACAGGCTCCAGCCAGGATGTTCAGGATTTGCAGGCCGCGGTTTCCCCTCCACAAGGAATTCACCAGGCGGATGTACCCGACCCTAATACTCCGCCCCTCAGCCCCTTCCGTTCTGTGTTCTTTCCTTTCACCGCCTATTGCTGCCCATTGCATAGGGCCAAGCTATATCGACGGATAGTGGAGATGCTACCGACAGATGTCACCATCAGGAGGACAAATGTCACTGCGTCCGCTGCACTGCAGAAGTTACCTGCAAGAATCCGCGGTCAATGGAAGGGAGAGTATTACCCGGGTACCTCGGGAAGACTCCGCTGTCTCTGCCGGTCCTACCTGCAAGGAGCCGCCCAAGCCCTTTACCCTCTGCTCAAGGGAGGACAGGCCGAAGCCCGGCACAAACCGACCAGACCCTTTGCCAGGACCCACCCCGTCGTCCGTCACACACAGGCGAAGGGTTCTCGGTGCCAGATCAATAACAATCGAGGCGGAGGAGGCATGGGCGTGACGGACCACGTTGGTCAAAGTCTCCTGCAAGGCCCGGTAGATAAGGACCTTATTCTGCGATGACAGGCCCTCCAGGCTCCCATTCACCGTAGCGGTCACATGCAGACCTGTGGATTCAAAGGAGTCTGCCAGACCGACAATCGACTCCTTGGTCAGCTCCCCGCCAAAGGCAGCCGGGTTCAAAGCCCTGGCCTACTGACGTACCTGAGCCAGTGCCTTCTTATCGATGTCTTCGGCCTTGATCACATGGGTGAGGGCCCGGTCGATGGATGAACCCTTGTGCAGGGTCCTTTGCGCCGCCTCAAGCTCCATGTGCATGGCGACAGGTACTGACCAATCGAATCATGCATCTGCGAGGCCATCTCTGCCCGCTCCTTAGCTAGGGCCAGGCTCTCTATTGTGAGCGACTGCCTGGCGAGCTGCCGGTTCTTTTCAATGAGCAGACGGCTGGCCCGTGCGTAAAAGAGGAAAGCCACCGCGAAAAAGACGATCAGAGCCAGGTTCAGGACCGTATCGCCCCAGGAGGCCCGTCGCCATTCTCCCCTCCATGCCATATGCAGAATGTAGACCCCTATTTCCCCTCCCACTGCGACCCAGGTCCAGATCTCCGGAAAGGCGAAGAGAACATCCACGGTCACGATGGTGGTGAGAAACATCTGCGGCGGATTGTCGAAGAGAGTGGCTGCCAGACAAACCGCGATGAGAAGGCCCCCACAAATGAGGGCAGGAATACGTCGCCGAACCAGCCTATAACCTAGCCAGGCCGACACCATGGCCGTCTGAAAGAGGAAGAAGTTGAGAGGATTGCCATATTTTGACCACAGGAAGGAGCAGCAGAACGAAGCGACCTCCACCAGGCCCACGTATGGGAGGGACCCTGGTTTCCGCTCCTGAGACGGCTCAGGTTCTGACGGGCTCATGACCGCCTTGAGGTCATGGCCAACTCGGTACGGTTGCGCACGCCGGTTTTGTCGAAAATGCTACTGACGCGGTTTCTGACCGTGCCCAGGGATAGGCAGAGATGATCGGCAATCTCCCTGTTGGTTAAACCAGCCACAATCATGTCGATGATCTGACGGTCAGTTCGATCGAAGTCGTCGGCTACGTCGACTCCTCCCGCTGCTTTGACAGGCTGCGACGGTTCGCCTTCCCTGCTGATGAGGTCCATCAGCCTACCCGACTCTGCAGTCCCGAGGACGCGTTCACCCCTATAGACCCTATGCACGGTGCCGATGATCTCCTCTGCATCGGCATCTTTGAGCAGGTGCCCATATGCTCCAGCCTTGATACTTCCCACAAGGTTCTCATCCTCGTCGAATGCCGTCAGTGCGATGCATCGGGCTTTCAGTCCTCTCTTACGCAAGATGTCGATGAGGCGAATCCCGTCAATGTCAGGCATACGGCAGTCAACCAGGGCCACATCGACATCGCTCAGGCGAGGGTGCTCCAGAAGCTCCCGGGCACTGGCTGCATCCGTGACAATGTTGATATCGTCCTCATCAGCCAGTATCGAGACCAGTCCTGCTCTGACCAGCTCCTGATCGTCGACGATGGCCAGATTGATGGTCTCCGTCATCCCAGGCATCATCTCCTATCGACAGGGACGCAAAGCTACTTGGCCTCTCAGTACCCCACCTGGGCTCCATGCCCGGAATTCACCTGGGTCTGCCCCATCTCCTGACTCATCTGCATCAGGCGGGCGATGCGCTCATCGGTGGGCGGATGGGTGGAGAAGAGCCTGCTGAATCCTTTGACCGAGAAGGGGTTCTCGATCATCATGGCGGCGGCGCTCTGGGTGCCGGCGGTCTGCGGCATAGGCGCAGCCTGAGACCCGTAGGATATTTTGTTCAGAGCCGATGCCAGAGCCGCCGGATCCCCGGTCAGCCGGCTGCCGTCCTCGTCGGCGTCATACTCACGGGTGCGCGAAATGGCCATCTGGATCAGGGAGGCGCCCAAGGGGGCCAGAATCGAGCTGATCAGCACGCCCAAGAGGCCGAAGACGCCGGAATCATTATCCCTGTCCCGGCTGTCGCCGCCGAAATACATGAGGGAGTATCCCAGGTAAGTGATGACCGTGGCCATGGCCGAAGCCACGGCAGAGGTCAGGATGTCATGGTTGTAGACGTGCATGAGCTCGTGGCCCAGCACCCCGCGAATCTCCCGCTCGTTGAGGATGCGCAGGATCCCCTGGGTGCAGCAGACGGCAGCATGGCGCTCGTTGCGGCCTGTAGCGAAAGCGTTTGGCGAGTCGGTAGGGGCAATATAGATGCGGGGCATGGGCTTGCCGGCTCTCCCCGACAGCTCTCGGACGATCCGATAAAGGTCGGGAGCTTCCTGCTCGCTGACCGGCCGGGCATGCATGGAGGCGATCGCCACCTTGTCCGAGAACCAGTAGGATCCGAAAGTGGTGGCCAGGCCTATGAGGATATAGATGCCCAGCGTCCCCTGGCGACCGCCGGTCAGCCACCAGATGAGCATAATAACGGCCCACATAAGGGCGAACAAAAGCGTCGTTTTCAGGCCGTTGAAATGTCCGTGAACCTTCAGCTTGCCATTCATGGGTTCCATGGTAGACAATGCCGCTGAATTTTTGCTGAACGAAGCCTGTAAGTCCAACTGGTTTTATGCATGCCAGACCTGAAACATATACCTGAGGAGCAGCTAGAGGGAACACTTTCATGAAACCAAAGAGCGATTTATTCCTTAGTCAGAGCCAGCTGACAGATCCGTTCGCATAGATCGCCAAAACTTATACCAGCTGCCGCTGCCGCCTTGGGCAGGAGACTGGACCGCGTCAGGCCGGGCAAAGTGTTAGCCTCCATGAACCAGATCTGTTCTTCTTCATCCACAATGAAGTCACTGCGGCTGTAACCACGCAGTTTGAAAACTCGGTGAATGGTCTCGGCCCCCTCCTGGAGCCGTTCAGCCAAGCTTGTAGGTATTCGGGCCGGAAAGACCTCATCCACCCCGTCCTTCTGGTACTTTGAGGCATAGTCAAAAACCTGCCCGTCTGGTTTGACGATTTCACCGACTGGAAGTGCGGAGTCGCCCAGAACACTGACAGTGAACTCCCTGCCAGTAATGTAACGCTCTATAATCACCTGGCCATAGGCAGCCGCCTCCTGAATGGCAGCAGGCAGACCGTCAGGATTGCCCACAATACTCAGGCCGACGCTGGAACCTTCAGCATCCGGCTTGACTACTACTGGCCAGCCCAAACGATCCTCAACCTCACCTGCGCTGACGGAGCCTGTCAGCCAATCAGGGGTGAGGATGCCCGCACTTCCAGCCACCCTCTTCGAGAGTTCCTTATCCATGGCCAGGCCACTTGCTGTGCTCCCTGACCCAGTGAACGGAATTTGAGCCAACTCTAAAAGGGCCTGGATTTGCCCGTTCTCACCCGAGCCCCCGTGCAGGGCCAGGAAGACCAAATCACAGTCCAGGACAGCCGACGAAAGATTCACCTCAGAATGGGTCCGCTTCAATGTTTCAAGCTGCTTGGCACCCGGCTGATTCTGGATGGGAGTCGAAGCCGAAGAAGAAAGGGCCAGCCTGCCTTCTTCCTCCAAGCTCAACCTGCCGCGGGCACTGTCAACGGCGATAGCCTCATGGCCTTGTTCACGGAGCGCACGAATGACTTCGACAGCCGAGGCGACCGATACCTCGCGCTCGGAACTGGTTCCGCCAAAGACGACAGCTATCCTCATTGTTCAGCCCTCCTGGCTGTTCCCTTATCAGTATGGTTCCGCCTGCCGTGGACCAGAGGAATCTCGAGTGTGTTCATCAACGCTTGACTGGCACACGCTCATTAAGACAATAGGGATAAAGGGACGATTCAACTGTATAAGCGATCGCAATACTCTGCGGGAGGCCGCTCCCCCGTAGATCGGATTAAAAAACAGGGCCTGGGTGAGGATTCATGAACCTCATCCAGGCCCTGCTACTGCCAACACAGGCCTAAGAGCGATCGCCTACTCGCCGTGGGCGAGCTGGCGAAGCTGGTCGGGATCGATGACCTTGATGTGCTCGCGGCCGACCTTGGCGCCTTCGGCCCGTTCATAGGCATCTACCCGCTTCCAGCCGGCGAAGTCGATGGGCTTGATGCCCTTGCCCGCCAGGAAGCGATCAATCGAATCGTCGTCACGGTCCTTGGCGAAGCGGCCGCGAGCCGGGCTGGCGGCCAGGTCATCCAGCATGTTGCCGATGGTCTCCAAGGCATCGGACTTGGTGGATCCAATCAACCCCACAGGTCCTCGCTTGGCCCAGCCCGTTGCGTAAAGACGGTCGATGGGCCGGCCGTCCTGCCCCTCGGGAGCAGTGGTCACGCGACCGTGGACGTTGGAAAGGGTGTAGCCGGAGAAGTCATAGGGAATGCCCGGAACCTCGGCAGGCTTGTAGCCGATGGCGTGGTAGACGGCCTGTACTGGGTACTCCTCGTACTGGCTGGTCTCCTCCATGGTGCCCTCGGGCGTAACCTTGGTCTTCTCCACGCGAATGCCGGTCACCCTGCCGTCCTGGCCGATGATTGCGGCGGGCATCCGGTAGAAGTGCATATAGAAATGGCGGTCGGCAGGATTGCCTTCGAAGTCGACACCGCCGTCCTCAGCCATGTCCTCGGCCATCTCCCTGATGGTGTAAAGCTCCTCCAGCATCTGCCGGGTCAGCTTGTCGGCACCGGCTCGATCGATGGTCTCCTGATCCAGGTCGAAGTCCTCCTCGTCGATGACGATTTGCACCCCGGGCAGCTTCTCCAGCTCACGCAGCTCCTGGACCGAGAACTTGGCCTGGGCCGGGCCACGACGGATGAACATGTGCAGCTCGCGGGCCTGGTTGCCCTGAATCCCTTTGTAGACATTGTCGGGGATGTCGGTGCCCAGCAGGTCGTCTGCCCGGCGCATCAGGATTCTGGAGACGTCCATGGCTACATTCCCGCCTCCGATGACGGCCACCTGCTTGGCATCCAGGGGCCAGTTCTGGTCAGCGTCGGGATAGCCGTCATACCACTCGACGAAGTGGGCGGCCCCGTGAACGCCATCAAGTTCGTGGCCGGCGATCTCCAAGGGGCGGTCATCCACGGCACCGGTGGCGAAGAGCACCACATCGTAGCGCTCAAGCAGATCATCCAGGTTGACGTCCTTGCCGAACTCCACATCCGCATAGAGATGGATCTCAGGGTTGTCCAGCGTCTTCTCCAAGGCGCCGGCGATGTACTTGATGCTGGGATGATCCGGGGCCACGCCGTAACGAACCAGACCGAAGGGAACGGGCAGCTTCTCGAACAAATCGATACGGGCTCGGTCGCCCAGACCCAGGTCGGCACCCTTTTCCCGCAGCTGCCGCAGCAGAATGTCAGAGGCGTAGACCCCTGCAGGCCCCGCGCCTATGACGGCCACGCGCAGGGGTGAGCCGGCTTCCTCGCCGCGGGCCGGTGCGGGCATGGTGGAATCGTTGACATTATTATCGCTCATGCTTGTCAGCCTAACTCAAAGCAGCGGGCGGGAACAGGGTCGATCGGGCTCCATCCCCGGGACTTTCACCAAGCGTCGCGGAATGGCCTCAGTCCCGGTCCATCAGCGCAGTCAGGGCCCAGAGAATGGAAACCACATCGATGGCCTCCTGTGTAAAGGCGCCGACAACCACCGGAATCAGGTCGAAGGCGGCGCAGAGCATGCCCACCGTGGCCAGGGTCAGCCCCAGCATGACCGCCTGGAGCATGACCCGCTTGGTTCTGCGGGCGATGGTGATCGACCTGGGCAGGCAGGCGATGTCGTCGTTCATGATCACCGCCTGGGCGGACTCGGAGGCGGCCGTGGTGGTCCCGTCGGTGATGGCCATGCCCACGTCGGCTGCGGCCAGGACCGGAGCATCGTTGACCCCGTCCCCCACCATCAGGGTGATGGATTTAGTCACTGACTCCCCCAGGAATTTAGACAGCCAGATGTCCCAGAATGGCTGCCGATTGGGCTCCTCCCTGGAGGCCTTGGCGATCAGATTGGCCTTGTCCTCAGGGAAGAGGCCGGCATGCACGTCGGTGATGCCCACCTGGTCGGCGATAATCCGGGCCGAGGCCTCCTTGTCGCCGGTGACCATGGAAAGACGGGTAATGCCCAACTCCCGCAACTGGGTGATGGTCTGGGCGGCATCCGACCTGGGCACGTCCTTCATGACGACCCTGGCGGCCAAAACCCCATCGATAGAGACATAGGAGGCCATCTCGTCAGGTGCCAGGGGGCCGAATAAATCACTTGAATGCCCGTCAGCCACGAACTGGGCCCTGCCCACCTTGACCTGATGACCATCGACCTGGCCCTGGACCCCGTTGCCGGAGTCCTCCCGAACCTCCCGCGCATGCAGGTGGGTCTCACCTTTGCTCTGTGCCCGCAGTCGCTCCTGGGCGGCGGCCCCGGCTTCAGCGATCCCGTTGGCCAGGATGTGGACCGAGTAGGATTCCACAGCGCCCGCCATGGCCAGAATCCGGTCTGTATCGACCTTTTGCTTCCCTCCGTCAGGGAGGTCGATCTTGGCTACCTGGGGACGTTTGACGGTCAACGTGCCGGTTTTATCGAAGAAGATGTGCGAGACCCGGCCCAGATTCTCAATCACGTCCTGGGTCTTGATCAGCAGCCCCGCCTTGGCCAGCCTCCCGGTCCCGGCCATGTAGGCCACGGGGGCGGCAATCAGCAGAGGGCAGGGGGTTGCCAGTACTAGGACCTGGGCGAACCGGGTCGGCACGCCGGAGATGATCCAGGCCACGCAGGCAATGATGAAGGCCACCACGGTGAAGGGGACCGCCATCAGGTCGGCTGTTCTGACGACTGCAGCCCGGGAGTTCTGGGCGGAGCGCACCAGGTTGAGGATTCGCTGGTACTGGGAGTCCCGTGCCAGCTGCCGGGCCCGCATCAGGAAGGTGCCCGAACCATTGACCGCTCCGGACATGACCTGGGCGTCCTGATAGAGCCTGCGGGGCATGGGCTCGCCGTTGATCGTGGACATGTCCAAGGTGGCGGTTGGGCTGATCAGCTCGCCATCAACAGGCACGGTCTCGCCCGGCTTGACCACCAGGAGGTCGTTCAGACGGACCTTATCGACCTCAACCGTGTTCCAGTCGCTCTCCTTGGGAAGGGCATGCTCCCCCTCCGGCAAATCTGCCTGGACAACATGGGCCACCTGGGGGGCGGCCTGAACCAATACGGTCAGGTTGTTCTGCGCCTTGTTCCCGGCGTACTGCTCGATGGCGTCGCCTGAGTAAAGCATGAGGACCACGGCCCAACTGGCCCAGTACTGCCGGACGGCGAGGGTGGAGAGGATGGCGACCACGGCCAGGATGTCAACGCCCACATGGCCCTGGCGCACGTCATCGATCATCCCCTTGAGGGTATCCACCAACGAGACAGCCACCAGGACGGCGACCAGCCATTGGGCAGCCTGGCGATAGGGGTGCCAAAGCAGGCCCATGACCAGCCCGCAGACCAGAACCACCCAAAGCATGGGGACTTTCTTGGCGAAACTCAGGACTTTTGACATGACCACTTCCCCGCTCCGGACTTGTCTACCTGACAGCCGTAGCCGGATCACGGCTCTCTTCTGCTCTTGACACTTCAAGCCTATACCGCGCCAGGGCCAGCGGTGTACGGCGGATACGACAAGGGGCCGCACCCGCCAAAGTGACGGATGCGGCCCCTGGGTTCAGTCCTGAATCACTGCCCGAAGAAGAAGCGGAAGGGATCCATGGAGTCATCGTCGTCGCCCGAACCGCCCTGGTCGGAGTCGCCGTCCTGGCCACTGCCGCCCGAGTTCTTCCTGTTGGTCCTGGGCTTGCCCTGAACGTTCTGCTCTTCGCTATCCAAGGTGGCGTTCACCTCGGCGGTCTTGCCGTCGCGCACCACAGTGATCTTGACCGAGTCGCCGAAGGCTGCAGCCCGGACAAAGCCCAGCAGAGAGTAGTTGTTGTTGACAGCATGGCCATTGAAGGCCACGATGGTGTCCCCGACCTTGATGCCGGCCTTGTCAGCCGGGGAGCCCGAAACCACATTGGTGACCTTGGCGCCGCCGCGGGTGACCCCGTCGGCCTGGGCCGTACTGCTCTGGATGGTGACGCCCAGGGAGACGTGCTTGGCCTTGCCGTCCTTGATGATCTCATCAGCAACTCGCTTGACCAGATTGGATGGGATGGCGAATCCGATGCCGATGGACCCTGCCTCGGACTTGGAGGAGGCCATGGAAGCGATGGAGGAGTTGATTCCGATGACCTCGCCGGCCGCATTGAAAGTGGGGCCGCCCGAGTTGCCGGGGTTGATGGCCGCATCCAGCTGGATCGCGTTGGTCACGATGGGGTTGTTGTTGCTCTCGTCCATGACCGAGACCGGGCGGTTCAGAGCCGAGACAATGCCGGTAGTGGCCGTGTTCTCGTAGCCCAGGGGGTTGCCGATGGCCATGACGTTCTCGCCCACGGCCAGCTTTTCGGAGTCGGCGAACTTCACAGGCTTCAGGTCGGAGGGTGCCTGATCAAGGCTGAGGACGGCCAGATCGGCAGTGGTGTCGGTGCCGACCACCTTGGCCGTGTACATCTGTCCGTTGGAGAGGGTGACGTGAATATCCTGGGCGCCATCAACCACATGATTGTTGGTGACCACATGGCCGTGGGTATCGAAGACCGCGCCCGATCCGGCCCCCACCCCGCTCTTGGTCTGCACCTGGATGGAGACCACGGACTCGGAGACCTGCTTGCTGATGCCCTGCCAGTCAGGAGCCTGCCCGCCCTCGACCTTGGCTGTGCCCTGGCCCGAGGAGTTGGAGGAGACTCCGCTGAGCGAGGAGGACGAGGGCAAGGTGATCCATCCGTTGGACAGAGCCGCCCATCCCAGGCCCAGCATGAGAGCTGCAGCCACCAGGGCAGCCACCACGGCGGTGAAGACGTACTTGCCCGTGCCGCTCATGTTGCTGCTGGCGTTGTGGGCAGGACCAGGCCGACCGTTGAGGCCGCCGGATCCGAAAGGCGCATAGGGACCCTGGCCGGAAGGCTGGCCGCCCTGGGGGTTCTGGCCGGCGTTCTGACGTGGCTGGCCGTTCTGACCGAACTGGCCTGGCTGGCCGTACTGCCCGAAGAAGCCCTGCTGAGGACCTGAGCCATATCCTTGGTTAGGCTGCTGGTTGGGCTGCTGATTGGGTTGTTGCTGACCCTGATTGTTGGCAGGCGGACGTGAGCCTGCTGGCGCATATGCTCCATACTCGGGCGCAGGCCGATAATAAGGCTGCCGCTGCGTCGGCGCATCCTGCCCCGTGGCCGAGCCTCTGGAGGCGGAGGCTGAAGCCCCGGTGCCGCTATCACCATTCGACCCGTTTTCCGTTGTCGCGGGTCGTGCATCGCCGCCAGGCATGGCAATAGGGGTCGTGGGCCTCTGGTCCCAAGCCTGAGTCTGCTGATCCCCTTCTTCTGGCGTGGGGACTTGAGCAGAGTCGGTCTGGTCTGTGGAAGCTCCCGTCTCCTGCTCTTGACTGGCGGCCCCGCGCTCGATGTGGCTTGGCTGCCAGGACTGATCGTCATCGCCGCCCCTCCAAGGGTCGGCCTTGTGCTCTTCAGCCATTTCTGCTCCTTTGGATCGATGCCGCTGCCTGCTATTCGGTCACGCTTGTCAATCTACCCCGTCGCCCGCGCTTTTTGCTGTTTCCGGCTGACAGGCGAAGCGGGTCCTCGCATGCATTGCTTCCAAGTCTAGAGCCGAAATGCTGAATGTTATCTGGACATTGTATGAAAGTCACATCGACTGTACACAGGGCACAACAGAACGGTTGGATGTCTTGGATACAGTGGAGCCATGAGCCTGATCACCAACCCGCTGGGAGCCACGCCGGGCCGACCCGGCGACCGCGCCGCATTCTCATTCGAGACCCTGAACCGCCTGCCTGACAGCCCCGATGGCCTGGGGCACAATGGCCGCCGCTACGGCCGCACCGGCATCATCCACACTCCTCACGGAGACATCCACACTCCCGCATTCATCCCCGTGGCCACCCAGGCGGCCATGAAAGCCGTCCTGCCCGAGCAAATGCAGCAGCTGGGCGCCCAGGTCCTTCTGGCCAACGCCTTCCATCTGTTTGAACGCCCCGGCCCCGACATTCTGGACCAAGCAGGAGGCCTGGCCCGGTTCATGAACTGGGACGGCCCCACCTACACCGACTCGGGCGGCTTCCAGGTCCTCTCGCTGGGAGCGGGATTCAAGAAGACCCTGGCCATGGACGTGACCGGCATGAAGTCGGACCAGGTGATCGCCGAAGGCAAGGAGCGCCTGGCTTTTGTGGACGAGGACGGAGTCACCTTCAAGTCCCCGCTCAACGGCGACCGTCACCGCTTCTCGGCCGAGATCTCCATGGGCATCCAGCACCGCATCGGAGCCGACATCATGTTCTCCTTTGACGAGCTGACCACCCTGATGAACACCCGCACCTACCAGGAGCAGTCGGTGGAGCGCACCTTCCGTTGGGCCAAACGCTGCGTGGACGAGCACCACAGGCTGACCCAGGCACGGACCGGCAAGCCCTACCAGGCCCTGTTCGGCGTGGTGCAGGGGGCCAACTATGAGGATCTGCGCCGACGTGCCGCCCGCCAAATCGCCTCCCTGGACTTCGACGGCGTGGGCATAGGAGGCGCCATAGAGAAACGGCTGCTGGGGCAGACCTGCGCCTGGATCTGCGACGAAATGCCCGAATCCCGGCCAAGACACGTGCTGGGCATCGCCGCTGTGGACGACATCTTCGCAGGCGTGGAGAACGGCGGAGACACCTTCGACTGCGTATCCCCAGCCCGTTGCGGGCGCAACGGGGCCGTCTTCACCCGTGACGGCCGCTGGAACATCAAGCGCGCCCAGTTCAAGACCGATTTCAGACCCATCGAAGAAGACTGCGACTGCTACACCTGCACCCACTACTCCCGGGCATACATCGACCATCTGCTTCGCGCCCATGAGCTCAACGGGTACACGCTAGCCACCATTCACAACGAACGCTTCTTTGTGAGGCTACTGGACGAGATCCGCCAGTCCATCGACGGCGGCTACTTTGACGAGTACAAGAAGGAGACGCTGGCCCGGTTCTACGCCCACGGATCCAAGGGCTGAGCCAACACGCCATTATTGCGCTGCATAGACAAACGTGCTAGCCTTTCCTGTTGTCTGCGAACGTGGCGGAATGGTAGACGCGCTGTCTTCAGGTGGCAGTGAGCTGATGCTCGTGAGGGTTCAACTCCCTCCGTTCGCACCAAACAAAATGCCGTTGACAAGGAATCCTCCCTGTCGACGGCATCTTTTTATATCTCGCCTGCCAAGCGGCTTTCACAGGCGAGCGGCGATCATCTCCTTGATCTTCCCATCCTCCGCATTGGCCATGAAGTACTCTGCGAAATGCTCGCCGGAAATGGTCTCTTTAAGGAAGCCCTGGTCAATCCGCTCCAGCACCTCTGGCAACGGACGGTAGACCTGATTCTTTACATCACGCAGAATTCCGGCATTGCGACGCTCCGGCACTGCCCGCTCCTTGGGGTAGCCGCCACCTGCTGGCTCGGCGAAGAGACGCTCGAAAATCAACTTCAGATTCAGCTCGGCTCCCCAGCCAAACCCCTTGGCGAAGGGGATCGAGAGGGCATTGCCCCCGTTGATCTGGCTGAACAAGTAGGCATCAGTCGGATCCTCGGCCAACCCGCAGACCACGCCGGGGAAGCTGTTCAGGGCAGTCATGGCCCCCTGACCAGTTCCGCACCCACTGACGACGAAATCGGCCGCCTTGCTATTGAGCAGGATCGAAGCCAGCAGGCCATTCTGCACGTAGGTCAGCTGGCTCTCCCCCTCCTTCCCGTACATGCCATAGTTGAAAGCCTGAAGCCCTTTCTGATCACAGACCTCCTTCAAGGTCGCGAAAATCAGGGCGTTCTTCGAGGCCTGCGAGTTCTCGTTGATCAACGCTACTTTCATGCTCCGCCTACTCTCCCTCATCACTGATTGATTTCACTACCCGTCTGAACCCCTGCATCCCCTCGCGCAAGTAACCCGAAAGCTTGTGATCCCCCGGCCTTACTGAGGCTGCTTGCCGATATAGGCCAGAATGCCGCCATCGACATACAGCACCTGCCCGTTGACGAAATCCGAGGCCGACGAGGCCAGAAAGACCGCAGGACCCTGGAGGTCCGAGGGATTGCCCCATCGGGCTGCGGGCGTCTTCGAAACGATGAACTGATCGAAGGGATGCCTGGATCCATCGGGCTGACGCTCACGCAGAGGCGCGGTCTGCGGGGTGGCGATGTAGCCAGGTCCGATGGCGTTGCACTGAATGTTGGACCCGCCATATTCCGCACAGATGTTGCGGGTCAGCATCTTCAATCCGCCCTTGGCGGCCGCATAGGCCGAGACGGTCTCCCGACCCAGCTCGCTCATCATCGAGCAGATGTTGATGATCTTCCCGTGCCCCTGCTTGATCATCCCCGGCAGGACGGCTTTGGAAACTATGAAAGGCCCAATGAGGTCCACATCCACCACCTTGCGGAAGTCCTCGACAGTCATGTTCAGCATGGGGATCCGCTTGATGATGCCGGCATTGTTGACCAGAATGTCGATGGTGCCGACCTCCCTGTCAATCCGGTCGACCATGTCGACCACGGCACCCTCATCGGTTACGTCGCAGACATAGCCCCGGGCTGGGATACCTGCCTGCCTGTAGGCCTGGGTCCCCTTGTCCACCGATGAGCGCCTTGAAGCATTGAAAACGATGGTCGCGCCCGCCTCATGCAGGGCGGAGGCTATTGCAAACCCGATCCCGTACACAGCGCCGGTCACCAAGGCCACCTTCCCCTTCAGAGAGAACCTCGACATGGAAAACTCTGCCATGATGACCTCCTCATCACCGACTGTTGCGCTCACGGAAACTATGTAGGGCATGCCGCATCTTCAGATGTACGGCCGAACAGCACCACCGCTGGATTGGCCTCAAACTATCAGGCAACGACTTCTGCGACAAGAAAGTTGCAGGCGCTTTCAACCTCGTATGTGCAACACTCCGGACCGATATTCCAGGGGAGACGGCCGGGCTGCAAAACAGTAGGATGTTCGATGAAACCAGCCCATCAACGAGGAAGGCACCATGGTTCAGACCCCGTCAACACCACTGGAGTATGCCCAGGCAGCGGTCGACACACTCCGCCGCACGTATCCGAACCCGGCCGACCTGCCACCGATCCGCCATTTCCACTACCATCAGGGCGTCCTTCTGTCTGGAGTGCACCAAACCTATCTGATCAACAATGACGAATCCTATCTGGAGTACATAAGGGGTTGGGTCGAATCCAACCTGGATGACCAGGGCCACGTGCTCAACCACGATCCAGTATGCTTGGACGACATCCAGCCAGGCATCCTCCTCTTCCCCCTCTATGACCATTTCGGATCCCCCCGGTACAAGACCGGCCTGGACCAGTTGGCCGACGACCTTGAAGCCTATCCGAAGAACGACGAGGGCGGATTCTGGCACAACGACGGAGTACCGCGGCAGATGTGGCTGGATGGGCTCTATATGGGTGGCCCCATGATGGTGGAATACGGCACCCGCTTCGGACGCAGGAATCTGGTGGACGAGGCGGTCAGACAGGCCCTCCTGATGCAGAAGAAAACCCGCGTACCTGAAACCGGGCTCTGGCGGCACGCCTATGATCCCGATCGCAAGGAACCCTGGGCCGACCCTGTAACAGGCCTCTCGCCTGAATACTGGGGGCGGTCCATCGGCTGGGTGCCCATGGCGGTAGTCAATGAACTGGAACTGCTGCCACAGAGCCACCCGGGACGCAAGAATCTGCGAAACCTGGTCCGCGACCTGCTGACTGCCGTCTGCCGTTATCAGGGCCCCGACGGCCGCTGGTGGCAGGTTCTCGACAAGGTCGGTCAGGAAGGCAACTGGCCTGAGAACTCCTGCACCTGTCTCTTCGTGGCCGCCATCTGCAAGGCCGTAGACCAAGGCATTCTGGACAAGGCTCATCTGGAAGCGGCCAGCAAAGGGTATGAGGGGGTCATCAAGAGCCTTGAGTGGCGGGGAGAGGACCTCCTCATCGGCGACATCTGCATAGGAACCGGCCCCGGCAGCTATGAGGAATACTGCCAGCGACCCACCAGCATCAACGACATGCACGGGGTGGGCGCTTTCCTGCTCATGTGCGCAGGAATGGAACGCATCCGGGTCTAGTCTGCTGACTGTTGTTTCTCCCCGCCCTCTTCGATGTCCTGGTCGTCGAAGACCTTGCGACCCTGGTAAAGATCGAGGTCCAGCTCCTTCTCGGTCCTGGCCACAATGACTGCCGTGTTGGCGGCACCAGCCACGTTCACCAGCGTGCGGCCCATATCCACAATCTGGGAAATAGGCTGCATGATAGCGATGAAGGGTACCGGCAGACCAGCCGCCGTAAAGAGGGAAGTGGCAGTAATCGTGGCTGTACCGGGCACGCCCACCGTCCCCACGGAAACCACCAGAGCAAAGACGATCAGCAGGGCGAAGCGCAGGGGAGTGTAAGGAATCCCCTGAGCATTGATAGCGAAGACCGCCAGGAGAACTGGCCAGAGCCCGGCGCATCCGGGCATGCCCAGATTGGCTCCCAGACTGGCCACGAAGGAAGCCGTCTCTTCGGGAACACCGGCAGAGCGCAGCTGACGGACCGTGACAGGAATGGTGCCGATGCTGCTCTCGGAGGTGAAGGCCACCACGCCCGCCGGCCAAAGGGAGCGGAAGAAGGGCAGAGGATTGACCCGGCCGACCAGGGCCAGGATCAGGGGTTGGACCAGGAAGAGCTGAATCGCCAGGCCCAGGTAGGCCACCAAGAGAACTGCCAGCAGGGGCAGAAGGCTCTTCAGGTTGCTGCGACCAATGGCGGCTGCGATCAGGGAGAGGACCGCATAGGGGGTGAAGCCGACCACGATTTGGGTGGCCTTGGACAGGACCACATTGCCGGCTTCCACGAAAGCCTTGAAGGGGGCCACGCTCTGCTCGCCACGCGGGGTTGAGGCAGCCTTGTTCAGAGAGACGGCCAGGAGGATGGCGAAGATCACGACAGGGATGACCTGGTTCTGGGCCCAGTTTGCCGCCAGATTCGAAGGGAAGAGACCGACCAGGGTATCGAGCACTCCTGGCACCTCGTGAGGCTTGGCCTCCTTGGGCAGGGCCTGGTTGAACCCCTTGCCGACCTGGAAGAGCAGCCCCAAAACCAGGGCTATCACGGCGGCTGTGAAGGTGTTGACCAGCAGCAGAACGATGGTCTTCACACTGATGCTTTTCAGCCGACCAGACCCTCCGATACGGCTGATGCTGGCAATGATGCTGAAGAGCAGCAGGGGTACCACGAGGGCCGAAATGACCTCGGACCAGACGTTGCCGAATGCCCCCACATAGGTGGTGTGACCGGAGAAGCCCACACCTACCAGTATTCCCAGTACCGTCGCTATGATGACCCGCCAACTGAAGTTGACCTTGGTCTTCCTGCTCAGCAGGGCCAGCCCCGCAAAGAGAATGACGACCACTATCAGGGCCGCCCAATCCCAACTTGTTTCCGACATTGCCTCTCCCCTTCAACCTCTTCTTCCCAGGACCGAACGGTCTGGGGTTGGGGTTCAATCTAACAGGAAAGAAGCGAAAGTTCAGCGATTCCCGGAAGAATGCCTATACCCGTTGCTTATGGACTGCTATTCTCTGGCGGATTAGGCCTGGCTGACAGGGGTTGCTAGGAGCGGACCAGGCGGGCGATGGCCTCGGAAGCCTCCTGCATCTTCTCGTCAGCCTCCTCGCCCCCCTTTTCGGCAGCCTCGCGGACGCAGTGGTTCATGTGGTCGTCCAGCAGGGTCAGAGCCACCGACTTCAGGGCGCTGGTCGAGGCGGCAATCTGGGTGAGGATGTCGATGCAGTAGGTATCCGACTCGACCATCTGCTCGATGGCTCTGACCTGACCCTCGACACGCCGGAGTCTGGTGATAGTCCGCTTTTTGTCATTGGCATATCCGGGCACGATTCACTCCATTCCTAGTCAATGGCATTCATGGTTGAGCCGGGACTAACTCGAATTCATGAAACCCATCTCGAAATTCACTATCAGTATACCCCTGGGGGGTATAGTGGGCCACATGAGCAACTTCCTGGTCCTTATTGCAGCCCTGGTCATCACGGCGGGCATCATCTGGTACTTCTTCGCGCCCAGAAAGGCCACCCAGGCCAAGGATGAGGACGGCGTCCAGACCGTCCACATCACAGTCAAGGGCGGATACAGCCCTCAGCTGATCCAGGTTCAGGCCGGGCGGCCGGTCAAGCTGGTCTTCGACCGCCAGGAGAGCGGGGAATGCTCCTCACACGTGGTCTTCAATGACTTCAATATCGACAAGACCCTGCCTGCCTTTCAGACCTCAACCGTCCAGCTGACCCCGCCCAAGGCCGGCGATTATCCCTTCGCCTGCGGGATGAACATGCTTCACGGGATGCTCCGGGCCACCGACGGACCCAAGACCGGCAATACCGAGGCACAATCCAACCAACCACAGGGCGGCCAGCCACAAAGTGAGCGCCCACAAGCCGAATCCACCCAGGCCAATGGCGGCAGCGACCAGGACGAGGCGGATCAGGAACGCACGGCAGAAATCCGTGACCTGACCAGGCGATTCATCGTAGCCCTGGTCTTCACGCTCCCGGTTTTCATCCCAGCCATGTTCGGCATGTTCCTGCCCATGCCACACATTCTGATGAACCCCTGGGTCCAGCTTGTCCTGATATTGCCAGTGATGTTCTACTCGGGCTGGCCCATCCATCGCACCGGGTGGCTGGCCCTGGCGCACCGGGCCCCGGAGATGAACTCGCTGGTCGCCCTGGGCACTGCCACAGCCTTCCTCTACTCACTGGTGGTCACTGTGGCCCCGCAACTCCTGCCTGAGGGAAGCCGTGAACCCTACTACGAGGCCGTGGGCACCATCATTACCCTGATGATCCTCGGCCAGATCCTGGAGGCGCGGGCCCGTCGCGGCACCGGCGATGCCATCCGCGCCCTTATCGGACTAAGGCCCAAGACCGCCACCGTGGTGAGGACCGGCCAGGACGGCAGGGAAACCGCCCAGGAGATCGCCGTCGACGATGTGGTCGTCGGAGACGTGATTCAGGTCCATCCGGGCGAGAAGCTGCCGGTGGACGGCCAGGTCATATCCGGGTCGTCCTCAGTGGACGAATCCATGGTGACCGGCGAGCCCATGCCCGTCCTCAAGCAGGAGGGCGATTCCCTGGTCGGAGCCACCGTCAACGGCACGGGCTCCCTGCGCTACAAGGCCACCCAGGTAGGGCAGGACACGGTCCTGGCACAGATCATCCGGCTGGTCAAGACGGCTCAGACCTCCAAGGCGCCCATTCAGAAACTGGCCGACCGAATATCGTCAATCTTCATCCCCGGAGTCATCCTGGTAGCGCTCTGGACCTTCGTGGCCTGGTGGGCGTTCGGCCCCATGCCCCGCGGAGTATACGGAATCGTGGCGGCGGTCTCCGTCCTGGTCATCGCCTGCCCCTGCGCCCTAGGCCTGGCCACTCCCCTATCCGTAACGATCGGCACCGGACGCGGCGCCCGTGCCGGTGTGCTCTACCGGTCGGCGGAGGCCCTGCAGGGAGCGCATGACATCGACACCATCGTCCTTGACAAGACCGGCACCATAACCCAGGGCCGGCCTGAACTGGCTGATGCCCTGAGCGTGCAGGGGATGAATGATGACCTGCTGATCAAGGCGGCCGCGAGCGCCGAGAGCAATTCCGAGCACCCCCTGGCCCAGGCCATCGTCCAGGCTGCCAAGGACCGCAACCTGGAGCTGGTCCCGGCCAAGGACTTCGACTCGGTTACCGGCGCTGGCATCGATGCGACCTTCCCTTCTGGCTCCTTCGAGGCAGGCAAAGGAACCCCGCATGTTCTTGTCGGCAACCGCAGACTGCTCGAGAGCAGGGGAATCGAACTTGAGAACGAAATAGCGGACCGGACTGGCGCGCAATCCCTCTTGGACACTGCCCGCAGCTGGGAGGATCAGGGCCGCACGACCATCTTCGTAGCCATCGACGGCAAGCTTGCCGGGGTCCTGGCAGTGACCGACCAGGTCAAAACCGGCTCCAAGCAGGCCATCCACGACATGAACGAGCGTGGCATCCAGACCATCATGCTGACCGGCGACAACCAGGGCACCGCGGAGCAGGTCGGGGGCCAGGTAGGGGTCACCCGGGTGGTGGCGCAGATCCATCCCGAGGACAAGGCGAGCATCGTCAAGGCCCTTCAGGCCCAAGGACACAAGGTGGCCATGATCGGCGACGGCATCAACGACGCCCCTGCCCTGGCCCAGGCCGATCTGGGCATGGCCATCGGCACCGGAACGGACGTGGCCATCGAGTCCGCCGACGTGACCCTGGTCTCAGGCGACCTGAACGCAGCCGTCAAGGCTATTGACCTCTCAGCAGCAACCATGCGCAACATCCATCAGAACCTCTGGTTCGCCTTTGGATACAACGGCCTGGGCATCCCCATCGCCGCCGGCGTGCTCTACCCCTTCATCGGCCTCCTGCTCAACCCAATGATCGCCGGCGCAGCCATGGCCTTCTCTTCACTGTCGGTGGTGCTCAACGCCAACCGGCTGCGGCACACGCCCCTGAAGGCCAGGCCAATCAAGGAGGCCAGGCCAATCGACATGGATGCCCTGACCAGGGACCTCAGTATTTCCACCCACCAAGAACACAACCAAGAGAAAGGAAACGAGATGGGACTCTTCCATCATCATGACAACATGCAGCAGGATCAGGCGACGACGGGCAAGGTCACCGACCCGGTCTGCGGCATGACCATCGACCCCAACACAGCCGCAGCCAAGCGCGACTACCAGGGCAAGACCTACTACTTCTGCTCGCAGAACTGCGTCGATACCTTCGACGCCGACCCGGAGAAGGTGCTCAACAAGTAAGCCGGTAGCGCTCCGGCCAAGCCGGTGCGCCCACCTGGCTCAGGTACCGCCCAGCATGCATACATAGAAATTTTTGGCCTCCGCCCACCGGGCTACCCTGGTGGGCGGAGGCCCATGCAGATACCTGTCACTGCAGGCCCTTTGAACCCCCTGTCCGGCCCTACTCGTGGTCAGCATTACTGGCGACATCAGCCAGGGTATAGGTAAGATCCATGGGCTCAGTAGCCTGGACGGCGATTTTGGTCGTCTTATCCGTGGAGAACTTCGTGAGGGAATAGACTCTCCCACTGCCCTCAAACCAGAATTCTACGCTACTCTGATCCTCCAGCACATGCAGTACAGGCTCCTGCCCTTCCTCAAGGCCGCTGGCGACCGGGGCATACTGCTTGCTGTAGTTAGCCTGGCCCTGAGCATCCAAAAATCGTTTTGTAGTCCGGCTGACCTTATATTGTCCGCTCTCCAGATCGTAATCCACGTTCAGGCTGGCATCAGATTGGGCCAGGGTAAGCTTGACGCTGCCAGCCGAACCGACAGCGGTCCCGTCCTTGGGCTTAAAGGCAAACCGCATTTTTTGATAGGAGGAACGCTCAAGTTCAAACTGCTGACCCCGGCGGGATTTTGGCCCTATCTGCACCTGACCTCGCAGGGCTTGCCCATAGAGAGACTCGGGCTCAACAATGGTATTCCGAACCCGATACTCACCTTCCTGCCCAGCCAAGGTGAGCCTATGCGCAAGACTCAACGAACCCAGATTATAGACTTCTCCCTCCCCATCCTCTAGGGCCTTGGAGGTATAATCCCAGTTCCCCATCCAGGCTAAGGAGAGAATGGTGCCCTCATTCTCCTGCATGAAGTTAGCCCCATAATAATCTGAGCCGTCATCCATGCGTTCGGGTTCCTGGTCGGGCACGAATACTTCCTCCTCGTTGAGATGACCCACCATATAGTAAGTGCCTGTAGGCCGGGAATGCTCGTACCCATTGGCTCCAAAAAACATGATGTGTTGGGTTTTCCCAGTCTTGGGGTCTATCAGGGTCTTCAGATTGGGGCACTCAATCAGGCCCAGCCCCATTCCGTCTTGCAGGCTGTCAGCGTTAATCATGGTCCCACCGACATAGCGAAAATCGACCCCATTGTCGCTCCTGTAGGTACCTATCTTGTCACCCTCTGCAAGATACATCATGAGCGAGTGCTTATCAGCGCTGTAAGTGACATACGGATCACGGAAGTTGGCCGTCACATCGGGAGCTTTCATGACGGCATGGTCCACATAGGGGGTGAAGGTCTTGCCCTCGTCCTTGGAGTAAGCGACGAACTGTTCCTGCCTGCCATTAACGTAACTGGTGAAGTAGGCCACCAGATCCTCCCTGTCGAGTTGAGGGAAGAAACCAAAGCTGTTAGGCAGAATGGAACCGGTCGCCATATCCTGCCAGGATCCAGCGAACTTGGGGATGGAGACACCCACATTTTGATAATGTATAAAATCCTTGGTCGTTACCTGATACCACTCAGTCCCATCACCCTCATGCTTGTACTTGGCGTTTTGCAGGTAGATCAGGTGGTATAGTCCGTTCTTGTCCTGCCAGATGGTCTGCACATCGTTCATGAATCCGGCTGGGTTGTAGTAATGATATCGTTGCTTAAATTTACTCTGAGTCAACCGGCTCTCCTTAGCACTCTGGGCCTCAGCCTCCTGGTTACCTTTGAAACTCAAGCCTGGCGCAAAGACCGGTATGAGGGCTCCCAAGAGGCATATCACAACCAGCAAGGTTCCAAAGACCAAGCCCCAATGCTTCTTCCTCCACCTGCGGGCCCTTACCTGCATCGTGTTTCCCGCCTCGGCCTCAACGCCTGCAGGGGGCTCGTCCTTGCCAGGGAGCCTATCGAAATCCTGGTTTTCCATCATCTTCTCCTTTGAGGAATACGAAATCCAACTAGTGGAGGGGCAGACTAATCATGAATGCCCCACCACTGATTCCTTCTCAATCAGCACACACTTGACCTGGGCGTGAATGCGATCAAGCGAGGGAATGGGAGCATTGGTGGGCAAGAGCTTAAGATCATCTAACCGGCGCCGCTCAATCAGTGAGATGAGTTTCAGGGTTGCCCAGTACCCCATCTCATAGTGCGGCAATTCGATAGTTGTGAGCGAGGGGGCCATCATTTCAGCAACAACCTGGTGATTATCCACCCCAACTACTGAGATATCTTGGCCCACATTGAGCCCGCGCCGCATGGCTGCGCTATAGACGTACCAGGCTCGGGCATCGTTGAAACAGAAAAAGCCATCGGGCTGATATTGGTCTACCAAGCGGGCCACCTTTTCCATCCCATCCTGGCCCATTTCTACATTTACGATCAGATTATCGTCTACTGCTATGCCGTGCTCGGTGAGTTCCTTGCAGTAACCAGCCAGTCGACCGCGCTGAGCCTGCATGGGGCCGAATGAACCAATAAAGGCAATACGTTTGCACCCAACATCGATCAGGTGACGGGTGGCGGTCCTGCCTATATGTCGCTCATCAGGAATGATGGAGGGAACATGGCCGCTGGTATCAGTGGCGTCCACAATCACCACCCGCTCCCCGTTCAGACTCTGTGGCAAGTGGATCACCTGGTTATAGACACAGGCATAGAGGAAACCATCTACTCCATAGCTTTTCAGGGCTGAAATTTCAGAGGCCTGCAGCTGGTCATCCCCATCCGTATTGACCGCGACGATGATGTAACCCAGCTGTCGCGCAGCCTCCTGGGCCCCAAAAATCAGCCTGCCCGCATAGGGGGAGGTGGCAATGTGGTCACTGATGAATCCCAGAATCCGCGTCTTTTTCTCACTGGAATAACTGGTTTTCTTGGGGGAGTACCCCATGACCTGGGCAGTCTGCCGGATGGCCTGAGCCGTTTCCCGGCGGATTCGGCCCTGGTCCTTACCATTGAGCAC
Organism: Bifidobacterium sp. JNUCC 75; assembly: GCF_054819865.1. NCBI lineage: Bacteria > Bacillati > Actinomycetota > Actinomycetes > Bifidobacteriales > Bifidobacteriaceae > Bifidobacterium > Bifidobacterium sp. JNUCC 75. Next base: position 1,243,453 of record NZ_JBTHIF010000001.1, on the reverse strand, counting down.
TAACGATACAGCTGCTTTGGAAACACCGAGGCTGTCCCCGATTTCCTGCATCGTGACCACGATCTTCCCCCTTTCTTCGATTCTTATGGGTGGACTTTAGCCCTTGATGGCCCCTATCATGACTCCCTTATTGAAGTATTTCTGCAAGAAGGGATAGAGGACCAACAGAGGCAGTGTCGACACAATAATGATGCCATATTTGATTTGCTCGGCAGCCTCCTGAGCCTGTTGGGCGCCAACGGAGGCAATATTCGACTGGGTCTGATTGGCGAGCAGGATCTGTTGGAGTACATTTTGCAGGGGCCACTTCTTCATATCCGTAATGTAGATCAGACCGGTAAAGTAGTCATTCCAGTGCCCTACGAAGTAGTAGAGGGCGATGACTGCGATAATGGCCGAACTCAGCGGAACCACAATACGTATAAAGTATCCGATGTAGCTCATGCCGTCAATCTGTGCAGCATCATGCAGCTCCTCAGGGATGGAAGTATCGAAGAAGGAGCGCGTGATGATGACATTGTAGACACTGACAGCCCCCGGCAGGATAAAGACCCAGGCCGTGTTGAGGATGCCCAGCTGCTTATAGAGCAGGTAACTGGGGATCAGTCCCCCACCGAAGAACATGGTAAAGGTAAAGAGGAACATGATCAGGCGACGGGCCTTAAACTCCCTCCTAGAGAGAGCAAAGGCCACAGGGATGGTAACCACCATATTCAGCAGGGTGCCGCCCACCGAGTAGAGGATGGTATTGGCGTAGCCATGCCAGATGCGGGCATCATGAAAAATAGTTTCATAACCCTTCAAAGTCGGCCCCTTGGGGAGTAGGCTCAGCTGCCCGCTGGCCACCAGCTTGGGGTCAGACACTGAGGCGATGACAACAAACCAGAGGGGGTAGAGGACGGCCAAGACCACCAGGATCAGGACGACCCAGATAGCGATATCCACCATCCAATCTGAAAAACTCCTCTGCTGGTGGACCTTCTTATTGAAAGGAACCTGCTCCCCACTGTTGCGGGCAGCGAGCAAGTTAGCATCACGAGGGTTCATAGGGGCTTGCACTGGTGTTGATGCTTTTTGTACCATATGACTTCCTTAGAAGATGCTGGTGTCAGAGACCCTCTTCGAGATGTAATTCGCCAGGATCAGGAAGAAGAAGTTGACAAGGGTGTTAAAGAGCCCGATGGCCGTGGAGTAGGAAAATTGACTGCCCAAAATACCTATCTTGTAGGTGTAGGTTGAGATGACCTCTGAGGCCGAGGAATTGAGCGCGTTCTGCATGAGGAAGACCTTTTCGAAACCGACAGAGAGGACCGACCCCATGTTCATGATCAGCAGGACTCCGCAGGTGGGCAAAATGGTGGGAATATCAACGTAGCGAATCAGCTGCATCCTGCCGGCGCCGTCGATTTTAGCTGCCTCATAGAGGGCAACATCCACTGAGCTGAGCGCGGCCAGGTAAATAATACAGTTCCAACCGCAGTGCTGCCAGACCTCGCTAATCCAGTAGATTGGGGTGAACCATTGTGGCTCTCCCAAAAGGCTGGTATCGCCCAGAAACTTTCCCAGGAGGCCAGTTTCTGGCGTCAGGAAAATATTGAGCATGGCCACAATTACCACGGTGGATATGAAATGAGGCATATAGGTGATGGTCTGCACAAGGCCCTTGATCTTGGTGCTGGCTATCTGATTGATCAGGAGGGCCAGAATAATAGGGGCTATAAAGCCCATAACCAGGGTCCACAGACTGATGCTTATGGTGTTCCTCATAATGTTGCCAAACATGGGGGAGGCAAAGAACTGCTTAAAGTAGGACAGCCCCATCCACTTGCCGCCCGTAATACCCTTACTGGGCTCAAACTTCCTAAAGGCCAGCTGGATTCCCCACATGGGAACGTAGGCAAACAGGACGACGAAGAAGATTGCGGGAAGGGCCAACAGCCACAATTGCCAATACCGTTTGAAGGACCACACGATCCCTCGCATCCCGTGTGGTGTATTCTCGTGAACCACCACCTGCTTCGCTTTCATGAGCACTCCATTCACTCAAGATGTATTCAATGGCGACGGGGAAGGATCCCAACTAGGCCAGATCTCAGACCCTCGAGGGCTGCCCTCCGTCCGGGGCCAGAGGCAAACGCCTCGTGGCCCCAATCGATCAGTGAACTCTCCTAGTTGGCTTCACTGGTGTACTGGTCGTAATACTTCTGCCAAATTTGGATGTTCTGCTTCAGGCCCAGACTGGGGTCTTCAAGCTTTTTGACATAGGAGTCCCAGCCCTCATCGACCCCGCCCTTTTGGATCCACTTAGCGGTTTGTGCCAGTGCGTAGCTGAGAATAGCAGTGTTGTTGTTACCCAGGGCGGTTTGATCTTCCTCACTGTCAATACGGACGTAGGCAGGCATGACATCCTTGACTGGGTCGACGTTGGCCAGGGTGTCCTTATAGGCCTTATCGGCCTCCTGGAGCGCCTCGGCAGTTTGGTCATTTTCGACGCTGATACTGTCGGGAATCCATCCCGCAAACCGGTCAGCTACGGCAGCACACTTTATCTTGCCGTCATAGCAGCCGTCCTTCATCCTGTAGACCTTGTCTCCCTTTTCCTCAACAAAGTCAGGAATGTCACCGTAGTACTGGGCGACTGAAATTTTAGGGCTATAGAGGGCGTTGATAGCCTTGTAGACAGTCTCCTTGTTCTTTGCATTCTTGGAAACGGCGATACCGTGATTGCTCAATTCGGTTAGATCCTGGGTGTAATCCCAGGTAACTTCAGAGTCAGGCCTATCGGCGCTATCCTTAGGCACCGGCATAGGGACATATTCATCCTTGAGCTTTTCAAAATCCGTCTTTGCCCAGCCGACAATCAGTCCGGAGCGGGCAGTCTTCCCATCTCCGGTTGTGGCCGCCGTGGTGGCTGCATCGTCTCGGGTCATGGCATCCTTGGGCACCAGACCCTGCTCCATCAGTGAGTGCAGATAGGTAATCACTTTCTTGTACTCAGGTTGCGTTAAGAAACTGTCAACCTTGCCATTCTTGACATAGTAGCCCTGTAGGGAAGGCGAGGTGCCGGCAAAACTCGTGGTAATGCCCGTTGAGTTGAGCAGGACAAAGGGGTTCCAGAGCTTGAACCCATCGGTATCCAGGCGGCGCATATTGAAGGGTATTTCGTCAGGTTTTCCATTTCCGTTGGGATCCTGGGTCTTAAAGGCGGTAAGTACCTGTGTCAGTTCATCCCAGGTCTTAGGCATCTGAAGTCCGAGTTTATCGAGCCACTTCTTGTTAATCATGAAATGGCTCGTTGAGACTCGGTAGCTCTTACCACGGTCTGTAGGGAGTACGTATACGTGCCCCTCCTTGTCTTTCACCATCTTTTCAGCGACGGTATTGTCCTTGAAGAACCGCTGTACATTGGGCATCTTGTCCATATTGGCGTTCAGATCATCAAAGTAGTCATACTTGACTGCATCGCCTGGGTCAAAGGCAAAAATCGAAGCATCCGCTATATCCCCAGAAGCTAATTTGGCGCTCTTCTGCTGACTCCAAGCAGAATCCGCGAGATCCTCCCACTGAATATGACAGTCACAGGCTGCCTCTACATCCTTAGCCCATTTCATTTTGGTCATAGGCGTATCGGTAGAATAGCGCGTGATCATCATTTTTATGACCGGTTTACCATCAGCCTCGGTACTGTTTTCAGCTTTGTTAGAACCACAGGCAGCCAGTGGAACCACCATGCCAAATAAGGCAGCGGCAGTCACAACCCTTTTCCACACACCTCTTTGTGCCATCACACTCTCCTTTACTGGTGACGCCAGGAGCGCGATGATCAGGCGACTGTGCAACCCATCCTTCTCCTGGCGAGGTCATAGTAAAAGAGTTAACTCGTTTATGTCAACTTGCAGCAGTAACTAGTTAACAAGAGATATAAAATACTGAGATATTAGGAATTTATCAGGTGTGCGAAAAAATAAAATTAGTTAACGCACAAGCAGTATCCCCCTCCTGGACCCTATGGTGGGCGGGAATCAGAAAATCATTACTCGCTACCACCAAGGTCACCAGACCAGGCAGGGGTTAACCCTGTTTGTGCCTCTTGGACTCCCTGGGCTCAAGGACGTGGACATCCATACCAGGAATCCGGCCCCAGGAATAGACCGCCATCATATCGGCGAAGATGGGGACAGCCAGCCCGAAGGCAACCATGAGACCGGGCCAGGTGTAGTAGGCCCAGACGGTAATAAGCAGGAGGAGGACCAGCATGAGGCTGCAGAGGGGGCGTGCAATCACCATGGATAGGGAGGTCTTCACAACCCAGATAGGACCCTGGGCAAAATTGGAGCGGACGACCCAGCTTAAGCAGACGAAGAGACCATACACAATGTTGAGGACCAGGAGCAGGCCGGATACCACCAGTCCAGTCGTACCCATATCGTTGCTCATGGTCAGCCAGTACTCCCAGATTAGGAGAACCCAGAGCAGGAACTGCGGCCAGCCGAAGAGGTTGGCGGGCCCCAATTCCACCTTCCAGGCCTGGTGGAAGGCCATCCAGGTCTGCTTGACCGTCCAAGAGCGGTCATGGAGATCCAGGATCCAGGTTCTGTAGACCGAGCAGGAGGCAGCAATGGAGGGGAAGAATCCTGCAAGGACCAGGCCCAGCAGCATATGGATCAGGAAAGCAAGATGAACCACCGCGACCATCATGATGATCCTGCATACAAACTCATAGCCCACTGCAAAACGATGCATCGTCACTCCCAGATTCTTGGTTTGTCCCCACTCTAGACGTGGGCCGTGTCGTCCAGGCCCTACTAATCGCCCGCCTCCCCGGAGGCCTCATCATTGAGCAGGGCGTAAGGTTGTTCGAAGAAGCTAAAAATCCGGTCCAAGTAGGGACCCAGGACCGCGTTGGGCATCTCATATAACTCATGCATGCTGTGAGGCACCTTGACCAACTCGACCTCACAGCCACCGTCACGCACCTGGGCGGCAAACTTCTCCTGGGCCTTGGGTAGGACGAACCTGTCAGGCTCAGCCTGGAATAGGAGAATGGGAGCCTCCACCTGAGCACACTGGTCCGGTCGCATGAGCTCACGGCACATCTGAAGTGCTTCCTTGATCCACTGGTAGGTCACCTGGCTGGTCTGGTACCAGGTCTGCCCTACCCGCAATTGGTGGGCCCATTCAACCCTGGCCAGACTGCCATGCTTATATTTGGACATGTCCAAGTTGGCGTCAAAAGGGTGGAAGCCCGGCACTGGCTTCTCACCCATGCCTACTGCACAGGCTGCGTCCGCTGCTGCCAGTGCCGCCAGGGGCATATGCCCAGTCTTTGGCTCAATCATCGGTGAGGAGAGCACAGCCTTGCCAATGATGTCAGGGAAACGCTCCAGCATTCTCGCCCCGATGGCCGCCCCCATGGAGTGGGCATAAAGGTAGACCGGGTGCTCACCGGCATAGGTCTGGGCCACCTGGGTGCAAAAGCCAGCCAAGTCAGCCACGTAGCGCTCCCAGTTGTCCACCCAGACCAGGTTGGGGTCATCAACCCCGCGCCCTGACAGACCATGTCCCCAGTGGTCGAGGATGCAGACTGAGTACCCGGCCATAAGGAAGTACCAGGTGAGCTCCTCATACTTCCTGCCAAATTCGCTAAATCCGTGGGAGATGACGATGGCTCCCCGGTAGCGGGCCATCACATGGGTTGGGGTGGCATCCTGGAATTCTGAAGCAGAATAGCAGACGTAATGTAGCCGCTTGTGGGGGTCACCCGTGTCCTCATTGGGTATGTCTGAACGAAAACTGTCCTTATCCCCGGGCTGGCAGGAGTCCATCCAACCCTCATGGCTGCACCTGGCCAGGCTGGGCAGGACCTTATTCTTCATGGTCTGCTCGTAGACGTGCTCATCAATTAAATCCACGCTCATAGTCCTAGCCTATAGGAGTCAGGCTTCCCCAATCAGCTTTACACGGCTTTTGCCTGACTTGTTACTTATCCGCAGAAGCCTTAAAACGGGGTTAGAGGACTCAAACCCTAGGGGACTTGGGGGTGTTTCCACTCACTCACAAGCTACATGAGCTTCGTGCTTTCCATATTCCTCATAAACCAACTGTTCAAGCGGATAACAGGGTTGCGCAGAACCAGACCCAGCAGGAGAGAGGGAACCAGGAAGAGGCAGATGGCACCAATCTCGCGCCAGAATTCCATCCCGTAGACGCCGGCAATGGCCGACTGCATGGCGGCTATCGCGTGAACGAAAGGCAGGAAGGGGTAGACCGTCTGGAAGAAGTCTGGCAGGACCTCCCTGGGGACCGTGCCACCTGAACCGGCCACCTGCATCACCAGCAGGATCACGGCCAGGGCCTTACCCACATCGCCGAAGGAGACCACTAGGGTGTAAATCAAGTTCATAAAGACAAAGGCGGCCAGGATACCGACCAGGAGGAAGAGGAGGGGGTGTTCACACTGGATCTTCAGATAGAAGAGGTCACCCAGGCAGACCATGCAGCCCTGCAGGATGGCCATGACGGCGAAGACCAGGAACCGTCCGAAATACTCTTGGTAGAGTTTCATTCCGAACCGTCGGGCATTACCAGGTGATTCAGGTCGAAAAGGTCCCCAGGGTTGTTTGCCTTCTTCATCCAGTGCGTCAGCCCGCAGCCAGGATGCCTTCAAAGAGTCCAGGCCCAGGACGCGGGCCTTCTTTCTGTCGGAGATACTCACCGTCATCATGGCAGCCAGGATGGTGGCCCCCACCCAGATGGAAAGGGTTGAATAGAAGGGGGCCATAGACGAGCCATAGTTGGCAATAGGAAAGACGGCCTTGCGCTGGACGGCCACCGGCGAGGTAAGTAGGGAGGCCAGGGTCTCCGCATCCCCGCTGAGCAGCTTGCGCGCATCCGTTGCCTCCTGGCCCTTATCGCTCTGCATCGTATCTGCCAGGTGACCACTCAGAGCCGTCAATTTACCTGAAGCCTGGCTGAGTTTGTCTGCGACATGATGCAGATGATCCTGAGCCCCTTTGAGGTCTGAAGAAACTGAACTGGACAGGGAGCTGATACCCTGGTTATTGTCATCTAAGTCGTCAAGCAGTCCGCCTGTTTGACTGACAACGGTATCCACTGAATCAGCTAAAGCCTGCAATTGAGGCCGCAGGGTATCCTGATAATCCTTGGACACCTTATCCACTGACTTCCTGGCCTGAACGATACTTTTCTGCAGGTCCTGGTGACTGGACTGGAGGGAACCACTATTATCCTTGACACTTTGGGAAGCGGCACCCAGTCTGTCAGACAGGTCCTTTTGCGCATCTTGCGCTGAACGCACGTTGGCGATGGCATTGTCCAACGAAGACAAGAGCTTCTGCTTAGCATCAGGAGTCAGAGCATTGTTAGACTCCACAGATTCTCTGACAGCCTGTAGGTTCTGAATGACCTTGTCATAGCCGGCAGTAGTGTTCGAGACCTGGTCACTCAAGGTTTGCAACTGATTAGCCACCGCATCTGATTGAAGACCAACATTCCTAAAAGCGTCGTCAACCTGTTTGGCTATAGCGTCATAGGCTGAGCCAGTTTGGTCTAGAGCAGTATTCACTGAATCAGCAGCCCCTGACAGGGCCTTACCAACACTCTTCGTTCCCTTGACACCCTGCCCCAAGGCCTTGCGGGCCTGCGTGATGGATGATCCGGACTGACCAATAATCTTACCTGTCGAGTCCACTAACTGGGCTGAAGAGTCTAAAAGCCCACCGTAGGCGACTACTTGGGCTGAGGCCGTATCCAGGCGACTGGCCATCTCGTTGAGGTGACTTGTAGCTGTATCGAGATACTGCTGGGCCTGTGGACTCTGCGAGTATGCGAAAACCTGACTAGCCAGATCAATACCTACCTGACCGACAGTTTTTACAAAGGTGGTGTCAATAGTGCTTGCCACCGTATCCGCCCCCTTCTCGGTTACGGTGGGGGCGATAGCATTCTTCTTTTGATTCAGGTAATACCCCAGCTGAGCATGCTTAATATCGGACGAAAAGAGGGTCATCATGTCTGCGCTGAAATCCTTGGGGATAACGATAGCGGCATAATACTGCCCTGACCGAACCCCATCGAGCGCTGACTCCCGATCTACAAAGTTCCAATCCAGCTGATCGTTGGCCTTGAGGGTATTGGCTACTGTTTCCCCCACATTGATCTTGACCGGGATCAGATCTGACTTGTATCCGGTGTCCATATTGACCACAGCCACCTTGATTGACTTGGCATTACTGTAGGGATCCCAGCTGGCAGCGATGTTAAACCAGGCGTAAAGGGCTGGCACGATGATCAGGCCAATCAGCACGATGACAGCGATGACATTATTGGTGGCATCGAGCACGTCCCGGCGGAAGATCTTCCATATGTTTTTCATGAGTGATCAGCGCTATCAGCAGTCTCGAACTGAGCCCCACCAGGCCGCAAGAGGGAGCGTAGTCCCCCACCTGGTACCTGAGTCATTCCCAGTAAGCTCACGTACCTGTCACAGACGTATTCCACAATGATGAGGTATGCGTCAATCAGCACAATAGAGACGATGCAGAGGGTGAGCATAACAATTTTTGCCTCGACACTAAAGAGAAGGATGAGGAAGAGGAGGGGGAGCAGGGCCAGGGCCAACCCGGTGCGGATCAGACGGGGATAAATTGCCAGGAAACGATGTGCCCGCCGTCGAATAAGGAGCTTGTACTCATTCTCGAAGTCGCCTTCACCCCCTGTACCCAGGAAGGCCTTGACCAAGCTGCTTAGGCCGACCGGCCGACCGGCCGACTGGTTCTTCTCCGTCAACATCAGATCGGTAGCACCCAGCCTGCGGTCGAAGAGGGCATTCAGACTGAGCATATATCTGCGAACAACTAAACCAATAAAAAGCGCTACAGGCAGGTACCAGAAGAGCGTGAGCATATCCAGCCAGTAGCGGGAACCATACATGCCTCCGATGGTCTCCCTCATGGCATCAATACTGTGTGTGAATGGGAGCCAGGGGCTCAAATTTCTGAAAAAGCTAGGCATCATTTCTATGGGATACATACCGGCTGAGCCTGGTATCTGCAAGATAACCATAACAACTGCCAGTGCCTTACCTATATGACGGAAGGTGGCAGCTAAGGCATAGATGATATTGATGTAGATAAAGGAAGCGAATACGCCGGTCAACATGAAGAGGGCAGGGTGTTCGCACTGAATGCCCAGTATCAAGTCACCGCCTGTGGCGATTACCGCCTGGAAGAAACCGATGAAGACCAGGAGTAGCCAGCGTCCTAGGTAGGCCTGGGTGGCGTTAAATTTACGCAGCCCCTCCTTGTCCACTTCGAGCTTGTAGATAGCGATGAGGATGAAACCCCCTACCCACAAAGCCAAATTGGTGTAGAAGGGGGAAAGGGAAGAGCCATAATTACGAATGGGATAGAGCGTGTGTGTGGTGAGCGCAACCGGCGATGCCATAGCCCTGCCAAACGAGTCGGAATCAAGGTTCAGGGCATCCTCCATCTTATGCCAGGAGGAGGAGCTACCCAAGGCAGCCACATCTGTACGCACTTTGTCCAAATCAGTGTGTACCCCATCCAGGGAGGTACTTGTGGTGGCAAGTGTAGAGTCAGCCCGGTCCAGGGTGCTGTCAAGTTGGTCGAGGAGACTCTTGGACTGGGAGACTGTGGTCGTCAGACCATTGAGGGTCCCCTGCAAGGTACCTGTCATCGTGGAAAGACCATCTATGCCGGTGATCAGGTTGGGCATGAGTGTGCCAGTCAGAGCGCTACTGGTCTGGTTTAGCCTGCCTAGTCCAGCCTGGGCAGAACCGGTAATAGCACCACTGAGATCCTTCGTTGCCTGCTTGCCTGCTTGTAGGATTTGCGTCGAATTCTTAGTAAAACCGTCCAAGGCCTTTTTTTGGTTGTCATGCGCGGATTTCAGCTTATTGAGCTGTTCCTGAATACTGTCATACGAGGGGTCTCCCGGCTGAAGACCAGACTGATTTAAGCCGTTTTGCAGGCGGTCAATAGCCTTCCCGCTGTCGTCTACAATCTGGCCCAGGCTGGAGGTAACCTGATCTACCTTATCCTGGGTCGTATTAAAGCCATCCTGCAAGGTTCCAGCAGCCTGACTTACATCACTGGCTGTACCCGCCAACTTCATGGACCCATCTGACAGGGCCTGATTGAGGGCAGTAGAAAATTCTAGGAATCCTGTACGCACAGTGCCCAAATTGGCATCTGTCTCAGACAGGGCCTTCTGAACCGAACCGATCTGCTTATTGAGGGAGTCCAGGGTCTTTTGGGACTCAGCCACCGTTTGCTTAGCCTGGCCTACTGTGTTCTGAATTCGTCCCAGGGAATCTGATATCTCTTGGACATCATCCATGGTCTTACCCAGGTCATCCACTACAGACTGCCGGGTTTGATCAGCTGAACCTTTGGCATCATGATATTTGGTCAGCACCTTATTTGCTAAGGTGTCACTGACCGTGGATATAAAGGTGGAATTGATCTGCTCATCAATCGTAGAAGCTCCAGTATCAGTGACCTTAGGTACCAGGGCATTTTTCTTCTCGTTGACGTAGTAATTCAGTTTTGGTTTGGTATGAGACCCGTTGATAACCCCGATTAAGTCCTGACTAAAGTGTTGGGGAATAATGATAGCCGCGTACGATTCACCTGCATGAACCTGATTAATGGCCACTTGCTGATCATCCATGAATTTCCAGCCTAAGCTGGTGTTCTTGCGCAACTCGTCAGTGACCTCCCTGCCAGCATTGATCCTACCGGTGAGATGAGAATCAGCCCCCCGGTCTAGGTTGACTATAGCCACGGGAATATTGCCTGTGTTGGCATAGGGGTCCCAGAGAGCAATGACATTGAACCAGGCATAGAGTGAGGGCAGAACAGCTACCCCAATAGTGACCACTAAGGCCACTGGGTTGCGCAGTAGGCGCAGGAGATCCCGTGAAAAGATCTGTAAGACAACTTTCACGACCTACTCCACCTCCTGGGTACCTGTATGACCCTGACAGATGAGGCCCTACCTTATTTGGCCCTACCAGTGACAGGACCTTTACTTCCTTACAGTATCGATTATCGTATGTCTACGACAGTGACTGAAGCTGGGACTGCCTAGAGACAGACCAAAAATAGCTGCCCGCCAATGCCTCGCCTGAGTATAGCCATCTTCTCTTACCAGCGAATCCAGTCAGCTGGTCGTGAAGTTGCCCCCTCCCAGAGGGACCGACCCGCACCTGCATCATCGGGAGGGCTCCTCCCCCTAGCTTAGACAAGAACATCCCCTACTCCTGGTACCTATGGCCTGTCAGCCTGTTCCCCCGGCCGTATGGTTGCATGGTGCGGCCGCTAGCTCATGTCCGGCTTTCTGGCTCAGGCTCAACAGCACCTGTGAAACCAAAATGGAGAGAGCTACAGCAAAGCCCAGGGGCATGATGGCGGTAATGGGAAGGTGACTGACCTCCATCAGCATGGCCAGGGCCATCAGGGGGGCCTGCTGAGAGGCTGCCAGGAGGGCAGTAGCCCCGATCAGGGCACACTGCCAGACCGGCACTGCCGGTAGAAACCAGGCACCCACCAGGCCCACCCCGGCCCCGAGACTGGCCCCGATGGCTATCGAGGGAGTCAGGGTGCCGCCAGAGGCACCAGAACGGATAGTGGCCACGGTGAATACGGCCTTGACCAAGGCGAAGAGGCAGAGGGTCCCCAGGGCCATGACCAAGGCATGAGCGTCCGTTATGCCCTGCAAAGTCTGGTTCATGGCGGTTTGGGCCATGGAACGACCATTGCCCATGACCTGTGGCATCCAGATGGCGACCAGGCCGGTGAGGATACAGACGACGGGCAGCTGGAAGAGAATAGGATTACCCGTGCTCTGGTGCTGTTCGGCCCAGCTGGTCAGCCTGCGGAAGCCGGTTCCCACTAGCCCCATCAGGGGACCTATGAGCAGGCAGAGGCCCATCATCCAGGGAGAAAAAGCCTGGTTAGGGAGGGCATAATAGGGGCCGAAGCCCTTAATGACCCCTCCTACTAGGGTAGCCAGGGCGGACATACCCAGGTTGACCATGACCACCGTGATGCTGACCTGGCCTAGGAGGACCTCGATACCGAAGAAGGCGCCGGTCAGGGGGGCAATGTAGATACCGGCAAACCCGGCGCCGGCGGCAGCTGCAACCAGCATGGTCCGGTCTGCCTTCCGCAGGCCTAGGCGGCCCAGAAGGCGTGTCCAGTAAGTGGCTAGCATGGCCCCGGCCTCCCGGGGGGCCACCTCACGACCGATAGAGCCGCCCGAAGCTACGAGAAAAATCTGTAAGAGCACATGGGTCGCAGTCTGCCAGGCAGGCATATCGGCTCCCCTCACAGCCTTTTTGACAGAGGGAACCGGATGGGTACGGTTGCGCAGCAGCCACCAGAGGATGGCGGTGACCAGACCGGCCAGACTGACCGATATGAACCGGCGCAAGGCAGGGGTCTGGAAGGCCCCGGCCTGATGGGGGCCTTCCACAAAGCCCAACATGAGCTTTTCTGATCCCGCAAAAAAGAGGGAGAGCAGACCTGAGGACAGCCCTACTCCCAGGCCCAGCACCAGAACTGAGATGGCCAGACCCAGCAGTCGTCTGACTGATCTTGTCAGCCGTACTGGAGCCGCACCCGGGCTGCCGACCTGCCCCAGGCCTTGTCGGTCTGCATGCTCCTCTGTATCCTGCTCACTCATCACAGTGCTTAATCTAGCGGATACCCGGACCCAGGGGCTGTAGGGCCGCTAGAACTTATAGGGCTGCATGGGCGATAAGCCGCTTGGAACGGAGGGCTTCGGCCAAGGGCTGCCGCCTAGGCTCTGACGGGCTTTCAGATACGCCTCCTGCTGGTTCCAAACATCCTGTTTCCAGATCTCCCCCCCCCCAGTCGCCGAAGCACAGCATGATGTCACGCCTGCTATGGTCGGCTGCCCGAACGTTATCAGCCACATCCACCACCACGGTGATGAAGCTCTTCATATCCTCATCTAAGGCCAGGAAATCCTGCCGGTTGACAGCGTCACGCTCATAGTAGTAGGCATGGCAGGAGAATTCGAGACCAGGTTCGGCCGGTTTCATGGCGTGGGCTGTCTGGTCCTTATGCCGACAGTCAACATAGTCAGCCCAGCCGGTTCAGCCAGCCCGGATCAAGCCTGAACTGGCTGTACCCTTAGGGCCTGGTAGAGGAAGTCCCGCTGCAGAATAAGCAGGTTCTCGGCCACGGTCTCGTCGTTGGTCATGTGGGTGATGCCGGTCAACGGCAGAACCGTATGGGGACGTCCAGCCGCCATCAGAGCGCCGGAGAGCCTCAGGGTGTTGGCCACGGATACGTTGTCATCCGCGAACCCGTGAATCAGCATCAGCGGGCGACGCAGCGAGGGGGCGTCATCAATGATCCCATTACGGCGGTAGACGGCCGGGTCCAGACCTAGATAGCGCTCGGTGTAATGGGTGTCGTAAAGAGTCCAATCCGTGGGAGGGGCACCCGCGCAGGCCGCATGGATCCGGTCGGGAGCCCGCAGAACCGATAGGGCCGACAGGAAGCCGCCATAGGACCAGCCGATCATGGCCACATGCCCCAGGTCGGCCTCAGGAGCGAAGTCCGGCAGGGCTTCCAAAGCCTCAAGCTGGTCATCCAGAGTCACCTGGGCCATGTCCTCAAAGATGGCCCGATCCCAGGCAGGACCACGACCAGGCGTGCCTCGGCCATCGGCAGTCAGGACCAGGAAGCCCTGATCGGCCCACCACTGGGACTCCCAGTAGTAGGACTGGTTAAAGACCACCTGCTGGGCACCTGGCCCCCCGTAGGGCTTGAGCAGAACGGGCAGGCTGTCGGCGCTGGCGTAAGGGCTGGATTCAGAGGGCCTGACGATGGCTGCGAACAGCTCGTGCTGCCCCATGCGCACGAAGTCCACGTTGGGGGTGAACCCGGGATCGCTGCTGGTGTCGGCCAGGACAGCGCTCATAGCCCCCTGGCTATTGATATGACCTGTATCCACGGCCCGACGATCAGGACGATCCTGATGCTCCGGCCGTACAGGTTCGCCTGTCTGCCTAGCGCTGCTGTCAGGGCGAGCTTCGCCCACCAGGCCCAGCCCTTCAGCACCCAGGCGGTCCAGATCCCCATCAGATCCCAGATAGCAGTGCCGCACCTGTCCCTGCGCCGAAGCCATGGTCCGGCCGCTGACCACGATGCCATGGCCGGCTCGTGAGGCGGACCACACTCCAGGCAGGCGGTTGAGCACATGGATGGAGCCGTCATAGCTCAGGCGCATCAGATCGAAACTGCGGGGATCAGTGGAGACCACCGCCAGCACATCGTGGTCCTCCACAGACAGCACCTGCCGAATCTGGCAACCCGCTGGGGAGAAGACCTTTCCGTCAAGGCGCAGCCGCGTGGTGTCGGCTTCTGTGTCGATGAAGGCATCCACCAGCCCGCCCTGGGGCCGGTAGGCCGGCAGCCCGGGCACCAGGTCGATCCACTGGTCGTTGCTATGCTCCTGCAGCACCATGGTGGACACCTTGGGTGCCGCCTCGGGATCAAGCAGGGTCATATTCCGCCCCGGCTCCAAATCCTGACGGGCATCCGGCACCTGCACATCCAGGATCCTGTCCTCGGTCTGTCGGCGGTTCTGAACCAGCAGCAGGGGCCGATGCCCCTCCTGCCAGCGGACCACGGCCATGTACTCGAAGGCCTGATGGTCCCAGTCCACCTCGCCCACCCAGGGGTCGGCGTCATCCTGGCCCAGGAGGACCAGGCTCAGCCCAACGCGTGCGTTGGCAGTCAGAGCCTGGGGATACCGCCTGGCGCGCGGCCCGACCTGGGGATTGGCCGGGTCGCTGATGTACCAGATCGGCTCATCGGAGGAATCAGTGTGCTCGACCAGCAGAGCCCGGGAATCCGGCGACCACCAGAACCCCTGGTAGCGATCCATCTCCTCGCCGGCCACGAACTCGGCCAGCCCCAGCTGCATCCGATTATCAGTGCCGGGGCGCAGGGCCAGGACAGCCCGTTCATGATCCTGCTCGGCACCCTGCCCGATGGTGACCACCATTAGCCGGTCGCCAGTCGTATAGGCCACCATGGTGCCGTCCGGGCTGATGGCGGGATTAAGCACAGCCGAATCACTGTCTTCCAAGCTCAGAGCCCGTGTGGAGGCGGTGAGACCATCAGGGGCTATCAGCGAAAGCCAGAGCCGACCACCCAGGGCAAAGACCACCCGATCCCCGGCAGCATCCACGCTGTAATCGACAATGCCCTCGCCGCCCTCTCGCGAGCGCTCCCTGCGGGCCAGCTCGGCGGCTGGCACCTGTTCCTGGTCCGCATCCTCCAGCAGGGCCCTGGGGTCAGCCAAGAGCACCTCATGGTGGCGGCCTTCCTGGTCAAAGACGGACAGCCAGAGCCCAGTCACCAGGTCCTCAGGCCCGTCGGAGCGCAGGAAGACGGCCCGTGAACCGTCCCCCACCGCCAGGGCCGACCGTGGAGCACCCAACGTAAACCGCAGGGTCCTGGCCTTGGCCCGCGGATATGCCTCCATCGCCCGATCCACCTCTTCGGCCATGCTCGCTCCTCGAATATCTCTGACATGATCCCCATGACCATGCGTCTGCCACGATGATAAGCGCCCAAGCGCCAAAGGGGAATTCGATCAGCCTCAATACCGATGTCTCATCCTGACGGTAGCGGTCCGTTCGAACCCGTTCATTGGAGAAATTGCAAGCATCCGACCACTCATTACCCCCTTCTGGCAGGGTCACGTACTATGAAAGGGTTATATGGAAAGGGATGACTATGAGCGTTCTCGATCGTTTCGAGAAGAGCGTGGAAGGCGCCGTTAACGGTGTCTTCTCGAAGTTCGGCTCCAAGGACCTACAGCCCGTCGACCTGTCGAGCGCCCTCGAGCGTGAGATAGACTCACAGGCCATGCCCGTTGGTCGCGACCGCACCGTGGCGCCCAACGAGTATCGATTCAGACTATCCACCCCGGACTTCGACCGCATCGAGCAGTGGGGTTCGGAGGCTCTGGCCAACGAGCTGGCAGACAATCTGACCAAGTACGCCGAAAGCCAGCACTATGCCTTCGTCGGCCCGGTCGTGGTCATATTCGAAGAGGACCTCAATCTGAACAAGGGTGACTTCCACCTGTCTGCCGAGTCGGTTCAGGGCAACGCGGCGCCCGTTACCACTCCCGAAGAGTCCAAGGACTGCCCGGTGCTGGAGATCAACGGCCGCCAGTACCTACTGACCGCCCCCATCACCACCATCGGCCGTGGATCCTCCTGCGACATCGTCATCGACGACGCAGGCATCTCCCGCCGACATCTCCAGATCGAGATCACCGACAAGGGCGTGGTAGCCCGCGATCTGGGGTCCACCAACGGCACCTATGTAGAGGGACATCAGGTTCCCGCGGCCACCCTGCTGGACGGCAATACCATCACCATCGGCCGTACCCGCATCCTCTACTGGGCATCGTCGCAGGAACAGGATTCGTAAGTCGCCCAGACCTTGAAGTAAGGTCGAATCATTATGCTGACTGAACTGACATTCGCCATCCTCAAATACGGATTCCTGGCTCTGCTATGGGTATTCGTCTGGCTGGCCGTCCGTTCACTCCGCAAAGACATCGAGACCTTCAGCCCCAAGACTTCCCATACCCGTCGACGCAGTGAACGCGCAGCCCAGCGCAAGCTGCCGGCGGCCGCCAGATCCGTGCCTATCGCCCCAGTCAGCAAGACAGAGCACGCGAACAACGAACCCTCCCTGCTGGTGGTCATCGACGGACCTCTGGCCGGCTCCTCCACGCCGCTGTCCGGGCGTCCCATCACCCTGGGCCGCTCCTCCTCGAACACCTTGGTGCTGGACGACGAGTTCGTCTCCGGCCATCATGCGCGGGTCTACCAGGATCCTGCATCAGGCCGATGGGCCATCGAGGATCTTGGGTCCACCAATGGCACCGTCGTCTCGGGGCAGAGAATCACAGCTCCGACAATCCTACCGGCGGAGGTTCCTGTACGCATCGGAGCCACCACCTTCGAGTTGAGGTAGCCGCCCATGACCAGGAACGATGCGAGCCAAAAGCTGTTCCTCTACTCCACGGCGGTTTCAGACGTGGGGTACGTGCGCAGCAACAACCAGGATTCGGCCTTCGCCGGCGAGCGCCTGGTGGCCATGTGCGACGGCATGGGCGGCCACGCAGGCGGGGATACGGCCTCGACCATAGCCATCCGATCCCTGGCTCACATCGAACGCGACGACCGGGAACAGGACGTGCAGTCCCTGGCTCGGATGATGGAGACCTCGGTCATCGCGGCCCATGACGCCATCGTGGGCAAGGCCAAGCGCGAACACCGGCTGTCAGGCATGGGCACCACGGTCACGGCCCTGGCTCTGGCCAACGACTCCTGGGTGCTGGCCCATATTGGGGACTCCCGGGGTTACCTCCTGCGGGAGGGCAAGTTGATCCGGATGACCCAGGACCACTCCTACGTGCAGCACCTGATCGACACTGGCCGCATCTCCCCGGCCGAGGCCCGCAACCATCCTCAGCGCAACGTGGTCATGCGGGTCCTGGGGGATTTCGACATCGACCCCCGCCCGGACATCTCCATTTCCAAGGCCCTTCCAGCAGACCGCTGGATGATCTGCTCGGATGGTCTCTGCGGCGTTCTGGAGGACTCGACCATCGCCGAAGTGCTGTCCTCGGTCTCGGACCAGGCGGAGTGCGCCCAGCAGCTGGTCACCTTCGCCCTGAAGGCCGGAAGCACCGACAACGTGACCGTGGTCATCGCCGATGCCACGCTGGCTCTGGACGCCGACGCCTTCGACCTGCCCCATCAGACTCCTCTGGTCGGTGGCGCAGCCAGCTCCAACCTGGAGGCCCTGGCCGACATCCTGGATGAGCCCGTAGCGGCCGCACCGCGCCTGCGTGACGAGTCCCGGGAGTCCCCCGCCAAGCGGGCCGCCGACCTGGCCCAGGACCGGGACGCCGACAAGCAGGAGGACGAGGATGGCGACGGCCGCACCGCCCAGCCCTCGGCTGCCCGCGAGGAGAGCGGCGAACGGCATGTGCCCGACACCAGCGAGATCCCCATCGTCCACAAGAAGGACGGCTCAGACTCTGCCGATCCCTACGATCCAGATGTGGCCGATGCTATCCACAAGGAGCACCTGGAGCAGCGCAAACGCCAGCGCGCCCGGCATCGGCGGATTCGGCTGATCCTGGCCGGCATCATCACCCTGGTGATCCTTGCCCTGGCCGGAGGCACGGCGGCTGCCTATCGCTGGAGCCAGGAACAGTACTACCTGGGCACGGACCAGGGCCGTGTGGTCATCTACCAGGGCGTGCCCACCAAGGCCTTCGCCCTCTCGCTTTCCCACCCAGTGCAGACCACGGACATCGCCGTCAAGGGGCTTCCCCAGTCCTGGCGTGACCAATTGGAAGAAGGCATCACCGTCTCCAGCATGGACGACGCCAAGGAGCACGCCCGTCTGATCCGGAAAGAGGCCGGCGACCTCAAACGCGAACAGGCCAAGGAAGCCAAGGACGAGTCCGGCCAGGCGACGACTTCCCCCTCAGCCTCGCCCTCACCGTCGAAAACCGACCAAAGCGGGCGGCAGCAATCATGATCATCACCCGTCTGCGCCGCATAGGCCTTCTGCTCTTCTCCCTGCTGGTGGGGTTCATCGGATTCTTCCAGATGTTCGCCCGTGCGGCGGGCCGCTTCCCCGGTGACTACGCAGCCCTGCTGGTAGTCACCGCCGCCCTCTTCATCGCCCTCTGGGTCCTGCTGGAGATTTTTCAGCCTTACGGTAGCCAGGCCATCCTGCCCAGCATCGTCATCCTGAGCTCCCTGGGCATCACCCTGATCACCCGCATAGATCTGCGCAACGCCCGGATTGGCCAGCCTACACGAGTGGGCTTCACCCAGCTGATCTGGCTGTGTCTGGCCCTGGTCCTGTGCGGGCTGCTGGTGGTGCTGCTCAGGGACTATAGGCTGCTACGCCGCTTCTCCTATGTGAGTATGGTGGTGGGCCTGGTCCTGCTCCTATCACCCATGCTTCCCGGCATCGGCCGCGAAATCGGCGGCGCCCGCATCTGGATAGGCATAGGGTCTCACACCCTGCAGCCCGGCGAATTCGCCAAGCTCTTCTTGGCCTTCTTCTTCGCCGCCTACCTGTTCGACCACCGAGACCAGCTAGCCGTGGGCGGCAAGAAGTTCCTGGGCGTGCGGCTGCCCCGAATCAAGGACTTTGGCCCCATTATCATCGTCTGGCTTATTTCGCTGGCCGTCCTGGTCATCCAGCATGATCTGGGCACCTCGCTGATGTACTTCGCCATGTTCGTCTCCATGCTCTATGTGGCTACCGGCCGCACCAGCTGGATCGCCATAGGCGCGGTCTTCTTCGTCATCGGGGCTGTGGCCGCCTCCATGATCTTCGCCCATGTGGGTGCCCGTGTGGACGCCTGGCTGCACCCCTTCAGCGATGCTGAGTTCAGCAAGGCCTTCGGTGGGTCCGGCCAGCTGGTGCGCGGCATCTTCGGCCTGGCCGCCGGCGGGCTGACAGGCACCGGCCTGGGCCAGGGACGCCCCTGGATCACCCCCCTGGCCAACTCCGACTTCATCTACACGTCGGTGGGCGAGGAGCTGGGGCTGAGCGGCCTGCTGGTGGTCCTGGCCCTCTACCTGGTCATCGTGGCCTCGGGCATGATCACGGCCATGAAGATCAAGGATGGCTTCGGCAAGCTCCTGGCCTCCGGTCTGGTCTTCACCATGGCCTTCCAGGTCTTCACCGTGGTGGGCGGCATCACCCTGGTCATCCCCCTGACCGGACTGACCATGCCCTACATGGCGGCGGGCGGCTCCAGTCTGGTGGCCAACTGCATCCTGGCCGTTCTGTTGATCATCATCTCCAACGCGGCCAACAAGCCTGCGCCGGAGGTCAGCTCGGACACCTTCAAGTACGAGGCCCTGGCCGTCCTGCGCCAGCAGGAGACCAGCAAGCGCAACAGCCAGGACGACTCGGACCCCGACTCAGACTCTGACAACCTAGAGTCCCATGATCGTCATGCCGGGCCGATCGAGCAGACCGACCAGGACGAGGAGACCGACCTGCCAGTCACCGGCCGCATCCCCGTCCGTCAGGTCCGAGGAGGTGGACAGTGAACAAGGCCCTGCGTCAACTCTTCAACGCCGTCATCGTCCTCTTCGTCATCCTGGGGGTTTCCAGCTCCATCATCATGGTGATCCGGGCGGAGAGCCTTAACTCGGACCCCCGCAATCTGCGTGCCCTGTACCACGAGTATGCGGCACCCAGGGGGGCCATCCTGACCTCGGACGGCGCCGTCATGGCCCAGTCCGACCCCATCAACGACTCCTTCCAGTACCAGCGGCACTACCACAAGGGGCCCGTCTACTCGCCCATCACCGGCTACTACTCCATCACCAGCCCGGCAGACCGAGGAATCGAGGCCTCGCGCGACCGTCTGCTAAGCGGACAGTCGGACAGCCTGTGGATGGACCGGGTCAAGTCCCTCTTCACCGGCACCCAGAACAAGGGCGCCTCCATCGAGACCTCCATCAATCCCAAGATGCAGGAGGCCGCCTACGCCATGCTGGGCAACTTGTCCGGTTCGGTGGTGGCCATCGAGCCCTCCACAGGCCGCATCCTGACCATGGTCAGCACACCGAGCTACAACCCCGAAGACCTGACCGCCCACGACAGCGGCGATGCCTCCCAGGCCTACCAGAAGCTGGCCTCCCGTTCCGACAACCCCATGCTCAACCGGGCCACCTCGCAGCTGTATCCGCCCGGGTCCACCTTCAAGGTGGTTGTGGCCGCCGCCGCCCTGGAGTCCGGCCAGTATCACCCCGATAGCCAACTGCCGGCCGGGGCCTCATACACATTGCCCGGCACCAACTACAATCTGACCAACACCACTACAGCGGCCGGCGGGGTCAACGGGAAGATCAGCCTGGAGAATGCCCTGGCCTACTCATCCAACACGGCCTTCTCCCAGCTAGGGGTCGCCCTGGGCGGCAAGACGCTGGCAGCGCAGGCCCGCAAGTTCGGCTACGGCTCCACCATCACCCTGGACGGGACCACCTCCACAGGACGGCCCATGAAGGCCGTGGCCTCCAAATTCCCCGAGGACCAGTCCCAGGACCGGATCGCCCTGGCTTCCATCGGCCAGGGAGACACCCTATCCACCCCACTCCAGGCTGCCATGACGGTCGCCGCCGTGGCCAACGGCGGCAAGCTCATGCAACCGACCCTGGTGGACCGGGTGCGCTCAAGCGACCTCAGCGTCATCAGTGAGACAACGCCCTCGGTCTACTCACAGGCCTTCTCATCGGACACCGCCAAGGCCCTGACCACCATGATGGAGGCAGTAACCACCAAGAGCTATCCGGAGCTTGAGATTCCAGGCGTACAGGTGGCCTCCAAGTCCGGCACAGCCCAGATCGGCACGGGCAATACGGCAAATGACGGGTGGATGGTAGGATTCGCTCCGGCCGACAAACCCAAGGTAGCCGTAGCCGTCGTGGTGCATGGAATCTCCTCCTATGGCATAGACATTGCCGGACCGATTATGAAACGCATCATGCAGGAGGCTGCCAAGTGAAACTGGTACAAGGACAGCTCATCCATCGACGGTACCGTCTGGACCGTCGCCTGGCCCAAGGGGGCATGGGCGAAGTCTGGAAGGGCTATGACATCGAACTGGGACGAGTTGTGGCCATCAAGGCCCTGCGCGAGGATCTGACCAACGAGGAGTCCAAGCTGCTGCGGCTGCGGGCCGAGGCGCACAATTCCGCCAACCTGGCCCACCCCAACATCGCCGCCCTCTTCGAGTACTACGAGCACGACGGCATCGGATTCCTGATCATGGAATACGTGCCCAGCCAATCCCTGGCAGACATCTATCGGGACCGGGGCGCCCTGGACCCCATCGAGCTGCTGCCCATCCTGATACAGACGGCCCGAGGGCTCTACGTGGCCCACTCCCACGGGGTCATCCACCGGGACGTCAAGCCGGCCAACATCATGGTCTCCGACACCGGCGAGGTCAAGATCACCGATTTCGGGGTCTCCTACTCCACCAACCAGGGGCAGATCACCCAGGACGGCATGGTGGTGGGCACAGCCCAGTACATCTCGCCCGAGCAGGCCCAGGGCCTCCAGGCCACCCCCCAGTCCGACATCTACTCCCTGGGTGTGGTGGCCTACGAGGGGCTCTGCGGGCACCGGCCCTTCACCGGCGCCACCCCGGTGGACATCGCCGCAGCACACGTCAACGACCCTGTGCCGCCACTGCCCGACTCGGTGGACAACCAACTCATGAACTTCGTCATGTCCATGCTGGCCAAGGACCCGCGAGACCGCCCGGCAAATGCCCTGGTGGTCTCGCACACGCTGGCCAGGATCGAGCAGCGGTTGCTGGACCAGCAGCTGGGTGAGACGGAGGTCATCGACCCGCGCGCACCCATGCCTCGACGCATTGTGAGCAGGCCACACGCGGCAAAAGACATCTTCAGGCCCTTCTGGGGGCACTATGGAGAAGGAAGCGCACAGCGCGGCCTTGAAGCGACGAACGGAGGGGATACCCTATGAGCATCACACTGCCGCCGTCCCTAGCGGACGGACGTTACCGTCTGGGACAGCTGATCGGACGCGGTGGCATGGCCGAGGTCCACAAGGCTGTGGACACGCGTCTGGGAAGGACGGTCGCGGTCAAGATCATGCGGTCCGATCTGGCCAACGACGAGGTCTTCCTATCGCGGTTCCGGCGAGAAGCTCACTCGGTCGCCCTGCTCAACAACCCCAACATCGTCTCCATCTACGACTCGGGCGAGGAGATACTGACCGACGACCAGGGCAACCATGAGCGGGTGCCCTACCTGGTCATGGAGTACGTCAAGGGGCAGACCCTGAGGTCCATCCTCAAGGAGAACGGGGCCCTGAGCCAGCGCGACAGCGAGCAGGTCATGCTGGGCATGCTAAGCGCCCTGGACTACTCCCACCACATGGGGGTCATCCACCGGGACATCAAGCCCGGCAACATCATGATCTCGGAGCAGGGCATCGTCAAGGTCATGGACTTCGGCATCGCCCGGGCCATGGACGATTCGGCCGCCACGATGACCCAGTCCCAGGGCGTGGTGGGCACGGCCCAGTACCTGAGCCCCGAACAGGCCCGCGGCGAGAGCGTGGACATGCGCTCCGACCTCTACTCGGCCGGTTGCGTCCTCTACGAGATGCTGACCGGACGGCCGCCCTTCAACGGGGATTCGGCCGTGGCCATCGCCTACCAGCACGTCACCGAGGTAGCCACCCCGCCCAGCACCATTGTGCCCGGCCTGCCGAAGATGTGGGATTCCATCTGCGCCAAGGCCATGGCCAAGGATCGTCAGAACCGGTACGCCACGGCCGCCGCCTTCAAGAGCGACATCCTGGCCTTCATGAATGGCGGGACCCCGGTGGCTGCCGCCTTCAACCCGCTGACCGACCTGGCCAACGTCAAGGCCCGCAAGGATGCCGAGCAGGGCACCGAAACGGCCACCATGCCGATGACCGAAGAGGAGACGGCCGCCACCCAGGCCTTCAACCCTGTTCAGGACCCGCTCAATCCGGCCGCTGCCACCGATCTCGCCACAGCTGAGCGCACGGCCACCAAGGCGGCCCAGCAGAAGTCCAAACGGCGCAAGAAGATCATCATCGCCGCCATCGTGGCGGCCTTGCTTCTGGTGGCCGCCGGACTTGGCGTGACCTATATGAGCCGAAACCGCCATCAGATGGCCGAGGTACCCACCATCAATGCTCAGATGTCGCGAATTCTCGCCCGTGAGAAGGTCACCGCCGCAGGCTTCAATTACCAGGAGAAGGAGGACCATGACTCGGCCGAGCCCAAGGGGACCTTCACCAAGCAGAGCCCCAAGGGCGGAAGCATGGCTCCCAAAGGCTCCACAGTGACCGTCTGGTTCTCCTCCGGGCCCAAGGACACGGCCATTCCCGACGTCAAGGGCATGAATCAGCAGGAGGCTCGCAGAACCCTGGAGAAGGCCGGATTCAAGGCCTCTCCCGCCGCCTCGGTAGAAGACAGCCAAGACGTGCCCAAGGACCATGTGACCCGCACGGATCCCGCCGCCGGCCAGAGCGTGGCCAAAGGAACCAGCATCCTGCTCTACATCTCCTCGGGCATGACCAAGGTGCCTGACCTGTCTGGCAAGAGCAAGGACGACGCGACCAAGACCCTGCAGAGTCTGCACTTCAACATCACCATCCACGAGCAGGCCTCCAACACCGTGGCCAAGGACGTGGTCATCAGCACCGACCCGGCTGCCGGATCCTCCATCCAGCAGGGAGCCATGATTACAGTCACCGTCAGCAGCGGCATGAAGCTGGGTTACTACATCGACATGACCCTGGGCGAAGCCAAGCGCAACCTGGGCCAGGGGGTCAACATCAAGGTCAACGGCCCCAACAACGACAACGCCGTGGTCACCGGCCAGGATCCCACCTCAGGCGCCTCCTTCGACAAGTCCAAGGACACCATCACCCTGACCACGGCCATCAGCGTCCCAGTCATCGCCCCGGGCGAGACCTTGGGCAGCTACCGGCAGAAGCTGACCAACAGCGGTGTCAGCGCCGACAGAATCACTTCTGTCGGCAAGGACACGGACAAGGTGACCGCTGTAAGTCCCGGAGCCGGCAGCAAGGTGGACGACAACACCCCCATAACTGTGACCACCGTCAGCTCCACCAACTGATCGTATGACCCGGCGGCCACAGCATTGCCGCCGGGTCATATAGTTGTGTCATAAAGAGCCAGGCAGAGTGAATACGGGATGAATTAGAGCGATGGCTATTAGTCCGCGTCATTAGGCTGAGAACCGAGACTTTCGGTCACAAACATCAGTCATGACTTCTGCTGACAGACCAGAGCTCCAAGCGTTAAACGCCAGGACCCATCAACCAATCCATAATGGTTGACCCATAACTGCCGGACTGGCCGCTTGCCAAGTCGCGTCGCCAGATTGCGACAAACCCGCATTGACTTGCAGCACTGCGTCATCAGGACCATGGCCGCTGGAGAGACGTAGACAAGACCTTTGCCTCTGCCTTTGCCTTTGGCAATTACTTCTGACAGTCGGCAAGACATGACTATCAATAAGCGGCGGGGTCGCAGAATCACACTGGATCCTGCGGCCCCGCCGCTTTTCCACGCCGCCTAGATCAGAAAGCGGAGTAGTTGGATATCTGTCTGAGCCAGGGCACGTTGCTGGCCAGCCATGGGAAGCCCCATTCCATCAAGGCACAGGTCAGAGCCAGCAGGAGCAGAATCAGCAGAAGCCAGCGAATCGGAGCTATGCCGGACTGGTGCCGCAGCAGCCAGCCGTAGAGGCTGATCATGGGCTGTGGCTTCTCGCCCTTGCGAATCTGCCGCAGCAAGGGGTAACGCCATGCAACCAGGGCCGCCAGGTAGATGATCAGATAGGCTGCTACCAAAACCAGGAAGACCGGTTGCAGAGAACCCACCCTGGCTATGACCGATCCCTTGTCGTCTGCAAAGGCCACCTTGCTGCCTCTATCACCAAGCAGTTCCTTAGGCACCCCGTCGGACACCTTGGCCCAGTAGCCGAATTCGCCCCAGCTGATCCAGCGGTGGGTGGCCGTGGTGTACTTGGGCTCACAGGTGGTCAGTGTAATCATGCGCCGATCTGGAGCCTCGTTGGGCGAATAAGGGTTGGGGGCGATGACGCTGACCTCGTTGGCAGCCACGATCTTGTAGCGGGTGTAGTGGTAGACGTACCAGTAATCCTTGGTGCGCAGGACGATGGCATCCCCCACACGCAGCTGGTCCACATGGCCCAGCGGCTCACCATAGCCGGCGCGGTGTCCGGCAATAGCCATGTTGCCCAGCTCGCCCGGCATCTGCGTGTTGGAGTAGTGCCCCAGTCCCGCGTAGGCCAGATCCCTGGGCGACGTGCCCTGAACCACGTTGCGCTCCCAGCGCTGTCCAAAACGGGGGATGTAGATCTGGGCCATCAGATCGCCCTCGGAGGCGTGTTCGGGCTGTACCGGCGGCATTCCGCTCTGAGGCTTGGCCACCTTTCGGGTATCTCCCGATCCCGGGTCGCTCCAAGCGGTCGAGGCACGGGTCTCCAACTGCTGATGCTCGGACTGCACACCGGTCCACCAAAGCTGCCAAACCACGTAGAGGGCACAGATGACGGCCAGCGTCATCAGCAGCTCCCCCACGATTTCTGCTATCCCAACCGGCCACTTTCGTCGCTTATCGGCAGGTTTATCAACCGACATCCAGTCATTCTCCGAGTCTTCTGTCGTCATTTACCGTGCCTTCTCATCTAGAGATGCATACTGGAGTGGCTGCAGGACAGCCGTCGTCTCAGGGAATCTCAGATTGCCCGAAGATTCGACATTCCATCCCAGACCCACCGTATTCACGTATTCCTTGTAAATCTGGATGGATGGCGAAGCATTCAGGGACTTGGTCATCCGATCGACTGGTCCTATGGCCGAAATTTTATATGGCGGCGAGTACTTTCGACCGTGCAGCAGCAGCACATTGCCCACGCATCGCACGGCCGTGGTGGGCAGGACACGCTGGTCCTGGATCCTCATGGACTCGGCTCCCCCGGCCCAGAGCGCGTTGACCACACTCTCCACATCCTGCTGGTGGATGACGTAATCATTGATGTTGGCCGTCGATCCGTCGGACCCCACCTTCTGCTTCCAGAGCGGGGAATCATCGAGGGTTACCGTCAGTCCCGGCCCTTGGACGGCCTTGAGCACCGTGCCCGAACCGGGGTCCTCACGGGCCTGGTCCGAGTTGCCCTTGTCGTCGTCGGTGATGGTCTTCAGAGCGTTGATCTGCGAGCTCATGTCATTGATGTCCTTGCGCAGCTCCGCAGCCTTGTTCTCGCGCTCTTCCACCAGCCCGGCCGTATCCGAGGTGACCGTGACCGTCCTGTTGACACGGATGTTGGTGGTCAGCATGTACCCGACCAGGGCCAGCACCACAGCCACGGACAATGTGCCGACCAGGGACCTGCGCGCTCCGTGCCGTCCCGTCCGTCTGGTCATAGGCATACCCTCATCCTCATCTGCGATAGTATTACGTTCGAGTCTAACCGCTACTATGGCTTAGTAGATCTAATGAAGGAGAATAACCTCATGGCAGAGCATCAACTCCATGATGACGAGGACGAGGCGGTGGACGAGGCCAAGAAGACCCAGGCCGAGGCCGAGAACAAGACCGCTGGCACTGGCGAGGATGCAGAGGACGAGGAGTATGGCCTGTCCATGGACAAGGTGGAGGCCGTGCTCAACGAGAGCGTTGACAAAAAGCACATGACTCCGCAGATGCGCCGCATCGTGCAGCGTCAGGAAGAGAACACCCGCCGCGTGGAAGACACCATCAAAAGCACCAAGGCCAATCCGCGCTGGTTTGTGCCTCTCTTCGTCACGCTGATGGTAGTGGGACTGATTTGGATCGTGGTCTACTACATCGCTTCCACCAGGGGAAATGTCTTCCCAATCCCCGGCATCGGCAACTGGAACCTGGCCGTAGGCTTCGGCATCCTGCTGGTCGGCTTCCTCATGACCATGTGGTGGCACTGATCCAGCTGCTTTACTCTTCAGGAACCCCGCAACCGCCCAGGCACGGATGTGGGGTTCTTTGCATATCCATCCACCCCTGAGCGTCAGGCATGTGTGGATTCAATTTCCCGGCTCCACCTATTTCATCCACTGTTTCGAGACTCAAACCAAAGTTATCCACAATCGCCCGGCTTTATCGTGGACAGCCTAAGACACCTGTCCACAACCCTACTGCTAGTTAGGTTCTGTGTTTACTTATCCACTTTTTACCGATATATATGCACCAGTTCTGGTTACTTATTCCCAGGTTATCCACACGATTATCAACAAATGTGGATAGGTGACATTCATGTCATTTGACCAAAGCAGGCAGCTGCTGATTGTCAGCGCATGGGGTTGAACACGTTGCAGCCCAGAGCCAGCAGGACCAGGACCACCAGGAAGATCAGCGTGGGCAGCAACCAGGAGAGCAGGCCATGCACCCGCGAGCTGGGCCGGCCCATGTGCAGCAGGGCCAGCATGAAGAGGCCGCCGACTATGAAACCGCCCACATGGTCCTGCCAGGCAATGCCGGGCACGAACAGGGGCATGCAGAAGTTGATGGCCATCCAGACCACCATGGAAACGATGTTAATCCCCAAACGGCGATAGACCACCAGGATGGCGGCGAAGAGCCCGAAGAGCGCGCCCGAGGCCCCGATGGCCGACGTGCCCCAGCCATTGGGCGACAGGACTGCATAGACCATCAGCCCCAGGTCTCCGCCCAGCCCGCTGATCATATAGAGCGCCAGGAAACGCCCATGCCCTATCAGATTTTCCAGCACCGGCCCCACAACCCAGAGGGTGATCATATTAAAGAGGATATGCGAGACATTGGTGGCGTGCAGAAATATGTTGGTCACAAACATCCAGGGCTCATGAATGGCGGTAATCGGCACGAAGGCCCAGTAGCCCAGCAAAAGCCGCTGGTAGCGAAGCGGAGCCAGCAGATACAGGACCATCTGGATGACCCAGGCCGCTATGCAGATCAGGGTGATGGCTATCGTCACCACCGGAGCCTGGTCGCCCCAGTGCCGCCGGACCCATCCCAGCGGCCCCCGACCGTTTCCTCCGCCTGTGAAACCGGTGCCCGTGCCATTGACCATGAACCATACCTTACCTGACCGTCCGGCCCGGGGTGTGCGGTTTCCGTGCCGCAATGGCACCGATGTGCCCCACAGTTCACCGCTTTCTACTAGGATGTTGACTAGGTCGGTCGAAGTGGGCAGGACCGACGAAAGTCGTCGAAAGGAGCCAAACATGGAGAATTCATCTTCAAACGGCTGGAAGTTCTTTGCACTGCTCTTCGGCACGCTGCTGGCCGGCGTTGTCGCTCTGTTCGTATACAAGCAGCAGAACCCGGATTACGATCCCTGGGAGGAGCCCTGGGAGAACAGCTCATCGCCAGTCGACCTGGGCCTGGCCAAGGATGAGGAGGACAAGGGGTCTGAAGATCCCGAGGCCCCTCTGCAAGCGGGCGCACAGGCCTGACCGTTCCGGTCGGGAAGGAATCCGACCCAGCGTCAAGAACGTGAGGGCAACGGGTTCCTTTTTTCATGCCTGATTTTGGCTTGATCGCAGCCTGCCGGACACGCCTGTTGGGGCGGCGCGTCACAATGGAGCCATGAGTGCCATACGGGAAGCAGACATGGAGGAAGGCCGCCGGGATTTTCTGGCCTGGCGCGATGCGGCCAAGGAGGCTGCAGGCAATTTAGGCCCGGAGGGCAACCGCCTGACAGTGGCCCCGCAAACCGATAGGCGCAGCAAGGCCATGGCCGTCCGCTATTCCCTGCACATGCTGGAGATCAAGGCCCCCGGTCCCGGCGTAGAGGTCAGGGTAGCCCCCTGGGGAGCCATCAAGATTTTGGACGGGCCTGCGTCCGACCCGCATAACCTGACTCCGCCTGACGTAATCGAACTGGACCCGGATGTCTGGTTGCGGCTGGCCGCTGGCATCACCAGCTGGAGTGAAGAAGCCGCCGCCGGGCATATCAGCGCCGTGGGCGAGCGCGACGATCTGCACGAGCTACTGCCACTGGTATGACCAATAGTCGGCCACCTCTGCGGCCGGCTACTTGCTCGACGACCCCTTTGCTGCGGTCTTCTGATCTTTATGGTGTTTGAGCGCGCTGGGCACGGGGATGGGTATGCGCTTGTGCGGCTTGGGCGTAGCCGGCATCTCCCCAGAGGTGGCCTTGGCAGCAGCCTCGGCGGCCCACCGGGCGTAATCGCTCAGATCATCGTCCGGGGAATCCTCGGGGTCCTGGCCCCCCGATTTGCGCGAATCCGGTTTGGAGTACTCCTCTTCAACCATTTTGAAGGGATCTTTGCCCCTGGTTCCGGGTTCCTTGCTGCTGAGCTCTTTGGCCAGCTCGTCGTAATCCGTGTCCGTTGTCAGATATTTGAGCTTCCGGGCTATTTTCGTCTGCTTAGCCTTCTGACGTCCGCGGCCCATCCGACCCCCTTCGCCAGGTAACGTGCACTTAGGCAACTTGAATGTGAATTTGCATCATTTATGAGAGTACCACCTACGCATCTTGTCGGCTCGGACTTTTACCATAAAAGCAATTCCCAGAAGGACATTCGGCACGACGACGAGGGTGGGACCATGCAGGAAGAAGTCACAGCGGCAGGCAACGAGATCAGCGACAGCTTCAGAGCCGCCAAGCATCGATCCGACCAGGTGCTGGCCGAACTGGACAAGAATCCTAGCCGCTACACCATGCTGACCGGCGACCGCCCGACCGGCAGGCTTCACCTGGGTCATTATTTCGGCTCCATCCGCGAGCGTGTCCAGATGCAGAATCGCGGGGTGCACACCAACATCGTCATCGCCGACTACCAGGTCATCACCGACCGGGACACCACCGAGCACATCCGCGACAACGTGCTCAACCTGGTGCTTGACTATCTGGCTGCGGGCATCGACCCCAAGAAGACCATGATCTTCACCCATTCGTCCACCCCTGCAGAGAACCAGCTGCTGCTGCCCTTCCTCTCGCTGGTGACCGAGGCCGAGCTCCACCGCAACCCCACCGTCAAGGCCGAAATGGAGGCCAGCGGCCATGCCCTGACCGGCCTGTTGCTGACATACCCGGTCCACCAGGCCTGCGACATACTCTTCTGCAAGGCCAACGTGGTTCCTATTGGCAAGGACAACCTGCCGCACGTGGAGCTGACCCGGACCATCGCCCGCCGATTCGACGAGCGCTACCCCGGCCAAGCTCCGGTCTTCCCAGAACCTGATGCCATCCTGTCTGACACCCCGGAAATTCCTGGTCTGGACGGCCGCAAGATGAGCAAGTCCTACGGCAACTCCATCATGCTGGGTGCCACCGCCGAGGAGACGGCCAAGCTGATCCGCAAGTCGCCCACCGACTCCGAACGCAGGATCACCTTCGACCCTGTGAACCGCCCCCAGGTCTCGGCCCTGCTGACCACAGCCGGCCTGGTGACCGACCGCAAGCCCGAGGATATCGCCGAAGAGATCGGCAATGCCGGCTCGGGCGCCCTCAAGGCCTACGTGACCAAGTCCGTCAACGAGTTCCTGGCACCCCACCGCGAGCGTCGTGCCGAGCTGGCCAAGGACATGGACACCGTGCGCGACATCCTGATCGAGGGCAACAAGCGGGCCAACCAGATAGCCGAGGAAACCCTTGATCAGGTCCGCTCGGCTATGGGCATGCGCTACTAGACGTCGTACCGCCAGGAGCGATCGGTCAGCACCCGGGCCGTGACCAGGCCGATGGGCAGGCAGATGATGACCATGAAGGCCCGGAAGGCCCAGTCCAAGGCGTTAAGCGTATTGAACTGTCCCAGGTAGAACATGGCCCGGTACATATACAGGCCAGGCACCATGATGACGATGGATGGCACGGTCAGGCTAATTCTTGGATAGCCCAGGTGAGGCGGCAGCAGGCCGTGACGGACCGAGGAGCGCCAGACCGTAGCCAGCATGCCGGCCAGGAAGGCACCCAGAAAAGCAGCCATCTCCGGAGGGACATGAAGCAGATCCTGCATCTCCAGGCGCATGGTGTCGGTCAGAGCGCCGATGACGGCGGCCACCAGGGCCATGCGCTGGGGTGAGTTGAAGAGGACCGAGAAGCCCCAGACCCCGCAGAATGCTGCAATCATGCGCAGTCCGGCCATCAGCAGGGGACTCAGGTTCATCGGTTCAAAGCCCTGGGGGTTGAGCATGACCATCCGCGCCACAGCCCAGCCTCCCAGTGTGGCCACCAGGATGATCGAGAAGGCGTAGGTGATGCGCTGCACCCCCGAAGGGAAGTCCAGCTTGGCGATGTCCAGGCCGCCGGTGACCAGGGGAAAGCCGGGAATGACGAAGAGGATGGCGCCGATATAAGCCGTGTCGTGCTTGAGAGCCACCGGGTCGAAGATACCCACCAGCCTCAGCGTGCCGACGCAGGCCAGGGCGGCAATGATTACCGCCACCCCGGTAGCGAAGAACTGGTTGATCCGCCTGCCCAGCATCTGTCGACGCACCCACTGGCCTATGCCAGCGCCGACAAAAGCCCCGGCCATGTCGTAGGGACCGCCGCCCAGCAGGAAGACGAAGGCTGCGCAGGCCACAGCCGAGGCGAAGCCCGAAAAGAGGGGCGAATAGAGGGGTTTGCGTCGTTCGATCAGGTCCAGACGCTCATGCGCCTGCCGGACCGTGATGCCACCCCTTGCCTGCGGCTTTGGGGACGCGGATTTGTCAGAGGAGGCAGGCTCATCGGAAAATGCAGCCTTTGCTGAGTCTGTTGCCTCTCTGAGCAATGCGGACCCGTCGGAAGACACCGGCTGTTCGGAGGGTGCCGCACCCTCGGAAGACTTGGCCTTTTCATGTGCTTGGCCTTGGGCTGACGCAGGCCGTCCAGACCCAAGCTGCTCAGACGCGGAGTCGCGCCCTTGGCTGGTTGCAGATGATCCAATGGCTGCACAACCAGCGGCACTCGAATCTGAATTCTCAATCGCGTAGGCAGCAGAAACAGAAGCAGCTTTGGAATCTTCGGAATCCTCCAAGGCTGCGGCGGTCGGCGTGGCCTCCGGCCGAGGCGTGGAGCCTACGGTTCCCAGACCGGCGGCTGTCCTGGTGTCTATGGCCGCCGCATCGATCCGGCTCTGGCTGATCTCGTCCTCGTTGTGTACGGCAGTGGCCACCGCGTCCTTGAGCGCCTTGGCCGCATCCTGGTCCTGGGCCAGCACCTCTTTGACCGCCTTGCGGGCCGCTGCATAGACGTTCGGCTCGTCCAGGTTGTCCACCAGCTCCCGGGAAACCACCGTCATGGCGTGGTAGGTTCCCGCCTGCCCGCACTTGACGCTGAGCCAGTCAGCGAAGTGCTCCAGGAGCCAGATCCGCTCGGTGTTGACCCCGGTGGTGGGCAGGTCCACCACCTCGGTGATCCGAGACACGCCATCCGTGCAGGTGGCCTCAATATCGGTCAGGTTCACGTCGGCTCGCACATGCACGCCCATAGGGTAGGCAATCCTATGCATCATCTCGCGCACGCGGAAGCTTCCTGTGCCGGCCCCCAGCTCCAGCATGCCCACCCGCACGATCAAGCTGGTCTTGGCCGCGATGCAGGCCTCGACGATAGGCTTGTCGTAATCGCGTTCGATATCCTCCATATCCAGCGGAATGGAGTGGGTGTGGTACTTGCTCACCCGTCTGACCTCGGCTGCGGCCCTGCCGCGATAGCTGTCCTTGGAACTCCTGCTCTTGAATTTCACACCCACATTCATACTCCACCCGGGTCACGTGAGCTTGCACCGCCGCATGGGACCATGAAACGTATTCGACCTGAAAGCGTCCTAGAATGGGCCGCGAGCCATCGAACCGAAGGCTGTGGGCCTGCAACGCCGACCACCAATAACCGCGGAGGAGCCGTGGAATGGCCGAAGACCGGGCAACCTGCGATTCGACAAGGAGGACTGATGACAGATAGTAATCAGCAAATCACGGCTGCCGATGCGACCCTGGTCACATCCGGCACCGGGACAAAAGGGCCGGAGGAACGCAAGCTGCCTCAATCGTTGGATGAGGACATGGCCTTGTGCCTGCGGCTGCTCAGGGATGTGTTGGGGGAATTCGATCAACAGCTGCTCAAGCGCTTCGACTCCCTGCGCGAGGACGTGATGACGGCCAGCGCCGAGCACTTCAACCGCCACCCCTCGGACCCCGTGCCTGACGAGGATGGCCTGTCCAAGGCCGTAGCCCTGATCGACGACACCTCAGTCAAGGATTCCCAGTTGCTGGCCCGCGCTTTGACCACCTACTTCCACCTGGCCAACCTCTGCGAGGAGAACTACCGGGTGAAGGTCCTGCATGAGCGCGAGGGCAAGGTGGACCTGAAGGTCAAGGGCACCGACCCCATCAACGAGATGACCAGCGCCTACAGCCAGCTCCTTCAGGAGATGGGCCCGGCCAAGGCCTCGGAGCTGCTGGAGAAGCTGGAGTTCCACCCCGTCTTCACCGCCCATCCCACCGAGGCGCGGCGCAAGGCCGTGGAGGGCAAGATCCGGCGCATCGCCAACCTGCTGGCCGTTCGCCGCGGCCTGGGCGGTTCCGAGCTGGAGGAGAATGAGCGTCTGTTGCACAACGAGATCGACGCCCTCTTCCGCACTTCGCCCATCGCAGCCAAGAAGCCGACGCCCGTCGAAGAGGCCAACACCATTTTGGACATCTTCGACGCTACGCTCTTCGAGACCATTCCCAAGGTCTACCGCCGCTTCGACGACTGGATGCTGGGCAAGAAGGCCGGCATGGTCAAGCCCGTCTGCCCCGCCTTCTTCCACCCGGGCAGCTGGATCGGTTCCGACCGCGACGGCAACCCTAATGTGACCGCCAAGGTCTCGCGCAAGGTGGCCCGCAAGTTCTCCGACCACATGCTCGAGGCACTGGTCAAGGCC
Organism: Bifidobacterium sp. JNUCC 75; assembly: GCF_054819865.1. Lineage (NCBI taxonomy): Bacteria > Bacillati > Actinomycetota > Actinomycetes > Bifidobacteriales > Bifidobacteriaceae > Bifidobacterium > Bifidobacterium sp. JNUCC 75. The sequence goes on along the minus strand of NZ_JBTHIF010000001.1, from coordinate 1,208,846 downwards.
ACCACCACCGTAGGCCGCAATATGACCATGGAGCTGACCACCACGCCCCCCAGCCCCGAGCTGAGGAGCCTGTGGAGCCACCAGAAGGAGATGAGCGAGCGCCTGACCGATAGGGCCACCACCATCTCGCATAATGAGTTGCACCGGGCCGTGGTCCTGGTCATCGCCGACCGTCTGCAGGCCACCATCCAGCGTGACGCTGACCTCATGTATGCCGACTGCGACGACTTCATCGCCGACCTGCGCGTGGTCCAGGACTCCCTGGCCAAGGCGGGCGCGGTCCGTCAGGCCTACGGCCCCTTGCAGGATCTAATCTGGCAGGCCCAGACCTTCGGCTTCCACATGGTGGAGATGGAGTTCCGCCAGCACTCACTGGTCCACGCCCGCGCCCTGGAGGACATCCGCGAGCACGGCCTGCATGGCGAGCGCGGCGAGCTGCAGCCCATGACCCACGAGGTGCTCGACACCTTCCGGGCCCTGGGAGCCATCCAGAAGCGCAACGGCCAGAAGGCCGCCCGCCGCTACATCATCTCCTTCACCAAGTCGGCACAGAACGTCAAGGACGTCTACGAGCTCAACCGGCTGGCCTTCGAGCATGCCGAGGACGTGCCGGTCATCGACGTGATCCCCCTGTTCGAACAGCTGGAGGACCTGCAGAATTCGGTGGACGTGCTTGAGGAGATCATCAAGATCCCCGAGGTCCAGGCCCGACTCAAGGAGACCGGCAACAAGATGGAGGTCATGCTGGGCTACTCCGACTCCTCCAAGGATGCCGGTCCTGTCTCAGCGACCCTGGCCCTGCACTCCGCCCAGGAGCGCATCGCCAAGTGGGCCGAGAGCCATGACATCGACCTGACCCTCTTCCACGGACGCGGCGGCGCCGTAGGCCGTGGCGGCGGCCCTGCCAACCGTGCCGTGCTGGCCCAGCCTGTGGGCTCGGTCAACTGCCGGTTCAAGCTGACCGAACAGGGCGAGGTCATCTTCGCCCGCTACGGCAACCCGGTCTTGGCCATCCGCCATATCGAGTCCGTGGCTGCAGCCACCCTGCTCCAGTCCGCGCCCAGCGTGGAGGAGCGCAACACCACCATGACCGAGAAGTACGCGGACATGGCCGACAAGCTGGACCAGGCCGCCCACGAGCGCTTCCTGGACCTGCTGCACACGCCGGACTTCGCCCCCTGGTTCTCCATCGTGACACCGCTGAACGAGATCGGCCTACTACCTATAGGCTCCAGGCCGGCCAAGCGTGGTCTGGGCGCCAAGTCCCTGGACGATCTGCGGACCATACCCTGGGTCTTCTCCTGGGCGCAGGCACGAATCAACCTGGCCGCCTGGTACGGCCTGGGCACCGCCTGCGAGAAGTTCGGCGACCTGGAGACCCTGCGTCAGGCCTATGAGGAGTGGCCGCTCTTCAGCACCTTCATCGACAACATCGAGATGAGCCTGGCCAAGACCGACGAGCGCATCGCCAAGATGTACCTCTCCCTGGGAGACCGGGACGACCTGAGCCAGAAGGTCCTCTCGGAGATGGAGCTGACCCGCAAGTGGGTTCTGCAGATCGTAGGCGACGAGTGGCCCCTGCAGCATCGTCACGTACTGGGCCAGGCCATCCGGATCCGCTCTCCCTATGTGGACGCCCTGTCGGTGACCCAGGTGCGCGCCCTGCGGGCCCTGCGTCGTCGCAACGACAAGGAGGAGCTCAGCAAGAGCCAACAGGCCGACTTCATCTACCTGATCCTCTGCACCGTTTCAGGAGTCGCCGCCGGCCTGCAGAACACCGGCTGATTCCAACCTGACGGTTTAAGAATGTGGGCCCCGTTCTCTTGCAAATAGCAGGAGGCGGGGTCTTGTTGTATTCGCACGCCTCTGATGCAACCATGTGCGTTGTTTATCAGCTGGGTGGTAGGGTGAGAAGTGGGGTGTCGGGAGACGGCTGGCTTCCGCCATTGGTTCCTGCGATCGGGTGCAGGGCTGGCGTAGGCAGGCCGGGCGGCTTTCCGGCAGCAAGAAGCTTACATAGGCGAGCTATTGGCACCGTTTGGTGTTGGTAAAGGGGTTTGGTTTCATGCATCTGGTTTCCCGTTTGCATCGCACGTTGGCGATGACGGCCGTCCTGTTGGGCCTGCTGGCAGGCTTGGGTGTCGCATCCGCCCAAGCGGACGCTCCTGTACTCACCGGGGGGGGGGGGTCGTCAGACCCCTCGCGTAGCTGAGCAAAACCCCGCCACTCTCCCCAGCAACGCAACCAATTCTCCACTTCCCACCCCATCGCCAATACAAACCACCACGCCATTAAACCCCACGCCTAGCACCCCGTCATCGACGACGGGCACACCCGACAGCGCAGGCTCCGCTACAACCAAGTCGGCCGACAAGACGGAAGATCAAGCTTCGCACATGGTGCGTTTCGACCCGGCCGACGGCAGCAAGCCAACACAGTCAACAGTGAAGACCGGCACCCTTGTATCCCCTCCGCAGCAGAACCCGCAGCGTCCCGGCTTCCGGTTCAACGGGTGGACATACGACAGCCAGCCCTTCGACTTGCAGACCCCCATCCTCCAGGACACGACCCTGAAAGCCAAGTGGTCAAAGACCACGGACTGGACCCTGAGCCCGGATCACGGGCCAGCCACCGGCGCCCGCCTGGCCATCAGCCCGCCCAACAGGCAGAAGCCCTACTACGTCAGCGTGCAAGCTGCCGGGCAGCAACTAGTCGGCCTGACCGGCGACGGCTATATCTACACATGGACGAAAGACAGTACACCCAAACGGGTTCCTTCTCCCGCCCAAGCTCCCGACGGATTCCATTATCTGCAGGCCGCAGCCGACAGCCAACTGCACGCAGCATTGGGATCCGATCAGCATATCTACACCTGGACCACTGGGCAAGCGATGCCCGCCATCCTCGGCACCGGCCGGGATGGCGGATACACTAGCATCAGCATGAACGACGACCGGCTGCTGGCAGTGGAGCGGCAGGGACAGGTCCACGCCTATCAGGCCAGCGATGCCGACAACCAGAATCAGAATCCGAAACTCATACAGCAGGCCACAACCAGCCTGCCCGGAAAGGCGCAGGCCGTCACCGCCGTCGCCTCCGGCAGCCGGATCCTCATCGTGGACGCTGACGGGCAGGCCTGGACCTGGGAAACGGCCAATACCGGAAACGCCAAGCCCGCACGCATCAAGCAGGACCCGGGCACGCGCACCGTCCAGGCCCAAGCCCTCAACCCAGGGTTCCTCCTCATGGACACGGACGGGCAGGCCTGGTACCTGCCAGACAGCACGACCGCCATGACCCAGCTCAATCTGCAAGACGGCGTGCAGGCCAGCAGGATCACCGCCAACCGGGGCCAGGCCGTCATCACCGGCACTGACGGCCGCCTCTGGGCCTGGAAGCCGGGCAGCAAGCCCACCCAGGCGGACGACGGGAACCAGCAGTACATGCAGGCCGCCAAGGTCGGCAACAGGATCACCGCCATCGACCGGCAAGGCAGCATGTTCACGTGGAGCCCGGACCATCAAGGCAATCCAGGCAAGCCAGCAAGACTCGACACCGGCACCGCGCCCACACTGGAATCAGCCAGCATGGATGGCCAACCGCTCAAACTCACCAGGAGCAACGACTCATGGCAGGCGGACATACCCGCCCGCAATCCTGGGCCAGCCGCCATCCTCATCACCGGCAGGCAGGACGGCCAGCCCTTCACCAGAAGCCTCAACTACACGGTCGACCAGCCGCTGACACGAGACATCGAACCAAGAGCCACGCTCACGGTCCACTTCGACACGGGCGGAGGAAGCCCCGAACCAGCAGACCAGAATTTCACCACCCCGTATGGGAGGGTGAAGCGGCCCTCCCCCGACCCGACGCGCCAAGGCTTCCTGTTCGACGGATGGTTCACCGGACAGGTCGCCTACGACTTCAGTAGGCCCGTCACCAACAACATGACCTTGACCGCGAAGTGGACGCCCGCAAGCCGGAACAACACGTGGAGCATCAGCCCCAGCCAGGGCAGCCAGGCGGGCGGCGACCCCACCACCATCACCCCGCCAGACAGCGCCAGCCGAGGCATCAGGTTCAGCCAGGTCAGCGGATCACTAGACAGCAGCTTTTCCCTGGCGGTGGACAGCGACGGAAACGCCTACGCATGGGGAAGCAACTACTATGGCCAGCTCGGCGACGGGACGACCGATAAGCGGACTACGCCGGTAATGGTGAGCAAGCCTGCAAACACGCCTCCGGATTTCACCTACATACAGGTCAGCACCGGAAGCACTCATTCGCTGGCCCTGGGCAGCGACGGAAACGCCTACGCATGGGGAGACAACACGTATGGCAAGCTCGGCGACGGGACGACCACTCAACGGAAGACGCCGGTCAGGGTGAGCAAGCCTGCAAACACGCCTCCGGATTTCACCTACATACAGGTCAGCGCCGGAGGCAATCATTCGCTGGCCCTGGGCAGCGACGGAAACGCCTACGCATGGGGATACAACAACTCTGGCCAGCTCGGCGACGGGACCTACAACAACCGGAAAACGCCGAACATAGTGGGAAAACCAGCGGACTTCGCCTACGTTCTAGTTAGCGCCGGAGGCAGTCATACTCTGGCCCTGGGCAGCGACGGAAACGCCTACGCATGGGGAAGCAACTACTATGGCCAGCTCGGCGACGGGACGACCACCAAGCAGAATACGCCGGTCAGGGTGCGCATACCTGTAGGCGCGCCGACGGATTTCGCCTACGTGCAGGTCAGCGCCGGAGGCAATCATTCGCTGGCCGTAGGCAGCGACGGATACGCCTACGCATGGGGATGGAACGGAAATGATGGCCAGCTCGGCAATAACAGCACAACGGATTCGGCTGTTCCTGTGCGCGTGCGCGACCCCGCCAGCCCCACTGATACGAACAAAGGGCTGAAAGTCGTACAGGTGCACGCCGCAGGCGATCATTCCTTGGCTGTGGGCAGCGACGGATACGCCTACGCATGGGGATGCAACCTCGCTGGCCAGCTCGGCAACAAAACCAGCGGCAACTATGTAAATCCTGTTCCTGTGCGCGTGCGCGACCCCGCCAGCCCCACTGACGCAAGCAAAGGGCTGAAAGTCGTACAGGTCAGCGGTGGATACCATTATTCGCTGGCCATGGGTAGCGATGGGAACGCCTACGCATGGGGATACAACTACTATGGCCAGCTCGGCAACAACAACACCATTGACACGAATGTTCCTGTGCCGCCGGTGTTCAACCTGCAGCTTGCGATCACCGGCGTCAGATTCGACCAGACCCCCGTATCAGAACTGAAGCCCGGCGTTGGCGGCAGCGTGACCGTGACTACGCCCGCGCACATGCCGGGCACGGTCACCGTCAGCGTGGACTACACGATAGGCGGCGCAGCCCAACAGCCGGACACCTCCCTCAAATACACATACCTGGCTGCAGGCGTGCTCCCAAAGGCAGGCGGGGAAGGCATCCTGCTCGCCCTGGCCACCGGCATGACCGGCATGGGCGGGGTCCTGGCATCCCGCCGCCACCAGAGAGAAACACGCCTGCTGTCGCACACTACACACGAGTAAGACGAGCCGCGGGCGGATCAATCCCCCCGCCCCCGGCCCACAAAAGGGGGCAGGGAGGCCGGTGTCAGTCAAGGCTCAACCCCAAGTGAGCCGACACTCCCTCCCGCGCCCCCACCACACTTCCGCCTGCTGGAGTTCAAGGCAGGCATGAACGCCCCGCCCCGCCTGGAAGGGGAGGGAAACACGGCTGGGCCAGCCGTGGGCAGAAACCCGCAGCCGGCCTGGCCGCTGTTTACTTAACCTGTCAACTATGAGTTCCGCCGACACTGGATCAGGCTGCCATAGTCATTGCGCGATGATAAGGTTGTATCACTGTACAAAGACGCGGAAACGAATTAGCTGCACCGGCTGCTGGGGAGTCAGTCGGTAGAGTTCTTGGGAGGCTCTGTAAATGGCGTTATCGAATATCCCCCACTGTACTTCGCACGAGTAAGGTCGGATTCCCATCACTGCAATCCGGCGAACTGGCGGCTGTGCCCATCCCAACCGAGCACGGCCGTCATCTACTTCTAAATGGCGGAAAGATACCCGTCGTAGCGATCGGGCATGTCTGAGAACTCCAGGCCAGCCGACTGATACCAGAAGTATCGGTGGGTGCCGGCGTTGTCAGTCCAAATCTCAGGGCAGTCGTTGACCAGCCAGTCCGACGGAATAGCATGGGCGCCACCGGCCGAGGCCACGGCCAGCGCCTGCTTGAGCTGGTCCTCCTGGGCGGCGGTCAGGCTGCCGGGCGGGCCGAGAATAAGAGTGGGGTGCCAGTCTGGTTGATCTGCATAAAGCCGATGCCCAGGTGTCCTACCACGTTGCAACCCTGGACCAGCATTCCGGTCTTGGTGGCCTGTTCGAAGAGGCCCGGTAAAGCTGCTTGACCAGCTGGTAGCTCACTCCTCCAGCTAAGCGATGTCTTTACGGATGTAGTCCTGGGCCTGCGGGCACGGTTTCCCTGTCGGCATCGGTGGTCAGCGTGATCCAGTTCGGCTCTCTCAGACTAAGGCTGGTGGGGTTCATGATTCAGAGCTCCTTCATCCCTGTGGTGTGGCTGATGGCGGCGGGTCAGACCCGGACCAGGTCGATCAGGCGGATGGTCTCAGGCTGGCAGCGGGGTATGCGGATGCCCACACGCTCCAGATAGGTGCCGGTGACCTCAGCGATGCCCAGCGGACCCGTCGGATCCAAGTGCTCCAGCGAAGCCCTGGGCTTGGCGGGGCCGGTCCAGGCCAGCCGATACCGGGCCTTGGGGTCCAGGCCGGGAATACGTAGATAAACACCACGATTATGCAGGGATTCGTCCAACTGGACGTGGGCCAGGATGGCCCGGCTGCGGTCGGGGGCCACCACGCCATGGGCCAGTACCGAGGGGTCGGCCAGGTCCAGGCGGACCACACGGCCGGAGTGGAGGAAGCCACGGTTGGCCTTGTACCAGGCAATCCATTCCTTGAGCCGCTCCAAGTCCTCTTCGCTGGCCTGGCGAATGTCCCACTCGATGCCCATGGATCCGAAGACGGCCGTGGCCGCCCGGAAATCCAGGCTGTAGGTTCTGCCGGTCTGCTGGGAGGAGGGTTGGGAGATGTGGGCGCCGATATACTCGGGGGCTACGGTCTGCTCGGTCCAGCGCTGGATCATCTGCCTGCTCAGGGCATCGGTCATGTCAGAGGTCCAGAAGCGGCGGATCTTCTCGATCACACCCAGGTCGATGCGGCCGCCGCCCGAGGCGCAGGACTCCCACTCCACCTTGGGGAAGCGAGCGCGGAGAGTATCCAGAAGGCGGTAGTAGGCCAAGGTCTGTTCATGGATGGCCGGCGCGCCTCCACGGGCCTGGGAACCAGCCTCAAGAAGATCGCGGTTGTGGTCCCACTTGACGTAGTCGATCTGGCAGGACTCCAGAACCCGGGTCATGGCCTCCAGCACATGGTTGAAGGCCTGGGGATTGGTCAGGTCCAGGACCAGCTGGTTGCGCTGCAGCTCGGGGTTTCTGGAGGATGCCCTCATGACCCACTCAGGATGGTCGCGGAAGGCATCCGAATTCGGGTTGATCATCTCCGGCTCGAACCAGAGGCCGAACTGCATCCCCAATTTATGGACATAATCAACTAAAGGCTCCAAACCGTGTGGCCAGACCGCAGCGTCCACCCACCAGTCGCCCAGACCAGCCGTGTCGTCCCGGCGCAGGTGGAACCAGCCGTCGTCCAGAACAAGGCGTTCCACCCCGATGCGGGCAGCGCGGTCGGCCAGGTCGCGCAGGGTATCGAAGTCGTGCTTGAAACCGATGGCCTCCCAGACGTTCAGGATTACCGGCTGCTCGCGGGGGTGCTCGGGCAGGGTTCGCTCCCAGGCATGCAGGCTGTTCATGATCGGATCCATGCCATGGTCGGAGGCCGTGACCACAATCCAGGGCGTGCTGTACTCCTGGCCCTGGCTCAAAACCACCTCGCCGGGCAGAAGGAGCTCGCCAGCGCTAACGCCGGCCGGGGTGGCGCTGTTCCGGTCCACCCGGAGCACGGTGTTCCCGCTCCAGGCCGGCTGGACGCAGAGCACCCTGCCATGATGGAAGTTGAACCCGGGGGTGCCCACCATGACCACAGGCCCCTCGAAGCCGGTGCGACCCCAGCGAAACTCACGGACCCAGGCCCCGTCGGCCAGGTCATGGCGCTGGGGGCTGCGCTCACGCTCGTGTCTGCCGGCGAAGTCCAGAATCTGGGTCTGCTGGTCGTCCAGGGGAAGGCGGACCTCCAGATCCTCCACCAGGAAGGGATCGACGCCCAGGTTGCGCAGGGTGTGGCGAATCCGCAGGGAACCGCCGGCCATGGCCTCCACCCTGGTCGCCAACCCAAGCTGGGCATCCTCGTCACGGGCTCTAATAGTCAGCGATTCGGCGGTCTGCTCGGGCTGACTTTCCACCAGGAATCGCGGCGACCATGAGCGCCCGGCTTGGATGCCCTCGGGGCCGTGGGCGATCCGATGCCCGGTCAGGCCCGGGTGCAGGTAGGTGTTCTGCGCATGCTCCAGCAGCAGGGGCGAATGGGTTGAGGTCCAGGCGGGAGTCTGTTCCAAGCCATTCAGGTTCGGGCCTGCATACAGTCCCCTGATGTCAGGAATATCGGCACCCGGGGTGATGGGCCCCAGGGCCATGTAGGTGAGCGGCTGATTTGAATGGACCGACTGTGGGAAGAGCATGAAAAATCCTTTGGTAGCTACGGCACACATGTGCAAAAACAACAATGCTTGATGAACCAGTGAGCCGCCCGCTCCACTGCGGTAGGCAGCTCCTGATTAATAGACTACTTGACTGCTCCGGCCATTAACACCGCATTGAAGTGTCTCCGCAGGAACGTGTAAGCGACCCCCCCCCCATGGGACCTTCTCAATTAAGGATGCAGTGGGACAGAGCGTAGTCATTCCAGACTGTGTCGAGCCGGTCATGATGACAACAATCGCCGCATGCGCCATGAATGTGGCAGACCATGTAGACCGTGGATAGCATCAGCAGTTTTTTCATCAATATGATTTAGGGACTTAAATCAGAAAAGGCGCTGACGTCACACCGCAAAGGCAGTAACGCCAGCGCCCTTTCAGACTCTGTTCAGGCTCGAACCCAGATCAGGCTCCGATCAGATCCAGCATTTCGGGGACGGACTTCTTGCCGAATTCCACAGTCTCCTGGCCGTCCTTGCGGATTACGATGCAGGGGACGCTCATGACCTGGTACTGGTCCTTCAGCTCGGGGAAGTGGGCCAGGTCGTAAGCCTCGGCACGCACCTTGCCGTTCTGGGCAGCCACACGCTGGGCGGACAGGACCGTGGTCGGGCACATGGTGCAGGTCAGGGAGACCAGCATCATCACGTCCACCTGGTCCTTGATGGCATCGATACGGTCCGAGGTGGGCTGATCCACCTGCTGACCGGGGCCGGCCGCGTTGTAGAGGGCCAGAACGAAGGAGTTGAACTCGTGGCCGCTGGGCACGCCATGGAAAGCCAACCCGGTCGGCTGGGAGACGCCCTGGTCGTCCACGCGGCAGATGCGCACGCTGGGTCGGGCATCGGGCAGGTCGCCGGCGGGATCGTATTCCTTGCCGTCCTCATCCGTGCGGGAGTCCACCCTGGAGGTCAGCTTGCCGTCGGAGAGCCCGACCAGCTCGTCCACGAAGGCCTCCAGCTCCTTGGAGACCTGACTGCCGTCCAGGTCTAGGGCCAGCTCCAGCTTTCCGGTCATCTTGCCGAAGACCATGTCCAGCTGCTTGCGGATGTCCGGTCCGAAGAAGCCGGAGGTCTTGGCCGGGGCCTGGTCGTGCTCCTGGGCCACAGGCGCGGGCGAAGTGCCCGAGGCCAGTGCGGAATTCTCGGCCTGCCGCTCAGAACGGGCATAGGGAGAATCCTCGGGTCGCGGCGGTACCAGACCAGTCTTGTCAGACATGTTGGAGGCGTAACGCTCCAGCTCCACGGCGGCCACAGCCCCATCGGCGGTGGCGGTGATGACCTGGCGCAGGTTCTTGACCCGCAGATCCCCGGCGGCGTAGATGCCCGGCACCGAGGTCTCCAGGTAGTCGTGGGTCAGCACGTAGCCGTGGTCGTCCAAATCCACCACGCCCTTGAGCATGCCGGTCTGGGGCACGTAGCCAGCGAAAACGAAGACGCCGAAGGTGCCACCGTCCTGGGGCTTCCAGGTGGTGGTCTGCCCGCTCTTGCGGTCCAAAATGGTGGCCTCGACCAGTCCGCCGGGGCCTGCGGAGACCCCCTTGAGCTCGGTGGAGTAGTGGATCTCGATCTTGTCGTTGTTCCGGGCCTCGTCAGCCACGGCGGCATCGCAGGTGAAGTCCTCCTCGCGCACCAGCAGGGTCACCTTGGTGGCGTACTTGGTCAGGAAGACCGACTCCTCAGCTGCAGCGAACCCGCCGCCTACCACCAGGACCTCACGCCCGGTGAAGAACTCGCCATCGCAGGTGGCGCAGTAGGCCACACCGCGGCCCGCGTACTCCTGCTCGCCCTGGAAGCCGATCTTGCGGGGGCTGGCACCTGTGGCGATCAGGATGCCGAAGGTGCGCAGGTCGCCCCGGGATGTGTGGACCACCTTGATGTCACCCTGGGCATCAATGCCTGTGGCCTCGGCGCTCATGAACTCGGCTCCGAAGTTCTGGGCCTGCTGGCGCATGGTCTCGGTCAGCTTGCGGCCGTCAGTGCTGGCCACGCCCGGGTAGTTGACCACGTCGGCCGTAATGGTGATCTGGCCGCCGAAGTCGTCCTTCTCCAGGATCAGGGTGCGATACCGCGCCCGAGCCAGGTAGAGTCCTGCGCTCAGGCCTGCAGGGCCGCCACCAATGATGACCACGTCATAAAGATTCTTGTCTTCCGTCATGAATGCCTCTTCCGAAGGAATGCACGGATATGCTGTTTTGAATGCTGGTCGTAAATATAGAAAAGGGAACCCGCCCTGGTCGCTTCCGATCGGCGAGTTCCCGATGTTGGCAGCTGCGGATCAGAGCTGGCCGACCAGATCCAGGCTGGGCTCGATGGTGTCCTCACCGGGCTCCCACTTGGCAGGGCAGACCTGATCGCCGTGCTCATAGACGAACTGGGAGGCCTGGACGCGGCGCAGCAGCTCGTCGGCGTTGCGGCCCACGTTGGAGGAGATGACCTCGTAGGCCACGACCTTGCCCTCAGGAGTCAGAATGAAGTCGCCGCGCTCGGCCTTGCCCTCGGCCTCGTTGTAGGTCTGCAGGTCCTTGGCCAGGGTTGCGGTCGGATCGGCCAGCATGGGGTACTGGACCTTGGCGATCTTCTCGTTGGCCTCGTGCCAGGCCTTGTGGACGAACTCGGTGTCGCAGGAGACGGAGTAGATCTCGCAGCCAATCTTCTTGAAGTCCTCGTACTTGCTGGCCAGATCCTCCAGCTCGGTTGGGCAGACGAAGCTGAAGTCCGCAGGGTAGAAGAAGAGCAGGGACCAGTGGCCCAGCAGATCCTTCTTGGAGACCGGGAAGGTCTTGTTATCCTGGTAGGCCTGCGTGGTGAACTCAGTCAATTCGTGCTGAAGCTGTGACATGAAAAAATCCTTTCGGGAGCATTGGGAACGTCGGCCTGAAGCCGAACCTGTCTCCGTATTTCATGCTAGTCAGGAAGCGCTGCATGGGGAAGACGGAGGTTCGCCGCTGGGGTGTGACATAGGGCACATGGGGCGCCCATACCCTAGCATTAGAGGCATGGCATTATGGCTGAACATCCTGCTCATTCTCTTCTTTCTCCTGCTCGGATCCGTCTTCTCGGGGACTGAACTGGCGCTGGTCTCCCTGCGAGGCTCGCAGCTGGAGCAGATGGAGCAACAGGACGCGCGCGGCGCCCGGGTGGCCCGCATCGCCCGCGACCCCAACACCTTTCTTTCCGCCGTGCAGATCGGCGTGACGCTGACGGGCTTCCTGTCGGCCTCCTTCGGCGCATCATCCATTACCCCCTACGTGGTGCCCGTCCTGACCGGGTGGGGCGTGCACGAGGGTCTGGCCGGCACCCTGACCACGGTGATCCTGACCCTGATCATCTCCTACTGCTCCATCGTCATCTCCGAGCTGGTGCCCAAGCGGATCGCCATGCAGCGCACCGAGGCCATCGCCAGGGCCGTCGTTCCGGCCATCGATGTCTTCACCACCCTGTGCAGACCGCTGATCTGGCTGATCGGCAAGAACACCGACCTCATCGTGCGCATCCTGGGCTTCGACCCTCAGCAGACCGACACCGAGGTCAGCGACGACGAGCTGCGAATGCTGGTCTCCTCCAACACCAACCTGAGCAAGGACGAGCGGATGATCCTGGGCGACGTCTTCGATGCCTCAGAGACCAGTGTGGCCGAGGTCATGCGCCCCCGGGCCGATGTGGTCTTCATCGCCGGGGACATGCCGCTGCAGGATGCGGTCGAATTCGTGCACGACGAGCCCTACTCGCGCTACCCGGTGACAGGACGCGACTTTGACGACGTGCTGGGCTTCGTCCACGTTCGCGATCTGATGGACGTGCGCAATCCCCATGCCAAGACCGTGGCCGACGTGACCCGGCCCGGCATCGCCCTGCCCGGCACCTCCAAGCTCCTGCCCAGCCTGGAGAAGCTGCGCAAGAAGGGCATCCACCTGGCCGTGGTCATCGACGAGTACGGTGGCACCGACGGCATCGTCACCCTGGAAGACATGACCGAGGAGCTGGTGGGCGATATCCGCGACGAGTACGACCTGCCCGAGGAGCAGAACCCGGCCCATCCCCAGGCAACCGCCTTCGTCAACGGAGTCGCCACGGTCGACGGCGGCATGACCATCGAGGACTTCGCCGACCTGACCGGAATCGAGCTGGAGGATGGCCCCTACGAGACCCTGGCCGGCTACTTCCTGGCCCAGACCGGGCGCATGGGGCAGGTGGGCGACGTAATCCACTCCGACGACGGGTATGACATGGTGGTGACCAAGGTGGATGGTCGGCGCATCGAGACCATCGAGGTCAGGCGGCGGCAGGACGAGGACCAGGTCGCCGATGATGACGAGGCCGACGCGGATGGCAAGGGTGAAGACAGGTCGAATTCCGAAGCAGGAGCGGACTGAGGATAACCGGACCAGATCTAATCTGAGCGAGACTGACTTGACCGAGGATAGCTTTGCCGGCTCTAACCTGACCGAGGTTGGTCGAAGCTAAGAAGGAAGACGACAATCCAAGGCGGGCCGAGACGATACTGCGACCAGAGCCTAGCTATCGTCTAACCGAATCCAGCTATCCTCTAGCCAGTGCTTGGCTAGCAGTCAGCCGGTGACCGCCCTCACGCCAGTCAAGGAAAAATGACTATCAGCGTAGCCGATGGTCCGTGAATGATTTCACTGGTTGATTCCCGCAAAATCCAAGCGTTTCCTTGCTTTTTCCTCTAGTCTGGAGATACAAGGTCGGGCTGACCCGACCGCAGGCATAATTTCATATTTAAGGAGCGATTATGGCATTGAACTTTACCGTACCGGGACTCGACGAAGCGACCAGCGAGAAGGTCATCGCCATCCTGCAGAGCCGTCTGAGCCAGGAACAGGAGACTGCCCTGATCCTCAAGCACGCCCATTGGAACATGAAGGGCAAGGAATTCATCGGCATTCACGAGATGATGGACCCCGAGGTCGATTCGGTGCTGAACATGGCCGACGAGACCGCAGAGCGCATCGCCACCTTGGGCGGCTCCCCCGCCGGACGGCCCGACGACATCATGAAGAACCGCGACTGGGATGGCATCACCATGACCGGCCGCCAGGATGCTCTGGACTACCTGAAGGCCCTGGATACCTACTACACCACCTTCATCAAGCGCGACCGCGAGGCCATCAAGGAGCTGGACGACCTGGACATCGTCAGCTCCAACATTCTGCAGGACCACGTGCAGGAGCTGGAGCACTTCCAGTGGTTCATGCGCAGCCACCTGTTCTGAGTTACTGAGTTACTGAGTTCTGAGAACTCATCGCCGCCCTCGATAGGCGGTATGCCGGTGGCCCTGCATCGTGAAGGTGCGGGGCCGCCGGCATTTTCTCTGACCGAGATAGACTGCAGGAACTCAGGATAGAATTGGCACTTGGGAGACAGCCGGGCGCTGCCTCACGCCGGGAAGACTGGTCGGCCATGGAAGACCGAACCCTACCCGCCCGACCAGGAGTATCATGCCGCCCACGCCTACATTCCCAACATTCCAAGTCAATTCGCATCGTCAGGATTGCGACGATTCGAATTCGCAGCAGAATCTTAAACTTTTCAATCCAAGGCAGTCGGGCCCCCAACCCTCAGACACCCAACTGAATTCCGGACCGTCGGATTCCAGGCCATCGAATGCCCAACCATCAAATCCTCAGCATGGGCAGGGCGGATCTGACAAGGACCGGCACAAACGACTCCATCTTTCAAACTTCTTCACCGCCCTGTCGTCGTTGGCTGAAAACGACCGGATCACCGGGCTATTTATGATGGCCTGTGCCTTGGCTGGGCTGATCCTGGCCAATCTGCCAGAGACCGGGCCGGGGCTGAAGGCTCTTGCCGCTTGGATTCCTCTGGACCTGCCCGGTGGACTGAACCTGTCTCTCAGGGACTGGATACAGGACGGGCTGCTGACCATATTCTTCCTGACCATGGGTCTTGACCTGCGCCAGGAGGCTGCCACGGGCACTCTGCGCGACCACAAGCAGGTCCTGCTGCCCATGCTGGCCGCTTTGGGCGGTGTGGCCGTTCCGATCCTGATCTACTGCCTGTTCAACCTGGGCTCCCCCGCCGGATTGCGTGGCTGGGCTGTCCCAACGGCCACCGATGTAGCCTTCTCCCTGGCGGCTCTGCAACTGCTCCTGCCCAAAGCCGGACCCGCCCTGCAGGCCTTTTTGATGACCCTGGCCATCTTCGACGACCTGGTCGGCGTCCTGCTGATCGCCTTGGGCTACTCCAGTTTGGGACAACCGAGTTGGCTACTTGTCAGCCTGGCCGGCCTTGTGGTCTGGGCCCTGCTGGTCCGAGCGGCGAACCGCTTCTGCCCGCTCTGGCGACCCTTGGTATTTCTCTGCTTGTTGGGCGCTCTCGCAGGCGGTCTGCTGGCCTGGTACAGCCTCTTCAAGGCTGGAATCCACCCGGTGCTGGCGGGAGTGGCGATGGGCCTATTGACCCCTGTTGCCAGGCCGAATGCGGCCGAAGCGGAAGCAACAGAAGCGGAAGAGCCTTCGGCCAGTACCGCGCCGAACGTAACTGAGCCAACCGAGCATAGGCCAACCGATACAAAACCATCCGGTACCGAGCCGACCGAGACCCATCCACCAGTGACCAGTCAAGCCAATACCAAACCAGCTGGGTTTGAACCAACTGAGATTGAGCCAAACCGCAACCCGACGCTATCACCGGCTGAACGGCTGGACCACTTCCTGACCCCTTTGAGCGCCCTGGTGGTCCTGCCCCTTTTCGCCTTCTTTTCGCTGTCCATCTCCCTGGATCAGCTGGGACCCGGACTGCTGACGGACCGGGTCTTTTGGGGGGCCACGCTGGGTCTGGCCTTGGGCAAACCCTTGGGAATCATGACCATGGTGATCCTGGCAAGTCGTCTGGGGCTGCAGCGGCCTGCCGGCTCCACGACCGGAAACATGATTGGCCTCTGCCAGCTCTGCGGAATCGGCTTCACCATGTCCTTCCTGATCGCCAACTTGGCCTTCGCTGGTTCCCCGCATCTGGAGTCAGCCCTACTGGGCGTGCTGGCAGGATCGGTCCTGTCCGTGCTCATCGTGGCTGTCGGCACCATCCCCGGTCGACTACGTTCTGCCAGGCACACATAGGCTTAACCGCCAAGACTCAACCTCTGCCAGACCCGGTTCCTGCCAGAATCAGCCTGCCAAACTCGGTTTTGACAGAATCAGTTTTGACAGAATCGGTCCCTTATCAGGCTTAGCTGCGACGGTAGAGCTTGGTGTAGGAGCCCTCAGCGCGGGGGCGGACCACGATTTGGTCGATGTCCACAGTGTCGGGCTGCTCCAGGGCCCAGGTGACGCATCCGGCGATGTCGTCGGCGGTCAGCGGGTCAGGCACCCCGGCGTAGACCGCGTCGGCCCGGTCACTATCGCCGCCGAACCGCTTCAGGGAGAACTCATCGGTGTGGACCAGCCCCGGAGCGATGTCGACCACGCGCACTGGCTCGCCAATCAGTTCCAGCCGCAGAATACGGGCCATGACCCGTTCCGCCGCCTTGGAAGCGCAGTATCCGCCGCCACCCTCGTAAGGCTCGATGCCTGCAGTGGAGGAGATGACCAGGACCGTGCCCTCCGACTCTTTCAGGGCCGGGAGCAGCTTCTGGATGACCCGCAGGGTGCCGATGACGTTCAGCTCGTACATGCCGCGCCAGTCGTCCAAGCTAGAGGTAGCCACCGGGTCCTTGCCGAAGGCTGCACCGGCGCAGTTGACCAGAGCCTTGACCGGCCCGCCCTTGAGCACGGCATCGACGGCCGTCTGTGTGGAATCCTCGTCGGTCACATCGCAGACTTCATAGGTGAAGTTCTGACCCAGCTGGTCGGCCAAAGCCTTGAGATTGTCCTCGCGCCGGGCCAGGCCGACCACCTTCCAGCCCTTGTCCACCAAGGCCCGAGCACTGGCCTGGCCGATACCGCTGGAGGCGCCGGTCACCACGGCACGCTTGATTGTCTTCTTGGATTCCGTCATCTCATCCGCTCCTTTATGATCTATTCCCCCGGATTGACTCCACGCTTGCCTCCGGTTCGCAGGGAGCCTGCCTAGCTGCTGCAGGATCGCCCTTCTTCTTTAACGCTAGCGCACCATCATGGGCTGCGGCAGTCTCTCTTCGGTCTTCGATGACAAATGTGGCGCATTAAACCAGCCTTGAGCAGGGTCGGAACGAATCAAAGGCAGATTAGTTGAGTCAAAATAAATCAAAGTCAGATCGGGCTGAATCAGGCCGCATAGTCAGGTTAGATCAGGATCGAAAGGATGCGTCAAAAACCAATCGGGTTCGTACGAGATGGCCTAGCGGGGGGGGGGGGTTCGATTCGGAACTCATCAGTACGAATGATGCTGTGGGTTCATAATTTACTGGCTCGCAGTGCGCAAGTTTAGAAATCACGCCGAGTTCACAGCTCCCGAAATCATGACTCTGGAAATCATGACTTCAGATGTCGAAGCTTCGGAGGTCACAGAGCTAAATAGCGGTTGAGCCGACGACGGCGCTCAGCCCAGTCGGGCATATAACGATCCATCCGCGCGCGGAAGCCGGGACCGTGACCGTGCTCGTAGAGGTGGGTCAGCTCGTGAACCAACACATACTCCAACAGGTCAGAATCCAGCCAAGCAAGGTCGGTATTAAGCCGGATACGGCCAGTGGCGGGAGTGCAGGAGCCCCAGCGGGTTTTCATCTTCCGCAGACTGATGCGCTCAGGCCGACGGCCTACCACAGGGACCCAGCGATCCAGAAGGATGGGCAACCTCTCACGGAGAATCCTCTTTGCTTCGGCCTCGGATCGGTCTGGCGACAGCAGACCATCAGCTCCAGGCTGGGCGTATACATCGCGTGAGCGGGCTAGACGTTCTCGAGTGGTTGCGATCCAGCGGCGCTTGCCGTCGATAAAGGCACGAATCTGGTCATCGCCCAGCTTTAGAGGCGCCGCCACTTCCAGATGGCCGTCAGGCGGCTTGACCCGCAGATAGACGTTGGCGATCCGCTTCCTGATGACCAGAACCGTCTCACCACCGATTTCCAGTTGCTCCGACCGGACTAGTTCCGCACGCCGTTTCCGCCTCATGACCCCCATTCTTCCGCCAAGACGCGACGCGACGCCGCCGAGATTGACTTGAGGAGACACTATGGTAAGCTATCCACTTGTGTGATTCTTCGGTCACACGGCATGGGCCTGTAGCTCAGCTGGTTAGAGCGCATCCCTGATAAGGATGAGGTCGGAGGTTCAAGTCCTCCCAGGCCCACGCATTCTTGTGCGGTTGAAGTTCTTTACACATTTACGGGGCTATGGCGCAGCTGGTAGCGCATCTGCTTTGCAAGCAGAGGGTCGCCGGTTCGAATCCGGCTAGCTCCACAGGTAGGTTTTTAAGATTATTTATAGCTATTTATCAGTTACAGACTCATCTCTTATTGACTACTTCATATCATGAATCTGCTGGTTCTTGCGGCAAATCTATTCTATTATCCTCCCACCATGTGCATTCAATGGCCTTGTCCTTTAAGTATAGCCTTTACTGATTGGCTCATGCACGTTCTATTTTAGGCTCAGATTCCCGTAGCTCTCTTTATATTTTTGAACATAAGTGAAACGCGTCTCGTTTAGCTGCTGCGTGACTTCAGACCTCTGTATCTGTCATATTACGTAGTCGAGCTTTTTGGTGCTCATGTCGATTAATGCGCCCGACTGCATTCTTGTAACGGCATGCCCATCTCTATGTTTCCAAATCAGCCTTCCATGACCTACCTGCTATGATTCAATTTTGATATACCTAACGCATCAATTAAATGTCATCCAAGTACCATCATCTGCAGTGCCAAGACAATATTGGCTGGGTATCCCATCAGTTCACTGAGCCTAGACGCATAACGTGATCCCATGTATTTTCGGTTACTTCGAAACTTAGAAACATTTATTCCTGTTTACGTGATTCTGGGTCATCAATGAGTTTTATTGAGGAATCATTTGTTGCTCAGTAACCACATTAATTGCTTATTGTATGGGTCTCCCGTATGCCACCAAGATTATCAAGCCCATCAGAGCCAACATTTTACTATACAAAATAAAATTATATACACACGACTGATTCCGTTATTCACTCCAAGCACATTACCATTTTGAATTAATAAACAGCAAAATGGTAGAGGAAATAGAGATGGAGATAGTAATGGGACGTCTTTATATCATTGGTAACGGCTTTGATATTCTCCATGGTTTAAATACCAGTTGGGAAAATTTTATAACTTCCCCTTCTGGTCAATTATGGCATTCAGACATGTTTGAAAGTCCAGATGACCTTGAACATCCCTGGGCAGATTTGGAGAGCAACCTCGGCAGACCAAATGTCGAAGAGATAATTGGGAAATTTAAAAGTGCTTACCGTGAGGTAGTTAGCTCAAGCAACCCGGATGATGTAGGTCCAATTGAACCCGATAATCTTTTGTTAGAGAATGTCTTAAATGTAGATATTAATGAATACGGAGCTCTTTCTGAACATATAAAAGAATGGATTAGCAACATCGACCTTGATGAAGATTTCTGTACTGTTCCGAATTGGCCATCGCACGATGATCTATTTATAACTTTCAACTATACAATGACACTTGAAAAGAAATATGCAGTGAAAGCAGATCGAGTTTGTCATATTCACGGTTCCACCGCTTCAGGTGAAATAATCGTCGGTCATGGTCCTAGCACCAAAGTAAGGGGTCTTATAGATAAAGAAAGTGAAGAATACGCCCCTTATGACATAAATCCCTATGTCTTCCAAAAAACAGTAGATGATCAAATAAACAAAGCTGCTGAAAGTATAGGTAAATCAATCATTTCTATAACTGAAAAAAATCTCGATGCCGGTTTTGAAGCCCTCGAATCTTTCCTAACTAATATAAATAAACAACCAGTCGACGAGATTATTGTTATCGGTCACTCATTAGGGGAAGCCGACACACCGTATATAAGAAAAATAGCACAAGTATATCCACAAGCGAAATGGACTATTACTTATCATGGCAGTACAAGCTTAAAAGAAGACACTAGGCGAAATAACGAAATGCGCTCAAGAGCCGAGGATAATGGCATCCCCAAAAACAGATTAACAATAATCACGCCTGAAAAGTATTTTATGTGTTTATGACCAACAAGCAGAAAAATCATAACTTATTCTTAAATGGAATGAATCAATTTACACAACAACCAAATCCTGTGAAAAAGCTGGTTTTACGCACATTTTTCTTGACGTAATCTCGTTTTGTGGTGGAAAACATGGGAGCCCTTAATCTTATAGAACAGAACGAGAGGATCGCTAATTGCCTCATCAGCTCATGATCCTGCTGGTGTCCGCACAATCCCAGTCGTATGCTCAAGAATCCCTTAGAACTACGAAGATAGCAGTGGTGAAATCATCTCGTTGACTCCATAGGAGCCAGGAGGAGGACTCGATTCATGCGTTAACGGTTGCTAGGCTTCAAATACCGTCATCTTGACAACCATGTCACGAGCCTATGAATTCGGTCCTGTTTATGCAACTGTATCTTTAACGCATCTTTAAGCAATAGCACATGACAAGATTTCGTGTAGCTTGCTATTTCTAAATGAGAGAGAAGGAAAAATGATACTATAGTCAAACTTTAAAACTCTAAAGGCACCAATAAACTAGTTATCTTTTTGCGCTATTTATGCCTCTTTCATACATCCACGTTTTAGTTACATTCCCATTCGAGAGCATTTCAATAATCGGCCAAAACCTAATTCATTTTACTAACCTCGTCATTCTTGGCTGCCAGAGGGGTCTTTGACCCTATAACCATTACGATAGTAGGCAAGAGTTCGATCGTACGCTGAAGTCACATGACAATACCGCCTTATAGTCTCCACAAATAATTGTGTCTTTTAGTGCGAGCTGTCAAGTTATAAATCTACACCTTGAACTGCTCCGTTTTTAAGTTTTCTCTTTAATGTTCCTCTGCGTTTCCTATATATTTATAGTATTGGATCGGAAGAAATTCTTCCGACAGAAGTATAACTAGGGTTGTGTCAAATAATAAGTTAATTTCATTACGTCGTGTATAAATGATGAGACAAACAACACTCTCTAATCGCATAAGCGTAAAGATAAAGCTCCTCCGGCTGGGGGGAGGGGGGGGGGGGGAGAGAGGAGGTGTCTTAGACCTAGACATCAATAATGCCAAAGAGCGTATTACCAAAAACTCTACTCTTCTAGCAAAGAGTCACTGCTGACACTGGACTTTCAAGCTCTAGCTACCGGCAAACAATCGCAAGGAACCGAATTCATGACAATTCCGAACCAGCTCAAATTCCAAACATTCTTGAGGTTACTCAGACGCTTAATAACAAATTGACCGTTTTGCTGCCAGAGCATATCTCTGAGCTTTACAACCAATAGCTTCAGATACATCTTGATAAACTACCAAATTGAGCCATTGCTCTACTTTGAGTGGTTACGACTAATGACAACAGAATTAGATGCTTTTACCAATTGTTCCCTATCATTCAATACCCACATACTCACAATTCACAGTCATCAGGCATATTTCTTCAGTACCTCTTGGAATACTACTATTAGCCAAATTCAGCAATGGTATGATCTGACGAATGAAGCTGAATATTAACCTTGATTAGACCCGCGAGTTAGGCGATTCAATACGTTGACGCTATATTTTTGACCTCTATAGTCGAAATCCAAAGCTTTACTACCAGTTAAAACAGTCCTATCGTTTTCCCAAGGTTGGATATTGTACGTCTTCCAAAATGCTTGATATTCAGACGGCTTTAGCTTTTCAATTGATCCGACTTTTGATCGGAAATCAGGATTCACATGTGGATCGATTGGTCCGTCAAGATAATAGCTATATCCCAATTGCACAATCAGGGCCTCTGCATCATAATCGTTTTTACCAAAATTTAGATTCGCCTCCACCGTCCTCGCAGTATCACTAAAATATTCCATAACATTTTTATTATTAATAGATGGTACCGAACGGGATATATACCCTCCTTCGTATTCCCACCTACCGTATAAGTCCAAACACGTTCTGTAATAAAACATGCATTCAGTGGGATTTATAACCCCAGCACTAGCGAAAATCTCATTATATTTTATTATGAGATCTTTATCATGAATATCTCTATTCTTTCCAATGATTGCATCGCAGCGCCTTCTGAAAATAAGACGAATAAGAGAATTTGGTTGATGCCTCACTTCAGATCTCATGATCAACATCGCAGATTGCTCTAGCACCTGTTGAACCGTCTCATATTCTTCTGCTACCATGTTTTCGATAAAGTAACAAAACTCTTCATACCAAGCATCTTTAGAAGCTTCATTAGCGCTAAGCAATCTAACAAGAGTTTCTGAATCCGAATCAATGATTTCTCTTAATTCAAAAAGCGAGTGATTAGTAGCTAGCTCGTTGACAAAATAAGCCGACTTGTTTTTCTGAAAATCAGGGGGATTTGACGATCTAGGCTGAAACATCGCTTGCATCAGTTCCGTAACCAGAGTCGTGTCATGCTTCTTATCTTCAACTTTTCTGTTGGTTGGAGAAACTACTTCTTTACTTCCTTTTGACTCTGGCAACCAGCCATCTAATAACATGCGATATTTGTCTGGATGAAACACATAGAGATATATAACAAATAGCTCTTGATCTAATTGGACTTTTCCTGCTTTTCGCTCCTCCATTACTTCTTGTTCTACATAAGCAAGGAACTGATTTGCGTCACGTAATGTACGCTTCTCTTCAGTGAACAATCCTTTAATCATTGAACAGTCACAGCCCAGTTCATTTGTCAATTTAATAGCCATGTAGTGTGCAACACTGTTGGATTGGAGCCGGAAGGGAAGCGCAACCTTTTGATCTATTATTTTGCCCAAATAATTATCTTCAGTATTTTTTAACTTCCGCAAGTCACCCACGAACACTACCCGTGCGGGTTCCTGAAATGCGTTAAGCAAACCAGAAGGTACCGCCCTAACAGAGTTGAAAAGTATATATAACTCTCTTTGAAGATTTTCATCAAGACGGTCGAAATCGTCCACAACAAGTATTTTATGGTGTCTCTTAGATCTTAAAGTCCACGAGGACATAACCATCCTTATACAATCTACGTCCAACCATTTTCTTTTCAAGAACCCATATAATGTGGTCACTATGACAGCTATTGCGGTAATGAGCAGAGGGATATCTCGAGTATTACTAGTCGGCATAACACTTTCATAGGTCAATACGATACTGCCAAATACCATAATGGATATCAAAACCCACCCCAAAAAAGTGCCCAAAAATGACAGGTAAGGATTAGTAACAGCAAACAGCTTTTTGGCCAATGTAGCCTTACTGCTAGGCTTCCATAACGTCAATTGAACGAATTTGAATTGTTTAGGCAAATATGACTCTACATTTTTCAGATATTCACTCTTACCGCTACCCCATGCTCCATCAAGAAAATATATTTGCGATGAAGATACCAACCTCTCGGCAAAGATCTGCGCCTGCTCTTTTGTATCAATTCTGTCTATTCGCAAAACCATCAGCGATCCCTCAAAGTTCTTCCTCTTTGATAACACTATTGCTCAATACACGTGAATTATCTAATTGTTGAACTGAAAATTCATACCCAAAGGCTCTTTGTGTAAGAGAAATCCGTATATCTTTTTGCAAGTATATTTATAGCCGAACCTCATTTTCGAGAGTTTTACCGCTCTCCAGCAATATCTATTATTACACAGTATTCAACATAAGGATAAGTGAATAGAAATAGAGCACCTATACTTATGGAAAGTGAATAAGGCAATTAAGCATCTAATATAGAAGCATTAATTACGGAAGTACGATGTGCTAACGCCTTTGCCAACACATATTCCTTTGGGCTCAAGCTCAACCTGGACGGCTCGCACCGCAATGACTACGGTCATACCTCAGTCTATTAAAACTGCCCCCCATGTCCAGCTTTCCGAGAATCTCCGAATGCTCACGCAGACCCAATTCGAATTAGTAGGCAATGTAAATAACAAACACTCTACACCTAGCTTATTTAAAGAAAATCTGGTCTATCGAAATTATTGACGCCACGATCTCTCCTCTCACCCAAAGAAAGCCGTGCAGAAAGCCAGAACAACGTAACGGCATTTTATCTTGGCACGTTCGTGCACTAAACTGAAATCTTGTCAAATGACACTGAGCCAGTCTTGATTGTTCATCTGTCCGGCCCAAATCAGTATAGGAGCCATCAGCGAACTTTCCTATCCTTTCGTGCTTGCTAAATCTTCGGATAAGGTCCTGTTTCAGATCCGTATCGTCATTCCAGTACAAGAATGCGCACTTGCCCCTTCGAACTAATGTCCTCTGATTTGTCTCTAGTGAGTAATCTCGTTTCAGGTTCGGCGATAAGGAACTCTCAAGTGTGTTCTCTTGTCTTTTACATATTTATTGCTGACACAGATTTGTATATATACAAAGATTCTAGTCAACATTGTAATTAGTCAGCATGTCATCCAAAAAATAATTAGGCAGAAACTAGCAGTCTGCCATTCTGTAGCGTCAGCAACCGGTCAACCCGGGCAAAGACCGAAGGACGATGAGAAACAATCAGACAGGTACGGTCATCCTTCCGCTCAATCAGCCTGGCCAGAACCCGGCCCTCCAAGAGAGCATCCATGTTGCTGGTGGGCTCGTCCAGGAGCATGAAGGGGGCCGAGCTCAGGAAGGCGCGAGCCAATGCTATCCGCTGCCGCTGCCCCTCGGACAGATCGGAGCCGTTGTCGGCAAGTAGATGATCCAAGCCATCGGGCAGCTGGTCAATCAAATCATCCAGGCACGCGTCGTGAGCTGCCTGCTCAATATCCGCCCTGCAGGTATCGGGCCTGGCCAGAGCGATGTTATCCGCCAGAGTGAGACTGAATATGTAGGTGTCCTGGCTCACCAGAGTCTGCTGGGCGCGCAGGTCGGCGGTGCGGATGGTTTCGATAGGTAGACCGGAGACGGTCAGGTCCCCGCCGCTGCGCTCCTGGAACCGCATCAGCAAGTCGATCAAGGTGGACTTGCCGACTCCATTGGCCCCCTGGATGCCGATCAACTCGCCAGGTTTGATGGAAAGATCCAGCTTATCCAAAACCGCAATTCGACCGCCATGTTCACCCGAGTCAGTCTTGCCCGTGTCAGTCTTGCCAGCGTAAGAGAAGGAAACCGCCTTGGCCTCCTCTCCAGTGAACTCCGTCAGGGGATTCCCATGACCGGATTCCACCTCACGTACAGGCGGCTTCTTGTCCAAAAGCGAGAAAACCCGTCGGGCAGCAGCCAGAGTGGGCTGCAGGCCAGCGCCTAGCCGAGCTACAGGTATCAAGGGAGCGAAGGAGGAAAGGAAGCCGACCAGTCCGATCATTCCCCGTGCAGGATTCACCAACCCTGCCGAACCTAGGTGGCAGGCCATCAATGTGAAGACTCCAGCGCAGATCAGAGTGACCACGTTGGTGACCAGATCGTTGGCGATGGTCCGCCCAGATGTGCATCCCCTGGCATCCAGCATCTGGTCCGTGGCGGCTCCTACCCGGCGACGGGTATTCGCCAGAGCGCCCAGCCCCGCCAGCTCTGCGCGGCCCTGAAGGGTCTCCAGAAGCAGAGAGTGCAAATTGGCTTGGGCCGTCCGCTCCTTCATGGCTACCTTGAAGGTGGGCCTTGCGCTCAGGATGGGTATGAGCAGACCGACGATCAGGTAGGAGACCAGGGCGGCCAAACCCATCCATGGCGAGAGCCAAGTGAGCAGAGCCAGGTTGGCCAAGGAGGTCACTAGGGCGATGGCGATGGGCGAAAGCGTGTGAGCGTAGAAGATCTCCAGCAGCTCGATGTCGTTGGTGATCACTGTCACCATGTCTCCGCGTGCTTGGTCCCGCAGGCCGGCCGGGGCCAGGGACCGCATCTTGTCGAAGACCGTCGTGCGGATGTCACGGAGCATACTGAAGGCCATCTCATGGTTGTAGTACTGCTCCCCATAGGCCATGACCCCCCGACCGAGAGCAGTCAGAACCGCCACCAGGGCCCAGACGACCCACTGGCCACTCAGCGGCGGCCAGTCCGTGACCAGACCAATCAGGGCCGCAGCGGCAGCCATCATGCTCCAGACCGCGAAAAGATGGCCCAAGCTACCGCAGAGGATGGCCTTGCCCTCCGTACCAGCCAGGGGCTTCATCAGCCGGGCCATGCGACGCATCATCGTCAGGTTGCTCGTCGTCTGCTGCATGTCTTCACTCCCCGTCCTCATACTGGGCCTGCTCCTTCCACTGGGCGGCAAATCCGCCCCCAGCATCCATCAATTCACGGAAGCCGCCGCACTCCACCAGACGGCCCTCCTGCAGGAAGAGGATGGAATCGGCATTGCGGACCCCAGCCAGGCGGTGGGTGATGGTCAGAACCAGGGACTCCTTGCCCAGCGCATCCATCAGGGCTGCCAGTGTAGCGTCATGTTCGCGGTCCACGGCGCTGGTGGCCTCATCGAAGATATAGACGGGAGAACGCCTCAGAAGCCCGCGGGCAATGGATAGGCGCTGGCGCTGTCCACCAGAGAGGTTGCCTCCCTCAGGATCGATGTGAGCGTCCAGTCCGCCCTTGCTTTGGACCAGACCGGTCAGATCGACCCGGTCCAGTGCATCCAGCAGCTCCCAATCCGAGTAGCCCAGTCCGGCCGGATCGAGATTCGATCTGATGGTCCCGGTGAAGAGGTGGTCGGTTCCCCGAACCACGGTCTGCAGACCGACCAGGTCCTGGCGCGACAGATCGCTGATCTGGCGACCGCCAATGGTCAGCTCTCCGGCATATCCCTGTAAGCGCCCGGACAGCAGGCCCGCCAAGGTGCTCTTGCCAGAACCCGAAGCGCCGACCAGACCCACATGCCCCTTAGAAGGCAGGTCGAAGTTCAGATCAGTCAGGGCCTGGAAGCCGTCAGGATAGGTGTAGGTCAAATCGCGAGCGCGAATGCCCAACGAATCGTCGTCAGACATTTCTGCCTGATCTGCCTGCTCCGAGCCCGATTGCGCCGAATCAATTTTCTGCCTCCTTGCGCCGGCAGAACCCGATGGAGAAATTTGGACAGTATCCAATGCAAGGTTGGAAGCGGATCCCGATACAGGAATTCGGACAACAACCGAAGCTGGTTCCAAATCGGATTCCGATGCAGGTTCCGATGTAGGTTGCAAAGCAGACTTCGAAGCAGATCCCGAGTTGGACTCCCGAACTACTCCCTCTGATGCTTCAAGACTTGCTTCTGAATCCACTGCCGCGGATGCCTCCGGAATCGTTGCCGAAGCACCTTCCGAAGCCACTTTCTTGCTTGATTCAAGAGTCGCACCTGCAGCCGCCGACTCCCCGTTGCTCCCCTGCCGCGCTTGCAGAATATCATCGATGGCCTTGCCCTGCTTGATGGCGACCATGCCGGAATGCATCATGTAGACCAGCTGGCGCTCAGGTGCAAAGAGCCGGACCCCGGCCAGGGCGACAACCAAACAGGACAGCACTCGAGAGGGCCCGTCCTGCCCAATCAGGACCGTGGCTGCCACCGCCAGAATGAGGCTGGTGTAGATGACCACGTCGGCCTTGATCAGCGAGCGCAGCTGCCCGCCAAGGACCCCCATGGTTATCCGGCGGAATCCCTCGGACTCCTCGGCCAGGTCGTCGGCCTGCCGCTGGTCTGCCCCGAAGATCTTCAAGGTGTTGAGTCCCCTCAGGGCATGCTCGAAGTGGACGCCGACCTTGTCATACTTGCGCAGCTGGCCCAGCTGCACCTTGATGTTCTCGCCCATGGTGGGCTTGGAGGCCAGGGGCAGAGCCACCATGCCGATCACGACAATCCCCGCAGCCAAAGGGCTGACAGGCAGGAGGACGGCCAGGGTCACGACCAGCATCAGGGCAGTCTGGACCAGGGTCGGAATATAGGCTGTGAAGTAGGAGACGACCGACTTGACCCCCTCGGTCGAAAGCCTGGCCAGGGTCTGCGCTGGAACACCCAGGTCGTCCTCCTGCCTATTGGGGTCAAACACGGATAGGTACAGGGCCTGGGAGAGCGCCTTGCCCATCCCATCGGCCAGCCGGGCGCTTACGGACCTGGCGATCGCCTGAGTCAGGAACCGAACCAGGATCAGCCCGCCTATCAAGACCGCCAGAGGCCCGGGCCGATTAGGCACCCAGGCAAGGGCATGAGGGACAGGCAGGCCAAGGGAACGGCCCACGGCCGCGATGGCCACCGGCAGGAGGAGGACCTCCGCCAACGCGCCGATCGTCTGCAGGAGGGCCAGCAGGAGGCTGGCGCCCATCCTGGCTCCCGGTAGATGAAGTAGTCGCTTGCTGATCATGCCTGTCCTCCGTGCCGCCTTTCTGATACGCCCCTCTCAGTGGACACTAACAAAATCTCTGCGCGCCAGGCAATACCCTGATTGTGAAGCACTGGCAAGAGACATAAAAAATTATCATTTACTTTCCCTCCCGGCCCTCCTAAACTTGACGGCACAACCTGAAATCGGCGGATATGGCCTAGGGCCGAGCGACCGCCACCCGGATGGGAGCGATCCTTTATGAAAGCACTGAAGACAAAAGACCTGGTCAACGTCGGCATTTTCACGGCCCTCTACTTCGTCAGTATGGCGGTGGGCAACTTCATCACCGTCTTCCTGGCTGGCCTGGTCATGCCCGGCCTGTCCTCCCTCTTCATCCCCGCTGTGGTGGGGCTGGTCTCCGGCCCGGTCTACATGCTGATGATCCGCCGCGTGCCCAGGTTCGGGGCCATCACCATCGTCGGCGTCATCATGGGCCTCTTCCTGCTGGTCTTCGGCCACTTCGCCCTCTCCTTCATCCCCTACGCCTTCTGCGGCCTGCTGGCCGATCTGGTTCAGTCCTCGCTCAGGGAGAGCCGCCCCAACCTGGCCCGCTACCTGAGCTACGTCATCCTCACCTTCGGCTGCACCGGCCCCGTCCTACCCCTCTGGTTCATGAAGGACGCCTATGTGGCCAGCCTGGTCCGCCGCGGCAAGAGCCAGGAGTACATCAACGGGGTCTTCGCACCCATCACCGGAGCCACTTTCCTGGTCTGCATCCTGGCCACCCTGGTCGGCGCCCTGCTCGGGGCATGGATAGGCGCCCGGATCGTCGACCGGCATTTCAACCGGATACCCGCCAAGCAATGAGGCCCATCTCCATCTACACCAGATTCCTGCTGGTCATCTTCGCCAACGCCCTGATTTTCGTCACCCTCCCCACTCCGCTGGTCCTGGCCATCAACATCTACTTCTGCAGCTTCCAGGTCATCGTGGGCAGAGTGAGGAAGGGCCAGGCCTGGCTTCTGGTCTGTCTGGTCTTCGCCTTGGGCGCCTCCCTGGCCATGGTCTTTCCCGAGAACCTGCCGGGGCATTACCTGCTCTTCCTCTTCGTCGGCGTGGGCAGGATCCTCCCCCTGGTGCTGGTGGCGGCCTTCATGATGGGCACCACCAAGGTCTCGGAGCTGGTCTACCTGCTGCGCAAGATTCATGCCCCCCAGTGGCTGGTCATCCCTGTCAGCGTCCTCTTCCGCTTCTTCCCGACCGTCAGGCACGATTATGCCCAAATCAGACGGGCCATGAAGTTCAGGGGGATCGCGGTCACCACCGGCGACATGGTCCGGCATCCGATGCGAACCATGGAATACATCTACGTCCCCCTGCTCAACAACGCCACCAATGTGGCCTCCGACCTGACCTCGGCTGCCCTGACCAGGGGGATTGGCGACCCCGGACCCAAGACCTCCATCCAACGGATTGCCTTCACCAGACTGGATGCGCTCATGTGTGCCCTGGGTCTGGTCCTTATGGGATGTGGAGCCTATGTTGCAATGTTCCAGGCTTAGCTTCACCTACGAAGGCGCCAGCCAGCCATCCCTCAAGGAGGTCTCCTGCCGGATGGGCCAAGGTCGGCTGACCGTGGTCACCGGGCCAAGCGGTTGCGGCAAGACCACCCTGTCCAGGGTCATCAACGGCCTGATTCCCGAACTCTACGAGGGCAAGCTGGAGGGAGAGTGCCTGATCGGGGGCGAGCCCACCACGGCCCGGCCCATCTACCGGCTTTCGGAGCAGGTGGGGTCGGTCTTCCAGAACCCCAAGACGCAGTTCTTCACCACCGATGTCCGCAGCGAGCTGGCCTTCCCCCTGGAGAACACCGGGGTCCAGCCGGAGGCCATCCGGGAGCGTATAGACCAGGTGGCCGACCTCTTCGGCATCGCCCCGCTTATGGACCGGGACATTTTCTCCCTGTCCGGGGGTGAGAAGCAGATGATTGCCATCGCATCCTCCTGCATGATGGACCCGCAGATCCTGGTCATGGACGAGCCCTCCGGCAACCTGGACGTCGAAGCAGTGGCCGGCCTGGCGCAGATCCTGGGCCGCTTGAAGGACCGGGGCCTGACCATGGTCCTGATCGAGCACCGCCTCTACTACCTGGACGGCCTGGCCGACGACTTCCTGGTCATGAAGGACGGCAGGCTGGCAGAGCATCTGACTCCAGCCGCTATGAGGGAGCTGGATGGCCCGAGTCGTCAGGCCATGGGGCTACGAGCCTTGACCCTGGATGCGGGCCAGGACGCGAGCGCCCCAGCCAGGGTCATCAGCGAGAAGACCCCCGACCTGCTGCGGGTCAGGAACCTGACCTATGCCTACCATCACGACCAGCCTCCAGCACTGGATGTGGACGACCTGACCCTGTCCAGCGATGACATCACCGGCATCATCGGCCGCAACGGTGCCGGCAAGAGCACCTTCGCCTCGATCCTGACCGGACTGCTCAAGCCTGGCGATAGATCGGAGATCAGTCTGAACGGGACCAGGCAGACCAGCAGGGAGCGCATCGAGGACTCCTATATGGTCTTCCAGGATGTCAACTACCAGCTCTTCAGCGAGACCGTGGAGGGCGAGATGCTCCTTGGGGCCAGGCGGACCGACCTCTTCAAGGAGGTGGCGCGAAAGCTGGACCTGGATCGGCTCCTGGGCCGGCACCCCAACACCCTCTCCGGCGGGGAGAAGCAACGGGTGGCCATTGCGGCCGCCATACTGTCGGGCAAGCGCCTGGTGGTTCTGGACGAGCCCACCAGCGGTCTGGATCTGCTCCACATGAACCAGGTGACCGCAATGATCCGCTACATGCGCTCCCTGGGGGTCATGGTGGTCGTCATCTCGCACGACCAGGAGTTCCTGGCCCAGACCTGCCAGCGGTTCATCACCTTCCGCCAGGGCAGGCCGGTCAGGGACAGCCGCAAACTGGGTAACCTCCTGCAAGCCCTCTGAGCCTCCGAGCCCTTGCAAGGTCGGTGAACATGACGCCTCCCGGCAGGCGGTTCTCCTGTGTTCCGGACCCCGCGAACGTATACAGTAGTGGGGAAAAGAGCATCAGGGGGCGTCCCTCGCGTCGGACGGCCCCGCCGCACGGTCAGGGTTACGAGAGGGCATGATGGGCTATATCGACGTCATCGGAGAGACGAAACGGTATGTGACCGGCGAGACGACCATCGTGGCCAACAATGCCGTCACCTTTTCTATCGAGAGGGGCGAGCTGGTGGTCATCCTCGGAGCCTCGGGAGCGGGCAAGTCGACCGTGCTGAACATTCTGGGCGGCATGGACACCTGTAACGAGGGCCAGGTGATCGTAGACGGGAAGGACATCGCCGGCTACGACGCCCGGCAGCTGACCACCTACCGCCGCTACGACGTGGGCTTCGTCTTCCAGTTCTATAACCTGGTGGCCAACCTGACCGCCAGGGAGAACGTGGAGCTGGCCTCGGAGATCGTGGACGATGCCGCCGATCCGGTCCAGACCCTGGTCGACGTGGGCCTGGGCGACCGGATCGACAACTTCCCCGCCCAGCTTTCCGGCGGCGAGCAGCAGCGTGTGGCCATCGCCCGGGCCGTGGCCAAGAACCCCAAGATCCTGCTCTGTGACGAACCCACCGGGGCCTTGGACTACCGGACCGGCAAGCAGGTGCTGCGCATCCTCCAGGACCAGTGCCGCAAGAATGGCGCCACCGTGGTCATCGTCACCCACAACGCGGCCATCGCCCCCATCGCCGACAGGGTCATCCGCATGCACGACGCCCGGGTCCAGGCCGTGCAGACCAATGACAGCCCTGAAGACATCGAAAACGTGGAGTGGTGAGGATGCGGCCCGTCAGGAAGGTGCTCTGGCACGACATCCGGATCTCCCTGCGCAAGTCCCTGGGACGGTTCATCTCCATCGTCTGCCTGGTGGCGCTGGGCTCCTTCGCCCTGGTCGGGCTGAGCGTGACCGGCCCGGACATGCGACAGGCCGGCAACGCCTACCTGTCCGACCACCATCTGGCCGACCTGATGGTCATCAGCAGCTACGGGCTCGACCAGGAGGATCAGGATGCCATCGACACCGCCCCCGGCAACTCGGGAATCGAATACGGATATCTGAAAGACGTTGTGCTCAAGGGCACCGACAAGAGCCTGCGCATCTACTCCGCCCCCGACCGGATCTCCACCTATGAGCTGGTCGATGGATCCATGCCGACCAGACCCGACCAGATAGCGGTCGACACGGCCCTGGGTGAGAGCCACCCCATCGGCAGCAGCATCCAGGTGGACGAAAAGGCTGACCAGCTGGGCAGGAAGGTCTTGAAGCACCACAAGCTGCACGTGGTGGGCACGGTCAGGTCAACCGAAATCCTGAGCAAGGTCAACATGGGTCCCTCCACAGCCGGATCCGGATCCCTGGACTCCTACGCAGTGACCACGCCAAAGGCCTTCGACTCGGACGAGTACATGATCGCCCGCCTGACCTTCAAGGATCTGGACCGGATCAGGGACCACTATTCCGACCGGTACATTCAGGCCCTGCAGACCCACAAGGACGATCTGAACAGGATTCTGTCAGGGCGCCCTACAGCGAGACTGAACGCCATCAAGGCCCCCCTGAAGCAGAAGCTGGACCAGGGGCAGGACCAGGTGGACCAGTCCAGAAAGGAACTCGAAGGGAACCGGCAGCAGCTGGACCA
This sequence comes from Bifidobacterium sp. JNUCC 75, assembly GCF_054819865.1. Taxonomy (NCBI): domain Bacteria; kingdom Bacillati; phylum Actinomycetota; class Actinomycetes; order Bifidobacteriales; family Bifidobacteriaceae; genus Bifidobacterium; species Bifidobacterium sp. JNUCC 75. The sequence goes on along the minus strand of NZ_JBTHIF010000001.1, from coordinate 1,176,029 downwards.
GGCCAGGAAGGATCTGGATCAGGGTGCCCAGAGCATCCAGTCCGCCAGGAACCAACTGGCCGCCAAGACTGTACAGGCCCAGGCGACCATCGACCAGGGACAGCAGGAGGTGGACCTGAGCTCGGCCGAACTGGCTCGGAAGCAGAAGCAGTACCAGTCCTCCGCCAGCCAGGTGGCCCAGGGCAGGCAGCAGGCCGATCAGGGACAGCAGGCCATCAACCAGGGACAGGCCAAGCTTGATGGTTCCCGCCAGCAGCTGGAGGGTGGCAAGGCCCAGGCCGACCAGACTGTGGTCCAGGCCCAGGAAGCGCAGAAGCAATGCAGACAGGGCATTGCGCAGGTCACCGGCCTCGTTCAGGCCATCGACGCCCAGTTGGCCAAGCCCGGACTGACCCCCCAGCAGCAGGAGGAGCTCAACTGCAAGAAGGCCGGGTTTCAGGCGCAGCTGGCAGAACTCAACCGGCAATCACCGCAAATCGATGCCCTGGTGACCAAGGCCAAGGCGGGCCGCGATGCCTTCATGACCAACCAGTACGCCCCCGGCATGGCACAGGTTGCGACCAACCAACAGATCCTGGACACAAAGCGTCGGGAGCTGACCCAGGCAAGAGCCAAGGTGGAAGAAGGCGAGCGCCAACTGGCCCGGAGCAAGGCACAGCTTGACCAAGCCTCAGCTCAGCTGGGTCAAGGCAAGGCCAAGATAGCCCAGGCCCGGCAACAGCTGGCCAGCAGCCGCGCCTCGGCCCAGGGGCAGATTGACCAGGCCCAGGCCACCCTGGATCAGAAAACCGCGGAATACCAGACCAAACTGGATAAGTTCAACAGGGAGAGCCCGGACGCCCAGAAGAAGATCGACGACTCCCAGAAGAAGCTGAACCAGGCGGCCGACCAGCTGAGCCGTCTGGAAAAGCCGGTCTACGCCCTGGACTCACGCCGTGAAGCGCCCGGCTCAGAGGGCTACAAGGTCTACGCATCCGTCTCCTTCATCGTGGACTCGCTGGCCAAGGTCTTCCCCTACTTTATGTATTTGGTTGCTGCCCTGGTCACCTTCACCACCATGACGCGTTTCGTGGACGAGGAGCGGATCAACGCCGGAACGCTCAAGGCCCTGGGCTACAGGGACCGGGATGTCATGGCCAAGTTCCTGGTTTATGGCGGAGCGGCTTCCGCCCTGGGCGCGCTTCTGGGTATCATCACCGGCCACACCCTCCTACCCTGGATCGTCTACCAGGCCTATGCCCATGCCTTCGACATGCCGCCCATCCACTACGGCTTCCACCTGCCCATAACTCTCCTGGCCTGCCTGCTGGCCTTCCTGAGCGCCGTGGTTCCGGCCTTCCTGAGCGCCTGGCGGGAGCTGCGCGAGAAGCCGTCGGCCCTCCTCCTGCCCAAGCCCCCCAGCGCCGGATCGAAAATCTTCCTGGAGCGCATCCCCCTGATCTGGAACAGGCTCAACTTCACCCACAAGGTCACCGCCCGGAACATCTTCCGTTACAAGCAACGGATGCTGATGACCATCTTCGGTGTCTGCGGGTCAGTGGCTCTCCTGATGGCCGGGTTCGGTGTGCAGGGGTCCATCTCGGCCATCAACGAGCACCAATTCGGCCAAGTCATTCGCTACGACCTGATTGCTGCCGAGAACAGCCAGGCAACCACCGACCAGCGTCAATCCATCAAAAAACGGCTGGAAAAGCCCGATGTGACCCGTTCCCTGAACGTGCGCTACGAGGAGATGAGTAAGACGGCCGGCCACAACGCCGACAAGCAGTCCATCACCATGATCGCGCCGGCCAGCGCCGAGCACCTGGACGACTTCATCCGCATAAACACCCGGTCTGGGCACAAGCCCCTGAACCTCAAGGGCGACGGTGTGATCCTCTCCGAGCGAATCGCTCAGCTGACAGGGACCAAGACCGGCGACAGAATCACCCTGCAGGATTCAGGTGGCAGGAACAGAACCATGCGGGTGGACGGCATCTGCGAGATGTACCTGGGGCACTTCGTCTTCATGAGTCCATCGGCTTACAGGACCGTCTTCCACCAGGACTTCTCGCCCAACGCCCATCTGGTCACCTTCAAGGACTCCAGCGCGGAGAATACCAGAAGGCAGGCCGCCTCCTTCATGCGGATCGACGGGATCCAGGGAGTGGTGCAAAACACGACTCTGATGAGCCAGATTGACACCGTGGTCACGTCCCTGAACATGATCATGCAAGTGCTGATCATCGTGGCCACCCTGCTGGCCCTGGTCATCCTCTACAATCTGACCAACCTGAACGTGGAGGAGCGGATCCGCGAGCTGAGCACCATCAAGGTGCTGGGCTTCTACGACCGCGAGGTGACCATGTACATCTACCGGGAGACCATCCTCCTATCGGCTATCGGCGTCCTGGCCGGGTACGGGTTCGGGGCCTGGCTGCACCACTACATCATCACCACCGTCCCTCCGGACAACGTCCTCTTTGACCCCTCCATCAGCTGGGTGGCCTTCGTCGTGCCCCTGGTCATGATCACCGTCATCACGGCCGGCCTGGGCTGGATGGTCAACAACAAGCTCAAGCATGTGGACATGCTCGAGGCTCTTAAGTCGGTGGACTAGGCCATATCGGCATTTACCCATGCTCATGGCGTAAGCTGGCACTCCAAGAGTCCATAAGTCCATGCCATCGAGCCATTGAGAATGCAGAAAGCGGAGGACGACGGTGCTGCAGATCGAACACATCTCCAAGCAATACAAAACAGGGGACTTCGTCCAGCAAGCCTTGAATGATGTCAGCGTCAACCTGCGTGACAACGAGTTCGTGGCCATCCTGGGCCCGTCCGGCTCCGGCAAAACCACCCTCCTCAACATCATCGGCGGGCTGGACCGCTATGACCAGGGCGACCTAATCATCAACGGCACCTCCACCAAAAAGTACAAGGACCGTGACTGGGACTCCTACCGCAACCACACCGTGGGCTTCGTCTTTCAGAGTTACAACCTGATCCCCCACCAGAGCATCCTGTCTAACGTTGAGCTGGCCCTGACCATCTCCGGCGTACACCGGCAGGAGCGGCGGGAGCGGGCCAGGAAGGCCCTGGAGCAGGTGGGGCTGGGCCAGCACGTGAACAAGCGACCCAACCAGCTCTCGGGCGGGCAGATGCAGCGGGTGGCCATCGCCAGGGCCCTGGTCAACAACCCCCGCATCCTCCTGGCCGACGAGCCCACTGGAGCTCTGGATTCCGAGACCTCCATCCAGATCATGGACCTGCTCAAGGAGGTGGCCCAGGACCGGCTGGTGGTCATGGTCACCCACAACCCCGAACTGGCCCACCAGTACGCCACCAGAATCGTGGAGCTGCACGACGGCTCCGTGATCAGCGACTCCGACCCCCTGCCCGACGACCAGGTACCCATCCGCCGCGCCCGCCACCGCACCTTCGGCAAGGCCTCCATGGGGCTACTGACCTCACTGTCGCTGAGCTTCAACAATCTTCGAACCAAGAAGGCCCGGACGGCGCTGACAGCCTTCGCCGGATCCATCGGCATTATCGGCATCGCCTTGATCCTGTCCGTATCCACCGGAGTCAACCGCTACATCGACAGGGTGCAGCGGGAGACCATGACCTCCTACCCCATCACCATTCAGGAGCAGTCCTTCGACCTGAACAAGATAGTGGACTCCGCGCAGGAATCCCAGAAGGAGGCCAAGGCCCACAAGGATCTCAAGGCCATCCAGCCGGACGACTCCAGCATCAAGGGGGCTTCCAGCCTGACCAGCAGCATCACCCAGAACAATCTGACTGACTTCAAAAAATACTTGGACAATCCCAAGAGCGAAATCCACCAGTACGTGGGGTCCGTCGGCATCCAGTATTCCTACGCCACCAAGTTTTCGGTCTTCGGACACGATCCGGACGGCAAGCTGGTCTCTGCGGACAAGGTGACTATGAGCGGGCAGGACGACGCCAGCTCCACCGCCAGCCAGATGGCCACGGCCAACACCGACAGCGACATGGGCGACATCCAATCCATGCAGATGTCCTACCTGACCGGCAAGACCGAGAAGAACAAGGCCCCGGAGATCTTCGGTGAGATCATGCCGGGCGCCGATGCCAAGACCACCATCAGCAAGGTGGTGACCGACAACTATCAGGTGGTGAACGGCACCTGGCCCAAGGCCAAGGATCAGGTGGTCCTGGTGCTGGACAAGAACAACCAGATGCCCGTCACCAGCCTCTACAAGCTAGGCATCCTCCCCTCCAGCCAGTACACCGACATGATGAACAAGCTCAACAGCGGACAGGAGGTCAAGGTTGACACCAAGCCCATCGAATACGCCAAGGCCATGGACCAGAAGCTTTCCCTGGTGCCCGCTGCGAACCAGTATGCCAAAGGGACCGACGGCCACTACCACTACATCGGCGACAGCACCGACCAGATGTCCAAGGCCGCCGACCAGGGTCTGCAGTTGCACATCGTCGGCATTGTTCGCCCCAACCAGGGGGCCAAGGCCACGCCACTCAAGGTCGGCGTCGGGTACACCCGCCAGCTGACCGATTACCTGATTGACCAGGCCAAGACCAGCCCCATCGTCACCGACCAGGAGGCTGACCAGGGCCACAGCGTCCTCAACGGGATGGCTTTTGCCCCCTCCGACGATACCGCCAAGGCCAACGATGCCAAGGCCTACATCGCATCCTTGGGCGTCACACAGAAAGCCAGCATGGCCCAGGAGATCATGAAGGGTTCGGCGGCCATGGCCGGCCAGGAGACCCAAGCCCAGGGCCGGGCCGGAGCCGCTGCCAGAGCACAAGGTTCTGCAGGCATCCCCACGGGGGCCTCTGCCGAGCAACAGACGGCCCAGGCCTTCGACCAGTACATCGCCACCGCCCCGCAGGAGGCCCTGGTCGCCATCTACAACCAGTACGTCTCCACCGGCACCTATGCCGACAACCTGAGCGACTTCGGCCTGATCTCCCGGGATGCCCCCTCCCGCATCAGCATCTACACGGATAGCTTCGAGAACAAGAATTCCGTGGGCGACTCCATCAAGCACTACAACGACAAGGCCGCGGAGAAGAACAGGATCGTCTATACCGACTACGTCGGCCTGATGATGAATTCGGTCACCACCATCATCAACGTCATCACCTACGTGCTGATAGCCTTCGTCGGGGTCTCGCTGGTGGTCTCCTCCATCATGATCGGCATCATCACCTACATATCGGTTCTGGAGCGGACCAAGGAGATCGGCATCCTGCGCGCCATGGGGGCCTCCAAGCGGAACGTCTCCAACGTCTTCAACGCCGAGACCGGCCTCATCGGTCTTCTGGCCGGCTTGCTGGGAGTGGGCATCACCCTGTTGCTGATCATTCCAGCCAACAGCATCATGCATCACTTCATGGGGACTACCGAGGTAAATGCGGCCCTACCTGCCTCGGGCGGGATAGCCTTGGTCATTCTGAGCGTGGTCCTGACTCTGATCGGCGGCTTGATCCCCTCACGGAAGGCGGCCAAGCAGGATCCTGCCACCGCCCTGCGCACCGAGTGAGGCTGAGTGACACTGGGTGACACCGGCAAAGAAGTGAATTCCCGCACAGTAGGGCCCTAAGGGCGGTCCCTCTTTACTCAGGAATGCCATAATGAACCCCGTGAATGAGCAATCCAATCAGATGACAGATCAACAGAAGAGACAGCCCCTCTTCCCCGGGCGGGCCTTTATCAGCACCGTCCTGGATGTGGTCGAGAGCAAGAAGACCATGAGCGGCGCCCTGACCGGCAAGTACATGCAGCGGGCCACCATGGCGGGCCTTTTTGTGGGTATCTTCTTCACGGCCTTCTTCGTCATCATGGGCCAGGCCGGCCAAAACCCCGCCGACCACGGCCTGATTCTGGCAGGTCGGGTCCTGGCGGCGACCACCTTCGGCTGGGCCCTGGTCCTGATCTACTACACCAACTCCGAACTGCTGACCTCCAACATGATGGTGGTCACCATAGGCGCCTATCACAAGCGCCTGGGCTGGCTGGCCTCCCTGCGTATCCTGGTCCTCTGCCTTCTGGGCAACCTGGTCGGAGCCCTGATCGTGGCCGTCATCCTGCGATTCTCATCCATCGTCAGCGGTCCTACCCTGGACCAGATGCTGGCGGCCGCGACGACCAAGATCGGCTACGTCTCAGGCGGTCCCATGGGCTTCGCGGACCTCTTCGTGCGCGGCATCCTGTGCAACTTCTGCATCAACATCGCCATGCTCATGGTCTACAACGGCAAGCTTTCCAACGACTTCACCAAGTGCATCATCATGGTCGTGGCCGTCTTCGTCTTCGCCTTCTGCGGATTTGAGCACTCGATAGCGGATTCGGCCCTCTTCCTCATCCTGGGCGTCTTCGGGCGGGTCAACGCCTTGAAGGCGATCCTGGTGGTCCTGGTGGCCATGCTGGGCAACTACATCGGCGGCGGCATTCTGATCGGCCTGAACTTCGCCACAATGAACGACGAGCGCCACTTCAAGGCCTGATAGCCTTCCCGTCAGCCGCCATCCACCTGCTCATCTTGGTTTTATACGTGCCTACGAGCCTGAGCGAAAACACCCATCATGAAAAACTCGAAAGCCTATGTATAAGCAGAAAACGAAGATTCCTGATGAGCGAGACTGAAACGGCAGCCTGCAAGTCCCTGGCGCAAGCATTCTACGATCAGGTCTTCACTCGGGGAGACACCAGCAATATCGACAGGTTCATGCGGGACGACTACATTCAGCACAACTCAACCTGCGCCGACGGGAAGGCTGGTTTCCTGGAGTCCATCAAGGGCTTCCTGTCCCTTGACCCGCTAATCGGCATCATCGAGCACAACGTCAAAGGCGTACAGTCCCACAACGGCAACGGTCTCTTCTGACCTCCAGCGGCATAAGAAAGAACGAAAACAAAGTAGGCAGGGAGACAATCGCAACCGCTCCAGAATATGGATACCTCTTTTAAACTGAGTCCAAAATCCGCCTCAACCATCCAAACGCCTGCAACGTTGATATGTTGAGCCAAGACGAATCCAGCTGCTTCAGTGTCGTTTTGCTGACTTTATAATCGCAGTCTGCTCGGCAACCCGTCTGTGTGGAAGAGAACCCACTCATGCATTCATGACTTTCTTCACAATGGTCCGGGCCTCCAGGTCCCCTCTTCAGCGTTCTGTCGGCAGCCGTCACCGCCCTGGTTCCGGCCTGCCCAGGTGTGGTCCCCAGGCTCGGATTGGTCGCTGCCACCAGCGCTGAAAGCATAGGATGCTGACCGGCAACCAAGCTGAGCCTGATAACGCTGATTGCGTGATTTTGACGACAAGGTCTTGCATTGGCAGGCATTGACGGCCAGAATGTCAAAATGACCTTAGCAAATTCACAGAAAACCCCGGCCACAAATTCGGCCGACAATCCCACCATACGGACCTTGCTTGAGCGACGCTCCATCCGCGGATTCACCGACGAGCCGGTTGACGACCAGACCGTCGCCCTGCTGGAGCAGGCAGCCCAGCATGCAGCAACCAGCCGGTACTTCCACGAATGGTCGGCTATCAGAGTCACGGATCATGATGAGGCGCTGGCAATCGCGGATATAGCTCACCAGCGCTATGTAGCCGAAGCTCCGCTGCTCTACATCTTCCTGGCCGACCAGCGTCGCAATGCAGATCTGGTCCGACGATCCGCCGATGATCTGGACCCGGATACCACCCTGCTCAACACCGGTTATGTCTTCCTGCAGTCGCAGAACGATGCGGTCTTGGCCCTGCACGCCATGGAAACCGCAGCCAATGCCTTGGGCCTGGGCGGAGTCATTCTAGGCAGCGTCATCAATGACACGAACAGATTGATTGATCTGCTGAAGCTGCCCAAACTGGTCTATCCGGTGCTGGGTCTTGCCATCGGTCACCCGGCCCAGGATCCGGATCCCAAACCCAGGATGCCTCGTCAGGCGCAAATCTTCACCAACACCTATCAACGGGCCGATGAAGATGCAGACATGAAGGATGCCCTGGTCGACTTCGACCAGACGGTCACCCGCTATTATCGCGACATCCGGCACATGGACGATCCCCACCGTTCATTCAGCGCCATGATGGCTGACAAGGTTCGTAACCCTGCCTCCGGCCATGAACCCATGCTGGATTCGATCCGCCGACAGGGATTCGACCCAGCCTGCTAAGGCGACGAAATCCCTGCCAGCCAGTCAACCGCAATGGCCACCCGATAAGTTCACCCGGCTAGTTCACCAGCCTTAGGTGAATGGACAAAGTCCAATCGGCCCCAAACAGCGAGATCAGTGGAATCCAATCTTGCTGCTCGGGGCCGTCAGAATCAATCAGAATCAGCTTGGCAATCACCAAGAACGCTGGGGTTGCAGAGAGACAATGACTGCCTCACCTGCGACGAGGCTTGTACCCACGTTTGCGGCTGTGTGGTTTCAAAGCTCGCGAGGCAGTCCTCATACGCTGGTAGGAGCCCGGCTCATGGCTAGTTAGATGCCAGCTTCCGCAGTAATCGCAACGGTAGACCCACAGAAGAACGTTGCGTTCGACCATGCTGCGGTCGGCGGCCTGCTGGGCCTTGGCCCGATCGTGATACATGATCTTGGACGTAGCAGCGCAACGTCGTGGGGTGAAATAATGCATGACAGCGTACGACTACCTCGCAACCGATCTGACTATCCTTCTGCGCACTTTTGCACTCATGACGCCCAATGCCCGATAAAGCAGGCCCTGCCAAATGACGCAAACCGATGATGCATGAAAATTGATGCAAGATCAGACTGGCAGAGCACAATCCTTCATAACCTGAAGCGGCAAGGGCAGAAACCGAACGGACGTGAGCGACCCTACCTACAGCAGGCAGGGATCAGGGCAGGTCGTGACCGGCGCTCAGATAGAGGTCGTACCATTCCTGGGCGGTCAGATCCACATCTGCACCAGCTGCCATCTGGGTGATGCGTTCAGGGTTCATGGATCCCAGGAGCACCTGTATGCCGGCGGGGTGCCGCAGAATCCAAGCCACTGCGATTGCACTCTTGGTCACTCCATGCTGCTTGGCCAGTTTGTCCAGCTCGGCATTGAGTTCGGGGTAGTGGGGATTGTCCAGGAAGACCCCGTCGAAGTAGCCGGTCTGGAAGGGGCTCCAAGCCTGAATGGTCATGGACTTCAGCCGTGAATAGGCCAGAAGACCGCCATCGTGATCCAGGCTGGGATCGTCGCCCATATTGACATGAATCTCCTGGTCGACCATGCCGGTGTGCCCCAGGCCGAACTGCAACTGGTTGACCTCCAACCGCTGGCTTACCGCGCTCTGCAGCAGCTCCACCTGCATGGGGTTGACGTTGCTGACGCCGAAGTGCCGAACCTTCCCGCTGGACTGCAGTTCATTGAAGGCTTCAGCCAGATCGTCCAAGTCGACCAGGGTGTCGGGGCGATGCAGCAGCACGAAGTCGACATGGTCGGTCTGCAGATTGACCAGCTCTTCATCCAGGGCCTTCAGCAGATGATCCTTAGAGAAGTCATAGCGAGTGATCTGGTCGCTGTCCGGGTTGCGGAAAATGCCGAACTTGGTCTGGATGCCCACGCTGTCACGGTCTACGCTCAGATCCTTCAGAGCCTGCCCCAGGGCGCGGCTGCTGGCCCCGGCATGGTAGCAGTCTGCTGTATCAAAGAAGTCCACGCCCGCATTCATGGCCGTCTCCACAATGGTCCGCGCCTCCTCGCGGCTCTTCTGATCAATCCGCATGACCCCCAGGGCCACACGGGAGGCCCGGAATCCTGACCGTCCTAAATTCATGTATCGCACAATGTCCTCCTCGTAATTGACGTCTAGGCTCGAGTCTACCCGTACCAGCTACTTGTAGCCGTGTGCGGTTACTCCAGCAGGTTGCTGCGCAGGGCATCCACCTGGTCCGGCCCGAACCCCAAAGCCTGACGCGCATAGGCGAAGACATCCCCGTAGGCCTCGACCATGGCTTCTTGGGCATGAGCCAGGTACTCTTTCTTGACGCAGAGCGCAATCTGCAGGGCGTCCAGTGAATCCTGGTCGAAGCCTTTGGCACGGAATTGGTCCAGCAGTTGATTGTTGGCCCCGACCCTCTCTTGGTTGGTCTTCAGATAGTCCGCGAATATCTGGTCGTCGTCCACCTCCAGCAGCCAGAGCACCAGTGCCGCGGCGAACCCGGTCCGGTCCTTGCCGGCAAAGCAGTGGAAAAGAGTGGCCCCCTGGGTGTTATCCACGACGATGCGCAGGAACCTCCCATACCCCTGCTGGGCCGCAGGACTCATGACCAGGTCATGGTAGACATTCATCATGTGCCCGTTGACCTGATCCGCCGAACCTATCGAGGCGAAATCGTCCAGGCTGGCGCTGTTGGTGCCGCTTTGCTCCAGTAGATCAATGTTGGTAAAGGTCACACCGTCGAGCCGGTCGTCTGGACTTTCCTGTATCTCGAAAGGCCGGCGGAAGTCCACAACCTGGGTCACCTGGTAGCGGTCGACCAGCTCCCTCTTAGTTTCTTCGTCCAGACCCACTAATTGCCCGGAGCGGATAAACTTATGGGGACGGACCAGACGGCCATGAATGGTCCGTATACCTCCCAGATCCCGAAAATTGGCAATGTTCATCGACGACCTCCTTAATATCCGCCCTGTCTCTAAGCCACCCCCGCCTCCATAAAAATAACAGGAGCCTGGTGTACCAGCGCACAATCTACGGCAACAAGCATTGCACCCAAGGTACCATCCCTGTTGCTATGCAGACACGCTATGGTTGGCGTCAAAAGCCTCTGTTGAGGGACTGGGTGGGTTTCTGTCACCGCTTTGCGGTGAGGGCTTGTCTGATGGGAGTGCTGCCTCCGACGATGTTGTAGATCCCGCCTACGGTCTGCGGCAGGTCGACGCAGTCGGCCAGGCATTGTGCCACATCGGGGATCGGTATGGGTCCGGGCCCGTCTGGCTCTACCTGAATGACTCCGGTGCCCTTCTGCTCGGTCAGGCTGCCCGGCTCGATGATGGTGTAGTCCAGTCCGGAGCCGATCAGGTACTGGTCGGCCATGTTCTTGGTCACGTAGTAATCGGCGAGGGCATCAATGGCAGGCTTGACCTGGGGCTGTTCCCAGCGCAGCCAGTCGGCTGCATACATGGCCCCCAACATGACGTACCTGGTGATGCCGACCGCTTTGGCGGCCTCTATGGTCTTCATTGCTCCCAGGGCATCGATCTGGTTGATGTCTTTGCCACGCGAACCAGCAGTGAAAACTACGGCGTCCGCATGCATCTTGCGGAACGCGTCGGTTATCTGGGAGAGCGGGTCATGCAGATCCAGGGTCATAGGTTCCACCTGCTGGCTGGCCAGAATCTTCGAGGCTCCTCGTGCGCAGGCTACAACCTGATGGCCTGCTTTGACGAGATCCTCGAGTGTCAATGCACCCACTCTGCCGGTAGCTCCTACAAGAATGATTCTTTTGCCCATGCTCATCCGCTTTCTTCGCCTATGTATTTACGCGCCTGATTTGGCTGTTTTCATTTTAGGTGTCCTAGACCATAAACAACAGGTGACAAAGTGAAGGACAGTTGCGGCATCAGTGCTTCCGAAGATCAAATCGCAGACTGCCCAAGTCAAAGGCAACCTTACTTGTCCCGATTAACCGTGTTCCCTTGCTTGGCATGTGTCTTCATGCACGGAGGCAGGAACTTTCAAATATAGGTCTGAGACGGGTATAAAAAAGGGAGGGATCCTCAGGAACTGTCTCCTGAGGATCCCTCCCATATTTTCGTGTTGTGGCGGCGGTGTGCTACTCTCCCACACTCTTCCGGGTGCAGTACCATTGCCGTGCTGGGTCTTAGCTTCCGGGTTCGGAATGGGACCGGGCGTCTCCCCCAGGCCATGACCGCCGCGAATCTTCAATTCTGCCGATCCCGTGGGGGGTCGGGGTGTCCTGGCGGCTTGGGGACCGGATGGTGGACGCGTGTCTCGTGTTCTTCGATCGCCTGCGAATGTTCGTGCATATTGCCGCAGGCAGGCTTCGCAGCAGGGTTGATGCCGCCGCCCCTTCGCAGGGCGGGTGTTGTGTTGTCCTCGACCATTAGTGCCGGTCGGCTCCGCCCCTTGCGGGGTGTCCACGTCCGGTCTATCGACCATGTGTTCTGCATGGGGTCTTCAGAAGCCCGGGGGCTTCATGGAATCCTTATCTTGGAGGGGGCTTCCCGCTTAGATGCTTTCAGCGGTTATCCCATCCGAACGTAGCCAACCGGCCGTGCCGCTGGCGCGACAACCGGCATACCAGAGGTTCGTCCACCCAGGTCCTCTCGTACTATGGGCAGGGCTCCTCAAGATTCCAACGAGCGCAGAGGATAGAGACCAAACTGTCTCACGACGTTCTGAACCCAGCTCGCGTGCCGCTTTAATCGGCGAACGGCCGAACCCTTGGGACCTGCTCCAGCCCCAGGATGCGACGAGCCGACATCGAGGTGCCAAACCATCCCGTCGATATGGACTCTTGGGGATGATCAGCCTGTTATCCCCGGGGTACCTTTTATCCGTTGAGCGATGCCGCGTCCGTACGCCGGCACCGGATCACTATCTCCGACTTTCGTCCCTGCTCGACCCGTCGGTCTCGCAGTCAAGCTCCCTTGTGCGATTGCACTCAACACCCGATTGCCAACCGGGCTGAGGGAACCCTTGGGCGCCTCCGTTACTCTTTGGGAGGCAACCGCCCCAGTTAAACTACCCGCCAGGCACTGTCCCTGGCCGGGATGACCGGCCGAGGTTAGAGGCCAGATGAGGACAGAGCGGTATTTCACATTCCGGCTCCACGGATGCTGGCGCACCCGCTTCGAAGCCTCCCGCCTATGCTACACAGTCCGCACCTAACGCCAATACCAAGGTATAGTAAAGGTCCCGGGGTCTTTTCGTCCTTCTGCGCTTAACGAGCATCTTTACTCGTACTGCAATTTCGCCGAGCTCCTGGTCGAGACAGTGGGGAAGTCGTTACGCCATTCGTGCAGGTCGGAACTTACCCGACAAGGAATTTCGCTACCTTAGGATGGTTATAGTTACCACCGCCGTTTACCGGGGCTTGAATTCACCGCTGCCCCCTCCGAAGAGGGATGACGGATCCTCTTAACCTTCCGGCACCGGGCAGGCGTCAGTGCATATACAGCGACTTACGTCTTCGCATGCACCTGTGTTTTTGGTAAACAGTCGCTACCCCCTGGTCTGTGCCGCCCCCGCCGGCTCCGCGCGTGAAGCGCCTCACCGGCAGGGGCCTCCCTTATACCGAAGGCACGGGAGTGATTTGCCGAGTTCCTTGACCAGGATTCGCTCGATCGCTTTGGTATACTCTACCTGACCACCAGTGTCGGTTTGGGGTACGGGCGGCGCCACTCCTCACGCCGAAGCTTTTCTCGACGGAACGGCACACCGGATTCGGGGCACAAGACCCCCCATCATCACACCTCGCGCTCATGCCGGACGGATTTACCTGCCCGACGCGCCGCATGCTTGACCACGGACAACCACCACCGCGGCCCGGCTCCCGTTCCGTGTCACTCCCGCGCTACCCGCCACGCATCCACACGCCGGTCCCATGCCATCGGACGGTCCGAAGACCGCCACCCGACACAGGTAAGGGCACGCTTCCGCGTCTTGGATTGGACGGCTTGACGCCGGTAGGAGAATATCGACTCCTTCATCCATTCGACTACGCCTGTCGGCCTCGCCTTAGGACCCGACTCACCCGGGGACGACGAACGTGGCCCCGGAACCCTTGGTCATCCAGCGGACGGGATTCTCACCCGCCTCTCGCTACTCATGTCTGCATTCTCACTTCCACGCGGTCCACGGCCGGCTCACGCCGCCGCTTCACCCCACGCGGAACGCTCTCCTACCCAGCACAGCGAACTGCGCTGCCGCGTCTTCGGTGGCGTGCTTGAGCCCCGCTACATTATCGGCGCGGAACCACTAGACCAGTGAGCTGTTACGCACTCTTTCAAGGATGGCTGCTTCTGAGCCAACCTCCTGGCTGTCTATGCGACTCCACATCCTTTCCCACTTAGCACGCGCTTGGGGACCTTAGACGACGATCTGGGCTGTCTCCCTCTCGACGACGGAGCTTATCCCCCGCCGACTCACTGCCGCGATACACCTCACACGTATTCGGAGTTTGGCTGCTGTCGGTACCCGATACGGGCCCTCAAGCATCCAGTAGCTCTACCCCATGGAGGCACTCACGCGACGCTGCACCGAAATGCATTTCGGAGAGAACCAGCTATCACGGAATTTGATTGGCCTTTCACCCCTAGCCCCAGGTCATCGGCCCGGTTTTCAACCCAGGTCCGTTCGGTCCTCCACGCGGTCTTACCCGCGCTTCAACCTGCCCAGGGCTAGATCATCCCGCTTCGGGTCCAGGACACGCGACTGGAAACGCCCTTATCGGACTCGCTTTCGCTACGGCTGCCCCACACGGGTTAGCCTCGCCACGCACCACTGACTCGCAGACTCATTTTTCGATAGGCACGCCGTCACCCCGAAAGGCTCCGACGGATTGTAGGCACACGGTTTCAGAAACTCTTTCACTCCCCTCCCGGGGTGCTTTTCACCTTTCCCTCACGGTACTCGTACGCTATCGGTCAGACAGGAATATTCAGGCTTACCCCACGGTCGGGGCCGATTCACACGGGATTCCACGAGTCCCGCGCTACTTGGGAACAAGAACCGGCAGGCGGCGCGCCTTCGGCTACGGGGCCATCACCCTCTACGGCCGGGAATTCAATCCCGTTCGCCTCACACGCCGCTTTATCACTGCCGCCGGGCCCGTCGGAGCCCGGACGCCAAGTCCCACAACACCCATGCCGCAACCCCCGACGGGTCTCACACGGCACCGGTTTGGCCATCATCCGCTTTCGCTCGCCACTACTCACGGAATATCCTTTCCTGCAGGTACTGAGATGTTTCACTTCCCTGCGTACCCCCCGCACGAATGCGGTGCCGGCCCATCACGGCCGGCGGGTTACCCCATTCGGACACCCTCGGATCAAAGCCCTGTCGGCGGCTCCCCGAGGCCTATCGCGGCCCCACGCGTCCTTCATCGGTCCTGTCTGCCAAGGCATCCACCATGCGCCCTTGCCGACAACACGACCACAGGCCATGCCACGACAACAACAACTGCGAACTGCCAGACGACAAATCATCACACTAAACGATCACAAAACGATCGACCCGAACCCACTCACATGGGCCCGGACGAAACAATACAGCAGACAGCCGGCACCAGGCCAGCCATCCGCTCGCGTCCACTATCCAGTTCTCAAACCACCAGCGCGCCGCCGGCACCCACCACAGGGAAAACCCCACGCAGGACCCGACGGGCGACGGGAACACCACCCACAAGGGTGGCGGTCCGGGAACCCAACAGCGCATCCATGCCACAGCCTCAAGACCGTTCCACGCCAGCACACCCACGCCAACCGGCCAGCCGGCCGGCCCGCAGGCACGACCCCCACGCAGACCACGCAGGGGATTTCCGTAATCTCCGTAGAAAGGAGGTGATCCAGCCGCACCTTCCGGTACGGCTACCTTGTTACGACTTAGTCCCAATCGCGGACCTCACCTTAGACGGCTCCCCCCCTTGCGGGTTGGGCCACCGGCTTCGGGTGCTGCCCACTTTCATGACTTGACGGGCGGTGTGTACAAGGCCCGGGAACGCATTCACCGCGGCGTTGCTGATCCGCGATTACTAGCGACTCCGCCTTCACGGAGCCGGGTTGCAGGCTCCGATCCGAACTGAGACCGGTTTTCAGGGATCCGCTCCATGTCACCATGTCGCATCCCGTTGTACCGGCCATTGTAGCATGCGTGAAGCCCTGGACGTAAGGGGCATGATGATCTGACGTCATCCCCACCTTCCTCCGGGTTAACCCCGGCGGTCCCCCGTGAGTTCCCGGCACGACCCGCTGGCAACACGAGGCGAGGGTTGCGCTCGTTGCGGGACTTGACCCAACATCTCACGACACGAGCTGACGACGACCATGCACCACCTGTGAACCGGCCCCGAAGGGAAACCGCGTCTCCGCGGCCGTCCGGCACATGTCAAGCCCAGGTAAGGTTCTTCGCGTTGCATCGAATTAATCCGCATGCTCCGCCGCTTGTGCGGGCCCCCGTCAATTTCTTTGAGTTTTAGCCTTGCGGCCGTACTCCCCAGGCGGGATGCTTAACGCGTTAGCTCCGACACGGAACCCGTGGAACGGGCCCCACATCCAGCATCCACCGTTTACGGCGTGGACTACCAGGGTATCTAATCCTGTTCGCTCCCCACGCTTTCGCTCCTCAGCGTCAGTGACGGCCCAGAGACCTGCCTTCGCCATCGGTGTTCTTCCCGATATCTACACATTCCACCGTTACACCGGGAATTCCAGTCTCCCCTACCGCACTCCAGTCCGCCCGTACCCGGCGCCGATCCACCGTTAAGCGATGGACTTTCACACCAGACGCGACGAACCGCCTACGAGCTCTTTACGCCCAATAAATCCGGATAACGCTTGCACCCTACGTATTACCGCGGCTGCTGGCACGTAGTTAGCCGGTGCTTATTCGAAAGGTACACTCACTCTCGCTTGCTCCCAATCAAAAGCGGTTTACAACCCGAAGGCCGTCATCCCGCACGCGGCGTCGCTGCATCAGGCTTGCGCCCATTGTGCAATATTCCCCACTGCTGCCTCCCGTAGGAGTCTGGGCCGTATCTCAGTCCCAATGTGGCCGGTCGCCCTCTCAGGCCGGCTACCCGTCGAAGCCTTGGCAGGCCATCACCCCGCCAACAAGCTGATAGGACGCGACCCCATCCCATGCCGGTAAACCCTTTCCCACACCATCATGCGATGATGCGGAGCATCCGGCATTACCACCCGTTTCCAGGAGCTATTCCGAAGCATGGGGCAGGTTGGTCACGCATTACTCACCCGTTCGCCACTCTCACCACCAAGCAAGCTTGGCGGATCCCGTTCGACTTGCATGTGTTAAGCACGCCGCCAGCGTTCATCCTGAGCCAGAATCAAACCCTCCACAAAAAACCATGAAGAAGGCCGAAACAGCCCACATCAATAATTGACGGGCCAGCTTCCATAAGGAGGAAACCAACCCACGAAAAACCCCGACACCAATTACACGCTCCCACGAAACCCCAAAACAAGGAAGGCATCGGACTGGCAATCAAAAAGCTATAAGTAGCACAAACACGCTCTTGAGTTCTCAAACCACCACCACACCAACAGCTCCAAGCCCTCCGAAGAGTTCTCATCACTGCCGGGCAGCAAGAAGTAAACTTACACGAAGTTGCGTTGTCCCGCAAATTGGCATAGGAAAATATCGAAGGAACCCAATGATTCCGGGGATTCTACGGCGTGTCGATTTCCATCGACATAGTCCCCGTTTCATCGACCTTCGTCAATCCAGGAACCCCGCACACTCTCCAGCGAGGCTCAAACCAATACCTTCCAGTGACTCATATTAGTAGTTTTCGTCGCGCGCAGCATGTATTTCCACCATGCGAATGGGTACAAGCGGCAAGGCAACCCTTGCTTATCAATAGAGCACTACAAGCAGAGGGCTTTAACCGTCGCCGCGAACCGTTCTGGTTCATCCCACTGCGGGCAGTGTCCTGACCGGTCAAAGCGGATAAACCGATGCGGGCTCTTCAACCCATCTGCAAACCGCTCAACCAGAGTGCCTGGCAGATGACGGTCATACTTGCCGCTAATGAAATATACCGGTGCCACGAAAGAAGTCTGCCTGCTGAAATCAACCTGCTCCAGCTCAGCATCCAAGCGAGCGCGGGATTGAGCCACCCCCTTGGCGTGGTTGAGCAGACGCGACCAGTTGTAGTAGGGCGAGCGCAGGTAAGTCATGATCCGTCCCAGGGATCCGAACAGCATGGCAGCCCCGCCACGAGACAACAACTCATTGATCATGAGCACCATGTCAGCGGTTCCGCTCTCCCTGCTGACGACCGAACCGAGCCGGGGACCCAAATTCCGTTGCCCCCAATGCCGTCTTAGCCGAAGAGCGGCGCGCATGCTGACAACCTGCCCAAGGCCGATGTAGCAACGAACAAGCGAGGGATAGCGCTTCACCATCTCCAGCCCTAGGACGCTACCCCAGGAATGACCGATGAGAATCAGAGAATCCTGCCCGTAGGCTCGAAGAAGCTTTAGCACGAACTGGTGAACATCTTCGACCATCGAATCGATGGTCACCGCCTCGCCAGGGGCAAAGGGATGGTAGGACAGACCGCTGCCTCGCTGGTCCAGGTTGATGAAACGGAAATCGCGCTCCAAGGCCGCGTTGTAGCGCATGGTGAGTGGAATGCAGGCATCGCCCGGGCCACCATGGAGGTAAAGGATAATAGGGGCACGGCGAGGGGCTGGATTCATCGAGAAGACAAGGCGTGTACCTCTAATCCACGTCCAATACAAACGTGAATGCGTGGAACACTGAGGATGAACACAGCTTCTGCCTTGGGCCATAATGGAATTCTATCGGAAAACAGACCACAAGAACTGCTTATCCGTATGCTGAAGCGAGCAAGAGAGCAGGCCCGGGTATTCCTACAGCATCACAATAAAGGTCATACGGCACTCACCAAACCCAACGGCGTAAGCGTCCTTTCCCTTGGAGCGGCAAAGTAGTGGCCCGGCATGGTGAGTTAATTGCTCAGCATCGTGGGGCTACTGACGACCAATTAGACTGCCAATACCAGTGGGGACAGTTGATCTTGCCATTTATGAAGTAAGAGCGAATAAGAGCTGCCTCTTCTTTCTCGATTCCATCCAGCTTCACTTTGACAGATCAGACGGCTTAATCGACAATTCATGATATTTGTTTGAGACATTTCACACCCCTTGTCATAGTGAAAAAAGACAGGTGATAAAGACCAAGGTTGCTCCTTATCAAACACGAGCGCATGGCCTTTGTCCGCTTGTTTCAAGCAAAAGATAACAAGGAGAGACAAGAACCGTGTTGCAAATCAATATGGCCGATGTCGTTGCCGTTATGCATTCACTGGTACCTTATCTGTCGGTTGCCGGTGTACTGCTCCTTTTGGCACTGATCATCACTATCGCAGTAAATAGGAAAACCGTCGGGGACATCAAGACTAGGAAGATCATTCATTCCGAATCATGGATCATCGCCCTAATTGGCTCGGTCGTAGCCATATCAATGATGCTGGAAGGCCCCATGGCCACGCTTCTGAACAACGCCACGGCATCTAAGCATGAGCTGACTAAGCAAACCATAGCTGAAGCCACCAAGCTGGCTGAGAAAGCACAGGGTGAAGGCATCACCATGTTGCAGAATCAGGACTCTAATCTTCCTCTTAAGACAAAGAAAATCAATGTTTTCGGATGGGCATCGACCAACCCGGTTTACGGCGGCAGCGGATCGGGATCTATCTCCGATCAATACCCGAAAGTCTCCCTTCTGGAGGGCCTCCACCAGGCCGGCCTTGAAACCAACAAACAGGTAACCAAGTTCTACAAAGATTACAAAAGCGCCCGGCCCGAAGTGGGCATGTTCGGACAGGATTGGAGCCTTCCTGAACCACCGGCATCTCAGTATCCCCAATCACTGATGCAAAATGCCAAAAGCTTCTCCGATCAGGCCATTGTCGTCCTGGCCCGTACAGGCGGTGAGGGTGCCGACCTCCCCACCAATGTCAAAGGTGAGGATATGAAGCATAAGGGTAGGAAGATCAACTTCACTGATAACACCAAGGAGTACGAAGACTTCAAATTCGGCGATCATATTCTCCAGCTGGACCAGTCTGAGAGAGATATGATCAACATGGTCACCAAAAACTTCCAGCATGTGACTCTAATCTACAACGGGGCGAACGCCTTCCAGATGGATTTCCTGGATTCCTACCCGCAGATCAAGTCGGTGCTCTGGTGCCCCCCTGCCGGCCAGAGCGGCTTCAAGGCGCTTGGCCGAGTCCTCACGGGCAAAATCAACCCTTCAGGTCGTACCTCGGACACCTTCTTGAAAGATCTAACCAAGTCAAATTCATACAATAATTTCGGCTTTTTCGAGTATCACAACACTTCTGAATTTAATCAGAACATAGTTGATTTTCGCGGCAAAAAGAAAGAGGTGAAGCCCCACTTCGTCAACTACACGGAGGGAATCTACGTCGGCTACCGCTTCTATGAAACGGCTGCCAAGGAAGGCCTGATCAATTACGACAATATGGTCAAGTTCCCCTTCGGGTTCGGACTCTCCTATACCCAGTTCAAACAGGAAATGGGACCAGTCAAGCACGAAAAGGGAAAAATCTCGTTCGATGTGACAGTCACCAATACCGGCTCACAGGCAGGCAAAGATGTAGTCGAAATCTACTACGACCCCCCATATACTGACGGCGGCATCGAGAAAGCCTCCACCAATCTTGTAGCATTCGACAAGACCAATCTGCTGAAGCCCGGTGATTCGCAGAAGGTGCACATCGCTTTTAATGACTCTGATATGGCATCTTACGATTACCTGCACGCCAAGGCATATGTGCTGGAGGCAGGTGACTATGCCATACGTCTTCAATCCGACGCCCACACTGCGATTGACTCCAAAACTGTCAAGATAGCCGAGGCCATAACATACAACCGAAAGGACCAGACCCACAACGGTGACAAAATCCCTGCCACCAATATATTCGACGACGCTGAGGGAGAGAATATAACCTACCTCTCCCGGGCCAATCACTTTGCTAACTATGGTCAGGCCACAGCAGCTCCCACCAACTTCACCATGAGTGACGCGACCAAGGCGCGATTCAGCAACAACGGGACCTACAAGCCAACCGATCACGATCGAAATTCCGACAAGATGCCGAAGATGGGTGCCGACAACGGCATACGCCTGGCTTCCTTGAGGGGCAAATCTTATGAAGACCCGCTGTGGGAGAAGCTTCTCAATCAGCTGACCTTCTCACAAATGGATGACTTGATAGCCAACAGCGGGTACACCACACCAGAGATCTCCTCTATCGGGAAGGTCAAGACCTCCGAGGCCGACGGGCCTGCAGCTTTGATCAATAACTTCACCAAAGTCAGCTCAATCGGTTTCCCGGCCTCTACTTCCTTCGCCTGCTCCTGGAATAGAGCTCTGGCGAAGGAATATGGCAAGATCATCGGCAAAATGGCGCAGGAAATGCATGTGAACGGCTGGTATGCCCCAGCCATGAACATTCACCGCAGCCCCTTCAGCGGCCGCAGCTTCGAGTACTTCTCCGAGGATCCTCTCATAGCTGGCACAATGGCGGCCAATGAGATATCCGGCGCACAATCCAATGGCGTCTATGCTTTCATGAAGCACTTCGCCCTCAATGAGCAGGAGAGCAACAAATCTCAGATGCTCTGCACTTGGGCCAACGAACAATCCATGCGTGAGATATTCCTTAAGCCCTTCGAGATGAGCGTGAAACAAGGAAAAGCCAAAGCTGCCATGACATCCTTCAACTATGTGGGGCCTACGTACGCCGGAGCCAACCCCACTCTCTTGACAACCTTGCTAAGGCAAGAATGGGGATTCCAAGGATTCACCATCACGGATTACTTTGGCGGCAATGGGTATATGAACGCCGACCAGATAATCCGTGCCGGTGGTGATGCCATGCTTGCTACTACTAAGATCACCAATCATGTGACCGACAAGTCCGCAACCTCCGTTAAAGCCATGCGGCAGGCCTGCCACAATATCCTCTTCACCTCGGTGAATGGGTGGGCCTATGCCAATGGAGAGCCGAAGGCAGAGCTACCCTCCTGGAAGATAGCTATGCGTGTAGTCTGGGTGATCACAGCCATCCTCGCTGCCTTGGCGGAGTACATGACCATAAGGCGATTCATCAAGAGAAGGAAGGCCTGACTACTACTGTGCCATCCAAGTCAACTCTTGGCGGGCAGAGATTAATCACTGCTATGTCTTGAAATCTGAGCAGCAAGAAGAACGGTGCACCGTATCTTTGGTGCACCGTTTTTTATAATCGGTATTTGCAAGACAAGGGAAAGAATCTTCACTTCATCAAGCCGTCATGGGCATTACGTCCTGGCATTCTTATTCAGAAAATACCAAAGCTAAGCCTTTGTACAATTTTGACCTTTCCCATACGTCAGTTCATTAGCTTTGGCGGAGCCACAACCCGAATTGGCAATTTTCAAAACCGGAAAACAAAATATCACGTGATAGCGCACAAATGCGGGTTTCCCAAACCGGTAATAAAAACGCTGAGACTGAAGCATCAAGCAGAAAAGAAGCCTTAGGGCACAACTCGTTCTTAACGACTGTTAAAAGCAGGTCATACAGGTGCGCCCAGTTGGATTTGATCCGCTGACTGATCAAACTAAGTCATCGAGCCCTGGACCCTTACACTATTGTACTTTGACTCTTTCGCCGCTCTTCGGTTCCCTGCAGTGATCCGGGTTGATTTTTTATCGTGGCCTCGTCTTTGAGATAAGGAAGATAGTGGCTGAGGTCAACCTCCAAAAGAAGCCAGAATTAGACGCCTATAGACCGATAAGAGACTATTTATGCGCCCGATAAAACAGATTAGGAACAGGGTTGTGCCCTTGAAGGCATAGTCGCTGATAATACAAACAAAGCAGAACTGAGCCATTATCAGAAAACTTCGGTGTTTTCTGAACCTGAAGAGAACTTCGAGATAGGTCTTGACCTCTCTGGGAGACTGGCCGGTTAGCCACCGAAGTAGTCGTGGAGAGGGAACACCATGGAAGTCAAAGATCTGACAGTTCTGGAACGGGCATCGCTGCTCTCCGGAAAATCCACCTGGGCGACTCGAGCCTTGAAGAAGGCGGGCGTCCCGAGCATGGTCCTGAGCGACGGTCCGCACGGCCTGCGGCGCCAGACCGGATCAGGGGACAACCTGGGCATGGGCAAATCCAAGCCCGCCACCTGCTTCCCCACAGCCGGCACTGTAGCCTGCTCATGGGACCCGGAGCTGGCCAAGACCATGGGCCAGGCGCTGGGTAGCGAGGCCAGAAGCCTGGGCGTCAACATGGTCCTGGGTCCGGGTATGAACATCAAGCGCAACCCCCTATGTGGCAGAAACTTTGAATACTATTCCGAAGACCCCCAGGTGGCTGGTCATATGGCTGCAGGCCTTATTGAAGGCATCCAGTCACAGGGAGTAGCCGCCACCCCCAAGCATTTCGCCATGAACAGCCAGGAGCTGCGCCGCCAGGCATCCGACTCCGTGGTAGATGAGCGCACCATGCGCGAGCTCTATCTGACCGGATTCGAGATCGCCGTACGCCAGGCCCATCCCTGGGCCATCATGACCTCTTACAACATGGTCAACGGCACCTATGCCAACGAGAATCCCCACCTGCTCAAGGACATCCTGCGCAAGGAGTGGGGCTTCGACGGCATGGTGGTCTCGGATTGGGGCGGCTCCAACAGTGCGGTCGCTGCAGCCGCCAATGGCTCCTCCCTTGAAATGCCCCAAGCCGGGTACGACTCCGTCCGCCAGATAGCCAAGGCAGTGCAGGAAGGCCGCCTGGACGAGGCCGACCTGAATGCCCGGGCCGAAGAAGTGGCCCGACTGGCCAAGCTTACCTATCACTCCGACATGGACCTCGATGGGAACCTGACCACAGACCAGATACGGGATCACCATCAGGTGGCGAGGAGCATTGCAGAGGGATCCGCCGTTCTTCTAGTCAATCGGGAGGGACGCCTACCACTGGCCGCCGGCACACGGGTCGCCCTGGTCGGCGACATGGCCGAGACTCCAAGATTCCAAGGATCTGGGTCCTCAAAGGTCAACGCGGCCAAGCAGGAGAGCATGCTGGACCTGCTCAGGCAGGGCAACGGCGACGGCCTGGAGCTGGCCTCCTACAGTCAAGGATATGAACGCCATGGCGAGAAGAACCAATCTTTGATCGACCAGGCCGTCGCTGCGGCCGACCAGGCTGATGTAATCGTTGCCTGCGTGGGCCTGGACGAGCGCAGCGAATCCGAGGGCCTGGACCGTTCCCACATGGACATTCCCAGCAACCAGGTCGACCTGATCAAGGCCTTGGGTGGGACGGACAAGCCTTTGGTGGTCGTCCTGGTGGCGGGATCCCCTGTCACCACCGACTGGATCGACCAGTGCGATGCCATTCTCTATATAGGACTGTCCGGGCAAGCTGGTGCATCAGCCACCCTGAACATCCTGACGGGCCGGGTCAACCCCTCCGGCCACCTGGCGGAAACCTGGCCCAAGTCCTATGCCGACTGCCCCAGCGCTGACTGGTACCCCGACCCTGCTCACGAATCGATCTACCGGGAGGGCCCATTCGTCGGCTACCGTTACTACCTGACTGCAGGCGTAGAGGAACGCTTCCCCTTCGGATACGGCCTGTCCTACGCACACTTCACCTATGCCGATCTATCCGTGGACGACAAGGGAGCAACCTTCACCCTGACCAATGACTCGGACAGGCAGGGGGCCACCGTTCCCCAGCTCTACGTCCAGGCGCCCAAGGGTGGCGTGCTCAGGCCGGTCCGCGAACTGAAAGGCTTCAAGAAGGTCAGCCTGGAAGCCGGTCAATCAACCCGTGTCCGTATCGACTTCGACCAGACGACCTTCCGGCACTTCGACACAGCCAGCAACTCCTGGCAGGTCGAGTCCGGCGACTGGACCATCATGATCGGATCCGACGCCCGCAGCATGGAGCTGAGCGGACATCTAACCGTCCAGGGCACCGTCGACCCGCAGAGTCCCGACCCTGCCCTGGGCGCCTACCTGACCGGCCGGGTCAAGGAGGTCGACGATGCCGCAGTGACAGCACTCTTCGGTCACCCGGTGGTTCGACAGGGCATCGTCAACTCCTTCGGCATCAACGATCCGCTTTCGTCCTGGAAGGACTCCAGAAGCGCCCTGGCCAGGTTCGTGGCCAACTTCCTGGCCAAGAACGAGAGCCGCCACGAGACCAAGACCGGCAACCCCGACCTGAACACCCTCTTCCTGCTCAACATGCCCCCCAGGGCTATGGCCAAGATGACCAACGGGCTGATTGACACGGCCATGGTCGAGGCCATCGTGCGCATTCCTAATGGCCACCTATGGCGGGGACTGGGCGGATTCATCGCCGGATTCTTTAGGAACATGTCCGCCAACCGCCGGACCGGAAAGGAGCTCAATCATGAGTGATCAGCACAGCCAGCAGGTCGGACAGCCGACTCAGGAGGAGGCGACGAGGACCTCACAGTGGGCGATCGTCCGCTGGTGGCGGCGGTTCAGCGACCGGCACACCACCCTGGCCCAGTTCATCGTCTTCTTCATCCTGTCCAACGGGGTCACCGTCTTGCAGCTGGTACTCATGCCCGTGCTCAAGGCCATCTTCAACGGCACCTCCCTTGTGGGCACCAACTTCCAGATCTGGCGCATGGGGACCGTCGGTGGCAAACCCTACTATCTCTTCGACTATGCGGCCGGGTCGATTGGCCACGGCGGCGGGGGCGGCCTGGCCTACTTCCTCGCAGTGGAGATCACCCTGCTGATTGCCCAGATCATCAACTTCTTCCTCCAGCGCAACATCACCTTCAAGTCCAACTCCTCGGTCTGGAAGGCGGCCTTCTGGTACCTGGCGGCCTATGTGATCATCACCATCATCGCGGCGGCGCTGCAGGGTTGGTACAAGGACCCCATATACGGCTTCTTCCAGCACACTCTGAACTGGGGCAGCCTTGGGACTACTGTTGCTGACCTGGTCACCATGATCATCAACTCGGCCATCTCCTTCTGGGTCTTCTTCCCCATCTTCAAGGTCATCTTCCGTCAGGAGCCCACCGAATCTCAGGCGAGCGCCCAATAAAATTCCGGCCCCACTCCCCCGACTGCCAATGGACCGGCATGCATCGGCGGACGGAAGAGCGGGGCCTTTTCCTCATACCCATCATGTACAGTGGTCGAAACGGCCGCCGGCGGGATTATGGCAACTCCGCCGGCATACCCGCTGACCCATCCTTTTGCGAAGTGATCGTTCATGACAATCGACCGACCGGCCTCCACGAGCCCGCCCGTTCTCACCTTTATCGTCCCCGCCTATAACATGGCCCAGCATCTGCCGACCTGCCTGGATTCGCTCCTGAGCCAGGAGAAGGACGATCTGGAAGTCATCGTGGTCGACGACGGGTCCACCGATGCCACAGCGCAGGTGGTGCAGTCATATCAGGCACGCCATCCACACACTGTTCGTCTGATCAGGCAGACCAACAAGGGCCACGGCGGCGCGGTCAACACCGGCCTGGCAGCCGCCCGGGGTCGCTACGTCAAGGTGGTCGACGCCGATGACTGGGTGGATCCGACCTCCCTGGGTCTGGTTCTGGACCAGCTGCGCGACCAGTCGCGACGTACGAATCCGGTGGACATGGTGGTCACCAACTACGTCTATGAAAAAGAAGGCCGCAAGCATAAGCGGGCCATCAACTTCCGTAGCGTCATGGATCCGGGGCAGGTGCTGGACTGGAACCATCTACGGCGGTTCGGGCTGGCCCAGTACATGATCATGCATGCCCTGATCCTGCGCACCGAGGTACTCCGCCAGGCCCGCACCCGCCTGCCCGAGCATACCTACTATGTGGACTTCATCTACTCCTATCAGCCCCTGCCCTGGGTGCATACCCTGCTCTACCTGGACACGAATTTCTACCGCTATCACACCGGCCGCAAAGGCCAGTCGGTGCAGACTTCGATTATGATCGCCCGGGTTTCACAACTATTGCTGGTCAACGGGCTCATGGCGGATTCCACGCCTGACCCGGGGACGGTTCCCCGTGGACTTTATCGTTATATGATCCACTATTTGTCCATCAACTGCGTGGTGACCTCGGTCTTTCTGATCCTCTCTCGCAAGCCCAGCAACTACAGGAACAAGGACATGCTCTGGAGCAGGCTGGAGCACCGCTCCCCTGCCATCGCCTCCGATGTCCGCTCCACCCTGCTCTGCCGGATGATCAACATGCCGGGCAGACCGGGCCGCCTGGCCATCCGCCTGGGTTATAAAGCCGCTGAAGCTGCCATGGGCTTCAACTGATCGCCCTCCCTTGGCAGGAGCACGCATAGGCTGAACCAATGATGCTCGGTACGCAGGGTCATCTCCCCTTGGTAGCGGTGGGCTATGTGCCGGATGGACTTGACACCATACCCATGCAGACCATCGTCGGTCCTGGTCTTGGTGGTGGCCAGCTCGCCATTGCCTTTCCAATTCAGGGGCGAGGCGAAATAGTTTTCGATGCGAATCACGACGAACTGTCCTCGAGCATATAAAGCCACCTTGATCAGGCGGCGGTCGGGCTCCTTGACCTTTCTCAAGGCCTCAATGGCATTGTCCAAGGCGTTGCCGAAGAGAGTGGAGACATCCATGGGCGACATCCCCTCCAGAAGTGAGCCGTCGGCCACCATAGTCAGGGTGATTCCCTCTTCCGAACAGATGCGCTCCTTGGTTGACATGACCACATCCAGGATGGGGTTGCCGGTGTGCTGCTGCGACCCGTACCGTCCGACTGCAGCCTCCAGCTCCTCGAAGTCCTGGGACTTGCGCTCAGGGTCCATCTGCGAGCGCAGGGCGGCGATTTGATGCTTGAGATCGTGGGCAAGCCTACCCATAGCCTCAAGATTCTCCTTGGAACGCATGTACTCGCGATGCTGGCTGTAAGCCCGGGCGTTAATGGAGGCCAACTCGGCGCTGGTATGGCTTTCCCGCAGCTGCTCCTGCTGGGCGTAGAGCATGGCGAACCCGCACAGGTCCACCAGAGTGCGGATATAGAAGACCTCCAGGCCAACCCGACCGGAGAAGGGGGTATTGGTGGAGACAAAGCTCAGGTTGGACATGGCGAAGGTGACCACTGCGATAACCGCGGCTATGAAGACGCTGCGGCCAGGCACGGAAGGCTGGGCATCGGCAAAGTTACGTCGCTCAGCCACCCAAGCCAGCAGCCCTACGCCGCCGTAGATCAACACCAGCAAAACCAGTGAGGCTGGGTCGTACAGGCTGTGACTGGATGGCCGCATGAAGGAGTCCAGCTGCCAATGCAGGGAGGCGATCAGCTCAGCCAGGACGAAGGCGCGGGCCAGCAGATAGGCCCCATCCAGCGCACCCAACCCTGAAGCCAGCATAATGATGGCGTACATGCAGACCACAGCCAGGCACATGCTGATGATCCAGAAGGCGATAGGCAGGGTGCCAGCCCAGTACTGAACCACGATCAGCACAGCCAGACCAGGCAGAAGGACCGCCACCATCCGCAACCGAGAGATCCTCGGCCCGATGGCCAACAGGTAGACCAGGCAACCCAGCCACTCGCTGATGGCTGTATAGAGCCGGGGGATGTCAGGGAGGGCATTGAGGATGTGGGTGGTGGTCATGGCCGACCTGCCACGTAAGCGGTAAGAGCCGTCATAAAGGACTTCTTACGGGGTCGGCTGACCCGCAGCCGCTGACCGGTTGACATAATGCAGTCCTGGTCTTCCATGCCCGTCACATGGGCCAAATTGACCAGGTAGCAGGAGTTGGAGCGAAAGAATCCCCGCTGATCCAGCTGTCCCTCCAGACTTTTCAGCGTGCTGTTCGTGGTCAGCGAGGAATCCAGGGTGTGGATGACGCTGCTGTGGCGGACGGATTCGATGAAGACGATGTCCTTGAGGGGAATTCTGGTGGATCGGGCGCCCTCGGTAATCAGGATGGACAGGTCCACGCGGCCGCGCACCTGGGCGATGGACCGGTCCAGCTCCTGGGAGAAAGCGAACCAGGGCAGTGGTTTGAGCAGGTAGGAGAGGGCACCCACCTCATAGCCGTTGATGGCGTACTGGGGGGCGGAGGTGATGAAGACGATAACCACCGACTCATCGCGGGCACGCACCCTGTGGGCCACTTCAATCCCGTCCATGGGAGTCATCTGAATGTCCAGAAGAAGGATGTCATACACAGGCCTATAACCATCTGCGAAAGCCTTGCCATCGGTGAAGACGCTGACCGTCAGTTCCTCCTGACGCTCCTTGCGGTAACGGCTCAGGTAATTGACCATGGTTCGACAGCTGATGGAATCGTCATCCACCACTGCGATTCTGATCATCCTGGTGCACACTCCTTACCCCGTCGGCCAAAGACCTATGGCCGCCGTTATCACCGTTCTTCTATGATATCGGAGATGTCCGCATGGCAGACCGCGCTTGCCGGAAGCCGAACTCGCACATGCATGGTTTGAACTGCTCGCTTTTTCTTGCAAATCGATTCTCACTTGTGGACAGGAACGATTAGAGTCGAAACATGTCTACCTTCGCACCCTCTTCATCCTGGAAACCCTCCACCTGGCTGGCCCGCCTGATGCTGCTGATGGCCGCCGCCGCCTGGGGAGCCGGATACACCTTCGAAAAGGTTGCTATGGAGACCTTGACCGTGCGCTGGCTGATGGGCATTCGCATCCTGTGCGCCATTGTCATCATGACGCCCTTTTTGCTGCCACGGCTGCGTAGAACCGGGGCCATACACACCTTGGTACCGGGACTGATACTGGGGGTCAGCTACTGGGCGGCCTTCAGTCTGCAGATGATGGGACTGACCACCATCGCCCCAGGCCGCAATTCCTTCCTGACGGCCACCTACTGCATCTTTGTGCCCTTCCTGGTCTGGATCATGGCCCGTCGACGACCCGCCCTGCGCCACTTCGTCGCGGCTGCCATCTGCATCCTGGGTGTGGCTCTGATCTCACTGCCGGCCCACGGCGGGGGACAGGGGCTGTCTTTGAGTACTGGTGACCTGCTGACCCTGGCCGGCGCGCTGCTCTATGGGGTCAACCTGGTGATCACCGGGTTTTTGACCAAGAAGTTCGATGCCCCCACACTGACATACCTGGAGCTACTGTTCGGCGATATCCTCTTCCTGGTCTGCGCGCTGATCTTCGATCCCTTGCCCAGTGCGGCCGACTTCACGCCATCGACCTTGGGCTCCATGATTTATCTGACACTGATTTCGACGCTCATGGCCCAGAACTTCCAAAACATCGCCTTTTCCAGGGTCCCCGCCGCCCAAGGTTCGCTAATCCTGTGCTCAGAAAGCCTGTTTGGCATGCTGGTCTCGGTCCTGGTCCTGCACGAGGAGCTGACGGCCACCCATCTGCTGGGCTTCGCCATCATCTTCACCGCCATCATCCTGTCCGAGGTCAGGCTTCACCCCCGCCGGTCATCGGCGGATTCCTCTGCGCCTGTGTCTTCCTCCCGGTAGGCTGTCCCAGGCAAGAGGTCGTAGGGCATCTGCCGCTTGATCAGGTAGAAGACCAGCAGGAGCAGGGCCAGGATACGCGTTGCAATCTGAACGTTGCCGGTCCATGGGCCGAAGACAGCCAGGATAATCGCGGTTCTGAACAGATAGAAGAGGAAGCGGGACCAGCCATGCCGCTGCTTGGTCTCGACGGTCATGTGGGTGAAGGTGGCGCCCAGCGTCCGTCCCCTACGGGGTAGAGGGATAAGCAGTTCGAAGATCAGCAACATAGCTAGATCCACCACAGTCCCGAACACGTCCAGAGCGGAGGGGGCGATCAGCAGCCCACCAAAGCGGTAGTGGCCATCCAGTTGATAGGTGCCCAGGCGATGGACCGCATAGGTCACGCCCATCCCCAGGGACATGGACAGGATGGTGGCCAGGAGCAGATCCAGAGCCAGGGAGACGGCACGGTGTATGAACCCGGGATTGGTTACCAGCTGGGCGACGTCAGCCTGACGGGTGGGAATGAGTTTGTTGGCAACCATGGCCACCAGATAGCCGATTATTGCGCCAGAAGTGTTCCAAATCAGGTCGTCCACGTCGAAGAGACGGTAGGCACAGCCGACGATGCCGAAGACCCCGGTCAGCTGGGCCGTTTCGATGAAGAGGGAGACCAGGAGAGCTACAGGCAGGGCCAGGATGAAGCGCCAGCGGAAGACTCGACCCATGATGAAGCCCAGGGGCAGGAAGAAGGCCACATTGAGCAGGATCTGCAGCATGGCCATCCGACCGCCTGTGCTCAGATCGGTCAGGAACTGCAGGGGGTTGAGCTGGGGGCTCAGATGATGGGTGGCGCAGAAGGCGGCACGGTCGTCGGGCATGGGCCAGAGGGTGAAGAAGACCAAGGCCAGTAGGTATAAGACGGTCAGGTAGGCCGCCATGGCTGCTGTCAACCGGAGCCGGTGATACCGGTTGTAGATCAGGGCAAGAATGGGCAGGGTCAGAATCAGCGAGGCCAAGGGCCAAAAGACCAGAGATATGCCAAAGGAGCCGCTGAAGTAGTCCAAGTATGTCGAGAGCACAAATCCAGTCTAAATCGCCCTCGGGCCTATCGACCGATTGACTGCGCCGACGAGGAGCTCAGTCGTCGCCCAAGGTCACGTGGATGCCGCCTACCAAGGAACTGACCAGGTTGTAGAGGAAGGCGAAAATGGTGACCAGAACCACTACTATCACAATCTCGAAAATGGAGAAGATGGTCACCGAACTCAGGACTGTCCCCAGGCTCAGCACCTGGCCCAGATCGAAGCCGCCCGCGTCCAGGCCCGTTTTGGAGATGACCTGAGTCAGGTTGTCAAAGAGCCCCATGGCGTTGAGCAGGAACCAGAGCAGAGCAGCAGCCACCACCTGAATGATGCCCCCAGCGATGGCCAACAGGAAGGTGACCTTGGCCACCGACCAGGGCTCCAACCGGGTCAGGGACAGCTGCATGCGCCGGGCCCGAGGCACATGAGGACGCGCCGCCGAAGCCGAAGCCGCAGGCCGAACAGGACGGGATGAGGATACCTTGACCGGACCGGCAGCCGAAGCTGTGGTTCTTGCGGAACGTCCCGATGCCGTCCTGCCGGCTGCAGGAGCCGGGGGAGTGGCCGATGCAGTTCGACGGGACTCGCCCTGTGCGGATTCATCAGCCTTGGTCTTCCCCTTTTGGGACTTACCAGCACCCTGCTTGCCGGCCTTGACCTGCTTCTGATCATCCTGGCTCATCGGCACTCCTTGATCCTTGCGTTCAATAGCCCGCGCATACCGCCGCTGGGCATGCATGACTTCTTACGAGGCTACCAGTCTTGTCAGACTGGTAGCGGACCAACTCAGTCCTCCTGGGTCAGGCTCTGACCGTCGCCGGTTCCGGTGGTGGCGATGGGCTGATCCTTGGCTGCCAGGGGAGCGGCGGAAGCCAGATCGGTCTGATCGGCATCCTCTTCCTGGTCGTCACGTTCGGCATTGCGGGCGATGGAGAGAATCTCATCACCCTTGTCGGGCTTGGCCAGGGTGACTCCCTGGGTGTTGCGACCGGTCCGCTTGACCTCGGCCACATCGGAGCGGATGACCTTGCCGGACTTCATGATGGCCATGATCTGGTCGTCCTCATTCACCACCAGGGCGCCGACCAGGGATCCCCGGCCCTCCACCATGGCGATGGCCTTGACACCGTAGCCGTTGCGACCCTGCAGGCGGTACTCACTCAGAGCGGTCCGCTTGGCAAAACCCTCATCAGTGACCACCAGCAGGTCATCCTCGGAATCCTTGGCGATCACGTCCATGCTCAGCAGTTCGTCGCCTGGGCGGAACCGCATGCCCTGGACACCAGCGGTCTGCCGTCCCATGGGCCGCAGGGTGGAGTCGTCCGCCGAGAAGCGCACGCTCATGCCCTTGCGGGAGACCAGGATGATTTCGTCATCGGCATTGCAGAGTGCTGCACCCACCAACTCATCGCTCTGGGGCACCTCCTGTCCCTCCTCGTCGGTGACGGTGCCCAGCTCCATCAGTCGCACGGCGATCAGACCGCCCTGACGGGGCGAATCATACTCGTCCAGGCGGGTCTTCTTGACCCGTCCCGTCCGCGTGGCCAATACCAGATAGTCCGCATCGTCGTAGCCGTGCAGGGAAAGGACCTGTTCAATCCGCTCGCCTTGACCCAACTGAAGCAGGTTGGCTACATGCTGTCCCTTGGAATCGCGGGAGCCTTCAGGCAGCTCATAGGCCTTAAGCCTGTACACCCGGCCCTTGTTGGTGAAGAAGAGCAGCCAGTTGTGGGTGCTGGTCAGGAAGAAGTGGTCCACCACGTCGTCCTCACGCAGCCTGGCTCCGCGGATGCCCTTGCCGCCGCGGTGCTGGGCCCGGTACTCATCGGCCTTGGTCCGCTTGACGAAGCCGGAGTGGGTGACGGTGACCACAACCTGCTCGTCGGCGATCAGATCCTCCACGTTCATCTCACCCGAGTAGGGGACGATCCGGGTGCGCCGCTCGTCGCCGTACTTGTCGACGATCTCGTCCAGCTCATCACCCACGATGGTGCGCTGCCGCTCGGGGTGGGCCAGGATGTCGTTGTAGTCGGCGATCTTGCGCATGAGATCCTCGTGCTCGTCCAAGATCTTCTGCCGTTCCAGGGCAGCCAGACGACGCAGCTGCATGGCCAGGATGGCATCGGCCTGGACCTCGTCCACGTCCAGCAGCTCCATCAGGCCAGTCCGTGCGGTCTCCACGTCCTTGGAGGCGCGAATCAGGGCAATGACCTGGTCAATCATATCCAAGGCCTTCAGATACCCCTGCAGGATATGGTCGCGATCCTCGGCCTCGCGCTTCAGGTAGCGGGTGCGCCGCTCGACCACATCCAGCTGGTGGTCCACCCAGTGGCGGATGAAGGCGTCCAGACTCAGGGTCCGGGGTACTCCGTCCACCAGGGCCAGCATGTTGGCCCCGAAGGTCTGCTGAAGCTGGGTGTGCTTGTAAAGGTTGTTGAGGACCACCTTGGGCACGGCATCGCGCTTGAGCACCAGGACCAGGCGCTGGCCGGTGCGGCCTGAGGTCTCGTCGCGCATGTCGGCGATGCCCTGGATCTTGCCATCGCGCACGGCCTCGCGGATGGAGGAGGCAAGCCGGTCGGGGTTGACCTGGTAGGGCAGCTCAGTGACCACCAGGCACATCCTTCCGCGGATCTCTTCGGTGTTGACCACGGCCCGCATAGTGATCAGACCTCGTCCGGTCCGGTAGGCCTGCTCAATGCCCTTGTGCCCAAGAATGGTGGCGCCGGTGGGGAAATCAGGCCCCTTGATGATGGCGATCAGGGCGTTGAGCAGCTCCTCCTTGGAAGCTTCGGGATGCTCCAGGGCCCAATGCACGCCCTTGGATACCTCGCGCAGGTTGTGCGGAGGAATGTTGGTGGCCATGCCCACTGCGATGCCGGCTGATCCGTTGACCAGCAGGTTGGGGAAGCGGGAGGGCAGAACCGTGGGCTCCTGGGTCTTGCCATCGTAGTTGGGTATGAAGTCGACCGTATCCTTGTCGATGTCGCGCACCATCTCCATGGCCAGGGGAGCCATGCGGCACTCGGTGTACCTCATGGCGGCAGCCGGATCGTCGCCAGGGGAGCCGAAGTTGCCCTGGCCGTCCACCAGCGGATAGCGCATGGACCAGGACTGGGCCAGGCGCACGATGGTGTCATAGATGGCCGCATCGCCGTGGGGGTGGTACTTGCCCATGACGTCGCCCACCACGCGCGAGCACTTGTTGTAGCCGCGGTCGGGCCGGTATCCGCCGTCGTACATGGCGTAGATGACCCTGCGATGGACCGGCTTCATGCCGTCGCGGACGTCGGGCAGTGCCCGCTCCACGATCACGGACAGGGCATAGGACAGGTAGGATTCCCGCATCTCCTGCTGGAGGTCAATGGGTTGAATCCGCTCGCCTTTAAGGAGGCCGTAATCGGTGTTGTCCATCTCTTGTGGACTGAGCGGCTCTCGAGACCCGTCGGGCAGGTTGAGGCCGTCCTGGTCCGGGCTGTTGTCGTTGTTGTTATCGTCTGCCAAAATTGATCCTTAGCTCAAATGGTGAAAAGAGGAGGCGTCCGTCTCAGGCATCGATGAAGCGGGCGTCGTGGGCGTTGCGCTGGATGAACAGACGCCGGGGTTCGACCTCGTCACCCATGAGCATGGTGAAGGTCTCGTCGGCCTGCTCGGCGTCATCGATGCGGATCTTCTTGAGGATGCGATGCTCCGGGTCCATGGTGGTCTCCCAGAGCTCCTGGTAGCTCATCTCGCCCAGACCCTTGTAGCGCTGGATCCCTTCGCCCTTGGGCAGCTGCCGACCTGAGGCCTTGCCCTCGGCCAGAACCCTGTCGCGCTCGGCGTCGGTGTAGACGAAGCTGTGGGGACCCTTGGTCCACTTGAGCCGGTAGAGCGGGGGCATGGCCACGTAGACGTAGCCAGCCTCGATCATGGGCCGCATGTAGCGGAAGAAGAGGGTCAGGTTCAGGGTGGCGATGTGGGCGCCGTCCACATCGGCGTCGGCCATGATGATGACCTTGTGGTAGCGCACTTTGTCGATGTTGAAATCCTCGCCGTATCCCCCTCCTACAGCGGTAATCAGGGATTCGATGGTGTCGGACTTCATCATGCGGTCCAGGCTGGCCCGCTCCGTATTGAGGATCTTGCCACGCAGCGGCAAAATGGCCTGGGTCATAGGGTTGCGCCCCTGTATGGCCGAGCCGCCTGCTGAGTCACCCTCCACGATGAACAGCTCACACTCTTCGGGGTCGCTGGACTGGCAGTCCTTGAGCTTGTCGGGCATGCCGGCCGTCTCGAAGATGGACTTACGACGGGTGTTCTCGCGGGCCTTCTTAGCCGCGATCCTGGCGCGGGAGGCCTCCATGGCCTTCTGGATGATGGCCTTGGCCTCGCCTGGGTGGGCGTCAAACCAGTCGCTCAACCTTTCGGTCATGACCCGCTGGACGAAGGTCTTGGCCTCGGAGTTGCCCAGCTTGGTCTTGGTCTGGCCTTCGAACTGCGGATTGGTCAACTTGACGGAGACCACAGCGGTCAGCCCCTCGCGCACGTCGTCGCCAGAGAGGTTATCGTCCTTGTCTTTGAGGATGTTCTTGTCCCTGGCGTAGCGGTTGATCATGCTGGTCAGAGCCGCGCGGAATCCCTCTTCGTGGGTGCCGCCCTCAGTGGTCGCGATGGTGTTGGCGAAGGTGTGGACCGACTCCGAGTAGGCGGTGGTCCACTGCATGGCCACCTCGGCGGAGATGCCCAGCTTCAGATCCTCGGCCTCGAAGTCGATGACCTCGGCCTCCACAGGCGTGGCCTTCCTGACCTTGACCAGGTAGTCCACATAGTCCTTGATGCCGTTGGCATACTGGTAGCTGACGGACTGGCCCTTCTGCTCCGGGGTCTGCTCCTCGCCCGCCACCTCGTCGCCGGCCTGGTCGTTGGGACGCAGGTCGGTCAGGGTGATTCTCAGGCCCTTGTTAAGGAAGGCCATCTGCTGGAAACGGCTGCGCAAGGTCTCGAAGTCATAGACCGTGGTCTCGAAGATTTTGGGATCGGCCCAGAAGGTCACCGAGGTGCCGGTGCTCTCATCCGGCCCCATGGCTTGGTCCTTGGACAGGGGAGCGGTCGGCTTCTGGTTACGGAAGTTCTGATGCCAGTGGTAGCCCTGTCGACGCACTTGGACGTCGATTCGGGTGGACAGGGCGTTCACCACGGAGATGCCCACGCCGTGCAGACCGCCCGAGACCGCGTAGCCGCCGCCTCCGAACTTGCCGCCGGCATGCAGCTTGGTCATGACCACTTCGACGCCGCTCTTGCCCTCGCCTGGCACCTCGTCTACAGGGATGCCACGGCCGTTGTCGTCCACTCGGATGCCGTTGTCGGGCAGGATGGTGACTTCAATATGGTCAGCGTACCCGGCCAGAGCCTCGTCGACCGAGTTGTCGACGATCTCGTAGACCAGATGATGCAGGCCCCTGGGGCCCGTCGAGCCGATGTACATGCCGGGACGGACGCGGACCGCCTCCAGCCCCTCAAGCACCTTCAGATCGCTGGCATCATAGTGCTCGGGTGAAAGCGAATCATCCAGCTGCGCATCGTCCAGCTGATCCAGCTGATCCTGGCCCGTCATGCCATCATCCTGAGGCTTGTCCTCCTCGTTTTCCCGGCCCTCTTGCGGGGTCCGGGACGGGTCAGTATTGAGATCTGCCACGGATAGTCCTTTCTGCACCCCCATCGTCGGCCACTGACGACAAAGCAGCTTCCGTTCGTGGTCGAGCGGGGGATTGACTCATGGTCACCAGGTTCCAAATCGTCCATAAAGGGGCCTTGGAAGCGTTTGACCCTATAACCTATAGAATACCAGCGCTAGGGGACTTTAGGCTTACAGAAAGCTGGGAAGACGGTATTCGCAGATTATGGGTTCACCCGTAGGTGTCACGCACGCCTCGGCCGGGCGGATCGAACCGCGAACGGCGAAAGCTGTAGTTGTGGGGGCCGGTCACCCGGATCTGTCTGACCGGCATGCCCAGCCGCTTGGCAATGGTCGCTTTGAGCTGGGGGACCAGGTAGGTCAGCTGAGTGGCCCAGACCGTGGTCTGCGCCTGGATGATCAGCACGCCCTCCTGGTAGGAGACCACTCTCGAATGGGCTGCGATGCCGGGTCCAACTACACCGTCCCACTGGTTGCGCAACCGAGCAACCTTCAGATGACTGGTCCACCCGCTCCCAGCAGCAAGGCTGGTCACCACACCTCCCAGTTTGGCTGGGTCGCGGCCCGGCTTGCCAAATGCATACCAGGCCTTACGGGAGTTGTCCTCCCGCTGCCGACGAGTGGCCGCCCGTCGCGTGCAGCCCTCGAAGACCAGGGCCGGCAATCGACGCTGATCCAGGTGCAGAGTCTCAACCATGGGGGCCTTCATGACAGGTCGTTCCCCTCCGGCCCATCCGGCATATCCGAGTCCTCATGAGCCGTCCCTCTGGTTCGACGCAGGTCCTGCATGGCACTGGCAATGGCTGGATCCTGGGCAGCCGGATCAGATGGCTGCAAAGGCCTCAGTCGGGACACATCCACCAGCCTGGCACCCTGCAGGGAGGGAATATCGCTGTCGGCGGCCACGGTGATCAGCACCTGGCTCTGCTGACGGGCAAAGTCCAGAATCTGATCCCTACGGCCCCGATCCAACTGGGCGAAGACATCATCCAGAATGACGATGGGCTCCAGATCGCGACGATCCTTGACCACCTGCAGCAGAGCCAGCCGCAAAGCCAGAGCCAGGGTCCACATCTCACCGTTGGAGGCGAACTCCCGAGCAGGCATGCCGTTGAGTGTGAAGACCAAATCATCGCGCTGAGGACCGATCAGATTAGTGCCCCGGGCCACTTCTCCTGGGTAAATCCGCTGAAAGTGACGACTGACGGCTTCGGCGACCTCTGGACCTGTCTGCCTATCGGGTCCGATTTCCTCCAGGGATGGCTGGTAAGTCAATCGAGCATCCTGATCAGGGCCTGCAAGCCGACCATACAAATCGCTGAAGGGCTGGTCCAAAGCCTCTACCAGAGCCGCTCGTCGTCGGCTCAGATCCAGCCCGGTGCGAATAAACTGCCCAGTCCAGACCTCAAGGCCGGAAAGGGCGGCGTCACGCCCATCACCCGAGGGATCATAGCCCGCCTGGGAGAGCTGCTTGAGCAGGGCGGCGCGCTGCTTGGCCACATGACGAAAATCCTGCCGGACCCGGAAGTAGTCGACATCGAGCTGGCTGCCGGCCTGGTCCAGCACGGCCCGCCTGGCCGCCGGCTCTCCGGAGACCATCAGCTGATCCTCAGGGCTGAAGGTCACGCAGGGTACCCGGCCCACCAGGTCACGCTGATAGAGGGAAGGCCCGCCGTTGATTCTTCCCCGGTTGGCTCCCTTGGCGGCAATGGTCAGCTCATAGTCGGTAGCGGTTCCGTCCTGCTCCAGCCTGGCCCTTATGGTGGCCTTGGACTGCCCACGTTCTACCAGGGGTAGTGAAGATGAAGTCCTATGGCTGCCGCCGGTGGACAGGACCTCGACGGCCTCGACCAGGTTGGTCTTGCCCAGACCGTTGCGCCCCTCCAGAATGGTGACTCCAGGCTCCAGATCGAGGACACAATGCTCCCAGGAACGGAAGTGATCCAGAACCAGACGGGAGATGTGCACAACGATCGTTCCTCGAACCTACCCGGATGTCAGTTGTTGAAACGCATGGGCACCAGCAGGTAACGGTAATCCATGGACTCCTCGGAATCCTGCTCCTGCTGGCCGTTGAATTCCACAGCCTTGACTGCCGAAGTCATCTTGATGCGGACAAAGGGCTCGGCGATGGCACCCAGTCCGTCAATCAGATAGTTCGGATTGAAGGCCACCGTGATGTCTTCCCCGTCCAGATCCGCCTGCAGAACCTCATGTGCCTGTGCTTCGTCAGCCGTGCCGGCACTCAGGGTCACCTCGTTGCCGGAAAAGACCATACGGATGGGGGCGTTGCGTTCGGCTACCAGGGCTACACGCTTGATGGCATCGATCAGATCCTGCCGGGCGATGACCGCCTGGATGGGGTATTCGTCCGAAAAGAGACGATCCACGGCCGGGAATTCCCCATCAATCAGCTGGGTGGTGGATATTTTGCCAGCGTTTTCCACGCCCATGATGGTGGGGTTGTCAGCCTCGTAATCCATGGTCACGTTCTGGTGCTCGTCCAAAGAACGGGCGATGTCTCGCAGCAGGGAGCCGCGGATCAGCATGGAGGTGGAAAAATCGGCGTCACGAGGAGTCCAGGTGAAGCTCGAACGGGACAATCTGAAACGGTCGGTGGCGGTCATGACCACCTTGTCCCCAGTGATTTCGGTCTTGACGCTGGTCAGGACCGGCCGGCTCTCTTCCCTGGAAACAGCGACGATGGACTGGGAGATGGACTGGATAAAGGTCTCAGCATCCACCTGGCCCATAGGTTCAGGGACGGCAGGGAGGTCAGGATATTCGCTGTCAGGCATCAGTTGCAGAGAAAAAGTGGATTTGCCCGAGGTGATGGTCATCTTGGATCCCTCGGTTGACAGATAAGTCTTCTCTGATGGTAGTGACTTGGTGATGTCTGCCAAGAGTTTGCCTAGCACCAAGGCTGTTCCGGATTCATCGATGCCTGCTTCTATGTGGTTTCTTGCCGAAACTTCGTAATCGAAAGCGGAAAGCTTCAATGTTCCATCAGAGGCTTCCATCCTGATGCCTGCCAGAATCGGCGAAGCTGGTCGGGAAGGGATGATGCGGGTGGTCCAGGCCACTGCATCCGAGAGTGCGGATGAATTCACTTCTACTTTCATGGGAGCCTTCTTGTCGATGAATGAACTGGACTCATTCTATCGAATAGCTCAGGTGATGTGGTTGGAACAAGCAGATGTGCTTGAGTGTGAAGGTGACTATTGCATAAATATACATAGGGTCATCGTAATAAGCTCGGTGGATGGTGTGGATAAGTTCTCAAATCCTTGCAACGAAGTGGATAGACCTCAATCAGACGGTGTGGATAAGCGGTGAAATCGATGTGAATAAGAAGCCAAGTTATCCACAAGGTTGTATTTTTGCTGGGTTATCCACAAAAGAGGTGCAGTTATTCGCTGAGAACACACCACTTATCCACGGAAAACCGGTGTGTTATTCCCAAGGTTTGCCCACATCCGGGGATAAGTAGGTGGATATCTTTTTCTGTCGGTCCACAACAGTGTCTGCGTGTCGCATCAATTTTGGGGCTGCTTGAGCCGGACCGTAAGCTCCATGACATAGTTGTAAATCTCTCGCTTTTCCTGCATCTCATTGGAGATACGAGTGTAGGCGTGCATGACTGTGGTGTGATCGCGGCCGCCAAAGACCTCGCCGATGTCGACCAAGGACATGCTGGTCATTTCCCGGGCCAGATACATGGCGATCTGTCGGGCTAGGGCGATGTTCTTGGTGCGCGTACGGCCGACGATATCGTCGAAGGTCAGATGGAAGTACTTGGCTACTTGGGAGATGATGTCAGTGGGCTTGATTTCCACGTCTGTAGAGAAGAAGTCTTGCAGGGTCTGTTCGGCCAGGGCCGTAGTGACCGGCTGATTATTGAGGCTGGCTACGGCCGTGACACGGGTCAGAGCACCCTCAAGCTCTCGGATGTTTTCGGTAAAGCGTTCCGCGATCAGATCCAGAACCTCGTTGGGAATACTGACTCCGTTCATGGAAGCCATCATTCTCAGGATGGCCACCCGTGTCTCCCGATCTGGCGGCTTGACGTCCACAGTCAGACCCGAATCGAAACGCGAGATCAGTCGCGATTCAAAGCCCTTCAGATTCTTGGGGGCCACGTCCGAGGCGATGACGATGCGCTTGTTGGCGTCATGCAGGGCATTAAAGGTGTGGAAGAACTGGTCCAGGGTGGCCTCCTTGCCCCCTAGAAATTGGATGTCATCGATAAGGAGCACATCCACCTGCCGGTAGCGGCGATTGAATTCTGCGATCTGACCCGATCCCTGGGTGGAGTTCTGCAGGGCGTCGATGAATTCGTTGGTGAATTCCTCCGAGTTGACGTATCGGACCTTGAGCGAGGGATCCTTGACCAGTGCATAGTTGCCGATGGCGTTGAGCAGATGGGTCTTGCCCAGGCCTGAGCTGCCGTAAATACACAGGGGGTTGAAATCCTGACCTGATCCTTCGGCCACGGCCAAGGCCACGGTCCGCGCAAAGCGGTTGGAATCGCCCGGGACGAAGGTATCGAAGGTGGCGTTCTTGTTCAGGTGAGTCTGTGGGTCGCGCTCCACCCGGTTCTGGTTCATGGGGAAGCGGGGCACGGTGAAGGCGGGCCGGGATGTGGCTCTTTCTGTCTCGCTCTGCCGATCGGTATTACCGCCTGCCGTTGGCCTTACCACGGAGGAGGGTTCGGATAGCTCGGCCTGCATATCCAAGGTCATGGGCACATAGGTGCCTTCGTGGAAGTCATTAGCGGAGACAATCGGGGACTTGGATGTTCCAGGATTCCCGGCCCGCCAGTCCGAGTGGACCTCTGAGCTGGGGGATCGGTCGGTGCCGGCCTGACGCTGGTAGTCGTCATAGGGATCCTGAGCAGGACTGGGGACTTGACGGAACTCGCCACTGCCCGGTGCGGTGCCGGCCATGGCGGATGCGCGGTGGTCGTTCTGTTGATCGGCAGCCTTCTGCTTGGCCATCTGCTCCGGGTAGACGATTTTAATAGCCGGGAACATCTCCTGATTGGTGACCAGCTGTAGTGCATTTAAGACGGGCTGGCTGAGCGGTCCCTGCACAGCCTCCTGAGTTGCCTTGGAGGAGACCCGCAAAACGATGGTGGTGCCGAAAACCGCTTCGGGGGTGATGTCCTCCAGCCAGCCCTTGTCCCTGGAGGTCAGTGAACTGCTATAGCGGAGCACCTGCAGGACCGAATCCCAGATTCTCTTGGCCTGGGCAGCGGCATCCAGCGGATCCTGCGCCATCAGTGTGCTCCTCTCTTCTTGACGACTGATTGTCCTGGTCTTTCTGCTTCTCTCAAATTCGACAGTAGCCCATTGTTACACCGACTTTGCGCGGTTATCCACAGGATAGCGTGTTGTATCTGCGATGAATGTGAATAACAGTGATGTAATTTGTGGATAAGTGAGGAGGCCCTTTTCCTGCTATGACAGGGTTTGCGGAGGGCATGAAGCGGTCCCAATCAGCTGGGTGGTGGAAGCTCGTTTGACTCCGTCCCGGCTCATGTGTACCGTGATATAGCTTGACTCATAACGAGCCGTACTCGAGTATGTCTACACACGGGAGCAACGAATTATGAAGAGGACATTCCAACCCAACAATCGCCGTCGCCACATGAAGCACGGATTCCGCGCTCGCATGCGTACCCGCTCCGGTCGTGCCCTGATCAACCGCCGCCGGGCCAAGGGCCGTCGGACCCTCTCTGCCTGAGTCGGATCCCGATCCTTTTTCAGAAGGTGGAACGGCTGAGGAGCCACCGGGAGTTCACGGCGGTGCTCAGGCGACGCCATCGAGTCAGCAGCAGGGATCTGGTCATACATTATTTGATACCTGGGCCTGACCGGACGGCGACCCCGCTGCCAACGGCATCGGCTGTGCACGAAGGGCGGCATGACATCCTGCCAGCAGGCAGACGCCGCATGGGGCTCGCTGTATCCAAAAATGTGGGCAAGGCCGTGACCAGGAACAAGGTCAAGCGCAGGTTCAGGCAACTCGCGGAATTCAAGGAGGACCTGCTGCCACCCTCCTGTGATCTGGTCATGCGCGCCAAACCCAGCGCTGCTACAGCCACCTACAAGCAGCTGGAGGAGCAAATGGACAGGCTCTTCCGTGACCTCATGCGTAAGTCCGGAAAGACTGCCGGCGGTCTTGATATACAGGGACAGTCAGGTCCGCAGTTCGCTGGATCCAAGCGTCAACCGGTCCAACAGCTGAAAACCAGTGAAGGATGCCGAGCATGAGCGGCCTGGCCTCCCGGGCTCTGCAGAGCGCAGTCCGCTGGTATCAGCGCCACATCTCACCCTTGTCGCCGCCGAGGTGCCGTTACTACCCGACTTGTTCCCAGTACGCTTTGACCGCCTTGAAGCGGTTCGGGGCCTTGCGCGGAACCATCCTGGCCATTCTGCGGTTATTGCGTTGCACGCCCTTCAACAACGGCGGAATCGATGACGTGCCCCAAAGGTTTTCCATCTTCTATCGGTTCCCGTGGTCCAAGGCTCATGAGGAGGCCCGGCTGACCCCCCTGGCCCCAGACAAGGAGACGGCCTGACAATGTTACACAACAACGACACCTTCACCTTCGATACGGGTATATACGGTTTCTTCTACAAGATCCTGTACCCGATCGAGTGGCTCATGACCTACATCATGACCTATTGCCACAAGTTCCTGACCCTGATCGGGTTCCATAAGGGTCCCGGCGTGGCCTGGGCGCTCTCGGTAGTGATGCTGGTGCTGATCGTCAACCTGTGCGTGTTGCCGCTCTTCATCAAGCAGCTGCGATCCATGCAAAAGATGCAGGCTCTGCAGCCGAAGCTGATGAAGATCCAGAACAAATACCGCAACAAGAAGGATCCGGCCAGCCGAGAGGCCATGAGCCGGGAGACCATGAAGGTCTATCAGGACAACCATGCCAATCCCATGGGGTCCTGTCTGCCGGCACTGGTGCAGGGCCCGGTCTTCATGACCATGTTCTACGTGCTTTCGGCTGTGCCCTTCATCGCCCGTGGCAAGCGGGCACCTCTGGGAGCCTTCAATCGAGAGGTGGCGCGGGAATTCGAAGAGACTACCTTTTTCGGGTTGCGGATTTCGGACAACTTCATGTCCGCCCAGGGTGCGGGCCGTATAGTCATTGTGGTCTTCATCGTGCTCATGTGCTTGGCCATGTTCTACTCGCAGTTCCATAATGTTCGACGGAACATGCCGAGGTCGGCCATGCAGGGAAAGCAGTACAAGATGCAGCAGATGATGGCCTTCATCTTCCCGGTCATGTACATCTTCTCGGGCATCTACTTCCCATTCGCAGTGCTAATTTACTGGCTGACCAACAACCTTTGGAATCTGGGCCGAACCCTCTTCCAGGTCCGCCATATGCCCACTCCTGGCTCGCCGGCCGCAGAGAGCAAGGAAGAGCGTGACCATCGCCGTGAGAATGCCCGCCGCAAGCGCCAGGGGCTGCCCTCTTTGGAGGAGGAGCAGTTGATGGAGGCCAAGAGGTTGGAAGAGGAAGCCCGCAACAACAAGAACATCTCCCACCAGCGTTCCCAGCCCCATCGCAAACGTCGCGGCCGTTGATGCGGCTACTGGCGGTGGAGGCCGGCGTGGTAACCCGGCTTTCGGTCGGGCGAATACTGGAGTAATCTGCAATCATCACGTCCGTGTATCCTCAATACTGGACACTCGATTGGTGACCAGGAATCCAGTGGACCTGAGGTTATGAATCGGATGTAAACGCGTGTAAGGAGAGCATAGATGTCTCAGTCTCTGGACCAGGGAAAGACCATCGAGCAACTCAATGAGGAGGCGGATGTCGCCGCCGACTATCTGGAGGGGTTGCTGGACATCGCCGATTACGAGGGCGATATCGAGATGGGGGTGCGCAACCACC
Organism: Bifidobacterium sp. JNUCC 75; assembly: GCF_054819865.1. NCBI lineage: Bacteria > Bacillati > Actinomycetota > Actinomycetes > Bifidobacteriales > Bifidobacteriaceae > Bifidobacterium > Bifidobacterium sp. JNUCC 75. Next base: position 1,131,101 of record NZ_JBTHIF010000001.1, on the reverse strand, counting down.
GTCCGACCGTGCAGATTGTGGCTGACGACGATACGGATATCAAGCATCTGATTGGCAAGGATGGTGAGGTGGTCGATGCTCTTCAGCAGCTGACACGCTTGGCCGTGCAGCAGAAGATAGGGGAGCGCTCCCATCTGATTGTGGATGTGGATGGCTTCCTGCGGCGCAAGCGCGAACATCTTCGCGAGCAAGCCCTGGATGTGATTGATGAGGTTCGTGAGACTGGCGACCCTGTCAATATGAAGCCTATGAACTCTTTTGAGCGCAAGATCGTTCATGACATGGTCCGCGAGGAGGGGTTGAAGTCACGTTCCCACGGCGAGGAGCCCCACCGGTACGTCACTGTCTATCTGAAGGCCAAGAGCGAAGACGAAGACCTGCCTGACGATGTTGAGGACGAGCCAGTCGGGTATGACGACCCGCTGGACGTGGATGAAACCGATCAGGTCGTCGATTCGGCTGACTACGAGGCTGATGATGATCCTGCGGATGCTGATAGGGAGTGACTGTTAAGCCTCACAGGGCTATGCGTTGATGAAGTATTCATGACGTCGGCCTTTTTGGATTGGTCCACTGTTTGGTTCGGTCATACTGTCTGTTGTGCTATCTGCCAGCGCTGTACCATTTGGCAGGTGTGTGTAGTGCTGTCTGGCTCATGATTGTGCTTAGTCTGCCATGTTGCTTAATCCGGATTGCTCTTTTGCGTTTGAAAACCATATGGTGGTAATGGTCTTAGAAATGCAGCTGTTTTCGATTCTGGCAGCGTGAATAATCCTGCTGGATACGACGAGACTATATGACGCTGTTATGGTCTGTGGCTTTGGCCGACTGGGCGTGGAAGGTGAATGTGAGGAGTTGAAATGGCTGTTGTGGATGATGAGCTGAACGATAGTCCCCTCTTGAGGCAGGTGCTCGGCGATGCTCTGGTACCCATGCAGCGTTTTCATGACAAGCTCTTGCGCGAGGGTGTGGAGAGGGGCATCATTGGCCCTCGCGATGAAGACATTATTTGGGAACGGCACATACTCAATTCAGCGGCTATTGTGCCTTTCGTGCGAGAGCGATTGAGCACTGACGGCCAGACGGCAACAGTGGCGGATATAGGTTCCGGTGGGGGCTTCCCAGGCATTGTACTGGCTGCCTGCCTTCCGCAGTGCAGTGTTGTTCTTGTCGAGCCAATGGAGCGGCGTGTGACCTGGTTGCAGGAAGTGATTGATGAGTTGCACCTGGCTAATGCTGTTGTGATTCGCAAGCGTGCAGAGGATCTGGTTCCGCAATCCTCTAAGGCTTCGATTCGGCACAACAAAAAAAGTTCACAAAGCCGCCATCATGGTCGTCGTCGAATAGAGAAACAGTCTGTTTCGGCATACGGCCGTGTTGGCTCTTTAGCCTCGACCGAAGCCAGGAATGCTGACAGCCAACAAGATGTAAATGACCATGACTCTTCGGAGGTTACGGGTGGTGCAGGTCTAGCAGACGTCCAATCCAATCTTTCAATTCCACAGACTTTTGACGTTGTGACGTGCCGAGCTGTAGCCCCCATGACTAAGCTCGCCGGATGGACCCTGCCGCTTTTAAGATCGAGAGGTCAGCTTATTGCCCTTAAGGGTCGTTCGGCACAAGCTGAGCTGGATAAGGCTGCCAAAGAGATAAAAAAATGTCATGGAGAGAATCCACGGGTTTGTCTAGCTCCAGTCGCACCCGGCCTTGAGAATACCCACGTGGTTCTTGTGGACAAACACTAAAGTACGACACTGATATGACCTTATTTAATGACTTTGATGCCTGAGATGTTGCTCAATCTAAAGACAAGAATAGGCTAGGTAAGATAATCAATTATCAGTATTCAAAACAGAGTCTTATCGAATACCTGATTAGAGATAATCGATTAAGCTCTATCGGATCTAAGTAGGCCTTTTCTAGACAGCGGCTTAGCGGATATTCATTCGTGGTGAATGGAGTATTAGATTAAGAGGAAAGCAAGCACGCTTGTGATTTTTATTGTCTGACTCGTGTATGCTTTCAACTCAAACATTCTTAGGTTTTTTGATACTCTAGTTTTAGACAACGCCGTAGATAACAGTCAGAACTGGCTATATACAATTAGATTATTTAAAATAAAGATATTATATATTTTGAATGTAATGCACATCAAAGTACTTATTCGGGTTTGTTGTGCAGGAGGTTTCATTGTATCCTGATGTTGCCGTCCAAGTAGTATTGGAATGATTGTATGGTGCCCTATATCTGAGTTGGATATACTGACATCTCTTTCTATTGTTGCATTAAGAGTCTCGGGAGATGTTCTACTTTCGTTGCTGGGGGATCTATGCGTTTACCTAAGTCCCTTACTCGACAGTCGAAGTTATGCATCTCTTGCTGTACTCATTTATGTGTTTCTCTTACTCCCAGGCAGTTTATTGTGTCTATCCTTTGTCTCGATCTTCTCGGCTTTCTAAACCGTTCGGTTTCCTCCCTTTCCTTAGAAATATCGATAGGGGTATCCTGATTCTTGCAAATGCATGAAGATTACATGAGTTATCGATTAAACGCCACAGATTATGTCTCTAAAATAATCCGGAATGGCGAGAATCCCCCCCCCCCCTGATGTGGGAGTTGGTAGACAACCGAACCGAGCTATAAGAGAGCTGTTCACCGGCTTCAGATGTGTCCACTAAAGAATGTTTCACGTGAAACATTGACAAAGGATCTTTTTTTAACCCAAAACAAGTAAACTATGCTTCATTGGTTCCAGCTGTAACTCATCTAGATGACTTAGCACACTGTTATGAGTATGTTCTACAAGAACGTCCATCAGTAACGACTACATTTAGGGCATCTTAGAATATAGCAATATTCGAGGGGGGGGGGCTTCCGGTGGATGATCGCTATGCAGAGATAGATCGTAATGTTTCACGTGAAACAATTAACGCAGAATGAAATAATCAGGATTAGCTTTATGAAAGCGCAGACGAGAGGATATCGAAATGTTTTCTGTGTCTTTTTTAGTAAAAGTTGTTAAAGGTCTTGCTTCTTAGCTACGTCTCCTTCAATCATAATTTTGCGGAGTAAACTAGAGTCTTCATAGACATAATGAAGTCTTTTGTTTAACAGCACTAAAACACTATTTAAAATTAGCATTTAGTTCTGTTTTCTTGATTCGGCAGCCGTTATAGGAGGTAGATGGATAGATTCCGCAAATAAAAGACAAAACTAAGTTAGCCGACTGCGTTAGAAGACAATTAACGGGGTAATATACTGCCCAGGCAGTATAGATGTTTCACGTGAAACCTCCCTCTTGCTGTACGTTTGTATAAGGCTCGTCATCCGAAGGATTTATTTTGGTATTACAGCGGTGTTTATAGTGGCTATCGTACAGATGGATAAGATCATTGAATATAACCATGAATAATGTTGCTTGGTTTGACGAGTTAATAGATTTATAGATTTGTTGCTAATAAGTTATGCACAATTCGGACCAGACCTTCGAATTATCCACATCGTCGTTTGAAGACGCTGGCCTGTGCTGAGAAGTGCCAGACTTATCAATAATTACAAGGCAAATCTAATAATCTTGGGTAAGGGCCAGCCGCTGTGGCTCCGTTGGATCTATCCACACTTATCCACAGTTATGAACAGTGACCGTGTATAACTTTCAGCTGTTCTGACATGTCCAACTAGGACGGGAAAATTGAATGGTTATCAAAAGGAGGAAGGTTCGTGACCGCATCGAAGAAGGTGAAACCCGTTTCGGGGAATACCACGGATATCGGTGAGAAGCCCACGCCAACCGCATCAGGTATGGAGTCGACAACGGATATTCTCAATAGAATATTCGCTGAGGGGACTGGTTCGGTGTCTGGTGCGGAGATGGCAGATCTTTCTGCGCGCTATCAGGCCTTACATCAGGCTGAATTTCCTCACCCTTCAAAAACGCGCTTCATTGCCGTTGCAAATCAAAAAGGCGGGGTAGGGAAAACCACGACCACTGTAAATTTGGCATGTGCTTTTGCTGAATTCGACGAACGTGTGTTGGTAATCGATATGGATCCACAAGGCAACGCTTCTACTGCATTGGGTGTAGCTCATGAATCCGGGACGCCGTCAACATACGACGTGCTCGAGGGTCGTCTTGGGATTGACGACGTTAAGGTAGTATCCCCTCAATTCCCCAACCTTGAGGTTGTCCCATCTTCTATTGACCTCAGTGGTGCTGAGCTGGAAGTTGCGGATATGCCCAACCGCAATCAGCTCATGAAGAAAGCTGTTGCCGACTATCTTAAAATCTGCCACCAGCATTATGACTATGTTCTCGTTGATTGCCCTCCTAGTCTCGGATTATTAGTTCTGAATGCCATGTGTTCGGTCAATGAGGTATTGATCCCAGTGCAAGCTGAATACTATGCTCTTGAAGGACTGCAACAATTACTGCATACCATAGGACTTGTTCAGCAAAGCTATAATCCTTATCTCGTAATCTCAACCATGTTGTTGACCATGTATGACAGGCGAACGCTGCTCAGCAAAGAAGTGTTTGATCAAGTCAAGGAGCATTATCCAGAGATAGTGCTTAATACGACCATCCCGCGTTCTGTCAAAATCTCTGAGGCTCCCAGCTTCCGGCAAAGCGTTGTCACCTATGACCCTAAAGGAGCTGGCGCTATTGCTTACGAAGAGGCGGCGTTAGAAATCGCCCAGAGATCCGAGCAAGTGTTGGAACATATCGCCAATAGAAGACAGGGGGAGTGAGGACATGACAAGCCGTTCACGGTTAGGCAAGGGCTTGGGGGCTCTATTCCCCGCCCTGCCAGGTGAAGATGACGAAACCAATGCTGACAAAGGCCGTCAGCAAGATAACAAAGTACCGAATTCCGGCAACAAGCAGCCCACCCTTCAGGGCTTGGGTGCTGAATCGGACGGACGACTTCGCAAAGATATAGATGCCTCAGAAGAAGACGGCGCTAAAAGAGAACGCAGTACTACGCATTCGGGGAGTACAAGCACTCAACTAGCGGCTTCGGCAAAGTCTTCTGGGATCGGTCGTAAACGTTCCAACAAGGGACAAAAGCGTGTCAGCATTTCCGAGTCTCTTAAGGAGGATGTTTCACGTGAAACATCCACTTCGAAGAGAACTACCAAGCGTCGGTCAGTTCCGTCCATCAGCAGCTTGGAGCACCCAAGTGATCTTTTCTTTGGTCCTACGACGACAAATGTTTCACGTGAAACATTGCCGATGATGGGATCGAGTAAGGCTGTCGATCATCGGACAAAAGAGACTCAGCAAAGCGTCAACCGTGCACCTATTGTTGGCAATGCTACTGAGCCGAATAAGACGGAGAGCAATAGCCGAGAGGAGCTGAAACCCGTCCAAGGCGGGTACTTGGCTGAAGTGCGTGTGGACGATATTAGGCCCAATGCTCAGCAACCGCGACAAATCTTCGATGAAGACGAACTGTTGGAGCTTTCACGCTCCATCAAAGAAGTTGGCGTATTGCAGCCCATAGTGGTGCGAAGATCAACTCTTATAGACCGTCCAGGAACAATCAAAAATAAGACAACCTCAGTTGGCGGCGCGGAAAGCAAATCCGGAGCAATTGGCGCTAAGACCGGTGAGGAACAATCGAGTCAGCTTTCAAATCAGAGGGAAGCGGGTCTACAGCAAACAACCCATTATGAGATCATAATGGGTGAGCGTCGTTGGCGTGCTACTCGATTGGCTGGTCTGGATACCATACCTGCAATTGTGAAAACAACGAGCGACGACACCATGTTGCGTGATGCTTTGCTCGAGAATCTCCATAGAGTGGCTCTTAATCCGTTGGAAGAAGCAGCCGCTTATCAGCAAATGATTGATGAGTTCGGCTTGACTCAGGACGGTTTGTCTAAGTCAATCTCTAAGTCCAGGCCTCAGATCACGAACACACTTCGATTGTTAAAATTGCCCCCAAGTGTGCAGAAAAAAGTAAGCTCAGGTGTGTTGTCAGCTGGGCATGCTCGCGCCTTGCTTACTTTGCCGGATGAAAAGTCTATGACTACTCTGGCAGACAAGATCATTGCTGAAGGTCTGTCGGTAAGATCTACTGAGGAACTTGTCGCCTTGCAGACTGGACAGGCGAAGAAGAAAGCAAAGAAGCCTAGGGTAAACGCCTGGGCTGATAGTCCTGTGCGCCAGGATCTGGAAAGCCACTTTGATACCAAGGTGGCCATCAAGGGCACTAAAAAGCACGGGAAAATAGAAATCGTGTTTTCTTCGCCTGAAGACATGGACCGCATCGTTGCCATTCTCTTGGAAAAGAATCAATCTGCAAGTAATGACAGTCATTCTGGCGATAAAGGCTGGGTTTGATCCCATTCTGGAAGTGAGACCTCAGGGTTTGCTCATCCGAACCTTGCCGTTAAGTGAGCGATTGCTTCATAGCCCGATCGAGTTTGGTATGAGCTGATGAGCAATCGCTGAAATTTCCTTAAGGCCAGAATGATTGGGAAGGCCAGAATGATTGGGTGTCCAAGATATGTCCGATTCGCTGACCAGATATATCTGTGCGGAAAAGTTTGATAAATAGCATGGAGCCGGCAAACAGTCGGCCGGCAAAGAGGTGGATTGCGAATCGCTACTGCCTGGTCACCCAGGTCATTTTGTCGGGCAGCTGTGTCTGGTTAGATTGGTCTCTCGCTTTCATAGTAGTCAGTAGTGTGATAGGTATATTCAATCGCAAGATATCCAGTTAGTCGTTGGTGACAGGCCACTTAGTCGGCCATGATGGAACTGCTGTTTTTGTGTTTGCCATCTGTAGGTAATAAGCCCTCGCTTCTGTGCTGCTTTTCACTGAAGTTGGTCTTAGTCATTGAGGTGGGTGACAAATCCGGGCAGCGTAACTTTGGGAATTCTAGTTGTGCGTTAGAGGGGAGGGGGCTCTGTTGTGGAAAGTTGCGTCAGTGGGAAGTAACTTGCGTCAGCAGAGGATGATTTAAGAAGCTGTAGGGTGGGAAATGTTCTTGTTGAGTAGGGTGTCCGCTGGCAGTCAATGGAGAAATAAAAGCAAACTAAGTAGGCAGCTGCGCATAATCGATAAACGAAGTGCCTGGCAATCGTAAACTGCCAGGCACGTGAATTCATGTTTGTGGGGGTGCGTATCGAGTTCTATCGGTTATCCAAACTCGTAAGATATTCCTGAGCATCTAAAGCAGCACGACAACCCATGCCGGCCGCAGAGATGGCCTGACGATAGATCTTGTCGGTGACATCACCAGCGGCAAAGACTCCCGGTGCAGAAGTCTTCGTTGACCCACCTTCGACCAGGATATAGCCGTCCTGATCCAGATCAACTTGGCCATTAAGGAAAGCGGTCTGAGGGGTGAATCCAATGGCGACAAAGACTCCATTAGCTGGAATAGTGGATTGCTGGTCAGTGGCTGTATTGCGGACATCCAAAGAGGTTACGCCGCTATCGTCGCCGTTGATCCGTGTAACGACTGAATCAAGAAGGAAGTTAATCTTGTCATTGGCCTTGGCACGGTCCACCATGATTTTGGAAGCACGGAAGCCTTGGCGACGGTGGATCAGTGTGACAGAAGAACCAAAGCGGGTCAGGAAGTCCGCGTCACCCATGGCAGAGTCGCCTCCACCAACGACTACAATGGGCTTGTCCTTGAAGAAGAAGCCATCGCATGTGGCGCAGTAGGATACCCCTCGTCCTGAAAACTCGCGCTCGCCAGGGATTTCCAATTTACGATATTGCGAGCCAGTGGTGATGACGACGACTCGAGCTTGGTATTCCTCGCCGCCATCGGTGGTAATCCGCTTGACGTCTCCGCTCAAGTCAACTGAGACAACATCATCATATTCAATTTGAGCACCAAAATGTTCGGCCTGATCGCGCATCTGATCCATCAGATCGGGGCCGAGTACTGCTTTGGGGAATCCAGGGAAGTTCTCTACTTCCGTCGTGTTCATAAGCTGGCCGCCGGGCGTTAGGGCTCCTGCAATAACGAGTGGAGCATATCCAGCCCGGCCAAGATAAATGGCGGCGGTGTAACCTGCGGGTCCGGACCCTATAACAATCGCATCATGAACAGTTTGCTTCATAAAGCTACTGTATCCATTCAGGATGACCGAGTCACATGCGGTGGGCGAAAAGGGCGCTTGTTATCTCACAGTAAGCTCGGTCCTGACACCGTCAGGCTATTCTTGAATCATGGAGAAAACTGTGATAGTCGCCATCTTAACCAATCTTGGGACGATTCTGGTGCTGATCTGGTTTATGCTCCGAGTTGATCGTTTGCTGCGGGAGCATCCCAGCCATCAAACAGATGATAAGAGCGAGGATGACAGCTGGCATAGCTGGCGTTTTTGGAACCCACCAAGGCCTGATGACAATGGTGACGAGTTGGATGCCGATTCTCTGACAACAGACAAAAACCATGGGGCCGATGAAGATACGACTGCTAGGAGTAGCGAACGATACTCATCATCAACTCAAGAAGAACCTGTTGAAAGTTCTTCGCACGCATCGGACAAGAACAAGGAAAGCATAAGAGACAAGTAGGGAATATCCAACTAGCTAGGTCGTAGACGATTCAATCTCGGTGGGTACGGTTTCAATTGTCTGTTCGGTCTTACGAAAGTATGGTCTTTTAATAAGGACGGCTGCGCCTGTACATATGTATCCACTGATTTGCAAGGTATCTATTGGCTTTTAATGGGCTTAGGACGGCCGCGGGGGAGCGAGCCGGTTGTAAGCGATATGACTCGATCGATGAATTCGGATAGGAAGATCGTATTCGCAGCGATGAGGACGAACGAATCGAGGTAAATGAATAGATGCAGCAATGCCGGTGACGGCATTGCGATTTACCGGCGCGGACTCAGTTCTCGTTCGAGGTTCTTGATGGCATAGTAGCGATAGCTCGCTTTTCGAAGATGGAAAAGCAGTGATGCCTACAACTATATGTAATTAAGTCTGCTTGATAAACATCTTGGGTAAAACCATCTTGTGTTGACTGATCTAGACCCTGTAGCGTCGCAATCCGTGAAGGCTGTCTTCACTGTTATCTGACTCATATCTTTATTAGATTCGCATTTTTAACGGGCAACATTTGCAGCCGGGCATAGGTGTTGTATCGTGTGGGACTCTCGCAGGAGTCGACGAAGTAAGTTGATCACCACAGAATGTTTCACGTGAAACATTCGATACCGACCACGATTGCATGCATGGATGTGGAGCGAGACAGCCTTCTATTGTGAGTTGAGTCTTGGAGAGTGACTAGCCATTCTGACGTCGGCCATTTATTAGATTGCGGCTATTCCACAAGTCAACTTAGCCGACAATGTAAAAACAGGGACCTGATTGAACAAATCTCTCAATCGAAGTTGGCTTCAATGTTGGTTTCAATGTTGGCTCGAATGTTGGCTTTGGCGGAACAGTAGGGGGAGGGAGGAGAGCAGAGAAGAAGCTGGGAGTCGAGATTAGCAAATACGGGAGAGGAAATAACTGACGATGAATGGTGAATGGTGAATAACAGGTATTTGGCGCCAGAGAAGAATGATGATGAGGATAATGAACGCACAATAAAACATCGGGTTTAATGATTACAAACTGTTAGTTCGTGTGTGTGTAGTGTGCTCGTCTTACGCACTATTAGCTCTGCCTGTGTTTGCAAACTACGTATATTACAAGTCCGCATGATGCATATTGCGCAACTTGCACGCCATGCATCATGCGGACTCCACTCGTGCTTGCCGAATGGTAGGCAGAACCAGGCAGGCTTTGAGGTTTCAGTCGGTTCGTTTTTGATCCAAAACCGATTGAACCAATGCAGTGTATAGCTCTGGCAGGTTGTAACCTGCAGCCAGGGCTGATTGCGGCAAAAGCGAGGTGTCCGTCATGCCGGGCGCCACGTTGGACTCCAGGAATTGCGGCTGACCCTGGGCATCGACGATGAAATCGGTGCGTGAGATATCGCGGAGTCCCAAAGCTCGATGGGCGGTCAATGCAGCATCGCTCACAGCCTGTGTGGTTTTGGCATCCAGTCGGGCCGGAACATAAAACTCCGTCGGGCCGGGGGTGGAACGAGCTTCGAAGTCGTAGGTACCTGAGGGAGTCCAGATTTCGAGCGGAGGCAGAACCAGGGGGTGTCCGTCAAACTCGAGGATGGAGACGGAGACTTCAGTGCCCGTTACAGCCTGTTCGATTAGGGCCACATCACCGTAGGCGAAGCAGTTGATCAACGCTTGAGTGAGCTGACTCTGTTCAGTTACCATGGTGCAACCCATGGCTGAGCCGCCCATGGTGGGCTTGATGAAGAGCGGGAGTCCCAGCGAACCTAGAAGCATGTCGATAACGGGTTCGACTCCCAGCTCCCGGAACATGGATTCGGGTAGCGTCACGGAATGTGGCGTCTGCAATCCGGCCATGCGGACAACATTCTTGGCGATGGGTTTGCTCCAGGCAGTCCGGGAGGCCTTGGCCCGGGATCCGGTGTAAGGCAATTCAGCCATCTCCAGGACATCACGGATGGAGCCGTCTTCGCCGTTGGCGCCGTGCAGCAGAGGCCAGACCAGATCAGGACGGGTCGACTCGTCGGTCAGATAGGGCAGGAGCGAGCCGTCCATGTCGTGGACGTGGACCGTCCATCCGGCCTCCTCCAGGAATCCTTGGACTCGATGCCCTGAACTGATGGAGACATCGCGTTCATGGCTGAGGCCGCCGCAGATAACCAAAAGCGACTTATCAGCACGCTTGGTGGCCTTGCTCGCCAGAGAGAGCACATCGTCCATGGTGACCGGCGTGGCCTCGCGGATGGAGCGATGCGAGGTTCGCCTGGCTCTTTTGACCACTTCGCCAGTAGCCGTGGACGCAGTGTTGGCCGGGCTGGCGGCTGTGGTCGTCGTTGCGCTCGCGGTTGTCTTGGCCTTGCCGACTGCCGGGGTTTTGCCGCCGGTCTGCTGCCGTGGTGTCTTGCTGTGCTTGGCCGCCATAATTCAGCCCCTTTCCTTGCCGCTGTCGGGCTCGAACAGCCGGACGGTGGCGAGTTCATTCTCGATGACCGTGGACAGTCTGCGTATTCCCTCTCGTATCCGATCGGAAGTGGGGTAACAGAAGGACAGGCGCATATGGTCCGCGCCCTCCCCGTTATCGTAGAAGGCCGTGCCGGACACGTAAGCCACCTTGGCGGTGATCGCCCTGGGCAGCATCTCCTTGGCGTTGAGCCCCTGGGGTATCTTCAGCCAGATGTAGAAGCCGCCCTTGGGCTTGAGCCATGAACAGTAGGGCAGGTATTCCTTCAAAGCCTCGTCCATGGCATCGCAACGTTCCTTGTACATCCCCCGGTAATCGTTGATCTGCGATTTCCAGTCGAAGTTGTCCAGATAGGTGGTGATGGTCATCTGGCTCATGTTGGAAGGACAAAGGATGGCTGACTCATTGGCCAGAACCAGCTTCTGTCTGATTCCAGGAGGTGCAACCATCCAGGCCACGCGCATGCCCGGAGCGATGATCTTGGAGAAGCTGCTCAGGTAAACAATGCCCTCGGAGTCGTAAGAGCGCAGGGCCGGATAAGTTTGGCCGTTGAAGGCCAACAGTCCATAAGGATTGTCCTCCACGATGAGCACGTGGTATTTTCGGGCGATCTCGATGACTTGTGGACGCCGCTCGACGCTCATGGTGGCGCCGGCAGGGTTATGGAAGTTGGGCACAGTGTAGAGGAACTTGACCGCCTTGCCCTGGCGGCGCTGCTCCAAAATGGTCTCCTCCAGAGCCTCGGGAATCAGTCCGTCTCCGTCCATGGCCACATTGACCACATCGACCTGGAAAGATTGGAAGACGCCCAATGCACCTACATAGTTGGGTGCCTCAGCCAGTACCACATCGCCGGGGTCGCACATGATCCTGGTGATCAGGTCCAGTCCCGACTGGGAACCGTTGACGATAACCACATCATCCGGCTGGACGTCCTTGATGCCTTCCAGCTCCATAATGGGCAGCACGTCTTCGCGCAGATGGGGATCGCCCTGTGCTGACCCATACTGCCAGGCCACCTGGCCCTTGCTCCGTAGCATGTCGCCAAGCTGATCGGCCAACTTATCGAAAGGCATCCGGCCCAGGTAGGGCATGCCGCCGGCCAGGGAGACCACCTCGGGCCGATTGGCCACGGCGAAGAGGGCGCGAATCTCGGAGGCGCGCATCTGCTCGGCTCGTGTTGCATAGGAGCTATACCAAGGATCGTTCTTGATGACCTTGGACGCGATATTGGGATCATCCGCCATAACTGACTTCCGCCTTCCTGCCGCCGTTGTCTAAGGAAACTGTATTACCTGCGGACGCTATGTAGGAGGAAAAATCCAACACATTACCATTTCGGTACACCCATAGTATCGGCATACGGATGGGTAGGCAGCCATGTCTGGCTGATTGGGTCCATGGGGCTTGCAGGCAATTGCGGTCGACGAGTGGTCTGTGGGTCGACGTCGGGATGATTCGCATTTGTTGCCGTCGACCCATAGTCATGCTCAGAAAGCCTGAACGGAAGTGAAGCGCAGGGTGTTTCCTGGCATGCCATCCATGGGGACCCAGACGACCAGGTCCTGAGTCGTCACCGGTTCTCGCAGGGTGACCTGGGTGGTTCCGGAGGCATCGAAGCTGAAGTCGGCCAGCGGCTGTCCTTGGTTGGGCTGAGCCGCCGTGGAATTCGCATAGATCTGGGCATGGCCACCGCTCTGAGGCGCGACGATGGTCAGGCGAGAGACCTCTTCCGGCTGAGTCAGATGCATATACCACCCATAGCCCTGCAGGCCGGCGGGTTTGTTGAGGAAGAGCTGGCGGCTAATCGGATAGGCCGTGGTGTTCTTGGGCTTGGGCGGATCGGGAACCTTGCCTGCCTTCTTGTCAGCGTGGCTGACCTTGTCGTTCCTGGCATTGCCGGCCTGAGCCTGGTCATCGCCGTTGTCATTGCTGGAGGGGGTTGCTTCTTCACTCTCATTGGTCTTGCCTGGGAAGGGCACGTTGGACATGACCGGCCAGCCGCCTTCACTTTTGCCGACTTTGGATCGGGACCCGGTAATGGTCGAGAGGGCCCAGACCAGGGCCACCACAACGATTACCGCCGCTATGGCAATAACCACTGAGCGAGTCGTGAAGCGGCCAAACAGGCGGGTGTTAGCCATATCGGCCTCATCGTCCAGATCATTATCCTGCTCATCGTCGGGAAGAACCGAGTAAGTCACCGGAGCGGGCATGGAGTGGATTTCAGGCGTGAAGCTGGGGGGCAGCGGCTCCATAACTGTGGTTTCCTGCTCCTCCTCATCGAAATCGTGGTTCTTAAAGGATCGGTTCGCTTGGCTGGGCGCTTTGCTAGGTGCCTTGGTCTTGTCAGCAGCGGCGGAAGGGGAGTGTGCATTCCGGGCCGCAGATTCTCCTGCGACAATAGGCTCGGCAGCCGCAGCTCCTGCTTGGCGCGCACGCGAATCGACGTTGCCCTGTGGGGCGCTCAGGTTGGAGGTTGCCTTGGCTTGGCTGCTGCCGGACTTGTGGAAGTCCCACTGGGAGAAGCCTCGCTCCACGGGATTGTCGGCAGTCACGCCGTTGCCGCTGAGAGCCTCGGAGGGTTTACGCTGATCACTTTTGACGATCGGCACCCGTCCGGTCACAGCTTTGGACTCTTCCTCATTCATGGCTATGGGCCTGGCTGCCGTCGCCCTGAGTGCGCTCACATCCATGGCTGCGGTCTTGCGGGAGGAGCTGTTCAGCGAGCGCAGCCGCTGGCGCTCGTCAAAGAGCGAGAAGAGGTCGGTATCCGTATCCTCTGGATTGAGCATTTCAATCTCGCTGCGACCGGGAAAGAGCAGTTGGTTGGTCTTCCAGTGCGGCTCATGGTGAGATACGGTCTGCGCGGCAGGCAGGGCCGAGGAGGTCAGCCCCGCGGGAAGCGGGAGTACATTCTTGGGATTCACCGGGCGCAGGGCCACGGCTTCGATGGAGGCACGGCCGTCCATCTCAGGCCAAATCAGATCGCTGTCGGTCAGCTCCTCTGGCGGGACCCAGGGGCTGAGCAGGGCCGAGAGCTCTGCCAAGGTGACCAGCGGAACCGGCACGGCTCCCTGCTCATTAGCCAGGCCCAGCCCACGCATGCAGATGATTTTGAACTCTTCCGGGGTCTGCTTGGGCAGCTCCTGCAGACTAGGCTGTCGTCCGTCCTGATTGGCCCGTCTGGTCAGCATGGCATAGAGCACGCCGGCCAGCTCGTGTATGGCATACTCCTCGTCCGTCAATCCCATCTCAGTCGAGACCGACGGGTGCTCGAGCATGGGCGATATAGGTGCATCGGCCAGGGTGATCGAGGCTGGTGCCAGCCTGATGGTGCTCGTGGAAACCGCATAGTCGACCATGCCGGCGGCATGCAGGGTGCGCATGGCCTCGGTGACCTCTCCCATGATGGTGCCGATGGCCCGGTCGCTGAGCGTTCCCCCGGCGGGTCCGTGCATGTAGTCCCTCAGGGACATGCCGGCATCGGGGGCGGTGACGATCAGGGAGACCTTGTCACGAGTGTGCAGCTGGTAGACCGGGGTGAAGCGGCGGTCCTTGTTCAGCGCCAGGCTGGAAGCGTTGACGTTGATCCGGTCCATGCAGGTGGAATCCCCGGCGATAAAGAGCTGGCAGTCCCTGTCCAGGACCTTGTCCTTGGCCCGCCAGGCGCTCAGACCGTTCGCGCGGCGGAGCAGGGTGACCAGGGTATATCTGCCGAGGATGGTGTCTCCGATATGCGCGTTCATGGTTGCCGAGCTCTCATCAGAAGTGGGGCGTCGCCTGTAGTTGGCGACACCGTGGTGGACCTTGCTGTTCCTAGGTACAATCCTAACGGGTTGCTGGGCCGGAGGGGCCGGTGGGGGTCCGGCTATCGCGGATTCTCCATCAGCGTCGGACTCATGGGCCTCTTCGAAGTTCTCCAGTGCTGCGTCCATGCCGGGCAGAGCGGAGTCAGGGGAGGAGGAGTGCACCACCCTGACCGAGCGGTCGGCCAGCCGGGAGGGTCGTCCCTGTAGAGCGTCCATGCTGCGGACGGGGTGCCGGGCTGTCCTGCCCAGTCGACGGGCCAGGTCGATCAGGAGTTGGGTGAATTCCTCAGTGCGCAGGGCTACCAGGGTCACGACATAGATGACCGCCGTCAGCAGGGTGATGACCACGCAGATGAAGAGTGCCTGCACCCAGCTCATGTGGCCCTGTCGGCCCTGAATCCAGGCGCCGACTAGGTGGGTCACCGGGGTCTTGACTGTCAGGGCGGCTGCCAGGGCCAATCCCGCAGCCAGGAAAGCCTTGGCGTAAGTGGTCAGAATCCGCCGCTCGTCCAGATTTCCTTGGAAGGGACTGCGCAGCATGTGAGTCAGGGCAGGGAAACTGAGGATGCTGCTCAGGGACAGGCTCAGACCCACCAGCGCTGCCCAGTAGCGGGGAGGGAACAAGCGTATGGATACCAGAACCAGTGCTACCTGGATGGTGTTGGAGACGGCTGCGAAGATGAAAGGATGCCGCCCATCCTCAAAGGCGTAGAAGGTGCGCTGAATGAGCAGGAAGGCGCTTGAGGGGACCAGCCCCAGGGACAGGGTTATCAGCGGTCCTGAGATAAGGACAGACTCATGGACGCTTACCGAGGGCAGCAGGGCTCGTGTGATGGGCACTGGAATTGCCAACAGGACTGCGGCGAAGAAGAACATGACCAGTCCGACGTTGCGCAGGGCTTGGCTCAGATCATTGCGGGCATCCCCGATGCGACCGTCCGAAACCGCTTTGGACAGCTTGGGAAAGAGGGCCGTGCTGACCGAGACGGCTACCAGAGAATAGGGCAGGATGAAGATGGTGTAGGCGTTCTGATAGGAGCCGTTGCCAGCGATGTCGAACGGGTTGCCTTCAAGGGGCGCGCCATTGTTGATGCGGGCATTGACCACGTTGGCCAGCTGGTCGACGATGACCACGCACATGCTCCATGCCGCTACCGACCCCATGGATCGCAGGCCTATTCCACGCAGACCCCAGCGAGGGCGATAGCGGAAGCCGCTCATGATCAGGGGGATGAAGAGGACCAGTGCCTGGAAGGCCACGCCCAGGGTCCAGGCTCCAGCGGTCAAGGCCACCTTACCGTCGTCCCAGAAGCCGACCGGCTGATTGCGTGCGTTGCCGAACAGAAAGATGAAGACCAGGAAGCCCAGGCAGCTGATAACGTTGGCGCCCACCGAGCTCCAGGCGTATGCAGTGAACCGGCCCTTGGCGGCCAGGATCTGACCAAGGACCGTGTAGAGCCCATAGAAGAACACTTGCGGCATGCACCAGAGGGTGAAGGAGTTGGCCAGGGCACGCTGGGCCGGGTTCCACTTGGAGTTCAGATAGATGGTGGTCAGCACCGGGGTGCCCAGCATCAGCAGCAGGGTCAACAGGGCCAGGAGGACCATGGCGACCGTGATCAGCTTATTCAGCCGGTCTGCTGCGTCCCGCTCCTTGAGGGTGCGTACGATCTGCGGGACCAGTACGGCGTTGAAGATGCCGCCCGAGATCAGGGTGAACATGACCTGAGGAATCATGGCGCCGGTCTGGTAGGCGTCAGCCGCGATTCCGGTGGTGCCTATGGCGGCTGCCAGCAGGATGGTGCGGATCTGCCCGGTCACACGGGAGGCCGCGGTGCCCGTGGCCATGATGGCGGAATTGCGCCCTACGGAACTCATTCGTCCGGGTCCTTCGTACGGTGGAACTGCCGCCAGAGCCCCAGGAGTCCCAGAAGCACGGCGATGACAATAATGATCAGGCCGCTCATGTCGCTCAGCCGTAGATTGCTGGTGATCTGGGCCCGGCGCACCTGGCCGAAGGGTCGGCCTTGGCGGTCTAGCAGACCGATATCCACATTGGCTCTGCCGGCTGTTGCCACTCTGACCTTGAAGGTCACCTGGGCTTCTGATCGGGCGGGAATGACCACCTCCGCCATACGCGAGGTGACGATCTCCATGGAGTCGGTTCGCGCGCTGATGCGGGCGTGGACAGGGTAGGGATGGCTGTTGCTGACGGTCACTGGCATGGAAGCCGTCTCGCTGACGACGTTCAGAGATTCGCTGGGCGTGATGCTGACACCATCCAGGAGTCGGCGGGACATGGCCTCGGCCTGATCGGCCAAACCGGCGGCGGCTGCGGTTCCGCCCAGTGACTTCAGAGCCAGGTCGTCGTGGGCGGCGGTCAGCTGGCTCAGCCACTGATGCGGATCCTTGGGCTGGCGTGCGGTGGCGTCGGCATCCTGGCGGGCCAGAGCCTGGCTGTCGGTCTTGCCTGCCGTGGCGCTGGCGGTGGGTTGGGAATCCTGCTTGCCGTCAGCCAGGATGGTGGTAGCGAACCGGTCGATCTCAGCCCGGCTGGCGATCAGGGAGTCCAGGGTGCCTGTCGGTCCATCGCCATGTTTGGCGCTGCCCTTGGTGCTGTCGAGCTCCAGGGCCTTGAGCAGACCCGACGACCCGCCGGTGAAGTCGGGTGCCTGCATCAGGTTGTCCATGGACTTCAGGCTGATCCATGGGGCATGCTCCAATTCGGTCATGATCCGGTCCGCCTGCTGGGTGTCTTCATCGGTATCGAAACAGACCAGAAGGGAACGTTCGGCGTAGGGCTGTTCCATCTGATAGAAGGCGCTCTGGGCTATGAAGCGGGCCGTCTGCCCGGCCTGGGTCTGCTCCCCGGTGGCACGCGTGGAGCTGGGGTGGCCCCTGGCCAGGTTGCTGAGCTCGCGCTGGGCCGATAGGACGGTTACCTTTCCGGCTTTGGTTTCGATGGTGTACTTGCCCGTGTGGGCGGAGGTGCCGGCATCGACCTCGAAGCCCTGGGGGGCGATGACCGTCTGATAGCCGGCACGGCGGGCGGCGGTGATGGACTCCACGGTCCACTCCTGTCTGCCCTGCCAGGCGTATGTGTCAGGCGCGCTGTCGGCATAGAGTTTGGCCGAGGTCTTGGCGCTCCAGGATCCGGGCGTGACCCCAGCCTGGGCATAGCGGTCCTGATTCTGGGAGGCATACCCAGTGATGTCGAAGTCGGCCGGCTGAATCAGCCCCTGGATCTGGGGACGATTGGCGAAGGCGGACAGATAGACCGGATCGCCCAGGGCCTGCAGGGACCCATGCTTGGCCAGCAGCTGGCTCTGATCCCCCTGGCGGCGGGCCCCTTGGCGGGTCAGTGTCACGCTCCGGTTTTTATCGTTGCCCGAACCTGACTGGGTCATCAGCGCCGTCATGGCCTTGTCGTCAATGTTCCAGTCCGAGGAGGTCAGCGGCATGACCATGGTCAGGGCCAGGGCGGGGGTGCCTGCGGTAGGCAGGCCGTCCCAGGTCCGGGTCAGAAAGGTGAACACGTCGCCCAGGACCTGGTCCTGATCGTCGCTCAGGGAGAGCCGGACAGGTTTGGGCCCCCAGCTGGTCATCTTCTTGATCGCGTCTTGATCAGCCGGCACGTTGACTGCAACCTCGACGCTCTGCCCTGCCGGGATTGTCGGTACGGTCTGCGTACCCAGCACGTCCGGGGTGGGGATGCGAGCGTGGCCTTCGGACCATGCCTGCATATCGGCCCGGGAGCTAAAGGAGTAAAGGGCGCTGGTGGACACGCTCAGATGGGCATTCTCCATGGGTTGGTTGGCGGTGTTGGTCACCGCGGCGCGCAGAGTGTAGCCGGACTTGTCGGTCACCACTGGCGTCGACCAGCGCAGGGCCACCTCGGCTGAGCTCTGATGATTGGTGGCAGCCAAGGCTGGTGCCGGATGCCAAGGAGCCATCACCAGGGTCAGCAGAAGGACGATCGTTAGCAGGATTCGAGCCCACCGGGTCCACCGATTGAAGGCATGAGTGTGCTGGCTGGTGCGCTCGCTCGGGCGCAGGGGGGTCTGGATCATGGCTGTTTTTTGTACTTCCTCGCGTAGAGCCAGGCTATTTTACGCTCATTGGGGTAACTGAGCACCGAGGTCAGGTCGGAGAAGTCCACCCAGATGGCATCTTCGGCCTCATGATCGGGGTCGCCTTCCACACTCAGGGAGCCGCCGATCATCCGCAGGACGAAATGGTGGACCAACTTGTGGACCCGTTGGTTGGTTCCGGTGAACCAGTAGTCGATGGTGGCGATGGAATCGGTTACCCGGCCCAGTATCCCAGTCTCTTCGTGAACCTCGCGCACCGCCGTCTGCTCGGGTGTTTCCCCCTTCTCGATATGGCCCTTGGGCAGGCACCATTCCAGGTGGCCTGAGCGGGAGTGCCGGGCGATGATGGCCACCCGGTCATGCCGGTCGAAGATCAGTCCGCCCGCCGAATACTCGCGCACCACGGGCAGTTCCTGGGCATCCAGGGAGGCAAAGGTCGAAGGTCCTGGTGCCTGCTTATGCCGGGGCATGAGGGCAGGCGTGGGAGCGTCATCCTCTGCCTGTATGTGCTCGCGGACCTGCGGATCCAGACGTTCGCTTACGGTTTCCACAAGATGGTCCCGCCTCTGCTGGCCGCGGGCATGGGTGTCCGCAGAGTTGGCGCTATGTTCAAGCATGCGCGCCATGTCTGCGGGCGTAATCATACTCCAACTTTACGTAAGGTAATGTGCAGGTGGGGTAACGGTATGCTAGTAGGCGCATCAACTCCGTAGGAAAGGGTGAGCGTGGATTTCCAAGTCTGGCCGGAGGCCATTGAGCTCGGGCGCCTCTTCGCCGAGCAGGGATATGAACTGGCGTTGGTAGGGGGTCCTGTACGCGATCTGCTCCTGCACCGGCCCTCCCACGACCTGGACTTTTGCACCTCGGCCCGACCCGAGCAGTTCGAGCCCATTCTGCGTCACTGGGGGTCGGGCTTCTGGGACATGGGGCGTAAATTCGGCACCCTGGGCGCGCTGCGGCGGCGTCCTGACGGCACCGAGGTCAAGGTGGAGGTGACCACCTACCGGCGAGACACCTACGATCCCGATTCCCGCAAGCCCGAGGTGGACTATGGGGACAGCCTCGAGGGGGATCTTTCACGGCGCGACTTCACCGTCAATGCCATGGCCCTGCGGGTGCCCGACCTGGTCTTTGTAGACCCCTACCGGGGGGCCAACGACCTGGCCAAGCAGGTGCTCCGAACCCCGGTGGATCCCCGCCAGTCCTTCGACGACGATCCCTTGCGGATGATGCGGGCCGTGCGGTTCGTGGCCCAGCTGGGATTCACCATCGCCCCGGAGACCGCAGAGGCCATCACCCGCATGACCGATCGAATCAGCATCGTCTCGGCCGAGCGGATTCGCGATGAGCTGACCAAGCTCATGCTGGCCGAACACCCCGTCCAGGGCATCGAGGCCCTGGTGCAGTCCGGCCTGGCTGACATCGTTCTGCCCGAGGTCCCCGCCCTGCAGCTGGAGATAGACGAGCATCACCGGCACAAGGATGTCTTCGAGCACACCCTGATGGTGGTGGACCGGGCCATCGCCCTGGAGACCGGACCTGACGGACCTGTGCCCGCCCCGGATCTGACCCTGCGCCTGGCTGCCCTGCTGCACGACATCGGCAAGCCCGCCACCAGACGCTTTGAGCCCGGTGGCAAGGTCAGTTTTCATCATCATGATGCTGTCGGAGCCCGGTTGGCCCGTAAGCGCCTCAAAGCCCTGCGCTTCGACCACCACCTGATCGCCGACGTCTGCGACCTGATCTCCATGCACCTGCGCTTCCATGGCTATGTGGACGAGCGCTGGACCGATGCGGCCGTCCGCCGTTATGCCCGGGAGACCGGTCCGCTTTATGAGCGGCTCAATCGCCTGACCCGGGCCGATGCCACCACCCGCAACAAACGCAAGGCTCAGGTCTTCTCCTCCGCCATGGACGAGCTGGAGGATAGGGTGGCTCAATTGCGCCAGCAGGAGGATTTGGATGCCATCCGGCCCGACTTGGATGGGCGACAGATCATGCAGATTCTGGACCTCAAGCCCGGGCCGCAGGTGGGACGTGCTTACCGGCACATGCTGGACTACCGCCTGGATCAGGGCCCTGTCGACCGGCAGACAGCCGAGCAGGAGCTGTGGGACTGGTGGCAAAGCCAGGGCTAGGGCTAGGTCAGGCCTGGCTCTAGTCCTAGCTGAGCATCCCTGGTCTGCATTCTGGGGATTCGGATGCCGTTTGGTTCTGGCTTTCGGGGTTGGAGGGTGTGATGGCGTCCCGCCTATGGGCCCGGGCTGTTGCTTACTCGTGTGAAGTGTTCATGCTGTCTGTCTCGTGCGGGCCTGCTTTTGGCGGCTTTTGGCGGCTGTGGCAGCTCCTGCGGTGAGCAGTCCTGTGGCGAGCAGGAGGAGCATGCCGTCGCCTCCGGTCAGGGGCAGGCTGGCGATGGACAGGTACTGATAGGTGTTACCCTTGTTGGTTTCCTGCTGTTTGCCGTCTTGGGTCCAGTCGATGGCCACGGGCGCCAGCCCCGGCGTGTAAGGGGGAGTGGTCACCTTCCAGGTGCCGTCGGGGCTGGGCTTGAGATCCTTGCCTGCGGCGAGGCACGTGCCCTGCTCCTGATTCTGGCCGAAGCATACGCTGGTGGTCTGCGGCTTTCCGGGGAAACCGACCGGGCCCGGCCGGCCGGACGGCCAGGCGTTGGAGGGGTCGCGCCCCAGCTGGCCGTTGCTGTTGCTTCCCCAGGTGTAGAGCTGGCCGTCGGAGCCGATGGCTGCGGAATGATACCATCCCAGGCTGGCTTGTTTCCAGGTGAACCCGTCGGGCGCTCCTTGGGGCTTGCCCGCCAAGGTTGGCGTGTGCCGGTCGGTGGTGGTGCCGTCGCCCAGCTCGCCGTATTTGTTCCATCCCCAGACGTACAGGTTCCCATCGGATCCGAAAGCTGCAGAATCCCCGTCGCCTAGGCTGGCTTGTGTCCAGGTGAATCCTTCTGGTGCTCGTTGGGGCTTGTTGACCAGGATTGGCCTGTTCTGGTTGGTGATGGTGTCGTTGCCCAGCTGGCCGTCGTCGTTTTTTCCCCAGGTGTACAGGTTGCCGTCGGAGCCGATTGCTGCGGAATGATGTTCGCCTAGGCTGACTTGTGTCCAGGTGAACCCGTCGGGCGCTCCTTGGGGCTTGCTGATTTGCACTGGCCTGCTCTGGTTGGTCGTGGTGCCGTCGCCCAGCTGGCCGTCGTCGTTTCTTCCCCAGGTGTACAGGTTGCCGTCGGAGCCGATTGCCGCGGAATGCCAGCCGCCGAGGGTGACCTGTTTCCAGGTGAATCCTGCTGGTGCTCCCTGGGGCTTGTTGACCAGGATTGGCCTGTTCTGGTTGGTGGTGGTGTCGTTGCCCAGCTGCCCGTACTTGTTGTATCCCCAGGTGTAGAGGTTGCCGTCCGAGCCGATTGCCGCGGAATGAAAACCGCCCAGGCTGACCTGTTTCCAGGTGAATCCTGCTGGTGCTCCTTGGGGCTTGTTGACCAGGGTTGGCGTGTTCTGGTTGGTGTTGGTGCCGTCGCCCAGTTGGCCGCTGCCGTCATCCCCCCAGGTGTAGAGGTTGCCGTCGGAGCCGATTGCCGCGGAATGCCAGCCGCCGAGGATGACCTGTTTCCAGGTGAATCCTGCTGGTGCTCCTTGGGGCTTGTCGATTTGGGCTGGCCTGTTCTGGTTGGTGTTGGTGCCGTCGCCCAGCTGGCCGTCGTCGTTGCCTCCCCAGGTGTACAGGTTGCCGTCTGAGCCGATGGTTGCGGAATAGTTGTAGCCCAGTCTGATCTGGCTGAATCTGATGCCTCGCTGTGCGGGCGGAGTCAGGGTCACTTCGGTGCCGCCGGTCTCGGGCCCATGGTTCGGGCTGATGGACCAGTGCTGCGTGTCCTCCCTGGTCCAGTGGGCGGTCAGGGTGGTGTCATGGGTGACTGGCTGGCTGAAGTCGTAGGCGACGTCGCCTTGGAACCAGCCATCGAACAGGCAGCCTTCGGCCCTCGGGTCCGGGTAGGGGCGTTCCGCCTGCCCGTCCTGGGTGACGGACTGGCTGGGGGGCATGCCCGTGGGGGCGGGGCAGGAATCGTTTTTGGAAGTGAAGCCGACTTGATATTCGGGGGCGATGTACGTGTATTGCAGGTGGTCGTCCGGCTGGGACCCGTTCCGGCTCCAACCGACTGTCACGTCCACGCCCCCCGGTTCATGCTTGGGCGTGGATGCCTGCCAGGTGCCGTCTTGGTTGGCCGTAATCCCTGTGGCCTTGGCCTGGCCGAACAGGACGCTGGTGGGTGCGGCGGCGCCGGGGAAGTTGACCAGGGTGGGCGTGTTCCGGTTGGTGGTGGTGCCGTTGCCCAGCTGGCCGTTGCCGTTGACTCCCCAGGTGTACAGGTTGCCGTCGGAGCCGATCGCTACGGAATGGTTGCAACCTAGGATCGCGTATTTCCAGGTGAATCCGGCGGGCGCGCCTTGGGGCTTGCTGACCGGGATTGGCCTGCTCCGGTTAGTGGTGGTGCCGTCGCCCAGCTGGCCGCTGACATTGCTTCCCCAGATGTAGAAGCTGCCATCTGAACCGAGCGCCTCGGAATGCCAGTCGCCTAGGTTGACCTGTTTCCAGGTGAATCCGGCGGGCGCGCCTTGGGGCTTGCTGACCAGGGTCGGCGTGTGCCGGTCGGTGGTGGTGCCGTCGCCCAGCTGGGCGAAGTAGTTCTGCCCCCAGGTGTACAGGTTGCCGTCCGAGCCGATGGCCGCGGAATGCTGCCAGCCTATGCTGACTTCTTTCCAGGTGAATCCGGCGGGCGCGCCTTGGGGCTTGCTGACCAGGGTCGGCGTGTGCCGGTCGGTGGTGGTGCCGTCACCCAGCTGGCCGGTGAGGTTCCATCCCCAGGTGTAGAGGTTGCCGTCCGAGCCTATAGCTCCGGAATGGTTGCAGCTAAGGCTGACCTGTTTCCAGGTGAATCCGGCGGGCGCGCCTTGGGGCTTGCTGACCAGGGTCGGCGTGTTCCGGTTGGTGGTGGTGCCGTCGCCCAGCTGCCCGTACTGGTTGTTTCCCCAGATGTAGAGGTTGCCGTCCGAGCCGAATGCTGCGGTATTCAAGTCGCCTAGGCTGAATTGTTTCCAGGTGAATCCTTCTGGTGTGCCTTGAGGCTTGCTGACAGGGATTGGCGTGTTCCGGTTGGTGGTGGTGCCGTCGCCCAGCTGCCCGCGGCCGTTTTGTCCCCAGGTGTAGAGGTTGCCGTCCGAGCCGAACGCCGCGGAATGGTCCCAGCCTATGCTGGCTTGTTTCCAAATGAATTTTTCTGGTGTGCCTTCGGGCTTTTTGACTTGGACTGGCCTGGACCGGTTGGTGTTGGTGCCGTCGCCCAGCTCGCCGGCACCGTTATCTCCCCATGTGTAGAGGTTGCCGTCCGAGCTGATGGCCGCGGAATGAAGGCCGCCCATGCTGAGCTGGCTGAATCTGATGCCGCGCTGCGCGGGCGGTGTGAGGGTGACCTTGGCGCCTCCGGCTATGGGCCCTTGGCTGGGGCTGATGGCCCAATGGCCGTCTCCCTTGGTCCAGTGGGCGGTGAGGGTGGTGTTGCCGGTGACGGGCTGGGTGAAGTCGTAGGCGACGTCGCCTTGGAACCAGCCGTCGAACAGGTATCCGTCCCTGGCGGGGTCGGGGCTGGGCCGACTGGCCTGGCCCCCGTCGGGAATGGTCTGCCTGCCGACGCTGCCGCCGCCTGCCGTGTCGAAGCTGACCGTCCAGGCTGCGGAAGACCGGTCCTGGACGCCGGCAGCATCGCCGGCAGTGTCGCGCGTGGGTGAGGCAGGCGTCGGAGTCGTGTGGCTCAGGGGCGAGGACGTTGGCAGGGGGAAGGACGGCGATGCGGCCTGCGGGCTATCATCCCCGTAGGGGTTCTCCAGACTCTCTCCCTCCTGCTGTTTGTCCAGGGTGGTGGGCGTGGCTGCTCCGGATGGGCTGCTGGTGCTCCCGGCCAAAGCGGGTGTGCAGGACAGGGCTAGGAGAAAGGCCAGGGCGGCGGCTGCCATGCCCGAATGCTGACGCATGATGAGTTGACTCCCCTCTTCGCAGAGCCTGCTACAGCATCCCCCCGGACATCACACTCAAACTGTACTAAGAAGCTGTATTAAGAAACTGTACCAAGCGCGCAAATACCCACGACCCAAGGGTGGTGTACTCCCTACTGTAGCACGCGCGCAAGCGCCTGTGGTTGAGGGTTCTGCGACAGCCGGGTCCGCAATCCTGGGAGAGATGCCAGGCCGGCAACATTGTTGCGGTGTCAGGCCTTGGGAGCCTTGGGCAGGTTCTTCATGGAGGAGGGGTCGGCCTGGCAGCCCTTGATGGCTTCGATCTTGCGGCCCACGACAGAGGTGCTGTCCTCGTCGTTCAGATCGTTAAAGGTGGCTCCGACGACCACGTCGATCAGATCGTCGCTGCGGTCGTCCATGATCAGCACGGCATCGTTGAATTGGGATCCCACTGTGTAGCCACGGTCAATGGCCGAGGCCCCGAAGCGTATCTCGGTGCGTGCAGTCTCGGTCTTGCCCGGATAGTCCGCCACATCCTGCATGTTGAATCCCCGATTGCGCAGGGCCGAGGCCAGGGCAGTGGCCAGACCGGACTTGTTGGTTCCGTTGAGCACCCGCACGCGGATGTCGGGGTGGTTGACCAGCTTGGACTTGTCAGGCGGGCAGGGCACGGCGACCCCATAGTTGGGCTTGGCGATGCTGGTGTGTTTGGCGTTATGCCCGATGGACCCGAAGATGATCAGACTGCATATGACCAGGATGGCCACTAGGGCGCTGACGACTATGGTGAAGACCATCTTCTGTCGCCGTCGTACGAACTGCCTGCGGGCCTCGCGTTCGTCCAGTGGTTCGGGATTCGTCATGTTGCCTACTCTACTGTCCATGGGTGACTCGCAGTGGGACCATCCTGGGCAGGACTGGCGAGTCAGCCTCGATGATCCTGTCCACGGCATTTTGCTCCCGCCAGAGCCTTATCAGTGCGATTGCCTGCTCGGGCCGAGGGGCCATGACCACAACCGAGGGGCCTGATCCAGAGACGAAAGCCGGCCCGATGCCTGCCCGTCGGGCAAGGTCCAGAGCTTGGCGTGAGCGCGGGTGCAGAGTGCAGGCGGTCTCCTGCAGGTCGTTCAGATCGTGGGAGCCGGGTCCGATCAGATCGAAGGCCTTGTAGACCTGGGCTGTGCTCAGTTGGCTCTCGTAGGCCCCGATCAGGAGGTGTCCGGTCAGCCCAGCTCGGGACAGCCGCTGGGCCTGCGGGCCATCAGGATCCAGGGGTTCCAGAATCTGGCCGAAACCTGTGCCTCTGCTGAGCCCTCCATGCAGGCAGAAGGGCAGATCCGCGCCCAGACTGGCAGCGATTCGATCCAGGTCGGCGGCAGCCATCCCTAGATTCCAAAGCCGGTTCAGGCCCAGCATGGTTCCGGCAGCATCCGCTGATCCGCCGGCCAGGCCGGCGCCCACCGGTATCCGTTTGACGATGTGGATGGCCACATCAGGCTCGTGCCCGGTAGCCTGGGCCATGGCCAGGAGGGCTTTGACGGCTAGGTTGGCGTGTGGATCGGCATCCCGGCGGTTCAGGTCGCCAAGGTGCTCACCCTCCAAGCTCAGGCGGAAGCCGCTGCCAGGTTCTGTCGGGCGCAGTTCCACCCGGTCCCAGATTCCCACGGCGCTGTAAATGGTGTCCAGGCGGTGTCGTCCTCCAAGGTCGGTTCGGGTAGGACCGACGCGAAGTCTTAGATTGATTTTGGCGGGACAGTAGAGGCCCACACCGTCCCTTCCGGCTGCCGGGCTCACGCAGTCACCTCGCGGCGGGCTTGCTCCAGGGCGATGAACTCCTCGATGGTCATGGTTTCCCCCCGGCGTGCAGGGTCAATGCCTGCTGCCCGGAAGGCTTCGACGGTCACCAGACCCTTCAGGGCGGCGTGCAGGGTCTTGCGGCGCTGTCCGAAGGCGGCATCGATCAGGGCGAAGACCTCGGTCCTCGTCCCCTCGTCCCCGCGCCCGCGTCCATCCTTGTCCCGGGTGAAGGAGACCAGGGCTGAGTCCACGTTGGGGGCTGGCCAGAAGACATGGCGCCCGATCCTGCCCGCTTGGGCGGCATGCCCATACCAGGCCAGTTTCAGGCTGGGAGCGCCGTAGACCTTGGAGCCCGGGGCTGCTGTCAGCCGGTCCGCCACCTCCTTCTGGACCATGACTAGAAACCGGCTCAGATTGGCGAACCGGGCCAGGAGGGTCAGAATGATCGGAGTGGCAACGTTATATGGCAGGTTGGCCACCATGGCCAGGTCGGTGGCCGTGCCCGCGTCGCCTGCCAGCTGAGGGGTCAAGGTCAGGGCATCCCGGTTGATTACGGTCAGCCGGTCCAGGCTCTCCGGCATGCGCTCGCGGACGGTTTGCGGAAGCTGCTTGGCCAGGACGGGATCGATCTCGTCGGCGGTCACCAGACAGCCCGTCTCCAGCAGTCCAAGAGTCAGGGATCCCAGACCAGGACCCACTTCCAGAACGGATTGGTCGGATGCCACCCCCGCCAAACGCACGATCCTGCGGACAGTTCCTGGATCGATGACGAAGTTCTGCCCCAATCGTTTGGTGGGGTGGATGTCGATCTGGTCGGCGATGCGTCGGATGTCGGTGGCACCCAGGAGGCGGTCGCTTTCGTTTTCAGTGTTCATGTCGGTTCGCTGCTCGGCGGGTGTGGTTGGGGATTAGTACGAATTATGCTGTTTTTGGTATTGCAAGGCTGTACTGGGATTCCCGTACTGCTGCGCAATGTAGTAGAGGCCCCAATCGATCTGGACAGCGGCATCGTCATGCCAGTTGGCTCCAAATAGCGCCATCTTGGAGCCGGGGTAAGCCTGGGGAATACCGTAGGCGCCTGAATTTTTATTTTCGGCATACCAGAGCCATCCTGATTCCCTGTTCCACAGTTCCACTAGAGCCGTGAACTCCGAACCCGTCCATCCGCGCTGGGCGGCAGCACCACCGGCATAGGTCTGGGCTAAGTCCACGCTGGCGTGCCAAAGACCATTTGGAGATGGGTTCGGTGCTGGAGACGGGGCTGGTTTGTCCTCGGGCTTGCTTGGGGTGGTCGGTTTATCCGGCTTGCTTGGTTGTGTCGGCTGCGTGGTCTGCGGCGGCTTGGTCTGTGCTGGCGTAGGGGCCGGTGCTGTTGACGATTGCGAATCCTGGTTGGACGAGGGGCTCGGAGAGGGGGTCTTCTGCACTTGTTGGGAATCCTTGCCTGTGTCTTTGGATTGCTGCCCGCTGTTTTGCTCTTCCCTTGGCTTGTCGGGACCGACGGCCACCACCTGATCCACTGGCATGGCTACGGTCTCCTCCTTGACCACCTGCTCCGATTCGGCCTGCCCATCCACGTAGGTGACCTGGATGGTCTGCAGGCGTTGACCGGCTACACCCGCCTGCCGTACCTGGGTTTGACCGGGCGCCAGGCTCGGGTCGACCACGGTCCTCGTGGCGAAGGGGAGGGGAACCGTTCTTTGAGTGCTTCCGTGGGTGACCCGTTGGACACGCAGCACAGTGGTGCCTTGGTCATGTTCCACGCTGACCCGATCCTCTTTACCCAGCACGATACCCTTGGAGTCCAGGATGGAGGCGGCTGGAAGCTTGCCGTTCGGGGCCACCGAGGTCTTCCCGTCAGCCACGACCGTGACCGGCCCCGCCTGGTTGATGACCAGACCGCCGGTCAGCTGGTTGTAGACGTTGCCCACATCCACGGTGACCTTCATGGCCTGTTTGCGGTTCTCCTCGAAGAATCCCAGCAGCTGGTCCATGCTTGTTGCCGTGGTCCAGAAGGGCACCCGCTGCCCCTGAATGACGATGGTGGTCTGATAGGCGGAGCGCACAGTGATCGCCGCATGGTTGCGCAGCTGGCCTCCGGAGGTGGAATCGACCAGATCGTGGGTCTTGACCTTGACCCCCTGCTGGCGCAGCAGACCGTCCACGCTGTAGGCATAAGTGGTCACCGTTTTGGTCTGTCCGTTGACGCTCAACGCCACGCTCTTGCGTGCAGTAATGCCGAAGGTCAGAATCATTGCCAGAACGACCAGAAGGGCGCAAGAGGCCACGCGGATCCTTCTGAGCACGACAAAACGCCGCGGTGTCCAGCGTCTGGCCATGTGCTCGCCTCCCCGTTCCTGCCTTGTCTGTACTCGGCAATTCTAGCGGTGCGGGCATGGAGTGAGGCCGCACAATTCGCAAGGTCGGGCAAACATCCACATTTGTAGTAGACGGACGGCAATAAAAAAGCCGACTTGGCCTTCATCGGTCAGTCGGCTTTTTCAAGACCCGGGTCCTGGTCGGCGGGTCAACGTCAAGAGGACGGGAATGAAGGGGAATGATCCCGTCCTCGAATACGAACGGAGATGGTTGGGGAAATGCTCCGTTCGTACTTCGGAGGACGAGCCTCCGAAATGACTTACTCGAGGGAAGTATTTGTAGTTATCCAGGCAATGTCCATTATTGTAGCCTGCCAAGAAGAAAAATGAATAGTTGGATTTAATAGTTCGTTCTTGGCGTAGAGCCTCCTGTCAGAGTCGAACTGACGACCTGCCGCTTACAAGGCGGCTGCTCTGGCCAACTGAGCTAAGGAGGCGGTCCCGGTGGTCCATTACAGCATTCCGGGCCGCGGTACGAAATGATATCGTACCATCACCATGCCCCCAAGGGGACGCTGGGCGCGAAATTTCTCTCGACGTACCCAGTTCAGTCCAGTGAGCGCGGATGGCCGGAGGCGCCGATTGCGGGCATGGCTCCCTTGACGCCCACCTTGGACTGATCCAGGCCCAGAGCCTTGAGCAGGCCTGCGCGGTAGTCCAAGCCGGCCCGGGACAGGTTGCCCAGATCCCAGTAATTGCCGTTGATGCGGACCGTGGGCGTGGTCATCTGTCCCTTGTTGGACCCGGAGGGATTCCAGAGCTCCTTACGCATGGGGGTATAGGCGTCCATGGCCTTGATCCAGTCCCGGTAGTGGCCCTTGAGTGCCTGGTCGGCAACCTTGGGATCAACCCCGGCCTTGATGGCCTGCTGGCGGATCTTGTCGTTGCTGATCGGTTGGTAGTTGGATTCGTCCGGCTGGAAGTCCTTGGCGTAGAGATTGGCTATGAAGGGCAGCAGGTGGTCCGGATCGTGCTGGGCCACATAGATGGTGGCCGTGCCCGTCCTGGTCGAGTAGTTGTCCGTGGAGAGCCGGTCCATGAAGCTCATGGGGTAGATGACCAGGTTGATCTGCCCGCCATCCACAAGACCGGTCAAGGTGGAGTCCAGCCCGCGATGCAGGGCGCCGCATCCTGGGCACATGAAGTCCATGTATATCTCCACGGTCGGCGCTTTGGCCACTGGCTTGCCCAGCCCCCGGGAGCTGATCAGGAAGCCACCCTGGTCATTGGCGGCCGAGGGTTTCTCCTTGACCCGGGCGACGGCTTGCCGGGCCTGTTCCAGGTCCTGGGTTTTGACCGGGCGATGGCTGCGCCAGTAGAAGAATCCGCCCAGAGCGATCAGTGCGATGAGCACCACGGTGACAATGATGCCGATCATGGTCTGCTGGCGGCGTTCCTTGGCCTCCTGGAGCCGCCGAGCTTCTTCCTGGGCCTTGAGCGCGGCCTGATGGTTCTGCTTGCCCTTGGACATGACCTGGATCCTTTCCTTGGCATACTGAGCATAGTGTAGCCGCCGGGGGTGAAGCGCCACCTTAGGCGCGCAGGAGGCGAATGGGTGCCCAGTCCATGGAGGGCTGGGTAATCAGCCCGGCCAGGAGAACGGCAATGATCAGCAACCAGACCAGGAGCAGAATCCACCTGCGACGGGGGCTACCCGGCGCATCGGAATTCTGGCGGCCCAAGGGGATGCGGCCCGCCGCCAGACGCAGGACCATGTTGCCGCTGCTGGCCTTGGGGGCTGAGCCGTCTTGCGTGGGCAGGGTTGTCAACAGCCAGCCGGCCAGCGTCGCCAGGGCCATGGCCAGTCCGCCGGCGGACAGTGGCCTGGCCGCTGGCAGGGGGAAGATCAGCAGGTGTCCGCCCAGGGCCAGACTTGTATGAACGGTGGTGAGGGCGCCTATCCAGGTCAGCGGCAGCGCGGCCAAGGCTTGGACAAGGATTATGCCCAGCAGGCGGAGCAGGGCGGCCGCCAGGCCCCTGAGCAAGTGCCAGGGAAGGGCGGCCGCGTTCAACAGACGGTCGGTGCCCCGCCGAGGGCCCTCGCGGCGCAGCTCCCGTTCTATTTGGGCCTTTATGCTCCATCCTGCGGTGCTCAGGGCCCAGAGGAGGATTCCGGCGGCCACTAGTGCCGAGACCGGGGCCAGAGCTGTCAGCAGGGCGGGGAGGATTCCCAGCATGACCAGGCAGGGGGTTCCCGCCTTCAGGTAGCGCAGGCGCCGCATCTGAGCTGGAGGCTGGTCTCCCAGCCAGTGGGCATTCGCCTCATTGCGGTATCCGCTGGGCAGGGGCTGTGCTGGCGGTAGCGGATCCTGAACGGTGGTGGCTTGAAGATCTTGTCGGTCGGCTAATGGTTGTTGGTCCTGCCATGCCTGTGTCTGCTCCTCGGCTGCGGGAAGGGGATTCAACAGGCTGGTGGGCTGTTCCGTGTCGGGCAGGAGGGTCGTCTGTTCATCGGCTTCGTCTTCGGTCGGGGGTTGTGACCAGGCCGTCCGCGGACTGTCCGGATCAGCCTGCGCGATTGGCGGCATTGGCATGGTGGCCGGCTCAACGACCATGGTGGGTGAGTCGGCCTGCCCCTCAGCCTCCGAAGAGCCGTCGCCAAAAGGGCGCATCGTCTCCTGGTCGTCTTGCTCTCCTTGCCAGGCCTGCGGATCCATGGCGTCCCGACCGATGGCCTCCAGAAGTTCCTCGGGCGTGCAACGTGCACCTCTGTCGTGGGAGAGGGCCGAACGCAGGGCTCTCATGGTGCCCATGGGCAGCCCGGAAAGGTCAGCATTGCCCGAAGCCTCCCGCTCCAGAACCGCCATCATGGGTTTGTCGCCGAAGACCGCTCGTCCGGTGGCTGCATAGGCCAGAACGGCTGCCGTGCTCCACCAATCGGTTTCTTGGTCGGCCTCGGCTCCGTCAATGATCTCCGGGGCGATGAAGCCAGGGGTCCCCATGACCAGCCCGGTTCGGGTCACATGGCTTTGCCCCTGACCCATAGCGATGCCGAAGTCCACCAGCACCGGCCCCGAGACCGAGATCATGACATTGGTGGGCTTGATGTCCCGATGGACGATGCCCGCTTGGTGGACGGCTGCGACGGCATCGGTCAGCTTTCGTGCCAGCCGCTCCAGATCGTCGCCCTGATAGGGGCCGTTGACGGCCACATCGTCGCGAAGGTTGCGCCCCTCGATCAGTTCAGTCACGATAAAGGCCAGGGCATCATCAAGTTCCATATCCACGATCCGGCAGACGCCTGGATGGCGGATCCGTTGCAGGGCCAGAGCCTCGCGCCGCAGGCGCTCGCGGGCCGAGGCGCGGTCGCGTTCGTCAGGGCTGTCTGACGGGACTTGATCCTCCTCCAGGGATTCCCGCAGGATCTTCATGGCATAGTCCTGGCCCCCGCCATCACGTGCGCGCCAGACGGACCCCATGGCACCGCCGCCCAGGGGCTCGATCAGGGTGTAGCCCCCTACCAGCCGTCCCGGCCTCAGGTCCAAACCCTCAAGATCGCTCATATCTCCATTGTGCCCCGACTGGTTGAAAAGCATCTGATTGCGACCTCTGCTGTTTCGCCGCGTCCGAGATTGCCTCAGATGGCTCGACTGCCGACGGCATAATGAGCAAACAGGCGTTGATACAATATTCTCGGCGGGAAAATATACAAAACAACAGAAAGAAGGGGCTTCCGTGGAAGCTTCGCGCTTTGAAAAGGGATCCGAGGCCTTGGCCGCTATTGACGGCAAGGGAGGTCAGGCTGTCATCGACTCCCTTCAGGATATAGCGCCGGACCTTGGCCGTTGGATTGTCGAATTCGCCTTTGGTGACATATACACCAGAAAAGGACTCGATCTTCAGCAGCGTGAGCTGGTCACTATAGGCAGTCTGGTGACGCAGGGTGACACGGTTCCACAGCTGACTGTTCACATACAGGGAGCCCTGAATGTGGGGCTGAGCAAGGCGGCCGTGGTCGAAGCCATACTCCAATGTGCTCCATACGTGGGATTTCCCAGGGTCATCAACGCGATCAACGTGGCCAGGACGGTCTTCGAGCGCGGCTCTGAGGATTCCGACAAGCCCAAGGATTGAGTCTCGGCAAGGGTTTGCACGTCGAATTCAGACCTTGGTGTATAGTGGGCACTGGCTCAAGGGAGAGTTTCTCTTAACCACAAAATAGAAAACCGTCGCATGGCCATGCCGATGTCGGTGTTGACCCCGGGACGGAAACCACAGTGAAAATCAACCCTTCACTACGGATCGTTCGGCACGTACCTGCCGATGAAAGGATGAACAATGGCAGAAGTGGTATTCGACCACGTCACTCGTATCTACCCGGGCAACGATGAGCCCTCGGTCAGTGACCTCAGTCTGGACATCAAAGACGGTGAATTCCTTGTTCTGGTAGGGCCTTCCGGCTGCGGAAAGTCCACCACCCTGCGCATGCTGGCCGGCCTGGAGGAGGTCAACAAGGGACGCATCATGATTGGCGACAGGGACGTGACGACCATGCAGCCCAAGGACCGCGACATCGCCATGGTCTTCCAGAACTACGCACTTTACCCCCACATGACCGTGGCCGACAACATGGGCTTCGCCCTGAAGATCGCTGGCACCCCCAAGGACCAGATTCGCCAGCGGGTGGAGAAGGCCGCCGAGGTGCTGGATCTGACCGAGTACCTGGACCGCAAGCCCAAGGCTCTGTCCGGTGGTCAGCGTCAGCGTGTGGCCATGGGCCGCGCTATTGTGCGTCAGCCCAAGGTCTTCCTGATGGATGAGCCTCTGTCCAACCTGGACGCCAAGCTGCGTGTCCAGACCCGTACCCAGATCGCTGCTCTGCAGCGTCAGCTCAACGTCACCACCCTGTATGTGACCCACGATCAGACAGAGGCTCTGACCATGGGCGACAGGATCGCCGTCATCAAGCTGGGCGTCCTGCAGCAGGTGGGCGCGCCTACCGAGCTCTATGATCGGCCCGAGAATGTCTTCGTGGCCGGCTTCATCGGCTCGCCCTCCATGAACATCAACATCCACCCCGTGGTCAACGGCCAGGCCAAGATCGGTGAGGACACCATCAGCCTGCCGCGCGAGGCCGTCGACAAGCTGACCCCCGAGGATCAGGGCAAGATCGTCGTCGGCTTCCGTCCCGAGAACGCCAGTCTGGCCAGTCCCTCCGAACCGGATGCCTTCTCCCTGAAGGTAGCCAACGTGGAGGATCTGGGCTCCGACGGCTACATCTATGGCAACATTCTGACCGACAACAGCGTGGCTGAGCAGGCCACCGTCATGTCTGACCAGAACAAGCTGACCACCATCCGTGTCAACCCGCGCGACCTGCCCAAGGTGGGCGACGTGGTCAAGATCCACATCGATCCTGAAAAGATGCACCTGTTCTCCCCGGCCAGTGAGCTGCGGCTGAACTGAGCCTTTCTGTGACCCTGTGGTTCGGCCACGGTTTCCCGCCGACCCGCAGGGCCCGTGTCGATCATTGATATCATCTCCTTTCCTTGTTGACCGGGTGACCAGGAGCCCCGCGCGGCACATCCGTGCGGGGCTCTTCCCGTATAGGATGGGCGGCGATGGGATGGATGGAAGTATGACTAGCGTGAATATCAACCGGGCGACGGCCTCCTCTCTGGACCCTCGCGCCATGAAAGCCACCTCGATAAAGACCACGGCCGACCCCTCCTCCGAGCAGGAGCCGGCTGCCCTGCACATCACGGCCACCAGCTCCAACCCCAGGATGTTTACCCTGCCCTGGGAGCGGCCGCTGGCCACCTGGCCCCGGGATCTGCTGGCCAACCTGCCCAGGGGCATCTCCCGGCACGTGGTGCGCTTTGTCCACGTGGGCGACGATGTCTACGCCATGAAGGAGATCACCCAGCGAGTGGCCGAGCGTGAGTATGAGCTCCTGCGCAAGCTGCAAAAACTGGAGCTGCCTACGGTCAATCCCATCGCCGTGGTCACCGGTCGGCACACCCGCGAGGGCGAGCCTCTTGAGGCCATGCTGGTCACCCAGCACCTGAAGTTCTCACTGCCCTACCGTGCCCTATTCGCCCGCAATCTGCGCCCGGACACGGCCGAGCGTCTCATCGATGCCCTGGCGGTCCTTCTGGTGAGACTCCATCTGGCCGGTTTCTACTGGGGCGATGTTTCCCTGTCCAACGTGCTCTTCCTACGCGATGCCGATGCCTTCTCGGCCTTCCTGGTCGATGCCGAAACCGGCGATCTGCATCCCAGCCTGACAGATGGGCAGCGCGAATACGACATCGACCTGGCCAGGACCAACATCATCGGTGAGCTCATGGATCTGGATTCCGGCAACCTGCTGGCCGGTGAGGTGGACGAGGTCGGCGTGGGCAACCGGCTGGTAGACCGCTATCACTCCCTCTGGAGCGCCTTGACGGACGTGGACAGCTTCGACCCGGATGAGATGTGGAAGATCGAGCGCCGCGTCAACCGGCTCAATGATCTGGGCTTCGACGTGGACGAACTGGAGATGAAGACCGAGGAGGGCGGCAACCGGGTGCTGGTTCGGCCCAGGGTGGTCGATGCCGGCTACGCCTCCCGCAAGCTGCTGCGGCTGACTGGTCTGGACGTGCAGGAGAACCAGGCCCGGCGGCTGCTCAATGATTTGGATGCCTATCGTGCCTCCACCTGGCGTCAGGGCGAGGACTTGGAAATCGTGGCCACCGACTGGATGCGCGAGGTCTTCGAGCCTACTGTGCGCATGATCCCGCCGGAATATCGTTCGCAGATCGAACCGGCCCAGTTCTTCCATGAGGTGCTGACCCACCGCTGGCTGATGGCCGAGAAGGCCGGCCACGATGTGCCCATGGCCGAGGCCGTGCAGAGCTATATCAGCGAGTCCCTGCCCGAGTACCGGCTGGATTCCGAGGACATGAAGACCATCAACGAAGAGGCCGATGCCGGGGTGGTCGACGACGAGATGAATTGGCAGGGCGGCCATGCCCAGGCCGGTCAAGGTGAGCAAGCCGACCGCGATCGGACCGACAAGGATGCGAATGGACATGAAGTGGAAGGCCAAGACGCAGCCGACAGTGGGGTGACTGGCCAAACCAACGCTGGAGGCCAGAACGGAGCAGGCACCCAGACGGACCGTGACCGGGCTGTCGAGGAGGTGTCGTCGCAGCCGGCCTTTGAGGACGCGAATGGCGGCCGAAGCTCGCTGAGATCGGTCTATGCCCCTGGCAGCCTGGATGCGGCTGCCGACCAGGACGATCAGGACGATGCAGTCTGGGCTTCCAGCTGATTCTTTGGTCTGTGCGGCAACCAGTCTGCTGCAGACCGGTTGCCGCACGCAGGCTGTTGCCGCTTGGCTTGTCTGTCTTCAGATTGCCGGTGCCTGCCTGGGGCTATTTCGCTTGGCGGGCGGACCGTCGGCGTGCCATGGCTACGGCGTAGAGGCTGATGCCGGCTGCAACCGAGGCGTTCAGGGATTCCACCGAGCTGGAAATGGGGATGGAGGCCAGGGCGTCACAGTTCTCGCGGACCAGGCGGCTCAGCCCCTTGCCCTCGGAGCCCAGGACCACCACCAGCGGATCGGTCTCGAAGCCTGTCTCGCCTACTGTGGTGGTGCCTGCGCCGTCCAGGCCAACCGCGTAGTAGCCGCGCTCCTTGAGCCCTTGGATGGCCTTGGTCAGATTGACCACGCGGGCCACGGGCAGATGGGCGGCGGCTCCGGCAGACACCTTCCAGGCTGCAGCTGTGACCGAGGCGCTGCGTCGCTCGGGCAGAACCACACCCGAGGCGCCGAAGGCCGCTGCTGAACGGATCACGGCCCCGAGATTTTGCGGGTCAGTGACCCCATCCAGGGCGATGAACAGCGGACGGGCGGCAACCTTGGTCGCCTGATCGGCTCCTTCCAGGGCAGCCGCGTGCTTCTCGGCCCTGTCGACCAGGCTCTGCAGGGAGGCGTACTGGTAGGGCTGCACCTTGAGGACTACGCCCTGGTGGTTGCTGGACCGGGCGATGCGGTTCATCTCCAGACGGTCGGCTTCCAGCAGGTTGAGTCCCTCCTGTCCAGCCAGTCGTACGATTTCTCTGGTCCTGTCGTCATGGTCCATCCGGGCGGCCAGATAGAGCTGGCTGGCCGGGACTCCTACGCGCAGGGCTTCCAGGACTGCGTTGCGGCCGATGACCAGATCATCGGAATCGGAGGTGAATCGGTCGGCCCGGCGGCGGGCTGCCAGACGTGGATCTGCCGCCTGCCTGCGCTGGGCCACCTGTCGGGCCTTGTAGGCCTTGTGGTAGACGCGATCCTCAGCCTTGGGGGTAGGTCCCCGGCCGCGCAGTTTGTTGCGGTGCTTGCCGCCCGAACCCTTGGTCGGGCCTTTCTTGTTAGCCATGTCTTCAGTGTAAAGGCAGGCGGGAACTGGTTAGCTGTCTGTCGGCCTCAATATCTACAGGGCGAAGACACGCTGTAATCAGGCCGTGTGAGTCACCCCAGAGCGGACACCTGATCGGGATCTGGGAACTCCATCCACTCGACCGGAGACTGTCCGCTTGAGGCCGGGGTAACGGCGATGTGGGCCATGGATGACCGGGCCGAGGCCCCATGCCAGTGTCTGACGCCTGCCGGGCAGAAGACCACGTCGCCGGGTTCCAGCCTGCGGGGCTGATGGCCTTCCTCCTGCTCCCACCCCTGCCCGGCGGTGACGATCAGCAGCTGGCCGTGCGGGTGGGTGTGCCAACGGTTGACGCACCCGGGTGCGAAGGTCACATTGCTGGCGGAGCATTCTGCGTCCGAATCAGTCAGTCGGTGCAACCAGACATGACCGGTGAAGTTGGGTCCATCAGCCGAGTCTCCCAAGGGATAGGGCCCTGAATCCGGCTCCGTTCCGGCAGCAGTTGCGGTTGCAGGTGCAGTGGTGTCCCGGCTCTCGTCGTCACGGTCGCCCTCACCGTAGACCTCTTTGGCCAGGCCGAATGCCGACCATGCCTTGGGCCAGCCCGCATAGAAGGCCAGGTGGGTGATCAGTGCCACCATTTCAGTGCGGGTGACGCCATTGCTCTTGGCCATGGCCATATGGCTCTTCAGCTGGGGGAAGAGTCCCATGCTCATCAGACCTGCACAGGTGATCATGCTGCGGTCCCGAGCCGAAAGTTCGTCCTCGCGGGACCAGACCTGGCCGAAGAGCACATCATCGTTGAGGTGGGCGAATTGCGGTGCGAACCGACCGAGCCGGTCGTGGCCCGCTGTTTGTTTGATTGCCATGAGTTAGTCTCCTTGCCATCATCTTGGCCGGGTCATTCCGGCAGTTTCAGCTATACCCCTTCGAGTGTGCTCGAAGTCAAGGTGATGGCGGAGAGAGCCGTTGGCAGTCAGTCCGAGACGTCGGCCTTGTAAAAGTTAACGTAGGAGCGGGAAGGGGTTGGCCCGCGCTGGCCCTGGTAATGGGATCCATTGTGCTTGGAGCCGTAAGGGTACTGGGCGGGCGAAGAGAGCTGGAAGAAGCACATCTGGCCAATCTTCATGCCGGGCCAGAGCTTGACCGGAAGGGTGCTCACGTTGGACAGCTCCAAAGTGATGTGTCCTTCAAAGCCGGGATCGACGAACCCGGCGGTGGAGTGGGTCAGAATGCCCAGACGGCCCAGGGAGCTCTTGCCCTCCAGGCGAGCGGCCAAGGTGGAGTCCAACTTGACATACTCCCAGGTGGATCCCAGAACGAACTCGCCGGGGTGCAGGATCCAGGGTTCGTCCTTGGGTACCTCGAACTGCTCGGTCAGTGCGCCCTGGTCCTCCGCCGGATCAACATAGGTGTACTGATGGTTGTTGAAGACTCGGAAGTAGCGGTCCAGGCGTACGTCCACGCTGGAGGGCTGGACCATGGCGGGCGTCCAGGGGTCCAGATTCAGGTGTCCTGCCTGGTGGGCATCCAGGATGTCATGGTCGCTGAGCAGCATGCCGGGGTATCTCCTTTAGGTTCGTCGGTCGAGGGTCTCTCCTCTGGCGGGAAACCATTCTGAATCCAGTCTAACCGGCCCTATACCCGCTTTCTGATCCGGCTGTATTCACAGAGAATTTTCAGATAACGCTATCGTCACCATAAGGTAGCTGTTCTTTACTATAGATGTCGGCTCAAAAACCGATGGGCGGTTGACCTCCGCCCGACAACTGATTTCCCTTTCTTCTCTCTCGCCCGGCGGTGTTCACGCACCGCCGGGTTCTCTTCATTTTGGGGGAAGTATCAGTGCACCGACGTTTCACGTGAAACCGCATGGCCAATGACTCGATTGAGTTCGTTGAGTCTTATACAGGACGGTAGGGCGTTTGCAAATCCAAGAGTTGTCTAGTGCTTGGCTGTGCCGGTCATCTGCTCTTTTGACTTCTGCCTCTCCTGGATTCGAAACTCAAGGTAGACGAATCTCAAAGGTGGAATCGTCAGTTTTGCACAGTCGCATTCTCAAGATTCAGGTTCTTCTTCTCTGGCATCTGTATAGGCTGTGCTCCGATGTGCGGCTCGAACTATAGGCACAAAATTAAAGGCAGCGGTTGAAGATATGGAAGAACCCCCGTCAGTTATGGCTATGACGGGGGTTCTTCACCGTGGGGAGGGGCGGCGTTCTTCTTGCCTTCGGCGGCTGAGGGAAGAGGGGGACTATCACTTTGCCGAAAGCAGTCCGAACTCCGCTCCCTCCCCGGTTCGAGCGGCCGGGTGCCGGTGCTGGGCCTGACTCATTCCCGAGGACAGGAAGAGTGGACCAAGCAGCGCGGCTATCCGACCAAGTATGTGTGGGTCACACCAGCCTTACTCCTGGGGAGCCTTGGCTGACATGGCCTTATGGAAGACGGCCACAATGATCAGGGCCAGCAGGGCGGCCAGCGCCATGACCCAGAACATGTTGGCCACCTGGGCCTGGATGCCGGTCTTTACGCCTGCCAGAGCATGCGACCCGAATTGGGGATTGGCCATGAGTCCGCTGTAGACAGCCATGCCGATGGAGGCCGAGGTGTTCATCATCAGATCCCCGATCCCGATGCCGCGGCCGTTCTGGTCCACGGGCAAAGTGGCCGAGAAGGAGTCGTAGAGGGGCGTGTAGGACATGGTGATGCCGGCAATGAAGACCGAGGCCAGCGCGGTCAGGACCCAGAAGCCCGAGGTGAGCATCAGGGCAGAACCGGCAGCTCCAGCGATCATGAGCAGGGCGGACAGGATAAGCATGGGCAGGCGTCCCATGGCGTTCATGATGGCTCCGGACAGGCAGCCTACCAGGGTGGCCACGATGTAGACGATGGTCAGGCAGAGGGAGACCTGACTCAGGGAAATCCCGTAGATGCGGTCGCCGATCACGTTGTAGATGGGCACGCAGGCGAAGTTGAAGAAGTAGAAGACGAAGAGGGCCAGCAGGACAGCCATATAGGCGCCGTTGGTCACGAACCCGCGGCTCAGGAAGGGGTTGGCGCCCTTCCAGACATAGCCGGCGAAGATCAGGATCAGGACGGCCAGTACCCCCAGCATCCAGGTGGCCGGGAAGGAAAAGTAGACGGCCACGAATCCGGCGATAAGCGCGAACAGTGCAATGCCGAAGACATCGATGCGCTCGCCCTTGATACCGGTATCAGGCGTGTACTTGATTACCGGAGGGATCAGCAGGATGGAGACCAGGGGTACCAGGAAGAGGTAGCGCCAGTCGATGGAGGTGATCAGTCCGCCGGCAAAGATGCCCACAGCAGAGGAGGCGTAGTAGACGGCGTTGAAGATGCCCAGGTAGAAGGCACGCTCCTTGTCGCTCAGGTACTTCATGGCCATGACCAGGAAGACTGATCCGGCCACCTGACCGCCCGCGGTCTGGATCATGCGGGCCAGTACCACGGCCCAGAAATTGGATGCGCCGAAGAAGCCCAGGAGGCTGCCGACGATCAGGGCACCCACTCCGAACAGGGTCATCTTACGGGGGGAGATGTAGTCGCAGAGGGTGCCGTAGAGCATGCAGACCACGCCTAGGACGATGCCGGGCAGGGTGCTGATCAGCGAGGCGTTGGCGGACATCCCCAGGGAGTCGCCCACGTTCTGGAAGACCAGGTTGAAGGCCTGGATCATCAGTGTACCCAGCAGGAAGATGGCCAGTAGGGCGGGCAGGGCCCGCTTGGTGCTGCGGCGGTTTTCCTCCACGGTCGCTTCGGTAGCCGTTGTGGTGATGGATTCGCTCATGACTGCCGTCCTTCTATCGTTCGCTCTCGGTCTTGCGCACCAGGGCCAGGAGCCTGTCCATGAAGCGCCGGGTGAACCGCTCGGTGTCGACCGACAGGGCCACCTTGGTGTTTTTGACCGGGTCCAGGAGCCTGCTGGGGTCGCCGATGGTACGGGCCCGCTGCGGTCCCTCGGTCTCGACCATCAGGTTGGTGGCGAAGGTGGTGACCAGGCTGGGGTCGATGGCTACAGCGGCGGCCAGGGGATCGTGCAAATTGCAGCCGCCCAGGTAGACCCCGCTCTCCTTTTCACTGATGTCGATGTAGTAGTCGGTCATGTCTGCCAGGAAGCGGCCGGCGCTGGTGCCTGTTGCGCGCAGGGCCTCGGTGTCCTCGCGGCTCATCAGAGCCTGGGTGGTCACGTCCAGACCGACCATGGTGATGTCTGCGGTGGTGGCGAAGACACGGTTGGCTGCCTCGGGATCCTGGTTGATGTTGGCCTCTGCGAAGGGTCCCACGTTGCCCGGCTGGGTCAGTGTGCCGCCCATCATGACGATGCTGATGCGGTCGACGATGTCGGGGGCCTTTTCCAGGGCGGCGGCGATGGTGGTCAGGGCACCGGTGGGCACCACGACCAGCTCGCCCTTGGGATAGCGGCGGACTGCGTCGATGATGAAGTCGACTGAGCTCTGCTGGCTGGCCTGCCGGTCGGTCTGTGCGGGGATTTCGATGTTGCCGGTGCCGTTGGCCCCATGGAAGATCTCGGAGTCCGGCGGAACGCTGAATGAGTCGGCCGTGCTGGGGTGATCGATCCCCTTGAAGACCGGGATGTCCTCCCTGCCGTACATGGCCAGCAGCCGCAGATCGTTGTCGACGCCTTGGTCGAGCACCACGTTGCCGTAGGTGCCGGTGATTCCGATCAGTTCGGCATCCGGGGAGCCCAGGACATAGGACAGAGCCAGCGTGTCGTCGATGCCAGTGTCCAGATCCAGGATGATCTTGCGGACGGTTTCATTGCTTGCTGACACGTTGGTCTCCTTCCCAGAAGGATGGGCGACCCCAACCTTCTGCTTACCTATGTCGTGCCTTCCCTAGGCTGATTCGTTACTGCCGTGAAACAAACAACCTGTTTGATGTAACGTTTCATCAAACTGTACGGAGCTAAACTACCTGCGGCTTGGAGGCTTGTCAAAGCGCGTCGGGGGGTGTTCGCCATCAGGGCAGAGACCTGCAAATCTATCGGTGATCATGCATTCGCAGGTTGACGGCCGCTTTTCCGCGCAACCGACGATAATGAGAGTATGACTTTAGCGACTCCTGAACAGTATGTGGCGATGCTTGATGCGGCCAGACGGGGGTCCTATGCCTATCCCGCCATCAATGTGACCAGCACGCAGACCTTGAACGCGGCTCTGCAGGGGTTGGACGAAGCCCAGTCCGACGGGATCATCCAGGTATCCGTGGGAGGTGCCGCCTACCTGTCGGGACAGCGCCTGGCCGACCGGGTGGCCGGTTCCATCGCCTTCGCCAAGTTCGCCCACGAGGTGATCGCCCGCTATCCGAGCATCGCCGTGGCCCTGCACACGGACCACTGCGCCCCGCAATACCTGGACGAGTGGGTTCGTCCCTTGCTGGCCTATGAGAAGGAGCAAGTGGCTCACGGTCAGGATCCGCTCTTCCAGTCGCATATGTGGGACGGCTCCGGGTTGCCCTTACAGGAAAATTTGGCCACGGCGGCAGAGCTGCTGGAGTTGTCCCGGGCCGCCCACACCGTTCTGGAGATCGAAGTGGGCACTGTCGGTGGCGAGGAGGATGGTCATTCGGCTGCTATTGATCAGCGGCTCTATTCATCGCCCGAGGATGGCCCCAGGGTGGTTGATGCCTTGGGTCTGGGCGAACGCGGCCGCTACATGGTGGCTTTCACTTTCGGCAACGTGCACGGGTCCTACAAGCCCGGTGTAGTCAAGCTGCGTCCTGATCTGCTGGGGCAGATCCAGGCCAGGACCGCCAAAGCCATATCCGATGGGGAGGTTGGCGGCATCCCCTCCCCGAGCGCCCCTGCCGACAAGCCCTTCCTCTTGGTATTCCACGGGGGATCTGGTTCGCAGCCGGAAGAGATTGCATCGGCCGTCGCTCATGGCGTGGTCAAGATGAACGTGGATACCGATACCCAGTACGCCTTCACCAGGGCCGTGGCAGGGCACATGTTCGCCAATTACGACAAGGTCCTCAAGGTGGATGGGGAGGTCGGCGAAAAGAGCGAGTACGACCCCCGTTCCTGGGGGCGCCAGGCTGAAGACGGCATGGCGGCGCGCGTAGTCCAGGCTTGCCAGCAGCTGGGCAGCGCAGGGCGGGCCATGAAATGAAACAGCATACGCAATCCAATTCATGCCAGCCCAGACAGGGAATGCACAAGACTGCTGCTTGGGGACTTCTGGGGTTCGGCGTATTGCTGATGCTCGATTCCTCAATGACCCCGATGAGCGGGCAGGCCGTATGGGCTCAGTCGTTGAAGTTACTGGTCGCCATCCTCCTCATGGTCTTCGGCATCTGGGTTCATGCATGCTCTCAACCCTGGGGCTACCCTCTTCTCGTGTCTGGCCATAGCCATCGAAGCCGGTCTTATGCTGGGCTCCATCATGGTATCCAGGCATAATCTTTGGATCTGCATAGGCTTTCATATAGGGTGGAACCTCACTGCGGCCCTGTTGGGAATTCCGGTCTCCGGCCAGCATATATACGGCTTCATGGTCATGAAGGTTCAGGGGCCGACCCTGCTGACCGGTGGATCATTCG
Organism: Bifidobacterium sp. JNUCC 75; assembly: GCF_054819865.1. Classification (NCBI taxonomy): domain Bacteria; kingdom Bacillati; phylum Actinomycetota; class Actinomycetes; order Bifidobacteriales; family Bifidobacteriaceae; genus Bifidobacterium; species Bifidobacterium sp. JNUCC 75. The sequence continues at coordinate 1,087,056 of NZ_JBTHIF010000001.1, read as the reverse complement.
GCATCGAAGCATCCCTGATCCCGGTCATCCTAGGGTTGCTCGTCAGTGCGCCCTTCCTGCTCTGTCGGGGCCGGGACACCATGATCGGCTCCAGGACCTGACCGGATTTTTCCCATTGCGGATCTGCCCATGCTGATTTGAAAGGTCTGAACGACCTCCAGCTCCATACATGGGGTTAGGCTCGTCTATGGATGGTCTGCCTTTGTTTTCCTTGAATGGCGACCAGTGGATAAGGAGCATCGTATGCCGGGAATCGTGATCGTCGGGGCCCAGTGGGGCGACGAGGGCAAGGGCAAGGCAACGGATCTGATCGGCGAGCACATGGACTACGTCGCCAGGTTCAACGGAGGCAACAATGCCGGCCATACCGTGGTGGTGGGCGACCAGGAATACGCCCTCCACCTTCTGCCTTCGGGGATCATTCATCCGGCCATTACCCCGGTCATCGGCAACGGCGTCGTGGTCGATCCGGCCGCACTCTTCGAGGAGATCGATGGACTCCAGTCCCGCGGTGTGGATTGCAGCCGGTTGAGGATCAGCGAGTCCGCGCACATAATCGCCCCCTATCATCGGACGCTGGACAAGGTGACCGAGCGCTTCCTGGGCAAGCATAAGATCGGGACGACAGGCCGCGGGATCGGCCCGGCCTATGCCGACAAGATCAACCGTGTGGGCATCCGTGTGCACGACCTGTTCAATGTCGACCACCTGCGCGACAAGGTGGAGGCAAGCCTACACCAGAAGAACCAGATGCTGGTCAAGCTTTACAACCGCCGGGCCATCGAGGTGGAGGCCACCGTTGAAGAGCTGGCGGGATACGCCGAGCGTCTTAAGCCCTACGTGGCCAATACCTCATTGATGCTCAACCAGGCTCTGGAGCAGGGCAAGAACGTGCTCTTCGAGGGGGGACAGGCCACCATGCTGGACGTGGACCATGGCACCTACCCCTTTGTCACCTCATCCAACTGTACGGCCGGGGGCGCCTGCACCGGCACTGGCGTGGGCCCGACCAGGATCGACCGTGTGGTCGGCGTGGCCAAGGCTTATGTGACCCGTGTGGGCGAGGGGCCCTTCCCCACGGAGCTGGACAATGAGCAGGGTGAATGGCTGCGCCGTCAGGGCCATGAGTACGGGGTAACCACTGGCCGCTCCCGCCGCTGCGGCTGGTTCGATGCGCTGGTCAGCCGCTATGCAGTACAGATCAATGGCCTGACCGACATCGTGCTGACCAAGCTGGATGTTCTCTCTGGTCTGGAGACCATTCCGGTCTGCGTGGGCTACGACATCACCCGGTCCGACGGCTCACACGTCAGGGTGGACCAGATGCCCGTGGACCAGGCCGAGTTCCAATCTGCCCAGCCGGTGTACGAGGAGCTGCCGGGCTGGCGCGAGGACATCTCCGGTGCCAAGAGCTTCGAGGAGTTCCCGACCAAGGCCAAGGACTACATCCATCGCCTGGAGGACCTGTCCGGCTGCCGCATCTCTGCTGTGGGTTCGGGCCCGGGCCGCGACCAGATCGTGCAGATCCATTCTCTGATCGACTGAGGAAGATCCATGGGTCTGCCCTGCCTGACTGCCTTCCCGGGGGCGGTCGGGACAGGAATCATCATCTCTACGGACAGGCCTCTGGGAGAACGACTGCACGGGGCCATTGCCGATCTGATCGAGGATTACGAGCGTGCCCTGTCAAGGTTCAGACAGGATGCCATACCTGCGCAAATGGCCCAGGCTACCCATGGGGGTAGGTTCGTCTTTCCTGACTACTGCCAGGGGCTGTTTGACCTGTATGACAGGTTGTATTCTGCTACCGGCGGGGCCTTGGACCCCATGGTGGGCGAGGATCTGACCCGTCTGGGCTACGGCATGCAGCCCACTTTCCGGCTGCAGGCCGATGCCGCCGGTCATCTGGGGCGGATCCATGGGCGGCCGACCTGGGGCAATGACCTCAGACGTCAGGGTGCTGTCCTTATGACTGCCGGTCCGGTCAGCCTTGATTTCGGGGCAGTCGGCAAGGGCTATTTGGTTGACCTGCTTGCCGATCTGCTCGAACCTCAAGTCGATGAGTATCTGATCGATGCTGGCGGCGACATGCGTATGCGGACCTCTCACCCGATCTCCATCGCTATGGAAGATCCCGGTGATTTGTCTGCAGGCGTGGGTCGGATCGAGCTGTCCCATGGATCCTTGTGCGCCTCGGCCCCCAGCCGTCGTCACTGGGCCGACCGGTCCGAGGATGCCGCAGCGGCAGGGTTAACGGCACTTCACCACATCCTGGACGCCATTGACGGCCGTCCAGTTGACCGTGTGCTGGCCTCCTGGGTAGTGACTAAGGAAAAGGACAATGAACATCCAACGGGCCTGGCTGACGGTCTGGCCACCGCCTTGTTCCTAGTGTCGCCGGATGTGCTGGCCGCCGGATTTTCCTTCTCCTGCGCCCTGATGTATGCCGACCGTCAGGCCGTGATCTCCGATGAATTTCCGGGTCGGTTCTTTGCTGACTCCAATAACCATTCGTCCACATAGTGGACCAGTCTCGCTGGACCGGCCGAGATCAGGCCTATGGTCGGCACCAATGCGGATGTGCAGAGAACGCATCCGATTCGAGGATGATGAAGGGAGGTTCGCCGTGATGACCAGCTTGACAGACACCCGCCGATTCGGCACCGTGTCCGCACGAATTATTAGCCCGTCCTCACCGGCGGACTGACTCGACAATCTTCATTGTTCGACCCCGTCGGAAGGCGGGGCTGGACGCATAGGCTTCATCGCATCAGACCCTGCCAACAGCGGGGTTTTTCTATAAGGAGATGAGATGAAGTGACGGCAAACGACGTTAGTGTTGCTTCCCCGGCCTCGGCAGCCTCCGTGCCCGGCGGCACCCGTGTGACCCGCAGCTCGGTCCGCACAGTCATCGGGGCTTCCATGGTCGGTACGGCCATCGAGTTCTACGATTTCTACGCTTACGGGACGGCTTCGGCCAACTATTTCCCCAAGCTCTTCTTCCCCAAGACCGATCCGACCGTGGCCCTGCTGGCATCCCTGCTGACCTTCGCCATCGCTTTCATCGCGCGGCCCTTGGGGTCCTTGATCTTCGGACACTTCGGTGACCGCCAGGGACGCAAGACCACGCTGGTGGTCTCCCTGCTGACTATGGGTTGCTCCACGGTCCTGATCGGCGTCCTGCCCACTTATGCCACCTGGGGACTCTGGGCCGTGGTGGTCCTGTGCCTATGCCGGTTCGTGCAAGGTATCGGCCTGGGCGGCGAGTGGTCAGGCGCGGCCCTGGTGGCCACCGAGAACGCCCCGGAAGGCAAGAGGGCGCTCTACGGCTCCTTCCCTGAGCTGGGCGCCCCCATCGGCTTCTTCCTGGCCAACGGAACCTACTTCCTGCTGGAAATGTTCTGCACCCCCGAGCAGATGCTGAGCTGGGGCTGGCGCGTGCCCTTCCTGCTCTCCGCCATCCTGGTGGTTGTGGGTCTGGCTGTGCGCGTCTCCATGCAGGAGACCCCTATCTTCCAGATGGCCCTGGATCAGCAGAAGGTCGTCAAGACCCCGCTGCTGGAGGTCTTCCGCAAGAGCTGGCGCCAGGTGCTCCAGGCCACCTTCCTGGTCGCGGTCACCTACACCCTCTTCTACACCCTGGCCACCTGGTCCCTGGCTTACGGCACCAAGCCCAAGTCCCAGGGCGGCGGCGGACTGGGCTTCACCAACCAGGAGTACCTGCTCATGCTCATGGTCTCCATCCTGGTTTTCGCCCTCTTCATCGTGCTGGCCTGCGTCTATGCGGACCGCATCGGCCGTCGCCGGGTGCTGATCGGCAGCTCCGTCATGCTGGTGGTCTTCAGCCTGGTCTTCCCCTACCTGCTCATGGCCCATCACAACACCTTCCAGGTCATGGTCTTCCTCTGCGTCGGGTTCGCCCTGATGGGCATTGCCTTCGGGCCCATCGGCGCCTTCCTGCCGGAGCTCTTCGACGCCAACGTGCGCTACTCGGGTTCCGGTATCGGCTACAACTTGGCGGCCATCGTGGGCGCGGCCTTCGTGCCTACCATCGCCACCTGGCTCTCCTCACACTGGGGAGTGCGCTCGGTCGGGCTCTACCTGGCCGTTATGGCGGTCTGCTGTCTGGTGGCAGTGCTGACCTGCCACGAAACCAAGGATGTGGACTTCACCAAGTAAGCCCTGGACGCATCCCGCCGGCCGGTTCCTCGAATCGCGCCGGTGTCCGAACAACGAATTGCGGACAGTCCATCTGGCCATATCACGAGTATGGTTGGAGGCATACCGTATCCATAGGGTACGGATCGGGGTCAAGGACAAAATCCGTCGCCCCGGTCGAAAGAGCATCGTCCGCCTGGAACAACGACAGGAATTCACAGTATTTAGCGTTCCCCGGCCTGGAAGAGCCGGTCCGGTTGGACCGCACATAAAGGAGTGTAGATAATGGCAGCACAGATCTGGTATGAGAAGGATGGGGACCTTTCGGTTCTGGATGGCAAGAAGGTGGCCATCATCGGCTACGGTTCCCAGGGACATGCTCATGCGCTGAACCTGCGTGATTCCGGTGTGGACGTTGTGGTCGGCCTGCGCGCCAACTCCAAGTCGGTGCCCTTCGCCAAGGAGCAGGGCCTGGAGGTCAAGACCGTGCCCGAGGCCACCAAGGAGGCCGACATCGTCATGATCCTGGCCCCTGACCAGTACCAGCGCAACATCTGGCGGGACGACATCGAGCCCAACATCAAGGAGGGTGCGGCTGTCGCCTTCGCCCACGGGTTCAACATCCATTACGGCTACATCAAGCCCAGCGCCGACCACCCGGTCTTCATGGTGGCCCCCAAGGGCCCGGGCCATATCGTCCGTCGTGAGTATGTCGCTGGCCGTGGCGTGCCCGTGGTCGTGGCCGTGGAGCAGGATCCGCGCGGCGACGCCTGGGACATCACCCTGGCCTATGCAAAGGCTCTGGGCGCCCTGCGCGCCGGCGCCATCAAGACCACCTTCAAGGAAGAGACCGAGACCGACCTCTTCGGCGAGCAGGATGTGCTCATGGGCGGTGTCAACCACCTGGTCGAGGCTGGCTTCGAGGTGCTGACCGAGGCTGGCTACCAGCCTGAGATCGCCTACTTCGAGGTCTGCCACGAGCTCAAGATGCTGGTCGATCTGATGAACGAGGGCGGCCTGAACAAGGCCCGCTGGTCCTGCTCCGACACCGCCCAGTACGGCGATTTCACCTCCACCGTGGTGGACGAGTCCACCAAGGACAGGATGCGTCACCAGCTGCAGCGCATTCAGGACGGCTCCTTCGCCAAGGAGTTCATCGACGACCAGGATGCCGGCGCCCCCAAGTTCAAGGAGCTCCAGGAGAAGTACTCCCACGAGAAGATCGAGGAGGTCGGCCCCAAGCTGCGCGCCATGTTCTCCTGGAACAAGGACGTCAAGGATGCCGACGAGGCTCAGTCCTTCACCGGCAAGATCGCCCGTTCCCAGGTGCAGTGACCTCTAGGTTCTGTTGGGAGGACCTTGTTTGGTCCGACTGACCATTCAGCAAATGGCCGTTCCCCCATCCGGATGCAATGCCGATGAAGGAACGGCCATTTTGTTATCATGACCCGACGCTTACGTTTCAATCGTGTGGTCGGATTGTTTCACTGACCGGATCGGTCATGTGGATATGTGCAATATGCAATGCCAGAGGATGTACGGCGGTGCCCCACCCATATGGTCAATTCATCTGGGTGGGGCACCATTGGTTATAGAGGACGCGGTTTTTTACAAGGTGTCCTCCGTGCCTGCTGTGTCCTTCTGCTTCAGCGGGCGGATTCGGCGCCGGACACGTCCATGTCCTTGATGCGCACGATCTTGGTGTGGTTGACGAACTTGAAGCCCAGGTAGAGGACCAGGACCAGCACCACGCTGAAGTAGGTCATGGCCATGTGCGACCAGTTCAGGCTGAGCAGGGAGGGGATGTCCTGCCCGGCGATGACGATGACGCAGAGCACCATGGCCAGAACCGGGCCGAACGGATAGAGCTTGGAGTGATACTTGAGCTCGCTCAGATCGTGCCCTTGGAGCTTGAAGGCCCTCCGGAAGCGGAAGTGGCTCAGGGCGATGCCGATCCAGGCGATGAACCCGGTCAGCCCAGTGGCGGTCACCAGCCACATGTAGAAGGACTGGCCGAAGATGCTGGAGGCGAAGGTGGCCAGGGACATGCAGACCGTGGCAACCAGGGCCGCCAGGGGGATGCCCCTCTTGGTGGTCTTGGCGAAGATGGCCGGAGCATAGTGATCCTTGGCCAGTCCGTAGAGCATGCGGCTGGATGCATAGGCTCCGGTGTTGACGGCCGAGAGGATGGATGTCAGCACCACCGCATTCATGACGCTGGCCGCCGAGGCCAGGCCGGCCCGCTGGAAGACCAGGGTGAATGGCGACATGGCGATGTTCCCGTCAGAGGCTCCCAGGAGGTTGGGGCTGGTGTAGGGGATCAGAGCCGCGATGACGAAGATGGACAACACATAGAAGAGCAGAATCCGCCAGAAGACGTCATTGATGGCCTTGGGAACCGCCTTGCCGGGGTTTTCGGACTCGCCGGCGGTCACGCCCACCACCTCAGTGCCTTGGAATGAGTAGCCGGCGATCAGGAAGACGCTCATGATGGCCGGGAAGCCTCCCACGAAGGGGGCGTCCTTGTAGGTGAAGTTCTTCAGACCGACCGCCGGCTGGAACATGATGCCGCAGATCATGGCCATGCCGATGACCAGGAAGACAATGATGGTGGCCACCTTGATCAGGGAGAGCCAGAATTCCGTCTCGCCGAATGCGGAGACCGTCAGGGCGTTGATCAGGAAGACGATGACCAGGACCAGCAGGCTCCAGATCCATCCTGGGGTGTGTGGCAGCCAGTACTGGATCAGCAGGGCTGCGGTGGAAATGTCCACGGCACCCGAGATGGTCCAGTTCAGCCAGTAGTCCCAGCCCATGGCGAAGCCCAGGGCCGGATCCACGTAGCGGGCGCTGTAGGCGGCGAAGGACCCCGACACCGGAAGGTGGGTGGCCAGCTCGCCCAGGCTGGTCATTAGGAAGTAGACCATGACGCCCATGGCTATGTAGGCCAGAAGTCCGCCGCCGGGGCCGGCTGTGGAAATGGTGGAGCCGGAGGTCATGAACAGGCCCGTGCCGATGCAGCCGCCCAGGGCGATCATGGAGATGTGGCGGGTCTTGAGGTTGCGCTTGACGCTGCCGTAGCCATGATGCTCTTGCCCGGCCCGGTCGGATTGATTGGTGTTCGACGCTGCATTGCTGGTGTTCCGCGTCATGATCCTCCTCCTTTTGGCTGGGCGACGCACCGGGGAGTCCGGGGTCGTACTGAAATTGCGATTCCTGATATGCCGGCTGGATGCCGGAACAGATTCATATGGCCGGGTCCTTGAGCCGGTCCTCGAACGCTTAGGGAGTCTATGCCATTGGTGTGGCTTTCCAGCTCCCATGGTCATAATGTGTCATGCTAGTTGACAAATCTTTCATAGCGATTCAGGATCCCCGCTCAAATCCATGGTCTCCAAGGGCACGATTCGGGTATGGTGTCGGATCTTGTAGCCCAGGTAAAGGGCAAGCACCAGAGGCACGCTGATGTAGGTGACGCCGATCTCCTGCCAGTTCCAGTTGACGAAGGCCTCGATGTTTTGCCCGCCGATGACGACGACGCAAAGGATCAGAGCCAGGATTGGCCCCAGGGGGAAGAGCTTGGCATGGTAGCGCAGCTCCTCAACCCGGTGGCCCTGGACCACCCAGGCGCGGCGGAAGCGGTAGTGGCTCAGGGCGATGCCGATCCAGACGATGAATCCGGTCAGCCCCGAGGCGGCCACCAGCCACATGTAGATCCGCTGACCGAAGATGCTGGCAGCGAAGGTAGCCAGGGAGACCACGAGAGTGGCGACCAGCGAGGCCATGGGGATGCCGTGTCGGGTGGTGTGCCCGAAGAAGGCCGGGGCGTAATGGTCCTTGGCAAGAGCGTAGAGCATTCGGGTGGAGGCGTAGACACCTGAGTTGGCAGATGAGAGGACCGAGGTCAGGATGATGGCGTTCATGACGCTGGCTGCCGAGGCCAGGCCCGCCCGCTGGAAGACCATGGTGAAGGGTGACATGGCGATGTCCCCTTCGGCGGAGCTGAGCAGATTGGGGCTGGTGTAGGGGATCAGCGCGGCGATGACGAAGATGGACAGAATATAAAAGAGCAGGATCCTCCAGAAGACATCGTTGATGGCCTTGGGGACCGCCTTGCCGGGGTTTTCGGACTCGCCGGCAGTGACGCCAATCAGCTCGGTGCCCTGGAAGGAGAAGCCTGCAATCAGAAAGACGTTGAGAATGGCGGGAAATCCGCCCACGAAGGGGGCGTCCTTGTAGGTGAAATTGCCCAAGCCTATGGCCGGACGGAACATGATTCCGCAGATCATGGCCAGACCGATGACCAGGAAGACGATCACTGTCACCACCTTGATCAGTGCGAGCCAGAACTCGGTCTCGCCAAAGGTGGACACGGTCAGGGCGTTGATCAGGAAGATGACCACCAGGACCAGGAGGCTCCAGACCCAGCCAGGGGTGTGTGGCAGCCAGTATTGGATCAGCAGGGCTGCGGTGGAGATGTCCACAGCCACGGTGATGGCCCAGTTCAGCCAGTAGTTCCATCCCATGGCAAAGCCTAGGGCCGGATCCACATAGCGGGCGTTGTAAGCGGCAAAGGAGCCGGAGATAGGCAGGTGGGTGGCCAGCTCACCCAGGCTGGTCATCAGGAAGTAGACCATGAGACCCATGGCCGCGTAGGCCACCAGTGCGCCTCCCGGCCCGGCCTTGGCAATGGTGGAGCCGGAGGTCATGAACAGACCGGTTCCGATGCAGCCACCCAGGGCGATCATGGAGACGTGCCGGGTCTTGAGGTTGCGTTGGACCCGGTCGGTGGATGCGGAAGGGCTGTCCTTTCCGCTCTGCCTGGTCGCCATAACTGCTCTTTTCCTCGAACTGACCTGAGAGCCCTATGACGACGGTTTCGACCGGCTCCGTTTACACGGAAGCCAGGTGGCTTGCCTGTCTGTGACACTGCACATAGCGCTCCGCAACCTCAGGTTGCGACAGTCCCGGACCTGTTCGACCCGGGCCCAACGGGGCGGATGGGCGGATCCGTGCCGTTTCGGCCGAACTTCCTTTCGCCGGGAATACGCGACACCGCACTGTCTGATCCCGGTTACTGATAGGTTCGGCGACCTCTTCAGTGATTTGCAATTACCGGTCAGCATAGAGGGATTCTCAGACAAGGCCCAAACGGATCCCTTGTCTTCGATGATCAATAGGCAAATCTGCAATGTCCCTGGCCACGCTGGGCGGTCCTGGTCGCGCCGGTTGACTGTCTTAGGATAAGTATGAATTCGTTAGGAAAGAAGGCAGCGACTGATGAAGGTCGACGACATCAAGGTAATCGGCAATATCGGGGCGGGCACCATGGGGCATGCCACGGCGCTCCAGTTCGCCATGCGGGGGTATCCGGTCCGGCTGGTGGACTCCAGCCGCCAGGCCCTGGACCGGGGGAGGGGATTGATCGAGCATGATCTGGATACATTCATCGGTGCTGGTCTGATTTCCCAGGATCAGAGGGAGAGCGTGCTGGATCGGATTCAAGAGGACACTGATTACGGCATTCTGGCTGACGCTGACTTTGTTATCGAATCCGTCTTGGAAGACATGGACGTCAAGCACCAGGTTTGGCAGCAGGTGGAGGCCATAGTTGGCGAGCAGACCATTCTGGCCACCAACACCTCAGGACTGGGACCCACTGAAATTGCCTCGGTGCTGCGGCATCCCCAGCGGTTCCTGGTGGCTCACTTCTGGAATCCCGCCCAGCTCATGCCCCTGGTCGAGGTGGTGCCTGCTGCGAACACTGACCAGGGCGTGGTGGATACCACGGTCGAGCTTATGAACCATATCGGCAAGCATGCCGTGGCGCTGTCCACGGAATCGCTCGGGTTCGTAGGCAACCGCATCCAGGCGGCCGTTATTCGAGAGTGCCTGAATATCGTGGAACGGGGCATCGCCACCCCGCAGGCCGTGGATGAGATTGTCACCTACAGCCTGGGCCGACGGTGGAGCATCCTTGGGCCCATCGCCAGCGCTGATCTAGGCGGATTGGATGTCTTCGACAATATTTCGAAGTACCTCTACGACGATTTGGACAACCGTCCTGGCGAGGATCCGGTTTTGAAGGCCAAGGTCCAGGCCGGTCAGTTGGGTGCCAAGAGCGGCCAAGGGTTTTATTCCTGGCAGGGGGCTGAAAGCCAAGCCATGATCGCCGACCGCGACCAGCGGCTGCTGGAGGCGCTGGTCGCGGACCGCAAGAAAGAGGAAGACCGCTGAGTTCTCCTGCTTATATCACTGGCGCGCTCGCCGCTGGGTCAGTTGGTAGGACACCAGCAGGACGATCAGCCAGATAGGTCCGGCGATGACGGCCACCCGGTAGCTGGATGAGAAGCACATGAGTACCACGATCATGGCCAGGAAGGCCAGGACCGCCCAGGGGGTCACCCGGGCAAAGGGCAGCTTGAAGTGCAGGGCGTTCAGAGCGCCCTCGCCGGTCTTGCCCGCTAGGTCGCCGGGTCCCTCGCCACGGGCAACAGCACGCCGGAAGAGCATCTCGGTCACCATGATCATGGACCAATTGATGATGGCCGAGATCGTGGCGATGCTCATCAGGTAGTTGAAGGCGAACTGGGGCCAGAGGAAGACCACGACTACAGCCAGGGCGATGATGCAGGCCGAGGTCAGCACTCCTGCGTAGGGCACGCCGCCCTTGGACAGCCGTCCCAGGTACTTGGGGGCATTGCCCTGCCGGGCCAGGGAGAAGAGCATGCGGGAGTTGGAGTAGAGGGCCGAGTTGTAAACGCTCATGACCGCAGTCAGGCAGACAAAGTTGAGGATGCCTGCGGCTGCGTGGACTCCCACCGAGTCGAAGATCTGGACGAAGGGGCTGACGACCATGCCTTGCGCGTTGGGCTTGCCGATGGCATTCCAGGGGACTACGGCCATGATCACCCCAAGCGTCAGGATGTAGAAGACCAGAATCCTCCAGATGATGGCGTTGGTGGCCTTGGGGATGGTCCGACGGGGATCGGAGGCCTCCCCGGCGGTGATGCCGATGAGCTCGGTGCCGCCGAAGCTGAACATGACCACCGCCAGCGACATGAGCAGACCGGTCCACTGGCCATTGGCCCCGTGACGCATGAGTCCGTTGGGCAGAAAGCCGCCACCCACGGTGAACCAATTGGCGAAGGAGGCCCGCAGTCCGTTGGCCGTGGGCAGGGCCATGACCACGACGGCCAGGCCTCCGATGATCATGGCGATGATGGCCGCGATCTTGATGATGGCGAACCAGAACTCGAACTCGCCGAACTTGCTGACTCCCATCAGATTGGCCGCCGTGATGACCACCAGGAAGAAGGCCGCAGAGACCCAGGCTGGGATTGCCGGGAACCAGAAGTTGACGAAGGTGCCCACCACGGACAGCTCAACCATGGATACCAGCACGTAGTTCATCCAGTAGTTCCATCCCGACACGAAGCCCGCACGCTTGGACCAGTAGCGGGTGGCGTAGTAGCTGAAAGCGCCGGACTTGGGGTCTTCCACGCTCATTTCGCTCATGGCCCTGACGATCATGAAGATGGCCAGACCGCCTATCAGGTAGGCGATGATGATGGCCGGCCCTGCCAATGAGATGGATTCCCCGGACCCGTAGAAGAGTCCCGTTCCGATGGCGCCGCCCAGCGAGATGAGCTGGATGTGCCTGTTCTTCAGGGTTTTGCGCAGATCCTTGCTCTGCGACTCCTTGGGTTGATCCATGGGGATGTCATTCCTTAGGTGGTAGTGGTCAGCTGAATGTGACCGGCTGACAGGGCCAACCCTATAGGAGCCGGCCCAAGCGGAATGAGCATGCCTTTGCATTGTGGAACAGAAGCGTCCGCCATATGAGATGGTCAATTCACCGGATGGTGACCGCCAGGCCCTACCATGGGCGTCGGTGCCTGCCGTCTGCTCCCGGTTATCGACACCTCTGTGGTATTGCTGTCCTACCGGCCTTGATGGGATGCCCCTTCCTGGACGGCGATGATTAATGGGTTGTGAAGACAAGGAGGTGCAGTCGCATGAACCGTACGGGCAATGGCCCTTTGGCGCAGCAGAATCAAGGTGACAGCGCCTCGGCAGGCGACGGCATGGAACGCGGTCTGAGCAACCGTCATGTACAGTTCATCGCCATCGGCGGCACCATCGGCACCGGGCTCTTCCTGGGGTCGGGCAAGTCCATAGCCCTGACCGGTCCCTCCATCATCCTGGTCTACATCGGGGTGGGGCTGATCATGTACCTGCTCATGCGGGCCATCGGCGAGCTCATGTATCGCAGTCCCGTCCAGCACACCTTCATCGCCTTCATCAGCCGCTACCTGGGCCAGGGGTGGGGGTCCTTCGCCGGCTGGTCCTACTGGATCGTGCTCATCCTGATCGGCATGTCCGAGCTGACCGCCGTGGGCACCTACTTCGTCACTTTCTTCGGCACCTTCGGCATTGATCTGAGCGCCTGGCGGGGTCTGATCGAGCTGTGCTTCCTGACGGCCATGGTGTGCATCAACCTGATTGCCGTGAGGGTTTTCGGGGAGACCGAGTTCTGGTTCTCCATGATCAAAATCACCCTGATTCTGGCCATGATCGTCACGGCTGTGGTCATGGTCATCACGGGCTTCCACTATCCGGCCGTCCACATGCCGGGACAGGACCGGATCAGCCCGGCCGGCCATGCGGGCCTGGACAACATCACCACCGGTCTGAGTCTGGCGCCCAACGGGTGGATGGCCTTCTTCATGAGCTTCCAGATGGTCTTCTTCGCTTACGAGATGATCGAATTCGTGGGCGTGACCGTCTCCGAGACCCAGAATCCCCGCAAGGTCCTGCCTAAGGCCATCAATCAGATCATCCTGCGCGTACTGATTTTCTACGTGGGTGCCCTGGTCGCCATCATGCTGATCGTGCCCTGGCGATCCTTCCGCCCCAACGCTGACGGCAGCTTTACCTCGCCCTTCGTCATGGTCTTCCGCTACGCCGGGGTGGACTGGGCGGCCGCATTGGTCTTCTTCGTGGTCATCACAGCAGCCAGCTCCTCGCTGAACTCCCTGCTCTACTCCGCCGGCCGCAACCTCTTCCAGCTGGCCGCCGCCGGCCACTCTCCGGTGATGCGCAGCCTGCATACGATCTCGCGCCGCGGCAAGGTGCCCGCCCGGGCCATCGTTCTGTCCGGAGTGCTGATCCTCTTATCCCCGGTGTTGCATATGCTGCCCGGCTTCGAGAACACCTTTGTCCTGTTCACCTCCTGCTCCAGCGCGGTCATCATCTTCATCTACATTCTGACCCTGCTTGCTCACCGTCGCTACCGGACCAGCCCGGACTTCATGCCCGATGGGTTCATCATGCCGGCCTACCGGGTGACTGGAGCCGTTGCCATCGCCTTCTTCGTCCTGATCTACCTCTCGCTCTTCCTGGCTCCAGACACCCGGTATCCAGCCATACTGGGATTGGTCTGGCTACTGGTATTCGGCGGCATCTGCCTGTGGAAGCATAAGGGTGAGCCGTTGTCGGCCGACTGACCTCCTGCGAGCGCGGGCGCATTATATGGCCTCAAAAGGCTATAAACAAGTCTGTTTTTCCATTTGTGCTTGGGCTAGATTGATTTTCGGTAGTTGTCAAATCGGCCTTCGTTTCTCGCAGGTTCGATTACGAGGGACTGACGAAGGAGATCATCGCCCATGGTTGCACAGGTCGGCAGGACGCGAGTGGCCAGGACCGCTGGCTCTCTGCTCTCATGCCTGTTGCTGGCCCTGATGTTCCTGGTCTTGCAGACCCCGCAATCGGCCATGGCGGCGAGCGGGGCCACGGACTATGGCAGCTGGACCCAGGTGGCTGATTCCATATCTGGTCAGCTGGATCGGGGGTGTAAGGACTATGCCCGGGAGGATCGCGCCGGGGCTGCCTCGCAATTCATGGGGGCCTACAACGTGGGTTATGTGGGCTCCGGATTCGTCTCGGTCGTGGAGTCGACCCTGGGTCAGGACAGGCGCAACGCCCTGGACGTGCAGTTCCAAGGCCTGCAGAACCAGGCCTATGCCCCGGATGCCGGGCAGGCCCTGACCCAGGGCAGTGAAAAGCTCAAGGCCGATCTGGCTGCTGCGGCCACCCAGCTGGATGCCACACAAGGGCTGGCCAATCCCCGTGCCTATGCCAAGGCCCAGCAGGAGCAGATCAAGGCGGATCGTCGACGGTTGGATGCAGCCAAGAAGCATCGGAACACCGGCAAGGGCGACCGGACCTGGACCCAGGTGGCCCACGAGATGACGCCCATTCTGGATCAGGCGCTCGCCCAGGCTTCCAAGGGGCAGGGCCAGGCGGGATCCGACCTGGTCAACAAGGCCTATTACCAGTATTACGAGAAGCTGGGCTTCGAAAAGAACGTCATGAATGCCATCAGCGGCAACAGGGTCTCCCAGGTCGAGTACCAGTTCAAGGAGACCCGGATGGCCATGGTGGCGGGCAAACCCGCCAAGACCCTGGTGAACGACCTGAAGAGCATGCTGGTCGAGGACGCAGCCACTCTGGACGGAGGCGCTGCGGACCAGGTCAATGGGTGGACGACCTTCCTGACCTCCGCCTTCGGCCAGGCCTTTGTGGTTCTGCTGAGGGAGGGGCTGGAGGCCATCCTGGTGGTGGCGGCCATCATCGCCTACCTGGTTAAGTCCGGCCATAAAGACAAGGTTCGGCACATCTACTGGGGCATTGCAGCGGGCCTGGTGGCCAGCGGGCTGGTGGCCCTGCTCTTCACCCTGCTCTTCAACGGGAACGGTCCCCAGCAGGAGATCCTGGAGGGCGTGGTGGCCCTGGTGGCCATGCTCATGTTGCTCTACACCAGTAACTGGATGCTGTCCAAGTCCTCTGTGGAATCCTGGAACCACTACATCCGGAGCCGGACGGTGGCGGCCATCTCGAAGGGCAGCGTGATCTCCCTGGCCCTGCTCTCCTTCCTGGCGGTCTTCAGGGAGGGGGCGGAGACGGTCATGTTCTACCAGGCCATCTTCGCCATGGCTCCTGGTGGCAGGCGCGAGATCTGGACCGGTTTTGTGGCTGCCGCCGTGGTCCTGGTCATCGTCTTCGTGCTCATCCGCTTCACCTCGGTCAAAATTCCCATCCGGCCCTTCTTCATCATCACCAGCCTGCTCATGGCGGTCATGGTGGTCATCTTCGCCGGGGGCGGCGTCCATGCCCTGATCGAGGGCGACCTGGTGCCGGCCACCTACCTGCCCGGCGTGCCCACCAGCGACTGGATCGGGCTGTATCCCTACACGCAGACCATCGGCGCCCAGATACTGGCGGCCCTGGTCGTGGTCGTGTTGGCAATTGTGTCGACCCGCCGTCTGCACAAGCAGGAGCGGTTGCGGTCGAATCAGGACTCCGGCGGGTCGCCGTCGGCAGCCGTCCATCAGACGGAAGCCGATCAGGCCGTCGAAGGGGCTGTGCCTTCTGAGGTCACGGCATCCATGCAAACACCAAAGAGCGAAGGACAATCATGAAGAAGAGACAATTGACCGCCCTGGTCGCGCTGATGCTCTCAGGCACCCTGGCTCTGGCGGGGTGCGGCTCCGGTGGAGCGGGTACCCGTGAAGCCCCCGCGCCTGAGGCCTCCGGCGCCTCCCAGTCCTCGGCGGGCAAGGGGGCCGGGTTCGAGGAGATCCCCATCCCGCCCGACGATCAGCAGAAGGGCCCCCTGAACATCGGCACGGTCTTCTTCCAGCCCATCGATATGGAGCCCGCATCCATGGGCCTGAAGGCGGCCGATGCCAGCCTGCATCTTGAAGCCGATATCCACGCCCTGCCCAACAACGACCTGGGCTATGCCAAGGGCGAGTTCGTTCCGGATCTGACCGTCAACTACACCATCCAGAACAAGGATGATCCCAACGACAAGCAGTCCGGCACCTTCATGCAGATGAACGCCTCGGATGGCCCGCATTACGGAGCCAACATCAAGATGGAGAAGGCCGGATCCTACAAGCTGACCTATTCCATCGACTCTCCGGAGAAGAAGGGCTGGATGCTACACGTAGACCCGGAGACCGGCGTGAAGGGACACTTCTGGACCGAGCCCATCGTGGTCAGCTGGGACTGGGACTACACGCCCCACCAGTGGTAAGCTGCTATGCGCCATGCTTGAGCAATTTGTCACGGTCTTGCCGGGGACGCTGGCCCCGGCCCTCCTGGTCATGGTTTTCAGCGTGCTTTTGGGGGTTGGCGAGGGCCGAGATCGGCCCCGTTCCTCCTCTTGGCGGCTGATAGGCCTGGGGGTCGGCGTGCTGGGGGCGTTGGTCTTCGCCCTCCTGCGCGCCACCGTGATCATCAACCGCCGGACCATGGTCAACTACCCGACCCTGGTAGCCTGCGTTCTGACCGATCTGGCGGCCATCGTGGTGGTGCTGGCCGCCGATCGGCTGGTCTCGGACTGGCATCGCCGCCCTTGGGTCATGGATTTGGCCAACGCCCTGGCGGCCCTGGCCATAGCCCTGACGACCTTCCGTGCCTTGCCTGATGTCATCCTGCAGCTTACGGCCTTTGTGGAGCCGGGGGAGCCGGTGCTGACTTCGGCCATGCTCCTGAGGGCCCTTGGCTTCCTGCTCGGCCTGGCCGCCGCTGTGACGGTGGCTGCCATTCTGAGGACCATGCATACCTCCTGCCCTCGGATAGCCTTCCGCCTGGCCGCCCTGCTCATGGTGGTCCTGCTGCTGGTCCGGCACGGCGTGGCGCTGGTGGCCCTGATGCAGACCACCGGCCTGGTTCTTCTGCATGGCTGGGCCTTCCGGATCATGGCCCTGGGCTACAACGCCGACCTGATCCTGGTTCTTGTCCAGGTGCTGGTCTTCATCATTCCGGTTCTGGCCTGCCTGGTTGCAGGCTGGCGTATGCCGGTGACCGGAGCCTCCACAGCTGACGACCGCAGTCATCGTGCCTTCCGCCGAAGGGCCCTGGCATCAGCGGTCTGGAGTCTGGTGGCCATGATTGGCGTCACCTTGGCTCTGACTGTGGGCACGGCCCAGGCCCACCAGGTGCCTGTGCTCTCGCCGCCGGAGCGGTATTCCTTGACCTCCGATACGGCTACCATCCGTTTCTCCCAGGTGGAGGATGGCCACTTGCATCGATTCAGCTACCGGGCCAAGGACGGCACCGAGATGCGCTTCATCATCATCCGCAAGAATGGCGCAGCCTATGGGGTCGGGCTGGACGCCTGCGATAATTGCGGGGATGCGGGCTATTACGAAAAAGACGGCAAGATTATCTGCAAGAAGTGCGACGTAGCCATCAACCTGGCCACCATCGGGTTCAAGGGCGGCTGCAATCCCGTCCCTCTGCCCTATAAGACCGGTCGGGGGGCCATACTGATCAGCACCGCCGACCTGGATGCCCTGTCATCGCACTTCAAGAGCTGACATAGGGAAGGAGCGGTTGGTATGTTCTTCATGCGAATGATGCTGCGGTCATTCAGCCGCCAGTTTGGGCGAAGAATACTCATCGCCGTCACGGTTTGCCTGTCGGCCTGCGTAGCTACTGCCATGCTGGGGGTGGTCTTCGACGTCGGTGACAAGCTCAACGCGGAACTGTCCACCTATGGATCCAATATCACGGTCCAGGCCAAGGCGGATGCCGTGGTCTCCGACCTCTACGGCGACCAGGAGGGCGGCCCCTCAGGTGACGAGTCAACGCCGACCGCCTTCCTCAAGGAGTCCCAGGTGCCCAAGATCAAGACCATCTTCTGGGCCTACAACATCACCGACTTCGCCCCCCGCCTGGACCTTCGTGGCACTGTGGACCAGGTCGGCGCCCCCCTGGTGGGCACCTGGTTCGGCCGGACCGTCAAGGTGGACAGCGGCGAGAGCAGCACTGCGGGTCTGAAAGGTCTTCGACCCTGGTGGAAGGTTCAAGGACGCTGGCCCAAGGACGAGGCTGGGTCCGGCGGCAGGACCGAGGCCATGATGGGCAAAGAGCTGGCGGCACGACTGGGCGGCAGTCAGGTTGGTGACCAGGTCAAGGTCGGTCTGGGCGATCAGCGGCGGACCGTCACCATCGTAGGCATCTTCGACTCCGGTGATGCCGATGCCTCCTCCCTCTACCTGCCTACCAAGCCGTTGCAGGAGATGTCCGGCCTGACCGATCAGATCGACCAGGTGGAGGTCAAGGCCCTGACCACGCCCGAGAACGACCTGGCCCGCAAGGCCGCACGAAATCCTGCTGCCCTCTCCCAGGACGAGTGGGAGACCTGGTACTGCACGGCTTATCCATCCTCCATCGCCTACCAGATCGAGGAGGCCATCCCCGGGTCCATGGCCAAGCAGGTCAGGCAGGTGGCGGCCCTGCAGGGCGACGTTCTGCAGAAGACCCAGGCGGTCATGATCCTGATGACCGTGCTCAGCCTGCTGGCGGCAGCCATCGCCGTTGCCAACCTGATGGCGTCCTCCATATCCGAGCGGTCCTCGGAGTTCGCCCTGCTCAAGGCTCTGGGCGCCACTGACGGGGCCGTGTCCAGACTGGTGCTGGCCGAGACGGCCCTGATTGCCCTGGTCGGGGCTCTGGTCGGTGCTCTGTTGGGCTCCGGAGTGGCTCAGATCGTGGGCAGGGTGGTCTTCGGCTCAGGCATCACCATGCGGCCCATGGTTTTCGTGCTGGTTTTCGTGCTGCTGGCCCTGACCGTGCTGCTGGCATCCATCTCGTCCATCAGATCCATTCTGCGGCTTCGGCCGGCGGAGGTGCTTCATGGCCGCTGATCGCCATAAGAGCCATATGACCCATACCCGCATGTTCCTGACCATGCTCTTCGGGGCCGTCTTCCGTCGTCGAGGCAGGGCCCTGATGGCGGTGGTGGCCTCCCTGGTGGGGGCAGCCACACTCTTCTGTCTGGCGGCGGTCTGCATCGAGGCCCCTAGACAGATCAACCAGGAGATGCGTTCCTACGGGGCCAATTTGATCGTCTCGCCCATTCAGGGGGGCAACCGGTCCGAATCCGGCATCGAACAGGGCATGGTGGACCACACCACCCATATGGTGACCGCCAAGGCTCCGGCAAGGTACGCCACCTATCGATATGAGACAGTGCAGGTCAATGCTGGGGCCCGCGTGATGGCCGGTATCCACTCTGACCAAGTGCGTCGGCTCAACCGCCACTGGAGCGTGGAGGGTTCCTGGCCCCGGCCCGGTTCGGTCATGGTGGGGCGGGACCTGGCTGATTCGCTTGGGCTGACCACTGGCAAACAGATAACCATCGGCTATCCGGCCGGACAGGTCACCAACACGGGCAAGGCCGGAGGGCAGGGGCGAGACTTTCGTGTGGGCGGCATTGTTGATACCGGTGGTCCCGAGGATCGGATCATCTACGCCGACCTGTCTGATCTGGAGCTCCTGACCGAGGCCAAGCGGGGTACCGATGTCATCGAATACTCGGTCAACACCATGACCTCGGGGCTAAAGACCATTGCCGCAGGCATCAACGACATGACCTCCATGGGGGTCAAGGCCCGGCCGGTCACCAGGATCACAGCGGGCGACAGCCATACCATCGCCATGCTCCAGTCGCTCTTCTGGCTGGTTTCGGTGGTGGTGCTGGTCCTGACCTTTGTGGGCGTGGGGACTACCATGGCCTCCATCGTCTCCCAGCGGCGCAGCGAGATCGGCCTGCGCAAGGCCCTGGGCGCTTCCTCGCGGGGGATAGCTATGGAGTTTCTGGCGGAATCGGCTTGCTACGGATTGGCAGGAGGCCTGATCGGCACGGCCCTGGGCTATGGCTTCGCCCGGCTGCTCTGCCTGTCCGTCTTCCAACGGCCGCTGGGCTTCAACTGGTGGCTGGCCCTGGGCACGGTACTGCTGAGCGTGGCCATATCCATGATCGCGTCCATACGGCCGGTCCTCCGGGCTTCGCGTATCGACCCGGCCCTGGTTTTGAGGGAGGAATGACAATGACGCAGGCAAAGGCGAGCGAGTCCCAGTCGGGCGGCGGCATGCTGCTGGACTTGGACCATGTATCCAAGATTTACGGCAATCTGCATGCCTTGGACGACCTGAATCTGAGCGTTCCACAAGGTCAGTGGCTGGCCGTGGTGGGGTCATCCGGCTCAGGCAAGACCACGCTGATGAACATTCTGGGTTGCATGGATACTCCCAGCCGGGGCTCGGTCCGTCTGCAGGGGCGGCCGTTGGAGGATCTGAGCCAGTCCCAGCTGGCCGATGTACGCAAGAACGTGATCGGCCTGGTCTTCCAGAAGTTCTACCTGGTCCCGCATCTGACCGCCCTGGAGAACGTCATGGTGGCCCAGTACTACCACTCGGTGGTGGACGAGGACCAGGCCATGAAGGCCCTGGACCGGGTGGGTTTGGCAGATCGGGCCCGCCACCTGCCCAGTCAGCTTTCGGGCGGCGAGCAGCAGCGGGTCTGCGTGGCCCGGGCGTTGATCAACGAGCCCAAGCTGATCCTGGCTGACGAGCCCACTGGCAACCTGGACGAGGCCAATGAGCGGATTGTGCTGGACCTCTTCAGGCAATTGCATGACCAGGGAACCTCCCTGATTGTGGTCACCCACGATGCCCTGGTGGCCTCCTGCGCCCAGCGGGAGATCATGCTCAACCACGGTGTGCTTGCCGGCGAGCAGTGGAATGATGAGGAGGCCAAGCGGGCCTACCTTGCTGCCGGAGGCCGTCCGGCCTTCAGTGGAACTCCTGTCGATTCCGGGGACCAGGATATTCCGGTGGGCTTCCATGACCCCACCAAGACGGCCAAGACCGGCGGCTCCCTGCCGGGATCGGCTGCTGATGCAGAAGGAGGGCGTTGAAATGGCCAAAAGCAAGTCTCGGGGACTGGCCACGGCCTCGGCAACCCTGGCGACCCTTGTGGCGGTCGGCTCCCTCCTGGGCGGCTGTGGAAGTCAGCAGGCCAAGCCCATGGACGACGAGTTCGCCGGATCGGGCGCAGAGTCCAGCTCTGCGCCAGAGTCAGGAGCCGGCTCTGCGGGCGAAGGTAATCCCACCGCCGTCTCCCGTGATGGACTGCCGACCGCCCCGGCTGACACGGGCAACTATCACGATGGCACCTACACCCTGACGGGCAAGTACGGGCATGACGGGGCTGACAGCATCGATGTGGATCTGGACCTGTCGGGAGGCCAGGTGACCCGGGTCCAAGTCCAGGGGCATTCGGATTCGCCCATCTCGCGCGGCCACATGGAACGCTTCGCCCGGGCTGTGCCTGGAGTAGTCCAGGGGCGCCCACTCAAGGACCTCAAGGTGGACAAGGTGGCTGGGGCCAGCTGGACCTCGGATGCCTTCAACAAGGCCTTGGATCTGGCTCGGCTGGAAGCTTCGGCGGACAGGTCTTCCTGAGAACCGGGCCATACGGGTGGCAGAAACAAAAAGGGGCGAGGATTTGATTCCTCGCCCCTTTTCAAGCCTTCTATATTATAGGTCGTGTAGTTATATCGGTCGCCTCAGACCAACTACCGATCCCACCAGGGCCGCAGCGGATAGGTGTCCGTGCCGGTTTCAGGATCAGGCTTGATGCACTGGAACTGATGTATCTGAATGTTGTCGAGCTCGAAGTTGAGCCGCGCGCCGGCCATGTACAGACCCCAGAGACGCGCCTTGGGTTCGCCCACCATGGGCTTGGCCTGGTCCCAATGCTCCTGGAGGTTCTCAGTCCAGTGCTTGAGGGTCAGCGCATAGTGCTGGCGCAGGTTCTCCTGGGTGATGACCTCGAAGCCGGTGTCCTGGATGGCCAGTTCGATCTCGGCCGGGCTGGCCAGCTCGCCGTCGGGGAAGATGTAGCGGTCGATGAAGCCGCCGGCCCGCTTGTGGTCATGGGAGTTGGTGCGGGTGATCTGGTGGTTGAGCAGGATGCCGCCCGGACGCAGCTTGTCCATCATCTCCTTGAAGTAGGAGGGGTACTGCTTGTAGCCCACATGCTCCATCATGCCGATGGAGCAGATTCCATCGAATCCGGACTCGGGCACGTCGCGGTAGTCCATCAGCCTGACCTCGGCCAGATCCTGCAAGCCCTCCTGGCGGATCCAGTTCTGGGCCCACTCGACCTGCTCCTCAGCCAGAGTCACGCCGATGACGTGAATGCCGCGGCGGGCGGCCGCGATCTCCATGGAGCCCCAGCCGCAGCCCACGTCCAGCAGACGGTCGCCCTTGTTCAGGTGCATCTTGTCCAGGACCATGTTGAGCTTGTGCCACTGAGCGTCTTCCAGGCTGCCGTCCGCCTTCTCGAAGACGGCGCAGGTATAGGTCATGGAGGAGCCTAGGAAGAGCCGATAGAAGTCGTTGGACTGGTCGTAATGGTAGCTGACGGTAGCCGCATCCCCACGGCGGGTGTGGGGGCGGATGCCCTCGGTCAGTCGCTTGGCCAGGGAAGGCCCCTCGATCGCCGGCGGCTCGGGCACACGCACTCCGTGCGAGAAGACGGCCGCAGCTGCCCGGGCCAGCTCCATCTTGCTTGGGTGCTTGACGAAGTGCTTGAGGCCCATCAGTTCCTTGAGGACCTGGTAGGGGTTGCCCGGCAGCAGCTCGGGTGAATCCAGATCGCCCTGCAGGTAGGCGCGGGCCAGACCCAGGTCGTTGGGATTTTCCGTGATGTAGTACATGGCACGGGAATTCTTGACTTCCAGATGCAGTGGCGCTTGGTCCTGCCCGAAGACCGACCCATCGAAGGCGGTCACCTGCACAGGCGCGTCAGGGGTGAGGAAGAGCCCGATCATCTCGGCTACAGTCATCTTGCTTTTGGCCATAAAGCCCCCTTGTGTGACCCGACATGACCGAACATGGCGGGTCTGGTAGTTAGTGGATACAAGTACTGTCTTCACCCTACCCCTGACACTGGTCCCTATCGGTGTCATGTTCGCTGAATTATTCCGCATGGGAAACCTTGCCTGGGTACAGACTCTTTGGTAAGGCTGAGCATGGAGGCGAGCAGGAAATGACCAGCAGCGGATCAGCGTCGGTTGGGGCAGATGAGGCCTGGGTTCAGGACACTCTTGCCAGATTGGGGCATTCGCGTTTTCGGGCCGGTTTCTCCCTGTCGGCCAAGGACCGCGCCTACGCCCGCGCCAAGGGCAGGGATACCATCGACCGTCACGCCCATGAGATGCTGGCCAAGCGTGTGGGGCCTGCCCACCCTTTGAAGGACGGCAAGCAGACCCCCTACCGCGGGCATCCGGTTTTCACGGCCCAGCATGCAACGGCCACCTGCTGCCGGGGGTGCATCGAGCGCTGGCATCATATCCCGCGCGGACGGGCTCTGACCGATGCGGAGGTGGACGCCCTGGCCAGGCTGGTCATGGCCTGGATCGAGCGCGATTTGGTGAAACATCCAGTTCGCTCGGTCTGACGGCGGTCGTTACTTCTTGTTCTTGGCTCCGGAGCGGGGAATGCCCAGAAGTTTGCGTGCCTCTGCAGCCAGCTTTTTCGGTGTCTTGCGCACGCCACTCTCTTCGGCATCCTTGATGATGGTCTTCACGTCCAGGTCGGGATTGCGGTCCTGGGTGGCCACCAGGTCGCGTGCCTCCTGTCGGTTGAGCACAGTGGGCAGGGTACCCGGCATGGGGCGCCGGGCGGTTTCCGCCAGGAAGAGCACGGTAACAAGACCGCAGGTCGAGGTGAACATGATCCAGTAGGCGGGTGCCAGGGACTTGCCGGTCGCGGTCACCAGCCCTTCCATGATGACAGGCGCTGTCCCGCCGAAGACGGCTACTGCCAGGTTGTATGACAGTCCCATGCCGCCGTAACGGGAGGCAGTGGGGAAGAGGGCCGGCAGGGTGGATGCCAGGTTGGCTACGAAGAAGATGACCGGGATGGCCAGCAGAACCAATCCGCCGAAGACGGCACCCGTGGTCTCGTGCTCCAGCAGTCGGAAGGCCGGCAGGGACAGGCAGAGTCCAGTGAATGCTCCCATGAACAGCACCTTCTTGCGCCCAAAGCGGTCGGAAAGGGCTCCAGTGATGGGAATGCAGCAGGCCACCATAAGCAGGACCGGCAGGGAGAGCAGATTGGCCTGGGCGGTGTTGTAATGCAGGGTGCCCGACAGGTAGGTGGGCATGTAGGCGGTCAGCGTGTAGCTCAGGGTGTTGGCCGCGGCCACCAGGATGAAGGCCATGAGCAGTTCCCGCCAATAGCCCCGGATCAAGTCCAGCAGGCTCTTGTGCTGGCTCTTGGTCTTCTCGTCGCTGGCATCCTGCGCCTGACGGAAGGCAGGGGTGTCCTGAACCTTGGCCCGGAAGTAGACCGCGATGGCAGCCAGCGGCAGGGCGATGATGAAGGGGATGCGCCAGCCCCAGGCCAGCATGGCTTCTGGGGAGATGGAGAACTCCAGGAGGGAGACCAAGGCTGCTCCGAAGGCGTAGCCCAGGTAGGATCCCACGTCCAGCAGGGAGGCGAAGAAGCCACGATGCCGGTCCGGTGAGTATTCGGTGACCATGGTCGAGGCTCCCGCGTACTCGCCTCCAGTGGAGAAGCCCTGGATCAGCTTGAGCAGGATAAGCAGAATAGGTGCCAGCGGGCCGACGGCCGCATAGCTGGGCAGAAGGCCAATCAGCAGGGTGGCTGCGGACATGCTCAGCAGGGTGAAGGCCAGAATGCGCTGGCGGCCGATCTTGTCGCCCAGCTGGCCCAGGACCACACCGCCCAAGGGCCGGGCAACGAAAGTCACAGCGAAAACACCCAGGGAGAAGAGCCGCTGCATGGCATCGGAGGCATCAGACAGGAAGACGCGGCCGATGGTTACCGCCAGGTAGCCGTAGACCCCCACGTCATACCATTCCATGAAGTTGCCGACCACGGTGCCGGCAATGGCCCGCTTCAGGGTGGACCTGTCCACTACGTTGATGTCGGTCAAATGCAGGCGCTCGCTCCAGCCCCGATGCGGTCTGGGATTCTGCTTGCGGGCCCTGCGCTTTTCCGCGGCCTGCTGCTTCTTCAGTTGCTTGGCTGCCTGTCGATCACGCTGTTTCTGCTCGTGCTGGCCGCTATCTGCAGTCGAAATTTTATCGTTCTCTGCCATTATTCCTTCTCCGGCCACTAGGCCGTTGTTCGTCTTTTCCGCCTTTGTGATTTCCCTATCTGCCTCTTCCTTTAGCGGTTTTCACAAAAATGCCATAAATACACAGCTTACCACGCTGCACTCTTTAGGGCAGAAGAAAGTAGCTGCACCCTCGAATCCAGTGGTTTTGTATTGCCGATCAATTGAAGGCAGACAGATACAAAAGAAGAGCCGGTATATCTTGTTTTAAGAGATCGCATTTCAGGACTTCTTGACTGCTGTCGTATAAGTAGTGGTATATTCAGCTTGTCAAGAACATCGCAGGGGAACGAAAGGGGTAATGATGTCTGCTTTCGCTAAAGGTTTGTTTGATGCCCTGCCTCTATTGCGGGGGGGGGGTAGGCTATAAGCTAATCCATAATTTATGCATTCTCCTCCCTGATGTTTACCCAAATCAAGGAGACTGAAGAATGGGTTACAAAGAAAATATTGCTGCTCTTGGTTTTGATCACAGCGACGATGTCAATGTTGCTTATGGTAATGCCAAAAATCAGTTGAGCATGATTCGTACGGCTAATTTGGAAGGGCCGGACAGGATTTTACCTGATGACTTCTCGCAGCAACTGACTAATCTGAATACCTCTTTCAACCAGCAACTTCCCGATAAGCGTACTGCAATTGAAGCAGAAGAGAAGAAACTGAAAACTCAACATATTATCTTCCTGCTTGTCAAAATTGCATTGATTATACTTGGGCTCCTATGCGTTGCTAATGAGAAACTTCGTGTTCTCGGTTTTATAATGGTTATCGCTGGCATAATTTGCCACTTCGTTTTCAAGAAAATTGATGCGAACAAATCTGCCGATCTACTTGATGAATGGAATGGATTCTTCGGCGGTTTCGTTGACTCTATTGGACACGCCGAGACATTGCACTCGCCTGCTACCGGTCTTTTCAAGAAGATTGATGATCTGTTCCTAAAGAGCCTTGATGACAATGCCCGTGGCTTTGAACAGCAGCAGCGACAGATGCAGAAGAACATGGAGGCTCAGGCTGAGCAGTCCCGCCGTGCTTTGGCCGCACAGGCCGAGCAGACACAAGCTATTCAGAAGGGCATGGCCGACATGAGCAGATCGATGCGGCGCCGTTGATGCATCATGCCTTCGGTTGATTCGGATATCGTGTGCCCCGGCTGCGGGGCACCACTTTCGGCTTCGAGCAAGCAATGTCCTTATTGTGGAAGGCCTGTTGTTGTAACCTCGTTGAACTTTAAACAGGTCCGTCGAGCCACTTACAAGGACTCGGCACGATTCCTTGATAAGTACCAGGATGTGTTGAAGAATTCGCCCAATGATCCGAAGGTGTTGGCTTCATTGGGGTACGTCCTTTTTGATAGGGGCCAGTACCAAGAAGCCGCTGAGAACTTGGAAAAGGCTGTAGAAAACGGTTCTAACGATTCTGATGTCCTTTTCCACATAGCCCTAAGCAGGTTCAAGTCACAGAAACCGTTCAAGATAAAGCTCAAAGAGGCGGAGTCGATAATGGCGACTCTGGATTCCGCGATTGAGATGAATTCACATCCCCAGTATCTGTGTGCGAAATCATTATTGATCAAACGACTTTTTGAGCAGCGCTACATCAGGTATTCGCAATCATCCAAGGAGGTGATGGAAGCGGCCAAGCAAGGGGGACTGACCGATTCCGACAGCCAAGAGATGAACGAATTGTTGATGAAGTGAAGATCGATGCCGAAGTTTGTGATTCGGGAAAGGTGTGAATAGGAGTGAGTTTCGAAGATTACAGCGTTGCCATAGAGAGGCGTAAGGCCACGGCTATGGAGATCTGCGGCATTTTCGACGAGGATGAAGTGGGCAGGGTGGAACCGGTTTCCTACATCCAGCAAATGAACGGTCATATGATGATCACCGTCTGGATGTTCGGGAATAAAAAAATATACTCCGCCATGTTCGAACTTCAGCCCGACAGGGCTGGGGACGCGACACCTCCAGGCCGCACCTTCTTTGACGTGTATCGGTTCAAGAACATAGTCGATATTCGAGTGGATGACTTTGGTTGCGTCATCAGCATGAGGACAGGGAAAAAGCTGGAACTGAAGTCCAACAGCTATGAAGGCTCGGAGTCCTTCCTGAATTCCGCCCATGGTCTTGTGAGTCTGTGGGACGAATATGACGACTGATTGCCGCTTGACCAGGTAATGGATACGGATTGAACAGTGCATAAGAAAAAGGGGTGTACAGATGGCTGTATTCAAGCGCAACTCCAATGAAGCCGCTTTTGCAGATGGTGAGAAGCACTTTGTCGACGTCATCAAGAACCGTTCGGATAACGACACACTCATATTCAAAAACCCCGAGGAAGACTTCAACAACGGAACCACCTTGGTAGTAGGTTCCGGAGAAAAAGCCATCTTTGTCTATCAGGGTACGATCGAGCAGATTTTCGATCCGGGTAGTTATACCCTGACCAGTGCCAATTATCCATTTATATCCCGCCTGCGGAACAGCCTCTCCGGTGGAGTCTCTTCGTTCCATTCGCTGGTCTATTTCGTGCGTACGGCGACCAGCAGGGAAATCAAATGGGGTACACAGACGCCAATCAAGGTCTACGACAAGGCGCTTGCTGACCAATTCCAAGGCATTGGCGTCGAAACCGAGGTGAGGGCAAGAGGCGCATATCGTATCAAAGTGGACGATTGCGGCATCTTCCTCACCCAATTGATCGGCAATAACTATGATCTGACCAATCAGGAGTCGATTACCGACTACTTCCGCAATCAGTTCCTTGGCCACATCATTTCCATCCTGACCACTGAGCTGACCAAGTGGGAGGGGCCTCTTATCTCGGTGCCTGCGAATGCTGTAACCTATGCCAAGACCATCGAGAATGAAATCGCGCCCATTGCTGCTGAATACGGCATGAAAGTACTGAACTTCAGCATTTCCGCAATTGACATCGTCGACAATGAAGCCAGACAGGAAGCCCAGGAGCTGGTATCCAAGAACCGTGAGCAGTTCTATGGGCGTATGGCCCAGGGGCAAGGCGAAGCGGCATATGCGCAAGGCCAGCAGTCTGCTTATGAGACATATGGCACCAACTATCAGCAGGCTCAGGTTTTGAATGCCATGAATGGTGCCGCGTCCAATCCAGGTTCTGACGGTGGGGCTCTTCTAGGGGCGGGTATGGGATTGACCATGGGTGCCGGCATGGGCCAGGTCATTCCCAACATGGTCAATCAGACGATGGGACAGGCGCAGGCAGCTCCTGAACCGGCTGCTGTCGACCCTGTAGAGCGGTTGAGCAGGCTGAAGGAAATGCTGTCGAAAGAGCTTATTTCCCAAGAGGAGTATGAGGCTAAAAAAGCCGACATACTCAAGGAAATGTAGGTGACTTGAATGAAGTATCTGGTTTCGATTTTTGCAACGGTCCTGACGCTCATAGGTTGCGCGGCTTTCATGGCCGAAATTGGCACCTATGGCTTCGCACCTCCCGCTCAATGGATTGTGATGTTCTTCTTGGCGTTGTTCACAATCCTGTGCTGGGTGGCTCAGTCACGTAGCGATGACGATGCTGCGACGAGGAGCGAGAGCCTTTATTACCGACTGATAGCTGAGAATGTGGTGTTTCCCGCTGTCGGTTATCTGATCCAAGGCATCATCGCGATTTTCTACTTCTCAGCTTGGAACGCCCCCTGGTGGTCTGGGAATCTTAGCTTGCGGCACATATTGCCCAATGGATTTTTCATCCCCCTCCTGGTCGAAGTTTTGCTCACCATAGTGGTCATCTCCCTGTGGGTCGGCAACATTACAGCCAACGTGCATACGGTTCGCCAGCAGGCCATCAGAGAAGAGAAGGTCGCCAATCGGACACAGCTGAAATCCCAGGTGCTCTTCCTCGATTCATGTTTGGATCCGAATGACAAGGAGGCGAGCGATATTAGCAATCAAATCCAGCGTAAGGTCGAATCCCTGCCGCTGGTGCCAGATGCTGCGACCGGCCTCTTCTATTCCCGGGCCATCAATGAAATTCAAGAAGCTACAGCCAAGGGCCGCGTAGATCTGCCCACTCTTCAACATATTCGGGACACACTCAACAGGGTGCGCTGATTGGCCGGAAGCTCACGAAGTGTTTCACGAAATTTTGAGAGGCCCCGAGATGCATTTTGACAGGGTCTCACATTTTAGTTGTGGAACCGCATAGTAGGTCGACGGATACGGTCTGTTGACTGAATCGAAATTCCGGATTGTGCATTGTGCATAGCGGGAATCATCGTCATGGCTTAAAAGCGAAGAGGACCTGACCGTCCTGCAGGCCCGCCAACTATGGCGTGGTCACGAAGACGGCCAGGTCCTTTGTCCTTGGAAAACCCTGGTTACTGTCAGGCCTTCAGGAAGTCAGGATCAGCAAAGGCGGGGTTGGGATAGGTGTAGAACCCTTCTCCCGAATCCTTGCCGGTCTTGCCCTCGTCCATCATCTTCTGGATCTTCTCCAGGAAGGGCTTGAAGTCAGGGTTGTCTCCCCGCTGTTCCTTGGTAATGTTGAAGGCGGTCCGCAGTCCCACAACGTCAAAGATGGCAAAGGGTCCCATGGGTGCGCCTGTTGCGATCATCCAGGTCTTGTCCACGGTCTCCGGATCCGCGATACCCTGACCCCAAAGGTAGGAGGCAGCCTCGAGCAGGGGGATGAGGAGGGTGTTCAGGACGTATCCAGGCTGTTCCTTCTTCAGGACGATGGGAACCATGCCGATCTCCTTGGCATAGTCCACGATTTCGTCGAAGACCTTGGGGTCGGTCTGATCGGTACCCATGATCTCAGCCGTGTTGTACAGCCAAACCTGGTTGGCGAAGTGCATGTTCAGGAACTTGTCCGGCCTGCCCGTGTCGGCTGCGAAGGTGCTGGGCACGTAGGTGGAGGAGTTGCTGGTGAAGATGGCGTCCTTGGGAGCCATCTTGGCCAGGTTCTGATAAAGGTCATGCTTGATCGAGGGCTTCTCCGGGACTGCTTCAATGACAAGGTCAGCGTCCTTGACGGCCTCGGCCATGTCGGCGGTAAAGGACATGTTGTTCAGTCCGGCGTCGAATTGCTCATCAGTAGCATTGATGTCGTGCTTGTAGGAATCGCGCAGGTTCTTGACGCGCTCCTCGGCGGCCGCCACAGCCTGGTCGTTGATGTCGTAGATCGTTACTTTCTTGCCCTTGAAGGCTGATTGATAGGCAATCTGGCTGCCAAGCACCCCGCCGCCGGCAACCGTGACATTATGAATGTTCGTCATAGAAACCTCTTTTCGTTGCAATGCATCCATCTTTGGATACTTATTCCATAATACCGGCAGTGCCTGGGATTATTCTGGGCGTTCCTATGTCGCTGAAAGGCTGGAATTACAGGAGGTATCAGGGCTTATTCGTCCGTTTAATTAATTGTGTGGAACACTGAGAATTTTGTTGCTTCGCTCACATGAATGTTATACGCCAGCCGTCGTCGCAGTGGGGTCGAGGGCTGCTATATTACGCAATCGGCCACCTGCATTCCTCGGTATCCGCAAGAGGGAAAAGTCACCGGACATCAAAAAAGACAGTCAGAGAATCTGGCAGAACTCGATGGTCTCCTGATTGGGGCCGATGATGTTGAAATAGCGGATTCCGCGCTGCCAGAAGGTGGGAATGGACTGGATGGAGTCCTCTCTGATCTTCAATCCCATCTCCAGGGCATGCTCGTAAGCGGCATCGATGTCTGGCGTATCCAGCGCCCAGTGGTTGATGGCCCCGGTACGCATGGGCGCAGGTTCGCCCTCCCAGGTTTCGATGGTCAAATGTCCCAGACGCAGGAAGGCGCAGCGGTTCTCCCCATTGGGGTAGATGCCGACCAGCTCGAACCCGAGTTTGTTGGTGTAGAAGTCGATGGTCTCGTCCAAATCACGGGCGATCATGCCCGAGTGCTGCAGGTCCTTGGCATAGTCCGACATTGGTCTCATGATGGCTGCTCCTTTGGTACCTTGATGCGCGATGCTTCCTGATATCTACTCTAGGCGATGGCCGTTCTGGCAGACGTGGATGCGTTCTGCGGTGCAGACATACGGCGAGGTGATAAACATGAATACACGTGATTTACCGCTGGAGAAGCAGCGGAAAGCTGCCTCATAGAGCGTCGTCGGTACACTAAGCAATATAGTGCGTATATTCTGTGCTGGCAGTTCACGGGAGTACGCAAGGCAGAGGACACAAATAATAGGGGT
This sequence comes from Bifidobacterium sp. JNUCC 75, assembly GCF_054819865.1. NCBI lineage: Bacteria > Bacillati > Actinomycetota > Actinomycetes > Bifidobacteriales > Bifidobacteriaceae > Bifidobacterium > Bifidobacterium sp. JNUCC 75. The sequence goes on along the minus strand of NZ_JBTHIF010000001.1, from coordinate 1,055,674 downwards.
GTGAACACTGTGCGGAGTGGGCAAGGACGGAAACGGTCCGTATCCATTGTGGATGTGGCACGCGTGGCCGGCGTTTCCCATCAAACAGTATCTCGAGTGTTGAATGACCCTGGATCTGTGCGCCCAAAAACGTTGCAAGCGGTCAGAACCGCCATACGGGAAACTGGATATCACCGTAATGAGAATGCTAGGGCTCTGAAGAGCTCGGTTTCTAATGGAATCGGTGTCCTCGCTTCGGACTCGCAGCAGTTTGGGCCAGGTCAGCTCTTGTGGAATGTAGAAAAGGCTGCGGGTGAACAAGGGTATTTGGCAAAGATATCCCTGTTGAAAAACAACAATGACAATGATGTCCAACGAGCTGTCGGCAAGCTCCTTGAATACGACGTCTCGGCAATTATTGTGCTCTCAACAGAGACATGGATAGAGCCTGTCGTCAGAATGGTTGCTGACCTGCCCCTTGTCAGTATCGGGTCCTCCTGCGCCCAAGAAGGACAATTCTCCGTGGTCGATACTGATCAGCAACAGGGTGTGCGCACTTTGTTGGATCATCTGGTGGCTCAAGGGGCACGACGCATCGACCACCTTTCTGGTCCCCACGGATGGTATTCGTCTGAAGCCCGTTTAGAGGAGTGGATGCAGGCATCATCACGTTACGCACTGACAGCGGGCCGTGTTTATCGAGGTGATTGGAGCGAGGAGTCGGGCTATCGCGTTGGTCTTGATATGGCCGATGACCTGCCGGATGCCGTCTTCTCGGCAAATGATCAAATGGCCATAGGGCTTATCAGAGCTTTTTGTGATCGTGGATTGCGTGTGCCTGATGATGTGATGGTGGCCGGTTTCGATGGTGTTCCTATGGGGGCTTATACGATTCCATCTCTAACCACCGTTCAGCAGGATTTTGATGCGCTCAGCAGTCGGGCGGTCTCATGTGCGATCGATATGATTCATGGAGCAAGCATCAAGAAATTACTGATGCAGCCTCGACTGATCATCCGGGAGTCGACTAGCAGATAACGTTCCGGCGTCTTCGCATGCGTTTGACAGTTAATGTGAACGTGCTTATTATGCAACTGCTACATACCATGCATGGCTGCTTGTAATTCAATGTTAACTTATTGCTATGCATTCTTTGCAGTTATTAAGTGAACGTTCACTTAAGAAAGGGAAGGCAATGAAGTCTCTCGACCATATACTGTTCGGCGCTGCGTATTATGACGAATATCAACCCAGCTCGAACCTTGATGCCGACATGCAACTCATGCGTAAGGCCCATATCAATGTGATCCGTGTGGGCGAAGGAAGCTGGTCACACTGGGAACCGGAAGACGGACAATTTTCACTGGATTGGCTGGAGCCAGTTCTCGATAAGGCTGCTGAGAACAATATCCAAGCGATTATCGGGGTGCCGACCTTTGCCATACCTCAATGGATGGTGCGTAAGTATCCAGAGATTGCCTTAAGCGATGACCATGGTCAGAAGGTTCCGTTCGGCTCGCGAGAGGAGCATAGCTATAGCCACCCTGTGTTTCGGTATTATGCAGCCAGGCTTATCGGCAAGATTGTGGATCGCTATGCCGGGCATCCATCAGTCATCGGCTGGCAATTACATAATGAACCTGGCTTACGGCTGAACTATTCCACAGATGCCTTCGAAGGTTTTAAAGATTATCTGCGCAAAGAATACGGTAGCGTGGAACATCTGAATAAGGCATGGGGATTGACGTACTGGTCTCATGAGTTATCTACTTGGGATGACTTATGGAAGCCCGAAGGCAACTGCCAGCCACAATACGATATTGCCTGGCATCGTTATCAGGCGCTGCTCACCGATGATATGCTCGCCTGGCAAAGTCGCCTGATCCGTCAGCATTGTCGCTCCGATCAATTCATCACGGTGAATATGGCTTTGGGGCGTGAGGCTGTTGATGAGGCCAGGTCTTCCGAGCATTTGGATGTAGCAGGTTCAGATCCGTATTTCCATATGCAAGACGGCTTGCAATTGCCTGAACCGGATATGGCAGAAGATGCTTGGTATCCTTCTGGCCCCTGGACGATTGCCCAGATGGCCGATAGGACGTATTCGCTGAAATCCGCTCCTTTCTTTGTGCTGGAAACGGACGGCGGACCCATCGGCGGCTCCGCAGACAACTTCCCTGGCTATAAGGGGCAATGGCGCCAAGCTGGTTGGCAATTCGTCTCGCGTGGAGCGGATCTCATCGAATACTGGCATTGGCAGCAGTTGCATTATGGTACTGAGATGTATTGGGGAGGTATTCTCCCCCATGACCGCAAGCCGGGACGTGTTTATGCGGAGATATCTCAGCTTGGCGGAGAGCTGGCAGCTGCCGGCGATGCAGTGACGGACCTTAAGCCGGATGCTGATGTGGCCATCCTGTATTCAGTCGGGTCACGTTGGGGCCTGACATTCGAACCATACACAGCGATAAATGGTGCAGGAGATGCTCACCGTGCACGCAATGCCGGATCGTATGATCATATGCTTACGGCTTTTTATCGTGGTGCATTCCGCACTGGGCATCAGGTGCGAATGATTCAGGATACGCATCTTATCGATGGCTCTGCTGAAAAACCTGTAGTCGCGCCGACTGCATTCGTCAACCAGTACCCCCTGCTGCTGGTTCCAGGGGCGTATATATGCTCTGATGCCTTGCTCTCCTGGTTGCGTGAATATGTAAAAGCCGGCGGGCATCTGGTCCTGGGACCGCGTACGGCATATGCGGATCAGTACGCACGCGCGCGTATGGAAACCAAACCGTCAATGCTTGATGATCTTGCTGGCGCGGACTATCAGGAATTTTCCAATATCAAATCCCCTATATCAGTTAAGGGAACGGACTCATTTAAATTGCGTCCTGGATCTGCTGCCACTGAGTGGATTGATTGTCTACAGAGCGAGGGAGCGGAAATTCTGGCTACAAGCAACCACCCCCACTTCTCACAATTTCCCCTGATCACCAGCCATGTTGCCGGTCAGGGAAGAGTAACGATGATCGGCACGGTCCCCAACGAGGCTCTGGCTGCTTCGTTGTTCGACTATCTGCTTCCAGACGATCCGTGGTTGGCTGGTCAGACGACAATATCGCACTCCTCGGCAGTCAATCGATATGGCCGACGGCTGCATTTCCTCTTCAACTGGAGCTGGCAGACGCACAGGATCACCGTGCCTGTTTCATGTACATTGCTGGGCAAGAATGAGCCTTTGAGCAGTGTTGAGCTGGGCCCCTGGGACGTGGTTCTACTACAGGAGACGCATGTCCTTGCCGACAATCCTATGGATTCAGGAAGGTGAGGATGATATGGATTCCGCAAGGTCAATGAACAGTGCGCAAGGGAAGACTGCGGAGACGGATAATGAACCCTCTGCTGCCTGGATGACTCCCCGTGATGATCAGCAGCATCGCGTTCCTGTGCGCACGGGTGTGGCGCTCGCACTAGGTGTCCTGCTTTGGTTGGGGCCGTATCTCGGCCTGGTAGGTGTTCTGGTTCCTCAGCAAGTGGCGCGAATAGATCCTGCCAATAAAACGGGCGATATCGCATTGATGTCGACGGTGGCCATGATCGTATCCACTATCGCCAACATCGTGGAAGGCGGCCTGTCGGATCGGACACGTTCTCGATGGGGTCGTCGGACGCCATGGATCGTCGCCGGATCAGTTGGGACCTTTGTCTGTGTACTGTTCTGGGGCCAATGCTCTGCCGTGTGGCAAGTGGTCCTATCGGATTCGGTATATATGATTTTCCTGAATATGATTGTGGCGCCGTTGATTGCGGTCATTGCCGATCGGACTGCGCCGAAGTACCGTGGAACGATATCTTCCGTCTACGCACTCGGCAATTCGGCCGGACAATACGGCGGACAGATGTTGGCCTCTTTCTTCCTTCCTATGCCTAAGACCGGATTTTTGGTTTTGGCAGTCATGTCTTTGTTGTCGGGTCCTGTGGCTGCTCTGATACTGCGCGAAGGTTCGACTAAAAACATGCCTGTTTCTCCGGTAACGTGGAAGACGTTCTCTGATAATTTTGTATTCCCGACCCATCATGTGCGGGACTATTACCTGGCCTTGTTCGGTAAGCTCAGCATACAAACCGCTTCATTCGCGATTTCTGGATATCAGCTTTACATATTGACCGACTACGTAATGCTCAAAGGCAACGTTCTGCAGGCATATGTCTCGGCTATTTCCATGATCATGATGGTGACCGCAATCGTCATGTGCATCGGCGCCGGTCCTGTTTCTGACAAATTGCATATACGGAAAGTGCCGGTCATCATCGCAGGTCTGCTGATAGCGGTTGGGTCGTTTCTACCTGCTTTGACCAATCGTCCCTTCATTATGCTGGCATACGCCGTGGTTGTGGGCATTGGCATGGGAATGTTCAATTCCGTGGACCAGGCGCTGAATATAGAAGTGCTGCCTGATCAGCGGACAGCAGCCAAGGATCTTGGTATTCTCAACATTGCCAATAACGGAGGTCAGGTGCTGGGACCCATTTTCTCTGCCGCGATCATCAAGATTGTCGGTTACAGCGGGGTCTTCCCACTGGCGGCTGTTCTGGCGGCCGTCGGTGTCTGCCTGATTTTCTTTATTCGCAAGGTCAAATAATGAGGCGAATGATGAGCTGATCAGCATATAGGCACATGGTCCCAACAAACCACGGTGTCTCATCAACTTATTTTGAAGAATGAAGTGGGTCAGGACGAGATGGTCCTGACCCATTATTAGTGATCGGATAATCTGTAATCTGCACGTGGTGTACAGATGTATATATCAGAGTATGCCCAGCAGCTCGTGGTTTCTGCTGTCCCTTGCGAATACCGGCAGAGTATCCAGCGGGGCTTCTGCGGTGATCGTCTGACCGCCGTCGTACATTGCGCCGTCGCGAAGATCCTGCCACTGCGTAGTCGCGTCCCCCGGCAGATAGATCTGTCGAGATCTGGCCCCCTCCTCTACCACAGGGGCTACCAGCAGATCAGGTCCGAGCATATACTCGTCGGCGATATCGGAGGCGGCATCGTCATGGGGGAATTCGTAGAACAATCCCCTGATAAGCGGCTGCCCATCCTCGTGCGCCTGAGTAAACAGTTCACGCAAATAAGGGCGAAGACGTTCTCGGATCTTGATGAACTTGACATAGATGTCTTCGACAGACTTTCCGTAACTCCATGGTTCATTGCTCGCCCCGGACGGTAATCGCCGTTCGCCTTGCGCTGTAGTGATAGCGGTCTTGGTGGTTCCATCGGGGTGATGCTGGCTACGGTCACCATGATTGCGCATGACGGGCGAGAAGCAGGAGAATTGCGCCCACCGCAACAGCAGTTCACGGAAGGTGGGATCGTCGATATCACCATCGTGGAAGCCTCCCAGATCGGTGGTGAACCAAGGAATGCCGGCCATGCCCATATGGATAGCACAAGTGATTTGTGCTCTGAACGCTTCGAAGGTGGATGCAACATCGCCCGACCATACAAGAGCCCCATATTGCTGGGATCCGGCCCATGCGCATCTGGTGAGGTTAACGATCTGTCCCTGGCGCCCGTAGGCCAGTTGCCCCTCGTAGAATCCCTTGTTGTATTCCCGCGGATACAAATTGGCCGTTTGCTGAGCAGGCCCAGCCCAGTAGCGGTAATTGCTGAAATCGTAAGTGCCATACTCAGGTTCGGCTTCATCCAGCCAGAAGGCATCGACACCGACATCGGCATAGTGCTCACGGCATTTCTCCCATACATATTGGCGGGCTCTAGGGTTGGTGGCATCGTAGAACTGGCTGGGTCCCTCGAACATCATGCCGATGTCTTCGCCGTGGTCTGCTCGTACCAGCAGATTCTTGGCTTTCATCTCTGGATAGTTTTCAGAAGTCAGTGCTATTTGCGGCCAGACTGACACCATGAGTCGAATCCCCATCTTGTGCAATTCGTTGCTCATGCTGACGGGATCTGGCCAGAATTCGTCTTCGAATCTGAAATCACCCATGTGAGGCCAATGGAAGAAGTCAATGACAATGAGGTCCAGAGGGATATCGCGCTTTTTAAATTCTCTGGCGACCTCCAGCAATTGATCCTGGTTCCAATAGCGAAGCTTGCTCTGCCAAAAGCCAAGACCCCATTCAGGCATCTGAGGAGCATGACCGGTAGCGTCTGCGTAATGGGCCATAATTGAGCGATAATCGGCACCGGCTGTAACCCAATAATCAATCTGTCGAGTGCTGTCCGCCGTCCACTGAGTCTTATTTTTCCCAAAACTGACGGAACCAACGGCTGGGTTGTTCCATAGGAAGCCGTATCCGCTACTGGAGACGACGAAGGGTATGGAGATTTGCGAGTTCCTGTGGGCGAGTTCGAGAGTGCAGCCTTTCAGATTCATGATGTTCTGCTGATATTCGCCCATGCCATACAGACGTTCGTTTTCTGGAGGCACGAATGTTACCTTGACCTGGTGGTCGCCTCCCGCGATGGGAGTGAAAGAACGCGCTCTTAAATTCAGGGAGCCGCCATCGCTCATCTCGCTGAAGAGCAGCTCGCCGTCGGCGCGCCAAAAGCTGAGCAGGCACTTGTCGGTATAGCCGTTGCCTGTGTCAATGCCGCCCGAAGCCTGCGCCTTGACCATTAAAGATCCGTTGATTATGGTGGCCTGTCCTCGTTGATCGTCGATGCTTATGTGCACCGCATCGGCAGGCTCGTGGTGGTCGCGTAAAAGCGCCCAGTCCGGGTCTTCAGGTTCGTGCATCTGCGAGGATCGGACGCGTATCGAATCTGTTCCCCAGGGCTCGATGCGAAGGTATTCACCGTCGCCTGTCCACTTCAGAGCTTGGCCGTCGATAGTAAATGTTGAATGTTGCATTGATTCGGTACCCTTCCAACTGGTTGATTCACCTTTGAGATCAGTCCTTTATCGCACCTGCTGCGACTCCCGCAATGACATATTCCCGTGCGACCATCAGCAGTATTGCGGTTGGCGCCGAAGCCAGAACAGCTGCAGCCATCAATGGTCTCCATTCCGGATTCTGTACCCTATAAAATTATAAAGGCCCATCGTGAGGGACGCGCTCCAAGAGGCTGAGATGGGGCAATGACTGCAGACCTTGATGATAGGCATGACAGTCAGAGGACCTGGGGACGTTCCGCTTGAGCCAGAGCACGGCCGTGGGCGATCACAATCTTCCGACCGTGCTTGCGCCTGGACCGCTCAGTCGATCAGGCCCTCCAGCTGGCGGCGGTTGATCAGGGAGGGGATGACGCCTTCGTGGGCGACGCTGAAGCCGGCGGCCAGATTAGCAATGTGGGCGGCTTTGTCCAAGGAGCATCCGCTGCACAGATAGGAGGCCAGGGCGCTGATGAAGGCATCGCTGGCGCCGGTGTCGTCGATTGCTCGGGTCTCGTGGGCCGGGAAGTCCTTGTGTCCGCTGGCGGTGACCAGGGTGCAGCCGTGCTCGCCCAGGGTGATGATGACCTTGCCCACCCCGCCGTTGATGAACTGTTTCGCCTTGTCTACCACGGATCCTGGTCCGGGTACTAGGGTGTTCAACTCGTTCAGATTCGGGATCAGGATGTCGATTGAAGTCAGCAGGTCTTCAGGCAGGTGGTCGCAGGATGACGGTTTGACGATGGTGGCGGCCTGGTGGTGCTTGGCTGTTCTGCATGCCTCGGCGACGGTATCCATGGGAATTTCTGTTTGGATCAGGCAGTAGCCGGCGTTCCGGAAGATCTGATCGCGCTCGGTGATGTCGTCCGGGGTCAGAGACTCGTTGGCGCCTGCCACCAGGGAAATCATCGACTCGCCCTTGCTGTCGACGAAGATGTAGGCTTTGCCCGTGTCCGCGCCGGTGACTCTGCGCACACCGGTGGCATCCACATGGGCCTGCCTCATGGTTTTGTAGATGTAGTCTGCGGCTGGATCACTGCCGACATTGCCGATCAGGGAGACCTGATGCTGCAGCCTGGCCACGCCTACAGCCTGGTTGGTGGCCTTGCCGCCCGGTGTGGAGGCAAAGTTTCTGGTCGTGGTGGTCATGCCCGCCTTGGGCAGGTTGGGGGCGGTCAGGTAGGTGTCCACGTTGATACTGCCGACCACCACGATCTTCTTGCATTGCTGGTCCGGGGGCCGGCCGACAGTCTGCTCGCCGTCCAAGGCGAAGACGTGCTCGAAAGCCTCGCTTGGCTGGGATTCATGTTCGATGGTGTGGATGATCCGTCGGCACAGGTAGGTACCGAAGTCGGCATTGCGCATGACGTAGGACGATATCTCCGGGCTGCCTGGGTAGCGCAGATGCACGTTGGTGTCGTTCATCAGGGAGACCAGGGAGAGGTCCTGGGGCAGGCGGTAATGCATGGATTCGGCGAACTGGAGGAATTCCAGGGCATGGTGATAGTGGGATGCCACGATTCCGGTGACCTGCCGGTTCTCCAGGACTTGGGTCAGGTCCTCGCCAATGGTTTCCAGGACCATGTCAGTGTGGTATTGGATGTTGTGGTCGAACAAGCAGCGACGATAACCGTGCAGGAAACTCTGGGTCCGTCTGCCCGGCGAGAGCAGACAGGCGATGCTGGTGTGGTGGCGCTTGATCAGCTCTTCAGTAAGACTGTATGCAGCCTCCTCATAGGGCATGAGCGCGGTCCGGTCGTCTCCCAGGGGTCCAATGGTCAATTCGGGGATCCCTCCTGCCTCGATCTTGCCTTTCAAGGCCAGGCTTGTGCGGTCGATCGGCTCCCAGACCATACCATCCACTCGATGCTCAAGAGTGGCCAGGATGTTGCGTTCCTCCTGGTCGTGATTGCCGTAGCTGTTGAAAACCAGGGTGCCGTACCCCGACTTTTGTGCCTGCTGGATGATTCCGTCCAAGGTGGAGTCCATGGAGATGGATGAGCTCAGCAGGACTCCGATTCTCCAGGTGGTGGTGTTGGGTTTGGAGGATCCGTAGGGCGTGTAGTGGTACTTCCTGACCAGTTCAAGAACCCTGTCGCGCGTGGCGGCTGTGATGCTCGCGTCCCTGTGATTCACAATCTTGGAGACCGTCGATGTGGATACGCCGGCAAGCTGAGCAATGTCCTTGATGTTCATGTGGTTTCCTGTCCTCCTCATCTCTGACGCTCCGGCGAACGGCTCTGTCGACCTGTTGGATCTAGCGAATCAAGCTTACCTGAGAGATCGTCATCGGAGGTTTCGCATTTGACACCCCATCCGGCTGTTGATAGTCTCGGTCAATGAAAGTTGTTTACTAAAGTGGTTTCTCAAAGCGGTGATGCGGATCTGGCTGTGAGCGACGGCCATCTGCAGAAATCGACATTCAAGGACCAAAGGCGGTACGGATTATGAGCGCGCGATCGTTATGGAGAGGAATCACTGCGCAGTTTTCGACAAAATCCTTGGTGCTGATACCCATCGCAGTGGGCATCAACCTCATCGGCGGGACTCTGAGCTCTACCCTCAAACTGCCGCTCTTCCTGGACATGATTGGCACCACGGTCATCGCCTGTCTGTCCGGTCCCTGGGTGGCTGCCCTGTGTGGACTGCTGACCAACGTCTTCCTCGCCTTGGTGGCGAATCCGGTCTATCTGCCCTATGCGCTCTCCAGCGTTCTGTGTGGGCTGGTGATCGGATACATGGTCAAGGCCGGACTCTTCAAACGGATATGGGGAGTCGTCCTGGTCTGGCTGGCCTGCGCCCTGGTCAACACGGTCACCGCCTCTCTGATTACCGTGCTCGTCTACGGAGGCGCCACCGGGGTCAATGGCACCTCGGTCCTCACAGCTGCACTGGTGGTGGCTGTGAAGAACATCGTTATCTCTGTGCTCTCCTCCTCCATGCTGGAGAATCTGATTGACAAGGGCATCACCGTCCTGATTGCTTACGTGATTGTGCGTCGAATCCCCAAGCGTTTCCTGAGCCAGTACGCCCTGGACGGTAGCGAGGACCAGGCGGATCTGGACGATTTGGATGACCTGGATGAGGACGAAGACGAGGATGGGCATGAAGCGGCTGGAGCGTCCAGTCAAGAGAGTGCATCGCAGCCGGTGAAGGTCGACATCGGGGCAGAAGCTGATCGGGGCTCATCGCCAGGTACCCCCGCGGACTTGGATTGTGACCATACCCAAGGGTCTGAACGCTGATGCCTGGCCCTGAATCAAACGGGATTCCCGATTCTCCATTGGCTCGCATGCATCCCATGGCCAAGATCGTCGGCGTGTGCTCCTTGGGCTTGGCGACCTTGGTTTGGTCGGACTTTACCTTGGGTCTGGGAATCATCGTCATGCTCTTTATCGCAGCGGCTCTGGCTCGGGTGCTCCGGCCCTTCTCCGGCGTGATGCTGGGGTTCGGCATTCCCGTTACGCTCATGCTGCTGTTCATCCAGGGGTGCTACAGCCCGAGGAATACCAAGGTCATTCTTGACCTGGGATTTGCCGAGCTGGGTCTTGAAGGCAGCCTCTACGCGGCCAAAATCGTAGTGACACTTCTGGTCTTCCTGGGATCCTTCTACCTGACCAATAAAACTACCTACATGGGTCGCCTGGTTGCTGCTCTGACACAGATCGGCGTGCCTTCGAAGATCGGCTACCTGATTCTGGCCAGCCTGAATGTGGTCCCGCAGATGCAGCGCAGGATTGCGATTATCGAGCAGTCTCAGCATGCACGTGGCTTGGAGACTGGCGGCGGTTTGATTTCCCGGGCGCGGGCCTTCCTGCCCCTGCTCGGACCGGTGGTCCTTTCCTCCCTGACGGATTCGCAGGAGCGCGGAATGACCCTGGAGACCCGCGGCTTCGGCATCCGGGGAGTGCGGCAGACCAGCTACCTTGAGGTGGTATGGCGGCGCAGTGACACCGTCATGACCATCCTGTTCACCGTTTTTCTGGTGCTGGCCCTGATGCTCGCCTGCCTCTCGCGCGCAGGCATGATCACCTTGGCCATCCAGTGGGGAGGTCGGGCATGACCAAGGTCATACGAGTGGAGGACTTCTCCTTCAGATACCGTGATGCCGATCGGACCACCTTGAAGCGGGTGAGTTTCAGCGTCGAACAGGGCAGCTTCTTCTGCATCGTCGGAGCCAACGGGTCGGGCAAATCGACCCTGTGCAACGCCTTGGTCGGTCTGATTCCACACTATTTCGTAGGCAAATCCAAGGGAAGCGTCAGAATTAAGGACAGGGATGTAGCCACTTCGACCATTGCCGATCTGTCCAGACACGTGGGCCTGGTCTTTCAGAACCCCTTCAATCAGCTCTCTTATACGGCCGGGACCGTGGCCGAGGAACTGGCTTTCGGATTGGGCAATCATGGGGTTTCACGTGAAACCATGCATGCCAAGGTGGCTCGGGTGGCTGCTCTTATGCATATCGAGGATCTGCTCGACAAGAACCCTCTGGAGCTTTCCGGCGGCCAGGTGCAGCGGGTGGCCCTCGGCTCGACCTTGATCATGGAACCGGACATCCTGGTTCTGGACGAATGCACGGCCCAGCTGGATCCGCTTGGCAGCGAGGAGATCTTCGACATTGTCAAGCGACTCAACCAGGAGGGGATCACCGTAGTCATGGTCGATCACGATATGGAGCGGGTCGCTCGATGCGCTGACCAGGTTATGGTCATGGGAGCAGGCCGGGTTCGTGCCCTGGGCAGCCCTGAGGAGGTTTTCGCCGATCCCGAGACCGTGAAGTGGGGAATTGACATACCGGATTACGTCAAGCTCGGCAGAGGTTTGCAGGACGCAGGATTCGATCTGCCGGATCTGCCCGTACGCGAGGACCGGGCGGTACGCATGATTCGGGAGGCGCTGCGATGAAAATCGACCTGGAGCATCTGGAGTACGTCTACCCGCATGGCCATCGTGCCTTGGACGGAGTGAATCTGACCCTCGAAGGCGACCGGCCCGTGGCGCTGATCGGTCAGAACGGCGCCGGCAAGACCACCCTGGCCAAGCATCTGAACGGCATCCTTAGACCGACCGGTGGTCGGATCTTGATTGACGGCGTCGATCTGGCAACGGCGAACACGGCCCAGTGGGCCCGGAAGGTGGGGTACGTCTTTCAGAATCCCGACGATCAGCTCTTTCTGGACAGTGTGCGCAAGGAATTTGAGTTCGGTCCCCGGCAGCTTGGGTTCGATCAGGATCTGATAGGGCGACGTATGGAGCAGGTGGCTGAGTTAGTGGGTCTGGCGGACCGGTTGGACGATCATCCTTTTGATCTGAGCCCTACCGAGAAGAAGTTCTGCGCCATCGGCTCCGTTCTCATGATGGATACGGGTGCTGTGGTCTTCGACGAGCCCACATGCGGGCAGGACAAGGCTGGCAATGATCGACTGGCTGCCATCATCGCCCGTCTGCGGGACCAAGGCAAGCTCTGCATCACGATTTCCCACGACATGAAGTTCGTCACCCGCAACTTCCCCAGGGTTGTGCTCATGCAGCATGGCCGGGTCCTGCTGGATGGCAGCCGCGAGGAGGTCTTCGCCCGGGAGGATGTGCTCAAGCAGGCCTACGTGACGCCTCCGCCCATCACCCGAGTGGCACGGCAGGTCGGGTTGGAGGGCCCGGTCTTCACCGTTTCCGGCTTTGTCGAGGCAGCTCGGCGGGCCAAAGCGGGGGCAGGAATTTGAGTTTGGACACGACAAGAGCAAAAGGAGTGAAGGAATGACCAGACCACTGATCATCGACACGGACCCTGGCATCGATGATGCTGCGGCCATTACGATGCTGGTCGACGAGCCCAGCTTCGACATCAGGCTGATAGCCTCGGTGTCCGGCAATGTGGGCATCGGCCACACCACCAACAATGCCCTGAAGCTGCTGACCTTCCTGGGCAGGCACATCCCCGTGGCCCGTGGCGCTGCGGCCCCGCTCATGCGTGACAACAGGTTTGCCACCGAAGCCCACGGCAAGTCGGGGATGGGGTCATTCGTCTTTCCCGAGCCGGACACCAGCCTGCTGACCGAGAACAATGCGGTCCTGGAGGAGCGGCAGGTGCTGCTGGAGAGCGATGAGCCAGTCACCATCCTGACCCTGGGCCCTCTGACCAACATCGCCCTGCTGCTGGCCACCTTCCCGGAGGTCAAGGACCACATCGACCGGATCGTCATGATGGGAGGCTCCACCGGACGCGGCAACATCGGGGTCTATGGCGAGTTCAACATCTCCGTAGATCCTGAGGCTGCCAAGATGGTCTTCCGCAGCGGGCTGCCCGTGACCATGGTCGGCCTGGACATCGGTCGCAAGGCCCATCTGGTCGCCGGAGACCTGGACGACCTGGACGCAGCCGGCGAAGTGGGCGGCATGGTTGCCTCCCTCTTCCGGTCCTACGACGGCGGACATATCGAGGAGGGAATCAAGATGTATGACCCCTCCGCCGCCATGGTCCTGCTCCAGCCCGACCTGTTCACCATGCGCCAGGCCTTCGTGGATGTCGAGATTTCCAGTCCGCTCACCCTGGGCGCCACGGTGGTCGATTACGACGGCATCCTGGGCGGCAAGGCCAACGCCAGCGTCTGCGTGGACGTGGATGTGGACGGGTTCCGCTCCGCCTTTGTCGACAGGGTCGGCCGGGTCCAGCGCCAGTAGCTTCCGCATTGAGAAGAACCGAAAGGAAACTAAGGAAAAATGAGTGAGTCAACTGTCTCCGAGGAGCAGAAGAACGGCATACCCGTTCCCGAGGAGGGGACTCCCGAGTTCGCGAAAATGAACAAGATGGCTCGTGTGGCCATCCCGGTGGTCCTGATCATCTTCACCCTGGGCGTGCTCCAGCAGCAGGCCTTCGGCATGATTTACGTGAACATCGGCAAGCAGCTCAACCAGGCCAATCTGGCGCCGCTGATCACCTCACTGCCCGGCATCATCCTGGGAATCGTCTGCGTCATCTACGGATCCCTGGGCGATTTCGTCTCCCTGAAGAAGATGATGATTCTGGGCACGATCGTCTTCGTGCTGGGGTCGATTCTGGGATGCTTCGGCACCTTCAGCATCTGGATCGTCATCGCCGCCCGTGTGGTGCAGTCTGCCGGTTGGCAGGTTTCCGGCTCCATCTTCCTGGTTCTGGTCTCCAAGTATGTGGAGAAAAAGAAGCGCGTGCTCTGGTACGGCGTCTTCGTCGCTGTCTTCCGCTTCGCCGCCGCCTTGGGAGTCTTCCTGGCCGGCTACATGACCCTGCTTGACTGGCGCTGGCTCTTCGGCGTGGGCATCCTGGCCGTCTTCTTCATTCCCGTTTTGGCCAAGAACCTGCCCGACCAGCATGCAGCTGGCGTCAAGATCGACGGCATCGGCTTCACGCTAATTGGACTGTTCGCCGCTTCAGTGACCATGTTCTTCACCGACATCAACTGGGGCTGGGGCATCGCCTGCATCGTGACCCTCGTTGCATTCGTGGTGTACATCAACAAGGCCAGCAACCCCTTCATCACTCCGAAGATGCTGACCAACCCGGCATTTGCCATGACCATGACCGTCATCTTCGTCGGCTACTTCTTCAGCTACACCCTGAACGCCGGCGTCAACGCCATTGGTCTGAACGTGTACGGCATCGACTCCTCCAAGGTCTCCAACCTGCTGGTCTGGTCCATCATCCTTGCTGGCATCATGGGATTCGCTGCCGGGCCTATCATCCAGAAGATCGGGCGCAAGGCTTCGGTCATCCTGGCCCTGGCTTGCATGGGCGGCGGTCTGATCGCCATCGCTTTCCTGATTCCTGCCGGCAAGATCTGGGCCCTGGCTGTAGCGCCCTGCATCTACTACTTCGGCACCTCCTTCTTCTACCAGCCCATTGTTGACACCGCGACCCTGACCGTGGCTCCTGAGGAGTCCGGGCGTGTGCTCGGCTTCAACGACCTCCTGCAGGCCATCACCGGCTCTGTCGGCGTCGCTCTCTTCGGCCAGCTCATGGCCAACGGATCCATGGGTTCGGGCAGCCTGGCCGGCACTGCGCAGGGCCTGGCCTCGACCTACGCCAATGTCTTCATGATCGGCGGCGTGATCATCCTGCTAGGCTTGGTGCTCTTCATCTGCTCCATGAAGATGATCTACAGCCACTCCCGCGTGGCTGAGGACGAGGACTGATCTTCCGAGCTGCTTAATTGAGAGAACCGGGTCTGGGATTTACTCCTGGGCCCGGTTCTTGTCCATAAGGGTGTGGACAGAATTCCGTTGGGCATGATGGGCATATCTTCCGCAACACCGTTGGCTGGTGGACAGTCTTCGATCTAAAAATGTCCGGATTATGGATGCCGGTTGGGCGTTTGCATCCTGGTGCTCTAGCATCGTGGCCATGGAGAAAACGACATCACTGCAGCCTTGGTTGCCCAAGGGTGTCTTCTTCTATATCGATGCCCGATGGCGTTGATGTTTTAGCCGGTTCTTCTTCTAATTCCTGGATTTACCTCTTTACCTCGGTGTTTGAGGTTGTTCTTTTATTATCTGCGGACAGACTGCCACAGGAAATCCATATCTATGGCCTGCTGAATCGGCATCAGGTGAGGTTCATCTGCCGTTTCCAAACCGCAGTACTTGACTTAGGAAGTGCCCTAATGACTATCAACGTAACCATGGAATCTAGCCGATTCTCCAGTGACCTCGATGCCCTGGCCATCTACAGACGGCTGTGCACCAGGTATCGGGAGGATCAGCTTTTCCTCCTGGAGTCTCTAAGTGGCCCAGATAAGGACCGGAATCGCTCAGCCATCGGGTTCGAGCCAATGCTGACCCTGAGTGTGACGGACCATGTCATGACCATCGATCCTTTGGGCAATGCTCGACTGACAGGAATCCTGGAGACATTTGGCCGGATTGAGCAGGGGGTGGTCCACCATCCGGCCCCCGACATCAAGGAGGTCTTTGCAGTGCTGAGGCGGCTGGAATCCTCCTTCGCCATCAGCGGTGACCACGAAGGCCCTTTCGGGATGGGCTGGTTCGGCTACTTCGGGTATGACACCATCTTCATGATTGAGGATCTGGAGGAGCATATACCAAGGGACGCGGCCTTGCCGGTCATCTCGTTGACGCTTTATCGGGGAATCATCACCTTGGATCTGAAGGCCGGCGACCACTGTGCTACTTTAATTCATGTCGAAGAGGACACTGCTGAGTGTGGCATTCCACGGGGCGAGGAAAATTTGCGAGAGTGCGGATCTTCTGCACAGTCTGGTCCACAGATCCAGAATATGGCAACCGAAAGCGGGGAGACCAGGCATGGATCTGCGCTGTTAGAAGATTTGCTGGAGTTGCTGCAATCCGACGCAACGCTGGGGCAAACTTCTGAGTCGGATGCTACTCGTACCGGCATTCAGGGTGGCATTGGGCCGGACTATCCATACGAGGCCCATGACACAATCGATCGGGATCGTTTTTATCAATGGTTTGCCAAGGGCAAGGAGCACATAGCCGAGGGTGATGTCTATCAGCTCCAGCTCGGGCATGAGATCGAGGTGGATTCCCGCATTCCGCCCTTCCAGGTCTATCAGCGACTGCGTCTGCAGGATCCATCCCCCTATATGTATTACTTCGTGACCCCCCAAGGGGTGCATGTCATCGGAGCCAGTCCTGAGCTTTTCATTGGGCTGACCCCTGATGGCGATATAACCCTGCGGCCCATCGCCGGGACGGTCGGCAATCCCGGAGATGAGGAGGCCCGCCAGTCGGCCATCAGGCAGCTGACCGGCGACCCCAAGGAGCGGGCCGAGCACCTGATGCTGGTGGACCTGGGTCGCAACGATGTAGCCAGGTGCTGTACTCCCGAATCCTTGGAGGTGGACCGGCTGATGACCACCGAGGTCTACTCCCACGTTATTCACATGGTCTCGGATGTGATCGGCCGGATCCGGCCTGGCCTGGACAAGTACGACGTCTTCTCGGCAGCCTTCCCCGCCGGTACCATGACAGGAACCCCCAAGGTACGTGCCGTGGAAATCATTGAGGAGACCGAGGTCAGTTCGCGCGGGGTGTACGCCGGGGCAGTGGGTTTCCTCGGATTCGACGGTATGGTCCTGACTGCACTGTGCATACGGACGGCCTCCTACCATTCCGGCAGCTATCACCTGCGCGCATCGGCCGGGATCGTTGAGGACTCCCAGCCGGAGAGCGAGTGGCAGGAGACCATGAAGAAGATGAGTTCGGCCTACCTGGCCATCACCGGAAAGGAGCTGGCCCATGAAAGTCTTGCTCGTTGATGCCTTTGACAGTTTCGTCTATGTGGTCAAGAACTACGTGGACCTGCTGGGCGCTGATACGACCATTGTCCGGGTGAACCGCCTTGCGCAGGTGGATCCGCTCGCCTTCGACGCGGTCATTCTGGGCCCCGGACCGGGTCGTCCGGAGGACTGCGGCTACCTGGAGTTTCTTGATCAGGTGGCAGGAAGGAAGCCGGTCTTCGGCATCTGCTTGGGCATGCAGGCCATCGCGGTACATGCCGGAGCTCAGGTGGTCAGGGCCTCCAGTCGTCAACATGGCAAGGTGAGCGGGATAAGAAACGACGGGAAGGGCTGCTTCAAGGGCCTGCCCGATACTTTCGACGTGACCAGATACCACTCTCTGGTTGCCGATGAGACCTCGGTCAGTCATGTTGCCGATCTGGAGATCAGCGCGCGCTCGCTTTTGGATGGCTATGTTATGGGTCTGAGGCGTGACCGGTCGCTCATGGAAGGTGTCCAGTTCCACCCCGAGAGCATCGGCAGCCAGTATGGTCACCAGGTGATTGCCAATTTCTTCCAGGAGTACTGCGGTTCATCAGACGGGGACTGACTCATCAGGCCAGGCCGGGTTCCTTTCCGTATAATCCGCCATGTAGTAAGCAAGGCTGTGTTTCCTCTCTATCGGTCTTGCAAGATGCTGTGGCGAGGTTCAGCTCGGAAACCCATGGCCTGATACTCACATAGTCAGAGGGGTTCGCGTGATCACTCTCTGATTCGTAGGTCAAGAAAGACTAGAGTGGGTTGTCCGCGCATGGCAGGTCGCCCGCTCACGGGATCGGTCAGTCAGGACATCTCGCTGCGACCCTGACGCCAATATCCCATGAAAGAGACGTTGCTCCGGTCCATCCCTCGGTCTCTGACCAACATGCGCCTCAGCTCGCGGACGGTGGCTGCCTCTCCGGCGATCCAGGCGTACAGGTCGTCGGCACGAATGGAGGCATCGGCTTGGGCGGCATCGGCAGTCTCCCAGAGCAGTTCTTTGTCGATATCAATCTCTGAGAATTCCTTGGAAGATTCAGCGGCTGCGGCCGTAGGCGAATGGATCGGCAGGTCCTCCAACAGGTTACGCATGGCTTCGATGAGGGCGCGCCCATGTCCGGATTCGTCGCAGGTCGTCCAGATGACGCGGATTCCTTCGAGTTCGGGCAGTGGAAGACGATCCTCTTCGATAGGTACTTCAATCAATGCCACCCCGTCGCCCTGCCAGTGGTCGCGGATCAGACTGTCCATTATGGCGGCGATGGCTGGTACCGCTGTCTCATCGCCCACCAGGAGAAGATGTCTGGACTGACCCGGGTGAAAGTCCATCCCAGCGACCGGTCCTCCGGCCTGCGCATTAGGACCGATGATGATGGCCTGGTCGCCAGGTTTTGCAGCCTCTGCAAAGGCTCCAGCAGGTCCGGCATGATCGTGGATGACGAAGTCCACATCGATTTGCTCGCTCTCGGGCCTGACCTTGCGAACCGTATAGGTGCGCATGGGATTGCGACTCTCTGCGGGCAGGGTCCTCCACTTTTGATACCAGGCGAGCGGATCCTCAGGGGTCGCCTCAAAGAAGGAAGGGGGCGGCACGGATCCGTCGGGAAGGGGCAAAAGGATTTTGATTCGCTCATCGTACCCGGCGTCTGCAAAAATCTTCAGATCCGGTCCCTGGAAGACGATTCGCTTGAAGTGGGGCGAGAGCGTTTCTGCTCTGGCTACGGAGACACGGAAGGGGATCAAGGGTACAGGATGATTGTCGGCTTGGCGTTCCACGGCTGGCTCTCTTTCGGTTGAGGTTTATGGGTCGATCTTGGTGTCGGGTTGTCGTCGTTCAGGTTGTGGCAGTTTGTGACTTTGTGGCTTGAGACCTCGCGGTTCAGGACGTCGGGGTCAGCGATGTGGGGAGCAGGACGAGAGGTTTTACATCATTGGGTTGTTTGGTGTCGTCCTGCCGCGTCATCCCAGTGTACGTGTACATTGCAAGCCCCGCCAGAGTGGGCTTTGAGACTATGGAGGGGTGTCGGGGTCATCAAGGGGGCACCGGTGGACCCATCGGTCACCACAGTGGAAGCGATGTCGAATACCTCGCTGACCAGGTTCTCGGTCATGACCTCATCGGGAGCGCCCAAGGCGACCCTCCTGCCATCCTTGATGGCCAGGATCCAATCCGAGTATCTGGCAGCCATGTTCAGGTCGTGGAGGACCATGACCACCGTGACACCCTCCTGCCTGTTCAGGGTGCTCAGCAGGTCAAGCACCTCAAGCTGGTAGGCGATGTCCAGGTAGGTGGTCGGCTCGTCAAGAAGGAGTATGTCGGTCTGCTGGGCCAGGGTCAGAGCAATCCAGGCCCGCTGGCGTTGGCCTCCGGACAGGCGGTCGATTGGGCACCCCGCCATATCGGCCAGTCCGGTCAGGGCGAGGGCTCGTTCCACTGCCTTTTCATCCTTGGTGGTCCACCGTTCGACGAAGTGGTGGTGGGGATATCGGCCGCGAGCAACTAGGTCGGCGATGGTGATGCCGGCGGGGGCTGACGGGTTCTGCGGCAGCAGCCCCAGAATCGTCGCCACCTTGCGGGTGGGCATGCTGGTGATGGGTTCTCCGTCCAGCGTGACGGCCCCCGACGCCGGTTTCAGAATCCTAGCCATGGCCTTGAGAAAGGTCGACTTCCCGCACCCGTTGGGTCCGATGATGGATCCCATCGTGTGTGGAGGTATATCAAGACTCAGATCCTCGATGACCGTACGTCCGCCATAGGTGAGGCGAAGGTGCGAGGCGGCCAGCCGATGCTCGCTGCTCCAGGAGTCGTGTGCCGGGGGTGACGTCATGATGTTCAGAGCTCCTGTCTGCGGGTCATGAGGACCATGATCGCGATGAGGACGGGTCCGCCCACAATGCTGGTGATGATGCCGACCGGCACCTGGGCCGAGGGCAGATGTTGGGCGACGATGTCCGAACCCAGAACCAGGCAACCTCCTACCAGGCCTGACTGGATAAGGGCTGATGCTCCCCGGCCGACCAGGACCGTGGCGATGGGGCCGGAGAGGAACGAAACGAAGGAGATGGGACCGGTGGTCGCTGTCGCGACAGACAGGAGGAGCACGCCTACGATAATCACCTGAAACTGAACACGGCTTACCCTGACGCCCAGTCCTGCGGCCATCTCCGGTCCCAGCTGTAGGGTGCTGATATTCCTGTCGAGTGCCAACAAGAGCGTGGCGCCGAGCAGTGTTGTTGTTGCCAGTATCGGCAGATCGGTCCACTGGGCATCGGCCAGGCTGCCCGTCAGCCATCTGGTCGCAGCCTGGATGTTCCATTGGTCGCTACGAATCATCAGCCAGGAGCCCAGTGCGTTGAACCCTGCGGCTACTCCTATTCCGATCAGTATCAGCCGGGTCGGGTCAAACGAACCGCGCCAGGCCAGGGCCATGACCAGGAGGGCTGTCAGGAGACCACCCATGACCGCCAGGCAGGCCAGAGGCATGCCCGACAGACCCAATACGACAATGCCGAAGATGGCAGCAGTGTTGGCTCCGGCAGTAATGCCGATGATGTCCGGGCTGGCCATCATGTTGCGCAGGAGATGCTGGAAACCAATTCCGGCCATGCCGAATGCGATGCCGGCGACACAGCCAATTAGTGTCCGGGGCATGCGCAGTTGGAGAATCACGAACCTGGTGCCTTCGTCTGACTGCCCCCAAACCACTCCAAGCAGGTCGCTCATGGAGTAGACGCGATGTCCTAGGGCCAGATCGGCCAGTGCGAGAGCGACCAGGAGTATCACAAGTAGGACGGTAACTGTCAGCGAACGAATGGCATGGGCCCGTCGTATCCGCTGCAGGTCGGTCATCGCATCGGGTTTACCCGAATCATGAAGGAGACAAGCATCCATGCCTATACCTCCGCGGTTCTTCTGCGCCCGGCCAGAATCACGAATACAGGAGCCCCAATCAGTGCCGTGACGATGCCGACCTCTACATCGGATGGACGGGTGATTATCCTGCCCACCACGTCGGCGCCAACCACCAGAAGGGGGCCGATGAGGATGCTCAGAGCCATGATTCGTCTGTAGTCGGGTCCTATAAGCAGTCGTGCCACATGGGGGACCACCAATCCGACGAAGCCAATCGGACCCGCCAGTGCCGTACAGGAGGCGCAGAGGAGTATAGCCGCAAGCCAGGCCAGGCTGCGGACACGTCCGACGTGCATCCCCAGCCCTTCGGCCATCTGGTCCCCCAGGGTCAAAGCGTTGATTCCGGGCGTCAGGCAGAAGGCGAGCAGCAGCCCAAGAGCAAGAAGAGGCAGGACCGGCATCATGAGGTCGAACCGGGCGCCCGAGATCCCGCCCACCTGCCAGAAGCGATATGAGCTGATGACGTTGACGCGCGGCAGAAGGATGGCGGAGGTAAGGGACCCCAGTACAGAACTGATCACGACACCGGCCAGGGTCAGCCGCAGGGGCGATGGGCCGGATGGACCCAGGGATCCTATAGCCCAGACGACCAGTGCGGTCATCGCGCTGCCCAGCAATCCCACCCAGACATACTGGGCTGGCGTTGAAAGGGAGAAGAAGGCCACGGAGCAGACGATTGCAAGAGCTGCCCCCGTGTTGAAGCCCAGAATCGACGGGTCCGCCAGCGGGTTGCGGGATATGCCCTGCATCAGGGTCCCGGCCACCCCGAGCCCGGCACCGACCAGGAGGCCGAGGACGGTGCGGGGAATTCTCAGGCGGATGGCCGAGACCGCGATGTCATCCGAGGAGGCGGACAGGGCATTGAGGATGTCGGAAAGGCTGACGGAACGGGAGCCGAATACCAGGGATAGGGCGCAGACTATGACCAGACAAGCCGCCAGAATCAGCCCGGACAAAACCATGGGTCCGGTTCTCTTGCGATGCATGACGGCCTGTCGAGTATCAGGGCGCGGTGTCATTTCTGACCGCATATCGGCGCTCCCTCTTCCTTTCCCATCCCTTCCCTGCGGGGCCGAATCAGATCTTGGCGGCAGCCTCGTCCAGAAGCCCTGCGTAGGTGTCGGTCGTCTTCCGGATGGACAGGGCCGAGGGGTCAAGGGCGTTGGCCATCTCGCTGTCGTTGTCGATGACCACAACGGATCCGCGCTCAACTGCGGGAATCTTGGAAAGGAGGGGGTCCTTGCGCATCGCTTCAAGCAGGTCCGGAGTGCCGTAGGTGACGATGATGTCGACGTCCTTGTACCTGTCGGCATGCTCGGAGGAGATCTCCATGTAGAAGTCCTTGGTGCTCTTGGAGTCCTCCTTGATGGACTCCGGAGTCTCCAGTCCCAGGTCGTTCAGGAATTGCGGCCGGGCGTCTGAGGTGGTGTAGACGCTGAACTTGGAGAGTTTGGAGGCATCGAAGTACATGACCGCCCCGGTCTTCTCCCTGATTGCTGAGTGGGTTTCTCCGGCCTTTGCGATGCGCTCCTCCAGGTCGGCTATCAGCTTCCTTCCCTTTTCGGGTTCTCCGATGGCCTGGGCCGTGGCGGCGATGACCTTGCGCCAGGGGTCGCCCCAGGCAACCTTCTGATAGGCGATGGTGGGCGCGATCTTGCTCAAGGTGTCGTACTGCTTCTTGGTCATGCCGGAGAGCAGGCCGATGATCAGATCGGGTTTGGATGCGGCGATGGCCTCGACATCGATGCCGTCTGATTCGTCATGCAGCTTGGGCATGTCCGCCTTGTCCACATGCATGTCATCCAGGGCATCCTTGGTCCAGGTCAGGTATCCGCCATCGACGGTCTTGCCGAAGGCATTCTTCTGGATGCTGACCGGCACGACCCCCAAGGCGATGAGGTTGTCGGGAGTGGCCCATCCGACGGTGGCGATGCGCTTGGGCTTGGAGGGTATGGAGGTGGTGCCGTAGACGTGGTCGATCTTGATGGGGAAGGAGCCTTGCTCCTCCGAGGCTTTTGGCTGGCTGGATTGGCCTGCCTGCGAGCCCGACCCGCAGGCTCCCAGAAAGAACAGGGCGCTTGCCAGCACCAGGATGACTGCGATAGTGCGCTTGAATCGAGTGAGGGAAAGGAGTGGTCGAATGTGCATGTGGTTCCTTTGATCGTGCTGTCGAATTGGCATGGTGCACCAGAGCCAGACACCAGATGTAGCATCGGCACGATGGGAAGAAAAGAGTTGATTTCCTTGATTGCATGTGTTAAACGGAGCATATGCCGACCACAGTGTCCTTGCGATCAAGGGCATGAATAACTTGATGAACTCGGGCCTTCTTGCCACTGCGTAAACCATCCTCAACCACTAAGGCCTTGAATGAGGTTAGGCCTACCATGTTGGACGTGGATCACGGGACTTACCCCCGTCGTCGCCTCTTCGTCATGACCATGCTGGTAATAATGGAGTATCCGCTAGCCTCGGGGTGAGGAAGCCCGGGGGAGAGACCTGGAAGGATGGTAGGCCACTATGGTTGGTATGCGCGATGTCGCCCGGGCCGCGGGGGTTTCGATCAGCACAGTCTCCCTGGTGGTCAACGGTACCGGCTACGTCTCGGACGAGATGAAGGCCAGGGTCCATTCGGCCATGGAGAACCTTGACTACATACCCAACGAGCTGGCCAGGAACCTCTACCGCAACCGGACAGACATCATCGGGGTCATTGTGCCCACGATCCGCCACCCCTTCTTCGCTACACTCACGGCCAGCCTGCAACGGGTCCTTTACCAGCACGGTTTTCGCACCATCCTCTGTTCCACAGTCGATGTGAACCAGGATGTGGATCAGTACGTCGACATGCTCCGTAGACATATGATGGACGGAATCATCATGGGGGCCCACACCACTTATCCTGCCTCCTACTGGACCTCCATCGGGCGCCCATTGGTGGCCTTTGACCGCTACCTGGGCCCCGGCATCCCTGTCGTCGCCTCCGACCACGAGGGTGGGGGGCGCTCCGTGGCTGATATCCTGCTCGGATCCAAAGCCCGTCACGTAGTTATGATCGGCGGCCCACGCGAGCAGTTCCATGACATGCCTCGGGCTGGTTCCAACCGGGGAAGGTCGGCGAAAAGCCTTACAGACCCTATTCAACGGGGGGGCGGAGGCCTGGACACTACCTTCCCCACGGTTCGTTACTACCTGACGCTGGAACACGCGCTGGACCAGGCCGAGGTCCGATACGAGTACGTAGAGGCTGGGGCTGTCGAGAGTCTGGAGGGCTATGCCAGGGCGGTCAACCATGTGCTCGACTCCTATGACGACGTCGACGCCGTGGTTAGTTCGGATATTGGGGCGGCGTATTGCGTCCAGGAGGCCATACGGCGGGGTATCAGGATTCCGGACGACCTTCAGGTGATCGCCTACGACGGCACCTACCTGGCTGATGCGGCCGGCATGAGGCTGACCGCACTCCAACAGAACTTCGACAGGATAGCCGAACTTCTGGGCCGGCGGATCATTGAGTCCATCGAGGCCGACGAGAAGAGGGACAATGCTCGGAGGTCGGGCAGGCCCTCCGGAGGCGGCAGGACCCAAACCGGTGGCAGCGGTCGCGAGTGCCGGGACAGGGGTGCGTATTCCGCGGCCCGTCGTGGTGGCCAGGGCGGCGTGTTCGACGGGGAGGATCCACATGCAGGTCCGGATTCGGTAGCGGAATCTGCCATGGATGGGAACAGATTCGTGCATACTGTGGCAGATGTGATTCCTCTGCACGTAAGAATCGGCGAGACCACCAAAGCCAACTGAATCGGCATTTGGCCGGGCCCTTCCCAGAGATGAGCCTGACCGGATCCAAAGGCTGGCGGTTATGTTCCGGTGTGGAGTCAGGACTCCAGTGCGCCATGTGCGCTCTTCAAATGTATCGAACCGGTTTTATGATACTATCGAACCTGTTCGTCAGACGTGGCGACGACGGGTTCGATATTGCGTTTGGCGTCTCTTTGGGGAGAGCTGTGACGTGCAGGGCTAGCAGGGCAGATGACCTAAGGAGGCTTCATGGATAACAAGGTCCAACTGATTGCATACGCGGACCGGTTCGGGGACGGTACGCTGGCCTCTCTCACCCATCTCCTGCGCACCCGCTTCCAAGGGGTCTACGAAGGTGTGCATATCCTCCCCTTTTTTGCCCCCTACGACGGGGCTGATGCCGGTTTCGACCCCATCGACCACACCCAGGTGGACCCCCGTTTGGGGACGTGGGATGATGTGACCGAACTCAGCCGTACCCACGACGTGATGGTGGACACCATCGTCAACCACATGTCATGGAAATCCAGCCAGTTCCAGGATGTGATGGCCCGCGGGCAGGGTAGCCCTTACTACGGCATGTTCCTGACCATGTCGACGGTCTTCCCTGACGGGGCCACCGAGTCCGACCTGGCCGGCATTTACCGCCCGCGTCCGGGCCTGCCCTTTACCCAATACACCTGGGCGGGCGAGACGCGCCTGGTCTGGACCACCTTCACCCCCCAGCAGGTTGACATCGACACCGACTCCCAGGGTGGATGGGAGTACATCCTCTCCATCCTGGACCGGCTGGCGGCCAGCCATGTGCGCTACATACGGTTGGATGCCGTGGGCTACGGAGCCAAAGAGGCGGGCACCAGCTGTTTCATGATTCCCAAGACCTTCGAGCTGATCGGGCGGATTAAGGAGGAGGGGGCCAGACGTGGCCTGGAGACCCTGATTGAGGTCCACTCCTACTACAGAAAACAGATTGAAATCGCTTCCAAGGTTGACAGGGTCTATGATTTCGCCCTGCCCCCTCTCCTGCTTCACGCCCTTTACACAGGAGATGTGGCAGCGCTCGAACACTGGATTCAGGTACGTCCCCAGAACGCGGTGACCGTGCTTGACACCCACGATGGAATCGGGGTGATCGACATCGGCTCCGATCAACTCGACAGGAACCTGAAGGGGCTGGTCAGTGACCAGGCGGTGGACAACCTGGTCAGGACCATCCAC
This sequence comes from Bifidobacterium sp. JNUCC 75, assembly GCF_054819865.1. Lineage (NCBI taxonomy): Bacteria > Bacillati > Actinomycetota > Actinomycetes > Bifidobacteriales > Bifidobacteriaceae > Bifidobacterium > Bifidobacterium sp. JNUCC 75. Next base: position 1,029,587 of record NZ_JBTHIF010000001.1, on the reverse strand, counting down.
GAGCGCACCGGGGGCCAGTCGGCCGAGGCCACCGGTGGGGCCGCCAGTAATCTTGACCTCTATCAAGTGAACAGCACCTACTACTCGGCCCTGGGCTGCAACGACCAGGCATACCTGGCCGCCAGGGCAGTCCAGTTCTTCCTGCCCGGAGTGCCCCAGGTTTATTACGTGGGGGCTATGGCTGGGCCCAATGATATGAACCTCCTGCACCAGACGGGTAATGGGCGTGACATCAACCGCCATCGTTATTCCACCATGGAGGTGGATGAGAATCTTCGCCGGCCGGTGGTCAGGGCGCTCAATGCACTCTGCCGCCTCCGCAATGGGCTGGATGCCTTCGACGGGTCCTTCTCCAGCCGGATGACGGATACAGGCCTCCTCCTGGACTGGGCCGGGCAGGCCAGCTGGGCCCGGCTGGCTTTCACACCTGCCCGGGGTCTGGGCGGGGATGCCATGGTGCCTGTCGCCAGCCTCGAATGGGAGGACGGTCAGGGGAGTCACCGTTGCAGGAACCTTCTTGAACTGGAAGGGCTGGTTCAACGGGTCTGAGCTAGACTCAGTGGCAGGCATGTGATCGCACACATGGCCCCGTGCAGGCGATCCTGCGAACTGCCCGGGGCGGTGCGGGGAGACGGAGGCTGATGTGAAACGGTTCTTCAACCAGAACAACGTCTTCTTCAGGTTCATGGGCATTCTTTTCGACCTGATCGAGCTCAATCTGATTACTCTGATCTTCTGCATACCCGTTTTCACGGCTGGAGCCGCCTTCGTCGCTATGCACTACGTTCTCTGGCACATGGTCCGTGGAGAGGATTCCTACATAGCCACGCAGTTCTGGCACTCCTTCAAAGATAATTGGAAGAATGCCACAGTCATCTGGTTCCTGGTCATGATCGTCGGCCTGATTATGTGGGTTGACGTGCATGCCATGGGAGAACTGTCGCGGTCGGGGCGGGGCCTTCTGGAGGTCATCTTGATCGTAGTTGCCCTGCTCATCGTATCCGTGGCCGAATATGCCTTCTTTCTGCTTTCCCGGTACGAGAACACCGCCATCCAAGCCCTGACCAATGCCGGCAGGCTGGCCCTGGGATTCCTCCCACGGACCTTGGCCATGACCGTTATCACCATAGGGGCCGCTGTTCTCTACGTTGCATACCTGGTCTACCTGCTCCCTCTCGTGCTCCTGCTAGGGTTCACTCTCCCTCAATACTGTTGCGCCTGGCTTTACAACCCGATTTTTAAAAGAATGGAAGAGGGCAGGAAAGGCGGACCTGACTCAGGCGCGGGGCAGGCCTGTTAGCGGTAGGCGTGTCGCAAGGTTTGCCCCTGGCATTCGCGAACATTTCCAGGGGTTTGTGTTGCTCCCGTTTCGGTGGACTCGTGAATCAGCCCCTTTGACAACGAGTGTAGGCTGCATGTAGTATCGAACCGGTTAGATACATAAGACAGGTTCGTATCGAACCGGTTAGATGTACCTGAATCCATGCCGGTGTCAGCCCAAAGCCAGCACCGGTCACGGGCAACGCGGCTCAGCTGTAGAAGGTAGAAAGGCGGCAACGATGAGAATATTGAAGAAGAGCCCCGCAGTGAAGCGGGCGGGTGCGATTGTATTGACAACACTCCTGTCAGTTGGCATGTTGGGGGCCTGCGGATCGGGTTCCAACTCCAGTTCGGGGTCATCGGGCACCAAAATCACCATATTCAACTCCAAGTCGGAGATTCAGTCCCAGATGGAGAAGATGGCCAAGGAGTACTCGCAGAAGAAGGGCGTAGATGTCCAGGTCTACTCCTCCAACGACCCTGTGGTGGCCCATCTATCCACCAAGTACGCATCTAACGACCCTTACACCATCTCCATGGTGGATCCCAAGGATATATACTCGCTGGCCAAGGACCACGCCATCGACCTGAGCGACCAGAAGTGGGTCAAGGACACCAAGTACGCACTGAAAATAGACGACAAGGTCTACGGTTTCCCGGTCAGCATCGAGGCCAGGGGTCTGCTCTACAACGCCGATGCCATCAAGAAGGTCACGGGCAAGGAGTTCAAGCCCGAGGACTACAAGACCCTCTCAGCCTTCAAGGGTCTGATCAAGGAACTCCAGGCCGGAGGGATGGAGCATCCCACAGGTGTCCTCAAGGAGGAAGGGTTCCTAGTTGGCCATTATCTTACCCAAGTTTATGAGGAGCGCAAGGATCCTGATGCCTTCATCAAGAGCCTGCACGAGGGTGGGGTCGACCTCGATAAGGACGCCAAATTCACCGCCCTCATGGACACCTTCGATGTGCTCAAAGACAACAACTATGCTAAGGCCAACGCCGTCTCGGCTGAGCGCGAGGTGACAGAGCAGAATCTGGCCGAGGGGAAGATCGCTTTCATGTTCGGCGGCAACTGGGACTGGTCTGTTATCAAGGACTATGACTATACCGAGAACATGGGGGAGATGCCCGTCCCCCAGGACACCGAGGATGGCAGTAACGAGAAGCTGGTTGGCGGCGGCTCCAAGTTCTTCTTCATCGACTCCTCCGATAAAACCTCCGACAAACAGCGCAAGGAGGCTGAGGACTTCCTCAACTGGTTGGTATATGACAAGGAAGGTCAGTCCTTCATCGTCAATGACTGCTCCCTGATCTCTCCCTTCACCAACAACAAGCTAGATGTCAAAGACCCCTTGAGCAAGTCAGTCGAGAAGTACACTGATGCCGACAAGCTGATTCCCAACTATAACCATCTGCCCGATGACCACTACTCCGTCCTAGGGGCCAACTTCCAGAAATACCTAGCAGGTCAGGAGGACAGGGCTTCCCTGGCCAAGGACATTCAGAACTACTGGAAGTCGGCCAAGATCTACGAGGCTGGAAAGTAACTGCCCACTACACAGCCGGGCGGGGACCGGCCCTCTGTCACCCCCGCCGGGCCAGGGCAAGCCTGATAATCATGAAAAGAAGCAAACTCTCTTACAAGGTGGGGCAGTTCCTCATGTTTGCGGGCCCTGCCGCCATCTTCTTCTGTGCCGTGGTGATCGTCCCTTTCATTTACGGCCTCTACCTGACCCTGACCAACTGGGATGGGATATCCAACCACAAGCCCTTCGTGGGCTTGTCCAACTACCGTCAGGCCTTTGCTGACACTGCCTACTGGCAGGCCATGGGCAGAACCGTCATCTACTCGGTAATCTCAGTCATCCTGGTCAATGTTGTAGCCTTCCTCCTGGCTTACCTGGTGACCAGTGGGATCAAGGGGCAGAACTTTTTCAGGGCCGCCTTCTTCATACCCAACCTGATCGGTGGAATCGTGCTGGGATATGTCTGGAAGTTTGTCTTCAACCGGGCCTTCGTGGCCATCGGGGAAGCCGTCACATCCCATACGACATCCTCCCTCCTGTCCACGCCCAACGGGGCCATGTTCTGCCTGATCCTGGTCTCGGTCTGGCAATATGCGGGCTACATGATGCTGATTTATGTGGCCGGGTTCATGAGTGTGGACCAGAGCCTAAAGGAGGCAGCGGAGATTGATGGCTGCTCCAAGGCTCAGGCCATGGTGAAGGTGACCATACCCCTAATGAGGTCATCATTTGTCCAGTGCATCTTCCTGAGCACGACGCGGTGTTTCATGGTCTACGACCTCAACCTCTCGCTGACTAAGGGTGAACCGTTCAACTCCTCAGTCATGGCGGCCATGCACGTATACAACAAGGCTTTCGTGTACAAGAACTACGGGGTGGGTCAGTCCGAAGCCCTCCTCCTCTTTGTAGTGTGCGCGGTCATCGGCCTCCTCCAGGTCTATTTCGGTAAGAAGGGCGAGGTGGAAGCTTGATGAGTGCAGCAACAAAACAGATGCAGGCAGGGGCCATCCAAGGGGAGGAACCTCGCAAGCCCAAGATGGGCGTGGGCACCAGGATCGGGCACGGCCTGGTCTGGCTGGTTCTGATCGTTCTCCTCTTCGCTTTCCTGGCCCCCTTCCTCCTGGTGGTCATCAACGTCTTTAAGACCAAGGCGGACATCACCTCCAAGCCTCTGACCCTGATCGGCCGTCATGGGTTCACCTTTCAGAACTTCCCTGAGGCCATGGAAAAGATGGACTTCTGGACGGTCCTGGGCAACTCCCTCTTCGTGACCATCTGCGCCACGATCCTGACTGTCCTCCTGTCGGCCATGGCGGCCTATGTAATCGTCCGCAACCCCACCTGGAAGGCGGGGGCCATCCTCTTCACCCTGATGGTGGCTTCCATGGTCATCCCCTTCCAGGTGATCATGGTCCCCCTGGTTTCGGTCTACGGCGGGATGCTCCATGTGCTCAACAGTCGGATTACTCTGATCCTCATGCATGTCGGCTTCTCGGTCTCCCTGGCCACCTTCATGTTCCACGGGGCCATCAAGACCAACATCCCTATGGAGCTGGAGGAAGCAGCAGAGATCGACGGCTGTGGCAAGTGGAGGACCTTCTGGCGGATCGTCTTTCCCCTCCTGAAGCCCACGGTGGCCACGGTGACGATCATCGAGGCTATGGCTTTCTGGAACGATTACCTCCTGCCCTCCCTGGTGCTGGGCCGCAAGGAGCTTTACACCATCCCTATCGCCACACAGGTCTTCTACGGAACTTATTCCACAGATATCGGTCTGGTCATGGCGGCCCTCCTCCTGGCCATGCTCCCCATTCTGGTCCTGTACGTCTTCCTCCAGCGGTATGTGGTTGAGGGCGTGACCTCAGGGGCTGTCAAAGGCTGAGCAAGAATTCCCCATCGCGGATCCTCCCGCCCCTGTCGGACGCACCGCCTGTTTCCTGCACTTGGTTTCGGGCCAGTCTCTTACGGCCCAAAATCGAGACGATGGATACAGGTGGTGTGGCGGGCCGATCATGACGATGGGGTGTCTGCCGGTGTTTGACGCCGTGCGAGTCAGCCCGTGAAAAGCGGTTCAATTGTTCTGTTTTCTGCTGCTTCGGCATGACCACAACCGTCTATAGAGCCTCGGGCGGATTCCTGACGTTCAGGTTCCGCCTCTGGCCAAGCGTGACCGCCTCCACCTACGGTATTGGTTGGGGGACATGCCCATCTGCCGCTTGAAGGCCTTGGAAAAATAAGAGACGCTGTTGTACCCACTCATCCTGGCCACCTGGGTCACCGGACAGTCCGTGGTGAAGAGGATTTCCTGGCTACGGGATATGCGAAAGCTGGTCAGGTAGTCCTTAACGGTAAGACCCGTCTGTCGTTTGAAAATAGTCGACAGGTAGGAGCGGTCAATGCCGATATCCGCCGCCAGCCCCTCTACTGACAGGTCGGAATTGTACTTTTGTCCTATCAAGGAGATTGCCTGGTCCACATAAGACCCCGCCCTTCCCCCGTCCTTGGAAGCCAGGGGTTCTCTGGTCTGCCGTACCGACTGCGCCAGGGTGGAAAGGATAGCGAAAAGGGCGGACTGGTCCTGGAGGTTGTCGAAGGCGCTTTTGTGATTTCGTTGTCTCATCAGAGTTAGCTGTCCGTCGACATCTGTGAAGTCTGACTGGGTCAGGGTGGAGACGATCATGGGGAAGGTGAACCCCAGCTGGGACATCAGATCGGCGGCCCTGGTGCCATCGAAGGCGATCCACTCATAGGTCCAGGGGTCGTCGAAATCGGCCTGGTAGTAAACAAGCTCGTTCGGTGCGATGATGAATGCCTGGTGGGCGTGCAGGTGGAAAGTGGTTTCCTTCATCCGCAGGATGCCGGACCCCGATACGATGAAGTGGACCAGGTGGTAGGGTCTGGCCCCCGGTCCGTAGGAATGACCCCCGTAGCAGGCTGACCGTCCCGTGAAGAGGGGTCTGAGGTCCCGCCAGCCAAGATCGGGCAGGCGGACCAGTGTCTCTTTTTCCACGGCGAACCCCTTCCGAACCGGTTCAGTTATCGACCTTGCAACTGTGCACAAAAGGTCAAGACAGCCAAACATCCGTCGCCAGCCTGCAGGTCGTCGGCACCGGCATCATGCCATACATTGTAGGTGGGTTCCTCAGCGGCGTTTTCGCCGACAATGTTCGGTCGACCGGGCTTATGGGGGACTGTTCTAGAAAGGTGGCGTCGGCGATGGAGCTGACAGAACAAATGAAAGCAGAAAATGGGGAAGGCAGTGCCGACCATGACGGTTCGGTGGTTCAAGACCTGAGGAGCGGGCTCACGGCCCCATGCTCCCTCAAGATTGAAGAGGGTGAGTATTGGTACGGAGGCTGCGTCATGGACGGGTCGCGTTACCCCTTCACCGCAGGTGACGATTACAGGCTGGACCTGATCGATCTGGACAGTCCAAACCAGGTTTCTCCGGCCTTCATCTCCACCCACGGACGGACCTTGTGGAGCGAGGAGCCCTTCGACCTCAATGTCCAGGGGGACGCCATGGTGATGATCACACGGGGGACGGTACATGTGGACGCTTCGGGTGCCAACCTGCGTGACGCTCAGCAGAATCTGGCCAGGCAGACCTTCACCCTTGGGCAGATGCCCCCTGAGGAGTTCTTCCGTATGCCCCAGTGGAATACTTGGATCGAGCTGATATACACGCAGAATCAGCGCGACGTGATGAAGTACGCCAATGGGATAGTAGATAACGGCTTCCCTCCGGGAATCATCATGATCGATGATTTCTGGGGCGACTACTACGGCCGTTGGCAGTTTTCGCCCAGAAAGTTCCCTGACCCAAAGGGTATGGTCGAGAAGCTCCATGATATGGGCTTCAAGGTCATGGTATGGGTCTGCCCATTCGTGACCCCTGACACCGTGGAGTACCACGAGCTGCGTGACCGGCACATGCTCATCTTTGATCGGGATGGCGAGCCTGTCATACGTCAGTGGTGGAACGGCTACGGGGCGATTCTGGACATGTCCAACCCCGAAACATATGCCTGGCTGAAGGAAGGATTGCAGGACCTGCGTAGCCAGACCGGCGTGGATGGATTCAAGTTCGATGCCGGGGACTTCAAGTATTACCATGACGACGATGCTTCGCTCATGCGGCTAACCAGGCAGGAGGAGGCCCAGCTCTGGGGATGCTTCGGCACTGAGTTCGATTACAACGAGTACCGGGTCAATTACAAGAACGGTGGCCTGCCCTTGGTGAATCGTCTCCAGGACAAGATTTTCGAGTGGGGCAAGGATGGCTTGTCTGAGCTGATTCCCGATACCATAACCCAGGGTCTCTTGGGGTACTACTACAACTGCCCTGACATGATCGGCGGCGGTGAGTATCGCAGCTTCCTGGGAACCAAGACGCTGGACCAGGAGCTGATTGTCCGCTCGGCCCAGTGCGCCGCCCTCATGGCCATGATGCAGTTCTCCGTGGCACCTTGGAGGGTGCTGGACAAGGAACACCTGGCTCTCTGCCAGGAGGCGGCCCACCTCCATGTGGAACTTTCGCAGACGATCGTCGACCTGGCCAGGAAGGCCAGCCAGACCGGTGAGCCCATCACCAGGAGCATGGCTTATGACTTTCCGCAGGCCCCTGTGGACTGCCTGAAGACCCAGTTCATGCTCGGCGACAGGATTCTGTCGGCCCCAGTGATCGAGAAGGGTGCAACCAGTAAGAGGGTCTATTTCCCCGAAGGGCGTTGGCAGTCCCTCCAGGATGAATCGACTGTGGTGGATGGACCGGTCACCCGCGATGTTCCAGTGACGCTGGCCACCCTGCCTGCCTACCGGAGAATCGACTGAGGGGATGATCCGCAATGAGTGATGAAAAAACAAGCGAGGATAAGACTGACAAGGGCGGTGCCGTAAAAGCGGGGCCGGCGCTCAAATACTCCCTCCTGTCCATATCCCTTGTGCTGACCTCGGCATATGCCATCTCGGCCGCCCTGCCCGCCATGCAGAAGTCCATGCCGGACCGTTCCCTGGCCCAGATTGAGACCTTGGCCACCGTTCCCACCATCTCGGTGGTCGTCATGGTCCTCCTCAGCGGGTGGATAGCCCAGCATATAGGGGCCAAGCGGACCGTTGGCATCGGTCTGCTCCTGGTCGGTGTCGGGGGCGCCCTGCCGGCTTTTGTGACCAGCTACCCGGTCATTCTGGCCTCCCGTCTGGTCCTGGGTGCAGGTTTCGGGCTGTTCAACTCCCTGGCCGTCAGCCTCCTGTCCCATTTCTTCTCGGGCAACGAGAAGGCCACCGCCTTGGGCTTCCAGAACGCCTTTCAATCCATAGGCAGTGCAGTCATGACCTTCCTGGCGGGCCTCCTGTTGAACATCAATTGGCATTGGTCATTCCTGGTCTACCTGGCCGCCTTCCCCATCCTGATCGTATTCTGGATCTTTGTGCCTGAGGTCAAGCAGGACCAGCCAGTCAAGGGGGTCATGGCCGGGCAGAAGGTGAGTCCCGGTGTCATAGGTCTGGCCCTGTTGTCCATGGTTTACGTCTGCATCCAGGCCGGTTTCACTGTCCGCATCCCCACCATCGTGACCGATGCCGGGTATGCCTCCGCCACCGAGGTGAGCAACTGCCAGAGTATCGCCACCATAGTCGGGATGATTGCAGGATTCCTCTTCGGGGCTGTCTACAAGTACCTAGGACATTACATTCTGGCCCTGGGCACACTGCTGATGGGTTTGGGTCAGATTCTGGCGGCCTTTTCCCATAACATCATCATGACCGGTCTGGCAACCGTCCTGGTGGTGGCCGTCTCCATGGTCTACATCGGTACCTACTGCAACAACAGGGCCAGCGAACTGGCCGATGCAAACTCCGTCACGTTGGCCACATCCTTCGTCCTGGTGGGCTGCAATCTGGGCGGCTTCATGGCCCCCTACGTCCTTCAGTGGGTCTCGGCCCTTGTCGGTTCCGATCAGAATGTCCTGATTGCCTACGGATGCTTCTCTCTGGCCGTGACCGTCTTCGCCCTGCTGATGGCCATCCGGATACAGGGGGTCAAACGGGTCCCGACTGGACGTGATGCATAAAGGCGGTCATCCGCAATCGTCATCATCGGCCGGGGAACTGGTACCCCGGCCCGGTGTATAGTGACAAACAGGTCCCTGCGGGGCCCGCATACATGCATGGGGATGGGCCTTTGTAGTCCTGGCCCCTGCGATTTTTGTTATCAGTGGATGGTGAAGTCATATGACTGCCGGCTTCCTTTGCGAGAAGCTGATCCCGGGCAGGGTCTTCTGAAGCCCTTTAGGCTCTGTAGGCCCGCTGGTTCAAGCCGCCCGTAGGGGCGGCGATTCTGTTATGTCCGGTCTGGCGCCCCTATGAGGCGTCTCTCGTGGTACTCCGGACCGCATTGGTTCGATCCTGATTTCGATTCCGGTCTGGGTGCACATGGATTTGCAAGCACTGAGCACGGAAACGGCATTTATTTTGATTGATTTCATCAAGCATTCCAACATAGGTATACGTGAAGGCTGCAGGTATCCGCAGGCCGGAGATGATGAGAGTTCGGCCCTGGCCCTCTCCCACGTCTGGCGGTCCTTCGCTGGAAGGCGAAGTAGGCGGAGGGAGGGGCCTCACACAGTCCTATCGGACATCAGCCTGAAGGTGGACCGGGGAAAGATACAGGCCTTGGTCGGTCTGAACGGGGCCGGCAAGACCACCCTGGTCAAAATCGCTTCCACACTTCTAATCCCTACCCGTGGCGAGGTGAGCGTGGACGGGGTGGATGCCCTTGCCGATCCGAGCCAGGCCCGGAAGAGATTGGGGCTGGTGCTCGGTGGGGACAGGGGTTTCTACCCCAGGGCCACGGTAATGGCCAATATGCGCTTCTTCGCCGACTTGGCCGATGTGCCCTACCGGCTGAGGGACAGCGAAATCGGCCGTGTCCTGGAGGAGGTGGGTCTGAACGGTAAGGAGCGCCATGCAGTATATGAGCTCTCGCGGGGTCAGACCCAGCGCCTCCACATAGCAAGGAGTCTCTTAGGCTCCCCAAGACTCCTCCTCCTGGACGAACCAACTGATGGCCTGGACCCGGGCGTGGCCCTGCACATCCGCAGCCTGATCCGTTCGGTGGCGGATTCAGGGGTGGGCATCCTCCTGACCAGCCACGGCATGGAGGAGGTGGAGGAACTGGCCGACCGCATAGCGGTCATCGACTCGGGCAGAATCCTGGTCAATGGATCCCTGGAGGTCGTCCGGCGGTTCGCCGACGTGGGCTGGGTGGCTTCCTTCACCTTAAGGCCGGACCAGTTGGCCGACCCCGGTATCCTGATTGGCTGGGTCGGCCGGCGCGGCGTGGTCCTCACACGGCCATCAGGCCCCAACTGGATGGTATCCATCCTCTGGAAGCGAGCCTCGGAGGAGGGATCGGGGCCTGCCGGTGCAGAGCCGACCCGTCTCGGACGAGAAATGGCCCGGTTCTTCGCGGACCGATCTCTCGACTGCCCGGCGGACCTCCTGGTCAGGCCCGCAGGTCTGGAGGACGCTTTCCTGGCCCTGGCCGCCCGCCCAGGCGCGGAGGCGGATCTTTGATGAGGATGCTCAGGGAGGCCGCCTTCCAACTGCGCGAATACACCAGAACCACCTACTTCATTGAGATCCTCCTGGTAGCCACCCTCTCAGCCTGCCTGGTCCAACGGTTGGGAGTCAGGGCCTGGGGATCCGATCCCTACGAGGGGTTTCTCCGTTCGGCCGTCATGGGCCTGTGGACCTCCTGCACCTCCGCCGCAGGTCTGATTGGTTTCGAACGGCGCAAAGGGACCTTGGCTCATCTCATGGTCAGCAGGTCTGGCCCCCGGCCTGCCATCCTTGCCCTGATTTCTTCAACCGCCACCTTTGGCCTGCTGGCTTTTCCTCTAGCCGGTGTGGCCTGGCTGATTCCAGGGCCGGGTGCCCTCCTGCCGACTGAGCTGGGGGAGCATTGGCCGGTCCTGGTCCTGGGGGTGCCTCTGATTTGGCTGGGGGCCCTGGTCATGGCCCTGGCTGTGGCCTGTCTCTTCGTCATGACCCCTTATGCCACGGCCTATGAAGGCCTGGTCCTTGTCCCCTGTATGGCCCTGTCAGGAGTTTTCGAGGGTCCGACGAGAACGATTGACCTGGGGGAGGGGTTGAAGAATCTGATCCCCACCCGGCCTGCCCTGTCCATCATGAAGGCAGGTGGCATCGCATCCGATTCAGGGGTTTCCATCCTTTGGTGGGACCTGGCCTGCTGGCTGGTGGCCCTACTCCTATGGATCAGCCTGGCCGCCCGCCTTGCCAGCATTTCCGAGGCCAGAGCCCGGCGTGACGGCACAATCGAGGTGATCTGACCATGAGTTGGGTTCATAGGATGCTCACCGTCGCCAATGTCAGCTGGCGCTCTTCCATGTCTGCTGGCCGGCCCCTGGCCCTCCTGGTATCCCTGGTCGTTGTCCCCATTCTGGACGTGGCCTGCCAGCTCATGCTCGGAGGGAGCCTGAACTCCCCCGCCCTGGCTCGCATCGGATACGCCGGTGGTCTGGTGACTGCGGCCTGCCAGGTGGCGACTGTCATGGCCAGCGGTATGACCATGGACAGGGAGGAGGGAATCATCCCACAGGTCCTGATACGCCGTCCGATGGACCTGGCCTACTGGATTGGTCTGGGTCTTCCAGGTGTGGTGGCTGCCTCAGTCACAGGGCTGGTCGCCCTGGCCGGAACCCTGGTCCTGAATGTCGGACACGGCCCGTCTGATTTTCTCCGGGCCCTGAGCCTCCTGCCCACCGCCCTATTTGCAGGTTTGGCCTTGGGACTCCTTGTGGGTGGCCTTGGCCTGTTGACTGCGGATTCCTTCGCCCCGCTGAATGCGGTTACTGTCCTACTCCCGGTGGCTGTGGGTGTGGTCGTGCCCGCTGAAGCCTATCCGGTCCCGCTTCGTCGGTTCGCAACCAACCTCCCCTTGGGGGTCACGGTCCAGGCCGTGGAAGATTATGGCCTATCCTGGACGGCGGTCCTCCTTGCCGAGGTCATCAGGGGGCTGGTGGAGGTGGTCATCGGTCTAGCGGCCTCTGTAGCGGCCCTGCGCAGAATACGGTCAGGGGCCTACCTGAGGTTGTGATTCAAGGATGCGGAAGACAGGAGGGGCTGTGCGCGTGCATGCACCCCTCCTCCTGTCTCAGGTGTTCGTCTAGCAAGACATTATGTCGGCGTGAGAATCCGTTTCGACTCCTTTATCTTTCTTTATTTTCGGTCTTTAGTCTGGCTCCTGCCACAAGGAAATGAATAGGAGCTGACCATGCGTTACATATTGAGGACCGAGGGGCTGACCAAGGTCTTCGGCCACGGACAGCGGGCCGTCGACCAAGTGTCCCTGCATGTTCCTGAGGGCGGAGTCTACGGGCTCCTGGGCCCGAACGGGGCCGGCAAGTCCACCACACTGAAGATGGTTACAGGCATGCTGCACCCTACTGGCGGATCGATGATTCTGGACGGGCACCCCTGGTCGCGCCGGGACCTCTATGACATCGGCGCTCTGATCGAGCAGCCGCCCGTCTACCCCAACCTGACGGCCCGCCAGAACCTCAAGGTGCGCACAACCCTCTTTGGCCTGCCCGATGAGCGGATCGACCAGGCGCTCTCCATTGCCGGACTGAGCGATACAGGCTCCAAGAAGGCTGGACAGTTTTCCCTGGGCATGAAGCAGCGCCTGGGGATAGCCAACGCCATCCTGACCAGACCCCGTCTGCTGATACTGGACGAGCCTACCAACGGGCTGGATCCGCTGGGGATCGAGGAGTTGAGAGGGATGATCCGCAGCTTCCCGCAGCAGGGGATGAGCGTGATTGTCTCCAGCCATATCCTCTCTGAGGTGTCAATCCTGGCGGATCATATCGGCATCATCGCCGATGGCCGCCTGGCCTACGAGAATGAACTGCACGCCGGGGAGGACCTGGAGGGGCTCTTCATGGACGTGCTCAGGAGGTCACGATGAACGAGCGGAATGCTAGCGAACTCATCCAGCAGGATACGGCTACTTCAGACGCCCGAGCCGTGACAAAGGCTAGAACGCGGGGAGGAGGCATCTCCTTTGGCAGAATTCTGGCGGCGGAGATCATGAAGGGCAGGTCGGCTGCGCCTAGGCGGATGGCTTTGGCCTTCCCTCTGGTGCTCATTGTCATCGTGGCTTGCTTCGCGTTCGGATTGCATATCTGGATCCCCTCCTGGGTCAACTACTGGTATGTCCTGCTCCTCCCGGCCATGACCGCCCTGATAAGCGTTGCCGTGGCCAACATCGACGGAAAGCAGCGGTGGAGGACCACCCTGTCCCTGCCTGCAGCGCCCGTTCTGGTCTGGTGGGCCAAGATCGTCTACTGTCTGCTTCTAGTCGGCCTTGCTACCTTGCTGGCTCTGGGTCTTTCGGCAGTCATGGTCGCCGTCTCCAGGGTCCAGGGCCCCTCCATAGTTGATTTCGTAGTCAGCGCCCTGATGCTGGTCCTGGCATGCTCCTGGATGATACCGACGGGACTGGCGCTGACCGCCCGATTCGGCGTTCTGGTCGGATTCGGCCTGCCTTACATGGCGGACCTGCTGGCCTCGATCACCTTCTGGGGGAACCAACGGCTCTGGCCCTTCCTGCCGCCCGCTGCCATGATCAACCTGCCGGTGCCTTTCATGAAGGTCATGCCTGATGGAGTGCCGCTGGAGACCGAAGACAACAGTCCGATCAAGGCTGCACTGTCTGTCTTCGGCGGGCAGAGTCTGACGGCCTTGGTGGTCTGCCTGGTCTGGTTCCTGCTCCTGTCCGTCCTGACGGGAATCTGGTTCTCACGGAAGGAGACCAACTGACATGACTGGGATGACAGTTGGCCGTGTCGTAGCCTCGGAAATCGTGCGATTGCACGGATCTGTGCTTATCGCCATCCATGTCGTCTGCGGACTGGCGGCCGGACTCGTCTGCGGCGCCTACTTCGCTGCAGCCCCCTATGACCCCGGACTGGAGACCGATGCCTTCTTTCAGGTCCTGGGCGCTTTCATGCCCCTGATGGCCGCCATCGTCGTCGCCATAAACATCGAGACTGAGCGGGATGCCGGCGACATGGCTAACCTTCTGGGGATTCCCAGCCGCCGTCTGGGTCTGGCAGCCAAGATCCTTGTGCTCTGGCTGCTGGGTCTGCTGGCTCTTGCCTTGGCGGCGCTGGCATACTGCCTGCCCATGGCTCTGACCGGCGGATTGGGTGCGCCGATCTCGGCCGTCGCGCTCGCCACCTTGGGTATGGCAGGTGGCTCCCTCTGCCTCTACCTCTTCTCCATCGCTCTGGCCCTTCGCTTCGGCAGAAACGCGACCATCGCCATTGGGGTCCTCGGCACTGGGATATCCATCAGTTCCCTCGGCGGCCTCTTCAATGGCCTGTACGGCCGCACCCTGTCCGGTGTCGGGAGCACTCCTGGGATCAGCCAGTGGATACCCTTCACCTGGCCTACCAGGTTCGGCTCCCTGGGGATTGAGCAGGCTCTGGCCTTGACTATGCCGGGAGGGGAGGGTCTGCGTGCTTCAATTGGCGTGACGGCTCTGGATAATCTGGTCCCCTGCCTGGTCTTTACCCTGACCCTGGGCCTGGCCCTCCTGCTTTGGATCGGCAGGTTCGAGGATCGGCGCAAGGTCAGCGATTAGACTGGGCCGCAGGACGCCCGGTTAGCGAGAAAACCGTCCTGCAAGAAATCAGGCTTGCAAGAATCCTGGCCCACAAGGCGTTCATTCTCAAAAGTGGCTGGGCCGAGTCGGCAAGCGCAGAAAAGGAGCCAATCGTGGCTGACGTGCATGCCGAAGGTTCCCGTGGGGACGATCGGCATCGGGCTTCCATCCTGGTGGTGGACGACGATTCAAGGATCACCACCCTGCTGATGGCCGCCCTGTCCAAGGACGGTTATGCCGTGACCGTGGTCAATGAGTCGCGGAAGGTCGTAAGCATGGATCTGTCCTCGGTCGACCTGATCCTCTGCGATGTCATGATGCCTCACATGGACGGCTTTGCGCTCCTGGCTGCCATCAGGGAACGGGTGTCCTGCCCGATCATCTTCCTGACAGCCAAGACAGACGAGGACAGCGCGGTCCTGGCCTACGGCCTGGGCGCCGACGACTACATACGCAAGCCTTTCGGTATCGCCGAACTCCGAGCCAAGGTCAGAGCGCGGCTGTCCCAGGGCAGTCGGCGCGGGCGCCCGCTCCTGCATTTCGGCCCCTTGGACATGGACCTTCAGGCGCGGCAGATCAGGGTGGACGGGCGCAACGCCAATCTGACGGATGCGGAATACCGCATATGCGCCCTGCTGGCAGAGCATCCGGGGCGGGCCTACGCGCCCATGCAGATATGGGAGGCCTGCCTGGCCGCAGAGGATGACCCGGCCGCCGATGATATGGACAGCGATGCCACGGCTGCGGTCAGAGTGCATCTGAGCAATGCCCGGCGCAAGCTCAAGGCCCTGGGGGTGGACCCCATCAGGACCATTTGGTCAGTGGGTTACCAATGGGTGGCCTGACCGCCGGCGTGCCCGAGTCCCCCAAGGAGCAGAGCCCCGACGGCAATGGCCGGCCAAGCCGCAAGGGGATGCCCATCGTTCTGCTGATCATCAGGTACTTTCTTTACGTGCTGCTGATTCTGGCTCTGCTGTTCGCCGGCATATATATGGTCTGGATAAACCTGGGGACCGGGGGTGACTTCTTCTGGGCCAACTATGGCGAGCAGCATCTGGAGGAGGTTGGGCGCTCCATCGGCCGTTCGACTACTGTAGACGAATCCGTGATTCCCGCCGCCTATTGGTACCGAACCTATGACGGTCAAGGGCATCCTACGGGGGGCGATATGAAGGGCGGTATGGCCAGCGAGGCCGACAAACTGGCCGCCGACCATCGGGAGCATAGGGTATCCACGCCATCTAAAGAGGAGACAAAGAAGACTGGACGGCCCCTCGTCACTCGCGCAAAGGCGGATGCGACCTATGCCATCTATGCCACAGCCGATGGGTGGCCATGTGTCCTGGCCTATCGGGTTCAGCCGCAGTGGGCATCGAGGCAGGCCAGGGACCGCTATCCCAATCCCCAGAACCTTCTGCTGGCGTCTTCCGGGGTCGCCCTGCTGCTCACCCTCGTGTTGATCGGGTTGCGGGCGGCCCGCGTCATATCGTCCAAGCTCAAGGTCTTCAACCAGGTGGCTGACGATATAGGGCGGCAGGATCTGGAAGCTTCACTGCCCCGCAGCAACGTGCTGGAGATCAACCGGGTGCTGGGGTCTTTCGACAGGATGCGCGTTACGCTGAAGGAATCCCTGGAGAAGACTTGGGCGGCCCAGGAGTCCCAGCGTCGGCAGGTGGCGGCCCTGGCTCATGACTTGAAGACACCGCTGACCATCATGCGAGGCAACGCGGACCTGCTGGGGGAGACTGGACTCAGCCAGGAGCAGCAGTCCTACCTGGACTCCATTGAGGATGCCATCCGCGAGATGGCCGACTATGCCCAAGCCATCAGCCAGGGTTCCGTGGGCACCGCTTCAGAGCGATCCGGGGTTTCGACAGTTGCCTTGAGAGATATGGTCGACAACCAGGCCCAGGGGTACCTCAATGCTCGAGGTCTGCGACTCGAGAGGGATGACCGCCTGGGTTCCGATGCCGGACGGGTTTCCGGTAATGATGCTGACCTTGCCAGGGCGATCATGAATATCGTCGCCAACGCGGCTGACTATTCTCCGGACCAAGGCCTGGTGACGCTGACCTGGAGGCTGGAGGATGGCCAGGAGGGCGGGCGCGATTTGGTGGTGGCCGTGCGTGACCAGGGTCCAGGATTCAGTAGCCGGGCTCTAGCCCATGCCACGGAATGGCTCTATCAGGCCGATAGCAGTAGGCACGGCTCCGGCGGCCACCATGGCATCGGCCTGGCTGCAGCGCGGTCGACTGTAGAGAGTGCTGGAGGCCGTCTGACCCTGGCCAATGCAGCAAGTGGCCAGGGCGCAGTAGTCACTGTATCTTTGCCAGTGCAGTGACTGGGGCAGGGTGAATATCGGTTACTACAAACTCCGTGTCCGGTTAAGAATTGCACATTGATAAAGATCCGGAAATAGTGTTGACTATGGGCCGATAATTATAAAAACATCAATTTTTAGTGATTATTTTAGTAATCAATTACTAAAGTTTGCCATTCTTTAGTAAATCTGTATGATAAAGATAACAGAGATTATCAATTTGTAGGGGCCTGTATGCAACAATCAGATGACGCTGAACAAAGCGATCTGTCGCTGGAGGAGGTTGTGCGTTCGATTCAGCGCAAGGGTTGTGAAGGCCAATCGATAGAAGTCAAAGCCGCCAGCCAGGGGACTCCGAAGGTGTATGACTCGCTGTCGTCGTTTTCCAACCAAAACGAGGGCGGCATCATCGTATTCGGGCTGGATGAAAGCCTTGGATTCGAGGTTGTCGGCGTCCACGACGCGCAGGAGCTGGAAAAGGCGGTAACAGCACAGGGCAAAGAGATGTATCCCGAGGTCAGACCGGTCTATAGCGAAAGCCTGATTGACGGCAAGACCGTGGTGTCGGCTTACATCAACGGCAGACCCATGGGCGAGAGGCCTGTCTACCGCAAAACAGCAGGCATCAGCGCAGGCAGCTACACCCGGATCGGGGATGCCGATGCCCGCATGACGCCTACGCAGCTGTATGAGATCGAGACTTTCAAGGACGGTCGGCGCGACGATGTATCGGTAGACCCTCAGGCCGATTCCGATATGTTGAACCCAGGAAAACGTCATGATTTCATTAGTCGCGCACAGCGGGAACGCCCGCTCCTGGCCAGAAGGAATGAGGACGAGATCCTGGAGCTATCAGGTGTCTGCCGTCGTGGATCTCCCACTCTTGCAGGTCTGATGACCCTTGGCGAATATCCGCAGCAGGTGTATCCGAACCTCTGCATTACCGCTGTGGTTGTGCCGGGAGCCAAGGCCGGAACTGGTCTTGGGGGAGAGCGGTTCCTTGACAATCAGCGCTTTGAAGGGTCCATCGATCGCATGCTTGAGGATGCCATGGCCTTCGTGCGGCGTAACAGCAGAACCAGAACGGTGATCAGGGATGGGGTGCGCACTGATATTCCCGAGTATCCCGAAACCGCAGTCAGGGAAATCCTGACCAACGCATTGATGCATCGTGACTATGGCCCATACTGCAACGGAACGCCGGTCAGATTGACGCTCTTTGCCGATCGTCTTGAATGCTGGAATCCTGGTGGTGTATATGGCGGTCAGAGCATCAACGACTTGGGCTTTGCCAACAGTCAGACCAGGAACCCTACTCTGGTCAGTCTGCTGGAGATTGAGGGGATTGCGGAGAATCGGCACTCAGGGATTCCGGCTATCCGTGAGGAGGCCAAACAGTATGGATATAAGCCTGTAGAGTTTCAGGATCGGCAGGCTTCCTTCACTGTGCGCTTCTACTCTGTGCCGGAGCGTGCTGGTGCGGCGGAAGCAAACGTTCATTGGACTGGGGCCGCAGAATCTGATCCGGCGAAACGCGTCCAAGTCCATGCACTTAGTGGTTCCGATGCCTCGGGAGCAGCAAAGACGGGCAATGGAATATGCGACAGGATTCTCGGTTTTTGTAAGGAACCCCGTTCACTTGAGGATATCGCGCATGCGCTTGGGCTGGGCAAGTACTATGTCCGCAGGCGGTATATCGAGCCACTGCTCGAAGAAGACGCGCTCTCCATGACGCTTCCCGATAAGCCCCGGAGCAAGTACCAGCGATATGTGGCCAGCGATGCCTCAGCCGAGATGTCTTTGTAAACGAAGCCGTGAATGGCTTTACCGTAAGAGCAGGTATTGCCGGGTGGTCATGATGAAGCATGGTTATAGCATGCTGATTGTTTTCTCAGTGCGAGTACGCTGACCTGCTTGAATCCCGCTCTACCAGTGTCGACTCAATCAACACGGAGCCGTGCATATGCCGGGAGTTGCTGAACTCGTCCATCAAAAGAGTGGCAGCATCGCGCTCCATATCGACATTGGGCGCAGTGATGACTGATAAGGGGATCTGGGGATAGCCACCCGTGCGGGCGTCTTCGGTGCTTTCGGCTTTGATGTCGTCGGGTACGCGACTCCTGAATGGGATTGACAATTCCCGCACGGAGAGCGTCGTTGCTGGTGGAAGTTGGCTGATCTCACGCTGTCTGCAGAATACTATGCAGCGGTCACATATGGACTGGTTTCCGAAGGAGTGGGAGAGAAGCGAAGGCAGTGTGTTGGCAGCCGGCTCCCCGCAAATATCTGGTCGACATTTGCCCTACAACGAGGTGTTCTCCAGGACGCGGCAGTTTCGGTTGTGCTGCTGAGCTCGACATGATCCACCAGCACTATGGGTAACTTGACCGAGGCCGCACACTCCAGGTCGGAGGAGCAGTCTATTACGATATAGACACCAAGAGAGCGAAGGAACTTGAGCAGACTGGTCTGTCGCTCTGAATCAGAATAGGCATTGGTGCCGATCAGCTGCATATTTTTGTCTTTGTGGATTTCCTGAGCCCCCTCGAATACGGATGTGCACAAGGAATGCTCAATATTGGTCATGATGATGGGGATGGCTGATTGTTTGGTAAGAGTTGTGGCTCGACTCGCTGGGCAAGGATCGGCATATTCGGGATGAATCCTGGGATCTGGTGAGAAGATGGACAGAAGAAGTGCGGCTGGAGGTGTCCCGCATGATTCTGTGCAGGCTAGTGGAATCGGTTTGTGGCAGGCGATGGCCTAGCTTAGAAGGATCATATATTAGATCTTTCCAATTTCAATATATTCATGATTCTAAAACTGTGTTAATGATCTGCTGAACTTTTCGGCTGTTCGAACTTGATTGATGACTTCAGGCTCTGGTTAGAACCTAATCAATTAATCCTGCTTCTTGTCTGTCTAGCCAGAGTCGTTAGCTCGATGCTCTGTCGTCGCCTTGTTAGATACTTGTAAAATCGATTTTACAATGATGATCAAGCGTGGTTGCTGACTGTACTCGGAGGAATAATGGAAAACACGGTTCAACTTATTGCCTATGCGGATCGCTTTGGCGATGGAACTTTGGCATCACTGACCGAAATGTTGCGGACTAGGTTTGCTGGAGTTTATTGTGGCGTTCATATTCTGCCATTTTTTACTCCTTATGACGGGGCAGATGCTGGCTTTGATCCGATTGACCATACAAAGGTAGACCCACGTCTTGGCTCTTGGGATGATGTCAGGGAGCTTAGCCGTACTCATGGAATCATGGTGGATACCATTGTCAACCACATGTCATGGAAATCAGAGCAATTCCAGGATGTTATGCGCCGCGGTGAAGACAGCCCTTTCCATGATATGTTCCTGACTATGTCATCAGTCTTCCCTGATGGTGCATCTGAAGAAGATCTATCAGGGATATATCGTCCTCGTCCTGGCCTGCCCTTTTCCCAATACTCTTGGGCAGAGAAGACGAGACTGGTTTGGACGACCTTTACACCTCAGCAGGTAGACATTGACACTGACAGCAAGCAGGGATGGAGCTACATCCTGTCGATTCTTGACAGACTTGCAGAAGGTCGAGTGCGATATATCCGACTGGATGCTGTTGGTTATGGCGCCAAACAAGCCGGAACTAGCTGTTTCATGATCCCCAAAACATTTCGTCTGATTGAATCTATCAAGCAAGAGGCAGAAAAGCGCGGTCTTGAAACTCTGATAGAGGTCCATTCCTATTACAAAAAACAGATAGAGATAGCTTCCAAAGTCGACCGAGTCTACGATTTTGCATTGCCTGCCCTTCTTCTCCATTCGCTCTATAGCGGAGATTTGCAGGCACTGGCGCATTGGATAAGTGTGCGGCCCAGCAACTCCATCAATGTTCTAGATACGCACGACGGCATTGGGGTTATAGATATCGGTTCCGATCAGACGGACAGAAGTTTAAAGGGTCTAGTTAACGATGCGGCAGTGGATGCCTTAGTGCGCACTATTCATCAGAAAACTGCGGGTCAGTCTCAGGCGGCTACTGGCGCGGCTGCCAGCAATCTGGATCTTTATCAGATCAATTCAACTTACTACTCAGCTTTAGGTTGTGATGATCATCTTTATCTAGCGGCTCGGGCTGTCCAATTCTTCCTGCCAGGGGTTCCTCAGGTTTACTACGTCGGTGCTTTGGCAGGGGAGAATGATATGGAGCTTCTCAAGCGGACTGGCAATGGGAGAGATATTAATCGGCATGCATATTCAGTAGTTGAAATCGATCAGGCTCTTCGGCGCCCCGTGGTCAGGGCTCTCAATGCCCTGTGTAAGTTGCGTAATCGATTAGATGCCTTTGATGGAGAATTTTCCTACGAATTGATTGATAAAGGCCCTCTTTTTCTGAGGTGGAAAGGTGAAACGAGCAGAATTCAACTCATTTTTAATCCTATAAAAGCAGCCATACCCGAAGATGCCAGTGGTGTCGCCGAGCTGGATTGGGAGAGCGGAACAGGGCATCATCACAGCTCTGACCTCCTAGAGGATCCGCCTACGATCATATGACGAGCCTGGAGGTCCTACCTGTTAATTAATGTGACGTGCTGGGCCGATGGTGTCTCGTAGAATGAGAGAAGCAGGCGCAACTATTCTTGACCGGTCTAATGTCTCCCCGCGGGCCAGTCGTACTGCCATCAGTCCGGCCGTTTTGCCATATTCGTCGGGACGGTGCCTGATCGTCGAAATGCCGAGCGGAGCCGCCATTTCACGGTCGTCAAAGCCTACGACAGAAATATCATCCGGAACACGTACTCCGTAACGCCGTAATTCATGTACCAGGCTAATTGCTATTTCGTCGCTGATGCAGCATATGGCTGTTGGCTGAGGATCTAAGGCAAGTATGGCGCTGACTGCAATGCTGCCTGCTTCAGAACTATGGGGAACGGGAATCTCATAATCTTTTCGATGGGTAATGCCAGCAGCTCGTATTCCTTGACGGTATCCTTCAATCCGCTGGTCGGCATCCCAAACGAAATCTTTGTTTATTGGTGTCGTCTGGATGAAAGCGATACGCGTGTGCCCCATGACGCAGAGGCGATGAATCAGGTTCTTCAATGCGGAGATTTCATCTACGCCTATGGATGCCATACTATAACGGTCGTTGAGGTGCATGGTGTTGACGCCTACGATGGGTACTCCCACATCGCGTAGAGACTGTCCTTCATTCTCAGTTAGAGCGAAGGAAGAAATGATGACGGCATCCGTATTGCGTTTGATTGGCATCGAAGAAAAGAAATCAGCACGTTGCTTTCGATCTGCAACTCGGTAGAAGAGCAAATCATAGCCTTCGTTGCTCAGGGCTGAATAAACCCCTTCTGCTAATTCTGAGCTATACCACCCCGACATGCGGTTGCCGACAATCAGGGCAATTCGCCCAGTTTTCCCGCTTCTCAGTCTTGAGGCTTCCTTGGATGCCGTGAAGCCAAGCTGCTCACTGGCTTGGAAAACCTTACTCCTTGTGTCGGCTGAAACTCGATCTTTACCGTGTAGTGCGCGAGAGACTGTTGACGGGGAGACGCCCGCTTTTTTTGCGACGTCGTAAATGGTCGGTTCTCGCATGTATATGCCTCTGTTGTGGTTACTTTAGAACACAACCGATTTTACAGCATGAATTAAGGCGTTGTCATTGCCGAACTTTGATTCGACAAAGAAGGTGGAGAAGCTAGTGCGGCATAGGAAAAAGTGGGAACAATTTGACAGGAGCTGGATTGCGTTTATATACTGTGTGCAACCGATATTACAAATGGAGAGTAATTTAGAAAAAATTATGTTATAAATATAGCAATATCAAATATAATATCGGTTGTGCAAGTTCATCGATGAAGTGAACATCTGTACGGCAGGAGGAAAGATGCAGTCGTTCTTTAAACATGGGGCAGCGATGCTGCTGTCTGTCGGATTAGCGGTTTCGCTCGTAGCCTGTGGACCTGGGAGCTCAGACAAGCAGGCGGGAAGCAACGAACCGGATTCTGTCAGCACCGATCTGGGTGATAAGAGCTACAGTCTGACACTCTGGGATGGTGCAGGTCTAAAGACTGTAGACGATGCGCTGATTAAAGGGTTTACAAAGAAATATCCGAAGATCAAAATCAAAGCGCATTACGATCCGGACAATGTAACATCCCAAAACGGTCCTCGTCTTATTGCGTCTAAGGATGCTCCAGATATTGCTCGTGTAACGGATGTTAACTCTGCTGTCAAGGGGAAGCACGTCATCTCTCTTGAACCTTACGTTCAGGCATACGGTTGGAAGGTTCCGCAGTCGCAGACCCAGCTGTACCGTGCTGATGGAGCAGGCAAGGTAGGTAAGGGCAATCTCTATGCGCTTCCCAACTCCTATTCGGTGGCTGGCATGTATGTAAATGCCAAGTTGTTGAAAAAAGCTGGTATCGAGAAGGTGCCGACAACTATGGATGATTTGGAATCAGACATGGCCAAAGTTAAAGATGCCGGTGAGATTCCCGTGATGATTAATGGAAAAGACGGAGGTCTTTCTTTCATCTTCCAGGCTATGATGGTCAACAATGACTCGTTGAAAACAGTAACCGACTGGATTTTGCAGCGGGACGGATCCACTTTCGATACCAAGGGAGCAAAAAAGGCTGCCGAGCGGATTCAGAGCTGGAGCAAGAGCGGGTATCTGCCTACTGACGTCAATGCTGTTGACGGTTCTTCAGCGCTGAATAGATTTGCCAATGGCCAGGGTGTGTTCTTCCCCAGCGGGAATTGGAACCTGGATCAGATGAATGACTCCTTGGGAGCTGATGTCCAATTCGTTCCATTCCCTTCCAATTCGGCGGATCAAAAGCCTAATATTGCAGCCAATGGAGGAAGTTTCTTCGGTATCCCGACAAACTCGGCCCAGAAAGATGCAGCGGCTTGCTTCCTTAATTACACACAGAGCGATGAGGCCCGTCAGATAATTGCTGACGTCAGCGGTTACTTCCCCAAGACGGTCAAGGGACAGAGCGTGCCCAAGGCCAAAAATAATCTGCAGAAGAGCATGTTCGATTCTTACTTGAATGTGTTTGAATCTGGGAACTCTACTGATTTCATTAATAATGCCACTGCCGGCCTTCAGGCCAGTGCGCTGGTGCCTAATTTCCAGCTTCTGGTGGACGGCAGTATTTCACCCAGCCAGTTTACGCAAAACGTTCAAAATGAGTATAAGCAAGAGGTTATGCAGTGAGTACCTCTGCCAAAGCTAAGGTGGGTGCGGAACGACATAGCTCGAATGCCGTTCGCACCGCCAAGCGAGATGAGCATAGGCGCCATAAAGCTGGTCTTACACTCATCGGCTGGCTTTTCCTGTTGCCTGGGCTCGCTTTCTATGTAGTTTTCGTCTTTTGGCCCATCATTCAGACTGCTTGGTACTCCTTTTACAGTTGGAATGGGGTTGATGCCAGCACATGGGTTGGATTCGATAATTTCATCCGTGTTTTTACCGATCCGGTCCTGAGAGGCAGCATTGCTCATTCGTTTTACTTGATCATCCCCTTTGCGCTGATTCCGGTTGCCTTAGGTATCATTTTGGCATCGCTCATTCGAGATGTTCGCAGCAGAACCTTCAGCTCCGTGGCACAGGTCTGCATGTTCCTTCCCAGGGTAATCCCTGGAGCCGCGGCAGGTGTGGCTTGGACTTGGATGCTGGCTCAGGATGGCATCGTTAATCAGATGCTTAAAGCGATGGGTCTTGGTTCTCACGCCACGGCATGGCTAGGAAATCAGCGTACAGCACTGAACTCCGTTGGAGTTATTGGGTTTTGGCTGCAGCTGGGATTCTGTATCGTCCTGCTGTCAGCGGGTATCGGCAGTATTAGCAAATCTCTTTATGAGGCCGCAAGCATTGACGGTGCCGGCTGGTGGAGTCAGTTATGGCATATTACTCTGCCTGGCCTGCGTGGTCAGATAGCTGTCTGCTTGACCATGACCATGGTCGCGGCGCTGGCAAGTTTCGATGTTGTCTTTATGGCTACTCAAGGCGGTCCGGGCTATTCGACGATGGTTCCCGGCGTTATGGTCTACCGGCTGGCCTTTACGCAGAACAAAGTCGGTTTGGCTTCCGCTCTGGCTGTGGTGCTCATGATTTTGGTCCTGCTTGTAGTTGGACCCTTGCAGCGGCTGGTTCAGGGCAAGTCGGAGGAGGCAGCATGAAACAGTCCTTATCTGTCCGTGTTCTAGGAAATCTGACGCTGGCGCTCACTGTTATTTTTTGTGTCTTGCCTTTTATCAGCATGCTTTCAGCTGCCCTGCAGCCTCAAGGTTCCATGCCGTATGGAATTCAGTTCACCGCCCATCCGCATTGGGAGAATTTTGCTGCTGCTTGGAAGGTTGCCAACATCACTCCTCTGCTGATTTCCAGTGTGATCCTGGTCGTGGCTGTGGTTCCGGTAACTCTCATCTGCAGTGCCATGGGCGGGTATGCACTAGGTTCTTTGCACGTTGCAGGTGGTTGGATTGCATACGCCCTTCTCTTTGTAGGGCTGACGCTGCCGTTCGAGGTGCTGGTAACTCCTCTGTATTATGAAATCCAGTCAATGGGATTGCTCAATACGCGACTGGCTATGATCCTGCCGATGATTGGATTGAATATGCCGTTTGGAGTCATCTGGATGCGAACCTACTTCGCCCAGATGCCCCGTGATCTAATCGAAGCTGCCAGCCTTGACGGGGCCGGACAGTTACGTATATTCCGTAGCATCCAACTGCCGTTGGTGATTCCTGCTATATCTTCGCTGGGAATACTGACTTTTCTATCAACATGGAATCAGTTCCTGCTGGCTGTAGTACTTATCGATGATCCGACCAAGCGGACAATGGCTGGGGCTCTACAAAGTTTCGTTGGACAGTATTCGACAGATGTTGTTCTGCTCAACGCAGGCTCTCTGCTCATCATGGCGCCAACCATGATCCTCTTCATATTTCTACAAAAATATTTTATACGGGCGATGCTCGAAGGCTCAGTAAAGGAGTGATGAATGATCAACGATATGCTGGACCCAGACTGGTGGAAGAATGCCACTGTCTACCAGATTTACCCTCGGTCTTTCCGCGATGCTAGCGGAGATGGAATAGGGGATTTGCAAGGAGTGAGGTCCGGACTGCCCTATCTAACCAAGTTAGGTGTCGATGCTATATGGCTGACTCCTTTCTATCCTTCACCTCTAGTAGACGGAGGCTATGATGTGGCAGATTATCGTAACGTTGATCCGCGTCTAGGGACCATGGAGGATTTTGATGCTTTGGTGCACGATGCCCATGATTCGGGAATAAAGGTGATTGTGGATATCGTTCCCAACCATTGTTCCAATCAGCATCCCTGGTTTCAGCAAGCTTTGAAGGATGGCCCTGATTCACCTATGCGTCAGAGGTTCGTCTTTAGGAGGGGGAAAGGCCCCAATGGAAGTCAGCCCCCCTCTAACTGGCTTTCAGGAGTCGGCGGCAGTGCCTGGGAGCCGTGCGGCGATGGATGGTACTATCTGCATCTTTTCACCAAAGAACAGCCTGATTTCAACTGGGACAACGAAGAAGTCAGGAAGGACTTTCTGAAGACGCTGGCTTTCTGGAGCGATCATGGGGTTGACGGATTCCGTATTGATGTGTCGCATGGCTTGGCCAAGGATTTAGCCGAACCCTTGCGTGATAGGCCTGATCCTGCTAATCAGGAGCCCTTGTCGGACAAGGGAGATGATCCTTTGTTTGATCGTGACGAGGTGCATGATATCTACCGAGAATGGCGTAAGGTCTTCAACGAATATAACCCACCCCGTATGGCTGTGGGGGAATCTTGGACTCCGATCACGGATCGGGTATATGACTATGCAAGATCTGACGAGCTCGGATCAGTGTTCGATTTCTCTCTTTCTAAGTGTGACTGGGATAGACAGGAGTACCAGGATGCTATTGAACGAACATGGAATGGTTTCCGTAGGGTTGGCGGCTCTCCAAGCTGGGTAATGGGCAATCACGATGTGCCTCGCGTGGCATCGCGTCTCGCTTTGCCCAAGGGCGCTGATGTGGTCGAATGGGTAACTTCTGCCGGTACTCGACCGGTCATCAATCAATCAGTGGGTCAGGCTCGAGCCCGTGCAGCTGGAATGCTCATTCTTGCATTGCCGGGAACTGCTTACATCTATCAAGGTGACGAATTAGGCCTGCCAGAGGATTTGGACATCAAGGAAGAGGACATTCAGGATCCGAGCTGGGAACGTTCAAATCATAAGGTCAGGGGCCGCGATGGGTGCAGGGTTCCACTCCCCTGGACAGTTTCGGAGACAAACGCTTATGGATTCAGCTCAGCCAAGCATGCCCGACCCTGGCTTCCCCAGCCAAGTTGGTTCTCGACCTATGCGGTTCAGAGAGAGGATGGTAGGCAGGATTCGGCGTTGGAATTGTATCGAAAGGCTTTAGCTCTCCGACGTCAATGGGTGGTTGCAGAAGGTGCTACCACTATGGAAATCCTGAAAGACGGTGATCCAAGAATCCTGCATATTAGACTTTCGACAGGGTTGCATTGTCTTCTGAACTTCGGCCCAGGCAAAGTTGGTCTCAATATAGACGGGACGATCGTTCTATGTAGTGACGATACCGATGAGAAGCTTCAAAAAGAGGAATTGCGAGAAAATGCCTGCGTGTGGTTTGTGGAGTAAGAATAAATAAAAGAGCTGTAGGTGTGAGCGTTTATTGGACTCTTGGTCTTCTGGGTCGGGTGTTTCTAAGCGTCAGCGAGATATGGACGGTCTAACTAGAGCAACCGATAAGGTTGAAAGGGCATAGGAAGAATATAAGCCAAGACTGTAGGCCAGTCTTGGCTTATACTCATCAGCAGCGTCAGAAGGTATAACATCATGGTGGCGCTGGACCGGGAATTTAGTGCGGGAGTTGAGAGCATGGACGCGAAGATCGAGTTAGCCGCTCATTATTGGTATAATCAGCGCTTTTCCTGTTGCTCTATCTGTAGGGTCACGATTACTCTCGTTAATTGATAGTTAGAAAGAAACGAACTATGGTTACGCGAGTTGGCTACAGAAAGATCAGGCCTTATTGTGCATTGGGTTCTTTTGCCGACTACATGTTCTTATTCGGATGAGATTAGGCTTTGTCATTCGGCCATATAGATACCAGGGAACGGCATCGTCAATATTGCCAGCAAACAAGAGTCGCCCTTGTCCATCAGCATCTGCTTGCTCTAGGCTTGGTCAAAGATTAGGCCGAGGGACTGAATGCACGCAAACTGAAAGAGGAGTGGCAACGATCGAGGCCGGATCGCCTATCCGTTTACCACCGGTAGGGCGGAGCCGAGAATTGAGCTAATAGTGACGGACTGCGCTGTTGTTGTTTAGGATGAAGAACCTACTGGATTTGTTGTATGAAAAACTGACTTCACTGTTCTATTGCAGGTCAGTTATTTTGCGTAGTTAGCTAGTTTTCACGAAGCTGCCTTGGTTTTTCAATCTGCTGCACTGTAACTCAATAGATTTGACAGTGAACGAGAACAGATGACGCGAATAAGGGATTGAGGTATTTAAAGCCGAGTTCAGTTCGGTTCATGTGTATCGGTAGAGGAATTGCTGTTGCTTTGTCTTTGAGCAAAGACCTTGACGACTTCGGTTGTATTTATGTATATTGTGAATTCAACTTGGTAAACATCCACGCAGCGTTTTGGCCTGGCCGCCTCTGATTTCTTTCAACAGGCCCCCGAAGCGTTGACTACTCCGTGGCATAAGCAGGAGAGTGGCATGACTGGGTTGACCAGCGACTCCAAGCATGAACAATCAACAGATACAGGCATGATTCCGGCTACAGGGCAGGACTCTGAGCAGAGGCTCGCCGCAAATGACCCCGTCCTCAAGGACCCTTCTACAGCAGATATCGATCAGATTGCCCTTGCTCTGAACGTGGATCCCAACCAGGGTCTGGCCGAGGCCGAAGCAGCTCGTCGACTGGAACTATTCGGCCCCAACGAGCTTGCTGGGGCGCCTCCCGTTCCCGCGTGGAGGAAGTTCCTTCAACAATTCAAGGATCCCCTGGTCTATCTGCTCTTGGTAGCCACAGCCATTTCGTTGGTGGCATGGGTGGTGGAGCGCTCGCACCCGGCATCGGGAGGTGGCGAACCTCTGCCCTTCGACGCCATCGTCATCATGATCATCCTCATCCTTAATGCCGCCCTGGGGTATGCTCAGGAGGCTAAGGCCGAGCGGGCTGTGGATGCTCTGGCGAGCATGACGGCCCCGCACGCCTCGGTGCTGCGAGGCGGCCGGGTGGTTAGCCTGGAGACCAGCAGAATCGTCCCCGGTGACGTAGTGGTTCTGGCTGAGGGCGATTCGGTCGGCGCCGACGGAAGACTGTTCCAGGCAGCGGGCCTGCGTGTTGCCGAGGCATCGCTGACCGGTGAGTCACTGCCGGTGGGCAAGCGGCCCGGTCGGCTTGACCAGCCCAAGGCTCTGGGCGACAGGACCAACATGGTCTTCAATGGCACTGCGGTGACCCAGGGCACCGGGCGTATGATCGTCACCTCCACCGGCATGGACACCCAGGTCGGGAAAATCGCCGGCATGCTGGCTGATACCCAGGAGGAGCCCACGCCCCTGCAAAAGGAGATGGCCAGGGTCTCCAAGCTTCTCGGTCTGGCCGTCTGTCTGATAGCCGTTCTGGTTCTGGCTGCTCTGGCCCTGATGGAAGGCTTCCAGACAACCCAGGACCTGATTGACTCCCTGCTCATGGCCGTCTCCCTGGCCGTGGCCGCCGTGCCTGAGGGGCTGACTGCCATCCTGACCGTGGTCCTTGCCCTGGGTGTGCAGCGCATGGCCAAGCATCATGCCATCGTCAAGAAGCTCAGCTCGGTTGAGACGCTGGGCTCTGCATCGGTCATCTGCTCCGACAAGACAGGAACTCTTACACGCAATGAGATGACCGTTGAGCGGGTGGTTGTCCCCTCGGGGCAGGTGCGACTCACTGGCACCGGGTACGCTCCGGAGGGAGCCATGCAGCCGGTCGAGGCCAGTGGGTCAGATGACCAACAGCTGACGGACGCCATCGATTCATCTCTGGCTGAGGCGGTTGAAGAGACCCTGATGGTCGGGACCATCGCCAACGACGGAGACCTTCACTGGCAGGTGGACGAGGTCGAACCTGATTCCCAAGCCCAGTCCGGATCCGGACAGGGTCACTGGCAGATCGTCGGTGATCCCACGGAGGTCTCGCTGATTGTCGCCGCGCGCAAAGTCGGTTCCGATGCCAAGGCTAATGGTTACCGCCGTCTGGCCGAGATTCCCTTCACATCGGAGCGCAAGCTCATGTCGGTCCTGGCCGCCCCGAATGATGGGGGCGAAGGAGGGCAATCACGCCTCTTCTGCAAGGGCGCTCCCGACGTGCTGCTTGGCCGATGTGACCGGATTCTCGATGGCGGCCAGGTCAGGCCTATGACTAGTGCCGATCGGGAGAGGATACTTGCCCAGGTCAGCAGTCTTTCGGCGGATGCCTATAGAACTCTGGGGCAGGCCTTCCGGCCTGTGTCCAACCAGGAGCTGTCATCCCTGACCGAAGTCGATGAGGAGGAGGAGCTGTCAAGGACGGTTGAGACAGATCAGAAGAAGGACCAGTTGTCTCAGTTGTCTCGGATGTCTCAGCATGCTCCAGCGGTCCGCCTATCTGCTGACAAGGTGATCCAGGAAAGTACCCGACTGGAGAACAATCTGATCTGGACGGGCATGGTCGGCATCATCGATCCGCCGCGCACCGAGGTTCGCCATGCGGTGGCTCAGGCTCACAAGGCCGGCATCAGAACGATCATGATCACCGGCGACCATCCGCTCACTGCGGCCAGAATCGCGGGTGACCTGGGAATCATCAAGCCCGGCCAGCCCGCCTGCACCGGCGAGCAGCTGGATGCCATGGACTCGGATCAGCTTCGGGAGACCACCTCCAAGGTCTCCGTCTACGCACGTGTGGCTCCAGAGCACAAGCTGAAGATCGTTAAATCGCTTCAGGACCAGGGCAATGTTGTGGCCATGACCGGCGACGGTGTCAATGACGCCCCCGCTGTCAAGACCGCGGACATCGGCGTGGCCATGGGCATCACCGGGACCGAGGTCACCAAGGAATCGGCCAAGATGATCCTGGCGGACGACAATTTCGCCACCATCGTCCGAGCCGTGCGGGAGGGCCGGGGCATATTCGACAACATACGCAAGTTCTTGCGCTACCTGCTCAGCTCGAACATGGGCGAGGTCTTCACGGTCTTCGGCGGTGTGGTCTTCGCTGGTCTTCTGGGCATATCGCAGCCCGGTATGGCGGGTGTCACCGTGCCGCTGCTGGCCACCCAGCTGCTCTGGATCAACCTTCTGACCGATGCGGCCCCCGCGCTGGCCATGGGTGTGGACCCGCAGACCGATGATCTGATGGATCGCCCGCCCCGATCCATCAACGACCGGGTGATCGACCGGGACATGTGGGTTGACATCATCTACATAGGCCTGATCATGGCCGTGGTCACCCTGATCGGCATGGACATGCATCTGAGCGGCGGCCTCTTCACCGACAGGTCCGTCCAGGCGATCGGTCACGAGGCGCAGATCAGGGAGGCGCGGACCGTGGGCTTCACCATCCTGGTCTTCGCCCAGCTCTTCAACGCACTGGCCTCCCGCTCCTCCCGCAAGTCGGCCTTCCAGGGGCTCTTCAGCAACCCCTGGCTCTGGGGCGCCATCGGCATCTCCATCCTGCTGCAGCTACTGGTGATCTACGTGCCCTTCCTGGGCGAGGCCTTCGGCACCGTTCCCCTCCAACCCCAGGCCTGGCTGGAATGCATCGGCCTGGCCTCCCTGGTCCTTGTGGCCTCGGAGCTGCGCAAACTATTCAACTGGGCAGTCAGACGGGTACGGGCATAACATCGCTTCTTCCTGATGCGGCGACTGCACTTGCTCTCGCCGCATTAAGCGAGGGCACAGTTGCGTCCTACTTCATCTTTCGTACAGCCATTACGGATGCCTTGCACCAATGTACTGTTTGCAACAGCGGCGAAGCAAACCGGCTGGCATCAAGCCAGGCCGGAACCGTACACACCCCAGGGGCGGAAAGCCGACGTGGTCTTCATGGTCCTTGTAAACAAAGCCAGCAAGCGTGGAGAAGGCTCTCGTTCATGGGTTAACGGGTCCGTCTAATCTGCTTAACGTCGCTGTGTCGCGAGCCAAGTGCCGTGTCTACGTGGTAGGCAATCTCGCTGATTGGAAGAATGGAATCTATACGTTCAGGATTGCAAAAGACCTGCCGGTGGAGGCGAGTATAAGAGCCTAATCTGAGCAGGAAAGATGCGGCCAGAATTCCTTTGATTACAGCACGTCATCCCTGGTCTGTAAGACCAATACTTCTGCTGCAGATTAAAAATAGGCCGGAGTTTAATTATCGGGCACTCTACCTTACGTTGTAGTCGCATATTTACTGTTGTTTGAAGGCATCCAGGAAAGTGCTGATGGGATGGCAATCGGTCAAATTCCTTGAAGCAGTGTGGCTATGCTCAATCAGCTGTGTGGTCGCAAGACTGCTGTTGCTAAGAGGTGAGTGCAGCTGAGTTCAGTGCCGACTGGGTCATCATATATGCTTGGCACTAGGTAATGAAGAGTGCAGAGTCAGGCTGGGACCATATCCTGACAGTCATGTGGGCTGCTTCAGAAAAAGGAACCATTGTCAGACTGGGGCCTGGACGACCTGTAGCCTGTTTTCCAGGAGAAGCTTGTGCATGAGGTTACGGCCGTGGTCCTTGTTGTCTAGCGTCTGACCATATGTGGTGATGAGGCGGTTGACCTTCTCAAACATCTCTTCCTGAGCGTTTTCACTTGTCGCGTTCTTACTTTTCTTGTCATCCTTATTTTCGTTCAGGCGCTTCTGGTTGTAATAGAAGACCAGCCGGGTATCACTTCCGTAGAGATCCACCTCGTCGAAAATAGCTTGGAAGTATGAGTAATCGGGATCACCAAGGGAATGGCCGAAGAACTTGATGATGCTGGTTTCACTGCCTGGTTGCCCGCTTACATGGGGATGGACTAGTTTGGTCTTGTTGCCTTTGCCAAGTGCCATGAGCCTATAGGTCTTGGTGAACTTGACAAGACCTGGGTAATTTGAGTCATCGGTGTCGACGCTGTTGCTGTCGATGCCGAAAATGATATCCCCGCCATGTATATTTCCGTGGATATTGATGAGGGTAGGTGCGATTTCGATACCATAGATAGGATCGGTGTAATTGAAATCCAGTATTCTCACATTATTGAAAGAGCTTCCGAATGAGATGTCCTCGCCTATTTTGTATGTGTTATTAGTCAGCAAAGTATTATAATCACTTAGCTGATCGTTCATGAGTTTCTCTAGCAAAAGGCATGCACGGCTAAGGTAATTTTCATTGCCGTCTGCCTCATTTTTCATATAGCTTGAGAAGGCTGATTCCAAGCGATGGAGTTCCTGCATCATGACTCTCATGATCGAATTGGCATCGGAACTGCATGCATACCACTTGAGCAGTAATTTAGAGACCTGCTCGTTCGTGGACATTTTGCTGAAGTAGCCATCGCCTCTATAGTTCTGTATGAGTTCAATTTCGTAAGGGTTATCTTGCGGTCCAGGTGTTAGTGCTTTCTGGTACCGGGAATATTGATATTTGACAGCATACAAATTGTTCTGGTTGCGAGGTTGCTTTTTTCCCGGATGCTTCAGAAGCCAGTCTCTGATACAGGCTTCTACGTCATACCAGGTTCGTATTTGTTCATCCGCAATGAGAATCAGATCCCAGACGGTTATTCCAGCAGCCCAGATATCTGCAGCTAAGGATGCTTCTTGCCGTTCTTGACGGTCATCGGGGTATGTGACAAGCTTCTCTGATGTGTCTGCCCCATTCTGATTTGTGGAATGTTTCTCTATGAGATCTTCGATCAGACCTTTTCGAGGTTTCTCAAAGTCCCCAAAGGATGAAGCTAACCCGCACTGAAGATCGAAACCTTTTCCAAGGATCACCAATTGATCGGGAACCGACATGACTTCACTCCTTTGGCGACATATCTGCCAAGACATCCACATGAGCATAATAATCTTGGAAACAATCGGCACAACATGTGACTTGATTAATCAAGATTATCTACATGTGCACAACGGCTTTCTGGAGAACGCTTCCAAAAGCGAACTGTCACAGATTTTAATATACCTGAGACCTAGTAAGGTGCTATTGATAATGAATGGCGGAAGTAAGGGATTTCATGCACTTGGCCTAGCGTCTGCTCAAACTGATTTCCAAAGATCTGAAAAAGCTATACGCTCGTTAGCGTAAGTAGCTAAAAGAGGACTTTGACTAAAGACCAATGAGTATAGGCATAGCAGAGCACGTAATCTCTGGTGATGATAGCCTGCTACATTTTCCCAATCCGATTCACTTTTCTGTATGTCAGTCTGTGCCGATAACCCTGAAGAATATGGTCATATGGGATATGAATGGCGCCCGGCTTTCTTCACTTGTGTTTGCAGCAGTTGAATCGGGCCTAGTCATATCTGCATAGGAAAAAGGGTTTTGTGCATGTTTGAATCTGATTCAAAGCTGTAATCACTAATTGTATGGGCCGAGCTTGGCAAGAACATCGCCAAGTATGAGCCAATGCACATTGATGCCTTACCATGCACTGTAATTTTGCATTAAAGTAGGAAATCTGCTGTAATTTTGCACTTTAATACAAAATTGTAGATAACAAGGAAGGTGGGCTCAGATGGAGAAGATGTCTCAGGTTACGGTGCGTATATCCGATGCAGACAAGCAACAGGTGGATCATATCGTGAAGGAGCTTGGTCTGGATATGACTACGGTCACCAGAGCCTTTTACAAGCAGATTATTCGGGAGCAGCGGGTGCCCTTGGACTTCAGCTTGGGCCTACCTGTCGAAACCGAAGAAGCCTTGGAGGAATCGCGCCTTCTAGCGATGAGGGGGAAGACTAAGGGGTATGTCACAGGAAAGGACCTGGTGGATGGCGTGCTGGCAACTGCTGGCGTGGACCGATGAGGCTTGCGCTGGTTCCCACCGGTGCTTTCGCGAGGGATTTGAAGCGCATGGCTCGCAAGCACGTCCCATTAGAGCCGGTCGAGGAGGTGCTAGATCTGATAGCAGAGAATTCCGAAGCATCGCTTCGTACTTTGGAGGCGCGTCATCGAATGCATATACTGCAGGGTTATGCAGCAGTATATGAATGCCATATAGGCAATGCTGGAGATTTGCTGCTGGTGTGGCATAGGGAGGGCGATGCCGCCTATATACTGCGACTGGGATCCCACGATCAGGTGCTGGGCAGGCGCGGCAGATACTGAGCTTCAGCAAATGGATCAAGGCTATGCATACGAAGCCTTGCCTACTATTGCGCAGGCGGATGGCCCTAATGGTTGCTGTGTCAGGGTTGTGATACCTGGGCATTGAATCAGAGCTCGTGTTCTTGTGGGATCGATCTTTTACGGAACCTAGTAACTGGTATTAAATAATCGGCAATCCGAAGTGCCCCCCGTGGGATTCGAACCCACAACCCACGACTTAAAAGGACGCTGCTCTAACCATTGAGCCAGAGGGGCAACATGGCACAGTATACCTCATACTTGGCCGACGGCACATCGTGACGGCCTGTCCACCGGATGACCCCATCGGGCCTGGTATCTGACGGCTGACCCTCCCGATTGCCAGACTCGTCGCTGCCTGAAGTTCGGCCCGTCCCTTTGCTAGTGTGGTGCAGGAGTACACCGCGTTGAATGACCATCACGGGACTTCGGGGAAAGGTTGAAGCCTCTGCCGACGGAGCGCAAGACAAGGAAGACAAGCACCATGCTCACACATCACCCATCCACATTCACCCCTCTTGACGGGACTTGGACCATGACAGCCCTCAACCCCCAAGCGGCGCCAGAGGATCTCCGCGATCGCCTGGCCAATGGGGTCGAGGCCCGAGTACCTGGGGAGGCAACCATGGACCTCCTCCGTGCAGGCCTGATCGGTGACCCCTATGACGGGGACAACGAACAGGCCCAACAGTGGATCGGCGATGTGGATTGGCGGTTCACCTGCCGGTTCGACTGGCATGACGACGGTTCGCAGCGTCACGACCTGGTGGCCTACGGGCTGGATACGGTAGCCGCACTGGAACTCAACGGCCGACCGGTTGGCAGCACCCAGAACGCCTACCGCTCCTACCGGTGGGATGTGCGCGATCTACTCAAGGAGGGGGGAAACACGCTGGTCGTCTCCTTCACCTCTCCTGTCCGCGAGGGGGAGAGGCGGCAGGCGATTCTGGGTTATTACCCTCATGACAACCACCCCTTCAACCAGCTCCGGAAAGCGGCCTCGTCCTTCGGATGGGACTGGGGAATCGACGTGGCCAATGCTGGAATCTGGCAACCCATAGGCATTGATTCCTGGTCCGGTGTCAGAATTGCCCAGGTTCGCCCGCTGGTAGATGTCGACGACCGGGGCGAGGGCCTGCTCACCGTGGATGTGGATTTGGAACGCGCCGGTGGTCGAGGCAGATCCGGCATCGATGAGACGGCCCGGCCTGGCACCCAGTCTGGTGGGATACCCGTGCGGGTCCATCTCGGTGGCAACGGAGCCGACGTCCAGGCGTGCTCCTACCTCCGTGCCGGCGCGGACACAGTCCGCCTGGTCCTCAGGGTGCCGGATGTGCAGCTCTGGTGGCCCCTGGGCTATGGTGACCACCCCCTCTACACGGTTGATGTCACGGCAGGTCAGGAGGAGGCGGCCGCCGGGTCCCATGAATCCCGTCCCCAGGCCATGTGGACAGGCCGGGTGGGTTTCCGCACGGTCAGTGTGGACACAGCGGCCGACGAGAACGGCCGTCCCTTCCGCATATCCGTCAACGGAGTACCGGTGCATGCCCACGGTTACAACTGGATTCCCGACGATGCCTTCATCACCCGGATGAACAGGGATCGCTACCAACGCCGGATGGAGGACCTGGTCGAGTCCAATTCCAACATGGTCAGGATCTGGGGAGGTGGATACTACGAGTCCGATGATTTCTATGACATGGCGGACGAGAACGGGGTGATGGTCTGGCAGGACTTCATGTTCGCCTGCGCCGCCTACCCGGAGGACCCGGATAACTGGTCAGAGGTTGAGGCAGAGGCCCGGGAGCAGATCGGTCGGCTATCCCCGCACCCCAGCCTGGTCGTATGGAACGGATCCAATGAGAACTACACGGCCTATGCCGACTGGGGCGGGTTCAAGAACGCTCTGGCCGACCCCTCGGCCGCCCCCAACGCGTACGGCTACGGGGAACGCCCTTGGGGTGATGGATACTATTCCGATCTTTTCCCCCGTCTGTTCGCACAGCTGGATCCGACCAGAATCTACCTGCCGAGTTCCCCGATGAGTTTCACCAAGTACACCTCGCCCAACAAGGACAACGACGGGACCGTGCACATCTGGGATGTGTGGAACAACAAGGACTACAGGGCCTACAGGGATTACAAGCCCCGCTTCGCCGACGAGTTCGGATACCAGGCGCCTCCTGCCTGGAGCACCCTGACCCGGGTGGTGCATGACAGCCCCTTGGACCCCTTCGGCACCCAGATGCTGGTCCATCAGAAGGCCATCGATGGCAACATCAAGCTCTCCAGGGGCATGCGTTCCCACCTGACTCCGGGTGACTTCTATGACATCAGCTACGGCGGCGTGGTCAACGGTCATCGTTCGGATGGGCCACATTCCTGGCTGATTCCCAGTGACCGCTGGGAGGACATTGAGGACTGGCACTGGGCCTGTCAGTTGCAGCAGGCACAGGCCATCCGATTCGGGGTGGAGTACATGCGCTCGCTGGAGCCGGTGAATGCCGGCACCCTGGTCTGGCAGCTCAATGACGACTGGCCGGTGATCTCCTGGGCGGCGGTGGACTATGACGGGCATCGCAAGCCCCTCTGGTTCGCCTCGCGCGATTTCTTCGCTCCTCGCCTGGCCTCCATACAGCCCGAGGTCTCAGAGGAATACCGGGCTGAGCACAGTTGGGCTGGCATGCCTGTCGCCCCCGACCAGCTGGCCCTGGTCATGGTCAATGACACCCGTCAGGCCTGGGAGGGCCAGTGGCGGGTGGAGCGCCGCCGCTTGGACGGAACCGTTCTGGCCGATCAAATCGCCCGGGTCTCTATACCGGCAGGGGGACAGGCCCAGGTGGTTCTGGAGGCCGCCGTGGCTACCTTTGGCGACCCTGCCCAGGAGATCCTCGTGGCCAATTCCGACCAACCAGGTTTTGCTAGGGCCATTTACAATCCGGCTGAGGTTGTCGACCAGGCCCTCCGGCCCGACCCCCTCGAAGCCTCTATTGAGGCAGAAGATCGCGGCTACCGACTGACCCTGACCGCTCGGACATATGCCCGTGACGTCTTCTGCATGGTGGACAAGGTGGACTCTGCTGCCTCAATCGACGGCGGCATGGCTACCCTCCTTCCCGGGGAGTCGGTCGTCTGGCACATCACCTCGGCTCCTGTGGACAATCCTGAGACCTTCTTGTCTCCCAAGGTCCTGCGGACAGCCAACGATTTGCATCGTCAGCAGTTGTGAGCATCCTTCCGAGGGGAAGCCGATGGCGTCCCCTCCGATTCATGCTTCATGCGTGTCAATTCCTTTCGTAGTAATTGTGAGGTAAGTTAATTAATTGGGTCTCGGCTGCCCGATGGAGTATGAGCAGACTCGGACAAAGAAGTGCAAAGACCAGCCAGGAGACCGCAGACCCAGGCAACCCACCGACAAGACGAATTCCAAGGAAGGATTCCGATGAATCTGGATTATCTCGCCAATATCAAGCCATCCCGCCGTCAGCTCGATTGGCAGCGCATGGAGATGTATGCTTTCATGCACTTTGGCATGAACACGATGACCGACCGCGAATGGGGCCTGGGCCACGAGGATCCCGCCCTCTTCAACCCCGCGGACCTGGACTGCGACCAGTGGATGGAGACCTTTAAAGCCGCTGGCATGACGGGGGTGATCCTCACCTGCAAGCACCACGACGGCTTCTGCCTCTGGCCCAGTGCCTACACCAAGCACAGTGTGGCCAGCTCTCCCTGGAAGGAGGGGAAGGGCGATGTGGTCCGCGAGGTCTCCCAGGCTGCCCGCCGTCACGGACTCAAATTCGGTGTCTACCTGTCCCCCTGGGACAGGACCGAGGCCGCTTACGGGCAGGGCAAGGCCTATGACGACTACTATGTCAACCAGCTGATAGAACTCCTTACCCACTACGGACCCATCTTCAGTGTCTGGATGGATGGGGCCAATGGTGAGGGGCCCAACGGCAAGACCCAGGCCTATGACTGGCAACGCTACTTCAACGTGATCAGGGCCCTTCAGCCGGAAGCGGTCATCAGTATCTGCGGGCCTGATGTCCGCTGGTGTGGCAACGAGGCCGGCAAGGCACGCGAAAACGAGTGGAGCGTGGTTCCAGCCCCACTCCGCCATGCAGAGTGGAAGATGGGCAAGGGGGAAGTGGACCAACGCGCCAACCCCGGTTGGTCCAAGCGCTCTGAAGATGAGGACCTGGGCAGCCGCAAGGTCCTTGAGCAGTACGGCGGCCCTCTGGTCTGGTACCCGGCCGAGGTTGACACCTCCATCCGGCCTGGCTGGTTCCACCATGCCAGTGAGGACGACAAGGTGCGCACAACTGACGAACTTTTCGACATCTGGTCCAACACTGTCGGCGGGAACGCCAATCTCCTGCTCAATGTGCCGCCGAACGCCCAGGGGAAGATCAGCCAGCCCGACGTGGATTCCCTGACCGGTCTGGGCCGCAGGATCCGGGAATTCTGGCAGGGGGCCGTCACCGAGGGTGCCAATGTGTCCGTCTCCTCCAATGCCTGCGGGAGTGACCCACAGGCCCTTCTGTCCACCGGTGTGGACTCCGGCTGGTGGTTGGCAGATGCGGATGATGAGCATCCCACCGTTACCATTGATTTCGACCGCCCCCGACAGGTGGATGGACTCGTCCTTCGCGAGCACATCGAGGTCGGCCAGCGGGTGGAGCAGGTCGTCATCAGTGCCAAACTTGACGGTGAACTCCGCCAGGTGGCAGAAGTAGGGGCCGTTGGGTATCAGCACTTCGCACAGGTCGGCCCGCTGACCACCAGCCACCTGGAGGTCAGTGTGACCAGGTCACGTGGTCCCGTGGCCCTGGACACCTGCCTGATCCGCGAGGGAAGCAGGCGATGAGCTGGCCGGTGTCGGTGGTTGGAGGATTTACGCCTCCCTGGACCAGGCGGAGCGTTACTGGATCGCCGACTGTCGGGGGCGGGACCGCCGAGGATATTCGGGGGAACAGCCAGGGCAAGCTAACCGAACGCTACTGGATCATCCGCTAGGCAAGTGGAGCAGGGGCCGGGATTATAGGCTTCCGGCTGCCTGCCCCGCTGAGGACCGTCATGGCAACCGGGTCCCAACGTACGGGCGTATGTGAAACGTCTTGTGCTTGACCAATAAATCAATCGAATTGATAAAATAGGTCGAGCATAGCTAAGGATCCCGCCTGTCTGGCGGCTACTCCTTCATCCGACAGATAACTGACTCGCTCGGGTTCGCCCGTTTCGGCCCCAGCGTGACTGTCTATCTAAAGGCCTCCTTCGTCGAAAGCCAGAAGGCCACGGAGAAGGTGATCACAGGGGTCTCAACCGCCAGGAAAGCTGCTAATCCATGCGATTGGGCGGTAAGGGTACTGGTGGGAGAGGGCCAGGTTGAGACTCACCCCTGACGGGGTGAGGGAGACTTGCAATCTCCAAATAAATCATTTAAATTGATTAAATCGGTCCTACCGAAGGATAAGAAGTCGAAGATGCCATATTCCAAGGTAGGGCCGTACAAGTGCAAAGGAGCAAGATGGGCAAGAAAATGAAGAAGTCGCTGGGTCTGACAGCTTTGGCGGTAGTTGTGTCGCTCTGTTTGTCCGCCTGTGGTGGGTCGTCCTCTTCCGCGGGGGGGGGGGTGACTCCATAAAAGTCATCTATCAGAAGACTGATCAGTTCACTCAGTTTGATACACAGGTAAAAAAGGCAAAGAAGATATTCGAAAAGGAGCACCCGGGCAAGAAGGTCGACCTGCAGCCTATTTCGGCGCAGGAATCCGATTACAAGACCAAGCTCTCCCTGTCACAGCGGTCGCCTGCGACCGCACCGGATGTCCTCTACCAGGATTCTGACAGTCTGCAGGCCGATGCCGATGCCGGCTACCTCTACAACATCAAGCCCTTCGTGGACAAGTGGGAGGACTGGAACAAGTACTACATCGAGAGCGCCAAGAAGATCGGCACAGGCCGTGACGGTGTCTACGGGGTCCCCGCCGACACTGACACCAGGGTCATCTGGTACAACAAGCACGTCTTCGAAAAGGCGGGTATTCCTATCCCCTGGCAGCCGCACACCTGGCAGGACCTGCTGGACACAGCGGCTACGATCAAGGCCAAGGTGCCGGGTGTGGTCCCCATGAACATGTTCGCCGGGACGGCCATCGGCGAGGGGACATCCATGCAGAGCTTCTATCAATTGCTCTACGGAACCAAGCAGGGAAACAAGGCCCTGATGGACGTCAAGACGGGGAAGTGGACCATCGGTTCCCAAGGGTTCAAGGATTCGCTGAACTTCCTCAAGACCATATATGACAAGGGCTATGCCCCCACTCCGGCCCAGGCGCAGGATGTGAATATCGGCGGGACGATCAGTATGGATTGGCTTCCCAATGACAAGATCGGCTTTACCTTGGACGGCAGCTGGCTGCCCTCCACATGGATTAAAGGCGGGTCCAAGGAGTGGCCGGATTACGAAAAGACTTTGGGGGCTGCCCTCTTCCCTAGCAAGACCGGTGCGAAACCAGAATACGTCACCTCTTCCGGCGGGTGGACCCTGGCTGTTGGCGGCAAGTCCAAGAACCCGGAGCTCGCTTTCGAGTTCATCAAGCTCCTAGGCAACAGGGAGTTTTCATTGGAGAAGGACATCAAGGAGTCCAAGATCGCGGTCAGGTCCGACGTGGCCAAGGATCCCAAGTATCTGGCCACCAACGCCTTCACGGAGATCACTACCAAGGCCCTGGATTACACCCATGTCCGCCCCAGCGTGAGCGAGTACCCCAAGGTCTCGGCTGAAATCCAGAAGGCCACGGAGCAGGTGGTGACCGGTGGAATGTCGGTAGACGAGGCCGCCAAGGCCTACGACCAAGCGGTAACAGGCATCGTCGGCCAGGACAAGGTTGCCACCAGGGAATAGGACCTGGTGATCGGTCGGGCGCGGCCTGCTTCCTGGCCCTGCGCCCGACCTCCCGTCCTGGAAAGGAAATGCCATAATGCATACTGCAAAACGGTACTGGACGGTCCTGCCCGCCATAGTCCTCATGGCCGTCTTCATGCTCGGTCCCATCATCTGGGCCTTCTACGGGTCACTGACCAATGTCTCCCTGAGTGGGCCCACCGCCACAGCGCCCGCCTTCGTCGGCATGAAGAATTAT
Source organism: Bifidobacterium sp. JNUCC 75 (assembly GCF_054819865.1). Classification (NCBI taxonomy): domain Bacteria; kingdom Bacillati; phylum Actinomycetota; class Actinomycetes; order Bifidobacteriales; family Bifidobacteriaceae; genus Bifidobacterium; species Bifidobacterium sp. JNUCC 75. Next base: position 987,194 of record NZ_JBTHIF010000001.1, on the reverse strand, counting down.
TCACACCTCTTCACCGATCCAAGTTTCCCCAGATCCGTATGGCTGACTGTGATCTTCGTCGTGGTCAGCGCCATAATCGCTCAAAACTTTCTGGGTCTAGCCTTGGCGGTTCTCCTACAGAGGGCCAACAAAATCGCCGGCAAGTTCGTCTCCACAGCCGTCGTGGCCGCCTGGGTCATGCCGGAGATGGTTGCCGGGTTCGCCTGCTACGCCTTCTTCTCCAAAGAGGGTACCCTCAATCAGATCCTCTCCCTTTTTGGGGTTCATGGGTCGGAATGGCTCTACCTCTTTCCCATGTTCGCGGTCATATTGGCCAACATCTGGAGGGGTACGGCCTTTTCCATGATGAACTACCAGGCCGCCATCGGTGAGGTGGACCGGTCCCTGACCGAGGCCGCCGTGGTCGACGGTGCCAACGCCTGGCAGGTCTTCATCCATATCACTGTTCCCGTTATCAAGCAGACCATAGTGACCAACCTCATGCTGATCACCCTGCAGACCATGTCTGCCTTCACTCTGATCTTCGTCATGACCTCCGGCGGGCCCGGAGACAAGAGCACCACACTGCCAGTCTTCGCCTACAAGGTGGCCTTCAAATTCGGCGACATCGGCTACGGGTGCGCCATCGCCGTGGTCATGCTCTTCATCGGTGCGATTTTCGGCATCGTCTATGTCAACGCTCTTAAGGACGAGAAAGGGGTAACCAATGAGTGAAGCAATCAGACAACCTGTTGCAAGCCGGCGCCCGGCCCGCACAGTCGGGCATAGGGGGAGGCTGAACACCCCCACCTCGCCCACCAGGCATGGCCTGTCCGCCTGGCTGTCCTACATAGCCATGGGGGTCGTCTTCGTGGCCTTCATCCTTCCCCTCCTCTGGCTCTTCTTCGCTGCCTTCGACGGGGAAGCCACCTTCCAGACCAAGATTCCCCGGCATTGGACTCTGAAGAACTTTGCAGCCATCATGACCAAGGACCAGACCTTCCTTCCCCTGTGGAACAGCTTTCTGATCTCGGCCGTGGTCACGGTGATCGTGCTGGCCTGTGCCGTTCTGTGCGCTTACCCCCTCTCCCGGTACCGGTCCAAGTTCAACAAGCCTTTCCTCTACACCATCCTCTTCGGCACCTGCCTGCCGATCACCTGCCTGATGGTCCCGGTCTACTCCCTCTTCGTCATGCTTCACCTCCTGGATTCAATGACGGGGACCATACTCTTCCTGGCGGCATCCTCGCTCCCCATGGCCATCTGGATGACCAAAAACTTCATGGACTCGGTCCCGGTCGAGTTGGAGGAGGCCGCCTGGGTGGATGGGGCCAGCATGCTTAAGTCCCTGCGACTGGTGGTGGTTCCGCTGATGAAGCCGGGGCTGGCAGCTGTCAGCATCTTCATACTGATGGGGACCTGGGGGAACTTCTTCGTCCCCTACATGCTCCTCTTGTCGCCCAGCAAGCAGCCGGCCTCAGTGACCATATACTCCTTCTTCGGCCAGCATGGGATGATCATCTACGGCCAGTTGGCCGCCTTTTCCCTGATCTATTCCCTCCCAGTGGTGATCATGTATGTCATCGCCAACCGCTTCCTGGGGACATACTCCCTGGCCGGCGGTGTGAAGGGATGAAAAGACGGTTGCGCGGCGAGGACCGGCGCCGGGAGCGTGCCCCTCACAGCGGAATCTGTGAGGGCAGGGTGTCGTCATCGGTCGGCCGGGTAACCTCGTAGGGGGGCATGATGGGAAGTCATCCTCCCAGCCGTCTAACCGCAAGGAAGTAGACAAATTCACAACCACCAGGGAAAGATTTGTGATGATGGCAGAAAAAGGTGTGCGGAATGCGGCGCAGGCGGTGGCAACCGACAAAGAAGTAAACTAAACTAACTTTTGCACAGGTTGCAAAAGACAATGTACGTGCGGGGTCTTCTGGGACCCGCCAACGAGGAGGTTGAACATTGGGATTCACGCGTGAGGAAAAGGTCTTGTGGAGGCTGGACAGGCTTCTGGGCCAGCACCTGCAGAACGCCCTGTACCGTCACACCTGTCCTGTTTCAATCGAGTCCTGGGATGTCGCCGGCGAACCCGTCGACTTCCAGACGGCCAAGCAGGCCGAATACCGGCCCATGTCGGTCGGGGACCCGTGGGGAACGGCCTGGGACACCTGGTGGCTTCACGTGACCGGCCAGGTGCCGGCTGAGTGGGCCAACGAGGCGGATACCCGCCCCGAGCTGGTCGTCGATCTGGGCAGGGTCGGACTAGGTCCCGGCTTCCAGGCCGAAGGCCTGGTCCGTCGCCCGGACGGGACCGTGATCAAGGCCGTGGAGCCCTTCAACGGGTGGGTGCCGGTGCCCGAACCAGGCCAGCCCTGCGAGTTCTACATTGAGGCTGCATCTAACCCCCAGATCTCCAACGGTGGGTCCTTCCACCCGACCGAGCTGGGCAACGAGGGGGTGGGCAAAGAGCAGGGCATCTACCGTCTGCAGCGGCTGGAGCTGGGCCTGCTTGACCTCCAGGTCTGGAACCTGATCCAAGAACTTAAGGTCCTCGAGGGTCTCCTGCACGAGGTGGACCCCACTCGCACTCGTTACGCTAACATCCTGGATGCCATCGAGGCCGCACTCAACAGCATCGACCCCAATGATGTGGCAGGCACCGCGCGCCGTGCCCGCCAGTGCCTGGTGGATGTGCTCAGCGCACCCGCCACCAAGGGTCACACCGTCTATGCCGTAGGCCACGCGCACATCGACTCCGCCTGGCTCTGGCCCCTCAGAGAGACCCCGCGCAAGGTGGCCAGGACCTTCAGCAATGCGGTCGAGCTGGCCGACGAGTACCCGGACTTCATCTTTGCTGCCTCCTCGGCCCAGCAGTACCAGTGGCTCAAGGACAGCGAGCCCGATGTCTACGAGGGTGTCAAGCGCAAGATTCGCTCCGGCCAGTTCGTCCCCGTCGGGGGGATGTGGGTTGAGAGCGATGCCAACCTGCCAGGTGGCGAGTCCCTGGTTCGCCAATTCCTCCAGGGTGGCCGCTTCTTCCAGGAGGAGTTCGGCGTCACCTCGCACGTCGCATGGCTACCGGACAGTTTCGGCTATTCGGGCGCCTTCCCGCAGATTGCCCGCCTGGCAGGCATGGACTACTTCCTGACCCAGAAGATTTCCTGGAACGACACAGACACTTTCCCCTTCCACTCCTTCATGTGGCAGGGAATCGACGGGACGGAGATATTCACCCATTTCCCGCCGGCAGACAAGTACAACTCCGATGCCTCCCCGGCCGATGTAGCTCGCTCCGAGAAGAACTTCACCGAGAAGGGGAAGGGGGCTTCCAGCCTGCTCCTCTACGGCTGGGGTGACGGCGGTGGCGGGCCCACCCGCGAGATGGTGGCGGCGACCGAGCTCCAGAAGAATCTGGAGGGTGGCCCTCGGGTTCTGATGACATCACCGGAGACCTTCTTCCGCCAGGCCAAGGAAGAGATGAAAGACCCGCCTCGTTGGGTGGGTGAACTCTACCTGGAGCTCCACCGTGGTACGGCTACCTCACAGGCGGCGACCAAGAGCGGGAACAAGCGTAGCGAGTCCCTTCTGCGGCAGGCCGAATGGTGGGCCAGTCAGGCTGCCATCCTCTGCGGAACTCCTTACCCCTACGAGGAGCTGCAGGAGATCTGGCGTAAGGTCCTCCTCTACCAGTTCCACGACATCCTTCCCGGATCGGCCATCGCCTGGGTCTATGCCGAGGTGCAGCGCTCCGACAGGAAGATTTGGGCCCAGCTGGAGGAGATCATCGACAGGTCCCTCAAGGCGCTTGCCGGCAGCGGCCCGGTCCAGCTGGAGGCCAACGCAGGGCCCCTGAGCCAGGAGGGTGTCCGCGCCGGTGCCGTGGCCGCACCCGTCAGTACCGCCAGTGGTCAGGCACGCAGGGAGGGCGACGATACGGTCCTCGAAAACGACCGTGTCTCCTTCCGTATCGATGTCAGGGGTCATGTGGTCTCGGCCGTCGACAGGGCCTCCGGCCGTGAGGTGATTGACCCGGCTGCCCCGGCCAACGTCCTCCGCCTCTTCGTCGACGCTCCCGCCCACTGGGATGCCTGGGATATCGACAAGACCTACCAGGACATGGAACTGCCTGGTGCCCAGGTCGAGGGGACTGCTCTGACCGACCAGGGGACCGTGACCGTCTCTGGGACCATCGGCCAGTCAACCTTCAGCCAGGAGCTCAGCTTGGATGATGACACTGATGCCCTGGTGATTCGCACACACGTGGATTGGAAGGAAAGCGATAGGTTGCTCAAGCTTTCCTTCCCGACCAACCTCTACACCAAGGAGTCTGTCAACGAGATCCAGTTCGGTCATCTGACCAGGCCGGTCACCGAGAACACCTCCTGGGAGCAGGCCAGGTTCGAGGCTGCGGCCCAGCGGTGGGTTCACATCCAGGAGGGCGATTTCGGCGTCAGCCTGGCCAACTGCACCAACTATGGCCATGACATCCACCAGTTTGTCCTGCCGGATGGCAGGCCGGGCACACGCATCCAGATCTCCCTCCTGCGCGCCCCCCACTTCCCGGACCCCCGTGCCGACCTTGGAGAGCACGACTTCACAGTGGCCCTGGGTGTGGGTACCGACATCAGGCGGGCCATCCGGATGGGCTACAGGCTCAACGTCCCGGTCCGGCGGTTGACAGGCGCCCACCCGGTAGACCCCCTGGTCGAAGTGGACGGGCAGGATGTGCTGATCGAGAGCGTCAAGCTGGCCGAGGACAGGTCGGGCGACTTGGTCGTCCGTCTTTATGAATCCGCCGGTGCCCGTTCCAGAGCTCGGCTGACCACCTGCTTTGATTGGTCCAGCGTCGACGAAGTGGGCCTCATGGAGGTTCCCTGCGATGCTGTCCAGCCGGCCATACGGTCCAAGGGTGAGGACGGGATCGACCTTGAGCTCCATCCCTTCCAGATTGTGACCCTGCGGTTCCACAGGTCCTGAATCGAGTGAAAGGTGCCGCCCGACAGGTTGCCGGACGGCACCTTTTATTCGCTTGTCAGATCGCTGACCGGTCTCTCCCGGACATCCCCGGGGCCGGGCCGGGTGTTAGATCGTGGTCCAATATGGCGCTGGCAGCTCCAATGGCGGCGATGTCGCCCCCCAAGGTGGTCGACAGGACCTTGAAGTCATGAACCTGCCTGAGGACGGACCGCCGCCTGAGAACTTGGGCCACTCTATCCAGGTAGATGTCTTCCAGAAGGTGCCAGTAGGGACCCCCGAAGACCACTGTGTCCATATCCCACAGGTCGGTCAGGATGGTCACAGCCCTGCCGATTCGCCCTGCCGATTCCAGGAGGAGGTCTCGGCAGACCTCATCGCCACCGTGGGCCCGTTGGCAGAGCGACTTGAAGGCCTCATCCAAGAAGGGGAGGTCAGCGGAATCGTTGAAGGCCCGCGGGTCCTGCACGTGGGTAGGAGCGGGGAAGAGGCCCTCCTTCTCAGCCTGTTTGACCAGGGAGCGTGGATCGCAGGTGACGGCTACGCACCCCCTTTGCCCACACCAGCAGGCAGGGCCCGAGGTGTCGACGACGATGTGTCCCATCTCTCCCACGTTGCCTGTCCTACCTTGGTAGACATGGCCATGCCTGACCGTCCCGAAAGCGATGCCCAGGCCCATGTACATGAATAGGAAGTCCTGGCCGGTTTCCTCTCCCCTGCCCGCCCAGGTCTGGCCATGGCAGGCGGCAGTCACGTCTTTCTCCATGAAGACGGGTAGACCCGTGCTCAATTCCAGGTCGTGGGCCAGTCGGACGTTGCGCCAGCCGGAGAGGTTGGGTGGGTCGAGCACGGTCCCCCGCCTTGCATCGACTGGGCCGGGGATGGCTATGCCAATTCCCCCCATCCTCTTTCCGGGAATCCCGTTGCGTCCAAGCAGAAGAGAGACCGTCGAGGCCAGTGCTGCTATGGCCTGGGCAGAGTCGTCAGGCAGGTCGGGCAGGTCTCTGTCGATGATATGGCCGGCCAGATTGATCAGAATGACGGTGGTCTTGGCCGGTTCCAGATGGATTCCCACGGCATAGCGGCCATCGGGATTCAATCTGATTGCCGTGCGGGGCTTCCCCCTGCCCACCGTCACCGTTCCCTCCTCTTGGACCAGTCCACTGTCAATCAACTTGCGGACCATGTTGGTCACCGTCTGGCTGGTCAGGCCGGTCAGGTGGGACACCTCTACCCGACTGATCTGTCCGGCTTTTCGGATGGTGTCGAGAACCACACTGCGGTTGTAATCGCCGACGGCGGTAAGGTTGGTCCCTTGCAGGAAGGGGGATTCTGACTGTTTGGAAAGGGACATTCTTGCCTCATTGATCGATGGTTTCCGCATCCCTGGTCCGAGCCAGTGCGGATGGATGGCCCTTTCGGCATCGGGGAGGGTTTCTTGTATGTCATTGATTTTATTGGCATGAAGCGACGTGGATGGGTAAGCAGGGCGGGCGTACCGGGCCAGGACCGTGTTGGGAGGGTAGGGGCTGATGGCCCCGGCCCGGCTGATTCGACTGATGAAGTCCTCCCCGTTTTACGCAGTGGCCGGTCTCTGTCTTGTCGTCTGTAGATGGCGAAGTGGCGGCCGACGTTGATTCCCCCTACGCGGCTTGGAAGAATCATCACTGCGAGGCGGTCCGATTGCCCTCGTAAGTGTGCTGAGGGAGGGAGCTCCGTTGAAACTACCGATTCAATGCGCACCGCAGTATGTTCAGAGCGCTACAGGCCCACGTTGGCATTCATCGTTTGCAAATACTGGATACTCTGATGAAGCATATTGACAATTCTTCCGGCCAAGACGAGCCCTTCCCTGTCCACGCATCCGGTCTGTGCAAACAGGTTTCGCCCAGGAAAGGGGAGAGCATAACTCTTCTGGACAATGTGGAGTTCACCGCCTCTTGGAGAGTCATGACCGGAATCGTAGGGCCATCGGGTAGCGGCAAATCAACCTTGCTCTACTGTCTGGCGGGTCTCGAACCAGTCAATTCCGGCAAGGTTGAGGTCCTGGGTCAATGCATTTCTGCCATGGGGCCTGCAGCGTCGGCACGGTTCCGGCGTGCGCACCTGGGCTTTGTTTTCCAGTCTTATAATTTGGTGCCTTCGATGAGTGTGGAGGACAACCTCAAACTGCCCTTCATCCTGCGTAAGACCCGCTGGCCGGAGGATCAGGCGGCCAAGCTGCTCACCAGACTCGGCATCAGAGGGCTGTTCAAAGCCAACGTGACCCTCCTGTCAGGGGGCGAACAGCAGCGTGTGGCCCTGGCCCGTGCGCTGATTTCGGATCCCGAAATCATCTTCGCTGATGAGCCTACGGGCGCCCTTGATCAGGGGACCGGAGATGCGGTCGTCAATGAGCTCGTTGCCTTCGCCAATCGGCCGGGCCACGCAGTAATCATGGTCACCCACAGTCCGGAAGTCGCTTCCCGCTGCAACACACTGGTGCATCTCCGTGACGGTCGCATATCAACAGACGACAAGGTTCCCATGCTGAAAGCGAGCATCTGATGCGACTTCTACTACGAGATTTCAAAGATGCCCCCTTGGCTTGGTCTGGCATCATGCTCGTGCTGATTGCTACACAGACCATGGTCGGTCTGCTTGCCATGATGCTCTCTTCAGCCAGGGACCTGGGCGATCTCCCCGGCATGACCGAGCAAAGCCGCACCGCCTACCAAAATTTGATGATCCCCTTCGTAGCTCTCCTCATTGCCGCAGTATTGATCGTTCTGCAAGTTGTTTCATCAGTGATCAACCAGCGACGGCGCAACCTCGCCCTCCTGGCCTTGCAAGGCGCCACACCCTGGCAGCTGACCTCGCTGACCTGTTTGCGCGTGTTCATCTTGGCGCTCGCGGCCAGCTTGGTCTCGCTGGTGGTTTCTTTTCCGCTGGTCCGCCCCCTCTATGCCTGGGAGACTTCGCAGTTCCTGATCGGCAAGCAACCTTTCATCGCTGGCTACCAGCTGGCTTCCTGGGCAGCAGGAGCCACGTCCGGAGTATTGGTGGCCTTGATCGGCACGCTGCTGACCATCCGAACCATCAGTAAGATCAGTCCCGTGGAATCACTGCGGGCCGCAATCAGCCCTCCAAAAGCAGCGGGTCTGGTTCGTCGTATCGCCGCTATTTTGTGTTTGTTGGCAGCATCGACAGTCATGCTGATGCCGATTATGCAAGCGCGGACCATCCCTGATGAGCAACTGGTCCGTTTGCACACTGCGGCACCCATCCTGCCCATCGCCATGGGCAGCACTTTCGGCTTCGTGCTCATGCTGGCCGCAATCTGCTTGGCTGGTCCTTCTCTGCTGGGCACGGTCACCAGCGGTTGGACCAGGCTCATCGTTCTCCGCAAGCCCTCGTGGCTGGTTGCTTGCCGGCAAGCCGGTACCCGCATGCGTAGCCTCAGCTCCACGGTCATACCGCTGGTTGTGGGGGTTTCATTGCTGATGATGACGGATTCCTTCTACCAGACCAGCGCCGAATCTAGTCGCTTGCTGCCTCCCAACCTGGATGTCAGCAGCTCCGACTTCTCCATGCTCATTACGCTCCTGGGTCCCGCGCTGGTCGTCACGCTGGCTGGAGTATGCGCAGGATACCTGATCTCAGCCCATGGTCGAAGCCTGGATCTGTCCCTCATCTCGATCGCTGGCGCGGATCCGAACCAACTTGAAATCATGTCCGCTCTCGAAGGGCTCATCATGGCAACCACCGCCGTACTGATATCCCTCACCTCCAGCCTTCTGCCAGTCTTTGCCTATGCAGTCGGATTCCATAAGGTCTTCGGCGCTGCCAGCATCGGCATACCTTGGACTCACTGGGCGCTGGTGTACCTGCTGCTGACTTCGGCGGCATCACTGGCTTCGTGGGCCACGGTGCACAAATCAGCAGGTCGTTCCCCTGCCGGTGTGGTAGCACAGTACACTGGCGAATGAACCTGGGCATCCTCGGCATGCGGCGTGAGGGGGCACGATGAAGGGCATAGCAACCAACCTCTTCGAGCTGTTGAGCAATCAACGCTTGACCAGATTTGTCATGCCTGTGCTGAGCCTGGTGTATACGCTTCTCTATGTCAGCGCCCCCATGTTTCCTCCAGTCTGGGCCGAGAACATTCCTTTGCCCGTTTGGAAGACGGTCATCGGCCTGATCGGATTCCTGTGTTCCTGCCTGCTGTATTGGAGCAGGCAGCTTTCCCTGCTCATCACGATCATGGAGACCCTGATATACATCGGTCTGTCATTTGCCACTTCGGACGATAGCTTCCTGATACCCCTGGTGGGCGCTCTCTATTTCTGCGTCTGTTTATCACCGGTACCCAAGATTGCGGCAGGCGTGGGTGAGGCAGTCGCGGCCGTCAGTCTGGTCACCTTCAGCATGCATGCCGGGCACATGCTCTTTCTGGAATGGTCGGCCAGGATGGCTGTCATCATGGCTGTCGTAGCCGCTGCCATAGCTGTCAGGTCCTACCGGATTCGACGCGAGACGCAGCAGCGTGAGGAGCGGGAGCGCATCCGCTCTGAGATGCTTGCCAGACAAAGGGATCTGGCTATATCACGAGCCCAGGTGGCAGGGGAGTTGCACGACAGCGTGGGCCATGACCTCACCACGATTATCGCCCTGACCCAGGGATTCGCTGACTCGGTTGAGACCGAGGAGCTGCAGGAGGTGCTTAAGGACATCAATCAGGTGGCCAGGGATGGGTTGGCCGACACCCGACAAGCCGTCCGTACCCTTGTTCAAGAGCATGAGGCGCTACCGGAAGGGTCCGATGATGATGGGCACAGGTTTGGTTCCAGGCTGCACACGCTCGACGAACTCGACACCGTAATTGCCCATGCCCGCGCGGCTGGTCTGGCTGTCGTGTCTACCGAAACAGGGCATCAGCGGCACGATCCCAGACAGGATAACCTCTGCTTCATCATCAGCAGGGAGGCAATCACCAACACGCTCCGGCACGCCTCAGACCCGAGCACCATCGTCATCTCCCGTGACTATGAGCAGGGCGGTACCCTCCGCATCAGCATTCACGATGATGGGCACGGGAATGAGCATGGGCAAGTCTTGGGCGATCAGCAACCGGCCATTCATGATCATCAAGGAGTGGGCCTCAAACAAATCAGCGAGCAATGCCGACTGATGGGAGGGAGCCTGAGTTGCGGACCGAGCGAGAACGGGGGATGGGCGGTAGAAGCCATCCTGCCTGGCACCAGCGAGAAAGGGTGCAACGCCCATGATTGACCTGATGCTGGTCGATGACCTTGCGCTCCTCCGCAAGGGGTTGGTACGCATGATTGAGGCCGACCACGATTTGCAGATCGTCAGACAAGCCTCCAACGGTCAGGAGGCAGTGACCATGCTTCGTGAGATGAAAGCAGCCGCGCAGCCACTTCCTCGGGTGATCCTTATGGACGTTCGGATGCCGGTGATGGACGGCATCAGCGCCACTGCGGTCATTTCCAAGGAGTTCCCCGACATTCGCACGCTGATCCTGACCACCTATGACGAAGACGATTACGCCTTCACCGGTCTGCATGCAGGCGCCTATGGCTTTCTGCTCAAGGATGTATCCATTAGAGACCTGCACCGAGCCATTCACGCAGTGGCTGATGGGGACGCAGTGCTTACCCCCCGTATCACAGCAGAGCTCATCAAACGCGACAGAGCCTATGCTCGGCATAAGGTCAGTGATCCGCAGGCCAGGCAGCAGCTGGATAAGTTGACCCCCAGGGAGTACGAGATAGCCGGGCTCATCGCTCAAGGGCTATCCAATCAGGAAATAGCCCAGCGCCTCACTCTCGAAATTACCTCTGTCCGGCGCTACGTAAGTCGCATACTCGACAAGACCGGCCTGCGAGACCGTACACAAATCGTCATCACATGGTTTCAGGCCGGAATGTCTGACTGACGATTCATGACCAGCCGTTCCAGGCACTGGAAGGAAAAAAGCAGAAAGAACGATGGATCTTCAGTTCCGTTGGATGCTGTTTAAGTAAGCTGAAGCACAAAGCACAAAGCACAAAGGGGTGGCCAAGCATTCGACAGAGGAGGGGAACTATGGGAATCCGTCTGGTGAGGATGGATCACCCGGGGGCGGTAAATGCCGAAGCGATCTGGGAATATCTGCAGTCCTGTCGTGCTCGGCCTGAGGATGAAGCGGCCGGGCTCGGCCCCCTGGAGGACTGCCGCAGCCTGGATGAGGTTCGTCAGTCAGGCCTGCCGGAGGTGGCTCGTCAGGCGCGCGGCGATGATCTGCCGTCGGGGTTTGTGCCCGCCCTGCAGTTCGCAGCCATGGATCCCAGCGGCAAACTGGTGGGGATGATTCAGTTGAGGCTGCAGCTTACAGAGGCGCTTCTACGCTCGGGCGGCAACATCGGCTATTCAGTTCGCCCTGATTCTCGTCGGCGGGGTTATGCCGGGCTGATGCTGGATGATTGCCTGCGACGGGCGGCCGCTCTTGGCATGAGCCGGGTCCTGATCACCTGCTCCCCGTCGAATCTGGCCAGCCGCCGGACCATCCTCTCGCGTGGCGGGCAACTGGAGAATGTGCTCCTCAGCAGCTTTGGTCAGCCAGTAGAACGATATTGGATTGATTTGCATGCCGAAGCGAGCCGACCAAAGAACGCGTCCGCGTGAACCAGTGTGAAAGAGACCAATAGATTCCTCGTGTCGTAGCGCGTCTGCGGGGTTCTTCTGAGAGAATGGCATGTATGGTCTGGCTGATTGTCCTGGTATGGGTGCTGGTGGTGGTGGCATTCGTTGTATTTGTCATGCGCTTGGCGCTTGGTGAGTCCCAGGACCGTGCCTTCTCCCAGTCTCTCGATGAGCGTGTGCGCCGGGCTGCACGCCGTCAGCAGGAACGAGAGAATAAGCTGCCGCGGATAGCAGGCGGGCACCTGTCGTTCTCCCCTGGCTCGGGCGAGGACGTATCAACAGCTGAAGACGGTGAACATCCCTATCCGGTCTATGTCAATTCCTCCTCCGTGGTGGAGGTTCGGGGTCTGCTGGCCTCCGATTCCACGGACGAGTTAAATCTGCCCCCGCCACCGAGCAGCGATTCCACATCGTCGGTCAGCCCGAGACAAAAGAAGAATGCTGTACCGTCGGTCTCTGCGACCTCTGGGCCTCCAGCTCCCAGGAACTCCGCCCCACGATCATCCAGCCCCGAGCCTTCGCGTCCACAGCGGAGGGAGCCTCAGACCACCACCTCCGACGTCATGCCTGCAGTCAAGAGCGGTTCGCAGACGGAAAAGAGCCACCCAGGCGGAAAGTGACCGCTGGTGATAACCGTCCGTGTCCCTTTTCGCCCTTAGGCTGGTACCTATGACAACACAGCAGCTCCTTATTCTTATCGCGGTGTTGATCGTCCTGGTGCTGGCGGTGGTCGGTATTCTGGTGGCGGTCCGCAAACGCCGGTCCCAGGGGGATTCCACCCGTCCCGGCAGGACGGAAGAGCCTGGTGATGGCCGCTCTTCTTTGCCTCCGGAGTCGGCGACCTCTGCAGAAAATAGCCAAGCTGAAGGCCGACCTGATGCCTCCCCAGCAGCTTCGTCGGGTGACCGGGCAGTCCACTCTGCCTCGCCTGTATCGGATGTGTCCCCCAATTTGGACGCACCTAAAGGTTCAGCAGGCTCAGTCGCTTCAGAGGCATCCAGTCAATCGTCCTCAGCCGATCAAGCAGCACCGTCGGCACAGGAGGAGCTGGCTCACCCGGAGGCATCCGCATCCCGTATGACCAGGCTCAAGGCCAGGCTGGCCAAGAGCCCCAACCCCTTCGGCAAGGCCCTCTTTGCCATTCTGACCAAGGATCATCTGAGCGAGTCCGACTGGGAGGATGTGGAAGACACCCTACTCATGGCGGATGTGGGTGCCGAGGCCAGCGAACAGCTGGTGAAGCAGTTGCGCGACGATGCCCGGATCACCGGGCAGAAGGACCCAGCAGCAGTGCGTCGTGGCCTTCGTCAACGCCTGATCGATCTGGTCGACCCCAACATGGACCGAACTCTGGCGGCTGCCCGACCCCAGGCCAACAGGCCGTCGGTCATCATCATGGTGGGCGTCAATGGTACGGGCAAGACCACCACCGCGGGCAAGCTGGCCAGACTCTTCGTGGCCGATGGCAAGTCGGTGGTCATGGGTGCTGCCGACACCTTCCGTGCCGCCGCCGCTGACCAGTTGGAGACCTGGGGCGGCAAGGTGGGCGTGCCCGTGGTCCGTAGCGACCGCGACGGTGCCGACCCGGCCTCGGTGGCCTTCGAAGCCGCGGAACGGGCCAAAAACGAACATGCAGATGTTCTCATCGTGGACACAGCCGGACGCCTGCAGAACAAGGCCAACCTGATGGATCAGCTGGGCAAGATCCGGCGGGTGATCGAGAAGAACCTGCCCGTGGACGAGGTTCTGCTGGTCCTGGATGCCACCACCGGGCAGAACGGGATGATCCAGGCCCAGGTCTTCGCCCAGGCCATTGGGGTCACAGGCATTGTCCTGACCAAGCTGGACGGCTCGGCCAAGGGCGGCATCGTCGTTTCTGTCCAGCGGGAGCTGGGCGTGCCTGTCAAGCTGGTCGGGCTGGGCGAGGGTCCCGACGATCTGGCTGTCTTCGATCCCGAATCCTTTGTCGACGGCATTCTGGGAGACGAGTAGTCCGGCCAGTCGGTCGGCTAGTCGGTCATAAGGTGGTCATCCAATAGTCACCCGCAGGTAATGCGGCGGTGACCTGACCGTCATCCGCTTCCTGTTTGATGAATCGGGAAGTGGAAGAGATTCTGACGTAGGCTGTCCGGAGGGAAGTCCTCTTTATTGGGACTGCTCGCTCGGATGGGGAAAAGAGAGGTGTAGGCATGGATTCTGGAAATGCTGCCTGGATGCTGGTAGCGGCATCCATGGTTTTCCTGATGACTCCGGCGGTGGCTTTCTTCTATGGGGGTATGGTCCGCGCCAAGGCTGTGCTCAACATGATGATGATGTCCACCCTGGCCATCGCCGTGACCGGGATTATCTGGACCTTTTGGGGATGGTCGATTTCCTTTGCGGGCAAGGACATCGGAGGCGTCTTCGGCGACCCCATCACCGGCTTCCTGCTCAAGGATACGGTCACAGCCAAGAATGGGGTCTTCACCTCGCTTGATTCCGCAAACGCTGCCTACCCGCACACGGTGGACATCGCCTTCCAGGCCGCCTTCGCCATGATCTGCGTGGCCCTGATCTCGGGAGCCCTTGCAGAGCGAGTCAGAATCAGCACCTGGATGATCTTCGTGGCCCTCTGGATCACCTTGGATTACGCGCCCATGGCCCACATGGTCTGGAATCACGGACTGCTGGCTGCCGATGGACCCATCTCCAACGCCATCGGAGCTCAGGCGCACGACTTCGCAGGCGGTACGGTCATCCACATCAACGCGGCAGTGGCAGCCCTGATCATTGTGCTCATCATCGGCAGGCGAATCGGCTTCCCCAAGGAATCCATGCGTCCCCACAATGTGCCCATGGTCATGCTGGGCGCCTTCCTGCTCTGGTTCGGCTGGTTCGGCTTCAATGCCGGGTCTGCCTTCGCAGCCAATGGCACAGCCGGATATGCCTGGGTTTCCACGACCATAGCCGCCAGCGGCGCCACCCTGGGCTGGCTCTTTACTGAACGGGTCCGCACCGGGCATTACACCGCCATGGGTGCCGCATCCGGCATGGTTGCCGGTCTGGTGGCCATCACCCCAGCGGCCGACGTGGTTTCACCCCTCTGGGCCATGGTCATCGGCCTCCTGGCTGGTTTCGTCTGCTGCCTGGCCTGTGGGCTCAAGTTCCGTTTCGCCTATGACGACTCCTTGGATGTGGTAGGCATCCACGGTGTGGGTGGTCTCTTGGGCACTCTGCTGATAGGCTTCTTTGGTACCGGCACGGGCTTCCTGGCCGGCGGCAATTTCCGGCAGCTGCTGGTTCAGTTCCTGGTGGCGCTGATTGCGATCATCTACGCGGCTGCAGTAACTGGCGTGATCGCTTTTGCGCTGGAGAAGACCATTGGTTGGCGGGTCAGCAAGGATCAGGAGGTCATCGGCGTCGATCAGAGCGATCAGGGTGAGAGCGCCTACGACTTCGGGTCCATTCTGAACTGATCAGAAAGGAAGGCAGCATGAAACTCATTACCGCCATCATTCAGCCCGGACGGCTGGATCAGGTTAAACAGGCCCTGACCGAGGTCGGCGTGCACGGTATGACCGTCTCGTCAGCCCAGGGCTATGGCCGGCAGGGCGGCCATAAGGAGGTCTACCGGGGCAGCACTGTCAAGGTGGACCTGGTTCCCAAGGTGCGCTTGGAGGTGCTGACCGAGGATCGCCGGGTCGACGAGCTGGTCAACGCTATCGTCCAGGCCGCCGCCACCAACACCGTAGGCGACGGCAAGGTCTGGGTGCAGACCCTGGACTCGGTGGTCAGGGTCCGTACCGGGGAGACCGGCGTCGACGCCATCTGAGGCAGCTACCTGCTGCCGTCTGTATGGTCGTTTTCCTGTGCTGACCAGTTTTGCAGGATCTCGTCGCTGTGGCCAATTTCATGGTCTGGCTGTCGGGATCCTGCTTTTTCTATGTCTGGGATTTCCTTGTCTGAGTCGTTGAGAATGGCTCTTCACGCTTGGCTGGTCTGGTCGATTGTCCCCATCCAGACATCGGTGCGCGTTCTCAAGCCATTGCAGATGGCCCTGACGCCGATGAAGAGGACATTGAGAACGGCCCAGAGCATGGCTATCCGCCAGGTGGGTGTCCAGTTCATGGCCAGAGCCGTCATGCCCAGTAGTCCGATTACATAGATCACGGCTGTCAGGGAGCAGGTGGCTGCCAGGTAGCGATAATCCCCGGCTCCGATCAGGATTCCGTCCAAGGCCCACATCCATCCAGCGACGGGCATGAAGACCCCTTGGACGATCATGCCCACGGTGATCAGAGATCTGATGGCCGGCGTTGGGCTGAACAACGGAGCAGCGAAGAGGCCCAAAGCGATCATGACCAGCCCGACCAGCACTCCCATGGTCATGCCGGCCTTGGCTGACAGGTCGGTCATGACCCGCGCTCGCGCCCGCTGTCTGGCGCCCAGCTCGGTGGCCACCAGTGACTGACCGGCGATGCCCACGGCATCCAGCATGTTCAGTCCGAAGTTCCAGGCCGAGTTGACCCCCTGGTAGGCAGCCAATACCTGCTCGCCCAGGTGGGCTGCAGCCACCACGGTCATGAACAGGCAGATCCGCAGGGCCAGGGTCCGCAGGAAGAGCGGGAAACCGTCGCCCATGCTGGCCGCCATGCCTGAGAGTCGGGGCCGCAGCTGGGCGCCTTCCTGACGGGCCCAGACCAGGGCGGGGATGGTCAAAAAGAGCCCCATGGCCCACTCGGCAATCAGCGTGGCCAGGCCTGAGCCCAGAATGTCCATGTGCAGGCCGAAGACCAGAAGGACCTCCAAGGCGGTGTTGAGGATGGCGCCTGATACAGCGGCCACCAGGGTGATCTTTACCTTTTGCAGTCCCCGGAAGATGCCGTTGGCCGCATAGACCATAAGCATGGCCGGAAGACCGAAGACCAGGGCACTCAGGTAGGTCTGCGCTGCCTGCAGGACCGGCCCGCGGGCTCCCATCAGGCTGCAGATGGGCCGGCTCAGAGCCAGGAGCAGGGCGCAGACGACCAGGCCGATGACGAAGGCCAGCCACATGCCGTCCACGCCGGCCTGCATGCCCTCCCTACGGCGGCCTGCACCCATGAGTCGGGCTACCTGGGAGGTGGTCCCGTAGGCCAGGAAGATGCAGAGCCCCACGGTGGTCAGCACCACAGTGGATCCGACGGAGAGCCCGGCCAGGGCCGAGTCGCTGATGTGGCCCACGATGGCGGTGTCGATCATGACGAAGAGCGGGGAGGCGATCAGCTGGCCGAAGGTGGGTATGGCCAGTCCGGCGATGGTCCGGTAGGTCGCCCGCCGCTCTTCCGGCGTGATTGATCCGGTCTCGGTTTCAGGGATGTTCCTGTGGCTGTGCATGGACGTCATGCTAGTGCTCGGGCCTGAAGACGCAACCCCTGGAAGCCCGTCCGTGGACGCCCTGCCGGCAGATCACGTATCACCAAACAGCCCTGAGTGCAAGCTGGATTGATGATGTGGAAGGCTGTCCCCAAGTTTTGCACAGAGTTATACCCATGAGGTGGATAAGTTGCACACATGTCCTCTAGGACACGCCTTGAATGTGGATAACTTATTTTTCTGTACACATGCAGGAGCAGCCCTGTGCCCGTCCAGTACGGTCGGCGCGTCCTGGTGAATGCCTTGGGTGAAATCCGTCTCTTAGGGCTGTCAAGGACGGTCCTCTTCGTAGAATCGTGGCTATGGCTTCCGACGACTACACCGACTACACCCATCCCGAACAGCGTCCCACCGATCATGCCCAGACCGGCCGTGACATGCTTTTCGACCGGGTGCCCCCGCATGACGACGATGCGGAGATGGCCGTGCTGGGCGGCATGCTCATGAGCAAGGATGCCATCGGCGAGGTCAGCCAGATGATCGAGATATCCGACTTCTACCAGCCCAAGCACCAGACCATCTACGAGGCCATCGTCACCCTCTTCTCGGCCTCCCAGCCGGTGGATGCGGTCCTGGTGGCCAACGAACTGCTCAAGTCCGGCGACCTGGAGAAAGTGGGGGGCACCGACTATCTGCACTCCCTGGTGGCCTCGGTCCCAACAGCCGCCAACGCCACCTACTATGCCGAAATCGTCCACCAGCGGGCCATCCTGCGAAATGTGATCGCGGCTGGCACCAAGATCGCCCAGCTGGGCTACTCGGCCGAGGGCTCCCAGGCCGAGGACATCGTCAATCTTGCCCAGGCTGAGGTCTACGAGATGAGCGTGGGCAGGGTCCGCCAGGATTACGAGGCCATCGGGCCGGTCGTCCATGACACCCTGGACCAGCTGGACAAGCTGCAGAACGGCGAAATGGAGCGGGGTGTACCCACCGGCTTCAAGAGCATCGACGATGTGACCCAGGGCCTGCAGCCCGGGCAGATGATCGTGGTGGCCGGCCGCCCGGCCATGGGCAAGTCCACCCTGGGTATCGACTTCGCCCGCGCCGCAGCCCTCCATAACAATATGACCACGGTGGTTTTCTCCCTGGAGATGAGCAAGACCGAGCTGGCCCAGCGCATCATTTCGGCCGAGACCGACATTCCTCTGGTGGCCCTGCGCCGGGCGGACGACATCACCCCTGAGCGCTGGAACACCCTGAACACCTTCTGGAGCAGACTCCAGGACGCCCCGCTCTTCCTGGACGATTCGCCCAACATGAGCCTGATGGAGATCCGCGCCAAGTGCCGCCGGCTCAAGCAGACCAACGACCTGAAGCTGGTGGTCATCGATTACCTGCAGCTGATGACCTCGGGCAAGCGGGTCGAATCCCGCCAGCAGGAGGTCTCCGACTTCTCACGCGCCCTGAAGCTGCTGGCCAAGGAGCTGGAGGTTCCGGTGGTGGCGCTGAGCCAGCTCAACCGCGGTCCCGAGATGCGCAACGACAAGAAACCCATGCTCTCCGACCTGCGCGAGTCCGGCTCAATCGAGCAGGATGCCGACGTGGTCTTCCTGGTCCACCGGCCGGACTTCTACGACAAGGAGGACCGTCCTGGCGAGGCCGACATCATTCTGGCCAAGCACCGCAACGGGCCCACCGATACCTTCAAGCTGGCCTTCCTGGGCGAGAAGTCCAAGTTCAAGGACATGCCCCAGGACTATCAGCAGGGAGGGGTCTGATCATGCGGCCCACGACTTCCAAGGCGCAGCCTGCCGATCAGCCTGGTCGTCCCCGTCGGCCTTGGCGTTCGCTCCTGGCCCTTATGGTCGGAAAGGCGGTACGCCTCGTTTCGCGGCTGTCCCATCATGGCGGTTCGGCTTTGCCTGGCAAGGTGGTGGAGCACATCGACCCAGGCTTCCTGGCCAGGACCCTGTCGGGGCTGCCTCGTGGTGTGGTTCTGGTCTCGGGGACCAATGGCAAGACCACCACCACCCGGATGGTGGCCTCCATGCTGGAATCCCTGGGCCTTAAGGTCTTCACCAATCCGACCGGATCCAACTTCACCCGCGGCGTTGTTTCGGCCTTGGTCTCTACATTGGGGCTCTCCGGCCGTCTTCATGCCGACATTGCCGTCCTGGAGCTGGACGAGGCCTATGCGGTCCACTTTGTGCGACAGGTCAAGCCCCGTTACGCCCTTCTGCTCAATGTCATGCGCGACCAGCTGGACCGGTTTGGGGAAATCGACACTACAGCCCGGCTGCTGGGTCAGGTGGCTCAGGCCACCACGGGCACGGTGGTTCTCAACCGTGAGGATCCGCGCATTGCCAGCCTGGCCGCCCAGACACCGGCCCAGACCGGTGTGGCCTACTTCGGTCTGTCAGACGATCTGCTGACCTATTTCCCTACCGATGACGACATGCATGCCTCGGACCGGGGTGCTGACGTTGGCAGTGCGGGCAGCGCTCCCCGTCCGGTCCGCCATGGTCACCGGCTGCCAGCCGAGGTGACCCTGGAACGGGTCATGGACCACAGGGCTGCCTTCCGCCTGGACGGTCGGATCCTGGAGACCGATCTGCGTTTGGAGGGCGTCTACAACCTCTACAATGCGGCCGCTGCCCTGGCGCTGGTGAGAATCGTTCTGGAAGACAGGGAGCCTGATGATGCAGCGCTCATGGATGCCCTGTCCAAGGTGACGCCCGCCTTCGGCCGCGGAGAGGTCATCACCTACCAGGGCGCGCCGGTTGAGCTGGTCCTGGTCAAGAACCCCATGGGCTTCCGCCTGGCCCTGTCCTCCTTCGACCCTGCCGGACAGGACACCATGATCGCCATCCGCGACGAGTATGCGGACGGACGTGACATGAGCTGGCTCTGGGATGTGGACTTCACCTCGCTCAGGGATACCGGCGTGGCTATGGTTTCCGGCACCCGGGCCTATGACATGGCCCTGCGCCTGGCTTATGACCAGGTGCCCACCGAGGCGATCGAGACCGACCTGGATCGGGCGCTGGCAGCCTTCCTGGAGGTGCATCCAGGCCGACCCAAGCGAATCTACTGCACTTACACGTCAATGCTCCGGCTCCGGTCCGCCCTCGGCAGGATCACGAGCGTGGATGATGCCGGGGTGGGCGCATGAGCGAGCAAACCAAAAGGAGCGCAGGAATGCCGCAGTCGCAGGATAAGGCAAAGGCCGCTGGGACCCATCCGCCGCTGCTGATCCTCTCCCTCTACCACCGTGACATGAACATCTACGGGGATTCAGGGAACATACTCAGCGTGACCCGCAGGGCTGATCTGTATGGGTTCAGTCCCGTGGTCCGCTATTACGATCCCGGTGATGCCTGGCCGGAGCGGATCGATATGATTCTGGGCGGCGGCGGCCAGGACCATGGCCAGGAACGGATCATCGACGACCTGCGGAAGCGGGGTGGACTTCTGCACGATCTGGCCGACCAGGATGTGCCCATGCTGATGATCTGCGGGCTCTACCAGCTCTTCGGCCATTATTTTGAGACCTCAGACCATGAGCGCCTGGAGGGGGTCGGCATCCTTGACGTGTATACCATTGCCAAGTCCGAGCGGATGATCGGCAACCTGGTGGAGCAGGCAGAGGACTTCGGCAGGGTGGTCGGTTATGAGAACCACTCGGGTCTGACCTACCTGGGGGAGGGGGCCGAACCCCTGGGCATGGTGACCGAGGATGGCCGAGGCAACAACGGCAAGGACCACACCGAGGGGGCCAGACGGAAGAAGGTCATCGGCACCTATATGCATGGGTCGCTACTGCCGAAGAACCCGGCCATTACGGACTTTCTTATCGCTGGCGCAGCCGAAAGGCGGTACGGCCAGGGCACCTTCGCCCAGATGAAGGAGGCCATGGACCAGAAGAGCAGGAACGAGTTGGAGCGTCTGGACTCCTTGGCTGATCAGGCCAGTCGTATCGCAGCATCCAGGCCCAGATGAAGGAGAGCCTGCGGTTCCTGCGCAGATGTTGATCATCAGGAAAAGGGTTGTGCCGAGGGGCAAGGCGCTGTGGTCCCTCTCGCCATGGTGTTGAATCGGATCGGTCAATGATAACCAGCTAGACTATAAAGAGAGACGGCCGCTCGTCTCTTGGCGGTCAAAAGAGCCCGGTACTTCAAGGGCGTATGAATGCTGGGAGGCATATCATGTCGGATTTGCATATCGGTGACGGATTGCACAAGGTGCTTCTGGCTGGCATCGGAGCCTTGGCCACAGGCGTGGAGAAGGGCCAGGAGGTCATTGACAACCTGGTCAAGAAGGGTGAGCTGACAGTCGAGCAGGGGAAGATTCTTAATACTGAGTTAAAGCGGAACAGGAAGAACCCTCCCGCTCCTGCACCTGCACCGGCTGCACCGGCCCCTGCCGCTGGAGCGCCCAGGCCTGCGACTCATGTTGCTCCTGATTCCCGCCGTCCCGACCACGAGCCCCTGGCGCCAATGCCGAATCGTCGGTCCGGGTCCATCCCCATCACATCCAATGATCCCATTGCGGGTCAGCAGGGCTGAAGGCGGTCGATTACTGTCAGCGTCGGTCGTCTGCGCCGGAATGTCTGCCGCTGGTCGGCCATGCGGATAAAGGACGCAGGTGAGTGGTGAGTATGGATGCCATGAACGGGCATGATGCCCCTGTGCAGACCATCGGCCTCTTCGGGGTCGGTACGGGAGAGCGGCAGGGGGCGGCAGTAAGAATCCGGCACAGGCGTGGCAGGGCCCGTCGACTGGCCGAGATGATTCGCATTGCCAACCGGTTCGACATCATCCATGGTCTGACCCCGGTCACCATGCGCCGATTGTTCGAGGCGCTCGGGCCCACTTTCGTCAAGGTGGGCCAGATTCTCTCCATGCGTTCGGAGATCCTGCCGGAGGCCTTCTGCCGTGAGCTCTCCAAGTTGCGCGCCGACGCGGATCCCATCCCGTATTCCGTGGTGATCAGCACACTGGCCGCCGAGTACGGCCGTCCGCTTGACCAGATCTTCTCCTCCATAGATCCTGTTCCCCTGGGGTCGGCTTCCCTGGCGCAGGTGCATCGGGCCCGCCTGATCAGCGGGGAGGACGTGGCCGTCAAGGTCCAGCGCCCAGGGATTCAAGAGACCATGGCCCAGGACATCGACATTCTGCGCAGCATGGTCAAGTGGGCCTCCCGGTTCGTCCGCAGTACCCAGGTGATTGACATCCGTGGGGTTGTCGAGGAGCTCTGGGAGACCTTCCAGTCCGAGGTCGACTTCCAGCAGGAGGCCGCCAATCTGGCTGAATTCAAGGATTTCTGTGACTCTTACGCCTACATCGACTGTCCGAAGCCCTATCCTGCTCTTTGCACCAGGCATGTGGTGGTGATGGAGTACATCGACGGGATATCCCTCTCACGGCCCGCCCAGCTGGTGGCCCAGGGCTATGACCTGAAGGAGATCGGCATCAAGCTGGTCGACAACTATGCCACCCAGATCATGGACCGGGGCTTCTTTCACGCTGATCCGCACCCCGGCAACATCATCATCCGTGATGGTTGCATAGTGCTGATCGACCTTGGGATGGTCGGCCGCCTGGATAAGGTGACCAAATCGGCCTTGAAGGACATGATTTTTGCAGTAGGACGTGAGGATTCACCGGCACTGGCCCAGGGACTGCTCCGCTTCGCTGGCACAGGCGAGGCCAGGGCCGAGGACTACCCCTATCTTTTGGCCGACCTGGATGCGGTCGTCCAGCGGTTCGGCAAGCTGGATCTGGCCGATTTGGATATCGCCGAATACGTCAATGCCGTTATGAAGCTGGCCGCCCGACATGGCATCAAGGTGCCGGGGTCGGTCACCATGGTGGCGCGCTGCCTGGTCACGCTTGAAGGGCTCTTGGACGAGTTCCTGCCCGAGGCCAACATCGTGCAGATCATCACCGATCATGTTGTTTATAGCCAGGGCACAGGATCCATCCTCAAGGAGGAGACCCGGAAGCTGGGCATCCAGGGTGATCTGGCCCTGCATGGGCTTTTGGGCGCCCTGGCCGAGTCCCAGACCGCAGCCAAGATGTTGACCCGGGGCCAGCTGCGCGCCAATGTGCAGCTGGTAGGCTCCGAGGAACCCCTGCAGCAGCTGTCTGACATGGTCAACAGGCTGACCATGGCCCTGATTGTCGTCGGCCTCTATGTGGGTTCCTCAATCGTCTACTTCGCCCGCATCAAGCCAGTGGTCTTCGGCATCCCGGTGGTCAGCATGCTGGGATACGTGGTGGCCTTCATTCTTTCGGTCTGGATAGTCCTGGACATCCTGATCAAGCACCGGGCCCTCAAGCGTCGGCGACGCAACGGCGAAGCCTAGGCTGAGAGCCCCTTCATCATATATGGGTATAGATACTGTCTGATGCTGAATCAGCCAGCGAAGTCCTCCACGGTTTCAGGGTCCTCATGGTCCATGAAGGCGGATTTGCCGGTGTCCATGGCCCGCAGTCGGTCCATCTCCTGGTCAGTGAGCTGGAAGTCCCAGATGTCGAGGTTCTCGCGCATGCGCTCGCGGTGGGTGCTCTTGGGGATGACGATGACCCCGTCCTGGACCAGGAAGCGTAGGGCTACCTGGGCTGCGGTCCGGCCGTGCGCCTGCCCGATCTCGGTCAGGGTCGGGTTGGTGAACATCCCCTGGCGGCCTTCGGCGAAGGGTCCCCAGGATTCAATACGGGTGCCGTATTTGTCCATATAGGTGCGCTCCTGGGGACGCTGGTGGAAGACGTGGGTCTCCAGCTGGTTGACGGCCGGGACGATTCTGTTGAACTTGACCAGGTCCACATAGCGGTCGGCATAGAAGTTCGAGACACCGATGGCCCGCAGGACCCCCTGGTCATAGAGGTCCTCAAGGGCGTGCCAGGCTGCGTAGTAGTCGTTGAAGGGCTGGTGGAGGAGGACCAGGTCCAGGTGGTCAGTACCCAGCTTCTTCAAGGACTCCTCGACTGAGGCCTTGGTCTTGTCGTACCCGTAGTTGGTAATCCAGACCTTGGTGGTCAGGAAGACCTGGTCGCGGTCGAGGCCACTCTGGGCCAGGGCATCTCCGACGGCTTGCTCGTTTCCATAGGCCTGGGCTGTGTCGATGGCCCGGTACCCGGTCTCCAGGGCATCCAGGACTGAGCGGCGGCACTCGTCCAGGTCGGCGATCTGGTAGACGCCGAAACCTTCCATGGGCATGAGGACGCCGTTGTTGAGCTTGACGGACGGGACGGAGGTGGATGAATCATTCTGCATGGTATCGTGCTTCTTTCTTGGCAGATTGCTCGACGGAGTTGATTAAAGGCGGGGCATGCCTCTCTGATCTGCATGTTCAAGGATAAGGCCTTGAAGCAGCTTGAAGTCAAGCCGGCAAAGCGCGTCCAGCCTCCTGCGATGCTAGCGTGGATAATGAAGTACTGATGGCTGGAGGCGATGATGGGGTCCAAAGCACGATTGGCCGGCAAGGTCGCACTGGGTCTGGGATTCGGTGTTTTGGGAGGCTGGTGCTGGGCCCTGGCCCCTGGCCTTTCAGTGGTTGCGGGCCGGAGAAAGCCCGTCGGTCTGTCCTTGCATCCCTACGCCCATAGGGGCCTGCACGACTCTGGCTCGGGGATGGAGACGACCAATCCCAACCCTGGACAGACCGCCTACCTGCATCGTATCCATGACTGCCTGAAGGTTGAATCCGATCGTCCCTCAGGCAGGCACGCCTCGGCCCAAGCCAAGTCCCCTCGGGTAGTGGCGCCTGAAAATTCTCTGGCTGCCTTCGAGGCGGCCTGCAGGGCCGGCTACGGGATTGAGCTGGATGTTCATCTCAGCCGGGACGGCCAGGTGGTGGTCATCCACGATGGAGACCTGCAGCGGATGGCTGGCGTCAACCGGGCAGTGGCGGACCTGACCTATGAGCAGCTGCAGAGGATTCCACTGTGCCCAAGCCCTGCCCAGGCTCTTGAGTCCGGGGAAGGAATTCCTGGCTCTGCCGACCACGATGGCGGTCCCGAAACGGAGGGCGGGGACGGGGGCCTCAACGATCTCGAGGCGCAGCATGTGCCTCTTCTGTCCGAGGTGCTCGCTCTGGTGGATGGCCGGGTGCCCTTGGTCGTCGAGATCAAGATGGACAGGGGCTTGGATCGGGAGCTCATGCGTCGGACCGATGCCCTCCTGTCCAGGTACCAGGGCCCCTATGTAATTGAGTCCTTCAACGTCCTGGCCCTTGCCTGGTATCGGGTTCACCACCCAGGCGTCACCAGGGGGCAACTGGTCGCCCCCTACCATGGCCGGGTGGACTCCCGCTCATCGGCCCTGCGCTGGATGGCCGGGTCCCTCCTCTTCAACTGGCTGGGGCGGCCGGACTTCGTGGCCTGCGAGTGGCACAACGGGCACTCACTGCCCATGCGTCTCTATCGGTTCCTAGGTGGAACGCCCATCGCCTGGACCGTCCGCTCCGAGCATGCGCAGGAGGAGGCCAGTCCGGACTTTGATGGGATTATCTTCGAGTCGTATCTGCCCGAGAGCTGAACCAGCTATACAGGCCTGAGGCCGCAGCGGCCAGGCCTATCGCCCACAGGGCCATGATTAGGAAGTAGCCGTAGGGGAGAGGCACGACGCTCATGTCTATCTGGTCGGACAACTGGTGAAAGATGACGGCCAGTACCCCCGCCATGGCCAGGGCCGAAAGAAGGATGGCCGAAAGGGCATCGATTACTGACTCCACAATCGAGGAGCAGACCAATGTTCCACGTGAAACACCGGCAGCCTGCATCCTTCGGTTCTCCTGGCGGCGCTCATTGACTGCGATGGCGCATGCCTGGATCAGGAAGATGGCCGTCAGGACGATGGCCCCGTTCGCTATCTGGGGCATGGCCCGCTGCACCTTCTGTGACCTTTGGATGTTGGAACGAATGTACTCCTTCTTGGTGCAGGCCTTGATGCCCTTCCTGTCCCATGAAGCATTGAGTTGACTGATCAGATTGTCTGTCCGAACTCCTGGGGCGGTCCTGGCCAGGGTGGTCGATCCACTGTTGTCGGGCGCCAGTTGCGACAGGTCTGCATCCGTCATCAGGTATTCGCCCGTCTGCCCTGTCGGGGTCATATCGACTACGGCGGTGATGGTCAGCGTATGGCCTTTGTCGTACCTGTCGATCAGAGTCAGCTTGCGACCAATAGGGTTTTTCTCCTGGGTGCGGCCACTTGCAATAACGGCGATCTTGCCCGGCCCCAGGTCAGCAGCGGAGCCCTTGATGAAGATTGGGCTAATTGTATTGACGCTCTTGCCTGCTTTGTTGACGTGCATAGCCATGACGGAAGGTTCGTCATTGCCGCCATTATCTTCCTTGTCCGCAGTTGTCCAGGATCCCTCGCTATAGGTGACTGCGGATTCGATGTCTGCAATGGACCGAAGTCGGCGATCCAGGTCTCTTGGATCATTGGTCTCTGCGTTGATCATGGTTTCGGCAGCGATCGGCTTATACCGGCTTATGGCTTCTTGTGCCCAGCCGGATCGTCCCAGGGCTATAAATCCGGTTACGATGACCAGCATCAGTATGATCGGCACTGCTACGGCGGTGGAGCTCCGGTTTTCCTTCCGCGCCCTTTGCCGCGCCAGGAGACCGGCGCCTCGGAAGGCCAGTTGGAAGGGGATGCCGATCAGGTTGGCACAGGCCGGAACCAGGACAGGGGCCAGGGCGCCGATGATGACGAGCAGACAGCCGGTCGAGGCCATGATCTGGATTTCAATGTCCATGCCCTTGAAGCGATGATAGACCATGGCCAGTCCTCCAGCCAGGCCGGCCAGGGCGATTATCAGGCGAAGAGGACCGATTGACTTGGTCCCTGACCGATTTCCCGAGTCCTGCAGGGCCTCGATGGGAGAGATCGCGGTAATCCTCCTGGCAGCGAACCAGGTTCCCAAGAGGCCTGCCAGGAGTATCCCTACGAAAGTGAAGAAAATTCCCGTGGGGTGGGGATGCGCGGTCATTTCCAGCGCTTCAAAGCCTGAGTTGATTAGGGACTTGGCGAATGCGGGCACCAGCAGGCATCCCGCCAAACTGCCCAGGAGGGCGGCCAAACCTACCGGAATCATGAATTCCAGTAGGGAGATGAATCTCACGGTCCTGGGAGAGGCGCCTGAAAGCCGCATCATGGCATACTCGCGACGACGGCGCTCGATCAGGAACCCCACAGAAGTGATGACGAGGAAGATGGAGACGAACCCGCATATGCAGGCGTACATTATGGATATCAGTGAAGCGCCGTCTTGTAATAACAGGGTCATAGCGCGGTCGTAGGAATTCATTGCGCGAGTATCTGGCATCCCGTCGCCCTTCCGAGCGGCAATGGCTACCTGGGCCCAGGCGCTGGTAAGGACCGAAGCGGCCATGACCGCCAAGACCATGACCGTGTAGGAGGACCGATGCTCATGCAGAAAGGATCGCACCAGGGAGGCCAGGCCAGGAGTGCGTGCCTTGGTTCGAACTGCGGTTTGCGAGCCGCCCCCGCCCATCGGTCCTGAGGTCCCGGTTCCTGCCAGCGATCTACCTAGGGAAAGGGACTTGCCCTCCATGGTGTGCTCCTTTCTCGCCCTTGAATGCTGCTGTTCTTATTGCAACACCGGGTGAAGGCCCACTCAGGGTGTTTTCAGGGTCAGACCAGGGGGAGAACCAGGGTGGCGATCAGCGATTAAGCGCTCTTGTACGAGAGGGTAGAAGTCGAGGGATAGACGGTTGGGAGAATAGATGTTGGGAGGATTACAGACATGATGACTGGTTCGCTAAGCTCCATGGCATTGCGGAGCCGGCAGTTTCTATAGCGACGACTTCATAGCGAACCTATCCTCGCTGACGGGGTAGGGGAGGGAAGCCTAGTCCATTTTGCACAGCATCTGCCGGGGCGGCCATCGAGCACCGTTGAAAAAAGGACCCGAATCGTGCAGGATTCGGGTCCTTGTCAGGTATGGGGTTCGTGCCCTGTCAGTTCGTTGGATCAGTCGATGACGCCGTAAAGGCGGTCGCCGGCATCGCCCAGGCCGGGCACGATGTAGGCGTGCTCGTTCAGCTTCTGATCGACTGCGCAGACCACCACCTTGAGGTTGATGGAGGGGTCCATCTCCTCCTTGAGGCGGTTCAGGCCCTCGGGAGCGGCCAGGATGTTGATGGAGGTCACGTCCTTGGCGCCGCGCTCGGCAAGGTATTTGGTGGCGGCGATCAGGGTGCCGCCGGTGGCCAGCATGGGATCCAGCAGGAAGCACTGACGCCCGGAGAGGTCCTCCGGCAGGCGGTTGGCGTAGGTGATGATGTCCAGAGTGTTCTCGTCGCGCTTGAGACCAAGGAATCCGACCTCGGCGGTTGGCAGCAGCCGGGTCATGCCGTCAAGCATGCCCAGTCCGGCGCGCAGGATGGGAACCACCATGGGGCGTGGGGAGCAGAGCTTCTTGCCCACCATGGGAGCGACAGGGGTCTCGATGGGGTGATCTTCGATGTCCAGGTTGCGGGTGGCCTCGTAGGCCTCAAGCATGACCAGTTCGCTGATCAGCTCGCGGAAGGTGTTGGAAGGGGTGTTTTTGTCCCGCAGTACGGTCAGCTTGTGCTCGATCAGCGGGTGTTCCAGTACGTGAAGTTCCATACCTCTCAGCGTAGCTCAGCGGGTCGGCTTCTGGTAGCGACCGGCAAGCCATGCTGCCTTCGATTTAGGAGTGGAAATGAAAACGCCGAACCATGCAAGCGCCTGTCGGCGCAAACGCCGCTCGCAGCGGCAACAAACGGAGCCCGGGGCTTAGCCATGGTCCGACGCAATCTCCATTGTAGGGCATGCCGGGTCCTGATCTGTGCTCATGACGCGCTTACGCTTCCGGCTTGAAAGGGTGGCGGAACCTACTCCAGCCGTCCTCGCCGCCAGAGTGATGCGCCCCTCATGAAGTCACGTGCCGTCTGATTGAGGGAGTTGACGGTGCGCTGTGCTGCGTCGACCTCCTTGGCCTCCTGACCGTCCAGCTGCCGGCTCTGGGCGTCCCGGATGGTGGTCTTGATGCCGCGGGCGATCACGTCGCAGAAGGCTCCGGCCCGTTCCAGGGCTATGGCGAAGTCGCCCGTGAAAGCTCCGGAGAGGATGGAGTCGGCGGTTCGGATGATGTCGTCGGCCTCCGGGGCTTGGTCCACGCCGGCGATTGCTGATGCAGCGGTGTCGGTGGGTTCGCCCAGCCTCCAGAGACGACTGATTCCATCAGCGTCCCGACGCATCCAGCTGCGAAGCATGTAGAGGCGCCAAAGAATGCCGGGCAGAGAGTCGGGGTCGCTGTCACTCCAGAGCTCGGCCACGACATCCACACCCTCACGGTCTACCAGGGTCAGAACCCGTTTTACGATGGCCGGGTCGGCGCTGTGGTGGACCCGGTCCAGCAGGGAGGCTGCTGATACATGGCTCATCTCGCTGATCTGCTGCGGATCCATGCCTCCGGAGAGCTGGTCAGCGATGGCTGGATCCAGCTGGCCAGGGCGTGAGGGCCGGGATGCTCCGGTACCAGAGGCCACGAATCCCGTACGGGAGGAGCGGATTGAGGATGAGCCGATTCTGGAGTTGCTGTCAGTAGACAATGGGAGTCACCTTCTGTATGTCGATGATGGTCGGATGATTGGGGTCGCCGGTCAAACTGAGGACGACAGCGTTGCCGGTGGGCATGAAGGGGGAGTCGTCTGGCAGCCGTTTGGACAGCGATCCGCTGGAGCATAGCCCACGCAGCTTCTCGAAGACTCCTCCCAGGACAGGTCGATGCATGCAGATCATGATGGTTCTGTTACCTTTCAGCAGGTCGGCCATCTGCCCGTCCAGCCAGTTGTGGGCCTGGTCTGGGTGTCGGTGATAGGAGGACTCCGTCAGGCAGGCCACCATCTCTATGGGCAGGCCTACCTCGTCGGCGTAGGGACGCAGTGTCTGCACACAGCGGATCCAGGGGGAGGACAGGAGGCGGTCGGGAGCAAAGCAGGCCAGCTCCCGAGCCAGGGCGTAGCAGGTGCCGGCGCCCTTGGGGGTCAGGGGACGATTCGCGTCCTTGCCTGTCCATTCCTTTCGGGACACTGCCTTACCGTGGCGGACGATGATCAACTGACGAGCCCGGATACCGCCCTGCTCCACCCGGTCCACAAAGGCATCCAGTATGGTTCTGTCGCTGGGGTGGGTCAATAGTTTGCGGGCTTCGGAGGCTCCAACCCATCGCATCTGGTCGACTTCCCTGGAATCAGGCCGGTGGATGGGTCCCAGCAGTGCGCCCTGACCGGCGGCGTGTTCCGAATCGGTCGGAGTAGCCATCCAGTAGCAGATATGTTTGAGTCTGCCGCCCTTGCCGCCCCGGCGTCGGCCCTCGTTGTTCAGGGGATATTCGGCATCCCCCAGGTACGGCCCCAGCCGGACAAGACAGCCTGTCTCCTCGCCGACCTCGCGCACAGCCGCCCGCATGTGGGTCTCACGATTCTCCAGCTTGCCCTTGGGCCAGCTCCAGTCGTCGTACTTGGGGCGATGGACCAGGCAAAGCTCCAGCTCATCAAGGTCGGATCGGGGGCTGCTTCCTGGGGCTGCTCGGCCGTCGTCGCTGAATTTCATCCATCCCTGGAAGGTTGTGCGCCACCGGTAGAGGATGGCTCCGGCTGCCTCAACCGTCCTGCTCATGGCCGGATGCCATCCCGATCGTCCGCCTCTGCGGCGGGCCTGCCGGCTTGGAGGCGTATCATCATCGCCTGGCCCTGGGGGTTCGGGAGTGACGGTCGATCAGGTACTCCTGCGAGTCGACCAGAGGCCGGCCCTGATCATCCCGGCTATGGCGCACGTAAGTGCCGTCAGGCTGCATGTGCCAGGAGCTGGTGGTATCGGCCATCTGCAGATCCACGTAGTCGATCAGACCCTGCACCTGCTCGGGTGCGGTGATGCGAACCAGCGCTTCCACACGGCGGTCCAGGTTGCGGTGCATCAGGTCAGCAGAGCCTATCCAGACTTCTGGCCCGGCCAAGGGACCCTCGCCGATCTGGGGGCCCTGAGAGTTGGCGAAGGCGAAGATGCGGCTGTGCTCCAGGAACCGTCCCAGGATGGAGTGGACTCGGATATTCTCGCTCAGCCCGGGCACGCCTGGCTTCAGGGCACAGATGCCACGCTCCACGATGTCTATGCGAACTCCGGCCTGGCTGGCCCGGTAGAGAGCGTCGATGATCTTTTCATCCACCAAGGAGTTGACCTTGATTCGTATCCACGCGGGCTTGCCGTTCAAGGCGGTCTCTTCCTCGCGGGCGATCCGTTGCAGGAGCCCGGAGCGGACCGTGCGTGGGGCTACCAGCAGGCGGTGGAAGGAGGACTTGGGCGCATAGCCTGACAGCTGATTGAAGAGCCTGGTCAGGTCTTGTCCCACTACTGGATCGCAGGTGAGCAGACCCAGGTCGGTATACTGGCGGGCGGTCTTTGGGTTGTAGTTGCCGGTGCCCACGTGGCAGTAACGACGTAGGCCGTCCTGCTCCTGACGAACCACCAGAGAAAGTTTGCAGTGGGTCTTCAGCCCCACGATTCCGTAGACCACATGGACGCCGGCCCGTTCCAGCTGGCGAGCCCAGGCGATGTTGGCCTCCTCGTCAAACCGGGCCTTGATCTCGACCAGGGCCAGGACCTGCTTGCCGGCGTGCGCGGCATCCACCAGGGCATTGATGATGGGCGAGTTGCCTGAGGTCCGGTAGAGGGTCTGCTTGATGGCCAGCACTCGCGGATCGGCCGCCGCTTGCTCCAGGAAGGCCTGAACCGAGGTGGAGAAGGAGTCATAGGGGTGGTGGAGGAGGATGTCATGCTCACGGATGGCGGCGAAGATGTCCTGGGCCTGGCTGGATTCCACTTCGGCGATCTGCCGGTTGGTGGTGGGAATGAAGGGGCGGAACTTGAGGTCGGCCCGGTCGATGGACTGCAACTCGAACAGGACCGTCCAGTCCAAGGGAGCAGGCAGCCGATAGACTTCTTCCTGGTTGACTCGCAGCTTGCTGGCCAGCAGCTGGGAGAGGAAGGGAGAGGCGGAGTCGGAAATCTCCAGGCGGATGGGCGGTCCGAACCTTCGCTGCAGAAGCTCCTTCTCCATGGCGTTGAGCAGGTTCTCTGCGTCATCCTCCTCGACGTCAATATCCTCATTGCGGGTGACGCGGAAGGAGCGGGCCTCCTTGATGATCATGCCGGGGAAGAGGTATTCCAGGTGGGCGATGATCAGATTCTCCATGGTGATGAACCCGTAGCGCTCCTCCTTGCCCTCTTCGTCGGTCAGATCGTCCACAGGAATCAGACGTGAGAGATTGTCGGGAATCTTAACGCGGGCGAAGTGGGTCTTGCCCGAGGTGGGGTTCTCCACCAGGACCGCCAGGTTCAGTGAGTTGCCTGAGATATAGGGGAAGGGATGGGCCGGGTCGACGGCCAGCGGGGTCAGGACCGGGAAGACCTGGTTCCGGAAGAAGTTGGTGAGCCGTTCCTGCTCCTGGCTGCTCAGTTGTGTCCAGCTCAGCAGGATGATGCTTTCGGCGGCCAGATCCGGCAGGATGTGGTCGATTACATAGTGGGCATGCTCATCCTGAAGCTTGTGGGCCTGCTCGGAGATGGCCCTCAGCTGCTGACGGGGGCTCATCCCGCTGGCAGCCGTTACAGCGATGCCGGTGTCTACGCGACGCTTCAGACCCGCCACGCGGACCATGAAGAACTCATCGAGATTGCTGGCGAAGATGGCGGCGAAGTTGGCGCGCTCCAGCAGGGGCACGCTCTCATCCTCGGCCAGCTCAAGTACGCGTTTGTTGAACTTGAGCCAGCTCAGTTCCCGGTCGAAATAGCGGTCCTCAGGCAAGGGCGAGACCGGGTGATCCGAGTGCTTGGATACATGCCGTGCCTGGCCATCGGTCTCGGCAATATGCTCCGCAATCTGGCTCCGTAGCAAGGCCTTGGAGGGTGCGTCAAATTTCTGAACCATACCATAGCACTCTATTCGCAGGTGCCGTCCTCTGCAATCATTGATAAAGCTTGTGGATAAATAGGAACGGCCCCCCGCAGGAGGCCGTTCCCACAAGGTCGGTCCAGATGGAATCTCTGCACAACATCATCGTTGCAACGGTCAAGTCTTATACACCCGTCCAACGTATCGGTCCTAGTGGCCATACACTTTGTGGGCTTCCGTGCTCTTGAACCGTCCTTGTATAAGCTATTATGCCAGTTTTGAGGCCGATGGCAAGCCTGTCCATCGGCTGGGGCGGGGGAAGGCTGCCGACTTGGTCTTTTGTGCGATTGCGTGCATTGAGGCAGGCCAAATATACCAGGTTTGGAGGAATCTGTTGCTTCCGTGTGATCATCTGTGGCATTTCATGGACTTGGACTCAAAAACACTGCAATTTCAGGCGTGTCGCGGTCTTGATGCATTTATACACAAAGAGGGCGAAGCGGTGTGGAGACATGAGGTCATTCGACCACATCAGCTCCGGGGACTGGTGCTGATGCCAGAGGGCGGATGTACTGGTAGCCATGACTGGAATGAGCATAGGCAGACGGCCGAAAGTTATAAAAGACTGCATGAAAGGGTGGGAGCCTGAAAGGACTCTGCACTCCTTTAAATCGGTCGGGTTGTCCTCGGAGCACCAACCAGGCAGGGGGGCGGGCGAGGATACCGGCATCGGGCGGAGCGACCCGGAGGCCAAATATGGGTCCGCTGTGGCCGGATTGGTCTTTCTTTCCGCCTCAGGAGGCATTGGGCTGACAACCATGACAGCTTTGATGGCCAAGCAGCTTCGGGACACGGTCCTGTCATGCGCTCTGGTGGATCTGGACCTGGACGGCGGAGGGATGGATGTCTTGGTCGGCATCGAGGGGGCGCCTGGTATGCGGTTGGGAGGAATCCGTGCTCCCCTGGGCCGGGTGGATCCTCAGGCCCTCCGTGAAGAGCTGCCGGTCTGGGATGGCATCCCGTTGCTCAGCAACGATCCTTGGAGTGCTCCGTCACAGGGTTGGTGGGACGTGGATGCAGCTGTCAACGCAATGGCTGGATTTGCTGATCTCCTGGTGATCGATGCCGGTCGGGGCCGTGGTCTGGGTAATCTGCGCTCGCTGAAGGGTCTGCCTTCGTTGTTGATGGTGGATATGACCGTGCTGGGCCTTGCACGGGCGAAGGCACTGCTCCATGCTCTGAACAGCCGCAGAGGTGCGGGCGACCAAGCTCAAGACGGTCCATTGATTTCGTGTAGGCCCCCCATGGCTCTGATTGGGATGATGCCCACTCAGCACCGGGTCAGTCATGGCGTCGACCCGGAGCAGGCGGAAGAGTTTCTGGGCCGATCGGTGGACGTGGTTCTCAATCCGCAACCGAAACTGTCTGCATCCGTCTTGGATGGACGTGGTCTGGAACGGGTGCCGCGTGCTTACGCTCGGGCTCTTCATCCCCTGGTGGAGCGGATTGCAGGAATGATCGTCGGCGAAAGAAGGGAAGAGCGGGTCTCTTCTCGCGAACTGACTCGGTCTAAGGCTGTCCAATGATCGAGAGAAGCGGGGAAAGCATCGAAGGTTCATTCTCTGATGATGATTTCGCCCAGCCGCCCACTTTCGGGTACTTGGATGGGTTGGTGAGCGATCCTGCTGTGACTGACATCGCAGTGACCGGACAGGGCGATGTCTGGATCGACCGAGGTGCGGGCATGGAGGAGGTTCTGCTTCGGCCTGGGTTTGCAGGCCCTCGGGCAGTAAGGGACTTTGCTGTGCAGTTATGCGCTCAGCTGGGACGTCGCCTGGATGATGCTCGGCCCATGGCCGATGCCTCCAGCAGGGAGGGGATCAGGGTTCACGCCGTGCTGGCCCCGCTCGTTCCCGAAGGCGCTGCCATTTCCATCAGACTGCCCAACAGAAACCCGCCCGGTCTGGAAAAGCTGGTTGCTGGCGGGCTGTGTCCCGTCAGTTGGCTCTTTATCCTTCGGGCGCTAGTGGTCAATCGGGCGACCATTCTGGTGACTGGTGGCACGGGTGCCGGCAAGACCACACTTCTACGGGCCCTGCTGGGCATGTGTCCACAGGAGCAGCGGCTGGTTGTCGTAGAGGAAGTCCGTGAGCTGGGCCGTATTGCCGGTCATAGGAACTTGGTTTCCCTGGCTGCCAGAGAATCCAACATTGAAGGGGCAGGGGGTGTGGGGCTAGTCGATTTGGTTAAGGCCACACTGCGCATGCGGCCCGATCGGATCATTCTGGGTGAATGCCGGGGAGAGGAGATAGCGGATCTGCTGCGAGCTTTCAATTCTGGTCATCGGGGTGGCATGGCCACTCTGCATGCCGACAATGTAGAACGCGTTCCTGCCAGGTTGGCGGCCTTGGGGTTGCTGGCGGGGCTGGAGCCGAGGGCCTTGGCGGCTCTAGCTCAAGGGGCATTTGACGTTGTTATCCACCTGGAACGAACCGGTGGTCATAGACATATCGCTCAGATTGGCCGACTGACGACGACCGTTGACGGTCGGCTTTTGGGGGAGGCTGTCTGTACCTGGCCGGGCCGAGGTGCAGCTACATATGGAACGGCCTGGTCGAAATTTGCCAGGCGGTGGGGCATTGTGACCAGCGCCTCGGCGAACGCTGCGTAGTTGAGGTGGATTATGAATGGCGAGACTGCAGCTTGGTTGGCTGCGATGATAACGTCTGTTGCCTGTTTGGCCCTGCTTCCGCATAGAGGCGACGTGGCCGCAAGGCTCAAGGCCATGTCAGTCAAGCCCTCTGCACAGTCGGATCGGCCCGGCCTGGCGGTGCTGATCACTTCCCTGCTTGCCTTTGTCGACAATGGAGGCGGTCTGATAGAGGCTTTCGAGGAGGCATCCGGGCGGCGGTTCGCCACCCAAGAGGTCACGCGGGAACGTGTCATGGCCATGTTGGAGAACCGATGCCTGCCTCAGGAACGGGGGCCGACTCTGACAATTATGGCCCAGGCTCTGATGGCCTGTTATGGGCTCAGCGCCATCATGGGTTGCCGGGCTTCTGATGGACTGCGGACCGTGGCGGTTATGCAGAGGCGGCGGGCGGCGCTGGATGAGGCCCGGGAAAAAGCCTTTGCTGTGCCCAGGGCCACGATCCGGCTCCTGTCGACCTTGCCGGTGTTGACAATCATCATGGGAGAGTTCATGGGTGCGCGACCGTTGACCTTCCTATGTCGCCCGGGCCCGGGAACCATATGTCTGATTCTTGGAGCGGCCTTCTATGTTGTTGGTCTGGTTTGGATACATCAGCTGATGAACGAGCTGGGCAGGGAGGATCTATGGATTTGAAACCGCTGATTGCCGCTGTGTCGACCATACTGGCCTTTCTGCTCATGGAATTCGACGGCTTTGGTGAGCGATTAGCCGATGAGCAGGTATCAACTCCGCCTTTGAGCCTGGTATTAGCCTTGCTGGGGGTCGCTGTTCGTCAGGGGGCTTCTCTGCCCAGAGCTCTGGGGGTTATTGGCGGGCTGTTGCCAGGCCCTTACGGGCTTCGGATGGTTCAAGTGGCTCACCTGCTCGAACGCGGTAACGGATGGGATCTGTCCTGGTCGGGGGCGATCGGCGATTCTGATTACGGGCAGTTCATGCAGGTCCTGGCTGACTGTTTGGAGCCGTCCTGGCGTTTGGGATCATCGCCTCTGACGCGTATCGAGACAACCATCCGTCAACTGGATCACCATGCCCGCAGCGCGCTGGCCCAGACCACGGCGACGATCGCGGTCAGGCTGCTGGTGCCGACCGGGCTGTGTATTCTGCCGGCCTTCGTGCTGATCGGAGTCATCCCTTGCATTGCGGCCTTTGCGGGTGGGATGTCCTGATGGTGTGGAGCTCTCACGGGCACAGTTGTCCACAGGTTGCCGATGCAGGTCCACTCGTCCACATGCATCCGACAAGGCGACAGAGACGTGCTGGAACGGGCACAGTGAAAGATATCGGATGCCGATTCTTTGAGGAATGGCTATTCGCCGGGGTGGGGAAGACGAGGAAAGACAAAGGTGAGAACGATGACATATCCACAAGAGGTTGCAACGGTCTTCCATCTGCAGACAAGGCAGGCAGGAGGCCAATTGGTGTCGGCTACGACATGGTCTGCTGCAAGTGCCGGATCACAATGGTTGCAAAGAATAAGGCAACGTTCCAACCGGTTCATGACGGCTTTGTACGTCCGCATCAGCCAGGCTATGGATTCTGGAGTGCGTGCCCTGCATGTGCGGCTGAGCGTGGTTCTGGCTAGGCCTGAATCCGGGGCCATCACTGCTGAATACGCCGTGATCATGGTGGCGGCCGCTACGCTGGCCGGTGTATTGCTGGCAATTGTCAAATCCCCTTCCACACGCACTTTGCTGATGGGGCTGGTGAAGAAGGCGCTCAGTGCCGTCGGCTGAAAGACGGTATGGACGGAGACGAGGGTGGCAATCCGATAATGGCACGGTAACGGCCGAGTTCGCCATCATTCTTCCTGCTGTCATGGTCCTGGCTCTCATACTGCTAACGCTGACCCAGACGATCAGGATTGGCATGGTCTGTCAGGATGCGGCCAACGCGGCTGCCAGAGACCTGATCATCACTCGCGGCAAGAGCGATTCCCAAGAGTTGGTGCACCGGATGGCTGGGCCGCATGCCCAGGTGAGGCTGAGCCCATCAGCCGGACAGACGACAGTCAGTGTGTCATGTCCAGTGGTTGCCGGCCCAATGGGCGTGCTGCCTGCACAGGTCCATGGCATTGCCGTGGCCATCTGGGAGGAATGAGTCATGCCTGGACATGCCAGAAAGACGCGCCTGAAGCGTTCCGGTTCATGGATAAGGGGTTCGGATCCGGGTTCCGGCACGGTTCTGGGCATCATGCTGATGACTCTGGTCGGCCTGGGTCTGGTTCTGGCGGCGCTTCTGGGCAATCTCATGATCTGCCGGACGCGTGCACGTACCGGTGCCGATGTTTCGGCTCTTGCTGCAGCTTCTGCCCTGGACGAAGGACAGGCTCAGCCATGTAATCTGGCCTCCCGGGTCGCCCGTCTCAACCGTGGCGTCCTGACGGATTGTCAGGTGGATGGAGGTGATGTGAGGGTCTCGGT
The DNA here is from genome assembly GCF_054819865.1 of Bifidobacterium sp. JNUCC 75. Classification (NCBI taxonomy): domain Bacteria; kingdom Bacillati; phylum Actinomycetota; class Actinomycetes; order Bifidobacteriales; family Bifidobacteriaceae; genus Bifidobacterium; species Bifidobacterium sp. JNUCC 75. The sequence continues at coordinate 949,138 of NZ_JBTHIF010000001.1, read as the reverse complement.
AGGCGTAGACACCGGAGTCCCGATGATGCCCCGTTTGGTCCAGTCTGCCCGGGCAGGCCCCGAGCCCTGTGGATGAGGGAAGGAAGCGGGGCGAAAGCCTTAGGAAGGTAAGCGAGCGTGTCTAAAGAAATGGATAGCCTTGAACCATGGCACTAGCACTCTATCGGCGGTATCGGCCTGACACTTTTGACGGCATAATCGGTCAGAAGCAGGTCACGGTCCCTCTCACCCGAGCTCTGGATGAGAACCGGCTGACCCACGCCTACCTCTTCTCCGGTCCCAGGGGATGCGGAAAAACCAGCAGTGCCAGGATTTTCGCCCGCTGCGTCAACTGCGCCAAGGGGCCGACCAGCCATCCCTGTGGCGAATGCGACAGCTGCAGGGATCTGGCCACAGGAGGCCCCGGTTCCATCGATGTGGTGGAGATTGACGCCGCCAGCCACAATGGGGTCGACGATGCTAGGGAGCTTAGGGAGCGGGCAGGTTTCGCCCCTGTGCGTGACCGCTACAAGATCTTCATTTTGGACGAGGCTCATATGGTCACCCAGCAAGGATTCAATGCCCTGCTGAAGATCGTCGAGGAGCCGCCGGAACATGTTATGTTCATCTTCGCCACCACAGAGCCGGAGAAAGTGATCGGCACCATCCGTTCCCGCACCCACCATTACCCCTTCCGTCTGGTGCCCCAGGAAGTCATGGGGCCTTACTTGGAGGGCATTTGTGAAAAGGAGAACATCAAGGCCGAGCCTGGTGTGCTCAAGCTGGCCATGCGGGCTGGAGGCGGATCGGTGCGCGACACTCTTTCCGTGCTGGACCAGCTCATGGTAGGCGCTGACGAGCACACCATTACCTATGATGCGGCTGTAGCGCTGCTGGGGTTCACTCCTGCCGCACTCATCAGCGAAGCTGTGGATGCGTTGATCGCCCACGATGGGGCTGGCCTCTACGGGGTCATTCAAAAGGTGGTCGTCGGCGGGTTCGAGCCTCAGCGCTTCGTTGAGGATCTGCTAGCCCATGTCCGCGACCTGCTGGTTCTCAAACTGGCGGGAGAGCGTGCTGAGAGCGTGCTGAGCGAGGACGCCGACGACGACCAGGTGGCTGATCTGCATCGGCAGGCGAATGCTCTGGATCTGCAGGTCCTGACCAGAATGGCTGACATCATCAATGATGCACTGGCGGGTATGAACGGAGCCACCTCGCCCAGGATGCGCTTGGAGCTGCTGGCTGCCAGGCTACTGGCAATTGGTTGCGAGCCTATGGAGCAGGCACCGGCCCCAGGGGCAACTTCCGCCGGTGGCATGGCCCCGGCACCCGCCCGTAGCGGGTTCATCGGCGCTGACAGATCACAGCAGAACGGTCGGCCGGCCAGAGCATCCCGGTCTGGGCGTGCTGACGAGGCTGATCGCTCTGAACAACCTGGCAGAGCAGGATCATCGTCTGCAGCAGCGCCTGTCTCCTTTGCCGGGCCGCAGAGGATGGCAGGCTCTCATTCCGATTCCTCTGCTGGCGGACGGCAAAAGGGCGAAGGACTGCCCACCCATTCCGGCTCAGGCTCTGCCCAACCCGAGCGCAAGCAAGCCCCTTCCTCGCCAACTGGGCAGACCGAATCAACCAATCCTTCCGGGCCTGCCCGGTCTACGGAACCGCCGCAGTCTGTACAACCGGAGGCTACGCGAGGACAGGGAACAGAGATTCCAACCGGCACAGAGCTGAATAAGCGCTGGGATGCTCTGGTGGCTGCCCTGCCGGAGGAGGTCCGCCAATATGTGGTGCGGGACCGGGTGCCTGCCGTGGACATGAAAGCAGACCCCTCCGGCCGCAAACGACTGTCTATGACCTTCGACCGTCCACTCAGCCAGCATGCCTTCGCCATGGCCGTGGCTGCGCAGTCGGTTGACGGGGAGACCAAAGTTCCACGTATTGTCATGGTTCGCGCTCGCCAGGAGTTCGGGCAGGACACTATGATCGCCCCATCAGGGACGGCTGCTAACGGCGAGACGGTAGAGTCCGTCAACAAGATGTCCCCCCAGCGTCGGGCAGAGGTCAAGAAGGAGGTGGCTCTGGCTCGGGCTGGCTTGGCCACCATGAACCTTGGAGCGGCGGTCATGCCTCATGCGGCCACGGAGCAAGGGCATGCCCCTAGGGAGATGACGGCCTCGGCGGGTCACCAGGGTGAGACCGGAGCATCGACGTCGGACGGAAGGTCCACCTCTGGAGAAGCTGCAGGCGACGGAAACTCCGACGACGCTCACCACCCGGTCGGCGGCCCGGTCCATTCGTCTCCGGAACCGTTGCCGGCTGCAGGCTTCGGCTCAACCGCTTCAACGGTGTTGCCGGACGACGATCCCTGGGCTCACCCCATTCCAGCGACTCATGCGCCGCAAAAGACCCGGCAGCCTGGTGATGGCAGCGACGGGACCACTATTCAGAAAGACCACGAGTCCAAAAAAGTTGCTCTGCCGGACATGAGCGATGACACGGATCCTTGGGCCCTGCCCGATTCCGGAATCACCGCTGCAGTTTCTACGGAGTCCTCCAACAGTCAAAGCCATGAAGCTTCAGACCACGGGCCTGGAGTTTCGAAATCGGTTGATTCGTCGGGTCAGGGAAGCGCCTCGGGTGCAACCTCGGCTCCGACATTGGGGACCGGATCGGTTGCTGACGAAGGGACCATGGCGACTGGCATCCCAACCTCGCCGGATATGCAGAGCGACGATCGCGGTTCGGGTACCGCAGGCGGCTCGGATGATTCCCGAGCAATGACAAAGGCATCCGGATCTGAGGACAGGAGGATGCCAGCAGGCTTCGCTAGCTCGGCCTCCAGTGGTCTCGGTCAGGATGCTTCATCCGCTGTGGCTGCCTCCCAGGATTCGGGGCCTTCCGTGGATCCCGAGGACGATGTCTATTCCATGGACGATGCCCGGCTCGGGGCGGACAATGCCATGAACCAGGATGAACTGACCAAAATGTTTGACGTGACTAAGGTGGAGGATTTTGCTGCTGACGACCCCCAGAATCCGATTAACGTCCAAAAGCGCCGGCAGGAACAGGCGCAGCGACAGGGAGGTGAATGATGGCTGCTACCTATGATGGAGCCATTCAAGAGCTGATTGATGCTTTTGCCCAGCTGCCGGGCATTGGCCCCAAGGGGGCGCAGCGTATCGCCTTCTATATTCTGGGAGCCGATCGGCGCAGTGCTCAGGACCTGGCTGATGCCATTGTTACCGCCAAGGAGAAGGTTCGGTTTTGCGAGATCTGTGGCAATGTTTGCGAGACCAGTCCATGTCCCATCTGCCAGGATCCACGTCGTGACCGTAGCATCATCTGCGTAGTCGAAGAGCCCAAGGATGTCATGAGCATCGAGCGTACCGGAGAATACCGGGGTTTATATCATGTGCTGGGTGGGGCCATCGACCCCATGTCCAACGTCGGGCCTGGTGATCTGCGCATTCCCGAGCTCTTGAAGCGGTTGGGCACGGATCAGGTCAAGGAGGTCATGCTGGCCCTTGATCCCAACATTGAAGGCGAGGCAACCACCACCTACCTGGGACGGCTGCTGGGTCCTCTAGATCTTCGGGTCACCAGGCTGGCCAGCGGCCTGCCTGTCGGTAGTGATCTGGAATATGCTGACGAGATCACCCTCGGCCGGGCGATTTCCGGCCGTCGGGATCTGTAAGGCACGTAGTCACTGATTCACGGCTTCCCCGGTTGCCGTCATTGTTTCGCATATTGGTGGAGGGGGTCTGATAGAACGGTGTCGTTCGTATAATCCATGTAATCAACATGTTGCAGATGATGGTCTAGTGGCTTAACCGTCGCGGGATGGAACAGCAGTGGCACTTATCGTTCAGAAATATGGCGGGTCCTCGGTGGCAGACTCGGACTCCATCAAGCGTGTGGCCAAGCGCATCATTGATACCAAGCGCGCTGGCAATGACATCGCAGTGGTGGTTTCCGCCATGGGTGACACCACTGACGATCTGATCGATCAGGCCATGGATGTGGACTCCAATCCTCCGGCCCGCGAGATGGACATGCTCATGACTGCGGGGGAGCGCATTTCCATGAGCCTGCTGGCCATGAGTATCCATGCACAAGGCGAGCATGCCCATTCCTTCACCGGTTCGCAGGCGGGATTTATGACTGATGCACGCTACGGGGCAGCCCACATCCGCCATGTTCGACCCCAGCGAGTCATGAAGGCCCTGGACCGGGGCGAAGTGGGAATTGTGGCAGGCTTCCAGGGGGTCAACTCCGACGGCGATGCCACCACCTTGGGCCGCGGCGGCTCGGACACCTCGGCTGTGGCCCTGGCTGTGGCGCTCAATGCGGATGTCTGCGAGATTTATACTGACGTGGATGGCGTTTTTACTGCCGACCCGCGCATTGTGCCCACCGCCCGAAGAATTGCCCGCATCTCATACGAGGAGATGCTGGAGATGGCGGCCGGCGGATCCAAGGTGCTGGCACTGCGCTGCGTGGAGTATGCCCAGCGCTTCCGCATGCCCATTCATGTGCGCAGTTCCTTTTCCCATCGTCCTGGCACGCTGATCATGCCCGACGATGTCGATGTCGACAAGATTCCCAATCTGGAGACCGGCCAGTTGCCGGACCGCCCCGCTGCACACACCGACAGGCAACGGGATATGACGGAAGGAAGGTCATGACCAACGGCGAATCCATGGGCGACTTGTTCCCGGACCTGAACGGCCCCGAGTCACCGATCATCTCAGGGGTTGCCCACGACCGCAGCGAGACCCAGGTCAGCCTGCGGGCCGTGCCGGATCGACCCGGCGTAGCCGCACAGCTCTTCACTATCCTTGCCGAGGGCGGCATCAACATAGATATGATTGTCCAGGCTGGGGCGGCCACCGGAACCGTGGACATCTCTTTCACGTTGCCGTCTGCTCAGGCTGATCAGGTGGTTCCCATGCTGGATGACTCCCGTGAGCAACTGGGGTTCCACTCGGTCGACATCAACCCTGAGGTGGGCAAGGTGACCCTGGTAGGGGTCGGCATGAAGACCCACTCGGGCATTACCGCCACCTTCTTCCGGGCCTTGAGCGACCGGCATATCAACGTGCTCATGATTTCGACCTCCGAGATTCGTATCTCCGCCCTGGTGCCCATTCAGAACTTGGACGAGGCGGTACGGGCCATCCATACGGCCTTCCATTTGGATGCCGATCAGGTCGAGGCGGTCGTTTATGGCGGCACAGGTCGCTGAGCGGAGAGGAAAGAGCAATGACTGATAAGGCTGATTTGGCGAACAATGGTCGCCGTGGCATCAATGTAGCCGTTCTGGGCGCCACCGGCCAGGTAGGCATGGTCATGCGCCGCATGCTGGACGAACGGGACTTCCCTGTAGCTGACCTGCGCTTCATGGCCTCATCCCGGTCTGCCGGCGAACAGTTGCGCTGGCGTGACAGGACTATCACGGTCGAGGATGTGGAGCAGGCCGACCTGAGCGGAATCGATCTGGCCATCTTCTCCGCCGGCGGTTCGACCTCAGGAACTTGGGCCCCACGCTTTGCCGAGGCCGGAGCCTACGTGGTCGACAACTCCTCCCATTGGCGGATGGATCCCGAGGTTCCCCTGGTGGTGTCTGAGGTCAACCCCGAAGACCTGGATCTTATCCCCCGGAGGATCGTGGCCAATCCCAATTGCACCACCATGGCCTGCATGCCCGTGCTGAGTCCCTTGGCCAAGACATACGGTCTGCGCCGCCTGATCGTCTCCTCCTACCAGGCTGTGTCGGGGGCTGGTCGTGCCGGTGTCCTCCAGCTGCGCGACGAGGCCAAAACAGCCGTGGAGCAGGGTGCTGATCGTTTGGTCTTCGACGGATCGGCCATTGAGTTTCCCCCGCCCACCAAGGTGGTGCGCACTATAGCCTTCAACGCCGTTCCTTTTATAGGCGACTTGGTCGATGACGGCAGCGGGGAGACCGACGAGGAGCAGAAGCTGCGCAATGAGAGTCGCAAGATTCTCCACCTGCCTAATCTGGCCGCCTCCTGCACCTGCGTGCGGGTAGGAGTCTTCACTGCCCACGGCATGAGCATCAATGCTGAGTTTGATCGCGATGTCACTCCTGATCAGGCCCGCGACCTGCTGTCCAAGGCCCCCGGGGTAAGTCTGGCGGAAATACCCACTCCTCTGGACGCAGCTGGCAAGGACCCCAGCTTCGTGGGCCGCATCCGCCAGGACCAGGCCGTGGAAGGCAAGAGGGGATTGTCCATGTTCGTGGCCAATGACAACCTGCGCAAGGGAGCCGCCCTCAACGCCGTGCAGATCGCCGAGCTGATCGCCCGCAAGCACTTTGCTGACAGGATTTGAGATGATCGGTCCGCCTGCGGGGCACCGATTAGACTGGAGGCCATGACCAGATCTTCCCAAGAAGTGAAGCGGCAACTGGATCGGATCGTGGCCTTGGGTTATCCGGATGTGGCGGACATCAGCGCCGCCGCTTTCAGAGCCTTGGCCCAGCCCCTGATCTCTGCACTGGAGTCCACTGAGCTGGGCGAGCAGATCCTGCTCATCCCCACCAGGGAGCTGGTTTCGCCTGAGTCGCTGATCGCCCGGACCAGCATCAATCGCATGGCTGGCTTTACCACTATGCCTCCGCGCGACATTGCCAGCTTCCTACCGCAGAACGGGTTCGAGCCCCCCGAGGGGCCCTTTTACATCGTCCTGGAACCGCACACCGGGACCTGCTACACCAACCGCGAGCCGGACGTGGCCCGCAAGCTGATCGACTCAGACGACCGTCTCCCTCTGACCTTGGAGGAGGGTCTGGCCATCGCCACCCAGCATCCCGACTGGCTGGCGGTCAAGAACGGTTTCAACCTGCTGGGTTCTCACAGCGCCGATGGACGCGTGCCCAGCATCTGGATGAGCCAGAACGCCCCCCGTCTGGGTTCCGTCTGGCCTAACTCGCGCCACACCTGGCTGGGCAACGCCTACTGCGAGGGCCGTCGTGGTGTCTCACTCTTCCAGTGAGGCTCTTCAACTGAATCTTATGCAGCGAGCACTCTGTAAGTGCTTGCCTAGTCTGGAGTTTGCAGCTTGGATAACCTTGCGAATTACGCAAGACTTTGTGCCCTCGCCTTCCTCTGCGTCGTAATGCGGACCCGGACCGCATGTCCTGGCTCTCCTCCGGTAAAATAATGGCACCCCCGACACGGTTTCGGCCTGTCCGAACACCCATGGCCGGGTGATATTGCGGTTTCCGACGAACGAAAGAAGGAGGAGAGATGGATCAGGATCGTGCATCCGTGTTTGATCTTGCGGCCCAGGCCGCGGCGTCCAATGGAGGGAACAACGACCTGCTGCTGCCTCCCCCCAGGTTTGTGGGTTCGCCGCAGAAGCCCAGTGCCATGCCCTACAACAAGTATGTGGCCTATAACAAGCAGGTGCCTTTCGACTATCCGCAGCGCACCTGGCCGGGCAAGACCCTGAAGCGGGCGCCTCGTTGGTGTTCGGTGGATCTTCGCGACGGCAACCAGGCCCTGGTCGACCCTATGGATTCCGAGCGCAAGCTGAGATTCTGGAATCTGCTGATATCCATGGGATTCAAGGAGATTGAGGTGGGCTTCCCCTCGGCCTCCGAGACTGATTACGACTTCATCCGCCTCCTGATAGAGCGCGAGCTGATTCCCGACGATGTGACTATCGTGGTCCTGACCCAGGCTCGCGAACATCTGATCCGTCGCACCTACGAGGCCCTGCGTGGAGCCAAGAGGGCCGTGGTCCACTTCTATAACTCGGTCTCAGTTCTGCAGAGGGAGGTCGTCTTCCATAAGGACAAGGCCGGGATCAAGAAGCTGGCCACCGACGCAGCTGAACTCTGCCGCTCTCTGGAGGCCGATGCCGGGGGTACTGATCTCTCCTATGAATACTCGCCTGAGTCCTTCTCCGGTGCCGAGCCTGAGTATTCGCTGGAGGTCTGCAATGCGGTCATCGACGTGATCCGGCCTACGCCTGAGCATCCCATGATCATCAACCTGCCCAACACCGTGGAGATGACCACCCCCAACGTCTTCGCCGACGAGGTGGAGTACATATCCACCAACCTCAAGGACCGGGATGCGGTGGTGCTCTCCCTGCACCCCCACAACGACGAGGGTATGGCCGTGGCTGCCACCGAGCTCAGTCTGCTGGCCGGGGCTGACCGGGTGGAGGGTTGTCTGCTGGGCAATGGTGAGCGCACCGGCAACGTCGACATTTGCACGGTGGGGCTGAACCTGCTGGTCCAGGGGATCGATCCCCAGCTGGACTTCTCCGACATGCCCGGCATCCGTCGGACGGTGGAGTACTGCAACCAGATCGCCGTCTCCGAGCGGCACCCCTACGTCGGCAACTTCGTCTTTACGGCCTTCTCCGGCTCCCATCAGGATGCCATCAAGAAGGGTCTGGACGCTCGGCAGCAGGCGGCACTGCGCGCCAATGCCAACCCTGACGACTTCCTTTGGCTGGTTCCCTATCTGCCCATCGATCCCAAGGATGTGGGTGGCAACTACGAGGCCATCATCCGGGTCAACTCCCAGTCGGGCAAGGGTGGCATGGCTTACCTGCTCAAGGCCAACCATCATCTGGACCTGCCCAAGCGCCTCCAGGTGGAGTTCGAACGGCTGGTCCAGAGCTATGCCGACAGGACCAAGCGCGAGGTCAAGGATGCCGACATCTGGCGGCTCTTCAAGGACGAGTATCTGCCCGTGGAGGCTGGCGGGAGCGTGGTCGGCGGAGAGTCCATGGCTGATCAGCGCGATGAGACCCTGCGCCAGTGGGGACGCTTCAAGCTGCTGAATGTTGCAGTCACCTCCGGCGAGGACGGATCCGACACCGTCCTGGATGCCACCCTGCTGGACCGGGGGCTTGCCCCGGGCGATCCTGAGGTGAGGCGGCGTGTTCAGGGACATGGAAATGGCCCAATCGCAGCCTTCCTGGACGCGCTCAAGTCCCTGGATCAGACCGTCTCGGTTCTGGATTACGCCGAGCATGCCATGACCGCCGGCACGGATGCTCTGGCGGCTTCCTACGTGGAATGCCAGGTGGGCGAACCGGCCAGGTCCCGCGTGATTTGGGGCGTGGGCATCGATTCGTCCATCTCCACCAGCTCCCTCAAGGCCATTATTTCGGCGCTCAACCGCTTCCAGCGCGGCTAGAAGTCATAGAGAGGCAGCAACTGTCGTCAGCCTCACGGCCCAATCCGAACGCAGCTGATTGGTTCGGATCGGGCCAGGTTGTCCACGCTGGTTTACTACTGGGATTGCTCTGACTCGGAGTTGCCCTCAGTGGTTGTGCTGTTGCTGCTCTCGGCCTCGTCTCCGTTGCCTGAACCCGAACCACTGCTGGCTCCTGACTCCTCCTGAGGAGTTGTCTGCTGTTGGGTGCGTCGCTGAGGCACATATTCATAGTTGTAGCTGCGCCTGGGCGTATAGGAGTAGCTCCGTCTATATCCGGTGCCCCAGCTGCCATCCGGGCCGCCGATCTTGCCATGGTCTTCGGCCGCAGGGAAGCGCTCCACTGGGCTGTCGCCCAAGGCGGACTTCATGTACTGGGTGAACAGCGGGACCGGTAAAAACTCATTCTGATAGACCTCGGGCACCTTGAGTGCACTGCCGTCCTGTCCTTGGTTCCAGACAGCGAAGGTGGTCAGAACCGAGGGGGTGAATCCGATGAAGGAGATGGCTGTCTGGTCGTTGGCCGTGCCTGTCTTGCTGGCGATGGGCCTGCCTAGGGAACGCGCATAGGTGGCGGTGCCGTATTGAACTGTGGTGCTCATGGCTTTCTGTAGCAGGGCCACCTGGTCGGCATTGAAGACCTGATCCGACTGGATCGCGGCCGTGTAGAGCTCCTGATCCTTGGCATCCTTGACCTGTGCCACCAGATGCAGCTTGGGCCGCTTGCCGCCATTGGCCAGCGTGGCATACCCCTGTGTCACGTCATAGACCGAGAGGGCATCCAGGCCCAGGGTGTCGAAGGTGGTCGTGTCGTCGATTTTGCCGGTGATGCCAGCAGTGTGGGCCACCTGGGCGATTTTTTGTGAGGTCACGTGTTCGCCCAGGTCCATGAAGACCGTGTTGACCGATCTGGCGAAGGCCGAATAGAGATTGATGTATCCGTAGCTGACGTTTCCGTCGTTGGCGACGGACTTGCCCACGCTGGAGAAGGTGCGCGGCGAATTGCCGTTGAAGACTGTGTTCAGGTTGACTCCATCCTGGATGGCGGCCAGAAGCGTGTAGGCCTTCATGGTCGAACCCACCTGGTAGGTCGCCTGATCCACGTTGTTGAGCGGGTGGGTCAGGTAGTCGTCACCGGCATACAGGGAGATGATGGCCCCGGTCTTGGGATCGACCGAGAGCCCACCGGTCTGCAGGGTGGGTGGCTGACGCTTGTTGCCTGTAGAAGGGCTCGCCACCTGGAACATCAGATCCTGCTTGTCCTTTTGGATGGTGGTGATGATTCGGTATCCGCCAGTATCCAGGTCGTCCGCGGTAAAGGGGGCCTTTTTGCCGGTGGACAGCTCGTTGCGGACCATGCGCAGCAGGTAGCCGTTGGGCCCCTGATAGACGTTCTGCGGCGAGTATTTGATGGTCTGGGGCATCTGGGCGCCGACCCGGTCCTTGTGGCTGATGTAGTGGTCCTCCTCCATGATGCCCAGCACCCGGTGGAAGCGCGACTCGGCCTGCTTGGGGTTAATAGCCGGATCCCAGGAGGCCGGGGCGGGGATGATGCCGGCCAGCATGGCCGACTCGGGCATGGTCAGATCCTTGGCGTCCTTGCCAAAGTAGTTCTGCGCGGCGGCCTGGATCCCGTAGGCTCCGCGGCCGAAGTAGATGGTGTTCATATAGTTGCACAGGACTGTTTCCTTGCTCTCGGTCCTGGAGATCTTCAAAGAGAGGATGGCCTCGCGCAGCTTGCCTTTGTAGGTGGTGGTCTCACCCAGATAGTAGCGCTCGGCGTACTGCTGGGTGATGGTTGATCCGCCCTGCCGGGTGCCCTTGGTCACGTTGTTGAGCAGGGCCCGGCCGATGCCCTTGAGGTCGATGCCGTTATCCTTATAGAAGGAGCGGTTCTCTGAGGAGATGACCGCGTTTCCTACATACTTGGGCAGGACTGCGCAGTCGATGATCTCCCGGTTCTGGTCGGCGTAAGTGCCGATAGGGGTGGAGCCGTCAGCATAGTAGACCGTGGTCTTTTGTGCCAGGGCCTGCTTCTCCGGCGGGATGATCTCAGTAGTCAGGTATAGGTAGGCGAAAGCTGCTGCCCCGACAACAAGCACCAGTCCCAGCAGACCCAGGGTCCACTTGAGCAGACGATGCGACTTGCGGCGCCGCCTGCGACGAGGTCCGCCGCCCCGGGGATTGCGGTCGGCATGTCGCGAGGTGAGTCTGTCGGCGCGATTGCTGCCACCGCGTGACCCGGACCGGACCCTGCGGGTGGGCGAGGTCGAACTGACTGAACGAGTCTGATTGGCCATGCCAACCACGCTATCCGGCAGGGCTGAAAACTGTTCGACCTAAGGCTGAACGTTCATCATTTTCGTACGTTTGCGCCATCCTTGGAGGTCTGTACTGTCGGCGGGCGCGCATATGAGGCCCATTCCATCATGCTATCTACCGGGAGAAGGTATGCTTAGGTTGGAATAACTCAGTAAATCAGAGGAGTTTGTATGAGCATCCGTGTAGCTATAGCGGGCGTGGGCAACTGCGCTTCCTCGCTGGTACAGGGAGTCGAGTATTACAAGGACGCCAAGGATGATGACAAGATCCCTGGCATCATGCACGCCAACTTCGGCGGCTACCGCATTCGTGACGTGGAGTTCGTGACCGCCTTCGATGTGGATTCACTTAAGGTCGGCAAGGACCTGAGCGAGGCCATCTTTGCCTCGCAAAACAACACCTACAAGTTCTGCGATGTCCCCAACAAGGGCGTGGAAGTCCTGCGCGGGCCGACTGGTGACGGGCTGGGCGAGTACTACAAGAAGATGATCACCGAGTCGGATGCCGAGCCTGTGGATGTGGCCCAGGTCCTGCGCGACAAGAAGGTCGATGTGCTGGTCTCCTACCTGCCCGTCGGCTCTGAGCAGGCCGACAAGGCCTACGCCACCGCCGCCATCGAGGCCGGTTGCGCCTTCGTCAACTGCCTTCCCGTCTTCATCGCCTCCGACCCCGAGTGGGCCCAGAAGTTCCGCGATGCCGGCCTGCCCATCGTGGGTGACGACATCAAGAGCCAGGTGGGCGCCACCATTACCCACAGGGTCATGGCCCGCCTCTTCGAGGATCGCGGCGTGCGTCTGGACCGCACCTACCAGCTGAACGTGGGCGGCAACATGGACTTCATGAACATGCTGCAGCGCACTCGTCTGGAGTCCAAGAAGGTTTCCAAGACCCGTGCAGTCACCTCCATCGTTCCTCACGACATGGATCCCCACAACGTCCACATCGGTCCCTCCGACTATGTGGCCTGGCTGGATGACCGCAAGTTCGCCTTCGTGCGTCTGGAAGGCACCACCTTCGGTGATGTCCCGCTGAACCTGGAGTACAAGCTGGAGGTCTGGGATTCGCCCAACTCGGCCGGCATCGTCATCGACGCCCTGCGTGCCGCCAAGATTGCCCTGGACCGCCACCTGGCCGGCCCGGTGCTGGCACCCAGCTCCTACTTCATGAAGTCCCCTGCTGTCCAGCATGAGGACAACGAGGCCCGCCAGCTGGTCGAGGATTATATCGCCGGCAAGGTGGAGGGCGACGAGAGCGCCCTGGATGCCGATGTCAAGGCTGCCAAGGAGAACGGCAAGGACGTCTGGCACGCCTGAGCCTGCAGATCCTGCCTGTTTGATTTCTGAGGCGCCTCTTCGAAGGGTGTCCCGGAGGTATGAATGGCAGATGCTTGGTCTAAAAAGGCCGGCCGCTTTCGTGAGTGGCCGGCCTTCTCGTATTCGGATTGAAATAGCAGTTCGGATTAGCTAACTTCGCCTGATGCTGGGAACTTCAGTCTCATGCCCCCCTTTAAGGATTACCTTGGAAGGGCGTTAGGAATCAGGTTCCGGTTTCAGTCCTTGGCGTGGCCTACCAGGGGGGCGATTCGCCTGTCCCAGGCGTCCAGGGCCGAGTTGATGACCTGGTGCATGTCGTAGTAGGCATAGGTGCCCAGGCGACCGCCGAAGACGACCTTCGGCTGTTGGACTGCCAGCTGCTTGTACTGGGTATAGAGGGCCCGGTCGTCGCCTGTATTGATGGGGTAGTAGGGTTCGTCGCCCTTGCCGGCGAAGCGGCTGTACTCCTCCCAGACCACGGTGCGCTCATGGTTCTGCTGGTCGTAACGCTCAGGGTTGAAGTTCTTGAACTCGATGGCACGGGTGTAGGGGACGTCAGGATCGGAGAAGTTCATGACCGGGCAGCCGAAGTGGTCGTCCTCGTCGTAGCGGCGCTCCTTGAAGTCCACGGTCCGCCACTTGAGCTCGCCCAGACGGTAGTCGAAGTAGCGGTCGACCGGGCCGGTGTAGACCACGGGGACCTGGCCCACCAAAGCATCCCGGTTCCAGGGCTGGGAGTTGTCGAAGAAGTCGGTCTTCAGGCTCACCTGGATGCGCGGGTCGTCGATCATCCGCTCGAACCAGGCCGTGTAGCCGTCCTTGGGTAGACCCTCCCAGGTGTCCTTGAAGTAGTGGTTGTCGTAGTTGAATCGCACCGGCAGCCGCTTGATGATCGAGGCGGGCAGCTGGGAGGGGTCGGTCTGCCACTGCTTGGCCGTGTAGTTCTTGATGAAGGCCTCGTACAGGGGTCGGCCAATCAGGGAGATGCCTTGGTCGTTCAGGTTGCCCGGGTCGGTCCCGGCCAGTTCACCAGCCTGTTCGCGGATCAGTTCACGGGCCTGCTGGGGCGTGTAGTGGGCGTGGAAGAACTGGTTGATGGTGCCCAGGTTGATGGGCAGGGGGTAGACCTCACCCTTGTGGGTGGTGTAGACCCGGTGGGTGTAGTCGGTGAATTCGGTGAAGCGATTGACGTACTCCCAGACCTTGCGATTGGAGGTGTGGAAGAGGTGGGCCCCATACTTGTGGATTTCGGCCCCGGTCTCCTCGTCCATATAGGAGTAAGCATTGCCCCCGATGTGGTCGCGCACGTCGATGATCCGTACCCGGGCCCCGCTGTGCTCGACCGCCTGCTGGGCCACAGTCAGACCGAACAAGCCAGCGCCCACAATCACCAAATCAGCATCCATGTCAGCCATTCGTCTTCAGCCATCCATCCCTTGTCGCTGTGATGCCGGGCTCTCTACTGTCTACCGCCAGGGTCCGGCACGATCCGTGATCAACCGCTGGAGTACGGTGATCCTGTTGCCTACATGCTAGCGGACAGATCTGGTCAGGGAAGCGGCGGGCAGCAATATCGACTGAATACGCACCTGGTGTCGATGGGTCGGCGCTTGTCAGTGGACAAGTGGAGCCTGTCTGCTATCATGGTGACTTGCTCTCACGTGGCGTTATGTCACCCAATCCCCCCAGGGCAGGAATGCAGCAAGGGTAAGTGGCCTCTGGCGGGTGCGTGGGAGTTTTCCATATTCGTCCTGACTGAACCGGTTGGAGTCGTGAAGGGAGCGCATTCGTCGGACGGAGTGTCGGATGTCGACCCAGGGGTTGGATAGAGTCTAGAGGTATGACCAACAAGCGCAAGCAGGGCGAAGTACAGCAAGCCTGGTACCGGGACCCGAATGAGCAGACCGAAGCGGCCAGCAGTCATGTTGACCAGGATCCCTTGATGTCTCGCCCCAGGATCTCAGCCTTGGTTTTGTGCCTGGTCGCCGGCCTGGCCTGCCTGGGTCTGGCGGCTTTGGTCTGGTGGGCGGCTGTCTGGACTGTTCCCGGGCAGACCTATGACGACATGGCCCTGACCAACTTTCGTGGCTTCCTTGACCAGGCACCACTTGTCAAGGCTTATCTGGGACTGTTCACCATTCCTTTTGTGACTGTGGCGATCTGCGTAGTGCTGGGCCTTGTCGCCCTGGTGGTGGTTCTAGTGCGACGCCGGTGGTGGCTGCTTGGCCAGGTTGCTGTTTATGCACTGGTGGTCTACGGGGCGGCACGCATTCTCAAACGTTACCTGCCTCGCCCTGTGCTGATCCATGCTCAGGCTTCCGTTGCCAATTCAGCCCCCTCGGGACACACCATCCTCGCTCTGGCGGTGGTCCTGGCCCTGCTCTGTGTGGTGCCCCGGGTTTGGAGGGCCTTTGTTGCCTTGGTGGGATTCGCCTTTGACCTGTCCGTGGGCTGCTCGCTGGTGCAGGGTGGCTGGCACCGTCCCTCAGACGTGGTCATGGGTATTCTCATTCCTACCGGTCTCTGCCTTATTGCACTGGCTGCCACTCGGGGGACCGGTATGGATGTTCCTGGGACCAGAATGTCCTCGGCTTCGATTCAGATCGTCTCCACGATGATGCTGGTAGCTGGGTTCCTAGGGATTATTTACGCCTGCTATGTCATCTGGCAGGTCAGCCCTGGTCTGGAGATCGGTGTCCGGTGGACGGCCTATGGGGTTCACTGCTCAGCGGTCATACTGATGGCCTCGGTTCTGTCTCTGACCCTGGGTCTGGTTCTAGCGATGAGGCAGATTACGGCCTCGCCTCTGACCAGGATGGGCCTTGTCGGTCGGCCCCCGGCTCCGCCTAAAAATGACTGAGGTCGAACTCTGGGCGTACTGAACGTCTCTGATTCATCCACCATCGGGCCTAGGGATCCACGCCCGTGCACATGACCCCTTGATTTGCATGGTTACGGAACCCCGTGAGTAAGATGGCGTGCGAAAGACAACAATATAAGGAGAGGCCATGGCATCCGGCAATAAGCTCGTCATTGTTGAGTCGCCAACCAAGGCAAAGAAGATCGGCGGGTACCTGGGCAAGGGCTACACGGTCATGGCCTCGGTGGGCCATATCCGCGACCTGGCCCAACCATCGCAGATCCCGGCCTCCCAGAAGAAGGCCTACGGCAAGTTCGGCGTAGACGTGAATGATGGCTTCAAGCCCTACTACATCGTGGACGATAAAAAGAAACACACGGTCTCCGAGCTCAAGAAGGCGCTGAAGAACGCCGACGAGCTTTATCTGGCCACTGATGAGGATCGGGAGGGGGAGGCCATCGCCTGGCATCTGGTCCAGACCCTTAAACCCAAGGTTCCGGTAAAGCGCATGGTCTTTCACGAGATCACCCCAGAGGCCATCAAGAATTCGCTCAAGCACACCAGGGACGTGGATGCCCACATGGTCGATGCCCAGGAGACCCGCAGGGTGCTGGATCGCCTCTATGGCTACGAGCTTTCACCGGTGCTCTGGCGCAAGGTGGGTCCGGGACTGAGTGCAGGGCGTGTGCAGTCTGTGGCGACTCGGCTGATTGTGGAGCGCGAGCGTGAGCGCATGGCCTTCGTCAAGGCCTCCTACTGGGATCTGCTGGCGCGTCTGGTGCAGGAGGATGCCGGGGAATCGGCGTCGCCAGGTGGTTTTCACGCCCGAATGATCAGCCTCGGGGAGCAGCGGCTGGCGGTTTCCAAGGATTTCACCTCCAAGGGTCGACTGACGGAAGCGGCCGCCAAGGAGCAGGTCCTGCAGCTGGATGAGCAGCATGCTCGAAGCCTGGCTGAAACGCTGAAGGATCAGGACTTCACAGTGACGGGTATGGAGACCAAGCCTTACCGTCGGCGTCCTCAGCCCCCCTTCACCACGTCTACCCTGCAGCAGACGGCCGGCAATCGGTTAGGTATGAGTTCACGAGCCACCATGCGGGCTGCCCAGGGGCTCTATGAGAACGGGTTCATCACCTACATGCGTACCGATTCGGTCACTCTCTCCCAGGAGGCCATCGCTGCTGCCCGCAAGGGAGTCGAGCGTGAGTATGGGGCCGAATACCTTTCGGACGAGTCCAAACAGTATGTGACCAAGACTGCTGGCGCCCAGGAGGCCCACGAGTGCATTCGGCCCGCCGGTTCCACCTTCCACAGGCCTCAGGATCTTGCCGACCGTCTGGCCCCTGACCAGCTCAAGCTCTACACCCTGATCTGGCGGCGCACCCTGGCTTCGCAGATGGCCGACGCCACCGGGTCCACAGCCACTATCCACCTGTCGGCGCAGGCTGGCAAGGAGGGTATGGCCCTCTTCCAGGCTTCAGGTACTGTCATCAAGTTCCCCGGGTTCCTCAAGGCCATGGGTGGCGGTGCAGGCTCTGAGCAGAACGATGAGGACTCTTCCCTGCCTCCGGTCCAGCAGGGTGACGTGCTTCGTGCTGCCTCTGTCGATCCCGAGGGCCATGAGACCCAACCACCTGCGCGTTACACTGAGGCCTCTCTGGTCAAGACCCTGGAGGCCAAGGAGATTGGCAGGCCTTCCACCTATGCCAGCATCATTTCGACCATCATCGACCGCGGATACGTCTACGAGCGTGGCCGTGCACTGATTCCCTCCTGGTTGGCCTTTTCGGTAGTCAGATTGTTGGAGACCAATTTCCCCAAGTACGTGGATTACCAGTTCACGGCGCAGATGGAGAACGGCCTGGATATGATCGCCCATGGCAAGGAACGAGGCAAGGACTGGCTGACCCGGTTCTACTTCGGTTCGGGCCCGGGCGCTGCCCAAAACGCTGACCAGGCCCATCAGGGCCTACAGGAGCAGGTGGCCCAGCTAGGGGACATCGACGCCCGCAAAATCAATACCATCGAGATCGGTGATGGCCTGCAGGTGAGGGTCGGTCGCTACGGTCCCTATCTTGAGGATACGGCCGACCTGGATGCCGACGGAAACCCCAAGCGAGCCTCGTTGCCGCCCACCATGGCTCCGGATGAGCTGACAGTGGCGGCGGGTCATGAGCTGATTGCCGCAAATGCCGGCGGTCCCCGTCAGCTGGGAAAGGATCCGCAGACCGGCGGTCGGGTCGAGGTGCGCAAAGGTAGATTCGGTCCCTATGTGGCTCTGATCAGCCCTGAAGAGGAAGCAGCAGAGCAGAAAAAGCCGACTGGCAAGACTGCACGGACGGCCAAGCAGACTGGTCCTAAGCCCAAGATGGCCTCGCTATTCAAGACCATGGATCCAGACACGGTCACCCTGGAGGATGCTCTGAAGCTGCTCAGCCTGCCTAGGACGGTGGGCAGCATCGAACTGACCGATGCCAAGACGGGAGAAACCAGCCAAGCCACCGTCACGGCCAGCAACGGCCGTTACGGCCCCTATCTGACGGCCACTAAGGCCGACGGTGGCACCGAGACGCGTTCGCTGACCGACGAGGGGCAGATTTTTACTATCGACCAGGCCGGGGCCAAGGTCCTCTTCGACCAGCCTAAGTACGGACGACGTTCCCGGAGCGCTGCCAAGCCTCCTCTCCGTGAGCTGGGTACGGACCCTGACAGCGGCAAACCCGTCACCATCAAGGATGGGTTCTACGGTGTCTACATTACCGACGGGCAGACCAACAGGACCCTGCCCAAGCAGTACACGGCCCAGTCCATCGAGCCGGAGGTGGCCTTCCGTCTACTGGCAGAGAAGCGCGCGGCCGGACCCACCAAGAGGCGTGGCAGGACCACCCGCAAGTCGACTGCACGAAAGTCGGCGTCCAGCAAAACTACGGCTGGCAAGTCGGCTACCCGCGCTCGCAAAACCACAAAGAAGACAAAGACTTCCAAGACTTCCAAAACTACGGAGCGTCAGGCATGAGCGATGGTTTGTTCATTTCCTTCGAGGGCGTGGATGGTGTAGGCAAAACCACCCAGGTCCAACAAGCACACAACTATCTGCAGGAGCGTGGCTTGCGATCTCTGGTCACCCGCGAGCCAGGCGGCACCCCCGTCGGATTGACCATACGGGAACTCGTTCTGCATGGATTGGCCGCCTTCCCCTCGGTTGCCGTGACCGGAGGTACCGATGTGGTTGACGCCTCCGACGATCTTGCCCCCAGGACCGAGGCCCTGCTCTATGCGGCGGACCGGGCTGAGCATGTAGCCCAGGTGGTGCGTCCGGCTCTGGAACGCGGAGACATTGTGCTCTGCGACCGTTACTTGGATTCCTCATTGGCTTATCAGGCCGGAGGCCGTGATCTGTCAGTGGATGTGATTCGTCGGTTGAGCCTGTGGGCCAGTCAGGACCTTCTGCCCAAGCGCACCTACCTGCTGGACGCGGATCCGTCACAGTCCAAGTCGCGTCTGGATCATGAGCCCGATCGGTTGGAATCGGCTGGCGACGACTTTCAACAGCATGTGCGTCAGGCATTCCTGCAATTGGCGCAGAGGGAACCCGACCGGTTCCTGGTTATCGACGCCACCCAGTCCATCGAGCAGGTCTGGCAGATCATCCAAGACGATTTGGACAAGTTAGTCGAAGGGCGCGAGCCAGATCTGCCGCAGGTCGACGATGATCTTCCAGATGTCGATGATGAGAATGATGACACTGGTGCTCAGGACGATGCCGACAAGGATGAATCGGCTGCAGGATATGAGGACGATGAGCAGGCTACCGAGACGGATTGGACTGAGTCTGCGGATACGTCTGATCAGGATGACCAGTCCATGGAGGCAGGAACAGCCGGCGGGGATGCTGACGACGATTCGGCCCCTGTGGGCTCCCGCGCTCGCTGGTTGCTCCGGCCCCGGCTCTTGCGGAAGACCCGATGAGCGTCTGGGATGCCATTGTGGGTCAGCAGCCCACGGTCGATTTGCTCAAGCGGACGGTGGCCGCTCAGGCGCAGGGGCATGACGAGGTTGCGCAATCCTGGCTGATTTGTGGTCCTCCAGGATCAGGGCGATCCAATCTGGCCCGAGCTTTCGCGGCGGCCCTGATCAGTCCTGACCAGGGATTGAGTGACCAGCCCACCCGCGTCACTCAGCAGGTCTTGGCCGGAACCCATCCGGATGTGACCGTACTATCAACCAATAAAGTCACCATCGGTATCAACGAGGTCAGGGATCTGATCATGACCTCGGAGCAGATGCCCTCAACCTCACGCTGGCGGGTCATCATCATTGAAGATGTGGACCGGATGCTGGAGCGAACTACCAATGTGTTGCTCAAGGAGATCGAGGAGCCGGCCGAGCATACCATCTGGCTTCTGTGCGCACCCAGCGCCCAGGATGTGCTGCCCACCATCCGCTCACGGACGAGGGTGCTCAACCTAGCGGTGCCATCCAACACCGCAGTGGCGGATTTCCTGACTGATCAGGTGGGGGTGGACCGGCCTCTGGCCGCCAAGGCCGCTCGTCTGGCTCAGGGACACATCGGCATCGCTCGTCTCTATGCCACCAGGGATCAGGTCCTGGCTGACCGTGATGAGCTGGTGGTGGGCCTGCTGGGGCTGCGGCGCGCTTCGGATGCTGTGATTCTGGCTGGTCGGGTGGTTGATGCGGCCCGGGATCAAGCCACCGCCACCGTGGACGATGAGGTGGCCAAGGACGAGCGGGAGTTTCGGCAGATCAACGGTCTCAGAGACAAGGAACGCATTCCCCGGCAGTTGCGTGGAGCCTACCATGCATTGGGGGGCAAGGATCAGGTCCGCCGACGGGTTACCAGACTGACCCGGGACGTGCTGGACCGCAACCTGAGTACCCTGGCCAGCGTTTACCGGGATGTGGGTGTCCTGCAGAACGGTGCCGAAGAGAAGGCTGGCTTGGTCAATTTGGAGAATCGGGCGGCTATTGCTGATCTGTCCGTCAGACTCTCCAGACAGGGGGCCATTGACCGTATTCAGCTGATTGCCCGAGCTCGCAGGAGGCTGGCTGCCAACGGTTCGCCGCTCCTGGTCTTCGAGGCGCTCTTCTGCACCCTGCTGGTCTGAGTACGAACCTAACTGTTTATCAGGCGAAAGTGCCCGGCGAGGTCATGTCGCTGCTGCCAATTCTTGGCGACCAGGTCGATTCCCTGCATTCAAGCGCTGGCGGCAGAGCCACGTGGGAGGGCAGAATGGACTGTCCCTTGACGTCAACCAGCCGCAGTGCCTCCTGGACAATGTCGTTCAGGGGAGCCTTGACTGCGGTCAAGGTCGGACTGCTGATCAGACAGGCTGGGCTGTCCACGAAGGTGGCCACCTTGACTTGGTCGGGAACCTGGAACCCCAGTTGGTCACAGGCCACCAGAGCGCCCAGGGCCAGCGAGTCGTCCCCGCAGATGATGGCATCGGGACGGTCGTTTCCCTCAGCGAGCATGGTCATGACGGCATCATGGCCGCGGCGCATGCTGCAGGGGCCGAACTGGATCCAGTCCGGCTGAGGCGTCATCCCTAGGGTGTTGGTCAGAGTGGAGAAGGTCGTGAAGAGCTCAGTGGCCGCACTGGTGTTCAGTTCTCGGCTTAGATAGGCCACCGAATGCGCGTTCTGCTCGGCCAGGTGGGCGATGATCAGCCGCATGGAGGCCGCCTGGTCCATGCCGACCCAGCTGGTGTGGTAGGAGAGCGGTCTGCCACCGACCTGGACGATGGGCAGTCCGGACGGCAGGTCGACGGGCATACCGACCGGATCGTCGTCCAGCGAAGGAACGATGATGATTCCTTCGACTTGTCGGGCTGCCATGGACCTGATGGCCGCCTCTCGTTCCTGATCGCTCCTGACGGATATGACCAGCAAATAGCGGCCCTGTTCTGTCAGCCTCCTGCTGAGCAGATCCAGGATGGACCCGTCTATGCCCGTGGAAGTGCCGCACAGGATCAGCCCTATGGTTCTGCTGCGGTCTGATCGGAGGGTGCTGGCAGCGAAGTTGGCCGAGTAGTTGAGCTTTTCGGCAGCAGCTCTGACCCTGCGGCTGATGTCGTCGTTCTTGCGTCTATGACCGGAAAGGACGCGGGACACGGTCGCCGTCGAAACTCCGGCCAGGGCTGCGACGTTGGCAATGGAAGGCTTATTGTCCGCCGTGTGTCCCATCGTTTCCCTCGAAGGCTCTTTCCGTCGATGTCGACTACAGCTAGCGGCGGGTCACTCGGCCTGGGTCAGCTTAGTGACCAGGGAGTCGGCTACGGACTCGGCTTCGTCGCCCTCGACAGTCACAGTGACCTTGTCGCCCTTAGCGATGCCCAGGCTCATGACCATCAGAATGCTGCCGGCGTCTACGGGATTGCCCTCGCCCTTGGCTATGGTGACCTTGCAACCGCTGGATGCGGCGGCCTGCGAGAATTCCGAAGCAGGCCTGGCATGAATGCCGACCGGGTCGGTGATGACAGTGGAACGTTGCGCTGTTGCCATGGTGATCATCTCTCCTGAATATATGGCCGATCTTGTCGAACCGGCATGTCTAGTGGTGGATACGCTGGATATCCTACCACTGCAGAAGGGAAATTGCAGAAAACGATTACCGTTGAAAAACGAATGAATATGTGTATACTGAACATCGTTGCATGAAGAACGTTTCCACTGCCGATGTTCAGTCCGCCTCAGGGGCGGCTCGCGTGCAGTGGCCAGGCACTAAGGAGTGCGACATGGAGATCCAAGGCGTGGGCATTGGCCGCGGCGTCGCCGTTGGCCCGGTTATCCATATGGCGGCCGGACTGGACGTGCCCGGCGATGAGGCGAGACCTGAGAACCTGACGGCGGATGCTGAATTCGGCAGGGTCGAATCCGCTCTGGCATCGGTCAACAAGGACCTGCTCGCGCGCGCCAAGGCCGCCCAAGATGGGCAGGGGGCCAAGGACGCTGCTCCGATTCTGACAGCCCTGGCCCAGATGGCCCAGGACCCGGCTCTGAAGACCTCGATTCGATCTTTGCTTGACGGTGGCAAGACCGCCGAGCGTTCCGTCTATGAAGCCTTTGCCGACTTCGAGGAAAAACTCCAGGCAATCGGCGGCTACATGGGGGAGCGGGCCAACGATCTGCATGATGTTGGCCAGCGTGTCATCGCCCATCTGCTCGGTGTCCCGGCACCGGGCGTGCCAGAAAGCGACAAGCCATTCGTCCTGGTCGCCCCTGACCTGTCTCCGGCCGACACCTCCAGCTTGGATATGACCAAGGTTCTGGCCATTGTCACCATTGAGGGCGGTCCGACCAGTCATACCGCCATTCTGGCCCGGTCCAGGGGAATCGTCGCCGTCGTGGGCGCTCAGGACGCAGCCGGGCTGTCCGACGGACAAACGGTCATCGTTGATGCCGCTGCCGGCAAGGTGACGGCTGATCCTACCCAAGAACAGATTGAGAAAGCTGAGCAGGCCCGTCGCGAAGCGGATCAGGCCAAGGCTTTGCGGGGCCGCCCAGGCCAGCTCAAGGACGGAACATGGATTCCCCTCCTGGCCAATGTCGGCAAGCCTGCGGATGCCGATCCTGCCCTGGAGTATGGAGCCGAAGGGGTTGGACTCTTCCGCTCGGAGTTTCTCTTCCTGGGCAACGAGCAGGCGCCCGGCGTCGAGGAGCAGGCCGAGGCCTATCGCGCTCTTCTTGAACGCTTCCCTGGTCGCAAGGTGGTCATCCGCCTGTTGGATGCCGGTGCTGACAAGCCGCTGCCCTTCCTGACGCAGGCCGACGAGCCTAATCCTGCCTTGGGGTTGCGTGGTCTGCGCACGCTCAAGGTCCACAGCCAGGTTCTGGAGGATCAGCTGGAGGCCCTTGCCCGGGCCGATGCCGAGACCAATGCCGACCTATGGGTCATGGCGCCAATGGTCGCCGACGAACATGAGGCTGACTATTTCGTCCGTTTGGGCAAGAGCAAGGGGCTCAAGCGCGTGGGTGTCATGGCCGAGGTTCCTTCGATTGCACTGATGGCCGACAAGGTGGCCAAGGTGGCCGATTTCGTCAGCATCGGCACCAACGATCTGACCCAGTACACGCTGGCCGCCGATCGCACCTTGGGTTCGGTCGCCTCCTACCAGACCGCCTGGCATCCTGCCGTCCTCAGGGCCATCAAGCTCATCGCTGATGCCGGTCAGGCCAATAACATGCCTGTCGGAGTCTGCGGCGAGGCGGCTGCCGATCCTGACCTGGCCGTGGTTTTGGCAGGCATCGGCGTGACCAGCCTGTCCATGACCCCGGTCGCCCTGGATGACGTTCGCGCCGAACTGGCCAAGCACACCATGGAGGAAGCCAAGGCGCTCGCCGCCAAGGCTCTGGACGGAGAGTTCTACCATCCCCAGGGGTGGTGAGCAGCCGGCCGGATTTGTGCAAATCCATCGGATCCGGTGCAGTCGATCAAGTCAAACAGCACGAGCAAGGAGCAGACATGACGGATTTCCAAGCCTTCCTTCCCGACACATCCTTCGCCCTGGATGTACCGGCATCTGACTGGCGGGATGCCATCCGCAAGGCAGGCGACAGGCTGGTGGCATCCGGGTTCACCACAGATGCCTACACGGACCAGATGATCGAGACCGTCGAGAAGATGGGTCCCTACATCGTCATCGCCCCCGGTTTGGCTCTGGCTCATTCCCGGCCCAGCGAAGCGGTCCTGGGAACTGGCCTGAGCTGGGTAAGGCTGTCCACACCTGTTGAGTTTGGCAACAAGGCCAACGATCCGGTCTCCCTGGTAATCGGCCTGGCCGGACGGGATGAGCAGGAGCACCTGCAGGTGATGTCCGCCATCGCCGGTGCTCTGACCGACGCGAAGAAGACCGAGCAGCTGGCCAAGGCAGGCACACCTGACGAGGTTCGCGCCATTCTCGAATCGTGAGGAGGACCCGCTTTTGCGGATCCCAGCATGGCAAATACAAGAAGCAGTAGAAGCAAACAAGGAACAAAGGAGCAACTCATGGATATTCTCTGTGTATGTGGCAACGGCATCGGCACTTCGGTTCTGCTCAAGGTCAACGTCGAGCAGGTGGCATCGGAGCTGGGCATGGATGTGACTGTGACCACCTCCGACGCGGGCAGCGCCAAGGGCACGGCCAACATGAACGACCTGGTGCTGACTTCGCCTCAGCTGGCGCCCGAGCTGGAGGGGACCACCACTCCGGTCGAGACCGTCCAGAACTTCATGGACAAGGACGAGATCAAGGGCATCCTGGAGCAGTACGCCGACTGATGTGTCCGGCGGACATTCATCATCGCCAGGCCGATGGAATACCCGCTCTTTAACTTGACAACAAGAGAGAAATAGTAAGGACAAACAATGAATGTCTTCCTTGCGGTGCTGAACTTCATCAGCCAGGAGATTCTGAATGTGCCCGCCTATCTGATTGGCATTGTGGCGGCCATCGGCCTGATCGCCCTGAAACGGAGCGCGGGCCAGGTCATTTCGGGCGCCCTCAAGGCGGCCATGGGCTATCTGATTCTGGGCGCCGGCGCCACCGTGGTGACCAACGCCTTGGATCCCTTCGGCAAACTGGTCTTCAAGGCCACTGGCGCCCACGGAGTCGTCCCCACCAACGAGGTGATTGTGGCCCAGGCCTCCAGCCAGTTCGGCGCAGCCTCCGCCTACATCATCGTGCTCAGCTTCATCGTCATGATCCTGCTGGCACGGTTCACCCCGCTCAAGTACGTCTTCCTGACCGGCCACCATATGGTCTTCATGTCAACCCTGCTGGCCCTGGTTCTTTCGATCGGGTTCGGCAAGGGCAACAACCTGCTCATCGTGCTGATTGGCTCCCTGCTCATGGGCGTGATCATGGTGGCCATGCCCGCTTTCGCCCAGCCGTACATGAACCGGGTGACGGGCAGCGACAAGCTGTCCATCGGCCACTTCAACACCTTGGGCTACGTGGTTTCGGGCGCGGTCGGCAGCGCCGTGGGCAAGAAGTCGCGTTCCACCGAGGATATCGACTTCCCCAAGGGGCTGAGTTTCCTGCGTGATTCCATGGTCTCCACCACCCTGCTCATGGTCGTCCTCTACCTGGTCTTCGCCGTCTGGACCGCCTTTGTGGTGCCGGCCAAGGCCGCCTTCGCCGTCTTCCCCTCCCATCCGGCCAACTGGGGATCCTTCTTCATGGCCGCCTTCGCCCAGGCCCTGCAGTTCGGTATCGGCGTGAGCATCATCCTCTACGGCGTCCGTATCATCCTGGGTGAGCTGGTGCCTGCCTTCCAGGGCATCGCCAACAAGGTAGTCCCCGGCGCCCGTCCCGCTCTGGACATCCCCATCGTCTTCCCCTACGGTGCCAACGCATCCCTGATTGGCTTCCTGGCCTCCTTTGCCGGTGGTCTGGTGGCCCTGGTCATCATCGCCGTCTGGCTCGGGCCCGTCTGGGGTCTGGCCCTGATTCTGCCGGGCATGGTGCCCCACTTCTTCGATGGCGGCGGTGCCGGTGTCTTCGGCAACGCGACCGGCGGCCGCATCGGGGCTGTGGTCGGCGGCTTCATCAATGGTCTGTTGATCACCTTCCTGCCGGCCATCCTGATGACGGTTCTGGGCAGCTTCGGCCTGTCCAACGCCACCTTCGGCGATGCCGACTTCGCCTGGTACGGCACTGTGGTTGGCAAGCTGTCCCAGCTGGGCATCCCTGTTGGGGCCGTGGTCCTGGTGATTCTGGCAGTGGTGATCTTCGCCCTGGCCTGGGTCTGGCAGGTCAAGGTGGTCAACACCGGATGGCTGCCTGCCGCCAAGCATGCTGAGTTCATCGCCAGCGTCGAGGCTGAAGAGAAGGAGGCCAAGGCTCAGGCTCGTGCAGCCGCCAAGGCCGCTCGTGCACAGGCCAAGGCCGCAAAGGCCGAATAGGCATGCACAATCTCGCCGTATAAGCGCCGGGAGAAAGGTCTTGCTGATTCCTTTCTCCTAGTCCGATTTAGAGTCGCCCGGATCGTTTCCATGTGGAAGGATCCGGGCGGCTCTTGCGCTTTTTGCGCAGGGTAGTGGAATTTATCGTGCGGGGTGCTGTTTGCGGCCGGTTTCACGGAAGAACTTGACCTCGTCGACTGGGCGGGCGAGAATCGAATCATGAGGATTATCACTGATTTCGGCACTATTCCCGATCGGTACGCCAAGCGCGCCCCTCAGTCCCTTACCCGCAAGGGACGTCCTGTAGTCTCCTTCCCCTTCCGGCTCGAGGATGTGCCCCAGGAGGCCCGCTACCTGCACTGGATGCTGGTGGATCCTGATTCCGTGCCCGTGTGTGGCTTCCCCTGGATTCACTGGTCCCTGGCCAACCTGCCCATCGAGGCTTTGCGTTCCTTGCAGCCTGAGGGGACCGGAAGCTCCGTACTGGCGATTCCTGAGGACTTCTCCAGAAATCTGTCTGATCTGATTCCCGGTGTGCCCCAAGGGCGCACCTCGGCAGCCTCGCCCCTGGTTATGGAGGAGGAGATTGCCGACGACTCCGCCGTGCTTATGCGTTACAACGGCCCCACGCCTCCGGACAGGGTTCATGACTATGTGCTGTCGGTCTGGGCCACACAAGAGGTCTTGCCCGGCCTGGAGGAGGGGTTCTGGCTCAATGCCCTGGCCCATGCCATCCATTCCGCTCAGCCGGTGGTTGCAGCAGCTCAGGCCTGGCTGCCAGCTGATGCCTGACCCGGTTGGGACGGTCAAGCACTAGAGTGAGGCCATGCCCCAAGTGCGCAGACAGCCGTCATCCCTGCCTGCCCACGCAGTCGGGTGTAAAGGCATCCCCCGACTTCCGGACTGGTGATGACAGTTGACCACGACCAGACAAAGGAAGACGCTTATATGCCCTGCACCACGCTTCTGATAGGCAAGAATGCCAGTTACGACGGATCCACCATCATCGCACGGGATGAGGATTCGTCCAACGGAGAGTTTCGTCCCAAGCGCTTCGTATTAGTCGCTCCTGACCAGCAGCCGCGGCACTACCACAGTGTGATCAGCCACCTGGAGATAGATCTGCCCGACGATCCCATGCGCTATACCTCGGTGCCCGATGCTTTGCACAATCAGGGGCTCTGGGCTGCCGCAGGCGTCAACAGCGCCAATGTGGCCATGTCAGCCACCGAGACCATCACCACCAACGAACGTGTACTGGGTGCAGATCCGCTGGTTGAGCCCACACCCGCCCAGGGCCGTCCCGGGGATAAGGACTACCTGGCCGCAGTGCCCGGAGGCATCGGCGAGGAGGACCTGGTCACCATCGTCCTGCCTTATATCCACTCGGCTCGGGAAGGCGTCCAACGGCTGGGCTCCCTGCTGGAGCGCTACGGCACCTATGAGATGAATGGCATCGCTTTCAGCGACGTGGACGAGATCTGGTGGATGGAGACTGTGGGTGGCCACCACTGGATTGCCAAGCGCGTGCCTGATGATTCCTATGTGACCATGCCCAACCAGCTGGGCATCGACGAGTTTGATTTGGACGATGCCTTCGGAGACCAGACCGACCACCTTTGCTCGGCCGACCTGCGGGAGTTCATCGCCGACAACTACCTGGACCTGTCCGTGGAGTCAGCTTCGCCCTTCAATCCGCGTGATGCCTTTGGATCCCACAGCGACTCGGACCATGTGTACAACACGCCTCGGGCCTGGTACATGCAGCGTTTCCTCAACCCCTATGACGAGATCTGGGACGGGCCGGACGCCGATCACACTCCCACCAGCGATAACATCCCTTGGTGCCGCCAGCCTGAGCGGCTGATTACCGTGGAGGATGTCAAGTACTTGCTCAGCTCTCACTACCAGGGCACACCCTACGATCCCTATGGGCGGACCGGCGACGAGCACACCAAGGGGCTCTACCGCCCCATCGGCATCAATCGCAACGACCAGCTGTCCCTGATCCAGCTGCGCCCCTACCAGCCTGAATCCTGCCGGGCCATCCAGTGGATTTCATACGGGTCCAACGCCTTCAATGCCCTGGTTCCCTTCTATGCCAATGTGGATCGTACGCCCGACTATCTGGCCAACACCACGGGCCGGGTTTCCACCGACAGCCTCTACTGGTCCGACCGTCTGATCGCCGCCTTGTGTGACTCGGCCTTTGCCGGCACTCTGGCGGCAGTCGAACGTTACCAACAGGGCGTTGGCGCTGAGGGTCATCGCATGATTGCCGCCACAGATGAACAGGTGGCCCGCTTGGAAGGTGCCGATAAAGGCACTGACAACCCCGAGGTTCGCCAGGTGCTGGAGGCTGCTAACAAGGACATGGCCGACCTTCTGCGCAAGGAAACCGACGACCTGCTGAGTCAGGTGCTCTACACGGCCAGCATGGGCATGCGCAATGGCTACCATCTGTCCGACAACTGAGCCATCCGATTGACAAGGATCATAAAGGAGGAGAGCCTCATGACGGGCTTCGACGATTACGTCAGGCCATACGGTCTGTTTGACAAGATCGATGCCTTCGGCTACCTGAAGGATCTGCAGGATCATCCGGATATGCCGCGCAAGCATGGCCGGGTGCTGCTTGTTACCGCAGACACCCCGCTCAAGGCTTCGCGAGGGGAGGGCAAGACCACCACCACCATCGCGCTGATCGACGCCCTGCGCGCCCGGGGAGTGGATGCCGCAGCTGTCCTGCGTCAGCCCAGCATGGGCATTACCGCTGCCGGTTCCAAGGGTGGCGCCTCTGGTGGGGGCAAGTCCTCCCTGACCCATCCTGAGCTGGTGGACTGGGGCCTGTGCGGGGAGATGGCGGCCATTGAATCCGCCCAGAACCTGCTGGTCTCCTTTGCAGAGAAGGCTGTGGACGAGGGTCGGTTGGACACCGTCCTGGTGCCTAGGGTCAGCGAGGTGCCTTCGCGGTCCCTGCGCCAGATCACCGTGGACCGCGGCAAGGGCGATCTGCCTGAACGGACCGTGTTGACGCCCACCTGTGAGCTCATGCAGATCGTAGTGCTCTCCCGGAGCATGGAGGAGATCAAACGGCGCGTGGCCGCCATGGTTGCGGGGACCTTGGATGGCCGTCCCGTCACCTTCGGAGAGTTTGTGGACCTGTGGCGGATCACTGGCATCCTGACTGATGCGGTCAAGCCCGCTTTCACCCAGACCCTGGAGGGTTCTCCGGTCTACGTGCATGGGGGGCCATTCGCCAACGTCTCCATCGGCATTCCCAGCCTGGTGTCCGTGGAGATGGCCTGCGCCCGGCATGATGTGGTCGTCGTCGAGGCGGGCTACGGAGCCGATGCCGGCGCCCAGAAGTGGCTGGACATCGCCGCCCGCGAGTATGGGGCCCAGTGGCCGGCCGCCGCCGTGGTCGTCACCCGTGCCACCACCTGGCGGGACGATCCCAAGCTGAGCTGGCGTTATCCCTTCCACGTGCACCGTCTTGAAGGACTGGGTATCCCCACCTTTCCTCTGATCAACCTCTGGGAGGGCGAGGACGACCAGGTGGATTCCTTGCGGGAGACCGCCGACGGCCTGGGCTTCCGCAGGCCTATCGCGGGCAACCTCTTCCGGGACGGTGGCAAGGCCCTGGAGTCTCAGTTGGATGATTTGATCGAGGCCCTGCAGGAACCCGTGAAAGCCCAGACGGATACAGCCAGCCTGCATGATATGTCCGTGCCGGATCGGATTCGCTGGATCGCCAAGAGCGCTTACGGGGTACCGGCTGATCGGGTCGTTGAGCGTGAGGGCTTCCAAGACAGCCTGCAGGCAGCCTCTGACCTGTGCAGCAAGGCTGGCATTTCCCTCGAGGATCTGGTCGTAGTGGCGGTCAAATCTCCGGCTACCATGACCGACGATGACCGGGCCGACCAGGACAAGCGCACAGTCACCCTGAAGAAGGTCGAGGCCCATACGGGTGCTGGCCTCCTGCAGGTGAATCTGACCACTTCCCTGACCACGCCCATGCCCAAGATCGTCTGAGCAGGCCATGCATATGGATTCGGCAGGCCTGTGACGCGCCGTGTTGCGGGCCTGCCGAAACCGTGTATAGTATCTACTTGGCTCTTGAAAGTGCCCTGCCCCTATAGCTCAGTTGGCTAGAGCAGCTGACTCTTAATCAGCGTGTCCGGGGTTCGAGCCCCCGTGGGGGCACAGAGTCAAAGCCCTACAGCCGCAAAGGCTGCGGGGCTTTTCCTTTATCTACGCCAAGGCCTACAAGTTCCAAAATGTATACTCAACGTATACTAAATTGCATCGGATTATTCCGACACTCCCGGAGCACGAAAAAGCCCCGCCGAAGCGGGGCTCGAAGATCGTCCCTTAATCGATGAGTACGTTTCCGCGTCGCCGGCCTGCCTGCTGTTTTCCTTGGCTAATGATCTTAACCCCGGCACACCGTTCCGTGCATGCTGAGCATAAAACCTGCAAGAACAGAAGCCGTTCATTTCTGACTGGTAGAAGGGTATGCGAGCCTTGCGCTGGTAATAGGAATCCTCTGCTGTCTGCAGGGGTAGGGGGGGGGGTTAAGCTACCGCCTCCATAGTTGCTGGCTTGATTGTGTGGAGGCTGATCGCTTATTCGAGCGATCCCAGCGACCCCGGTCTGAATCCGTATGTGACCTGTTACCGCGCTCACCTCGCCGGATTTTGCCTGTGCCAGGGGCCCGGGTCTTAGTCAAAGACTCGGAATATGGTGCCTGAACAATATGACGTTTGAACACGCACGTTTAGACATCATATTGTCATGTTGTTATAATGTTTGCGGAATTCGAGGTTGAAGTTCCGGGGAGGTATTCTCCCACGATCATTCGCTCCGAAGCGGATGGGCTTCATCGTATGCGAGGAGGCAAATTGCTGAACGAGTATTTCCCGGAAGGCACCGTCATGTATAGGGACGGCGTAGCCGGTTGGGAAGAAGCGGTGGACGTGGTCACTGGTCCGCTGGTTGATCTTGGAAGGATCAAACCCTCTTATGTCGATGCCATCAAGGCTTCGATACGCAAACCAGGCGGCACCTATATTGATCTGGGTCAAGGCATTGCCATGGCTCATGCCAGGCCCGAGGCAGGCGTTGTGACCACCTCTCTATCGGTGCTGAAGGTTGGCAGTCCCTTCCTGTTGGCCGATTCTCAGGACCACCCGATCAGCACGCTCTTCTGCCTGGCTGCGCAGGACTCGAACAGCCATCTAAGCCTGATGCAATCGCTGGCGACCTTCCTGAGTGACGCGAAGAATCAGGAACGGCTGGGCAAGGCCGCGAACGTTGAGGAATTGAGGACGATCCTCGAGGAAGAAAGGTAATCAACATGAAGATTCTGACGGTTTGCAGCACTGGACTGGGGTCGAGCTTCATTACCCAGCTCAATATTGACAAGGCGCTGAAAGAGCTTGGCGTGACTGGGGTCGAGACCAACCATAGCGATCTGGGTTCGGTCAACAAGGGCGATGCCGATATTATTTTTGTCGGGCGTGACATCGCTGATGCTGCCAAGGATCTGGGAGACGTAGTCGTTTTGAACAGTCTGATCGACATGAATGAGATCAAAGAAAAGCTTGCCGAGGCCCTGAAGCGCCATGGCATGGATGTTCCTGAAGGGGGGCAGACGGCATGAACGGGGTATTAAAAGTCCTTTTGGACATTTTCCGACAACCTTCCGTCATCGTCGCGCTGATCTCCCTGCTCGGCCTGACTCTGCAACGCAAGTCTGCCACGGATGTCATGAAGGGGACCATACGGACGTTCGTGGGCTTTCTGGTCCTGGCCGCTGGCGCTGGCGTGGTGACCAACGCATTGACCCCCTTTGGGGATATGTTCCAGCATGCCTTCCATGTCCAGGGCGTTGTTCCCAATAACGAGGCCATAGTCGGCACGGTACTGGTCAAGTACGGATCCGTAGCTGCACTCATCTTCTTCTTCGGAATGATTGTCAATATCATTCTTTCTGCAACGTCATATTTCAAATATGTTTACCTATCAGGACACGTGGCCTTCTATATGGCCACGATGATAACGGTCATCTTCGTGGCGGCCGGTTTCTCCACCTGGCAGACCCTGCTTTGGGGTTCAATCGCTCAGGGCCTGGTTGTGACCCTTTCGCCCGCAGTCGTGCAGCCTTTCATGAAAAAGGTGACTGGCACCGATGATGTGGCCCTGGGCCACACCGGCGGCTCGGGCATTGCCCTAGGTGGTCTGGTGGCTACGCTCACCCGTAGTAAGAAGCATCCCTCCAAATCAACTGAGGATATCAACTTCCCCAAGAACCTGGGCTTCCTGCGCGATACAACAGTCATCGTGGCCCTGTCCATGGCTGTGATCTATGTCATCGTGGCGCTCTTCGCCGGCCCCGCCTATATCGAGAGCAAGCTCAGCGACGGACAGAACTTCATCGTCTATGTGGTCTTGCAGGCCGCCACTTTCTCTGCCGGCGTCTACATCATCCTGGCAGGTGTTCGTGTGGTCCTGGGAGAGATTGTTCCTGCCTTCAAGGGCATCAGTGAGCACCTGGTCAAGAACGCCAAGCCTGCACTGGACGTTCCCGTCACCTTCACCTTCGCTCCTAACGCCGTTCTGATTGGGTTCCTGTCCAGCTTCGTCGGCGGCATCGTAGGCATGGCCATCATGGCCCTGGCCGGAACCACCGTCATCATTCCCGGTGTCGTGGCCCACTTTATGACCGGCGGTGCTACGGGCGTGATCGGCAACGGTGCGGGTGGTCGGCGTGGAGCCATTCTCGGTTCCTTCGTCAACGGCCTGGCCATAACCTTCCTGCCGCTCCTGCTTCTGCCGGTGCTGGGATCTGTAGGCAAGGGCGCCGCCACATACTCGGATGCCGATTTTGGTGTGGCCGGCATCTTCCTGGGCTACCTCAACAAGGCTGGCGGCCAGATTGCGATCATCGTGGGAATCATTGTTGTGCTGATCCTGGTCTATGTGGTCTCCTACTTCATGAACAAGCGCAAGAAGACCATTGCCGCTGCAGCTGACTCGGCTGACAAGGCCAAGGCCGTCGCCTGAATTGAATCCCCTGTCCAATCTGAAGCCGGCAGGGACAGCGGTAGAGAGGGGTCATGGGACTAACGGACTTTTCAATATCAGTTCCATGACCCATCCGTAGCCGGAGAATATTGCTGCTTGGCTCCTGTATTGGGCAGAAACAGGTAGGGGCTTTTACAATCATTGAAGGCAGCAGGCCTCCGGTTAACGCAGGTCGCGGGATTTCGATTCATGAGGGCAATGAAATCAGGTGGGTCGGTTTTGCAATGGTAGATGGAATTCCCAAGTATGTGTCCGTGCGAGACCATCTGCGCGGAAGCATCAAACGGATGAAGGATGGGGCGCAGCTGCCCACGGAGTCCGAGCTTTGCACACGCTACAACGTCAGTCGGATTACGGTTCGTCATGCCATAGAAGATTTGATTCGTG
Source organism: Bifidobacterium sp. JNUCC 75 (assembly GCF_054819865.1). Lineage (NCBI taxonomy): Bacteria > Bacillati > Actinomycetota > Actinomycetes > Bifidobacteriales > Bifidobacteriaceae > Bifidobacterium > Bifidobacterium sp. JNUCC 75. Next base: position 915,082 of record NZ_JBTHIF010000001.1, on the reverse strand, counting down.
AAGGGTTGATCGTTCGCAGTCAGGGCAAGGGTACCTTCAAGTTGAAATCGCCCTCATCCTCTCGTGAGGTGATCAACGGCCACATCAGGGGATTCTGGCGCCAGCAGCGTGACCTAGGCAAAACAGTCAAGACCCGGGTGCTTGGCAACAGGATTGTCAAGAACGCCGATTTTGCGTCCAAGTTGGGTATCGATGCTGACACAGACCTGATTGAACTGGAACGACTGCGTTATGTCGATGGCAATCTGCATCAATATGTCTGCACCTATCTGTCGGCTGTCCAGTTTCCGGAAATACTCGAGCATGATTTCTCCGATGGCTCCCTCTATAGTTTCATCGAGGAACAATACGACGTCAGGCTCGCCAGAAACGAGGTTGTGGTCCGCATCGAGAATGTCGATTCGCGGATCGCCGGATACTTTCATGTGGACAGGGGCCGGCCCGTGCTGGCCATGGACTCCACCGTCTTCGACGGATTCGGCTCGATGGTGGCATTCGGTATAGCTCTTCAACCGCCTGCATATTCCGAAATAGAGTTCGTCATCAACAGCATGCAGGACTCCAGATGATCACCGCGCTCAGAGAGGTCGTCAACGGTTAGTGGTCATGACTTCGAATGTGTCTGCTGCGTTTCGGCCATTTCGCCCCTGCTTCTGCTGCCGGGCTGCTTTTGAATGGCCTCATTTGCTTGTGCGTCAGGCTTGAATGGTTCGTCCTGCAGTGGATAGTATTGAACATATATGCCCGATTCCTCGCAATGAGTGCATCGGAGATGGGAAGGCAGGTACGACCATGGGGCGTCTTCAAGGCAGGAAAGAGCGCGAGCCGTTTGTGCTCGAGCATGCCAGTATCGCGACCGGTGATGAAAAAGGCACGGTTCAGAAGGATATGTCTGTTCTGGTGTCCGCGGATGGCCGGATAGAGCAGGTCTGCCCGACTCCGCTGGCCTACGTGCCCTCCGGATATCACCGAATCAACGCTACGGGCAAGTTTGTGGCACCTGGACTCATCAATGCTCATACCCATCTCTTTGCCGACGGCAAGCCCTTGTCTGGCGGTACGGACCTGTCGCCGCGTGTGGTCGATGCCGGTTTGAAGGTGGTGCACAGCCCCGCAGGCAGAGTCCTTATGGATGCCAGGATCAAGGGCAACGTTTCCACGCTGTTGAACTCGGGAGTGACGACCATTCGTACCCTGGGTGATGTGGGTTATGAGGCGGTTCGTCTGCGCGACAAGATTGATGCCGACGAGCTGACCGGCCCTCGTATGCTGGCTGCTGGTCCCCTGCTGGCGATTCCCGGAGGGCATGGCGATCCCTTCATTGCCCTGTCCTGCTCTTCTCCAGAAGAGGCCAGGCGTCGGACCAGGGAGAACCTGGATCATGGGGTCAATGCCATCAAGGTGGCTGCGACCGGCGGTGTCACCGATGCTACCAAGCTTGGCGAGGCCGGCAGCCCGCAGATGACCGAGGAGGAGATGGCCGCCGTCTGCGATGAGGCCCATGAGTTTGGTGTGTTGGTCGCAGCGCATGCCCAGAGCCCTGAGGGTGTCAAGGCCGCTCTCAAGGCAGGCGTGGATACTATCGAGCATGGCAGCGCTCTGGATGACGAGATGATCGGTCTCTTCCTTGACAATCCGCGCTCGCTTCGTGGCTTCTCGGCTTTGGACCCCACCCTGTCCGCCGGACTGCCTCTGGTCAAGATCAGTCAGCAGGAGCTGGGGATCAGCGATATAGTTCGCGGTAATTCTGAGCTGGTCGTTGACGGCATGGTCAAGAGTGCCAAGCAGGCTCATGAGAACGGCATTGCCGTCGGAGTCGGCACCGACACAGGCATGACCTTCGTGCCCCAGTACGGTACTTGGCGAGAACTCGATTATCTGGTGCGGTACGCGGACTTCACCCCGGCGCAGGCCTTCCACGCCGCCACTCAGGTCAATGCACGAAACCTGGGCTTCGACAGTGTCACCGGTTCGGTCGACACGGGCAAGGATGCAGATCTGATCGTCCTTGACGAGGACCCTGCCAAGAATGTGCGGACCCTGGCCAATCCCAAGCTGGTAATCGTCCGCGGCAAGCCGGTATGGCGGCCTGAGGTCAAGCACTTCGAGGAGATCGATCGCCTGCTCGACAGCTTCTGATCATTTGCTTCAGGGCCATTCAGAAGCGTGCAATAGTTTGGCCGGCTGATGGCTTCCCGATGACCGGGTGGTATGCAAGCATGTCGGTATGCAAATGGGAGAACCGAGAGTGGATCAGGTCGGCCCGGCCAAGGTTGTAGGAAGGTTGGCACCTTCGCCGACTGGGCGAATGCATCTGGGCAATATCTATGCATGTCTTGCGGCCTGGCTGGGTGTCAGGTCGCAAGGGTCTTGCGGGGTTCTGCGGCTTCGCATTGAAGACATAGATACGCCGCGTGTGGTCAAGGATGCCGGTCGCTGGATCATGGACGACCTGGCATGGTTGGGATTGGATTGGGATGGCGAGGTGGTCTACCAGTCCCAGCGCGCCGATGCCTACAGTCAGACATTGAAATTGCTGGAATCGCAGCAATTGATCGGCGGGCAGCCTCTGGTTTACCCCTGCTTCTGCTCCCGTGCTGACATCCGCGCGGCATCGGCGCCGAATGAAGGCGACGGGTTCATTGTCTACCCGGGCACCTGCCGAGGACTTTCCCATCGGATAGTCGATGAAAGGCTGGCCCGGGGGCAGAGACACAGCCTTCGGATTGCAGTCCCTGACCAGCCCGACGAGTCGGATGCCATCTGTCGCTTCGACGATCTGATATTTGGCCCGCAGTCCTTCAACTTGCCCAGGCAGGTCGGTGATGTGGTCGTCCAACGCTCGGATGGCTTGGTTTCCTACCAGCTGGCGGTGACGGTGGATGACCTGGCTATGGGCGTCAATCAGATTGTGCGAGGACGGGACCTGCTGAGGTCCACGGCCATTCAGATGTGGATCCGGAATCATCTTCAGCCGCAGGCTCCTAGTGTTCAGTACGCGCATTTGCCGCTGATTGACGGCGTGGACGGCAGAAGGATGTCCAAGCGCTTCGGATCGCCGGATCTGGGATCGCTCAGAAGAGACGGCTGGACGGCAAGGCAGGTGCTTGGGGTCTGTGGATGGCTCCTGGGACTCTTGGATCGACCCAGACCCGTGAGTGTGCAGGAGCTGCTGGATGGTTTCACGTGGAACATGTTGGCTGCTGACCGCAAGGACAGGAAGCTGGATCTGAGCAAGCTGGAAGTTTCCGAAGCAAAGCCGAATCTTTGAGTTCTCCGGTACTCAGCCGCGCCGATCATTTACGGCGTGTGTTTACCTGCCGGCTTTCAGGCTTACGGGAATTATTGTTTAGCGACTGCTGCATAGCAATATTCGTGACCGTGCAGCGTGACTCATCGATCCTGGTTCATTAGTTTTGCCGTTTGGTGCTCGGGATCGGAGCGAATTCCGGTATGAGCCACTGGCTACCATGGCCTCAGTCAAGGCTTCCGGATTTTAAGGAGGTAGCGGGTCATGGTCGCCTATATGGACCACAAGGATCTGGACAATCGGCAGATCAGCAGGGAACGAGCTGGGCAGATCGCGGATGGGGTCAAGCGTGTAGCTGAAAGAATCGCCAAAGCGGAGGACTCCGCCGGTCGAAAAGAAGGCTCGGTGACTCTGCTGGCGGCCACCAAGACCCGCGATGTGGGCGAAATCATGGCAGCCATCGATACCGGGGTGCGTCGGATTGGCGAGAACCGTCCTCAGGAAGTCACCGCCAAGGCCCAGGGGTTGTTGGAACTTTGTCGGGACAGGGGGTTGTCCCTCGGCACTGACACTACAGACAGTGATTCATCAAGCGCCAGCGTTGGCTTCCATCTTATTGGGCAGCTCCAATCCAACAAGATCAATAAGATCCTGCCATATGTCGACACGGTCGAGTCGGTCGACGGGCTCTCGCTGGCTCGGAAGCTGGCCACGCGGGCACTGGCTGCGGGCAGAACTGTGGGCATACTCCTGGAGGTCAACGAGTCCGGCGAGCAGGCCAAGTCGGGATGTGCCCCCGACCAGGCCCTGGATCTGGCTTATGAACTGGCTGCCATGGAGGGGATTCAGCTTAAGGGTCTGATGACCGTCGGTGCACATGTGGATGATGAGGCCATTATCAGGAGCGGATTTGCTCACCTGCGCGGTCTGCGCGACCGCATCAGGGATTCGGGGGAGCCGGGCACTGACACCTGCACCATGCTATCCATGGGAATGACCGGAGACATGGAGTATGCGGTAGCTGAGGGGTCGACCGAGGTCCGTGTAGGCACAGCCATCTTCGGCCCGCGGGCTTTTATCTGACCAGCCACTGCCTGTTTCGGAACCCGATTCTGTTAAGAGGACCGGCCTGGGGCTAGACTGTGCCCTATGAGAATCGCGCGTTTTTCCTACAAGGACACCCCACGATACGCTTTTGTCCAAACTGACAAGCAGGACGGCAAGGACTATCTGGTTGAGCTGAGCGGCTACCCCCTGACTGGCCAGCAGGTCGAACCCACCGGTCAGCGCTACCCTCTGGACGACGAGGATGTGCGGCTGCTGGCCCCGGTCATCCCCTCCAAGATCTACGGGGCGGCCAAGAACTACCGCGCCCATGCTGCCTACATGGCCGAACATGGCCAGTCCTCGAATCCGGAGCCTCCGGAGAATCTCATGCTCTTCATGAAGCCCTCCACCTCGGTTATCGGCCCTGACGACCCCATCGTCAAGCCCTCTTATAGCAAGGACATGAACTATGAGCCCGAGGTTGCCGTCGTCATGGGCAGGATGGCGCGGAAGGTGAGCGTCAACGAGGCCATGGACTATGTGCTGGGCTACACCTGTGTCAATGACGTAACCCTGCGTGACCTGCAGAAGAACGATCCCATGTGGACCCGTTGCAAGGGTTTTGACACCGCCTGCCCCCTCGGGCCCTGGATCGAGACCGACCTGGACTATCGTGACGCGAAGATTTCCTTCAAACTCAACGGGGAAGAGGTGCCTGAGGCCAGCGGCACCACCGCTAACCTGATCCATTCCATTCCTGAGCAGATCGCCTTCATCTCCAGCTTCGCCACCCTGCTGCCCGGCGATGTAATCATGACCGGCACGCCGCACGCCACAGGTTCCTTGAAAAACCGAGACGAGGCCACGGTTCAGGTTGAGGGAATAGGCTACCTGCGCAATGTGGTCATCGACGAGTAGCGAATAGCGGGAAAATAAGCGATATAAAAACTTGAGTCGTTTAGGCTCAAGTTTGGGAATAGGCATCCTCCTTTCGCTGTTGTAGAAGGCAGATGAACCCGTGACGGGGTCTGGTCGAATGATTCGGCTGGCCCCGCCGAAGAATGTTGGAGGATGCTCTATGAACGAAAACTTCACCACCATGGCTCAGCAGGCCATCGGCGATGCTATCCAGTCGGCCTCGGCGGCCGGCAACCCCCAGGTGGATGTGCTCCATCTGTTGGACTCTCTGCTGCGCCAGCAGTCCGGTGTGGTGCCTGGGCTGATTCAAGCCGCTGGTGGTGACAGCCAACGGGTCGGAGCCGAGGTCCGTCAGGCCCTGGTGGCTCTGCCGTCGGCCAGCGGATCCACGGCATCGCAGCCCGATGCCAGCCGTCAGCTCAGCATGGCCTTGGCTCAGGCAGAGAAGGAAATGCAAGCCATGGGGGACGAATACGTCTCCACCGAGCACCTGCTCATCGCCATTGCTCAAGGTCCCTCGCAGGCCGCCGATATTCTTAACCGAAACGGTCTGCAGGCCGATACCCTGCGCAAGGCCGTGCCACAGGTGCGTGGCGGCGCCAAGGTGACCAGCCCCGATGCCGAGGGTACCTATAAGGCTTTGGAAAAGTACTCCACCGACCTGACCGCCCAGGCCAAGGAGGGCAAGCTGGACCCGGTCATCGGCAGGGATCAGGAGATTCGTCGTGTCATGCAGATCCTGTCCCGGCGGACCAAGAACAACCCCGTCCTTATCGGCGAGCCTGGCGTGGGTAAGACAGCCGTGGTCGAAGGCCTGGCCGAACGCATCGTAGCCGGCGACGTGCCTACCACCCTGCAGGGCAAGAGGCTGATCTCCCTGGATCTGAGCTCCATGGTGGCTGGCAGCAAGTACCGTGGCGAATTCGAGGAACGACTCAAGGCTGTTCTCAACGAGATCAAGAGCGCCAACGGTCAGGTCATCACCTTCATTGATGAGATCCATACCATTGTCGGTGCTGGTGCCGCAGAGGGATCCATGGATGCAGGCAACATGCTCAAGCCCATGCTGGCCAGGGGAGAACTGCGCCTGATCGGCGCCACCACCCTGGACGAGTACCGTGAGAACATCGAGAAGGACCCGGCTCTGGAGCGCCGCTTCCAGCAGGTCTTCGTGGGCGAGCCCTCCGTGGAGGATACCGTGGCCATCCTGCGTGGTCTCAAGCAGCGTTACGAGGCTCACCACAAGGTGACCATCGGGGATGATGCCCTGGTGGCGGCAGCTACGTTGTCCAACCGGTATATCTCGGGTCGTCAGCTGCCAGACAAGGCCATCGACCTGGTTGACGAGGCCGCTGCCCACCTGAGGATGGAGCTGGATTCCCAGCCTGAGGAAATCGACGAGCTTCAACGTCGCGTCACCCGTCTGGAGATGGAGGAGATGCAGCTGAAGAAGGCCGATGACCCAGCCTCCAAGGACCGTCTAAGCAAGCTGCAGGCCGAGCTGGCGGACTCTCGCGAGAAGCTGGGCGGCCTCAAGGCTCGTTGGGAGAACGAGAAGGCCGGCCACAACAAGGTCGGCGATCTGCGTGCCCAGCTGGATGCCAAGCGGGTCGAGGCTGACAAGGCCACCCGCGAGGGCGACCTGGAGAAGGCTTCCCGTATCCTCTACGGGGAGATCCCCGGCATTCGTAAGCAGCTGGCCCAGGCGGAGAACGCGGCCGAGCAGGCCAAGAACGCCTCCAATGACGCTGGTCCCGATGGGGCTGACATCGCCGGGGGACCGGCCCAGGAACCCATGGTTCCCGACCATGTTGATGCGGATTCCGTAGCGGAGATCGTTTCGGACTGGACCGGTATCCCTGTGGGACGGCTCATGGAGGGCGAGAACGAGAAGCTCCTGCATATGGAGGACTACCTGGGCAAGCGGGTGGTCGGCCAGCAGGAGGCCATCCATGCGGTATCCGACGCGGTCCGGCGCTCGCGTGCCGGCATCGCCGATCCCGATCGGCCTACAGGATCCTTCATGTTCCTGGGCCCCACCGGCGTGGGCAAGACGGAGCTGGCCAAGGCTTTGGCTGACTTCCTCTTCGACGACGAGAAGGCCATGGTCCGCATCGACATGTCAGAGTACATGGAGAAGGCCTCGGTCTCCCGGCTGATCGGCGCTGCTCCCGGCTACGTGGGCTATGAGGAGGGTGGCCAGCTGACCGAAGCCGTCCGTAGGCGGCCCTACTCGGTGGTCCTCTTCGACGAGGTGGAGAAGGCCAACCCTGAGGTCTTCGACCTGCTGCTGCAGGTTCTGGATGACGGTCGGCTGACCGATGGCCAGGGCAGGACGGTGGATTTCAAGAACACCATTCTGATCATGACCTCCAACCTGGGCTCGCAGTTCCTGGTCCGGGACGACCTGGACGAGGATGGCAAGCGTAAGGCCGTTATGGATGCGGTGCATGCCAACTTCAAGCCTGAGTTCATCAACCGGCTGGACGATCTGGTCATCTTCCACCCGCTGACACGCGACGAGCTGGGTTCCATTGTGGATATCCAGGTCAAGCAGGTGGCCCAGCGGCTGACCGACCGGCGCATCACCCTTGATGTCACCGACTCCGCTAGGGAATGGCTGGCCAACATGGGATATGACCCGGCCTTCGGCGCTCGGCCTTTGCGTCGGCTGGTCCAGACCGAGGTGGGCGATCAGCTGGCCAGGATGTTGCTGGCTGGCAAGGTTCACGACGGCGACACAGTCCTGGTGGATCAGACCGGCGGCGACCACCTGGAGCTGACCGCTTGGCCCACTGAAAATCTGGTCGATGACTCAGTTACAGTCGACGATGTGACGGCTGATGGCGATGCCGATGCTGATGCTGATGCCGGTGATGGCGGACGCGACGGTGGTCGTGGCCGTCATGCCGCTCGTGGCGACGATCAGGGTCAGGCCCAGTCTCACTGAGATCAATTAAGGGTCGGCACCCGGGGTAATCCCGGGTGCCGACCCTTTTTGTGCCACATGTTGTGCTCTGTGGATTCAGTCCATAGCGGCCGCCGGATCCTTGCCCTCTTGCATGGACTCCCACTGGCTGTCGACGATGACTTGGGGGCGTCGTGCCGCTACAGTCGGTAGCTGGTCTGTGTCGATCAGGGCGAGGTGCAGCCAGCGACGGCGCAGGTGCCGGAGCCGATGCAGGCGACGAACATTGAGCATGGCAAGGATGGTGGACAGGGCCCCTGTTACTGCTGCAATCATGGGGTTGAGCATCCAGCCCAAGAAGGGTTGGCAGATTCCGGTGGCGATGACCAGGGCGATGACGTTGTAGACAGTGGACCAGGCCAGGTTCTGCCTGATGACCTGGGTGGTGGCTCGGCTCAGTTCGATGGCCCTGCCTGTCCCGTCCAGGTCGCCTTGGTGCAGGATCAGATCCGGGTGCGGCAGGTGAATGTCGTCCGTGGTATCGTCTGTGTCAGCCTGAAGTTTTGGACCCAAAGTGATGCCCACCTGAGCCCTGGCCGCCAGCTTGGGATCCGCTGTAGTACCAGCTGCGAGGGCCACCAGGCTGGTTCGGCCCTGCTCACCGGCGGATGCGGTGCCTTGACCAGTCCGATCCGCTGGAACGCCTCTGCTGGTCCGGGTCAGGTCGTGGATGAGACGATCCATACATTCGCGCTTGCGTTCGGGGGTCAGTCGCGTGATCAGCATATCCACGCCCGCCTGACGGGCCGCCCGCTCAATCCTGTCATCCGGCTGGCGGCTTCCATCCAGGATCAGGCTACTCACTCGCAAGGAGCGTAGATGGGTGGCGGTACGGGTCAGGGATTCCGCGTGGACACCCTGGCTCTCCGAGTCGTCGGAATCCAGCAGAGAGGAGTCGTCCAGAATCAGCGTGCGCACGCGGCCCAGGTGGTTCATGGCTCTTGGCGAAGTGAAGAGCAGACCATGGGCCAGGCCGGTCTCCAAGCTGGTTCGGAAGGCCATGGGGATGGTCATGGCTGCGACAGCGGGACAGGCGATGGTCAGTACGCAGACCGCATTGCCTACAGCGTGGGCCAAGTGGGGTTGCGGTCCCAGCATGAGCCAGAGCATGAAGGTCCAGACAGCCAGGATCATGATCAGGGCGATGGCTGTGTTGACAATCCGATCCATTCTGCGCATGGCGGGGGAGCGTTCGACCAGGGCCTGAGGGATGATCTTCACGAGTCTGGCTGCATAGGTGTTGTCGCCGGCGGCATCCACGCGGATGGACAGTCGACCCTCTAGAATCTTGCTGGAGGCCAGGATCCGGTCGCCGGGTCCGCAAGGCCGGGGTCGGTCGCCGCCGGTCAGCTCGCTGTCGTCCACCAGGGCCGACCCTGACTCCACAACCCCGTCCGCGGCTGGGCGCTCTCCTGTGCGCACCAGGAGCAAATCGCCTGGGCGAATCCGGTCACGTGCAAGAATCTGGGCGGGGACTGTCTGCGGATGCTTGGAATCGGCCACCAGGCCTGAGGCTGGTCGGATTTCTGTCAGATGGTTCAAAGAGGCCACCAGGGAGGCTTCCATTCTGGTGCCGATGACCCGGGCCAGCAATAGGAGGGTGATGACTACGCCGATCAGATCGAAGTATGGGGATCGGGAGCCCTCCGGCAGCAGGGACCCGGCCAGGCAGGTGGCCAGGCTGTACAGGTAGGCCAGGCTTGTGGCCAGCATGGCCAAAAGATCGGGGCTGCAGCGGTGCTCGGTCATGGACTTCCACCCGTCCATGAGTATTCCACGGCCGCAATAGAAGATGACTGGGGTTATCAGAATGGCCTGGACCCAGGGGCTGGTCAGCCAGGAGGGAATCAGTTCGGGGCCGAAGCGATCAAACAGATCTAGAACCAAAACTGGTGCGGTCAGCAGGGCGCTAATGATGGTAGGCCTGAGCAGACGGTGGCTGCGAGAGTCCAGATCGGCCCCCCATTTGCTCCAATCCTCGGGATCGCGCCAGGGGCGGTTGGCCGGGGAGTCTGCGCCTGCATCTTGGTCGCTGACATGAGCCGAAGGCATAAGGAAGTACCAGATGATCAGCCAGGTGACCGCACAGGCCACGACCAGATCGGCTATCGCCAGGAAGATATCGATACCCACGGATCTCCTTCGGTCTTGCTCCAACCCCTCAATATTTCCTATTCTGCCCGTCATTGCGGTTCGGCACTGGTCTTAAGGCCGATTCCTTGCGGAAAAAACGAATTCTCGAATTATCGCCGACAGCCTGCTGTGCCGATCTGACTTTCGGGTCCAGTCGTGGAGGTTTACTAGAACATATGTTCGATTCTACGTCATCGGTAGTCATGGTTGTGCTTCTCCTGCTGATCGGTATGGTCCTGGGAGGATTGGCCGGATATGCGCTGGGTCGGGCCCAGGGTCGAAGGGCCGTTGGCACGGGGTCTGACGGCCAGGTGGATGAGCTGCGTTCGCAGCTGGACCAGACTCAGGACAGGCTTCACGGATCCGAGGCGGCTCTGGTGGAGGCGCGGACCAAGGTGGACGGCCTGAACCGCGAGCTCTCCTTTGTCAAGTCCCAGCTGGCCCAGGCCCAGCAGGCCGAGCAAATCAGAATCGAGCAGGAGCGCCGCCGTACACAGGCTCAGGAGGAGGAGAAGCGGCGCAGGCAGGCTCAGAGCATGGAGGAGGAGAGCAAGGTGCTCTCGGCCCTGGCTCCCGTGCAGAAGAATCTGGATGCCCTCCAGCATAAGGTGGCCCAAATCGAGGAGGGTCGCAAGCAGGAGATGGGGTCCTTAGGGCAGCAGCTGAAGAGTTTGGGTGAGCAGCAGGGGCGGCTGGACAAGGAGACCAGCTCTCTGGCTTCGGCTCTGCGCAACAACAAGGTGCGCGGCGCCTGGGGAGAGGCTCAGCTCAGGAATATCGTCGAGTCGGCAGGGCTCTTGGAGCATGTGGACTTCGACACTCAGGTTGTGGTCACGGCCTCGGATGGTCGCGTTCTGCGCCCCGATATGGTGGTCCACCTGCCCGGCGGCAAGACTATTCCTATTGATGCCAAGGCTCCCTATTCCGACTATCAGCGGGCCTGCGAGATCCCCGACACTGCGTCGGATGACGAGTTGCGCCGCCGGGACGAGCTGCTCAAGGCACATGCCCGTGCTCTGCGCGAGCACGTCAAGGCCCTGGCCGATAAGGAGTACTGGAACGCCTTCGAGACGGCCCCGGACTTCGTGGTGGCCTTCATCCCCAACGATTCCCTTCTGCAGGCCGCTCTGGAGGTCGATCCCACCCTGATGGATGATGCCTTTGCCCAAAAGGTGGCTCTGACCTCGCCGGTGACCCTCTGGGCTGTGCTCAAGTCGGTGGCCTATGCCTGGCAGCAGCAGAACCTGTCCGAGGACGCTCGCACCCTATTCACGTTGACCCACGAGCTCTATGAACGCTTTGTGGTCCTGGGTGATCGTGCCAACAAACTAGGCCGTTCCATCACTGCCACGGTGACTGCCTACAACAAGTTCGCATCCTCTTTGGAATCGCGGGTTCTGGTTACCGCCCGCAAATTGCAGCAGATGGACCCTTCCAAGGTCATCGATTCGGTCGACATGATCGATTCAGACAAGGGCAATATCAGGGAGCTGACCGCGCCGGAAGTTTTGCCTGACCAAGGGCAGTGAGTGCCGCTTAGGGGCCTCCGGCGCTAGTCTGATAAGCATGAACGAGGCATCGAAGAGACAAGAGGGTTCATCCTTCAGGCCCACTGGGTCGCCTGATCTGGTCGGGCGCAAATCCGACACGGACCTGCCTGAGCCGGTCGATCAGTTGCGCGAACTCCTGGCCCAGGAGATCGGCGGGCGTCCCTTCACCGAGCTGAGCGGGGTCACCTTCCACCACCGCGGGGCCGAACTTGCCGGGCACGTTCTTCTGGATACCCTGGAGGATGCGGGCTATTCAGTCGACGATTTCGATGCGGTCGGGGCCCTGACCGCCGCTGCCGTGCCACTGGCTGATGCCATGCTTCATGCCGCAGCCTCGCGCGGGCAGGATCTGGACGCCTTCGTCATGGACTTCGTCTACCCCTCCATCAAGGGCCCATCCATCGAAGGCAGGCGGGTCATCCTGCTGGATGCCTGGCTGGGCCGGAAATCCTATGTGCAAACTTCATCCCTGGTTACCTTGGGCAAGAATAACGAGCTGAATCTTGACTGCGGGATCATTCAGCACCAGGGCGCGAAGACGTTGGCTATCGCTTCGCTGGTGGGCGGCCGGACAGACGGCAGCATTCAGGTGGTCGATCCGGTGGACGGATCCCGGCAGCAGCTGCCCTTCATCTGCGCCTACCAGGAGGATCAGTTCGTCGGCACTGCCGACGGTTCGCCGGAGCGATCATGAGGGAGCCTGATCCAGTCACCCGAGCGGCCATGGCCTCGGATGAGCCGGTCTTCCGGCAAGTGGGGGTTGGCCCCTGGCAGGAAGAGCATCCTGAGCAGCCCCTTCCGATAGACCCGCGCTATGACCGTGAACTGCTGGATCAGGGGGACCGCCGCAACGTTCTGGACCAGTACCGCTACTGGAAGGTCGAGGCTATTCGGGACGACTTGGATCGCCGGGGCCGTCATGATTTCGAGGTGGCTGTGGAGAACTGGACACACGACTTCAATATCGGCTCCATGGTCAGAACCGCTAATGCCTTTGCCGCCCGCCGCGTCCATATAGTCGGTCCTCACAAATGGAACCGCAAAGGCTCCCTGATGACCGAGCTCTACCAGCACGTGGTCCACGACCCCGACATAGCAACCATGGCGACCACCCTGCAGGAAGAGGCAGCCGGGCAGGGGGAGTCCATGCCCCGTATGATCGCCATCGACAATGTCCCTGGGGCCGTTCCCATGGAGACCTATAGCTTCCCTCGTCGCTGCCTGCTCATGTTCGGCGCCGAGGGGCCGGGGCTCTCCGAGAAGGCCTTGGAGTTGGCCGACGATGTGGTCTACATCTCCCAGTTTGGATCGGTGCGATCCATCAATGCGGGGGCTGCGGCTGCCGTGGCCATGCACTCCTGGATCTGCCAGCATGCGGAGGTGGCTGGTCCATGATTGTCATCGACTCACTGACCAAGCGTTTCGGCTCCCGCAAAGCACTGGACCGTGTCTCCTTCACGGCCAGAGACGGTCGGGTGACCGGGTTTGTGGGGCCTAAAGGCGCTGGCAAGTCGACCACACTGCGCATCGCTCTAGGGCTGGTTCGTCCTGATTCAGGCAGAGCCCTGTTCGACGGCCAGCCGTTCGTCCGGCTCTCATCGCCCATGCGGACAGTAGGAGCAGTACTGAATCCACGCAATGCCCATCCTGCATGCAATGCCAGGAACCACCTGCTGGCCCTGGCTGCAGTCAATGGCATCGATCAGCGTCGGGTGAACCAGGTACTGGAGATGGTTGGCCTGCAATCGGTCGCCGATAGATCGACGGGTTCTTTTTCTTTGGGGATGAGTCAGCGGCTGGCCCTGGCCGCAGCCCTCCTGGGCGACCCACGCAACATGGTTCTGGATGATTCCTTTGATGGACTGGATCCGGAGGGAGCCGAGAGGATGAGGGGCATCTGGCACAGCCTTGCCTCACAGGGAAAGGCAGTCCTCCTAAGCTCCCGTAAGATAAACAAGTTGGCTGAAATCGCTGACGATCTGGTCATCATCGCCAAGGGGCAGATACTGGAGAGAACGACCGTGGCCCGGTTCATTGGCGAGCACTCCCGTGACTCCATCTATGCGGTGACGCCGCAGCCCGACCAATTAAAGGCCGCTCTGGCAACGGCTGCCGGAATCAGCATCACTCGTCTGCCGCCAGACGAGAACTGTCCGCCAGATGCCGCCCGCTTCCGCATCCAGGGTGCGCCCTTGGCATCCACAGCCTCGATTCTGGCCCAGGAGGGTGTGGTTCTCTACGACTTCCAGCAGGAGGAAGTTTCCCTGGAACAGGCTTACAAGGACATCATCCATGGGAGAAGGGGCGCGCGGCAGAGTGATTCAGAGGCAAGACTGTGAGTGCTGACAACGGTCGTCGGGCCCGTCGGAGTCGGCGAGAGGTACCCGCAGGACTTGATTACGCAACTCCACGGCATGGCTCCGCTTTTACCAGGTTGCGTCGGACCTCGGGGCTGTCCTTCATGGATTTGCATCGGCCATCCGGTCACTTGACCCTTTCCGGGGCGGTCCGAGGGGAGCTGCGCAAGATGTTCTCCCTGCGATCGACCTGGGTTCTGCTGCTGATCGTCATGCTCTTGCAGCCGTTGACCACTGGCCTGATGGCTTGTGCGCCCCGGGTATTGGCTGGCCTGGGGCGACAGACCAGCCAATACCCGGCCCGCCTCATGCCTGCCTCCAGTGACGTTTTCTGGTCGGCCGTCGCAGCTGGCCTGTTTCCGGCCATGATCGTGGCGGCCATTCTGGGGGTTCTGGCCCTCACGCGTGAATTTTCCGGCGCCACCATTGAGAGCACGCTGACGGCCAATCCTCGTCGAGGCATGGTCCTCATGGCCAAGGGCTTTGTTCTGGCCTTGCTGACTTGGCTGGCGGCACAGGTGGGCCTGCTGCTCAGCTGGATACTGGCGACCCTGCTTCTATCAGTCAGATCCGGCATCTTGCCTGCCTCCAATCCTGGTCTGGCCCTGATTGATTTGCTGGGCGGCCCGCTCATGCTGGTCCTCTTCGCCTTGATGGGTCTGGGTCTGGGAGCCTTGAGCCGATCCAAGGCCGGCGGGATCGGCCTGTTTCTTGGACTGACCTTGATCCTGCCATTGATTCTGGGCATCCTGCGGGGTTTGATCCCTCATGTCGACTGGCTGCAGATTCCCTTCAGGCTGACCCCAACCAGCCTGCTGGTCACCTTCCTCTCGGGCCTGGGCCGGACTGCAGAAGCAGGTCGCGGATGGTGGCCCACCTGGTGGCAGGCCGGCCTGATCATGATGGTCTGGACAGCCCTATGCTGTGCTCTGGGAACCCTGGTCTTCCGGCGCGCAGACATCGGTTGACCCTGTCTTCTGCGTGTCATAGAGCACCCATATGATAAGTGGTATGCCAACTTTTACACGTGAAGAGATCAAGCACTTGGGCGATCTGGCCCGTATTGCCTTGACCGATCAGGAGGCCGACCGCCTCAAGGGCGAACTCAACGTGATCGCCGATTCCATCACCAAGGTCCAGGAGGTGGCCGGCGATGATGTGCCCCCCACTGCCAATCCCATCCCCCTGGAGGCCTATCTGCGTCCCGATGAGGCTGAAGAGCCGCTGACCCAGGAGGCTGCCCTTTCGGGGGCGCCGGTAACTGAGTCCGGTATGTTCGTGGCCCCGCGCATTCTGGGTGAGGAGTGAGACGATGAGTGCACAGGAAGAATTGGTCAAACAATCCGCCTCCGACATGGCCGCACAGCTGCGGTCGGGGCAGGTCTCCAGCCGCGAGCTGGTTCAGGCTCATCTGGATGTGATCGAAGCCGCCGAGCCCAGCATTGATGCATTTCTGCAGGTCAGCGCTGATCAGGCCCTGGAGCAGGCTGACGCTTTCGATAAGCGCATGGCCCATGAAGGCGCCGAGGGGCTGCCGGAACTGGCCGGCGTTCCCATTGCCATCAAGGACATGATCGTCACCAAGGGCATTCCCACTACGGCTGCCTCCAAGATCCTCGAGGGCTGGGTACCACCTTACGATGCCACCGTCATCAAGAAGCTCAAGGCCGCAGGCATGCCTATTCTGGGCAAGACCAACCTGGATGAGTTCGCCCAGGGGTCTTCCACTGAGCACTCGGCCTTCAAGCCCACACACAACCCCTGGGATACCGAGCGGGTCCCGGGCGGTTCAGGCGGCGGTTCGGCTTCGGCTGTCGGCGCCTTTGAGGCTCCGCTGGCCCTGGGCACCGACACTGGTGGGTCCATTCGCCAACCCGGATCCCTGACCGGCACCGTGGGTGTCAAACCCACCTATGGCGGTGTTTCCAGGTTCGGGGCCATCGCCATGGCATCCTCCCTGGATCAGATTGGTCCGGTCTCCAGGTCAGTGTTGGACGCCGCCTTGCTGCAGGAGATCATTGGTGGGTATGACCGCCGAGACTCCACCTCGATTCCCAAGCCGGTTCCCCCTCTGGGCCAGGCTGCTCGTCAGGGCCAGAAGCGCGATCTGAAGGGCCTCAAGGTGGGCCTGGTCAAGGAGCTGGGCGGCGAGGGCTATCAGCCCGGCGTCGAAGCACGTTTCAACGAGGCTGTCTCGCTGCTGGAATCCATGGGCGCCGAGGTGGTTCAGGTCTCCTGCCCGCACTTCCCATACGCGCTGGCTGCTTACTACATCATCATGCCCTCTGAGGTCTCCTCCAACCTGGCCCGTTACGACGGCATGCGCTACGGCCTGCGGGTCATGCCTCCCGATGGCGTCCCCCAGACGGCAGCCAACATGATGGCCGCCACACGTGAGGCCGGGTTCGGCGACGAGGTCAAGCGCAGGATCATCCTGGGTATCTACGCCCTCTCCGCCGGCTACTACGATGCCTGGTACGGCTCAGCTCAGAAGGTCCGCACCCTGGTCATCCGCGACTTTGAGAAGGCCTTCGAGCAGGCCGATGTCCTGGTATCGCCCACTTCGCCGACCACGGCCTTCCGTTTCGGCGAGAAGATGGACGATCCGCTGGCCATGTACCTGAACGATGTGGCCACCATTCCGGCCAATCTGGCCGGCACTCCGGCCATGTCGATTCCCGCCGGGCTCAGCGACGACGGGCTGCCTGTCGGCTTCCAGTTCTTTGCCCCCCAGATGCGCGATGAGGTCATGTACCGGCCTGCCGCCGCTCTTGAGGCGGCCCTGGAGGAGCAGTGGGGCGGACCCATCTCCCAGAAGTTGTCCACCCCCTGGCTGGATGGCCTGGCCCAGGGATCGAACAAGTAGGCATCGGAAGGAAACGGAATCACAATGGCTGAAAAACTGATGAAGTACGCCGATGCCGTGGCCAAGTACGACCCGGTGTTCGGCCTGGAGGTCCATGTCGAGCTCTGCACCAACACCAAGCTCTTCTGCCCGGCCCATATCGAGTTCGGCGGCGAGCCCAACACCCAGCTGACTCCGGTCTCCCTGGGCCTGCCCGGCAGCCTGCCTGTGGTCAACAAGACCGCCATCGACTATGCGGTCAAGCTGGGCCTGGCCCTGCACTGCAAGGTCAATGAGTGGAGCCAGTTCGCCAGAAAGAACTACTTCTATCCGGACATGCCCCGCGACTATCAGATCTCCCAATATGACAAGCCCCTGAATGGCGAGGGCTATCTGGATGTGGAGCTGGACGACGGCAGCATCTTCCGCGTGCCCATCGAGCGGGCCCATGTGGAGGACGATGCCGGCAAGAACACCCACGTAGGCGGGGCTGACGGCCGCATTGAGGGTGCCGATCACTCCCTGGTGGACTACAACCGTGCTGGTGTCCCTCTGGTCGAGATCGTGACCAAGCCTATCGAGGGCGCCGGGGCGCGTACCCCCGAGGTGGCAGGGGCCTACGTCCGGGCCATCCGAGACATCGTCCGGGCCCTGGGCATCTCCCACGCCCGGATGGAGCAGGGCAACATGCGCGCCGACGTCAACGTCTCCCTGCACGCCGGGCCGGACGCCCCTCTGGGAACCCGATCGGAAACCAAGAACGTCAACACCTTCAAGGGCATCGAGAAGACGCTGACCTACGAGATCCGCCGTCAGGCAGCCCTGCTGGAGTCCGGCGGGGAGGTGCTGCAGGAGACCCGCCACTGGGATGAGTCCACACAGACCACGGCGGGCGGCCGTGTCAAGACCGATGCCAACGATTACCGGTACTTCCCCGACCCTGATCTGGTCATGGTCCATGTGACCAAGGATCATATCGAGGAGCTCAAGGCTCAGATGCCGGAGATGCCGCGCGAACGCCGCGCCCGTCTCAAGAAGGAGTGGGATTTCACCGACAGACAAATGCAGGATGCGGTCAACGCCGATGCTGTGGACCTGATCGAGGATACGGTCAAGGCCGGCGCTACGGCTGCCGGAGCCCGCAAGTGGTGGCTGGGCGAGATCTCCCGCGAAGCTAACGCCCGTGGGGTCAGCCTGCAGGAGCTGCCCATTTCGGCTCAGGATGTTGCCGATGTGGAGCAGCTGATTGCCGACGGCAAACTCAATGACAAGCTGGCCAAGCAGACCGTCTCCGGCGTGCTGGCAGGCGAGGGCAAGCCCAGCGAGGTCGTCAAGAAGCACGGCTACCAGGTGGTTTCGGACGACGGGGCTCTGGATGCTGCCGTCGACCAGGCCCTTAAGGACAACCCGGACATCGTGGCCAAGCTCAAAGGCGGCAATATGAAGCCCATGGGCGCTATTATCGGAGCGGTCATGAGGGCCACCAAGGGCCAGGCCGATGCCAAGGCTGTCAGCAAGATCGTCATGGAGCGCATCGCTAAGTCCTGACCACGCCCGGTCCGCCGACCTGGTTCCATCGGATTCGGACCGGCGGACCTGCCCAGCCTCTCATGGTTTTCCCAGGGGCGAGGGATTACAATTGATTGCCATCGCAAGGTGGCGATCATGGAGGTGACGTGATGTCTATGAGCGGCAGGGGCAATGACCGACCGCAAATGCAATCCGAGGGACCTGACGACGTGGCGGACAGACAGCTGCCCGACCGGATTGAGATTCCCTACATCCGGGGCGAGATGTTGCACCTGCGGCCGGCCGTCATCGCCGATCTGACGGCAATGGACCAGCTGGAGGCCTTTTACAATTCCACCGGCATCACCGGTAAGGGGCCTAGCGCTGAACGAGCCGTGGTCAATGCCTGGGTACGTCGATCGGTGGCCTGGTCCAAGGGTCTGGCTGCCCGTGATTCGGGCGTGGGCGATCCCGAGTCCCGCCGCACCCTGGCTTGGGCCATGGTCACTGATGCGGACACCGACCAGGACGGCTCGCCCGATGCTGATGCCACCAAGGGGGTCATTGGTATGATCTTCCTGATCGACGTGGACGGCTGGTCACGCTCGGCCAGAATCCAGGTGGTCCTGGGCAGGCACTTCCGCGGGCGTGGCTACTCCCGGGATGCCATGCCCAGAATCATGACCTACGGGTACGCGGCTGCTCCTACGGGTCTGGGCCTGCACCGGATCTGGGTGGCTGTGCCAGAGAAAAACACTCGCTCGATCTCTGTCTACCAGTCTCTGGGATTCATGATTTCGGGTACCTCCCGTGATGCGCTCTGGGATGCCGAGAACGGCAAGTATCAGGATCAGATCGTCATGGACGCTTTGGTTGACGAGTATGATCCCATCCGTTCTTTGAATGCTTTCGGCATGCACGTCATCCGCGAAAACCCCGGTGTGGCCGAAGCTCTTGTTGCACACGGATACGCGGCGGATGAGAATGGTGGTATAAGCGGGTCCGAGCCTGGGGAGTCCGCCTCGGCATCTCGGGATTCGTCTGCATCGGGTGGCCCGCATTCAGACAAACCTGCTGAAGACCATGCAGGATCTGACAGCAGGAATGATGAGAGGGCAGACTCTGGTCAGACGGATGTCACAGATGCCGTGGATAAGCCTGATTCTGACGAATCTGTTGCCGAGCAGTCCGGCGAGGAGCATACGGCATCTGATTGGGCCTATGGCTCGGCTGAGACCAAACGTTCCAAGCGTGCTTGGTGGCGTACGCTTGGTCATGGCCGTGATCGCGCGAATGGAGGTAGTCGATGAGTGCTGAGGATCTCGACAACTACGAGACCAACGCTGAACTGGCCCTGTACCGCGAGTACCGGGACGTGATCAAGCTGTTCACCTATGTGGTCGAGACCGAGCGGCGATTTTACCTGGCCAACAAGGTGGACTTCAACGTCCGGTCCGCTGGGCAGGATGTCTACTTCGACGTCCGGCTGACCGATGCCTGGGTCTGGGATGTCTACCGGTCCAGCCGGTTCGTCAAGAATGTCCGCATCGTCACCTTTAAGGATGTCAATGTGGAGGAAGTGCAGAAGACAGATATCGACATCCCCGATGCGTTGGGCTAAATATCGCTCAGAGGCGAGCATCATCACGTTTGTTCCACGCAATGGCGGGAATTCGTGTGGGAAGTCCCTCGGCAGCCTCTGGCCTGGGACGAGCCAGGTACAGTAGTGGTGATTTCATACGGTTTTCAGGAGGTTGGCATGGAGCGCAAGCAGTCCGTGATCGTCATCGGCGGAGGGCCCGCCGGCTTGACAGCGGCATGGGAACTGGTCAAGGACGGCGGCGACGAGCGCTATGACGTCACTGTTCTGGAGGCCACTGATGCCTTTGGCGGCATCTCCCGCACGGTCCGGCATAACGGCAATCGGATGGACATTGGCGGCCATCGGTTCTTCTCCAAGGATGATCGGATCATGGACTGGTGGAAGGAGGTCCTGCCTCTGCAGGGCGCGCCCTCCTATGACGATAAAAAACTTGGCCGCCACCACGACCTGGAACCCGGCGGCCCTGATCCGGAGAAGACCGACCGGGTCATGCTCAAGCGTCACCGCGTCTCTAGGATTTACTGGAATCACCACTTCTTCGACTATCCCATCTCCTTGACGCTCAACACCCTCAGGGCCATGGGCTTCAAGCTGACCATGCAGGCCGGGTTCAGCTACCTGAAGTCCGTCGTCCACAAGCTGCCTGAGGACAACCTGGAGAACTTCTATATCAACCGCTTCGGCCGCAAGCTCTACTCCATGTTCTTCGAGGGCTACACCGAAAAGCTCTGGGGCCGTCATCCCCGCGAGATCAGCGCCGACTGGGGCGCCCAGCGGGTCAAGGGGCTCAGCATCATGGGCGTGCTCAAGAACGCCTTCCAGAAGCTGCTGCCCAAGAAGCGCGATGCTCATCAGGTCGAAACCAGCCTGATCGAGGAGTTCTGGTACCCCAAGCTGGGTCCGGGCCAGCTCTGGGAGACCGTGGAGCGTCGCAATGTGGAGCACGGGGTCCACGTGATCACCGATGCCCGCGTAATCGGACTGACTCAGCATGACGGCCACATGACCGGTGTCATCTATCGCAACGCTGATGGTAAAGAAGTGACTCTGCAAGCCGACCAGATCATCTCCTCCATGCCTATCAAGGACCTGGTGGAGGCCATCGCCCACGAGGAGCCGTCCACCGACAAGGAAATGGTCAGGGTGGCTCAGGGGCTGCCTTACCGTGACTTCGTGACCGTTGGCCTGCTGGTCCGCCACCTGCGCATCCGCAACACCACCTCCATCAAGACCTTGGGTGATCCGCCCATTGTTCCCGACTGCTGGATTTATGTGCAGGATCCCGGCTACAAGATGGGCCGCATCCAGATCTTCAACAACTGGAGCCCCTACATGGTCAAGAACGTGGACGGAACTGTCTGGATCGGCCTGGAGTACTTCTGCAAAGAGGGTGATGACTTCTGGAGCATGAGCGATCAGCAGACGACTGACTTCGCCATCAAGGAGCTGACCCGGATGGGCATCATCAACGGCCCTGCCGACGTGCTGGATTCCCACCGGGAGCGGGTGGTCAAGGCCTACCCGGCCTACTTCGATACCTACGCCCAGATGCCAGAGCTGGTCAAATGGCTGGACTCCTTCGGCAACCTCTACTGCGTGGGTCGCAACGGGCAGCACCACTACAACAACCAGGACCACTCCATGGCTACATCCATGGAAGCCGTGGCCAACATCAAATCTGGGCGTGCCGACAAGACCAACGTCTGGAACGTCAATACCGAGAAGTCTTATCACGAGGAGAAGTAGACAAACCTCGGCTTTCGTTTCGTTTTAAGCCTCCGATCGAAAGTTCGGGGGCTTTGCCATCACGACAGGGCGATGGCCGGCGCCTTCAGGGGCAGGCCCAGCAACTGCGAGAAGAAGGCCACGCTCTCGCGGACACGTTGGCGGACCACCTCTCTGATCTGCGGGTTTCCGGCGGCTCCTCTGCCGTTGCTGACGATGGACGAGAGCCCGTCGGCCATCAGCCAGGCTACAGTGCGGGTGCCGGCTGTTTGCATCAGCTGGGTCTGCGGTAGGTCGCCCCGATTCAGCCAGCGGTCCAGCGCCTTGGTCAAAGGGTCGATAATCTGTGTGACGAAGCCCTCCATCACATTGCTGTTGGTGCTCAGGTAGCTGTACCAGTTGGCCTTGTCCGCGAAGATCACGTCCATCTTCCAGATGGCCCTTATCAGATGTGGGCAAATGTCGTCCAGCGCCTCTTGAACGTTCAGGTCAGAATCATGCAGAATGTCGACCACATGATCCACGTAGGAGGCCAGATAAGTGCGTACGCAGGCATCTATCAGATCGTCCTTGGATTTGAAGTAGTAATAGAAAACGCTCATGCCCACGCCCTTGCCGTGGTTCATGGCGTGGATGACGTCGCGCAGGGAGGTGTTTGCGGCACCTTTCCGGTCGAAGACCCGCATGGCGGTGGTTACGAATTCGCTCCGCCGTTGCTCACGCAGAGATGATCGATCATTCATATGCCCAGTCTAGGGGTTTACCCATGAATATTTGGACACGCAGGCTGTTCCTTGCACCGGTCGGGCAGTCGTTGTAGGCTTATGGAAGTTCGATAAGCCGAGTCGGCATCGAATTTTCATGAGCGGTACCCCCGCACTATTCTCAAGCTATTTGCCTAGCCGAATTAGGCATAGCGAAGGAAAGGCATTACAACAGTGGCAACAAGCCAAGATATTCATTCCATGAAGCTGCCCGAACTCAAGGAATTGGCCAGGCAGCTGGGGTTGCGCGGTATTTCCGGCATGCGCAAGCCGGTCCTGATCGAGACGATCGAGGCGGCACGCTCGGGCGGCAAGGCCCCTGAGGGAGTAACCGTTGGCAAGCCCAAGGCTGCGGCCGCCGTGGCCAAGGGAGGCCAGGTTGCCGATCAGCAGCAGCCGACAAAGCAGGAGGCGAAGTCCTCCGCGGAAAGCGGACAGGAGTCCACGGAAACCCAGGAATCCAAGGGTGATAGTCCTGTCGGAGACCTCTTCGATGTTTTAGGCATTGACGATCATAAGAGCGGTCATACTGAGCACCGGAACCGCTTCCCCCATACCGTGGCCGACGAGGAGAATGTGGTCATATCCCGTCGCCGTCACCGCAGCACGGATTCATCCCGAGGCTCCCACGTCAACCGCGGCCGGAGCGAGCGTGAGCATGGTGAAGAGCGCGAAGGTTCCGGCTCAGGTTCAGTGCGCAATTTGGACGACATTCTGGCAGCATTGCCTTCACGGAATGACCGGCCCCGTCGGCGCAGCTATGAGGATCGCGGCGAAGAGGGGCGCGACTACCGTCACAACGGCTATGATCGCCGAAACCGAAGCGACCGCAATGACCGCAACGATCGCAACGACCGACGCAACCGCAACAACCATCGCAGCAGCGGCCGGGATCGTGACTATGAGCCCAGGGAGAACTTCAAGCCCGAGGATCTGGTCCCCGTGGCAGGCATTGTGGATGTGCTGGACTCCTATGCTTTCGTGCGCACCTCCGGCTACCTGCCCGGCCCTAACGATGTCTACATCTCCATGGGCCAGGTCAAGAAGTATGGCCTGCGCAAGGGCGATGCCGTGCATGGCTCCATCCGTCCTCCCCGCGAGGGCGAGCATCGCAATCAGCGGCAGAAATTCGTTCCTCTTCAGGCCATTGACACTATCAACGGCATGAGTGTGGAGGACGCTGCAGGGCGCCCTCACTTCAACAAGCTGACTCCCCTCTACCCGCAGGAGCGTATGCGGATGGAGACCCAGCCCAAGAACATCACCGGTCGTCTGATCGACATCGTCGCTCCCATTGGCAAGGGTCAGCGCGGTTTGATCGTTTCGCCGCCCAAGGCCGGCAAGACCCTGACCCTGCAGTCCATAGCCAACTCCATCACCGCCAACAACCCCGAGGTGCACCTGATGGTGGTCCTGGTGGATGAGCGGCCCGAGGAGGTCACTGACATGGAGCGCACGGTTCAGGGCGAGGTCATCTCCTCCACCTTCGACCGTCCCGCCAGCGATCACACCACCGTGGCCGAGCTGGCCATCGAACGGGCTAAGCGCCTGGTGGAGCTGGGACAAGATGTGGTGGTCCTTCTGGATTCCATGACCCGTCTGGCCCGCGCCTACAACATCTCGGCTCCCGCCTCCGGACGCATCCTCTCCGGCGGCGTGGATGCACAGGCCCTCTATCCGCCCAAGCGCTTCTTCGGCGCCGCCCGTAACATCGAGAACGGCGGCTCGCTGACCATCATCTCATCGGCCCTGGTGGAGACCGGGTCCAAAATGGATGAGGTCATCTTCGAGGAGTTCAAGGGCACCGGCAACATGGAGCTGAGGCTGACCAGGGATTTGGCCGACAAGCGCATGTTCCCCGCCATCGACATCAACGCCTCCGGCACCCGGCGCGAGGAGCTGATTACCGCACCCGAGGAGCTGGCTGTGGTCTACCGGCTGCGTCGCCTCCTGGGCGGCATGGAGACCGAGCAGGCCTACCAGACCTTGGTGCCCAGGCTGAAGAAGACCGCCACCAACCGGGACTTCCTGGCGGCCATCAATCAGTCCATGCTGGCTCAGAAGTAGGCCTGATCCGGTAAGCGTGCCTGCAACCCGGTCCAGGGCTGCAGGCTAGAGTTCGCGCGTTAAGCCACAGGTCAATAAGGGGCAGGGTGCCGGCAATCCGACACCCTGCCCCTCTTCTGTGCTCCGGTGACGTATCAGATGTCAGCGGTGAAGATACAGGCGTTTTCTATCGACGACTTTTCTGACGGCTTCTACAATGTCTTTTGCGGTCATTCCATACTGCTGAGCCAGATAGTCCTGGTCGCCGACCTGGCCGAATCGGTCGTGCACTCCAATGAATTCGATAGGAACCGGACAGCTGCTTGCCACTGCTTCACTGACGGCAGCACCCAGGCCTGTGTTGACATTGTGGTTCTCGGCGGTCACGATAGCCCCGGTCTGTTTGGCCGCATCGATTACGGCCTGATTGTCCAATGGCTTCCAGGTGAACATGTCGAGGATGCGGACCCCTATGCCTTCATCGCTCAGGGTGCGGGCGGCTTTGATGGATTCAGCCACGCAGACGCCGCTGGCGATGATGGTTGCCTGTGCATCGAACTGATTCATGACCTGCACGGCTTTTCCTATTTGAAAATCAGTTCCATCCCGGTAGATTTTGACGCACTGCTTGCGCACCAACCGCATGTATTGCATGCCGTAGGTTCGGGCCATCCAACCCATTATCCATTTCAGCATGGTGATGTCGGTGGCTTCCAGGACGGTCATTGTGGGGATGCCCCTCATGATCCCCATATCCTCAAAGGACATGTGGGTGCCGCCATTGGTCTTGGCGGTGATTCCCGGGTCGGAGCCAATGAGTTTGACATTGGCCTTGCTGTAGGCGCCGGAAATGAAGATCTGGTCCATGGCTCTTCGGCTCATGAAGGAGGCGAAGGTGTGTGCGAACGGTATTTTGCCGGTAAGGGAGAGCCCTACCGCAGTGCCGATCATATTGGCTTCTTGGATGCCGCAGTCCACTGTCCGTTCGGGGTAGGCTTCCTGGAAGGGCTTGGTGCCCATGGCACTCATCAAATCAGCATCCAGCAGAACCAGGCGCTCCTCGTCGGCCGCCAGATCGAGGAGGCACTGGCAGAAGGCCTGTCGCATTTCCTGTTTCTCGTTTTCCAAAATATGTTCTATCATTCCTCTTCCCTTTTCACCTGTCCGTGTGCAATTAGGCTCGCGCACATGGCTCTCATGCTCAGGCTGCATCCATCATTGTTTGGATTTCAGCCAAAGCCTGGTCGCGCTGCTGTTCGTTGATTGATGTTGAATGACTCTTCGGAGTTCCGGCAATCTCGGACCATCCCAGGCCCTTGACCGTATGAAGCACGATCATTGAAGGTCGGTCGTCGGTCTTTTGTGTCTTGCTGTGGACTGTCTCCAAAGCTTGAAGAATGGAGGGGACGTCATTGCCATCGGGAACGTCAACGACCTGCCACCCAAAAGCCTCGAACTTGGCTGCGGCATCTCCCAAGGAGCAGATGTCCTTGCAGTATCCGTCCAGCTGCAGGCCGTTATAGTCCATGAAAGCAATCAGATTGCCCAGGCGATGCTGGGCGGCGAAAAGGGCCATCTCCCAAATCTGCCCCTCCTGGCTCTCGCCGTCTCCTATGACCAGATAGACCTTGTTGTCCCGACCATCCATTTTCAGTCCCAGGGCAACGCCGGAGGCTACTGAGGCCCCCTGACCCAGGGACCCGGCGGTTACGTCCACTCCGGGAACCTTGAGTCTGTCGGCATGGCTGGGAAGGTTGGTCCCGTTGCGGTTGAGGGTATTCAACCAATCCATGGGGAAGTATCCGCGCAAGGCGAGTGTGGCGTATAGGGCCGGGGCGCAGTGGCCCTTGGACAGGACGAACCAGTCCCGGTCGGCCCACTGTGGATCCTCGGGCTTGATGTTCATCTCCTGTCCGTACAGGACGGCCAAAAGGTCGGCTATCGACAGGGATCCCCCTACGTGGCCGGTCCCAAAGGCTGAGATCTCCTTGATCGTCTCCTGTCTGATTCGACCAGCGAACTGTTTGAGTTCTCTGACCTTGTCTGCATCGGTGCTTTCGTTCATGTTGATTTCCTTACTATTCTTGTAGATCGGTTCTTATTGCGGCGGTGTTTGGTTTTCCTGATTGCTGTCCTACCTGCGTTCGGGCGCATGCCTGCCCTGACTGGCTGGGCTGCGGCCAGTCTCGCCACCGGCACCCGGTAGGTTGAGCAGGATACATAGTCCAGGCCAACGCGCTCGCAGAATTCGATAGAGAAGGGATCCTCCTGCAGAAGCCCCTTGTCGTAATAGTCCTGAAGGAAGGATCCGGCATCGTCCCGGCTGAGCCCGAAGGTCATCTGGGTAAGATCATTGGTGCCGAAAGAGAAGAATTCAGCGCCGGCTGCTATATCACCGGCCAGCAGTGCCGCTCTGGGGGTTTCGATCATGGTTCCGACCGAGCAGTACATGGGAAGCCCGGACTCCTTGATGACACGGTTTGCCGTCTCCTCCACAATCTGCTTGACATATTTGAATTCCGCCGGTTCGCTGACCAGAGGCACCATGATCTCTGGAGCAAGGGACCAGTCGGGGTGTCGGCGCTTGACTTGGATGGCGGCTTCCACCACGGCCCGGGTCTGCATGCGGGCGATGGCGGGGTAGGTGACTGCCAGGCGTGAGCCGCGGTGCCCCAGCATGGGATTGACTTCGGTCAGTTCGTCAGCAGTGTCTTTGATCTCCTCGGCTGTATGCCCGGTCGCCTTTGCCAGAGCTTCCACAGCCTGAGCGGTTTTGGGCAGGAATTCGTGCAGTGGCGGATCGATCAGTCTGACAGTCATCGGCCTTCCGCCCAAGGCCTCATACATGGCGGTAAAGTCCTCGCGTTGCATAGGCAGGAGGGCATCGAGGGCTTCCTGGCGTTCTTCTTCGTCTGCTGCCACTATCATCCGTCTGATGGCTTCGATGCGATCGGGCTGGAAGAACATATGCTCGGTGCGGCACAGGCCGATTCCTTCAGCACCCAGCTCCTGTGAGCGTCGGGCGTCTTGCGGCGTGTCTGCGTTGGCCCTGACCTCCTTGATGGATTCGAAGAGTTGGATGGTGGGATCGGTCGGGAACTCGCGGCCTTTCTGCTGCTTGTAGTCGTCCAGAAAACGGTGGGCCAGCCATTCCATGTCCTCGGCATCCAGGTCGTTGTCACCGCTGACCTGTCGCTCGGCCTTGCGCTCGGAGAGGCGTTGTTCGAAGACATCCTCGGGCACGCCCATCACCACATTGCTGTACATCTGAATGAACCGACGGTAGGAGTCCCAGGCCCAGCGTAAGTTGCCGGTCTTGCTGATCACAGCCTGCACTACCTCCTGGTTCAGCCCCAGATTGAGGATGGTGTCCATCATGCCGGGCATGGAGACCTGAGCTCCTGATCTGACCGATACCAGCAGGGGATTAACGCCGTCCCCGAGTCGCTTGCCAGTGGCTTCCTCCAGATCAGACAGACTGCTCAGCACCTGCCCGCGGATTTCCTGGCTGATGTCGTTGGATCCGGATAGGTAGCTTTTGCAGGCCTGCGTGGTGATAGTGAAACCTTCGGGCACAGGCATGCCGAGTTTGGTCATCTCAGCCACACCGGCTCCCTTGCCTCCCAGCAGATCACGCATGGAGGCATCGCCTTCAGACAGCTTGTACACGAATTGTTCTGTAGCGTTGCGCATAGCATTTCCCTCATTGGATCGAAGGCGTTGAATAGACAACACGCGCTGTGTCTGTTCTCGGCATTGGCTAAGGTAGTAAGCCTTCAGCCAGATTCAAGTCTGACTTGGTCTTTTGCTGAGATTGGGAGCGTTCTGCCAATTTTTGTGCAGGAATCGGTACTGTTGCCATAATGGTGCCTTTCAGACCAGAAGGTTGATGACGGCGATGACTGCGAAAATGTAGATTGCCGCAGTAAAGGCTTTCTGGTTGACGTGACCGGCGATCAGCCTGCCGCAGAAGACGGCGAGCAATGTGAGCGGGAGAACGCATAGGAGGGCAAGCGCGGTTTCTCTGTTGGTTGTGTTCAGTCCGACTGCGAAAGGCAGCTTCACCATATTCACCACTAAGTAGAAAGCTGCCGTGGTGCCTAGGAATTGCTTGACCGGCAACTGCTCGCTGCTGAAATAGACGGCTGTGACCGGTCCTCCGGCATTGGCCACCATGGTGGTAAAACCCGCCAGAACGCCGCAGAGCATGTGGAATGCCACGCTTATCCACTGCTTCTGCCTGTTCTTGCTTCTGGTTTCGACTTGGGGGGCTTGACTCTTGCCCCTCTGCCGCGTTTTCAGCGCGGACCTTATGCGCGAGAGGAAGTAAGGCGCAATGAAGCAGGCAAGTATGACCCCTATAATCTTTTTGGTCGCGTCATTGTCAGCGTGATACAAGAACCAGACGCCGGCAAGGATGCCTATGGTCACAGTCGGCAACAGTCTAAGCAGGGAAGCCAGCACAATGTCATGCCGGTAGGCCCAGATGGCGGTCCAGTCAGCGACGACAGCCATGATCAGCGTCAGCTCGGTGGCTTCTTTGGCGGGCATCAGTGACGCCAGAGCGGCCACCGCCAGGATGGCTGAGCCTGGTATCAACGACTTGTCCAGGCCGATCAGGACAGCAGCCGCCGCCAAACCGATGATCAGCCAGAGGTTCATGTTAGGTCACTTCCTTTGTTGGCGCACGCTCTTTATAAGAAGATGCGTCGGCCGACACTGCGTCACATCAGTGTCGGCCGACATGGCAACTCCTGAGGAAACAGGCAGTTGCGTTCAGGCTTCCGCCACCAGGCGTTCTATGGTTTCACGCTGGTAGACGGACGTTTCGTGGGCGGTCTCGTCCTCGGCGAATACGTTGGAGACGATGATGGAATCCTCCCGGTCCAGGAACCCGTTCTTCTTCAGGGCGGAGAACAGGGCCTTGAAGTCCACATCGCCGTCGCCCACTTTCAGGTGCTGGTGAACGCGGGCGTTGGTCCCTGGGGGATTGGCTATATAACGCAGATCATGCGAACGATGATGGTCATAGCTGTCTGAGATATAGACCGACCTGAGTCGTTTGCCGGCCAGGGCGGTGATCCCGTCCACATTGTTGCCGTAGTGGAAGGTGTGAGGAGCCACGTACACCGCACCGACCAGCGGGCTGTTGAGGCCTCGTGTGATCCTTAGCGCATCAATGCCGTTCTCGACGAAATCGTAGGGATGCGGGTCGAAGTTGATGCGGATGCCTTCCCGCTCAAGCAGAGGCAGTATTTCCTCCATGGTCGCGTAGAAGGCAGCCTCGGACTCCTCATAGCGCTCCGGTATGCCGCTGAATTCGCTGTTGATGACGTGCACGTCCAGCAGAGCCGCGATTTCGATGGCCCGCTTCCAATTGCGCACTGCTGTCTGCCGCTCTCGCTCGTCGGGCCAGGAGGTCCTGTAGACCGGCAGCAGCGAGCACAGCTCAACGTTCGCCTTCTTCAGAGCGGCCGCGAAGTCCTTGACCAGTTCGTCGTCCGCCTTGGGATGCACATAAAACGGCAGGAAGGCATCGTGCGGAGCCAGCTGCATGTACTTATAGCCGGCGTCCGCTACCGCCTTGGGCAAATCCAGGAATGGCAGGTCGGGATGGAATGGTGTGGGATCCAATGCGATTTTCATATTGTCTAACCTCGTTGTTGGAACTTATGGATGCCCCTGGTTCGTCCTGTTCGTCGGCATCCTTGCTGCGGACAGGGTAGGTAGGCGCCCGGAGTTCAGAGTTTCAGTCCTCCGGAGCGCTTACAGGTATGTTGCTGCTTGTTTACAGTCTTGCGATGATGTCCTGGCCGATTTGATCCGTGCTGCGTTTGCGTGAGGAGTTCTCCTCAGCATCCGCTTCCACGGCGCGATCGATGCGGGCGGCTGCTTCGTCGTACCCGAAGTGCTGCAGGAGCATGGCGGCAGACAGGACTGTGGCCGAAGGGTTGGCTATACCCTTGCCCGCAATGTCGGGGGCGGAGCCGTGGATGGGCTCGAACATGGAGGGATGCTCATCGGTCACGTTGATGTTGGCTGATGCCGAATAGCCGATTCCGCCCACAACTGCGCCGGCCTCGTCAGTGATGATGTCTCCGAAGAGGTTGTCGGTCACAATCACGTCGAACCGGGAGGGATCGGTGACCAGGAAGATGGTGCAGGCATCGGCATGCAGGTAGTCATAGGTCACGTCGGGGTACTCCTTGCCGACCTTGTCCATGACCCACAGCCAGAGTTGACCGGCATAGTAGAGTACGTTGGTCTTGTTGACCATGGTTACGTGCTTCTTGCCTCCGCGCTTGCGAGCCAGCTCAAAGGCAAACCTCACTGCCCTCTCGACGCCGAATTCAGTGTTCATCGAGGTTTCGGTGGCTATGGCGTGTTCAGTGCCCATGCGCAGCAGACCGCCCATGCCGGAATAGAGGCCTTCGGTGCCTTCTCTGATGACGACGAAGTCGATGTCGCCGGGGTCGGCCAGGGGGGATTTGACGCCTGGATAGAGTTTCGAGGGCCGCATGTTGATGGCCTGGTCGAACGCGAAGCGAAGCTTGAGCAACAGGCCGCGCTCCAGAATCCCTGACTTGACTCGAGGATCGCCGACAGCCCCCAGGAGGATGGCATCCTTTTGGTCCATATCCTTGAGTTGGTCATCTGTGATGAGGGTACCGTCACGCAGGTATCGATCTGCGCCCAGATCGTAGTCGGTGTAGTTAAAGGAGACGCTGTCGTCAACGGCTTCCTTGAGTACAGCTTGCGCGACTGGCACGATTTCACGGCCGATTCCGTCACCGGGAATGACCGCGATGTCCAATGTCTTCTTTGATGTTTGGGTATTCATGACTTTCATGTTAATGATTGCCTGGCGGTATGGCAATCAGAAAACCACCAAAAAGACCGATATACGGGATTTTCATATCAATATTCGCATAATCGTGTCGAAAATTCGCCATTCCCTTGATTTACTTATCAAAGTGGGTAGAGGACTGTCCAATAGCTGCATAACATGAAAATACAGCGGATCATTCGACAGGCAGTATGCTGAATATCCGTGCCTTCTGCTGCCCCGTGTGTATCGGTCCTTGGGTGTTGCCCGGGGGAGGGGGCACAGAGCAGACAACATTTCAACAACGCAATCTAATAGAATAAAGCAATAAAAGCACAATTCATGGACCTGAACTGGCAAGGACGCGAGTAAAGGGGATCGTGGGATATGACACCTAAGGATTATAAAAAATGGATACCGGCGGATGAATCCGGCATTCTCGGGAAGAAAGCCATACAGATAAATGACGCAGGAAGGCTGGCGCGCGCAGTCTTCCTCCATCCGCTGTGGGGCGGGACGTACCGGGTCAATTCGGACTATTCCTGCAAACGTGAGTATATGAACTCCTTCCTCCTGTTCTTCATTGAGTCAGGCAGTCTTGATTATGTCTATGAGGGTGCTTCATTTACTGCTCATGCAGGAGATGTTGTTTTGCTGGACTGCAAAAACCATAATGATTACCGGTCAAGCGGGCTGACGCGATTCTCCTACCTGCATTTTCAGGGCAACGGCGTACAGGCATACGCTGACTATCTGCAGGATGTCAACGGTCCTTTGTTCACGGATTCTCAAGATGCCGGGGATGAACTCACCTCCATACTGGACCAGATGCGCTCCGGGGATGTGTCACTGTCGCGAAGACAATTGGACGAATTGCTCCACCGCCGTTTGGAGCATGTGCTGGTGCTGCTCACTCGCCGAGTCGATGAGAGCCTGGAGGTGCACTATGACGACAATGTACCCCCGGATCTGTCAGCGGCCATACGATACATCAATAGGCACTTCGACTCGGATGTATCCATCCATGCGCTCAGCAAGATTCTGAATACGAGCGAGTCGCAGCTCTCCCATGCTTTTAAGCGGCATTTGGACATGGGTGTGCATCAATTCGTCCTGGAATGCCGGATCTCGCATGCCAAGTACCTGCTGACGACCAGCAAGATCCCCATCGCTCAGATCACCAAGGAGTGCGGATTCACGGTGAGCTCGCACTTCTCGTCCTCCTTCAAGAAGCTTGTGGGAGTCTCGCCTTCCGAGTTTCGGCGGAAGTTTTCATAGTCTGCAGGTTTTCTGAAAATGCGATACCCAATATTCAGATTTCTGCAGGGAAGATAAGAAAAGGTGTTTTCCCGGTCGATTGGCAGCAGTCGGGAAGTGCGTGGCACCCTACGATGCAATGAGAGGGACGCAGTGCAGCTCCCTCAATAACACAGTAATTACAGCGATAGCAATTACATCGCCAAGGGAAAGTGAACGAAGATGACACTACGTATTGGAATCATCGGTGTTGGAACCATGGGTTCCGACCATGCCAAGCGTCTTTCGACCAGAATCAACGGTGCCACTCTCGCCGGCGTCTGCGATCTGATACCGGAACGGGCTCAGAAGATGGCTGATCTGTACGGGGCCAAGGTCTATGCAACAGGCAAGGACCTGATTGACTCCCCGGACATCGACGCTGTCGTGGTGGCGACCCTGCCCCATGAGACCCATGAGCAGTTTGTTCTCGAAGCCATCAAGCAGAAGAAGTACGTGCTCAGTGAGAAGCCGCTGACCACTTCCGCTGCCGGCTGCCGTCGCGTGGTCGATGCCGAGATCGCCGGAGGCAAGCGTCTGGTCCAGGTGGGCTTCATGCGCCGCTTCGATCAGGGCTACCAGGAGATCAAGCAGGCCATTCAGAACAAGACCTACGGTGAGCCCCTGCTGATTCATTGCGCCCACCGCAATGAGGACACCCCCCTCAACTACAACTCCGATATGGCTATTGTGGAGACCGCCATCCATGAGGTGGACGTGCTGCACTGGCTGCTGGGCGAGGACTATGACTCGGTCTTCTGCTTCCTGCCCAAGAAGCAGACCCGCCACACCCACAAGGGGCTGCATGATCCGCAGATCATCGAGATGGACACCAAGTCCGGCGTCCACATCGACCTGGAGGTCTTCGTCTGCAACCACATGGGCTACGACATCAACTGCCGTGTAGTTTGCGAGGAGGGCGAGATCGCCTTGCATGCTCCGCAGAACACCATCGTCAAGGTGGCCGAGTCCGAGCGCGAGTCCATTCCCAATGACTTCACCGTGCGTTTCAAGGAGGCTTATGACCGCGAGATGCAGGCCTTCGTTGACGGTATCAACGCCGACCAGCTGACCGGTCCCACCTCCTGGGATGGCCTCATTGCCTGCGTGACCTGCGATGCGCTCTTCGCTTCGCGCGACGAGGGCGGCGTCCGCAAGAAGATCGAGCTGCCCGAGACCCCGTCCTTCTTCCAAGAGCAGTAAGGCGCGAGCATGACAAACAACAAGGGCAAGGCTCGCAATCTGAAGGATCCCAAATACTCCAAGCTGTCCATCGGTGTATGCCCGGACCAGTGGGGTGTCTGGTTCGACAATGACGACAAGCAGATTCCTCCCCGTCAGACAATGAAGGAGATGGCTGAGGCCGGATTCGAGATTCTTGAAACAGGCCCCTGGGGTTACTTCCCCAAGGATCCCAAGGAGCTCAAGGCTTGGACCGATGAATACGGCATGAAGGTGGTGGCCGGAACCAGCTGGGGAGTCCTGCACAAGCCGGAACAATGGCCGGAGACCGAGCGGCACTTCCGCGAGATCGCCGAGACCCATGCCGCTGTCGGCGCAGAGTACATCGTGCATCTGCCGCCGCTCTACCGTGATGACAAGACCTGGGAGTGGACCGATGACCGCGTCCTGTCCCCCGAGGCTTGGAACACCTACATTACCAATGCCAACAAGCTGGGCAAGATCATGAAAGAGGACTATGGGCTGAAGATGGTCCTGCATCCTCATGGCGATTCCCATATCGAAACCCCTGAGGAGATCGCCAGGATCTTCGAGAACACGGATCCTGAATATGTGAATCTGTGCCTGGATACCGGCCATATCGTGTACGGCGGCGGTGACCCTATCGAGATGGTCAAGAAGTATCCTGAAAGGATCACCTACGTTCATATCAAGGCTTTCGACCCGGCTTTGGTCAAGGAAGCCCATGAGAAGGACTGGCCTTTCGGCGAAGCGGTGGCCCGTGGCGCATCGGTGACACCCCCGGCCGGCGAGCCTGATATGCAGGAGCTGGTCGACGCCTTGGCGGCCTTGGACAAGGAGATGTATGTGATCTGCGAGCAGGATCTCTATCCTGCTGATCCCTCCTTCCCTCTGCCTAATGCGATCAAGACCCGCGAGTATCTCGCTTCCTGCGGTCTGGGTACTCTCTGATCCTCAATATGTCAACGGAGCCGGTGTCTGGCGATGTGTATGCAAATACTGTCGGATGCCGGTTTTCTTTTTTCAACAGGCCCAGGGGTGGAGCGGGGCAGCAACAAGTATGGCCCTCGCAGTCAGATGTTCTGGTTGAGCCGATAGCCCTCACCCCGGCCCATTTTTTGACGGTCGTCGCATGTCGTAAACCGCCAATACCTGGCGTGCGTATGTATTTGTCTGAAAGGGATTACAAGTCATGGAAGTCATTTACGCCACGGTCCACGTCAAGGACGAGAACATGGACGAATTTTTGAAAGTGATGACTGAGCTTGCTCGCAAGTCAGCCGCTGAGCCACAATGCGGCGGCTACCATTTTGTTCAGCGAGCGGATAATCACAACGAATTTGCTTTCATCGAGTTCTGGCCCACGCCCGACAGCCACGAAGCGCACTGCCAGAGCCAACATTTCAAGACGCTTTTCCCCAAGATGTGCGATCTTACCGAGGAGGGCGTTCAGGACATCATCAGTAGGCAGCTGGTCTGATTCTCGCCTGCTGGCATTGTTGTATCAACGGATGATCTCATAGGGAAAGCCCGGTCCGGTACCAGGGGCCGGGCTGCTTGGCTGCAAGTTTCAGTAGAGCAGGCTGGCTATGGTCTGCCGGGTGAGGGCGGCCATGGTCGCCATATCCTCTTCGCTGGCTCTGTCGGAGAAGATCTCAGGGCAATACCAGCCGTCGAAGCCAGTGGATTTCACGGCATCCAGCCATTCTTGCAGGGGGATGACGCCGCCTCCGATCATGGTGTTGCGGTAGATGTCCATGTTGGCAACATCCTTGCCGGGGGTCAGAGCCAGCCCGTCAGATACGTGAACGGCCTTGATCAGATCTCCCGGCAGCGCCCGCACGTCGTCAGGAGTATCCCCGGCCGAATAGAACTGCCAGGTGTCCACGGCCAAACCGATGTTGGGTCTGGAAGCCTGATCGATGACCTCCAGTATCTGCCTGCAGCGGTTCAGCGGAGCCCATGCCAGTGGCTCCAGGTAGATGCCTAGGTTGAAGTCGGCTGCGATGTCTGCAGCCTCTTGGACGTTTTGGGCGGTAACGCGGATCATCTCTGCCTCATCGCGTCCCAGGAAGCCTCGGTATCGGGGGTCATCATCGGCGAGCCTGCCCGCAGCATAGTCCTCGACCACCTCCCACCGTCCCGGTCCTGTGCACAGTTGGATGTACTGGGCCCCCAGTTCAGAGGCCACCTGGCACATGCATCGCACCTCGTCCATCAGATCCCTGGCAGCGGATCCCTCCCGCTCGATGTCCTGAATGGACCCGATGTCGCTGACCGCGAGCCCGTCAAGCAGAGGCAGCAGGCTCTTTGCAGTGAATCCCTTGTCCAGGTAACGGTAGAGTTTGGGTGTCTGCAGGTCAATGCCGTCGTAGCCGGCCTCCTTGGCCAGACGTATATCGGTCCGTACGTTGCCGTACATGGTCACGGTCTGATTCATGCTGATGAGAGCCATGTCACTCCTCCTGATGCTTGTATGCGTTGTTGTTTTGTGTGGCATCACTTAACGCGTTGCCGGGCCTCCGCTTCTATCTGGGCCAAGGTTTTGCCGCGTGTCTCCGGAACCAGGGCCTTGGTGAAAAGGAAGGCGCCCGCGTTGATCAGTGCGAAAACGAAGAAGGAGCCTGCACCGCCCAGTTTTTCGAGCATGACCGGAAAAATCAATGTCAGTATGAAACTGGAGGTGTTGACGGCGATATTGGCGTATGCCATCCCCTGGCCCCTGACTGCGGTGGGGAAGATTTCGGCGATCATCAGCCAGGTGACGGGTGCCATGCTTCCTTGGGCGAAGAGCAGGTAAATCATCATGATGGCGATCAAGGTCCAGGACATAGCCTTGCTGGTGTTGCCTCCCTGAATGAAGAGGTAGCAGATGCCGATGGCAGTCAGGAATACGGTCACGCCGGCCGTGCCTATCAGCAGGTCGGTTCTGCGATCGATCTTGTCGATCAGAATCAGGCCAAATACCACGGCGGCTATGGCCGAGACCAGCATGACCGGCACCATGGCGATGACTGAATCAGTTGATCCGAATCCCAGCGTGGTCGAGAAGATGGTGGGGGCAAAGAAGTTGATGGCGTTGACTCCGGAGAACTGCTGCATGACGGCCAGGCCTATGCCAACGATGAGCACCCGCCGGAGCCAGGGCGTGGAGAAGCTCTCCTTCTTGGCGTGCTGTGAGTCTCGGCTGGAGGAGGCCAGACTGGTCTGCATGGACTCATAGGTCTGCTTGGCTTCCTGCTCATCGCGTGTGGAGAGCAGGATGCGCACAGCCTGATCGTCCATGCCATGGCGAATGAAGTAGTTGGGTGTGTCATGAATAAGAAAAGCGATGATGACCAGGCAAAGCGCGGGCACTACGCTGGCCCAGAGCATGGCATGCCAGTCGGCGACCTTGGCCAATATGGCGTTGACGCAGGTAGCCAGGAGCTGCGCAATATTGATCATTACCGAGTTGACAGACACCAAGCGGCCGCGTTTGTCCGCCGAAGCCAGCTCTCCGATGGCCATAGGCACCACGCAGGAGGTGAATCCAACACCCAGTCCGACTGAGATTCTGGCAATGAGGAAAAGGGAGAAGTCGGTCGCCAGTGCACAGGCCGCGCAAGCCAGCAGTGAGATGCAGGAACCGGTGATGATCATTTTCTTCCGGCCGTATCGG
Organism: Bifidobacterium sp. JNUCC 75; assembly: GCF_054819865.1. Classification (NCBI taxonomy): domain Bacteria; kingdom Bacillati; phylum Actinomycetota; class Actinomycetes; order Bifidobacteriales; family Bifidobacteriaceae; genus Bifidobacterium; species Bifidobacterium sp. JNUCC 75. Next base: position 877,381 of record NZ_JBTHIF010000001.1, on the reverse strand, counting down.
TCGGCTAACGAGCCTCCCAGGAAGGATCCCACGGCAGCGCCCAGGAGGAGCCCTGCTGTCAGGACTCCCTGTTGGAAGGCGTTGAGTCCCTGTCCGTGGAAGTTCATGGTGACCAGGGCCCCCGATAGGACCACGGTTGTGTAGCCATACAGACCGCCTCCGAAAATGCCCAGAGCGATCATGAGTCTGGAGTATCGCCGTCGGTTGGCGGCCAGCTTCTCTATGTCGAGGTTGCGGCTGATCTCCCTATAGGTGGTGGACATGGGTGTTCCTCCAAGTTGGCATGATGCCGTATCCAATGCTCCGACATCGTTATCGGCGGTGGATCTGACTGTTATAAGCCTAAGGAAAATTGAGCGTCCCAATGAGGGGGAGAGGCGTTTTCTATAAATACTGATATCAGATGTGCGCGTTTCCGAAACAACAAGAAGCGAACACCAACCAGGATATTGATGGTCGGCGCTCGCTTCTTGTAGAAGGAGGTTGGTCGGTCTTGCAGGCGATCAGGGAATAAGGAGCGTGTACTTGGTGGTCAGGTACTCGTAGATGCCTTCGCTGCCGCCCTCACGGCCCATGCCGGACTGCTTGACACCTCCGAAAGGCACTGAAGCATCGGAGAGGACACCGGAGTTGATGGCGAGCACGCCGGCTTGAGCATGGCCTTGGACCCACTCGCTGCGCTTGATCGATCTGGTGTAGGCATAGGCGGCCAGACCATAGATGGTGTCATTGGCTGCCTTCATTCCTTCTTCGTCGCTGCTGAATCGGCAGATAGGCAGCACGGGGCCGAAAATCTCCTCACGGAAGACTTCGCACTCCCGCGGCACATGGTCCAGGAGGGTGGGCTGGAAGAAACATTCGCCCAGATCGGAGCGATGGCCGCCTGCCAGCAGGTCGGCCCCGGCATCCACGGCATCTTTGACGATGCGCTCCATGCGGTCCACTGCCTTCTTGTTGATAAGCGGTCCGATATCGGTGGAGGGGTCCATGCCGTCCCCGACTTTCAGAGCGCTGACCGCCCGCTGCAGCTTGTCGACGAATTCATCGGCTATGCCGTCCTGGACGAGAATTCTGTTGGCGGAGGTGCAGGCCTGGCCGTTGTTTCGGAACTTGGCCATCATGACTCCCTGGACTGTCTGGTCGATGTCCGCATCGTCGAAGACCAGGAAGGGGGCGTTGCCGCCGAGCTCCATGGATGTGCGCAGAACCTGGTCGGCGGCCTGCTTCATCAGGGTCTTGCCAACCGTGGTGGAGCCTGTGAAACTGATCTTCCGCAGTCGGCCGTCGGCGAAGAGCGCATCGGATATTTCGGGGGAGTGCTCTGAAGTAATGACGTTGACTACTCCGTCGGGTACGCCGGCCTGGCGGAGGACCTCGACCATGGCCAAAGTTGTCAGCGGCGTCAAACCGGCGGGTTTGATAATCATGGTGTCACCGGCTGCCAGCGCAGGTCCGATTTTCCGGGTAGCCATAGCCAAGGGGAAGTTCCAGGGCGTCACCAGATAGCAGGGGCCCACGGGATCGTGGGTCACCAGGCCCTTGCGGCCGTCGGGCAGGTGGAAGGTCCGTCCGTATGAGCGCATGGCCTCTTCGGCAAACCACTTGAGGAAGCCGGCTCCATAATCGACCTCGCCCAGGGCTTCCTGGTATGTCTTGCCCATTTCCTTGGTCATGAGCTCGGCAAAGAGCTTCTTGTTGTCCATGACCGCCTCGTAGCTGCTGTCCAGCAGATTTCGGCGCTCGACGGGCGTAGAGGCTGCCCAGCCTTCGGCGCTGGAACTTGCGGCATCCAGGGCATCAATGGCATCCTCAGCTCCGGCATCGGCCAGTTCGAACAGGCGCTCGCCAGTTGATGGGTTGTCGACGGCGAATGTTCTTCCTGTCCGGGATTTCCTCCATTGCCCGTTAATAAACAGGGTGTTCGATGCCTCTGGCAGCACTGTGTCGATTTTCTTTGTCCACTTCACTGTGTGTCCTTTCTCATCAAGGCGTAAGCGGTGCTAGTTCGGTTCGGGTCTTGGCTCATGAGTCGAATTCGATGATTTGCCGCAAGGCCTGGCCCCTGTCGAGATCGTCCATGGCTTCGTTGATGTCATCAAGCCTGATGTGATTGCTGATGAGCTTTTCCACCGGCAGCTTGCCGTCCAGCCATAGTCGGGCATATCTGGGTATGTCTTGAGCGGGGACCGCCGATCCCAGGTAGCTGCCGATGACGGTTCGTGCCTCACCGGTGATGATGCTGGATGGCAGTGACGCTCTGACCGAGGGATCCGGGAACCCTACCGTGATGGTTTTGCCACCGATGTCTGTCAGTTCGAAGGCCTGGTCCAGGACTCCTGGAGCGCCGGCTGCCTCGATGACGATAGGCGCTTTGATGCCCTTGCTTAGGGCTTCGTCAACCGTGTAGACATCGGTGGCGCCCATGCCCAAGGCATCGTTGAACTTATCCTTGTTGCGGTCCACCCCTATGACCCGGCCTCTGCCCAGTGCTGCAGCCGTCAACAGGGCGCTCATGCCGACTCCGCCCAGTCCGACCACCATGACATCCTGCCCGTCCTGGGGATCGGCGGCGTTGAGCACGGCGCCTCCGCCGGTGAGGACGGCGCAACCCAGGACGGCTGCTATGGAAGAGGGAAGTTCCTCAGGGACAGGCACAGCTGAGCGCCGATCGACGACGGCGTAGGTGGCGAAGCCGGAGACACCTACGTGGTGATATATCCGCTCCGGTCCCTTGTGGATGCGAATGCCACCGTTCATCAGGGTGCCGGCCTGATTGGCCTGGGAGCCAGGAGTGCAGGGCAGCCGGCCTCCGGTCAGGCAGTTGGCGCACTTGCCGCAGCGAGGCAGAAAGGCCAGGGTGACATGCTGCCCGACCTTCAAGTCCTCGACCCCAGGCCCTAAGGCCTGCACGATGCCCGTGGTCTCATGGCCCAGCAGCATCGGCATGGGCCTCGGTCTGCTGCCGTTGACGACCGACAGGTCCGAATGGCAGATGCCGGAAGCGGTGACCTTGACCAATATCTCGTCCTGCTGGGGCGGATCCAGTTCAAGGTGTTCGATAGACAGCGGTCTGGTCCGCGCATAAGGGCCTGGCGCACCCATCGTCCTCAGCACAGCGCCGGTGATGTCCATATAGTGCTCTCCTTGTTGGTGGTTAGAGTTGTTCTGTTGCAATAGAAATCTGCGATCCGAGCCCCTTTTAGTCGATCATGGGCAGCCGGTCATTGCGGGGCTGGCTCTGCAGGGCTTGATTGATCCAGGTCTGATCGTCGCGGATGGTCACCTTCCAGTCGCGCTGTCCGCCGCCGCCCATCACATTCAGATAGTAAAGGTCGTATCCGGGGGCGGCGATGGAGGGGCCATGCCAGCCGTAGGGGATGAGCACCGTATCGCCGGGATGCACTTCGGTCATAATATTCAGAGGCCGTTCGTCGGCTGTGCTGGCACCTTGGTAGGCCAGGGGCCGGGCCTGGTCAGGGGCACCCGGCAGCGCCCTCATCTGGAAGTAGTAAATTTCCTCGAGAGCGGTCTCATGGTCATTGTTCCGGTCATGTTTGTGGACGGGGTAGGAGGACCAGCTGCCGCTGGGGGTGATGACCTCGCATACCAGTAGTCGTTCAGCTTCGGTGTTGTTCATCATGCCGAAGTTTCGGGCCTGCCTGGAGGTGGGCCCATTGCCCCTGAGGACGGTTTCATTGTCTTCCGCCTTGACCAGCTGGTCTGGGTAGTGGGTGCTGGCGGGCGCTGATGCGACGGCGACCCGTCCCCCCGATGAGTCATCCTGTCTCCTTTATTCAATTCTTTGACTTTCGCTGTCCCAAGGCGCGTTCTTCGGCCTCAATCTCCTCCAGGCTCTTCCCTCTTGTCTCAGGAATCATGGTGATTGCAAACACCAGGCACCCAATGTTGATAAGGGCGAACAGCAGGTAGGTTCCCGAGCCTCCCAGACCGTTGAGCAGGAGCGGGAAGATCAGCGACAAGAGGAAGTTGGCCAAATTGAGCGCTATGTTGGCGTATCCCATGCCCTTGCCACGGACGCTGGTGGGGAAGACTTCGGCCATCAAGAGCCATGTGACCGGCGCTACCATGCCCTGTACGAACACCAGATAGATCATCATCATGGCGATCATGACCCAGGAGGCAGTACGGGAACTGCTGGAGGGATCGATAAAGCGGTAGCTGATGCCGATAGCGACCAGGAAAATAATCGTGCCGACCAGGCCGACAGTCAGAATGGTCCGTCGATTGATTTTGTCGATGAAACCCAGGCCGCCTATTGTGGCGGCGATGGCGGAGACCAGGATGACAGGTACGGTGGCCAGTATGGACATGGATGGTGCAAAGCCCAAGGTCTTGGTGAAAATAGTGGGGGCGTAGTAATTGACCATATTCTGCCCACTGAGCTGATTAATCAAAGCCAGCCCGATGCCAATTATCAGCACCCTGCGCAGCCATGGTGTCGCAAAACTGCTGTCGGAGTTGTTCTGGGCGGCGGTTTGACTGCTGTTCTCACGGGCCTGGGAAAGCGATTTGAAGGTCTGTTCGGCCTCGGGCAGGTCCCGGGTTTCAGTCAGAAGCTGGATGGCCTGATCCTGCAGACCGTGCCGAATCAGGTAATCGGGGCTGTCCTTGATGACAAAGGCTATCAGCAGGAGCAGGATACCTGGGACGACGGCCGCCCACAGCATGGCCCTCCAGCCGATGCCAATCTGTGTCAGGATGGCGTTGACTGACACAGCCAGGAGCTGTCCGACCACGATCATGACTGAATTGACCGAGACGATGCGTCCCCTATTGGCGGCTCCGGTCATCTCCCCCAGATAAATAGGGACGATGGTCGATGTGAAGCCGATTGCCAGGCCGAGAATGACCCTGCCCAGGCAAAGGATAAGAATGCTGGGCGTTACAGCGCAGATTACTGCCCCGGGGATTGCCAGTACTGCTCCGGTCAGGATCATCTTTTTCGGCCCAAGGCGGTTGTTCAGGTTGCCGCCCACAAAGGCGCCTATCGCTGCGCTCAGCAGCATTGCCGAGGTGATGAGCCCTTGTTCGAAGTCGGTGGGACGGCCCAGCTGGCCTGATCCTATGTTCATGGTTATCAGTGCGCCGGATAGGGCTGTCAGCGTGTATCCATACAGCCCCCCTGCGCACAGTCCCAGGCATATCATCAGCCGGGTGTAATGGGTGCGGCGTTTGGATAGCTCAGCGGGGCTCTCGGCTTTAGCCAGCGTTTCAAATGACGACATGGCCATTCCTTTCAGCTGATACTGTCTGGCACGACTCTGTCTCCAGACATTGGTTGTTCTCCAGTTCTAGGCCACGACCTTGCATCCTCCAGGGGTGATCCTGACAGGTCTGCAAGTATTTATAAGATTCCTAGCCATTTTCTAAGACGGCTTCATTCCGGTTCAACCTCTGCCTTGGGCTGTCGTAGGGCAGGAAGAAGGGCATGGCATTGCGGGGTACCGGGGCGATATACAAAAAATGCAGGATAGTTATGAAATCACTTGCTCTTATACCTTGGTTGCCAAGAGCGCGGCCGTCGACGGCCATGATTGACCTATGGACCGTTAACCCTAGCGAACTAGGGCAAGCGGTGACGGTTCCCCGCAGGCCTAGTCCATGGCGGACAGCGCGGGGTTTGCATTACCCCAGTTTGAGAGGGTCACGGCGGCTAATAGGAAAGGTGCGAGGAAATGATAGGGACGAGCAAGACTGATAATACAGTCAGGCTGACTGTTGGACAGGCCGTCGTTCGCTTTCTGGAGGTCCAGAAAGTGGAAAGGGATGGGCAGGTATCCACCTTCTTCGGCGGGGCTCTGGGCATTCTGGGCCATGGCAATGTAGCCGGGGTCGGGCAGGCGCTCTTGGAGGAGATCGACCGATTCCGTTTCATCCAGGGGAAGAACGAGCAGGGCATGGCACATATAGCCGTCGGCTATGCCCGCCAGATGAACAGAATGGGAGCCATGGCCGTCACTACTTCGATAGGGCCTGGTGCAGCGAATATGATCACTGCGGCTGGCACTGCGACGGTCAACCGTCTGCCGGTCCTTTTGCTTCCCAGCGACTATTTCTCGACCCGACGGACAGGCTCGGTTCTGCAGCAGGTCGAGAATGAACAGTCCAACGATATTTCCGCCAATGACTCCTTTAAGGCCGTCAGTCGGTACTGGGACCGGATCGACCGGCCCGAGCAGCTGTCGGCTTCCCTGATGAGAGCCATGGAGACTTTGACCAACCCGGCTACCACCGGCGCTGTGACGCTTTGTCTGCCCCAGGATGTGCAGGCCGAAGCCTATGATTTCGACCTTGACCTCTTCCGTGAGCGGATTTGGCGAATCCCCAGGACCAGACCAGACAAGGATTCCCTGGCCCAGGCTGCTGAGGCCATCAAGAGTTCGAAGCGCCCGCTGATCATTGCTGGCGGAGGTGTCGTGTATTCGTCAGCCAGCAAGGTTTTGGCGGAATTCGCCGAAAGGACCGGGATTCCGGTCGGAAGCACCCAGGCAGGCAAGGGCGCCCTGCCCTATGACCATCCGATGAACTCGGGCCCCATGGGTGCTCTGGGACTGCGCTTTGCCAACCGCCTGGCCCACACTGCAGACCTGATCATCGGTGTCGGCACACGCTATACGGATTTCACCTCGGCATCCAACACGATGTTCCAGAATCCCCAGGTGCACTTCGTCAATATCAACGTCCTCTCATTCGATGCGCACAAGGAGGCAGCTATTCCGGTCATTGGCGATGCCCGTGAGACGCTGAGCGAGCTGCAGGAGGTTTTGGGCGATTGGCAGGTGGACGAGGATTATCGCCGTGAGGCCGTGGCCAAGGCTGACGAGCAACGGCAGGCTGTAGACCGCATGGTCCAGCATATCCCGGGCACTGAGGGGCTGGGGCAGAAGGAGGTCATCGGCATCGTCAACGAATTCGCCCGTCCCCAGGATGTGGTCGTGAACGCCGCCGGGTCCATGCCCAGCGATCTTCAGAAGCTCTGGAAGGCGGGTAGTCCGCTTGGCTACTCGGTCGAATACGGCTATTCCTGCATGGGCTATGAGATCCCTGCAGCCCTGGGTATGCGAATGGCTGATCCGAGCAGGGAGATCTTCTCCTTCATCGGCGATGCCTCCTTCATCATGTACCACCAGGATGTACTGACGGCGATTCAGGAGCGGGAGAAAATCATATTGCTGCTCTTGGATAACGGCGGCTATGGATCGATTCATTCACTGTCCATGCAGGTCGGCTCTCAAGGATTTGAGACCAAGTATTACTACCGGGGAAATAACGGCCGGCAGAATCTTAAGGAACCGCTGCAGGTCGATTTTCCCAAGATTCTTGAAGGGTACGGGGTCGAGACCTATACCGTCGAGGATGCGGACCAACTGCGTCAGGCTTTGCGAAAAGCGCTCGCCAGTGATCAAATCACCGCCATCTATGCAAAGGTGGCACCGGTGGAACGTGACGATGCAGCCGACGCTTACTGGGAGGTGGCCACTCCTGAGGTGGCGCATATCGAATCCTCGATAAAGGCCCATCAGGAATACGAGAGAATCCGCGATTTGCAGCGGAACTATCTATAACCTGCGGATTTCGGGAATGTCCAAAATTTGCATTAACAGCGCTCTGTCCTTAGACCAGGCCGTCGGAACTTTGGTGGCAGGATTACACTGTTGCCATGAGCTCTGAGAAGATGGAAACAGTGATCGATGACCAGGCGCAGAGCGGGGGACCCCAGGCCGAGGCCGCCCGCCAGGTGGAGGAACTGCGTGCCGATGTGGACACCATCGATGCCGCCATTGTCGCCATGCTGGCCGAACGGTTCAGGGTGACCCACCGCATCGGTCTGCTCAAGGCCCAGGCGGGATTCGCCTCAGCTGACCTACGTCGGGAGGCTTCACAGATAGCGGCCTTGCGAAACAAGGCTGAAAATTATGGCCTCGATCCGAATCTGGCTGAGGCTTATCTGCATCTGGTGGCTGACGCTGCTAAACAGGGCCACGAACAGTTGGCCAGCCAGCTGGGTTCACGCTGAGGGAATCCATAGCACGCTAGTGGTCGATGGCGTAGATGAACTACTATGCCATCGACCACTAGATATCAGCGATGACGGGATCGCCTGGTCAGCGAGTGCTGGCTTTAGTCTGATGAGCCGTTTCCTGGTAGTGCTGCCTTGATGCCAGGACCGTCACCGTAACGAACAGCCCGACAAGCAGTATGGCGAGCAGGCCCTGGCTGCCTGTCAGGGGCAGAACATCCCTGTAGGAAAAGTCCAGGTTGTCGGTCTGAGAGCTGCCTTGGCCAATGTTCCAGGTGATGTTGACCGTAGTCGAGCCTGCCTTGAACGCTGGGGTATAGAAAGTCCAGGTATTCCAGGATCCCCAGGTGTCTGCCGTGCCGTTCCGCGTCAGTTGGAGAACTGCAACGGTATCCGGGTCCGTGCCGACCGTGACCGAGCTGATGGTCAATTGCGGCGGGCAGACCAAGGTGGCCGCCTTGACGGAACTGTTGTCGGAATTGGTGCCTAGTTGCATGCCGCTATTGTCGCCCCAGCCATAGGCCTTGCCGTCGGAGTCGATGACCAGGACTTGGCGCTCGCCTGCAGTGATCTGTATGGTGCTGCCGTCTTTGCTTACCAGAACGGGGGATTCACTGATGGATCCGGTGACGGAGACATTGCCCAGGGCGTTTTTATCGTTGCTTCCCCAGGTGTATACCTTCCCTTTATCGTCGATTCCAGTGCATAAGTATCCTCCAGCGCTGACCTCGGTGGGTTTGAATCCATCGCTGCCTCCATCAGGATCGGCCACCAGAGTCGGTATTGCGGCATCGTTGGTGTCTCCGGTGCCCAGGCGTCCGTCGGTGTTCGTACCCCAGGCGTAGGCCTTGCCGTCTCTGCTGATGGCCAAGGAGTGTGAGCCTCCCGCACTGACCTGAGTGGCGAAGAATCCTGTCGATCCGTCTTCGTATTTCTTGGGTGACGACACCGATACGGGGCTGGCTTGTGAGGCTGTGGAATTGTTGCCCAGTCTGCCGTTGTAGCCAAATCCCCAAGCGTAGGTTTGCCCGCTTATGCCGATGATCAGCGAGTGCTGATATCCTGCACTGACCTGTCTGACTTGGAATCCAGGGCTAGTGGCGCTTGCGTTGACAGCTACTGGAGTAGGGACGTTCCCAGTCGTGCTACCGTCGCCCACCTGTCCGCCTCTGCTCCTGTCTCCCCAGGCGTAGACCTGATGATCCTTGCCGATGGCCAGGGAATGATAGCCTCCTGCGCTTACCTGGATGTAGGAGAAGTTGTCCTTGTCGGCAACACTGTCGGGCTTCTTCACTCGGACGGGTGTCTTGCTGCTATCGGTGCTGCCGTTGCCGAGCTGCCCATTGCCGTTGCCTCCCCAGGCGTAGGCGTTGCCGTCACTGCCGAGGGCCAGCGAGAATCCATAACCAGCGCTTACCTGGATGTAGGAGAAGTTGTCCTTGTCGGCAACACTGTCGGGCTTCTTCACTTGAACGGGTGTCTTGCTGCTATCGGTGCTGCCGTTGCCGAGCTGCCCATTGCCGTTGCCTCCCCAGGCGTAGGCGTTGCCGTCGCTGCCGACAGCCAGGGAATGGTTTTTGCCCGTGCTGACCTGGGCGAAACGGATGCCGCGCTGCGAGGGCGGCGTGATGGTGACCTGGTATCCGCCGGTGGATGGACTGATGGTTGGGTTGACAGTCATTGAAGATGAACGCGTCCAGTGTGCGACCAGGGTCAGCGGGCCAGTGACCGGCTTGCCGAAGTCATAGGCCACATCGGAGCTGCCGTCGGATGCTTTGATAAACCAGCCATCGAACAGGAAGCCTGCTTTGGTGACAGTCTGTCGGGGCACCAATTCGCCTTCCTTGATGTCCTTGCTTGTCCATGCAGCCCCGATGCCTCCATCGGGGTCGAGATCTATGCGCTTGTTGGTCGGATCGAAGGTGTAGTCGAACTGCTGTGTTTGCGTTGAGTCCCCGGCATCGCCGGCAATGTTCCATGTGATGGTGAAACTGGACGGGCCGTACGGGTACGCTGGCGTCACGAAGGTCCAATCCCGGTTTTTATCCCAGGTGTCTTTGCTTGTCTGGGTCAGGTTCGTGGCTGGCTTGGTGCTGCTGGCCATGGTGCCGAAGGTCACCTTGGTCAGGGTGATTTGTGGTGGCTGTGTGGTGCCGGGCGTTGATGCCGATATGTTCTGCCCCAGCTGGTTGTAGTAGTTGTATCCCCAGGTGTAGAGCAATCCGTCAGATCCGATGGCTGTCTGGTGATGGCCGGAGGTGGCTACCGCGCAGGCCTTCACCGATTGGGCCAGAGTGATGGCTTTCGGATTGGTCTGCCATGCATCGTTATTGCCGTTGCCTAGCTGGCCGTAACTCTGATTGCCCCAGGTGTAGATTCTTCCGTTGGTGTCTATGGCTTCGGATCCATCGTCGCCTGCACTGATGGCGGTGATGTTGACAACGTCGTCTCCGAAGCTGATCTTAGTGGATCCTTTCGTGCTGACATTGGTATCAGTCGAGGAGCCGATGGCGGTGCCGGAGCCCCACCCATAGACGTTATGGTCCGTATCCAGCGCCAGCACATGCTGATAGCCCGCGCTGATGGCGATATAGAACCGGGTATCAGGCTGTCCGGTGCCCAGGTCTTGGACACGTTTTGGCGTCGGATTGTTATCGATGGTGCCGTTGCCGAGCTGTCCCTTTTCGTTCTTGCCCCAGGCCCAGGCGTGGCCTTGGCTGTCCAGGGCAGTACCTGTAGTGAACCCTGCGCTGATGGCGGTGATGCCGGACAGCGCCGTGACCTTGGCAGGGGAGGCATGGCTGTTCTTGTCTGAGCTGCCGTTGCCGAGCTGGCCGACATCGTTGTTGCCCCAGGTGTAGACCGTGCCGTCCGAGGCCAGGGCCATGGCGTATGACCGTCCTGCGCTGATGGCGGTGATTTTGGCATTGCCTGTCTGTGCCTTTACTGGTTCGGCGGAGTAGGCTCCTGTGGTGCCGTTGCCGAGCTGTCCCTTGCTGTTGCTGCCCCAGGTGTAGACGGTGCCGTCCGATGCCAGGGCCATGGAGTAAGCGTCGCCGGCGCTGACGGCTATGAAGATCTTTCCTTTTATGGCGTCATTTTCGGTGATCCGTACTGGTGTAGTCGCCGTGCCTGAGGTTTTGTCGTTCCCCAGACTCCCGCTGGCCTGATTTCCCCAAGCGTATACGTGTCCGTCCGAACCTACAGCCAGGGTGTGGTAGCGCCCGGCGCTGGCCTGCGCGAACCTCACTGCCCTGGGTTTGGGAGGAGTCAGAGTAATCGTGGAGCCACCGGTGTCATCGCCATGGAGGGCGTTCGACGTTTTCCATTTGGTGTCTGGCGACGACCAATGGGCTTTCAGATTCAGCGGTCCGGTGACCGGGTTGCTGAAGTCGTAAGCCACATTGGAGCTGCCGTCGGCCGCTTTGACGAACCAGCCGTCGAACAGGAAACCTGCCTTGGTAACGCTGGGAGGTGAAGCCTGCTTGCCTGATGTGACGGACTGGTCCGAGACCGATGAACCCCCGTCCGAATCAAAGGTGACCTTTTGAGCAGTGGGTGTGAATGTATAGTCGGCGATGGCCTGGCCTTGTTGCGCTGCACCGCCAATGGCCCATTCATTGATTTTGATCTTGGTGGTTCCGTAGGTGTGGTGCGGGGTAGTGACCGTCCATGGGGTATTCGTACTCCAAGTGTCGTCACCTGCTGAAGTTCGGTTGATTGGGCTGCCGCTGTCGGTCTTGGCAACATCAGTCTTGCCAAAGGTCACCTTGGCCAGATCTATCTGGGGTGGGCTGACCGCTGCAGGCTTGGTCTGTGAGCCGCTTTGAGGTCCGCTGCTGCCCTGTCCCAGCTTGCCGCTTTTCGCTTCCCCCCAGCTGTAGGGGAGCCCGTCCGAGCCGATGGCCAGACTGTGCCGGCAGACATCGAATGCGGCGACTGTGACGCCTGTCAGGCTCACCTCGGTCATCTTTGAATTAGCAGTTGTGGTTCCGTCGCCCAGCTGACCGCTGGAATTGCTGCCGAACATGTACAGGCTGCCCGCAGAGTCGACCACCGCAGAGGAGTAGTCCCCGGCGCTGACTGAAACAGGCGTCGCCGCTTCCGGGGGCAGGCTTAACAGACTGGGGTAGAGGGAGTGAACGCCGGGATTGGTGTCAGTCTTGGTCAGGAGATAACCCCAGTAATATACCTTGCCTGAATTGCTCAGTGCCAGGACGTGCAGGTACCCTGCATCGATGTCGGTGTAGACAGTGCTGTCTGGGTTGCCGGTCGAGTCGCCGTAAATGCGCGTTGGTTTGTAGACATTGGAACCGCTGCTGGTGTCGTCGATGGTGCCGATGCTAAGCTGGCCGCCCTGGTTGCGTCCCCAGGCGTAGGCATAGCCGTTGCTGTCCAGCGCCGTCTGGAAATCGTATCCGGCACTGATGGTGGTGAAGGTGACGCCGGATGGAGAGGCCACTGCCGCGGGTGAAGGGTTGACGTTGACCCCCGTGTGCCCGTTGCCGAGCTGGCCGTATTGATTGTCTCCCCATGTGTAGATCGTCCCGTCCGAGGACAGGGCCATGGCATGCCAGTATCCGGCGCTGATGGCGGTGATGGTGACGTTGAGATTCGCCTTTACCGGTACTGAGGAATCGGGATCCGTGGTGGAACCGTTGCCGAGTTCGCCGCGTGAGTTGTCGCCCCAGGTGTAGACGCTGCCGTCAGAAGCCAGTGCTACGGAGAATGTGGTTCCCGCGCTGACAGCTATAAAGGTCTTTCCTTTTATAGCGTCATTTTCGGTGATCCGCACCGGTGCGTTTTTGTTGATTTTGGTGCCATCGCCAAGCTCGCCCTTGCTGTTGTCGCCCCAGGCGTAGACATGACCATCCGAGCCTACGGCGAGGGTGTGGTCGTGGCCGGCGCTGACCTGTGCGAATCTGACCCCTCTGGGCTTGGGGGGAGTCAGAGTGATTGAAGAGCCCCCTGTGTCGTTGCCGCTGGCGTTGGCTGTCGTCCACTGGGAGTCTTTGACTGATGACCAATGGGCTATCAGCGACTTCGCGCTGGTGCTGGTGACCGGCTTGCCGAAATCGTAGGCCACATTGGAGCTGTCGTCGGCTGCTTTGACGAACCATCCGTCAAACAGGTAGCCTGTCTTGGTGACGGTGGGAGGGGATGCCAGATGACCTGAGGCTATCGTCTGGCTCAGGGCCGACGAACCGGATGCCGGCGAGCCCCCGTCAGCGTCGAAAGTGAGGGTATATGAGGATGAATCCCTGGTCTGGGGCGACTTGTCGGTCTTTTGTTTATTGAATGGTTGGATGGACTTGAACGGCGAGGGATTATTGTTGGCCAGCGGCGATGGTGATGCGGTCGGCATCATAGCCCCTACCTGCTCACCTGTTTTGAGCAATGAGTTCGCGCTGCTGCTTCCTGCTGTAGGTGTAGGCGCCATGTCGTCGGTGTTTGCGTATGCTCCGGTTGAAGCTACGAGCAGCGCCAGTCCAATCATAGCCGTTAAGGTCAACAGTCTACGGGTGCTATGAGCATTCCCCATTTAATCTTCCTCCCCAAGCGTGCTGACTTCCCAGGTCATAGTCCCCATAACTGCGTCGACGCACACCATGTAAAATCCCGCTACTAACTCTACTTTAGCATTACAATCTTCGCGAGCCACAGAGTGTTGTGATCAGGCTGTTCCGCAGGCAAATTCGGTCTGAGCAGCTCGTAACAGGCATGCTTTCGATTGCAAAACTGCGTGAATGCTGATTGGTACTGCTATTGCATGGGTGACGATTGTTCGTCCGGCCTTGCAGGCTGTAAGGCTAGTTGCACTGATAACGGCCTTGTTACGAGTGCAAACCGATGGCAACCGGGGCGGTGCCTATGGCCGAACCACCCCGGTTGCCATCGGGAATGAAACCTACTTACGAGGCTTCTTGGCCGGGGGCTCGCCCAGCTGGCTGGCGGTCACCCGGATGCCGGTTTCATCCTCGCCGGCACTCTTGGCATCGGGCTGATTGGTCTCCTCGACCAGATTCAGATCTCCGGTGACCCTACCCGCTTCGGCTATGTCATCCAAGGCGGCCTTCACGGCTTCCAGGCCCTCCGGCGCCACACTCAAGGAGGCGGAGAGGATGGGGGTCTTCATGGAGACCTTGGCCTCGGACTTGATTCGCCGCAGTGAGGCCAAAGCCGTGCCTGCCCAGGCCAAAAGATCCGGATCCTGGCCCTGGGCAGCTGCACGGTAGGATTCTGAACGTGGCCAGGAGGCCCGGTGAACCGATCCGTCCCCCTGATGCATCCACTGCCAAGCCTCCTCGGTGGCGAAGGGCAGGAAGGGAGCCAGGAGACGATCCAGAGCGTCCAGGACCAGTCCCAGGGTTGTACGGGCGCTCAGCACCTGTGCTTCGTCAGGGGTCCTGCCGGTGGCATCCGCGGTTCCGTAGGCCCGGTTCTTGGCCAGCTCGATGTAGTTGTCGCAGAAGTCCCAGAAGAAGGATTCGGTCACTTCCAATGCCTTGGAGTGCTCGTAGGATTCCAGGGCCTTGGTGGCCTGGTCGATCACCTGGGCAAGGCCGGCCAGGACCGCGCGATCCAGCGGGACCGTCACATCAGCCGGGTCCCAAGTGGCCTCCGCTGCCTGAGTGACTTTATGGTTTTCACCCTCACGTCCGATGGCCAGCGCGAACTTGACGGCGTTGAGGAGTTTGACGGCCAGGCGGCGGCCGATCTTCATCTGTCCTTCATCGTAGGTGGCATCCAGGCCCAGCCGGGCGCAGGATGCCCAGTAGCGCACAGCGTCAGCGCCATACTTCTTGATGGGTTCGTCGGGCACCACCACATTGCCCTTGGACTTGCTCATCTTCTTGTGGTCCGGGTCCAGAATCCACCCCGACAGGGTGGTGTCGCTCCAGGGCAGGCAGCCGTTCTCCAGATGGGCGCGGTCCATGGAGCTGAAGAGCCAGGTGCGGATGATGTCCTGGCCCTGCGGGCGCAGGTCCATGGGGAAGGTCGCCTTGAAGAGGGCCTGGTCCTGTTCGCCCGGCTCGGCCCAGTGTGTCACGATCTGGGGTGTCAGGGAACTGGTGGCCCAGGTATCCATGATGTCTTTCTCGGCCGTGAAGCCGCCAGGCTGGTCGCGCTGGGACTCCTCGAAGCCCTCGGGCACATCGCTGCTGGGGTCGATGGGGAGCCTGTCCTCGGCCGGGGTGATGGGATGGGCGTAGTCGGTCTCGCCGTTTTCCCTGACCGGGTACCAGAGGGGGAAGGGGACTCCGAAGAAGCGCTGGCGGGAGATCAGCCAGTCGCCGTTAAGTCCCTCGACCCAGTTGTTGTAGCGTACCCGCATGAAGTCCGGATGGAAGTTGAGCTCCTTGCCACGTTCCAGCAGCTCCTGGTTGAGTTTTTGGTCGGTGCCGCCATTGCGCAGGTACCACTGGCGGGAGGTGACGATCTCCAGGGGCTTGTCGCCCTTCTCGTAGAAGTTGGTCATGCGCTTGGTGGGCTTGGGTTCGCCGTCCAGGTCGCCGGACTCGCGCAGGGCATCCACGATGATCTTGCGGGCTGAGAAGGTGGTCTTGCCCTCGGTCTGCTCGAAGATTCGCCGTCCGCCTTCATCGGTGATCCAGTCCGGCACATCCATGACGATTCGTCCGTTGCGCTGGATGATGGACCTGGTGGGCAGGTTCAGATCCCGCCACCACTGCACGTCGGTCACGTCGCCGAAGGTGCAGCACATGGCAATGCCGGCGCCCTTGTCCATCTCTGCGGCGGGGTGGGCCAGGATGGGCACCTCCACCTTGAACAGGGGAGAGTAGACCTTCTGCCCGAAGTACTTCTGGTAGCGCTTGTCGTCCGGATGGGCGATCAGGGCGCCGCAGGCCGCCAACAGCTCAGGCCTGGTGGTCTCGATGTAAATTGGCGTGCCGTCCGCAAACCGGAAGGCCACACGGTGATAGAAGCCGTCATATTCGCGCGACTCCAGCTCGGCCTGTGCCACAGCGGTCTGGAAGGTCACGTCCCAGAGCCCCGGGGCCTCCTTCTGGTAAGCCTCGCCTCGGGCCAAGTTCCGCAGGAAAGCCTTCTGCGCCACCCGGCGGGGATGCTCGCCGATGGTGTGGTAGGTCTGCGACCAGTCCACCGACAAGCCCAGCGACCGCCAGAGCTGCTCGAAGAGCTTCTCGTCCTCGGCGGTCAGTTCCTCGCATAGTTCGATGAAGTTCTGACGGGAGACGGGCACCTGGTCCTTGGCGCTGATCTTCTTACCCTTGGTCCCGTGGAAGGGGGGCTTGAAGTCCGGATCGTACTTGAGCGAGGTGTCCACGCGGACCCCGTAATAGTTCTGGACCCGCCGCTCGGTGGGCAGACCGTTGTCGTCCCAGCCCATGGGGTAGAAGACGTCGTAGCCCTGCATCCGCTTGAACCGGGCGATCACGTCGGTATGGGTGTACGAGAAGACGTGCCCCACATGCAAATGCCCCGAGACCGTGGGCGGCGGGGTGTCGATGGAGTAGACGCCGGAGCGCTCGCGGGTGTTGCGGAAGCGGTAGACGCCGGACTCATCCCAGTCACGGCACCACTTTTCCTCCAGGCCATCCACGCCCACCCTGTCGGGCAGGGGGGTCAGATGGGCATTGACGATTCCTTGGTTTTCAGCAGACATACCAGCATTTTATGGACGAACAGTGACAAGGGGCACCGGCCTTTTCACCCTTGGACGCGCAGGTTCCACAGGGGCAGGTAGCGGTCCACCAGAGAGCTGGGCATGCCCTTCAGGCGGGGGGCGGTGATGACCAGGGGCGTACGTTGATACAGCCAGTCGCTGGGGGAGAGGTCGCTGACCTGTCGGGCAAAGTCCTTCAGTCGCTCGGCATAGGTGTTCTGGTCGGTGCAGTCCGTCACCTGCTTCCAGGAGTTCTGAATATCGATGTTGTCGAAGTGCATGGTGGATTCGGGGTCAGCGAAGCGGTCGATTTCATCATTGTCCATGACCAGCAGGGTCATGTCATAGTCGTGGCGGTTGAGCACCTGGTCGCGGAATGCAGCCTGGTCCACCATGGAGACTTGGCTGGGGATGCCCACCGCCTTCAGCTGCGTGCTGATTAGATCACCCACCTGGTTGCCGAATTCCTGGGGGTAGATCAGGCGCAGACCGCCGTGATAGTAGGACGGGGCATAGTAGGAGTTCCGACGTGCCGCTTGGATGCGGTCGAAGGGGAAAGCCTGCAAACCGGGATCATAGCCAGGGCTCAGCGCGTTGAGCGGCCCGCCCAACGCGCTGGCTCCGCCGCCTTCCAAATCGGCCAGCGCCTGGCGGTCCACGGCATAGCGGACGGCCTCGCGCACATGTTGGTCGGATAGCAGGCTGGATGCCGCGTTGTTGAAGGCCAGGACCACATTGTTTGTGCTGGGCGTGGCAGTCGGTGCCTTGCCGGCCTGTTTGGCGGTGGCGGGATCCATGTCCACTACAGCGTCCAGGCGTCCCTGGTCCAGATTCTTGATGGTATCTTGCGGGCTGCCGGTATAGCTGAAGATCACCTTGTGGATGGCGGCCTTGTCCGGGCCTTGGTAGGACTTGCTGGCGGTCAGGGTCAGGCTGGTACCCGGCTGCCAGTCATCCACCTGGTAGGGGCCTGAACCAGCTGATCGAGTGGAATAGTTGACCCGGGCCCGGCGGTCGTAGACTATACCCGCCCGACCGCTCAGTGCGGTCAGCAGCCTGGCGTTCGGGCTCTTCAGGCCGATTACCAGTGTGGCATCATCGGGGTTGGTGACCCTGGCCAGTCCGTCCAGGTCCCGATGGCCCTGGTACTGGTGGTCGATGATCTGCTGCAGGGACCAGAGGGCATCCTCCGAGGTCAGGCGGCGTCCGTCGGCGAAGTGGGCGTCATTGCGCAGATGAAAGGTGTAGAGCAGCCCGTTTGAGGAGACCTCCCAGTTTTGAGCCAGGCCGGGCGTCGGCCGGCCTTTGGCGTCGGGCCTGGTCAGAGTCTGGTAGACATTGCCCATCAGGGCCTGGTCGGTGGCGAATCCGGGTTCGGTGCGGATGTCAAGGGAGACGGGGGCCTGGCGGGCTCGAATGCGCACGATCTGGCCCGTGCTCCCCTGGGCCCAGGGGAGCTGCCAGCTTCCCTGACCAGTCACCAGCGGCCAGGCTATGTAGATGCCCGCTGTCAGGATCGCCAGTACCAGAAGAAAGATGATTCCGGATCTGATTTGTGTGTGTCTGCCCCGTGCCATGGTTTTGATTCTATCGAGAGGCCGGTCCGGCCAGAAGTTCGGCGCTGGGACATGTTTCGGCCAGGGGGCAGTGGAGGCAGTCGGGCTTGCGGGCGTGGCAGGTGGCTCGGCCGTGGAGGATCAGCCTGTGCGACAGATTGGTCCAGTCCTCGGGCGGGAAACAGTCGCAGATCTCATGCTCGATCTTCACTGGATCGGGGTGGGTGCTGCGCCAGTCGGTCCGCCAGCGCAGGCGGCCGGTGACCCGGGTGACGTGGGTGTCCACCGGGAATCCGGGGATGTTGAAGGCATTGCCGAGGACTACATTGGCGGTCTTGCGTCCCACGCCGGGCAGACTGGTCAGTTCCTCCATGGTCTGGGGGACCTTGCCGCCGTAGTCTTCGGTCAGCATCTGAGAGAGCCCCAGCAGGTGGCGGGCCTTGGCGTGGTAGAAGCCTACCGGGTGGATGATTGCCTCCAACTCGTTCGGCTGGGCCTGGGCCATGGCTGCGGGATCGGGGTAGCGTTCGAAGAGTTCAGGGGTCACTGAGTTTACCCGCTTATCGGTGGTTTGGGCGCTCAGAACTGTGGCCACCAGCAGTTCGAAGGGGTTGCGAAAGTGCAGGGCGCAGACCGCCTCGGGAAAGACCTGGCAGAGGATGCGGTACTCCTCGTGCATGCGGGCCAGGCGCCGGGCCTTGCTTTCCCTGCCTTGGGGACGCTTTCGATTTGATGATGCATCAGTCACTATGATCGGTTTTCTTCTTCTTGGAGTCCTGTGATTGTTTTGACTGGCTGTACTCTTGCTTGGCTGGGTCTGGGTCGGTCCCGGCATCCGGCTCAGGCTTGGGGGCTGAGGCCGTCCGTGCTGACGAGGGCGGGTCGAACCGGTAGCCCACATTGCGGACCGTGCCGATCAGGTGCTCGTACTCGCTGCCCAGCTTGGCCCTGAGGCGTCGCACATGCACATCAACCGTCCTGGTGCCGCCGTAGTAGTCATAGCCCCAGACCTCCTGGAGGAGCTGTGCCCTGGTGAAGACCCTGCCTGGATGCTGAACCAGGTATTTGAGCAGCTCGAACTCCTTGTAGGCCAGATTGATGGGACGACCGTGGATTCGGGCCGTGTAGCTTTCGGTGTCCACGACCAGATCGCCCGAGCGGACCTGACCAGTGGGCACCTGGTCCTCAGCCTCTTCGGGCTGAGCATCCGGCTTGCGTGTCGGGGTCTCGCGTTGGCAGACCAGACGCAGCCGGGCCTCGACCTCGGCAGGGGATGCGGACTGGATGATGACGTCGGCCACGCCCCAGCTGGCATTGACCACAGTGAAGCCGCCCTCGCTCAGAATCAGGATGATGGGCGTGGACAGACCCGAGGCTCGGGTCAGGTTGCAGAGGGTCTTGGCCTCGGCCAGATCGTCGCTGGCATCGATCAGCAGCACCGTATCCTCGGGCATTCTTACCAGGGAGGCGGCGTCCAGGGGCAGAACACGCACTCGATGGGAGAGCAGTGCCAAGGCTGGCAGAACCGATGCCGGGTCCTCGGCGCAGGTCATCAAGGTCAGATCCGTCACGGGGGTACCTTCTTCCCTGTCCGTTCGTCCATAGAGGGGTGGATTCGTTGAACAGTCGTCATCATTGTACAATCGGCCCGTCACAGGGCTTCGAGTTCACAGGATGGCCTTGCCCTAGGATGTGACGTATGGCTCCCCGATGGGGACAGGCAGGAGGACCCATGGCGCAGACCGTAAAAGAAACCCAGGATGGGCGCGCGCCCGCCCTGACGCAGCTGCTGGCCCTGGCGGCGCTGATCCTGCCAGGCGTGGCGGCGGGCTTGTTGGCCGAGCCTCGGGTCGCCCGATGGGTGCAGGCCTTCCTGGTTCTGGTGCTGGCATTGGCCCTGTTGGCCTCTTGGCCCTTGGTGGGTCGGGGTATTCGCTCCGGCCCAGACCGAGCCATGTTCGGTTTGCTGACCTTGGTCTGCCTGGTTCCGGCCTTGGTCGTGCAGGGGTCTGACGCCTTCAGGGTCTGGCTGTCAACTGCGGCATTCCTGCTTGCCCTCCTGGCCGTGTTCATGTTTGTTCGGCAGATGCTGCGTAGGGACAGGCGGATGGTCATCCGGGGCATTTCTGCAACCGCCATGGGCGGGGTCACTGCTGTCGCCGCCTCGGGATGGGTCTTCCTGCCAGAGCTGGTCAGGGGCTTCGGACCTGACCTAATGCCAATCCTGGTAGTGCTTGTGGCCTTGCTGCTGCTGATCGGGCTCATCATCGCAGGCTATCGCTGGGCCGAAGAAGCAGCTGATCAGTCCGGAGCCATTGGTCTGGCGCTGATGTCGGTACTTCTGTCCGGAGCCATCGTGGTACTGGCGGCCCTCGTCCTTCAGACGACGATCTGAGCTAGGCATTCATCAGGTGATCCAGAAGGATCTGAATGCCCATGACTATTAGAATGATGCCACCGGCGATTCTGGCAGGCTTGCGCCAGCGGGAACCGACAACATATCCAATGCGCAATCCCGCTATGGAGACCGCAGCCGTCACCAATCCGATGACCAGTGCGGACAGCCAGATGTTGATGCCCAGCAGGGCCAGGCCCGCGCCCACGCCGAATGAGTCGATGCTGGTGGCTATGGCTGCAGGAAGCATTTGCCGCCAGGAGAAGCTCTCTTCTCCGTCCGCTCCTTCTTCCTTGCCGTAGACGCCCTCGCGGATCATGTTGACCCCGATGGCCGACAGAATGCCGAAGATAATCCAGTGATCCACAGCGGCCAGGGAGTCCTGCAGCATGGAGGCTGCGAAGTAGCCAAGCAGGGGCAGCAGAGTCTGGAATCCGCCGAACCAAAGTCCGACCAGCCAATGATGGCGGGCCCGCAGTCGGTCCACGGACAGTCCCTTGCTGATGGAGACGGCAAAAGCGTCAGAAGATACACCTAAAGCGATAAACAACAGTCTTAAGAACACGGCATTCCTTGAAAGGGTTCATCCCCGGTGGGATGGGCCTCGACCAGGTCTCCTCAAACCCGCCTACGCCTCGGGAGCGTCGAGCGCGGAACTGCCGACTGGAGTCGGCTTTGAATTCGTTGAATGCCGTTCACATGCTACGCCATAACAATATGGACATAGATTTTACCTGTCAGCGCTGGAGAATCAAGCATGACAGGCTATCGGACAGGCCCATTAGCGAGCCATAGTAACTGTCAGGCTGCCTCCCGCTGCGTGGATGGCGCTGATGACCGTACTCAGCGCCGGATCCCCCTGATTGCTCAGGGCCTTGTAGATGCCCGAACGGGATCGGTCGGCATCCGAGGCGATGGCGCTCATATGCCTCTGTGCTCGCGCTACCTCGCCGAGTGCATTTGCGATGATGGCAGCTCCTTGCCGAGGGTTTTCGGCCTTGTCGGCCTCTTCCATGGCAACCTGCAGGTAGGTGACGGCCGCCTGCTCACTATGTATATGGTCGCCTGCACGAAATTTCCTGATCTTCAACATCATCACAACCCTGTCCTTATGTGGTCCGTTTCCTTGACCGTTGGCTGACATCAGCTTTCCAGATATGACTTCCACAGATGTTTTGCCTGGTCTATGTCCCTCTTCTGACGAGCCTTGCTGCTGCCGCAAAGCAGTAGCACGACCTGTCTGTTCTTCAGGCCAAAGTAGGTGCGGTAACCAGGACCATAGTGAAAACGCATTTCGAATACGTCTTCTCCCAAAGCCTTCCAGTTCCCTAACAGGTGCCCGGATAGCTTTACTTGTTCCCATCAGTGCAGGATACGTACTGCCGACTGGGTGTCTTTCATTTCATCAATCCACCGGCTGAATTCCTCAGTCTCCAGTACTTCAATGATGGACAGGGGCATGGTACCGCTTCCCCTCCCTTATTTTCGAGAAGATGCGTCCCATTCCCCACAAGAAAAGAGTACACTACAGTAGACATTAGAGCAATTGCTCATGACATCTAGATGTCGGGTGACTAACGGATTCCGTTGCCGGTTTTCGAGTATTGCTGGTCTTACTGGTCCTGGTAGGTGACGGCGTAGAACTCGCCGTTCTGGAAGCGTGCCATGTACACATCGCTGACCTTGTGTATGCCCTGCTTGGCCAGCTGCTCGTCGAGCCAGTCCTCGTCCCGTCCCATGGTGTCAAGAACGTCGGGATTGACCCGTCCGTCCATGACCACCGGATAGCGCACGTCCTTGTCGCCCTCGGAGATGATGGTCAGGCCGCCGTTCTGTTCGACGATGCCCCGCTTGACGTCGCGTATGTCGTTGATGCCCTTGGTGCGTAGCTTGAAGTCCACCTCCTTGGCCGTCAGGTTGACCTTGAGACAGTTTTGGACCAGCAGTTTGCCGTTCTTGATGATGGTGACCGGTTCGCCGTCGATGTACTTGCCTACCGCGTGGATGTGGGTCTTGGCATACCTAGTGATGAGGATCAGTGCCGCCCATATCAGCAGGATGACAATGTACTGGGCCATGGAGATGCTGTCGCTGTAGATGACCCCGCCGATGATGCCGCCCAGGACGTAGTTCTGCAATTGGTCCATGGGCGAGGTGGGCGCCAGGTTCCCCTTGCCGGTCACATTGATGAGCAGGGTGATGAAGAGCAGCCCGACAATCAGCTTCAGGGCCACGTTGACGTAGAAATTGATATCCATGGGTCACTCTCCGATCACGGTGATGTCTGGGTGGTACAGGTCGGCGCGCTGCAACAGGAATTCGGAGCCTGAACTGTTGAATACCAGGGTGTAGTAGCCCTTGGGGGTCTTGATGATCATGTCGTTGTTGCGCGAGGTGTCGTTGATGCTGATCTGCTCAGGATCGACCTTGAGCTTGGCGGCGGATTTGTCGATGACCGTGGTCAGCTGTCCGCTCTGCAGGCTGGCTGTGCGCAGATTGGTGTAGTCGCTGTACTGGATGGCCGCCGCCAACAGGAGCAGGGTTGCCAGGATGATGGACAGATCCTTGTACTTGTGGTTCCAACGGTGGCGGGAGTACATGAACAGGAAGAAGAGAAAGGCCAGGGCCAGAACGACGACCACGATGATCCTGATCATGGTCCAGTTGGTCTGACCGCCCTTGAGGTATTGGTACGTGTAGAAAGTCATAGCCGCTCCTGCCCTTGCGCGCGCACCCGCAATTGGCAATCGTAGACGGCCAGACGCGTTTTGGGAGGATTTGGGCATGCAAAACCCCGGTTCGGGCGCTCGATTGGGCCCTTGCCGGGGTGATTGTGTCGACTGGTCGGCCTTGAGAGGTCAGTGCTGGGCGGCCAGGCGCTCGCGTGCAGCCTTGATCTGGGTCTCAGCAGCCTCGGCGTTGGTCCAGTAGTCGCCAGGCATGACCTCCTTGCCTGGTTCCAGAGCCTTGTACTGCTCGAAGAAGTGCTTGATTTCCTGCTTGTGGAAGTCGGAGACGTCGTCGATGTCCTTGATGGCATCGTAGCGGGCATCAGCAGGCACGCAGAGGACCTTGTCATCCCCGCCGGCCTCGTCGACCATGTGGTAGAGACCCACGGCGCGGCATTCGACGATGCAGCCCGGGAAGACCGAATCGGGGATCATGACCAGAGCATCCAAGGGATCGCCGTCCTCGCCCAGGGTGCCGTCGATGTAGCCGTAGTCGTCGGGGTAGCCCATAGAGGTGAAGAGGGTGCGGTCCAGCCTGATATGGCCGCTATCGTGGTCCATCTCATACTTGTTGCGGGAGCCCCGGGGGATCTCGACCAACACGTCGAATGTCTCTGCCATTGTCCTGTCTCCTTCTCGGTCTGGACAGCATAGGTATGTGTTATACACAGCATAACCGTCCCGCGGCACATTCGACCACAATCTCCCGCTCACGCACCTGTACGCCCGGCAGTCGCTCATACTCAAGGCATGGAGCGGGCGAAGAGTGAGGACGAGTATGAACAAGCATAGACGGGTCAGCCTCTTGGCGGCTCTGGTTGCCTTGGCGACCCTTGCCGGTCCGGCGGCTCCTGCCGTGGCTGGCGGAGGATCGGGTCATGCCGGTGGCGGACCTGTGCCCCCCGGCGGCGAAAATGTCCGGATTTGGCAGGGTTGGGCCTACAAGGATGACGACCAGGGCGCTTTTGGCGGTTATGAGATAGGCAGCATAGACAGGGCGTTGTCCCAGATGGGTGTGGTGGATGGGGGCAATGCCACTACGGCCCGGGTCAAGCGTCAGGCTCTGGATGAGGCTAACGGCAACTGTCAGGCGCGCTTTAACCAGGCCCATGCAGACCAATCCGGACAGGGCCACTGCCGGGTAACCGGCGTGGGAGTGGTTGCTGGCTATCGGGGATCCCAACGTATCTTTGACGGGATCTGTGTGGCTATTCACAAGCTTTGGATGGATAACTGGCGAAGCCAGGTGGCCAACAGCACCTTTAGCAACCGCGGGGTGACCTACCGAACCGGCGACCCATTCTGGGATCAGCCCGAGGACAGTCTGGACAAATTTGCTGACGAGTATGCAGGCAACGAGAATGACATTTCCCTGGTGGTGATCATGCTCAACGACTACGAGCCCAAGCCGGCAGATCTGCCGCCGGATCCCCCTGACAAGGAAGTAGATCGTGGAACAAGCGCGGATGGGATGACCAATCGCACCCGTATCGTCACTGAAACCGGTCACGGCGGGCGAGAACTGACTTTTAGCGATGTCTTTAATCCTCAGGGCAAGCAGTACCGTATAAGCGGCCAGCATGTCAGGGACCAGACCAGCGGTGAAGATTTGACTGACAAATTCATTTTCAACACCGCCGAAGGAGCTAGGCCGCCTGGTGGCCGGGCCACAGCAACCTGGAAGGGCGGTGCTCTGCCGCAGAAACACCGCTGGGTGTGGCAGCTGGATGTGACTGTCGAGCGGCCAGAGACCGGGGTGATTCTGGACCAGGGAGGAGTCCACTGGAAGGGCGCCGCCCGGCAGATTGACCAGTCGACTCCGGAACGTCGTACACCCACATGGAAGCCCAGGCCCGACAAATCCTGGATCCTGCGAGATACGACTACGGGGGTGTGGAAGAGCGTCATAGACCCGCAGTGGAGTAACGGAACTGGGGCCGACGGGCATGCCTTTCTGGATGGGGATCGAGTGGGGTCGGTGGTCAACGCCACTGTCGAAGCCCATCTGATTGAGGCACCCAAGGTTTTCGCCCTGACTGACGACTGGATCGCTGCTGACTATCTGGTCGATCAGGACGGGGCTCGGGCCATTCGCATTTTCGTTGCCAAGGCCAAGGCGGATGCAGACGGGCACTACCGCCGCAGCAGCATCGAGGACATTGCTGCCAAGGGCAGGGATGTGACCGACCGTTTCGAGATCAGCGTGACCGGCACACGAGCGCGGGCACAAGCCAAAAGCGGATGGCTGAACGGCTTAAAGGGGATGGAGGACCCTATGCAGGTCACCATGCTGGTTCCCTTCACGGTCCGCTTTGCCAACGGCGGCGGCGCAGCCAAGGTCCGCAAGGATATGGGTGGAGCACCTGACCAGGAGCTGACCTTTTGCCGGGCTCCTGATGGCCATGGCAGCCAAGGCGAGCCTCTGACCAACTCGGGTTCCCAGACAGTCAACACGCAGAGTGTGGAGACCAACAAGCCAGGCATTTGCGGATACCTGCCTCCGGTACGCAAGGATGTAATCTCCGAGGCTGGTCAGGGCGGGGAGCAGGCCAGCGTTGACGGCAAGGGGGTCTTCCCCGGTCAGCGACTGGAATATCAGTTGGATACCCAGCCCAGCCTGCCCGACAATCTGGCCTATCCTGTCAAATCAATCATCCTGACGGATGTGTATGACCGCTGGTTTGTGCCCGACAAGCAGACCCTTGAGGTTACTGACCTGCAGAGCGGCGATATCATCGCCAAGACCGGATACGCCACAAAGTGGAAGGACAAGGACCACAGTTTGCGGGTGGCCATTACCAACCCCGCCCGTATCAGCAAGTGGCGGGCCGGGGGCAAACCCAGAATCCGCCTGCGCTTTGAGGGCAGGGTTGATCCCAAGGCTCCAAGGGATCATCGGGTGGGCAATCAGTGGTTGCTGACGCTGAACAATTCACTGACCCCCTCCAACCAAGTGAGCAATCCACCAGCTGACTTCCATCCCTCAAAGAGCGATGTCAGCGCGCATGATCCGGGCATCAGCATCGACGGCAAGGTGCTCTTTGTGGGTGACCGGGGAGTTTATCGAATTAGTCTGGACGCCCGCCGTAAAGACACCGCCTACCCGGTCTGGCGGCTGGGCATGACGGATGCCTACGACGCTCGGCATCTGGATATCGATCCCAAGAGCATTGAGGTCCTGGGCTCCGACGGCCGCGATTACACCAAGGCTTTCAATATCCAGGTAAGAAACGGTATGGTTCTGGTCTTCGCCAAAACTGTGGACACCTATGTTCCGGCCACAGGTGCGACCCTCAAAGGAGATCCTCAGCCTCCCGATCTGGCTGCCTATGCCGCTGCCCGAGGCCATAGTCCCCTCAGGGAGCCGGCCATTGACCAAGGCTTGCTGGGGCGCACCTACGATCTGGTCCTGCCTTACACGGTCATCCGTGCAGAGCCTGGTCACGTGGTGCGCAACCAGGCGACTCAGATAGTCAACGACATGCGCAAAGCCACCAATGTGGTCGCTAATCCGGTCAAACCGCTCAATCCCGCCAAGGATGTGGTAGTGGACGTGGGCGGGGACAGCGCTCACAGCAGCAGTCTCTACCGTGGCCGGCTCTTCCTCTATCGTCTGGACTCAAGTCTGCTGCCGGCCGGACGGGCCTATCCGCAGGTGAAAACCTGGCGGATCGAGGATCGGCTGGACCCCTCTGTGGACCGGTTCACCGGCCATTGGGCCGTCTACGCCAACCAGGATCTCTACGAGAATGGGCGCATCCTGATTCATCATGGACGGATTATGGCTGGTTCGGATATGTCCGCAGATATTCATGGCGGTCCCTTGTTCACGATGACCGCAGACCCGGCAGGTCTGGTCAAAGTGGAGGCTACACCGCGATATCTGGCATTGGTCAGCGCTTCAGGCGACCGCCCGGTCGGCTGGAGGGCCTACCTGCAATGTAGACGGCTGAAGAAAGTTGAACGTCATGAGAACCGATTTACTGAGTTCTATCAGGACAAGACCATGGTCTCCAACACGGTCTGGACCAGAACGCCCGATATGACCCCGGCACTGCATATCGAGAAGTTTGATCAGGCCGGCGGTTTGCCCAAGGGTGATCGGGATCAGCCGGAACAGGCCCTTCGAACTCATGATGATGTCCCCATTGTCTTCCGGATCACCAATGATTCTCCTCGCGATCCCGGCGATGGGACCGGAGCCATCTTCCCCGCCCGGCAACTGCGTTTGGAGGATCAGACAGTCGTTGGTCAGGGGCGGGTGACTGGGATTCGCTATCCCGACAACTGGTCGACCCTGATGCTACGACCTGGCCAGTCTGTAGCCGTGCATGCCACGGTGACGGGCATATCAGGTCGGCACACCGACAGGGCCAGGGTGATCGGCAGTCCCCTGGTGCCCTGTCCGGTAGAAGAGGATGCGACCCTTCCTGAGCGGGAAGATGCCGGCAAGGCTTCTGTACGGCCTGATTCCCGGGGCGTGATGGTCGACGGCCGTCTGCTGTGTTCGGATCGGGCTGTCCGTTCCAATAGCGACGATTGGAACGCCCTTGGGGAAGCATTGCCCGGAACAGGGGCAGCTGTAGCTCTTCCTCTGGCCATCGTTGCAGCGGCAGTCATGACTGGCTCGCTCCTCTTCGGCCTGGTCAGGCGGGCGTCCAAGGGCCGTAGGGGCGGCAGTGACCGCTGATTTCACACGTCCAGCCCATGCGTGTCCCCTGGTCTGTCGTCTTTCTCGCTGGGCCACTGCTCATCCAAGGGAGGCCGTGATCCATCGCAGGACAGGTAGACACGTGCGATGCGCATGCCGGCCCGTTCCGGCTCCAAGGTCAGCACGTGCCGACCGCCGGTCAGGTGGACGGCGGCCATCTCCGACCATCCCCAGACATGCTCCGTGGCGAAGGTCATCAGTCTTCCCCCTCGGGGGAAGATGTCGTCCGGGGCCAGCGGGTCGCCGTCCAAGATCACATGGCAGGAGTCCTCCAGGTCGGAGGCGAACTGGGCTAGGAGCCAGATCCGGTAGTTGCCTGGCCTGTCAACCTGGAAGGCCAGGTTTATGCCGGGAGCTCGGCCGGGTTTGGGCCAGAGCTGTTGCCTTGGCTCGGTCCGCATGGCCAGGCCCCGGCCCCTGTGAATGGGGGCGTTGGTAGGGACCCAGCAGCCCTTCCGACGCCTGCCATTCTGTGGACCATTCTGTGACAGCCAGGCGTTTTCGTCCTGTCTTAGGCAGTCGGCGGGCTCAAGGTAGATATGCTCTGGGGTCTTGTTGGCGTCATTGTCCTGGCTGAGCTTCTGCTCATGCTGATGCCCGGCAGGCCAGACCAGCTTCGGCCGTGTATACAAACCGCCGTGAAGCCAGTAGTCCTGATCGAAGTAGGGTACAGGTTCTTCCGGGGTGTGGTCCGGATCGATTCCGTAATCACTGATGGCCAGGTTCCGTAAGGGGCGGTCCAAGACCTCGGCCGTGGGCGTTGGCTGATGGTCCGTAATCTGATTGCCGGTCTGAGCCTTGTCTTTATGAAATGTGTGAGAGCTCCGGTTGTCGGTCTGTTTGGAGGGCTGTCTACCTGTCACCCAGGTACTGAAGGCCGGTCCCAGTCGGCTGGGCCGTTCCCGGCCGGTGTTGATCACGACTTTGTCGATGCCGAAGGAGTCGTCCACGGCGATCAGCTGCAGCCGGTGGGGTCCGGCCTTCAAATAGGGCAGGATCATGGCCAGCTGTTCGGCGTTGTATACGATGGTCTCCTGCCAGTTGCCACGGAACTCGTCAGTGGTGGAAGATTCCAGGATTTCGCCCTGGTCGCCATCCAGGCTGACACGCAGGCGAATTCGCCCACGTGAGTTTAGAGTGGGCAGCCGGTGAACCTCCAGACGATGGCGGCCGGGAGTCTTCAGCCAGAAGTCCAGACTCAGACAGGCCCCGCTTCCTGCTTCCGGGTCGCTCCAGCCCTTGGTCTGCATCAGGCTTGGGCCAAAACGTCCCAGGTCTTGCGTCGCTAGCCAAGCGGTGGCCTGAGTGAGGTCGGGGTTGACGCGTCCGCGTGAGGGATCCATGCTGATGTGGCCATCCGCCTCGACGTAGCCGGTGAATCCTTGTCTGAGGCCAGGATTCTCGCCTACTAGAACATCGACCCTGATCGGGGTAGACCAGGCTTTTTCAGTTGTCTCCGGCTTGCTGGGACGGGTGATGATGGTTAGAGTACCCTGGCGACCCGCATGTGTTGAGGCGTTTTCGACCTGGACATGGATTCGCCATTCATCCCTGACAATTCGTCGTTCCACTGGCAGACGGATCCAGTCCTGATCGGCGCTGATGCACACTTCCTGTGCAGGGCTTCCCATAAGGTCCAGGTCAATCCAACGGTCGGTGATGCCATAGGGATCGAAGACCAGCTTGGCGTGATTGCCATCGCCCGGGACTATGACGCCCTCCTGTGCTCCCTGTGGCGTCAGGATCAGTCCCTGGTTTGGTTGAACCCTCACCGGCCTGCAAGCCGGGTACTGAGGCAGCGTGGGAGGAGGGAACCTGTTGGGAGTGAGGATGCCGTCCCAACCGCCTTGTGCCAGCTCCTTGTTGTACCAATGGAGCAGAGCCCGGATCATCCCCTGGAAGAGATGGGAGATCTTCATCTGCCTGTCGGCGGCTGGCAAGGCGCTTCTGGCGGCCTCAAGGCGGCTGCGGTCCGCATGGTAGAACTGGGCGTTCACGTAGTAGGCCATGGCGATCTTCAGGTCCACCAGCGATCGATAGGCTTCGCGAAACTCTGGCTTCATGCTCCTGCCAAGATTGTGCGAGCGCTCAGCGAGTTCCCGTAAGGCTGCAAGGCGGCCGCCGGCCTCGTCGTCGTAACCTGTCTGGGTGAAGGAGTCCTCGTGCAGGTGCTCGATTTTGGTCTGATTGTTGATCCGGTAGTAGCTCATGCACAGGTCGGCCACCTCAGAGCCGCGATCGTCGGCGAAGGTCTGGTCGAACCAGGCGGCCACGAAGTCCCGGGCCGACAGACTGTGGTGATCCTCGTCTGCATTCCAGGCCAGGTGGAGGAAGTAGGATCCCTCCAGCTCCAGGCGCTTGATGGCTCCCAGATTATCTATCCATACCCGGCGGATGCCCCGATCCCAGCACTTGCCCAGCTGGTCGTTCATCAGAGCCAGGGGAGTGGATGAGGTGCAGCGGTAACTGGTCCTCGGTGGCGCCCAGTAGGAGCTGTGGTAGTAGACCCCATTGCCTCCGCTGCGTGTCCGTTCGGCCTGATTGGGGAAGCGACGCATATACCCGTAGTTGTCATTGACCCACATGATGGTCACGTCTTCGGGCAGGTCCAGGCCCGCGTCGTAGAGGGGCAGCACCTCCTTGTAGGGAATGAAGAGCTGGGGTACCTCCTGTGGAGGTCGACCCAGGTGCTGACGCAGGATGTCCCTCTGGTCGCGAATGATCCGACCGAGCAGATCGACCCGCGCTCGCAGGCGACCCTCCTGGTCCAGGTTCGGATCCTCGTCGATGGCGCGCGTGGTCAGGCCTGTGTCGTGTATGCCGCGCATGCCCAGGGTCCAGGTGACCTCGTAGTTCCGGTTCATGTCCACGCTCTGCGACCAGTAGCGCCGAATCATATCCCGGTTGTGTCCGGGCAACGAATAGTCATAGTCCACATGCGTGCCCTGCGAGGCCACCCAGGGGTCCCACTCATGCTGGTTGCTCCGCAGGAGCATGTCGCAGTGGCTGCTTCCGATGACAATCCCCATGCTCTGGGCAAGCCTGCCGTTACGCGGATCAGCATTGAAGGCGTTGACGTGCATGGCCGGCCACAGATAGTTGCCGCCCAGCCGCAGAATCAGGTCAAAGACTTTTTCGTAGGTCGTCGGCCCGATGGTTCCGTCGGGAGTGTGCAGGCGAGCCCAGTCGTCCAGCTCCTCTTCGTCGTTGATGAAGAAGCCCCGGTATTTGACCGAGGGCCAGTCGAAGACGCGCAGATCGTCGGGCAGGCATATCCGTTCATGGTGACGTGCCGGCACGTTCCCCCACCAGTGCAAGGGTGAGATGCCGATGGCCCGGCTGAGAGCGTAGATCCCGTAGACGGTTCCGCGCCGATCAGTCCCGGCGATATAGAGGGTGCCGTCGATGACCTGCAAGGTGAAACCTTCCCATCGATATTCTCCTTGGGGGTCCTTGAGCGGGGTCAGATCGAGCTGGTCGGAGCAGACAGCCGAGTCGATCCAACTGGAATGGCCCAGGGTGCCCAGGCAGATGGTCGGGCTGCTCTCGTCGATCAGATTGGTCGGTCTCTGGGTCCGGCCCGTGACGGTCGCAAAATCCCTCATCAGGTTGCTTGCCGCAATTTGCACGGCCGAATCCTCACCATGATCAAGCAGCCAATTAGGCTGGACCCCTGAATCGGCCAGAACTGCGCCCGACCCGGCATTCACTGGGATGGTTCCGGGCTGGGGATGAAACAAGGTGACCATGGTGGCGCTCCCACTGTCTGCTGATCAGGCGGATGCTCCGCCGCCTGTGTTCGGACACCCATAGGCTAACACCTGATTAGGAAAATTTTCAATAAGCAAAAAGATGAACGCGGCTGGCAGTGCTCGATGGCCGCCTCTCTCCATTACCATAGTTGGAGACGCTCACAGTCCAGCAGAGCCGGGAGGCGATCCGATGAGCAAGAAAGTGACGCTGGCCGACGTGGCTGCCAAGGCGGGGGTTGCGGTGTCCACAGCCTCCAAGGCGCTACGCAACAGCGCACAGGTCAGCGGTCCGACAAGGGCCAAGGTGTTCAAGGCCGCGGCGGAGCTCTCCTTTTCGCTCAATGAGCGTCAGAAACAGTCCCAACCTCCCAGCCTGCCAAAGTCGGTGGGGCTGGTCACTTCGGACCTGGACGGTCAGTTTTCCATGCCCATCCTGATCGGCGCGGAAAGTTACTTCGGAGTCGAGTCCATTCCGGTTTTTCTCTGCAACGCAGGCAGGGATCCGGCTCTTGAACAGCACCATATAGATAATCTGCTGGCCTATGGCGTCAAAGGGCTGCTGATGGTCGGATGGCGTACCGATCCGCGGCCAGCGCTGACCAGCTGCCCGGTGCCGGTTGTCTATGCCAATCAGGCGTCTCTGGATCCCCATGACTGCTCGGTTATCACTGACAACGAGGATATCGGGCGGCTGATGGTACGGCATCTGGTCGAGGGTGGATCCAAAAAAATCGTGCTGATTGCTGGCGATCCAGCCTTCCAGTCCTCGGTCAGGAGACTCAAGGGTGAGATGGCCGAACTGGATAGCCGTGGTTTGGCTGCTGTGCGTACAGTTCGGTATGGGGGCTGGAACGAAGAGACCGGACGTCGCACCATGATTGGCTTGCTGGATGAGGGCATCGACTTCGACGGCGTGGCTTGTGGCAACGACGAGATAGCCCGGGGGTGCCTAGATATCCTGCATGATCGGCATATTGCCGTGCCGGATAGGGTATCGGTGGTTGGGGTTGACAATCGTACGGTCATTGTCGGCAACTCGCGTCCTCCGCTGACCAGCGTCGACCTGAATCTGAAGGCCATCGGCACCAGGGCGGCCAGCTGCCTTGCTGACATGCTGGACGGCCGAGGTCACCAAGGTATCGAATGCGTCAAGGGCACGCTGGTCCAGCGCGCCTCTACCAGAATGCCGCTCTAAAGCAGTCCGTCGCTCAATTTCGGATATCACTGCAATCGCAATTTCACCGCCATAAGCGAGTCTTTCGCCCTTTAATCTTAAGAAACTTTTTCATTTGACAAATTTTTCTTTCCTTCTTATCATGACCATGTCGGAGTTGCCGATAGGCATTAGAGCCGCAGGTCGTCTGGTCCGGTTTCAAGTGCGATCGAGGTTGATCCTTTCGGCTCCTGCGCATCCCACTCGATGAAGAAGGGACATGTCATGACCTCGCACAAGGATGCATTGAACTCAGAGCGCGGATCATCCCGCTTCCGGCGGAAACAGACCTCGGACAGGCGTGGGCGCCGTCGGGAGAGCTTCGCTGAATATGCGCATCGTTGCTGGCCCCTGTGGGTGATGGTGCTTCCTGCCATCGTTTTTGTGGCCATATTCCATTACGGCCCCATGTACGGCATCCAGCTGGCCTTCCGCGATTTCGACTTCACCAAGGGCCTGACCGGTGGCAAATGGGTGGGCTTCTACTACTTCCGCCAGTTCTTCGCCTCACCCATGTTCAAGCCACTGATGATCAACACGGTCCGCATCAGTCTGTGGACCCTGGTCATGGGTTTCATCGCACCCATCATTCTGGCCCTGCTCATCAACCAGATCCATTCCGGCAAGGTCAAGGGATTTGTGCAGACCATCACCTATATGCCCCACTTCATCTCCACCGTGGTCATTGTGGCAATGATCAATCTCTTCCTTACCCCCTCCTCAGGGCTGCTGACCCGCTTTTTGGCTTTTCTGCATGTGGTGAATCCAAACTTCATGGGAGATCCCGCAGCCTTCACCCCCATCTACTGGATCAGCGAAGTCTGGCAGCATATGGGGTGGAATTCAATCATCTATCTGGCGGCTCTGAGCTCTGTGGATACGGCCCTCTATGAGGCGGCCAGAATGGATGGCGCCGGCCGCTTCCAGCTGATCCGCTACATCGACATTCCCGCCATCCTGCCTACTGCTGGCATTCTGCTCATCCTCAACATGGGAGGTGTGCTCAACGTGGGCTTCGAGAAGGTCTTCCTCATGCAGAACACCCTGAATCTGCCGGCCTCCGAGGTCATCAGTACATACACCTACAAAATCGGCATTTTGCAGAATCAGTTCTCCTACTCGACGGCTATAGGCCTGTTCAATACGGTGATCAATCTGATCTTCCTGGTCACCGCCAATCAAATCTCGAAGCGTATCTCCGACACCAGCATCTTCTGAATCCGGAAGGAAGCCGACATGAGCATCAACCATGGCATCAAGAGCAGCGGTATCCGGCGGCTCACCCATCCTCAGAGCTGGAAGGACCGATTTGCCGATCTGGTCATCGTCATTCTCCTCCTGGCGGTGGTCGCCAGCATCATCTACCCCATATGGTTCATCATCATCGCCTCGGTCTCCGACCAGACCATGGTCAATACCGGGCAGGTCAGCTGGCTGCCCAAGGGTTTCTCCCTGTATGGATTCCGGCAGATCCTCGGCGACGGACGCATTTGGAATGGATACAGGAACACCCTGTTGTACACGGTTGTCGGCACTGCCCTGAATCTGGTGGTCACCATGCCTGCGGCCTTTGCCCTTTCGCGCCGCGAGCTGCGAGGTCGCCGTCTGATCATGCTCTTCTTCACCGTGACCATGTTCATCAACGGCGGGCTGATTCCCACCTACCTGCTCTACAAGCAGATGGGCCTGCTGGATTCCTGGGCCGTCTTCGTCATCCCCGGAGCCGTCAGCGTCTACAATCTGATCATCGCCCGGTCCTTCTTCGAGACCAGCATTCCCGAGGATCTGCATGACGCGGCCCAGATCGACGGCGCGGGCTGGTTCCGTTATCTCACCCGCGTGGTGCTGCCCCTATCCAGTGCCATCGTTGCGGTCATCGGCCTCTATTACATGGTGGGCCACTGGAACGACTTCTTCACCGGCTTGGTCTACATCCGCACCTATGACAAGCAGCCCCTGCAGATAGTGCTCAGGGACATCCTCCTGTCGAATCAGGCTTTCCAGGGCGGATCGGGGGCCACCTCCGGGGCTGGATACGGCCAGGAATACGCCGACCAGATCAAGTATGGGGTCATCATCGTCTCTACCCTGCCCCTGCTGGTCATTTATCCCTTTATCCAGAAGTACTTCAACAAAGGTGTCATGATCGGGGCCATCAAGGGCTGACCGGTCCCTGCTTCATCGTTGCAGCAATGCATAGCCGTGATCAAACCAATCATCAGTCGAGAGAAAGGAAACATGATGAAAAACCATGAACCAAGGGGCATTCGCACCCATTTGGCTGCCGTGGGCACGGGTATAGTCGCCCTGTCCATGCTGCTGGCGGGGTGTGGCGGCTCATCCAGCAAGCCCAAAACCAATGCTGCTGGCAAGCCCGTCGTCACCATAGCCGTGGCTAAGCACCCCTTGACGCAGAAGATGTCCAAGATGGCCTGGCCCAAGCAGGTTGAGAAGGAGTGCGGCTGCGAGATCCAGTGGCAGGAGGCGAGCTCCGACTGGGATCAGAAGAAACAGGCCATGTTCGCAGCCGGGGACGTGCCGGATCTGATCCTCAAGGGTGTTACTCTGGCCGATTTGGCCACTTACAGCACCCTGTTCGAGGATCTGAGCAAGGACTTGGACAAGATGCCCAACGTCAAGAAGATGTTCACCACTGATCATGCCGCCAAGCGATCGGTCACCATGAAGGACGGATCCATATACATCCTGCCCTCAGTGGCCAAGGGGATCATGCCGGCCGATGCCAGCCACACATTCATCAACAAGCAGTGGCTGGACAAGCTGGGATTGCAGGTGCCGACCACCTGGGACGAGCTGGAGAATGTGCTCAAGGCCTTCAAGACCCAGGATCCCAACGGAAATGGCGAGGCTGACGAGGTGCCTTTCGACTTCTACTCGCCCTCCCCGGCCGGATTCGGCAAGAACGAGCCCGTACTCTTCCTTAATAGCCTGGGAATCGTAACATCATTGGGAAGCGCCCAAGGGTATTACGTGGACAAGGGTCAGGTCAAGTCCTTCTTCACTGATCCCAGGTACAAGCAGGTCGTGCAGTTTATGAACAGGCTCTGGCAGGACGGGGTCATCGCCAAGGATGCCTTCACCCACGATTACTCCACGGCGCAATCCACCGCCCGCGGCCAGGGCGACAACGCCAAGGTAGGGTTCACCTGGGGCTGGACTGCTACTGATCGGTTCGGCGCTCAGCTGGCCAAGCAGTACGTGACCATGTCGACGCTCAAGGCCAAGCCTGATCAGAATCCTGACGAGCTGGTCTACGACCACGTAGGAGACAAGTACGATTACAATGAATCAGCCTTGGCCATGTCAGCCAAGCCTTCGAACAAGGATGCTGTGCTCAAGGTGGTCAACGCCCTCTACGGCCAGGAAGTGTCTCTTCAGCAGTTCTGGGGCGACATGGGCAAGGATATCCAGAAGACCGGTGAGAAGTCCTATAAGATTCTGCCGCCTGCAGACTCCACCAAGGATCCCTCGACATGGAAGTGGTCGCAGACCCTGGCCGATGGTTCGCCATACTGGATTCGCCCGGACCTGAAGATCGAGCTGCCGGCGGATGTGCAGGAGGCCCATAGCCAGGTCAAGACCTTGGAACCCATCCTCAGCCATGTCGATCCCAAGCGTGACATCCTACCCGGCGGACTCAAATTCTCTTCGGCTGACAACAGCACCTTGCAGAACAACAACACGACCATACTCAATACGGCCATGACCAAGTTTGCGCAATGGACCACCAAGGGGGGAGTGGATGCCGAATGGGATCAGTACCTGGACACCCTCAAGAAGGCCAATCTGGACCAGAACATCAAGCTGGAGCAGAAGGCCTATGACGAGTACTACGCAAAGTAAACATCTGGGCAAGTGAATGATTGGGCTGTTCGTACTTGCCTGAAAAGCGTCCAACGGTCGAGGCGGGCGATCCTTTAGTGGACCGCCCGCCTTATGTTTGGCCCCACTGCCGCCAGTTCTGCGTTACGGCTGAATCTTCGTATAGCTGGGGATATCGGCTTCCAAGCATATGCCGCAGAAGTTCTGACGCGAAGGGTGACGGTGTCAATTCTCCTCAGCGTCCAGCAGCACCACTCCCTGGGGCGGATTGCTGTCGATGGCTCCCACGGTCTCGTGCGGCAGGTAGGGCTCCTCCATGGAGGCGATTTCTTCAGGCGTGAGCTCCAAATCCAGCGCAGCCGCAGCGTCGTCAAGATGCCGGGCCTTCGTGGCGCCGATGATTGGTGAAGCGACGCCTTTGGCCCACTGCCAGGCAATGGCTACCCGGGCCATAGGAACGTTGTGTCGCTCTGCCACCCTTTGCACGCGGCCAATAATGGTAAGGTCGTTGTCTTCGGCCCGGTCGTACTTGCCACGCGAGACCTTGTCGGTGGCGCTGCGCAGAGTGTCGGCTGTCCAGGTGGGACGTGTCAGATGGCCGGCGGCCAGAGGGCTGTAGGGCATGAGCGAGACACCCGTCTTTTTGCAGAAGGGTATCAGGTCCTTCTCGTCCTCCCGGTAGAGCAGGTTGTAATGGTTCTCCATGGCGCTGAACGGGGTCCAACCGTTGTCTTGGGCGACTTTCTGCATGTCCTGAAATTGGCTGGCATACATGGCTGAGGCGCCCAGCGCCCGCACCTTGCCGGCCTGAACCAGATCGTTCAGTGCTTCCATGGTCTCCTCGATGGGTGTTTCATAGTCGAACCTGTGGATGATATAGAGGTCCAGGTAGTCGGTGCCCAGCCGCTTGAGCGTCCCCTCGATCTCCCGATGGATGGCCTTGGACGAAAGGCGCCCCTCATTGAAATAGACCTTGGATGCAATGACCACCCGCTCGCGGCTTGTATGCTTTCTAAGCGCCTTTCCCAAGTATTCCTCACTGGTTCCAGCGGAGTAGCCGTTGGCCGTATCGAAGAAGGTGATGCCCAGATCGAGTGCGTGCGCAACGACCGCGTCAGTCCCCTCCTCGTTCAGTGTCCAGTCGTGCATGGTGCCTGGTTTGCCGAAGCTCATACACCCCACGCAGATCTTCGATATGTTGATGCCCGTTTCGCCTAGTTGTGTGTACTGCATTTAAGCCCCTTGTCCTTCCTTGGTGCAGATGCAATCATGCTAGCAAGTTCGAGTCGGTGGAAGTCTACTTCTTTGGTTTGGGCAGTGAGCAAAGACAGAGAAAAGGTCGTCTGAGCCTTTTATCGATGACCTGTTATGAACCGTAACAAGCAGTATAAGAAGGTAAAGAGCTTGAATGTGAGTGAATGCAGTCATTATTGATGGCAAGGGTTGGGCTTTGGGCTTGATACTTGCCCAGTTGAATGTGTGTAATGACCTTTTGGGCGAGCGAAGTCGAGTGGACACTGCCTTGGGATCCTCTGCGCTTCCGTCCTTTTGCTCTGTTCAGTGCCCCAGAATGCGTCGATACAGGTTGCTTTATTTTCTGAGGGTGGTTTTGGGGTCAGCAAGTCCTCAACCTTTCAGTCTCGAGTCTTGTTAACGGTGAAATTGAATAGCGAATATAACCGTCTCGACAGGTCGTGATTGATGTTTATTTATGCACGTGGGTCATATACGTACTTTGTTCTTTGGAATAGGTGTGATCCGAGCAATGCGGG
The DNA here is from genome assembly GCF_054819865.1 of Bifidobacterium sp. JNUCC 75. Classification (NCBI taxonomy): domain Bacteria; kingdom Bacillati; phylum Actinomycetota; class Actinomycetes; order Bifidobacteriales; family Bifidobacteriaceae; genus Bifidobacterium; species Bifidobacterium sp. JNUCC 75. Next base: position 838,719 of record NZ_JBTHIF010000001.1, on the reverse strand, counting down.
CAGGCTAGTCGCCAACTGGATATGTCATTATTCTCCGTTGATATAATTGATGTAACAGTTGAAGCTAACCTTTAACGAAGAGGGCTCACGTGGCAAGAAGAACTGATATGAGCTGCGTTGCTTTTTCGCATTTGTTGCGTTTCAAACGCTCGCATTATCCTTATTCCGATAGGTACCTTAGCGAGGTAAACAATTCGCCGGATACGTATGCAAGAACAGAAAAACAGCATATGGTGCACTGGTTTGCAGACAATGCGACCCATGGATCAGGCGCCTATTCCCGGCAGAAGCCGAATAACAGCGCCAAAAGTTGCTTCAACAAATTGGAGAACGCTGCGTCGTTGTTGTGGATTGCCGAGGCGGTTGGCATTGAAGAGCCGGTTGTAGCAGCAGCTTTCGAGGCTGCAAGGCAGGCGGGAGACTATCGCAGGGCTTGTGGCGCGATCCGCAAGATTATTACCTGGTCCATGATTATCGAATCCTTGTAATGATATCGACGTAGATCAAATATACTTTTTTATTAAGTGCCATAAGTATTCAGTTTTCAATGCAGACTGCTTAGAGCAAAGGTAGTTTTTAACACAGGTTTGGAAAGAGAAAGTTGCATATGCCTGAGATTGTTTGTCCCAAATGCGGAACCGCATTCACTATTGACGAGGCCGGATATGCCGATATCCTGAAGCAGGTTCGTGACAAGGATTTTGACAGGCAGCTTCATGAACGGCTTGAGCAGGCTGAACGCGAGTATAGCAAGATCCGCGAACTGGACCAGGCACAGGCCGAGCAGACGCTGCAGAAGACCAAAAGTGCCAAGGACGCCCAGATACAGGAGCTGCAGGCAAAGCTGGAATCCGAGCAGGCTGCAAAGGAATTGGCTGTTTCAGAAGCCTTGAGGAAGGTCGAGAAAGAGAAAGACGATCTGAGCGCCAAGCTGGACAAGGCCGAGTCTGAGAAGCAGCAGGCGCTCGATCTGGCCGAGGCCAATTCCAAGAGCGAGCTGCAGAAGGCGGCTGCAGACAAAGATGCCGAGATCGTCAAATTGCAGAATCAACTGGATGCTTTTGAGTTGCAGAAGAGGCAGGAGCTTGCCCAAGCGCTGAGTCCGGTGGAGAAGGAGTGTGATGATTTCAAGGGCAGGCTTGAGAGGCTGCAGCTTCAGAAGGAATCGGAGGAGAAGCTCTCCAAGGAGCAGCTGAAGTCGCAGCTGCAGGCGGTTGTCTCAGACAAGGATTCCGAGATAGCGGAGCTGAAGAGCAGTCTGGACAAGGCAGAGCTGCAGAGCAAGATCGAGGCCAAGTCCCTCAAGGAGCGCTATGAGGTTCAGATTCAGGATCGTGACGATCAGATTGAGCGGCTACGTGATCTGAAGGCGAAGCTGTCCACCAAGATGGTGGGGGAGACGCTTGAGCAGCATTGCCAGATCGAGTTCAACAAGCTGCGCTCCACGGCCTTCCCCAATGCCTATTTCGAGAAGGACAATGATGCCAGGACGGGCAGCAAGGGCGACTTCATCTTCCGTGACAAGGACGATTTCGGCACGGAGATCGTGTCCATCATGTTCGAGATGAAGAATGAGACGGACACTACCTCCACCAAGCACAAGAACGAGGACTTTTTCAAGGAGCTCGACAAGGACAGGCAGGAGAAGCATTGCGAATACGCCATTATGGTCTCCCTGCTGGAGCCTGACAGCGACCTGTACAACACGGGCATTGTGGATGTCTCCTATCGCTACCCGAAAATGTATGTCGTCCGTCCGCAGTTCTTCATTCCTATAATCACCCTGCTTCGTGATGCCGCCAAGAACTCTCTGCAATACAAGAATGAACTTGAAGAGGTGAAGGCACAGAACATCGATATAACGCATTTCGAGGAAGAGCTGGACTCCTTCAAGAGTGCTTTTGGACGCAACTACGATATCGCCTCAAAAAAGTTTAAGAATGCAGTAGAGGAGATCGACAAATCCATCAACCACCTGAACAAGATAAAGGATGCCCTACTGGGCTCTGAGAACCAGCTTCGTCTGGCCAACAATAAGGCACAGGATGTGACCATACGAAGACTGACCAGAAACAATGAGACGATGAAAGCCAAATTCGACGAACTAAATAAGTCGAAGGCGATAGAAGCCTGAGACTATGAACAGTGCAGTCATGTGAGGTGATGGGCCTAAACGGCTATCTCTGGTTTGTGGTTGGGCCGTCCATCGCCCGTCCATATCCGTCCATATTTGACTGCACCATACTGGCCAGTGTTCCGAACGGCCGCAAATACGCTGAGACAGAAAAACGATATAGAGAAATAAAGGCTCGGAATCCAAACGGTTCCGAGCCTTATTGGTAGCGGGGTCAGGATTTGAACCTGAGACCTCTGGGTTATGAGCCCAGCGAGCTACCGAACTGCTCCACCCCGCGTCGGCTGTTCAACACAGCAGTTATCTATGTTACGGATTCCAGCGCGCTTGTCAAGTCCGTGTGTGGGAAGGCCTACGCTGGGCCATAATGGAGTCATGCCTATCACCATCCCCACCGGATTGCCGGCCAGATCCATCCTCGATTCGGAGCGTATCTTCGCCCTGGAGAGCCACGAGGCGGAGCGCCAGGAGATGCGTCCGCTCAGGCTGGTCATCCTCAATCTGATGCCTACCAAGGTGGAGACCGAAACCCAGCTGCTGCGGCTGATTTCCAAGTCGCCGCTTCAGGTGGAGATTGACTTCATGAAGACCTCCACCCATCAGGCCGTGCACACCAGCATGGATCACCTGGTCAAGTTCTACGAGAATCTGGATTCCTTCAAAGACAACTGCTATGACGGTCTTGTCGTGACGGGCGCCCCGGTGGAGCAGATGGATTTCGAGCAGGTCGACTACTGGGAGGAGCTGACCCGCATTCTGGACTGGTCGTCTACCCATGTTTTCTCAACCATGTACTTGTGCTGGGGGGCCATGGCCGGGCTCTACTACCGTCATGGCATCGCCAAGCGCAACCTGGACCGCAAGGTCTTCGGGGTCTTCCCACAGTATTTGCAAGACGAGTACTGCTTCATCACCAATGGCTTCGACGAGATTGCCCTGCAGCCCCACTCCCGCTGGGCCGGGGTGGACGAGGACCAGGTGCGGGCCTGCCCGGATCTGCAGGTGCTGACCTGGGGTCCTCAGTCAGGTCCAGGGCTTATCAGCACCCAGGATTTCTCAGAAATCTTCGTGCTGGGCCACTGGGAGTATGACCGTGACACTCTCGCTCACGAGTACCAGCGTGACATGGCCAAGGGCCTGGACCAGGTGCCTTTCCCGGTCAACTACTACCCACATGACGATCCCGCACTGGAGCCGGTCTTCTCCTGGCGGGCCCATGCCAACCTGCTCTGGCGCAATTGGCTGAACTGGGTCTACGAGACCACCCCTTATGACCTGAACCAGGTGCCGACTCTGCGAGCAGCGGGCCAACTAGGCACCGACCGATCCATCAGACACGCTCCTGGAAGCCCACGCGCCGACGGATATCGTCCCTTGACCGGTGACGGGTACGGGCTTATTCCTGGCGTTGTTAATAGTTGATGACGTTTAAATTAAATTAGTCATCAAACTGTCCACACCGCGGGGCGCATTCAACCTGTGGCCACTATCTGTGACACACTGGATGAATCCATGGTTACCGTGGCTCTTGGTGTGGGCTACACTACCCATACGGTGCAGCTATGAGTCACATACGCGCTATAGTGTTCACTGTGTCGTTCAGGAGGCGATAGATGCTAGAGGCAATGGGAAGTGAAGCTTTCAGTCTGGCCATGGCCAAGCCGAGCGAGCTACCCACCATCGAAGATTTCCTGCCTCCTGAGATTCTCTTCCAGGGAACGCCCTTCGCCATGAACAGGATCATCCTGATCAGGTTCGTGGCCATGGTCATTATCCTTCTGGTGCTGGGAATCACTGCCGCCAGGGCCAAGCTGATCCCCTCCCGCTGGCAGGGGGCTATTGAATGGGTCATTGAATTCATCCGCGACTCGGTCGTCTACGACACCCTGGGCGAGATTCGGGGCAAGCGCTACGTGCCCATGATTACGACCATCTTCCTGACTATCCTGGTCTTCAACCTCTGCGGCATCGTGCCAGGCATGAACATCGCGGCAACAGCGACCATCACCATGCCTTTGGTATTCGCCATCTGGACTTTCTGCCAGTACATGGTGACGGGATTCCGGGAGCAGGGCGTCTGGGGCTATTTCAAGTCGGAACTCTTCCCGGCTGGAGTGCCCTGGCCTCTCTATATCATTCTGACGCCCATCCAGCTGCTGGAGATGGTCATCGTCAAGCCGGCCTCCCTGACCATTCGACTCTTTGCCAACATGATCGCCGGCCATCTGCTGGTGGCGGTCAGCCTGGCCTTCACCCAGTTCTACATCATAGAGGCCAGCAACAAGCTCTTGGCCCTGGCTGGCGTGGGCTGGTTCGTTCTTGGCTTCGCCCTGACGGCCTTTGAAATCTTTGTAGCGGCCCTTCAGGCCTATATCTTCGCCATCCTGACCACGGTCTACATCTCCATGAGTTACCCTGAGGAAGGTTGAGCGAAAAGAAAAGCCGCGGTCGGCGCTTCAGGCGGTCGCAGCCCACATATTTATCGGTTCCGACCAGTAGACGGGGTCGGGGCCGAACCACAATCCAAGAACCGGCAACGGTGGAGGAAAGGAAAATAAATGGACATCATCACACTTGCTGAGGTCTCCGGCAATCTGAGCATCCTGGGATACGGCATTGCAGCTCTCGGCCCCGCACTGGGTCTGGGCATCGCCGTCGGCAAGACCGTCGAGAGCATGGCTCGACAGCCTGAGATCAGCGGGCAGCTGCGTACCACCATGTTCATCGGTCTGGCTCTGATCGAGGTGCTGGCCCTGCTGGGCTTCGTGGCGCTCTTCATCGCGTGAACTGTGCGATTCCTGCATGATCCGGCTTCGATAAGGGAAAGGAGGAGCCAATGTACGCTTTAGCGGCAGGCAAGGGGATCCAGTTATTCATCCCCCAGGTTTATGACATTGTGTGGTCGCTGGTCATCTTGGTCATCCTGGCCGTCTTCTTCTACAAGTTCTTCATGCCCAAGTTCCAGGCCATCTTCGATGAGCGCTCGTCCAAGATCGAGGGCAACATCCAGAAGGCCGCCAAGGCTCGTGAAGAGGCGGATCAGGCCCGCAAGCAGTATCAGGATCAGCTGAGCAAGGCTCGTGTGGAAGCTTCCCAGATCCGGGATGACGCCCGAGCTGAGGCCTCCAGGATCGTGGCGGATGCCAGGACCCGGGCAGAGACCGAGGCCAACCAGATCACCGAGAACGCCCAGCGATCACTCAAGTCCCAGCAGCAGCAGGCGCTGGTCTCGCTCAAGGGCGAGGTGGGCACACTGGCTACGGCTCTTGCCGGTAAAATTCTGGGCTCGCAGCTTCAGGATGATGCCGTGCAGTCCTCCATGATCGACTCGATCATTGCGGACCAGGGCGGCCAGTCCTCGGACAAGCGGCAGGCATGATGACTGATTGGCGGACGATGGGTACGTCGATTCCGCGAAAGGGGAGGTGACATGCGAGGAGAGACTTCGCTGAGCTCCGACAAGGAGACCAGGGCCAAGTACGCCCCTTTGCTGAAGAGCAAGGGAAAGGATGACCTCCGCGTGGCCATGGAGCTCTATACCTTCGTGGCCCTGCTTGATGCCAACAGGCCCCTGGAGCGTGCGCTGACCGACCCCTCCCGTCCAGCTGAGGACAAGTGGCAGGTGATCGACACCATCCTGGCTGACAAGGCCGATCCGCTGACCGTGGATATCCTCCATGATCTGACTGATCATCAGTGGAGCCGTGTGGTGCACATCGCCAACGCGGCCGAGGACATGTCAGTGGATGCCACCGCTTATTACGCCGATGCCTTGGGCATCACCAACCAAGTGGCCGGCGAGCTGGCTGAGATTCATTCGGCCCTGCTGGGTATGCCTCTTGTGCTCTTCCGGCTCTCGGATGAGTACAGCGATTCCAGAGCTCGAGCCGACCTGCTCAGGGCGCTCCTGGCTGGGCAGCATATGCATCCGGTCACCGAGCAAATGGCCCTGAACGCCACCGTTGATCTGCGCGGACGACGCTTCCCTGACACCATCGTTTGGTTGGTGGATCGCTTCTCCGAGCACATGGACCAGGTCATGGTCACCGTCACCACGGCGGTTTCCATGAAGGACGAACAGGTCAGTCGCCTGCAAAAGGTCTACGGGCGCAAGCTGGGCAAGCCGGTCCACATCAACTCGGTGGTCGATCCCTCGGTCCTAGGCGGCATGAAGGTCCAGTACGGCTCGGTCTCCACCGACGGCACGGTGGCCACCCAGCTGAAGCACCTGCGGCGGCGGATGGCCGTGGCAGGATGAGCGGGGAACCGACAGACTTGAACAAGAACAGAAATAAGGAGTGATCATGGCAGAAATGACCATTGATCCCGCCGTGGTGCGCAAGGCGCTCGACCAGTTCGTCGAGTCCTACAAGCCGACGGACACCCCCACCCAGGAGGTGGGCTACGTCCGTACGGCCGGTGACGGCATTGCGCACGTGGAGGGACTGCCTGGTTGCATGGCCAACGAGCTGCTGACCTTCGAGGACGGCACGCTGGGTCTGGCCTTCAACCTGGACGCCCGAGAGATCGGCGTGGTCATCCTGGGCGACTTCGCAGGTGTCGAAGAGGGTCAGGAAGTCCACAGGACCGGTGAGGTGCTTTCAGTACCCGTCGGTGACGGCTATCTGGGGCGTACGGTCAACCCTCTGGGCGAGCCCATCGACGGCCTGGGCGAAATCAAAAGCGAGGGCCGCAGAATCCTGGAGGCTCAAGCCCCCGACGTCATGCACCGGCATCCCGTCGACGAGCCTCTGGCCACCGGTATCAAGGCCATCGACGCCATGACTCCAATCGGCCGCGGTCAGCGTCAGCTGATTATCGGCGACCGGCAGACCGGCAAGACGGCCATCGCCATCGACACCATCATCAACCAGAAGCGCAACTGGGAGTCCGGAGACCCCAAGAAGCAGGTGCGGTGCATCTATGTGGCCATCGGCCAGAAGGGCACCACCATTGCAGCGGTCCGTTCCTCTCTGGAAGAGGCCGGCGCCATGGAGTACACCACCATCGTGGCCTCCCCGGCTTCCGACTCTGCAGGCTTCAAGTACATAGCCCCCTACACCGGTTCGGCCATCGGCCAGCACTGGATGTACAACGGTAAGCACGTCCTGATCGTCTTTGACGATCTGAGCAAGCAGGCCGAGGCCTATCGGTCCATCTCCCTGCTGCTGCGTCGTCCGCCGGGGCGTGAGGCTTACCCTGGTGATGTCTTCTACCTGCATTCGCGTCTGCTGGAGCGCTGCGCCAAGCTCTCCGATGACCTGGGCGGCGGATCCATGACCGGTCTGCCCATCATCGAGACCAAGGCCAACGATGTTTCGGCCTACATTCCGACCAACGTGATCTCCATCACCGACGGCCAGATCTTCCTGCAGTCCGATCTGTTCAACGCCAACCAGCGTCCCGCCGTGGACGTGGGCATCTCGGTCTCCCGCGTGGGCGGTGCCGCACAGACCAAGGCTCTGAAGAAGGTCTCCTCGACACTGAAGATCTCCCTGGCCCAGTACCGCTCTCTGCAGTCCTTCGCCATGTTCGCCTCGGATCTGGACGCGGCCTCCAAGGCCCAGCTGACCCGCGGCGCCAGGCTGACCGAGCTGCTCAAGCAGCCTCAGTTCACGCCCTACTCCATGGAGAAGCAGGTCGTCTCGGTCTGGGTGGGGACCCATGGCAAGCTGGATGATTTGGACCTGGAGGACGTGTTGCCCTTCGAGTCCGGGCTCCTGGACTACCTGGACCACAACACCGACATCCTCAAGACCATCCGCGATACGGAGGACTTCACCGACGATACCGAAAAGGCCCTGGACAAGGCCGTGGACGAGTTCGCCAAGACCTTCGTGACCCACAAGGGCCAGACCCTGGACGGCCACAAGGCCGATCAGGATCAGGAGCAGCCGGTGGCCGTCCAGCAGGAGAAGCTGGTGGCCGACGGCAAGAGCGGCAGCAAGGCCGGGAAGCGGTAGACCATGGCCTCACAACTCGCATTCAAGTCAAGGATCGCCTCCACTTCGGCATTGGAGAAGATCTTCAATGCCCAGGAGATGATAGCCTCCTCGCATATCGCCAAGGCCAGGACCGTGGCCATGGAAGCGAAGCCTTACTCCGATGCGATCTTCGATGCAGTCCAGGCCCTGGTGGCCCACACGGACGACATCCGCCATCCCATTGTCAGGAAGGACGAGAAGAACCCGCGCGTGGCTGTGCTGGCTCTGACGGCCGATCGCGGCATGGCCGGGGCCTATACCTCCTCGGTCATCCGAGAGACGGAATCTCTGCTGGCTCGACTGGACCAGCAGGGTCGACAGCCCCAGCTCTTCGTCTATGGTCGTCGCGGCGTCTCTTACTACCGCTACCGCAACCGCAGCATCGCCAAGACCTGGGAGGGCAACAGCGATCGGCCCGGTGTGGATGTGGCCAGGGAGATCTCCCAGGCACTGCTGGAAACCTATATGACTCCAGCGGCCAAGGGCGGCGTCTCCGAGCTCTACATCGTCTTCACTGAATTCATCAACATGGTGGTGCAGGAGGTTCGGGTGCTGCGCATGTTGCCCTTGGAGCTGATCAGGCCTGACCAGGAGCAGCCTGAGGAGGCCATTGATGCCCCGGTGCCGGACGACGAGCATGGGCATCAGGGCGACCGCTATGCGGCCCTCTACGACTTCGAGCCCAGCGCCCAGGAGGTCCTGGATGCCGTTCTGCCCAAGTACATTCAGTCGCGCATCCATGAATGCCTGCTCACCTCGGCCGCCTCGGAGACCGCCAGCAGACAGAACGCCATGCACACCGCCACTGATAATGCCAAGGGGCTGATCGACGACCTGACCCGCAAGCTCAATGCCACCCGTCAGGCGGCCATCACGCAGGAACTTACCGAGATCGTCGGCAGCGCCGATGCGCTCAACAAAGAGGAAGAGTAGGAACGCCAATGGTTGCACAGCAAGAACAGCCGACCACAGCGAGCCACAAGCCGGATTCGGCCTCCAAGGGGCGCGTCACCCGAGTCCAGGGTTCGGTCATCGATGTGGAGTTCCCGGCAGGTCATCTGCCGGACATCTACAATGCCCTGACCGTGAATCTGAGCAAGTCTTCGGACACCGAGGGCGAGTCACTGACCACCATCATGCTGGAGGTGGAGCAGCACTTGGGCGATTCCACGGTTCGCACCGTGGCCTTGAAGCCCACCGACGGCCTGGTCCGCGGCGCCACCGTCACCGACACGGGCGGGCCCATCACGGTGCCCGTGGGTGACGTGACCAAAGGGCACGTCTTCGATGTGGCGGGCAATATCCTCAACAAGAAGGAGGGTGAGCAGATCAAGGTCACCGAGCGGTGGCCAATCCATCGCAATCCACCTGCCTTCGATCAGCTGGAGTCCAAGACCCAGATGTTCGAAACCGGCATCAAGGTCATCGACCTGCTGACTCCCTACGTGGAGGGTGGCAAGATCGGCCTGTTCGGCGGCGCAGGCGTGGGCAAGACCGTGCTCATCCAGGAGATGATTCAGCGAGTGGCGCAGAACCACGGCGGTGTCTCCGTCTTCGCAGGCGTCGGCGAGCGTACCCGTGAGGGCAACGATCTGATCGGCGAAATGGACGATGCCGGCGTGCTGGAGAAGACCGCACTGGTCTTCGGACAGATGGATGAGCCTCCGGGGACCCGTCTGCGCGTGCCTCTGACCGCCCTGACCATGTCGGAGTACTTCCGCGACGTGGAGAATCAGGATGTGCTGCTCTTCATCGACAACATCTTCCGGTTCACCCAGGCCGGCTCCGAGGTCTCCACCCTGCTGGGCCGCATGCCTTCGGCCGTGGGCTACCAGCCCAATCTGGCCGACGAGATGGGTGCCCTGCAGGAGAGGATTACCTCCACTCGTGGTCATTCGATCACCTCCCTGCAGGCCATCTACGTGCCGGCCGATGATTACACCGACCCGGCCCCGGCCACCACTTTCGCCCACTTGGACGCCACCACCGAGCTCAGCCGTGACATCGCCTCCCAGGGCATCTACCCGGCTGTGGACCCGCTGGCATCCACCTCCAGGATTCTGGACCCGCGCTATGTGGGACAGGCCCACTACGACTGCGCCAACCGGGTCAAGGCCATTCTGCAGAGGAACAAGGAGCTTCAGGACATCATCGCTCTGATCGGCATCGACGAGCTGGGCGAGGAAGACAAGACCACCGTCAACCGCGCCCGCAAGATCGAGCAGTTCCTGGGCCAGAACTTCTATGTGGCCGAAAAGTTCACCGGCCGCAAGGGTTCCTACGTGCCTGCGGACGAGACCATCGAGGCCTTCACCCGGATCTGTGACGGCGCCTACGACGACGTGCCCGAGCAGGCATTCTCCGGCATCGGCGGCATCGACGACCTCGAACACAAGTGGCACGATATGCAGAAGGAATACCGGTAGTCATGGCGGACACGGGCAAGGCCTCCATGCAGGTCAACATCGTCTCGGCGGACAGGCCCATCTGGTCGGGCCAGGCGCGGTCGGTCACCGTGCCCGGCACCCAGGGGTCCATGGGCATCATGCCTGACCACGAGCCGGTGCTGGCCCTGCTGCAGGAGGGCAACATCCGGGTTCAGGCCACCGATGGCGGTCGTCTGTCCTTCCATGTGGACAGCGGATTCGCCTCCTTCGACAGCAACAAGCTGACTGTGGCCGTGGACCATTACCTGGAGGACGCTGATCAGGGCCAAAAGTCCTGACTTTCTCTCTCTCTTCCGCCTGGCTGGTGCACTTGCATCGGCCGGGCTTTTCTTTTCCGCCCGGAGCAGCGACTGATATATTGGCATCTGTGCGAATCATTGTTGCCGACTGCTCCGCCGAATATTCCGGGCGTCTCAATGCCAGCCTGCCGCCGGCCAGACGCGTCCTGTTGATCAAGGCCGACATGAGCTGTCTGATCTTTTCGGAACTGGGCTCCTACAAGCCACTGAACTGGATGTGCGCCCCCTGTACCATCAGGGAAATCGAACCCGAAGAGGCAAGCCAGGACGGCGTGAGCGTCAAGTCTGGTTCCGTGGCTGGAACCGGTCCGGATGAGGTAGCTGAAGCCGCCGCGCCCGATGCGCTGATTGCCCAGGAGCAGGATCAGGACCAGTCTCGGCATGTACGCAAGGTTTTGCGCGTTTCGGCTGTCAAATCCAGCGATGTGCTCACCATCAGGCTCTACCAGGTATATGCCGACGACAGCTACGACCTGGGAGAGGATCCGGGATTGGTCAAGGATGGCGTGGAAGCGCATCTGCAGCGGTATCTGGCCGAACAGATCGACCGCATCGGCCCAGGAGCCACTCTGGTGCGCCGGGAGTATCCCACGCCCATCGGCCCGGTGGACATCATGGCCGTCGACGGCCAGGGGCGGCATGTGGCCATTGAGATCAAGCGGCACGGCGGCATTGACGGGGTTGAGCAGCTGACCCGCTACTGCCGCCTGCTCAACCGCGACCCTCTGCTGGCCCCTGTCCGCGGGATCTTCGCGGCCCAGACCATTACCCCCCAGGCCAGGGTCCTTGCTGAGGACAGGGGATTCGAATGCCTGATTCTGGACTACGAGGCCATGAAGGGCGCCGATAGCGACGAACTGACCCTCTTCTGAGGCAGTTTTTGCGTTTCATATAGTCAATATGTCATGCAGCTCACATAGATTCCGCCTGGCTCTGCAAGGGCAGAAAAGCTACTAGATATTGGGGTTTGCGGACTGACACGCTACTACAGGTGGTATTGTGCTCGCGCCTTGGATTGTGTAGAGTGCAATCAACAGGTTCCGAGCAGAGGGCTATATAGCTCGGAATATCGCGGCTACATTTAAGGGAGATGCGATTATGTCCATCACGGTCTACACCAAGGCGCACTGTCCCCAGTGTGATGCCACCAAGCGTCAGCTGACCAAGCAGGGGCTGGAGTTCGAGCAGGTGGATTTGACCGAGGATCAGACCTTGATTGACCAGTTCATCGCCCAGGGATTCAAGCAGACCCCTATCGTAGTCACTGACCAGGAGACGTGGAGCGGGTATCGCCCCGATCTGATCAGGAAGATAGCACAGAGCGCCAAGGTCTTTGCCTGATCAAAGCACTCGGAGCCCGGTTCACGAATATGTGGACCGGGCTTTTTTGATAGTTTGGCGAGCAGTCGGGGCAGTGAAAATCACCTTGTATGCCTACTTGGTTAGTAGGTGTTGGGTAGGCGAGTAATTGGCTGATTATTGTTCTGCAAGTGCTTAATGAGTTGGCCTTGTTTGATTTGGCACTGTTCGGTTGATAGGTATTGCAATGGCAGAGCGATCATCTGTCGTCTGTGGAGTGTACCGGTCGATCAGCCTTTGCGGGCTAAGGCCATCTCATTCCTGCCGTTCGGCTGCGGCATGGATACGAATCACGGTTCAGGTTGCTGTGAGAGCGGATGATAACGCGGTATCCGGTATTCGTATATCGAAAAGCAAAGGAAAACGGTTCGTCTTCTCTAGGATTGGCGACTATATGCCGCAGTCGGCGGGAAGCGAGCGGAAAGCAGTGAAGAGGAGACGATGAACAGGACTCAAGCGAGTAGGGAGGTGAGGGCATGAATTGGACTTTTATGGCGCAGAATCTGCACTTCTTCGTCAATGCAGCCTATGTCACGGTCTTCATCTCCTTCTTTGGCGTGGTGTTTTCCATGCTGATCGGGCTGGTCTGCGCCGGGCTGGAGGTCTTCAGGGTCCCTCTGCTCTCGCAGGTGGCCAGGATATACATCGAACTGTCGAGAAACACCCCGCTCCTGGTTCAGCTCTACTTCCTCTACTTCGGGTTGCCCAAGCTCGGGGTCAATTGGAGCGCCCAGACCTGCGCCATAGTCGGGCTGGCCTTCCTGGGCGGCTCCTATATGGCCGAAGCCATGCGTGGGGGACTGGAGGCGGTGCCTCGAGTGCAGATCGAGTCAGCCCGCGTTCTGGGATTCACCCGAGGCCAGACCCTGTCCAGGATCGTGCTGCCTCAGGCCTTGAGCAGCGCCATACCGGGAGTGGTGGCCAACATCATCTTCCTGATCAAGGAATCATCGGTGGTCTCGGCCATCGCTTTGGCCGATGTCATGTATGTCACCAAGGATCTGATGGGTACCTCATACGACACCTACGAGTCGTTGACCCTGCTTATCGTCACCTATCTGGTCATACTGCTGCCTATCTCCGTCATCGGAACAATTCTTGAGCGGAGGTTCGACTATGCACGGCGTTGAGGTGCTCTTCCAGCCAGGGGTCATGCCCAGGCTCTTCCAGGGGCTCTGGGTGACCGTTTGGATAGCCGGCGTCTCGGTTCTACTCTCCCTGCCCTTGGGGTTGGTGGTCGGATGGCTGATGACCCTGCGCAACCCCCTGATTCGCTTCCTGATGAGGGTCTATCTGGACTTCATCCGCATCATGCCCCAGCTGGCCCTGCTCTTCATCGCCTTCTATGGGCTGTCCAGGGCATGGAACCTGAATCTTGACGCCACCGGTGCCTGCCTGCTGGTCTTTGTGCTTTGGGGCGGGGCCGAGCTGGGCGATCTGGTCCGCGGGGCCCTGGAGTCCATTCCCCGTACCCAGGTGGAGTCGGCCTACGTGCTGGGACTGGGGTCCTGGCAGACCTTCTCTAGGATCATCCTTCCGCAGGCCCTGCGCCGACTGTTGCCGGCAAGTGTCAACCTGGCCACCAGGATCGTCAAGACCACCTCTCTGGCTGCCCTGCTGGGCGTCATTGAGGTCATCAAGGTCGGCCAGCAGATCATCGATGCCAACCGATTCGCTTATCCTCAAGCGACCTTGTGGATTTACGGGGTGATCTTCTTCATGTATTTCTTTATCTGCTGGCCCCTGTCTCTGGCAGCCCGGCATCTGGAAAAGAGGTGGGCCCATGACTGAGGGGCAAACGACGGCGAACCAGCCACAGGATGACCAGGAGGAACGGGCGGTGCTGACCGTGGAGCATCTGGTCAAGCAGTATCCGCAGGCGCAGAGCCCTGTGCTCAATGACATCTCATTCCAGGTGCTCAAGGGGAAGGTCTTTGTTGTCCTGGGCCCCTCAGGCTCAGGCAAGTCCACCCTGTTGCGCACCATAGCCGGACTGGAGCCCATACAGGGCGGCCGCATCATTCTGGACGATCAGGTGGTGGAGACCGGCCACCCCCTGGGCAAGCGCAGCGGAGGTCCTGGCGGCCTTATGTCGGGCAGTCGCAGCTCCGACTTGCGTACCAGGATCGGCATGGTCTTCCAGAGCTACGATCTTTTTCCCAATAGGACCGTTCTGGATAACGTGACCTTGGCGCCCGTCTTGGTCCAGAAGCGCAAGCGGGACCAGGCACGTCAGGAGGCTCTGGAATTGCTGGACCGGGTAGGTCTGGCCGACCGCCGGGATGCCTGGCCCAGCCAGCTTTCGGGCGGCCAGCGGCAGAGGGTGGCCATCTGCCGGGCGCTGATTCTCCATCCCGAGATCATGCTCTTCGATGAGGTGACGGCTGCTCTGGATCCGGAGATGGTACGCGAGGTCCTCCAGGTCATTCTGGAACTGGCCGACCAGGGGCTGACCATGATGATCGTCACCCACGAGATGGCTTTCGCCAGGGGTATCGCCGACCACATCGTCCTCCTGGATGGAGGCTCACTGGTTGAACAGTCCGACGATCCGGAGGCCTTCTTCACTCACCCGGCCAGTGACCGGGCGCAACGCTTCCTGTCTACCTTCACCTATGAGCGCAGGCGGGATCAGGACCAGGATCAGGAGTCTTGATGAGGACTTCGCATATTCGTCCGGTGGTATTCGCCGGAACCGCCTCCAGGGGCGGCCATTGGAAAGATAAGAGGAAAAGAGGGATCATGACCGCAAGGGTAGTGAACCGATTGATACGGGCGACGCTGGCCACGGGGGCGACGATCGCGATGATGGCTTCCATGGCGGCCTGCGGCCCTTCGGCGGCCGCCCCCAGTGACGCTGGAAGCGGCTCAGCAAGCAGCTCCGGCTCCTCGGCAGCATCCGGGTCTGCACGCACCCCGGAGCAGATCACCAAGTCCGGAAAACTCAAGGTGGCGGTCTTCACTGACAAGGCCCCCTTCGGCTACGTGGATAAGGACGGCAAGAACCAGGGCTACGATGTGGTCCTGGCCGAGCGCCTGGCCAAGGATCTGGGCGTCAAACCCGAATACACCTCGGTGGACCCGGCCGCCCGTGTGGATGTGCTGTCCAGCAACAAGGTGGACGTGGTTCTGGCCAACTTCACCGTCACCGATGATCGCGCTCGCAAGGTGGACTTCGCCAAGCCTTATATGAAGGTCTTCCTGGGCGTGGTCTCCCCGGATTCGGCGCCGATTAAAGATGTCAAGGAGTTGAACGGCAAGACTCTGATCATCGCCAAGGGGACCACGGCTGAGCCCTACTTCGAGCAGCACTACCCGGAAGTCAAGCTGCAGAAGTACGACCAGTACGCCGATGCCTACAACGCTCTGCTGGACCACCGTGGCGACGCCATGAGTACGGACAACACCGAGGTGCTGGCCTGGGCCAAGGCCAACAAGGGCTTCTCGGTGGGCATCACCAAGCTTGGGGATGAGGCTGTCATCGCCCCGGCCGTGCGCAAGGGGAACAAGCCTTTGCTGGACTACATCAACAAAGAGCTGGTCAAACTGGGCCAGGAGCGGTTCTTCCATGAGGACTACCGCAAGACTCTGGAGCCGGTCTATGGAAGTGAGGCCAACCCCGACGAGATTGTGGTCGAGGGCGGCAAGGACTGACCTGGCCGTTTGGCTTATGACAGGGCCCGCACCCATCCTAATGCGACTGGATGGGTGCGGGCCCTGTCATCTGACTCGATGGATTGCCGAATCAGTAGGCGGCAAGGATGTCAACCACAAAGATCAGGGTTGAATTGGCCGGGATGCTTTGCTGTTTCTGGCTGCCGTAGCCCAGGTCGGGCGGAATGACCAGAAGAACCTGAGAGCCCACGGTCTGGCCTGCCAGACCCTGCTGCCAGCCCTTGACCACTTGGTCCAGGCTGAAATCGCTGGGCTGTCCCCGGTCCCAGGAGGAGTCGAACTGCTTGCCGTTGGAGGCCAGCCAGCCGGTGTAGTTGGCGCTGACGCTCTGATGCTGGCCGACCTTGGCCCCCTTGCCCTTGATCAGGGGCTGGACGACCAATCCTGCCTCGGGCTTGTATCCGTTGAGATCCAGGGAGGGCTTGCCCTTGTCGTCCAGGCTGATCTTGGGCAGGTCGCTGGGCAGATCGGTCACCTTCTGTCCCTGGGCGCGGGTCAGGTTCTTGGACCGGGAGACGAAGGTCAGGGCCATGATATAGGAGTCGGTCGCCTGGCTGCTGCCGGAGCCTGACTCATCGATGCCCACGGCCACGGTGGAGTTGACCTTGAGGCCCTTGAAGGTGTCGTAGTATGCCGGGATGGATTTCTTGCTGATGACGATCGAGCACTCCGGACTGCTCTTGTCCCAGGTGGAGTTGAGCACCTTGCCGGTCTTGGCATCCAGGGCCAGGCTCCTTGTGCATACACGATCCCCGTCGCGGATGACCTCGCCGTTGCCCTCCTGGATGACCTGATGAGCCTGGTTCTCGACCTTGAAGGGGGTCTTGAAACTGATGTCGGGCTTGCTGCCAAGTTTGCCATTGGCTGATACGCCCTGCATGGTGTCGCCCGCGTGCGCGTCCCCGTCAGATTTCCCGCTGCAGGCTGACAGCCCAAGACATAGGGCCAGAGCCGTCATGGCGCCCAGCAGACGCTTGCTGCCTGATTTCCTTGCGATGATGGTCATAGAAGAACAGTTTAGGGCTTATGGGTGATTTCCCTGTGCTTGGAACCAGATCATAGGGAGCCGACGGTAGAATGTCGATAATATGGAGCGAGTATCCGAGGAAAAAGATGAGATGACGCGGCCTGAAAAGCCATCGCGTCATAGCACGATCATGCGCGGCATCGTCACCCCCATCTTCGGACTGCTGGCTGTAACGGCCATTGTGCTGGGTATTTTCAACGCCACGGTCTGGAAGCCTTCGGCTCATGTGGATGCGCATGCGCGTACGAAGGCAGCCTATGTGGTGACCGATCCAGGCGTGCTTCCCCTGGTGGACAGCAAAGTGACCATGCGAGTGGATGTAACATCGAATGGAACTGCCGCGTCCGCAGATTCGAATTCACAGAAGCCTACCGTCTGTATGGCCCTGACCACGGCCAAGGATGCAGCTGGTTGGACGGCCGGGCAAGATGTGGCACGTGTGAGAGGTTTGGATGATTGGCACACCCTGTCCGTCGGCAGGGACACCAGCCCCGGCAAGGCCGTCAAAAGTAATCAGGGCGTGGCTTTTCAGGATTCGGACATGTGGAAACAGGTCACCTGCTCCGACAACGACGTGTCCATGTCCCTGAAGACCGACGATCCGCAGGCCGTCCTGCTGGTGGCGGTTCCTCAGGGTTCCCATTCCCTGGGTCTGGAAATGCTCTGGCAGCGGGACAGGCTGCCCAACTTCGCCATGCCCTTCTATTTTGCCGGCGGGCTGCTGGCCCTGCTGGCCGTTCTTTCAGCAACAGTCTTCGCCATGGATCCGGTCAAGCGCCGCAAGCAGACCGAACCTGAACAAGAGGCTGAAGAGACTCCCGAGGTCAGTGTGGCTCAGGCCCTGGGCAGCGCCATTCTGCCTGGTCTCGGAAATCGGCATAGCTCGGTTTCAGGCCGACGCCTGCGTCACGCTCGCGGACAGGCGCGGCAGGGGGATCCAGGACCCCCGCCCAGGCCACCCGTGGTGATTGATCCGCGCAATCGGAACCTGGTCGCTGACCAACAGGAGGATGGCGACGGCCCTACCGTCAGCGGCGACCGAGGAGCCGATGATATGTCGGCCACCAGGGTCATCAGCAGCCAGGAGATGGCCTCCTACCTGGCCAGGCTTGCCCACGAGGGGGAGGAGGAGCGCCAATGAGTATGAACAAACCGATGAACAGGGTAGGGGTTGCAGCGGCGCTGGCCTTGTCCCTGGGCCTTCTGCCGGGGCTGTCCGCCTGCGAGGGGCAGGTTCCCCAGGCCAGCCGAACCGAGCCTCAGAGCACTGCAACCACTGCTCCTGCGCCCAACCTGACCCCGGCCCAGGAGGCCCGCATCCGCAAGAGCATCGGGGCTGTTCTGGACCGGGCCAATGAGGCCAAGGATCCGGCCGGGCTGGACCAGCGAGTCAGCGGTCCCCAGCTGGAGATCCGCACCAGCGAGCTGACCATAGCCAAGGCCACCGGGCAGCTGGATCCCAAGACGGCCATCCCTACCACCATCGCCCAGACGGTCATTCCCGGCGATCCGGGCTGGCCGCGCTCAGTCTTCTCGATTACCACCACCACGCAGGATCAGCAGTCCAAGCGCCTCTTGGTTCTGGACCAGGAGTCCGCCCATGAGAACTATAAGCTCTGGGGTGTGGCACGGCTCTTCCAAGGAGCCCAGCTGCCCAAGTTCCCGGTAGCCACCATCGGCGCCAGGATGGGTCAGGGCGACGATCAGGGTCTCAAGGCTACGCCGGTGGAGGCGGTGCGCCGCTATGCCGACCTCCTGCAGAACCCCCAGGGCAGCAAGTATGCCAAGGAGTTCGCCCAGGATGACTTCCGCAACTCTCTGGGTACGCTGACTCAGGTGGTTCAGCAGGGAATCGAAGCCAACAAGGGCAGCCAGTCGCAGACCTTCACCCCGGCACAGGGGCAGCTGCGGGTCATGCACTCTTCCGATGGGGGCGACCTGGTCGTGGCCCGGATTGATTCGGTCTGGACCAGGCAGGCGGGTGAGGGCCGCGAGTCCTCGCCCGCCTCGGATGCCGAGAAGGCCCTCTTTGGACAGGGCAAGCCCACCAGCACTATGAAGGTCACCTATGTCAACGTGATCGCCCTCTACGTGCCCTCGGCGGATTCGCACGAGCCCATCAGGGCCGTGGGCGCCGAGCGCGAGCCCATCAAGGTGGAAGCGGTCTGAACGGCGGGATTGCGCTAGGTGAAAGCCCGGACTTTAGACTAGATTGGCTTCCAGGAGTTTGCATTCGAGGGCGGACCGAAGCTGCAGTCGGCGGCCGCCAGGTTAAGGAGGACTGACATGGCGAACAAAAACGGGCAGGGGCAGCCGGGCGTCTCGCTGGCAGGAGCAGTCGACCTGGGCGCGCTCAAGCACCAGGTTGATGCCGAGCCAGGCCAGCAGGGAGGGGCGCCCGCTGCCGGCGGCTACGTTATCGATACAACCGAGGCCAGTTTCCAGGCCATGGTTCAGACCTCTGCCACCTTCCCCATTCTGATTCTGCTCTGGGTGCCCACCGATGACCGCCTCTTCCCCCTGGCCACACGCCTGGCCCAGGCCGTCAACGCCCTGGAGGGGCGCATTCAGCTCTCCCGTATCGACATCGCGACCAATCCGCAGATCGCCCAGACCTTCCAGGTGCAGGATGCCCCGGCCCTCTTTGCCCTGTTGGCCGGCAGGCCCATGCCCATCCTGCAAGGATTGCCCACCGATGAGGAGATGAACCAGATCACCGATCAGCTCATCCCACAGGTGGTCCAGATGGCGCAGAAGACCGGTATCACTGGCAGCGCCCCCTACCAGGAGACCAACGACCAGGGGCAGGACGAGCAGGTTGGACAAGCAGCGGCTGATGCCATCCCTCCTGCCCATCAGGAGGCCCACCGACTGGCCCAAGAGGGCGACTATGCAGCTGCAGCCGAGGCTTATGACAAGCTGGTTCAGGCCGACTCGACCGACGACCTGGCCAAGCGTGAACAGGCCAAGTGCCTGCTGATGGCCCGGTCGGCCCAGGCCGATGTCCGTAAGGTCCGTCAGGCGGCTGCAGATGCCCCTGACGACCTGCAGGCCCAGTTGGATGTGGCCGATGTGGACATGATCGGCGGCCAGATCCAGGATGCCTTTGATCGCCTGCTGGACTTTCTGGCCGGGCACCGGGATCAGACCGATCCCATCCGTCGCCGTCTGCTGGAGTACTTCGTTATTCCTGAACCGACCGATCCTCGGCTGGCCAAGGCCCGTCGCCGTTTGTCCACGCTGATGTACTGATTTAGGTTGCCGCGTACCGGCCTGAACCGGTCCTGGGTCAGGACTCGCGGTTCCCGTCGAAGTTGGTCAGGAAGCGCGGTCCGCTGGCCTTCAACTCTCGGTCGAAGTCGGTCGCCCAGTCGCCAAATGGGTGGTCAGCCAGACCGTCATTGGAGAACCGCGGGTCGTCGGTGATCTCCGTGGCGCAGAAGTCGGGGATGGTCAGGTCGGTCACCGGGCCGGTCCGCTCCACTTCGGCCACCACCAGGGGAGCGTTGCCGTCTCCGAAGACATCCAGGTTCCACCAGTCCTCGTCCAGCCAGACCCCATACCGGTTCTTGACGATGGGAATGCCGCCGCGCAGAATCAGTTCCAGGGCGATTCCCGGATCGATGGCCCTTTCGGCCTCGTAGCGGGTGCCGCCGACGGAGGGCCCCTTGGCTGTCATTGAGGCAGCGTCGAAGTGGTCGCCTTCCTCAAGCAGAGTGTGGAGGGCATCGGTCCGGGCCGTCATGGGTACCACTGGATCCACCTGGCCCTGCAGACGCACACGAAGGGCAAAGTTGTCCTCATGCACGTAGTAGCTCTGCACGATCAGGGTCGGTCGGCTCTCCCTGAGCAGCTCCCGAGGAAGGTTCCGGCAGAAGAATCTGCGTTCGAACTCGAAATCGTCCTCGTCCTCATCCATGGCCATGCTTCCCATGGTACGGTAGGCCGGTTGCTGCCACCATTTGCTGTCCACAGCCCGTTTCATGGTCCAGGTATGTGAAGGCCGCTTGTGATGGCCGGGTGAAGGAACTACAGTGTAAATTATCCCGAGAGAAGATCATCCGGGAATGTTGGCGGCTTCGCGCCACCGCATGAGGATGCAATGGCGCAACCGGGGCGGTGGCACGAGGCCTTGCCATCACGATACCTATGAAACGCCCGGAATCTTGCGGCAACACGCCGAGAGTGGCTGGAGCCGGACCGACACGTCAGGACGCGCATGGGTGCGAAAATGCGCAAAGTGTCCTAGTATGGTCTCTGTTGTCCACTGGAAGGTGGCTGTCGGGTTCGTAGCTCAGCGGATAGAGCGTCTGTCTCCGGAACAGAAGGTCGAGGGTTCGAATCCCTTCGAGCCCACCAGGATGAAATCCCTGCGGCAAGGAAGATCGCGGGGGGTTTCTTTATACGATTCCCGTCTGTCATCGTGCACAGGATCATGATTATGGCACTCGCTGGATGAAACAAGCGCACGCTATGCGTCACGATATGTGTGGTGAATCACTAAGCTTTTGAGGAACATGGCCCTTGGCCCGCTCGTGTCTTCCTTCTCAGGTGCCATAGTGAAAGGGTAAGACCGAACGTCGGGGAGGACTGACGTTTCCGCGTTGTGGCGGAGCATCCTTTCCCCGGTGAAGCAAAGGAGTTCACATGGCCAATCGAATCAATGCAGGGGATGCTGTCCTTCACGTCCTGGAGCAGTGGGGGGTGCCGCGCATCTATGGCCTGCCCGGCGGTTCCTTCGACTCTATGATGAACGCCATCCACAACGAACGCGAGCGCATCGACTTCATCCAGGTCCGTCATGAGGAGGCCGGAGCCCTGGCTGCCGCCGGCGAGGCCAAGCTGACTGGCCGGATTGGTGTCTGCTTCGGCTCGTCTGGCCCTGGTGCGGTCCACCTGCTCAACGGCCTCTACGATGCCCGTGAGGACGGCGTGCCGGTGCTGGCCCTGGTGGGTGAGGTGCCCCAGGCTTTTATGAACATGGACTTCTTCCAGGCCATGGACGAGGTGCCTATCTTTACCGATGTGGCCGTATTCGCCCGGGCCGCCACCAACGCTCAGGGGTTGCCGGCCCTGGTGGATGAGGCCATCCGCCGCGCCTATGCCAGCCACGGGGTCTCCGTGGTCATCATTCCCAAGGATCTGGCTTGGGCCGAGATTAACGACCGCCCGGTGGCATCTGCGCCTAATTTCCGCAAGCCGGAGCCGCTGAAGCCCGCGGCCGACCAGGTCAGCAAGGCAGTTGAAATCATTCAGTCCGCCAAGGCCCCGCTGCTCTACTTCGGCCAAGGCGCTGCCGGGGCCCGCGATGAACTGGTCGCCATGTCCGAGCGTTTCAAGATGCCCATGGTTTCCACATTCCCGGCCAAGGGGATCGTAGAGGACACCTATCCTGCCTACCTGCAGTCGGCCGGCCGTGTGGCCACCAAGACCGCCACGGAGGCCATCTACACTTCGGATCTGACGGTCTGGGTGGGTTCGGACAACCCCTTCGGGTCCATGTTCGTCACTCCCAACACCAAGGTCATCCAGATCGACCTGAACCCTGTCAAGCTGGGCAAGCGCTTCCAGGCCAACGTGGTCCTGGCCATCCAGGCCGATGCCCGCGAGGCCCTCAAGGCGATAACCGCCGCCGGCCAGGACCAGAAGGAATCCGTCTTCTACAGGGCCTGCCTGCGCAGCAAAGAGAACTGGGACAAGTGGCTGGCCTCCTTTAACGAAGACACCCGCACGCCCCTGAGGCCCGAGCCCGTCTACCACATCATCGATGAGCAGCTTGAGGACAATGACATTGTCATCCCCGACGTGGGTAATGTGGACATCGACTTCCTGCGTCTGCTGCACCTGAAGCCCACCAACCGCTGGACTGTCTCCGGCAAGCACGCCACCATGGGCTATGCCGTGCCGGCCGCCTTGGCTGCCAAGCTGGAGCATCCGGAATCGACCGTCTACTCCCTGAGCGGCGACGGCGGATTCGCCATGCTCGGCGAGGAGGTGCTGGCCCAGCTCAAGTACCATGCCCCGGTCATCAACGTGGTCTTCTCCAACCAATCCTTGGGCTACATCGAGGCCGAGCAGCGCGATGACAGCCATCAGCCTCTGAGCGGAGTGGACCTGCCCGATACCGACTGGGCCAAGGTCGGCGAGGGCATGGGTGCCTTGGGCTTCACTGTGCGCACGGTGGCCGATGCGCGCCACGCCTTCTCCGAGGCCCGCAAGGCTGACAGGTCTTCGGTCATCGACATCAAGCTGACAGGAGCCAGCCCTCTGGACACCCGCTACATGCGGTTCCCGGAGACCTGCTCGGATCCGGACCAGGTCGAGAAATTCGTCAAGACCTACGAGGCCGGCGACCTGCGCTCCCTGGCCTACTGGATGGGTCAGGAGGCTCGCAAGGGCTGAGACTGGTACCGCTTCTGCCGGGCGGGCACTCCTATAGTGGACGGTGTCCGCCCGGGGCTTCGGCCCGACATGGGTGCGGCGGACCTGAAGAAAGGACGGACTCATGGAAGATGGACCGGAAGAGATCGGCACGCCATATGCGCCTCAGGCTTTGGGGGCTTACAGTCAGGCTGTGAAGGCCGGGGGCTTTGTCTTTGTCTCCGGACAGCTGGGCATCGACCCGGACACCGGCGAGCTGGTGGAGGGTACTGCTGCTGACCAGGCTACCCAGGCTCTGAAGAACGTCAAGAACATCTTGGATGCAGCCGGCACCGGCATGGAAAAGGTGGTCAAAGCCACCATCCTTATGCGGCGTGTGGAGGATTTCACCGAGGTGGATCAGGCCTACTCCCAGGTTTTCATCGGCTCGGTGCGGCCGGCCCGCGTGGCGTTCGGTGGCGCGGACATCCCCAAGGGGGCCCTGGTCGAGATCGAGGTCGTGGCCCTGGCCTGAGACAGGTCGGTTGCTGGTCCCCGCCGTCGCTAGACTTGAGGGCATGAGTCCTGAAGCACTTGCCCGTATCATCTCTTCGACCGCCGTCCAGATGGCCCAGTCGGGCCGCCTGGGAAACCTGGAGCCCGACATGGTTCCTGATGCCGACCATCTGGCGGTTATGCGTCCCAAGGACCGCTCCCACGGGGACTGGTCCACCAACATCGCCATGCAGCTGGCCAAGAAGGCTGGCATGAGGCCTGCCGAATTGGGGCAGGCCTTGGCTGAGGCCCTACGAGAGGCCGATGGGATCGCCCAGGTGGATGTGGCCGGGCCCGGCTTCATCAACATAACCTTGGATTCGGCCTCGGCGGCTGCTGTGGTTGATGCGGTCCTGGATGCGGGATCCGCCTTCGGAAGCAACGATCATCTGAGCGGACGCACGCTCAATTTGGAATTCGTCTCGGCAAACCCTACGGGCCCCATCCATATCGGCGGCACACGCTGGGCGGCTGTGGGCGACTCCATGGCCCGGGTCCTGGAGGCCAACGGCGCCAAGGTGGTCAGGGAGTACTACTTCAATGATCACGGCACGCAGATCGACCGCTTCTCCCGCTCGCTGGTGGCGGCGGCCCACGGCGAGCCCGTGCCTGCTGACGGCTACAAGGGTTCGTATATTGACGAGATTGCCTCGCGGGTAGTCAAGGAAGCCGCCGACCAGGGGCAGGACATCCTGGCTATGCCCAGGGTGCAGGACGAGGACGGCGCCGAAGGTGACAGCCCCCAGCGCGAGGCCTTCCGCACCCGGGCCGTGCCCATGATGTTCGCCGAGATCCAGCAGTCCATGCGTGACTTCCGGGTCAACTTCGATGTCTGGTTCCATGAGAACAGCCTGTATGAGTCCGGCCAGGTGGACCGGGCCATTGATGAGCTGCGGGCCAAGGGCGACATCTTCGAGAAGGACGGGGCTACTTGGTTCCGCTCCACCACCTACGGCGACGACAAGGACCGGGTGATCATCAAGTCCGACGGCCACGCAGCCTATGTGGCGGCCGACATCGCCTACTATCTGAACAAGCGACGCAGGCCCAAGGATCCCTGCGACGAGGCCATCTACATGCTGGGCGCCGACCATCACGGCTACATCGGCCGGATGATGGCCATCTGCGCAGCCTTCGGGGACACCCCAGGTGTGAACATGCAGATCCTGATCGGCCAGATGGTCAACGTCATCAAGGACGGTCAGGCCGTGCGCATGAGCAAACGGGCAGGCAACGTGGTCACCATTGACGATCTGGTGGATGCCGTGGGTGTGGATGCCGCCCGGTATTCCCTGGCCCGCACTGACTACAACCAGAGCGTGGACATCGACCTGGACCTGCTGGCTTCGCACACCAACGACAACCCTGTCTACTACGTGCAGTACGCGCACGCCCGCTCCAGGAATGTGGATCGAAACGCAGCCCAGGCGGGCATCGACCGGTCCGGCGCCGACCTGTCCCTGTTGGACACCGCTGCCGACAACGATGTTCTGGGCGTCCTGGCCCTCTATCCCAATGTGGTTCAGACTGCAGGCGACCAGAAGGCTCCCCATCGGGTGGCCCACTACCTGGAGCAGCTGGCTGGGGTCTATCACCGCTGGTACAACCTGGAGCGCGTGGTGCCCATGGAACCCACCGGCCGTAAAGATCTGGACCAGGACGAGGACAGGAATCCACAGCCAGCCCGTGCGTCGGCACGTCTGCGGCTCAATGACGCTGTGCAGCAGGTCATCGCCAATGGTCTGGAGCTGCTGGGCGTCCAGGCCCCGGACCGTATGTAAGCCTGAAGGTCACCGGGAGGTCGTTGATGGAGACAGGGATGTGCGGGTTGGGGTCCGATGGGTTCTGGCCCGAGGCTCTGCAGCAGGACCATGAGGGCATGCTGAGCATGCACGGGTGCTCTATGGAAGATCTGGCCAAGCGTTACGGCACCCCCATGTATCTGATGGACACCGCGATGATGGCGGAACGGGCCTCGGCCTTCCGCCAGGCGGCTCTGCGAGACCTGGGCGGTGCGACCACCAGGGTCAGTTACGCGGGCAAGGCCTTCCTTAGCAAGGAGACCGTGCGGATCATGCTGCGCCAGGGGTTGGATATTGATACCTGCTCCCTGGGCGAGATGCTGATTGCTCAGGCTGCCGGCGCCCCT
The DNA here is from genome assembly GCF_054819865.1 of Bifidobacterium sp. JNUCC 75. Taxonomy (NCBI): domain Bacteria; kingdom Bacillati; phylum Actinomycetota; class Actinomycetes; order Bifidobacteriales; family Bifidobacteriaceae; genus Bifidobacterium; species Bifidobacterium sp. JNUCC 75. Next base: position 812,730 of record NZ_JBTHIF010000001.1, on the reverse strand, counting down.
GGCCGCCGTCTGGTCCTGCACGGCAACAACAAGTCCGACCAGGAGATCGACCTGGCTGTGAGGGAGGGCTATAGGGCCATCGTTATCGATGCGCCCGACGAGCCTGCCCGAATCGCCGCTGCTGCAAGGGCACAGGGCCGTCGCGCCAAGGTCATGCTCCGGGTGACCGTGGGGGTGCACGCCGGCGGTCACGAGTACATTTCCACCGCACACGAGGATCAGAAGTTTGGCATCCCCCTGCTGCCCCAGGGCACCGACGTGAGTCTGCTGGACCTGGGCGCTGAGCCTGGGTCCTCAGGGCAGGCTGGGGCAGCGACTCCGGCGGCCACGAAGAATGACAGCTCTTCGGCTCCTGGTGATTCTGTGGTCTCCCCGTCGTCTTCGGCACTGTATTCGGTTGCCAACGAGCCTGCTGAACCTGCCGATCCTGCCCGGATCAAAGCCATGTCCGCTCTAGCCGACGGACCGGCTATCGCCCTGCTCAAGGAGATTCGTTCCTATGAGCGGGAACTGGAGCTGGTGGGCATCCATACCCATATCGGCTCTCAGATCCATGACTCTTCGGCCTTCATCGAGGCCGCCCGGCGCATGATGCTCCTGCGGCATACCTTCTGGGCCACCGACGGATACCTGATGCCTGAGGTTGATCTGGGGGGCGGCTTCTCCGTGCCCTACACTCCAGATGAGGATCGGATGGACCTGGACGAGACCCTGACCAGCCTGGGGGCTGACATGGCCGCCATCAACCGCCGCTTGGGCATGCCCATGCCGGTCATCGCCTTCGAGCCCGGCCGCTGGATCGTGGCCCCATGTGGCATGAGCCTGTACCGGGTGGGCACCGTCAAGCCCGTTCCCCTGTCTGACGGAAGCGTGCGCACCTACGTTTCGGTTGACGGCGGCATGAGTGACAACATTCGTCCGGCCCTGTATGGAGCCGAGTACACCGCTGTCCTTGCCAACCGACATGGCAGCGTGGACCGGATCCAGGCCCGTGTGGTGGGCAAGCACTGTGAATCGGGGGATATCCTGGTGCAGGATGTGCCTCTGCCCGCGGATATTCGCCGTGGTGACCTGATTTTGGTACCGGTGACCGGCGCCTACGGACGGACCATGGCCAGTAACTACAACCAGGCTTTGATTCCCCCTGTGGTGGGCCTGGACCAGTCTGGTGCCCAGCTGATGCTACGGCGGCAGACCATGGATGATCTGCTGGCCTTGGACCAGGGATGAGACTCGCCCTCGGATGGAACCAGCCGCTGGGGTAGGGGTGTCGGATTGGCTTTCTAAGATGGAGCAACACCCGGAGACAGGCCCCGTTGGGGCGGATGGAGGACCATATGCCTGAACGCATGCAGCAGCAGGAGGCCGTCAGGCCCATCCGCGTAGCACTTCTGGGGGCTGGGACCGTGGGCTCACAGACTGCCCGCCTCCTGGTGGAGCAGAGCCAGGATCTGGCCAGTCGAGTGGGCCGTCCCCTGCAGCTGGTAGGTATCGCCGTCCTCCATCCTGACAAGGTCAAGGCTGATTGGATTGATCCGTCCCTGCTGACCACAGACTCAGCCGACTTAGTCACTAAGGCGGACATCGTCATCGAACTGATCGGCGGGATCGAGCCGGCCCGCACCCTGCTGCTCAAGGCCATCGAGTCCGGCGCCAGTGTGGTCACCGCCAACAAGGCCTTGCTGGCCCAGCACGGCCCTGAGCTCTACCGGGCCGCCGAAGAACGGGGCGTCGACATCTACTTCGAAGCGGCTGTGGGCGGAGCCATCCCCATCGTGCGGCCCCTGCGCGAGTCCTTGGTGGGCGACGGCATCACCAGTCTGGTAGGCATCGTCAACGGGACCACCAATTACATTCTGGATGAGATGACCACCAAGGGTCTTCAATTCGACCAGGCCCTGCGCGATGCCCAGGCCAAGGGCTTCGCTGAGGCGGACCCCACTGCCGATGTGGACGGGCTGGATGCGGCCGCCAAGGCCGCCATTATGGCTACGCTGGCCTTCCACACCGATGTGCGCCTGGATGATGTCCCTGTGGAGGGCATCCGCGCCATCACCGCCGATGATATTGCGGCCGCACAGACCGAGCACAGGGTCATCAAGCTTCTGGCTGTGGCTGAACGCGGGGAGCAGGGCATCTCCGCCCGGGTTTACCCGGCGCTGATCCCCGACAGCCACCCTCTGGCCTCGGTCCATGGCAGCTTCAACGCGGTCTTCGTCACCGCCAAGGCCGCCGACGATCTCATGTTCTACGGTCGGGGTGCCGGCGGAGCGCCCACAGCATCAGCCGTTGTGGGGGACGTGGTCACCGAGGCACGCCACATCGTCCAGCATGGCATGGGTCCGGGAATCCCCATGTACGCCAACATCCCCATGGCTCCGCTGGATGCATCCCGGGCCGCCTTTGCTGTCCGCTTTCTGATCCACGACAAGCCTGGCGTGCTGGCGGCCATTGCCCAGGTCTTCTCCGAGGCGGGCATTTCCATCAACGGAGTCAACCAGGACATCAAGCCCACCCTGCATGACCCGGGCTACAGCGGCGAGATCCAGCAGTTGCGCGTGGTCACCCATCTATGCGACGAGGTGACCCTGCGGCAGGTGGTCAAGCGGATCTCCACCTTCGACTCGGTCACCGGTCAGGCCTCCATCCTGCGCGTATTCGATCGGCAGGCCCAGTGATGACCGCAGTCACAGAGGGCCCATCCACTGTCCGGGTGCGTGTGCCAGCCACCAGCGCCAACCTGGGTTCGGGTTTCGATGCAGTCGGTCTGGCGCTGAACTACCATGACGAGATCGTCTTCACCCGTTCCGTTGACCCGGGCGACACCACCGCCTATGTCGTCATCAAAGGCGAGGGAGAGCGGACCCTGCCCCGAGACGAGACCCACCTGGTTGTTTCCGCATTCCGGCGGGCCTGCCAGGTCTTTGGACTGCCACGGTTCGGCTTCATCATGAGAGCCGTCAATCGTATCCCCCAGGCCAGGGGGTTGGGATCCAGCGCTGAGGCCATCGTGGCCGGGATTGCGGCTGCTGCTGCCTTCGCCCACGCCGGTCCCCTGCGCCGTGATGCCGTATTTGCACTGGCCGCCCAGATCGAGGGGCATCCCGACAACGTGGCGCCTGCCGTTTACGGGGGACTGACCGTCTCCTATGATTTGGCCACTGGCGAGGGGGTGGGTTCCCTGCCCATAGCCGGGGGCGCGCCCTTGGAAGGCGGCTACCACACCCTGCGCTACAAGGTGGACCCGGCCATCAAGGCCACGGTTTTCGTTCCCGGCGCCCATCTGTCCACACAGAAGGCCCGACAGGCCCTGCCCAACAGGGTGCCTTATGCGGATGCTGTCCACAACCTTTCTCGGGCGGCCCTGATTCCCGGCGCGCTGAACCCAGGGTCACTGGATGACCTGGGGACCGAGACGATCGGGCAGGCTGCCGAAGCTAACTCCTTGCTCTTTGTAGCTACCCAGGATCGACTCCATCAGCCATACCGGGCCGGGCTCATGCCGTCCTCCACCAAGCTCCTGCAGCTCCTGCGTCGTCAGGGCTATGCGGCGGCCGTCTCAGGGGCTGGACCCTGCATTATCGTCCTGCACTACGGGGATGCCGAAAATGAGCTGCGGACCCTTGCCAGGGACTATCTGGATTCCGGTCGCTGGCGGATCCTGTCCTTGGACGTGGACTGCCAGGGGGTCCAGGTGGAACGGGACCAGGAAGGCAATCGTGAACACTGAAGACAGGCATATCCCGCTGATCCTGGCATCATCCTCTCCATCCAGGCGGCGGCTTCTGGTCCAGGCCGGCATTGACCCCATCATTCGACCCTCAAAGGTCGATGAGCCGGCTGTGCTTGCGGAACGGGCCCGTAAACTGGGTTGTCGCCTGGATGACCTGGATGTGTGCGAACGGGTCAGTGTCTTGGCTGAGGCCAAGGCTTCGGCTGTCCAAGCGACCTTGGATGCCGTCAAGGATGCCGAAAGACGATCCCGGGGCGATCTGGTTACGTTCAGGCCTCTGAGCCAGGGTGATTCAGGTGCATCCTCCCGGGATCCCATGAGCCGGGTCATTGGGGCCTGGGGCGGGATGATCGGCGCCGGGCGCGGGCCCCTCCTGTTGGGGTGTGACTCGCTGTTCAGCATGGACGGGGCTGTCATGGGCAAGCCTCACAAGCCAGAACATGCTATGGAGCGGTTGATGGCCATGCGCGGCCAAACAGGTACCCTGGTCACCGGTCATTGTCTGATCGATCTGGCCACCGGACGAAAGGTCCGGGCGGTCAGCAGTGCTCAAGTGACCTTCGGAGACTATGACCGGGCATCCATGCAGGCCTATGTAGCCACAGGCGAACCCCTTGAGGTGGCTGGATCCTTCACCTTGGAGGGATTGGGCAGCGCCTTCATCCAGGGCATCGAGGGTGATCCCAGTGGAGTGATGGGATTGAGTATGCCCACCCTACGCGCCCTGGCCCAGGAGCTGGGCGTCTCCTGGCCTGACCTGTGGGCCGAACGAGTCATGCCCGAGCGGCAGCAGACTGATGGATCGATGCATGGCCCTGAGGGACTGGTCGCTCCCGTGGAGAACGTCCATCAGCCCGGCGACGGGTGGGTGGACTGCGCCTGCGGCAAGCGACACTGGGGGCTCAACGGGGCTGCCGGCGTTTTGCTGGCCCGGCGTGATGCCCGCACGGGCGCGCCGGTCAGTGTGCTTTTGCAGCACCGGGCACGCTGGAGCGCCGAGGGCGGCACCTGGGGTGTGCCGGGCGGCGCCATCTCCGACGGGGAAAATCCCTTGGAGGGCGGCCTGCGCGAGAGCTATGAGGAAGCCAACATCCGCCCGGAGGACATTCAGGTGGTGGGCTCCTACCTGGAGGACCACGGCCCCTGGGGTTACACGACCATACTGGCCTTCGAGCGTTCCGGCCACCAAGTCGATCCCCGCATGAATGACGATGAGAGCATTGCCCTGGAATGGGTGGACCTGGACAAGGTCGCGGACCTGCCCCTTCTGAAGGCCTTCGGACAGGACTGGCCGCACTTCAGGCAACGCTTGGAGGTTCTGGCAGCCGAAGGCTGAGTAGGCAGCCTGCCTGGGCGCATCAGCTCAGGAGCAGAGCAACCAGAGCGATGATCACGGGCGAGGTGATCGTGCTCAACAGGATGCCGTTCCTGGCGAAGGTGGTTCCCACCTCGTACCGGGCGGCGTAGTTGTAGACGTTCTGGCCGGTGGGCAGGGCCGCCAGAACCACGCACCCGTACAGCTCCGACCCGCTGAAGCCCATCATGAACCGGGCCAGCAGGTAGGCGATCATGGGCATGACCAGATTCTTCAGGATCACAGCACAAAGGGTGGCACGACGGTCAGTGCCCCGGCCCATGGGTCGCGAACCCCGCAGGGACATGCCAAAGGCCATGAGGATCATGGGCACGGCCGACTGCCCAATCATGTCGATGGGCTTGTAGACGAAGTCAGGGATGACGAAATGGCCGGCCTGGGCGCTAATGGCCGATATCACTATGCCGCCTATGGAGCCGATGAGGATCGGCTGCTTCAGGGGCTGTTTGAGGATGGTCTTGACCGAAAGCTTGCCAGAGGTGGTCGCGTCCAGAACGGTCAGCCCGATTGGGGTGAAGAGGGCCTGTTGCATGACCAGGATAGGGGCCACCAGTGTGGGATTGCCCAGAATATAGGTGGCTACAGGCAACCCGATGTTATTGGAGTTCAAATACAGGGAGTCGAGAGCGCCGATGGTGGCTTCGGCGGCCGGCAGGTGGAAGCTGGTCGCATTCAGAGCCACGAAAAGCAGACCCACGGCCGCCGCCGACAGGAAGGCCACGATGATGCTGGGGTGGAAGATTACCGACAGCTTCTGCTTGGAGAGGATGGCGAACATCAGGCAGGGAGTTGACACAAAAAATGAGTACTTGTTCAGTACCAGCTGTGCTGTAGGACCGCCTACATGGAAGCGGGCGGCCACATAGCCCACGGCGATGACCACGCCGATGATGAAGAACCCCTCCATGGCACTGAGCAGTCCAGGCACTCCGGCATCCTCCTCGTCTCGCATGGTGAACGGCGGCCTCCCAGGCGGAGTGCCACCGCTTCCGTCGCCCCTATTGTGCCACTAGGACCTCATGCTTGCGGCTGCAGGTCCATCTGCGATTCCCGGCCCGCTAGCATGGCACTATGGCCAAGAACACACAGACGGATATTGATCTTCTCGCCGGCACCCGGGGGGTTGAACCTGCCCAGGCCTTGGCAAGGATACTGGAGTCCATGACCGCCCTGCCTTCGGTCAGCGGCCAGGAGGGCGCCCTGGCTGATGCCGTCCAGAGGGCCCTGTCCTCACGAGCCGACCTCTTGGTCCAACGGTTGGGAGATACGGTCGTGGCCTCCACCCAGCTGGGCCGTCCCCACCGCATCGTTCTTGCCGGGCATCTGGACACCGTACCCGTGGATGGGAACCTCCCCCCGCGCTGGCTGGAGCCCGGCGACCCGGACATCCGCGCCGACCTGGCCGCCGCCCACCCTGGATCCCGGGTGCTGTACGGCAGGGGCTCCGCCGACATGAAGGCCTCGGATGCCGTCTTTCTTCACCTGGCGCTCACCCTGCAGGAGCCGGTCTATGACCTGACCTTCGTCTTCTACGACCATGAGGAGGTCCAGGCCGACCTGAACGGGCTGGGCCGGGTGGTGGCCGCCCACCCCGACTGGGTGCAAGGTGATTTCGCCATCATCGGCGAGCCAACCGACTGCACCATCGAGGCCGGCTGCAATGGAACCATGCGCTTCGACCTGATCACCCACGGCACGGCGGCCCACTCCGCCCGGGCCTGGATGGGCAGCAATGCCATCCACGCGGCCGCGCCCATTCTGGATCGGCTGGAGCAGTACCGTCCGGCCACGGTGCGGGTGGACGGCCTGGACTATCGGGAGGGGCTCAACGCCACCATGATCGAGGGCGGCCTGGGCACCAACGTCATTCCCGACCGCTGCCGGGTGCATGTCAACTACCGGTTCGCCCCCGACAAGAGTCTGGCCCAGGCCAAGGAGTTGATGATGGGCCAAGGGACAGGCGCTGAGCTGGGCAATGGCGAGCATATGGCCCGCGGCGGGGTCTTCCAGGGGTTCTCGGTACGCATGTGCGACGAATCGCCAGCGGCCCGTCCTGGACTGGATTCGCCCTGGGCGCGTTCACTGGCGGACCTGGTTGCCCAGACCACGGGCCAGCAGCCTCGTGCCAAGTTGGGGTGGACCGATGTGGCCCGATTTTCAGCCCTTGGCCTACCAGCCGTCAACCTGGGCGCAGGGGACCCCCTGCTGGCCCACAAGGCCGACGAACAGGTGCCCCTGGATGACCTGGTCCGGCTGGAAGCAATACTGGTCGAATGGCTCAATGGACCTGAAGACCGCTGATCTGTGACATACTAGATGACGGTGGTTCTGCCTGACCACTTGCAGCGTAGGCGTTGATCCCCCCGGACGGAGACCCAGTGACCCGTGTGGGCGTCGGTGTCCGCCTGCGTCAGGAAGACTTTTTGCCAAGGCGTTTCGATCGGGCGTACGCAGGTGCGCGGTTGCAGTGAGAGTGCAGCGTGAGGACGGATCGGGACCGTGAGAGCGGCGCGAGGCGGCGTGCCGCAAGGAGCATTGTGCCCGAAAATACGAATGAGGATACCAAGGATAATCGGTCCGCCATCAGTGATGGGCAGGGGCGGCAGGTTGAAGAGACTGCAAGTTCCGGCACTCGTCGCCGCTCCGGACGGCGTGTGGTAAGGGTGGCCGGCGCGGCCGGTGCCGACGTGCCTGTGAAGGTCGAGGCCGAGAAGCGCAAGACCTCCCGCAAGGCCAAGGAGGAGGGCGACGAGTCCAAGCCCTCCGCCACCCGTCGCCGCCGCACCCGCAAGTCCAAGGAGGATCAGGCTGCCGATCAGAGCGTGCAGGACCACTCCAGCCAGGATGCCCAGGAAGACGAGAGCGAGTCCAAGCCTGCCAGGACGACTACTCGTCGTCGCAGCCGTACTACTGCCCGCCGACGCACCGAGGAGCATGCCCAGGAGGGCGAACCTGATCAAGACCGTCAGGAACGTGCCCTTGAGGCTGTGGAGGCTCTGACATCGGGGCTCAGCCAGAGGACAGACCGGAAGGCTGAGGAGCAGGATGAGCGTCCGCGTGCCGCCCGCACCGCCCGTCCCCGTCCTATGACGTCGTTGCTCTTCCAGGAGCCCGTTATACCCGTCTCCAGGCCTGAGCAGAATGAGCGCGACGAACGGGATGAGGAGGACGAGGATGCCGAACAGTCATCCAAGCCCTCCCGCCGCAGCAAATCCAGGAGCACCTCGGAGGGCGGTTCACGCCGTTCCCGCAGGCTCAATGCCGAGGAGCGCAGGGCCGCCGACGAGGTGGAGCGCATCGAGGAGGATCTGGATCACGAGGGCATAACCTTCGTGGTTGACGAGGACCAGGAACAGGACGAGGACCAGCAGGAGACCGGCACTCGCACTCGTCGCCGTCGCCGTGCCAAGAGCGATGATGAGGGCTCTGAGAAGTCCGTTTCCACTCGTCGCCGTCGCGGGCACGAGCAGGAGAAGGACAAGGATGACGAGGACGAGGCCCCACTGACCCGTCGCCGTCGCCGTCGCAGGGGTTCCAAGTCCGCTGAGGGCGAGTCAGAGGAGTCCAGTACCCGCCGTTCGCGCAAACAGCAATATATTGACGAGATCACCGACGTGGAGGGCTCTACCCGCTTGGAGGCCAAAAAGCAGCGCCGACGGGACAACCGCCGCGAACGCTCGCGTCAGTCCCAGCTGGTCGAGCAGGACTTCCTGGCCCGCCGTGAAAACGTCAACCGCCTGATGGTGGTGCGCGAGAAGGAGCACCACACCCAGATCTCGGTCATCGAGGACGATATCCTGGTCGAGCACTACGTCTCCGACATCCAGGAGGTCTCCACTGTAGGCAACATCTACCTGGGCCGGGTTCAGAACGTCCTGCCCAGCATGGAGGCCGCCTTCGTGGACATCGGCCAGGCCCGCAACGGCGTGCTCTATGCCGGCGAGGTCAACTGGGACTCCACCCGTCTGGAGGGTCAGCCCCGCCGGATCGAACTGGCCTTCAAATCCGGCGACCCTGTGCTGGTCCAGGTCACCAAGGACCCCATTGGCCACAAGGGTGCACGGCTGACCTCGCAGGTCACGCTGGCCGGCCGTTTCCTGGTCCTGGTGCCTTCGGGCGGCATGACCGGCGTCAGCCGCAAGCTGCCCGACCGCGAGCGTTCCCGCCTCAAGAGCATCGTCTCCAAGGTGGCCCCCAAGGACATGGGCGTCATCATTCGCACCGCGGCAGAGGGGGCCAGCGAGGAGGCCCTGACCAAGGACCTGGAGAACCTGCAGCGTCAGTGGGGCAAGATCGAGGACAAGCGCAAGGAGTTCCTGCACGGCAAGCGTCCCAAGCTTCTGCAGGGCGAGCCGGACGTGGCTATCCGTGTGGTTCGAGACATCTTCAACGACGACTTCGCCAAGCTGGTGGTCCAGGGCGAGGGGGTCTACGAGAGGGTCCGCAACTACCTGGAGACCATGGCCCCCGACCTGGAGGAGAAACTTGAGCACTGGGACCCGGCCGAGCACCAGGGCAAGGATGTTTTCGATCGCTGGAGCATCGACAGCCAACTGCGCAAGGGCATGGAGCGCCAGGTCTACCTGCCCTCCGGCGGCTCCCTGGTCATCGACCGCACCGAGGCTATGACCACCATCGACGTGAACACGGGCCGCTTCATCGGTAAGGGCAAGTCGCTGGAGGAGACGGTGACCCGTTGCAACCTGGAGGCTTCCGAGGAGATCGCCCGTCAGTTGCGCCTGCGCGACATCGGCGGCATGATCATGATCGACTACGTGGATATGGTCATGCCGGCCAATCGCGACCTGGTCCTGCGCCGCTTGGTCGAGTGCCTGGCCCGGGACCGCACCAAGCACCAGGTGGCCGAGGTCACCTCCCTGGGTCTGGTGCAGATGACCCGCAAGCGGGTGGGCCAGGGTCTGGTCGAAGCCTTCTCCGAGGAGTGCCCCACCTGCCATGGCCGAGGCTTCATCCTCCACGACAAGCCGACCATCTCAGCCTCTTACGCTGACCCATATGCAGTCAAGGGCGGCGACCCCTTCGTCAAGACCAACAAGCATGGGCATGGCTCCTCTTCCAAGGAGACCTTGTCCACCGGCTCGACCCCTGCAGTCAAGGCCAAATTGGCCAGGATCGCTGCGGCGGCCCAGGCGGCGTCGGACGAGGACGATGCCCAGGCTGAGACGGCGGATGTCGCCAAGGAGTCATAAACTGAATTCGTTTTGTCGGCGGAGCAGGCACATTTGACGACGCGGTGTGTTTGCTTCTATACTGGTTAGCTGGTGTCTGGACGGGTCCGTCAATCGCATGGCGAGACCCGGATGCCGGGCGCATACAGCTTTGGACAACAGGCAAGGTAGGGCTATGTACGCGATTGTGAAGGCCGGAGGCCATCAGGAGAAGGTCGAGGTCGGTGACCAGATCACGGTCAACCGTCTGGCTGCCAGGAAGGGCGAGTCGGTCGAGTTTCCGGTCGCGCTGGTCGTCGATGGATCCAAGGTGACCATGGCCGCCAAGGATCTGGCAAAGATCTCCGTCAAGGGCGAGGTCGTGGACGACGAGGCCAAGGGCCCCAAGATCAACATCCAGAAGTTCAAGAACAAGACCGGCGTGGCGCGCCGCAAGGGCCACCGCCAGAAGCAGACCGTGGTCAAGATCACGGCCATCGCCTGAGGGCCTAGGTCGAGGTAGGAAAGGAACCAGACATGGCACATAAGAAGGGTGCGTCCAGCTCACGCAACGGGCGCGATTCGAATGCACAGTACCTGGGCGTCAAGAAGTTCGGCGGCGAGGCCGTAGTGGCCGGCAACATCATCGTTCGCCAGCGTGGTACCAAGTTCCATCCTGGCCAGAACGTCGGCCTGGGCAAGGACCACACCCTCTTCGCCCTGACGGACGGAACCGTTCGGTTCGCCAACCGGCGTGACCGCAAGGTCGTTGACGTGCTTACCGCCTGATTGCCCTTTATCGGCATCAGCCAAGGCCATCCCTGTCGTGGGGGTGGCCTTTTTGCATATATGTATGAAGATGCAGGGCATTCAGCTCTCAGGGGCCGCATGTCAGGCCGGATTGAGTACCATGGGCCCCTATGAGCGCATTTGTGGATCAGGTCACCGTCCATGTCAAGGGTGGCGACGGCGGCAATGGAGCGTCCTCCATCCGCCGCGAGAAGTACAAGCCCCTGGCCGGGCCTGATGGAGGTGACGGCGGCCAGGGCGGTTCGGTCATTCTTCAGGCCGATGCCAACGCCACCAGCCTGCTGGACTACCGCTTCCTGCCGCACCGCCAGGCTGAATCAGGCACCATGGGTCTGGGCGGCGACAAGGACGGCAGCCGCGGCCAGGATCTGATTCTGCCGGTGCCTGTGGGCACCGTGGTCTTCACCGCCAAAGGGGGCCAAGGCGAGCGCAAGCAGCCTGGTGAGCGACTGGCCGACCTGGCCCACGTGGGAGACCGGTTCGTTGCAGCCCAAGGCGGCGTGGGCGGCCTGGGCAACCGCTCCCTGGCCACCAAGGCCAGGCGGGCTCCTGGCTTCGCACTGCTCGGGGACCCCGGGCAGGAGCGCGACCTGGTGCTGGAGCTCAAATCCATCGCCGACGTGGCCCTGGTGGGTTTCCCTAGCGCGGGCAAGTCCAGCCTGGTGGCGGCCATGAGCGCGGCCCGGCCCAAGATCGCCGACTATCCATTCACTACCCTGGTGCCCAACCTGGGCGTGGTCCAGGCAGGGGAAAGCCGCTTTACTATGGCCGATGTGCCAGGGCTGATTCCAGGAGCCTCCCAAGGCAAGGGTCTTGGGCTGGAGTTTCTGCGGCACATCGAGCGTACCGAGATTATCGCCCACGTCATCGATTGTGCCACCTTGGAGCCTGATCGGGACCCCATGAGCGACTACCGGGCCCTGGAAGAGGAGCTTTCCCATTATGCCGACCGCCTGGAGCTTCCGCTGGGGGTCATCCCCATGGCCGAGCGACCCAGGGTGATCATCCTCAACAAGGCTGACCTGCCGGAGGCCCGCGAACTGGCCGAATTCGTTAGGCCTGACTTCGAGGCCCTGGGTCTTAAGGTCTTTGTGGTCTCCACAGCCTCGCATCAGGGGCTCAAGGAACTGGGTTACTACTTGGCCGGTCTGGTGGACCGCCTGCGCGGGCAGCTGCGTCAGCAGGAAGAGGCCAGGCGGGAGGAGCGCGTGGTCATCCGCCCTCTTGAGCGGCGGCGCAGGAGCAGCGACCAGTCTGGGGACTTCACCCTTGAACGGCATCAGACCCGTTCCGGACAGACCTGGTTCAGGGTATGCGGAGCCAAGCCCGAGCGTTGGGTCCGCCAGACCAACTTCGACAACGAGGAGGCCGTGGGCTATCTGGCTGACTGCCTGGCCCGGATGGGTGTGGAGGATGCTCTGCGCAAGGCCGGAGCCAGGCCAGGTGACGAGGTCCGCATCGGTCCTGGCGACGATGCGGTGGCCTTCGACTGGGATCCGAGTGTGGCGGCCGGCGCCGAAATGCTGGATGGCACCCCCCGGGTGGCCCGGGGTCGTGACCTGCGCCTGGAGGAGAGCCAGGGGCTCAACCGTCGCCGCACCAACAGCGAACGCCGCCGCCAGTACCACCAGATGATGGATGCCCGGCAGGCGGTGCGACAGGTCATGGAGCAGGAACGGCGCCAGGGGCACTGGGCCGACCCCTCCGTGGACGACGATCCCCACGACAGGCAGGGCCTACTGGGGCGCGGGGACGCGGATGCTGCCAGTTCGGAGGAGGCTGGGCAATGACCGAACGGGAAGGATCTGATGAGGCTGAGATCCGCTCCCGAGTGGCTCAGGCCCGTACCATGGTGGTCAAGGTAGGATCCAGCTCTCTGACCGATTTCCATGGGCACTTGGACCTTGGCCGCCTGCGTTCGCTGGTGGGCGCCCTGGCCTCGGCTGCCGTGAATGGCGCTCGCCTGGTCCTGGTCACTTCCGGGGCCATTGCAGCTGGTTTTGGCACCCTGGGATTCGACGAACGCCCCGGTGATGTGGCCACCCAGCAGGCTACGGCCTCAGTGGGCCAGGGTCTGCTCATGGCTCAGTACGAGACCGCCTTCGCCCGCTATGACCTACGGGTTGGCCAGATCCTGATCACCGCTCGTGACACCACCCATGCAGTCCAGTACCGCAACGCCCGGCGCACCCTCTGCCGTCTGTTGGATCTGGGGGTCATCCCCATCGTCAATGAGAACGATGCCCTGGCCAGCAACGAGATTCGTTTCGGCGACAACGACCATCTTTCGGCCCTGATCGCCAACATTGTCAGTGCCGATGCCCTGGTCCTGCTGACTGATGTGGATGCCCTCTACACTGAACCCCCGTCCCAGCCAGGGGCCCACAGGATCGGCTTTGTGCCGGACGTGGCGGCCATCATGGATCAAGTGGATGCCCAGGGGTCCGTCTCTGGGCTGGGAACCGGGGGCATGTCCACTAAGCTGGAGGCGGCGCGGATTGCTGCGGCCTCCGGCATGCCCGTGGTCTTGACTCGCGCCGATCTTGCAGGTCCTGCCCTGGCCGGCGACCGGGTGGGCACCCTCTTCGCCCCCATCCGTCCGCGGGGCTCCTCGCACCGGCTCTGGATCAAGTTCGCATCCCGTCCCCGGGGCGGCTATCTGGTGGATCAGGGGGCCGTCAAAGCTCTGCGCGGTGGTCGGGCCAGCCTGCTGGCAGCTGGTGCCAGATCGGTCCAGGGTGAGTTCTCGGCCGGGGATCCGGTCTGGATTCATGATGAGTCCGGTCACCAGGTGGCCAAGGGTCTGTCCGGCTACGATTCCGAGGAGGCTCAGGACATGCTGGGCCTAAACACCAAGGAGCTCCGCCGCCGACTGGGTGCTCACTATGCCCACCCGCTGGTGCATCGGGACTCTCTGGTCCTGGTCTGAGCGCAGCCCTGGGGGTGGCGGGCGGTAGCATGACAGCATGACTATGGCGCAATGGCAGACCCTGAGCAGACGCATAGATGCGGTGGCCCCCAGTGCCACTCTGGCCGTGGATTCGAAAGCCAAGGCCATGAAGGCCCAAGGTATGAATGTGATCAGCTTCGGTGCCGGCGAACCCAACTTTCCCACGCCTGACCACATCGTGCAGGCGGCGGCCCGCGCCTGCCTGGATCCGCGCAACCACCGTTATACGCCCACGGCGGGCCTGCCCCAACTGAAGCAGGCCATCGCCGACAAGACCCTGCGTGACTCGGGTTACCGGATCGACCCGGATCAGGTGGTGGTTACCAACGGTGGCAAGCAGGCCGTCTATGAGACTTTCCAGATCCTGCTGAATCCTGGCGATGAGGTCATCATCCCCGCACCCTACTGGACCAGTTATCCACAGATGGTTCTGCTGGCCGGCGGTCGGCCGGTCCCGGTGCTCAGCGGAGCCGACCAGGGCTATATCCCCAGCCTGGAGCAGCTGGAGGCGGCCCGGACCGAGCGCACGCGTGCCATCATTCTCAACGTGCCCGCCAATCCAACCGGGACGGTCTGGGACGACGACCTGGTGGCAGCCGTGGGCCGTTGGGCTGTGGAGCACCGGATCTGGGTGATCAGCGACGAGATCTACGAGCATTTGACCTACCAGGAAGCGCACACCCCCTATCCGGGCGCTCTGGTGCCCCAGGTGCGCGATCAGCTGATTGTGGTCAACGGTGTGGCCAAGACCTATGCCATGACCGGCTGGCGGGTGGGCTGGCTGATTGCCCCCCTGCCGGTGGCCAAGGCGGCCGCCAAGCTTCAGGGACATATGACCTCCAACGTGGCCAACGTCTCCCAGCAGGCGGCCCTGGCGGCCCTGACCGGCGGTTTGGAGGACGTGGAGGCCATGCGGTCGGCCTTCGCCCTGCGTCGGCGGGCCATCGTGGATGCCTTGAACGCCATGCAGGGTGTGACCTGCCCTGAACCCCTGGGTGCCTTCTACGCCTTTGCCGACGTGACTGGCCTGCTGAATCAGCCAGTGGGTCCACAAGGTACGGTCTGTGCCACCTCGGGTGAGCTGGCCGAGGTCATCCTGGAGCAGATCCAGGTGGCGGCCGTGCCAGGCGAGGCCTTCGGCGCGCCCGGCTGCCTGCGCTTCTCCTATGCGCTGGCCGATGACGACCTGGCCGAGGGCATGCGGCGCCTTGGGGACTGGATCAGCGCCTGATCCGGCTCCTGAGCGAAATGCTATGGTGGCAACACGGTTGGACGCAATCCATCCTTTAGGCTAGACTTGCCATTTGGCGGTTTTTCCTCCCTGTCGAGTAGGCTGGTGGGAAGTTCCGATAGGGAAGTGGCGCAATTGGTAGCGCAACGGTCTCCAAAACCGTAGGTTGTGGGTTCGAGTCCCGCCTTCCCTGCCAAGGCTTGCAGCAGATGATGCAGAACAAACGAAGGATGGATGACCATGGCACAGAAGGATGGGGCTGAGGAAGCCAAGCCGAACTTCTTCATGCGTATCGGGCTCTTCATCAAGCAGGTCATCGATGAGATTCGCAAGGTCGTGACCCCCACGGGCAAGGAACTGGTGGGCTGGTCCGTGGCCGTCTTCATCTTTGTGCTGTTGCTGATGATTTTCGTGACTGCGATGGACTTCGGACTGGGCAAACTAGCCCTCCTGATATTCGGCTGAGCCGTGACAAGGTAGAAGGTGGAGTGATCCATGAGTGATGATCTGACCAGAGAGGGACTGGACCCCGATCAGGCAACTGAGTCGGTCCCGTCGGCATCCGTCGACGCCCCCGCGCAGGAGGATGCCCAGGTCCAGGATCAGCAGCTCGGAACCTCTTCGGAGCAGGTTGAGCAGGACAAGGCATCCGCCGAATCTGCCCAGGCCAAGGACACCCAGGTAGATTCTTCCGATTCCGACGACCAGACCGACCAGGAGGATCCCGGTCAGCGTGCTGTGGACGAGTTCTCCAAGAAGCTGCGCACACTCGAGGGTAAGTGGTACGTTCTGCACACTTACTCCGGCTACGAGAAGCGCGTCAAGGCCAACGTGGAGTCCCGCGTGGCCTCCTTCGGCTTGGAGGACAAGGTCTTCCAGGTGGAGATTCCCATGGAGGAGGTCGAAAAGCACACCGACAAGGGCAAGAAGGTCGTCACCCGCGTGCGTGTGCCCGGCTATGTGCTGATTCGCATGTGGCCAGATGAGAACGCCCGCCGCATCATCCGCGACACCGAGGGCGTCACCGGGTTCGTCGGTCCCAGCAAGGAGCCGGCTCCGCTGACCCGCAAGGAGGTCGTCCAGATGATGGCCCCCATGATTGCTTCCGAGGCCTTAAAAGCCGCTGGAGACAAACCCGAGGCTGCCAAGAAGCGCACTGTGGAGGTCTCCTACGCCGTCGGCGATCAGGTCACCGTCACTGAAGGACCCTTTGCCACCATGGCCGCCGTAGTCTCTGATGTCGAGCCCACCACGCAGAAGTTGACTGTTCTGGTCTCAATCTTTGGCAGGGACACCCCTGTTGAGTTGGGCTTCGACCAGGTCGAAAAGATCGTCTGAGCGCTGTCGGCCGGTCCCCGGTCGATGAGATAATCGTCAAGCTTGTGCTCCCTTGTGGAGAGCATTTGGAAAGAACAGGTTGCGGGAGGGGGCCTATGGTCTCCGACATCACCGCTTCGTAGAAAGAAGAACCAGCATATGGCTGCAAAGAAGAAAGTCACCGCGCTGATCAAGGTGCAGATAGAGGCCGGCAAGGCCAACCCCGCGCCCCCGCTGGGCCCCGCACTGGGTTCCCATGGCGTGAACATCATGGACTTCTGCAAGCAGTACAACGATGCCACCAAGGACAAGATGGGCCAGGTCATCCCCTGCATCATCACTGTCTACGAGGATCGTTCCTTTACCTTCATCACCAAGACCCCGCCGGCAGCAGACCTCCTGCGCAAGGCGGCCGGCGTCTCCAAGGGTGCCGGCAACCCGCTGACCACCAAGGTGGGATCCGTCACCAAAGCCCAGGTCCGCGAGATCGCCCAGACCAAGATGGAGGATCTGTCGGCCCGTGACGTTGAGGCCGGAATGAAGATCATCGAAGGCACCGCCCGATCCATGGGCATCACCGTCACCGACTGACATTTTTGTTGTGAGCGGTAGGGCATACGCTTGCCCGCACCGCGACTGCTGATAGGAGAAGCAGATGACCAAGCGTTCCAAGAAGTACCGCGAAGCGGCCGAGAAAGTCGATCGCACCAACCTGTACACCCCCGAGGAGGGCATCGCCCTGCTCAAGAGCATGCCCAAGCGCGGGTTTGACGAGACCGTAGAGGCCGTCTACCGCCTGAACGTCGATCCCCGCAAGGCCGACCAGCTGGTTCGCGGCACCGTCAGCCTGCCCAACGGCACCGGCAAGACCGTGCGCGTCCTGGTCTTCGCCCGTGGTCCTCAGGCGACTGCAGCCGCCGAGGCCGGAGCCGACGAGGTTGGCGACGACGAGCTGGTAACCAAGGTCGCCGGCGGCTATCTGGACTTTGATGCCGTGGTGGCCACCCCCGACATGATGGGCAAGGTCGGTCGCCTGGGCCGCGTGTTGGGTCCCCGTGGCCTCATGCCCAACCCCAAGACAGGCACCGTGACCATGGATGTGGCCAAGGCGGTCACCGAGATCAAGGCCGGACGTATCGAGTTCCGTGTGGACAAGAACGGCAACCTGAGCTTCCCGGTGGGCAAGGTTTCCTTCGAGCAGCAGGCTCTAGAGGAGAACTTCCACGCGGTCGACGAGGAGATCAAGCGTCTGAAGCCGGCCACGGTCAAGGGTCGCTACATCACCAAGGCCACTGTCACCACCACCATGGGCCCAGGCGTTCCTCTGGACACCGCGGTGCTCTGAGTCAGTTCGACTGTTTACTTCCAGGGCGGGAGACCTTCGGGTTCCCGCCCTTTTTATATCTTGGTCTTACGGCAGTTGGTCCGGCACCAGTCAGTCGGCGCCCGGATGCGATCTGCGGATTCTGCCGATGATCAGGGCCGCCTGGAGGACGAAGGATTCTCGCGGGTCCATAGCATCCCAGCCAGTCACCTCCACACAGCGCCTCAGCCGGTAGCGCACGGTGTTGGGATGGATGCCTAGCTTCTTGGCGGTGACTTCCAGCGAGTTGCCCGAGCGCAGAAAGGTGAGCAGCGTGGTCGGCAGAGGCCCGTCCGGGTCCTGTCCGGCCAGGCTCATATAGACCTCTTGGTAGAGCTGATCGGCAGCGTCCGTGTCCCCGTTCAGGGCTCGTTCGGGCAGCAGGTCGTCGGCGTGCAGTGGTCTGGACAGGGCGGCAGTGATGGGGTCAGCCACTGCTGGAGCCGCCGCATGAGTGCTCAGGGCAGCTCGGATGGAGTCTTCCGCACCGGAGATTCCATGGCGGAGAGGTCCCAGGCAGACAGCTGATTCGTCGGTGAAGAACCGCAGGATGGATGCGCAGAAGTCGGCTGGGGTGCCTGACCGGTCGGGATTGATCAGGACCACCATGAGCCCCTCGCTCTCGCCCACCAGAGCCCTGCCACCTTGACGGACCACCGTGGTGTGTATGGGCTGGCGGGCGTTCTCCATGCCCTGCCCGTCATCGTTGCCCTGGGCCTCGCCGACGACAGCGAAGCAGTCGAATTCGGTCGGCCAGCCTAAACGGGCCAGATCATCCACCGTCCGTGTGTCTGCCGTTTTCTCGATCAGATGCCGAATGATCCTCGACTCCGTTACTGCCTTGCGGCCGCTCCGCGTTTCGGCCAGGTCGGCGTAGAGCTCGGCTGCTGCAGTGGCGGCTTGGCGGGTGTAGACCAGCGTGGCTCGTTCCTCTTCGGATCCCATGGTCCGGCCAGCCTCCTCAAGCATGTCCAGAATGACCTGGGTCAGCTCCATGGCTCTGTGCGGACCCAGGCTCCGGGAGAGCTCGGCTGGTACGGGTGAGGGGACTTCGCTGTCTTCTGTGCCCTGGGAATCAAGTCGGGACAGCAGGTCGTTCAGAGCCGTTTGAATGGCCCCCTCCAAGGTTCTGCGCCCATCAGCGGGCACGGACCTGGCCCAGGGCAACGCCTCCTGCAGATGATCCAGTGTCTTCAAGAGAATCTGCTCCATGGCGGCATCGGAGGCAGTAGGTGCCCGGTGAGCTTGCTGCGCCTCGGCAGGTTCATCGTCCTTCGGTCTGGACCGCTTCGACTTGCCGATCATGTCGGCCGGTCCATCAGGTTTTCGGCGTGGGCACGGCGGCTCTGCCGGACCATGTCCAGGATCAGGAAGGGCACTGCCATGTCCACCGGCAGCATGTGCCGTTCGAAGTTGTTGGCTGGGGCAGTGATCATGACCCCCATGATCAGCAGGAGGGGGAACCAGCACAGGGCCCCGCGCCAGTGGCCGGCAGACAGGCGGGCGACAATCAGCAGCAGGGCGGCCACCACCCAGAAGTTGGCACGTGCCACCAGGCCCAGCAGGGGGGTATCGGCCCAGGTTCTGACGAATCCCGTCACCCCGTTGCGCCAGTCATGGCACCAGGCCGCCAGCCAGGAGCCCGAGTTCTGCACGTAGCCGTTGTTGATGTAGTAGGACATGGCCACGTAGGCAGGGTCGCCGGGGTCGAAGTACCCGTAGGATTCGGCCATGAATGCATCCAGGTAGATCATCGGGTTGCGCCGTCCCACCTGGAGCCAGGCCCGATTCAGCCGGGACAGCTGCTCGGGCGTGACGGTTCTCCATCGATAGACAATCAGTTTGGGCTGGTTGCCCGAGGACTTGACTCGGTCTGCCTCCCAGGGGGTGTACTGGATGGCGGCATTGTCCAGGTCCATGATGGGCTCAAGGTCGGCCCTTGCCTGGGCCGGAATTCCCTGGGGATTGCGCTGGGCCACCCGGGCGATCTGCTGCAGCTGGATGCTGCGGCTCTCCACGGGGTCACCCTTGATGACCGTCCCTGTGGCCGTCAGGGCGCCGGTCACCCCTGTGAACAGGACCAGGGGTAGCAGGAGACCTATCAGGATGGTGGCCCACTGGCGACGGTGGATGATCAGAGCCAGAACCAGCTGGGCCAGGACGATGTAAAGGCCATACTTGGCGCTGATCAGCATGGTCAGGGTGCTCAAGGCGAGGGCAGGCCGCAGTCGGGCCGCCTGGTTGGCGTACAGTGGCGAGTTCTTGTCCTCTGACTCCAGCTGGTGCCAGATGCCGAACCACCAGACGAAGGCGAAGGCGAAGAGTGGGGATTTGGTCAGGCTGAAGGTGCTGAAGACTACAAAGGGGGAGAAGAGGAAGAAGAGCATGACCAGGGTGCGGGCCAGGGCCCCGAAATGTTCGGTTTCGCTGCCACGCAGGAAGCGGTCGGCAGTGACGGCGCAGCAGAAGGCCGCAAAGATCACCTGCAGCCCCGATAGGAGCACAATGCCCGCGTCATAGGATCCGGTCAGATGGTTGGAGGCCATGATGGTCATCCCGTAAAACAGGGTCAGCACTATGTTGTGCTGGTCGGTCAGGAAGGCCGGGTGACCCGGCCACAGGTAATGACCGATGGGGTAGACGTCCATCTGGGTGAAGGCATTGCCGCCGTAGGGGGGCTGATCGCCCTGCAGCTGAGCCAGGAAGTTGGCGCATTCCTGGGCCTGTGCATACAGGTCGGCCCCGTAGGCGGCCAGCAGGGTAAGAAAGGCCCAGGCCCAGCCCAGCAGGAGCAGACGCATGATGGGTCGCCAGCCGCTGGTTTGTCTGGTGATGAAGGCCGCGTAGGCACGCATCCGTGGGCGCTGCGCCAGGGCGGTCAGCCGTTGCGGCATCCGAAGGGGTTCGCAACCCAGCAGAATTCGGCGGCAGACCAGGACCAGTGCCAGGCAGATGGCCAGGGTTCCCAGCATGATCAGCATCTGGGGCAGGCCCACCTGTGTCAGCGAACCCTGCTGACGGTAGATAGGGCCCAGTCCAGTGCAGAAGGCAATCCAGAGGCAGGCCAGCAAGGCCAGGACCAGGCCGACGGTCCGGGATGCACGAGACCCAGGTCTCCCGGTCTGCAAGGCAGATGTTTGCACAGGTTGTTCGCCCGCCTCTCTCGCTTGCGCCCGTCCGCTGTCTGCGCTCAAAAGAACCCCTTTCGCGGGTCATGCCTGGTGTACGGCTTCCCCATTTTATCCAGTGCCTGTCCGAGGATGCGCTCTGAGCTATCCAATGGTCGCCTGTGAAAAGATACAAAAACCGGCCGTCGCTTTTGTGGGTGGTTCGCTACCGGGGCTGACCCCTTGTGCCGTATAGTGGAACGCGTGCCTCATCAGAATATCAAGTGGCAGCCTTCGGCATCGCTGGACAGTGGCGTACTCTCCTCGATCGTGGTGCTCGACACCGTCGATTCGACCAATACGCTCGTGGCTCATGCTCTGGAAGCCTCGACGTATTCGGATGCGCGCGACCGGGTCGAGCGGCTGTTTGGGGGCGGTGAATCGACAACGAGCACGGAGACCGTGAAGGGACTGGCCTCTGGCACAAGGGGAAAAGCCGAAGATACGCCTCGAAAAAATGCCCGTCAGGGTGTTTCTACGACTACACGGTACGAGGGAAGAGTCGCAAGTAGGGGTATTCGGCGATGGCCGGGCGCCGGGAAGAGCACCATGCCGCTGAGCGTAGCGGTTGCCGATGCGCAATCCCGGTGCCGCGGTCGTCTTGCCCGAACCTGGGTCAATCAGGCCCGATGCTCCCTGCTGGCCACCTGGGCCCTGCCGCTGCCCACCGGACTGCTGACCGGACCCTTTGGCGGATGGATGCCCATGGTGGCGGGGCTGGCTGCTCTGGAAGGCCTGCAGGATGTGCTTGAGTACCACGGCTGCCCGCTGGCTGACGGCGGCGATTCTGAAAGGGTCCTGACCCTCAAATGGCCCAATGATCTGTTTTGCCGCGGAGCCAAGCTGGGGGGCATCCTCTGCGAACTGGTCCGGGTGGATCAGGACTGGTCTGCCTTGGTTGTCGGCATCGGCATCAACCTGTTCCTGCCAAGGCAGGCGCTGCCCATTGCGGAGTCCACATCCTTGCAGCTGCATTACCAGGAGCTGCCCGACTATCAGACCCTTCGCGACGACCTGGTCGATGCCATCAGCTGGCACCTGAGCGGGGAGATGGCCCCTCTTGGCCTTGACGGGTCGCTGGACAGGACCTTGAACGGGCCCCAGGGGCTGCGCTCGCGGATTGCCGCGCTCAGCTGGACGCTGGGCAAGCGGGTCAGGGTCGTCCCCGTGGCCGGTGAGCCCGTGGAGGGCCGTGCTCTGGAGATCAACCCGGATGCCTCCCTGCGGGTGCAGCTGTCGGATGGCGACCAGGTTAACGTATCTACGGCAGACGTGGGTGTCCTGCCTGAAGTGGCCGCTGTGGGGGCCTAATCCCCACCCTGTTCATGCTTTCCGTCAATCCAACCACTCTTGAGCAACCAGTGAGGAGAGGGGAATGAAAAAACTGCTGATCGCCAACCGCGGCGAGATAGCCCTGCGGGTTGTGCGCACAGCCCAGGAGATGGGCATCGCCACCGTGGCCGTCTATGCCGACCAGGATCGGGATGCCCCCTATGCCCAGATGGCGGATGAGGCCTACCTCCTGCCTGGGGACACCAACATGGAGACCTACCTGAACGAGGATCTGATCGTCTCCATCGCCCGCCGGGCCGGCGCTGATGCCCTTCACCCGGGATACGGCTTCCTGTCCGAGTTCTCCTCTTTCGCCCGCAAGGTGCTTGATGCGGGCATCACCTGGGTGGGGCCGGATCCAGAGGTCCTGGACGAGCTGGGCGACAAAATCACCGCCTGCAAGGTGGCCGAGCGGGCCAGGGTGCCTGTGGTGCCGGGCCTGAGCGAGCCCGTCACCGATATGCGCCCCCTGCTGGACTTCGCCGACGAGCACGGCTATCCGGTCATGATGAAGAAGGCTGACGGCGGCGGCGGCCGGGGGATAACCCTGATCAATGACAGCGACGAGCTGCGCACCTTCTACATGAACCATGATGCTCTTCAGGGCGGCGACCTGGGCGACTACTTCATCGAGAAGTTCGTGGACCGCGCCCGACATGTGGAGACCCAGTCCGGCAGGGACAGCCACGGCCAGTTCACCGTCTATTCCACCAGGGACTGCTCGGTTCAGCGCCGCAACCAGAAGCTGGTGGAGGAAGCCCCGGCTCCCTTCCTGTCCGACGATGTGATCGCCCAGCTGGAGGGGTTCTCCCGCCGTCTGTTCGACACGGTGGGCTACGTGGGCCTGGGCACCTGCGAGTTTCTGGTCACCCCCAGGGACGACGTCTACTTCATGGAGGTCAACCCCCGGCTGCAGGTGGAGCATACGGTCAGCGAGCAGGTCTGCGGACTGGACCTGGTCCGCGAGCAGCTACGGATCGCCGACGGCGGCTCCCTGAATGTGGCGCCTCCGCCCCGAGGCCACAGCTTCGAGTTGCGCATCACCAGCGAGGACCCGGCCACCAACCTGACCCCCAGCTCAGGGACCATCGAGTCGATTCAGTGGCCTTCCGGCCCCGGCATCCGCGTGGACTCGGGTGTCGAGGTGGGCGACACGGTCTCGCCCAGGGACGACTCCATGATGGGCAAGTTGATTGTGACCGCCCAGGACCGACCAGCCGCCGTGGCCAGGGTTCGCCGGGCCCTGCGCGAGATGAGCATCAGCGGGGTCCCCACCCCGGCCGGCCTCTTCCAGAAGATTTTCACCAACCCCGAGTTCACCGCCGAGGACGGGCACTCCTTCGATGTGTCCACCAAGTGGCTGGAACGGGTCTACCTGAATGTGGAGCCCGCCTCCAACGGCAGCGGCCAGCCAGCCTCGGTCTCCGGCGTCTCCGCCCAGGAACAGGACCGGGACAGCGATCCCATGGAGACCTACAACGTGGAGATCGACGACAAGCGGGTCAGGTTGGCCCTGCCCCAGTCACTGCTGGGAGGCATGGGCGGCGTCGGCGGCCATGGCGGCATTTCCCGGCCCCGGCAGCCCCTGCGCGGGCGCGGGCTGCGCGATCAGGAGCCTGGCGCCCCCCGGCAGGATGCGGCCCGGTCCGGCATCATCGTAGCCACCATGCAGGCTGTGGTCACCCGCATCAACGTGGCCCCCGACCAGGAGGTGGAGAAGGGCGACCTGCTGGTGGTTCTGGAGTCCATGAAGATGGAGAACTACGTCTATGCCCCGGCCAAGGGGCGTGTGAAGACCATCGATGTGTCCGTGGCACAAGGGGTGGATCCGGGCCAGACCCTGGTCACCCTGGATCTGGGCGGGGAGGAGCAGGCATGAGCGTCACCGAATCCACCTTGGGTTCCCAGCCGGTGCGCCAGGGCATCCACCGGGCCGCCGCCCTGGCCAAGCAGGCCGAGGAGCACGCCCGCGACCGTCAGCATGCCAAGGGCAAGCAGACTGCCCGGGAGCGCCTGGATCTGCTTTTCGACAAGGACACCTTCGAGGAGGTGGGCCGCTTCGCCGGCGGCGACATCGCCGGGGACCGGGCGGGCTCTGCGGTCATCACCGGCTTTGGCCTGGTCTACGGGCGCAAGGTCGGCGTCTACGCCCAGGACTTCTCCGTTAGAGGTGGCACCCTGGGCCGGGCCGAGGGTGAGAAGATCTGCCGGCTCATGGACATGGCCCTGCGGATCAAGGTCCCCATCGTGGCCATGATCGACTCGGGCGGCGCCCGCATCCAGGAGGGTGTGGCTGCCCTGACCCAGTACGGACGCATCTTTCGCAAGACCTGCCAGGCCAGCGGCTTTGTCCCGCAGATTTCTCTGATCCTGGGGCCCTGCGCAGGCGGTGCTGTCTACTGCCCGGCTCTGACAGACCTGATCATCATGACCAAGGAGAACTCCGACATGTTCGTCACTGGTCCTGATGTTGTCAAGGCGGCCACCGGCGAGACCATCAGCATGGACCAGCTGGGCGGCGGCTACGTGCACAACACCCGTTCCGGCGTGGCCCACTACCTGGGTGAGGACGAGGCCGACGCCATCGACTACGCCAGGACCGTCCTGGCCTACCTGCCTGCCAACAGCGGACAGGAGCCACCCCGGTACGCTTTCATCTCCGGCCATGCCGAGCGCCAGGCCGCCAAACGCCTGGCCACGGTCATCCCCGAGAACGACCGGCAGCCCTACGACGTGCTGGATGTCATCCATGCCATCGTCGACTACGGCGAGCTGGTTCAGGTCCAGGAGCTCTACGCACGGTCCATCGTGGTGGGCTTCGCCTGCCTGGAGGGCCGGCCGGTGGGGATCGTGGCCAACCAGCCCATGGTGGACGCGGGCAGCCTGGATGTGGAGTCCTCCGAGAAACTGGCCCGCTTCGTCTGCCTCTGCGATGCCTTCAACCTGCCGGTCATCACCCTGGTGGACACCCCTGGCTACAAGCCGGGTTCGGACCAGGAGCATGCCGGCATCATCCGCCGGGGTGCCAAGGTCATCTACGCCTATGCCAACGCCCAGGTGCCCATGGTCACCATTGTGCTGCGCAAGGCCTTCGGCGGCTCCTACATCGTCATGGGCTCCAAGGCCATCGGCGCGGACCTCAACTATGCCTGGCCCTCCTCGCAGATCGCCGTGCTGGGAGCCCAGGGCGCGGTCAACATCATCCACCGGCGCGACCTGCAGGAGGCCAAGGAGGCCGGCCGGGACGTGGATGAGCTGCGAAACAGGCTGGCCCAGGAGTACGAAACCAGCACCGTCAACGCCAATCTCTCCCTGGAGATGGGCGAGCTGGACGGCATGATCGACCCCGAGCAGACCAGGCCGGTCCTGGTCCAGGCCATAGACCTCCTGGCAGACAAGCAACGCGTCAGGGTCAACGACAAGCACCACGGCAACCAGCCTCTGTGAACTTCCCCTCGTCATTATCAGCAATCCCCAACTCTCTATGAATAGGACATCATGACCAGTACATTCTTCATCAACCGTCTCGCTGAGCAGCCGCACGCGCTTATGTTCGCCGGCCAGTCCAACCCCTGGACCGTGGCCCTGGCCGATCTGCAGGGCGATCCTGACATCGACAAGGCCCTGAAGGAGCGCATGGCGGCGGCCACCGACCTGCTCAGGGCAGTCAAGCCCGACCTGCTGGCCACCAACGGTCGTCAGCTGGATATGTTCGGCTACAGGCCCGACCCGGTCAGGCTGGGGCCGGCCGCCGACGCGGCGGTCAGCGTGCCCGGCATCGCCCTGGTGCAGCTGGGCGCCCTCATGGATATGGACCAGCTGGGCTACGACGCGGCTCAGGCCCGTCCGGTGGCCCTGCTGGGGCACTCCCAGGGCATCATCGGCGTTCACATGGTTCAGGAGATCCAAGCTGCCGGATCCCTCAAGGCTGCCCAGGGTGCCATTGACCAGATTCTGGCCACCGCCATGCTGATTGGAACGGCTGGCACTCGTCAGGCCCGTCGTCTGGGCATCCACCGCCAGGGTGAGGCCACTCCTATGCTTTCGGTGCGCGGGGCCACCCGCCATCAGGTGGAGGTTCTGGTCGACCGGGTGCCTGGCGCTCGCGGCCCCATCAGTGTGGCCGTGACCAACTCGGATCGCAACCTGGTCCTGTCCGGCTATCCGGAGGATCTGGCCGCCTTTGCCATCGAGGCGGGCAAGGAGAGCGAGCACCAGCGCCAGCTGCGCGAAGACAAAGTCCGTGGCGGAACCGCCTTCTCGCCGGTTCTGGAGTACCTGGATGTGACCCTGCCCTTCCACTCCCCGCTCATGAAGGAAGCCGTGGACCTGAGCGTGGACTGGGCCTCCCGCTGCGGTCTGGACACCGACCGTGCCCGGGTTCTGGCTCAGGAGGTCCTGCTCAACCACGCCGACTGGGCCGGCCGAATCGCCGAGGTCATGGACCAGCAGGATGCCGCATCCCTGTGGCTGGTGGATCTGGGCCCGGGCGAGACCCTGGGCAAGCTGGTGGACAACCTGGTCCAGGGCACCGGTGTCGGCGTGGTCGAGGCCTCCAACCAGGCCCGGCGTGCACAGCTGTCCACCATGGAGGAGGACCCGGCCCGAACCCAGGACTGGTCCAAGCTGGCCCCCCGTCTGCTTGAGACCCCGGCTGGCCCCCGGGTGGAGACTGCTTTCAGCCGGTTGACCGGCAAGCCCCCGGTCATGCTGGCCGGCATGACCCCGACCACTGTGGAGCCTGAAATCGTGGCTGCAGCCGCCAACGCAGGCTACTGGGCCGAACTTGCCGGCGGCGGTCAGGTGACCGCCGAGGTCTTCGACCGCCATGTGTCCCAGCTGGAGGACCAGCTGCAGGAGGGCCGCACGGTCGAGTTCAATGCCATGTTCATGGACCGCTACCTGTGGAACCTCCAGTTCGGCAGCCAGCACATCGTGCCCAAGAAGCGCGCTTCCGGCACCCCCATCGACGGTGTGGTCATCTCTGCCGGCATCCCCGAGCTGGACGAGGCCGTGACCCTGATCCGTCAGCTCAACGAGGAAGGCTTCCCCTACGTGGCCTTCAAGCCCGGTACGGTGGACCAGATCCGTCAGGTCGTGGCCATCGCCCGCAAGGTCGCACCCACCCACATTTTGATGGAGGTCGAGGGCGGCGCCGCAGGAGGCCACCACTCCTGGGAGTCCCTGGACGACCTGCTCTCAACCACCTACGCCGAGGTTCGTGCCTGCCCCAACATCGTTCTGGTGGCTGGCGGCGGCATCGGCACCCCTGAGCGGGCGGCTGACTACATCAGTGGTCAGTGGTCCCGCGCCTACCACCTGCCGGACATGCCCGTGGACGGCGTCATGATCGGTACAGCGGCCATGACCGCCAAGGAGGCCCACACCAATCCTGAGATCAAGCGGGCTCTGGTGGCCACCCCTGGCATCGACAGCTCCACCCCCGATCCGGATCCCTTCGCCCCCATGGGCGAGAAGTGGGTGCCCAGCGGCAAGTCCGTGGGAGGTGTGGGCTCCGGCCTGAGCCATCTGCACGCCGACATCTACGAGATGGAGAACTCCTCCGCCGAGTGCGGCCGCCTGCTGGTCCGGGTCATGAAGCACCCCGAGGAGCTGGAGACCCGCCGCGCAGAGATCATCGAGGCCCTGAACAAGACCGCCAAGCCCTACTTCGGCGATCTGGAGACCATGACCTACCAGGACTGGGCCCAACGTTTCGCCGACCTGGCCTACCCCTGGGCCGATGACACCTACATCGACCGCTTCCTGCACTTGCTGCGGCGGATTGAGGCCCGTGTCTGCGAGCGTCAGAGCGGCGAGTTCGACTCCATCTTCGCCTCCAGGCAGGATGTGGCCGAGCCCGAGCAGGCCCTTCGCCGACTGCACGCGGCCTATCCCCAGGCAGCCGAGCTCAAGGTGGTGCCCACCGACGTGGCCTGGTTCCCCGTCCTGGTGCGCGAGTACCCCAAGCCCATGCCTTTCGTGCCGGTCATCGACAATGATCTGCTGCGCTGGTGGGGCCAGGATCAGCTCTGGCAGTCCGAGGATCCCCGCTACGGTGCCGACTCGGTCAGGGCCATCCCCGGACCCATCTCCGTGGCGGGCATTACCACGGTGGACGAGCCGGTGGCCTCCATCCTGGGACGGTTTGAGCAGGCGGCCATAGACCGGGTGCGCGATCTGGACAGCAATCCCGTCAAGGCCTATAGCCAGCTGGCAGGCGCTGCTGACGCGCAGGAGTTCATCCGTCGCAGCCCCAACATCTCCTGGGTGGGCCACCTGATGGCCAATCCGGCCTACGGCACGGCCATGGACGACCCCAATTACACCATCACCGCCACCGGCCAGGACGACCAGGGTGAGCACTACGACCTGGACATCCATCTGGACACCTACTGGGACGATGATCCCGACGGCGGTCTGGACCGGCATGCGGTGCGCGACATCGTCGTGCCGCTGACCCTCAAGAGCGACCAGGTCGGCCTCTTCCCGGTGGTTGACCGCAGCCGCCTGCCCAAGGACGTCTACGCAATGCTGGCCGACACAGCCGGCATCGGCAATACCTCCATCACCGGCGACAAGCTGGAGGCCATGCCTGTCATCGAGAAGGATGATGACGACCAGGACCACCCCTTCGGTCTGGCCCACAGCGGCTACACACTGGCGGCCAACCTGGGCTTCGACCATGAGGCGGCCACCGGAGGCGCCCTGCCCGATGCGCTGATCCCCTCCGGCTTCGCTCCCGACGCTCTGGTGGGTCCGGCCTGGCCGGCCATCTACGCAGCCCTGGGATCCGTCTATGTGGATGGCTTCCCCATCATCGAGGGACTGCTCAACGCGGTCCATCTGGACCATCTGATCGAGCTGGAGGTCAGCGAGAAGCGCCTGCTGGAGCACACCGGCCAGCGGATTGAACTGACCAGCTGGGCCGAGCCCTACCAGGAGTCAGCCTCCGGTCGGGTGGTGACCATCCATGTGGTCCACTCCGCCCAGGACGGAACCGTGCTGGCCCGCGAGGTCGAGCGCTTCGCCATCCGTGGCCGCGCCTACAGCGACCAGCTGCCCCAGGAGGCTCCCGAATATGGCGGCATCCGAGCCGACACGGTGGACACACCCCGTAGGCTGTTGCGTCGCGTCACCGTCACCGCCCCCAAGGACATGACCGCTTTCGCACGCACTTCCGGTGACTTCAATCCCATCCACACGTCCAAGCGAGGAGCGGCGGTCTCCGGTCTGTCTGCGCCGCTGGTGCACGGCATGTGGCTGTCGGCCACCGCCCAGTACGCGGCCCAGGCCACTGACGAGCAGGGCGTCCACTACGAGATCGCCGGATGGACCTACAACATGTACGGCATGGTCCAGCTGGGCGACAAGGTGGAGATCAGCCTGGAGCGTGTGGGCAAGGTTCGCCATGGCGGCCTGGTCCTGGAGGTCACCTGCAGGATCGACGGCCAGCTGGTCTCCCGCGGCACGGCAATAGCTCGGGCCCCGAGGACCGCCTACGTCTACCCAGGCCAGGGGATCCAGCAGCAGGGCATGGTCCTGGATGAGCGTGCCAAGTCCCCGGCCGCCCGTGAGACCTGGGAGCGGGCCGATGCCCTGACCCGTAGCAAGCTGGGGTTCTCCATCCTGGCCGTGGTGCGTGACAACCCGCATACCCTTACAGCCAAGGGGGTCACCTACCACCATCCTGAGGGTCTGCTCAACCTGACCCAGTTCACCCAGGTGGCCCTGGCCACCGTGGCCTTCGCCCAGACCGCCCGCCTGCGCGAGTCCGGCATGGACATCTGGCCCGCCTACTTCGCCGGCCACTCCCTGGGCGAGTACAACGCCCTGAGCTCCTTCGCCGGGGTCATGTCCCTGGAGACGGTTCTGGAGCTGGTCTTTCACCGTGGGTCCACCATGCACTCCCTGATCGAACGCGACGACCAGGGGCGCAGCAACTACCGGATGGGCGCCCTGCGTCCAAACCAGTTCGGCGTGGGCGACTCCGGCGTCAAGCAGTATGTGGCGTCCGTATCTAAGGAGTGCGGCGAATTCCTGGAGATCGTCAACTACAACCTGGCCGGCCAGCAGTACGCCGTGGCCGGGACCATCGCCGGTCTGGAGTATCTGCGTGCCGATGCCAACCGTCGGGCCAAGGAGGCGGGCGGCAAGCCGGCCTTCATGTACGTGCCCGGCATCGACGTGCCCTTCCACTCCACCCTGCTGCGCAAGGGGGTGCCCGAGTTCCGCGATACTTTGGACGCCCTGCTGCCCGAGCACATTGACTACTCCCGCCTGGAGGGTCGCTACATACCCAACCTGGTTGCACGGCCCTTCCAGATGACCAAGGAGTTCGCGGCCTCCATCCTGGAGGTGGTTCCCTCCGAGCGCATCAAGCAGGCTCTGGGCGATCCCCAGGTTTGGGACCAGTATGCGGCTGACGACCAGAAGCTGGGTCGTCTGCTGCTGACTGAGCTGCTCTCCTGGCAGTTTGCCTCTCCTGTGCGCTGGATCGAGACCCAGGCGATCATGTTCGACGCCCCTGAACAGGGCGGCCTGGGCGTGGAGCAGCTGATTGAGGTGGGGCTGGGCCATTCACCCACCCTGGCCAACCTGGGTACCAAGACCCTGAAGCTGCCTGACTTCCGCGAGCGTCACGTGAGCGTCTACAACCTGGGCAGGGACGAGAGCCGGGTCTATCTGACCGACACCGATCCCATGGCCACAGTGGAGGAGGAGCCCGCAGCTCCGGCCCAGGATTCCAGCCTTGAACCTGCTCAGGCTGCTGCGCCCGCCCCGGCATCGAATCCGGCTCCAGCTTCGGCTCCTGCTCCTGCAGCAACCGAGGATTCGGCTCCTGCTCCTGCCCCGGCGACCGGCGGTCCGTCGGGTGCCGAGGTGGCCGACCTGCCCTTCAAGGCCTCGGACGCCATCGCCGTCCTGCTGGCCTACTCCACCAAGATCCGACCCGAGCAGATCGGGCAGACCGATACCACCGACACCCTGACCAATGGCGTCTCCTCCAGGCGCAACCAGCTGCTGATGGACATCAGCTCGGAGCTGGGCGTGGCCAGCGTGGATGGTGCAGCTGAGGCCAGTATGACCGACCTAAGCGCCTTGGTGAACAAGGTGGCTCCTAACTATCGGCCCTTTGGCCCGGTGCTCTCCGACATCGTGCGTGAGCGCATCCGTGACCTCTTCGGCCCCTCCGGCCTCAAGCTGCAGCAGGTTGAGCAACGGGTCTCCGATGTCTGGCAGCTGGGTGCGGGCTGGGTTTCGGCCACCGTGGCCAGCCTGGTCCTGGACACCCGTGAGGGTGCTTCCTCGCGTGGCGGCGACCTGGCGCTCCTGCCCTCCGAAGCCGTTTCCACTGTGCCTGCGGCCAATGCGCTGATCGACCAGGCCGTTCAGCAGGTGGCCCAGCGTCACGGCGTCACGGTCTCCATGCCCTCTGCAGGTGGTGCTGCCGGCGGTGCCGTGGTCGACTCCGCCGCCCTGGATGCCTTCGCAGCCCAGGTGACCGGCTCTGAGGGTGTGCTGGCCTCTACTGCACGATTCCTCCTGGACAAGCTGGGGCTCAAGCCTCCGACCGTCCAGCCTGGCGAGAATGAGGACGCTGCCGTTGTGGCCGCCGTCGATGCCGAACTGGGCAGCGACTGGCCCGAGCAGGTGGCGCCGAGGTTCGAGGCCTCACGCGCCGTTCTCTTCGACGACCGCTGGGCCAGCGCCCGAGAGGATCTGGCTCACATCTACCACGAGCATGATGATGACCGCAGTCGCCTGAGCTTCGTAGGAGCCGGACGTGAGGTGCACGATCAGGCCGTCTGGTACGCCGAGCAGGCAGACAAACGCGGCGAGCAGGATCTGGCCCGGGTCTTCAGCGGCATCGCCGACCAGGCCATGACCCCTGCCGACTCGGACCAGACCGCAGCACGATTCGCCAAGGACGTGGCCGTGGTCACCGGCGTGGCCCCCAAGTCCATCGCAGGATCTCTGACTGCGGGCCTCTTGGAGGGTGGGGCGACGGTCATCGCTGTCTTCCACTCCTTGAAGCCGCAGACCGTAATCTGGGCCCGTGACCTATACCGTCGCCATGCCGTGGGCGGTGCCCGTCTCTGGATCGTTCCTGCCAACCTGTCCAGCTACCGGGATGTGGACGCCTTGGTCGACTGGGTGGGCAATGAGCAGCGCAAGACCACGGGGGCCACGACCACCGTGCTCAAGCCCGCCTACGAGCCCACCCTGCTGTTGCCCTTCGCAGCACCCGCCATGCACGGGACCATGGCCGACTCGGGCCGGCTCTTCGAGTCCCAGGCCCGGCTCATGCTCTGGAGCCTGGAACGCCAGATTGCCGGGTTCGCCGGCATCGGGGCGGACACCGACGTCGACCACCGTCTGCATGTGGTCCTGCCAGGCTCGCCCAACCGTGGCATGTTCGGCGGCGACGGAGCCTACGGGGAGGTCAAGGCCGCACTGGATGCCATCGTCAACCGGTCCCGCCCCGAACAGGACTGGTCCGGCCGTGTAACCTTCGCCCACCCGCTGATCGGCTGGGTCCGGGGCACCGGGCTCATGGGCGGCAATGATCCGCTGGTCCAGGTGGTGGAGCGTCACGGCATTCACACATACTCAACCAGGCAGATGGCCGATTCCCTGCTGGAGTTGTGCACTGTGCAGGCCCGCCAGCAGGCTCTCCAGGCCCCGCTTAAGGCAGACCTGACCGGTGGCCTGGGCTCCAGCCCGCTGGACCTCAAGGCCCTGAAGGCCGAGGCTGCCCAGGACGGCGATTCGTCGACACCGGCTCCAACCGGGAAGTCCGGAGATGCTCCCGCAGATGCAGACAAGGATCCGGGCCGGGTCATCAAGGCTCTGCCCACACCCCGGGTGCCCGCCCAGGCCCCGGTGGATCTGCAGGATTGGCAGGGCGTGACCGCTCGTCCCGAGGATCAGATCGTCATCGTCTCCATCGGTGAGATGGGTCCCTGGGGCTCCGGCCGTACCCGCTTCGAGGCCGAGATGGGCATCCACTCGGACGGCCAGGTCGACCTGAGTGCGGCCGCCGTCCTCGAACTGGCCTGGAACATGGGTCTGGTCGAATGGCAGGACAGCCCCAAGCCGGGCTGGTACGACACCGACGGCGAGCTGGTGCCCGAGCAGGACATTGCCGAGCGCTACCACGACCAGGTGGTGGCCCGCTCCGGCATCCGTCCCTTCGATGACGGCATGGGTTCCGACTACCGACAGGGCACCAACGAAGAGGAGGTCGACGTCTTCCTCGATCACGACGTGGCCTTCTCGGTGCCCACCAAGGATATGGCTCAGGAGTACGTGGCCCAGGATCCGGACCACACCAGCATCGCCCGCGACGAGCAGTCCGGCGAGTGGACGGTCACCCGTCTGCCCGGCTCCCGCATCCGTGTGCCGCGTCGGGCCACCATGTCCAGGACAGTGGGCGGCCAGTTCCCCCAGGGCTTCGACCCGGTCAAGTGGGGCATTCCAGCTTCCATGGTCGGGGATGTGGACCCGATCGCCCTTTGGAATATCGTGACCACCGTGGATGCCTACCTGTCGGCTGGATTCACCCCGGTGGAGATCCTTCAGGCTGTGCACCCCTCTAAAGTGGCATCCACCCAGGGAACCGGCTTCGGCGGCATGGCTTCCATGCGCAAGCTCTACCTGGACCGATTCCTGGGCAAGGAGATCCCCACGGATATCCTCCAGGAGGCCCTGCCCAACGTGGTGGCCGCGCACGTCATGCAGTCCTACATCGGCGGATATGGCAACATGGTCCAGCCGGTTTCGGCCTGCGCCACTGCTGCGGTCTCCCTTGAGGAGGGCGCTGACAAGATCGCCCTTGGCAAGGCGGACTTCGTGGTCACGGGTGCCATCGACGACATCGGCGTGGAGTCGGTCATTGGCTTCGGCAACATGAATGCCACCGCCGATTCCGCTGAGATGTATGCCAAGGGCATCCAGCCTCGGTTCTTCTCCCGGGCCAACGACCGTCGTCGTGGTGGCTTCCTGGAGTCCCAGGGCGGCGGGACCATCCTGCTGACCCGCGGCGACATCGCCCTGCGCATGGGTCTGCCTGTGGCTGGTGTGGTCGGGTACATCCACTCCTTCGCGGACGGCGCCCACACCTCCATCCCTGCACCCGGGCTGGGGGCTCTGGCCGCCGGCATGGGCGGCAGGGACTCGGACCTGGTGCGCTCGCTGGCCAGGCTGGGTGTGGGTCCCGACGACATCGCCGTGGTCTCCAAGCATGACACCTCCACCAACGCCAACGACCCCAACGAGTCCGAGCTGCACAACACCCTGGCCCACGCCATCGGGCGGACGGACGGCAACCCGCTCTACGTCATCTCCCAGAAAAGCCTGACCGGCCATGCCAAGGGCGGCGCCTGCATCTTCCAGATCAACGGGCTCACCCAGCTCTTCCGGTCCGGGGTCATCCCGGCCAATGCCTCCCTGGATTGCGTGGATCCGGTCCTGAGGCGTGACGACCATCTGGTCTGGCTGGAGCAGCCTCTGAAGGTGGGCAGGGTCAAGGCCGGACTGGTCACCTCCCTGGGCTTCGGCCATGTCTCCGGCATCGGGGTCATCGTCAGCCCGGGGGCCTTCGAAGCTGCTGTGTTCCAGACCTCCGGTCAGGAGGCCCTGGACGAGTGGCGTCGCCGGGCCAACGACCGTCTGGCCGCTGGCCAGCGTCGCCTGGAGGAGGGCCGCATGGGTCGGGCCCCGCTCTACGAGCCCATCGACAACCGCCGCTTCCATGAGGACGGCCACGGGTATGTGGGCCATGAGGTCGAGAAGGCCATGCTGCTGGATCCCCAGGCCCGTCTGGGTGCCGACGGCTACTACGACCTGGGCTGAGAGCAGCGTGAGTTGGTCGGTTTCCTATTCTCTGCAGCGGGAGATGGGAAATCGGTAAGAGCTCAATTACTGCGCTGATCAGGGAGGTGGGCCAAACGGCTCACCTCCCCTTTTGTTATGGGATGGATGCTCATCAGCTGCTCGTACTCGGGTGATCGCTTTCTTTGCGGAAGAGTGGATGAAATGTCCCTGGGTACGTCAGGCTTGGCTATCCCATCCCTTGTCTTGCTTCAATGCTGCTTGAGGAGCAGGCGACCTTTGCAACCTGACAGTGTTTGAATCCTGTTCATGAAAAGGTATAAAAAGTAGATGGGTGGCCCAGGTTTTACTTGGGGTTATTGCTGGGCCACCCGAATGGCCGGACTTGTCTTTGGGGAGTCGTCCGACCGCTTACTCGTACGAAGTGTTGGTGTTAGTGGCCGCTGTTATGGAATTCCTGCGGCTGCGGTTTGTTGTCATAATACTCATGGCGAGAAGCCCGATCACCATAGCCACGCCGATATTTTTCCCTTCAGCTGTGGGCAGGACTCCTACAGGAAGGGAGAGGTGCTGGTTGCTGATTTCGCCGTATCGGGCGATTGAATCGCGCATCCAGCGGACAGTGCCCTTTGCCAGAACCGGTGTGTGCCTGGAGGGTAACAATTCCGCCGATGCCTATGAAGCTATATAGGTGACTGCGCGATTGCTTATTCAAGGTGGATGAACTGCCGGAATCTAGACCGGTCGGCAAGGGATCAGAATTTTTGCGCGGATCTTCATGGTTATCCGTGGGGGAGGGGTAATCAGTGCAGGTTTCCATGTCACACAAGGGTTCTGCCCAGTGATGCCTACATAGGTTTATCACTGAGTAAAACCACGCAATGATTAATTGACCGCATGTTCCGGCTGGCCCATGTGCTATGCTGTTTACCGAGCCAACGGCTTTGCGGGCGTAGCTCAATGGTAGAGCCTCAGTCTTCCAAACTGATTACGCGGGTTCGATTCCCGCCGCCCGCTCCATGATAATCGTTGATATTCCGGGATTTTCGACGGGTTTCTCAACCACTTGGAGTGGTCAGGATCGGGCCTGACTGAGCGAGATTCTCCCTAGTATTCGGTACTTTACGGGCTAAGTGGGTACACGATAGGCTACACAGCGGAGACTGCTGGATGGTAGTGGCTACAGAGCTGTCCAACAGCGTCATGCCAGCGTTGTGACTCCTGCTGCTAATATGGCGAAATCTTCTTCATCCCCCTGCAGTCGTTCGCTCAGGAACTTAGCTATCAATGACACAGCGGGGGGGGGGTGCGGAATCCTCAATTTCCGACCGGATGATTTGCTGCGAGGGACGATGTGGGGCATACTCGGGCCTATGGATGATGCCGGGTTTGGACAAGTGCTGGGGTTGGGACATGATCTGGTCGATCTGGAGGAGTTCGGCCAGCAGCTGGCTATGCCAGGCACGCGCATGACAAGCTTGTTTTCGCCACGGGAGCGGCGGCAGGCCCAGCAGCGGGCCCTGCTCAAGCATGACGACACAGCCGCGCACTTGGCGGTGCGCTGGGCCGGCAAGGAGTCGGTGCTCAAGGCCTGGTCGCAGGCGCTGGGACCTGAGCCATCGCCCTATGGCTTTGATGATTTTCCCTGGATCGGGGTGGAGATCCTGGACGACGGCCGGGGTCGGCCGAGCGTTAATCTAGAGCCTTCCGTAGAAGCCAGGCTTTACGATTCCCTGCTTCTGACCGGTGGTCAGGTCGACCGAGTGCAGTTATGCTGGCACATCGCTCTCAGCCATGACGGACCGATGGTTTCGGCGGTCGTGCTTTTGTGCAGGCGCGTCTGAAATTAGGCTAGGACACGTGACGCATGTGGCGTTAATTCCTAGTTATCGTGTAAACAGCCAAATAGAAGTCTTCGGTATATGAGGCGATGCTCTGACTCTGTCGAAGAAGAAGTCGAATTCGGTGTTCGAGGCTTCAGATGCAGTCAGTGCTATGTATTACACGCGTCGTTCTAAGGGTTGACTGCGGTTCCCGTGTAAACTACATACAGCTTCTTCTTGTGGTGTGTTCCCTGCTTAGGTAGGGATGATCCTTTGTGTCATTAGGATTTTATATGCTCCCTGAATAGTCAGGGTATATAGAACAACTTGTGACATTAAGGAATTATATATTTGGTATGAATTTGGTAAATTCTGATTCTCTGTGCTATGCTCATAAATTGTTACAACGAAGTTGTCCAATTAGCAGGATCGCTGAGCTAGGAGCGGGGAAACAATGAGCCGAGTGATACCAACAGACTTGGATCTGGATGCTTTAGCCATGTCCTTGTGGGGCAAGACTAATCTGCTTAACGAGGATGACTGGCTACAAGTTTTCGCGCATTTGAGTGATTCCGCTGCGGTGGCTAGATATCTTTGGCGTGACTGGGTGCCCTGGGGCACTCGAGAGATCATCATCCGCGATGTTGGTGATCCGGAATTGGCTCGCAAAGTCTGCATGTTTATCACCGGTGTCCATGATATCGGTAAAGCAACCCCGGTTTTCCAAAGCAAACCGTTGACACATGCACCGGGCATGCAGGATCTCTCTTTGCAATGGAAGCCTAGACAGGCTGGCCTGCGGTTCCCTGATGTGCCGATTACAGACACCAATTATCCTACCCATCCCATAGCGGGCCAAAGGATTCTGGAGTCTTATCTGAAGCAGGTAAGGCATTGGAGCAAGTCGGTGGCTGAATCCTATGCCTGTGTCGTTGGGGGGCATCATGGTCAGCCTCCTACTCGTCAGGCCCTGAGCAAGTCCGATATGGATGTACGCATGGGTACCGCTCGGGGTTATGAGGACTGGACTAAAGCACAGTACGAACTGATTGAATTCGTAGCCAAGCAGTGTGAACTCAGTGACGATGACTTCGCTCGGCTGAGTGGAAAGCGGTTGAATATATACGCCGAATCGGTGCTGGAGGGGTTGGTCATCATGGCCGACTGGATCGCCAGCAACAGCGACGACGATCTTTTTCCCCTGGTGCCGCTCAACCCCCCGAACTATGACGAGCAGACCTGGGACCGGATGAATTCAGTGCGTACACGAGCCGGTCTTAAGGCCCGTCAGGAGCGCGGATGGCGTAATCTCGACCTGCCTCCGAAGTGGCAGCCTATTCATGAACAAATCAGCATAGGGGAGCGCTTCGCTTCCAGATTTGATCTGCCGACGGGGGCCAATCCCAGGCCAGTCCAGGAGCAGGCTGCGCATTTGGCGGAAACGACTAAGAATCCGGGCATTATGGTCATCGAAGCGCCCATGGGCGAAGGCAAGACCGAAGCAGCCCTGGCCTGTGCGGAAATTCTGGCGGAACGAACAGGCAGGGGAGGAGTCTGCGTGGCCCTGCCGACAATGGCCACCACCGATGCCATGTTCTCGCGTTGCAAGAGCTGGATCGATAGATTACCTCAGCCGGAAGGGCGCTCTGAGAAATCCACCTCACTCAGACATGGCAAAGCTGCTCTCAACAGGGAATTCATGTCAATGATGGCTTCAGCTAAGAATTCGGCCACCTCGTCAGTCTTCGATGAAGATGTCCCGCAAGGCTCCGCTGCGCAAAAGGCGGCCTATCCGGAGGCAGTGGCGAATGACTGGCTGCGAGGCAGAAAGAAAGGGGTGTTGGCTAACTTCCTGATCTGTACTATTGATCAGGTGCTCATGGCCGCTTTGCAGATGAAGCACGTCAGTCTGCGGCAATTGGCTCTAGCCAACAAAGTTGTCATTATCGATGAATGTCATGCTTACGACACCTACATGCGTGAATATCTCAAGCGGACCTTGGAATGGCTGGGAGGATTCCACAACCCAGTTATCCTCCTGTCGGCAACTCTGCCTGCATCGCTGCGACATGAGCTGGTGGACGCTTATATTAAAGGGTATGCCTCGGTGCTTGGAGGATCAGGCAGTCAGACGAAGCAGT
Organism: Bifidobacterium sp. JNUCC 75; assembly: GCF_054819865.1. NCBI lineage: Bacteria > Bacillati > Actinomycetota > Actinomycetes > Bifidobacteriales > Bifidobacteriaceae > Bifidobacterium > Bifidobacterium sp. JNUCC 75. Next base: position 773,483 of record NZ_JBTHIF010000001.1, on the reverse strand, counting down.
CCCTCGCGGTTGCACCGCGTCGTTTTGCAAGCATGGAGGCATTTACTGATCGTTACTACAAGCCACATATTGATAAGACTTCTGCGTCTTCACAGGCAGGTGACAAGCAGCTCTCTAATGAGGAGAAGGATTCTGACGATCTGCATGCCTATCCGCTGATTACTTACACGTCTGGAACGACCTGCCGGTCTAGTTCGGTGCAGCCATCAGGCCGTGCGGTGGACATCGATTGTCATGTCATCGATGACGATCTGGGGCATCTTGCAGACTTACTGAAAGAGCGGCTGGCTGCAGGTGGGTGTGCCGCTGTGATCTGCGACACTGTAGACCGTGCCCAGAAAACGGCTGCGGCTTTGTCCGATGAATTCGGCCCAAATCAGGTCAGACTGACGCACTCCCGCTTCATTGACCGGGATCGTATGGACAACGAAAGAGAACTTCGAGAGTGTCTTGGTCCGGATGCAACCCAAGCCAATGGAGGACGCCCTCACCGGCTGATTGTCGTGGGCACTCAGGTTCTGGAGCAATCCCTGGACATTGACTTCGACCTCATGGTCACCGATATAGCTCCGGTCGATTTGCTGTTTCAGCGCATGGGTCGTCTGCATCGCCATCGCCGTGGACGAGGTGAGAGCGACCGTCCAGCTGGTCTGCGGAAAGCCTTCTGCTATCTGCGGGGCATGGCCTCCTGGAACGCAGATGGCCCGGTATTTCCTAACTATGTAGACAGCGTCTATCCGCCGGCATCCCTGCTTGAAGCCCTTGCTGTGCTTGGTCTGCAAGGAGACGGCACCCACCGCTTGCTGCAGCTTCCTGATGACATCGCTCCGTTGGTCCGCACGGCTTATGACTCTGATGCAGTTGCACAGCTGATACCCAAAGCCTGGCAAGAACGGTATCGGCTGGATGCGCACAAGCGTGCTGAAAAGGATGCGGAAGAGATCAATAAGGCCCAAGTCTATTTGATGAAAGATTCGGCGCATCTGCTGCGCCAGTCTCACACCTTGGTGGACCTATTTACAAGCACTGTGGACGCCAGGTCGGAAGCCAAAGCCAGACAGGCCGTCAGAGATACTCATGATTCGGTGGAGGTGGTGCTTCTGCGCCGGTGCGGCGATGAGTATGCGCTTCTGCCATGGATCGGAGGCGATACAGTACCTTGCGGGGCTCCTGTGCCCACAAAAACCGAACCTGAGAACCATCTGGCGCAAGTGGTGTTGCGTTGTGCGGTAAATCTGCCTGATCGTATCTGTCATGATATTGATGCTCTGATCAATGAACTCGAGATTCGAGCTGGTGATTGCGTTGATGCATGGCATCAATCTCCTTGGCTGGATGGCTGTTTGCCGCTGGTCTTGGATGAGGAGGAATCCGATTCGGATCGCCGCAGATTCGTCACCACTGTGCATGGCTTCCTTATCGGATACACCCGTGAGGATGGGCTGACCTGTGTGAAAGCCGACAAGGGCGGGGAGAGCTGAATTTGCATGCCTCGCTAGTTGCAGGCATTTTCCACTTATGAATAACCGAACAATTAGAAAGGACAATGATAATGAATGATATTGGAGCGACCGGCAGAGGTCGGCCGTCGTTCAATCTCTTGGACCAGCCTTGGATCAGGGTTACCTATCTGGAAGGACGTGTCGACCTGGTCTCCCTGCGCGACCTTTTGGTTGAGGCCCATCGAATCCGTGAGATTTCCAGTGACATGCCTCAACAGACCCTGCCCATACTAAGGATGACCGAAGCTGTGCTCTACAAGGCATACGCTCAGCGGTATCTACCCATGATCGGGGGTGATAATCCGACGGCCTTGTTGCAGCTGTGGTGGACACTCTGGCAGACTGGGCAGTTCGACCCTCAAGTAATTGATGACTACCTTGAGCGCTATCACGACAGGTTCGATTTGTTCAATCCAGAGCATCCCTTTTATCAGACGCCGGGATTGACCTACTCGTCCGAGGATAAAGATTATGACAGCATTGGCGAACTTCAAGCTGACGTGCCTAAGCCCAAGAAGTTTCTTTTCTCCATGCGCGCCAAGAACGACTTGGACTCACTTACTTTGCCTGAAGCAGCCCGATGGCTGGTCTTTCTCCAGGCCTATGACCCTGCAGGCATCAAATCGCCGGTAGATGGGGAGACCCATGTGCGGAACAACAAGGTTTACCCGCCCAAGTCCAAGGTGGGAACTGGCTGGTTGGGTGCTCTGGGCAATGTCTATCTGGAACAGGACAATCTGTTCGCCACCCTGATGCTTAACTGGTGCTTGATCAATCCACGAGGCCGTGGGGATGATGATATCTGGTTCGGTAAGCCCGGTGATTTGGCTCCTTGGGAGCGTGAGCCGGCCGGTCCTGACATGAATCCCGACTATCACCCTGCAGGCATTGTGGACATGCTCACTCTGCAATCACGCAGGGTGAGGCTCGTGCCCGATAGTTCAGGTTCCCGTGTGGTCGGCATCATCGTTTGCTACGGCGATGTCATCAGCGCTGACAACATGGATGCTTATGAGCCTATGACAGCCTGGCGTTACGGCAGCGAGAACCTGCGTAAGAAACTGGGGCTGCCGACGGCTCCTCGCATGCCAGTCACATTCACTTCTGACAAGGCCATATGGCGGCAGCTGCAGCCTTTGATCAGCGCGGGAAGCAACGGTGCAGGTCAGACTGACGACACCCGTCCCGGCGTTATTCGATGGGTTGAGACTCTGTTGAACTGGGATCAGGATGATGCCGGGTCAGGAAAAGTAATGCAGATGGCTCGCATCCATACCCAGAGTATGATCTATGGTCCGCAGAACAGCTTCTTCTCGGATGCCATTGATGATTCGCTGGATGCAAACCTTCAACTGCTTCATTTGAATACTGCTGCCGTGGATGTGGTGGTTCAGGTTGTTGAGCGTACTGAGGATTCCGTCAAGGCATTGGACTCCATGGTTGCCCAGTTGAACCAATCCGCAGGCGACAAAGCGCAGAAGGACCGCTTCTATGCCGCAGTGGACCGCGTCAAGGAGCGCGCATATGCTTCCCTGGATCAGCTGTTCAGACAGCGGATTGCGGAGTTCGGTCCTTCAGAAGACATCGAACGCTACCGGAATGACTGGTTCCAGGCCATTCATCGGGATTTGATCGGCGTAGCAGGTGAGTACCGCGATCAGTCTCCGGCGCCATCTTTCCTGCCCAAGGCCAATGGTGCCCGATCTTCCGAGCAGATCTTTGATAGATTCCTGAGCCAATTGAATAAATATCTAGGTCCTCTTCCCTCGCGTGAGGGCGAGACCGCAAATGAAAAGGAGGTTCAATGATGACTACAGCCACTATGACGAACGATCATGTCTTGTCGGTCGACGACCGCAAACAGGCCGTCGGGCGATATGCCAACTACCGGATCGGGAAGTTGCAGTACGCCTACACGGTTCAGGCCAGCAGCGTGGCCAGGGCTCATCTGGCTCTGCTGCGCCGAGGCATTGACGATGGCAGGGTGCGGTGGATGAATGTCGGGTTTGATCTATATGAGGATTGGCCGCAGGATACCCTGGGAAATCCAGCCCTCGATAACGACCCCAATATCGTCACTGAAACACGGGCTATTGCTGTTGCCTTGCAGATGTATGCGCTTCATCAGCAGTCGAAATCTCAGGGTATGGCCTGGTTGCCTGATCATAAGCAGCGGGCTCAATCTGAGCGCTTCCGCTACAGTTTCGGCCACGCATGCCGCATCATTGATGCCGACCAGGACGGTTCCAAGGCCACTCCGGTTCTTCGAAGGCTACAAATCATGGAGGATGCTCCTGATTTCGATGGTATCCGGCATCAGCTGTATTCGCTGATAAGGATGATGAGGAATCAGGATGTGAAGCTGGACTATCAGGCTTTCGCCCAGGATCTTTATCTGCTGCAGCTGCCGGGTCGGAGGGCTTCTGTCTTTCACCGTTGGGCTCGGCAGTATTACGCCGTGCACAAGGCCGCAGAGGCGAAAGAGGGCGAAAAGGCTAATAGAATAGCTGAGGTCTAGCAGAACGGTCAATGATGACAGGTCGTCTCGAACAATTCGTCATCGAGCAGATACACATACACAAGATCACCAATTTTCAAAATAAATATTAAGGAGAATATGCCATGTTTATGGATATTTACGCAGTACAGAACGTCCCTCCGAGCAACATCAATCGTGACGAGACGGGCAATCCCAAGACCGCTCAGTATGGCGGTGTCTTGCGCTCGCGTGTCTCCAGCCAGGCCTGGAAGCGTGCCATGCGTGAGACCTTCAAATCGTTGCTGGACGAGAAGCAGCTGGGGGTGCGGACGAAGAACGCAGTCGAGCTGATCGTGAAGGCCATGGTCGATCAACGGCCCGAGTCAGAGGATCAGGCTGAAAGCTACGCCTCCTTGGTTTTGCAGGCTACTGGAGTGAAGGTTGTCGCTTCCACTCGTGCAGGGGCGGCCAGTGGCAAACCAGTCACTCAGTACCTGATCTTCATCGGCAATACCGAGATCGGGAGGCTGGCCAATATTGCTCTGGAATGGATGGATCAGGGAAAGGATCCGGCCAAGGCACCAGATTCGGCTATGAAGAAGGAAGTGTCGGGGGTCTTCCACGGTGAGCAGGCGGTCGACATCGCCCTGTTCGGCCGTATGCTGGCTGATGCCCCTGACCTGAATACGGATGCCAGCGCTCAGGTGGCTCACGCTATCTCCGTGGATGCCATTAAGCCTGAGTACGACTATTTCACCGCCGCTGATGACTTCACGGAAGCAGATAATGCCGGTGCAGCCATGATCGACTCCGTAGGTTTCAACTCATCCACGCTCTATCGCTACGCGACCGTGAACCTGGATGCCTTGCAGGAGCAGATTGGCAATGTGGAGGCGACTGCGAGAGTGGCTTCGGTCTTCGTAGAGGCCTTCATCCGATCCATGCCGACCGGCAAGCAGAATTCCTACGCCAACAGGACTCTGCCCGAGACCTGCATTGTGGCCTTCCGTGACAGCCAGCCTATTAATGCCGTGGAAGCCTTTGAACGTCCGGTTGCGGCCGAGCATGATCAGCCTATCTCACAAGTCGCTGGACGCAGACTGGTTGAGGAGCTACGCAGGATTCAGGATGCCTATGATGAGCAGCCTGTGCGCGCTTGGGCGATCAGCACGGATTTGTCGACGCAGGACTTGGCTCCGGTGGCTGAGTCTGTCGGTCTCAAGGATCTGACCAGCCAGGTGGATGCTGAGACTATGCAAGTGCTGGGTCAGCAGGAGTAGTCATGAGCATACTGCTGTTGCGATTGTCGGGTCCTTTGCAGTCCTGGGGAAGCTCCTCGCGTTTTACGATTCGCACTACGCAACGGGAGCCCACCAAGAGCGCGGTGATTGGTCTGCTTGCTTCGGCGCAAGGGCGCCAACGCGGTGACGACATTGAGGACCTGCTGCATCTAAGCTTCGGAGTCCGCATCGACCAACCGGGCATCTTGGTCAATGACATGCAGACAGAGCATGGTGCCAATGTCAAAGCCATGCCATTGACCAATCGGTACTATTTATCCGATGCGAAATTCCTGGTGGCTTTAGGTGCTGATTCTGCGCTTCTGGAAGGTCTGGACCAGGCTCTGCGTCATCCCCGGTGGCCATTATATTTGGGTCGCCGGGCTTGCCCGCCGGATTATCCGGTCTCGCTTGGGTTGGTTCAGGAGGACCGTGTGGATCAGGCTCTGCGCACCCATCCCTGGATTGCTGCTTTCTGGTACAAGAAACGCCATCAGGGCTGCCGACTGGAGGTCGTCTGTGATGCGGACTGTGTCAAGGACGAAGACAACGGGGTTGTCTCTTCCCAAGCAGATGTTCCGCTGAGTTTCGGTGCTGCTCGCAGATATGCGGTCAGAACTGTTAGCCGATACAGAATACCCAATCCGGATGGTCCCGGCCCTGACGAGCGGCGGACTAAAGCAGTTCCGGATCATGATCCAATGTCGTTTTTCTAGGAGGCAGGCATGTATATATCCAGAATGCCGTTGAACACTGCGCGGTATGCAGCCAAGCAACTGATCGCCTCGCCTTACCGGCTTCATGCCGCCGTTGAGAAGTCTTTCCCTCCGTGTGCTGTACGCAGTGGCGATGAGGGGCGCATCCTGTGGCGATTGGATTTCTCCCGTGATGGGGATTCGACCTGGCTGTATGTGGTGAGTCCCGAGCGTCCTGACTTCACCCATATTGTTGAGCAGGCTGGTTGGCCGACCCGCGCAGAGTGGGAAGTGAAGGACTACGAGCCCCTGATCAGCCATATAGCCAAGGGGCAGGAGTGGGCCTTCAGACTTCGGGCCAATCCTGCCAGACAGGTTCATATGGACAAGGGGCGACGGTCCGATCATGCAGTAGTCGGCAAGGTGATGGGGCATGTCACTGCGGATTATCAGCTGTCTTGGCTGGAGAAGCGCAGTGAACGCAACGGATTCGCCCTCTTGGGAAGCTCGGAAGAGAATCACGGGCCGTCCTGCCTTGTTTCCGAGCGCCGCAAGGAGCAGTTCGCTCATGGGAGCAGCAAGGTCACCTTGGTCACAGCCCAATTCGATGGACAGCTCCGTGTAACTGATGCTCAAGCTTTTCAACGTTGCCTGCGGCAGGGCATCGGCAGGGCCAAGAGCTTCGGCTGCGGACTGCTGACGGTGGCTCCGATCCGATGACTAGGGACCAGTCCATGGGGGCTGCCGGGAGAACCGAGATTCCCGGCAGTCCCCCTCCTGAATTGGGTGATTTGGTGCGGGCCGAGGATAGGCTCTCGTTCGCCTATTTCGAGCACTGCGTTATCACTCGCGAGGACAATGCCATCGCAGTCACCAGGGATACCGGGACTATACGGTTGCCTGCAGCCAATCTGGGTGTGCTCATGCTGGGTCCTGGCACCACCGTCAGTCATCAGGCCATGGTGGTTATCGGTGACAACGGTGCCAGCGTGGTATGGGTGGGGGAGCGCGGTGTGAGGATGTATGCCTTCGGTCGTCCTCTGACGCATTCGGCTGCTCTTCTGCAAAGGCAGGCGGCGCTGGTCTCCAACACCCGTAAGCGTTTGGCTGTGGCGAGGGCCATGTATCAGATGCGCTTTCTTAACGAAGATGTCAGTTCTTGTACCATGCAGCAGCTGCGTGGGCGTGAAGGCGCTCGAATTCGACAGGTCTACCGTCATTGGTCGGAACTGACTGGTGTCCCGTGGGACAAGCGAACCTATGATCATGAGGATTTCAATGCCGGTAACGAGATCAACAAGGCTCTGTCGGCTGCTCATACCTGCTTGTACGGAATCGCTCACTCGGTAATCGTTGCGCTTGGCTGTTCTCCGGGCTTGGGGTTCGTCCATGTGGGCCATGAGCGCTCCTTTGTTTATGATGTGGCTGATCTGTACAAGGCCGAAATATCGATTCCTGTAGCCTTCAAGACTGCTGCAAAGCAGCCCGACGACATCGGATCAGCCACCCGGCATGCCATGCGCGATGCTGTCTATGACCTCTCGCTCATGCGACGGATGGCTCGCGACATTCCAAGACTGCTTGGAGCGCCTGTCTCTTCGTCTTCTGATGAAGATGGCGAGACCTTGGAGCTTTGGGATGAGAAGGTTGGTGCGGTTCCAGCTGGGAGATCCTATGCAGATGAAGATGAGGGGATGAGCTGATGGTGGTCGTCGTTTTGACGGCATGCCCAGTGGGCCTGCGTGGGGATTTGACTCGATGGCTCCTAGAAATAGCATCTGGGGTTTTCGTGGGCCACGTCACCGCTAGGGTTCGGGATCGACTTTGGGAACGCATCACAGGGCAAATCCGAACAGGCAAGGCCATTATGGTCTATTCCGCCCGCAATGAGCAGCATCTGGGTTTCAAGGTGCATCGCTCGGATTGGAACCCAGTTGACTGTGAAGGATTGGCCCTTATGGAGAAGCCTGCTGATGGCGGCGACGGCAGATCTGCAGGAGGCGGAAACCGATACCGCCGGACCGGTTGGAGCAATGCCAGCAAGTACAGGCGAGCGGCAAAGTTCAGGCGTTCGCGTTCTGACTGAATACAACTGGACCTGCACTTTTCAGATGAGCTTTGCCGATGAGGGCCAAGCACTAGTTACTGGGTAAGTGCATGGTTAAAGGGCTGAGTGTAGATAGTCTAAATTGCAGTGGTTGAGACGGGAAATAGAGGGGGTCGAAATGCAAACTCATTAAAAATCAGAGATCTTGTCTATCATATTGTTGGGATTGCAAGGATCTTTAAGTGTGCTCCCCGCATCCGCGGGGATGATCCCCTGGGCTTTGGCATTCAAAAGTTTGTCAGCGAGTGCTCCCCGCATCCGCGGGGATGATCCTTGTTACCTACGATACACAGGAGATGATACCATGTGCTCCCCGCATCCGCGGGGATGATCCTCAAAGACATTCACACCGGCCCACCGGGTCTTAGTGCTCCCCGCATCCGCGGGGATGATCCGCGATACGAATCAGGAAGACGAGGAATTCCAAAGTGCTCCCCGCATCCGCGGGGATGATCCCGGATTGACAAGTCCGAATCATAGTGTTAGAATGTGCTCCCCGCATCCGCGGGGATGATCCCAGCGACGGCACCATCACCTGGGGCCAGCCCGAGTGCTCCCCGCATCCGCGGGGATGATCCTTATCCTCTCAGTATGGCGGGGTGCTATCGTCTGTGCTCCCCGCATCCGCGGGGATGATCCTCGTGGCGACATTCGGCGCACCGGAAACCCCAGGTGCTCCCCGCATCCGCGGGGATGATCCCAACGGGGCCGTGCCTGAGCTGATCGTAACGATGTGCTCCCCGCATCCGCGGGGATGATCCCTTGATCGGATCACTGGCGGGTTAGGTTATGGGGTGCTCCCCGCATCCGCGGGGATGATCCCGCGCAACAAGCCGAGAGAATTTTTATAGAAAAGTGCTCCCCGCATCCGCGGGGATGATCCCCCGCTGGTTGCGTTCATTGATTGACCACTCACGTGCTCCCCGCATCCGCGGGGATGATCCTGCCTCAGCAAGAGACGATACACGCCCCTGCAGGTGCTCCCCGCATCCGCGGGGATGATCCCAGCATTGGCACGGCATTAGTGGATATTGATAGGTGCTCCCCGCATCCGCGGGGATGATCCTGTGTCTCACTAGTCGAGAACCGGATGAAGATGGTGCTCCCCGCATCCGCGGGGATGATCCTCTCCAGATAGCTCATGCCGTCGCGCATGGTGAGTGCTCCCCGCATCCGCGGGGATGATCCCATGGTCAGCTTGTCGCGCAACATTCCATATCTGTGCTCCCCGCATCCGCGGGGATGATCCCGCCGGTTCTTTCGCCAACGATGGATACGTACCGTGCTCCCCGCATCCGCGGGGATGATCCCAGCCATGCAGATAAGCACCAAACGGGCCATCAGTGCTCCCCGCATCCGCGGGGATGATCCCCGGATACGAAACAAACATCGCAACATATTACAGTGCTCCCCGCATCCGCGGGGATGATCCACTTGGACAACATTAACCAGGTCGTTCAAAACATGTGCTCCCCGCATCCGCGGGGATGATCCTCTGCATGTCGTGTCCGGTGTTCTTGAACACGTGTGCTCCCCGCATCCGCGGGGATGATCCCCACCGCATTCCCCATCGGACACGGAACCCTTTGTGCTCCCCGCATCCGCGGGGATGATCCCGGTTCCGTCTTGCACATTATCCACCGTGATACGTGCTCCCCGCATCCGCGGGGATGATCCTCAGAAAAGTGTTGCGGTTTTGGGAACCATGAAGTGCTCCCCGCATCCGCGGGGATGATCCCCGACGATGGTCAAGGTCTCACCCTTGTACTCGGTGCTCCCCGCATCCGCGGGGATGATCCCCAGCCACCGATCGATCCAAAAGCGCCCATAACGTGCTCCCCGCATCCGCGGGGATGATCCCTTGACTTGCACCGTTGGTTTACAGTCGTCAATGTGCTCCCCGCATCCGCGGGGATGATCCTTTTGTGCAGAGTATCAAGAGAGCACTCGGACTGTGCTCCCCGCATCCGCGGGGATGATCCTCGTACCTGATAACAGCCGGGGAGCCACGTCACGTGCTCCCCGCATCCGCGGGGATGATCCCCATTAACTTGAACAGATACGTGGAATCTACGGGTGCTCCCCGCATCCGCGGGGATGATCCCTGCGTTGGCTCAGTAACAAATTTGCGGGTTATGTGCTCCCCGCATCCGCGGGGATGATCCCTGGTGGCTTCATCCACGCTCCTATCCTTGAAAGTGCTCCCCGCATCCGCGGGGATGATCCCTGGGAGGATCATGATGATTGCCTATCAGCCGAGTGCTCCCCGCATCCGCGGGGATGATCCTCAATCGGTCAGGCGAGCATGGTCAAGCTGCGGGTGCTCCCCGCATCCGCGGGGATGATCCGGCGGCTATCTGTTTTACCAGTGTCTGGACAACGTGCTCCCCGCATCCGCGGGGATGATCCTCATCCCGGTCTATCCAGAGCATGGCCGACCATGTGCTCCCCGCATCCGCGGGGATGATCCCAATAGGCTGGCTAGCGGCATGGGTGTGCCCGAGTGCTCCCCGCATCCGCGGGGATGATCCCTTGAAAGAGTAGTAGATTGACTAAATGTGAACGTGCTCCCCGCATCCGCGGGGATGATCCTCACTATCACCCGACCACCATCAATGTCGATGAGTGCTCCCCGCATCCGCGGGGATGATCCCAGGCTGTTGCCTGGGCTGACGGGCACGAAGCAGTGCTCCCCGCATCCGCGGGGATGATCCCGACATCATGAAGGATGCCAACACACTGCTCAAGTGCTCCCCGCATCCGCGGGGATGATCCCTCTAAGGAATTCATCAGTCGTATCGTTCCAGTGTGCTCCCCGCATCCGCGGGGATGATCCTTTATTGTCGCCGTCCACGGAAAGCCCGGCGATGTGCTCCCCGCATCCGCGGGGATGATCCTCACCTTGTCGGAATCGACATTGAGACCCTTGCGTGCTCCCCGCATCCGCGGGGATGATCCTTGAGTAGTGACTGTTTTGTTTGTTTAACTGTGGTGCTCCCCGCATCCGCGGGGATGATCCCGACTCACTATCACTGTCGCCAAAGATAGCGTACGTGCTCCCCGCATCCGCGGGGATGATCCTCAGCCTCCGACATGTCGGCAGGCAGGCCGACAGTGCTCCCCGCATCCGCGGGGATGATCCGGACTGGGATAATCTCGCCAAGCTCCCGCAGGAGTGCTCCCCGCATCCGCGGGGATGATCCTCACGCACCCGCACATCCAAGCAGCCACGGTTAGTGCTCCCCGCATCCGCGGGGATGATCCCCGACCGATCAAAGTAGCAGGCTACAAGGGTGTGTGCTCCCCGCATCCGCGGGGATGATCCTGACTGTCAGAAGGCGCATAAAAAGCATCATCAGTGCTCCCCGCATCCGCGGGGATGATCCCTGATAATCTCATGACCAAAACGGTCCTCAACAGTGCTCCCCGCATCCGCGGGGATGATCCCAGCTACGGTACTGTCTACCAGCAGGTGATCAAGTGCTCCCCGCATCCGCGGGGATGATCCCTCGCAAGCGTTGGCAAAACGCGAAAAATCATCGTGCTCCCCGCATCCGCGGGGATGATCCCCTATACTTCTGGCTGCTGAGGCATTCACCACAGTGCTCCCCGCATCCGCGGGGATGATCCCGTCATCAAAGGCAAGCCGACGATGAGCGCGGAGTGCTCCCCGCATCCGCGGGGATGATCCTCCTATTCTTATGCGTTATCGTCCTAGGCTATTGTGCTCCCCGCATCCGCGGGGATGATCCCATATAATCCATTGGGCTTGGTAAGCTCCACTAGTGCTCCCCGCATCCGCGGGGATGATCCGTGATGAAAGAGGCAACCGGTCGGGTGATCGGCGTGCTCCCCGCATCCGCGGGGATGATCCTGAACGTGACTACAAATGCAATCTCTATGGCTAGTGCTCCCCGCATCCGCGGGGATGATCCTGAACATGGGAAAGCCGACTGAGCAAGTACGCGGTGCTCCCCGCATCCGCGGGGATGATCCCATTCGCCCTTGACGATTACCCCGATATAATAAGTGCTCCCCGCATCCGCGGGGATGATCCTGGCACCCGCCAAGTTGACGACTGCGATGGTGCGGTGCTCCCCGCATCCGCGGGGATGATCCATGGGGCTGGTTTTAGCCAAATGGTTACATATAGTGCTCCCCGCATCCGCGGGGATGATCCCTATATAGCTTCTATGGGTCATCTTCACAGTGTGTGCTCCCCGCATCCGCGGGGATGATCCCGTCATGGGCGCCCGGGTACTCATCGATGAAATGTGCTCCCCGCATCCGCGGGGATGATCCGGGTCTGATAACCCCCCTTTGCGGTTTGCACCAGTGCTCCCCGCATCCGCGGGGATGATCCTTGTGGGAATCCGGCCGGTGCGATTGATGGTGTGTGCTCCCCGCATCCGCGGGGATGATCCTATCATCGATGTATTCATCCGCATGAGCCTCGTGTGCTCCCCGCATCCGCGGGGATGATCCCAAATATCTGAGCCTACCCGGTCTGTTGGCGAGGTGCTCCCCGCATCCGCGGGGATGATCCCCAACGAGTCGTTCAGTCCAAAGCTCACTTCAAGTGCTCCCCGCATCCGCGGGGATGATCCTTGTACAATACGCCGTTGGCTTTGTCGGCACCCGTGCTCCCCGCATCCGCGGGGATGATCCTTGACGAAATAAGAATCTACTGAGCATACGAAAGTGCTCCCCGCATCCGCGGGGATGATCCTTTCTAATGATTGTATCGATCATCAGGTCGTCGGTGCTCCCCGCATCCGCGGGGATGATCCTCATTATGTCGATAGGCAGAGTCTATTATCTGTGTGCTCCCCGCATCCGCGGGGATGATCCCGGGGAGGAGGGAGGCACGCCGATCTCGGCGGAGTGCTCCCCGCATCCGCGGGGATGATCCTTCTATACGATTCAGGAGCGAGGTCTGATTCACGTGCTCCCCGCATCCGCGGGGATGATCCTGATTCACCTTGCAACATATGTTTCACTGCGATGTGCTCCCCGCATCCGCGGGGATGATCCTCAACAACATGGCCGGAACCCCCATGAGCCATAGTGCTCCCCGCATCCGCGGGGATGATCCTTCGCCAGACCGACGAAGTTGCCCTGGCTGTCGGTGCTCCCCGCATCCGCGGGGATGATCCTTTATTATACATTAGCTATCTATCTATTAAATAGTGCTCCCCGCATCCGCGGGGATGATCCCAGGGTCTGGCCGAATCAATGGTGGGTTATGCGGTGCTCCCCGCATCCGCGGGGATGATCCTGTCAAAGCCCGGGAAAGCCATGCCGTCGGCGGGTGCTCCCCGCATCCGCGGGGATGATCCCTCCTTTCACGACAAGTCTAGCAACAGATCACTGTGCTCCCCGCATCCGCGGGGATGATCCGTACTCCCCGTATCCGTACATGTCCCGGTATTCGTGCTCCCCGCATCCGCGGGGATGATCCTCGACCCCGGCGGACCATAGATTGCCATCAGGGGTGCTCCCCGCATCCGCGGGGATGATCCTCCGACATGGCGGCTGCTGAAACAGATCGTCAAGTGCTCCCCGCATCCGCGGGGATGATCCTTAGTGAGAGACAGAGTAATGTACAGCCAAAATGTGCTCCCCGCATCCGCGGGGATGATCCTGACGATCCAAAGCTGGGCCAGTGTGGACGACCGTGCTCCCCGCATCCGCGGGGATGATCCTGGCATGTCGTCTTCTCCGTTCCATCTGAGATAGTGCTCCCCGCATCCGCGGGGATGATCCTGAGTGGTGCCAGAGCTTGCATGAGCTGTCCGGGTGCTCCCCGCATCCGCGGGGATGATCCCCAGCCACCCAGAGCCCATAGTCGGCTCCAGCCGTGCTCCCCGCATCCGCGGGGATGATCCCGCGGCACTTGAGACCATCAATGGCAGCCATCAGTGCTCCCCGCATCCGCGGGGATGATCCTCAAAAACATCAAACGTAAGGGAAGAAAATGACGTGCTCCCCGCATCCGCGGGGATGATCCCACGGTCGGCCAGATCAAAAGCACCGTCACCAGGTGCTCCCCGCATCCGCGGGGATGATCCTTATGCCGTGGGTAGCGCAGCGACCCGTGCTCCGTGCTCCCCGCATCCGCGGGGATGATCCCCAGGCGGTGTTGAGCATGCGCGTGGATTACAAGTGCTCCCCGCATCCGCGGGGATGATCCTCCTGCATGGAGGTCTTCGCCTCACCGGATGCGGTGCTCCCCGCATCCGCGGGGATGATCCTGACCGCGTCACCACGACTGTCTATCTCTCTTTGTGCTCCCCGCATCCGCGGGGATGATCCTATTCGGCAAATTCTTGAGCATGAACTATCTAGGTGCTCCCCGCATCCGCGGGGATGATCCAGTGAAAAGGACGACGCTAAAGGGTTGGCCCAGGTGCTCCCCGCATCCGCGGGGATGATATGACACAAATCAAACAAGCTACTGGCAAAAAGGTGTGCTCCCCGCATCCGCGGGGATGATCCTCCTGACTGTGACCGGGTCGTCCAGGATTCATTGTGCTCCCCGCATCCGCGGGGATGATCCCACCGGCATATTCGGCCAGATCGCCCTGAAAAGGTGCTCCCCGCATCCGCGGGGATGATCCGCCTATCCGGCCATCTGGATCAGCTGCTGGTGAGTGCTCCCCGCATCCGCGGGGATGATCCCGAAGCATTGGACATAAATACCAAGCACACCATGTGCTCCCCGCATCCGCGGGGATGATCCTTGTTCGCACCTTTTCTGCCATTCTTCCTTATCGTGCTCCCCGCATCCGCGGGGATGATCCTTCCTGTTAGCCCCTCGATAGTTCTTAGTGATCGTGCTCCCCGCATCCGCGGGGATGATCCCGGGGCAGACGAACACTCACCTGCTCACCTCTAGTGCTCCCCGCATCCGCGGGGATGATCCCTCGGTCAGGCTATTGGCCGCGTTCAAAGCATTGTGCTCCCCGCATCCGCGGGGATGATCCTAGCTGGCTTTGACCGCTATCTTCTTCTTCGCCGTGCTCCCCGCATCCGCGGGGATGATCCCCACCCCGGCTACACACCCGCGTCGGATGATGAGTGCTCCCCGCATCCGCGGGGATGATCCCTGGTAACCGCTCACTCGCACGCCTGAATCCGTGTGCTCCCCGCATCTGCGGGGATGATCCGCGCCGTAATCGTCGGCGGCCACGCCGAAGTAGGTGCTCCCCGCATCCGCGGGGATGATCCCATGTCTCACCGGGACGCCCATAGTCATCCACAGTGCTCCCCGCATCCGCGGGGATGATCCCACCCTTGACACCGGTGTGCAGATCAATGGACAGTGCTCCCCGCATCCGCGGGGATGATCCTCTGGGCAAACGCGGCCTGACCGGCACGATCAGGTGCTCCCCGCATCCGCGGGGATGATCCCCGCTTCGCTCCGTCGATGGCTGCGGTCAAAGGGTGCTCCCCGCATCCGCGGGGATGATCCACAGTGGGAGGACGGACAGACCGTGTTCCTGCGGTGCTCCCCGCATCCGCGGGGATGATCCTCCGTTGCGCAAAGACCGGCAGACTGGCGATACCTGCTCCCCGCATCCGCGGGGATGATTAAATTCTAGGAGCCATAATATGGAACAGAAAAACGTGCTCCCCGCATCCGCGGGGATGATCCTACCAGTTCGCACACCTACCCGCGTGTAGTAAGGTGCTCCCCGCATCCGCGGGGATGATCCCGCCGCCAGCCCGTCGATTTCGTCCTCGACACAGTGCTCCCTGCATCCGCGGGGATGATCCTGCAGAATCGCCCTCGCTTCGGGAGACCGGAGCGTGCTCCCCGCATCTGCGGGGATGATCCGTAGCCGGTAAAGTTGAGCTTGGTCGGCTGACTGTGCTCCCCGCATCTGCGGGGATGATCCGGTCTGGAAGTCGATCTTGCCGGAGGAGACCATGTGCTCCCCGCATCCGCGGGGATGATCCTCGTGAGCTGCCTGCCAAGGTCATCCGAGCCGCGTGCTCCCCGCATCCGCGGGGATGATCCCGCTACAGAGCTGGGGCTCAAAGTCTGCGAGCAGTGCTCCCCGCATCCGCGGGGATGATCCTTCAACTATTCAATCCTTGAGGGCGCGTGGTATGTGCTCCCCGCATTCGCGGGGATGATCCCTTTCGTGGCTTGCACAACAACGTGGAAGCGACGTGCTCCCCGCATCCGCGGGGATGATCCTCCGCTGAGGGCGAGGACAATCAGAACGACGATGTGCTCCCCGCATTCGCGGGGATGATCCCTGTTTGGGCCGGTTGGGGGGTACGTCCGTGGAGTGCTCTCCGCATCCGCGGGGATGATCCTGCGATCGGGACGTGCACGCTCAAAGTACACTAGTGCTCTCCGCATCCGCGGGGATGATTTGGGTCGGAATGGCAAGATTGCGTTTACCAACAGGTGCTCCCCGCATCCGCGGGGATGATCCGGATGGACGACGCCATAAAGCGTAAGAACTCGCGTGCTCCCCGCATCCGCGGGGATGATCCCGTCTTTACGGCTGCCCGGAACGGTGTCATGAAGTGCTCCCCGCATCCGCGGGGATGATCCCAGCATGGCACCCCCAAGGAGCTCTCCTCAACAGTGCTCCCCGCATCCGCGGGGATGATCCTACAAATATCAGGCTGGGACGTCCATCACCCGTGTGTTCCCCGCATCCGCGGGGGATGATCCCTGGAATTCACTCAGCTTACCCCACAGCAGTACGTGTTCTCCGCATCCGCGGGGATGATCCCTTCATCATGGGAGCAAGGGGTCTCGGCAAAACGTGTTCTCCGCATCCGCGGGGATGATCCCGAATCAGTCAACTCAATTATGATGGATTTGGGTGTTCCCCGCATCCGCGGGGATGATCCTCAAATCATCGGCTGTGTATGTTTCCTTCTTCTGTGCTCCCTGCATCCGCGGGGATGATCCCCCATGCTATGCCTCCCTGGTGTGCTGGATGATGTGCTCCCCGCATCCGCGGGGGGTGATCCTGCTCACCATCGAACCTATCTGAAAAGGGACATGTGTTCCCCGCATCCGCGGGGATGATTATCGGGCCTATTCCCTGGTGGTGCAGGAAAAAGAGTGCTGCCCGCATCCGCGGGGATGATCCCTGGCTTGAATTCTGCTTGTACGTATTCGCGTCGTGCTCCCCGCATCCGCGGGGATGATCCTTATCGTCTCTAGGTGTCCACGGACCAGCAGTCGTGCTCCTCGCATCCGCGGGGATGATCCCGGATCCATTGAGTCTACGAGACAATGCATCATGTGTTCCCCGCATCCGCGGGGATGATCCGGTGTACCAGGGTCTGGGCTGCCAGCTATTAAGACTCCCCGCATTAGCAGGGATAATTCCGAGCCCTATCGCTGACGGGAGATATAAGTGCTTCTCGCATTTGAGACGATAGGCAATTCTTGATTGCTGTTGTGTTTCCATTGTGCCTCATTATTGGCATTTAGCACGCGTTCTGCTGGATGCCGCCTGTGCGCGATCAGCTTCACGTTTGCAGTGGTTGCGGCTTTACGCCCACACTACGAACGTGAAAAGACCAATGAGGACTTCCCAATGTTCATCAGGTGCAAGTGGGTTAGTTGGAGCTCATGTATTCAGATACTCCCTAAAGGGTTCAAGCTCGATAAACTCGGGGTCGTTGGCCATTTTCCTGACTTCGGGCGGGAAAAGCCGTACCAGCTCGGGGTGGCCATATGCGACGTCAAGCACGCTCTCGATGGCTGCCAGCGGCTCGCCTGCTGTGAGGGCATCCTCCGCGTCGTCCTCCATCAATTGATCGATGCCTCGGATTATTTCCAGGCATTGGCGGGCATCTGCCATCATGGCATCAAAGCTGATATCCGTCATTCATTTTCTCCTCTCAGAGTCTCCGCCTGCTGGACTGCGCTCCTCACTTCTGTGGGGATGATCATTGGCAGAATTGTAGATGAGGAAAGCCCATTCAGTACTTTCTACGTCCAAAAGTGCTGACTTATTGTCGGCGCTTCGCTATGCTTAGGGACACGGACTAAGAGCCTTTTAGATCTTGTCTGTATATATGCTATTTGTAGCTGTTTGCTCAAATTGGGGGGAGTAAATCTTCTAGCTGTGTTCTTTGATATGGAGAGCCGCGAACTCTGATGACTCGTTTTTGCATTGGGTCATCGAATAAAGCCTCGTCTGTTCGAGAGCTGTCAACGCATTTGTTGATCTCTTCTTTCCGGGTATAATAAATTTTAGGTTGATGATGGGCTTTACATGTTGGCTCTGACACCGTCTTCTAATAAGTCGGCATTCTTGCAAACGACACGATATATTCAGTAAACCGAATTCAATCCCCAGCCTTTTTCACTTGGTTTGCTTGGCTTGGTCAGGTCAATATCAGGAGCTTGAATAATCGAAGTTATTTATCTTTTGCAAGATTGATAGGAGTAAAAAACTAGATGTTTGATTTGCTGGGGCAGAATATATGTGCTGTAGGCATACATGATGCGCGAATATCCGAGATATGGCTCCGGTCTGTTGAATTTCGTTGAAAAATGCTGAATAAGAGTCGAGATCATACAGAAATGCACAGAATAGCGTTCGGCGCACTTAGAGTCGATCGCCGCATATATTAAATCACTCCTGAGCAGAGATGCAGTCTTGCTTTTCTTGCCGATGTCAGAGTGCAGCTCGATATTGATTGGTCTCGTTAAGTGACAATATATGGTCGCCACCACGGCTTGCAAACCGTCTGAGGCGCCCAATCGGTGTTTTTAATCCGGGTGAAGGCACGAATAGCTGGATTTGACATGGAAGCGCTTCCAGTTTATTGTAGTTAGTGCTACAAAGGAGAGCTGATAAAGAGTATGAAACATTAGTAAATGTAAGAGAAGTTTAATAACTGGGAAACGTCCTCTATATGGAAGCGTTTCCTTTATATCGAGCATGTAGACAGTAATCCCGCCAATGTTGCTAAGGGAACAGGCAGGCTATCCGGAAGGTCAGAACATGAAACAACAAATCGAATGGCAGGCAGGTCGCATTTCGCTGACATTTGTGTATGGCGATTCGTTCCCTATATCTTTGGCTCATGTAGAAGTGGAAAGCAGGAAAGATGCTGAACGGAGCTTGTCGGTAACCTTGCCTCATGCCATTCCTCTAGTTGAAATCATGGCTTCTGGACGTGGTACAGGGCACTGGATCACCAATACTCGATCAGTGCAAACTACTCTTGGCCAGTCTCTACGGTATACATCATGCAAGTGCCTTGAGGAATCGGACGGAAGTCACTGTTATCTGGACATGAATAGTCCCAGTTTTGATATTGCTGTCCATCTGCATTTGTTTGTTCCTCGAGGTCAACGGACCGTACGGTCCATAGTGGATGTGACCAATATTGGTGACGACTCTTTGATATTGGAATCCGTTGTGCCGTGGAGCGCATCTTTCGGGACTACGGACGACAGCGGAATTACTGACTTATCATCTTGGGCGGTTTACGAATGTACCAATGAGTGTACTGGCGAGGGTAGATGGACTCGCACCCCCGTCCGCCATTACTGCCCTGATTTGCATGCCTCGCTCGCAAAACGTGATCCACAAGGCTGTCATGCCGTCATATCCGAAGGAACCTTTTCGACGGGTACCTCATCTCCTGTTGGTGTATTGGAATCAAAGAAGCTGCATATGTGCTGGGCTTTTCAGATCGAGCATAACGGCGCTTGGAGATGGGAGATCGGTCAAGACAGGGAAGATGGATATTTTGCTCTTTCAGGCCCCAATTGGAAGAACCATACATGGTCTAAGTGCCTGCGGAGTGGTGAACAGTTCACATCGGTCCCTGTGTCTGTCACATTGGGGGATTCCTTCGACTCCGCAATCGAAGCACTGACAAGTTATCGGCGCATTATCAGGAAGCAGATGGGGAGAGCATCCCAATCGCTCATTATTTTTAATGATTATATGAATACCATCAACGGGGATCCGACCACAGAAAAACTGATGCCCTTGATCGAGGAGGCAGGATCTCTGGATATCGATGTGTTTTGCATCGATTGCGGATGGTATGACGACTCTGGTGATTGGTGGCCCTCTGTAGGCGAGTGGGTGCCTTCCTTGAAACGTTTTCCCAATGGCTTGCATCAGGTTGTCGATGCCATACGTGATCGTGGAATGATTCCTGGGCTGTGGCTTGAGCCCGAATCCGTCGGCATCGATAGCCCGATAGCCTCCGAATTGTCGGACTCCTGTTTCTTTCAACACGATGGCAAACGGCTTATAGAGCAGAAAAGATTAATGCTCGATTACAGAAACCCTGCAGTTGTGAAACGAATGGATGATGTAATTGACCGTCTAATTGAAGACTACGATATAGGTTATTTCAAATTTGATTTTAACATCCGTCCAGGCTCTGGCACGACTTATGATTCGGATAGCTCAGGTGATGGGCTCCTGGAGCATAACAGGGCTTATCTGCGCTGGATAGATGGCTTGTACAGACGGCATCCGAAGCTGATTCTGGAAAGCTGCTCCGCTGGAGGTATGCGTACTGACTTTGCCCAGGCTTCACACTTTCAGCTCTTGTCCACATCGGATCAGCAGGATTATCGGCTATACCCGACAATTTCTACGGCAGCGCCAATGACTATGTTGCCAGAACAGGCAGGCAATTGGGCTTATCCTGAGCAGTCCATGGATGATGAAAACTTTGCCTTCGCATTGATGAACACTATGCTTGGTCATTATTTTCTGTCTGGATATCTCAACACGTTTACAGCGTCTCAAAAAGCGCTGATTCGACAATCCATTGATGTCTATAAGACTGCGGTGAGGCCTCA
Organism: Bifidobacterium sp. JNUCC 75; assembly: GCF_054819865.1. Lineage (NCBI taxonomy): Bacteria > Bacillati > Actinomycetota > Actinomycetes > Bifidobacteriales > Bifidobacteriaceae > Bifidobacterium > Bifidobacterium sp. JNUCC 75. Next base: position 752,597 of record NZ_JBTHIF010000001.1, on the reverse strand, counting down.
TCTGATCAACTCCTCGCCCTGCTGGCCGTTGGGATTGCCGCAGTGGACCGATGACATAGTGACACTGGGGATGATGGATGGTGAAGTTTGTCTGCTTGCAGTCTGGGTCAGGGGAACAGAACGTTCAAATATCACGTTGCCGATTCCTAATGGCGCTGGCCGAAAAGGAAATGTTCGGATCATTTTCCCGACTTCCTTGGATAACAGACCATGGCGTTATTCCTGGAATGTAGAATCCGGCACATTGTCGATTTCTCTACCTTCCCGCCAGTATGCGGCGCGACTTTTTTCGATCGATCTTTCACAGTGAGGAATTCAACGGTGCAGCAGCATCGTTGCTTATTCGAGCCGCAAGCAGCATTCGGGGGAATTGCCGCGGACAAGATTAAAAGAAAGGAAATCAATGATGATATCTCAAAATTCCCTCTTTAAGAAAGGCAAAATCGCCTTGATAGGAGCATTAGCGTGCTCTATGTTGCTTTTGGGATCAGGCTGTTCCAATCCGACGGCAGCCAAAGGTTCAGATTCTGATAACGAAGGTGACTGGCCGGCTGCTAGCACTAAATTGGATGGCACAAAGCTGGTTTTGTGGGTGTCCCCCAACTCGAAGACCACTTTCGATAAGGTAGTTAAAAACTTTGAAGCCAAGACAGGTGCTCAGGTAAAGATCTCCGTCATCGCCGATGTGTACAAAAATAATGCACAGACGAAAATTGCCACTGGGGATGTACCCGATATCGGTGTCTGGCAGCCAACTGCTTCAATGTTGGCAGGTTTGGTATCGCAGAACAAGATCCAAAAACTAGATAGCGCTCCATTCGTCAAGAATTATAAAAAGGGATTTGCTAATGCGGCAGGTGTCTATAAGAAGTCACGGTATTCCGTGTTATTCACTGCACCTTCGGTATTAGGAGTCTATTACAACAAAGAGGTGTTCAAAGCTGCGGGTGTCGATAAGCTGCCCAAGAATTGGGATGAACTGATAGACACAGCTGAGAAAATAAAACAGAATCCGCCTGCAGGGGTCGAATCGCCTTTCTATGACATGGGTGGAGCCCAATGGGGTACGCAGTGGGCTGTTCAAGTTCAACTGGCGGAAGCCGCCAAGAAAGGACTTTGGAACCGCATCAATACTCGCAAAGAGAAATTCACCGATACCAACGTGATGTCAGCCATCGAGGAATATCGCGATATGATCGAGAAGAGGAAGCTGTTCAACGCTGATATCGGTTCTGCAACTGATGTGATGGAAGAGCAAGCCCTATTGAATGGCAAGACAGGCATGATCTTCGGTAACCTCAGCCTCTTCCTTGGTGTTGCGGCTATGGCAGGCAACAGTAAACAGGTCCTGGATCAGAAAATCGGTTTCTTCCCCATTTCCAAAAAGGGAACAATAGCTACTGTGGTCCCTGAGGAGACCAATGGACTTGTTACCTTCAAGACCGGCGATGCCAAGCGTGAAGCGGCGTCACGTCAGTTCCTGGCTTATCTGATGGGAGACGGGTATAGTGACTTCATCAACAGCCAGAACACCACTTCCATACTCTCCACGGTAAAGACGCCGGGATCCGTGCCGCAGGCTTTGATTGATGCCAATGACTCCATAAGCAACAGTGTCGGTTCTATGCAGTCGCTTGCTTTGGCGAATCCTGACCTATACATCAACTTGGCCAATATGGTCAATGGCACAATGAGTGCACAGCAAGTGGCGCAGACCACGCAGGACCAGTTTGATGAGGTCGCCAAGGCCCAGGGGGTCAGTGGGTTCTGATTGATGTTCCTTAACACATGGTGGCGGGCATAGTGCCCAAGAAAATAGGTAGCTTTGTCCGTCACCGTTTCCCGTATTACCTGGCTTAAGAGGTTTCTATCATGCAGTTACACAAGACGTGGCACACGGGTCGTATTGGTACCTCCCAGGTGCGACACAACAGACTGACATTGCTTCGTCAGAACTATCCCTTGCGGTTCCTGGCACCGGCTGGAATCATGCTCCTGGTGTTCTTTTTGCTGCCCACTTTGGTGAATTTTGTTCTTGCCTTTACTAACTGGTCGTCTTTTAATCCGTCTATATCCTTTAACGGCTTTGATAATTTTGCTGCTCTTTTCAAAAATGGCATGCTTCTAAGAGACTTGAGGACCACGCTTGTTTTTGCTATATGCGAGGCTTTCTTCCAAAATGTCTTTGGTTTGGCTCTCGCCGTCTTCTTGGAAGAAGATACTGTCCAGAACAAGATTGCCCGGGTGCTCTTTTTCATTCCTGTGCTGATGTCGGCTCTTGCAGTCGGTTATGTTTGGCAGGCCATCCTTCAACCTCATGGAGCGTTGAACCAACTTTTGGGAGCTATCTCAGGTCACGCAATCAGTATCGCTTGGCTAGGTAGCACTACTTGGACCATTGTTCTTGTCTCGGCGATTCAAGGATGGAAATGGGCAGGCTTGGCCATGATTATTTATCTCGCCGGTCTGAAGACAATTGACCCTGAAGTATTGGAAGCTGCCACAGTAGACGGTGCAAACTCTTTTCAAATGTTCTGGAAGATCAAGTTTCCGTTGCTTGCGCCTGCGGTCACCTTCAATGCGGCAACTGCACTGCTGGGATCCATGAACGGTTTCGACACTATCCAGGCTATGACCGATGGTGGCCCGGGCGGTTCGACTGAGATTTTCAATCTCTTCGTTTGGAGGACATTTGGCCAAGGTACCTATGCCCAGTCAACGACGATGAGTCTGATTCTATTCCTTGTGGTGATGATTATGGCCGTTCCCGTAATCACCTATCTTCGCAAGCGTGAGGAGAAGATATTATGACCATGGCATCATATGGTTCGCAGGGGTTGCGCAAGGAGCCATCTAAAGGTGTGCCTAATAAGAGCAAACAGGTTAAAGGCAGGCACCTGCTGCATACGATCATGCTCGTCGTGCTAGTGGTTTTGGCTCTTGGGCTGCCGTTCTATCTGCTGATTATCACTGCAGGGAAGAATCAGGCCGAGGCCTTGAAGCTTTCTTTGTCATTGCCCACCCATTGGTACCTTATTGATAATTTCAGAACGGTCATCACTGAGGGGAAAATGATCCCCGCCTTCTTCGGTAGTATTCTGGTGACTGTTCCATCAGTGGTGCTTGCTTTGATTTTTGGCGCCATGGCTTCCTGGATTCTTGCCAGGCGAACAACTAAAGCCATGTCTATTGTTTACGCACTCTGCATCTCCGGGTTGATTTTACCTCCGGCAGTGGTGTCGGTAATGATGTTATTAAAAATGATGGGTCTGGCTGGTACCGCGATTGGCATGATCTGCATATACGTCGGCATTTATCTGTCGACGGTTATTTTCTTCGTTACCGGCTTCATAAGGACCATCCCCATATCCCTTGAGGAATCGGCCAGGTTGGACGGTGCGTCGCCGATGAGAATTTTCTTCACCATTGTTCTGCCGTTGCTCGGGCCAACTTTGTCGGCTGCGACCATACTGTTGATACTTTATATATGGAATGATGTCTTCTATGCCCTGTTCATTTTGTCAGGGAAGCTAGATACCCTGCCGCTCAATCTGTATAACGTGGCTAGCGCTGGCTTGCACCTTAACAATTGGCATTTGATTTTTGCCTACATTATCTTAATGAGCCTTCCGCTGCTGATTATTTTCGCGGTTGCCCAGAAGAAGATAATCTCTGGCATTACCGGAGGAGCAGTCAAGTAGAGATTGGTGTAATTCTCGGTACTAGAGAGGCCCCTTGCTGAATTCTCAAAATCGGATCAGCAAGGGGTCTGCCAATAAAAACCTATAATTGGTGAAGTCCAGTTACATTGGTTGTGGCATTTCCTGGCTTTGTTTTTCGGCTTTTTGCCAGGGCAAGACAAGATATGACCTTGATGATGGTAGGTGGCTGTGAAGAGACATAACAAGCAAAGCGCTTCTATAAAGGACGTGGCAGAAATGGCCAATGTTTCCATCTCTTCCGTCTCCCGCTTTCTCAATGGCGGTTATGTCAGTAGCGCGAATCGCAAGCGAATCGGCGATGCAGTAAACCGATTGCACTATAGGCCTAGTCGTATAGCACAGGCTTTGGCAAGCGAGATCAATCCGTCCATCGCAGTTATTGCCATCGATTCATCGCAGCTTGGCCCCACTCTTATGCTTGGTGGCATAGAGCAGAAGGCTCGTGAAAAAGGATTGGCGGTTACTATTTGTGTGCCTGAGACCAACAAGGTCGTGGATATCAGACATACGCTGAACGCTGCTCTTGACCAGCAGCCATTAGGCGTGCTCTTCATGTATCCGGACATGGTTGACATGAGACTTCACGATATTTTCCCGCTGGATGTGCCTTATGTGATGATCACGGGTGAGAAAGCAGATGGCTTTCCCGACATTTCCTTGTGTGATAAAGACGGTGGTGAAATCATTACCAGGTATCTGCTTTCACTAGGACATGAGACTGTGTATCATGTAGCGGTTCCTGTCAAGTCGAAAACCAACAGACGTATGCAGGGTTGGGCGAAAGCCCTGCGCGACATGGGAGCCAGGGTCCCTGAACCGATCTATTCAACCTGGGATCCAGGTGAAGCGCGGGATATAGGCAGAGCACTCGCGTTGAAAGAAGATGTGACTGCTGTGTTTGCTGGCAATGATGAACTTGCCATAGGTGTGATCAGTGGTCTGCGCGATATGGGTAAGCGGGTGCCTGAAGACGTCAGCGTGGTGGGTTTCGATGGGCATCCTCTTTCCGGCTACTGGGATCCGCCGCTGACTACGCTAAGGCAAAATTTTGCGGAGGCAGGCAGATCCAGTGTCGACTTGTTGCTCCGGCAGATCAACAGCAGGGAACAAGAAGAAGATGAAATGGCCACAGATGAGAATAACGAAGATATGAGGATGGACATCCATGGCAAATTGATCATTCGTGGATCCGCTTCCAAACCTCATTGATCGATGGTTGCCCTGCTCTTGATGCTTGGAGGATTTTTGCATAGGGTCTTACTTTATGCTGCGTGTGAATGTGTATATCTTAGTTATGCAGCGATAAAAAAATGAGCGGCAGAGGAATGTGACAACTGACGCGAATTGCCACTGCATCAGGCCTACACTATGGCTTTTGCATTCCTAGGCGCGGGTGTGCCGCCCGGTATAAGCTTGTATGCGGTGTGTCCACGAGTAGCGGACTTGGAGGTGTGGTCGCCGATGGAGCAATTCGACGATGCAGGTGGCGCGGAATCCGGCAGAAGTGATGCAGCCGGTTCTGCATCTGTGACATCGCACCTGGATGACGCGACTGCTGTGAACAAGGTTTCGGCCCACCCTGAAGCGACTATTCCGGATTCGGAATATTCTCTGGCTGAGATCGAGCAGCGCCGTGCCCGCCCGGTCCGTTGGGTGGTCTTCGCGCTGGCGGTCCTCTTGGCCATCGTCATTCCATATGGATACGGGCGCTCGCTGGCCATCAACCACACCCAGGGCGTGCTCAACTATGCCTCGGTCCTGGACCCGCGCGGCATAGCCCTGATTGCCTGGACGGTGACCGTGCTGACCTTTATGGGGATCGGCATGTCCATCATCGAGTCGTCCTCCTGGTTCTGGCGGGTGGTCTTCGTGCTGGGCCTGGCCGCCGAGCAGCTGATCGCCGGCCTCTGCCTGCTCAAGATGAACTTCTGGTACAGCACCTTCGTGGTCTACCAGCATCAGGCCATCCTGGCCAACGCGGCCAATCTGGGCATCATCGCCGCTGGCCTGGGCGTGGCGGTCTTTGCGGTCGTCTTCGTGGCCATCCTGGTCTGTGTGCGCAAGGATTCCCCCTGGAACACGTTGACCCACAGCTGGTCCGCTCTCTCCTTATTCTTCATCATCGAGCTGGCGGCCATCGCCATCGTCCTCTTCGGAGGCTTGATCACCGCGGCCTGACCTCATCACCGAGTCCGTCGGGGATGAATCCGTTCCTCCTACCATTCCCGCCTCCGGTCCCATCGCTGTGTATAATGGATTTTTGGCGTGTTTCGCCCGCGGATCGAGAGCGCTTCAGCATAGGGCTGGTGCACCGCGTAACGGAAGAATGCAAGAGGAGGAGCCGTGGCTCTTACGAGTGAGCAGAAGCAGGCAATCGTCAAGGAATACGCGACCCACGAGGGCGATACCGGTTCCCCCGAGGTCCAGGTGGCTCTGCTGAGCAAGCGAATCTCCGACCTGACAGAGCACCTCAAGCAGCATCAGCACGATCATCATTCACGTCGTGGTCTGCTGCTCATGGTCGGTCATCGTCGTCGGTTGCTGGATTACCTCAAGAAGGTGGATATCAACCGCTACCGTTCCCTGGTGGAGCGTCTTGGACTGCGCCACTGATATGCATGCTTTCGCCCGGGCCTAGCGCTCGGGCGCTTTTGCATGACTGAACCAGGTACCGTCGATCCCGGGATGGGGTTGCAGAAGATGGTGCCGAATTGAAATGCAAGGCTGGTCCGCAAGGAATGAAGATAGCCGGACATGGGGTTCGGCAGGACCAGACCGAAGTACAAGGATCTCCGGCAGTTAAGCGACGCCGAGCATCCTGACATCAGGTAGTAAACAAGCAGTAAACAAAAGGAGGAACCCTATGGAGGGTCCCGAAATCACGGCTGTAGAAGCCACGATCGATAACGGATCATATGGCAAGCGCACGTTGCGCTTCGAGACGGGTCGTCTCGCCCAGCAGGCGGATGGGGCAGTAGCCGCCTATCTTGATGACGATTCCATGGTGCTGTCCACCACCACCGCCGGGTCCAGCCCCAAGGAGAACTACGACTTCTTCCCGCTGACCGTCGATGTGGAAGAGAAGATGTATGCCGCGGGCAAGATTCCCGGCTCCTTCTTCCGTCGCGAGGGTCGGCCCTCAAACGAGGCCATCCTGGCCTGCCGGCTGATTGATCGCCCCCTGCGCCCTCTCTTCCCGCACACCCTGCGCAACGAGGTCCAGGTCGTGGAGACCATCCTGGCCGTCAACCCCGAGGATGCCTACGATGTGCTGGCCCTGAACGCGGCCTCCGCATCCACCCTGATCTCGGGTCTGCCCTTCGAGGGTCCGGTCTCGGGTCTGCGTCTGGCTCTGATCGATGGCCAGTGGGTGGCCTTCCCGCGCTGGAGCGAGCGCGAGCGTGCCGTCTTCGAGCTGGTCGTGGCCGGTCGTGTGGTCGAGGGCGGGGACGTCGCCATTGCCATGATCGAGGCCGGTGCCGGCAAGAACGCCTGGAGCCTGATTTATGACGAGGGCCAGATCAAGCCAGACGAAGAGGTTGTCGCCCAGGGTCTTGAGGCTGCCAAGCCCTTCATCAAGGTTCTGTGCGAGGCCCAGAGTGAGCTCAAGGCCAAGGCCGCCAAGCCCACCAAGGACTTCCAGCTCTTCCCCGAGTACACTGACGAGCTTTATGCTCGCATCGACCAGGTGGCTCATGCCGACCTGGACCAGGCCCTGTCCATCGCAGAGAAGCTGCCCCGCCAGGATCGAATCCACGAGATCAAGGAGAAGGTCCGCGAGGCTCTGGCCGACGAGTTCACCGACATGGACGAGGCCGAGAAGGACAAGGAGCTGGGCAACGCCTTCAAGGAGCTTCAGCGCCAGATTGTCCGCCGTCGCATCCTGACCCAGGACTACCGCATCGATGGCCGTGGCCTACGCGACATCCGCACCCTGTCTGCCGAGGTGGACGTGGTGCCCCGCGTGCACGGTTCCGCCCTCTTCCAGCGTGGCGAGACCCAGGTGCTGGGCGTTACGACCCTGAACATGCTGAAGATGGAGCAGACCATCGACGCCCTGTCCGGCCCCACCACCAAGCGTTACATGCACAACTACGAGATGCCGCCCTATTCGACCGGCGAGACTGGCCGCGTGGGTTCGCCCAAGCGCCGCGAGGTGGGCCATGGCAACCTGGCCGAGCGCGCTCTGATTCCGGTTCTGCCCAGCCGCGAGGAGTTCCCCTACGCCATCCGTCAGGTCTCCGAGGCCATCGGCTCCAACGGGTCCACCTCCATGGGCTCCGTCTGCGCCTCCACCCTGTCCCTGCTGGCTGCCGGCGTGCCCCTGAAGGCCCCTGTGGCGGGCATCGCCATGGGTCTGGTCACGGGCGAGGTCGACGGTCGGCCCACCTACAAGACCCTGACTGACATTCTAGGTGCTGAGGATGCCTTCGGCGATATGGACTTCAAGGTGGCCGGCACCTCCGAGTTCATCACCTCCCTACAGCTGGACACCAAGCTGGACGGCATCCCCGCCGACATCCTGGCCGCCGCCCTGCAGCAGGCCAAGGAAGCCCGGGCCACCATCCTGGAGGTCATCAACGAGTGCATCGACGGACCCGCCGAGATGAGCCCCTATGCGCCGCGCATCATCACCACTCAGGTTCCGGTCGACAAGATCGGTGAGGTCATCGGCCCCAAGGGCAAGATGATCAACCAGATCCAGGAGGACACCGGCGCCGACGTCTCCATCGAGGACGACGGCACGGTCTACATCGCCTCCGAAGGCGGCGAGGCTGCAGCCAAGGCCAAGGAAGTCATCGACCAGATCGCCAATCCACACGTGCCTGAGGCGGGGGAGACCTTCAACGGCAAGGTGGTCAAGATCACCAGCTTCGGCGCTTTCGTCAACCTGACACCGGGCACCGACGGACTTCTGCACATCTCGCAGATCCGCAACCTGGCCAACGGCGAACGCATCGACTCCGTGGAGGACGTCCTCAAGGAAGGTGACACCGTCGAGGTCATCGTCCAGGGTGTGGATGACCGTGGCAAGATCTCCCTGGCCATCCCCGGCTTCGAGGACCAGGAGTCCACAGGAGGCCGTGATCGCGGAGGCCGCACAGACCGTCGTGACCGTGGCGGTGATCGTCGTGAGCGTAGTGGTCGTGGTGACCGTGATCGTCGTGATCGCCGCAGCCGTTCCTCCGAGCGCGAGGATCGGTATGAGGCACCGCGCCGCTCTCGTTCAGAGCATGATGATCGCTACTACGACGACGAGGACCAGGAGGATCGTCCCCGGCACCGTCGTCAGAGCCGCGACCGTGATTATGAGGATGGCGGAGACTGGTTCGAGGACGAGGACCGTGGCTCCCGTCGCGATCGTCGTCGGGTCTCCCGCGACGATGAGGAGGATCGTGGCAGCCGAGGCCGTGGCGAGCGTCGCGGCCGTGGCAGCCGTGCCGAGCGTGATGACCGCGGTGATCGTGGCGGCCGTCATGAGCGTCGTTCTTCCGGACGTGGCGGCTATCGTGGTCGCAGGGAGAACCCGCGCTATGCGGCCGACGAGCACTACGACGAGTACCGGGCCGATCGGGAGGAGCGCTCCGAGCGTCCCCGTCGTCGCGTGCGCAGGGACTTCGATCCCTTCGACAGTGAGGACTGATTCCTACTGATGCCGGATGTTGATTGATTCGGTGTCTTCCGACAGGACCCCGTTCTAATGGGCGGGGTCCCGTTTTGTCTGCAGACCCTTCCGTGAGAGAATTGGAACATGTCTGTATCACTGATCGTGCTTATCGTCATTGTCCTGCTGGTCGTGTTGCTGGTTATCTGGGGCATCGGGGCTTACAACGGTTTGGTCAATCTGCGCAACCGGGTGGCCAATGGCTGGGCCCAGATTGACGTCCAGCTCAAGCAGCGTGCCGACCTGGTGCCCAATCTGGTCCAGACGGTCAAGGGCTACGCCTCACACGAGTCCACCGTCCTGGAGGAGGTGACCAAAGCCCGCGCCGACGTGGCTCAGGCCCAGACGGCTGGCGGAGACCAGATGCAGGCCCGTGCCGATGCCGAACAGAGACTGGGCCAATCCCTGGTCACTCTGATGGCTCGGGCGGAGGCCTACCCTGAGCTCAAGGCCAACCAGAACTTCCTGGACTTGCAGCGTCAGCTCAAGGACCTGGAGGACAAGATCGCCTACGCCAGGCAGTTCTACAATGATGTGGTTCAGAAGTTCAACACCCGCATCGAGACGGTCCCCTCAAACATCATCGCATCCCTTTTCCACTTCCGTCAGGCCCAGTATTTCCAGGCTGACGAGGGTAGCCGCCAGGCGCCCGTAGTGGACTTCGGACAGTGAACGCCCCAGTGGCCTCCTCTGGGAAACCGGTCTCAGGCCATCCCTCCTGGAGCACTTCCCGCTTTTTCCGAGCCTTGGCACTGGCTTTGGTGGCAGCCTTGGTGACGTGCATAGTCGCTGCTCTGCTTATCTTCAACAAGAATTGGCCGGACCTGGTATACGATTCAGTGGACTATGATGTCCAGGTCCTGGATAACGGCGATTTGCGCATCAGTCAGGACCTGACCGTAACCATGAACTCCCGTGAGGACGACAACGGCGACAAACGTCCCTGGAGGGAGCTCTACCAGCGTTATCAGATCAAGCCTGACCGGCTGACGGGCATCAGTGACATAAGCGTGCGCGACCTGACCAATGGCTCTACATATAGGCAAGCCGATCCGCCGACGGATCCTGATAACCTCGATCAGGTTCCCGACTGGGATAAGACCATGGCTGGCACCTGGTATATGGGCACAGTCTCGGACTCAGGATTGGAATCCTACAAGCCGGGCGACTCGGACCAAGGATCTGCCTGCGGCGCCCAGGGGAACCGGTGTCAGGTGGAGCTGGGTTGGAACATTCCGCAGATTGCCGAGGATTCGGGTCGGCGCTTCCGCATCGACATGACCTTCCACGGTGTCACTACTGCCCATCCCGATGTGGCTGAATTCCAATGGGAGCCCGTGGGCGACACCAACCAGATTTCCGTCGAGCATATGAGCGCTGATGTCAGGCTTCCCAAGCTTATAGGAACAGAGAAGGACAAGGATGCCAAGGCCTGGCTCCATTTCGCTGGCAAGGGTTCCTACCAGGTGGGCGATGACAGCAGTATCCACTTTTCAGCTGACCGGATCGGGCCAGGTCAGCATCTGGATTTGGTGGCTCTCTTCGATGCGAAGAGGGTTTCCTCGGTGGTCAGGACCGACTCTCAACCGGCGCGTGATCGCATCATCAAGCAGGAGCGCCAGCAGTATGAGCACTGGCACGCCGAGCAGACCAGACGGGCGCGGATCGGACTTTTGGCTGGTGTACTGACCGTCTTAGCTGCTATCGCGCTGATTGTAGTGATGCTCTGGCAGGCCTTCCGCACCTATGGAGACTCCCAGTACCGAGGCGATATTATCTACTACCGTCAGCCTCCTGATCTGTCACCGGCCGTGGCCGCTGTTATCAACGATTTGATGCTGACCCGAGAATCCCCTATTGGCAGGCAATTGTCAGCCACCATTCTCTCCCTGGCCTCCAAGCGGGCCATCGCTCTGATTCCGGTCAAGTATGAGGACCGGGCGAATTCCGGCGGAGGTTCCCTGACTAAGGTGATGCGCTCGCTGCTCCATAAAGGCAAACGGCAGTCCATGGAGGTGGTCATTAATCCGGTCTGCAGTCAGGATCGAGCCTCCCTGGCCCTGTCCTTAAGCGAGGAAGCCTGCCTGACCATGCTGGAAGGTGCTTCCGCTCTGATGGGCTCCAAGGATGAACGTTTCGACCTGTACGAGATGATTGCTCTCTTCTCCAGCACCGAAGCTAATCATGGCAAGGTCTCTCTGGAGGCTTTCGACAAGGCCGTCAAGTATGAGACCAACAATGCTGACCTGCGTGCCTATCGTCATGGTATACAGATCTTGCCCTTCCTGGCCGTGCTCTTGGCCGCTTTCATCCTGCTGGCTGGATTCCTGCCGGGCACCGTGCTGGTACGTGCGCCATTGGCCGTGTTTCTGGTGGCTGTTGCAGCATTCTCCATTCGTTATGGTAGTTGGCAAGTGCTCAGCAGGAATGGACAGCTCATGGCTGGTCAGGTGTCAGGGCTTCGGCGCTATCTGCTGGACTTCAGCGATTTTAGCCACCGGGGCGTGGAGGATCTGGTGCTCTGGGACCGCTACCTGGTTTACGCTGCGGCCTTTGGTATAAGTGACCGGGTTGTCGCTCAGCTGGCACAGGCCAGCCCTGAACTGACCGACTTCGACTGGCTGAATAATAACGCGCGCGGGAGCCTGCTCTACTGCACCTTCCTGCCTTACAGCCAGAATGCTCCAGTGGCTTCCTCCGTGAGTGGCCCTGAAGCATTGGCTGCAAATTCAATGCTTGGCCAAGGCGGGGTGGTTGATCTGGGTACTCAGTTGACCCAGGGACTCGAACAGATCGGCGGCCTGATCGGCCAGGCCAGCGGCAACAGTTCCGGCAGTGGTATTGGTGGGTTTGGCTCCGGTGGTGGTTCCTTCGGTGGCTCCGGTGGTGGCTCCGGTGGTGGTTCCTTCGGCGGTCGTTGATACTGGGCCACAAGCTAAGCTCGATAGGAAGCCGGCGGCATTGAAGCTGGCATCAATCTACAAGACGGGAGTACATGTATGACATCGTCGATGCGGGCCTTGGGGCCCTTTACTACGACAGCGGTCGGACTGGGTTGCATGGGATTGTCCATCGAGGGCAAGCCGGACCAGGCAACGGCCATCGACGTTATCCATCAGGCTTTGGATGCCGGTTGCCGACATCTGGATACTGCCTGGTCCTACTACGAGTCAGGTGGTCCTGAGCAGACCAATGAACGACTGGTTCGCCAGGCTTTGGACTCCTGGAAGGGGCCTCGTCAGGATGTGCTGGTGGCCACCAAGGTTGGGCACTACCGCAACTTCACTGATGGTCGGCCGACCTGGGCTGTGGACGGTCGACCGGAGAGCCTGATTCGGCATGCCAAGGAGTCCGCTCAGGCCCTGGGCGTGGACACCATCGATTTGCTCTACATGCACCGGCCTGATCCGCAGGTGCCCTACCAGGAGTCCTTGGAGGCCATGGCCGAGTTGGTCAAACAGGGCGTGGCCCGGACCCTAGGCGTCTCCAACGTAGACATTGAGCGGATGGACCTGGCTCGTCAGATTCTGGGCGATGACCTCGTGGCCGTGCAGAACCAGTTCTCGCCCACCTTCACCAGCTCCCGCCAGGAGTTGGACCATGCGGCCGAGCTGGGTCTGGCCTTCGTCTGCTGGAGCCCCTTGGGAGGCTTCCGAGCGCCCAAGGACGAAACCCGTTATGACACCTTCCGTCAGGTGGCCCAGGAGCGCGGTGTCTCCCACCAGCGTGTGGTCCTGGCCTGGGAGCTGTCCCAGAACCGCAACGTCTTCGTGGTTCCCGGGGCCCACAGGGTGGCCACCATTCTGGACTCCCTGCAGGCAGCTGACATGGAGCTGAGCGAAGAGGAGATGGACCGCCTGAATCAGGCGGCGACTGCATGAGCCTCAAGCCCAAACCAAACGAGCAGAACTCCCAGAGCGTTCAGGGAGAAGCCTGGGATCGGGAACGGACCCTGCTGGACAGCAGCCCCCTGTCGTCGCTGGACGATCAGGGTCGGCCAATCCCGGTCACCATTCCCATCGCCCTGGCGTCAGGGATCAAGGTGGTCTACACCACCAGATTGGGCGGGGTTTCCTCGGGCGATTATGCCCAGCTGAATCTGGGCGGCAAGGGAGGCGATGACCCGCAGGCGGTTGCCGCCAACCGTCAGGCTCTGGGTCGCCAGCTGAACCGCCCCATGGTCCTGGTGGATCAGGTTCACTCAGCCCAGGTCTGGGATGCCGACCAAGGTCAGCCCCAGGGGCGTTGCGAGGCCGATGCTCAGGTGACCACCCGTCGCGACTTGACCTTGGGCATCTTTGCCGCTGATTGTCTTCCCGTGCTGCTGGCCGACCCTCAGGCCGGAGTGATGGGGGCGGCCCACTGCGGCCGTCGGGGTCTGGTGGCTGGAGTCATTCCGTCAACAGTCCAGGCCATGGCCGACAAGGGTGCTGACCCGTCCAGGATCGTGGCAACCCTTGGGCCTCGCATCTGCGCGGACTGCTATCAGGTGGGTTCGGACCTGGCCGATGACTTCGAGAAGCGTTTCCCTGGCGCATCTGGACCATGCAGGTTCGGCGGAATCGCCATCGACATCGCCACTGCTGCCATCATGGAACTGAAGGCGGCAGGAGTGACCAATATCGTAGACTCCGCCCCCCGGATTGGCGCTGCGACCAGCTATCTGCGTCAGGACCCGGACCTGGAAGAGCTGTGCAGCCAGGACAGTGAGGGTCCCTCCCTATCGAAGCGTCTTGAGGATCTGCACCGACCGCTGTGCACCCTGGAGAACCCACTCTGGTATTCCCACCGCCGGGCCTCGCTGGCCAACAAGGCTGGGGAGGGGCGCATGCTGGCCCTTATTCTGGCCGATGACTGAAGCCGTGAGATTGATCGATCCGGTTTCTGGCGGCCGGAGCAGGCCTCGGGTGCAGATGTTCGGTGCAGATAGCGCCGGGTCTGCGCCCTTCCTTGTCCCCGCGTGAGTACCGTTGAGTGTATGAGTGAGAGCAGAGCATCAGCAGCCCCGTCCGAGGCCAGTCAGGATAACGCAGAGCCGGAGGAGCAGATTCAGCCAGTTGTAGCGGTGATTCTTGCGGCTGGGCTGGGCGTTCGGTTTGACGAGAGCAACCCCAAGCAGCTGGTGCAGGTGGGCGGCAAACCCATCATCACCTGGTCAATTGACGCCTTCCAGTCCAATGCCCGCGTCACCGACATTCTGGTCGTGGTCAACGATCGGGTTCGGGAGTCTGTCGAGGCCATCGTGGGCGCTGACACCTACGACAAGGTCCGCATGGTCATCCAGGGCGGCGTCGAGCGCATGGACAGCACCGAGGCGGCCCTGCAGACCCTGGCTGATGCGGAGATTCCCCAGGATGCCAAGCTGCTCATCCACGATGCGGTACGCCCCTTCGTCAGCCAGGAGTCCATCAATGGTTGCATCGATGCCTTGGATACATTCAACGCCGCAACCGTGGCCGTGGCCTCGAGTGACACCATGCTGATGGCCGGCGACCTGGGTGAGCGCAAGGTGGTGCGTCAGGTGCCCGACCGCGACAACATGTTCCGGGCTCAGACCCCGCAGGCCTTCCGCTTCGGCACCCTCCGCAAGGCCTACGACCTGGCCGCTGCGGACCCCGACTTCCATCCCACTGATGACACCAGGGTTGTGGTGGACCACTTGCCTGAGGAGCCGGTGGCCATCGTGGCCGGCAGCGTGACCAACATGAAGATCACCCTACCCTCGGACGTGCCCATGGCTGAATGGATAGCGGGCTCCCTGGCCGGGTGAAGCCCTGTGTACCATGGGGCACATGGAGCAGATCAAGGTCATCGTCGCCGGATACGACCATTACGAGGGTGTTGACGTCAACCCCTCCAGCCAGGTCTCACAGGCACTGGCCGAGCATGGAATGGAGGGCATGCGAAAGGTCGGTCCAACCGAGGAAAATCCTCTGGAGGGCGTGGACTTGACTATTTCCTCCGTCATCATGCCCGTCAGCTTCGCCAAGGCCTGGCCCATACTGCATGAGGCCATAGAGCGGGTGCACCCCGATATCATCATCGCCACAGGGCTCAAGCGTCGGGCTCGTGGCATCGCCATGGAGCGTTGCGCTGTCAATCTTAAGGAGGACGACGCGAGCGACCGTGACAACCTAGGTGAGAAGGAGTCCCAGGATGCCGTCCGTCGGACCAGCCGTCTGCCCATCGATCCCAAGGGTCCTGCCGCTTACTGGACCCGTTTGCCGCTGAGGGCCATCCTGCACGACTTTGGCACCTGCGGCATCCCGGCCACACTCAGCTCGGACGCGGGCACCTATGTCTGCAACGCGCTTTTCTACAACCTGCTGGCATGGGCTGCAGGGCACAAGGATGTCCTGGCCGGGTTCGTCAGCCTTCCCCTGGTCAACGAAAGCGGCGGACAGGAGCGCGGTCTGCCCCTGGATCAGCAGATACAGGCTGTGCGCGAGGTGGTCAATGAAACCATTCGCTATTACCGGAGGCCCTCCTCCAGCCCTATTCTGATTGCCTGAGCCCCGTATGTAAGGTCAGTGTGTCGGCAGCTTGTCAGACAGCAAATTTCGGCCTGGCATGGGGTAGAGTCGAGGTAAATCCACCGGACCGAAGACATTTTTGTCACGGGCCGGCATGTCTTGGTGGCGAAGAGGAGTGTTTCCATGGCCGAAGATCAGTTTCCCGTTGTCCTGCGAGGCTATGACAAGGAGCGGGTCGACCAGGCCCTGGCGGCCTCGCGGAGCAATCTTGCCCGGCTGCGTCAGCAGATCAAGGCCGATGACGATCGCATTCTGAAGCTGGAGGCGGAACTCCAGGAGGCCAAGTCCCGCAAGGTCGAGCAGCCTCGCAACTCCTTCGCCTCCCTTGGAGCCAACGCCCAGCAGCTGCTGGCTTCGGCCGAGCAGACCAGCACCGAGCTGCTCAACCGCGCCAAGCAGGATGCGGCATCCACTAAGACCTCCGCCCAGGAGAAGGCGACGACCCTGGTCAACGAGGCCCAGCTTGAAGCCAAGCACATCGTGGACGAGGCCAACGCCAAGGCCAAGTCCATCGTCGAGGCCGCCAACGACGAAGCCAGGACCGTCACCACCACCGCCAAGCAGCAGAGCGAACAGAGCAAGTCCGCGGCTGACAAGGTGGTGGCCGAACGTCGCCAGGCCCTGGATCTGGAGCTGCAGAACTCCCGCGAAGAGCATGAGAAGCGGCTGGCCACCAACAAGGCCACCCAGGACAAGGAGCTGTCCGAGCAGAAGGCCAAGGCCGCCAAGGAGATCGCCGACAAGCGACGCAAGAGCGACGAGGAGATCGCCAAGCTCAAGAAGGATGCCAACGATCAGATTCAGAAGGCCCTGGCCGATGCCAACAAGAAGCTGGCCGACGTGCGCGAGCAGGTCTCCAAGAGCCTGAATGACGCCCGCAGGCAGGCTTCTGAGATCACTGACAAGGCCAAGTCGGAAGCCCAGCAGATTGTGGACGATTCCAAGGTCACCAGCGCCGAGACCATGGCCAAGGTCAACGCCGAGGCCGAGCAGGTGCGCTCCGACATCGCCGCCCAGCAGGAGGATGCCACCAAGAAGGTGGGCGAGCTGCTCAAGAGCCTGGAGGAGCGGCGGGTCAAGACCGAGAAGGAGACCCAGGAGCTGATTGAGCAGGCCAAGGCCACCCGCAAGGATGCCGATTCATTCGCCTCCTTCAAGCGCGAGGAATCCGAGCGCAAGGCCAGCCAGCTGCTGGAGGAGGCCAAGCAGCGCGCCCAGGCCGAGGTCGAGGCTCAACGCAAGGCCGCACAGGCTGAGCTGGACGGGCTCAAGGACCACATCACCAAGCTGCAGCACCGGGAAGCCACCATTACCTCTCGGGTCGATGAGTTGCGGAACATCTTCTCCAAGTCCTTCGGCAACTTCGACGGCTTCCATGATGAGACTGTGGTCAATGACCAGGACGAGGGGCAGGCGCCAAGCGTGCCCGTGGTCAACGCGGTGCCTGCCGCTGATCCATTGCCGGCCCCAGCGACGAAGGCTGAAAGCGAGGATGGTGGTGTAGGCCAGCCCCTTGCCGACACCCAGGAAGAAACCCCTCAGGCATTGGACGATCCGGTCGCAGCGAGTCAGCCAGCCGATGACCTGGCAACTGATGACGTGGCAGCTGATTCAGCCGGCAATTCCGAAGATGAGACCAGCGCGGCTGTGACTGTCCGATCCTCGGCCAATATGCCGACTCAGGTCCTGCCCTCCCCGGCACCGAGCGTCCTGCCCGATGCATCCGACCAGACCGGTGATGCGCCGGCCCAGGCCAAGGGTGTACAGGTGGAGAAGGCGGTCACTGACCAGGAGACCACGGTCATTCCGCCGGTCAATGATGGCGTGACCTCGACCGATCGGGACTGATCAACGAACTTCACTGTTCGTAAGGGCCGGATTGCAGGCATGATCTGCAACCCGGCTTTTTTCTTGCCTTGAAGTTGCCCGATCTTATGCCGAAACCGGCATGGGCGTCAATCTCGATCCGAACCCTTGCTCTGGCCTAGAGTCAGTGGTGAAGGGCGCAGGCCATGGGGTCCACAGGGTTGGGAGAGCATCATGCAGCAACCAAATCACTCATTATCAGAGTCACCCGCCACAGATTCGACCGATGCGGATGTGGGCAAACAGGGCGGATCGAGCGCATCTCCAGGGCCCTCACGCTCGTGGAGCGCCCAGGTGCGTCGGGGGGTGGACCTGCAATCCCTCTACGCCCTGGTGTATCTGGTGGTGGCCAATCTGATCGCAGGGGTTCTGAATCTGCCCTCGGTGGCTGCGGCCCTGGGCATTGCCCGCCAGCCGGGGCTAGGTGATCTGCTGGGCGATCTGGTCATGCTGGTCTTCCTCTTCGGCACCCGCGGCCAGGACCTGCTCGGCCGCGGCTCCAACCCGGTGCGGTACAAGGCTCAAGCCAACCCTGGTCCGGCCGTACTGGTCGGGGCCATCCTGCTGATCATGCTGGCCAGCAGCATCGAAACCGGCTTCACATGGGTGGTCAACCAGGGCTCCCAGGCACTGGGGCTGGTTTACCATTCCACCACTTCGCAGATCGCTGCGGGTCAGCATGGGTTCCTGTCGCCACTGGACACGGCTATCCTGGTCCCCGTCGTCGAGGAGTTCCTGCTGCGCGGCGTGGTCATGGGCAGGCTCAGGCCCTACGGGCGAACCTTCGCCATCGTCACCTCCTCCTTTATCTTCGCCTGCCTGCACGGGGACATCACTCAGAGTCTGTTCACCTTCCTGTTGGGCCTGGTTCTGGGTTTCATCGCCATGGAATACTCCATCCTCTGGTCCATGGCTTTGCATATCTTCAACAACCTGGTCCTGGCCGACGCCATGATGTGGCTGACCCAGACGGTGCCGGCCCGCACCGGCACGCTGATCAACCAGGGAATGACCCTTCTGGGCCTGGTTGGGGGACTGGTCGTCCTCTGGCTGATTTGGGGACAGCTGGCAGACCGTTTGCACGCCAATCGCTCACGCCCTGGCACCTATAAGGGCTGGATCTCCCTTGGGCTGGCTGTCCTGGTGGTCCTGGCCGTGGTCAATGCGGCTCAGCGCTTCTCCCTGGCTTGATAGGTGCAGCTGTCCACATCCTCCTCCAGACGAACCCACGATGACCGATTCCCGCTATGCTGGATGCAGGGATGCAGATACATCCGCATGAAAGGAAACAAGGACAGACCGTATGACATCAGCACTGACACCACTGGATCAGACCCGTTTGGAGGGCCTGCGCACCGCCTTCGACGAGCGTGAGGCCAACCACGTCGCCATGAACGCCGTCACCCAGGTAGGCATCGACGAAGTAGCCCACAACTATAATCGCTCCCGCCTGCTGCAGCACCGATTTTCGGTTAGCATCGACAATGGTACGGTCACCTCGCAGGCGCATTCCGGCCGCTGCTGGCTCTTCAGCTCCTTGAACGTGGCCCGATTCGTGGCCCGCAAGGCTCTGAACATTGATGACGAAAGCACTGCCAACCCCATGGGCGACTTCGAGCTGTCCCAGAACTACGCCATGTACTACGACAAGCTCGAGCGCGTCAACTACTTCCTGCGCGACGTAGCGGCTCTGGTGCGTGCAGGCGAGCCCGTCGACTCCCAGCTCATGCGCTTCCTGATGGGCGATGTCATGGGCGATGGCGGCCAGTGGATCATGGCCATGAACATCTATAAGAAGTACGGCGCAGTACCCAAGCAGTTCTACCCCGAGACTGCCTCCTCCCAGGACACCGGCCAGATGAACGATCAGCTGCGTCGTCTGCTCCACCAAGCCACGGCTCACATGGTGGCCAACCCAGACGGCATCGACGAGATCATCGATAGGACCCTGGAGGCCGGTCATCGTATGCTGACCATTCATCTGGGCACTCCGCCCACCAGCTTCGACTGGGAGTGGACCGACAAGGACGGCGTCTTCCACCGGGATGGGCGGATTACCCCGCAGGAGTTCTGGAAGCGCTACGTGAATGCCGGACTTGAGGACTATGTCTGCCTGGTCGACGATCCGCGCCCCGAGCACCCCAAGGGCCGCAAGATCGGCATCGAGCACCTGGGCAACGTGGCTGGCGGCGATCCCACCGAGTATCTGAACGTTCCGGTGGAGGTCATGAAGGACTGCGCCCGTCGTCTGATGAGTGAGCAGGGTCTGCCGGTCTGGTTCGGCGCCGACTGCCATCCCATGATGGACCGCAAGGCCGGCCAGTGGGCCACCGACTTGTTCGAGTATGGCCGGGTCTACGGTGTGGACTTCGACATGGACAAGGAGCAGCGGGTGCGCTTCGGCGACTCGGCCCAGAACCACGCCATGGCATTCGTGGGCGTGGACGTGGCCGATGACGGCCGGACCACCAACCGCTGGCGGGTGGAGAACTCCTGGGGCGAAGAGATCGCCAACAAGGGCTACTTCACCATGAGCGACGACTGGTTCAGCCAGTATGTCTACGAGGTGGCCGTACCCAAGTCCATGCTGTCCGAGGAGTATCGCCAGGCCTTCGACCAGGATGCCATCATGCTGCCCGCCTGGGACCCCATGGGTGCCTTGGCCTGAGCTGCTGCACTAATTCATCCACTTTTATCCATCAAACTGTTCGTCCCCGTGGTCTATAAGGATCGCGGGAACGGACTGTCCACATTGGCCCGGATGTGGGCGGTCATAAGGAATTCGGGCGTAATCGTCGCAGTACGACAGAGAGGAGAGCGACCGTGGCATTCGTCAAGGAACCGGATATCATCCCGGAAGAGGAGCGGCAGTATTTTGCCGATACGGCCGTCTTTCCCGAAACAGTGGATGTCAACATTCGTCAGCTGGACCCAATCCCGGCCCCTAGGGTTTTTCTGCGCTCGCGACCCTTGGACACGGAGCGGATGAGTCTGGTAAGAGACTCCCGCCAGGCCATTCGCGAAGTTCTGCATGGACAGGATGACAGGCTGCTGGTCATCACCGGCCCCTGTTCCATCCACGACCCGGAGGCTGCTCTGGAGTACGCACGTCGTCTGTCGGCCGTCAATGAGCGGTTGAAGGATCGGCTGCTGATCGTCATGAGGGTCTACTTCGAGAAGCCCCGGACCACGGTCGGCTGGAAGGGGCTGATCAATGACCCCGACCTGGATGGAACATTCAACATCCGCAAGGGGATTCGCCTGGCCCGCCAGGTGCTCTGGCAGGTCCTGGGCCAGGGGATTCCGGCGGCCACGGAATGGCTGGACCCCATCACCCCACAGTATCTTTCCGACGCGGTCAGTTGGGGGGCCATCGGGGCTCGGAACACGGAGAGCCAGGTTCACAGGGAGTTGGCCAGCGGCATGTCCATGCCCATGGGCTTCAAGAACTCGACCGATGGCAGCATAGAGGCTGCGGTCGATTCCTGCCTGGCTGCGGCATCCGAACATCACTTCCTGTCCATCAACCTGGACGGCCATGTCATCGCTGCCGAGACCAGGGGCAACCCTGACTGCCACATCATTCTGCGCGGTTCCAGTCATGGTCCCAATTACGATGCGGAATCCGTCCGGTCCGCCCTGGAGGCCATACATCAGGCGCCGTTGGGCCCCGGCGCCTGCCGAGGTCTGATCGTGGATGCAGCCCACGGTAACTGCGGCAAGGACCCCGTACGTGAGGCCCAGGTGGTCGAGGAGCTGGCAGACCGTCTCGCCAAGGGCGAGCAAGGCCTGTCGGGCATCATGATGGAGAGTTTCCTTGAGGGCGGTCACCAGAAACCGGCCCCACTGGATCAGTTGGTCTTCGGCAGGTCCGTCACCGATGCTTGCATTTCCTGGGACAGGACTGAACAACTGTTGCAGATCCTGGCCGATGCCGTGCAAGCCCGTCGGGAAAGGAAGAAAGCATGAGTCGGATGAAGGATGAGCCACAGGAGCCCCTACCCCGACCCAGCAAGGCCTACGAGGTCGAACTGGTGCACAAGGCGCTGGCGGCGGGCGTCAACCCCCTGCAGACCGGGAACGTGCCCAGGTGGGAGGACGAGGTAGGCATAGGGCGGATCGTCAACAGGCGGGTCTTTGAGCTTGACCGCCTGCCTTCACCCGCGCAGATGCTGACCCGATACCCCTTGGATGGGCCGGCCAAGGATCTGGTCATCCGCTCCCGGCAGGAAATAGTGGACTGTCTGCATGGGCGCGACGATCGGCTGCTGGTCATTGTGGGCCCCTGCTCCATCCACGACCCCGATGCCGCGCTGGACTACGCTCGCCGTCTGTCGGCCGTCAATGCGCGGTTGAAGGATCGGCTGCTGATTGTCATGCGGGTTTACTTCGAGAAGCCTCGGACCACGGTCGGCTGGAAGGGCCTGATCAACGACCCCGATCTGGATGGCAGTCACAACATTCAAAAGGGGCTAGTCCTGGCACGGCGCATCCTGCTGGGTGTGCTGGAGACCGGGCTCCCAGCGGCCACGGAATTTCTGGAACCTACATCGCCCCAGTATATTTCTGATGCGGTCAGCTGGGGGGCCATCGGTGCTCGGAATACGGAGAGCCAGGTTCATCGGCAGCTGGCCAGCGGCATGTCCATGCCCATCGGCTTCAAGAACGCCACGGACGGCAGCGTGGATGTGGCTATTGATTCCTGCTATGCGGCCTCTCAGCGTCACACCTTCTTTGGGATAGACCACGAGGGTCAGGCCGCAGCCGTAGCGACCATGGGCAACCCCGACTGCCATCTGGTACTTCGCGGCTCCAAGTCCGGCCCCAACTACGATCAGGACTCGGTGCGGGCGGCCCTTGCCGTGCTGCGCCAGCGCATGCCCAAGGACAGCGCGGCTGCCCACGGACTGCTCATCGATGCCTCCCACGGCAATTCCGGCAAGGATGAGCGGCGCCAGATCCAGGTTGTCCATGAGTTGGCCCAGCGAATAGGCGATGGCGAGGAGGGCTTTACCGGGCTGATGATGGAGAGTTTCATACGTGGTGGCAATCAGAAGCCGGCTCCGCTGGACCAACTGGTTTACGGGTGTTCGATCACCGACCGCTGTATCTCTTGGCCTGATACTCAGGATCTGCTTGAGGAGCTGGCGGAGGCAGTGGATCGTCGTCGCGGCACGGCTCGTTGACTTGCGGTCTGCAGTAGGCTGGTCGGGCCGCAGTTGCGGGTGAAATCATGGGTAAGGAGTCAGATATGAGTGAAGCAGGCGATTCCATGGAGGGCGAAGATCAGCGGCCGGTTGCCATCATAGGAGCCATGGATGAGGAGGTGGCTCTGATCGGCCAAGGCCTGAAACAGGCGGATCAGGATTCCCGTGCCGGCGATGCCGGATTAAAGGTCATAAGCGGCACCCTTGATGGATCACACGGCCTGGTTCGGCTGGCTGCCACCGTGGGCGGCATGGGCACCGTCAACATTGCCGCCACCACACAGTATCTGATCGATGCCTTCCATCCCAGGGCTGTTATCTTCTCCGGCATCGCCGGCAACCTGAACAAGGACCTGCACATCAATGACGTGGTTCTTGGAGGCACCCTGCGCTACCTGGATACCGACATGCGATTGGTGGCCCAGTCAGCCCCCGGCACGGAGGAGTTCCACTCAGACCCTCACCTGCTGGATCTGGCTGATCGGACCTTGGATGCCATGGGGATCAAGCATATCGTCGGCACCATTGCGACCGGCAACTACTTTGTGGACAGCCCGGAGAAGATCGCCCAAGTCAAGGAGCAGACCGGGGCCGATGCGGTCGAGATGGAGGGTGCGGCCGTCTGCCATGTGGCGGCCCGTAACAAGGTGCCGGCACTGGTCATCCGCGCTCTGAGCGACAACGCCGACACCGACTACGAGGTTTTCCGGGAGTTCGACATCTCCGAATATGCAGACACGGCCGCCAGGCTGGTGCTGGGCATCGTGCGCGAGCTCTGAGTGCTGACCGCTGTGCTGAAGCCAATCATATGAAGCAAGTAGGATGAACGGCTTTGCGCAGTTCTTAATAGGGCCTTCCATGTTCTTCGTCTATATCAGCCACTGATCCTCGGTCGATGAGCGTCGGTTCTATGCGGACGTGCTCGATGCGCTGGTCCGGGTTGCGCATCCGTCGTACCTGCAAACGCAGTGCAGCGGCTGCTAGGTCCTGGGCCGAGGATCGCAGAACCGTTAGGCGCTTGGTGTAGCCGTCAATGGTGATCATGGACAGGTCGCGGGGAATGCGAAGGCCCCGCCGTTCCAAGGCTTGTACCAGGGCGATAGAAAGGTAGTCGGGATGGACCAGGACGGCTGTGGTGTGCGTTTCCAGAATGGTCGTGACGATTTGCTCCACATCCTCGGCCACATATGGCTGCTTGTCTTTCAGGAGGAAGGTCTGTTCCAGGCCGTCCCCCTCTTCCATCATCAGCCGCCAGCCTAGCTCGATATCGGCTGCAGTCGGGGTGTGGCCCAGGGCTAACCCCACCCGATGATGGCCGTGCTGACGGAAGTGCTGCAGTCCTCGGCGGACTCCGGCTGGATGGTCAGTATGGACGGAGTCAAAGAAAACGGGCAACCACCGTGGGGGGTGCCGCTCCAGAAGAGTGACAGGCAGTCGACATTTGGTCAGCCATTGCCAGGTTGTCGGTCCGATGGCCGGATCGACGCTAGGAGCCACGATCATTCCACGTATCTGCGGATCGGCGGCCAGATCATCCAGGATGTCTACTTCTGGGTAGGTCTCATAGGAAGTTTCCCCGGATATGACTTGCAATCCATAATGTTCCGCCGCCATGCGCCTGATGGTTTCCGTAACCGAGGGCCAAATGAAGCTGGGCTCGGGCAGAGCCACTCCGATTCGGCCTGTTTGAATGACAGCTGCTCTATCCTGACCTGCAGCCTCGCCCATAGTGGGGTTCGATGTGCTGCCGCTGGCTTCGGCTTTGCTGATTTTCTTGCGGCTCAATCTTCCATCACCGTTACGTCGGCCAGTTCGACTCGAAGCGACTCTTCCGGTGACCACGTTGGTCGAGGCTGCTTCGGCTTTATTCGAGGAGCTGGATAATCCGGTTAAGGCTACATCAGCGTTGTAAGAAGATGTTGCGAAAGAGCCGGCAGATTGGTCCTGGGAATCCAGCGATTTGACGGCCAGAGCGCCACCCCGCACCCTTCTGACCAGACCGGCTTTGGACAGTATGTTCAAGTCCCTTCGGATAGTAATATCGGTTGTCCTCATCATTCGAGCCAGGTCGGATACCCTGACCACATTTTCTCTGAGCAGCATGTTCAGAATCAGCTCTCGTCGCTGTGCAGGCAGCCATCCTGAAACCGGCGGTTCGGGGAACCCTCCTGCCTGGTCCTGCCCGCCGTTCTCAGTCGCTGATTCCGCCTGATTCATGTTTGGCCTCGATGCTTTGCCTTATCGATGATGAAAGCAGTAATGACGGCCGATGCCCCCAGCCTGCCTTATCAGTGTATACCTACTGCTTGGGGCTAAACCGGATGGAAACAGACTGCAACAAACTCTTGAAGTCATTTTCTTACCACTTAGTGTAGTTGTGATCGCCCGAGAACATTCACGTGGCAGGTAAGCCAGCAACGGCTTTTCTGATGACTGTGATTCATCAGAGGCGAGATAAGGGTCGGCTAACCCGGCCTGTTCCGCGGCATTGTCGCCGAAGGAAAGGGATGACCATGAACGTGAAAACTGTAACCAAGACTTTAGCAGTGGCTTCCGCGGCTATCATGCTGCTGTCTGGCTGCGGAAGTAGTGGAGGAGCAAGCAGTAAACAGGCCTCGGCAGGTGGGGATGGATTCGACAGCAAGGCCCAAACGACAATCACCTTTGCGGGATGGTCTTTGGACATGACTCCTGAGTTCAAGGCTCTGGCCGATGGTTTCCATAAGGCCCACCCCAATGTGACGGTCAACATCAAGCAGTACTCGGCCGACGATTACGATAAGCAGCTGACGGCGGATATCTCTTCTGGTGCCCAGCCTGATGTTTTCCCGCTGAAGAACCTGATCAAGTATGTGACCTATTCAGAGTCGCAAGGATTGGCTGATATTTCTGATATTGCATCCAACTTCAAGGGTGACAAGCACATCAGTCTCAGCGGCTATGAACGTGATGGCAAGTACTATGCCTTGCCCTATCGTACAGACACCTGGGTGCTTTTTTACAACAAGGACATGTTCAAGAAGACTGGCCTGGAGGAGCCCAATGCCAAGTGGACTTGGAATGACTACACCAAGGCGGCCAAACAGCTCAAACAGAAGCTGCCCGAGGCCGGCTATGACGCCAACAGCGTCTACCCCATGTACATGCACAGTTGGCAGGCCGTGGTTCAGTCCTTCGCCATAGCCCAGAGTGGCAAACCTGCGAGCCAAACCTTCCTCAAGGCTGATTTCTCCTACATGAAGCCCTATTACAAGCGAGCCTTGGCATGGCAGGATGACAAGCTGACCATCGATTGGAACACTGCGTTTACCAACAAGGTTCAGTACCAGCCGCAGTTCGGCACGCAGAAAGCAGCGATGATGCCCATGGGAACGTGGTACGCCGCCACCCTGCTTACTCAGCAGAATTCCGGGGAAGCCCAGAAGTTCAGTTGGGGTATGGCGCCAGTGCCACAGAACCCTGATCGCAAAGTGCCTAAGACTCCCATCACTTTTGGCAGTCCGACCAGCCTGGCCATCTCCTCCAAGACCAGCGGTCAGAAGCTTGCGGCCGCCAAGGAGTTCGTCAAGTGGGCCGTTGGCGAGGGAGGGGCCAACGAATTGGCCAAGCTCTCCACCACCCCTGCATACATCAACGACAAAATCACTCAGACCTTCTTTTCCCCGGAAGGGATGGCCAATGACGAGGCTTCAAGGAAGGCCTGGAGCACTCACGATATGAAGCTTGAGGCCCCAGTCGACCAGGCAACAGACACCATTAACTCCATTCTGTCCGACACCCATTCAGCCATTATGACCGAGACCAAGTCGGTCGATGCCGCTCTCAAGGAGACAACGCAAAACGTTCAGGATCAAGGCGTTCTGGACGAGTAGGCATTAATTTTGGGGATCCGAGTCAATCCCAGTATCGGATTTTGATTCGGATCCCCTGCACCGTGCCTGATTTCCAGGGGGACCGTAAGGCACGGGTGTGAAGGAGATGAGTATGTCAGAAATACAGGAACCGATTGTGAATGGCACAGCGGAGGCAACCCTCCCACCGACAATAGGGGGTTCTGGCGGTGGGCGAAACAAGAGATCCGGCGGACGCAACAGTGTCGACGCTAAAGCCATCTCCCATCGGAATTTGCGCAATGGCTTGCTTTTCGTCTCGCCCAATTTTATCGGGTTCATAGCGCTGACCCTGTTCCCGACGCTAACCCTCTTCTACATAGCCTTCACCCGCTGGTCGGCCTTTGGTAGCCCTATTTTCAACGGATTGAAGAACTGGTCGCGGCTGACCCGTGACCGGATTTTCATGCAATCGGTCTGGAACACCATCTACTACTCCCTGGTGCACATTCCGCTGACGTTGATCCTGGCCTTCGGGCTGGCTGTGCTGCTCAATTCCAAACTGCGCGGTCGAGCCTTCTTCCGCACAGTGGCTTTCTTCCCTTATATAACTTCCATAGTTGCTGCCGCTCAAGTCTGGGGCATGCTTTTCGACCCCAAATCCGGACCCATCAACATGTTGCTCAAACTGTTTGTCTCCAATCCTCCGGGGTGGCTGGGCTCCACGGCCTGGGCCATGCCAGCGGTCATCATCGTCGGCACCTGGAGAGAGGTCGGCTATTACATGATCCTGCTTCTGGCCGGCCTGCAGACCATCCCCTCGGAGATGTTCGAGGCGGCGGAACTGGATGGAGCCAACGGCTGGCAAAGGTTCTGGCATGTGACCGTGCCAATGATGCGCCCCACCCTCTTCTTCGTGATGGTCACCCTAACCATTGGTTCTTTCAAGATCCTGGATCTGACCCTGGTCATGACCAACGGTGGGCCTGGCACGAGCACCCTGGTCCTGGCCCAGTACATTTACCGGGTGGCCTTCGAACGCGGAGACTTCGGGTATGCATCAACTGTGTCCCTGGTTCTCCTGGCCATCTGCATGGTGGTCACCCTGGCACAGTTCTGGTACAACAACTCCAAGGAGGACTGACGCATGACAAGTCCCATCTCAACTACTATTGACCAGCGCAATTCCGGAGAGGACATACCCTGGAACGTCCACAAGGCTTCTCCGACAAAAGTGATCGGCTCCGTTATCGGATACGCCGCAATGCTGGCGGTCAGCGCTTTCGTGCTGCTGCCCTTCGTCTGGATGGTCCTTTCCTCGCTCAAGCCGAACAACGAGGTCTACGCCATCCCCATCAAGTGGTTCCCCTCTGTCTGGCAGTGGGGCAATTACCTGGACATCTGGACCAAGTCCGACATGATGACCTGGCTGGTCAACACCGTTTTCTTCGCTATCGTGGTGACTTTTCTTCAGGTTTTCACCGGTTCTTTCGCTGCTTATGGCTTCTCTAAAATTCCTTTTCGAGGAAGAACTACCCTCTTCTTGATTTATATCGCTACTATGGCCGTGCCATGGCAGGCTTATATGATTCCCCAGTTCAAGATGATTTCTGCAGTGGGGCTGTCTGACACGCGTTGGTCCATCATCCTTCTGCAGGCTTTTGGCGCCTTTGGCGTTTTTATGATGAAGCAGTTCTACGACACCATTCCCGAGGATCTGTCCGAGGCAGCCAGGCTGGACGGTTTGAGCGAGTTCGGCATCTACTGGCGCATCATACTGCCTCTGTCTGGGCCATCTTTGGCGGCCTTGGCCATTATCACCTTCACAAATACTTGGAATGACTACATGGGGCCGTTAATCTACCTGCGTTCGCAGAAGCTATACACCATCCAGCTGGGCCTCAAGCTATTCATCTCTCAATACAATGCCGACTATGCCATGATCATGACCGGCTCAGTTCTTTCGGTCCTGCCCATTCTGATCGTCTTCCTCATCGGTCAGAAGCAGTTCATCGCCGGCATTGCGACATCCGGCATGAAAGGTTGAGCCTTGGCTGGAAGCGATGGCGACCAGGGGCGTCCTGCAAAGGGCTACGCCATGCGGGCCCTCTTGGGGATCACCAACTCCATTGCGGTGGTGCTGGGTGCTGGATGCTGCTCTCTGCTGGGGATGCTGCCTATGGCTGCTGTACTGATCTTTCTGAGAGATCTGCAGTACTTCCCGACTTATCTGCTGTCAGTCGTACTGTCCGCGCCTGGTCTGGCTGCCCTCTTTGCCATCTATCGCGATCATCCAGGCCTGTCATCGGCCTCTGCCCGGGCCAGGCGGCAGGCCGTGGATTCCATGACAGAGCATGGGCAGTCTCTGCCGGATTGGATAGCGAAACCCTATGTGGATTCGGGTACGGTCTATGGATTCTTCCGTGCATACTGGCGGGCCTACAAGGTTCTGGCCCTGAGGTCATGGGCGATTTGGCTGCCTCTGGGGCTCATCGCCTTCGCGCTGATCTATGATCTGCAGATTGCATCGCAGCTCTCATGGGGCCAGATTCTGTTCCTCCCCATCCTGGTATGCCTGCTGCTCCTGGTTCAGACCGCCTTGGTCTCTCTGGTGCTACTGGTGGAATATCCCCGGGCGCGCATCCGCAAGGTGTTGATCAACGGCATCCTCCTGTCGGTGCGTCGCTGGTACATGCTGGTTCTATCGCTGGCCGTCCTGGCTGGGTATGCCTGGGGGCTGATGCGCTCGCCCATCCTGGTGGCTCTTCTGGCCACAGGTCTAATCTGGTATCTGGTCTGGGCGGCTGTTCGGTGGCAGGCCGACCCCTTCTTCCAACAGATGGCCCGTGAGAGCGGGGACCCGGGTGTCCAGGCCATGTATGGACTGCCTGACGCTGGAGCCAAGGGCTCCTCCTTCACTGCGCTGCAGGACTACCGGCAATAGCGGTTCATGGAGAACAGTTGTATTTAAGAGCAGGCTCAAGGAGGATTCGCTGGAATGGGCTGTGAGCCTTTGCAGGTGCTGATCGAGGACCGGGACCGTCCTGTGGATATCGAGCCGGGGACCAGGCCCACGGTCAGGTGGAGGCTGGATCCTTTGCCGTCCTGGGCGGATAGGGTCCGTTTGGCCAGGGTGCGAGTCTTTGAACAGCCTAAGGGGCGGGTACTTGCAGACACTGGCATCCAACCTGCGGACGAGCTTAATGGAAGCCGTCTGCCTGGACCTGATATGGATCCTTCGCGACGGTATTGGCTGACCGTTCTTCTGCTGGATGCACAGGGCCGTCGGCTGATGGGATCTGAACCCATCACCTTTGGCACAGGGCCTGGCCTGGTCTGGCACGCTCGAGCCATTTGGTCCGAAGAGGACGAAAAGAACTCCTCAGGTCCTCAGGGCAATGCCAAAGGTTGGGCCCTGATGCGTGGCGTGGTCCGGCTGCCCCCGGGGCCGATTCTCTGGGCTAGTCTGTACGCGACCGCTGACAGCACCGTACCTGCGCGTCAGTTTGTCCACCGACTATGGCTCAACGGGCGTTTTCTGGGTTGTGGACCGGTATTTCCCTTGGATGGAGAGGATCGTTACAGGGGCTACGATGTCACCGGCCTCTTGCGTCCGGGAGAGGAGAATGTTCTGGGCGTTGTGGCCTATGCCATGGAAGGCCGACGCTTTCAGGCCCAGTTGGATGTGGGCCGGCCTGACGGCAGTGTGGAGCACTACGGCACGGACGCCGAATGGAAGGCTATTAGCGGTGCCAAGGCCTTTCCTGACAGCGCGTCCATCGGCACAACCTACTATCAGGCTCCGGCTGAGGACATCGACCTGTCCCGATATCCTTGGGGTTTTTCTCGGCCGGGCTTTGACGACTCTGCCTGGCGGAAGGTTCGGATTCGGCCCTCATTCTCCAAGTGCCTTGCCGCTCCTGCAGATGGCACCAGACTGACTCGGGTGAAAGCTCATAGGGTTTTGGCGGCTGCTCCTGGCCATCTTCTGCTGGACTTCGGCTCCGTGCGGTTGGGCGGCATCGGGCTTCGGGTGGATCTGTCGCAACATTTGGATCTGACCGTCCGCTACGGGGAGGTTTTGGACGGCCAGGGAGGCGTTCGTTACCGTCTGGCCACCTCCAACGTCTATCAGGATCGCTGGCGGCTGCAACCTGGCAGCAACCGGGCACAGACTTGGGGGATCCGGGTCTTTCGATATCTGGAGCTAATCTGGCCTGCGGAATCTGACCCTGAAGGGTTGCTGGCGAGCCTGTCTGACGGGGGCCTGTGGGCAGAGTGCCTTGAGGCTCCCGTATATGACGACCACGCCAGTTTTCATTGCGACAGGCCTCTGTTGGATGAGGTCTGGCAGCTGGGGCGGAACACCATCAGGGGACTCAACGCTGACATCTACGTCGATTCCTGGACCAGGGAGCGGGCTCCCTATGAGGCTGATGCCTGGATCCAGCAGCGGGCTCATATGGTGCTGGATGATGCGCCCGCCCTGGGCCGTTACAGTGTGGACTATCTGATCGCCAACAGAACCTGGCCCACCGAGTGGCCCCTCTACAGCATTTTGGCTGTGCACGATACCTGGATGCACACCGGAGATCTGACCCAGGCGGCAGCCCAGTACGAACGGCTGATGGGACTGCTGCCAGACAAATATCTGGACCAAGACAGCGGATTGATCGTCAAGGACCCCGGCACTTCTAGCCAGATGGATGGCGACCTGGTCGACTGGCCGCCCGTTGAACGCGATGGATATGTCTTCGGTCGTGTCAACACGGTCATCAACGCACTGGCCAGTGCCGCCTATCAAGCCATGGCTCGTCTGTCACGGGCCTTGGGCCGTCGCAGCAGAGCTGCCCGTCTGGCAGAGGTGTCCCGAAAAATGCAGGAGGCCCTGGATGAGCGGCTCTACGATCCAGCGGTCGGCGCCTACCGAGATGGTCTGCTAGACGGTCCCGAGGGCCCGGCCATCGATCACTGCGCAATGCATGCTTCGGCCTTTGTTCTGGCTTTTGCGCCTCCCTCTGATCCCGCTCGTCTGGAGGCGGTCGGTGCCTATCTGCGTCGTAGAGGGATGGCCTGCAGCGCCTATGTGGCCGCCGTGCTTTTGGATGGACTTTATCGATCGGGTCTAGGGGCTGATGCCTTGGCTCTGCTTTCGGCAGGTGACGGTATCCGCACCTGGAAGCATATGCTGGACCAGGGTGCTGGAGGCACCATGGAGGCTTGGGACCCATCGATCAAATCCAACACCACCTATTCGCACCCCTGGGGGGCCTCGCCTGTCTGGCTGATTTCCAGCGGGCTGATGGGGCTGCGGCCTTTGAAACCCGGGTACCGAGAATTCGTTGCCGCGCTCCAACCTGGAGGTCTGGGCAGGGCCGAGCTGACCATGCCCGTGCCCACTGGGGACATCCATATCTCCTATAGGATTACAGGAAAAGTGGATAGCAGGCCAGGGTTTGTCCTCCTGCCGGATATCGATCTGGACCTGGTGGTGCCGCAGGGCTGTCGGGGTCATTTGATCCTCCCGCCTATATGTGGTGTCAGGCCAGGGGGTCAGGTCGAGGCCTTGCTGGACGGGTCGCCAATCATGCTGAAGGCCTTGGATGCCGACAATCGGGTGGCCGGCATTCGTTGCAGAGCGGGATCGTTGCTTGCGGATGCGCTGCCCTGCGGCCATCACCATCTGGTGCTGCCGCACGCGCAGGCTTGACAGTCTTTTCTGATCTGTGTATTGTTAGCCGTTGCATACCAAAGACCGTTGGTCGGGACCCTTGGGTCTCCTAAGTTCGGTTGATCGAGCCAGCACAGGTTGAGTTTCAAATCGGTCCTTGCGACCTGTTTTCCGCTCTGCCTGTCGGCAGGGCTTTCTTTTTGCCCGCCATGCTCAGTCGTCCGGCTCCCTCCAGAGGTCTGTCTAGGAAGGAACGCCATGAAAAGGCCCGAAAAGGAAGAGGCTGTCGCCAGGCTGACGGACAAGTTCCGTGACGCCGATGCCATCATCCTCACCGAGTACCGCGGGCTCAGTGTTCCGCAGGTCGCCGATCTGCGAAACAAGCTAGGCCGCGATACTTCCTACAACGTGGCGAAGAACACGCTAGCCCGGATTGCGGCCAAAGAGGCTGGAATCGAGGGTCTCGATGAGATGCTTGCCGGCCCCTGCGCCATCACCTTCGTCAAGGGTGATTACGTCAATGCCGCCAAGACGCTGCGTGATTTCGCCAAGGACAACCCGGCACTGATCGTCAAGGGCGGCTTCATTGATGGAGCTGTTGCTGACGCGGATGCCATGGAGAAAATCGCGGATCTGGAATCCCGCGATGTTCTGCTCTCCCGGATGGCCGGCGCGCTCAAGGGCACCATGTCCAAGGCCGCCAACCTGTTCGTCGCTGTGCCTACCAAGGCCGTGCGCACGTTCGACGCCCTGCGCGAGAAGCAGGAAAAGGCCGCCTGAGTTCACGGCCATTGGCCCGGATTCATACGGTAAACGCAAAAAAAGATGTTCGGTGATCGGCCTACCAGTCAATGCCGGTCGCCACAAATGAAAGGAAGCCATTATGGCCAAGCTCTCCGCTGACGAGCTCATCGACGCGTTCAAGGAAATGACTCTGGTCGAGCTGTCCGACTTCGTCAAGAAGTTCGAGGACGAGTTCGACGTCGAGGCCTCTGCCCCTGTGGCCGTGGCCGCTGCCGCCCCCGGTGCCGCTGCTCCTGCTGAGGAGGAGAAGACCGAGTTCGACGTCGTCCTCTCCGCCATCGGCGACAAGAAGATCCAGGTCATCAAGGCTGTCAAGGCCATCACCAACCTGGGCCTGGCCGACGCCAAGGCTCTGGTTGACGGTGCCCCCAAGGCTGTCCTGGAAGGCGCCAAGAAGGAAGACGCCGACAAGGCCAAGGCCCAGCTGGAAGAGGCCGGCGCAACCGTCGAGCTCAAGTAGTCATCGGCTCTTCTGAGCTCTTGTATCTTGAAAAGCCCCAAACCGTCAATGACGATGCGGGGCTTTTTCTTATACATCCTGTCGGCCGTGCGCCCGGGGTGGATGCGCTGCTCTGAGCCAACCTGCACCCGGCAAGTATGGGCACTGCGCTTTGCAGTCGAAGCGCAGTTTTAGCTGATCAGGAGCATAGCTATGACCCTGGATCGCAATGATCGAAGTTGATCGAAACAGTTTGTTCATGATTGGATTCGCTGCTAAGCTGAGCCCTGTCCTATCGACCACGACGCCGATGCCCAGATATGACAACGAGAGAGCAATCATGACTATCACCTTCACCAACCAGTTCTGGACCGTGACCTCTGGTGACCTGACCGATCGCCGCCGGCCTCTGCAAGCCCCTCCAATGGGGGAGAAGCCCAAGGATGCCAAGCCCATCGTCATCGATCCCTGCCAGCGCCATCAGCCCTGGATCGGGGCCGGAGCCGCCATCACTGATGCCGCTGCATCGCTGATCTGGGGCAGCCAATCCGCGCTGCAAAGACATGCCCTTCTGGACGACATGTTCAACCCTGACAAGGGCGGTTTTTCGGTCATCCGCATTCCGCTGGGCTCCTGCGAGCCGTCCTCCCAGCCCTACTACACCTATGACGACATCCCCTTCGGCGAGCAGGACAGGGATCTGGTCAGGTTCTCTCTGGGTGAGGGTGAGCCCGGTGCCCCGGACGCCACCAAGGACTACAAGTACATCATCCCCGTCGTGCAAGAGATACTGTCCATCAATCCTGCCGTGAAGATCATCGCATCCCCTTGGACTGCACCAGCCTGGATGAAGAATACCGGCCACCTGTGCATGGGTGGCCATCTTCGTTTCAATGAGTGGACAGGCAACGGCTATGATCCGCTGGAGGACTCTGTCGAAGGGGCCTATGCTCGTTACTTCGCCCGCTACATCGACGAGATGGAGGCCATAGGCATCCCCATCTGGGCGGTCACTGTACAGAACGAGCCCTCCAATGCAGCTCCATGGCCGGCCATGCTCTGGACGCTGGCCCAGCAGGCCGACTTTGCCCACCGCTTCTTGAGGCCTGCGTTGGATCGTCGGCACACCCAGGTGCGCATTTTCATCAACGATGACTCGGGACACTGCCTGACCAGACCGGTCGACAAGGATGTCACCGCAGAACAGGCCCGGTCCATCGACGGTCTTACCTTGCATACCTATGACAACGACTACCCGCATCTGGATTATGCCAACCGGGTCTATCCGCAGTGGCTCTATGGCATGACCGAGCGTCGCTGCATGCTGAACCAGACCCCGGAGGATGCCGCACACATCATGTCTGGCGTTATCGGCAACTGGCTGGTTCGGCATGGTTCCTCCTTCATCACCTTGTGGAACATGGCCCTGGACGAGCGTGGGCTGCCCAATCAGATCGGTGCCGACGGCAGACGCGGGGTGGTCACCATCGACCATGGCAGCGGCAAGGTTCGCAGGAACCTGGAGTATTTCATGCTCCGCAGCTTCGGCCAGGACGTGGAGCCGGGCTCAGTGGTGATCGACTCCAGCAACTACACCCCGGACGGCTGGAGTGGTTCGTTGGGCTCCGTGGCCTTCCTGGCACCGGACGGATCCATCGCCGCCCACATCTACAACCCCACAGGCAAGCCTATCAAGGCGGCAGTCACCGTCAACGGCTGGGGGGACCGCTGGCAGAGCGTGACCGTGCCCGCCTGGGGGACCGTGACCATGCATGCGACGACGAGTGAGCGAATCAATGATTCGGCCGTGCCCGAGGATGAGGACTTCGCTCTACAGCTGCCTGCGCATACTGTGGACGACAAGGCTCCAGGACAGGACTGAGGCTCGGATCTGCAAACCGGGAAAGAGCCCGGCGGAAGGAGAAATGCGATTATGAAGGAGATCTGGACCGCGACGGCAGGGGATCTGTCCCAGCGGCGAGAACCCATAGCGACCCCGGAGACGACGAATGGGCCCGGTGCAGCCGTCCCCATAGTCATTGATCCAACCAGACGCTATCAGTACTGGGAGGGGGCTGGCGCTGCTCTGACGGATTCCAGCGCCTACCTATTCATGACGGCCATGGATGCCGACCAACGGCATCGGATTCTGACTGAGCTTTTTGATCCGGCTCAGGCGGGCCTGTCCACCTTGAGGATCTCCATGGGGTCCTGCGACTTCTCCAGCCAGCGCTACTACTCCTATGATGACCTGCCCGAGGGAGTACTGTCGGATGCGGGTATGTCCTACTTCTCCATTGGGCAGGGGAAGCCGGGCTCGCCCGAAGCCACCAGGGACATGAAGTACGTGGTCCCCGTCCTTCAGGAGATCATGGCCATCAACCCGGGCGTGCGGATTCTGGCCTCTCCCTGGAGCGCACCCGCCTGGATGAAGGACAGCGGTCGGCTGGACGGGGCTGGTCGTCTGCGGCTGGGGCAATACTGCGGCAACGGCTATCGTCGACAGGACACGGTCGATGCGGCCTATGCCCGCTATTTTGTCCGCTTTATCGAGGCTTACCAGAAGCTCGGGATTCCCATTGCAGCAGTGACCATGCAGAACGAGCCCTCAAACAATCCACCCTGGCCTATGACGATTTGGACCCCTGAGGAGCTGGTGCGCTGGGGTGTGGACTACCTGCGTCCGGCACTGGATCGCAGCTTCCCTGAGGTGGAGATCTTCTTCGGTGATGACGGCCTGAGGTTCTTCAGCCGTCCGGTCAGCGACTATATGACCCCTGTCGAAGCCCAGAGCTTTGCCGGTACGGCTATGCATACATATTCCGGCCTGCCCAAGTGGGTCGTGAATGCCACCAGGCAGTTCCCCGGATGGCGCTCGGTCATGAGTGAGCGGCGCTGCATGCTGGACGAGCATGTGGACGAGGCCAGCCATGTCATGTTCGGAGAGATCGGCATCGGACTGGTCCGCCAGGGCGTGGGCATGATTGACCTGTGGAATCTGGCTCTGGATGAGCAGGGTCTGCCCAGTTGGGCGCGGACTATGGGCCGGCGCGGGGTCATCACCATCGATTCCCAAACTGGCGGTGTCAAGCGCAATCTGGAATACTTCATGCTCCGTAATTTCGGGCAGGATGTGCCGGTCGGCGCTCGCAGGGTGGCCTCCACCAGCTATACCCGCGACGGCAGGACAGGCGGTCTGGGCTCGGTCGCCTTCGTTCGCGACGACGGCGAGCTCAGCGTAATCCTCTACAACCCGACCGGAGAGCCTATCCGGGCAGCCCTGACCGTCAATGGCTGGGGCGCCAGCTGGCGACCGGTGAGTGTACCGGCTTTCGGGACGGTCTCCTGTCATGTGTCAGACTCCGACCACGTAAACCGCAGTAGGGTGCCGGAGGATGACCAATTCGTTGTCCATATGACTCCGCACCCAGCTGATGACCACGATGAGGGAGAGGACGACCAGGACTGATTCGATGATGGCGGCCGCTGATTGACTCTGATGGTTTTATCCGGAGCCAGGGCGGCCGCCATTTTATGTGGTTCACTTCGATGCCCAAGCCTTGCCTGCAGGGAAGGCTCACTGCTCCGGCATGTCTGCCAGTCCTTCATGTGTCCTTTATCAGTTAATTCGGCACGCAATCAATCCTATCTCTGGGTTTCATGACAGAATAGGCGATAGTACCGAGTGAAGGCGGCTGCAGATTTGGGAGGTCGAAAACGTGAGTGACGATCGGCGACCGGGGCAGGTGTGGATAATCAAGTTCAATGGGACGGAAGAGACCCGGCTCAAGCCTGGCGAGACCGTCGAGATCGGCCGCAAGCCTCTGCGTCCGCTGCCCGATGACGGCCGGCGTCGTCTGGAGGTGACCGATCAGACTAAATCCATGTCAAAACGACATGCCATTTTCACCGTCGATCAGGACGGTTTGGCCACCCTGCGCGACATGGGTTCCACCAACGGGTCCTATCTGATCCAGTCTGACGGATCACTGGTCAGGCTGCCTGTGGATGCCGCTTACCCCCTGTCCAGCACCTCGGCTCGTTTCCAGTTCGGTGATGTTCCTGTCGATTTCGTGCGCATCAGCAATCCCGAAGAAGACCAGACCGATCCTTCGCTCCGGGTACCTGACCTCTTCTCATACTCCACACAGCCCCGCGGCACGGTGGAGCCTGATGCAGCTGACATGTCCGTTGACGACATTCTGGACATGCGCGCCGGCGAGCCCACCGGCATCTTCAAGGCCGACGGGGTCCGCAACCGGGTCACCGCCCTTCATGATATGGCCCTGGGTGCCGCCAGGACAGCCGATTCTTCCCAAGAGGCGGACGGAATTTCACAAGATCGTCCCAGGTCTGCCTCAGTTGCTCGCGACTCGGAGGATAGCGCGTCGCCGCCTTTCTCCGGAAGATCAGCGTCTGCGAATACGCGTGACTCGCAAGCGCGGTATTATGACGATCCTGATTCAGCAGAGCGTGGCCAGACTGACAAGGGATCGGCAGGTACTGGCTCGGCAGATGGTCAGGTAGCTGACCCTCGCAGAGCCTATGCTGACCAGCCGGATGACAAAGAATTCGAAGGCCGCGAGGGTGGCCGGCGTGAAGGGGACTTCCAGGCTCAGGACTCTCGTGACGAAGACCGCCGACCCCTGCCGTGGCAGGAGGACGAATCCGAGCAGGGTCTGCCGCTGGTCGGCACCCAGGAGGAGGACAGGCAGCCGGTCGACCGTGACCTTTTCGCTGATGCTCGTCGCTCGCGTTCCGCTGAATCCGCTCATGACCAGGAACGCTATGACCAGAATGCTAGTGATGATCGTGGTCAACAAGATGAAAGCGTCTCTTCCGACTACAAAGGCCATGCAGACGGCCAGTCCAGACAAGGCCGGGGGGGCGAATCAGGCTCAGCCCAGGGGTTCACCCCGCTGGGAGCTGTGGAGCTGGCCCGCCTGTCCAAGGAGGAACCGGATCAGTCCCGGCTTCCTGATCCAGCGGAAAAGCCGGATGATGACCATCAATACCAGCCGGCCTTTGAGCCCGGATCCGTCTTCGAACGGGTTTCCAAGGGCGACTATGACCGTGGCCAGGAAGCCATAGAGGTGGACGGGATGAGTTCTGATGATGCCAAGCGAACCGGGGACTTCGCCCTGCAGTTCGCCATGGCCAAGCATCGGCAGCTGCTGCCTTTCCTGGCCATGAACCCGGCCCTTTACGATGATCTTTACGCCTGGTTGGAGGCCCAGGGCGACCGGGACATCGATGCGGCCCTGCAAAACAATGAGGGGTATCACGAATATCTGAACGCCGTGCGGAAGTGAGTAGACGGATGAGCGAGATGGTAATGAGCACCGGGGGATCAGAACAGGGCAAACGTACCGAGGATGCACAGGCATCAGCGGCCGAATCCTCCCCTGACCGTGCGGCGGAAGAGGTCAAAGCTCCGCTGACTCCTCTGGATCGAATTCGAGGATGGCGCCAGGAATACCAGAACCAGGTGGGATTGACTCCTCTGGAGAGTGTATCGCAGCTGGCCGCGCAGATGGACCTGTCACATGCGCATCCTTCAGGCATTGCACAGCTTTTCGCCAGCGGCCAGGTCCATCTGGATGCGCTCTTCCGAGACCGGGGCATGCTGCGCGCGGCCCACCGGCGCATGGAGCGTGTTCTGGACGATCAGGCCGCCAAGGAGCGTGCCAGCGGCTTTGCCCAGCTCTCCATGGTGGTAGGAGTGGCTGCCTGGCAGGGGCGCGACATGCCTGTTCTGCTCTACCCTGTGCGTATTGATGAGAGCACACAGGGAACCTCCAGAGCCTCCATCAGATTCACAGGCAAGGTGGATCTTAATCCTGCCTTGATCTCAGCCATGCGCGAGCGAGGCATCACCCTGGATCCCGACCGCCTGTTTTCCGCCTCCCATTATCAGGGCGGCACGCCGGAAACTTCATCGCTGTTCAAGGACATGACGGCCCTGATCACGCCGCATATCAGCGACTTCACCATCGAACGGAAAATTGTCCTGGGGTGTTTCATCGAGCCATCGGCCCAGCTGCTTGGTGAAAGCCTCCGGATTCTGGACCGGATGACTGTCGGGTCCACCGGTAACGATCTGCTGGATGCTTTGGCAGGCGACCAGGCGGCCTCCGAGCGGCTCAAGGGCGGATCCGTGCCCGACTACAGTCCCTTCGATGCGGATCCTCACAGCGAATTCGAGTCCGGAGATGTGGCCAACCGGGTCCGTTATGCAGCCCAGCTGGTGGCGACCGGACATAGCGTGCTTGTGGATGAACAGACCGGCCGCCACAGCGCTGACGATGCTTTGGCCATTGCCTCGCGTTGCGTCACCGCAGGCAGGACAGTGCTCTATGTGCCCTGTGTGGTGGAGGAGAAGCGGCGCTTCCAACACCGTCTGGAAGCTGCCGGGATGGCTGGCATGGCCCTTGACCTGACCGACGACCAACTGGGTCGGGTCCTGGATCAGCGTTTGATCGATGCGGTAGGCTTCAAACCCGGCAAGGCCAGCGAGCATTTTGATCAGGTGGCTGACGAGCTTGTAGGTGTCCGTTCCCGGCTGACCCGTTACCTGGGCGATCTTCATGGAGTGGATTCGGGCTGGGGAGTTTCGGCCTACCAGACGATTCAGAATCTGGCCAACATTGCCAACATGCCTACGCATCCTGCCACCCGTGTCCGTTTGGGTGCGGCCACGGCCCACAACCTGCAGCCCGAGTTGGATGCCTGGGCGGACAAGCTGGAGAGGGCTGCCGAGCTGGGCGAATTCGTCATCGGCCCCCAAGACACTCCCTGGTTCGGTGCCACATTGATCAACGATAACGAGGCCGTGGATGCTTACTCCCGTGTGGTTCGTCTTCTGCAGCGGCTTCTGCCGGACACCCGTGAGCAGGTCAAATCTACGGTAGAGACCTGTGGATTCCCCGTGCCGGCCACCGTCAAGGATTGGGGACGGCAGGTGGTGGTCCTCAAGAACCTGCGCCGTGTTCTGGATGTCTTCCAGCCCTCCATCTTCGAGCGCGACATTCCCGCCATGATCGAGGCCACCAAGTCCAAGGCCGATCGCAAGGCTGATGGCACCAATCTGGGGTTCTGGGAGCGTCGACGTCTTGTCAAGGAGGCTAAGAGCCTGCTCAGGCCTGGTGCGCAGGTCGAGGATCTGCACGAGTCACTGGTGGTGGTCTCCAAGCAGGCCGAGCAGTGGCGGACCTTCGTCCCCCACGGCGGCTGGCCGGTCCTGCCGCCCAAGCTGGACGTCATCATCGACACTCAGGAATCTCTGATTCGTGACATGACGGCTCTGGACACCGTCCTGGACTCAACTCCGGCTGGCGGTGATCTGGAGACCATGGACTTCAACAAGGTGGAGGAGCGGCTCAAGGCCCTCTTTGACGACCATACAGCCCTGGATACTTTGCCTGAACGCTGCGCTTTGGAGGGTGAATTCAACAAGGCGGGTCTGGATGGCCTGGTCCAGGATCTGCGCAACCGACAGGTTGAAGGTAAGGCGGTACGGGCCGAACTGCAGCTGGCGTGGTGGACCACGGTCTTTGACGACATCATGCGTTCCTCGCAGATCATCTCCAACCAGGACGGTTCCGCCTTATCCAACGCAGCCGACCGCTTTAGCCAGGTGGATGCACAGCACGTGGCCAGCATAGGGCCCATGGTTGCCCAGGAGAGCGAAAAGCGTCTGTCCGAGCTGCTCTTCTCGCGCACACAGGAGGCCAATCAGCTGCACACCATGCTGGCAGGCAACCCTGGTGCCTCCCTTCCGGTCTTCCAACAGGCCCATCCCAGCATACTGTCGGCGGCCAAGCCCATCATCATCGCGACTCCTGCTACGCTGGCGACCAGAACCAATCCGACACAGCTGGCCGATA
The DNA here is from genome assembly GCF_054819865.1 of Bifidobacterium sp. JNUCC 75. Classification (NCBI taxonomy): domain Bacteria; kingdom Bacillati; phylum Actinomycetota; class Actinomycetes; order Bifidobacteriales; family Bifidobacteriaceae; genus Bifidobacterium; species Bifidobacterium sp. JNUCC 75. Next base: position 710,974 of record NZ_JBTHIF010000001.1, on the reverse strand, counting down.
CGGTCATCATCGACGCCGGGGCCCATATGCCTTCCATTCAGGTCCTGACTGTGCTGGCTCGGGCCCGGCAGGTGGCAGTCATCGCCCACCGGCCGACCGTAACCTCGGATGGCCTCTTGCAGCTGATCGACCATCTGGTTCCGGTCACTGTCAAAGCCCGGCCCTCGCGCCGCTCGATTCGTCTGGACGCCTTCCTGAAGGATCACGGTTATGGGGATTTGTCGGCGCCTGTGCCCGATTGCCGGGAGCCTGGCAGGGTGACCCTGACCAGGGTGGAGGGTGTTGGCGTCCCGGTCATGGCCACCGGTCTGGTCGAGTCCAGCCAGCAGGAGGTCGCTGCTGTCGTCGACATGCTCAAGCGCAAGGCCGGATCTTTTTCCCTGGTACCGAACAGTTACCTGCTGACTGTGGTCACCCTGTCAGCTACCCATCGCTCCCGGCTGGGCGCTGAACTCAAGTCGGCAGCCGCCAAGGACAGGGTTTTCGCCAAGTTCCTGAGGCACGTACGCATTGTCGGCATTGACGAGGTCTGCGGTGCCCGGGCTACGGACGTGATCCTCACTCTGGGTTTTGCCAAGACCACCCATGGCCGTCTCCTGCAGCAGTTTGGCGATCTGGAAGGCGAAAGGGGCAAGGGCATGCTGCTGGATGCTCTGGTCTTGCCTGATCGGAATCTGGACATTGTCGCAGCTTTCTCTGCTGAGGATCTGGAGGATGACCGTCTTCACCAGCCTGGGCCGCGTCTGCTCAAGGATCTGTTGACCTGGGCTGAGCATCCTGACGCGGAGCCGGTCCGGCCCGAGCAGGCCGAGCAGTCCACCAATGTGCTCTTCCGGGATTTGGCCCAGCGGCTGCGGACCCGAGGGTTGGATGTTGCCCTGGATTACGGTTATGACCAGGCACCTCGAATTCCATTGGTGGTGGGGCTCAAGAACAAGCCCTATGCCTTGGCCGTGCTGACCGACGATGCCGAGTTCATGCACACCCAGTCCACCAGGGAGCGTCACCGGTTCACCACCGAGGACCTGCAATATCTTGGCTGGTCGGTCATGACGGTCTGGAGCGTTTCGGCCTTTGTCAACCCTGACAAGGAAGCCGATAGGATCGTCGCTCGCCTTGCCGATATCTACCATCAGGCGCGTTGATGGCGGATGATCAGCTAGACCGGGGAAATCAGCCCGGTAATCCTGCAGCTTCACGCCGACGTCGGCATCGCCGGGTGGTTCGCCCAGGCACGGAACGGTTCGACGTTGACGGCATCGAGGAGGATCCTCAGGACCAGGTCTGTACCCAGGATCGTCTTGACGGGGATGACCGACGGATCCTGGGTGAGCTGCCGCCACATTGGGGACTCTTCCCCAATGAGCGTGGCGACTGACTGCTGGTTCTAATTCTGTCCCGTCGGCAGACCGGTTCCGGCATCTTGACTGTCTGCACCTGTTGACTGGTGGATGTCGGCGGCGATCTGGCGCAACAGCTGCAGGCTCTGGTCCTGGGGGCTGGGTGCGTTGGGCTGGTCCTTGATGCCCGAGGCGGCCCTGCTCAGTTGCCGCAGCTTGTTGATGGGCATAATGATGCAGAAGTAAACAGCGATGGCGATCAAGAGGAAGTTGAGTAGGGCGGTCAGAATGGCACCGAAAGAGATGGTGGCGTTCCGGTAGCTGATGGTAAGGAGCCCCGACAGGTCCGGTTTGCCGAAGATCATGGCGATCAGGGGGCTGATCAGATTGTTGACGATGGCGTTTACCACGCTGGTCACCGCTGAACCCATGACTACGCCCACGGCCATATCCACCATGGATCCGCGCGAGATGAACTGCTTGAATTCGCCCAGCACACCCTTGTTGCTGATCTGCGAGATCTTGTGCACTGCTTCGGCGGTATCCTTGGCCGCCACCTGATTGATCGAGGCCATCCTGCATCCTTCCGTAGCTGATGTAAGGCATGGAGCGCCCATGCCTCCTTCTTCCTCCATTATCGCGGGCGCAGGATGGTTTCGGTTTTCCGACATGATTGGAGGGTGTCGGTGCAGAGGTTCTTTCGGGGCGGATGGCAATGACAGGGGTGGATGGATCCAGTGACAACAAGAGCAGGGCCTGATTGGCATCCAGAGCGAAGACGGACCGGGATCCTTGCCGGACTTGGCCGCCTTCTCGCCCGTCTGGATTGGATTGATTCCTGGGAACGGTCTGTGCTGGTTGTAAAACCAGTGCCTGCTCGGCTATCATGCAGCGTCCGCCACCCGAGGCCTGCCTGGGAGCAGGCGTCTGTACGTCGTTGACTTGTCGACTGTGGGCAAGCCCCGGCACCCTATCAGAACCGGGTTGGTCTCGCTTGGAGGATGGCGGCAGGGAACTGGATTGGGTGGGATGCGGAATGTTGTCGGCCGGGCAGTTCCCCGCGGCTAGCAAACTCACCTGATCGCCGGCCTGCAGGTCTCCCGGATCGTCGGCCAGGTGGACGGTCACTGCGGTGGTCCCGGCCGGCTGTGCCGGTCTGTTGCTGATCATGGCCGTGGTCAGCGGTTGCCCTGTGCGGACGCTGACCATCAGCCTCCGTCCGCGTACTTGCCCAAATGAAGCGATCAGGCCGGGCAGCTGTTCCCTGCCATGCAGGATCCGCGTCCGAACCATGGCAGGCTCGATGGCTGAGCCGCGTGCAATAGGCCGAGCGGCGACCAATACAGATAGGCGGCCCTGCGCCTGGACCAGGATCTGCAGGGCACAGAAGACTGCCAGCCCCAATGCCAGGGCGGCCCCTACGCGCCGTAGCCGAAAAAGCCGCCGTCGGCGAGTCAGGGTGCTGGTGACCGTTGAAGGCTTGTTCTTCTTGGTGAAGATGGGAAAATCGACCATGCCCCCAGCCTGCCAGAATGTTGTCCGGCGTATGGGTCCGCATGGTCGATGTGGTCGAATGTGCCTCTTGGTCTACTTGCTGCTTGTGGAGCTCGAAGAGGAGGAAGATGAGGCTCCGTCGGTCCGGTAGAAGCCATGGCCCTTGAACTCGATAGGCACTGCGGAGAAGACCTTGCGGACCTGCTGCTGCCCGCACTTGGGGCAGATGGTGATGGGTTCGTCGTTGAAAGACTGCTCCTTGGTAAAGTCGTATCCGCAGTTCTTGCAACGATAATGATAGGTGGGCACCGTTCTTTCCCTCCGCTGATGGTCGGTTCGCGCGACGATTGGTTCAACACCCAATATCCTAGTGGTGGCTTCGACCAGAAGAATCGGCACCTGGCCTCTCGTCAGTCTTGTTCATCACCATTATGGTCCGCTCCGGGCCTCCGTGACAGACCTGCGGCTGTGGGCGTGAAACCTTCGGGCGTCAGGACGGCATCCACAGGAAGATCATGGTCCAGATGGGGCAGAGGAGCTTCGACGAATTCGCCGGGCCAGCAGATGCCCACCACTGGGGTCTGTTCAGTGCACAAGGCCAAAGCCCGGTCATACCAGCCGCCGCCCCGACCCAGACGAATGCCGGTATGGTCGATGGCCAGTGCCGGCACCAGGATCAGATCAGCCTGATTCAAAGCCTGAGCTGGCAGTGCCGGCATATCGGGTTCGTCCGGCCGCCAGCCGGGAATCCGCTTCATGCCATCCAGATCATGCTCTGATTGCAGGCATCCCCAGCCTACTTGGGTGCCCGTGCCCAGCATGGGAATGAGCACCTGGTATCCCCGGCCCAGCAGAAGGTCAAGACTGGGGTCCATGGCTATCTCCCCCCGAATGGAGGCAAAGGCGGCCACGGTCAGGCTCTGGTCGCTTCGGGAGCGTTCGACTCTGGGGAGCACATGGTCGGCCAGCAGATAGGCCAGCTTGCGGCCCGCATCCAGGCATTGGGCTTGATCGATGTGCCTTCGGTCTTCAAGCAGCCGGCCACGCCGATCTTGCTTGCCCATATCGATGCGTTCCTGCTCGTTCATGTCCTCAGTTCTACCAGTAGGGGCTCTCTCGGATGGACGCCTGTCTGCCTCAGCTGCCGTTCGGTGAGAACATGGAATCATGTCGGTTCTGCATACCTTCCGTCAGGTCTGGCAGGGTTCCCGGGCCCGCTCGGACCATGCCCTGAATCTGCCCGAACGTCTGACCCCGCCTCCGGGCCATGGGGACTTCCTGCTGAGACCCATCTGCGAGGGTGATCAATCAGCATGGAATGCGGTTCGATGGAGGAATCGTGATTGGCTGGCTCCATGGGAATCTGGGGATCCCCGCCACGGACCTGGCATGACCTATGCCCAGTGGATGCAGGAGCTGGAGCGTGCCCGGCAGGAGGGTACTTCGGCGGTCTTCCTGATGGAGTTTCATCAGAGCATCGTAGGGCAGATTTCCCTAGGCGCCATCCGCTATGGGTCCATGTGCACGGCGGTAGCGGGCTACTGGGTTGACCAGGATTGGATTGGTCACGGATTCGCGCCCCTGGCCTTGGCCATGGTGGCGAATTGGGTCTTCAAGGATAGGAGCGGGCCTCATCTGCACCGTCTGGAGGTGGCGATTCTGCCTGAAAACCAGCGGTCCCTGCGTGTGGTACAAAAGCTGGGCATGGAGCCGGAGGGGCTGCGTCGCAGCTACATGTATGTAAACGGACAGTGGCGGGACCACCTGACCTTTGCCTGGATCAGCGACCAATTCGATCCAGATCTGCTGGCCCGTTTATGAATCCCCGGGGCAGACATGGTCGACACGCTGGGTTTGACTTGCCGCTTGGGGCATACCGTCAACTAACGTAGTACCTATGGTTTATGAATCACTCAGCAGCATCATGGTTTTGGTGATTGCAGTGATTCTGGTGCTGGGTTGGCTGCCGTTTCGCACCGTCAAGGGCATGAAGCGGGCCTCGGAGCATCGCCAGGACAGGCTTTCCACCTCCCTGCACATGGTGGGTCGGGAAGACGGTATGAGGTTCTGCGACAGGCAGTCGAGGACGGTGAAAGGGTTGGTCATGCAGCAAGGGCAGCAGGATGGCAACCGGCTGAGTCAGGCCCAGCGCATCAAGCAGATCAGACAGTTGCGCCGCGCGGCCATACGCCGTCGTCGCATCTTGGTCCTTACCCTGTTGGTCATCACTCTGCTGGTGGCTGGGCTCTCTTTCCTTATAGACTACAGCCCATGGTTCACTTTGATTCCTCTGGCCTTGGTGATAGTGGTGTTGGCCGCCGGCGCACATGCTTCGGCCCAGGCTAGGACTTGGGAGCGCAATTTGGCCCAGCGGCGTGCTAGGCAGCGTCGTCAGCAGGCGGCCAGTCTGACTAAGAGCAAGACCTCCGGCAGGCCTGTGCAGGCCAAGAATGAGGGCCGCACGGAAACTGCCACGGATGTGCTTGACCAGGGTGAGATTCGTCAAACGCTGGCTCAGGCCAAGGCTGATCAGCAGGCAGCACTCAAGGCCAGGCAGCACAATTCCACCAAGCCAGCAAAGCCGTCAGCCGGCACCAGCAAGGCTAAGGGTTCGGCCGGGTCCGTAAAGCCGAACGAGAAGACTGCTGCTCAGACCGGACATACCTCGAACAGGCAGCCCGTCACCAAGAAGACCTCTGAACAGACCCCAGCCAAACAAGCGGCTTCTCAACCGGCGGCTTCCAAACCAGCAGCTGCCAAATCTTCAAAGGCCCAAAAGGCTGCCTCCAAATCTGCTACGCCCAAGTCGCCAATGGACAAGTCCCCTGCCTCGAAGTCTGCAGTCCGGCCGATTTCTTCACACTCGATGCCTGCCCAATCCGCCGCTGCCCATTCAGGCAAGTCCGGATCGGTTTCTGCGTCTATCGGCAAAGAGCACCAGGCCTCGTCGGATCAGGCTTCCAAATCCGCGGCATCGTCGTCCTCGGCAAAGGCCCAGGAGGATGCCACCAACGAACTCGAACGCATCAATCCCTCTCCGGCCTTGGATGCTTTCGACATGGCGGCAGGCCAAGATCTGATTTCCTTCTCACTGGGATCGGCCCGCGGCGAGGAAGCGGACAAGGACGGCAAGAACAACGAAGATGAGGGTCCCCACAGCCTGGAGATCAAGTCAACCCGACAGGTCTCCGTGGCCCGCCCCCCCGAAAAGAAGAAGGCCGATGGGCGGCCCGACGACTTCCATGAGAGGGAGATGCAGGCCCAGGTCGAAGCGCCTGACCGTAGCGAGAACTCCCTATCCATTGGCGTGGAGGCCATATTGGCCCGGCGTCGTCCGTCAGCCAAGTCCTGAGGGGCCGATCGACAATCCATCTTTCACCACCAGCGTTAGCACTCAAGTTGGCAGAGTGCTAATTTCGCGCTACTATGACTTGTAGCGCAAAGGAATGCGTGGTGAGTGTTCGTCAGCCTCTCATCGACGTTCCGGCGTGGGTTCATTGGCTGTTCTCACAAGATGTAGGAGGTCCACAGTGTCGATTTCACTCACACCGTTGGAAGACAAGATCGTCATCAAGCAGGCTGAGGCGGAGACCAAGACCGCTTCCGGGCTGGTCATTCCTGATACCGCCAAGGAGAAGCCCCAGCAGGGCGAGGTGCTGGCGGCAGGCCCCGGCCGTCGTGACGACAAGGGCGAGCGCATCCCCATGGATGTCAAGGTTGGCGACAAGGTTCTGTACTCCAAGTACGGCGGCACCGAGGTCAACTACGGCGGCGAGGACTACCTGATCGTGTCCGCGCGCGACGTTCTGGCCATCCTCAAGTAAAGAGGCGGTGATTAGTGGCCCCTGGTCCTGCGGAAGGACCGGGGGCCATTTGCGTCTCGTCAGGACCGTGCAGCGGACCAGATGCCGCAGGGACATGTGGTGGCAGCTAGCATGGTGCCCATGTACTATCGTCATCGCGCCAGCATTGATTCCCTTCCCGGATACCGGCAGGGCAGTCCGGCACCAGCCGTTCCCGGGTTGACCAGTTACAAGATCTCCAGTAATGAGAACCCCTATCCGCCCCTGCCCGGCGTGCTTCAGACCGTCTCCGAGCAAGCCCTGGGCCATTTGAACCGCTATCCGGACATGCACGGCACCCGTCTGGTAGAGCGGCTGGCCAAGCTGCACGGGGTCGATCCAGCATGCATTCAGCTGGGATGCGGATCCACCGAGGTCATCACCCAGCTGGTTGACCTGGTGGCCGGTCACGGCGATCAGGTGGTCTATCCCTGGCGCAGCTTCGAGGCCTATCCCATCATCATCACCATGGCCGGCGCTACCGGGGTGCCTGTGCCCCTGGATAAGCAGGGGCGTCATGACATCGAGGCCATGATCGCCGCGGTCAATGACCACACCAGACTGGTCATTGTCAACAATCCCAACAATCCGACTGCGACCAACGTCGATCGCGATCAGGCCGAACGGCTCTTGCAAGCCCTGCCCGCAGACCTGCCGGTGCTCTTTGATGAGGCGTATATACAGTTCAACGACGACCCTGATCGAGCCGACGGATTGACGCTTATGCGCGAGCATCCCAATGTGATAGTGGCCCGGACCTTCTCCAAGGCCTATGGATTGGCTGGTCTGCGGATCGGATACGCTGTGGCAGCCGAGCCGATCATTGCCGGCATGAACAAGGTGGCCCTGCCCTTTGGCGTCACCGATGTGGCCCAGACGGCGGCAATGGCCAGCCTGGACGCACAGGATCGCCTGGCCGAACGGGTCCAGGCACTCAAGCAGGAACGGGCCAGGATCCTGGCTGGTTTGCAGGAGCAGGGGTGGAAGATTCCTGAGCCTCGGGCCAACTACTACTGGCTGCCTCTGGGCCAGGCCGCCGCACAGGCTGATCAGCTCTTCCGCGACGCAGGCTTGTCGGTCAGGACCTTCCCCGGCGAGGGCATCCGCATCACTGTGGGGGAGCGGGAAGCCAACGACCGGGTCCTGGAAGTTTGCGCTGATCTGCGTCGGCAGGGTTTACCGCAGGATCCGATTGCTGACTGAAGGCCGCATACTGCCGCGAGCGTAAATGCAAATAATTGCCGTCTCCGTCCTTGTCTGGAATGTCACAGCAAAGGCTGTTTTGCTCCTGTGAGCTTGTGTCGTCTTGGATAAACCTATATATTGTGGTTGGCTGGCCAAGCCTATCCAATATATAGTGTTTACCAAGGAGCAACAGTCACTATGTCCTCAGCAGATGTGGATCGGCACGATCCTCCCGATGGTGCCTCCAAGCTGGTGTACTTCTCCAGCGTCTCCAACAACACCCACCGCTTTGTGCAGCGGCTGGGCGTGGAGGGGGCCATCCGCATCCCCCTGTACGAGCGGCGCCAGCCCATGCCCATTATGGATGCGCCTTACCTTTTGCTGGTGCCCACCTATGGCGGCGGGTCAGCCAAGGGAGCCGTGCCCAAGCAGGTGATCCACTTCCTGAACAATCCGGTCAACCGCGGATTGATCCGCGGGGTCGTCACCTCAGGCAATCGGAACTTCGGCAGCGCCTATTGCGCGGCCGGCCCGCTGATAGCCCGTCGGTGCGGCGTCCCTGAGCTCTATCGATTCGAGCTGCTGGGCACCGCGGAGGATGTACAGGCGGTCAGGGCCATTCTGGTCGGAATGGGAGTGCAGCTCCAGCAGCAGTCGACTGTTTCACGAAAGGCGGTTTTGTCATGAGCCAGCAGGAAAGCACCAAAGAGAGCGCAAAGTCAGAGGCCGGCGTCTATGCCGACGACGAGATGATGCGCCAATCCATCACCCCGCCCCAGTACCGTGTCACCCCTGAGGCCAGGATTCGCCCGGTCAACTGGAACAACATCACCGACGAGAAGGATCTGGAGGTCTGGAACCGACTGGTCTCCAACTTCTGGCTGCCCGAGAAGGTGCCCCTGTCCAACGACATCCCATCCTGGAACACCCTGACCGATCATGAGCGTCAGACCACGGTCCGCGTCTTCACCGGACTGACCATGCTGGACACCACGCAGGCCACCATCGGTGAGCTGGTGCAGATCGATCACGCCCGCACCGAGCAGGAGCAGGCCATCTATACCAACATCGCCTTCATGCAGTCGGTCCATGCCCGCTCCTACTCCTCGGTCTTCTCCACGCTCTGCTCCAGCGAGGAGATCGACAAGGCCTACCGCTGGGCTGTGGCCAACGACGTCCTCCAGGAGCGCGTCCACACGGTCCTGCACGAGTATGTCAGCGAGGATCCCCTGAAGCGCAAGGTGGCCTCCACCATGCTCTCCTCGCTCATGCTCTATGCGGGCTTCTATCTGCCCCTTTACTTCTCCAGCCATGCCAAGCTGATGAATACGGCCGACATGATCCGTCTGATCCTGCGTGACAAGGCCATCCATGGCTATTACTCGGGCTACAAGTATCAGCGGGGTCTGGAGGAGAGGACCCAGGCCGACCAGGCCATGCTGGAGAAGTTCACCAACGATTTGCTGGACAAGCTCTACGACCTGGAGATGGTCTACTCCGGGCAGATTTATGAGGGCTTCCCCTTCGTCGAGGATGTCTTCGCCTTCGTTCGCTACAATGCCAACAAGGCGCTGATGAACCTGGGCTACCCGGCCCGGTTCGCGGCCGACCAGACCGATGTCAGTTCGGAGATCCTGGCGGCTCTGTCGCCCTCGGCCAACGAGAACCATGATTTCTTCTCGGGTTCGGGCTCTTCCTACGTCATGGGGCACTCCGAGTCCACGGACGACGACGACTGGGACTTCTAGGCGAGTTGGATCCGCTGTGATATTGGGCACAGAAAACCCTATATATGCTCACCGTTTTCAAGACCAATAGCACATATAGTAGTTCAGGCTCGCGCTGGGCGGGTTCTGATCGGTCCGTCTTCAGGGCGGGCATCACCGTCAAGACAGGCTCTGGATGGCCTGATCAGGAGGAAGCATGGAGCAACAGCAGACCGCCGGAACTGATTCGGAGCTCAGTGCTCCCGAGTTCGCCGCCCAGGGTCAGCGCCTGGGGGCCGTGGTCTACTTCTCGTCGGCCTCGCGCAACACCGCCCGGTTCATCGCCAACTGCCATTTGGATGACGAGGGGATTGACGTCTTCCGCATCCCTCTGAGGCCCAAGGATCCACCGCTCAACATTCGGCAGCCCTACATCCTGATTGTCCCCACCTATGGGGGCGGATCAGCCAAGAAGGCGGTCATGCCGCAGATCAAGCGCTTCCTGAACGACCCGGCCAACCGGGCCGGCATCCGCGGGGTCATCGCCTCGGGCAACACCAACTTCGGGGAGGCCTTCTGCATGGCGGGGGACATCATCTCCCGCAAGTGCAATGTGCCTTTCCTCTATTATTTCGAGCTCATGGGCACCAAGGAGGACCAGGAGAAGGTCCGCCGCGGGGTTGTGGATTTCTTCCGCAACCACCCCGAGTCCTGAGCCTATTTCATTACACGCACTATCACTGCAATACTCATGAAAGGACACCCGATGGGAGCAAACGAGGACACGTCCCTGGCCCTGGATAGGACCGCATCCGAGGATGAGGAGACCTTCGATCCGGCTCACGACTACCATGCCCTGAACGCCATGCTGAACCTGTACGACAAGGACGGCAGGATTCAGTTCGACAAGGACCGCGAGGCCGAACGCCAGTACATGGACCGGCACGTACGGCCCAACACCATGACTTTCCCCTCCACGGCCGAGAGGATTGCCTACCTCCTGGATCACGAGTACTACGATCGGAAGGTCTTCGAGAGCTACACTCCTGAGTTCCTGGACAGGATCTACAAGCATGCGGCCGAGAGCGGCTTTGAGTTCGAGACCTTCCTGGGTGCCTTCAAGTTCTATACCTCCTATGCGCTGAAGACCTTCGATGGCAAGCGCTACCTGGAGGACTTCCCCCAGCGCTGTGTGGCCGTGGCCCTGGAGCTGGCCGACGGGGATGAGCAGGCCGCCATGAAGTACACGGATGAGATCATCTCCGGACGCTTCCAGCCCGCCACCCCAACCTTCCTGAACCTGGGCAAGGCCCAGCGCGGCGAGCCGGTCTCCTGCTTCCTGGTGCGCATCGAGGACAACATGGAGTCCATCTCCCGCGGCGTCAACGCTGCCTTGCAGCTGTCCAAGAGGGGCGGTGGCGTGGCCCTGCTGCTCAGCAACCTGCGCGAGATGGGCGCGCCCATCAAGCACATCGAGAACCAGTCCAGCGGCGTGGTCCCGGTCATGAAGCTTCTGGAGGACTCCTTCTCCTATGCCAATCAGCTGGGTGCCCGTCAGGGAGCCGGCGCCGTCTACCTGTCGGCCCACCATCCTGACATCATGCGTTTCCTGGACACCAAGCGGGAGAACGCGGACGAGAAGATCCGCATCAAATCCCTGGCCCTGGGCGTGGTCATTCCCGACATCACCTTCGAGCTGGCCAAGCGCAAGGAGCCCATGGCTCTCTTCTCGCCGTACGACGTGGAGCGGGTCTACGGCAAGCCCTTCGCTGACATCCCCATCACCGAGCACTACGAGGAGATGGTCAAGGACAAGCGGATCCACAAGAAGTACATCGATGCCCGTGACTTCTTCATGACCCTGGCCGAGATCCAGTTCGAGTCCGGCTACCCCTACATCCTCTTCGAGGACACGGTCAACAAGGCCAACCCCATCGACGGCCGGATCACCATGTCCAACCTCTGCTCGGAGATCCTGCAGGTCCAGGAGCCCAGCACCTACTCCGAGAATCTGAACTATGAGCATATCGGCCGCGACATCTCATGCAACCTGGGATCCCTCAACATCGCCAAGGCCATGGACGGCGGTCTGGCCGACACGGTCGAAACCTCGGTGCGGGCCCTGACATCCGTCTCTGACCACACCAACATCGAGGCTGTTCCCTCCATCAAGCGGGGCAACGACGAGGGTCATGCCATCGGTCTGGGTCAGATGAACCTCCATGGCTTCCTGGCCCGTGAGGGCATCCACTACGGGTCCGAGGAGGGGCTGGACTTCACCGACATGTACTTCATGACCGTGGCCTACCATGCCTACAGAGCCTCCCATGCCTTGGCCGTGGAGCGGGGGAAGGCCTTCGCCTCCTTCGCCAAGTCCGACTATGCCAAGCCTGCCGGCCAGGGGAACTACTTCGACAAGTACACTGAGGGCAGCCGTTCCCTGGAGCCCAGGACCCAGCGGATCAAGGACCTCTTCGACCAGTACAAGGTCCACATTCCCACGGTTGAGGACTGGAAGGAACTCCAGGCGGCCATCCTCAAGGACGGCATCTACAACCAGAACCTCCAGGCTGTCCCCCCGACCGGATCCATCTCCTACATCAACCACTCCACCAGCTCCATCCACCCGATCGCCTCCAAGATCGAGATCCGCAAGGAGGGCAAGATCGGACGCGTCTACTACCCGGCTCCCTACATGACCAACGAGAACCTGGACTACTTCGAGGACGCCTACGAGATCGGCTGGAAGAAGATCGTGGACACCTATGCCGAGGCTACTCAGCATGTGGACCAGGGACTCTCGCTGACCCTCTTCTTCCCCGACACAGCCACCACCCGCGATCTGAACAAGGCTCAGATCTACGCCTGGCGCAAGGGGATCAAGACCCTCTACTACATCAGGATCCGCCAGCAGGCGCTGGAAGGCACCGAGGTCGAAGGCTGCGTCAGCTGCATGCTTTAAGGCACGTGTCCTAAGGCATATGCAATCCAAGGTCGGTGCCGTCTGTGAGGGCGGCGCCGACCCTTTGGCATCCACGTCCACAGGTCGGGTCCGTCCATGCGGTAGACTGACGGTCCTGTCATGATCCGCTTTGCACTGTCGAACACCTATCCAACAAGGAGCAATCAACCATGGTCCCACCCATTTCCATTCCCCGGCAGCCGCTGAAGCTGATCGACCGGGTCTCCGCCATCAACTGGAACCGTCTGGAGGACGAGAAGGACCTGGAGGTCTGGGACCGTCTGACCGGCAACTTCTGGCTGCCCGAGAAGGTTCCCGTCAGCAATGATCTGCCCTCCTGGCAGGCCATGAGCGAGGAGGAGCACACCCTGACCATGCGGGTCTTCACCGGTCTAACCCTTCTGGACACCATCCAGGGGACCGTGGGCGCCGTCAGCCTGATCCCGGATGCCTTGACTCCCCATGAGGAGGCGGTCTACACCAACATCGCCTTCATGGAGTCGGTCCATGCCAAGTCCTACTCCTCCATCTTCTCCACCTTGGCCTCCACGCCACAGATTGACGCCGCCTTCGAGTGGAGCGAGCACAACGAGTTCCTCCAGCGCAAGGCCCAGATCGTCCTGGACTACTACGAGGGCGACAATCCCCTGAAACGCAAGGTGGCCTCCACCCTGCTGGAGTCCTTCCTCTTCTACTCGGGCTTCTACCTGCCCATGTACTTCTCCAGCCATGCCAAGCTGACCAACACGGCTGATCTGATTCGCCTGATCATCCGTGATGAGGCCGTGCACGGCTATTACATCGGCTACAAGTACCAGAAGGGGCTGGCCAAGGTCTCCGACTCTGAGCGTCAGGCCATGAGCGACTACACCTACGAGCTCCTGGGCGACCTGTACGACAACGAGGTGGAATACACCGAGAGCCTGTATTCCGGAGTGGGTCTGGTGGAGGACGTCACCAAGTTCCTGCGCTACAACGGCAACAAGGCGCTGATGAACCTGGGCTATCCGGCACTCTTCCCCTCGGACAGCACCGACGTGAATCCGGCCATCATCGCCTCGCTGAGTCCCAACGCCGACGAGAACCACGACTTCTTCTCCGGCTCGGGCTCCTCCTATGTCATGGGCAAGGCTGTGGAGACAGACGACGACGACTGGGATTTCTGACCAGTCTGTCCCGCTCCGACGCGGAAGACACGGCGTCGGAGCGGGACTTGCGGAAAATGGAAAAACATGTCATTATAGGCAAGTTGCCGTACGGAGCTCCGGTTCTAGTGCGACATGGCGGATTTCCCAAGCGGTCAAAGGGAGCTGACTGTAAATCAGCCGCGTAATGCTTCAGAGGTTCGAATCCTCTATCCGCCACGCCTCGGTAGCTCAGTGGCAGAGCACTTCCTTGGTAAGGAAGAGGTCGTGAGTCCGATTCTCACCCGAGGCTCTCTGGCGGGGTAGCTCAGCTGGCTAGAGCGTACGACTCATAATCGTAAGGTCAAGAGTTCGAGTCTCTTCCTCGCTACTGTGGCCGACATACGTCGGTCGTGCAACGACTATAGAGGTGAACCATGGCAAAAGCCGCAGATATCCGTCCTGGCATTACGCTGGCGTGCACCGTGTGCAAGGAGCGTAATTACATTACGACCAAGAACCGTCGTAACACTCCTGACCGTCTGGAGCTCAAGAAGTTCTGCCCCCGTTGCGGCAAGCATACCCTGCACCGGGAGACTCGCTGAGTTCTTCCTATCGTTTGGCTTCATAAGGACCCGACCACCTGGTCGGGTCCTTTTTTTATACAAGAGGCTCTTCTTTATGCAACTCTGCATATATGTCTGCTCCGTATTATCCGGGATGTGTTGGGAGCAGAATGGGTTTTGTGATGTAGAGGACGCAGCTTTTAGAGCGTGTTCGGGTAGGCGGCTGCAAAGGCCTGATCCAGGTCGGCGATCAGGTCATCCGGGTTCTCCAGACCTACGGAGATTCGAATCAGGTCGTCGCCCACACCAGCACTGAGACGGTAGGGGCCCGGAACCTCCCTGTGGGTGATCCTGGCCGGGTCCACAATCAGGGTGCGACAGTCGCCGATGTTGGGCATGTAGCTCATGAGACGCACCGAGTCCACGATGCGCTTGACCTGCCCGTAGCCTCCCTGGACCTTGAAGGAGAGAATCGTGCCGACGCCCTTGGGCAGCAGGGTTGATGCCAGGCGGTCCTGTTGGTCCGCATCGCCCTGGTACCGACCCTCCGGAATGCCTGAGTAGTTGACCTGTTCCACCTGGGGAATGGTCAGCAGGTGGCGGGCCAGGATCGCTGCCGTCTTTACCTCGGCGGCGACCCGCTGGGCCAGGGTCTCAAGGCCGGTCAGTTGCAGGTAGGCGGTGAAAGGGCTCATGACGGCCCCGAAGGTGTGCAGGTATTTGGTATGGACCCTGTGGAGGAAGGCCATCTTGCCGAAGGCATCCAGAAAGCTGACCATGGACCCGTGCCGCTCATCGCTGATGATCAGTTCGGGCTGGCTCATTTGCGGGAAGCGGCCATTGCCCCAGTCGAACCGTCCCGCATCCACGATGACCCCGCCCAGTGCGTTGCCGTGGCCGCTGATCCCCTTGGTGGTCGAGTGGACGACGATGTCGGCGCCGAAGTCGATTGGGTTGAGCAGGTAGGGGGTGGGCACCGTATTGTCGATGATCAGGGCCAGCCCATGCCGATGGGCCAGGTCGGCCAGGCCGGGGATGTCGGCTATGGCTGTGGACGGATTGGCCACGGACTCGGCGAAGATGGCCCTGGTGTTGTCTTGGATCAGGGATTCCACTGTGTCAAGGTCGTTGATGTCATCCACAAAATCCGTTTCAATGCCGAAGTTGGGAAAGAAGGTCTTCATGGCATCCACCGAGGTTCCATAAAGATCGACCGGGGAAATTAGTCTCCCGCCGCCTTCGGCTGCGCACATGAGGGCTGACGACACGGCGGCCATCCCTGAGGCCATGGCCACAGCCCCCTTGCCCCCCTCCAGGCTGGCCAGGCGGTCCTCCAGGACCTTGACCGTAGGATTGGCCAGGCGTGAGTAAGAGAACCCTTGAATTTCACCGGCGGCCAGGGCATCTCCCCGGTCGGCGGTGACCATGTCAAAAGCGGCCGACTGGTAGATGGGGACGCTGGCCGCGCCTCCGCCTTGGCTTTGACAGTCATAGCCGTCATGGACGGCTTTTGTCGCGAATCCTTTGCTCATGCGGGTGTGTTCCTCTGCTTGTATCCGGTTGGAAATCCTTCCCTGACCCACCATCGAATCGTCTTTTAGGGTCTCGGGCAAGGCTCCGCCCATAGGTGTTCCTTATTGCCCGCTATCGTGAGGTTGCCTTGCCTAGGTATGCCTGGCGGACACGTTCGTCAGTCAAGAGCTGCTGAGCTGGTCCCTCCAGTCGGATCAGGCCGTTCTGCAGCACATATCCATAGTCGGCTATGGACAGGGCCAGCTCGGCCTGCTGTTCGACCAAAAGGATGGAGATGCCTAGTTGGTCCCGAAGAGAGGCAATCTGCTCCAGTACTTGATCAACCAGCTTTGGTGAGAGGCCCATAGTCGGTTCGTCCATGCATATCAGCCGAGGATGGCTCATCAGCGCCCTGCCGAAGGCCAGCATCTGCTGCTCGCCTCCTGAAAGGGTGCCGGCCTGTTGCCCACGGCGTTCGGCCAGGCGCGGGAACCGTTCATATATAGCATCCAGATCCTGCTCGATCTGATTGCGTTTCCCTTGAGTGTAGGCGCCCATGCGCAGGTTCTCCTCCACGCTCATGGCCGCAAAGACCCTTCTTGCCTCCGGAACTGAGGCGATTCCGGAACGGACCCGATCCTTGGTGGGGGTGTGGGTGATTTCCCGTCCATCCAAATGGATGGTCCCCTCCTTTGGAGCGAGCAGGCCCAGAATGGTCTTCATGGTTGTGGACTTGCCCGAAGCATTCCCGCCCAGGAGGGAGACGATGCCGCCTTGAGGAATGCGAAGACTGACATGGTCCAAGGCCTTGACCGGGCCATAGCTCACATCGATGGTATCCAGAGAGAGCAGGGTTCGGTCCCCTTCGACGGCTGGCTTCCCCTCGATATCATCGTGCGCCTCAGCTTTGGCTCTCAGGCCGGTTTCTGCGCCGCCGTGATCCTGGCTATTGATCTGTTCTGCAACGGTGGCCGGAGCCAGGGCGTTCTGCCGAGCCAGGACATTCGCTTGTCCACTCATGGGGGCATCGTTGCGGGGTCTGCGGTCGCCCAGGTATGCGGTGATGACGCGGGGGTCTGCACTGACCTGCCTGGGAAGTCCGGAGGCGATGATCCGGCCGCCGTCCATGGCGATGACCTGGTCGCAAAGCGCTTCGATCAGATCGATCTTGTGCTCGACCAGAAGCATGGTCTGACCCTGGGCCTTGAGCTCCAGGAGCTGTTGCAGCACCTCGGCTGTCTCCGACTGGTTCATTCCTGCCGTGGGTTCGTCCAAAACCAGGATGTCTGGGGAGCTGACGTGTGCTCTGGCTATCTCGGTACGTCGCCGGTTGGCGTAGGAGAGCGTGTAGGCGGCCTGGGCCCGGTGCTCCTCAAGGCGCTCGCTGAATCTGTCGATCTCAGACTGGACGGCCTTGCGCTCGGTGACCGCCTCCCTGCGGCAGGCGGGACCGGGCACCAGCGTCAGCCAGGTCTGCGTCAGCAGGGGGATCCATCGCAGGATGGGCCACTTTTCCAGACGGCGAAAGGGCCTGCGGGCTTCCAGGCGCCTATGGAATCCTACGGCCACGTTTTCTTCAACGCTCATGGTCGGGAAGACCCTGCCGTTCTGGAAGGTGCGGGACACCCCCTGCTCGGCCATGTCCGTGGCGGGCAGGCCGGTCACGGTGCGTCCCCTCAGACTGATCTGGCCCGAGTCGGGCTTGAGAAAGCCGCAGATCAGGTTGATGGTGGTGGACTTTCCTGATCCGTTGGGGCCGATAATGCCTATCACCTGGCCGGATGCCAGATCCATGTTCACATCGGCCACTGCCTGCAGCCCCTTGAAGCTCTTGCCTAGATTCCGCACGCTGAGCAGGGGCTGATCAGGATTGTCGCGTACAGGTTCGCGAATGCGCCGGTTGTCCGCCATCATGCCCTCCTTTTGGTTGAGAACAGGCCCTGCGGTCTGCAGATGATGAAGACGATCAGAACAAGTCCGTAGGCCATGATTCTCACCTCGGGCAGGATGCGCAGCAGCTCAGGGGCTCCTACCAGGATCAGGGAGCCGATCACGGCTCCGGTCGGGGACTTCATTCCGCCCAGGACGATGATGGTCAGAATCAGGGTCGACATGGTCGGGTTGAAGAGGGTTGGATCGATGTAGGTGTACTGGTGGGCCAGCAGGGCGCCTGCGATACCGGCTGAACCGCATGCCAGGGCGTAGGCCAGTGCCTTGTAGGCCCCTGTCCTGATCCCCAGGGACCAGGCCGCTTGTCCGTCCTCGCCGATGGCTTCGAAGACGTGGCCCAGATGTGAGGACCTGATCCGGGAGGTCACTGCAAGAACCAGAAGAAGGATGACCAGATCCAGCAAATACTGCATCTGCTGGGTATAGAGCGGCTTGCCCAGGAAGGTCGGCAAAGGAATGCCCTGCAGACCCAGGGAACCTCTTGTCAGAGGCTCCCAGATGCGGATGATGGCGACCATGACTGCTCCCACTCCTATGGTGGCGATAGCCACATAGTGGCCACTGAGCTTCCATACTGGGAATGTCAGCAGGGATGCAGCCAGGGCGGCAATGATGGCAGCTCCCAGCAGGGAAAGGGTGAAGGGCCAGTGTATGCGCATGGTCAGCAGGGCCGAGGCATAAGCTCCCACGGCCACAGGTCCTGCCAGTCCTAGGATGGTCTGACCGGCCGAGCCCGAGATCAGTGTTAGACCCACTGCAGCAATGGCATAAATGGTCACCTGGGTCCCGATGCCGGCCAGGTGGTCAGAGAAAATGAAGGGAGTGGCCAGAGCGGCTGCTGCAAGGCCGAGGTTGGCCCAAAGCGGCAGTCTGATGGGTCTGGCGGCTTCCGGGAGGGTTCCGGTCATGGGCTCCTTGCCCATGTCTGCCTTGCGGCCCAGAAATCCTGAGGGCTTGAGGATCAGAACCAGAAGAAGGGTGCCGAAGGTGATCAGGTCGTGCACGCCATCGCCGAAGAGCCCTACGCCGACGGCTTCAGCCAAACCCAGCACCAGGCCACCGATGATGGCTCCGGGAATGGATCCCAGTCCGCCGATGGCGGCGGCCACGAAGGCCGTCATGCCGATGGCGCTGCCGTCCATTGGGTTGATGTTCGTCTTGAACAGGCCGATGAAAATTCCTGCGATGCCCGCCAGAATCGACCCGATGACGAAAGCTATGGTGCGAATGGAGGTGACAGGCACTCCCATTTGCAATGCAGCCTGGGAATCCTGGGAGGTGGCCCTGATGGCCTGGCCGGTCTTGCCGTAGGTCAAGAAGGCCCAGAGCGCAACCATGCTGGCCAGGGCGATAAGACCCATGACCAAGTCGGAGGTGCCGAAGCTGATGCCCAGCGCATGCAGGTTGTGGGTAGGCAGCAGCTGGGGAAAGGGCCTGGTCTGGGAGCCGAAGATCAGCTGCATCCCGTTGTCCAGCACCTGCCCTACGCCCACAGTTCCCAAGAGCGCGGCAATCGGTTGCCGACCTTCCAGCGGAGTGATGACCAGGAGGTTGGTGACCAGGCCGACAAGGCCTGTGACCAGAACGACGGCCAGAATGGTGGGGATGAGTCCCCAACCCAGGGAGGAGCCCACCCACCAGGCCGTCATCATGCCAACCGCCACCAGTGACCCTTGTGCGAAGTTGGCCACATTGGTCACTCCGAAGACCAGGGACATCCCCACGGCGGCCAGAGCATATACGCCGCCGTGGATGAGTCCGGAAAAGAGCGTCTCGACCATGATCGCTGCTTACTCCTCGATCTGTTTGAATTTGCCCTGATCCACCTGAAGGAGGATGGGTTGGATCACATCTGCCCGTCTGGTTTTGGCATTGAACTTGAAGGTGCCGCCCTGGCCTTGATAGAGCGGGAAGTCCTTGACTTTTGTCAGGGCCTCCTGAATGCCCTGCCTGGTGGGGCTGGTCTTTTCACCCGCGTGGGCCAGGTCCATGATGGCCTGGTAGGCCGTGACTTCGAAGTTGCCGGGGACGATGTGGTACCGGTCCTCGAAGCTCTTGACGAAGGCCTTGGCCTTGGGATCCTTGGTGCCGGTTGCCGAGAAAGTCCCGGTGATGATGGTTCCTTGGGAGTTTGCCCCCGTCAAGGAGAGGAACTCCTTGGTTTCCTGGCCTCCGAAGAAGGGTCCCTTGTAGTCCAGCTTGTCGCGGAGGGTATTGAGAACCAATGCCCCGTCTGGTCCGTAGCCGATGTCCACCACAGCATCAGGGCCAGCGTTCTTGGCCGGAATCAGTATTGGCGTCAGATCAGTGGAATCAGGCAGGTAGGAGGACTGGTAAATGATCTGCACCCCTTGTTTGTCAGCGGCGTCTTTGAAGTGTTGGAATGATTCCTTCCCCCAGTCGTTTTCCAGATAGACGACGGAGACCTTCTTCGCACGTTTGGATATCGCCTCGGCGTTGACTTCCTGGTAGGTCTTATCTGATATCTGGGGCGTCCAGACATGATCGCCGGATTTGGTGAATACCGGGGAGGAGTTATTGAAGCCGTAATGGACCAGTCCGGCCTGCTGGAAGATGGGCGATGCAGCCGATGATGCTGGCGAAGAGTAGTCGCCCACAACGGCGATGACCGACTTGTCAGCAGCGATCTTGGGGGCGACAGCGGCATCCTGCTTGGCATCTGATTGAGTGTCGTAGTAATCGATGTCCAGGCGTTTGCCCTGTATTCCGCCCTTCTTGTTGATCTGGTCCTTGGCCAGGTCGAAGCCCTGCTGGAACATCTTTCCGTACTCGGCGTAGAGACAGGTCTTAGGGTAAATGGCAGCGATGGTCACATGGTCCGACGATCCTGCGGAGGAGCCCTTGTCGCCCCCCAATCCGCAGGCCGACAGCGCCCCGGCCATGGCCATGGAGATCATGAGGGCAACCATTGCCCTGATGGTGCCGTGATGCTGATGGTGCTGCTTTGAGGTGATGGCCATGATGTCTCCCTTGGGGTTTGGCGGTGGATGTCGGTGGGATTGTTTGTGGTTTCAGAGTTCCTTGGAGGCCCGGGTTCCGCTCAGAACGCGCAGGGCCTCCTCGTCGGCAGGCGTCGGGATGGTGCATGAAGGTGCCAGGAGGAAGGGACGGCCTTGGCGGGCCTGGATGGTCTGGTCCAGTTCCTCGCGGATCTGGTTCACGTCGCCGCCTGGGTTGAAGAGTTCGAAGTCGGCTCCGCCTACGGGTACGGCAGGAAAGTCGGTGCTGATTTCAGGATTGCCAGGGCGGAACTGATCCCAGTGGAGAAAATCAGGATTCAGGTCGGTGAATTCTTCAGGGTGTGCATCCTCCCGGCAGGTATGCACCAGGACCAGGGCATCCGGATTGGCTTGTCTGACCGCCTGGATCACGATCCGATCGTAGGGCTTGGCCCATTCCTCCAGTTGCGGCTGGTTGAAGTAGCCATGGCTGGCCAGGCCCGTTTCGGCGAAGAAGATGCCGTCCAGGCCTGCCCCGCCTTGCTCCTTGGGGCTGACCAGCAGGGTTGCGTAGTCGGCAAGGGTCCGGGCGATGTTGTCCAGCGCTGACTTGGCCGCCTCGGGCTGATCGAAGATCAGCGTCTGTCTGTTCAGATCCCTGTCGCCCTCTTGCACAGAGCCCTGCTCATCGGGATAGAGGGGAAGATCAGCCAGCAGAAGGAGGACCGAGAGCGGGGAGAAGACAGTGTCGATAACTGCTCGGTCCTCCAGGCCGTCTCGGATGGTCCTGGCGGCCTGGATCTGCTCTTGGAGGACCCTGTTGGTTTCGGGGTCGCGGTAGTCGATGCGGGCGATGTCCCCTGCATCCTGGATGGCTGCACGGACGGTGTGCGGGACCAGCCAATCATAGTGGTCCTTGTCGTAGACTGCGTCCCAGACCTCGGCATAATATATGGCCCTCGGATTGATCTTGACCCAGTCCCAATCCCACTTGCGGACGAAGTCCAAGGTGGCTGCGGCAAAATTCTCGGCACCGTATTCGTGTCCGATGTGGTGCTGCCAGGCCGAGGTCAGCCAGGCTTGGTTCCCCTGGCCATGGGCTATCTGGTGGAACTGGGTTCGTCTGTCTTCTGTCATTGCATTCTCATTTCCTGGTGCGTGTCCTGTGGACGCCCGATCAGGCGCCCACGGATTCCCGGTGCTCCTCGTCCGGAAACCGGGCTTTGGAGATTCCCCTTTCCAAAGCTCTTGTCACATAAAACCCCCAGGTAGCAGGCCGGTCAACGACCCGGCATATAGGTAATATCTATCGCCGCTAATCGTCCCTTGGCCCTGCGCGGGTCTTGCGAAAGCTATAGGAAAACCTGATAGGGGTGGGTCAGACCGGACTTTGCAGCCGTCTGGATGCGGTCTTGCTTCACTCTGATCATGGCTGATTGGTTGTTGCCAAGGGCGGTAGGCAGTCCCGGCATTGCGTCTGCCCGGGAGAAGCCCTCATAAGGGGACGATGATACAGTGAATTGCATGTCTGACGTATCCTCCAGAGACACCATTCCGACCTTTGCTGATATCACCACTGTGGGCATAGGCGGGAGCATGGCCGCCTTTGTTCAGCCCCGAAGCCGTGTGGGCTTGATCGAGGCTGTGGAGGGCGCGGATTCCAAGGGGCTGCCCCTCTGCCTGATCGGCGGAGGATCCAATCTGCTGGCCTCTGACCAGGACTTTCCCGGCGTGGTTGTGCGTGACACCCGCCAGGACATCAGCGTTCCTGACGAGGTGGCTCCGCCTGAGGGCGGCGTTCCTGTCGTTCATATCAATGCCACAGCTGGAACCAATTGGGATGACTTGGTCTCCTACTGCGTGCGCATGCATCTGGTTGGAGTAGAGGGTCTATCAGGCATCCCCGGGACTGTCGGGGCCTCGGTTGTCCAGAACATTGGCGCCTACGGCCAGGAGGTCGGGCGTCTTGTCGACTCGGTCGAGGTCTGGGACCGCCAGGACAAGGTCACTGCCTATCTACGTGCCTCTGATCTCGATTTCGGATACAGGACCTCCCTGCTCAAGCAGACCATGTACCAGGCGCCTGCCGTGCCAGATACGCGGTTCTTCC
This sequence comes from Bifidobacterium sp. JNUCC 75, assembly GCF_054819865.1. NCBI lineage: Bacteria > Bacillati > Actinomycetota > Actinomycetes > Bifidobacteriales > Bifidobacteriaceae > Bifidobacterium > Bifidobacterium sp. JNUCC 75. The sequence continues at coordinate 688,223 of NZ_JBTHIF010000001.1, read as the reverse complement.
CCACTCCCCGGTACGTGGTGCTTTCTGTCACACTGGTTTTGCGGCACGGGTCTGCCGCTCAGGTGGATTCCGTCCAGCTTGCCAAGGCTCTAGGTGTGGAAGTTGGGGCAACCCTGCCTCTAGAGCGGATTCGACAGGCGGTCCTGACCGTCAGAGCAGGCAAGGGGATGCTGGAGGATCCCTACCGGTACCTGACTGATTGGATGGGGTCCTGCCGCCGAACCTCCGACCTGGAAGAGGCTCTGGAGGCAGTCCAGGATGACCTTCACGGCCCTAGGGGCGAGCGGGTGCTGCTTGACCGTCATAGCTGCGGGAGTTTCTTCACCAATCCGATCATCAGTCGTGAGGCCGCGGATGCCCTGCCGGCGGATGCCCCTCGCTATCCTGTCGAGGGCTCGACATTGGTCAAGACCTCAGCAGCCTGGCTGATCGATCATTCAGGTTTCCATAAGGGATTCGCTTTGGAGCAGGGGTCGGCTGCCGCTCTGTCTGACGTGCATACGCTGGCCTTGACCAACCGGGGAGGTGCCGGATCAGACGACATGGTGGCCCTGGCCCGTGCCATCCAGAAAGGCGTGGATTCCACCTTCGGCATCCGACTGATTCCCGAACCTGTCACCCTTGGTATTGATTTGGCCTGGTAGCCCCTGCTCCAAGCTTCGTTTCTTCGGACCCTCAGATCAATGCAAAGATCTGAGGGTCCGTTTTTTAATAATGCCGGGACAAGCAACAGCTGGCAACATATTCCTCCGCCATCCCTCTATCACATAGCTTGAAAACAGCAATGGACGAATCGGACAGTCACCCGCGTTGATGCGGGTTGAGACAAGCCCGTCGGGTTCATCTGTCCAGGTCATGGAAGGAATGGTATGGCGGTTTCCCACGACATAGCGGTCAGCGGCGTCCGTCCCGGCAAGGTCCTCCTGGTCGGCGAGAGTATGGGGCTCTTCGCGGCTGGCGAGGAGGGGCCCTGCAGCGAGGTCGGATCTTTCAGCGCCTCGGTGGCCGGGGCGGAGCTCAACGTGGCAATCGGTCTGGAGCGGTTGGGTCAGCATCCGGTCTATATGACTCGCATAGGCCAGGATCCAATAGGCGAACGGATCCTGTATTTCATGCGGCAGAACAACCTGGACACCTCCTTGGTAGGCAAGGATGCCACTCGTTCCACTGGCTTTATGATGAAGTCCAAGGTAGAGCAGGGAGACCCCAAGACTTACTACTTTCGCAAGGGATCGGCGGCTTCGGCCTTGGGCCCGGCCGATGTCAAGGCCATCGACTGCAGCGGGATCTCGCTGATGCATATGACCGGAATCCTCCCAGCTCTTTCGGAAAGCGCCCTGGAAGCCAGCAAAGCGCTGGTTGATCTGTCACGGACCAATCATATCTTCGTTTCCTTTGATCCCAACGAACGTCCGGCTCTCTGGAAGAGCGACAGGCAAATGAAGCAGACGCTCCTGTCCTTAAGCGCCAAGGCTGATCTGGTCCTTCCAGGCATTTCCGAGGGCAGGCATCTGTTCGGGCTAGACAATGTCCGCGATATCGGTCAGGCCTTCATTGACAATGGCGCCCGTTATGCGGTGGTCAAGGACGGGCCTGATGGAGCCTACGCGACGGACGGTCACGATGGTGTCTACGTTCCGGGCTTCAAGGTTGATGCGGTGGTGGACACAGTCGGTGCCGGCGACGGTTTCGCAGCCGGTGTCTTGTCGGCCCTGCTTGAAGGCCAACGCATGTCCGAAGCCTTGGAGCGCGGGTGTGCCGTTGGCGCCATGCAGACCCAGGTGGTATCCGACAACGAAGGCTTGCCCGACAAGTCCCGGTTGAATGACTTTATTGCCGGACGCCAGCGGGCGGTGGTCAGACAGGTTGGCTGAGCCGGTTTATCTGGGCGACGATCAGGAGCCCTCCATGGACAGGCGATGGCTTCGATTCAACAAGTTCAATTCCACAAGAGAAGGAAGCAGGCATGAGTGAGTTTGACAAGACGGATGTACCGGAGGAGCGGATCGGATTGATTGATTTGATCAGAACAATCAAAGTGGTCCCCCTGGTGACCCTGCATTCGCCCGAGGAAGCGGTTCCTCTGGCCAGGGCCCTGGCTTCCGGTGGAGTACCCATCGCAGAGGTCACCTTCCGATCGGCTGCCGCCCTGGATGGGATGCGGGCTATTCACGATCAGGTGCCTGAGGTGACCCTGGTGGCAGGAACTGTGCACACGGTCGACCAGGCACGCCAGGCAGTGGAGGCAGGTTGCAAGGGTGTCGTCTCCCCGGCATTCAGCGATGCTGTGGTCGACTGGTGCATGGGCTCCCGGATACCGGTCTTGCCTGGAACGGCGACTCCCAGCGACATCGAGAAAGCCTATGATCTTGGTCTGCGTTTTACTAAGTTCTTCCCAGCCGAGGCTTACGGTGGCGTCAAGACCTTGAAGGCACTCTCCGGCCCCTTTGCCGAGATGAGCTTCCTGCCCACCGGCGGAGTCGGGTTCGGGAACGCCCGTGAATACATCGACCTACCCAACGTCTTTGCTGTGGGCGGGAGTTTCCCTGTACCGTCCAAGGCCCAGCGCCAAGGCGATTGGAAGGCCGTTGCCGATGCCTGTGCGCAGGCCAGGCAGGTGGTGCAAGGCTGAGTGTCTGAGTCCCGGGCTGGTCATCGGTCGCCAAGTTCGATGATCTGGCCGGATCTCCCGTATGGGCGGGATGACGCAAGCGGACGGAAAGGAAGCATTGTGGAAAGACTACAGGAAGCAGTGGCCGTGCATCTGGGGCTGACCAGTGCACAGGCAGCTCAACGACCCATCAGGATCATCCAGTTCGGTGAGGGAAATTTCCTTAGAGCATTCGTTGATTGGATAGTCCAGCAGCTCAACAACAAGGGCTTGTTCGGGGGGAACGTTGCAGTTGTCCAGCCCCTTGAAAACGGCAGAGTCCATGTCTTGGAGGACCAGGAGCGGCTCTATACAGTCATTCTGGAAGGCCTCAAGGATGGAAAGCCCGTCCGTAGCCATGAGCTGATTGACTCTATCGGCAAGACAGTCGACCCCTACAAGGATTGGGATGGTTTTCTGGCTCTGGCCGATGATCCTGATACGCAGATCATCATCTCCAATACCACTGAGGCAGGCATTGCCGTCAACGATGGGGATAAGGTCACAGACCAGCCGCCGGCAGGATATCCGGCAAAGTTGGCTCATCTGCTCAAGCGTAGGTTCGACAGGTCTCTGCCGGGCTACCTGATTATGCCCTGCGAGCTTATCGCCGACAACGGTTCGGCTCTGCATCGTGCTCTGATAAATGTCGCCGAACGGTTCGGATGGGGCAAGGATTTCATCGACTGGCTTGATCAAGAGAACACTTTCGTATCCACTCTCGTGGATCGGATAGTTCCTGGCTACCCGCGCGAAGATGCCCGGGAGCTTTGGGAGATGCTGGGATACGAGGATCAGAATATGGTCAAGGCCGAGCCCTTCCTGCTCTGGGTCGTAGCCGGTGACCAGACCGCCCAGCGCAGGGTTGATGAGCTGCTTCCCGCGCGGAAGGCCGGAATCGACCTGGTGACCTGCGATGCTGTACAGCCCTACCGTGAGCGCAAGGTTTATCTGCTCAACGGTCCCCATACCACCATGGCCCAGGTGGCTCGGCTGGCCGGATTCAAGACTGTAGGACAGGTCATGGGCGATAAGACCATGCGCTCTTTCATCACCCGCGAGATGGAGGAGGAGATCATCCCCGTCCAGACCCTGCCCAAGGAGGAGCTGGAGAACTTCGCTGCTGCTGTTCGCGAGCGGTTCGACAACCCCTTTGTCCAGCATTCTTTGGATTCCATAGGGTTGAACTCGGTCTCCAAATTCGTCTCCCGTCTTCTCCCGCTGGTCACGGCAAACGTAGAGCAGGGACGCGGGCTTCCGGAACGCATCATCCTGGCGCTGTCCTGCCTCTTGTGGACTTATTGCGGCAAGGCCGGTGATGCTGTGAAGATTCAGGATGATCAAAAGGTCATCGATGCCTTCCACGAGGCTGCCGGTCAGGAGGATTTTATCAATCGGATTCTTGCTGATGCTTCAATTTGGGGCCATGACCTGACCAGGATCGCAGGGCTGGCGGAGGCTGTCCAGAAGAACCTGGACGATTTGGCCGACCAGGGTGTCCAGCCCCTGATTGACCGATTGGCGTGAGCCAACAGTGCAAACGAGGGGTCAGCTGTTTCGAAGCAATTTGATTCTCGCATTTGCAAGTATGTTGGCTTTCCCAAGTTGAAAAAACTTCCCACAGGGCGCGGCCTTGACGGGAACATTGAATAAGCGTCTGATGCCAGGTCGGGTTTGCGATTGACCCGGACTGGCATCAGACGCTTCCTTCTGATTGTTCAGGATTTCTTTTGCTTTATCAACGGTTGTAGCGGTAAGCGTCCCAGACTCCAAGCAGATACTGGATGCCCATGGCGCGGTCGTAAAGGCCGTAGCCTGGCCGCGGTCTGCCGGCTTCCGTGTTCTCGCTCCATAGATGCCGTCCGTGGTCGGGGCGGATGTAGCCCTGGTAATCGGCCTCGGCGTAGGCCTTCATGATGCCGACGGTGTCCACGTTCCCCTCGCTGGCGCGGTGACCCACCTCGTAGAAAGAGCCCTGCTCGTCGGTGAACCGGATGTTGCGCACGTGGCTGAAGTAGATCCTGTCCATGAAGGTCTTGACTGCGTCCACGGCATCGTTGCCTCTTCTGGATGAGAAGGATCCCAGACACAGGCACAGTCCATTGCTGGGGCTGGGGTTCAGGTCCAGCACTCGTTGGATCCCCTCTTTGCTGGAGACCACGCGCGGCCAGCCGAACAGGTCGAAGGCAGGGTCGTCGGGGTGGACGGCCAGCTTGACCCCGTAGCGCTCGCAGGTGGGGATCACGGCATCCAGGAAGTACTTGTAGTTGGCGTACATCTGCTCGTGGCCCATTCCCTGATAGGCCTCCATCAGTTCAGGCAGATGGGCAAGCCGTTCAGGTTCCCAGCCGGGCACAGTCAGGGATCCGGCCCCCTTCAGGGTTTCGTCGATGATGCCCTGTGGGCTGAGCTGGTCCACCTGGTGCTGGTTGTAGTAGAGGGCGGTGGACCCGTCTGGGCAAGGGTGGAACATCTCCGTGCGCAGCCAGTCGAAGACCGGCATGAAGTTGTACGTGACGACTTTGACCCCGGCCTTGCCCAGGTTGGCTACAGTCTCGATATAGGCGTCAATGGCCTGGTCCCGGCTGATTCCGAGGACCGTCGAACCGGTCTTGATGGACTCGTGAACGTTGACGGACTCAACTACGTCAGCATTGAAGGTCTTGGTTATGCCTGCCGCTCGATCCCTGGCGGACAGCCCAGTGATTGTGGCCATGGCCTCTTCGATTTCGTCCGGCTGCCAGACCTCGCCGGCCTGTTTATGGTGCAGGGACCAGACAATGGTCTCCACCCCCGGAATCTGACGAATATCGTCCAGGCTGATGGTGTCGTTGCCCTGGCCATACCAGCGGAATCCCATGTGCATGATGCTCTCTCCTTACATTCGGATCGGACGGACCCGGTCATTGTGTGCCTTGTTCTGTCAGTAGGCTGCCGATGTCACCAGGCGCTTGCAGCCTTATGAAGGGTGCTCGCTACTGCGCCATTGCCCCGGCACATGGCGGTCAGGAAGGTCTCGATTGTGTCGGCCAGCGGGGTGGTGTTCAGATCGGTTCCGAAGATGGATGTGTCGGCCAGGATGGACTTGACCGTGGTCGCCAGAGTCTCCTTCTTGGCTGACCCGTTGAGTGGGATGTCGACCAGAGTCCTCTGAAGCTCCTCCAGGCGCGGGTCTGGGCTCAGCTTGACCGGCCGTCCGGCATCGTCGGTTCCATTGCCATCCGAACCGATCAGCAGCCGCAGCCAGGCGGCGATGATCAGCGGGATGGCCTCCAGATCGGCTGTGTCAAGGTCCTTGGCTCGGATGTACTTGCTGATGGTGATTCCGTATCTGACCGGAATCTTCTGGGAGGTGTCGGCGCAGATGCGCGCCGGCGTATCGGGCAGACCAGGATTGGGAACTCTGACCTCAATGACTTGGCGGAGGAACTCCTTGGGGGAGAAGATGCCCGGGTCCTCGACCACAGGCAGTCCTTCCACATACCCCAGACGGGTGACCAAGGCCTTGAGGTCCGGGTCGGCGATGGTCTTTGACATGGTCGGATACCCCAGGAGCGTCCCGAAGACGGCCAGGGCCGTGTGCAGGGGGTTCAGGCAGGTGGTGACCTTCATCTGGTCGGCGGCGTTGACCGTGTCCTTGTCGGCCATGTAAACCCCTGCTTTCTCCAGAGACGGGCGGCCTGCAGGGAAGTCGTCCTCAACCACCCAATACCAGGTTTCCTCAGTGTTGGCATATGGGGCCAAAGCGGTTCCGCCCCTGGTCCGGAAAGGTTCCGCGTCGGCGACGCCCAGAGCCTTGAGGCGGCGACCCACCTCCTTGTCAGGGTTGGGAGTGATTCTGTCGATCATGGTCAGCGGGAAGGTGATCTTGTTCTTGTCTCTGAGGTAGTCGCCGAAGCCTTTTTCGGCCAGACCCCTCCCTATCCACTCGTCAGCCATCTGCCTGACGGCTTGGCCGAACCGCTCCCCGTTTCGTGAGAAGTTGTCGGTGCTGACCAGGGCCAGGGGAAGTGCACCGGCTTGGAAGCGCTCCAGCAGGAGGGCCGTGATGACTGCGATGGCGCTCTTGGCTTTATCGGGTCCGCCCTCGAATTCCGGAGCGATCCATGGTAGCGGCTGGCCCTGGGAATCGACCAGGGCATAGCCTTTCTCGGTGATGGTCGTGGTGACCATCTGCAGGCTGGGATTGCGGAAGACCAGCCTCAGATCATGCAAGGGCTTCGGATCCTCGCCCAGCGGGTAGGCGCCTGCAACGGAGGCGACCAAGGATGTTTTCATGGATCCGTCCGCCCTCAGGATGACCTGAAGATAGCGGTCGTCGAAGGGGGTGTAGGCCTGGTCTACGATGGCAGGGTCGAAGGATTCGGCCACCAATATGCCTCGGTCGGTGGCGCCTGACTCCAGAAGTTGTTGGGCAATGGGGGCGTGGACTGCCCTGAAGAGATTGCCGGCCCCAAAGTGGACCCAGGCAGGCGAGCGCTTGGTGGCCTGGCGCATGGCTTCGATGTCGTAGGTTGGCAGGGTCACGCCGGCCTTCTGCCAGGCTGCAGACTCATTATGTATATCGTCACTAAGGTGAAGCATCGGTGCCTTCCTTTATCAAAAGAAACATATCTCGGAGACCAGGCGTAAACGCTTGTCCATCCTGCTTCCGAACCTATCAAGTTGGTGCCTGTCTGCTTTCGTAGTTGCAGTTTGTTTCTCATCAGACTGCTGTCGGCTGCTACAGGACTGGGAAGTCACTTATACTTGGAAGCTGGAAGTGCTCGGCACCGTTGGCGTGTATTTCATGCGATATGGGGCAGACCAAGGAAGGCTGATACGAATAGATGAAGACCGGAGCAGATTCGGGTGGCGATGCCTCCACGGACAACCGCCATATCACCATATATGATGTGGCTCGTCAGGCCGGGGTGTCCCCCTCAACGGTCTCGCGTACCTTCTCGCGCCCGGATCGGGTCAGTATTTCTACGGCTCGAATGGTTCAGAAGGTCGCTGATGAACTGGGCTATCACAGCGATATCGTCGACAGCCGGTCAGGCTCGCAGGGCCGGGGGCTGGTTGCGGTCATTGTGCCCGACCTGGGCAATCAGTTTTTCACCGGTGTTATTCGCAACATCCAGGACGAGTGCGAACGATTGCGCTTTGAAACCCTGATTCTTGATACCCGGGAGTCCATCACCCGGGAGCGCAGGATCGTCGATACGGTCGCTCCTGTGGTCTCGGGAATCATCCTGGTCTCCCCGAGGATGCCCGATGCCATGATTCGCAAGTGCGCCCAGCTGCGTCCTTTGGTCAGCGTCAACCGTGACGTTCGTGGCGTATCCAGCATCAGCATCGACGTGGCCAAGGGGGCCTGTCAAGCGGTCGACTACCTGTACTCATTGGGTTATCGGAGTCTCACCTATTTGGATGGTCCGGCGGCCTCATGGTCGGGAGGCATCCGGTGGCGGCATATCTTCAATGAATGCGACGCCAAGGGGATGAGCGTCAAACGTTCGCTGCCTTGCGCTCCTACCTTTTACGGAGGCTATTCCTTCGCAGAGAAGTATATGGACGACCCTACAGGAGCGGTCATCGCTCATAATGATCTGATGGCAATCGGCCTGATTGCGGCCCTCAGACGGCTTGGTTGCGAGTGCCCTCGTGATATCTCTGTCATCGGGTTCGACAACGACACCATGTCCATGGTGAGCAGTCCGCCTCTGACCACCATTCATATGTCCCTTTCAGTCCTCGGGCGGGGGGCTGCCGACCTTCTTATGCAGCGTCTTTCCGGAGCCAACCTGTCCGTAGCCCCGACGGTTCCGGCCCGTCTGGTCATCAGGCAGAGCACGGGTGCCAGGTCGATCAAACCTGTGGATCGAAACAGGGCAGCGAAGGAATCTCGGTCATGAGCGGTCATAACCGTTCCGGGCGCGTGACAATCAGAGAGGTGGCTGACAAGGCCGGCGTCTCGCCCTCCACGGTATCGAGGGCATTCGCTCGGCCTGATAGGGTCAGTGCGGCCACAACCAAGCGGATATTCGCTGCAGCCGACGCACTGGGGTACTATACGGAGCCGGTCGATACGGTTCCGTCCAGGACGTTGCGGGGCATGATTGCCATCATCGTTCCGGACATCGCCAACCAGTTCTTCTCTGACATCATCCGTTCTGTACAGCACGAGTTCAACCTGGCTGGATTTGCCCTTATCGTCGCTGAATCCGAGGAAAGTGCCAGCAGAGAGCGGGCGGCTTTCAACAAGATCGCCGCTTATGTGGACGGGGTAATTCTGACCTCCTCGAGAATGCCTGATGCCATGATCCGCAAGTGCGCCCAGACCAGGCCCATCGTCGTGGTTAACCGGACCGTGCGTGGGGTGCCCAGTGTGGCCATCGATATTGGTACTGGTATCCGTCAGGCCGCAGAGCTACTGGTTTCCATGGGGTTTTCTCGAGTGACCTATCTGGATGGGCCCTCTTCGTCATGGTCGGTGGGAGTCAGGTGGAATCACACCTGCGAAGAGTTTCGCAAGCGTGGGGTGACTGTTCGACGAATTTGGCCGGGTCTTCCCACCTTCGTCGGAGGGTATGCCCTGGCCAAGCAGTACCTGAATGATCCTACAGGCGCCGTCATTGCCCACAATGATCTGATGGCCTTGGGTTTCATGGCTGCCATGCGTCGTCAGGGTATTCGCTGCCCGGACGACTATGTGATCATCGGATTCGACAATGACACTATGGCGCAGGTCAGCGATCCGCCATTGTCCAGCGTGGGTAACACCCCGCCCAAACTGGGTAAGACAGCAGCCGGCATTCTTCTGGATCGGCTGAATGGCCGAACCAATCTGGCGCAGAGCATCATGATTCCCTCTCGCCTGATCGTCCGGGAAAGCACGGGTAAGGCTACGTCAGGTTCCTGATCAGGGAAGGTTTCGACAAATCATGGCAACATCGAGACCGTCTCTTTTCAAGCGCGCATAGGCTGACTCATGGTATATGTGAGTTCCGATCGTGTGACTGTTTCGCCTGTCCGTTGGTCTGTACAGGAGAATTTTGGGCATGACGGAAATTCGGATGCCGGACTTGCCGTTTTCGACTAAGGAGTTTGTAGTGGCTTTCCTGGATGACGATTTTCTTCTCGGGACGCAATTGTCTCGGGAGTTGTTCCATGAGGTGGCTGAGAATCTTCCTCTGGTGGATTATCATTGCCATTTGCACGCCAAGGAGATCTATGAGGATCCCAACTTCGATAATATTGTCGATGCTTGGCTGACAGATGGTCACAATTATGGAGACCATTATAAGTGGCGGCTGGAGAGGGCCAATGGCATTCCGGAACGGCTGATCACCGGAGACGGGGACCCCTGGGACAAATTTATGGCTTATGCCCAGACCATGGAACAGGCTGTGGGTAGCCCAGTCTATCTGTGGACGCACATGGAGCTGCAGAGGTACTTCGGCATCCGCGAACCCCTGACCACCAAGACCGCCAAGTCCATCTTTGATCAGACGAATGAACAGCTGGCCACCCCGGACTTCTCGCGAAGAGCACTTCTGCGTCGCATGAACGTCAAGATCGTCTGCACCACGGATTCCCCTGAGGACAATCTGGAGTATCACGATCAATTCGCCAAGGAGGGGGAGTCCTTTAGGATGGTTCCCGCCTTCCGTCCGGATGCGGCCCTGAATCCGAACGCCGAAGGGTATGGCGATTGGATCGGCACAATGGAGTCGGTCTGTGGCAAGCCGATCAATGACTTCAGCGGACTGGTCGACGCTCTGCGTGATCGGGTGGAGTACTTCCACCAGCATGGTTCCAGACTCTCCGACCATGCTGTCGATGTGGTGGAATTCGCTCCGGCGACTGCTGAGAATCTGGATGCCATTTTCAGCAAGGCCAGGGCCGGGCTAGACCTGGACAGGCATGAACAGGCCCAATATCGCGCGGCCCTCCTTCTTGAGCTGATGCGAATCTACAAGGACAAGGGCTGGACCATGCAGCTGCACCTTCAGGCCAGCCGCAACAACAACTCGACGGCTTTCCGAAAGCTTGGAGCCGACACGGGTTACGATTCGATGGCTGACAATTCGGTTGCCGCCCCCCTTGCCGCCCTGCTTGACCAGGCGCAGAGTTCGAACATTTTGCCCAGAACCATCGTCTATTCCCTCAATCCCAACGACTATATGGCCATAGCCACTGATTTGGGCTGCTTCGGAGGCGATGACAGGGGCCAGCTTCAGTTGGGCAATGCCTGGTGGTTCAACGACACCGTCACCGGGATGCGTCGGCAGCTCGAAGTTCTGGCTGAAACCTCGCTCCTGGGCAATGCGGTAGGGATGACCACGGACTCCCGAAGCTTCCTGTCCTTCCCCAGGCATGAACTCTTCCGTAGGGTGCTTTGCGGGCTCTTGGGCGACTGGGCCGCCCAGGGCGTCATACCTGATGACAAGGAGTATCTGGCTCCTCTGGTCCGTGCGGTCTCCTACGAGAACGCCCTGGCCCTTTTTGAGGACTGACTTCCGGAAGGCATCATCGGCCTGGACCATGCCTTGAGTCATTCCAGGCCGGCTGTCAAGCATGTGCTGTTTGCTAACTTCTCAGCGTCGTCGGTGGGCAGGTGGATTCCCTTATAACGAGCGAGTTGGGTAGGATTACCCGATGGTCGATTGTCTTTTGTGCCCTCACATCAAGAATCATGTGTGCGGCACGGGCCGCCATCTCCACGAGCGGCTGGTGTACGGTCGTCAAAGCGGGTCCCATGAATGCCGCCGTCTGGATATCATCAAATCCGACGACTGATAGGTCTTCGGGAATTCTGATTCCCAGTCGTTTTGCTGCCTTGTATACGCCCATTGCCAGGAAGTCGCTCTGGGCAAAGATGGCCGAGGGAGGGTTGTGTGAACTCAACAGCTCCATTCCAAACCGTTCCCCATCCTCGACGCTGAATTGTCCGTGGCGAATCAAACTGGGGTCGACAGCCGATCCTGCTTCGGACATGGCATTTCGGTATCCGTCGAAACGGGCGATGGAGCACATAACGCTGTCGGGACCGGTGATGGTCGCGATGTGCCGGTGCCCAAGGTCTATCAGATGTCGGGTAGCGAACAGGCCGCCCGACCAGTTGTCGGACTGGACGGACATGGTATCCAGTACGGGATTTCCCCAGGGATCGACGAAGACTGCAGGGATGCGTCTGGATGCGAATCTTCTTGCCAGGCTCAAAGATGGGTTCGAGAAGATGAGTATGGCTCCTAGGGGCCGACGGGCCAGTACCTCGTCCAACCAAGTGGTTGATAGTAAACCGGGATCGTCGATTTCGCTTAAGACCAGTCTGATCCCCCTCTCAGAAGCCACTTTTGCTGCTCCGTCAAGTAGGTTGAGCGTCCATGGATTATCCAGATGTTGCAAAGCCATCTCAATTAGGTTGGAAGAGGTTCCCGTCTTTCCTGATCTGGAGTAGCCAAGTTTCTCTATGGCCTTTTCGACTCGTTCGCGGGTTTCTTCCGCCACATCGCTTTTACCGTTGATCACCTTGGAGACGGTTGCGGCGGAGACCCCGGCCTCCTTGGAGACGTCGGTCAGCTTTGGGTATTTCACCTTTGCCGATGGTTTAGATTTAAGCATAGTCCCCCCTTTTCATATAATAACTGGCTCGATAAGTATATCGAAATATTTCGACTCCTCAAGTGGTTGCTCCAAAGAAGATAAACGCGGAGCAATTGAAGGTATTTACTAATAGGATAAAGGCCGTTTCGTGGTTGTATCGATGCGCAATAGTTAATAATTAGACGATTTGACCTATATCACAGATGACGCTATTATCGAAAATTGCGATATGAATAATCGCATAATCAAGGATGATTATCGAAAGGCAGATTATGAGTTGGAATTCCAAAGGACACAAGGTGGTGTGCGCGTGCGTCGGTTTCTTCATGATTGCAGGATTGGGTGCTTGCGGGTCCGGTTCGAATAATGGCGGGAACCGGTCTGCCGGCGCTGAGGGTGGCGTCACCGCGTCGCAGGGGGATGCAGCATTGAAATCGGATAAGGACGTCGAGCTGACGCTGTGGACCTGGCAGGCTGACAGCCTCAAAAGCACCATTGACGCTTTCCAGAGCAGGTATCCACATATCAAGGTCAAGGTGACGGCTACAGGTGCCGCTGCGGATCATTACACGAAGTTCTCCAATGTCATCAAGGCGAACAAGGACATTCCCGATATGACCATGCTGGAGTATGACTATCTGCCGCAGTACGCCACAACCAAGGCCCTGCTCAATATCAATGACAAGTCGATTGAACAGCAGATGGGAAGCCGTTATACCAAGGCTGCCTGGGCTGATGTTCACGTGGCGGGAGGACTCTACGGATTCCCTATGGATCAGGGGCCGATTGTCATGTACTCCCGTCGCGATCTGCTCGACCAGCATGGAATCGCCATTCCCAAAACCTGGGACGAGTTCGAACAAGCCGGTATCGCACTGCACAAGGCCGACCCCACTAGATACATGGGCTATATAGATACGGCTGATGTCCGTTATATGGCCGCCATTATGCGGCAGGCCAAAGCTCCCATGTGGCAAGTCAAAGGTCTGGAGAACGTGACCCTGGATATGACCAACAAGAAGGTCAAAGAGGTGGTCGACTTTATTCAAAGGCTGATCGACGAGGACGTTCTTGAGCCCGTTGCATCCAAGACCGATGAGTACAACAGGGGGTTCGCAGAGGGCCGGTGGGTCACCAAGATCGATGGGGCCTGGCGCAGCTCCACCTATGAGAAGCAACAGCAGTCCATGAAGGGGAAAGTGGAAATCACCCTGCCTCCTGCTTGGGGTTCCTCAGCCGCCGACTTCAAATCCGCCACGATTGGTGGTTCACTCTTTGCCGTGACAACATCCTGCCCTAAGGACAAGAGGGCGGCTGCCGTGGCCTTCCTGAACTGGATCTGTTCCGATCCCGCTGCAATCAAGGCCGGAAACAGCGAGGGCGGGATACGCTTCTCGCCCACCAAAGCCTATCTGGATGATGCGACCTACCAGAATCAGCACAATGACTACTTCAACCAGAACGTGAATGCCATATACATGGAGTCTTCCAAGAAGATCAACACCGATTGGTCCATACTTCCCTTCAATACCCAGTATGCCACCTCCTTCAAGGACATTGTGGTGCCGGAGATGAAGAAAGTTGGGAAGTTGGCTTCCGTCTTCCCGAAGTGGCAAGAATCGTTGAAGACCTATGCCGAAGGACAGGGGTTCAAGATTACTGACAAGAAGTAAGGTGCGGCGGACCGCTCAGAAAGGAAACCAGCTCGGTAATCGCAGGGGGAGGAAGGGTCTTCTGCCTCCTCTTCTCTCCGGATCCGGACCGATGGTATCTGGGCAAGTGAATCCACAAAGGAAAAGGAGTCAGTGATGAGCACAGCCGTAGTGGCCTCGGACGGGGTCGTGTCTCCTCAAGCCCCCAGTGAGGCGAGTCCACGCAAGGAGAGACTTCAGCATATAGGCATGATCTGGTGCTTGCCCTATGTAATTGTCTTCTTGGGTGGAACCATAATTCCGATGATTTATGCGTTTTACCTTGGGCTGTTCAAGGAACAGATGATTGGTGGGGAGCGATTTGCCGGTATGACCAACTTCATCCGGGCGATCAAGGATCCTCTGTTGTGGAATGGCTTCAACCGGGTGGCGATCTATGCGATCATTGAGGTCCCCCTGATGACCTTCCTCTCCCTGCTTGCCGCCTTGATGCTTGATTCTCAGCGTATCCGGCATGTGGCCATTCCCCGGATACTGCTGTTCCTGCCCTATGCCGTTCCCAATGTCATTGCTGCCTTGATGTGGAGTTATATCTATGGGAGGGATTATGGACTCTTCGGACAGGTCTTTGCTCTCTTCCATGCCCAGGCCCCCAATATGATTTCAAAGGAGCTCATGCTCTGGGCCATGATTAATATCAGCATCTGGGTCTCAATGGGGTACAACACACTGATTTATTACTCGTCGCTCAAAGCCTTGCCTGAGGAACTCTATGAGTCGGCTCGAGTGGATGGCGCCAGCGAATTCAGGATTGCCTGGTCAATTAAAATACCGCAGATTCGCAGTTCTGTCGTCATGACCATCCTTTTCAACATAATCTATTCGCTCCAGCTGTTCAATACGCCCAGCATGATGCAGACCATAGCCCCCGAAGTGGTTACCAGTTATTACACACCAAACCTGTACACCTACTCCCTTGCTTTTAGTGGCAATGATCTCAATTATGCGGCCGCCGTATCCCTGGTGGTGGGTCTGTTCACCATGATCATCATCAGCGTCGTCAAGATGCTGGGTAATCGTTGGGAGGAGAAGTAAAATGTCATCAACCAGTCTCATCAATAACAAGGCTTCCCGTTCCTCCTCGCAGCGTCGTCGCGACGACAGACTGGCTCGAAAGGACAGGGCCATTCGTTTGAAGAAAGCCGGAGGTAATGGCCTGCCGGTACGTTTGACCTCCACTCAGAAGATTCTCGATGTCCTTCTTCACCTGATTATGCTGCTTATGGTGATCTATTGCCTGGTTCCTCTTATCTGGCTCGCTTTTTCCTCTACCAAGACCAATGAGGGACTGTATTCATCACCAGGTCTTTGGTTTGCTGACTCCAATGTTTTCTTCGAGAATGTCATCGAGGCTTTCACCTTTGAAAACGGAGTGTATGGGCGTTGGCTGGTCAACACGCTTGTCTACGCGGTTATAGCTGGTGTGGGATCCACTCTCTTCGCAACGTTTGCAGGCTATGCAATCGCCACGATGAAATTCCACGGGAGGAATGCCCTGCTTTGGGTCACGCTCATCTTCATGTCCATTCCGTCGACGGTCATCACCGTTCCCCTCTTCCTTCTGTATTCCAAGATGGGTATGACCAATACCCCTCTGGCAGTTATCATCCCACAGCTATCGAATCCCTTTGGGCTTTACCTGATGATCATCTATGCGCAGACATCCATCCCCATTTCGATGGTGGAGGCGGCTCGCATAGACGGGGCCAATACATGGACTATCTTTTGGAAGATCGCCCTGCCTCTTCTGGCGCCGGGTTTCGTAACCACCCTCCTATTCGCCTTGGTAGGTGTCTGGAACAATTACTTCCTGCCGCTTATCATGCTTTCCGATGTACGTGACTATCCTTTGACGGTCGGACTCAACGTCTGGATGAAGATGGGGGGTGACGCCACCTATCATGTGGTGCCCAACAATATGATCCTGACAGGGTCCCTGCTGGCTGTGATTCCACTGATTATCGCATTTCTTTTCCTTCAGAAGTACTGGCAGTCCGGTCTGTCCGCAGGTGCGGTCAAGCAGTAAGGTGAGGCTATGTCGCTCGTTAAGAATCCAGTTATTCCAGGCTTTCATCCCGATCCATCGGCTTTGAGGGTTGGCGATGATTACTATATAGCCAATTCCACCTTTGAATGGTGGCCGGGGGTGGACATCTACCATTCCAGGGATCTGGTCAATTGGGAATGGGTCTGTGCTCCGCTGACCAGAACCAGCCAGGTGAATTTACGGGGCGATCCGAACGCTTGTTGCATCTGGGCCCCCCATCTCTCCTATGCCAAGGGGTTGTACTGGCTTGTATACACGGATGTGAAAAGCGCGACCATCTATAAAGACACGCTTAATTATGTCATCACCGCACCATCCATAAATGGCCCCTGGTCGGATCCCGTTTTTGTCACTGCTTCGGGTTTTGACCCGTCGCTTTTCCATGATGAGGATGGGCGCTCATGGTTTATGAACATGCTCTATGACTGGCGCATGGGACATAAGCGCTTCGCTGGAGTGGTCCTCCAGGAATTTGACACGGAGAAGATGTGTCTGGTGGGGGAGCGACGGCGCATCTTCAAGGGGACCAGTCTGGGTGTCTGTGAGGGGCCTCAGATATATCGACGCGGAGAATATTACTATCTGGTCTGTGCGGCGGGTGGGACCGAATGGAACCATGCCGCCACGGTTGTCCGTTCGAACTCGCTGCAAGGTCCTTGGCAGGAGTCCCCCTACAACCCCCTGATTACTGCGGAGGATGATCCTGACGGCTACTTGCAGAAGGCAGGGCATTGCAGTCTTCTGGAAAAGGACGGACAGTGGTACATCACCTACCTGTGTGCCCGTCCACTAAGGAGACGTGGCGAGTGTGTGCTTGGCAGGGAAACCGCTCTTCAACCCATCGAATGGGATTCGGATGGCTGGCCACGTCTGGTTGGAGGAGGTCATAATCCACAGCGGACAATCCAGGTGGAGGGTACGGATGCCAGTCAGTGCACTGACTACTCGGAGTCGGTTCATTTTTCCCCTGAAAGTGGATTACCTCCATCTTTCAAAACCCTTCGGGCACCGCTGAAAGCGGAGCGGGACTATTCCTTGACCGAGAGACCGGGTTGGCTCCGCCTTCATGGAGGACAGAGTCCATCCAGCCTGCACGAGCAGACGCTTTTCGCTCGTCGTTGGCAGTCCTTCAGCTTTGACGCAGTAACACAGATGGAGTTTCATCCTGAGAATTTCCAACAGACCGCAGGCCTGATTCTGTTTTACGACACCAGCAACTGGATGTATGCATATATAGGAGGCGAGGGGGATGCTGGGCATCCGACAGCTAGGGTACTTGTCAATGAGGGTGATGCATTCTCATTTGCGTCTCCGCTCATTGACGTAAGTGGTTCAAACACCTATACGATCCGGGTTCAGGTGCGACATGACAAGGCGAGGTTCTTGCTGGGTTCGGGGGATGACGATCCGAAGCCGATGGGTGATTGGCTGCCGGCCTGGCATCTCAGTGACGAACATGTCGGTAAGCTCAGGGGCAAAACGGTCTTCTCCGGAGCCATGGTGGGGATTTGCGCCCAGGACATGGATGCTCATTGTTCCTTCGCGGACTTTGCCTATTTCGACTATGAGGAAGTGCATGCCGATTGATGATGTGCGCTTGCAATGGTTCGAAGAACAAGCAAAGACTGGCAACAAAAAGGAACCGCTCCTCGTGGGCTACATAGCATAACAGCATGAGTGAGGCAAAGCAGCAGTGCATGATTCCAGAGGGTGGTTCCACGGGATTCGTTCCCACCTGTGATACGGGAGATGCCACCGGCCTGAAGCATGACTATGTCAAGGACATACCGGCGCGGACCGGCCAGGATACGATTCTGCTTAATCCTACAGATATGGTGGCTGTCGCTGCCAGGAATCTGGAGCCCGGCGAAAGGGTCCTGGTCGAGGGGCATGGCGAGGTGACGGTGCTTGACCAAATTCCCCGTGGACACAAACTTGCGCTTCAGGACATTTCCAAGGGTGAGGACGTCATCAAGTATGGCTATGCCATCGGCCATGCCAAGGAGGCTATCACTACAGGACAATGGGTCCATACGCACAATCTGGCCACCAACCTGGGCGCCGACCTGACTTACCGTTATCAGCCGGTTACCGACACGGTCAAGCCGGGCAGTCCGACCGGGACTTTCCATGGATATAGGCGCGCGACAGGCAAGGTAGGCATCCGCAACGACCTCTATATCGTCCCAACCGTAGGCTGCATCAATAGTCTGTGCAACGCCATGGCACGGTCTTTCTCAGCCCGCCATCCCGGCAACGGATCTTTTGACTCGGTGATCGTGGCGCGTCATCCTTATGGATGCTCCCAACTCGGAGGCGATCTGGTCTACACCAGGCGTTGTCTTCAGGACATCGCCACCCATCCCAACGCTGGGGGTGTGCTCCTCGTCGGTCTGGGGTGTGAAAACAATCAGATGGAGGACATGCTGAGCACCTTGGGCGAGTATGACACGAACCGGGTTCGTTGGATCATATGCCAGGAAGTGGAGGACGAACTGGATGAGGCCGATGCCCTCCTGGACCAGATTAACGAGGCCGCCAAAGGCGATCACCGTGAAGATGTGCCCCTGTCCGAACTCAAGGTCAGCGTCAAGTGCGGCGGGTCCGATGGAATGTCAGGCATCACGGCCAACCCGCTGGTCGGTCGGTTCGCTGAATGGGTGGTTACTCAGGGCGGTTCCGTGGTTCTGGCCGAGGTCCCTGAA
Organism: Bifidobacterium sp. JNUCC 75; assembly: GCF_054819865.1. NCBI lineage: Bacteria > Bacillati > Actinomycetota > Actinomycetes > Bifidobacteriales > Bifidobacteriaceae > Bifidobacterium > Bifidobacterium sp. JNUCC 75. Next base: position 669,518 of record NZ_JBTHIF010000001.1, on the reverse strand, counting down.
ATGTTCGGGGCCGAGCAGGTCCTGATGAGCCAGGCACACGACGAGCAGGTCTTCCATGATATCGTCGACCTTATCAACAATTTCAAGGGGTTCTTCCGCAAATACGGCGAAGTCATATCCGACAATCCCTCTCCTGGCAACAAGAAAGGCGGAATCACCACTCTGGAGGATAAATCCTTGGGTTGCATCCGCAAAGGCGGTCGTTGCGAGGTCGAGGATGTGCTCAACTATGGCGACCATATCTCCAGACCTGGGCTCTCCCTGCTGCAGACGCCAGGCAACGATCTTGTCTCCAGTACGGGAATGGCTGCGGCCGGAGCGCAAGTGGTCCTCTTCACTACTGGCCGGGGCACTCCCTTCGGAACTTTCGTGCCTACTGTGAAAGTAGCTACCAACACGCCTCTGGCCACCAAGAAGCATCGTTGGATTGACTTCGACGCCGGCCGTCTTTTGGATGAGCCCGGGGATCAGGTTTTCAACGATTTTCGTAAGAAAGTCCTTGCAGTGGTCAACGGTGAGCAGACCTGCAATGAGCGTAACGGCATGCAGGACATTGCCATATTCAAGGATGGCCCGACTGAATAGAGTGCGGGTTGCACCCAATGGGCACCCTGGTCGAAACGGCTGGGGTGCCTTGTTGCCTATTGGCGGATTACTGTGCCTTGATCAAGTTGCCGATTCCGAAAGACTTGCCAGCGGGTAATATCCCGAAGGTAATATCCCGAAATGAGCAAAGTCCGGAGTTGTGTGCCCCTATCTCCTATAGTGATGGGCCGGAGGAGTTTGCGGCACAATAAGTCACGATTGGGAGCAGGATGGAATTATTCAGAAAGAAATCCGTTGAACAGACCCTGGCGGAGACCGGGGAGGAGGGTAGGTCGCTTAAGCGGACGCTGACCACCTGGGACCTGGCCATTATGGCCGTCGCAGTGGCCGTGGGCGCTGGCATCTTCTCGGTGGGGGCCCAGGCGGCGGCCTTCCATGCGGGGCCGGCCGTCATCATCTCCTTCGTCATCGCAGGCATTGTCTGCGCAGCGGCCGTCATGTGCTACGCGGAGTTCGCCTCCATGATCCCGGTTTCAGGCTCGGCCTACACCTTCACCTACAACACCATAGGCGAACTGGTGGCTTGGATCATCGGCTGGGACCTGATCCTGGAGATGCTCATGGCCGCCTCGGTCATCTCCAAGTACTGGGGCGTCTACCTGAATGACTTCATCCATCTGATGGGCGGCACCTCATTCAGCTCCAGCTTCCATCTGGGCGGCCTGGATGTGGACCTGGCCCCGCTGGCGGTCGTCACCCTCTTCACGGTTCTTCTGGTTCTGGGTACCAAGCTCTCGGCCCGGTTCGACGGCGCCTTGACCGTCCTCAAGATCGGTATCGTGGTCTTCGTCATTGTGGTGGGCTTCTTCTACGTCAAGTTGGACAACTACCGGCCCTTCATCCCGCCTTCCGAGCCCGCTTCGGCCGTGCCGGGGGCCAGCGTGCCCGGGATCATGGGCCAGCCGCTCTGGCAGTGGGTTTCCGGCATGCAGCCCACCATCTACGGTGTCCCAGGCATCCTCTCAGGCGCCGCCCTGGTCTTCTTCGCCTTCGTAGGCTTCGATATCGTCGCCACAACATCCGAGGAGGCCAAGGAGCCCCACAAGACCATTCCCCGCGGAATCGGTCTGGGCATGCTGATTGTCATCACCCTGTACATCCTGGTCGCCATCGTCACCACCGGCATGGTCTCCTACAAGGATCTGGCCAAGGCCAAGAACCCATCCCTGGCAACCGGTTTTGAGATGGTAGGGGCTCCTTGGGCCGCCAAGATCATCTCCTTCGGCATCGTGGTGGGTCTGACCACTGTGGTTATGGTGCTCCTGCTAGGGCTGACCCGCATCGTCTTCGCCATGAGTCGCGACGGGCTTCTTCCCCGTGCCCTGTCCCGAACCGGCCGTCATGGCACGCCTGCCCGCATCCAGATCCTGGGTGGCATCGTGGTGGCCGTGGTGGCCTCCTGTTTCCCTATAGACGTCTTGTCCGACATGGTCAATATCGGCACGCTTTCGGCATTCCTGCTTGTGGCCATTTCCCTGCCCATCATGCGCAAGCGTCGGCCGGATCTGCCCCGATCCTTCAAGATGCCCGGCAACCCCTGGGTCCCCATTCTGATTGCTCTGGCCTGCCTCTGGCTCATGCTCAACCTGACCGTACTGACCTGGATCCGATTCGTGGTCTGGTTAGCTGCGGGTCTGGCCATCTACTTCGGCTATTCCTACCGGCACTCCCTGCTCGGTCGCCATCAGCTCAGCGGGAAGATATCCGAGGCCACCCAGGCCGGTCTGGACTGACCTGGAGCGTCGGCGCTGGAGTGTAAAGTGAGTACTCGCATACTCAGGAGGTAACCCATGACCTACGTCATCGCTCAGCCCTGCGTGGACGTCAAGGACAAGGCCTGCGTGGACGAATGCCCGGTGGACTGCATCTACGAGGGCGTCCGTTCGCTCTACATCAACCCCAACGAGTGCGTGGACTGCGGCGCCTGCGAGCCTGTCTGCCCGGTGGAGGCCATCTTCTACGAGGACGATCTGCCCGAGGAGTGGACTTGGTATAAGGACGCAGCGACTGATTTCTTCGCCCAGGTGGGGGATGCCGGCGGTGCTGCCGCGGTCGGCCCCTATGATCACGATCCGGAGGGTGTTGCAGCCCTGCCACCCAACAAGTAGTCGATTAAGGCTGACGAGCCGCGGAAGGGAGCCATCCCACCGCGGCTTATTTATAAGAGAAAGGCGGGCCATGGGTTTTCACTCGTTCGAATCCCCCTATGATTGGTCAAGGATTGAATCTTACCGGCGGCGTGCTGAGCAGTGCCCCGGCGGTCTGGTCGACCTCTCGGTGGGTTCACCGGTGGATCCTGTGCCCAGGTCGGTCAAGGAGGCCTTGGCGGCGGCTGCGGATGATGGCCAGGCGCGAGGCTATCCAAAAACTGCCGGTGATGGTCTCCTGAGGCAGGCTGCGACCGACTGGTTCCGTCATCGCCGTGGGGTCGATCTTGATGCCGTGGGCGCGGATCTGGTGCCTACGGTCGGGTCCAAGGAAGCGGTGGCACTCATGGCCTCCCTCCTGCATCTGGGACCGGGGGACCGGGTGGTGCAGCCGAAGGTATCCTATCCCACTTATGCCATCGGAACCCAGCTGGCTGGAGCCCAGGTGACGACCGTGGATGATCCTGTTGATACGGATTCATGGGTGGATCTGCCTGGCGTGCGAGCAGTATGGATCAATTCGCCAGGCAACCCCAGTGGGCAGGTCATTGACCGAGCCGGGTTGGCTAAGATCGTACGGGCGGCTCGTTCTATAGGGGCCACGGTCTTGAGTGACGAGTGCTATGCCATGCTGGATTGGTCAGAACATACCCAAGTCGGGCAGAATGCGCCGATCCCGGCCTCACCCTGCATCCTGGAACCTGAAGTCTGTGGCGGCGATGCCAGCGGCATACTCTGTCTGTATTCGATGAGCAAGCAGTCCAACATGGCCGGGTACAGGGCGGCCCTCGTGGCCGGCGATGCTCATCTGGTGAAGGTCATGACCGCCTATCGCAAGCAGGTGGGACTGATTGTGCCAGGTCCGGTACAGCGGGCCATGCGAGCCGCTTTGGAGGACGGAGAGGCTGTTATGGCCCAGCGCGAGATCTACGCCCGTCGTCTTCGGGCCTTGGCTCAAGCTCTGACATCTTACGGATACGATGCCGTCATGCCACAGGGTGGACTTTATATCTGGGCGCAAGCCCGTTCGGGCGATTGCTGGGCCGATATGGCCGACCTGGCCCGTATGGGGATTCTGGCCAGTCCTGGGGAGTTCTACGGGGATAGTCACCGTTTGCGATTCTCGTCCACCATATCCGACGACCAGTTGGAGCTGGCCCTGGATCGTTTGCATACAGGCGCTTAGAGACCCATGCTGACTGAACCCTTGCCGTAGCGGTTCCTGATGGAGTCCATGGTGGCCTCTGCCTGATCCAGGCGCTGGGACTCGCTGCCGGTGTGACGTTTGCTCTCGCGTATGATGTCGTCCAAGGATGGCTGGATGGGGGTATCTTCCACCCGGCTCAGACCGGATGCGCTGACACCGGCTAGGCGAATCAGCCTAGGCAGGGAGGTGTCCATGGGAACACCCTCAGGCAGCCCCAGCATGGCCTTAAGCAGTCCGACCGCCTGCGGATAGATGCGATTGGCTGAGTTGACCGGTGTCTCCAAGGTATGGGCCTTGGTCATATAACGCAGGTCATCAAAGCGCAGTTTGACGGTGATGGTCCGGGCGATCAGGTCATGCGCTCGCAGTCCGGTGGCCACCTCGTCGCTGCAGGCGCGCAGGAGGTCGCAGACCTGCTTCATGCTGGTGGTGTCGTGCAGGAAGGTGCGTTCCGCGCCCAGGGATTTCTCAGGTGCTCGTGGCTTGACCGGATTGTCGTCCAGGCCGTGGGAGGCCTGTGCCAGCATCCGTGCTGTGACGGTCGAACCTGTGGCCCGAGCCAGATCCCGCTCACTCATGGTGGCCAAGTCGGCTACATCCTTGATGGCCCAGGCGTTGAGCCGCTTTTCCAGGGCCGGTCCGATGCCGGGGATGCCGCGCAGGGGCATCAGCTGGACGAACTCGGCCTGCCGGGCCTTGGGGATCAGCAGCATGCCGTCAGGCTTGGCATTGGTGGAGGCCATCTTGGCTACCAGCTTGTTGGTGGCGATGCCCACCGAGCAGGTCACGTGGAATTGGCGGGCCACGCTGGCTCGAATCCACCGGGCTATGGCTGTGGGCATGCCCCAGCGCATGAGCGCCCCGGACACGTCCATGTAGCATTCGTCTACGGAGACCTGCTCGATCTGATCGGTGATTTGTGAGAAAATCGTATCAAATATCCGTCGTGAAATGCCCCGGTAATAGGTCATGTCGACCGGGAGGAAGACCCCTTGAGGACACAGTCGCTTGGCGCGTGCCAGGGGCATGGCCGAGTTGATGCCAAAGGCTCTGGCCTCATAGCTGGCCGCCGACACCACCGAACGCTGCCCGGTGCCGATAATGACCGGCCTTCCCTGCAATTGCGGGTGTCGCGCAACCTCACAAGAGGCGTAGAAAGCATCCATGTCAATGTGCAGCACCGTGCAGCCGGTTTCGTCATGTCCCCAGTCCTTCTTGGCGGCTGCAAGCCTTGGTGCGGTACTCATGACTCCATGATATAAGGGGCCCCCAGAGGAACATGCGATAAATTATTCTCGAATGTAAATTCTTAGAAAAGATTCAATATTCTGGTTTTTATCCATGAAAAATGGATGGACATGTACCTGCCTCATCCGATTCTGCTGCTCCGGCGAGTCAGGTCAGTCAATCATGGTATTCTATTGTTTTGTTCTCGAAAATTGAGGGACTAAGGTCCCGGATCGGGAGCCAGCATGGAGACGTGCCTGAGTGGCCGAAAGGGGCACCCTGCTAAGGTGTTGACTGCGCAAGCGGTCCAGGAGTTCGAATCTCCTCGTCTCCGCCTGATGGCCGGTGATTGTTGATTTTGCACGATCACCGGTCTTATTTATTGCCATTGGTATCTGTTTCCCTGTCTCTTGCAGGGCTGCAGTCTGGGAGGATTCAAGTCTGTGAGGTGGCGGACCGATGGTGCATGGCATAAGTCTGTCTGGCAGTGCAGATCACCGCTGGGCAATGGCCGCATGCCACCTCCCTCCGATCATGTGGTGGATGGAGCTTGGCTTCCAGACAGGGGAATCAGCATGTGGCCTTCGCCCAGTGCAGTGGGCTGGACACGGCCCTGCAGAAGGTCGTCCAGCCGACCATTGAAGGCTGGCACTGCCGCGGGCTCCAGGTCGTAGGTCAGTCGCACCCGGTCAGTGAAGTCCTCGCTTTCCATGTGTCCACCAAAGGTGTGGATCAGACGGCGAAGGGAGTCATACTCCGGGTAGTCCACGGTGATCGTGAAGCGCTCCGTCGGGAGCACGCGTGCCGATCTTGCTGCCTTGAGTGCCAGGGAGGCTGCTGAGGAATAGGCTCGGATCAACCCCCCTGATCCCAAAAGGATCCCCCCGAAGTATCGGGTCACGGTCAGGACGCAATCGGTCAGTCCCTGTCGACGCATGACCTCAAGTATGGGCTTGCCGGCCGTTCCTGAGGGTTCTCCGTCATCGCTCATGCGCTCGCTGGTGCGGCCCTCGGGTCCCCAGATCGCGCAGTGGCAGACGTGCCGGGCTTTGGGGTGCTGTAAGCGGACCTCTTGGACGAAGGCCATGGCCGCATCTTGGTCCTCTACATGGCAGGCCTGGCCGATGAACTCGGACTTCCGCTCGGTCAGAGAGCCTGTGGCCGGTTTCTGCGGCGTATCCAATATGGTGAGCAAATCGGCTTGCCTCCTATGCCTACCGTCTCCTCGGTTCCTGCCCTATCTCCATGTTAGAGGGGATTCCGGGCCGAGTCTGATATCAAGGAGGCGACCTAAGCTGGCCGCATGACCAATCCTCAGGACCAACCGGAAACCGAACCTCCATCAGCCGGCAAGCCCCACGAGGCCCTGACGGTCTTCTATGAAAGGCTCAGGCACTCCACGGATACGGCTGAGCTGCACGAATTCGCCCGCAGCCCACTGCCCGACAGGTCAGATCAGGCTGCTTTCTCCCGCTTCACGGCATTGCTGGAGGCGGTGGCTGGCAATGAACACACGCCGGTGGAGGACAGGGTCTACCTGGCGCAGACCATGCCCTTTCCCAACATTCTGGTCAAGCTCTCCCAGGATTCCAGCTCTGAGGTCCGCCGGGCGGTGGCCGCCAACAAGGACGACAAGAACTGGCTGGCAGGTCTGCTCACCAAGGATGACGACGCCGGAGTCAGGGCTGCCGCGCTGACCAACCCTATGACCTCTTGGAAGATGCGTCTGGAAGGCGCCCAGGATGAACGAACCGATGCCGAGACACTAGACTTCCTGGGAGCTTTGGGCACCCGCGTGGAGCAGGATGCCCCCCATGTGCTGGCCGCCATGGTGCGCCGGGCCGTGGCCCTGAATCCCAACACGGGACAGGCGACCCTTGAGGTCCTGAGCAAGGACCCGGACGGTCAGGTGGCACGGGCGGCTGCCTCCCGTTGAAACAGGAGCGGACGCGAATTTTGACGAACGGCATACAGGCGTTACAATAATGGATTGTTGTGTTTCCCTAAGGGGTCCTCAAAGCGCTTTTCCCACTCGCCGTCTAGGACTTTAAGGGAGCCCACGGAATACATGGCTTTCGGCCGGCATGGCAGCATGCGGCGCGGAGAGCCTGAAACACAATGCAAGGAAAAGGTTGAATCGTGAAGACTTTCACCCCGAAACCAGCCGATCTGACACATGACTGGTATATCGTCGACGCCTCCGGTGTGGTGCTGGGGCGTCTGGCAGCTCAGGTGGCAGATCTGCTGCGCGGCAAGAACAAGCCCACCTATGCGCCCTACGCCGACTCCGGCAACAACGTCATCGTCATCAACGCATCCAAGATGGTGCTGACGGGCAACAAGAACGACAAGGTGCTCTATACCCACTCCGGTCGTCCCGGCGGCCTGCGTCGCGACTCTTACGGGCAGCTGATGGAGCACAACCCCGAGCGCATCATCATGACGGCGGTCAAAGGCATGCTGCCCAAGAATAAGCTGGCCAAGGTCCAGCTGACCAGGCTGCGGGTCTTCGCAGGCGAGGAGCATCCTCACACTTCACAGCAGCCCATTGAGTACAAGATCCATCAGGTTGCCCAGCAGGCCAAGTAGGACCAGAGGAGATAATCACCATGGCTGAAAACAACAACAGCTCCGCGGTTCTTGAGGCCGAGGAGACCAGTGCTTCCTACACTTCCGAGACCAACGCCGGTGCAGGCACCGGCACCTCCGCCATCGAGCCGGGCTACGGCACTGGCCGTCGCAAGGAGGCAGTCGCCCGCGTTCGTCTGATCCCGGGCTCCGGCAAGTGGAGCATCAACGGGCACACCCTGGAGGAGTACTTCCCCAGCAAGCTGCACCAGCGCGAGGTCAACTCGCCTATCGTGCTGCTCAAGCTCGAGAACAAGTTCGACGTGGTTGTTCGCGTCGATGGCGGCGGCGTGACCGGCCAGGCCGGCGCAGTCCGGCTGGGCGTTGCACGCGCCTTGAACGCCATCGATAGGGACGCCAACCGTCCTGCTTTGAAGAAGGCCGGGTTCCTGACCCGTGACGCCCGCGTGGTGGAGCGCAAGAAGGCTGGTCTGCACAAGGCCCGTCGCGCCCCGCAGTTCTCCAAGCGCTGACGTTCGCAGTTTCTTTTATCCCCGAGGTTCTCATGGACCTTGGGGATTTTTTCATGCCTGGATTCATGCCTGGCAGGTCCAGTCTGAAGCGAACGGCAAAGCGCACGTTCGGGTGCGGAAAATGACCAGAAAAACCACGAATTCCCACACGACACGCTTCAAGCGAACGTTCGCTCATCCTGGGGCTCAATGGTGCCCCCTCGGGTCTATATTGTGACTTTCGTCACGTTATGACGGAAGCCTTTTATGGATCTACACGGTCTGGAGACTGTCTGCTGGTCCTGATCGGAATCCGTGGAACATGAGGAGGGCCAATATCTTGGCTGAAACGCAGAAGCAGAAGCATGAGCATCAAGTGAAGGAGCCGCCAGTCGGCAGGGAAGGCAGCCCGGCCGACAGCAGTGAGCTGGCCCGCTTGGAGGTGGATGCGTTAGTTGTCCGCGCACAGGCGGCTCTACGCGCATTTGAGAAGCTCGACCAGGAACAGGTGGATCGGATCGTGGCCAAGGCATCCATTGCGGCCCTGAACAAGCACCTGCATTTGGCGCAGATGGCCGTGGACGAGACCGGACGCGGCCTGGTGGAGGACAAGGCCACCAAGAACATCTTCGCCTGCGAGCATGTGACCAACTACCTGGCCAGACAGCGCACCGTGGGTATCATCAGCGAAGACGACGTGGACGGCATCATCGAGGTGGCCGAGCCGGTGGGAGTCGTGGCCGGGGTGACTCCGGTGACCAACCCCACCTCGACTGCCATCTTCAAGTCGCTGCTGGCCTTGAAGACACGTTGTCCCATCGTTTTCGGTTTCCACCCCTACGCCCAGCGCTGCTCGGTGGAGGCGGCCCGGATCGTTCGAGATGCCGCCATCGAGGCAGGCGCTCCGCAGGATTGCATCCAGTGGATCGATCATCCCTCAGTCGAGGCCACCGGCGCCTTGATGCAGCACCCCGGTGTGGCTACCATTCTGGCCACCGGCGGCACTGGCATGGTCAAGGCCGCCTACTCCTCGGGCAAGCCAGCATTGGGTGTAGGAGCCGGCAATGCCCCGGCCTATGTGGACCGCAGGGTCAACGTCCCCAGGGCCGTCAACGACCTTATCCTGTCCAAGCATTTCGACTACGGCATGATCTGCGCCACAGAGCAGGCCATCATCGCCCATCAGGATGTGCATGACCGTGTGATCGAGGAAATGAAGCGGCGCAAGGCTTACTTCGTCAATCCTGAGCAGAAGGCCAAGCTGGAGGAATACATGTTCGGTGTGCGGGCTCATGCCGGTGCCGATGCCCCTGCTCCCAGGCTCAACTCCGAGGTTCCGGGCAAGTCTCCTCAGTTCATCGCCCATCAGGCCGGCTTCGAAATACCCGAGGATGCGACCATCCTGGCTGCCCAATGCGACCAGGTAGGGCCCATGGAACCTCTGACCCTGGAGAAGCTGGCTCCGGTTCAGGCCGTGCTAAAGGCGAGCAACAAGGAAGAGGGTTTCACCCTCTGCGAGCAGATGCTGCGTTACGGTGCCGGGCACACGGCAGCCATCCACACTGACGATGAGAGGCTGGTGCGCGAGTATGGCCAGCGCATGCACGCCTGCCGGATCGTCTGGAACCAGCCCAGTTCCCTTGGCGGCATCGGCGACATTTACAATGCCATCGCCCCCTCCCTGACACTGGGCTGCGGCTCCTACGGCGGCAACTCGGTGTCGGGCAACGTTCAGGCGGTCAATCTGATCAACGTCAAGCGGATCGCGCGGAGGAACAACAACATGCAGTGGTTCAAGGTGCCGGCCAAGACCTACTTCGAGCCCAACTCAGTCCGCTACCTGCGCGACATGTTCGGCATCCGCCGGGCCGTCATCGTATGCGACAAGGTTATGGAGCAGCTGGGGATCGTCGACAAGATCATCGATCAGCTGCGCGCCCGGTCCGAGCCGGTCACCTTCCGCATCATTGACTACGTAGAGCCGGAGCCCAGCGTAGAGACGGTGGAGCGCGGCGCAACCATGATGCGTGACGAGTTCGGCCCCGACACCATCATCGCCGTGGGCGGCGGCAGCCCCATGGACGCAGCCAAGATCATGTGGCTGCTCTATGAGCACCCGGAGATCTCCTTTGCCGATGTTCGGGAGAAGTTCTTCGACATCCGCAAACGGGCCTTCAAGATTCCGCCCTTGGGCACCAAGGCCAGGCTGGTCTGTATCCCCACCTCTTCGGGGACGGGTTCGGAGGTCACCCCATTCGCAGTCATCACCGACCATAAGACCGGCTATAAGTACCCCATCACCGACTATGCCCTGACTCCCAGCGTGGCCATCGTGGATCCGGTTCTGGCCCGTACCCAGCCCAAGAGGTTGGCCTGTGACTCGGGCTTCGATGCTCTGACCCACTGCATGGAGGCTTTCGTCTCGGTCTATGCCAATGACTACACCGACGCCATGGCCCTGCATGCCGCCAAGCTGATCTGGGACAACCTGGAGCCTGCCGTGGGCACTGCCGGCGGTGAGGCCAAGATGCGCGCCCAGGAGAAGATGCACAATGCGGCGACCATGGCAGGCATGGCCTTCGGTTCGGCCTTCCTGGGCATGTGCCACGGCATGGCGCATACCATCGGAGCCCTCTGCCATGTGGCCCATGGGCGCGCCAACTCCATCCTTCTGCCCTATGTGATCCGCTACAACGGACGGGTCCCGGACGAGCCCACCAGCTGGCCCAAATACAGCGAGTATGTGGCCCCGGAGCGCTACAGGCAGATGGCCCATGTGCTAGGCATCGAATCATCTACCCCCGAGGAGGGTGTGGAGCTCTTGGCCTGTGCCGTTGAATCCTACAGGGACGAGCGCTTGGGCATGGATGCCTCCTTCCAGGCAGCCGGAGTGGACGAGGATCTCTACTGGCAGTCCCTGGATCAGATTGGCATGCGCGCCTATGAGGACCAGTGCACGCCCGCCAACCCCCGCATTCCGTTGATTGAGGACATGAAGGACATCGCCGTGGCCGCATACTATGGGGTCAGTCAGGAGGAGGGCCACCGGATGAGGGTCGCCCGTCAAGGTGATGGAGCGGCTCAGGAGGCTTCCCAGCGGGTCTGACAGGGTCGTAATTGAGCCGTGGGTTCCCCTGGAAGAAGCGCGACACGCCCGGATTCTTCTAGGGGAACCCTCGTGCTTTAATAAGAAAGTTGCCTGTTTTGGGCTCGCATTTTGTCAATCACAATAGCGGGTGCAGCGAGGAGTCCCATCCCCACGGGATTCTCCATGGCTGCGCATGGATCCGGCTGAGGCCTGTCGGGAGGAATGTCTCCTTGTGGCCGTCGTTCCGTGCCCTCGAAACAGACTGGGTAATCAGTTCATAGATCGCTAGAAAGGGCGGACGGCAATGGCGGGACAGAAAATCCGCATCAGGCTAAAGTCCTATGACCATGAGGTCATCGACCAATCGGCGAAGAAAATCGTCGAGACGGTGACGAACGCGGGCGCAACTGTGGTTGGCCCCGTTCCGCTGCCGACTGAGAAGAACGTGTATGTCGTCATCCGTTCTCCTCATAAGTACAAGGACTCCCGCGAGCACTTCGAGATGCGCACCCATAAGCGCCTGATCGACATCGTGGATCCCACGCCCAAGGCAGTGGATTCGCTGATGCACATCGATCTGCCGGCGGACGTCAACATCGAGATCAAGCTGTAGGGGAGGAGGAAACCGCATGGCTGAAGAGCAGAGGAACCGCAAGGCTCTCCTGGGCCGCAAGCTGGGCATGTCCCAGGTCTGGGATGAGAACGGCTTCTTCGTCCCGGTGACCCTGGTGGACGTGTCCACCAACGTGGTGACCGCGGTCAAGAATCAGGAGAAGGACGGCTACCAGGCCATCCAGATCGGCTACGGGCAGATTGACCCCACCAAGGTGACCAAGCCGCTGGCAGGCCACTTCGCCAAGGCTGGAGTGACCCCGCGTCGTCATCTGGTCGAGGTTCGCACCGCCGATGCTGACAGCTATCAGCCCGGCCAGGAGTTGGGCCTGGACCTGCTGCCCGAGGGCAGTGAGGTCGACGTGACCGGCACCACCAAGGGCAAGGGCTTCGCCGGCACCATCAAGCGCTGGGGCTTCAAGTCCTACCGCCGCACCCACGGCTCGCACAAGAACGAGCGCCGTCCCGGTTCAGTGGGAGCCTGCGCCACGCCCAGCCGCATCCTCAAGGGCAAGCGGATGGCCGGCCGCATGGGTCACGACACCTCGACCGTCCAGAATCTGACCATCGTCTCCGCAGATGCCGAGAAGGGCGTCATCGCCATCAAGGGTGCCCTGCCCGGGCCCCGCGGCGCCATCGTCCTGGTTCGTTCGGCAGTGAAGGGAGCCTGAAACCATGGCTAAGTTGACTCTGAACATCACCGACGCCCAGGGTAAGAACACAGGGACCGTGGATGCACCCGAGCAGATCTTCGGCATTGCCGAGGAGGATGTCCGCTCACACGTGCCGCTGATCCACCAGGTGGTCGTCGCCCAGCTGGCTGCAGCCCGCCAGGGCACGCATTCAGTCAAGACCCGGTCCACCGTCTCCGGCGGCGGCCGCAAGCCTTGGAAGCAGAAGGGCACCGGTCGTGCTCGTCAGGGCTCCATCCGCGCTCCCCAGTGGACCGGTGGTGCCATTGTCCACGGCCCGCAGCCGCGCGACTATTCCCAGCGCACCCCCAAGAAGATGAAGGCCGCAGCCCTGCGCTACGTCCTGTCCGACAGGGTCAACGCCGGACGCGTGCACGTGGTCGACTTCGGCATCGGCGAGACCCCGTCCACCAAGGCCGCCAAGGCAGCCCTGCTGCCCCTGGTCGACAACAGATTCACCACTGTCGTGCTGTCCCGCGAGAACATCAACGAGTGGCTCTCCGTGAGGAACCTGCCCACCGTCCACGTTCTCTTCGCCGATCAGCTCAACACCTACGATGTGGTCACGGCCGAGGATGTCGTCTTCAGCAAGGATGGCTTCGACGCCTTCCTGGCCGTCAAGGGCGGCGCCAAGTCCGAGACCGTCAAGGAGGCCTGATTTTCATGGCAGCTATTCACAAGCCAGCGCACGACATCATTCTGCGCCCGGTCGTCTCCGAGAAGAGCTATGCCAACTCGGACCGCGGCCAGTACACATTCGTGGTGGACCCTGATGCCAACAAGGTCGCCATCAAGCAGGCCATCGAGCAGATCTTCAACGTGAAGGTCACATCGGTCAACACCCTCAATCGGCAGGGCAAGCGGACCCGGACCCGTACGGGCTGGGGTCGTCGCGCCGCCGAGAAGCGTGCCATCGTCAAGGTGGCCGAGGGCCAGTCGATCGATGTCTTCGGTACCAACAACTGAAGGCTAGCCGAGAAAAGTTAAGGAAGAACTAGATTATGGCTATCCGTACATACAAGCCGACGACTGCGGGCCGTCGCAACGCCTCGGTTTCGGACTTCGCCGAAATCACGCGCTCCAAGCCCGAGAAGTCGCTGGTCCGCAAGCTGAGCAAGACCGGCGGACGCAACTCCTACGGCCGCGTCACCAGTCGTCACCGCGGCGGTGGACACAAGCGCCAGTACCGCCTCATAGACTTCCGTCGTTGGGACAAGGATGGCGTGCCCGCCAAGGTTGCTGAGATCGAGTACGATCCCAACCGCTCGGCCCGCATCGCTCTTCTGCACTTCGCAGACGGCGAGAAGCGCTACATCATCGCCCCGCAGGGCATCAAGCAGGGTGACGTCATCGAGACCGGTCCCCAGGCCGACATCAAGCCCGGCAACAACCTGCCTCTGCGCAACATCCCCACCGGCACCATCGTCCACGCCATCGAGCTGCGGCCTCTGGGCGGCGCCAAGATCGCCCGTTCGGCCGGTGCTGCCGTCCAGCTGGTGGCCAAGGACGGGGCTTACGCCCAGCTGCGTATGCCCTCCGGCGAGATTCGCAACGTCGACTCCCGTTGCCGTGCAACAGTGGGCGAGGTCGGCAACAACGACCACGCCAATGTCCAGCTCGGCAAGGCTGGGCGTGCCCGCTGGATGGGCCGCAGACCCATCACCCGTGGTGAATCCATGAACCCGGTCGACCACCCGCATGGCGGACGCACTCGTGGCGGCAAGCCGCCAGTGTCTCCCTGGGGCAAGGGCGAGGTTCGCACCCGCAGGCCTAAGAAGGCCTCCAACAAGATGATCGTGCGTCGTCGTCCAAATGGTAAGAACCGCAAGTAAGGGAGTGTCGGAAAGATGACTCGTAGCATCAAGAAGGGCCCATTCGTCGACGCCCACTTGCAGAAGAAAGTCGACGAGCAGAACGAGAAGGGCACCAAGAACGTCATCAAGACCTGGTCCCGTCGTTCGATGATCACCCCGGACTTCATCGGGCACACTTTCGCTGTGCACGATGGCCGCAAGCATGTCCCGGTCTTCGTCACCGAGGCCATGGTCGGCCATAAGCTCGGCGAGTTCGCCCCCACCCGGACCTTCAGGGGTCACGTGAAGGACGACAAGAAAGCACGCCGCTGAGGCGAGGGAGAGTAGAGACACATGGAAGCTAAGGCAATTGCACGTCACGTTCGCGTGACGCCTCGCAAGGCTCGCCGCGTCGTCGACCTCATCCGAGGCAAGCAGGCGACCGAGGCCGTGACCATTCTGAAGTTCGCCCCACAGGACGCGGCCGTTCCGGTCCGCAAGTGCCTGGAGAGCGCCATCGCCAACGCGCGTGTCAAGGCTGACAAGGCCAACCAGCCCTTCCGCGAGAACGAGCTGGTGGTTCGGGAGACCTACGTGGACGAGGGCACCACCTTGAAGCGGTTCCGCGCCCGAGCCCAGGGTCGTGCGGCCCGCATCAACAAGCGGACCAGCCACATCACCGTCGTGGTGGCCGACAAGGAAGGAGCCCGATAATGGGGCAGAAGATCAACCCGTTTGGGTACCGACTCGGCATCACCGAGGAGCACCGCAGCAAGTGGTACTCCGACTCCAACAAGGCGGGGGAGCGTTACAGCGACTTCGTCCTTGAGGACGACAAGATCCGCAAGGAGATGAACAAGGACCTGGAGCGCGCAGGCGTCTCCAAGATCGTCATCGAGCGGACCCGGGACCGTGTGCGCGTCGACATCCACACCGCCAGGCCAGGCATCGTCATCGGTCGTCGCGGAGCCGAGGCCGAGCGCGTGCGTGCCAAGCTGGAGAAGATCACCGGCAAGCAGGTCCAGCTGAACATTTTCGAGGTCAAGAATGCCTCCATTGATGCCCAGCTGGTGGCTCAGGGCATCGCCGAGCAGCTGACCAACCGCGTCACCTTCCGCCGGGCCATGCGAAAGGCTCAGCAGGATGCCATGCGGGCCGGCGCCAAGGGTATCAGGATCAAGCTTTCCGGCCGCCTGGGCGGAGCCGAGATGAGCCGTTCGGAGTTCTACCGTGAGGGCCGTGTGCCCCTGCAGACTCTGCGCGCCCTGATCGACTACGGCTTCTTCGAGGCCAGGACCACCTACGGCCGTATCGGCGTCAAGGTCTGGATCTACAAGGGCGACATGACTGAGCGTCAGTTCGAGGAGCAGCAGGCTCAGCAGAACAACCGCCCCGGTCGGCGCGGGGATCGTCGTCCTCGCCGTGGCGTCCGTCCCTCCGAGGGACGGACTCGCCGCGAGCAGGATGCAGCCAAGCAGAACAGCGGTGTGGCCGCGCCGCCGGCGGCGGCTCAGGAACAGACCGCCTCGGCCCCCGTCGCAACCGAAGCAAAGGAGTGAGCCGTGCTTATCCCAAAGAGGACTAAATACCGCAAGCAGCATCGTCCGGGTCGTTCGGGCATGTCCAAGGGCGGCAACGAGATCGCTTTCGGCGATTACGGCATCCAGGCCCTGGCTCCGGCCTACCTGACCAACCGGCAGATCGAAGCGGCCCGTATCGCCATGACCCGGTACATCAAGCGTGGCGGCCGCGTATGGATCACGGTCTTCCCTGATCGCCCCCTGACCAAGCACGCCCTGGGATCCCGAATGGGTTCCGGCAAGGGTGCGCCCGAGTTCTGGGTGGCCAACGTCCGTCCCGGCCGGGTGCTCTTCGAGATCGGCGGCGTGAGCGAGGATGTGGCCCGCGAGGCCCTTCGCCGCGCTACTGACAAGCTTCCCATGAAGTGCCGGATTATTGCACGTGAAGGCGGTGACATCTGATGTCAGTCGGAACAGCCGAGTATTCCATCAAGAATCTGAATGAAAAGACCAATGCGGAGATCGAGGATTTCCTGAAGAAGTCCAAGGAAGAGCTGTTCAACCTGCGCTTCCAGTCGGCCACCGGTCAGCTGGAGAACACCTCCCGCCTCAAGGCCGTCAAGCACGACATCGCCAGGATGTACACCGTCCTGCGTGAGCGCGAGCTGGGCATCAGCCAGGAGCCCGCCGAAGCAAAGGCCGAGAGCAAAGCTGAGGAGAAGTAAGCATGGCTGACAAGCAGGAGCGCAACTTCCGCAAGGTTCGCAGCGGCTACGTCGTGTCCGACAAGATGGACAAGACCATCACCGTAGAGCTGGAGCAGCGTTCGACCCACCCCCTGTACGGCAAGGTCGTCCGCAGCAACCGCAAGGTCAAGGCCCATGATGAGAAGAACGAGGCCCATGTGGGCGACTTCGTGAGTATCATGGAGACCCGTCCTCTGAGCAAGACCAAGCGCTGGCGTCTCGACTCCATCGTCGAGCGCGCCAAGTAACAAGTTCGGCCAGGCTCCGCATTTCATCCCGCCCTGGCGCGGGGTGTCTGCGGAGAACCAGCGCGGCTAAGGAGAATCAATGATTCAGCAGGAATCGCGGCTTCAGGTCGCCGACAACACGGGTGCCAAGGAGATCCTGGCCATCCGCGTGCTCGGCGGGTCGAAGCGACGCTATGCCGGCATTGGCGATGTGATCGTCGCCACCGTCAAGGATGCCATTCCCGGCGGGTCGGTCAAGAAGGGCGAGGTCGTCAAGGCGGTTGTCGTCCGTACAGTAAAGGAGCACCGTCGCCATGACGGCTCTTACATCAAGTTCGACGAGAACGCGGCGGTCATCCTCGGCACCGGTCGTGAGCCCCGCGGCACTCGTATTTTCGGACCGGTCGGCCGTGAGCTGCGCGACAAGCGCTTCATGAAGATCGTGTCCCTGGCACCGGAGGTGATCTGAAGTGGTAGCCAAAATCAAGACAGGCGACCAGGTCAAGGTCATCCGCGGCAAGGATCGCGGCAAGGAGGGCAAAGTTCTGCGGATTCTGCCCAATGACCGCCTGATCGTCGAGGGTATTCAGATCGTCAAGAAGCATGTGCGGGCCACCCAGCAGGGTCAGGAGTCGGGCATTGTCCCGACCGAGGCGCCCATCCATCGCTCCAACGTGATGGTCATCGACCCGGAGACCAAGAAGCCGACTCGCATCGGCGTGAACATCAAGGAGGAGGCGCGTGACGGCAAGGTCAAGGTCGTGCGCACCCGCTTCGCCAAGAAGTCAGGCAAGGAGCTGTCATGAGCGATACCACCGTTGAAGCACCGGCAGTCCCTCGTTTGCTGCAGCAGTACCGCGAGAACATCGTGCCCGAGATGGAGAAGGAGTTCAAGTTCTCCAACCCCATGCAGGTGCCCAGGATCGAGAAGGTCGTGGTCTCCATGGGCGTGGGTGCCGCGGCACGCGACTCCAAACTGATCGAGGGTGCGGTGAAGGACCTGACGGCCATCACCGGCCAGAAGCCCAAGATCACCAAGGCCAAGAAGTCCGTGGCGCAGTTCCACCTGCGTGAGGGACAGGCCATCGGCGCTTTCGCCACCCTGCGTGGCGTGCGCATGTGGGAGTTCCTGGATCGACTGCTGACCCTGGCTCTGCCTCGCATCCGCGATTTCCGCGGCATCAGCGACCGTCAGTTTGACGGCCAGGGCAACTACAACTTCGGTCTCACGGAGCAGTCCATGTTCCACGAGATCGATCCTGATCAGATCGATCACCAGCGTGGTATGGATATCACAGTGGTGACCTCCACCAAGAACGATCAGGAGGCCCGGGCGCTGCTCAAGCAGCTGGGCTTCCCCTTCAAGGAGAACTGATATGGCAAAAACCGCTCTGAGAAACAAGGCGGCACGCAAGCCGAAGTTCAAGGTGCGTGGCTACACGCGCTGCCAGGTCTGCGGTCGTCCTCATTCCGTCTATCGCAAGTTCGGCCTGTGCCGCATCTGCCTTCGTGAGAAGGCTCATCGCGGCGAGCTGCCGGGTGTGACGAAGTCCAGTTGGTAAAGATCGACGCTGAAGGTCCGCGGTCGAGGCAGATTGCTGCCCGGCGGCGGAAACCACGGCGAGGAAGGGCATAAGCCCACATGACAATGACAGATCCCATCGCAGACATGCTGACACGTCTGCGTAATGCGAGTGCGGCCAAGCATGAAACAGTCGACATGCCGTACTCCAAGTTCAAGGCGAACATCGCGCAGATTCTCAAGCGCGAAGGCTTTATCGCCGATTACCGCGCCAAGGAGGCGCGCGTCGGGCAGGATCTGGAGATCACGCTCAAGTACGGTCCCGATGGACGTCAGTCCATTCAGGGAATCAAGCGTGTCTCCAAGCCCGGTCTGCGCCGTTATGCCAAATCGGATTCCCTGCCCATGCCGCTGGGCGGGCTGGGAATCGCCATCATCTCGACCAGCTCGGGACTGATGACCCAGAAGGAATGCCTCGACAGGGGCATCGGCGGCGAAATCGTCGCCTACGTATGGTGAGAAAGGAGAGCTGAACATGGCATCGCATATTGGTAAGCTCCCCATCGCCGTTCCGGCAGGTGTGGAGGTGGCCTTCAAGGGCCAGGAATTCACCGCGAAGGGTCCCAAGGGCTCCGACGGGTGCACGTTGCCCGAGGGCATCACCGGCAAAGTCGAGGGCAATGAGATCATCATGACCCCCGCCGACGAGGACCGCACCACCAAGGCCAAGCATGGCCTGAGCCGCTCCATTGTGGCATCCATGGTCGAGGGCGTCTCCAAGGGCTACAGCAAGCACCTGCAGATCGTCGGCACAGGCTACCGCGTGGTTGCCAAGGGCAAGTCCCTGGAGTTCTCGCTGGGCTACTCCCATACCATCACTGTCGACCCCCCGGAGGGCATCACCTTCGAGACACCGAACGCCAACGAAGTGGTCGTCTCCGGCATCGATAAGCAGGCTGTCGGCCAGGCTGCGGCCAACATCCGCGCCCTGCGTGCTCCCGAGCCTTACAAGGGCAAGGGCATCAAGTACGCCGACGAGCACATCCTGCGCAAGGCTGGAAAGGCTGGTAAGTGATATGACGGTCTCGATACTAGGCAAAGGCAAGAAGATCGCCCGTCTGCGCCGCCATGCCCGTCTGCGCAAGCATGTATCCGGCACGGCAGAGCGTCCCCGTCTGGTGGTCACACGGACCAACCGCAACATGATCGCCCAGATCGTCGACGACACCAGGGGCATCACCCTGGTCAGCGAGTCGACCATGGCTTCGGACTACGGCTCCTTCAAGGGCACCAAGACCGAGGCCGCCCGCAAGGTAGGCGAGCAGATCGCGGCCAAGGCCAAGAAGGCTGGCATCACCACCGTGGTCTTCGACCGTGGTGGCAACAAGTACCACGGAAGGGTCGCAGCGGTTGCGGAAGGCGCCCGTGAGGGAGGTTTGGCACTGTGAGCGACAACGAAACGACAAAGGAAACAACCCAGGTGACTGAAGATTCCACAAACACTCAGTCCAGCCAGGGTGGCAGAAGGGACCGGAACGACCGGAACGATGATCGCCGCGGCGGTCGTCGGGGCGGCTCCCGTGACGGCCGTAGGGATGGCCGTCGTGGCCGCCGCGACCGCGACGAGCGTGACGACATGCTCGACAGGGTCGTGACCATCAACCGTGTCTCCAAGGTCCACAAGGGCGGCCGAACCTTCAGCTTCGCGGCTCTGGTGGTCGTGGGCGACGG
The DNA here is from genome assembly GCF_054819865.1 of Bifidobacterium sp. JNUCC 75. Taxonomy (NCBI): domain Bacteria; kingdom Bacillati; phylum Actinomycetota; class Actinomycetes; order Bifidobacteriales; family Bifidobacteriaceae; genus Bifidobacterium; species Bifidobacterium sp. JNUCC 75. Next base: position 649,320 of record NZ_JBTHIF010000001.1, on the reverse strand, counting down.
CAAGGGCACTGTGGGTGTTGGCTACGGCAAGTCCCGTGAGGTCCCCGCAGCTATCTCCAAGGGTCAGCTGGACGCCAAGAAGCACATGTTCACCGTTCCCCGCATCCGCGGCACTGTAACCCATCCGGTGATTGGCCACGATGCAGCCGGAACCGTTCTCCTGCGGCCTGCAGCCCCAGGAACCGGCGTCATCGCCGGTGGTCCGGTCCGCGCCGTTCTGGAGTGCGCAGGCATCACCGACATTCTGAGCAAGTCCATGGGCTCGGCCACGGCCGTCAACATGGTGCGGGCCACTGTAGCTGCCCTGAAGCAGCTGGAGGAGCCTGAGGAGATCGCGGCACGCCGTGGTCTGCCCCTGGAGGAGGTCGCCCCTGACTCCCTCCTGCGCGCACGTGCCGCCGGCATCGCCGACGAGCGCAAGGAGCGCGAAGAGGCCAAGGCCAAGGCTGACGAGCAGTCGAAGGCAGGTGAGTGATGACCAAGCAGATCAAGATCACCCTGGTCAAGGGCGTGGCTCATGCCACCGACCGCCAGAAGGAGAACGTCAGGTCTCTGGGCCTTCACAAGATCGGCCAGACAGTCCTGCGTGAGGACACCCCCGTCTACCGGGGAATGGCCGACAAGGTCCGCCACCTGGTGAACGTAGAGGAGGCAGACTGATTATGGCCAGCGAGAAGCAAGAGCCCACCATCCTGCAGATGCATGACCTGCGTCCTGCTCCGGGTGCCAAGCGCGACCGCATCCGTGTGGGTCGTGGCGAGGGGTCCAAGGGCAAGACCTCCGGTCGTGGCACCAAGGGCACCAAGGCACGCTACCAGGTCCGTCCGGGCTTTGAAGGCGGCCAGCTGCCCCTGTACATGCGGTTGCCCAAGCTGCGTGGGTTCAGGAGCCCCTTCAAGAAGGAGTACCAGGTGATCAACCTGGGTGCTCTGGAAGGGCTCTTCCCCAATGGCGGCGAGGTCACTGTCGAGGATCTAGTCAACAAGGGAGCGGTCCGCAAGGGCCACCCCGTCAAGGTCTTGGGTGATGGCGATGTCAAGGCTGCTTTCACCCTCAAGGGTGTAAAGGCCTCGACCTCGGCCAAAAGCAAGATAGAAGCCGCAGGCGGGTCCGTCTCTGAGGACTGACACTCATAGGGGACAGACCGCAAGGCAGATGATTCCGGCCCTCCCCGCTCCAAGCGGGCGAGGGCCGGAATTCGTTTCCGGCCAGGTTGCCGTCGGGATTTGACGGAGCCATCGGTTAAGCTGGTCGGAGCAATAAGGTGCGATGCACCGGGACCAACGCGTGGGCGCGTAGGGAGGGAACTTAGGTGAGGACGTTAATCCAGGCCTTCAAGACCAAGGAGTTGAGGAAGAAAATCCTCTTTGTTCTTGGCATCATCATCATCTATCGCATCGGGTCGTTCATACCTACCCCAGGTGTGGATTATCCTGCCGTGCAGAAGTGCATCACCACAGCCGGCAATGAGGACTTCATCGGCCTGGTCAACCTGTTCTCGGGCGGGGCTCTGTTACAGCTGTCCATCTTCGCACTAGGCATCATGCCCTACATCACCGCATCCATCGTGGTGCAGCTGCTGCGTGTGGTCATTCCACGCTTTGAAGCTCTGCACAAGGAAGGTCAGTCCGGCGAGGCCAAGCTGACTGAGTACACCAGGTACCTGACCATCGGCCTGGCGGTGCTGCAGTCCACGACTATTCTGGTCACTGCCCGCAACGGCGCGCTCTTCAACGGGGCATGCCAGCAGCAGGTTATCCCTGACAGTTCGGTCTGGAACCTGGTAGTCATGGTCCTGATCATGACCGGCGGCACAGGCCTGATCATGTGGATGGCCGAGCTGATTACTGACAAGGGCATTGGCAACGGTATGTCCGTCCTGATCTTCATCTCCATCTGCTCTGGCTTCCTGCCTCAGCTCTGGAACATCGGCTGGGGCACCAACGGCAAGAACGGTGACTGGGTCAAGTTCGGCATCGTTGTGACTGTCTTGGTGGTCATTCTGATACTGGTGGACTATGTTGAGCTGGCTCAGCGCCGCATACCCGTCCAGTACACCCGCCGGATGATCGGCCGTAAGATGTATGGCGGATCCTCGACTTATTTGCCGCTCAAGATCAATATGTCAGGAGTGATTCCTCCCATCTTCGCCTCATCCATTCTGGCTATTCCCACCCTCATCGCCCAGTTTGGCAAGCCCGAACAGAGCTGGGTCAAGTGGATCGATGCCAATATGGCCAACACCACCTCGGTGTGGTACATCGTGCTCTACTCGGTCATGATCGTCTTCTTCTGCTTCTTCTACACTTCCATCACCTTCAACCCTGATGAGACGGCCGACAACATGAAGGAGTACGGCGGTTTCATTCCCGGCATCAGGGCCGGACGGGCCACCAGCCGGTACCTGTCATACGTGATGAATCGGCTGAACACGGTTGGCGCCATCTATCTGCTTTTCGTGGCGCTGATACCCACGGTGCTGATCATGTTGCTGAAGATCAACTCCAAGTTGCCCTTCGGAGGCACCACCATCCTGATTATCGCCGGCGTCGGCCTGGACACCCTGCGTCAGGCCAGGGCTCAGACCGAGCAGTTCCAGTACACCGGCTTCCTGCTGGAGGGCGAACACAAGGAAGGCTGACCCTAACCAAACACCAGCAGGTGGTGTCAGACTCAAGCAAATGAAGGTCCGACCTTGGCCCTTGGTGGCATAGGGCCGGACCCTGCTATATCGGGAAGGGCATTTGCATGGGTTCAGTGAGTCGAACCTGTGTTGGGTCAGGTAGCCGCTAGCATACATAAATGTGGGTTCTCCGGGGCTAAGACAGCTAGAACCGTCTTGGACCGGAGAGCCAAGAACATAGAAATCGAGCATCGAGCGAAGGATCGGGAATGGCACAGCGACTGTTGATCATGGGACCTCAAGGTGTTGGCAAGGGCACGCAAGCGGCTTTGCTCAGCAAGCATTACGGGATTCCGGCCATCTCCACCGGCGACATTTTCCGCTACAACCTGAAGAACGGAACCGAGCTGGGCAAGCAGGCCAAGGCCTATACCGACAAGGGTGAGCTGGTTCCAGACGAGCTGACCAACACAATCGTCAAGGACCGTCTTGGCATGGACGATGCCGCCCAGGGCTGGATTCTGGACGGCTACCCACGTTCGGCTTCCCAGGTCGAGGCGCTGGACAAGATGCTCAAAGAGCTTGACACCCCGCTGACGGCTGTGGTGGCCTTGGATGCCGACCATGACGTGCTCATGCAGCGCATCGCCAAGAGGGCCAAGGAAGAGGGACGTGCAGACGATACCCCCGAGGCCATCGCCAAGCGTCTGGACATCTATGCCAGGGAGACTGCACCCTTGCTGAACACTTATAAGTCCCGTGGCCTTCTGGTCGCAGTGGACGGTCAGGGAGCGGTCGAGCAGATATCCAGGGAGATTATCGCGCAGCTGGACAAGCGCTAATTCAAAGCCTGTCAGGCGAAAGGGTTGTCGCCAGCTGAATCAACCGTAAGAAGGCCTTGTTCAGAACATACTGGCACAGCTCGCTGCTAAGACTAACCCAAGCATAGAAGCTGCATGACCCCAGGGGGCTTGACAGCTTCTTTTTGTGGAGGGCGGAAATCCCCGCGCGTCCGCCCAACTCTGGCGGAGAGGATGATAGCCTAGGTGCATTCAGACCCTCTTCCGGGGGGTATTGCATGTCGGTGATTGGCCGTAAAAGATAGAGAAATCAATAGAAACAGAAGAGGTCCACTTGAAGGGGTCTACGGCATCCGTGGTCAGATTGGATAAACAGGAACCAGCGCGTCCGAAGCACACCATCCGAACCATTCTGCGCTCACTGCGCGAATACCGAAAGGCCAGTTTTCTAGCTCCAGCCTTTGTCTTTCTGGAGAGCGTCCTTGAAATTGTGATTCCGACCATCATGGCCTCCCTGATCGACCAAGGAGTCTCGGGGAGGTCAATGCCGGCCATCTTCAAATTCGGGTTGATATTGCTGGCCTGCTCGGCCGTCTCCCTGTTCTCCGGGTTCATGTCCGGGCGGTATGCGGCCATCGCCTCTTCCGGCCTGGCCAAGAATGTCCGCAGCGACCTCTTCGCCAAGGTGCAGTCCTTCAGCTTCACCAACATCGACCGCTTCTCTACCGGTTCCATCATCACCAGATTGACCACCGATGTGACCAATCTGCAGAACGCCTATCAGATGGTCATCAGGGTCGGGGTCAGGGCGCCGATCATGGTCATCGTCGCCTGGCTCTTTTCTTATAAGATCTCCAGGCCCATATCCCTGGTCTTCCTGATCGCCATCCCCATCCTGGGCTTCGGGCTGATCGGTCTGTCCCTGCTGGTGCACCCCATCTTCGAGCGGGTCTTCCACACCTACGACCACCTCAACAATGTGGTGGACGAGAATCTTCAGGGCATCAGAGTGGTCAAGTCCTACAACCGGGAGGACTACGAGGAGCGCAAATTCAACGGTATTTCCTTGGCCATCTACCGGGCCTTCTGCAAGGCCGAGAGGATTATGAGCCTGAACCCGGCGCTGTTGAACTTCTGCATCTACGCCTCTCTGCTGGTCATATCCTGGATGGGCGCCTCCCAGATCGTGGCATCCGGGAACAATGCGGCCCTGGGGCTGACCACGGGCGATCTGACTGCCTTGGTCACCTATGCCATCCAGATCATGATGGCCATGAACATGGTCTCCATGATCGTGGTCATGGTCGTCATCTCCCAGGCCTCGGCGGAGCGCATTTGCCAGGTGTTGGACGAGGTCAGCACCGTGCATGATCCCGCCAAGCCGGTTATGAAGGTGGCCGACGGCTCCATCAGCTTCCAGAATGTGACCTTCCGCTACTCGGATCGGTCTGAACGTCCCGTTCTGAGCCATATCAATCTGGACGTTCCCTCGGGATCGACCCTGGGCATCGTGGGCGGGACCGGCTCCTCCAAATCCAGCCTGGTCCAGCTCATACCCCGTCTCTACGACGTGACCGAAGGGTCCCTCCAGGTGGGCGGGGTGGATGTGCGCCAGTACGACCTGACCGTCCTGCGCGACCAGGTGGCCATGGTGCTTCAGAAGAATGTCCTCTTCACCGGGACCATCGCCGAGAACCTGCGCTGGGGCAATCCTGATGCTTCGGACGAAGAGCTGGTGCGCGCCTGCACTTTGGCCCAGGCTGACGGTTTTGTGCGGGAGTTTCCCGATGGGTATCAGACCTACCTGGACGAGGGCGGCACCAACCTCTCCGGCGGCCAGCGACAGCGTCTGTGCATAGCACGGGCCCTTCTGAAGAAGCCTGACATCCTGATTCTGGATGACTCAACCAGCGCCGTGGACACCAAGACCGACCAGCTGATCCGCCGGGCCTTCAGCCAGGAGATCCCCGACACCACCAAGATCATCATCTCCCAACGCCTGGCCTCTGTGGAGGACGCCGACATGATCGTGGTCCTGGAGGAGGGCAAAATCCTCGACAAGGGCACCCACCAGGAGCTCCTGCGAACATGTCAGGAGTACCGATCCATCTACGAATCACAGACCAGGAACCAGAGCGAGGAGGACAAGGACCATGAGTGACGCATCATTCAAGGACCGCAAGCCCCGCCTGGACAAGGCCGCGCCAGGAACGACACGTCGTATCCTGAGCTACTTATTGGCCTACCGCTGGCAGCTGGTGGTGATCGTGGTCTGCATCATCATCAGCGCCGGAGCCCAGGCGGCATCGGCCTTCTTCCTCCAGCCGCTAATCGACCATTACATCCTGCCGCTGGTCGGGGCCGCCAACCCTGACTGGGGACCGCTGATGAGGACCCTGATCCTGATGGGCTGCCTCTATGCAGTGGGGACCTTCTGCTCCTGGTTCTGGAACTGGCTGATTGTCAAGGTGGAGCAGGGCACCCTGAAGACCATCCGCGACCAGATGTTCGCCCACCAGCAGGAGCTGCCCATCGGCTTCTTCGACACCCATGAGCACGGCGACACCATGAGCCGCTACACCAACGACACGGATACCCTCCGCCAGGCCATCTCCCAGTCCTTCCCGCAGATGGTCTCTTCGGTGCTGTCCGCCCTGGCAGCCCTGATCTCCATGCTCTGGCTCTCCATTCCCTTCACCGTCCTGACCCTGGTCTTCGCGGCGGTCCTGATTGTGGTGGTCCGGGTTCTGGTCACCCGAAGCGGCCGATACTTCGTTCACCAGCAGCGCTATCTGGGCCAGGTGAACGCCTTCGTTGAAGAGGCCGTCAACGGGCAGAAGGTCATCAAGGTCTTCAACCACGAGAATGCCACCGCCAAGGTCTTCGAGGCTCGGAATGAGGAGCTCTTCCAGGCCTCGGCCCAGGCCAATACCTATGGCAACGTCACCATGCCGGTCGTGGGCAACATGGGCTACCTGCTCTATGTCATCCTGGCCATCGTGGGCGGGCTGGCCGGCATCGCGGGCATGGGCAACGTAGGACTGACCGGGGCAGGGCCGCTGACCCTGGGAACCATCGTCTCCCTTCTGACTCTATCCCGCTCCTTCATCAACCCCATCGGCCAGGTCTCCATGCAGTTCAACATGGTCATGATGGCCCTGGCCGGCGCCTCGCGTATCTTCGACCTGATGGACCAGCCTGTTGAATCAGACCAAGGTACGGTCAGATTGGTCAGCGTCGAACTGGCCTCGGACGGCCGGACCATGACCCCAGTCGACCACGAAACAGGGCACTGGGCCTGGAAGCGCGAGGCCGACGACGATGGCAGGCGCTCGCTGGAGGCCGCCATGAAGCTTCCCGGCGATGCCCGAGATGTGGCCCTGAAGGCCAAGGATCAGGCAATCACCTCTCCTGATGGGCGATACACCCTCTTGCAAGGGGATGTGCGATTCACGGACGTCAGCTTCGGGTATGACCCGAGCAAGCCTGTCCTGCACGACATCACCTGGTTCGCCAAGCCTGGACAGAAGGTTGCTCTGGTCGGGGCCACTGGTGCTGGCAAGACCACGATCACCAACCTGATCAACCGCTTCTACGACATCCAACAGGGGCAGATCCTCTATGACGGGATCGATGTGAGGAACATCCGCAAGCCTGACCTCCGCCGTTCCCTGGGCATCGTCCTTCAGGACGTCAACCTCTTCACCGGCACAGTCCTGGACAACATCCGCTACGGACGTTTGGATGCCACTGACCAGGAGTGCATCGAAGCCGCCAAAATGACCAACGCTGACAGCTTTATCCGCATGCTTCCCCAGGGCTACCAGACCGTTCTCGAGGGGGATGGAAGCGGATTGTCACAAGGTCAGCGTCAGCTGATCTCCATTGCCAGGGCGGCTGTGGCCGATCCTCCGGCCATGATCCTGGACGAAGCCACTTCCTCAATCGACACCAGGACCGAGGAGGTGGTCCAGCAGGGCATGGACGCGCTGATGCGCGGCAGGACGGTCTTCGTCATTGCCCATAGGCTCTCCACGGTTCGCAACTCTGATGTGATCATGGTCCTGGACCATGGGCGAATCATCGAGCGTGGCAATCACAATGAGCTGATAGCCAAGCATGGCGAGTACTACCAGCTCTACACCGGATCCTTGGAACTGGAGTAGGGCTCTCCAGGATTGCCAAAGGCATGATCCAGCATTAAGCGACCCTAGTGTAGGGGGTAGGTCCGCGATGGGCCGACCCCTTTCCTGTATATGCATTCGACCATTTTCTGCAGTCGTCCCGAGTTCGACAAGTGCTGGCCTAGTAGCAATTTTTTAATATTTTTAAACAATTTATACAGTTCCGAGGGCCAATTCCGACTATAGACTGAGAGCAAATATATACAGTTTTGCTGAGCAGACAAGGGGCTGATGACCATGGGCGTCACAGTAAAGGTCGAAAAGCTTACAATTCCCACCTACGGGATCGGAAAACCGGACAAGAATCCGCAATTTATCGAAAATCGAGTCTATCAGGGCTCTTCGGGACGGGTCTATCCTTACCCGGTCATCGAGACCATCTCGGATGAATGCAAGGATCAGGACTACAAGGCGGTCATCCTGGAGAATGAATACCTGGAGGTGACCGTCCTGCCTGAGCTGGGCGGACGCATTCAGTATGCTCGGGACAAGACCAACGACTATGACTTCGTCTACCGCAACCGGGTCATCAAACCTGCTCTGGTAGGCCTGACCGGCCCTTGGATTTCCGGGGGCATCGAGTTCAACTGGCCGCAGCACCACCGGCCCAGTACCTTCCTTCCGGTGGACTGTACGCTGAAGGATCTGCCGGACGGGGGCAAGGCGGTGGTCTGCCACGATACCGACCGCATCTACGGCACCCAGGTCACCACCACCATCGCCCTGCATCCCGGGGTTAGCGTCATTGAAATCTCGGCCCGGCTCTACAACGGCACGCCCCTGCCCCAATCCTTCCTCTGGTGGGCCAACCCTGCCGTGGCGGTCAACGAGCACACCAGGACCGTCATGCCACCCGATGTCACTGCAGTCATGGACCATGGCAAACGCGACGTCTCCCGCTATCCGATCGCCACGGGAACCTACTACAAGCACGACTACTCCCAAGGAGTGGACATCAGCCGTTACAAGAATGTGCCGGTACCGACCTCATATATGGCGGCGCATTCTGACTATGACTTCGTTGGAGGCTACGATTTCTCCCGGCAGGCGGGCATTCTGCATGTGGCTGACCATCACATCTCGCCAGGCAAAAAGCAGTGGACCTGGGGCTGCGGGGACTTCGGCCACGCCTGGGATCGCAATCTGACCGACGCCGATGGCCCCTACGTGGAGCTGATGACTGGGGTCTTCACCGACAACCAGCCTGACTTCACCTGGCTCAAGCCATACGAGGGCAAGACCTTCACCCAGTACTTCATGCCCTACAAACAGGTTGGGCTGGTCAAGAACGCCAGCGTGGATGCGGCCCTGAACCTGGAAGTCGGCCCCGAGCAGACCTTCGGAGCTGCCGGCGAGCATGAGGGTATCGAGGCCCAGGGGCTGAAGGCCGGGCAAGGGCGAGTCGCCGTCTACGCCACACGGGTTCAAAAGGATGCATGCGTCCAGGTTGCTGCCGATGACGGATCCATCCTTTACCGGTGGCAGGGCACCCTTGGACCCGACAATCAAGTCAGGGCCGAATTCGAGACAGGCAATCGTCCGGCTACTTCATTGACGGCTCGAGTGGAGGACGCTCAAGGACGGCTCCTGGTCAGCTATCGTCCGCAGCCACACGCCGGAGGCAAGATTCCCGAGCCGGCGCAGGCCGCCGATCAGCCGGAACGTATCGCCACCAACGAGGAGCTGCTGCTGACCGGACTGCACCTGGAACAGTACCGCCATGCCACCTACAGGCCTGATCCTTACTACCTGGAGGGGCTCAAGCGTGACCCCGGTGATGCACGCATCAACAACGCCTACGGTCGACTTCTGCTTCGACGCGGCGACTTCGCCGGAGCCGAGCAGCACTTCCGCACAGCCATCAAGCGGTTGACCTGGCGCAACAGTCAGCCTTACGACTCCGAGGCCCACTACAATCTGGGTCTCGCCTTGAGCTATCAAGGACGAACGGATGAGGCCTATGATGCCTTCTACAAGGCCACCTGGGACGATGCCCAAAAGGAAGGGGCCTTCTTCTGCCTGTCCTGCATCGCTGCATGTCGCGGCCAGTTGGAGCAGGCATTGGACTTCGTCCAGCGCTCTTTGACCCGCAATACCGACAACATCAGGGCTCGTGGGCTCAAGGCCTATCTGCTGCGTCGGCTGGGCAGGCAGGATCAGGCGGACCAAGTGGTGCGCGAGAACCTGGCCCTGGATCGGTTCGACTTCGTATCCGGATACGAGCGGGTCTTGGTAGGCGGTGATCCGGACGAGCTGTTCAAACTGATGCGCGGGGATTACCTCAACCTCCTGCGAGCGGCCCGTGGCTACGCGGCATTCGGCGCCTATGAGGAGGCGCTGCAGCTGCTGGGCCAGGCCGATCAGCATCAGCCCATGGTCCGGTACTATCAAGGCTGGTATCTGCACCTGCTTGGGAGGAAGGATCAGGCTCTTGAAGCCTTCCAAGCCGCCGAGGCCGCGCCTTCGGACTACTGCTTCCCCAATTCCCTGGATGATATAGCTCCCTTGCGGATGGCCATGGACACGGTCGATGGTCCCAAGGCAGCCTATTATCTGGGCTGTCTCTACTACGACAAGTCTCTGACGGACCGGGCCATCGAGCTTTGGGAGCATTCGCGGCAACTGGATCCCGACTTCGCCACGGTCCACCGCAACCTGGCCATCGCCTATGGCAACAAGCGACACGATTGGCAGGCCGCCGACCGGGAAATCGAGACCGCCTGCCGGTTGGATCCCGAAGATGCCCGGGTCTTTCTGGAGCGGGATCAGCTGCATAGGCTGATGGGCTGGAGCTTTGCCCGTCGGCTGACGGAATTTGCAAAGCATCCGGAGGTTGTGGCCCGCAGGGACGATCTCTATATTGAATACCTGAGCCTGCTCAACCAGACTGGCGGCTACGAACGGGCCTATCAGCTCATGAGCAGCCGGCGCTTCCATCCCTGGGAGGGCGGTGAGGGCAAAATCACCGCCCAATACCGAATCTCGCTGAAGCTAATGGCCAAGGATGCCATGGCGGCCCAGGACTGGGACCGTGCTGCGGACCTGCTGGAACGAGCCATGACCTATCCGGAGAACCTGGGCGAAGGCAAACTGGAAGGTCAGAAGGACAACGATCTTCACTACTATCTGGGGCTGGCCAGACGAGCAGCAGGAGACAAGGATGCTGCGGATCAGGAGTTCCGTCTGGCCTGCCTGGGCTCCGGGCAGGTGGGGGAGTCGCTCTACTACAACGACCAGCCTGCTGAGATGGTCCTTTTCCAGGGGCTGGCCCACCAGGCTCTTGGCGAGCAGGGTCCGGCCAACGCCTGCTACTACCGGCTGCTGGACTTTGGCGAGCAGCATTTGGACGATCATGTGGAGAAGGACTACTTCGCAGTCTCCCTTCCCGACTTCCTGACCTTTGATGCGGACTATACCCGTATGAACCGGGTTCATTGCCTCTACCTGATGGCACTGGCACGCATCGGCATGGGGCAGATCGACCAGGCTCGGGAGTGCCTGAAGCGGGTGCTGGAACTGGATGCCGGCCATATTCAGGCCGGGTTGTTCACTGATGAATTGGACCACAGGGCAATTCTTACCGGGAGGAAAGCATGACCAGGGTTGCATTGACTGGAGCCTGGCGGGTTCAGTCCCCATCTGAGCTGCAGGGAACCGTCCTGTTGCCGGGTACGCTGGACACCAACGGACTCGGACACGATGATCAGGAGCTGTCTGATGACTATGGCAGCGGCAAGCCCGGCCCTATCGGCTCTCGGCTGACCAGGCGGCACACCTTTGAGGGGACGGTCAGGCTGTCCCGACAAATCAGATGGTCTCCACAGCCGGGCCGAAGGGTCTTCTTCGAGGTGGAGCGCGCTCGCCGCCTGGAGGTCAGGGTGGGAGAACGCCTGGTCGAGCCCTATCGTCCTCAGACCTTGAATACGCCGCATGTCTTCGAGCTGACCGGACTGCTGACGGGCAATGACCTGCTGCAGGTGGATTCCGACAACGCCTACCAGGGCATGCCTCACGACGCCATTGTGGATTCCTCGACCGCCACTGACCACACCCAGACCAACTGGAACGGGCTTCTGGGAAACATTGGTCTGCGTGTGGAGGAGGACACTTTTGTAGATAGCATTCGTGCCTACCCCCATGGCGATGCGCTGACCGTAGAGGCTGATGTGGATTCGCGCCAAGGATTCCATGGTCGTTTGAGACTCTCTTCCGATGCACTGGCCCAGCCGCTGGAGGTCGCTGCAGACCTGGAACCTGGGCGGCGAACACTGACCTGGCCCGATCTTCCGCTTGATGCCCATGCGGATCGCTGGGACGAATACCAGGGCTGTCTGCATGGCATGGCAATCGAGCTCCTGCCGCCAGACGGATCCAGGGTGCTCTCGCGGGTAAGTACGGACTTCGGCATCCGTGACTTCGCAGCCGATGAGCAGGGGAGACTGGCTCTGAACGGCAGGGCCTTCTTCCTGCGAGGCGAGGCCAATTGCGCTGAGTTTCCGCAGACCGGCTTCCCGCCCATGGACGTGGGCTCCTGGATTCGTATTCTGGAGGCCTACCGGTCATACGGAGTGAATGTAGTCCGTTTCCACTCGCACTGCCCGCCCGAGGCAGCCTTCATCGCCGCGGACCGGATGGGGATGATGATGCAGCCCGAGCTCTCCCACTGGGACTACCATCATGCCTTCCAGGAGGATGTGAGTTACCGCTACTATCGCACCGAACTGGAGCAGACGCTGCTCTTCCTGGCCAACCATCCCTCCTTTGTCATGCTCACCCTGGGCAACGAGCTGTCTGCGGATGCGACCGGCCACCAGCGCATGGCTCAGCTGATTGAGGATGCACGAGGCATTGACGACACCCGGCTCTATGCCAATTCCTCCAATCCGCACTATGGCCAGCTGGGCAGTGACGACTGCAACGAGGTCTATACCTCCGAGTCCTACAAGGGCCACGACCTGCGCTGCTGCTTCGCCAATATGCGCGGATCCACCAACGCTGCCCATCCGGGAACTGTACACAATTTCCAGGACTCCATGCAGGCAGTCCGCAAAGAGTGCAAGGTGCCGGTCTATGGATTCGAGGTCGGCCAGTATGAAGTGCTGCCAGACTTCCGAGAGATTGAGGAGTTCACCGGAGTCACCCGTCCTGACAATTACGCAATGATCCGTGACAGGGTCCGTGAATCTGGCCTGGACCAGCGCACCTGGCTGGAATGGGTGGCCGCTACAGGCGAACTGTCGCAGATCTGCTACCGGGAGGAGGTGGAGTCCGTCCTGCGAACCCCTTCCATGTCGGGACTTTCGCTGCTGGGTCTGCAGGACTTTCCCGGACAGGGCACGGCTCTGGTGGGCATGATGGATGCCCATCTGCACCCCAAGCGATTTCCCTTCGCCCGTCCTGAACGCTTCCGGTCCTTCTTCACCGACCAGTTGCCGCTGGCAGTCATGGATCGCTATGCCTATACCAGCCGGGAGAAGCTCTCAGGGACGGTCAAAGTGGCCAACTACGGCCGACGCACGCTGCAGGGTGATCTTCGGCTGCAGTTGCAAGGCCAGGGGGTTGATCTGGAGCGTGTCTTCCCTCAGATTACCTGTCCGGTGGGCAAGCTGACCGATCTTGGAGCCTTCGAACTGCCTCTGGATGGCGTTGAAGGCAACCAACGCTGCCGTCTGAGTTTGGAGATCGACGGCGTGACCAATGTCTATCCGGTCTGGGTCTACCGGGACAGCAAGCCTGAACGGCCAGGCGGTCTGTACGAGGCCAGGAGGTTTGACCAACAGGCGCGTCGGATCCTGGACCAGGGAGGCACAGTCTATCTGAGTCCTGACTCCACGGCCCAGTCCCTACCCAGATCCGTGCAGGCCCATTTCTCCACGGACTTCTGGTCAGTGGGGACATTCAAGGACCAGAGCGGCACCATGGGGCAATTCATTCAAGCCGACCACCCTATTTTTGTCGATTTCCCGACCGACTCGCATACTGACTGGCAGTGGTGGCCCATGGCCACCCAGCGGGCCATCATCCTGCCTGAGCGCTACCGATCCATCATCACTGAGATGGACAGCTACGCCTACCTGCGGCCCATGACACAGCTGCTGGAATGCCGTTGCGGTAAGGGCCGGCTTCTGCTCTCCTCCATGGGCCTGCAGAATCTGACCGAGTATCCGGAGGCTCAGGCCCTTCAGACCAGCATCTATCGGTATCTGGGCTCCAAGGACTTCAACCCGCGTCAGAGTATTGATCCCGAGGTCATCGACCAGCTGGTCGCCTAAGTTAGGGGTCCGACCTGCAATTTCAGCGGGTCGGACCCCTTATGTTCAAATGGTCTAAGTCCTATTCTCAGAGGATGCCTTGGGCCACCATGGCATCGGCCACCTTGGTGAAGCCGGCCACATTGGCGCCCAGCATCAGGTCGCCCTCATGCCCGTATTCCTTGGAGGCCTGGTAGGACTTTTGGAAGATTCCAGTCATGATGTCCTTGAGCCGCTGGTCCACCTCGTCGAAGGTCCACTGCAGGCGCAGCGAGTTCTGGCTCATCTCCAGACCGGAGACTGCGACGCCGCCGGCATTGGCGGCCTTGGCAGGTCCGTAGAGCACCTTGTTGTCCTGATAGACCTGGATGGCTTCGGGGGTGGATGGCATGTTGGAGCCCTCGCAGACTACGGTGCATCCGTTGGCGACTAGGGTCTTTGCGGATTCCTCGTCGATTTCGTTCTGTGTTGCGCTGGGCAGGGCGATGTCGCAGGGCACGGTCCAAACACCCTTGCAGCCCTCGTGGTACTGAGCGGAGTTTACGCGGTCTGCATACTCGCGAATTCGGCCGCGGTGACCCAGCTTGATGTCCTTGACGACGTCGAGGTCAATTCCGTTGGGATCGTAGACGTATCCGTTGGAGTCGGATGCCGTCACCACCTTGGCGCCCAGTTGTTGGGCTTTTTCGATGGCGAAGATGGCCACATTGCCCGAGCCGGAGATGACGACGGTCTTACCCTGGAAGGAATCCTTGCGCAGCGTCTGCAGGGCCTCCTGGGTGTAGTAGCACAGGCCATAGCCTGTGGCCTCGGTCCTGGCCAGGGAGCCGCCGAAGGTCAGGTCCTTGCCGGTCAGCACGCCCGAGTACTCGTCGCGCATTCTCTTGTACTGACCGAACAGGTAGCCGATCTCGCGGGATCCCACGTTGATGTCGCCGGCGGGCACGTCGGTGAACTGCCCGATGTGGCGCTGCAACTCAGTCATGAAGGCCTGGCAGAAGCGCATGACCTCGGCATCCGAGCGGCCCTTGGGGTCGAAGTCGGATCCGCCCTTGGCACCGCCCATGGGCAGTCCGGTCAGCGAATTCTTCAGGATCTGCTCGAAGCCCAGGAACTTGATGACCGACTCGGTCACGGTCGGGTGGAAGCGTAGGCCGCCCTTGTAGGGACCGATTGCTGAATTGAATTGGATCCGGTAACCGCGGTTGACCTGAACATGGCCCTGATCGTCGGTCCAGGCCACACGGAACTTGACTGCACGCTCAGGCTCGACCAGGCGCTCCAGCACGCCGTTGGCCTCATACTCGGGATGCCGCTCCACCACGGGCTCCAGGCTGGAGAAGACTTCACGCACAGCCTGCAGGAATTCCGGCTGGTCGCCGTCGCGCTTCTCAACCTGCTGGTATACGCGCTTGATGTATTCGTTGGTGAGCATCTGAGCTCCTTTGACTAGGAATGGCCGGTCCGTCCGGTCCACATACGATTGGGTCCGCCCTCAAGAGCCTACGGGGGCTGGCGGAATCTTATCCTATGGTAAATGCCCCAAAGTTACGTCACAAGAATTGTGGCCCGTAATGTCTAACATGTGGTCATTCAAGGCCCGAAGAATGAGAGAACAAAGAAGAGTAATCAAGTCCGCTAGCAAAAGTTGAGTCTCCGCGACTCAACTTTTATTCCTTGGGTGAACATCGGGCATGGAACCCGGGGCCCGTGGTTTGGACAAAGTGAAGGGCAGGGAGCCCGGGAGGACAGGACAGGATGTCCGTCTGGGGTTCCGGTCCGCAGAAACGATGACTTAGAGAATCAGGAGATGCGATTATGGCTATGTTTCCCGCATTGATGAACAATTCGATCTTCGGCGACTTCTTCGATGATCCCTTCTTCAACAACTGGCGTGACGGGCGTCGGCAGGGTCAGAGCGCCAAGAACGCGCTGAACAGCCCCTTGATGAACACGGATGTGCGTGAGAAAGACGGGCAGTACCAGCTCTCCATCGACATGCCTGGCTTTGACAAGAAGGACATCGGCCTGCGTCTTGAGGACGGCTACCTGATTGTATCCGCGCAGAAGAACAGCGACCAGGGCGACAAGGACGATCAGGGCCGTTGGATTCGGCGCGAGCGTTACACAGGGTCCTGCTCCCGCAGCTTCTATGTGGGCGACAAGGTACGCCAGGAGGACATCCATGCTCACTACGCCAATGGCACCCTCGAGGTGACCCTGCCCAAGACCAGCATCGAGCCGGCTGACAACACGCAGAACATCGCCATTGAGGACTGAGGGATTCGGGTCCTTATCGGACCGTCTGAACGACTGCTATACTGATTGAGCGACAGCCGTTCGGACGGCCCTTTTGTCGTGTCAACACGCTATTGCCCAATTTTGGGTCCATCAATGCTATACTTACCATTTGGCGTGTCTTTCGGCGCGCCGTGTAACCGGCCGAGGATCGGATAGAAGGCTTATGGCAAAAGATGGTGTGATCGAGGTGGAAGGGCGTGTGGTCGAGGCCCTCCCGAATGCGATGTTCCGCGTCGAGCTCGAGAACAAGCACCTGGTGCTGGCCACCATTTCCGGCAAGATGCGCAAGAATTACATCCGCATTCTGCCCCAGGATCGGGTGGTGCTCGAAATGAGTCCCTATGATCTGAACCGCGGACGGATTACGTACCGGTACAAGTAACAAGGTACACAAGCAAAGGAAAACCATGAAGGTCAGCCCTAGTGTGAAGAGAATCTGCGAGAACTGCCGCGTGATTCGTCGTCACGGCCGCGTCATGGTGATCTGCAAAAACCCACGCCACAAGCAGCGCCAGGGCTGAGCGGATTCCCAGCGGCAACGAACACCAAAGGCGCTGAGTCACAGCCGATAGGCTGAACCCCGGGTGCGCAGGCCCGGGCCGGGAGACCGGAAGACTCGGTGCACGACCTGCGTAGAGCAAAAAGGAATCGCAATGGCACGTCTTGCCGGAGTCGACATCCCCAACGAGAAGCGCATAGAGATAGCCCTCACCTACATCTTCGGTGTGGGGCGTACTCGCGCCAAGGAAACACTTGCCGCGACCGGAGTGAATCCGGACACCCGCGTCAAGGATCTCACGGACGAGCAGCTCATTACGCTGCGTGATTACCTCGAGGGAAACTACAAGATCGAGGGTGATCTGCGTCGTGAGATCGACGCTGATATTCGCCGTAAGATCCAAATCAATTGCTATCAGGGCCAGCGCCACCGCCGGGGTCTGCCCGTGCGCGGCCAGCGGACCAAGACCAACGCCCGCACCCGCAAGGGACCCAAGCGCACTGTCGCCGGAAAGAAGAAGGCGACCAAGTAAGGCTGAATGCGAAGCGGGGATGAGGGTCCCCGATGGTTCGCACTAGCAATTAGTTATTCGTTATTCGTGACAAGGAAACGAGGATCAATGGCAGCAGCAAAGCAGGCCGCGCGCAAGCCTCGTCGTCGGGATCGCAAGTCGGTTCCGGTCGGGCAGGCGCATATCAAGTCAACATTCAACAACACCATCATCTCCATCACCGATCCTTCCGGTGCTGTAGTGGCCTGGGCTTCGGGCGGCGACGTAGGCTTCAAGGGCTCCCGCAAGTCCACTCCTTACGCAGCGGGCATGGCCGCTGAATCCGCAGCCCGCAAGGCCATGGAGCATGGGGTCAAGAAGGTGGATGTCTTCGTCAAGGGCCCGGGTTCGGGCCGTGAGACCGCCATCCGCTCCCTGCAGTCCGCAGGCCTGGAGGTCGGTTCCATCTCGGATGTGACCCCACAGGCACACAATGGCGTTCGTCCTCCCAAGCGCCGTCGCGTCTGAGCACTAGAAAACCCATGAATCCACCCGCGAAGACCGGTGAGTGCACCACCGGTCGGAGCTGAAAGGATAGCAACAGTGCTTATTGCACAGCGTCCGACTCTTACTGAAGAAGTCGTCAATGCCCAGCGCTCCCGTTTCACCATCGAGCCCTTGGAGCCGGGATTCGGGTACACTCTGGGCAATTCCCTGCGTCGTACCCTGCTGAGTTCCATACCCGGTGCGGCTGTGACCTCGGTCCGCATCTCGGGTGCCCTGCACGAGTTCACCACGCTGCCCGGTGTGGAGGAGGACGTCACTGAGATCCTGCTCAACATCAAAGGCATCGTGCTGACCAGCGAATACGACGAGCCTGTGGTCATGTATTTGCGCAAGAGCGGCAAGGGTGAGGCCACAGCCGGGGATATCACCCCGCCGGCAGGCGTCACCGTGGCCAATCCTGATCTGCATATCGCGACCTTGGCCGAGGATGGCGAGTTGGAGATCGAGTTTACGGTGGAGCGTGGGCGTGGATACGTCCAGGCCCAGCTCAACAAGCAGGACAACGATGAGATCGGCCGCATCCCGGTTGATTCCATTTATTCTCCTGTGCTCAAGGTCAGCTACAAGGTCGAGGCCACCCGTGTCGAGCAGCGCACGGATTTCGACAAGCTGATCCTGGATGTGGAGACCAAGCCGGCTATTTCGCCGCGTGATGCAGTGGCGTCCGCTGGGTCGACCCTGGTCGAGCTCTTCGGCCTCTGCCGCGAGCTCAACACTCAGGCCGAGGGCGTAGAGGTTGGGCCCGAGCCTGAGGTGGAAGAAGCTGATCCGCAAATGTCCGTGCCGATTGAGGACCTGAACCTGACGCAGCGTTCCTACAACTGCCTCAAGCGCGAAGGAATCCACACCATCGGCGAGCTGGTCTCGCATACCGAGCAGGATCTGCTGGACATCCGCAACTTCGGCATGAAGTCCATCGACGAGGTCAAGGAGAAGCTTGAGGGCATGGGGCTGTCGCTGAAGGCCTCACCGCTGGGCTTCGACACTAATAATCTCGAGGGAGGCACCTTCTTCTCGCCTGACGACGAGTGAGGGATTGCAGCCTTCGTATGAGCGGGCGAGGGGGAAGGGTTCCGTCGCCTGCTGACAGAAATTCCGGGAAGTCGGATGTTCGGGCGTATGCCCACCTGTCCTCCCGGGCCGTAAGGAGATAATCCAATGCCAAAACCTAGCAAGGGCCCACGTCTGGCCTCCAGCCCGGCGCATGAGCGGTTGATGCTGGCCAACATGGCCACCAGCCTCTTCGCCAACGGCCGCATCACGACCACCCTACCCAAGGCCAAGCGCCTGCGTCCGCTGGCTGAGCGGCTGATCACCTTCGCCAAGCGCGGGGATCTGCCTGCCCGCCGCCGCGTCATGCGCGTCATCCGCGACAAGTCTGTGGTCCATATCTTGTTCACGCAGATCGCTGAGCAAATGCAGCAGCGTGAGGGTGGCTACACCCGAATCACCAAGATAGCGCCCCGCCGTGGAGACAACTCCCCGCAGGCCGTGATCGAGCTGGTCACCGAGCCTCTGTCTGCCAAGAAGGCCGTGGTCAAGGAGGCTGAGTCCGCAGCCAAGGTGGCCGCCAAGGACGACAACGCCGAGGTGGCTGCCGCCACCGATGCTGCCGTTGCCGAAGGCGCTGCCAAGGATGCTGTCGACCAGGCCGTCGAGGCCAATGAGTCCGATCAGGATGTGGCCCAGGCCGACCAGGCTGCTGAGGATCTGGAGCAGACCGCTGACAAGGCGGATCAGGCAGCAGCCCAGGCTGAGGAAGACGCCGACGTGGCTGAGGATGCCGAGAAGGCCGCCGAGTAATCGGTCTTTGTTCTGATGACGGGGTCGGGGAGCATGGCTCTCCGGCCCCGTTTGTCATAGGTGCCAGGGAGGTCTCGATGGAGCATCAGGAAAAGAACATGTCCCTTGTCAGGCTGCGCATGGATCTGGCTTACGACGGCGGCGGCTTCCACGGTTGGGCCCGGCAGCCTGGGCTTCGCACGGTCCAAGGCTGCATCGAGCATGCCCTGTCTCTGATAACTGGAGCCCGCAAATCAGATGGCGAGGTTTCCCATAGTCAAGTCGTCTGGGAACCAAGGCTGGTCGTGGCTGGCAGGACCGACACTGGGGTCCACGCATCTCATCAGGTGGCGCACCTGGACATTCCTGAAGTTGTGCTCGAGGCCTGCGAGGGACATATGGGGGTTGATGGTGTTTTGGCCCTGGAACGCCGTCTCCGCCACCTGTTGCCTGCTGACATCGTGCTGCTAGGGCTCCGAGCTGCTCCCATGGGTTTCGATGCCCGCTTCTCTGCCTTGGAACGCACTTACCTGTATCGGGTCAGCCAGGGGGGTCGGCCGGGGGATCCACGCATGCGGGGTTATGTGCTGGACCTGGAGGGGAGCCTGGATCTGGAAGCTATGAACGAGGCTGCAGTGGAGTGCATCGGCTTGCATGACTTCGGATCCTTCGCCAGGCCAAACCCTGGGGGCACGACCATCCGCAAGGTCAAGGCAGCACACTGGGACCTGGTTCCGACCGTGAATCTGTTCGGTGTTGAACCGGAGCAGAGTGCCGTCGGATACCTTCCGCCCTTCATGGAGTCCGGGCTGACCGTCTTCCGGATCGTAGCCGATGCATTTGCCCATAACATGGTCCGCTCGTTGGTCGCGGCCTGCATTCAGGTGGGCCTGGGGCGCCGGTCCGTGCAATGGTTTGCCGACAAGATTGCCCACCCCTTGCGTGAAGGTTCCACTGGTCCCATAGCTGCTCGGGGCCTGACCCTGGAGCAAGTAGCCTACCCGCCTGATGACCAGCTTGCTGAACGAGCGCAGGCCATCCGTGCCCGCCGTACACTGTGACGCACCGGGCTGTTTTGTAGCGACCGTTGACTGCGCCACGCCGTTTGCCAGGTAGGGACTCTGTGGCATAATAGAAAAGTTGTTGTTCGGCAGTGTCGGGCAACGACCATGGTTGAGTGTCCGAGCGGTCTAAGGAGCACGCCTCGAAAGCGTGTGAGGGCAACTCCCTCCGCGAGTTCGAATCTCGCCTCAACCGCCCCCATTGGCCCTGACCTGACGGTTGGGGCCTTTTGTATGTAAATACTGTTGCCGCATTCCCAAGTTGCAGCGGCTAACCCGTGGAGTTGGGTTTCGTTATTGTCGCTGATATGCAGTCCATGGAAGATTGGTTTTGCATGATAACTGAGCATGGCAACCGGTGGATTGGTTGATTCTCAGCTGGAATTGGTCTTCCTTATACCTGCGTTGGCTATTCGGACTGACATGGCTCTGATTCTTGATCTTAGGCAGATAAAAGACCGTCCAATGCAGAAGGCGATGCGATGGTCAACACCGGGTCGCCTCCTGCATTGCACGGGTTCATACCCCCCGCGTTCCTATGGAATGCTCCTATGGAACACGTTCTATAATATCACTGTCTGAACCGATGTCGCCACCGCAAAGTTTCGTGAAATCTGTAGATAAGTACTAATTGATTTGTTTGCTTGATGATCTTTGATCGCGATTGGTCAGGTTTTGGTCATGCATGGGCAGGGATTGCTTGCATATACGAATGCGGAAACTTATGAGTGAACGATCGGCGGAACCGGCAGGTCGATGGTCCGCCTTTGCCGCTAGTGCTTTGGTGTCTGCAACAGGGCTGACGATGTGGCAGGGTAGCCGAGGTTCATGGCCATGGACAAGTGGGCTACAACCATGTCGATCAGGGCAGATGTGGCCTCTTGGTGGCTTTTCGCGTTCTGGCTGACATCAGTTCGTATGGTGCCTGCGGAGCCGTTCAGTTTTCTCCCCACGGCCAGAAGGGACCGGGCCGTATCCATTTCAATCAGGGCAGGAGTAGGAGTCTGTATTCCGTTGGCAGGGTCGGTGGACTCGTCGGGGTGCGCCAGCAGATCAGTGGTGGGATAGACTCCCTGCCTGGGATCGTGCTTGGAGTGACCGGCCAGAATCTGGGCGGCTGCAGTGTGCGCATCGGCTAGGGTCAGCATCCATGCGGCATCGGTCTTGCGGGCCGCGAGGACCGAGAGTTCGAATCCGGAACGGTCTTCGCCTGTGATGGCCTGATCGGCCAATTCGACGGGCAGCGCCTTGGCCAGCGGATCCAACCGCTGTGCAGCCTGGACCAGTCTGAGTGTAGCCGTTTGACGATTGGTCTGCCCGCCCTGGGAGGCCGTCAAAGCCTGGGCTGCGTGCACTGTGGCTTCATCCAGCCTGGCAGGGCATTCGCGGGCCGCTTGGGTCCAGGCCTGGGCTCGGTTGTCTGACTGATTCTTGTGAAGCTGTTCCGACTGCCGAGCTCGCGTCCATGCCTGTTCGCAGGCAGTGGGGCGGAGATTATCGGGATCGTGCTGACTGACATGCACCGCTGAAGGTGCGCATCCTGATAGGGTGACAGCCAGCAGAAGTACTGCGATGCCGGTCCTCATCCGTCGTGCTAGAATCGACGGCCGATGACTCGCCCACCCGTGGTATTCAAGAACCGGCAGTGTCTGCATGAAAGGCTAGAATAGTAGGCATTGCAGACTAAAAGAAGCGCAGTCTGAATAACTTCATAGGAGGTCTTGACATGGAACTGGACCTGGCTGAAATTCATCAGCTGGCACACGAACAAGGGATTGATGCCGAGACCTTGGATCAAGCACTGAGCGAGGCTCTTCTTCTGGCTTATCAGAAGTCGCCTCACGCAGCAAAACATGCACGGGTGGAGCTTGACGAACGTGCGGGGACTTTCACCATCTGGGCACAGGACGAGATCGCTCGAGAACCCACGCCTGAAGAGCCCGAACCGGGATACGACCTGGGTGAGGAATACGACGACACACCAAAGGACTTTGATCGGCTGGCGGCCTCCACCGCCCGCCAGGTCATCCGCCAGCTCTTCCGTGAGGCCGATGATGAGCGAGTCTTCGGAGCTTTCTCGGGTCAGAAGGGTCACCTGATCACCGGAATCGTGCAGCAGGATGCCAGTGACCCCGGCAATGTGCATGTGGCCGTGGATAATGTCGAGGCCATTCTGCCCCGCCGCGAGCAGGTGCCTGGAGAGCATTACCGGCATGGCCAGCGGATCCGCGTCTACGTGGTCAATGTCTCCCGTGGGCTCAAGGGGCCGGAAATCATCGTGTCGCGTTCCCATCCGGAGCTGGTTCGCCGTCTCTTTGAGCGGGAGGTGCCTGAGCTGGTTTCCGGTGCAGTCTCCATCATGGCCATCGCCCGTGAGGCCGGGGCCAGAACCAAGATTGCGGTCCGGGCCAACAGCAAGGGAGTCAATCCCAAGGGTGCGCTGATCGGTCCTGGCGGCGCTCGCGTTCGTGCCGTCATGGAGAATCTGGGCCCCGAGAAGATCGACATTGTGGACTGGTCCAAGGATCCTGCTGAATTCGTGGCTGCTGCCCTGTCTCCAGCTGTGGTCCGCCAAGTGCAGATCGTCAGCGAGTCCAACCGTACGGCCATTGCCTTCATCAAGGATGCCCAGCTCTCTCTGGCAATTGGCAAAGAAGGGCAGAACGCCCGTTTGGCTGCCAAGCTGACGGGCTGGAAGATCGGCATCGAGTCCGAGGAGACCCACCAGCAAAAATTGCGTGAGCTGCAGGCGCAATCGCCTTCGGCTGCTGGTGAAGACGCATGAAAGCAAACATCCGAGGACGCGAGTATGCTGGACCCGGTATCCCGAGTCCGGTGGTTCATGCCGTCGGCCCCGGCACAGAGACGAGGTAACACGATCATGGTCGCACGATGAGACAGGATATGTTCGCCGTCATGAAAGAGTGATCGCGCCGGTCATATGCGCGGTCCGGTAAGGAGAAAGTAAGTGCCCAAAGCACGCGTGTATGAGCTGGCCAAGGAATTTGGCGTAGACAGCAAGACTGTTCTGGCGAAATTGAAGGACATGGGCGAGTTCGTCAAGTCCGCATCCTCCACTGTCGAGGCCCCTGTGGTTCGTCGACTCAAGAATGCTTTCCCTCAGAAGGGTCAGGGCGACGCTGGCCAGGCCGTTGCACGAAATGCCCGCCCCGGCAGCCCTAATCATGGAAGCGGCCAGGGTCAGCATGGCCGCTCGCAGTCCGGCGGCACCAAGCAGCAATCCACACCTGGGCCCAAGCCCGGACAGAACCGTCGGCCCTCGGCTGGTGTCGACACGCCACGGGGTCAGCAGCGTCCCAGTGGCCACTTCCCCAAGCCTGGTGCCCCCCACGGTAACCGCAACGAGCATGAGCAGCGCAACCAGTCCCGTGGGCCCAAGCCCTCAGCCATGGGCAAGCCCGGCCCCCAGGGTTCGCACAACAACGGTCGTTCCGGCGGTTCCGGGGCTTCGCCAGCACGTCATGGCGCACGTCCGGGAGCATCCACGCCTCGTCCGGGCAACAATCCTTTCAGCCGCAAGCAGGGGATGAAGGCCCCCATGCCTTCAGACATTCCTAGGCCGCACCCCATGGCCAGGCCTACCGTCAACGACTCACGCAGAGGCCGGGGCGGATTCCGCAACGGTCGTGGCGGTCGTACCGGACAGGGTGCCCGTCCAGGGCAGTGGGGCCATAGCCGTCCAGGCCAGCAGACCCACCAAGGTGGCGGCAGCCGTTTCGGTGGCGCTTCGTCAGCACCCTCAGGTGGCTTCCGCGGCGGTTCAGGCCGTGGTGGTCGCGGTCGCGGCGGTGCTGCTGGAGCTTTCGGTCGCCAAGGAGGCAAGTCCTCCAAGGCTCGCAAGAACCGGATGGCGAAGAGGCATGAGTTCCAGGAGATGAAAGCACCCGTCATCGGCGGTGTGCGCATCCCCGCAGGGAACGGTCGTACCGTTCAGCTTCGTCAGGGCGCTACCCTGGCTGATCTGGCCGACAAGATCAACGTCAACCCTGCTGCCTTGGTCACGGTGCTCTTCCACCTGGGCGAGATGGCCACGGCCACCCAGTCCCTGGATGAGGCCACTTTCCAGATCCTGGGCGACGAGATCGGATGGAAGATCCGCATCGTCTCCGCCGAAGAGGAGGACAAGGAGCTTCTTCAGCAGTTCGACATCAACCTGGACGAAGAACGTGAGGACCAGGATGACAAGAACCTGCAGCCCAGGCCTCCGGTGGTCACGGTCATGGGCCATGTCGACCACGGCAAGACCCGGCTGCTGGACACCATCCGCAAGACCAACACGACCACCCAGGAGGCTGGCGGCATCACCCAGCGCATCGGGGCCTACCAAGCCACGGTCACCCTGGACGGTGAGGATCGCAAGATCACCTTCCTGGATACCCCTGGCCACGAGGCCTTTACGGCAATGCGTGCCCGTGGTGCCGAGCTGACCGATGTGGCTGTCCTGGTGGTAGCCGCGGACGACGGCGTTATGCCGCAGACCGTCGAGGCCATCAATCACGCCCAGGCAGCTCATGTGCCCATTGTGGTGGCTGTCAACAAGATTGATGTCGAGGGAGCCAATCCCCAGAAGGTGCGCGGTCAGCTGACCGAGTTCGGCCTGGTATCCGAAGAGTATGGTGGCGACACCATGTTCGTCGACATCTCTGCCAAGCTGGGCACCAATGTGGACAAGCTCCTGGAGGCTGTCCTGCTGACTGCCGATGCCGACCTTGACCTTCGGGCCAACCCCGACATGGACGCCCGCGGCGCCACAATCGAGGCCCGTCTGGACAAGGGCCGTGGAGCTGTGGCCACTGTGCTGGTCCAGCAGGGGACCCTGCATGTGGGCGACGCCATTGTGGCTGGATCGGCCTATGGCCGTGTGCGTGCCATGCTGGACGAGAACGGTCGGCAGATGGATGCTGCAGGCCCCTCCACCCCCGTCCAGGTTCTGGGGCTTACCTCGGTGCCTACCGCCGGCGACCTCTTCCTTGTTGCGCCCGACGATCGCACCGCTCGTCAGATCGCCGAGAAGCGCGAGGCTTCGGCCCGCGCCGCTCAGCTGGCCAAGCGCCGCAAGGTGGTCTCCTTGGAGAGCCTGAAGGAGCAGTTCGCCAAGTCCGAGGTGGACATGCTCAACATCGTCATCAAGGGCGACTCTTCCGGCTCGGTCGAGGCGCTGGAGGACTCCTTGATGAAGATCGAAGTCTCCGACGAGGTCGGGATTCAGGTCATCCACCGGGGCGTGGGCGCCATCACCCAGAACGACGTCAACCTGGCTACGGTCGACAAGGCCGTCATCATCGGCTTCAACGTCAGGCCCAACAGGCAGGTCCAGGAGCTGGCCGACCGCGAGGGCGTGGAGATCAAGTACTACTCGGTCATCTACAACGCCATCGAGGACATCGAGGCCGCGCTCAAGGGCATGCTCAAGCCGGAGTACGAGGAGGTCACCACCTCCCACTCGGAGATCCGCGAGATCTTCCGCTCCTCCAAGTTCGGCAACATCGCAGGCGTCATGGTTCAGGACGGCACCGTCAAGCGGGGCACCAAGGCACGAATCGCCCGCAATGGGGTGGTCACTATCAACGACCTGGAGATCTCCTCCCTGCGCCGGTTCAAGGACGACGTCAACGAGGTGTCCGAAGGCTACGAGGCTGGCATCAACCTGGGCTCCTTCAACGACATCGAGGTGGGCGACATCATCGAGACCTACGAGATGCAGGAAGTGGAACGTAAGTAGAGCCTGTTGACCATCCGACCACATGTCGGAGGGTCCGTGGCAATCCGCCCCGGTCTGGGTACTCCCTGGCCGGGGCGGATGTCCATGAATGCGACGATTGGTCATGGACGGTTCGAGAAAGGAATCATGATGGCTGGAAATCCCCGCGCTGTACGCATAGCGGCCCTGATACAACGGGTCGTAGCCTCTGCGCTGGAGTCCCAGATGCACGACAAGCGCCTGGCAGGGGTCACCGTCACTGAGGTTCGGGTCACCAACGATTTGCAGATAGCCAAAATCTATTGGACCCAGCTGGGTCGGTCGGGCCATGAGGCCGGGGAGCGCAAGCGCGCCCAGCAAGCTCTGCGGCAGGCCTCGGGCAGGCTGCGCACCCTGGTCGGTGCTCGGGCCGGTCTGCGGCTGACGCCTACGCTGCGCTTCATCTACGATGAGGTGCCTGCCGAGGCGACCGAGATTGAGGATGTGCTGACTGTTGCTCGTCAGCGGGACGAGGCCATGGCCAAAGCCCGGGTCAATGCCAGCTATGCGGGCGACCCTGATCCATACAGGCATGACGATGAGGAAGAGACCGATGAGTCGGACTCCGTCACTGATGAACCTGCGGCAGAGGGTGCGGATGAAACCGACCGCTGAAGGCATCGGTGGGGCAGAGGCTTCCGAGTCATCGGATGGTATGGAGTCCGGCACCGGTGAACCGACCTCGGGCATCATCCTTGTCGATAAGCCGAGCGGTGTGACCAGCCATGACGTGGTGGCTGCAGTTCGTTCTGGCCTTGGCATGCGTCGCGTAGGCCATGCAGGAACCCTGGATCCCATGGCTACTGGTCTGCTGGTCATAGGGTTCGGCCAGGCCACGCGCCTGCTGACGGTCATCGTCGGCCATGATAAAACCTATAGAGCCACTGTTCGCCTGGGACTGGCTACCACCACGGACGACGCGGACGGTGATTTGCTGCCGGTGCGTCCTGGAGCTGCGCAGAGGGTGGATGATCTGACAGCCCCGGATCTGCAGGATCTGATTGATCGCTGTTTCACCGGCTGGATTGACCAGGTGCCTGATGCATTCTCTGCCATCAAGGTCAAGGGCAAGCGAGCCTATGATCTGGCTCGCGCAGGCCAGGAGGTCAAGCTGGAGCCCCGACGCATTCGGATTGCATCCTTCAATCTGCTTGACTTTCGCCGTGTGGCTTTGCCCGATCAGGGAGTCAAGGTGGTCGATGTGGATGTTGAGGTGTCCTGCTCCAGCGGCACCTACATCCGCGCCCTGGCTCGTGATTTGGGCGAACGCCTGGATCTGGGCGGTCACTTGACGGCCCTAAGAAGGATTCGTGTGGGTCCATTCGACTTGGAGGATTCCGACCTGGCATCCAGGGTTCTGGGCGGTCATGTGGTCCCTCACACCTACCGGAACCGCCAAGGTCAGACGGTTGTTCGCAGTCGCATGGTCCTGGACCGCGACCGGCAGGCGATGTTGGATGGCTCGCTTGACCTGGCGCAGGCGGCACGCATGAGCATGCCTGTCCTGAACCTGGATGCCGACCAGGCCGTCAGAGTCTCCAACGGCGGATTCTTGGATCTGCCTGTCACTGGGCCCACAGCTGCCCTGGCAGGGCCTCAGGGCGAGCAGCGGCTGGCTGCTATCCTGGCGCCCGGTTCACGAGGCGGGGCCAAGCCGGATGTGGTCTTCCACCCCGAGGCCTGAGTGCGTAGGTTCGTGTTTAGCTCCAGGGTCTTGCCAGGGTGCGACGGTGGGAATACAGTGCTTAAGGAATTTTCGGTGCCCGGGTTCGGGGGCCGCCATGACTAAGTGATGGGAAGCGGATGAAGGTCAGCCAGGTCAGCCCGAACGAGTCGGGCATTGTCAGGTGGCCGGGAACCTTGGGGGCCCGGTCCAGCGTGGTCACCATCGGTGTCTTCGATGGTATGCACCGGGGTCATCAGGCCCTACTGCGCCGGGTGGTCGAGCTCGCTGCCAAGAATCAGGATCGGCCCATGGCCCTGGTCTTCGACCCAAGTCCCAAACTGGTTCATAGCTACGCTGACGGCCATGACATGACCGAACCGCCCCTGGACCTGATTCGCCATGACCCTGATCAGATCATGCCTCTGGAGGAGCGCCTGAGGCTGATGGCCCAGATGGGGCTGGATCAGGTTGTGGTGGTCCGATACACGCTGGCCTTTGCTGCCAAGTCCTATCGATTCTTCCTCAAGCAGCTTACCGAACAGCTGGCCATGCGAACGCTGGTTCTGGGTAGCGATGCGCAGATGGGCGCAGGGCGGGTCGGTGATATCAAGGCGATTGGCGATCTGGCGGACACGGGACTGTTCAACCTGGAAGTAGTGGACGACCAGGGACCCGGCGACTGCACCCTGCCTGACGCTGACGGCCTGGAGCGACGTCGTGTACGAGCCTGGAGCAGTTCCCACCTTCGGCAGTTGATCCTGGATGGTGATGTGGATGCGGCCCTGGATATTCTGGGTCGGCCGCACATGGTTCAAGGCACAGTGGTCCATGGGGAGCAGCGGGGTCGCCGCTTGGGATTCCCGACTGCCAATCTTGCTCCCGACAGCCAGGGGATGATGCCCGCAGATGGAGTCTATGCAGGCTGGCTGGTTGACCTGGGTCTGCCTACGGATCCTATGGCGACGCCGGAGGGACGGGAGGGGCGGCTGGCTCAGGGCTCGCCCTGGCGGATGCCTGCCGCCATCTCCATCGGCACCAAGGAGACCTTCCTGGCTCCTGGCCAGAAAATGCCAAGAATCCTGGAGGCCAATGCCGTCCGGCCGGATTGGGTGGACCTGTACGGCCATTGGGTCCGGGTGGAATTCCTCAGCCGTCTGCGCAGTCAGAAACGGTATGCGGGCGAGGAGCCCCTCAAACGACAGTTGGCCCTGGATGCCGATCGCACCCTGGAGCTGACCAAAGCAGCAGGAAGAGTGTTTTCCGTCAACTGAAGACTGTAGGAACCTTGGAATTCACAGCCCTCGGAAGTGGCTGAAAAACTCCCTGGTTCGCGGATTCTCAGACTCGTCCATGACCTCTTGCGGCGTTCCGTTCTCGGCGATGACGCCGTCCAGCAGCAGGACAACCCGGTTGGCCGCATGATGGGCGAAACTCATCTCGTGGGTGGCCATGAGAATAGTGGTGCCTCCGGCGGTCAGCTCCGAAACCATGGCCAGGACCTCGCCTACCAGCATGGGGTCCAAGGCTGAGGTGATCTCATCCAGCAGGAGAAGTTCCGGGTCGGTCATCAGGGCTCGGACGATGGCCACCCGCTGCTGCTGGCCGCCGGAGAGCTGATCGGGGTAGGCTCCGGCTTTCTTCTTCATGCCGATTCGATCCAGCAGTTCCAGGGCCCGCTCCCTGGCCTGGTCCTTGGGCATGCCGTGAACTTTGATGGCCCCCAAGGTCACGTTTTTCAGGACGTTCATGTGGGGAAAGAGGTTGAACTGCTGGAAGACCACGCCGATTCTGGCCCGACAGGCATCCTGGTTGATCCTGGGATCCGTGATGTCGGTGCCGCCCAGCCATATCCGTCCATCGTTGACGGTCTCCAACAGGTTGATGCACTTCATCAGGGTGGACTTGCCCGACCCGGAGGGACCCAGCAGGGCCACGGTTTCATGAGGCATGATGGTCATGGAAATGCCGCGCAGGACCTTGTTGCCCCCCGGGTAGGTCTTTCGCACGTCCTCCAAACGGAGCACTGGCTGGTCCTGTTTGGCGCCTGCCTGTTCGCTCATACCATGCCTCCGCTCTGTTCGCGCTTGCGCAGCCGGTTGGAATACCAGTCGTTGAGAAGAATGAAGGGGACTGAGGTGGCGATGAAGAGCACTGAAGCCACCACGTAGGGGGTGAAGTTGTAGGAGGTGGCCACGATGATCTGGGCCGCCCTGACCGCGTCGACGGCTCCCAGAACCGAGATCAGCCCCACGTCCTTCTGCATGGAGATGAAGTCGTTCATCAGTGCCGGAGCCACCTTGCGCAGGGCCTGGGGGATGACGACCAGACGCATGGTCTGCCCCGAGGTCAGGCCCAGTGAGCGTGCTGACGCCCTTTGGGAGGGGCCGACGTCCTGGAAGCCGGCCCTCAGTACCTCAGCGATGTAGGCCGAATAGGAAAGGATGACCGCCACGGTGCCCAGCAGGGCTGCCGGAATCCGGTTGAAGATGGCCAGTCCGGGAATGCCGAAGCCGATCAGGTAGAGGACCACGATCATGGGGATGCCCCTCATAATTGTGGTGTAGACCTGGGCCAGCACCCGCAGGGGAAAGAGCAGCGGGTTTCGGCTGGTGCGGATCATGGCCAGGAGGGTGCCCAGCAGGGCCACGCCGATGACCGCGAAGAAAAGGACCTCCAGATTGAGCCAGAGCCCCTGGAGGACCTTAGGGAAGGCTTTCGCGAAGTAGGCGCCGGAGAAAAACGACTGCTTGACTCGGGGCCAGCCGGGTGAGGCGTGCAACCCAAGGGCGATCAGCAGAGCCAGTACAAGCGTGCTGGCGATGCTGACTGCCACGGAGCGCAGATTCTGTCGACGGCCGTAGCGTTCCCGTTCCCGTTGAATATCGCTGACCGCGTCCTGTGCCGAGGTGGCCATGAACGACAAGGTTTCCTTTCTTCTCTCAGCCCAGGGTAGGCAGGGAGGTGTAGACGTGCAGCCACTGCTTCTGCAGCTTGTCCAGTGTCCCATCCTTCTTCAGGGTGGTGACAGCCTTGGAAGCGGCCGAGGTCAGCTTGGACCCCTTGGGCAGAACTATGCCCATGCCCTCCGGGTCCTGCGAACCCTTGATCTGCCCGAGAATCTTGGCGTTCTTGACTTGCCCGGAATCGACCATGGTTACGGCTGAAGGGGTGTCCACGACAAGCGCGTCGATCTGATTGGCGTCCAAGGCCTGTGACGAGGCCACGTCGTCGTTGAAGGTGTCGATGTCAGGCTTGACCAGCTTGTGGGCCATCTCGTAGGAGGTGGAGCCGACCATGGCTCCTATCTTGGCGTCTTTGATCTGGGCAAGGGAGGTGGCGGAGGCATATGGAGAGCTGTTTCTGACCACCAGCGACTGTGTGGAGTTGTAGTAGCTGGGAGTGAAGTCCACGGCCTGCCGACGTTCCGGGGTGATGGAGAATTGCTGGATGTTCAGGTCGTAGTCCTTGCTTCCCGGAGCGATGGCGGCGTCGAAGGTTGTTCTGGTCCAGGTGACGTGCGCCTTGTCGAATCCCATTTTCTCTGCTACTGCATAGGCCACGGCAGCCTCGTAGCCTTTGCCGGATTCGGGCTTGTTGTCCTGCACGTAGGGGGCGTAGGCAGGGTCTCCAGTGGCAATGGTCAGGGTGCCGGGATTGATGGTCTGCTGGGTGATGTCCTGCTTGTCCGCTGACTGCCCGCTGTTGCTCGATGAGGAGCCACAGGCCGCGCCGGCCATGAGCGTGACTGTCGTGAGTGCGGCCGCCGTCAGCCTGCGTATGGTTTTCCTGGTGAAGATGGTCATGCTGATCTGCTCCTCGCGATGATGATGAGTGTCGGTCTTCCGGCGACTCCATCCTAGTCCGGCAGGTTAACGAGTCGGCAGGTGAACGCCTTATGGTGCGATAGGGGATCAGCGGCCACTTTTCAGACCAGCCCCAGAGCCTCCAGAGCCTCGGCAAGATAGGTGACTTCGATCACTTCCAATCCCTGAATGGGCTTTCGGCCTCCTGAATGTCGGTCGGGCGGGACCAGCGCCCGGGTGAATCCCAGGCGAGCGGCCTCTTGCAGCCGGTGGTTGAGCTGAGGCACAGGCCTGACCTGCCCGGTCAGCGAAATTTCGCCCATTGCACAGGTCGTGCGCAGGATGGGCCGGGACTTGGCTGCACTAGCTAGGGCGGCCACGATGGCCAGGTCACATCCGGGCTCCTTGGCCAGCCCGCCGGCGATGGTGGACACATACAAGTCCCGTGTCAGCAGGTTGACTCGGCCGTGTCGGTAGAGCACCGCTGCCAGCATGGCCAGGCGGTTGGCATCGATTCCGTTGGTGTTGCGACGGGGAGTGGGCAGAACCGAGGAGGTGACCAGAGCTTGGATTTCGATGGGTAGGCTGCGGTGGCCGTCCAAGGTAAAGGTCACGCAGGTGCCCTCCACCTCCTGCCCGGCCGTGGACAGGAAGAGCCCGGTGGGATCGCTGACTTCTTCGATGCCCTGCTCGCCCATGTCGAAGCAGCCCACCTCGTCGGTGGGGCCGAATCGGTTCTTGACGGCTCTCAGCAAGCGCAAGGCGGTCTGTGAATCGCCCTCGAACTGGCAAACCACGTCAACCAGATGCTCGAGAGTCCGCGGCCCGGCTATGGATCCGTCTTTGGTCACGTGGCCTACCAAAAGGATGGGGATATCGTGCGACTTGGCCATGTCGATCAGGCTGATGGCTACCTCGCGTACCTGGGTGGAGCCCCCGGAGATGCCGTCGACCTGGCTGGAGACGATGGTCTGGGCGGAGTCCACGATGGCCAGTGCTGGCTTCTCGCGCTCGATCAGCCCAAGCACCGTGGCCAGGTCGGTCGTCGAAGCCAGTAGCAGTGAATCCTTGAGCGCTCCCACCCGACTTGCCCGCATTCGCACCTGAGCCTGGGACTCCTCGCCGGATATGTAAAGCACCTTGTCTTCCTGGTCGCCCAGGTCGGCTACACGGCCAGCGGTCTCCAGCAGGAGGGTGGACTTACCGATGCCCGGTTCGCCGGCCAAGAGGATGACCGATCCTGGTACGATGCCTCCTCCCAGGACCCGATCGAACTCCTCAAATCCTGTGGGAATACGCTTTACTTGGTCCGTGCCTACCCGGGTGATGGGCCGGGCCAGGCCGGTCTTCGGGGGCGCAGGTGCCGTATGGCTGCCGCCAGAGGAGGACAGACCACCGCCTGCACCTACGACACGGGCTTCATGAAATTCCTCGATGGTTCCCCACTGGCCGCATTCAGGGCAGCGTCCGAACCACTTGCCGCCGGTCCAGCCGCATTCCGTGCACACGTATTGCGTCGTCGTCTTGGCCATACCTGCACGCTATCGGGATTCAGGGACGAGGAGCTGGGCTTTTACGTCATCTTCGCAGTGCCGACACCCTGTGCATGAGAGAATGGAGGTATGGCTGAGAATCCTTCTACACCCGTGTCCTCTTCCTCTGATTCCTCCGCGCATGCCAAGCAGCGCCGTCGACGGATCGGTCTGGTCATCGCCCTGGCGGCGGTGGTGGTCCTGGTGCTCCTATCGGCTTTCGTCTGGCCTCACTGGGCGGTGCGCAGCCAAGAGCCCGTCACCGAGGCCTCGGCTTCCGCCTCCTCACAGCCCTCGCAAGCCAGCAGCCCCAAGGCCAAGGCGGTTCCCCTGCCTGATTCGGCTTCCGAGCTGCTCAAGGCAATGCCTGATACGGTGGGCGAGTTCGCCCGCGTCAAAGCGGATTCCGACAGCGAGTGGAGCACCCGTACACCTATTGAGGAGTACAACCTGGTCTACTCATCCGGCAAGTCGGGCGGGGATGTGACCCTCCACCTGGCTCAGTGGTCCAGGAGCGAAGATGCCAAGGCGCTCTATGACAGCCAGTCCACGGGCATGTCCGGCAAGGAGCTGGCCTCGGGCAATGTTCGCAGCGGCGGCACGGTCACTGGATCCTACCTAGAGAAGGCGGATGGCGACGACGAGCACAAGGCCCTGGTCATCTGGCAGAATGATACGGTGGTCTTCCGCGCCCAGGGCCAGCGGACTGCGCTGGAGGCTTTTTACAAGGCCTTTCCGCTCTAGTCGTCCCGCAAGCGGTGTACGATAAGCAAGTTGGACACTTCCAGGTAACTAAGGATCGGAGGCTCGGATGGGTTCTGTCATCAAGAAGCGCCGCAAGCGGATGAGCAAGAAGAAGCACCGCAAACTGCTGCGCAAGACTCGTCACCAGCGCAAGTAGCTTTATGACTTATGGCCCATCAGGGTCAACGAAGCCCCCCGCATCGAATGGACGCGGGGGGCTTCGTGTATATCATCGCCGGTCAGCGTGGCCAGCAGGATGCCTTCAACCAGTAGGGGAGGAGATGATTGCTGACGCTCACTTGTTGGCGTTGGTCATGACCCGGGGCCCGTTGGGGTCGCCCACGATGACTGTGTCGACCATGTTGAGGAAGAGGCCGTGTTCCACGACACCCACGGTGGTGATCAGGTCCTGGGCCAGATCCTGCGGGTGCTCGATCCGATCCAGATGCAGATCGATGATGTGGTTGTGCTCGTCCGTCAGAACCGGCTGCCCCTGGCCGTCCAGCCGCAGTACTGGGTTATAGCCGCGCTCCTTGAAACGATCCAGGACGTGGCGCTCGCCGAAAGGGATGACCTCCACTGGCAGCGGGAAGCGGCCGATGGTGTCGACCACCTTTGACTCGTCCACAATCCAGACGATCCTTCGAGAGTTGACGGCTACGATCTTCTCCCAGAGCAGGGCTGCGCCGCCGCCCTTGATGCCGTTGAAGTCCTTGTCGACCTCGTCGGCCCCGTCGATGGTGACATCGATATGATCAACCTGGTCGATGTCGACGATGCGGATTCCGTAGCCTTCGGCCTGTTCCTTGGTCCGCCGGGAGGTGGTCACGCCGGTGAACTCCAAACCCTCTTCCTTCACGCGCCGTCCCAGTTCATCCACAAAGAACCGGACCGTGGATCCGGTGCCCAGTCCGGCGGTCATGCCGTTCTCGACCAGCTTGGCCGCCTCGACGCCGGCGGCCTTCTTCAGTCTGTCCTGCTCGGTCTTGTCCATACACGCTCCTTCATGCCCGCATGCGCTCAACTGCTGATGTCTGCGGGTCTTGTTGATTCAGGTTCACTCCAGTCTAGACGATGGCCCCTGACGGTCCATGAGCCGCTCAATCCTCCACTTCGATGGCGTGCAGGCGGAAAGGCGACTCCTGAATGGTCAGGTAGCCGTCAGGATCGATGTCTGCATCTATATCGATGCTCCCGACGATATGCAGGTCCTGTCCCGTGAACATGCTGCTGCCGGATGGGGGCGGCGTGATGCGGATACGGCCGCTGGCTCTCAGTCCCCGGGCGCCGGAGTTCTTGGTCTCTTGGTCAGCCGTGTCGGTATCTGAGGTGTCCTTGAAAGCCGGCGCGAGTTCGTCTTCCTGACCATCGGCTATGTCGGGGTCGGGTGTGCCATTGATGGCCTCATCGCCTGGATCCGATACTGTGGTTTGGCTTTCTTCGATATCCCACGTCTTTGGCGACTGGGGGAATGTTGCTTCCACAGATTCGGCTTCGACAGCGGTTTCGGCCAGGTCTTTCTGCTCCTCTTGGTCCAGGCCGACCTTCTTGCGGCCCAGTTTGTCCAGAACTTGGGGCCCTCCGTCCAGTTCAGTCTTGACTGCGGACGGCACTTGCGTGCCCTTGGCATAGGGAGAGGCCAGCAGCGAACGCCATCCCTCGATGGGCAGACAGCCTTCCCGCTCGCCCTTGCCTGCAGCTGTGGCGTAGCCGCGGGCCAGAGTGTCCACTTTCTCGTTGAAGGTGTCGCCGGCGTGGCCCTTGACCCAGACAAACCTGACCGATCCCGGCCGTGCTTGGATCTCCTGGTCGATGGCTTCGATCAGGGGGCGGTTCTTCACCGGCTTGCCCTGGGAGTTCTTCCAGCCCTTCTTCTTCCATCCGGGCACCCAGGTGGTGGAGCAGTTGATGGCGTATTGGGAGTCGGTTTCGATGACTAGCGGGCGCTCGCCTGGGTGGGCTCGCAACGCCTGCAGCACGGCACATAGCTCGCCAATCTGATTGGTGCCGTTGCTGGCGCCGCCTGCATCTGCGTCGCCGCCCTCGTGATCGGCCCAGGCCCAGCCCATGGGGCCATTGGGGTTGCTCAGTGCGCTGCCGTCGGTCGAGACGACCAGGTTCTTGTCATTGGTCATGGCTCCAGCCTAGACAGACAGATAGAAAGCACCCGTGCCAGCGATGAGTACTGCGGGCAGGTGCATGCGGTCTTGTCTGGAACTCAGCTCAGGGCCTTGGCGACCACCTGGTCGGCATCGTCCAGAACCTGGTCCAGGGCCTCAGGCGAAACGAAGGATTCCGCATAGACCTTGTAGATGTTCTCGGTGCCGGAGGGGCGGGCAGCGAACCAGTTGTTCCGGGTAGTCACCTTGATGCCCCCGATTTTGGCCCCATTGCCCGGAGCCTCGGTCAGCTTGGCAGTGATGGGTTCGCCGGCCAGCGTGGAGGCCGTCACATCGTCGCCGTTCAGCTGGGCGAACTTCTGCTTCTGCTCCAATGTGGTCGGGGTGTCCACCCGCTTGTACCAGCTTTGGCCGAAGCGCTCCACCTGCTCCTGGTGGAGCTGGGCCGGATTTTTGCCGGTCTTGGCTGTGATTTCAGCAGCCAGGAGGTCGGGGATCAGCCCGTCCTTGTCGGTAGTCCAGACATGGCCGTCCCTGCGCAGGAAGCTCATTCCGGAGCTCTCCTCGCCGCCGAAGGCCACCTCGCCCTTGAAGAGGGGGTCGACAAACCACTTGAAGCCCACAGGTACCTCGATCAGCCTGGCACCGATGGATGCGGCCACGCGGTCGATCAGGGAGGAGGAAACCAGGGTCTTGCCGATGCCGGCACCATGGGGCCATCCGGGACGGTTGCCCGAGAAGAGGTATTCCACACAGACGGCGATGTAGTGGTTGGGATTCATGACCCCGGTTCCTGGACAGACGATGCCATGCCGGTCGGCGTCCGGATCGGTGCCCCCCACCAGGTCGTAGGAGTCCCAGGCTCCGGCGTTGAGGCGATCCACCAGCCCTTTCATGGCATAGGGGGAGCTGGGATCCATGCGGATCTTCCCATCGTGATCGATGGTCATGAACCGCCAGGTCGGATCCACTTCCGGGTTGACGACACCAATGTTCAGGCCGTACTTTTCATTGATCAGCGGCCAGTAGTTGATTGAGGCGCCGCCCAGCGGGTCGATGCCCAGACGGACTCCGGAGGATCTGATCAGATCGAAGTCGATGACATTGCCCAGGTCGGTCACGTAATGCTCCCGGTAGTCGAAGCGCTCCACCAGGTCGGATTTGATGGCATCCTCAAAAGGAATCCGCTTGACCTGCCTGTAGTCGCCCAGGAGATCGTTGGCCCGTTGGGCGATGGCGTTGGTGGTTTTGGCCGGAGCCGGACCGCCTGTGGGCGGGTCATACTTGAATCCGCCATCGGTAGGCGGGTTGTGGGAGGGAGTGACCACGATGCCGTCGGCCAGATCCCCGCCGGAGAAGCGCTGGGTGCCGTCAGCTGCCCGGTTGTGTGTCAGGATGGCCTGGGAGACGGTGGGGGTGGGAGTGTAGTCATCATTGGCATCGATGCGCACCCGTACTCCGTTTGCGGTCAGGACCTCGATGGCCGTCTTCCAGGCGGGAAGGGAAAGAGCGTGGGTGTCACGGCCCAGGTAGAGCGGTCCAGTGATCCCGTCCTTGGTGCGCTGTTCGGCAATGGCCTGGCTGATAGCCACGATGTGGGCCTCGTTGAAGGAGGTGGTCAGGGCGGAGCCGCGATGCCCGGAGGTGCCGAAGGACACCCGCTGGGAGGGAATTGAAGGGTCGGGGATGAAATCGTAGTACCTGCCGATCAGATCGTCGACGTTGATCAGATCTTCTGGGCTGGCAGGCTTGCCCGCATTCTGTGCTGTCATGGCTCCCATCATGCCACCCCGGCATGAGAAAGCGGACAGATGGGCAACAGGCTCTTTCGGTCTCAGTCGGACTGGGGCACCCGCACGTCCAGGGCCTGACGCTCCACGCTGAGTGCGATGTGGCAGGTCTCGCCCAGAATGTCTCCGTCCACCTGAGCCAGGGCCGGCTTCTCCAGGCGGATCTCCGCCTTGGTCCCCTGTAGCTGGACGATGGTGGAGTTGGTCGACAGGGGGCTCTGGCTGGTCTTGCGGGTTATGGTCTGATGCATCACGTCCCCGAAGAGGTTGGCCCAGCCGATCAAGCCGGCGGAGGTGTCGATGATCTCGAAGTCCAGGATGCCGTCATCGTAGGAGGCATCGGGCATCAGGGAGAATCCTGGAATCTCCCCGCAGTTGCCGGCCATGAAGGTGCGGAAGGTCACTGATGTGTTGGTCTGTGTGACCTGGTCGGGCCGGGTGATGGAGATGTCGGCCGTGTACTTGGGTGCGAACAAATGTTTGGCGCCACTGATGAAGTAGGCCAGCCAGCTGACCGTCTTCTTCAGATTAGGGTCGGTGTCGTCAATCATTAGAGCATCGAAGCCGATGCCAGCGATGATCAGGAAGGCGTGACCACGACCTTGCTCCTTACTGTCTGCGTCAAGGAGGGTCATGCGGCCCACATCCACCTGGGTGGACCCGTGCGAGGTGGCCACGGCCAGGGCGGCGTCCAGATCGCCTACTGGAATGCCCATGTTCCGTGCGAAGAGGTTTCCGGTCCCGATTGGGATGATGCCCATGACATGATCGCTGGAAGCCATGGCACTGGCTACGGTGCGTACAGTCCCGTCCCCGCCCACGGCAACGACTACGTTGGCCCCACGCTCCAGTGCCATGCGGGCGCAGGCCCTGCCGTCCCGATCCAACTGGGTTTCGATGAAGCTGAATTCGCGGATGCCCTTGTCCCGGCAGTATTGCTGGATGCGTTCGCGGGCGGCAGCAGCCTGGGGCTTGGAGGGGTTGATGACGAAGGCGTAGCTGAGCTGGTCGTCGTCTCGGGCCAGTATCTGCATGGCGAACTTATGCCGTCTTTGGGCGCGGACGATCAGCACCACCGCAGTGACGACAATGGCCGCCGCTGCCAGGATGGCGAGGATGACGACCGCTGGAATTGGCATGACTCCATTTTGCGCGCCGTGCCGACCCGAAGCCTCTGGGCGTGTCCGACGTGAACGAACCCTCTACAGCAATCACGCTGACAGTATGAGCTGATTGAGTGGTGAAAACCGTAAAGTTAAGATGGCACTTGGTCCATGTGGTCCCTTCGGTATGGAGTTGCGACGGCTTCGTGCGCTGGAAGTCTGGGAAAGCCCGGGGGTATGGGAAGAGGAGGCAGGCATGGATAAGTACAAGAGCGTGTTCGACATCATAGGTCCCATCATGATTGGACCCTCCAGCTCGCACACAGCCGGGGCCGTGGCCATTGGTCGGGTTGGACACATCCTTGCCGGGGGTGTTCCGAGCCGTGCTGATGTTCATTATTATGATTCTTTCGCTCGCACGCACAGCGGCCACGGTACCGACTACGCCATCATCAGCGGCCTGCTGGGCTTTGCACCGGATGACCCCCGGGTGCCTGATGCCATTGGCATCGCCCGTAGGCAGGGCATGGATCTGACCTTCCACGAGGAGGACGAACCAAGCCCCATCGACCACCCGAATACTGCTGTCCTGGACTTGCGGGGGCCAGCCGGTCGGGTGATATACGCGGCTTGTTCCATCGGGGGCGGGACCATTGAGGTACGGCGTATCAACTTGGACGGCTGCCAGATCACTCCTCCAGGGCTTCTGCCCATCCTGCTGGTGGAAGTGGATGAATCCGAAAAGGGCGTAGGTCGGCGATTGGAGCGCATACGCGATCTGCTTCGAGAAGAGGGTGTGACCAAGCAGACCAGGTATGAGCCCGAGGGTCCGGCCGGCATGGCGGTGTACGAGTTCGATTTGGACAATCCGCTGTCCACGCAGCAACAGAAGCAGATCGCGGGTCACTCGTCCCGGATGATGTA
Source organism: Bifidobacterium sp. JNUCC 75 (assembly GCF_054819865.1). NCBI lineage: Bacteria > Bacillati > Actinomycetota > Actinomycetes > Bifidobacteriales > Bifidobacteriaceae > Bifidobacterium > Bifidobacterium sp. JNUCC 75. The sequence goes on along the minus strand of NZ_JBTHIF010000001.1, from coordinate 609,319 downwards.
TATCGACTAGGAGGCATGGCGCATGTTCACTTCGATTGCTGAACTCGTGAGTATGGCCGAAGAACGTGGATCGTCGATATCTGAAGTGGCCATCGACGAGGAGGTGCGACGTTCGCACCAGACCCGTGAGCAGATCTGGGCAAGAATGGCCAGGAATCTGCAGGTCATGCAGGCTGCTGTTGCCAGGGGGTCCCAGGGCGATGGCGTGTTTTCCAAGACTGGGCTGAGTGGTGGCCAGGCGGCTCTGCTGGAGCATTATCGGAAGACGCGAACCAGCCTGAGCGGTGACGCCATGCTGCAGGCCGTTGAGGCCGCCATGGCTACCAACGAAGTCAACGCGGCCATGGGCATCATCTGCGCGACGCCTACCGCCGGCTCTTCGGGCACTCTGCCCGGCGTGCTCACAGTGCTCAAGAATCGAATGGGGCTGGATGACGATGGGTTGATTCGCTGCCTGTTCACGGCAGGGGCTTTCGGTCTGGTTACCGCCAACAAGGCGATGATCTCCGGAGCTACAGGCGGTTGTCAGGCCGAAGTGGGCAGCGCATCCGGCATGGCTGCCGCTGCAGCGGTTGAGGGTGCTGGAGGCGATCCTGATGCCTGCGCCCAGGCCTTCGCCATAGCCATGAGCAATCTGCTGGGCCTTGTCTGCGATCCCGTGGCCGGCTTGGTGGAGGTGCCTTGCGTAAACCGCAACGCCATCGGCACTGCCAACGCTTTGATTGCTGCTGATATTGCCTTATCGGGTGGCGTCAGCAGAATCCCGCCCGATGAGGTCATCGCAGCCATGAAGTCCATCGGCGAGAGCATGCCATCGTCACTTAGGGAGACCGGCATTGGCGGGCTTGCGGGTACTCCCACCGGCAAACGGTTCCGCAAGACCGTATTCGGCAAGTGATGCGGGGCAGATGTATATAAAAGACGGATGGTTCCCGTCCGCCTTCCTGCCTCGGCTGCTCTTCCTGGCTGGTCGGCGGCGGTCGGGCCGGTTGCGACAGAGGCCATAAGGCTTGGGAAGAGTTGTGCGGGGCCGGTTTTCGTGTCCCCCGAAAGTCATAGAATTCAGATATGTTAGATATCAGGTTCATTCAGGAACATCCGGATGTTGTCCGTGAATCACAGCGCAAACGCGGCGAATCGGTCGAACTCGTTGACGAAGTGCTGAAGGCGGACAGCGAGCGCAGGGCGGCGCTCCAGGATTACGAAAGCCGCAGGGCCGAGCAGAAGTCGCTCGGCAAGCGCATGGGTTCGGCCTCTCCTGATGAGAAAGCCGACCTTCTGGCCCAGACCAAGAGCCTGTCGGACAAGGTGAACGCCTGCAAGGCAGCCTCCGACGAGGCAAACGCCAGGTACACCGATCTGATGTGGAAGTTCAGCAACGTAGTGGAGCCTGAGGCGCCCGAGGGCGGCGAGGATGATTACGTGGTGGTCAAGAAGGTCGGTACTCCGCGTGACTTCGCCAAGGAGGGTTTCGAGCCCAAGAACCACCTGGACCTGGGCGTTGGCGTGGCTGGTATCGACATGCGCAGGGGCGTCAAGGTCTCCGGATCCAGATTCTACTTCCTGCGCGGTGATGTGGCCCGGCTGGAGATTGCCATGCTGACCATGGCTGTGGACCAGGCCATGGAGCATGGATTCATTCCTACGATCACCCCCACTTTGGTCCGGCCCGAGGTCATGGCCGGCACCGGCTTCCTGAACGCCCATGCCGACGAGATCTATCGTCTGCGTGAGCCTGACGACCAGTATCTGGTGGGCACCTCCGAGGTCTCCCTGGCTGGCATGCACGAGGACGAGATTCTGGATTTGAGCAAGGGTCCGCTGCGCTACTGCGGTTGGTCCAGCTGCTACCGGCGAGAGGCTGGTTCCGCCGGCAAAGATACCATGGGCATCATCCGTGTCCACCAGTTTGACAAGGTGGAGATGTTCGTCTACTGCAAGCAGGAGGACTCCCGTGACCAGCACAAGCAGTTGTTGGCCATGGAGCAGGAAATGCTGGCCAAGGTGGACGTGCCCTACCGGATCATCGACACCGCCGCAGGAGATTTGGGATCCTCGGCTGCGCGCAAGTTCGATTGCGAGGCCTGGGTGCCCACCCAGGGTCGCTATCGGGAACTTACGTCAACCTCCAACTGCACCGAGTATCAGGCCCGCCGCCTCAACGAGCGCGAGCGGTTGGAGGACGGCTCCACGCGCCCTGTCAGCACTTTGAACGGGACCTTGGCCACTACCCGCTGGCTGGTCGCCATCCTGGAGAACCACCAGAATGCCGATGGCTCCATTGTCATCCCCGAGGCCATGCGATCTTACGTGGGTGGGAAAGAAGTCATCGAGCCCCAGAGCTGGGAGGCCTGAGCCGCCTCTATTGGAAGCGACCGACATTCCGTTGCTGGTTAGACCAACCTTGATGTCGTATGATGAGTGACGTGCCTGATTGGCACGTCTTTTGGACAGGTGTCTGAGCGGCCGAAAGAGACGGTCTTGAAAACCGTTGTGGCGCAAGCCACCGCGGGTTCGAATCCCGCCCTGTCCGCCTGGCTGATGCCCCGGAGCTATCTCCGGGGCATTCTTGTATTCGCTGAGTTCTATGTTCCCAGTACTGAGGTCAGCGGTTGAGACAGCGGTTTGGGCTGGAACTTGGTGTCTACAATGATGGATGGTAGCCATGCTTAATCACGTGAGCCGACCCTTGGGTGCCGACTCTGCAAGGGAAAGGTCGGGTCGTGGATCAATTCATCGCCATTGTCTCTCTGATCGGGGATTGGCTGCTTTTCACATTCCCGCTCTTCCAGGGGCTGATGGAGCTGCAGGAATATCAGGAGCTTCTGGACGACTTTGATCAGCTCAGCAAGAATTGGGATGAGGTCTCGCCCTGGTGGTGGCTGGTGCCCATCGTCAAGATTCAACTGGAGCGCAAACGCGGGCACGAAATTCTCCGTCAGGCTACCAGGACCAGATCAGAACGTCGACGGGCGCTAAGCTTCCTTGATCAGGCAACAGCCTGGTACTTCGTGTCGGTCGCAGGCTGGCTGAAGATGGTTTCCTCCTCTTATGAATTGCTTGAAACATACGAAGCCAAAGAGAACATATGGCTGTTGGTTCTTCTGATCGTTCTGCTGACCTCCGGCGGCCTTTTCAACGCCTACTATCGCATAGACAGGAAGCGGATAGGCCAGAAGGAGAAGGAGCTGAAGCCCGACTCTGAGGTGGACAACGACTGACGAGGTGTCCATGGGACCAGGCAATGGCAGCACTGATCCTGCAGCCAGAGCAGGGCTTGACGCCTCGGCCGGTATGGATAAGGGGTCATCAGGCTCGGGGGACAGGATGGTTCCCCAGCCGGTGCGAGAGCTTCTGGATGGTTTGAGAACAAATTGGCGAGTCGCTCAACACCCGCCCTTGGATACCATTGACCAGGGCATGGAGCTGGGCATTGCTGACCTGCTGGGGCTTTCTATAGAAAACCTCTCCAAGTTCCTGCTGCTGGAGGATGCTGGAGGTCTGCTGATACTCCTGGTGGCCAGGGGCATAAGGCGACCGGATCTGCGCCAGGTGCGGGAGGTGGTCGGATGCCGGAGGCTGCACATGGCCTCAGCTGCCACCCTGAGCGAGTGCCTGGGTACGGTGCCAGGTAGGGTCTCGCTGCTGGATCTGGTGGGTCATCGTGGCCAGGTGAACACCGTTGTCTTGGACGGTAATCTGACGGCAACTGACGAACAGACAGCACTGCCGTTAGGCTCTGACGACGTGTCTGTCTGCTTGCCCGGCTCTTGCCTCCCGGATCTTGCTCGGAAGCTGGCATCCCAGGTGTTCATACTGCCAGAAAGTTGAAGCTGTCGGCTCAGTCATTGCTCCTGGTCTCTGCTCTGGGAGAAGCTGGAAACCGTTGTGTGTGAAGGAGGGAAGGAGCAGGCCGGTGAGGCTGAATCTGTCTTGGAGGAAAGGGCCGTCGGCGGATGAGATGGATCAGGACAATCGTTCCGACCCGGTCCAGGCGACCAGGCCGGGTCGAGCCAGCCGGTGGCTGGTAGCGTTCAGGGCCGCCTGTTGCGGACTGCTGGTGGGAGTACTGGTTGTGCTCTACCGGCAAGGCATCGGCTATGGCACCCGGTTCGCTCGATGGGCCTACGGGCAGATGCGTGATCAGCCTCTGATGATCCTCCCTTGGCTGTTGGCCGCCCTGCTGGTAGGCCTGGCTCTGGCCTGGATGGTCGGCCGGGTTCCCATGGCCTCAGGCTCCGGCATTCCGCAGGTGGAGGGAGTGGTCATCCATGGCATGCGCATGCCTGCTCTGCCTGTGCTTGGCGTACGATTCCTGGGCGGTTTGGCCTGCGGCATGTTCGGCCTGTCTTTAGGGCGCGAGGGACCTTCGGTGCAGATCGGCGCGGCCGGTTCCCAACTGGTTTCCCGAGGGTTGCGCCGAGACCGTGTGGAGGAGACCTGCCTGGTGACTTCCGGTGCGGCTGCCGGTCTGTCTGCAGCATTCAATGCGCCGCTTTCGGGGATGGTCTTCGCTCTGGAGGAGATCCACAGGTCTTTTTCTCCCATGATTCTTCTTTCGGCGGCCATGGCCTGTCTGAGTGCTGATTTCATCGCCAAGAACCGCTTCGGCCTGCGTCCGGTCCTGGACTTCACTGCTATGCCACAGCTGACCATCGGCCAGTATCTGCTGATGATCCCCCTTGGGCTGGTGGCAGGTCTGGTGGGAGCTGCCATGAACCGCCTGCTGCTGGGTGCTCAGAGTCTTTACAGCCACCTGCCCTCAAAGCTGGGACCGGTGATCTCCCTCTTCCTGGCTCTGCCGGTCGGATTGCTGCTGCCTGCCGTCCTGGGTGGCGGCGAGGACCTGATCGGCAAGGCGGAAGGAGTTCGCGAGCTGGCCTGGTCGGTGGCCATGAACCTGTTGATTCTGCTTCTGGTCAAGATGCTCTTCACGGCCAGTTCCTTCGGCAGCGGCGCCCCCGGCGGCATCTTTATGCCCATCCTGGCAGTCGGCACGCTGACTGGGTCCCTGTGCGGTATGGGTGCAGCCGCCCTCGGAATGCCCGTCCGGATCATTCCGGTATGCGCGGTCTGCGCCATGGCAGGCACCCTGACGGCCTCGGTCAAGGCTCCCATAACATCCATCCTGCTGACGGTGGAGATGTCTGGATCCCTGGTTCATATGCTTCCTGTGGCTCTATGCGCCTTCACCGCCCTGATGGTGTCCGATTTGCTGCGAGTCGAGCCCATTTACGAGGCTCTGCTGGAGCGTTATCGACGCGGACATGCTCCCGATGCCCAGGTTCCTGACAGGGTCACTGTGGAGTTTCCCATAGAACATGGCAGTCCAGCGGCTGGTCGTCTGCTGGGACAGGTCCCCTGGCCGCACGGATGCGCCGTAATCGGTCTTCGCCGGGGCGAGCATAGGCTAATTCCCGCTGGTGATCTCCGGCTGCTTGCTGGGGATGGTGTCATCCTGCTCTGTCCGGGTGATCGTCTGGATCAGGCCCGCCAGGTCATGGAAGGTCTCTGTCGCTGACTGGCATTCTCTAAAGAATGGTCAGGCACTGCCCGCGAATCGCCACGGCTTGGGTGTTGCTGATGGCCACCATGGGCTCATCGTCGCCGTAGCGGTCCAGAATTTTTCTGGTCACCTCGGCGAAGGGCTCGGAATCAAGATGGGGCAGGAGGCGGAAGTCCACCAGGCCCAGCCCGGCGGTGGAGTCCAGATCCGGGGCGGCCGAGCGCGGATCCATGGCATCCAGGAAGCCGATGTCGGGACCGGTCACCACTGCGCCGGCCGATTCGCCGATATAGGGTTTGCCTTGATCCACCTGTTGTCTGATCAGATCAGCAGCTCCTGAGCGACGCAGCTCCTGCAGCAGGAAGAAGGCGTTGCCGCCGGACAGGTAAATAAGGTCGTCCTTCTCCAGACTGCGACGCATGGTCTCCGGATCGGCGGTCGAGACTTCCAGGTCGTCGATTCGGCAGCCCATGTCGGTGAAAGCCTGGCGAGCTTCCTGGACATAACTATCTGAACGTTGTGGAAGGTTGGCCGTGGGGATGAAGGCCACCGTATGATTTTCGGGCGAGCCTCCGAGGAAAGCGGGCAGCCTGTCAGCGGTAGCGGAGAATGAGGATGTGAGCAGCAGCCGACGCATAACGGCTCCTTTCGTGCCCGGCGGGACTTCCGTCTTGGGCAGGTCGCAAAACGTAAGATCCGACCATTGCTGGCTTCAATATATCCATTCGGTGGCCTTCACCTAGTGATTGACCACGTGCCTTCTGGATTCTGCCGCAGGTTCTGTAGGTCCAGATGTTTATTCTGGGGGCATGGCAAGGCAGCATCGGGAGTTCCAGCAGGGATTAAGCCAAGGCATATCGGGCGACCTGCCAGATGAGGATATATTCAACGATGACCGCCCCGACCCAGCGGCCCCAGGTGGCAGCATCCTCTTCGCTCTGCCTGGGATCCTGGTGGACTGGGACCCGCGTCGAGCCTTGGTCGGGCATTATCCTGACGGAGTGATTGATATGGTTCTGGACCCGGAGGACCAGTGGGGCTTCGCTTGTGTCAGAAGACAGATCAATCTGGGCGTGGACCCACAGCAGGCATTGGCCGATTATGAAACCACTCACGGACCTGCGGTCGCTTGGGTGGTTCGCGTTTGTCTGGAAAACTACACCTTGGCGGTTAAGGGCCCGCTCCCTGGAGCATCGGATCTGCTGGGGTATCTGCGGCGAGCTGGCCTGACCCTTTGGGGCCTGGCGACGACGACCAGTCAGCTGACCGAAGCGGTGTCAGATGCCCTCTCGCCCCTCTCTGCTCTGAAAGGTGTTCTGATCTCATCCGAGGAGCATCTGGATCTTTCCGATCCGCTCTTCTATCGTCTGGCTCTGCGTCGTTTCGCCATCAGCCCCGAGCATACGATCTTCGTCGATGCGGATCCTGAGCATGTGGCTATGGCAGACAGACTGGGTATGGAGGGGATTGTTGCCCGTGATATCAGCAGTCTGCGTCAGCTCCTTGGTCAGCGGGGCATTGACTGCTGAGTGGACGTTCAGACGATGCGACGGTCTGCGGCCCAGCGGGTCAGTTCGGTTCGGTTGGAAAGCTGAAGCTTGCGCAGGACGTTGGAGACGTGGGTCTCAACCGTCTTGATGGAGATGAAAAGCTCGGAGGCTACCTCGCGGTAAGTGTAACCCCGGGCAATCAAGCGCATGACCTCCTGCTCGCGCGCGGAGAGTCGATCCAGTTCGTCATCTTCCACCCGACCGGCATCTGCGGCCTCGTCCTCCTGGAAGGCGGAGAGCACGAATCCCGCCAGCTTGGGGGAGAAGACTGCATACCCCTCGTGAACTTGACGGATTGAGGAGACCAGGTCCTTGGCGGAGATGGTCTTGGTCACGTAGCCACGTGCTCCGGCACGGATGACTGAACCCACGTCCCTGGGCGAGTCGGATACGGAAAGAGCCAGAAAGACCGACCGTGGGGAGAGTGGATGGGAACGGCTCAGAATTTCGGCGCCTCCGCCGCCCTGGCCGCCAGGCACGTGAACATCCAGCAGAACCACATCGGGACGGGTCTGCTCGACCATGAGAATGGAGGACTCCACGTCTGCCGCCTGGCCCACGACGTGGAAATGCGGCTGCAGGGTGGTGATGACGCCGGTACGGAACATCTCATGGTCGTCGACGACGGCTACGCGGATGCTTGCGGGCCCATCCTCGGCTTGATGGGGCTCTGCTGCAGTCGTGGTCATGGGCGTGGTTCAGCCCGCCTTTCCCGACGCGGGTCCTCAAGCGTGGAAAGGATCGGACCGGCATGCGTCTGTGAATGAATGGTTCACCACGTATCCTATCATTGCTGTGCCTCAGTCCCTTTTTCAGCCTGATCAACCTCGCCCTCCTGATGCTGGCTGGCCTCGGACAGCGGCATGTGCATTCTGACCTCGGTGCCCCAGCCCGGGCGGGAGACGATTTCGACCCTGCCGCCACGCCGACGAATCCGACCTATGATGGACTCTCGAATTCCGAGACGGTCAGCTGGAATCGCATCCATATCAAAGCCAGAACCGTGGTCGCGCACGTAGACTTCAACCTGATTCCTGCGAGCCTCGCAATATACGGATATGGGTTCGCCACCGTGGGTGACCGCATTGACCAGGGCCTGCTGGGCCGCGTTGAGCAGGGCGTCGGTCTGCGCGCAGGGCATGGCATCGCCCACGGTGACCACCTCGATCGGCTTGCCTGAATCATCCTCCACCTGTGCGGCTATCTGGCTCAGCCCAGTGCTGACGGACCGGTCTGAGGGAGTGCGTTCCTGATAGAGCCAGTTGCGCAGATCGCGCTCCTGGGATCGGGCCAGGGTGAAGACGGTATGCGGGTCATCGGCATGCAGCTGAATCAGAGCCAGGGTCTGCAGGACGCCATCGTGCAGATGGGCTGCCATATCGGCCCGTTCCTCCTCGCGTTCCTTCATGGCGCGTTCATCGCCCAGCTGGCTGATGATTGAGCCTACCCAGGGCACAACCACTGCTGTCACGCCCACAAGCAGCAGTCCGGCCAGGACTATCAGGGTCAGGGCCCAATGCAATTCCTGTGTGGAGAGCAGGAAGATTATCGCAGCAGACAGGATCAGGGCCAGGCTGCCGATCAGGGCCGGCAGGTGGTAGCCGGTTCCTTGGTTTTCCGGCCTCAGCCAGGCCAGAACCAGCCCAGCGCAAAAAAGCAGGCAGGGGACGACAAAGGCGGGGCGCATACCGCTGTTGAGCAGAAAAACCGTGGTCAGCAGGAGGATGATGCCTAGGCCTGCCAGCAGTCTGGTTATCCGCCCGGGGGTGATGTTGTGGTCCTCCTTCTGACCCGATTGTCCAGTAAGAATGCTGGGTGCCAGCGGAGCCGATCGCGGGTCATTCGGTTGGACCGCCTGGGTGGGATCGCCCTGGGGCAGTATCAACCAAAGGAAGCAGTAGACCACGCAGGTGATCATTTTGGGGGCCAGGAGCACCATGACCAGGCGTATCCAGAAGACGGGAATACCCAGGTGCAAACTGATGCCCTTGCAGACTCCGCACAGGATCCTGCCCTTGTGCGGCCTCATCAGGGGCATGCGCGCAGGGTGCAGAGGAGGTGGTTCCTTCAGCATTCGCTGTTCCTGCATGGGTGCGTTCATGCTTCCATTATCGTTTTCGGATGGTGCCGATAAGGCGATAAACGGAAGAAATCAGGGTCGAATCAGGGTGTTCCCCCATAAGATTTGCGCTCGCTGGGTGTTGTAATGAAGACATGAGTAGCGACATAAACGGCAATGGCCCTGATAACGGCTGGCGGTGGAAGTCCGACAAGTTCTTCCGCGCCTGCAGGGAGTCCTATCTGATCCGCGACCAGGGATGGATCGGCGGCGTCTGCGTAGCCTTGGCCCGTCGGCTGGGCTGGAGCGTAACCCTGGTCAGAGCGCTGATGATTTTGGCGGTCTTTCTCTTCGGCACTGGTGCCGCCTTCTATGGTTTTGCCTGGTTCGTCTTGCCGGATCGGCGTGGGGTCATTATCGCCCAGGAGCTGATTCACGGGATTTGGCATGCTTCCATGGTGGGTATCATCATTTACTGGCTGCTGGCCATCCTGATTCCTGGAGTCGGAATCGTGTCCTTGGCTTTGGGTGCGTTGATTTTGTATCTCCTTATCCGGTGGAGTCGCAATAAGGCCCTGGAGTACCAGAGGGGGTACTGGGCTGGACCGGATGCCGGCAGGCCGGTTTCGGGCGATCCTTGGGTGATGGGACCGCAGTATTCGGAACGGCCGAGTGGTACAGGTTCGCAGTGGTATTCGAATCAGCCTGAGTATCCGAGCTTTTCAGGGTATGAGGGATACCAGGATTACACAGGGACGCGAGGCAATGCACAGACAGCAAGTGATGCGAGTTCGGAAGAACGTAAGGATCAGCCAGAGCATTCCGATTCGTATGGAACTTCGGGGCAACAAGGGGAGGTAACATCTCCTGGACCCATCTATGAGACAGAGGATTCGGCAAACGCCGGCAGCGATTCGAATAATACGCAAGATGGGGGCAATCCCAGCGCTGGTGCAGCTCCCGGAGGTTGGACAGGGGCAGAAGGCCCTGCAGAACCTGCTGGGAACAAGAATCAGTCGTATGGATTCAGTGCCTGGCCGGGCTATGGCACAGCCGGGTCATTCTCGACAGGTCCGGGAATAGCCCGTCAGGGTCCGTCGGTTCCGCCCCGGCTGAGGCGTCGTCCCGCCGGACCTATGCTGGTCAGTCTTCTGTCGGGACTGATCCTGGTCTCCGGAGCAGGTGTCTGGTGGATGGCCATGAACCCCTATCGCGGGTTGAATGCGACCTTGGCCTACGCTCTAATCTGGGCTGGAGGCGTCACGCTGACACTTGGCGTGGTCATACTGATCCTGGGCTTGATGGGCCGCAGGTCAGGAGGATTGACTCCCATTGCCTTGATGGCCAGCCTGGTTGTTCTGATTCTGGCTACCGGTTCGGCCATACCAGGCATTGAGCAAACCCAGAACCGCAGGATCTTGGCCGACTACGCCACAGTTCAAGTTAACGGCAACAACTATGGGCGCTCGTTGGGGGCGAGCAGTGCGGACATGAGACGTTACCGCCGCGGCATTGCGCTGGTCGGAGACCCGCAGGATCAGGGAAGTGCCGTCATTGACCTGACTGGTTATGAGCGGGAACACGGCACCCATCGTGTTCAGATTATGGATGATGCGGTGAGCACAGTCTCAGGTTGCCCGACGGGCACCGTGCGCCTGGCTGTGGCCTATGCTGACGTTCGCTTGCTCATTCCTAAGGGGTGCAGTTTGTCCTATAGGGAACACACCGACCTCTACAGGGTCTTGGGATCAGGCGCGGCTGACTGGATAACCGAGACGGAACAGGGAAACCGGATGTGGTGGGGCAATACGTCGTCATCAGCTGAACGACGCAATTGGGAGGAAGCCCTGCGAGCGTCCAAGGAGGATCAGTGGCATATGCCCGACGATCCCGAATTGATCGTCGAAGCCAATCTCATGGACGGTGCACGGGTCACCGTGCAAGCCCAGGGGAGTGCTACCCAGCCGAAGCGGGCGCAGCTCTACAGCGGCTCGATAAATGAATATTGGGATTATAGCTACAATCCATGGCAGTTTGGGGAGGACCAGGAAGATGACTGATATGCAGCAACCAGAAGAAGGCCAGCCCCAGCCGCTGGATCGTCAGGAGCGCACCACCAAGGTCATGCCGGTTGAATCGCAGGCACCCCCGATATATCAGGTTCGGATGCAGCCGCCGGAGCCGGTCCGTCCTAGCGGCCCCAGCCTGCCGACCATCATTTTTGGCGCCCTGGTTGGACTTTTGGCTCTGACCATGTTGGCTTTAGGATTGGTCTTTCTGCGTTACGGTACGGATCTGACCATAGTCATACCCTGGCAGCGGATTATTCCATTGATTTTTGCCGCCCTGGGCGTGGTGCTGATTGGCGCGTCTGTATTAGCCTGGCTGGCATCAGCAAGGCGCACCCGCTCTGTCTCAAAAGACCAGGATATTCCAGAAGATCAGGCTGCCAAGGATGGTCAGAGACCCCAGCAGGGTCAGGGCCAGGGTCAACCAGTGGCCAGCCCCGGCAACAGCTGGCTTGCCGTCAGATCGGCTGAAGACAGAGGTCAGGGTACTCGCCAAGAGCAGGATGAGTACCAGACACAGGACGGACAACAGGGGCCAGCATGATGCCATCATCGATGACAGATGCATAAGGTCTAGCGCCTGGCGGACCACAGTAAAGGCATAGGCCAGCAGGGCAGCCATAAGTCCTACGGCTAGCAGGCCTAGCGACCAGAGCCGTCCGGTCAGGCCTTTGCTGAAACCTGACTGTCGGTGGTCTTTGCCTCGAGCCCGCAGATGTGAGCTCAAGGCTCCAATCAAGGCAGATAGAAGGGCGACAGCCAGCAGAATGGGACCACTGGCCATCAGAGTCAACAGGGCGGTCAGCGAAGGTATCAACCCTGTATTCGTGTGCTTGGGCACTTGATTGAGCTGATGGGGCTGGCTGCCGGCAATCATAGGCGTTGACCATTGATCGGCTTTGGTGCCCATAGCCACAGCGTTGATCCAGTCTTCCAGATTATGGGTATATCTGGGTTCAAGGGGCAACCCGGCCTTGGCCAGCCGGCTGCCGGTGCGGATCTGATGGTTGGTGGGGTAGTAGCGCAGGGTCACGTTGTCGTTGCCGATCGCATGTGTTCTGCGGATGATCTCGCGCGCACCCTGCTCTACCGGCATGGAGACATCCATGGTGCCGAAGTTGATCATGACCGGCATCCGCAGCTGATCCAGATAGGGCAGAGAGGGGAAGTCGGCGTACTCCAGGCCCAGCAGGGACAAGTCCATGCCCATGAGACGCGGTATAACGTTGCGAATCCCCTTAGGCGCGCCAATCAAGTCCAAATAGCTGGTGGCCGCCATGGCCATCTGCCGTCGTCCCGGGTAGACGGGAGGCGAAGTCAGGATGGAGAAGGCGATGCTGGGATCCTTGGCGGTCATGATGGACGATATCCAAGTGCCCTCGGACTCGGCGTACAGGCCCACCTTGGTTGGATCCACGCCCGGCCAGGATCGCAGACGGTCAAGGGAACGCCCGTAGTCGGCGGCCATGGCCTGGTAGTCGCGATGGAAGGTGGTGTAGGTGTCCAAACGCTTGTCGGGCACCAGTGTGGTGATGCCGGCTGAGGCCATGGCTGAAGCCAGGTCGCCAAATACTTCGGAGGATTTGCCTGTTCCGGCGCCATGGATGAACAGGCAGGCTGGTCCTGTGCCTTTGTGGTCGCTTGGCTCTCTGACGATGGCCTGGATGCGAACTCCGCCAGCCAAAGTGATGCTGATTTTCTGCTCCCTGACTGGGTGGGTGCCCTCAGGGGTCGTGGGGCCCAAACTCGAAGCGACGGCAGTGGAGCGGGTCGAGACCTGCAGATGGTCGCGGTAGGGTTCTACCCGCCAGTCCGGCGTCATGGCTTGGCCCAAAAGGAGCATGACCAACAGGATGACCACAAAGGAGGCGGCGGTGAAACCCGCCCGTTTCAGCTTTTGCACCCGTCAACTCTACCCGACAGCACGACTGGTTGCAGAGATAGACCTCATGATTGTGGTTCAGGTGGTCAGTTCTGGGCCTGTTCGGCTTCGTCCAGGGTTTCAAAGCCGTTCATCTGCACTGTGGCCAGGATGGTTTCCTCGGTCAGGTTGCCGCCCCGGGCCTCGATCTGGCCCACCATGGATTGGTAGAGATCCAGCGTCCTGGCCGAATAGGTGCCCAGTTCGCCACGCAGATAGGTTTCGAAGGAGGTGGCCTCCGGAGTGTCTTCACTGGTGCGCAGGACTCGCATCTCCTGACCTAGACGGGGGTAGCGCTCGCGGAAGTCCTTGGCCCAGGCCACCTGCCGGTCGATGATGTGCTCCTGCTGCTCCTGGCGATCCAGGCCCAGCCTGGGCAGGTAGGGGGCAATGCTGCTGTGGTACTGGTCCGGGGCGGTGGATTCCATCATCCGCCCATACTTTTCGGTCAGCAGGTTGCGTCCCTGTGCGTCAGCCTGATCCAGATCGTCTGCATAACTGGCCAGCAGGGGATGAGGCCAGGTCAGAAACTGGCTCAGGCGCATCTGATGGAACATGGGCCAGTTGCCCTGACAGTTGGCCGGGCCACCCTCGTTGTTGACCTGCTGGAACTGTTCCCATTCGTGGCGGACGATCCCCTCACGCAAGGACTCATCATCCTGACATTGCTTGTCGTTTGCCATCCTTGGCTCCTTTCAGATGCTGTGCAGAACCGGATCGTCGCTGGAAATGTGGGCCTCGACATAGGGGCGCTGCCATTCCAGGAAGGTTTCCGGGCTGTTGGTCAAGCCCTCCGCTTGCAACTCTTCTACGATTCTTGCGCAGATGGACTCTACAAGCTTGGTAATGCGTTCGGCGGCCGGCCGAGCTCCCTTGCCGCCTTCGCCAAAGCCTTGCCCCCCGTAGCAGGCAGCCGAAGCCAGGCGTAGGATGTCCTCCAGGTGCTCGGTCAGGTCGGACAGCCTGGTGGCCATTCGTCCGCTCAGTCGGCGAAGGGCCGCGAAGGTCCACTTGTAGTAGGGCAGATAACCGACTGTCAGCGGATTGTTGATCAGAAAGATCAGGGAGGCGCAGGCTTTGACGAATTCGTCGATTGACAGCATGGCTGCAGCCCCATCACCCCGCTGCAGACTCCGCGGCAGGTTGTACTGGCCCGCCTGAGCAATCATGCCCAGCCGGCGGGAGATCAGGCAGAAGCGCACATTGTCGGGCATGGCCTTGAACCCCTGCCGGGTGGCTAGCATCCGTCCCAGAGGATCCGCGAAAATCTTGCCATTAGTGGCTGCCGCCAGCGTAGCCTCATCCAAAAGCAGCCACTCGTGGGGGTGATCTTCCGGGGGCGCCTGCCGGTAGCCGGTCAGGGATTCGAAGAAGGCGCCGATCTCGAAGACGCCCACGCGGCGGTTGTCCCCCTTTGCTCTGACGCTGTCGGTCCGCGAACCGAATCCCATGAACTCAGTAGGCAAGGCCTCATAGTCCTTCTGCAGCTGGTCGCCGATGGCCTGGTAATCCTCGCTGGTCAACCACAGGCAGAAGCCGGGGCCGAAATCGTGATCCCGGGAGATGGCATCGTCAAAGCCGTAGCAGTCCGAGCCATGGCCCATCAGGCCCACGGCGATCCGGTTGCGATACTGGGGATAACGTTCCTCCAGCATGGGACGGCCCACCTGCTCCCAGTAAGCCTTGGCCAGGTCCAGCCCTTGAATATCCGGGCGGGAGTCATGTTGATCGTTGTCATCGTTCTGATTCCTGGTCGGGGTCTGGTTTGTGCCGGTCTTCGGCTGGCTGGATGCTACTTCGCCAGTCTGGTCGGGTAGGTCTTTGTCCTCGTTTTCCTCGGCAGCGGTCTGGGCCTGGTCCAGATTGGCCTTGGTGATCTGGTAGTAGTCGCTACCCTTGCCGTACCGGTCCTCAATGATGGCCAGGGCCTTGCGGTAGGTGTCTGCCGACTGCCTGAAGCGACCGGTCATGTAGCAGACCTGGGCGAAGCCAGCCAGGGCCGAGGCATAATGTGCGCTGTTTTCCAGGTGGCCGGTTCGATAGATGTCCAGGGCTGTGCGGGCCTGGTCCCAGGCCTCTTGCAGAGCCTGCGGATTGTCGTTGCGCTGCATGAGCAGGAGGGCCAGATTGGTGTGGGTGGAGGCCAGATCCAGATCCCGGGATGGATCAGTACTGGAATTCTCCAGGATGTTCATGGCCTGGCGCAGCTCCTGTTCGGCCTGGTCGGGCCGGTCGGTTTCGCTGTAGAGCATGGACAGGTTATTGTGCAGGGCCGCCAGCCGCCGGTCCTTGGGCCCAAGGGTTTTGGCTGCGGAGGCAAGCGCCTGCCGGTAGAGGTCTTCAGCCTGGTCGTACTTCTTGGCTGCCCGCAGACCTGTGGCTGCATTGATCAGGGTGGTCGTCCAGGCATCGGACCCCTCGATGCGCATTCGGGAGGCAAGCTCGATGGCCCGCTGGATCATCCACATGTTCTCTTGGTGGCGGCCCTGGGACCGGTAAAATCCTATGGTCTCGTTCAGTACAGTCAGCAGTCCGGCATCATCGCCTGCATTCTCCGCATCCACCAGCGCCTGTTGCAGGTAGGGTTCAGCTTCGTCGCGAGCCTTGCCGGCGCTGAAGATGGCATCCAGACCGTCGAGGAAGGCTTGGGTGTCGAAGGTGCCGTCCGGTTGCATGTAGGACTGTTGGGGTTCTTTCTGCCTGCTGCCTAAAATCGGTGTCTGGTCCTGGCTCATTTGGCTCCCTTGCTGTCAGGGTATCTGTAGGTGCCGGTTCCTCGTGGAGCTCTAGCGCCTGGTCGCTTCTATCTATCAGTCTAGGCTGATGGTCTTTGATGGACTTTAGTCGGCTATGTCGCCTAGGTCACACCTGCTCGGTGCAGCTGTCTGAATAATCAACGAGTATCTCGGCCAAACATCGCTCATGGTTTTGGAAGTGATGGTTTCTTCGGCACTGCTCAATGACACGGCAGAGCTCATCCGCATCGTTCCAATATCGGCGTAGGAAAGCATACTGCTTGATCTTGCGCAACCCCAGTTTCTCCTTGCAGAATTCGCTGGGTTTCATGTTATTGACATGCGTCCAGGCCCTATAAGCCCCCTCTTTGATGATGGCCAGGATCTCGATCTCCGGACGGGTAGTCAGTGTAAATACACGGGCTTTAGACTGGTACAGAGGCGACAAGTGAAAGCGCTCATTTGGCGAGTCAATAATACGGACGATATTCACGCACGAAGAACCATAAGTAACGGAAAGGAACCGTTCCTCGATATCCCTATCCTTCCGGCAGCGGGTATAAAGCCGACCAGTCTGCGGATCCTCAATAAGCGAATCTTTAGGAATGATCAGTTTTCCTTCTGCCAGCAGGAGTTCAAAGATGACGCTTTCGGCAGATCCCTCGCAGATAACCAAGGTAGGTTGGTTATATATTGCTTGACTACCCATGAACCGTATCCTTGACGTAGCTCCGCAGGTCGCTAATGGAAGCGGCTGAGGGTGCCGTTCCTTGCAAGGCACCTGACATGAACTGAACGCTCTTCTTCAGTTCACCGCGTGTGACAAGTTTGTTGTATCTGACCAGTTGGAATCCCGCGTTCTCATGTCTGACAGCGAACCAGATGTTGTCCTTTCTGGTGAAATGATCCAGCAATTCAGGGTAGTGCGTAGAAAAAACGAGTACTGCCCCATGCGGGTTAGTGGCGGGAGAGGAGAACAAATCGATGATGGCGAATACCAACTGCTTGTTTATGCTGTTTTCGATTTCGTCGAATAGTAGGTAGCCTCCTTGTGCAAGTGTTTCGATAGCATGCTGCGCCAGGGATGTTCCGCGAAATGTTCCCGCCGATATCATGGCCATAGCTTGTGAGGGATCACAATTACGTTCAAGCTTTTCGTTGCGGAACTTGATATGGAATTGGTGATCGCTTACTTCTAAGTGTTCGATGGTCGGATCGAATAGGCGCACCACTTGGGATGGAGGAGTGACGGGAATGGACATTTGCAGCGGATTTTGCAGACAGATGGTGACCATGGTCTCCTTGGCCCGCAAAATCCCGCTCATCAGAGAGCGATCGGGGGGTAAGAATCTCTTGACGTCCTCAGCCAGCTCCTTTTCGTCGCCGGACTTGTTCATTCCCCGAGTCGCTACAGTCACCCAGGATTCTTCATCGCCATCAATGGTTCTTCTCAAACGAATCTTGCTCAGGCTTCTGCCCGCATACTGGCACAGCCGTTCCTTTTCAAAAACCAAGGGAGAGTCGGCGGTGGCCTCGTTCTGACCTGCGCGTCGAAGTGTGGCATTGAGTAGCCAAGCATCGCCGTCTTCTTCGAAGATAATGCGTGCTGTAATCGTAGGCTCAAGAATGTCCATCAGCGAATCGATGGTGGAGCGTTGAGTACCCAATGAGGCGCCCCTGGCAATGTTGATGATTAGAGAAAGTAGGCGTAGATCAGTGGTTTTGCCGGAGGCATTGATGCCGGAGATGCCAATGGCTGTAACGATGCCAAGCGGTGAGGTGGTGCCCTGAAGGCGATGGGTGAAGCTGCCATCGGTAATCCTATCCTCGGCGAACAGGATCATGCGTAGTGCGCCCTTGTCGTATAAACGAAGTCCCTTGAGGTCAAAGGCTAAGATCCGCATTATGCTCCTTTGAACAGAATATTTGTTTATATGCTACACCTGAATGTTGGTGATTGGTTATTATGTGCCGAGGAACCCCAATATTAATGCAGCAGGAAATTTCAGAATCGTCGGGGCTGTGATCCTTGAACTTATAAAACGCGAGAAAAACGAGAATCGCTTTTGCTTTTTAAGAAGAGAAAGAGAATAGCGAGGTTAATATTCTTACATACATCCGTCTTCAAAAGCTTCGTAACGGCCGGCGGGCGCAACCGCCGCGGAATATTCGGGGGCCGCGGGCGGCTCCTTCTCTTTGTCGGGCTCCTGGGCGGTGACCTCCTGCACGGGCTCGTTTGGTGTGACGGCCAGGGTCGGCTCCGCTTCAGCTCGCTTCTTGGCAGCTGCGCCGGCGGTCTTCCTGCTACCATTGATGACCCCATTCAGGCGTGCGGCGGCCTTGCAACCGAAAACGGCCAGCCCGACGAAGAACTCGATGCGGATGCGGTAGGCGGGCTTGTCCTGCAGCTGGCCCCGATCCTGCACGTTGACGCCCCCGTTGGTCAAGCCGGTGACCGCCTGGTCGCCTTCCGAGGAGCCGTATCGTACTGCGTAGATGCTGGAGGTGGCTGTCGCTGTGCCTTGAGTCTCAGATTGTGCGAGGATCCCCGTGTTATCCGGGTCGATGCCGGCTTCCGGACTGGGCTGGCCTCCGCCGGAACCGGCTTCCCCCTGCGGGGAGTCGGCCAGACGCATGTGGAGCCTGTCTAAACGATGGATGAAATGCATGGGCATGGTTGCTCCTTGGTAATCGGACGCACGATTAGCGACGCAGCATGCGGGGTCCGCGGAAAACTCGATGGCCCGTCGGGGCATGGAAAAGGCCACCCCGGTAAGGGATGGCCTGGAAAGCAATTACAAGTGTGCCCGGGTTACGCCCTCGCGCCCTTCAGGATGTCCGCGTACTCCTGACGGTCGTCCTCGTTGAGGCAGGAGAACGCCTGCACGAGCACGTCACGGGGGACGTCCACCTGGTACGAGGGGATGGACGCCACGGCGTAGGACAAGGCGAAATACGGCTCCCCGGCCTCGAAACCGCCGTCAAGCGCGATGAGCTCCCACTCGTCCATGACCGGCGCTAGGTAGGGCCTCAGCCGGCGGAAAGCCTGTGCTGCTTCCTGATCAGTCGTCATGCCATCTCCTTTTCCTCGCCCACCGTCGGGAACGCAGTGTTGATCATGTATCGTCCGCGGGTGTTCCGTTTCTTCCGCAGCCACACGCGGATGATCTCCTCACCGACCAGCCTATACCTTTCCTCCCGGTTCCCGTCCTTCATGCTCCTGACAAGGTCGGGTGCCGCCACGGTCTCCAGGACCTCATGCCTGACGCGCTTCTCGCTCCACGAGGAGGGGAACGCGGTCTTGCCGGGCACGAAGGTCCCTGGCCTGTGGTTGCCCAGGATGTGTTCCCAGACCTGCCGGTACGGCTGGATGACCTCGTCGGGCCACGGCTTGGACAGCGTGCAGCGCCCGTTGTGGAAGGAGCCGCCGAGGGTGGAAGCCCCTGCCGACCAGCATGACGCAGAAAGGGCACGGGTTGCTCCTGTTTCAGAGGCTCTGGTCGCCCAGCAATGACGATCTGCCCTTATCACGTCGTCAAGATCCGCGAGCACGTCAAAAAGATTTGGGCAAGACCAGCCTTTTCATCGCTTCTCCTTCCCTGCGAGCAATGATGATGCCGGAGACTCCCCGTCGCAGTCATTGAGTGCTTCGCATGGATCGACACCGACTTCTTTTGACTGCTGTATGAACTTGCTGAGCATCATGTCGCCGGCTTAAACCGGGCGTTCAATGTGGGCCTGGCTATGTGCAGCGCTGATGTCAGTTCGGTTTTGGATTGCTTGTTTGTCAGTGCCGTTTTGCGAAGCACGTCTATGGCCCGAGCAGCAAGTCTATAAGAGCATTCTTTTACTATGTTAAACTCGCGTTGCGATTTATAAAAAGCTGTTACATGTCTGATCTGATTGCCATGACAAAGTACGCGCGCGTTTGGACACTGACTGATATTACGGGTATGAGACTTATTTCCGAAAAGCGAGATGAGTCACCGTTTCAAATATCCGACTGCGCGCTCGCTCGTGCCATTGACGTAAGTGCGCCAAGAGTCAGCGACCTTTTCAATTGCAGGCATGGGTCGCCTTCTTTGCGTGAGTTTATAGCGCTGTGCCGAGTCTTCAATCTCAATCCAGCCTCAAGGCTAGAGCAAGCATTGCAGCTAAGCCGGCAAACCGAAGAACAAAAGGGTAAAGCTGAGAAGCTGGATCAGGTTGCGGCTCATCCGGAAGATTTCGATATAGCCGCTCTGCATGATCCCAATGAGGCGATGGAAATGGAGACACCACGAGATTGAGTTCAGGGGGAGCTTCCATGGATACGTGAAGTCGGTGTCGCCGAAGGACGGCGGCAAGTGGTTCGCCCGCGCGTGCGATGCGGCCGGGTTGAACGGATGACCATCCATGACCTACGACACACGGCGGCCAGCCTGATGGTCAAGAGCGGGGCGAACGTGAAGGCCATCCAGCGGTAGCTGGGGCACACGTCGACCGCGATGACCTTGGATGCGTATGTGGATCTGTTCGACGATGACCTGGATTCGGGGAGGGGGAGTCGATGAACGAGTTGCTGCTGCAAAGTGCGCTCAAAATCGGTTTCGCCGGCTGCGTGATGTGCTCTAAACGTTGAAATCCCGGCCCATTCGGACCAGGATAATTTGTCGGGGTAGGGGGATTTGAACCCCCGGCCTCTTCGTCCCGAACGAAGCGCGCTACCAAGCTGCGCTATACCCCGTGACAACGTTCTATATAGTACACGTACCGTCGGCCAAACGCCATCGTCTGCGCGGCGCGGAGTCCCAACTGCTTGCCGCTCGGCGGTGCAAGGGCCAAGTACCGGCTCATGCGTAAAATAGCGATTTATGAATGACTCATCGGAAGAAACCCCTCGTCTGACGACGGTCGAGCGCGCTCAGGCACTGCTCGAGCAGGATATGGCCATCACAGAGAAGATTGATCAGGGCGCCCAGTTGGATGACGCCATCGATCCCGGCAACCTGACGGACGGCGCTGAAGGCCATCCCGAACAGGTGCGCATGCGTGTGGCCAAGAGGGCGCTCATGCTTAAGGAGGGCATCGAACCCTACCCGGTCCATCTGGATGTGACCGACCGCATCGAGGATGTGCGGCGCAAGTATCAGGACCGCCTTGAGCCGGGCCAGGAGACCGAGGATGTAGTTGGCATCGCCGGCCGAGTCCTTTTCCTGCGCAACGGCGGCGGCCTCTGTTTCGTCCAGCTGGCGGCGGGCGACGGCACCCGCATCCAGGGCATGATCTCCAAGCGTGAGATAGGTGCTGATTCTCTGAAGCGATTCAAGCAGCTGGTCGACTTGGGCGACCACCTCTACCTGCGCGGCCGCGTGGTCGCTTCCAAGACCGGCGAGCTCTCCGTCTTCGCCACTGAGTGGAACATCGCGGCCAAGGCCCTGCAGCCACTGCCAGCCCTGCATAAGGAACTGAGTGAGGAGCAGCGCACCCGCAAGCCCTACCTGGCCATGATCGCCGATGAGGATGTGCGGGCCATGGTCCGCCGCCGTTCCAAGGCCGTCTCCTCGCTGAGGCGTACCTTCGAGGACCACGACTTCATGGAGGTCGAGACCCCCATGCTTCAGACCGTGCATGGCGGCGCTGCGGCCCGGCCATTCACCACGCATATGAACGCCTTCGACATCGACCTTTACCTGCGCATCGCCCCTGAGCTCTTCCTCAAGCGTTGCCTGGTGGGCGGCATTGAGCGGGTCTTCGAGATCAATCGTGACTTCCGCAATGAGGGCGTGGATGCCACCCATGCCCCGGAGTTCACCATGCTGGAGGCCTATCAGGCCTACGGCACCTATGACACCATCGGGGAGCTGACCAAGGAACTGATCCAGAAGGCGGTCATGGCCACGGCTGGTTCGTTGAAGGTGACCCTGCAGGATGGCAGCCAGTATGACTTCGGCGGTGATTGGCGCCAGATCAGCATGTATGAGTCCCTTTCCGAGTCCTTGGGCGAGGAGATCACCCCGCAGACCAGCGTGGACCATCTGCGGACCATCGCTGACAAACTGGGCCTGGAGGAGGAGCCTGCCGAAAACCACGGTAAGCTGGTCGAACACCTCTGGGAGCACTTCTGGCAGGACAAGCTGTATGAGCCGACCTTCGTGCGCGATTTCCCGGTCGAGACCTCGCCCTTGGTCAAGGCCCACCGCACCAAGCCGGGCGTGGTCGAGAAGTGGGATCTCTATGTTCGCGGGTTCGAATTGGCCACGGGCTACTCCGAACTCAACGATCCGGTGGTCCAGCGGCAGCGGTTCGTCGAGCAGGCCAAGATGGCCAGCCGCGGCGATGTCGAGGCCATGGATATTGACGAGGACTTCCTGGAGGCCCTGGGCGTAGGCATGCCTCCCGCTGGCGGCATGGGCATGGGCATCGATCGTCTACTGATTGCCCTTACCGGTGCATCCATCCGCGAGACCATCACCTTCCCCCTGGTCAAGCCGCTGGTCTGAGATGATAAGAGGGGAGGGACGGTCATGAATATCAGGCTGTGGATGGATGGCATGCGTCCCCGGACGCTGCCTGCCTCGGTGGCGCCTGTCTGCGTGGGCGCTTCGGCTGCACTCTTGGAGCGGTCACGGCTCTTGGAACAGTGCACCAGTTCCTGCTCGCCCACGCCTGTCGACCCTGCCCTGAAGGCGGCCACACCGGGACGACTGGCCTTGATCGTGGTCTTGCTGGTCCTGCTTGCCCTGTCTATGCAGATCGCAGCCAACTTCGCCAATGACTATGCCGATGGTGTTCGCGGCACTGATTCCGGCCGTGGCGGCGAGGAGGCCACCTCCGGCAGACCCAGACGTCTTGTGGCTGCCGGAGTGCCGCCCAGGAAGGTGCTTTACGCCACCATGATCTCGGCGGCCTTCACCTGCTTGATGGGTCTGGCCGTCATGGCACTGACCGGCCACTGGTGGATGATCCTGGTCGGGGTCTGCTGCCTGATCGCTGGCTGGTGTTACGTGGGCGGCCCGCACCCATATGGTTACCACGGGCTGGGAGAAGTCAGCGTCTTCATCTTCTTCGGTTTGGTGGCCACCCTGGGTACCGAGTACTTCCTCATTAATAGGGTCGATGCCGCCGGCATCCTGGGTGCCTGCGTATGCGGGCTCAATGCCGTGGGCCTGCTCATGCTCAACAATTACCGTGACCTGGACGACGACCGCCTTGCCGGCAAGCACACATATGCAGTTCTTGTGGGGGCGCGCGCAGCGGCGATCTCCATTTATCTGGTCTACATCCTGAGCTTTGTTCTGGGCCTGATTCAGTTCGTTCCTGCTGTCATGCGACGTGGCCTGCCCGGTTTCCCTCTTGTGCTGATCCTCCTGCCAGTGGCCGTTGTCTTTCTGCTGATTTGTCGAGCCTTTGCTCGTGGCCAGGTGCCCAAGGCTTTTGGCATGGCGGGTAAAGGCACCCTGGTCTCCGCCCTGTGTTGGTCGGCGGGCCTACTCCTGCAGCTATGAAAATCTTGATACCCTCATAAGGGAGCGGTCCGACTTTCGAGCGATTTGGTGGATAATCAGGCAATCATGTTCATCACACTTCGGGAATACAAGGACGCGCTGCGACCCTCGGCCTTGCTCTGCTCGCCCACGCCGGTTCTGATCGGCACGGCGGTGGCCCTCCGGCAACTGTTCAACCAAGGGCTTGGGCCGGATGTGCGCTTCTGGCTAACTGCTCTCTTATGCTGTCTGACGGCTGTGTTCATCCACAGCACCTGCAATCTCGCCAATGACTACTTTGACGGAATCAGGGGTACTGACGAAGGTCGTAGCAGTCTTTCAGGCGCCGGGGCTGACGGTTCGGTGCCTGATCTGCCCAGAAGAGGCGTGGCCGGTGGCGTGGAGCCTCGCAAGGTCCTGCTGTCTGCCTATCTCAACATCCTTATGGCCTGCCTGTCTGGTCTGATTCTCTGCTGGGTGACTGGCCACTGGTGGATGATTCTGGTCGGCATCTTCTGTCTGCTGGGTGCCTGGTACTACACGGGTGGCAAACACCCTTACGGCTATAGGGCCATGGGCGAGCTGAGCATCATGATTTTCTTCGGCCTGGTGGGCGTGCTGGCCACCCAGTACCTGGAGACTGGCAGCATCGACCGCCACGGGTTCATCGGCGCGCTGGTTGGTGGTCTTATCTGCATTCCTGTTCTGGAGATCAACAACTATCGTGACATCGATGCGGATCCTCTGGCTGGCAAGTACACGCTGTCTTCCTTCATCGGAGCCAAAGGCACGCTGATTCTGATGGGGTCCTGTTATGCCTTGGCTGTGATTCTGGGAATCGTCGAATCATGGTCCCTGTCCGGCGGTTCCCTAGCCGCCGCTTGGCCTCGCCTGCTCTGTCTGTTGCCCGTCCTGGCCTTGGCCATCGCCACCACAGTGGCCAGCTGCCGGAACCGCTTCAGTAGGGCATTCGCGCTGTCGGGCTATACGGATCTGCTGACAGGGTTCTGCTGGCTGGGTGTCTGCCTGCTTTAAGCGACCGCTTTACTGGGGTAGCTGTAGGTCCGCCGAACAGTCCCTCTTAAGTCTTAGAATTTGCAGTATGACCTACAAACTAGTATTGCTCAGGCACGGCCAGAGCGCATGGAACAACACCAATCAGTTCACCGGCTGGGTGGACGTCCCGCTGACCGAGCAGGGCGAGCAGGAGGCCCGCAAGGGCGGCAAGCTGCTCAAGGATAAGGGTGTTCTGCCGGACATCGTCTTCACCTCCCTGCTGCGCCGCGCCATCAACACCGCCAACATCGCCCTGGACGAGGCCGACCGCCTTTGGATCCCCGTCAAGCGCGATTGGAGGCTGAACGAGCGTCACTACGGGGCTCTGCAGGGCAAGAACAAGACCGAGATCCGCGAGAAGTACGGCGACGAGAAGTTCATGCTTTGGCGTCGTTCCTATGCCACCCCGCCGCCTGAAATCGACCCTGACGACGAATACTCGCAGTCCCACGATCCCCGGTATGCCGGAGCTCCTGTGCCCCGCGCCGAGGCACTGGCCAACGTGGTCAAGCGCGTCACCCCCTACTGGGAGAGCGATATTGTTCCTGAGCTCAAGACCGGCAAGACCGTCCTGATCGCCGCCCACGGCAACTCGCTGAGAGCCATCGTCAAGATGCTCGATAACCTGACCGAGGACGAGATCGCCAAGGTCAACATCCCCACGGCCATCCCCCTGGTCTATGAGCTGGATGAGAACTTCAAGCCCATCAAGCCTCGCGGCGAGTACCTGGATCCTGAGGCAGCCGCCGCCGGTGCTGCTGCTGTGGCGGCCCAGGGCCAAAAGTGACATCCAAATTCATCCGATGATGTGAGCCGGACTTTGGATACAGAGCATCCAAAGTTGTTGAGGTGGTGTCCTTGCTTTTGTAGAGGGCACCACCTTTGGTGTTCCCTGGAAGTTATGGAAGTAAAAAGGGCCTCCACCCGACCAGCTGTCAGGTGATGAGTAGCCCTTTTGCTATATATGTTCAGTCCAGATCGAGGTCGAGATCTTTGGGGTCTTTTGAGGGGTCGAAGCCCGAGACGATGTAGACCACGCGGCGGGCCGCCGATACGCCGTGGTCTCCCAGCCGCTCCATGAACCGTGCCACCAGAATCAAGTCGATCAGCTGCTGCCTGGACCCCTTCCAGTCGTCTGAGAGGGCATAGCTGAAAGTCTGTTGGTGGAGCTTATCCATCTGATCATCGCTGACGATGATCTGCTCGGCTATGGTCGTGTCCCTGTCGGAGAGCATCTCAACCAGACGGTCGGCCATGACATCCAGAAAGTCCTGCATCTGTTTGAACAGGGGAATGACCTCGGCGGGCAGGGTCGGTTCAGGGTAGGAGCGCCTTGCAGTCTCAGCAATGTGCCTGGCCAGGTCTCCCATACGCTCAAAGGTTGCCGACAGGCTCAGGGTGGAGACCACCACCCGTAGATCAGTGGCCACAGGGCTCTGCTTGGCCAGGAGCCTGATGCATTGATCGATGATGCTGGCCTGGAGGTTGTCTATATCGGCATCCCCGTCGATGACTTCCTGGGCCGTTTCCACGTCGCAGTCCATCAGGGACCGTCCCGCTTTTTTGATGGCATCGCGAACCTTGGCAGCCATCCGATCGAGATCGTCGGCGACCAGCCCCAGCTCCTCGTTGAAAATCACGCGCATTGTTCTTCCCTTTCGGCCTCGGTCAACGATATGACTACAGTCTATGTGACCAGGGTGGCAAGAAAAAGCCAGCCCCGAAGAATGTCGGGCCATTGGAGCGGCAATCACTGTCGGGTATGCGAGAATAAAGCCGGAACGGCCGACGAGACTTGGTTGATGTCGCAGTGTCCGGGGTCGGCGCCGGACTGGAGGGAAGTCCTTATGAGAGGGTTCATGGACCGCCTGCGCAGCCTTATGGGCAACCGGAGCAAGGATGGCGAAGAGGCCGACGGTGAGGCTTTGGAGGGCTCGACCCAGGCCTTGCTGGCACTTATCCCCGCCGCCACCGTTGTGGTCGATGGCGATGACGAGGTTGTGCGCTCCAGCCCGGATGCCTACAGGCTGGGAATCGTCAGCAACGACGAGATCTCCAATCCGAAGATCACCGAAGCTGTCGCGCAGGTACGGCGTTCGGGCGGTCGACGCAGCTTTAATCTGATTACGCGAACACCTACCGAATTCGCTCTGGATGTCGCAGCTGAGAGCGTGGAATCCGATAATTGGGATATCGACGAGGCCGAGGATCCCGGGGACGCGACCCATGTTCAGGCCCAGGCGGTTTCCAGAAGGAACTGGCTCAAGGTCACTGTGGGGCGGATCGACCGGTCCTTGGTGGTGGTGCTTATCGATGACGTGAGCGATTCGGTCAGGTTTGTCCGGACCAGGGACGCTTTCATGACCAATGTATCCGAGCAGATGCTCAAGCCGGTCCAGGCCCTGGAGGAGCTGGCGACACAGCTCAAAACCACCTCCCATCTGGAGGGGGATGACCCAGAACTTCTTCGTAGCCACCTGCGCAGCGTTTCCAAGGACGCCTCTTCTGTCCAGCGATACAGCGCCTATCTGGCGCATGTGCTCAAGGATCTTCTTTTGCTGATTCGGGCTCAGGAGCGAATCAAGCCCAGCAGGGAGAATGTGCTTGACGTAGCTGAGCAAATACGTGCAGTGGTGCAGGATGAGCAGAATGGAGCGGATCAGGCCCATGTGACCCTGCGATGGCGATGCGACCAGCCGCTGACGATTCATGGCGACGGGCAGCAGATCAGAGTGGCTCTGGCCAAGCTGGTGGAGAACGCTATCTCCTATTCGCCTTCAGGCTCTACCGTCTCCCTGGTGGCACAGGCCTCCAAGGATGGGCACTACGGAATCATCAGGGTGGTAGACCACGGCCGAGGCATATCCAAGGCGGACCAAGACAGGATCTTCGAGCGCTTCTACCGTGCCGACAATCAGAGTGAAGAGACTGCCGTAGGTATCGGCCTAGGGCTGGCCATCGTCAAGCATGTGGCTCTGACCCACCATGGCTCGGTCACGGTCTGGAGCGCGCCGGGAGAGGGGAGCACATTTACGCTGATGCTTCCTCTGGCTCAGGGTCCGGTTGCTGGGCAAGGCGGCGATAATCCCAGCGATTGAAATGCTCCCAAATCAACAGCAGAATGCCAACGCCAACCCCGGATAGGCAGACAATCAGAGGCTTGGTGACCGTCATTCCGGTCAGGGCCAGAATGCCCACCACGGCCAAGGCCAGAATCCAGGCGCCAGTACCGAGCAGGAAGATGCGTCGCAGGTCAACCTGCACGGGCCGAGGCGAAGGCCTGCGGGCATCCGGGTCGAAAATGGGAGCCAGCTTCATACCTTTACTGTACCGTTCGCAATGACATGCGGCGACCCCCTCGCCTTGCCCAGGCCTCGGCCCTTGTCTTATCATGACGGGGATTGGTGGGTTCGTATGCACCGGCCCATGGAGGGATTTCCCGTGGAAAGGGGAGTGCGTGTATCCGATCCAAGCTGTGGAGAAGCACTACGCCTGGGGCTCATATGACCGACTGCAGCGCATGTTCCATCTGGATGAGTCAGACGGATGCCCGGGGGATACATTGGCGGAGATGTGGTTCAGCGGACACACCGAATCCCCCTCGCCCTTGACCTTGCCCGACGGTTCGCTGCTGCCTCTGACCGTGGCCATCCGCCGCGATCCCATGGCCATGCTGGGGGAGCGCGACTCCCGTCTCTTCGGCCCCACCCTGCCCTACTTGTTCAAGATCATCTCGGCCCGCATTCCTCTGTCTCTGCAGGTGCATCCTTTGGATTTCGAAGCCCGGGCCGGTTTCAACCGTGAAAATGCCCTGGGGGTGCCTGACGACGATCCCAGCCGCTCCTTTCACGACAGTCTGGCCAAGAACGAAATGGTAGTGGCCCTGGAGCCTTTTCAGGCCTGTGTAGGCTTTGCGACCATCTCCGCCCAGCTGACTCTCCTGCGCGCCGTAGACCACCCTCTGGCCGAGCTGATGACCGAGGCGCTGACCGCCCGCACCTTCCACCTGGGGGTTCCTCCGGCCCGCTTTGCCGCGGCTGATGCCATGATGCCGGTCTCCTCCCTGATTTGGCCGGACTCCCGCCGACGTATCTTCCGGGCCTTCCACGCTGCCGTGACTGCCGAGCCAGAAGCAGCCCGAGGCCTGGAGGAAGCCTTGGAGGCTGCTGCCGGGAGGCTGCGGTCCAGGCGGGCGGGAGCCGTGCTGGACCATGCCCTGTGTGCCGCACGAGCCTTTCCGGATGACCCCGCTGTGCTCTGCTTGCTTATGCTCAACCCTGTGGATCTGGAGGAGGGCGATTCGGTCTATATCCCCGCCGGGACCCCTCACGCATACATCCACGGCACTGCGGCAGAGATTATGACCAACTCCGACAATGTGCTCAGGGCCGGCATGACCCCCAAACATCGGGACATTCCCAACCTCCTGCGTAGCCTGGACTGCCAGCCTTCGGCCCCCATTGATCCATCGAGCTCCATGATCGCCACCCTGATCATGCACAATATGGTGACCTACCGGCCCAAGATCAACGAATACATGCTGGTCTACGGGCATGTGGAGGAGGGTGGAGCCACTTGGCCCCTGCTCAATAGGCTTCAGCAGCGCTACGGGGATCTGATAGAGCGTCTGGGGCCCCGCCACCTGATGATTCCCCGCCGTGGACCACGCATCATCGTCTGTACTGATGGCCGGATCCGTTGCACGGCCGCTGACCAGTCCTGTGTACTGGACCAGGGGCGGGCCCTCTTCATTCCCTCCGAGGACGGCCGTGTAGACATCACCATGCCTCAAGATTCCAACGATGCCGGCGGATCCTTCCTCCTGGCCTCGACTCCGGTCTGATCTGGTATGAGTCCGGTTCGCTCAGGGTGGACCATGCAGGGTTCAAAACTGTGGGACACGCCGTGGCGGACGGCACGCATGCGGGTTTGCTCATGTCCGCATTATGTCCGTATAATCCTAGAGTATTCCGTGGTTGTCGAAGATGAGCGACCACCGAAGCCATGCTTGAGTACACCAGTATGGACAATTCAGGTCATTTGGCCTGGATTCTCGCTTGCGTTATGGTGTTCCCTTGTGATGGTTCGTGGTACGGCACGAAAGTCGCGTCGGAACATAAACGGGAGTGATTCTAGATGAAGCATGCTGCGCACGGGGCTTCGGCCAGGCGGGGCACAGGTGTCGGCAGTCGGTCGACCGGTCGACCGTCGGGCATAACCCAGGCAGCTGGCATTGAGGGTCTTGATGATGCCCTGGCAGCCAAGCTCAACGAGGTAGCCCCTCGGACCCGTCGTTCTATCCGTCTGGCGGCCAAGGCCTCAGCCCGTCGCTCTCATATCATGACCGGTTCGGCCCTGACCGTCCTGGTCGGTGCTGCCGCTTCCTCTATGGCGGTCAGCCAGGCTCGGGGCGACTGGTCCTTGCCTTTGGCCGACAGTGTCGCAATCAATTTGGTCACCCCCTCATCCTCTACCGGCTCCTCCAGCGCAACTGGTGGTGCAAGGGTCTCCCGTTCTGATTACCGCCAGCCGCTGCCCACGGCCTCGCAACGCAACGAGGGCAGCTGGGAGCTGGGCGAATCCGAACTCGATGCCGGACAGATGTCCAAATCCCTGGCCAACAATCCAGTCGTGGCTGTGCTGATGGATGCCAACCGATCAGTACTGCCGGCAGGGTTCAATCCCAACCATGTCACTGGAGATGTGGGCAACGCCTATGAGTTCAGCCAATGCACCTGGTGGGTCTACGTCCGTCGTCACCAGTTGGGACTACCGGTGGGCTCGCACATGGGCAATGCCAAGGACTGGACCGGCTCTGCACGCACCCTGGGCTATTGGGTGGACAATACGCCGCGCAATGTCGGCGACATCGTGGTCTTCCAGGCCGGCCAGGAGGGTTCGGATTCCACCTATGGCCATGTGGCCATCGTGGAGAAGATCAATCCTGACGGTTCCATCGTCACCTCCGAGTGCAGTGCCAACATGAACGGAAAGACATATTCTCGCACCTTGTCCAATGTGCACGCTCTGAACTACATCCACTATTGATCCTTGACTGCACGGATCGTGTCCTCTTGTGCTTGATCCCTGTGCCCGATACGTGATAGAATTGTGACCAATGAAAAAGACACGCAAGTATGTGAGCATGATGGCAGCTGCCACAATCTGTGGCATGCTTTCCATCGGTATACCCGCCGTGGCCCAGGCCAGTGACGGCAGTGAAGCCGCAGTCACTTCGTCGCGTTCATTCACCCCCGGCAGCAAGGTGCGTGCCGACCTGTTGACCGAGTCGACGGCTACTACCGTCGAAAAGGACAGCAGCTGGGGTGGCATCGAGTCTTTGAACGTTCCTGCCACCAAGTCTCCGGCCGAGAAGGATGCGGAAGCCAAGGCCCAGCAGGCTCAGGAACAGGCCCAGGCTGCAGCCAGTCGGCACCAGTCCTCGCAGCAGGTCAGTCGTTCGGCTGCTCGTAGCAGTACAGTCAGCACAATCACTGAAGTGCCGGCCACTGGCAGGGGCGCAGATGTGGTCAACTATGCTCTTCAGTTCCAGGGGGTTCCTTATGTGTTTGGTGGGACCGATCCGGCCACGGGTTTTGACTGCTCTGGATTCACCCAGTATGTGTTCGCTCACTTCGGCATCGGTCTGCCCCGCACAGCCGATGCGCAACGTTCAGTGGGTGTGCCGGTCACGGATCCTGCTCCTGGCGACCTGATTGTGACCCCTGAGGGCAGCCATGTGGGGATTTATGTTGGCGGTGGCCGCATGATTCATGCCCCGGATGTCGGTCGGACCGTAACAGTTGAGAAGCTTTATCGGGCTTTCGAGTATCGTCGTCTGGTCTGAGACACATTTGTGCATGTAACCTCAACGCCCCCTTGTGGGGCGTTTTGCATATTCAGAGTCCAAGTTCCTCGCGTGTTGGCCCTTGCCAACTTATCGATAAGGTCTGCATGCGATATTCTGGCAGAAAGAGCGGTGTCGGTTTGTCATCGCCAAGTTTAAAGGAGGTCGTCGGATGAGCAACGACAAGGCTGTTCTGGTAGGCGTCGATGGCTCGGACGCCAGCTACAAGGCGGCGTGGTGGGCCGCCAACTACGCTAAGCATGCAGGGTTGACCCTACAAATCGTCTGCGCATATTCCCTTCCCTCTTATGCGGCTGTCTCTTTCGACGCGACCTACACCACCATGGGAGACGACGTAGCGGCTCACAACGACGCCCAGGAGATTCTCTCAAAGGCCAAGGCCATCGCCGATGAACAAGGTGTCGGTGCAGCCACGCTGATTGTGACGGGGGATCCCTCCTCGGTCTTCGTGGAGCTGAGCCGCAACTACCGGCTGATTGTCATCGGAAACCGGGGCAAGGGCGGCCTGGCTGAGCGGCTGCTGGGCACCACAAGCTCCAGCCTGCCCGCCTATGCCTACTGCCCTATCGTGGTCGTCCCCTACACCGATGACGATGGCAACCTGATGCATTTGAGCAACGACATCAAGCGGGTTGCTGTGGGTTCCGACGAGTCTAAGTGGGGTCTTAAGGCATTGCAGATTGCCGCCGCTTTCGCTGACAGCTGGAATGCCGAGCTGGATGTGATGTCGGCAGTGCCCAATATCTCCGGACTGACCGGCACGGGCTCGGCCGAGGAGCGCAGCGTCATGGACTCCTATCTGGATGATCTCAATACCCGAATCACTCCGCTCATGAAGACCTATCCCGATCTGCGCATCAACAAGACCGTGGTGCCAGGGTCTGCCGTAGAGGCCTTGACCCAGGCCAGCAAGACTCATGACGTGGTCGTAGTCGGCTCGCGGGGCCGCGGCGGCTTCACTGGGCTCCTGCTGGGATCTACCAGCCAGGGCCTCCTGCAGCATGCGGTCAGCCCCGTTTACGTGGTGCCGCGCAAATATGTGGAGGCCGAGGAATCCGGTCTCAAAGCCGCAGCCGACGCGGCAGAAAGCACGGATGTGGCCGATATCACCGGAGTGGAGAAGATTTCTGTGGATTTGGCCAAACCCGAGCAACTGGCTGATCTGGAGTCGACCATCGATCCCGAGCATAAGGAGTAAGGCGGTCGATTCAACGGCAACATCGACGAAGAGCAGGGACCCCCGGAGTTCAATGAACCTGGGGATCCCCGCTCTTTTATGGCTATCAGATCAGTGGCGAACCTTGACGGAGATCCTGACCGGGGTCTCCCGCTGATAGGTATGCGCCACAGTGCAGGACTTGGCAATATGGCGGCGGATCCGCTCCTCCAGCTTGTCCGCATCCTCCTGGGCCAGCCTGGCCGAGGTGGCATCGACGTCCACCTGCTCGTCGAAGCTCAGGTAGGCGTCGTCGTCGGAGTCATAGGTGCCGTCCACCACGATTTTCGCCCCCTTGCCCTTGCCCAGGGCGCTCTCCACGGCGAACTGGCTGGAGAGGGCTCCGCAGGCGGCCAGGGCGATCTTCATCAGATCACCCGGGTTGAACTGATCCTCGCCCTTGCCGAAGGTGATGTGGGCCCCATTGTCGCCATAGGCGTTCCAGGTACCGTCCTTGTCGCGTTCGACCCAAAGTCTCTTGCCCATCTGTTCCTCCTTGTCCGGCACCCAATGGGTGCGTCATCCGGATCCGACCCTGTGGCCGGACCTGTTCCTCCAATCTAACCCGGACTGTGCAATTCGTCACCGGGGCGCGCTCAGCTGACCGAGGACTTGATAGTATGGCCGCATGGCCTTGACTCCCGAAGAACTGCAGCGTATTCGTACACGTATCCCTGAGCGTCCCGACTCGGACATTCCCACCCCCTATGAGGACTTGGTGCGCACCATCCTGCGCGAGGGCACCCTGAAGTCCGACAGGACGGGGACCGGCACCATATCCCTGTTCGGGCGGCAGATGCGCTTCGATCTGTCGCATTCCTTTCCCTTGATCACCACCAAGAAGGTCTACTTCCGGGGAATCGCCTACGAGTTGCTTTGGTTCCTGAAGGGATCGCAGAATGTGCACTGGCTGCAGGAGAACCGCGTGCATATTTGGGACGAGTGGGCCGACCCGGAAACCGGGGATCTGGGTCCGGTCTATGGGGTCCAGTGGCGCAGCTGGCCCGCACCGACGCCGGAGGATCCCCATCACACCATTGACCAGATAGCCAAGGTGCTGGATCTGATACGTACCCATCCGGACTCCCGTCGAATGATTGTCACTGCTTGGAATCCAGCCCAGGTTGACAGCATGGCTCTGCCACCCTGCCATGCGCTCTTCCAGTTCTATGTGGCCGACGGCAAGTTGAGCTGCCAGCTCTACCAGCGCTCCTGCGACATGTTCCTGGGCGTGCCTTTCAACATCGCCTCTTATGCCCTGCTGACCCTGATGATGGCCCAGCAGGCCGATCTTGAACCTGGGGACTTCATCTGGACCGGTGGCGACTGCCACATCTACGACAACCACGTGGAGCAGGTTCTGGAGCAGCTGTCGCGCAATCCTTATCCCTACCCGACCATGCGCATCCGCAAGGCCGACTCCATCTTCTCCTATCAGTATGAAGACTTCGAGGTAGTGGATTATCAATGCCACCCCGCCATCAAGGCCCCGGTGGCGGTCTGAAGGTGCGCTGAGCCGAATACGGGCACCGTCGAATCCGAAGATTAGAATGTTCTCGTATATCTACTCACTATGAGGAGTGAACGCAACAGATGGAGCATGACAATAGTCGAAGTGGCTATCACGAACCCGAGCCCGGTCAGGCCGGGCTTCTAGGCGATGAGGATTGGCGGCATCAGGAAGAAGAGATAGGCCGCCGCTCATCGGTCAATATGATCTGGGCGCAGGCGCAGGCCACTGACGGTCGGCGTGGCGCCATCGGTTACCACAATGCGCTGCCTTGGCATCTGAGCGAGGATATGCAGCACTTCAAGGAGCTGACCGTATCCCATCCTGTCATCATGGGGCGGCGGACCTGGGTCTCCATGGGGGAGCGACCCCTGCCCAAGAGGGACAACATCATTCTATCCAGTGACCCAGGGTTCAATGCACCAGGCGCCACTGTGGTATCTGCGGCCGACGATGCTCTGGAACTGGCCAGGCAGGAAGCCATTCCTGACGATGGGATGGATCGTAGCGAAATCTGGATCATCGGCGGCGCAGGGGTCTTCAGCACCTTCTTTCCGCTGGCTGATGCGGCCTATGTGACCGACCTGGATCTGCGGACTCCAGCTGATGTCTTTGTGCCTGATATGGAGGAGCTTGTCAACAAGCGGTTCTGGCAGGTGCGCGACGAGAGCCGTTGGATGACCCCTGCCAAACCAGCCCAGGCGGATGCCATCCGGCGCTTCCGGTACATCACTTATGGGAAGGTGCGTTGATGGCCCAGGATTCTGAAGGAAAGGCTTCACGGGGCCCTTACAACGTCATGACCGTCTGCACCGGCAACATCTGCCGGTCACCCATGGCTGAGATCATCCTGCGTAAATTCTTCCAAGATCGTGGACTGGATGAGGACCAGGTCAGGGTGGAATCCAGCGGGGTCAGTG
The DNA here is from genome assembly GCF_054819865.1 of Bifidobacterium sp. JNUCC 75. NCBI lineage: Bacteria > Bacillati > Actinomycetota > Actinomycetes > Bifidobacteriales > Bifidobacteriaceae > Bifidobacterium > Bifidobacterium sp. JNUCC 75. Next base: position 574,443 of record NZ_JBTHIF010000001.1, on the reverse strand, counting down.
ACGAAGAGTTCGGCAACCCCATAGATCGGCGCGCTCAGAAGGTTCTGCGCGAGCGGGGCTATGTGGTGCCGGCTGACCACTTCGCCCACCGGATCACCCGGGAGGAGGCTGAAGACGCGGACCTGCTCCTGCCCATGACGGTCGACCATATGCGTGCCCTGCTGCGTCTGTTGCCATCAGGCAAGCGATCCGCTGTGCACCTGTACCGTAGCTTCGATCCGGATCTGCCCAAGCCAGCGCCGGGCCGGGAAAGCCAAATCGATCTGGTGGACCCCTGGTATGGCGGCCCACATGAGTTCGAGGTGGCCATCGATCAGATTGAGCACACCGCGCCCTACATCGTCGACTGGGTGGTGCGTCAGCTGTCCTGAATGCACGAGCGGTTGATGACTGTAAATAACAATTAGGCCCCTTGTTTCCTTATGAATCTTAGAGGCTTACTGGCTGGTGACCCCGAGCTGAATCGAACCGTCTAGATGACGAGACTTGTCGAGGATTGTTTGCAAATGTGGTGGGTAAATGCTGGGAATTCGTAAATAGTCAGTCTCGCATTTTCTGATGCGGTGGGATTGAGGCATGCCATTTTGAATTTGGAAAGGCCGGGAAGCGCTCCTCCGCTTGCTGCGATTACTCCACCACTTATTGCATCTGTAGCTTTGCTGTGGGAGTGGGCCTGGGGGCAATCCCCTGGTTTCCGTAGGTTATTTCACTACCCCGGAGGGTCTCCAGGCCTTGGGGCTAGGTTATCACGTGCTCTTGGTCTGGTGGGTGCGAGGCGTTACGGGTGTGACGTGCATGGGCAGGATGTAGAGCTTGCGTTCGGCTTGTTCAGCGGGGTTCGCCGGTGGCGGTACCGGGCGTTTGCACAGATCGGGCCTGTTCGATCCCTGTCGTCGTAGGCTGTCTGTCCTCGGTGAAGGCCTCGAAGTCTTCGTGGTAGTCATGCATCGGCCTGCGATCCGGACTAGCAGAATGGACCTGCAGGCCTGCTTAAGTTGGGTGTTGGCCGTTTCCAGCTGCCCGGTCGGCCCGGCTCCGAGCCCATACCGGTCGAGCGCGAGGAGGTACTGGTGAAATGCGGTTTCGTGGATCGGTTTAAGTCTCTGGTCGGGGCGGGTTGGCGCATGGGGGAGGTCTGCTGACTGAAGTGGTCAGTCGTAGGCTTCGACACCGGCAACGATAGGGATGTGCAGGATAGCCAAGTATGTGGGGGGCGTGGAGCAGTTCTTCAGGGATTCGACAAGATACACAGCAACCCAAGCATGACACAGGATTTGTGCATGCAGCGCAACCTGTACAGCAGCAGGGCCGCTGAGGAGCTCCAATGTCTTGTTTGGGGATATTCTGGGATGACGGTGAATATGCTGGGTAAACGCTGAGGTCGGTTCTGAAAATCGAAAAGGCCAAGAAAACAGAAACCCCTCAGGCCCGCCGTTCCAGCGAGTGGGGGATTTTATGGTGGCTCCGAGCGGGATCGAACCGTTGACCTAGCGATTTTCAGTCGCTCGCTCTACCAACTGAGCTACAGAGCCATGAATAGTCGAAAAGACCCTGACAACCGGATCAGACCATTCCCAGCGACTCCGGCCGGACTTGAACCGGTGACCTCCGCCGTGACAGGGCGGCGCTCTAACCAACTGAGCTACGGAGCCGAGGCTGCTCGAACAGCCAAGAGGAAAGTTTACATGAGCGCCGGAGGAATGCAAGCTCCGGCGCGTCGCTGCCTAGTCCTGCTGCTGCCAGCTATCGGTGTCGATGTGGTGGGAAGGGTTGGCCTGCCAGGCCTTCCAGGCTGATTCAACGATCTCCTCGACGCCGTACTTGGCATGCCAGCCCATTTCGGTGTTGATTCGGGTGGGATCGCCGATCAGGTGCGGTGGGTCGCCGGCGCGGCGGGGCTTGATGGCCTCAGTGAAGGGCAGACCCGTCACCTTCTTGACCTCGTCCACGATCTGTCGAACGGATGTACCCTGGCCGGTGCCCACATTGAAGGCATCGTAGCGGCGCTGGTCGCGGTCCAGGTAGTCCAAGGCGGCGATGTGGGCGTCAGCCAGGTCGGAGACGTGGATGTAGTCTCGCACGCAGGTACCGTCCGGGGTGGGGTAGTCGTCGCCGAAGATGGCGGGTGCCTTTCCCTGCCGCAACCTGTCGAAGAGCATGGGGATTAGGTTGAGGACGGCTGGGTCCTCCAGGCTGACCGGTCCGCAGCCGGCAACGTTGAAGTAGCGCAGAGCGCAGAAGCGGATGCCGTAAGGCTGCTCGCAGGCCCGGGCCATCCACTCGCCGACCAGCTTGGTCTGGCCGTAGGGGTTGATGGGGACCATGGGCTGTACATCCTCGGGAACTACGTCGACCGGAGGCTCGCCATAGGTTGCGGCCGAGCTGGAGAAGACCAGCTTCTTGGCATCGGTCTTCGCCATTGCGGACAGGACGTTGATCATGCCGTTCAGGTTCTGCCGGTAGTACCAGATGGGCTTCTCCATGGACTCACCCACCTGCTTGCGGGCGGCGAAGTGGATGACCGAGTCGACCTTGTTCTCCCCGATGATCTCAGCCAGACGTTCGTCGGCACCAGGAGCGGCCACGTCAGCGCCGTAGAGACGGGCCTTGCCGATCCGGTCGGGTTTGCCATAGCTGAGGTCATCGACCACGACGACCTCCTTGCCGGCCTCTTGCAGGGCGTGGACCACATGGGCGCCGATGTATCCGCAGCCGCCTGTAACCAAAACTGACATCTGCATGCCTTTCCCGTCGAAAACCGGACGTAAGAGCTTGTTCGGTTTTGCAATCTTTTGTTGTTTTTTGTTCTAGATTGAGTATATCACGGGCACATGTGACTGTTGTGCCCGCTTGTATCCGCTTTCTAGGATATATATGAGCTGTGATGAGTGCAGAAAGACAGAGCAAGGCCCCCATGAGGTCCATCGTCTCCTATGTGAGGCGGTCCGAGAAGCTGAACGACCGGCTGGCGAGGGCTTGGGCTCGGTATTCCACCAGATACCTGCTCGATTTGGGCCAGGCTGAGGGCTCGTTGACAGTTGCCGAGAACCTGCGTTGTGATGCAGCAATGGTCAGGTCGATCTGGGGACGGGATGCCCCGCTGATCGTTGAAATCGGATCAGGCAACGGGGAGAATGTAGTGGCCGCGGCCCGGGAGCACCCTGATCGGAACTACCTGGCCCTGGAGGTCTATCAGCCGGGGTTGGCCCATACCATGCTGATGGCTGGTAAATCCGACCTTGATAATCTGCGGCTTGCCCAGGTCAACGCCCCGGACCTTCTAGCCCGGATGGATACTGGGCTGATCAAGGAGGTCTGGACCTTCTTCCCCGACCCCTGGCCCAAGATGAAGCACCACAAGCGTCGTCTGGTCCAACCGGCTCTGGCTGATGACTTGGCGGAGTGTCTGGAACCTGGCGGCATCTGGCGAATTGCAACCGACATCGAGGATTACGCCCTGCATGTGCATGAGGTGATGGATAAGAATCCGAGATTCAAAAACCTGGGCAATCTACGAGTCAGTCTGCCCACCCAACATGTCGGTAAGGGGACGGCTGATCAGGCCAAATCCCTGCCTCATGCCGTGTTCATGGAGTCGGAGCGGTTCGACGGCAGAATCGTGACCAATTTCGAGCGTAAGGGGATCAATGCCGGACGGGTCATCCACGACCTGACCTATCAGGTTTCGGCAGACTGACCATAGAGTGCGCATAAACATGAAGAGCGAGGGAGGCCCCCGATGGTCAAGAGAATAGTGGTGGGAATGCTGGCCCATGTCGATGCCGGCAAGACCACGCTCTCGGAAGCCATGCTTTACCGGGGCGGAGGAATTCGCCGTCTGGGCAGGGTGGACCATGGCGATGCCTACCTGGATACCAACGATCTGGAGCGTCAACGTGGCATCACCATCTTCTCCAAGCCGGCCCGGTTGACCTATCGCGATGTCGATCTGACCATCATCGACACACCCGGCCATGTGGATTTCTCAGCCGAGATGGAGAGGGTTCTCTCAGTCTTGGACTATGCTCTTCTGGTCGTCGATGCCACAGCCGGATTAGAGGGGTATGTCGATACGCTTTGGCGACTTCTGGCACGCTACGGGGTACCCACCTTCATTTTTATCAACAAGTTGGATGCTCCTGGTGCTGATGCCGCCCGCATTCTTGAAAGCTGCAAGCAACGCTGGTCTCCGGACTGCTTCGATTTGAGCCGTGGACTTGGGCATGGCGATATGGAGGATGTGGCCCTGCTCGACGAGAATGTGATGGAGGAGTACCTCAAGACCGAGGGCATATCGGATGAAAGTCTGGCGAGACTGGTTGCCGACCGCTGCCTCTTCCCCTGTTTCCTTGGGTCTGCCCTGCGCTTGGACGGAATCGACGCGCTCTTGGAGGGGCTGGAGCGGTACACCCTTTCGCCGGTGTACGGCAAACAGTTCGGTGCAAGGGTGTTTAAGGTATCGCATGATGACAAGGGTGCCAGATTGACCTGGCTCAAGGTGACCGGTGGCGAGCTGCCGGTGAAATCCTCTTTGGTCACCGAACTCCGCCATGGAGATGAAGCCAGCAAGGAATCGGATTCTGTTGCGGAGGCGTACAGGACAGCCGGAGATATAGGGAAGAACGGACGCCTTGAGACCAGGGAGACGGTTGATCAGCTTCGTGTCTATTCGGGAGACTCCTATAGGTTGACGGATTGCGCCCAGGCCGGAAGCATCGTGGCGGCAACCGGCCTTGACCTGACACGTCCGGGGCAGGGGCTTGGGTGCGAGCGGAAGGATCTGACTCCTGTGCTGGAGCCGGTGCTGTCCTATGCAGTGGAGGCCGAAGGGGTGGACCCGCACCACTTGTTGAGTGCCTTGCGCATCTTGGAGGATGAGGATCCCCTCCTGCATGTGGCCTGGCAGGAACAGCTCCAGGAGATTCACCTGCGTATCATGGGCCAGGTTCAGTTGGAGGTGATTCAGGAGGAGTTGGAGCGACGGTTCGGCATGCAGGTCTCCTTCAGCCAGGGCGGAATCCTTTATAGGGAGACCATTGCGGCCCCCGTCGAAGGCGTTGGACATTTCGAGCCCCTCCGCCATTACGCTGAAGTCCATCTGCTCCTGGAACCTACAGAGCCGGGCAGTGGTCTCAGTTTTGCGTCGACCTGCAGTCTCGATCGCCTGGACGGGAACTGGCAGCGGCTCGTCATGACCCACCTGGCGGAGAAGGAGCATCTGGGAGTTCTGACGGGTTCGCCCATCACCGATATGCGCATCACCCTATTGGATGGCCGCGGCCATATCAAGCACACCGAGGGCGGGGACTTCCGCCAGGCCACCTACCGGGCCGTCCGGCAGGGGCTGATGAAAGCGCACAATATACTTCTGGAGCCCTGGTACCATTTCAGACTCACCGTTCCTCAGAAGAATTTGGGCAGGGCCATGTCGGACATCTACCGGATGAAGGGCGGCTTCTCGGAACCGCAGGCAGACGGGGATACTGTCGAATTGGAAGGGGATGCGCCAGTATCTCAGATGCGTGATTATGCCATCCAGGTCAGCACCTACACCCATGGCCGCGGACATCTGACCTGTTTCTTCAATGGGTATCGTCCCTGCCAGGACCAGGATGCTCTTGTGGATTCCATCGGGTACGATCCCGAGTCCGACCTGGAGAACACCCCTGACTCGGTCTTCTGTGCCCACGGAGCTGGATACGCGGTCAAATGGAACAAGGTGGAGGACTTCATGCACCTACCCGGCGGCCAGTACATCTGAACCATAGCCTTGAGGATTGTGTTCGGTGATCATCGGCATCGAGTGGCACGGGGAAAAGATCATTCTGGGCGGTCTGCCCTTATTGGTTGATGATTCACCTAGAATTACGAACATGATTGATCATCTGACGCTGAAGGTTCGGGATATCCGGGCTTCCATCGATTTCTATAGCAAAGCCCTGGCACCTTTGGGGTATGTGGCCAAGGCCCACCATGAGCCCACCATTGGGTTCGGTGCTGAGGATGATGGGGCCCACTCGGACTTCTATCTGACACCAGGCGAGGACGGGACCGGTTCACCGGTGACGCACATAGCCTTCAGGGCCGCTGATGCCGCAACGGTAGATGCCTTTTACAGGGAGGCGCTCGCTGCCGGGGGCCGTGACAATGGTGCCCCCGGGCTGCGTGATTATCATCCCAGGTACTATTCTGCTTTCGTCTTGGATCCGGATGGAAACAATGTCGAAGCAGTGGTGGACTGGTCGGGATCCCAAAGGTAACCGCGTCAGTCCACATACGGGATCATGTCGTCATCTGGGCGGCTGGGAAGGCCTAGGATGACCGGTATGACCTATACAGCCGCATTCGATGTGGGCACCACGCAGGTCAAGGCCGTTCTTGTGGATGACCAAGGCACTGCCAGGGTGTGTGCGTCCAGCGGTCTTCTGCCCATTGACACAACTGACGGACGTGTCGAGCAGAATCCCGAGGATTGGCTGCAGGCCTTCATCGAGGTGTCCCGTGACCTTTTGGCTAAAGCTGGGAAGATTCTTGAGCATTTCAAGAGCGACCAGGTCACCGGCATCATCATGAGCGGACAGATGCAGGACCTGATCGCCTTGGATGCGCAGGGGCAGCCTGTCGGGCCGGCGATCCTGTACGCGGACGGCAGGGCTGAAGAAGAGTCTGCTGAGCTGACGGAAATGTATGGGGCTGATTCCTTCCGCGCCCGAATGGGGAATCCGTGCGATGGGTCCCTGCCTATAGCCAAGCTGATGTGGATGTCCAGGTATCAGCCCGACCGGTATGCGCAGGTTCGCCACGTGCTCATCGATGCCAAGGATTATCTGATTTGGTGGCTGACCGGTGCCTACTGCGGCGATATGACGGCCTGCTCGACGGCAGGCGCCATCTTGCCCGGCTGGAAGTCGGGCGGATCGTTCCATACCTTGTTGCTTGGTGTGACCGAGTTGTTCAAGGTCAACGCCCACTGGTTGTCAACCACGGTGTCGGCCGGGGCATCCTCGGCCACGACGCCCTCGAATCTGATGATGATTCTGGGATTCGTGCCCGCCAGCCAGTTCGCCCGCACATAGTCGTCGGCGAACACGAGACGCACGGCATGGTTCGCGTCGTTCCACTCGCTGCGGTACTGGCTCTTGGGGATGAACTTGCCGGTGGTCAGGTCGGTGACCTCCAGGGTCTGCTTGTCCGGCTGGAAGTGCTCGTCATACGTGTCGGTGACCGCCACCTCGACGATAGTGTAGGCGAGACTGTCGGGCAGGTGCGGCTGGGTTTCCAGACGGTATTCGAGACGCTGGCCGGGGAAGACGATCTTGCCGTCCACGCTGTCCTGGGCGCCGCCTTGGGAGGATTCCCCGACCACATCCTTGACCACGGACGGCACGTAACCGCAGACCTTCGGCTCGTTGGTTTCGACCGTGTGGGTGTTGATGGTCTGCGAGCCGGCGTTGGTCAACTCCGCGCCGTTCTTGCCGGCGGTGCAGAACGTGATCTCGTCGTCCGCTTCGATGCCGAAGTCATCGCGCACCTGGCCCGCTCCGGCCCCGTTGGCGTAGTTCGCGCGGCCGGGCACGAGCATCGTGATCTGCCTGGCCTTCTCCAAGTCCTTCAGTCCGGTCAGGTAGGAGGCCTTGGCTGTGGCGGTGACCACGGTGCCATCGGTTGTGATGTCCCACTGGTCGGTGATGTCACGGCCACGGTTGGCGATGTCGCTTACGCTGCTTTCGCGATCGGTGCCCGCGTCCGCCTCGTACACTCGGACGTTCGCCGCTTCATCGGCGTCGAACAGGTAGTCGGCGGCTGTCCAATCATCGACCAAGGTGAGCGTCCGCGGGGCCTGGATCAGGTTCGCCGGCACGGTGCCGTTGACCACGGAGGCCACGCGGTCTCCGTCGAGGAACACCTTGCCGTCGCCGCCGGTCTGGTTGGTGCGGTCGGGGTCGATCACGGCCTGCCACTTGCCATTAGTGTCGAGCATGATCCAGCTTTTGTCGGGATTGGGACGCCAGGTGTCGAACTCGCGTTCTCCCGCGTCGGCCTCGGGCAGCTGGTTCCACTTGCCCCACGCATGGTCGCTGATGTTCTGGTAATCGGATGGCAGGCTGACGGTCACATCGAAGCCGAACACATACTCGTGGTCGAACGGCATCATGCCCTTGTTGGCCGAACGGACCGCGCTGACCGTGTTCGATGCGCGGTCCCAACCGATCTCGAACTCGTTGGAGACATCGCGATTGTTGTCGGTGGCGTCCACGAGCGTGAAGCCGTCCACCGTGTAATCGACGCCGTTGGGTTCGATCACGTCCCTGAAACTCAGCTCGTAACCGCCCCGGCCGGTCCCATACGTGATGGTGGTGCGGTTGGTCATCTGGTCGGCGCTGACGCCTTCCTCGATGCTTTTGACCGGATCGGCCGGCGGCACGGCGCTGACCTTCCAGGTCTCCGCCGGATCCCGGTCCGTGGTGTCCACGGCCGCCTGCATGCTTCCCTGCCTGGGCACTTGGATGTCAATCCAATATGTGCCCTCGGCCCAGGAATCCATGCCGAAATCACCCGGCGAGGCCAGGTTGTCGATCACGGTGTCGCCGCTGTTGGCGAAGCTGATCGGCTTGCTCACGCTGCCCGTCGGCGTGTAGGGGCCGCCATCGTAGTGCACGATCGCGGTGCCGTGCAGGGTCTCCTTGATCGACGAGCCGCCGTTGTTCGCGTGGATGGTGTCGCCGACCGGCGTGGTCGAGCCGACCTGCATGTCGGTCTGCTGGCGGTGCGAGGTGGTGACGGTCAACGGATAATCGACGGGCGGCTGGTTCTTGGCCAGCACGACCACACGGAACGAGGCATCGGGATTGGCGTTGATGGAATCCTGCACCAGGCTATCCACCGAACGCACGCCAAGTCGATCGGTCCACGTGGTGCCGGTCGTGTACGACTGGCCTTGGTACTGGTAGGTGCCGCGCCCTTCGGCGGCCCATTGGGACTCCCAACGCTGACGCGCGTTCGAACTGACATAGGAACCGCTGAACACGCCGTTGCCGAGGCGCGCGTAGCCGACAGCGACCATCCGGCATTCCGCGTCACCCTCCCCGGTGTATGAGGCCTTGCACTCCGAGATCGCGTCGGCAAGGATGGCATTCATATCCACGAACTGATTCGACCCATCCTCCAAATCGGAAGACAGGGTGGTGCCCGAATCACGTATCGCCTGCTTCATGCCCTCCAGAGTGGCGGGCCAGGAATCCTTGTAGATCCAATGCACGTCGGCGGTCTGCGATGGAACCTGCCCGCCGGAACCGCCACCGCCCTCGCCGGAACCGCCACCACCGCCCTCGGCGAACGCGGCTGGCGCCAGATATCCCAAGGCCAACGCCCCTGCGGTCAGGGCAGCCACCAGCATCGTGCGCCTGCTCTTCTTCCCACCTGACATACGTATCCGTCCTTTCAGTCGGAAGCGCCCCATGATGCGCTCCCTCCCGTTTCACACGGATACGGAAAATGCGGGCGACCATTCACGGACGCCCGCATCCTTCCTTGTCCCTGGAAGAAGAACGCACCGGCGGGCCTTCCGCCGGGACGCCTTCCCCCAGCTTCCCCCCGTTAACTGCAATCAGCAGCGGACAACCATTCAAACAGTCTGCCATTACATGCACGAATATTTATTCAACCATCTATTAAATTAAAATGGCTTGATTCCATTTCTATTGAGATGGGAACCAAGCCATATCTCATGCAACAGTAAAATGCATCAGAATACATCGTTATCTAATGCGATACATTGAGAATATAATTCTTAGTTATCCTAAGGTCTTAGGCTGCCGGACAGTTTGCGGTGACGTCTTGTTGGATGCCGGAGGGGTCGCCGAGTTTGGCTTTGTCGATGTTGTCTTTGAAGAATCGTCGGGTCGCGTCATCGGCTCGGTCAGGGCTCATGAATCCCATCTCGGGGACTTTCTCCAGTTCCTTGAGCGCTTCTTCGCTGCGCTCCGGTTGAGAGGAATAGGTGTTGAGCCATTCCTTCTCCCACGCGCACTGGAAGAGATTGGACGCCTGGGTGTCTCCCCATCCTTGTTGGAAGGACGTGCCGGAATCCGACGGCATGGATTCAGGCGGGGTGTAGTCCTGGGGCCAGGAGAGTTTGCCGATGGATTCCCGGTATTCCTTGTTGATCTCGTCGTAGCCGACGATTTTCCTGGAGTCGCCCGCGCTCGAGACGTCGCCGTTGGTGCAGCTGGCGAGGCTCAGGGCGAGGATGCCGGCGCATGCCGTCGCCAGCGCTTTCTTGCCTGCGTTTGTGAGGGTGGATTTCATCTTGGTTGCATCTCCTTGTTGGTGATGTGTGTGGTGTTTGGGCTACCGCAGTGCCAGTGCCGGTTGGAGCCTGGCCGCGCGTATGGCGGGGACGAGGCTCCCGATGATCGAGGTCGCCAGCGCCGCCGAGACGGCTGCGATGGCGGCGGCGAGGGGGAACGCAGGGGGTTGCAGAGGCGAGTATGACGGCAGGAACGCCGGGAGCGCGCCTACCGCGCATGCCGATATGGCGACGGCCAATAGCGACACCGAAAGACCGATGATGAGCTGGCTTCCGATCACCAGGCCTATGAGGGATGCCCGCGTGGCGCCGAGCGCGCGTCTGACGAGGAGCTCGTGTGTTCTGGATTCCAATGACGCCAGGCCGATGTTGACGATGCCGATGGCCGAGACGAAGAGCAGCAGGATGGCGCAGACGCCGAACGCGATTTGCATGACCGTGATCACCGATTCGTAGCTTTGCGCGTTGTCGATTGTCTGAACGCCGGACACGGAGCCTCCTATGGAGTCGAACAGGATGTCCTCGACAACGGTCCTGACCCGTTGCTTGCCGAGTTGCGGGAAATCCAGCCAGAGGATGGTAGCGCTTCGCGAAACGATCCTCATGTATTGGGTCAGCGCTTGGGCGTTGACATAGATGGTCGGGTCCGTGCGTCCGTCGTTGACGACGCCGGTCACGGTGAACGGGGTCGCGATCGTGGTTTGGTTTGTCTTCGCGTATGCGGTGGAGTCCTTGGGAAGGTTCTGTTCCGCGGCGAGATTGACGACGATCGATGCGGTCGATCGTTCGCCGCCGGCGTACCAGCGTCCGGATTTCATCGGAAGGTTGTAGATGCTCGAATATCCGGGAGTGGTCGCCACGACGTCTCCCTTGATTCCTCCGCTTGACTGCGTTCCGGGAGAGAACGTGATGTCGGTATCAAGGTTGAGGATGATTGCCGTCTCATGGTTCTTGGCCGCGATTGCGTCGGCGAGGCGCGAGAAATCATCCGCGTCGCTCAGCCTCGGGCTGTTCATGGAAACGGTGACCAGCGGGGTGCGCCCGTAGAGTTGTTCGTTGATCGCCACCAGGTAGTCCTTGCCGATGGTTCCCGCGAGGACGGCGAGTATGACCGCCACGATCCCTATGAGCATCGACAGACCGGTGAGTGCGGATCGCAATGGGGCGAGCCGTAGATCCTTAATCAATTGACGGAGCATGGAGCTCGCCTCCGGACATGGTGTACGTGATGTCGCAGGTGGCGGCGAGATCATCGTCATGGGTGACGAGCAGCAAGGTCGTGGCATGCTCGCGCACTGCGTCCCGCAGCACCGAAAGCACCTCGCCGCTGGTCTTGGTGTCGAGTGCTCCGGTCGGCTCGTCGCAGATGAGAAGCTCGGGCTGGTTGACCAGGGCGCGGGCGATCGCCACCCGTTGCTGTTCGCCGCCCGAGAGTCTTTTCGGCAGTTCCCCCGCCTTGTCCCTGAGACCGACCGAAGCGAGCGCGGCAAGGCACCTGCGCCTGCGGGCCGAGGCGGAAGCGCCCGTGGCGCGGGGACGGCGGGCATGCTGGCCGTACCACAATGCCAGCTCGACGTTTTCGAGCGCCGATAGATGACCGATCAACGAATAGTTCTGGAACACGAAGCCGATGTGCCCGGCCCTCATGAACGAAAGCCGCCTGTCGGACAACGCGCCGACGTCTTGGCCTTTGTACAGGTAACGGCCGCTGAACTGCGTGTTCAGCATCCCGATGATGCTTATCAGGCTGGTCTTGCCGGCTCCCGACTTGCCCACTATCGAGTATGTCATGCCGGCGAACAGCTCCAGGGAGACGTCGTTCACCGTCGTGAGCCTGTCCTTGTTGCCCAGGGTCACGACGGCCGACACTCCCTGCAGGGCCACGAGCGGCTTCGTCGATTCAGACATGCGGTGCCGCCCTACTTGGATTGCGAATCCAGATCGGGAGGAGTGGCCGACACGGCGTCTCCCGCCTTCAGTCCCGAGGTGATTTCGATGCGGGCGCCGTCCGTGGCGCCCAGGCCGACGTCGAGAACCGTGCCGTCGGGACGGCGGACCTGTCCCTTCTGCAGTCTGCCGGCCACGGCGGTGACCGGCAGCAACGCGACGTCGTTGCGTGCCTGTGCCGTCACGACCAGTATCGCCGACTGTCCCGCCCTCACCAAGGAATCGGTGGGAATGAGGCAGGCGTAGGAATCGGAGATCGAAATCGTGGAGGACTGTCCCTCCGCTCCGGAGGATGCGTCCGAGGCCAATGGCACGACGCCCGAGCAGTCCGTCGGGCCGACGCCATCCGTGACCTGGAATTTCCCGGCGAAAGGAGCGTTGCCGACGGTCGCCACGAGATTGGATAGATCCCCGGTCAGGCCGAAGCCGTCGAAACGCAGGGTCACGACCGGATAGTTGGCGGGGACGGTCGTTCGCGCAGCGATCACGCTCACGACGGTCGCGCCCACGGGAGAAACCAATTGCCGGTCTTCGACACTTCCCAACACAGTCCCTTGCTCGACCCGCTGGCCGGATTCCACCGACGGGACGAAGACGCCGACCTTGGTCGCCAGCACGGCGAAATCAACGCCAGCGCCGACCTGCGCTTTCAAAGAACGCGTGGGAACGATGTCACCGGTCTCGACCCGCACCGTTTGCGCGGTCCGATTACTTAACGCACTTGCAGGTTGCTCTCCATACTGCTTGTTTTCAGTCGAAGAGCAACCTACAAGTGCAAGAGGTATCAGCAAGATGACAATCGCCCGCTGCATACGTCGAATATTCATCTTGACCTCCATTAGTATGTGAGGTTACCACCCCAATTAGTGTCGCAGAACCAAGTGCAAGCTCCCATTCTGCCTTGGAAGGCGAAACGAGTGCCAACGAGAATATTATCCCAAGACTTAGCTCCAACGGTATTCCACTGAAGTGAGTCCGTGAATTGCGGTCCTCCTGATGCCTTCATGTTACGAAGCCCGAGGCGCAGATAGTTTGACGGCATGTTATTCACTGATAGGCTGATAGGGCCGGTGAATGTATGCGTGCGTGTGTAGTCGTACTGCACAAGGCTGCCGGACTTATTGAGTTCTCCCGACACATAGGCATTATCGGCCCATGCTGTCCCCTCGCAACCGATAGCGAGGGCAACGGCAGCCGCACTTGCCGTAAGAAGTTTGATATGACGTTTCATGATATGCTCTCTTTCTCTGGGAAGCATGTCAATATGGAGGCCAAGTCAACCGCGTCTTAGCTCTCCCGATATCAGCGGATACCCTGTTTTCTGCACAGATGTCAAGTCATAAGCCTTGACGTTTGTCAACCGTGTTTCCCTTCGTTGTTTTGGCTTCAGACAACAGCCTAGCGCTAAAAGTATCGGTCTTGCCAGTGCGAATTGTTTTCCTCATTCATGGTTGCTGTCTAAGTGGTCGAGTTCGTGTTCGATGGCGTGGCGCAGGATCTGTTGCATGGGCGTGCCGTGTTCGGTGGCGGCGATCTTGAGGCGGTTCTTCAGACGGACGGGCAGGCGCAGGGAGAACATGACCAGTGGCTCGCCGGCGTTGTTCTGCCCGGCGGATTGCTTGTCTTCGGCCTGTTGGTCGAGGACTTTGTCGAAGGGCACGGGTCTGGGCAGTGGTTGGTAGTTGCCTTTCATGCCAGTTCCTCCTTGGCGATGCGCGTTAGTTCGTCGGCTAGGTCCCGGTATTCGTACAGTTGCTTGGGGTTTATGCCGAGCGAGGTCTTGATCGGTTGTCGTTTGGCGATGAAAGTGTCGAAGCGTGCGGTGTCGGTTTGTTCCAACGCGGCCAGGGTCTGGGCCCAGGCGTTGGTGTTTGCTTCGACGCGCACCGGCAGTAGGGCCGCCCTGGTGGCGCGTCGGGCGCGGTCGAGCGTGTCCCATGCCTGCTGGAGGTCCATCGGCGAGTCCGAGGTGGGCACGATGACGAAATCGGCCACGGCCAACGTCTTGTCGAGCAGCGGGCCTTGCGGAGGGGCGTCGATGATCGACCATTCCCTTGCGGCCGGGTCGCCGCCCAGATGGGCGAGGGTGGCCATGTTGGCCGGCAGCACGTCGAAGGGCAGCGGGTCTCCCGCTTGTTCGGCGGCGGCCGCCCATAGGCTGGCGCTGGACTGCGGGTCCGCGTCGTAGACCGCCACCTCGATTCCGCGCCGGGCCAGCACGGCGGCCAGATAGATGCAGCTGGTGGTCTTGGCCACCCCGCCCTTCGCGTTCGCCAACGCTACTCGCATGATGCTTCCTCCTTGGATTCGGGACCATTCGCCGGATCGCCGGCATGGTCGGTTGTTTGATTGCTTGATTGTCGGATTGCTTGATTGTCTGTTTGCATGATGGTTTGACGGTCATGCGGCTCATTCTTGGGTTGGGCGCGGCCTGCGGCGCGCCATCGGCGTTGCCCGCGTTCCATGCTGGCCTTGCCCCGGGCCGTGTCGAAGACTTCGGGATGGGCTTGGAGCCAGTCGACGAACAGGCCCCAGCGCCGGGCCCAGGGCACCGTGCGGTCGCGGCAGGGCACGCCGTCGGCTTCCGCTAGACGGGCGATCTGGCGCCGGTCGGTGCACGAGCGGCCGCCGTACAAGCCCCATTCCAGGCCGGCGGCACCGGCGTAGGCCAGGCATTCGGCCCTCACCGGGCAGTCGTGCTCGCATACCGACGCGCCCGCCTGTCGGAACACGCGGGCCAGGGGATGCTTGTCCTCGAACTCCAGGCCCCACATCAGGTCGGCCCACGGCTGCGGGAAATCCGCGCAGCATCCCATGTTCTTCCACGCCTCCGGCGAACGGGGCGCGGCATCCGCTATGCCGGTCATGCCTTGGCCTCCTCGTGGGATTCCTTGTCTTCGGCGCGGTCGGTTTTCTCTAGGCCGATGGCGTGGCTGGCTTGGTTGCGCCGGTCGTAGGCGCACACCGGACACTCTGCCTGCTTGGTTTCGCCGTCGAGGTGCGCCTGGCACAATGCGATCGACAGGATGCCGCCGCCGTAGACCGGCACCCGCCAGGCCAAGCCCGAACTAACCGCCACCGGCCGGTCTGGATCATGGACCGGCGTGAGCTCGGCAGCAGCGGCATGGCTGCCGGAATGCTGCGGACCTCGTGCCCGCTTGGTGCGCATGTCGAGGCTGACCTGCGCGAAGTAGCGTTCGACCATCGTGCCGTCCACCAGCCATGAGATCCAGCGCGGATTGCCATACGCCCAATCAAGGATCGTCTCGACCTCCGTCAGAGAGCGTTCCATCAGCAGCTCGTGGACCTTGCGTCGGTCTCGCATCGACGCCGGCCTGGCTGCCTTCGGGTCGATGGCCGCCACACGGTCATGGATCAGCGTCAGCACGCGAACCTCCTGCAGGGCCCGGGAACGCACCCGCTCGTCCGCATCCTCCGCCCCTGGCGTCCACAGCGGATCGCGTACGCCCTTGGGAGGCAGCGCCAGACGCCAATCCGGTGCATCACGCTCGCTTCGCTCCTCCTCGGGTTGTTCCCCGGCGAGGGGAATGTCCCCGTAGGGGACAAGGGGAGCATTGGTTATCACTTGTCTATTGGGTGACATGATGTCACCTCTCTTCGGACAAGATGTCACCTCACCGGCGGGATCGCCCTGGGGTGACATTGTGTCAGGTGACACTGCGTCAGGTGACGCCATGTCACCCCGCGCGCACTCCTTGCTCCGCGATGGTTCGGCTGTACTGGGTTTCGCTGGAACGTCCTTGCCTGCGTCGGTCTCGCCGGGATCGGTGATATCCTCCGGCTCGGTCTGCGCGCCCTTCATCACCACGTCCCACACCTTGGAACGATGCCCCCTGGGGATGGGCTCGTGGCTGCGGGGATTGCGCGCGGCCAGCTCCTGGTCACCCTCGCGCAAGTAGCCCAGCTCCTGCAAACGTTTCAACGCGCGCAGCACGGAACGGCGCGTGCAATGGCAATGTGCCGCGATGGTGTTGACCGACGGCCACGCGCCGCACCCGTCGTCGTAATACGCCCTTCGCGCCAGATACACCAACACGAACTTCTCCGACAGGCTCAGCCGCTCGTCCTGCAACTGCCACGCCCACTGCTCCGCCGGCCCGCTCATCGCGCATCCTCCTCGCGACCCCTGGCATCATGGAGCCGTTCGCCGATGCGGTCGCCCAACGCGGCCGCGCGGCACAACGCCCACACCGCCAGCAGACACACGACGATTGCGACGACGGCCACCGCCGCCACAGCCCGGCCCATCTCAGGCGCTCCGGCGACGACGGCGCGACGAGCGCGCGGGATGAAGCAACACCGCCAGCAGGTGCGCGCGGGCGATCCGCACACGCAGCGACGGGATGGTTTTCATGGCTCCCGCCGCACGCGGGGCGGAAGCGATGGTAGGATTGGTCATTGCGATAACTCTCTTTCAATGGAGGGCGAATCCCGGGACTCATGTCACTTGAATCGCTCGGAATCCCGCCCAAGGTTGTCGATCAGCCCCGCACCAAGCGCCAACACAGTGCGGAGCGCTTTCGTTTTCCATGTTTTTCCCGGCCCGGTTCGACCAGACCGAACCGGGGAGGCGGTCGTATTGCGCAACCAAGCGCGCCGCCCATAGCATGGTGCGCACAAGCCCCCAAGGGCACGCGAGCGAAAGGAACGGACATGACCGGCAACACCACGGCAAGGACACAGGCCGTCGAACTGGGAGAGCACCTGCGGGAAGTCGCCGCATGGAACGTGCGACTGCACCTGGCCAAGGAAGAACTCGAACAGCAGGCCCTGTGCGAGGCGGCCGGCGTGACCAAGGCCACCATATCGGCCAGAATGAACCTCGACGCCGCATGGGACCTCAACGCCATCGCGGCCGCGGCCGTCACCCTCGGCATGCCTCCGGCCGAACTGCTCGACGACACGCTGTACGACATCGTCAACAACGACGACACGAACACAAACGAAGGCAAAGGTGCATCGTTGGTGGCAGCACTGACCTCGACGCTCCTGGCACGCCACATCGCCGGCAGGTGCGACCCGTTGAAAACAAAAGGCTCCTGCCGAATCACAATGATGGCGACAGGAGCAAACCGGTACCCCCGGAGAGAGTCGAACTCTCGCTGTCAGATTGAAAGTCTGGTGTCCTAACCGTTAGACGACGGGGGCGAACGAAGCCATGGTACTCGATACCCCTGGACCATGGCAAATGCCGACCTGTCGCAGGTCGGCTCGAGTGAGGTCCCGGGCAGTGTGTCGCCTGGCCGCCTGGCCTACTTCTTGATAAAGGCCTGGTACCGTTCCTGATCGAGAACCTTGTCGATTTCGCCTATATACTCGACCCACTCGTTGTTATGGGTGAACCCTCTCTTGAATTTGTAGAGGCCGTCACTGTCGTCAAAGCCGAATATGCCGCCGAAGTCATAGCGCTTCTTGCCGCTGGCAATCGCGTGTTCGATCTGCGCCCACTGAACCAGGTAAGGTGCCATGTAGTTGCGCATGATGTTAAGGCTGCCTCCATACATGTACCACGACTTGTCGCCGAACTCGAAGTTGAGGGCACCGGCGATCGCCTGGGAATCAACGCGGGCCAGGTAAATGCCCAGAATTCCCTTGCCGGCGCAGTTCTGGACCATTCTGTCGAAGTAGGCCTTGGGGCGGTAGGCGATGCCATGGCGTTGGCTCATCACCTCATAGGTGTGGTAGAACTCGTCCATGGCCTCCTGAGTCTCGTCACGCTCCACCTTTACCCCCTTGCGTCCAGCCAAACGGATGTTGTAGCGGGTCTTGGAATGGAAGGTCATGATCAGGTCATCCGGATCTACGCCGTCAATGTCGAGGACCACATTGAAGCGGGGCTGGGTGGTGGCATGGGCCTCCTCCTTGGGGAGGTTTCTGTTGCGCATCACGTAACCGTCAGCCTTGAGCCTGGCGTTGAGATCGTCGTCGAAGGGGACTTCAGGATCCAGGCGGAGGAGGAAGCAGTTCCGGGCCTCCAGCTCCGGCATGGCCTCCTCAACGAGGGCATTGAGGGTATCTACGTCGAAGCGGTCGCCTACCGGACCCTTGGTGGCGTATGCGAAGCCGTCGATGGTCAGAACCGACATGGCTGCTCTCGGGCTCTCAATGGGGCCCAGATAAACGTAAAAACTGCCCCAGTTGTTCTTGATCCTGCCCCACTCAACGGACTGTGTTACGGAGGTGAAAGGTGCCTTTCTTACATAATCCTCATATGCGTCTATCCGTGAATCGTCAGCGGTCAGAATCGGCATTATCTCAACTCCTCAGTAATTCCTCTTTTATCTTTGCTACAGGGGGAAGCATCGGCCCAAAGAGGATTCAATCATTGCAAATCCTAGTCTGCTCAGAGGATATAAGGACTGGCTTCACCGGTCGTCGTCCGAACCCAGTTCCTGGTCGCGACGGTGGAAGAGTTCCATCTGCTCGCGGATCCAGACACGTTCCGCAGGGTTGATATCGGCGGATTCCAGGTACTTCTGGTAGACGGGGTAGAAGGCTCGCAGGATCGGGTAGATAGCGTAGAGGGTGTGCTCGGGCTTCTGCTCCCTGGTGTGCTGCGGGTGGGCGTCGAAGGTGTTCTTGAAGCGTTGCATGTAGTGGCGGAAGGATGTGAAGGAGGTGTCCATGCGGCGGGCGCTGATGCCCACGTTCATGTCCTTGCAGTAGACCGTCTTGAACCCCTGGTCGATCAGGTGCAGGGAGATATCGACATCCTCATGCATGATGTCCTCTTTGTCCCTGCAGACCTGGTTGCGTATGGCCCGCCAGGCCGTGGCGCGCAGAGCCATGTTGGATCCGTATAGCAGGTATTGCCCGTCGTCGGCCCGGTAGATGGCCCGGCGGATGGTGTTGTCGCCCTTGAGCCCGATCTTCTTGCCCGGCATGTCATAATAGGCCACTGGTCCTGTGGCGCCCATGGCTTTTGGATCACGGGTGAAGACGCCGGAGACCACCTCGACCCAGTTCGGTCGCAGCATGCAGTCCGCATCGATTCGGCCCAGTACGTCGCCGGTTGCCCGGTCAAGTCCGTAATTGCGGGTGGGAATCAACCCTTGCTCGCTGTCCTGATGGAGAAGCTTGACATGCTGGTCAGGGTGCTGGTCGATGAATTGCTGGACGATGGAGGCCGTTGCGTCCGTAGAGTGGTTGTCGACTACCAGCACCTCCTTGGGTGCCTGGCTCTGCCTGGTGGCGTTCAGTAGGCAGTCTTCAATGCGTTCTTCCTCATTCCAGGCGGGTATGACTATGGAAACGGTCAACATACCCCTCAGGATACGTGTGCCCGGATACACCGTCGGCTCAACCTGCGCTCAATAGCCCGCCATGTCAGCCATCTTGGGATAATGGAACATATGGCCAACGAGCAAAAGCAGCGCTTCGATTTCGCGACGGTCTTCCCGCCCAAGGGGGATCCACGCCGACCTCCGGAATGGTTCGGCCGCGCCCTACTCTACGTGGTCATAGCCGTCTTCCTGGCCTGGTTCGCCTACTCCTCCTGGTGGAAGATCGAATTCCTGGTCTTGGACGTGGTGATCGCCATCTTCGTCTCCCTGGCCATGGAGCCCCTGGTGCTCAGGCTGGTCAAGCATGGCTGGCGGCGAGGAGCGGCCTCGGCGGTCACCCTGATAGGTCTGATTATTATTGTGATCGTCCTCTTGGGTATGTTCGGCAATCTGCTGGTCCAGCAGGTCATCGGCATGGCCAACGGGCTGCCGGCCCTCTATGAGCAGGTGGCGGAATTCATCGCCAGCCGCACCCCTTGGCACCTGCCGGCCATGCAGGATTTGGGCGGGGAGATCGTCAAGAATATCCAGACATCCTGGGTGACGGACTTCGCGGGGCAGGCTTTGACCACCACCGTGGGGCTGGCAGGGTCCTTCATCAATATCATGACCGTCCTGCTGGTCATCTACTACATCTCCGCAGCAGGCCCCAAGCTGCGCCGCAGCCTCTGTCAGTGGCTGGCACCCAGGAGCCAGCGTCGTTTCCTCTTCGTCTGGACCATCGCCCAGGACCAGATCTCCAGCTTCCTGTTCAGCAGGACCATTCTGGCGCTCATCTCCGCAGCCTGCATGTCGGTCTTCCTGGTCATTCTCAAGGTGCCCTACTGGTTGCCGCTGGCCCTCTTCTGCGGGCTGGTATCCCAGTTCGTGCCTACCATCGGCACCTACATAGGCGGGGCCGTCCCCATAGTGGTGGCCTGGGGGAGCCGTGGACTACTGGTGGCTGTGATTGTGCTGGTTTACATCATCATCTACCAGCAGATCGAAAACATGATTCTGGCCCCCAAGATCTCCCAGCGGACCATGGACCTCAACCCTGCCATCGCCTTCCTGTCCGTACTGGCACTGGGCGCGGTCTTCGGTGCCCTGGGCGCCTTCCTGGCCCTGCCTCTGGCGGCCAGCTTCCAGGCCATCTTCTCGGCTTCGGTCAAGCATTACGAGCTGATTGATTCTCCGCTCATGCAGGATCCCAAGCCGGTCGGCAAGTCCAAGGTGGTCGAAGGTGTCGAGGCATTCAACGAGCACGTGGTCCAGCCGGTGGCCAGCCACGTGGGCAGCCGGTCCGCCAAGGGGACCAGCGCCAGGGTTCGAGTGGACGACCCTGTCATGACCATTGCCAGCCAGCTTTACCCGACATCCTCGCCGACGGCCAAAGATCTGGATGAGTCGGCTACGGTGCCTATACCCAAGTCCGCCTCGGCCCCGGTAAAGCACAGGCCGCTCAAGGGTACCGAGACCGGGGACGAGGCCTCCGAGGGGGAGGACAACCCCCGCAAGGAGTGGCGCTGATGGCCCTGCTCAAGGTATTGGACGTACTGATGATGCTGCTGGGCGGGGTGGGCATCGTCTACCAGGCCATCTGCATCGTCATCTCCTTTGTCTCCAAGCCGGTGGTCTTTCCCGATGCTCCTTTTGACAAGCGGTTCGCCGTCCTTATTTCCGCTCGCAACGAGGAGCATGTCGTCGGTCATCTGATCAACTCCATCAAGGAGCAGACCTACCCAATCTCCATGGTCGACATATGGCTGGTGGCCGACAACTGCACCGACAACACCGCCGGACTGGCCAGATCCCTCGGCTGCCATGTAGTCGAGCGGCAGGACCCGGACCGGGTGGGCAAGGGCTACGCTCTGACCTTTCTGCTGGAGCAGATACTCGATCGGGGTCTTGACTCCTACTATGATGCCTACTTCGTCTTTGATGCGGACAACATTCTGGACCGCCACTACATCGAGGAAATGAACAAGGCTTTCCAATCCGGCTTCCGCATACTGACCAGCTACCGGAACTCGGTCAACTTTGCGGATAACTGGGTTTCCTCGGGTTCGGCCCTATGGTTCATCCGTGAATCCCGGTTCCTCAACACCTCAAGGATGGTCATCGGCTCCAGCTGCCACGTGGGCGGCACCGGGTTCATGTTCTCCAGAGAGGTTATGGAGCGCAACAACGGCTGGAAGTTCCACCTGCTGACCGAGGACCTGGAGTTCACCATGGACTCGGTTCTGCACGGCGAGCGCATCGGCTATTGCGGCACCGCCATCCTCTATGACGAGCAGCCGGTCACCTTCAAGCAGAGCTGGCGGCAACGGCTGCGCTGGAGCAAGGGCTTCCTTCAGGTCTTCCGCTACTACGGGCCTGCTCTGATTTCCCGGGCCTTCCGCGAACGTGATTTCTCGGCCGTTGACCTGACCATCCTGATCTGCCCCTTGACAGTTTTGGGGCTGGTCCGCTGCTTCTTCGGTCTGCTCTTCCCGGCTCTGGGTTTCGTGACTTGGGCCAGCCAGATGACCACCCTGGTGGATGGCATTGCAGCCGGGATTCTGGGCCTCCTGGCCATGATGGGCCTGGCTGCCCTTACCGTGCTGGCCGAGCGCGACAAGATCGGCGCATCCAACAAGGAGCTTTTCGCCTACTGCCTGAGTTTCCCCATCTTCATGCTCAGCTACGTGCCAATCTCCTTCCAGGCCATTTTCGCCAATCCGGGATGGAAACCCATCGAGCACTCAGGGCATTGAGGTCTGTTGCCCTCAATCGGCAGCGAGGTAGTGACTTGTTAGTAGACTTAAGGCCATGTCCGATGAAGTGCAAGCAACCAGCATGACCGCCCAGACGGCAGTGGTCCCTCCGCCGGATCCGCAGGCAGCGGTTTCTATTCGCGCCCTGGTCAAGTGCTACCAGGGTCGGCCTGCTGTCAACGCCCTCTCTCTGGACATTCCCAAGGGGTCCTTCTATGGGATAGTCGGCCCCAATGGTGCAGGGAAGACCACCACGCTGAATATGATGACCGGACTTCTGGTGCCGGACTCCGGCAATGTCATGATTCTGGGCAGGGACGTATGGTCGGACGTGGATACGGCCAAGCGGATCATCGGCGTCATGCCCCAGGGTGATCAGATCTTCGACAGGCTGACAGGTCTGCAATTGCTGGTCTATTCGGGCATGCTTAGACGGATGCCGCGTAGTGAGGCGCTGGGCCGGGCCAGGGACCTGCTGGAGGCCTTCGATCTGACTGATGCCGGCGGCAAGCGGGTCTGTGATTATTCATCGGGCATGGCCAAGAAGATCTGCCTGGCCACAGCCATGATTCATTCTCCTAGACTCCTGGTGCTGGATGAGCCGTTCGAATCGGTTGACCCAGTCTCAAGCGCCAATCTCAAGGACATCCTGGCCGAGTATGTCGATACCGGGGGAACAGTGGTCATTTCCTCGCACGTCATGGCTCTGGTGGAGCGGATGTGCACCCATGTGGCCATCATCGACCATGGTCTGGTTCGGGCTGATGGCACGGTGGCCCAGGTCGCTGCAGGCGAGGATCTGGAGGATCGCTTCCTGGAGCTAGTCGGCGGCCGTCACCAGGCTAAGCGAATCGCTTGGCTGAACGGCTCCGGATCTGAGGAAGACCGGGAGGCGGAATGAGCACGGCATCCACCATCATCGCCATGCGTTGGTCCATTACCTGGAGCACGATCAAGCACTCTTCCTGGCAGATGGTCGGAGCCATCATCAGTCTGCTCATGGTCATAGGCATCTGCCTGGCTTCATGGCAGGCTTCACTGACACTGGGAGGCTGGTTGCCCAGTGCCGGTTCGGGCAACCGGCAGCGTATGGGAACCTTATTGGTCCTGTTCCTGGTCGGGCTGACTCTGGGAGTGGTCCTGATTCAACTGGCCTTCCTGGGCCAGGGGTCGATCCTGGGCCCCTCGCGATTCGTCCTTTACGGGATTCCTGACAGCCAGCTGCAAGTGGGGCTCTACCTGGCCGGGCTGACTGGGCCTACGGGATTGACTGGCCTCGTCTGCTTCCTGTCCCTGACGGCCATCTATGCACGCATGGGTGTCGGAGCCGCGATCGTGGCTTTGGTCGCGGCCCTCCTGGCTGTCATGGTGATGCTGGCCCTGTCCCGGGCTGTTTTGGACCTGGTCGGTACCTTGATGGTTTCTCAGCGCTCCCGATCCGGGCTCTATCTGCTGGTCACCGTGGTGATCATGCTTTTGTGTCTGCTGCCCTCTCTGCTGGACAGCGGGATTATGGATGGCATGGCAGTCGACACTGACTCCCTCAAGTCCGCGGCCGACATACTGGCCTGGACGCCACTGGGTGCCGCTGTCCGCCTGCCGGAGGATTTCCTTTCGGGATCATGGTGGGCTCTGCTCGGACGGCTGTGTATGGAGCTGGCCACCCTGGCTCTCTGTTTCATGATCGGCATGCTGTGTCTGCGTCATGACCGTTTGTACGCCGGGGCGAGGGCTGAACGGTCGGGTGCACCCAAGGGGCTGGGGATGCTGGGCCGGTCCCGGGACACTGTGGATGCCATGGCCGCGCGATTGCTGATTTATCTTCGTCAGGATCCCCGCAAGCTTGCCAGCTATCCGCTTCTGCTTGTCGTGGTGATTCTATACGCGGTGATCTTCCGCCAGATGCCCATGTTGCTATGGTTGGGACCGATCTTGGGCGCCCTGATGCTGGAGATTCCCGAGGGCAACGCCTTGGCCTACGATGGGCTCGCACTGCGTATGGAGATAGCGTCGGGAGTGAAGGGTCGTGAGGACCGGCAGTCCCGTGTCCGCAGCCATCTGAGTGTAGCTCTGCCCTGCATGCTCCTGCTTGGGTTGGTGACTTTGACACTTTCCGGGGCAATGAAGGGCGGGCGAGATCTGATCATCTCCTTGGATATGCTGGCTGTGACCGTAGGATTGCTCCTGTCTGGGCTGGGAGTTGCCCAGATTTTCTCGGCCCTGCTGATCTATCCGGTACCTTCTATGGACCAGCCCTTCACCTCACCGCAGGGACGTGCTGTTGCCCAAGGCTTCCTGCCAATACTGCAGTTGCTGGCTAGCCTGGTGATCATGCTGCCCACATTCTTGGTGACATTGCTGGCCATGACCACGGGCGGGGTTCTTCCGCTCTGGCTGCCTGTGCCGGTCGCACTGGCGAACGGCCTGGTTGTGCTTGCCGTAGGTGTAGCTTTAGGGTCTCGGATCTTCGATCGTCGTCAGTCGGCCATTCTGCTGACTCTGGATCGCTATGCCTCTCTGCAGTCCTGAGACAGCGACAGGACCAGTACTAGGCTAGTTGGATGATGCCGACCGAACCGAGCCGAATTTGGTTGGCGAATGCAAGTCCGGGAGAGAGCAATTGGGTGACAGACATCAGCAGCGCATGACACGCCGTCGTCAGATCAAGCGACGCTGGCGGGTGGCCTTGGCCATGCTTGTGGCTGTCATACTGGTCGTCGGCTATGCTTGCATGGATCTGGCTGACCTGGTGCCCGGGCCGCTGACTTTGTCCAAGACCAGTCATTCTTCGGTCCCCCCTGCTGTCATGATGGGCGAACCGCCGACCTTCACCGCCAACAAGCCCGGGTCCGCGGTGGATGCCGGTCAGGTCCAGCAGCTGGTCAACGCTTTCACTGACACACCGGGCATAGGCAATGCATACTCGCTGGTTGTGCGACAGGCTGACGGACGGGTGCTTGCTCAGAAGAACGCCGACCAGGCACGCCAGCCGGCCTCCACCATGAAGACCTTGACCGCAGCCGCAGCCGCTTCCGTTCTGGATATGTCCTCCCAGCTGGATACTGAGGCGGTTCTGAATTCCTCTTCCTCCTCACAGGCGACGCTGACCCTACGCGGTCACGGCGATATGCTGCTAGGCGCCGGCAAGGACGATCCCCTGCACGTCAACGGCCGGGCAGGACTGGGAACTCTGGCCGTGAAGACGGCCCAGGCCCTGCACAAGCAGGGGGTCGGCCGAGTGACCTTGGCTTACCAGGACACGCTTTTCGGCGACGATCGGGCGCCGAAGGGAATCGAAGAAAACAATGCTGATGGAATCTACTTCCAGGAGCCTGTCGCTATGGCCGTGGATGAGGCCAGGCAGGGACAGGCCGAGCCTGTTGCCTATCCAGATGCAGGCGGTGTCTACCTGCCCAGGGTTCAAAATCCGGCAGGGGCTGCTGCAGCGGTCTTTGCCAGTCGCCTGATGGAGTCCGGGATTCAGGTGGACAATGCGCAGGAGCCAAACAGGATCGACCATGCCCAGGGCAAGGTTCTGGCCCGTATCAGCTCGGCACGGCTCAGCGAGATCATGTCGCTGATGCTGCGCAATTCCGACAACAGCCTGGCTGAGCTTTTCGGCCGCCTGACCGCCTTGGCCCTGGACATGCCCAACAGCCCAGCCGGGGCTGTGAAAGCCGTGACCAGCACGCTGAACAAGCTGGGTGTGGACACTGCGGGCCTCAACATGGCCGACTGTTCGGGGCTGACCCCTGGCTCGAGCCTAAAGGTGGGAACCTTGGTGGATGTTCAGCAGCTGGCCCTGTCCGAGAAGGGGCTGACCCCCCTGGTCAAGGGTCTGTCGGTGGTGGGGCTGACCGGCACGGCAGCCAGACGCGAAATCGACAATCAGGCCGACGGGCTGATCCGGGTCAAGACCGGTACCTTGGATCAGGTGACTTCACTGGCAGGCAATGTGATTCGACGCTCAGGCGGTGTTCTGGTCTTTGCTGTAGTCGTCAACGATCCCGAGGATGTGGCTGCTGCCCAGCAGGCTGTGGACACCTTGGTCGGATCCCTGGATCGGCTCTGAACGGGAGGACGCCTGGACCATGGTCTATTCAGCGGAGATGAAAAAGGCGGTGGGGCTCCTGCGTTCGACCCTGGACCGGGAGGGCCTGGGCCTGCAGGATCGGCGGTTCACCCATCACGGGGTGCACCGGCCCGATTCGGATGCTCCACTGGTCCTGGTGGCCTGTTCTGGAGGCCGGGATTCCCTGGCCCTGGCCTCCGTGGCCCATTTGGTGGCCGATATGACCGGTCTGCGGTGCGGGGCTTTGCTGATTGATCACGGTCTGGTGCCTGATTCGGATCGGGTTGCCGAGTGCGCGGCTGGAACCTGCCGGGAGTTGGGATTGGATCCGGTCCGCGTCACCAAAGTGGATGTACCCGTCACTTCGGCTGGTCCTGAGGCCGATGCCCGTGCAGCCCGTTACCAGGCCCTCTCCGGGCAGGCCCTTGAGTTGGGCGCCAAGGCTGTCCTCCTGGCGCACACCCGTGATGATCAGGCTGAGACAGTGCTGATTGGCCTGATTCGCTCCCAGGGGCTGGAGGCCATCACCGGGATGGCTCGGCATATAGAGCGTGAAGGAATGCGTTACCTGCGGCCGTTCCTGGACCTGGACCGGAAAGATACCACAGCCATTTGCCGCCAGCAGGGGATCGACTGGTGGGACGACCCCACCAACGGCGACGATCAGCCAGCCGATTGTACGCTTCCCGAGACGCTGCCGTTGCGCTCGCGGATCCGTCATGACCTGCTGCCTGCCTTGAATCGCTTCGCTGGCCGGGACATGGTCCGTCGCCTTGCTCTGGGTGCGGATATGGCCCGTTTGGATCAGGATTACCTGGACTCCCAGGTGGATGGACTCTACCAGCGGCTGGTTGCGAGCCCTGACTCGGGCCAAAAGGCCGAAGGGGTTCTGGTCTGCTTGGATGCCCGCGGATTGGCCGACTGTCACCCGGCTCTGCGTACCCGTCTGCTGGCTCAGGTGTTGACCAAGCTGGGAATAAGGTTCACGGCCGTGCAGGTCCGGGCCTTGGATGATTTGGTCTGCCGATGGCACGGCCAGCAGGGCCCACGCTTTCCCAGCTCTCATACAGCAATCCGTAAGGGTCAAGTCATTCTCATATGCAATGATGGAGACCATGCGCATCGCTGATATTCAATCCCATATCGACCATGAACTGGTGTCCAAGGAACGGATAGAGGAGCTGATCAATCGGACGGCTGAGCAGATCAGCCGGGATTACCAGGGCAAGAACCCAATCATGCTGGCCGTGCTCAAGGGGGCTTTCAACACGCTTGCCGCCCTCTCACAGGCTGTCACCATTCCGGTTCAGATCGAGTTCATGAGCATTTCCAGCTATCCGGCCGGCAAGACCAGTGTTTCCAAGGGGGACCTGGATATCAGAATGGATTTGGACTGCGATGTGCGCGGACGGCATATTCTGATCGTTGAGGATATTATCGATTCCGGCTACACCTTGCATTGGTTGGTTGAGCATCTCAAGGAGCGGGGAGCTGCATCGGTGGAGATCTTCACTCTGCTGGACAAGACCTCGCGACACGAGGTCGAGGTGGATGTCAAGTATCCGGGGTTCGCCATACCCGACGAATTCGTTGTGGGCTTTGGGCTGGATTACGACGAGCAGTACCGTAATCTTGACTCGATAGCCGTACTCAGGTCCGAGGAATACATGGACCCGACCCAGGAACAGGATCATCAGGATCAGGGGGAGCAGTCATGAGCTACTCGCAGGGACCGCAGCAGGGTCCGCCCAACGGAGGCAGGGACAACGGTGACAAGGGGAACAACCCCTTCAACTTCAACCTAGGCAACAACGGTTCTGGTCCCAACGGGGGCAACCGCTCCTTCTGGCGTTCCCCTTGGCTCTGGGGGATTCTGGCTGTGGTCATCATCCTGGCCATCTTTGGCTTCTTCAGCAGCCAGAACGGCGCCCAGACCATCGACACCCAGGATGGCCTGGAGCTGCTGAACGACCGCAGCAGCATGGTCAAGAAAGCCGAGATCACCGAGAAGATGCAGGTCGTCGAGCTCAAGCTCAATAGCGACTTCGTCAAGGATGTACCTGGCTTCCGCGGCAACCGCACCTCCAAGAACTTCGGCAAGGACGTGCAGTTCTATTACGTGGAGGCCCAGGGGGAGCAGGTCGTCAAGGCCGTAGAGAAGGCCAAGCCCTCCGAGGGGTACAACTCGGTGGTGCCGCAGACCAGCATGATGAGCTACCTGATCTCGTCCATCCTGCCCATGCTGATCATTCTGGGAGTCTTCTGGTTCCTGCTCTCGCGAATGTCTTCGGCGGCCGGTGGCGGCATGTTCGGCATGGGCGGCAAGAAGAACTCCGCCCGGCTCAACGACGGGCAGACCCCCAAGACCAAGTTCTCGGATGTGGCCGGCGAGGAAGCCGCTGTCCAGGAGGTGGAGGAGATCAAGGAGTTCCTCAAGGATCCCTCCAAGTACAAGGCTCTGGGCGCCCGCATACCCCGTGGCGTCCTGCTCTATGGTCCTCCTGGAACCGGCAAGACCCTGCTGGCCAGGGCCATCGCCGGCGAGGCCAGCGTGCCCTTCTACTCCATGGCAGGCTCCGACTTTGTCGAGATGTTCGTCGGTCTGGGCGCCTCCCGAGTGCGTGACCTGTTCGACGAGGCCAAGAAGAATGCACCGGCCATTATTTTCATCGACGAGATCGATGCCGTGGGCGGCAAGCGCGGCTCCGGCATGAGCGGCGGCCACGACGAGCGCGAGCAGACCTTGAATCAGCTGCTGGTCGAGATGGACGGCTTTGACAACGACACCAACCTGATCATCATTGCAGCCACCAACCGCCCCGACATTCTGGATCCGGCCCTGCTCCGGCCCGGCCGGTTCGACCGTCAGGTGGCTGTGGAGGCCCCAGACCTCGAGGGCCGTGAGGCCATCCTCAAGGTCCACGCCAAGGGCAAGCCCTTTGTGCCGGATGTGGACCTGCACACTGTGGCTGTGCGTACGCCCGGCTTTACCGGCGCCGACCTGGCCAACGTGCTCAATGAGGCTGCCCTGCTGACTGCGCGTTCGGATGCCCAGCTGATCGACAATCGGGCCATCGACGAAGCCATCGACCGTGTGCTCAGCGGACCTCGGCGGCGGACCAAGGGCATGGCTCTGGCCGAGATGCGCAACACTGCCTATCACGAGGGCGGCCACGCCATGGTGGCTGCGGCCCTGCACCACACTGACCCGGTTACCAAGGTGACCATTCTGCCGCGTGGACGCGCCTTGGGCTACACCGCGGTCATGCCTACCACAGATCGCTATTCACAGTCCCGCAACGAGCTGCTGGACCAGATGGCCTACGCCATGGGCGGCCGAGTGGCAGAAGAAGTGGTCTTCCATGACCCAACCACCGGCGCTTCCAATGACATTGAGAAGGCCACCAGCATCGCCCGGCAGATGGTCCTGCAGTATGGGTTCTCGTCAAAGCTTGGCGCCATCAAGTGGGCTGACGAGAACGACCAGGATGCCGGGCTCGATGCCTTGAAGCCCCACAACTATTCGGAGAAGACAGCCGAGGCCATCGATGAGGAAGTCCACAATCTCATCGAGACTGCCCAC
Organism: Bifidobacterium sp. JNUCC 75; assembly: GCF_054819865.1. NCBI lineage: Bacteria > Bacillati > Actinomycetota > Actinomycetes > Bifidobacteriales > Bifidobacteriaceae > Bifidobacterium > Bifidobacterium sp. JNUCC 75. Next base: position 544,493 of record NZ_JBTHIF010000001.1, on the reverse strand, counting down.
CAAGAGGCCTGGCGTATCATCACCGAGAACCGTGACGTGCTGGACGAACTGGTTCGGCAGCTCCTGGTCAAAGAGACCCTGAACAAGGACGAGTTGGCTGCGGTCTTCGCTGGCTTGCGCAAGGCTCCGGAGCGTCAGCTCTGGCTGTCTGCACCAGATCGGCCGGACTCCGAGCAGCCCCCCGTGGAGATTCCCGAGGCACTCAGGCGCAGCGTAAACGGGCCGTCCACAGAGGACCAGCACTGAATTCTGCACCGGCTCGGTGCCTTGCATATGGTCCCGGGCCGTGTGGCAGTGAATGTTCCAAGGCAAGGGAGGAGCGTACATCATGGATTCCATTCGTCTGAGCTCCATCAAGGTCGCACCCCTGCATGACCAGCAGAAGCCTGGGTTCAGCTATCAGGTCGATGCCGTCCTCTACCTGGATTTGAGTGAGGCAGGCAGACTCAACGACGGCACACAGACTGTGGACTATGTGCAGATTGTCCGTAGGATTGTAAACCTGATTCAAAACGAGCCGGCTAACGAGATTCTGGAATCTCTGACCGCCAAGGTAGCTGATTCCATCCTGCTCTCCCACCAGATCCGTCGCACCCGCGTCACAGTCACCCGTCTGGGCGCTGACCAGGGAACAGGGGTCGATTTTCAGGTGGGCATCACCTTGGAGCGAGCTGCCGACGACCAGTTGGAGGGCAACCCTGGCAGCTTGGAGTCTGGACGAGTCAGCGGCGCCGGGAATGCTGCTCTAGGGCATCCCTCGCTCCTGTTGTCTGGTCAGGCCGATTCCGTTCATGCCGCGCAGGCGCGATTGCGTCATCCTGTGACCCCTTCTACGCAGAACGACCTGTCCTCAGATCTGGAGAATGATAACGAGGTGTCCAGTCAGTCGACTGTTGAAGGCGCTCAACCGCAAGGCCTCCTGATGCGTGATGTGATTGCGCTGGAAGGGGCATCGGGAACCGACCGGCTGACCATGCTCCGTGCTCTTGCAGCCCTGGACGGGATCCCTGGCAGTCAGCTGGTTGGCATCTCGCCCCTATATGCCTACCGGGACGGTCAGGGGGATCAGCGCCTATCGGCCGTGGTTATCCTGCAGACACCGCTGAGTCTGGAGGAGCTGCGGTCGGCCCTGGACATGGTGGCCGCTCCTATCAGACAGATGGGTGGACTGGATGCCGATGTAGTGGAAGTGGAGACCTTGGACGGTTCGGTTCTGTCTTCGCAAAACCATCCGCCTCTGCTGGCTGCTGATGCGCCATCGCGCATTTTGATTCCCTGGGCTTATTTGGAGCCTGAACACTGCCTGCCTGGGGCTGGCGGATCCTGTCTGGCAAGTCTGTCCAACCGTGCTCCTGACCGTGATCGCATCAGCCTGGTCTCGGAGGACTGGATTCTGGACGGGTTGTCATGAGGGCCCGCCGCACCCCGCTCGTGCACTACCTGGTCGCCCTGATCCTGGGTTTGATGGGAGGTGCCGGTATATCAGAACTCGGTATGTCTACCAGGACGGATCTCATGGGGGTTCCCTGGCTGGTCAGCGTGCTGCTCTTCCTTCTGGGGGTGGCCATCCTGGTCATGGCCTTCCAGGTGCATCGCTATGCCAAGGGAGACCGCAAGGAGATGGATTTGCGCTTCGCGGTCAACGTGCTGATTATGAGCAAGGCCTTGGGCATTGCCTGTGCTGCCCTGTTGGGCTGGTATGGCAGTCAGGCGCTGATCAGCATGGGTCATGCAGGTGCGCCCTATTACACACGGGTCATGCAGGAGTGTCTGGTGGCCTCCCTTGTCTGTCTGATCGATGTGGTGGCCGGAGCTGTGGGGGAGTGGCTGTGCCAACTGCCTCCGGACGACGGGCCCGAGAACCCCGATCGGCGCAAGTCCTCACGAAGACCCATGCCCGATGCGGCCGATACCGCTGATAGGGCGGAGATAAAAACTGATTCAGGCAAAAGACACCCCTGAACAGCGTCCAAGGCGGTGCTGAGGACATTCCTGAAGCTGGACGGCTTGCTGCCGACCAGGCTGTTGATCCTTTGCTGTGAGAATACTCGATGACCTAGTGGAAGCTCAGTCTTTAGGCACCCTGATCATGGCTTCCTGAACCATGTAGGCTGCCAAATCGCCCCGACGGTTGTAGACTTTGGCTAGGCATAGGCTACGGCCGTGGTCGGCTACGGGGGACTCCTGAATGAAACAGTGCCAGTCACAGGGGTCCAGATCTTGGTACCACCACATGGCATGGTCGATGGAGGCGAAGGAAATCCCCGGGGTGGTCATGCTTAGTCCGGCACGACGCAGGGCGGGTTCCATCATGATTTGATCGCATTCCATGGCCAGCAAGGCCCGGCGCATCAGCGGGTCCAGGTCGGCCCTTCCCTGGGTGCGGCTCCAAACGGCCTGGCGACTCCTGCTGTCATCCTTGGAATTACCATTTTGTGCATCATCCGCATCTTCCAGCAGGACCGTGCCGCCTACATGACGCATGTCGAAGGGGCTCTGATGGGCGTAGTAGTCAGCGAAAGGGGATTGGTCGGCATAGTGCTCCATCAGTTCCCGGGAGCCAGGCAAATCCTCCGGATCGGGCAGACCCGTGGGCATGGGGTCGTCATAGCGGACACCCTCCTGGCCGACCTGTTGATAGGAGAGCAGGGCGTTGAGGATGGTCCGTTCCCCCTGGTGCAGATCAACTCGTCTGGAGGAGAAGGAATGCCCGTCGCGGATGGTCTCGACTTCCGCTTGAACGTCCTGATCCAGGAGTCCAGTGCGCAGATAGTAGGCATGCATCGAGTGTGGCAGTCGGCCTTCGGGTACTGTCCGTCCGCCGGCTATGATGGCCTGTCCCAGCAGCTGGCCCCCATAAAGGCGACCTGTGGGGAAGTCCAGCGAGTCGCCCCGAAAGCTGGAACGGCCGTCGGTGTGCTGCTGTTCCTGTAGATTCAGCGCAGCGATGGCTCGAGCCAGCGGTTCATCCTCGGTGCTCATGCTTCTCCTCGGCCCTTGATTCCTTGTAATGCATCTGTTCAGCGGGTCAGCTTGCGGTGGATGCGGTGGGGCCTGGAGGCCTCCTCGCCCAGACGCTTGACCTTGTTCTCCTGGTAGGCCTGGAAGTTGCCTTCGAACCAATACCAGGAGGCCGGATTCTCGTCCGTGCCCTCCCAGGCCAGGATATGGGTGGCGATTCGGTCCAGGAACCAGCGGTCGTGGGAGATGACCACAGCGCAGCCGGGGAAGGCCAGCAGGGCGTTCTCCAGACTTTCCAGGGTTTCCACGTCCAGATCGTTGGTGGGCTCGTCCAAGAGGAGCAGGTTGCCTCCCTGCTTGAGGGTGAGTGCCAGGTTCAGCCTGTTGCGCTCGCCGCCGGAGAGGACGCCGGCCGGCTTCTGCTGATCCGAGCCTTTGAAGCCGAAGGAGGCCACGTAGGCGCGGGTAGGCACCTCAACGCCACCGACCTCGATGAAGTCCAGCCCCCCGGAGACCACCTCCCAGAGGTTCTTGTTGGGGTCGATGCCCTCGCGGTTCTGATCTACGTAGGAAATCTTGACTGTGTCGCCGACCTCCAGGGTGCCCGATGTCAGTGGCTCCAGGCCCACGATGGTCTTGAAGAGTGTGGACTTGCCTACGCCATTAGGGCCGATGACGCCCACGATGCCGTTTCGAGGCAGGGTGAAGCTCAGATCATCGATCAGGACGCGGTCGCCAAAGGCCTTGTGGATGTGCTCGGCCTCCAGCACCTTGGAACCCAGGCGGGGCCCCGGCGGAATCTGGATCTCGGAGAAGTCCAGCTTCTTGTTGTTCCGGGCCTCGTTCTCCATCTGCTCGTAGCGCTCCAGACGGGCCTTGTTCTTGGCCTGCCGGGCCTTGGGGGAGGACCGGACCCATTCCAGTTCGGAGTTGAGGCGCTTGGCCAGCTTGGCATCCTTCTGCCCCTGGACCTCCAGACGCTTGGCCTTGGTCTCCAGATAGGTGGAGTAGTTGCCCTGGTAGGGGTAGAGGTGGCCGCGGTCCACCTCGCAGATCCACTCGGCCACGTTGTCAAGGAAGTACCGGTCGTGGGTCACTGCCAGGACGGCACCCTTGTAGGTGTGCAGGTACTGCTCCAGCCAGAGGATGGACTCGGCGTCCAAGTGGTTGGTGGGCTCGTCCAGCAGCAGCAGGTCGGGGGCTTCAAGCAAAAGCCGGCATAGAGCTACACGGCGGCGCTCGCCTCCAGAGATGACCGAGACAGGAGTGTCCGGGTCAGGGCACTGCAGGGCATCCATGGCCTGGTCCAGCTGGGAGTCAAGGTCCCAGCCGTTGGCTGCATCAATCTGCTCCTGAAGCTGACCCATCTCGGTCATGAGAGCATCGTAATCGGCGTTGGGGTCGGCCATCTGTTCGCCGATCTGGTTAAAGCGGTCCACCTTGCTCATGATGTCGCCGAAGGCCATGCGAATGTTCTCGCCCACGGTCTTGTCTTCGTCCAGTGGCGGCTCCTGCTGGAGGATGCCTACCGTATAGCCGGGGGTGAGCTGTGCCTCCCCGTTGCTGACCGTGTCCAGGCCGGCCATGATCCGCAGCAGGGTGGATTTGCCCATGCCGTTGGGGCCCACCACGCCGATCTTGGCGCCGGGCAGGAAACTCAGGGTCACATCGTCCAGGATGACGCGGTCGCCGAAGGACTTGCGCGCCTTGATCATCTGATAAATGAATTCGGCCAAGAAGCTACCTCACAGAACCTTAGAAAGACAGTGCAAACTGCATTCATCGTAGTGGGCACTTCTGACTTATGCGCCGGGCTGATAAGCCAGGTGAAGCAGTGCATGGCCGCCTATAAACAAGACCTATGACCAGACCCTGGTTCTGCCGCCGTGGTCGGGGTAGCCTTGAGTCGACGTTCCCGCCCGGCATGCGCAGGTCAAGGAGCGCCGGACAGGCCTTTGCCGGCAGGGTGGGCCCCCGTCCTATCGCTGTGCGCATGAGGAATGGGCCGTCCGCTCTAGGGCGGTTGTAAGGGAGTATCAATGACGGTGAAACAGCAGCAGAGTCGGATTTCCGCAGCTCATCGGCTGCGCTGGAGGCCGCTCGACATTGCGGTCGGCGCAGGCCTGGGCGCGGTGTCGGGGTTGATTTACTGGTTGGCCAGTCTGCTCGCCTCGTGGATATTCCCGTTGATGACGGCCCTGCTTCCTGGGGCGGCGGCCCTTTTGCATGGGGTCTTCTACTTTCCCTGCACCCTTTCCCTGTTGATATTGCGCAAGCCAGGCGCAGCCGTCTACGTTGGCGTCATCAGCGTCCTGGTCGAGATTCTGCCTGGCAATGCCTATAACGTGCCGATGATTTTGGTGGAGGCCATTGTCGAGGCCCTTTGCGCGGAACTGGCCTTTGGAATTTTCCGTTACCGTCGATGGACCCTGGGAACGACCGTTTTGGGGGGTATTCTGATATCTTTGGTGTACAACGCTTTTCTCCTGGCCTTTTACTATCAGGGGGTCTCCCTCCTCAGCCCGAGGGGGATTATCGGCACCATCTGTGAACTGATCAGCGGAGTGGTTCTGGCTGGACTGGTCAGCTGGTTCCTCTTCCGGGCCATCGGTCGCACCGGTGCTCTGGATCGGCTGGCATCCGGTCAGGATGTCAGGCAGGTCTGAATATCGGTATCCTCGTCAGACCGACTGTATCGACCATATGTTTGTTGTGCAGCTGTGACAGCCCATACCGGGCAGGAAGGGTCCTATTATGACCAAGCTTCGTTCCTACCTCGCAGCAGCGATGCTCCCGTTCATCCTGGCAGCGGGCGCCTGCGGTACCTCCCCAGCTCCCCAGGAAGACCGGGTCGACCCTAAGGCCGCCATCAGCGTCAACAATGCCGAACCTACGGCCCCCTTGATTCCCTCCAGCACCAACGACACCGCAGGCTGGAAGGTGGTGACTCAGCTCTTCGATGGGTTGGTCACCTTCGACGACAAAGGCGGGATGACCCTGGTCGAGGCCAAATCGATTACTCCTAATCAGGATGCAAGCCGGTACACGATTGTCCTCAAACCAGGACTCACCTTCAGCGATGGGGAGAAGATCACAGCAAAGACCTATGCGGATTCCTGGTCTTTTGCGGCGAATGCAGCCAATGGGCAGCTGGGTGCCTCGGCTTTTTCGACCATCGCCGGGTACGAGCAAGTCCAGGATGAGCACGGCGACCCCAAAGCCCCTCTGTCGGGTCTTCGGGTGGTTGACGATCTGACTCTGGAGGTGACCATGAGTAAGCCGGATTCCTCCTTCCCCTACAAGGTGGGAGATGTGGCCTTCCTACCCCTGCCGGCATCCGCCTACAAGGGCATCAAGGCCTTCGGCAAGAAACCGATCGGGAACGGGCCCTACCGCTTCAAATCATGGGTACCCAATCAGGGAATCAAGCTGGAGAAGGATCCCGCATACAAGGGACCGCGTAAGGCTCGGAACGGAAGCCTGGAGTTCAGGGACTACCAGAGTCTTGATGCTGCCTATGCCGATGTTGAGGCCGGCCATCTGGATGTGCTTGATACGGTTCCGGTCTCCCGCTTGAAAACCTTCCATACCGATTCGGGCCTGCAGCCCTTGATTAAGCCCGGGCCGGCATTCCGGTCGCTGACCATCCCGCAAGGCTTGAAGCATTTCCAGGGGCAGGAGGGCGCCCTTCGTCGGGCAGCCCTGTCATATGCCTTGGATCGCACGAAAATAGCCGAAAAGGTCTTCGCTGGTTCAGTTATGCCGGCCACTGATTTCCTGGCCCCAACCATCAAGGGGAATGCCTCCGACATCAAAGGCAAAAAAGTGCTGAGCCACGATCCGGACCAGGCCCGTAGGTTGTGGAAGCAGGCTGATGCAATATCTCCCTGGGAGGGCACTCTTCGCATCGCATACAGTGCTGACGGGACCGACAAGGACTGGGTCGATGCGGTTCTGCACGAGTATGCCCAAGTTCTGGGCATCAAGACGGAACCAAATATCTTTCCTACGGGCAAGGAATTCAATACGGCAGTTCATAACCGTCAGGTCAACAGTATTTTCAATTCGGGCATCACCTCGGACTATCCCCACCCCGAAGGCTACTTGGTTCAAGGGTATGCCTCCAGCCAGGCCGATGGCAAGGGTCTGAACAATGGGGACTACAAGAGCGCGGAATATGATGCTATTCTTTCCCGCGCCGCCTCCAAGACCGATCAGGACGAAGCCATGCAGGATTACCGCCAAGCCGAGGCTGTTCTCTTCAAGGACCTTCCGGTACTGCCACTCTGGTACAGGAAGGTCTCAGCAGTGGCCGGCAGGCAGGTTCGCCAGGCTCCTTTCGGATACATGGGTCTGCCTGTCTACAATCAGGTCACCAAGTAGGTCCGACAATCCGGACCTGGCTGATGACGAGTCGTCTTGATACCATGACTCTGGCCGGTACGATCGGCGCGGGGCCTTAGCTCAGTCGGTTAGAGCAAACGACTCATAATCGTTCGGTCCAGGGTTCAAGCCCCTGAGGCCCCACCAGACGAAACCCCTACGGGCACAAAGCCTGCGGGGGTTTTCTCATATCTGCTGGGATAGGGTTCGGGCTCAAAATGTATACCAAATGCATACTATATTGCAGGGGAAACGGACCCGGTCAGGGGGATTGAGAAAGCCCCGCCGCAGCGGGGCTGCTGATTTGCCTTACTTGAACAGGTCCCAGATGCTGAACGTGGTCTTCCGATAGATCTTGTTGTAGGCGGCTTTCCTGGGGTTTCGTATCCACCCCATGCCTTTCTTCCCGTAGCCGGGGATGAGGGCCTTCTTTGCCTGTCGCTTCCACTTGCCCGTGGTCCTCGCCTTGAACGAGCGTTTGGGGCTGGGCGTGCGCATGCCGAACTTCATTGGAGTGGATACTCCCATCCATGCCCTTCGCCCATTTGCGAGTAGTACATGGTTCCATCCAGGGAGGGCACATCGAATATAACCTTCCCCTGTGCTTTTGCATTCTGATTCAATGAACCTGGCAGTTTTTCGGTTTCCGCCATGCAGGATTCCGCAGCTGAGGATCCGGGCATTCCGTTCCATTGTGTACCGTCTTTCTGGATGAGCTTCCAAAGGTAGGCGATGCCGACATTCAAAGAGCCGTATTGATCGGGATTGTAATTCTCTGTTGTTGCGGCGTTTACGTCGAATTCGATGAAATGGCCGTGCTCTGGCTGCTCGTGCTCGGGGTTTGAGCAAGTCGGGTCAGGAATGATATTGGATACCGTCCAGTCCGCAACGTCCTTGCCGTCTTCGCCGATGACGCCGGCTTCGTCGCCGATGTGTTTGACGATGTTGCCTCGACTGTTTTTCTTGGGCGTCTGCGACGCCGTGGCAGTCTTGTCTGCCTGTTGGGTTGACTTGCTGTTGGCTGCACCGCAGCCTGACAGTCCCAGCGTTAGAGCTAGAGCAACTAAGGTAGCAGTTGCTGTTCTCTTCATTTTTTTTTTTCTCCTTGTCTTGGTGACTGCCAGCAGGGTACCAGCTGTTCTGTACGGTGATTTGTACTTGTTGGATCAACTCTGCGCTTTGCAGTGCGTGTGGTCGGATCGAGTACGCGCTGGTAGGGGTCGCTTTCTTACATGGCCTCAGCTGTTAAGCCCAAGGACCAGAGGCTGGTGGCGTGATTGCTGCTTTCACTGTTTGGCAGGCACGGCCATGGTCAGAGTATGTGATTCCTCCTCTTGGTCTTTCCACCGGATTGCTACGTTGCTGAAGTCGTCCATCAAGGATGATTCTGTAAAGTTGAACGTCTTTTGTGAACCAGCTTCAATGTCACCCAACTTGTAAGTCTTGATAGGAGAGGAAACCTCTACGTTTTTTGCTTTATAAGAATTGAGGTTGGAAACGGCATAGATGATTCCATTATTGTTTGTGAGTTCCCATCGAGGTATCGTCTCCCGCTTAATTTCCAAGTCGGCTTGCAGCTTCAATGCGTTGGCGTGATCCTTGAGTGCCTTGATCTGATCGCTAATGTTCTTCAGATCTTCCCTCCGTCGTTTTTGAGCGGACTCGGTATCTTTCCGAGCCTTCAGCCAATTGAAGGCCGAACCGGCGATAGTGACTACGAGACTTAGTAAAACGCTCATTGTCACGGTCAAGTCAAAGTGCATGGTGTTCCCTTTTCGGAGATGATTAACTGTTTCAAGTTTATCAGGAACAAGCACAAGAAAAACACTGTGAATAATAGCAACGGCAATGATACAAAAAGTGATTAAACGTCCAATGTCAAAGCAAAAGTGTATCCACCGCTCCGATGCGCAAAGGCTGCCCCTCCATATTGTTTGATGCGGCTGATGCGGCAAAGATGCTCAGCGAAGTCTGACCTGCGCCTGGGCGTCAGATACCTGTCGACCTGGCTGTTATCGCATGCTTGGATGTACTGGGGAGAGAAGAGCATTGGGTCGCATCCCAAGAGCGGGTGAACGTCGACCATCTGCTGATGTGCGCCTAAGAGAGTACCGACCGACTCAAGGACGACTCGCGCATAATCATTCGGTCCAGGGTTCAAGGTCCTGAGGAACAACACAAGCAAGCCTTCGGAATCTTCTAAAAGTTGTTCGGACTTTATAGATAAGACGAATTAGGGGATCAAGGTCTCTCATCTTAAAGTCAATTGGTTAACCTAGCCCAACACTGGTCCGTGTCTTCAATGACTGCCAGCGGAATAGCGATGGTGTTGTGCACCGAACTTTCTTGATAGTCTTAGTAGAAGGACTAGCCCCGGCTATTGTCGGGGCCGTCCTCTCGCTGCCTAGCTCTAGCATCCATGATTCACCGATGCAAATATGTATGGCTTCACATGTAAGCCGGGGGAAAAGAGCTAGGCGCGTTTTTTATATCGGATCATAGAGCACCCTCGGTGTATGTCCACTTCTCGGTGCCCCAAGCGTGCATACGTAGACAGCCATAAAATCTGCGCATGCCACAATAATCCGGAAGCGTTTCCGTAGAACCGCTAAGTATGAGAATTTATCAGGGAAAAGAATACGGGACGGGCTCGAGTCAGAGCCGTCGGCATATGCCGGGAAACTATACGCATGTACATCTCCTCTGGAACTGAAGATAATTCAGTCCCTGTAGGTCCATCGTGTATACGTCCCCCGTATATCTGTTCTTAATCATACACCCTGGAGGGGGTGTGTCAAAGCTGAGAAGGGTGCCGTCACCGTGCTTCCGGTCAGATGGATTTGATGAAAAGATTGCTGGCCTCGGGCAGAGCGGTTTGCGCATCTCCGCTCCTCCTGGCTGAAGGGGATAAGCGGCACGTGCCTACTAAACAAGCTACCTGCTTGCTTGAATTAATAGGGTAGCTCGCATTGTTTCGTCGGGTCTATTTTCTAGGGGCGCCCTTGAATATATTGGGCCCTCAGAAACCGAAGGTATGTTCATTCTTGGACTTCAAAATCCAGGCATAACCACTTATTGGCATGAATATGACTGACACCTAGACAGTGATCCCGGGCTGGGTACATCTGCAGTTGCGAATATTTCAACAGAAGAGTGTTATTGGTCCATAAATGATTAACCGTTGGCCTCAGATCTCTTATTGATGTTACTCGACAGGCTGCTCCTTGTTTCCTCTCTTTTCCTTTCTGATCAAGTGCAAGTATCTATACACCGTTGGTGCTGAAATGCCCAGTGCACCAGCCACGGTATCTATTGCACCTTTGATCAGGAAGATACCCGAATCGTCAAGGTCGGTGATGAGTTTCAGTCGTTCTGATTTGTTCATCCGCTCGGGCTGAACCCTGTGTTCCGCTACAAATGATTGGATGTGCTGGTTTGTCAGATCCTCCGCGTTCACGGATAGGGTTTCATGCGTCCCATCGGTGACCGCCTGCTGAAGAGATGCATCATTTGAAATTATTGCATCGCCAAGCTCATCGGGCGTATCCATGGTTTGTGCGTCAGGATCCGATCGATCTTTCATGATGTGATGTGTAGGGAATGGAGATCCGTTGGAACTGATGGAATCCAGATAGTCGCTGGCTGTTCGCAGAGCCTTGCTGGTCTCTTTGAAGATGGAATTGTCAAAGTTGATGCAGAGAAAACCGATGACCTGATCTTCTGTATTACGCAGGAAGAAGGTGGAGGAGACAATAGGGCGGCCTTCATGTGTATAGCCGGCGTAACGGACCAGGTAATTTCGGTGTTCGTATTCGCGGTTCTGCCAAATTCTCAGGACAAGGTCGGTGGCGGGACTGCCTACTTTGCGTCCGCTGACATGTCCGTTGGCTATTGCAACGACTGAGTGCGAGAAGTCCTTTACGTCCTGCAGGACGACCTCGGTGTCATGTCCCAATAGCTCGCCAAGGAAGTCCACCAAGGGAATAAAGGGGCGTAGGGATGTTGAGATGTTCTCTGTTCCGTTCATATTGCACTCCTTTCCCCCTGAAGGTCTGTATTTGAAACAGGAAATAATACCGACATATAGAGGAAATTCTATCACAATGCAAAAAAGCTATTTTATTAAAGACAAAATATTATTGCTGTGATAAAATAATATAAACAACTCAAGGAGGAGGTGCAGCACATGAGTAGATCTGATTCACAATCCAGTTCGGCCGAGCAATATGAAGATGAGGATTTGAAACGTAGCCTCAACACTCGGCAGATGGCCATGATGGCGATTGGCGGTGCAATCGGAGTCGGCCTGTTCTACGGGTCCTCCGGGGCAATATCTTATGCGGGTCCATCCGTTTTGTTGGCATACGCACTGGCAGGCGCTGCTATATTCATAGTCTGTCGGGCAGTGGGCGAAATGGCCACTGCTGAACCGGTATCAGGCGCAACCGTATCGTATGCCAGCAGATATATTCATCCTTTCGTGGGGTATGCAATTGGTTGGACCAGTCTGCTCGGTTGCGTGGCTGGTTCAGGAGCGGAATTTACAGCATTGGGTAAATATGTCCAGTTTTGGTTTCCCTCCTTTCCCATATGGGCCAGCGGTTTGATTGGCATGGTGCTGATGGGCGTCATCAACCTGATATCCGTCAGCTTCTATGGTGAGTCGCAGTTTTGGCTTTCGGCCGTGAAGGTAGTCACCATTATTGTTATGGTCATCGGTGGCCTGATCATCATCTTCACCGGCATTGGCAACGGGGGACATCCAGTCATGCTCACGAACCTGACAGTCGATGGATTCATGCCGAATGGCCTGTCCGGGCTGCTGTTTTCTGTGGTCATGGTGGCTTTTGCCTTTGGAGGCTCGGAGTCGGTCGCCTATACGGCAGGTGAAGCAAAAGATGTCAAGAAAACCATGCCTCGCGCCGTCAACGGGGTGTTTTGGAGCATTGTCCTGTTTTACTTGGGATCCACTTTTGTGATCCTGTGCATGTGGCCCTGGGATAAGATGAAGGGTGTGGGTTCTCCCTTTGTCCGTGTCTTCGCGTCATTGGGTATCCCGGCTGCGGCCTCCATCATCAACTTTGTCGTCATCACCGCGTCCCTGAGTGCCGTAAGCAGCGGCATCTTCATGTACAGCCGTCAGCTTTACAACCTTTCGCTCCAAGGCAGCGCTCCCCCTATACTCTCCAAGGTGTCAAAGAAGAAGATTCCATACGTCAGCGTGCTGACTGTAGTGCTTATGCAGCTGGTAGGCATAGCGCTGATGGCTGTTCTTCCCGAGCGTGCATTCGCACTTTTCTCATCGATCACGGTCTTCATGCTGGTCTTCAGCTGGGTGGCCGAGCTTGTCAGCGAGTATCACTTCCGTTCCATAAAGCGCCGTGAGGGCAAAGAGGACGAGCTGACCTTCAAGCTGCCTCTGTACCCCTTCAGCAATTTCTATGCGCTCGCGTTCATGGGGCTGGTCATGATAATGATGGCAATAATGCCGGAATACAGAATCAGCTACCTGGTGACCATACCCTGGATGATCCTTCTTGCAGTTCTGTTCGTTCTTCAACGCAGAAGCAGCAACAAGCAGACTGAGACAACTTCGGATGAAGACTTGGTCAATCCGGCGCCCACTAACGGAGAAGCGGATTTGGACACTACACTTTCAGGCGAGGGTCATGAGACCATGGCGGATTCCTGATCGTATCGCCGAGGATCTGGCTAATTGAAAAAGACGGTCGGCTCGTCCGGCCAAAACATGGAAGGAATACAATGACCTACGATTTCACCAGCATCATGGATAGGCATGGCAAGGATGCCATTGCGGTTGACGGTCTGGGCGCCCAGCCTGGTTTCGCTCCTGATCCGCCCAAGGAGGGGTTCGATATCATTCCCATGTGGGTGGCCGACATGAATTTCCCCACGGTGCCGACCATCCCCGAGGCCATCATCGAGCGTGCCAAGCATCCGGCTTTCGGCTACTTCGATCCGAGTGATGACTACTACAATTCAATCATCAACTGGCAGCGGACCCGTAACGGCGTGGAGGGCCTGACGGCTGAGGCCATCGGCTATGAGAATGGGGTCTTGGGCGGAGTGGTTTCCACCTTGACCGCCTTTGCGGCTCCTGGCGATGCTGTGCTACTTCACAGTCCGACATATGTCGGCTTCACGATGTGCATCGAGAACAACGGCTACCACATCGTGCACAGCCCCTTGAAGAAGGACGAGCAGGGCGTCTGGCGGATGGACTTCGAGGACATGGACCGCAAGCTCAAGGAGAACAACATCCACGTGGCGGTCTTCTGCAGCCCACACAACCCCTGCGGCCGCGTCTGGGAGAAGTGGGAGATCGAGAAGGCCATGGAGGTATATAAGGAGAACGACTGCGTGGTCATCTCCGACGAGATATGGTCAGACCTGATCCTGGCAGGCAACAAGCACATCCCCACCCAGTCGGTCAGCGAGGATGCCCGCAACAGGACGGCTGCCTTCTATGCGCCCAGCAAGACCTTCAACCTGGCCGGACTGGTCGGCTCCTACCACATCATCTACAACAAGTACCTGCGCGACAGGATTGTGGCCAAGGGATCCAAGGCCCACTACAACGACATGAACGTTCTGTCCATGCATGCCCTGATCGGAGCCTACAAGCCCCAGGGCCAGGAGTGGGTGGACGAACTCCGGCAGGTTCTGACCGGAAATGTGGACTACGCCTACGATTACATCCGGCAGCATTTCGAGGGAGTCGAGCTTTCCAAGCCCCAGGGCACCTACATGCTCTTCCTTGATTGCACGCAATGGTGCAAGGACCACGATCTGAGCCTGGATCAGCTGCTCAAGCGTGCCTGGGATGTGGGTGTAGCCGTTCAGGATGGGCGGCAGTTCAAGGCTCCCTGCGCCATCCGCATGAATCTGGCCCTGCCTTTGAGCCGCGTCCAGGAGGCTATGGACCGTCTGGACAAGTACGTCTTCAACGCCTGAATGATCATGGACCCTCGCTGTCGGGCGGAACCGATCAGCGGGGGTCCATCATATGTGAGCGAATCCTTGCTGCAGACTCACTGGAACTGCATGCCGCCGTCCACAATCAGGGTCTGGCCGGTGACGTAGTCAGAGTCGTGCCCGGCCAGGAAGGCTACGGCATTGGCTACGTCCTCCGGCTCGGAAAGCCGTCCCAGGGCGATGCCGTCCGAGAAGGTGGACATGCCCCACTCGTCATCCTTGCCGGCGTTGACCCCGACCTGATGAGCGATGTCCATCATCATGGGCGTCTTGACAATGCCGGGGGCGTAGGCGTTGGCGGTGATGCCCTCCTTGGCAAGGTCGCGTGCAGCCACCTGAGTCAGGCCGCGGATGGCGAACTTGGTGGAGGAATAAAGCATAAGGTTGGGGTTGCCCACCACGCCTGCCTGGCTGGTGGCATTGATGATCTTGCCTCCGTGGCCCCGATCGCGGAAGGCCTGAACGGCCGCCTGCATGCCCCAGATGGTTCCTGCCACATTGACGTGGTAGACCTTGTCGAACAGCTCTGGGGTGATGGACTCGATGGGGGTGGTCGGCCCCAGACCGGCATTGTTGACGATCACGTTGAAATCGCCCAGTTTGGTAGCCGTCTTCTCGACGGCGGAACGCACCTGGACACGGTCGGTCACGTCCAGGGTGACGGCCATGGCTCGTCCGTCCGATTGATTGATGGAGTTGGCCACAGCCTGGGCCTTGTCTGTATTCATGTCTGCCACGGCCACGGCGAACCCATCCTTGGCGAGCCGACGGGCAATAGCCTCGCCGATCCCCTGAGCCGCCCCGGTAACGAACGCTACTTCCTGCTGCATTGCTGCCCTCCTTTGTTGCCTTGTCGGGCCGGCCGGTCCGACTGTTCGATTCTAAAGGAAGCTCGACTGGCTGCTCCGGGTTGGTGGATTCGGCGTGTGGCGCAAGGGGGTCGTATTTTCCCCGGGTTGCGCTAGACTATTACGCGGTTGCCGGTTCACGTCCGCCGCAGGGGCGGTCGACCCGGGGCCCTTGAATCTAGGAGTAACCATGAAGCAGGGAATTCATCCCGATTATCATCCCGTTGAGGTCACGTGCTCGTGCGGCAATACCTTCATCACCCGTTCGACCGCTCCCGGCGATCATATGACGGTTGATGTCTGCTCGCACTGCCACCCCTTCTACACCGGCAAGCAGAAGATTCTGGACACCGGTGGTCGCGTGGCTCGGTTCGAAGCCCGTTACGGCAAGAGGACCAAGTAGCACTTCCAACGCCAGTCCCTTCCGGGTCGCTCTGCTATGCCCGGTGGGGACTGGCGTTTTTTATGACTTGAACCATGCGGATGAGCGGACGGGAAGGGTGTAGATGAGCGAGGAGCAGTTTCCGGCGGCGGTGGCTGCCGTCGAGGAGTACGGTCGCCTGGAAAAGCAGATGAGTCAGCCCGAAACGGCATCAGATCCGGTGCAGATCCGCAAATTGGGCCGCAGACATGCTGAACTCGCTCCCATCGTTGAAGCTTATAAGGCCTATCAAAGCGCCTTGGAGGACAGTCAGGCGGCCGAACAGATGGCACGGGAGGATCCTGACTTCGCCGAAGAGGCCAAAGCCGTGGCTGACCGAATACCGGACCTGGAGCAGAATCTGCGTACTGCTCTTATTCCGCGCGATCCCGATGACGGCCGTGACACGATTATGGAGATCAAGGCTGGCAGCGGCGGCGAGGAGGCGGCCCTCTTCGCTGGCGATCTGATGCGTATGTATGTGCGGTATGCCGAAAAACGTGGCTGGACCACCGAGATCATGAGCGAGAACCGCACCCAGCTGGGAGGAGTCAAGGATGCTCAGCTGGCTATCCGCGCTCGTGGTCAGGTAGCTCCTGCCGACGGCGTCTGGGCCTCGCTCAAGTACGAGGGCGGCGTCCATCGGGTCCAGCGCATTCCCGTCACCGAGTCCCAAGGCCGCATTCAGACTTCAGCCGCTGGAGTCATCGTTTTTCCGGAGGCCGATGAGGACGATGACGAGATTGAGATTGACCCTAAGGATCTCAAGGTTGACATCTTCATGAGTTCCGGCCCAGGAGGACAGTCCGTCAACACCACCTACTCCGCTGTGCGCATGACCCATATTCCCACCGGCATCGTGGTCTCCATGCAGGACGAGAAATCTCAGATACAGAATCGTCAGGCTGCCCTGCGGGTACTCAAGTCCCGTCTTCTGGCCATGAAGCACGAGGAGGAGGCTGCCCAGGCTGCCGACATGCGTCATTCCCAGGTTCGTTCCCTGGATCGGTCCGAGCGTATCAGGACCTACAACTTCCCCGAGAGCCGCATCGTGGACCATCGCACCGGCTACAAGGCCTACAACCTGGAGCAGGTGCTGGATGGCGACCTGCAGGCTGTCATCGACTCCGACATTCAGGCCGACGAGGCCCGCAGAATGGCATCACAGGGGTGAATCAGCTGGAGCACGGGGCCAGTCTGGCTGAGCTGGTTGACAGGGGCCATCGCCTGCTGGCCCAGGCGGGTGTGCCTACTCCGCTCAATGATGCCAGGCTTTTGCTGGCCGATGCCTTGCAGTGTGATCTGCATCAGCTGGATCAGGCTTTGCTCTTGGATCGGACTGCTGAGGAACTGCTGACGAAAGGTGCTGGTCGCACATACACTGACAATTCCCAGTCGGCGGCCCTTGAACGTTATCAGTCCTATCTGCAAAGGCGAGCCGGACGCGAACCTCTGCAGTACATTCTTGGCCATGCCTACTTCCGTTATTTGGATCTTTGCCTGGGACCAGGGGTCTTTATCCCTCGTCCTGAGACCGAAACGGTTGTCCAGGCGGGAGTGGATGCCTTGGCTGGAATGGATCATCCACTGGCGGTGGACCTGTGCTCTGGCAGCGGGGCCATCGGGCTGTCTCTGGCCATAGAGGTTCCAGGGGTGCGGGTCCGGGCCGCGGAGGTAGACGAGCAGGCATATCGGTGGGGTGCATTGAACGCCGCCGCTCAGGAGGCTGCTATCCGGGAGGCTGGATCCGATTATCAGCTGCTGCTGGCTGATGCCACGGATTCCGCCACCCTTTCTGATCTGGATGCCCAGGTGGATCTGGTTATCAGCAACCCACCCTACGTCCCTCTGGATGCGATTCCTAGCCAGCCCGAGGTGCGTGACTGGGATCCAGATCTGGCCCTCTACGGTGGTTCGCCTGACGGGTGCGCCTTGCCCTGCCGCATTCTGGACAGGGCCAAAATCCTGTTGGCTCCCGGTGGTCTGCTGGTTATGGAACATGATGCCTCCCAGGGGCCGGCCATGGTTGCTGCCGCACAGGAGCGAGGATACCTTGAGGCATGCACCCATCAGGATCTGGCCGGCCGAGACCGCTACCTTACCGCTCGGCGGCCAGTCTTTGCTTCCTAGCGGCCTGCCGTGGTCCTGGGATAGATTAGTAGCTGGTCACATGAACATGTCGAGCCGAAAGGTCGTGATGCAGGGTATGAGCCGGGTGATGACCTATGACAGTCGGTCGCCGCAGTTGCTGGCCCGGGTGGTGGCTGCCGGGGGGCTGGCGGTCATTCCTACCGACACGGTTTATGGCATCGTCTGCGATCCATGCAACGATGCGGCCATCGATCGGCTCTTCCAGGCCAAGCATCGTCCCAGAACAAAGTCAATCCAGGTGCTTTTGGATGGAGTGGAGGCCATGGATAAGCTGGACCTCCGCTTGCCCACACCTCTGGATTGCCTGGCCGATGCGCTCCTACCGGGTCCTTTTTCGCCCATTGCCCTTGTAGGACAGTCCTGCCCTCTGCGCACCTCTCGGATGGAGCCCGATGGTCTTACCCAGGCCGTCAGAGTGCCTGACTCGCCCATCTGTCGGGCGCTCCTGCAGGTGACCGGACCTTTGGCTGCTTCCAGTGCCAACCGATCGGGCAATCCCAGTGTGGAGACCGTCCAGCAGGCCAGAGCCGAGCTGGGTGACAGTGTCGACCTTTACCTGGACGGGGGGCCGACTCCCGGTTCGGTGGCCAGCACGGTGGTGGAAGCTGATAAGACTGATCCTGATGGGATACATGTACTGCGGCAGGGCGTGATCGGCGAGGCCCGGGTCCGTGCACTTCTGTCGGACCAAACCGACGTAGGGGAGGGCCAGTGAGGGTATACCTGTTCATTGCTGCTATCGCTGGCGGGGCCACTTGGCTGGTCATGCCCATGGTCCGTCATCTCGCCATCCGTGTTGGTGCCGTAGGCGTGGTTCGCGCTCGTGATGTTCATAAGGTGCCCACCCCTCGCATGGGTGGCCTGGGCATGTTGATCGGCTTTGCTGTGGCCATGTGTTTTGCCTCCCGTATTCCCTTCATCACTGGCCTCTTCCAGTCCGGGCATCAGGCCTGGGTCATTCTGGCCGGGGCAGTGGCCATCTGCCTGCTGGGTATAGCCGACGACCTTTGGGACCTGGACTGGATGCTCAAGCTGGCTGGCCAGCTGCTGATCTCGGTCTTCGTCTCCTGGGGCGGTATCCAGATCATCTCCCTGCCTTTGGGATCCTTGGTGGCGGCCTCGCCCAGCTTGTCCATGGCCATAACGGCATTCCTGATCGTGGCCTCCATCAATGCGGTCAACTTTGTGGATGGACTGGATGGTCTGGCTGCAGGCATTGTGGCCATCGGGGGCATTGCCTTCGCCATCTACTCCTATATCATCGCCCGCATCTCGCCCGACTACGCCTCTCTGGCCACCCTGATCGACGTGGCCATGGTGGGCATTTGCGTGGGTTTCCTCCTGCACAACTGGCATCCGGCCAAACTCTTCATGGGCGACTCAGGATCCATGCTGCTGGGATACCTGATTACCTGCGCCTCTATTGTGGTCACCGGCCGATTGGATCCGGCCACTATTCATGCCAGCATCTATCTGCCGGCTTTCATGCCGATTCTTCTGCCCATCCTGGTGCTTTTCCTGCCTGTTCTGGACATGTGCCTGGCCATCATCCGAAGGCTCAGCCACGGGCAATCACCCATGCACCCCGACCGCATGCACCTGCACCACCGTATGTTGCGTATCGGTCACACGGTTCGTTCTGCAGTTCTTATTCTCTGGGGCTGGGCCGCCCTGATCGCCTTCGGTTCGCTCTTTATTCTTTTCTTCCGTCTGAGATATGTCCTGATCGGTCTGGCACTGGCCGCCATACTGCTGACCTTCGCCACCCTCTACCCCTATTACCGCCGTCGACTTCCCGAAATCAGGCGTGAGAACGCCCTCCTCGCCGCGCAAGGCCCACAGCATGCGGCCAGACCGCCCTGGCATCGCAAGAGCCATCATGATAAGGATGACGACAACTGATTCACTGGATGAAATAGTACGGACACGGTACCGTTAACGGTCAAGAAGCACTTGTAGCATGGTGCTATGGCTATGGAAAACCCACAAAGCGAACCCTCCTCCTACACTCAACTCCCCGACGCCTTCCAGAAAATCGGTCTGGCCTATGACGACGTCCTCCTGCTACCCAACGAATCCGATGTCATCCCCTCCGAAGTAGACACCACCACCCGGCTGACTCGGAACATCACCATGAAGTCCCCGGTCCTTTCGGCTGCCATGGACACCGTCACTGAGGCCACCATGGCTGTGGCCATGGCCCGTAACGGCGGCATCGGCGTCCTCCACCGCAACCTCAGCATCGAAGATCAGGCCAATCAGGTCGACATTGTCAAGCGGTCCGAATCCGGCATGATCTCCGACCCCCTGACGGTAACTCCAGATGCCACACTGACCGACCTGGACAAGCTCTGCTCCACCTACAAGGTCTCCGGTCTGCCCGTGGTGGATCGTCGGCAGCGGCTGGTGGGCATCATCACCAACCGCGACATGCGCTTCGTCAATCCCGCTGACTTCGACCGGCTCAAGGTCAGCGACATCATGACCAAGGACCACCTGATCACCGGTCCGTCCAACATCACCAAGGAAGACGCCCACCAGCTTCTGGCCAAGTACAAGGTGGAGAAGCTTCCCCTGGTTGATGATGAGGGCAAACTGACCGGGCTGATCACCGTCAAGGACTTCGTCAAGACCGAGCAGTACCCCGAGGCCACCAAGGATGAGCGCGGCCGTCTGCGTGTGGCTGCCGCCGTGGGCTTCTTCGGCGATGCCTGGCAACGCATCACCGCCCTGGCCGATGCCGGGGTCGACATTCTGGTCGTGGACACCGCCCATGGTCACGCCAAGCTCATGCTGGACATGATCCGCAGGATCAAGGCTGATCATGCCTTCGACCATGTGGATGTGATCGGCGGCAACGTGGCCACCCGCGAGGGTGCCCAGGCTCTGATCGATGCCGGTGTTGACGCGGTCAAGGTCGGTGTGGGCCCTGGCTCCATCTGCACTACCCGCGTGGTGGCTGGCGTGGGTGTGCCCCAGCTGACTGCCGTTTACGATGCCGCCCTGGCCTGTCGGCCTGCCGGGATTCCTCTGGTGGCCGACGGTGGAATCCATTACTCGGGAGACATTGCCAAGGCCATCGTGGCCGGGGCCGATTCGGTCATGCTGGGCGGTCTGCTGGCAGGCACTGAGGAGGCCCCTGGCGAGAAGGTCCTCCTGCATGGCAAGCAGTACAAGGTCTATCGGGGCATGGGCTCGCTGGGCGCCATGGCTCCGCGCGGCAAGAAGAGCTACTCTAAGGACCGCTACTTCCAGGCTGACGTCACCAGCTCCGACAAGGTGGTGCCCGAAGGTGTCGAGGGCGAGGTGCCCTACCGTGGTCCGCTCAACTATGTGCTCTACGAGCTGGTCGGCGGCCTGCATCAGACCATGTTCTACACCGGTGCCCGCACCATTCCCGAGCTGCAGCGCAAGGGCCGGTTCATTCGGATCACCGATGCTGGTCTGCGTGAATCGCACCCCCATGACATCGTCATGACCAAGGAGGCCCCCAACTACTCAGGCTTCCACAACTGAGCCTACGTAGGCAGGTGATTGGCGCAGGATCTCATCAGGACCTGCGCCGATTGCATATCTCGTGCCCGTTACGGTCCGGTCGGACGGGCTGACGATCCCTCCGCCCGTCACATGCTGGCGGTATCTTGTAATGTTCCGTCCAAGGCGGCGGAAGGAGCGATCCGGGGCCCGACCCGGATCTGAAAGGCGTACAGATGAGCGACAAGAATGATCTGACCTTCACTGCGGAAGAATCCCGCATGATCTGGATAGACTGCGAGATGACCGGTCTGGATATCTTCCATGACGAGCTGTGCGAGGTCTCCGTGGTCCCCACCGACTTCAACATGAAGGTCCTGGACAAGGGTATCGACCTGGTCATCAAGCCCTCCCAGGCGGCCCTGGATCACATGGGGGACTTCGTCAGGAAGATGCACACCTCCTCCGGTCTGATTGAGGAGATGAAGACCGGCCTTGACCTGGAGGAGGCCCAGCGTCAGGTGATCGAGTACGTCAAGCCCTTCCTGCCCAAGAATGGCAAAGCCCACCTGGCAGGCAACTCAGTGGGCTCCGACAAGAAGTTCCTTGACCGGTACATGCCCGACCTGATGGCTCTTCTGCATTACCGGGTCATCGACGTGAGCACCCTCAAGGAGCTGTCCCGCCGCTGGTACCCGGACGTCTACAAGAACAAGCCAGCCAAGCATGGCGGCCACAGGGCTCTGGCCGACATCATCGAGTCCATGGACGAACTGCGCTACTACCGCTCCATGTTCTTCCTTCCGGCTCCCGGACCTGACGGGGCGCAGTCCAAAGCCGGAGCGGAACAAATCGAGCAGACCAGCCTTCTGCGCCACTACGAAGAGTCCGGCGATCCGGTAGAGGGTGCCAACAAGCCTGAGAAGACCGACTACTGACAGGCGTGGCCATGTACCTCTGACGTGGCACCATGGAGGCATGCAGCAATCCGAAGCCTTGACCATATTGAGTGCGGGGGCCAATGCCTTCATCACAGGCGCCCCCGGGTCAGGCAAGACCTTTGTGCTCAATGAGTTCGTCGCCCAGGCTCGCCAGGCCGGAGCGGTTGTGGCGGTGACGGCCTCGACCGGCATCGCCGCCACGCACATCAACGGCCAGACCATCCATTCCTGGAGCGGTGTGGGCATCGCCACCTGCATGACCGAATCGCTCCTGAAGCGGATCAAGACCCGCCGTCGTAGACAGATCGAGGGCACCGACATCCTGGTCATCGATGAGGTCTCCATGATGCATGCCTGGCTCTTCGACATGGTGGACCAGGCCTGCCGGGCGGTTCGTCACAGCCCCGAACCATTCGGAGGGATCCAAGTGGTTCTTTCCGGGGACTTCTTCCAGCTGCCGCCGGTGACTCGATCCAACCGAGTTGCAGGAATACTGCCCAGCCCTGAATTCCAGGCTGCCCGGGAACGCTATGCCCAGGCCGACAAGGACCCGGACGGGTTCGTCACCGAATCTCTGGTCTGGCAGGACCTGGACCCGATTATCTGTTACTTGACCGAGCAGCATCGCCAGGACGATGGCCAGCTGTTGACCGTCTTAACTGACATCAGGGAGGGCGGCGTCACCCAGGAGGACCATGAGGTCCTGGCCTCCCGCGTCGGCGCAGTGCCCGCACCCGGTCAGGTGGCAGTCCACCTCTTCCCGGTCAACAAGCAGGCTGACACGCTCAACGACCAGCGCCTGGCCGCCATCGACGAAGAGGCCCACCATTACCAGGCCACATCCCGAGGCGAGGCCAGACTGGTGGAGCGGCTGAAGAAAAACATGCTGGCCCCCGAGGATCTGGCCTTGAAGACCGGAGCCGCAGTAATGGCCCTGCGCAACGACCAGGACCATCAATATGTCAACGGCTCTATTGGTACAGTCAGCGGATTCACCAGCTCGGCCAAGGGGGGATGGCCGATCGTCTCCTTCCAGAACGGCAACATAGTCACCATGAAGCCGGCCGCCTGGGAGACCATGGATGGGGACACTGTCTTGGCCGCCGTCAACCAGGTGCCTCTTCGCTGCGCCTGGGGGATCACTATCCACAAGTCCCAGGGGATGACCCTGGACAGGGCAGTCATGGACCTGAGACGGACCTTCGCGCCGGGGATGGGCTACGTGGCCCTCTCCCGTGTGGAAAGCCTGGATGGGCTCTACCTGACGGGCATCAATGAGCATGCCTTCCTGGTCTCTCCCGATGCCGTCGTTCTGGATGCGGGATTGAGGGCCGAGTCCAAGGCGGCCTGCGCCCGTCTGAAGGATGAGGGTCCTGAGTCCTTCACCAAGCGCGCCGTAGGTCAGGAACCAGAAGACGAATTCAGCCAGAACGAACTTTTCTGATTGGTTGCCCTTACCGGTCTTGATCCGGTGTAGTCATCCGGGTCGCTAGAGGCACCATGACAGGCGGACCATGTCTCTCAGGATGATTCCGTTCTCGACAATGGGCTGCTGGTAGCGGTCTACAAAATAATCCCGTTCAATGCGGTCCATGCGAAACCCGCATGTTTGGTAGAAGCAAAGGGCCTCAAAACTGGTGGATCCGGTGCCTACTTCCAATCTTCTCAGACCCAGCCTGACGGTCTCCATCTTGGCTCGGTCTATTAATCTGCTTCCAAGTCCCTGCCGGCGATAAGCACGGCCCACACTGATATTGGCGATTTCCAAGGTATCCGTGTTTGGTCTGACAAGCAGCATGACACCAGTCAGAGCGTGTTCCACTCGGATT
Organism: Bifidobacterium sp. JNUCC 75; assembly: GCF_054819865.1. Taxonomy (NCBI): domain Bacteria; kingdom Bacillati; phylum Actinomycetota; class Actinomycetes; order Bifidobacteriales; family Bifidobacteriaceae; genus Bifidobacterium; species Bifidobacterium sp. JNUCC 75. The sequence continues at coordinate 520,489 of NZ_JBTHIF010000001.1, read as the reverse complement.
TCATAAGCACAGGAATGGGTGAAAACGTCACGGATTATCAGTTCTGAAGGATCGGCCTCCAGGAGGAGTGTCATGTGCTCTGCGTCAAGGTTGGTAAAGGTCTGGATGGTCACACCTGGCTCTGATGACATAGGTGCCCGCCTTGTCCTTGTAAATCAGAAAACCTATTCGATATACAACCATCATATCTTGGCCCTCTTTATGGGGGAGGGTAATGCTGGAGAGATGCCGGATGTCAGGTTGAGGATTTACCGATCTTTTCCGGTATGTGCCGTTTGGTTCGGGTTCGGTCATACGGGGCATATACGTAGATCCGGTTGACGGCCAGGGGGACTCGGACGAACTCCTGCGCCGTTAAAGTTGGCAGGGTCTCACACATCTCACAAGCAGCTGTGCTGGCCCTTTATTTCTTGTCCAAGATCATTCCCCGGCCTCCGGTGACCGTCCAGAATAAGACGGCGAAGACTGTCAAGACCGCTGCAATCGCCGGCCAAGTCCCCTGCGCAGGAATGGGCGGTTTGATGTCTTCGGGGTATAGACGGAGCGTCATTCCCATGCCTATCTGAATACCTTGGCTGGCGATATTGAACACTGCCAGCCCTACGCCCAGGCCAAGCCCGTAGAAACGACCAAGCAATGCGATGCCGAGCATGACCAAGGATGCGTCGACCAAGCCATTGCAGGCAGCCAGTCTGAGCAGCGACTGTACGCTGGTTGGGCCGCCGTGGGAGTCCGGTATGGTAAGGAGAAAGCTGAGAAGAAACGGCAGCATCAGCACGCCTGTCCCTGCGGCCAGGGCTCGCCAACGGACGCGTGCCAGGTTCAGGCGCTCCCAGGTGGGCATAAGCGGGGCAAGCATGACCAAGGCGCATGCGCTGAACGCCGCGTAGGCCAGCTCGGCCATGGGCACCATACTGGGCACGGCGCTTTTACCTTGTGGGCATTGGGTATGTACGGCGCCGTTGAATACCGCTGCATGTGGATCAGGAACGCAGACGTACCCATAATAGGCTGGCCGGGCATAGATCTCCCCGCCGGTAGCGGAAGCGGAGGCGGTGGCAAGCAGGAAGGGCACGGTCACAGCCAGCACGACAAATGCCAAAGCCGCCCATGGGCGTCGCCCAGCCAACCATCCGACCGGGATTCCGCCTTTCAAGGTACCACGTCGATGCCGGCCGCCCATCAGTGGTTCTTCCCCAGATCATTGATGATATCGGACGGCGTGATGGCGCAGCGTTCGAGCCCAGAGAGGTTGCGACGCACATAGGCATGGAACTCTTCATTAGTGGCATCGTTGAGCAGATCGGCGGCAGGGCCTCGGGCGCTTCCCATCCCGGATGCCCCGCTTCCTCTGCTGCCCATCGACTCGTAGACGGTCTCTCTCATGCGCTGGGGCAACTGCTCCAGCACGAAGGCGGACACGCTGGCACCATCATCCAATGTCCGTTGTTTATACACGTTTTTAAGTGCAGTAGCCGCGCAGTCGGCATGAATAAATTCCTTCACGATGGCCTGTGTGACATCAGCTAGGTCACTGTATCGTCCAGTGCGTTCGGTGACTGTGTCGGTCATTATCTGTATCTTCTTGCCGCCCAAGTGTTCCAGTTCGGCCAGGCCTCGGCCGGTGAGATTCCACGCCTGGCCGTGGGACGTAGGCGTAAAGGCGTTGCCCAGCAAAAGCACAAGACCCGAGCTGCCTTCCACACTGTCCTTGGGGAACCATGAGGCGACCGACCGCATATATCGCATGTAGCGTCTCAGGTGGGCGCCATCATCCGGGTGGGAGCACACTGACAGCGGCACGCCGTCTATGCTTTTGCACACCGGGGTGAACGGAGCGGATCGTCGCCATTCCGCCGGGCCGGACATGGCTACCAGGCCCCCGGCAGCAGTCGGAACTAAAAGAAGCACAGCCAATGGGGCGACTATCCATGACAGGCCGGGCTGCCACTGGTGTGCGGTCAGCATGCATGCCGCTGTGGATGCGGCCAGCACTACTGCGACCAAGATCCAGCGCACTGTCACCGCTGAAAGGTTAATACTGAGTCCCGGCTCGGCACCGATGCCCGTGTCCATCATCGGCATCACCACGGCCAGCGGCGACCCCCAGGCTCGGGGAAACACGTCACCCTTGGGTATGCGCGGCATCAGCAGCACTAAGCTGCCCCAACACAGGGCAGCAGGCAAAAGCGTGGCCGGCACCAGGGACCAGCGGCTGCCCATGATGGCCCCGAGCGCATAGCCGAGGGCGAACATGGCCGCCGGCACTGCCATACCCATGAGCAAGGCTCCCACGGGAACCGACCCGCCTGTGAACCGCAGTGTCTGGACGATGGCGGGAAGACAACCTGCCGCATAGGCCAGGGAACTCAATGCGGCACCCTTGAGGACAGGCACGCCATATCTGCGGACAGACGGGCCCCCGATCCAGGGCGGCGCGACCATGGATCGCGGGGAACACGCTTTCCAGGCGCTCCATGCGCCGAACATGCAGGCGATTACATCCGTCACCAGATGCATCCAGGTCAGGTCGAACTGCAAGGCCGCATCTGTCAGTGCCCACGGGGACGCATCTGATTGGCCGACTCCGTAGTTGCGCACCGATAATGCGGCCGGATATGCCATCATTGACAGAAAGAACACCAGCGAGCTCACCGGTGACAAGGGATTGAGCAGACGGGCCATCATGAGACCTCACCCTGGTCGAATGGCAGGTGTCCGGATCCCGTCAGCAGCCGTCGATAACCGGATTCCCAAGGCGATGCCATTGAGTCCTCAGGATCGGCCAAGGCGGCGAGATCATCCATGCGTCCGTCCAGGAGCAGATGCCCGTGGTCGAGTACCAGCACGCGGTCGGCGATTGCGGCCAGATCCTCGACCAAATGCGTGCTCACCAGCACTGTGTGGCTGTCCGCATATGCGTCGAGGAATTGACGCACCTCAATGCGCTGCACCGGATCAAGGCCAACGGTCGGTTCGTCCAAGACAAGCACGTCGGGACGGGCGACAATTGCACACGCGATGCCCGCCCGTTGACGCATGCCACCGGACAGGCTGCGCACCGGGCGGCGAGCTTCCCCGGACAATTCCACCTGCTCCAGGGCCCACACCGCTGCATCACAGGAAGCTTTCCAGGACAGACCGCGCGCCCATGCGGCGTACCGTACATTGCGCATCAGGCTGGAAGCATTCATCAACTCGAACGATTGCGGCAAATATCCGATTCGGCTCCTGGCCCGACGTCGTCCAGCGCTTGTCAGCACATTCGCCCTGGCTATCCTTACACTGCCCGAGGAAGGACGTGACAAGGTGGTCACAATATTCATCAGCGTCGTCTTGCCGGCACCATTGGGACCCAAGAGCCCGAATACGCCGTTGCCGAAGCTCAAGGACACATCCGACAGCGCCTGTTTACGGCCGTAGGAAAAAGACACGTGCGAGAGGGAAACATCTACTTTATAATTCACCATTGAACCAAACTAATAAAAGTTGAATCTTTACTTCAAAGTTAAATCAAACGTACATTACATAACTGCTTGAGTCAAATCGATGTGCTTGGCAAGGCGCATGAACGGTGTTCGGAAATGTTCAAAGAAGATGCAATCGCGGTGCTCTGCAGCGTCATGATTGTTCTCAAGTGATGATCCGGGGCGTGGCTGCCAGAACTACGTATGATTGGCGCGATGAATAATGTTGGTTTTCAAGAGCTTCCACCTGCTAGCGGTGAGCGCGAGTCAACCCACCGCCTCATCTTCGAAATGGTGCCCAGGCGAGCATTGTTTTTTGAGGGTGATTCGTCCTCGACGTTGTTGAGCGGCCGTATGCGACCATGGCGACCTTCTCTGAGAAAGCGTCCATAATCATAGGGGTTTCTGGCTTGCTTTCAACAAATTGTCATAAGGCGTCCTTTATGGCTGCTTGTCCCTTTGCGCGCATATCTTTGGGAGGTATGAGAACCAAAGCCATGCGCATGTCAACCCTCTTTCTGCGGACCCTCAGGGAGGATCCGGCCGACGCCGATGTGGACTCGGCCAAACTCCTTCAGCGTGCCGGATACGTCCGCAAGGTGGCCCCGGGCATCTTTACCTGGCTGCCACTGGGTCTGAAAGTCCTTGACAAGGTCCAGGCCGTGGTCCGGGAGGAGATTAACGGCATTGGCGCCCAGGAGGTCCACTTCCCGGCCCTGCTGCCTCGCGAGCCCTACGAGGCCACCCACCGATGGGAGGAGTACGGCGAGAATCTCTTCCGCCTCCAGGACAGGCACGGCGCTGATTACCTGCTGGCTCCCACCCATGAGGAGATGTTCACCCTTTTGGTCAAGGACATGTACTCCTCATACAAGGACCTGCCGGTGGTTCTCTACCAGATCCAGACCAAGTACCGCGACGAGTTCCGTCCCCGTGCCGGGCTGATCAGGGGTCGCGAGTTCATTATGAAGGACGCTTACTCCTTCACCGTGGATGAGGAGGGGCTGAAGAAGGCCTACCAGGATGAGCGCGGCGCCTATGAGCGGATCTTCAAGCGCCTGGGTGTCAATTACGTAATAGTCCATGCGGTCTCCGGACCCATGGGGGGATCCGAGTCCGAGGAATTCCTGGCTCCGTTGCCTATAGGCGAGGACACATTTGCCTTGGCTCCCTCGGGGAAGGCGTGGAACGTGGAGGCGCTGACCACCCCGCGTCCTGAGCCCGTCGACTATGCCGAGACGCCGGCCATGCAGGAGCTGGACACCCCCGACTCGACCACCATCGACACTCTTGTGGAGCGGTTCAACCAGCTGCATCCTCGCGAGGACGGCCGGGACTGGACCGCTGCCGATACTCTGAAGAACCTGATTGTGGCCGTCAAACACCCTGCGGACGATGACCATCCCGAGGGTTGGCGGGAGCTGGTGGCCGTCGGCCTGCCGGGCGACCGTCAGGTGGACATGAAGCGGTTGGAGGCCCAGTTCGCCCCGGCCGAAATCGAGGAGGCCAATGAGACCGACCTGGCTGTACACCCTGAGCTGGTCAAGGGATACATTGGCCCCCGTGTTCTGGGCCCTCAGCGTTCGGACAGCGAGTCTGCCGCCCATATCCGCTACTTCCTCGATGCCCATGTGGCGTCTGGCTCAGCCTGGGTGACCGGTGCCGATGCCGAAGGCGTGCACCTGGCCAATGCGGTCTACGGTCGTGACTTCCAAGCCGACGGAGTGGTGGAGGCCGCCGAGGTCCGTCACGGTGACATGAGCCCTGACGGATCAGGGCCGCTCAGCTTCGAGCGTGGCGTGGAGATCGGCCAGGTCTTCCAGCTCGGACTGAAATACTCTGACGCATTGGGACTGAAGGTTCTGGACCGCAATGGCAAGGCGGTGCCGGTCTGGATGGGTTGCTATGGCATCGGCATTTCCCGTGTGCTGGCCTGCATCGCTGAGATGCATCACGATGACAAGGGTCTGGCCTGGCCCAAGGCTGTCGCTCCCGCTGCGGTTCATGTGGTGGCCACCGGCAAGAAGCAGGAGGCCTTCGATGCCGCTGAGAAGCTGGTTGCCGACCTGGAGGACCGTGGCGTGGAGGTCCTCTACGATGACCGGCCTAAGGTGTCTCCCGGGGTAAAGTTCAAGGATGCCGAGCTGATCGGGGTGCCTCTGGTCGCTATTGCCGGTCGCGACACCATCGCCAACGGTACCATCGAGATCCGCAACCGTGACGGCTCGGAAGTGCAAGCGGTGCCTGCTGCTCAGGCCGCTCAGGTGATCGTGGATCGGATCGCGGCTCTGCAGTAGGGTATACCGCACCATAGTTGCTTATCGCAAGCAATATATTAAAGAGGTGGGGCTTTGGTCGCGTCATGATGTGCGCGACCAAAGCCCCACCCTTATGGTTGTATTGGTTTGGGTTCAGGGATCTATCCGGTCAGATGCGCAGCAGAATGGGCAGGTGGTCCTGGCGCTCGCCTGTGTCCACGGGTTCGCTGGTGCTGACCTGGTCAGCAATCCGGTTGGAGGTCAGCCAGTAGTCGATGCGCCAGCCGGAGTTGTTGATCTTGCTCTTTGGGGCACGCTGGGCGAACCAGGTGTAGATGCTGCGGTGGTCATCGTAGAAGCCGGCGGCATCGCCATGAATTTTTCGGAAGGTGTCGGTGAAGCCTGCATCCAGCAGAAGGCTGAACTTTTCGCGTTCCTGATCGGTGAAGCCGGCGGAATGGTGGTTGGAGGCCGGGTTGGCAATGTCGATCTCCTCGTGGGCCACGTTGAAGTCGCCACAGGCCAGGACCGGCTTGCGGGCATCCAGTTCCTGCAGGTAGCGACGGTAGCAATCATCCCAGACGCCGCGCGGCTTGAGCCTTACCAGTCCCGATCCGGAATTGGGAGTGTAGACCGTGGTGACGAAGCAGTCCGGGAACTCCAGAGTGAGCATGCGGCCCTCGTCATCCATGGTGTCGGGAGCGCCGATGCGGGGGCGGGTCACGGTAGGTTCCGGTAGGCTCTTGCGGTAGAGCATGAGCGTGCCTGCGTAGCCTGTGCGGGCCGGGGCCTCGGAACGGCGGTCCACCTCCTGATAATCGGGAAAGTAGCGCATGAGCGCCTTAAGGATACCCGCCGATTTCTTCTGATCACCGTTGAGTTTGGTTTCCTGGATGGCTACGACATCGGGGTCCAGATCCCGAATGGTCTCCACCACCTTCAGGGAGAGGGCGCTGCGGCTGCTCTTGCCCAGCAGGGCGGCGTTGAGCGAATCGATGTTCCAACTGACCAGCGTGTGAACCATGACTGCGGGTCCTTCCAAACCGTGCCGATGTATCTGCTCTCACAGTTTAGCCTAGGACCAATGTTCGATGGTCCTGGGCTGTGAAGGGGACAATCCGAATTCAGTCGTGGTCCCGTTGATGTATTCTTCGGCATCGGCACAGAAGGCATCGGTAGAGCAGGCATCCAGCGAGATACGCCGAGTGAATACCCTCTTCGAACGTTGCTCACCTGGTTTTCTCGTCAATCTTGCGGCCTTGTCTTCACGTCTGCGCGGCAGCCTCTACCAGAATGATTTACACCTAGTGACTCTTCGAGGAGGCGACCTTCGTGGGTTCAGAAAAGAGTTGTCTGAGTCTCTCATTCTTTTTGTACAGTTGTGTGCTTCCTGACGGATAGTGACTGGTGGCGACTGCCCAGCTGGAGTGTTCATGACGTATTCGAATCAACATCACTATAAGCGGCCGGGAACAAGACAGTGGGTGGCGGCTTTTCTTATAACGCAGGTCACCACCCATTGTCGATGATGAAATCATAGGAATTGAAAGCCAGGGCCGCCCATAAGCTATTGCCTGGAATTATGTATGCTGTGTTCTGTTCTTCCTGGGATATCGAATCGACAATGTAACGAGTATGGCAACTACCATTATCCATGCTATGCGTACCACTATCGCTACTACACCCGCAATCGCTCCTGCAATCATTTTGTGCCCACCTTCCTTCTTGAATTCCTTGAATAATCACTAATTATGAGTCGTCGAGACCTTATCGCCATTGACGTTTACCTGCATCCAAGCCGTCCATTTTTCGTTATCATGGTTTCCCTTGTTTTCGATTTTTCATAATCAGGGGTAAATCCACCTTGTTTTACCCAATGAGACAGATCTTCCTAACAATGGACCTATTTCATGTTTCTTATGGAAGAAAGGTTGGTTTGTCCACAATGTGAATCAGGCCGGGTCCGTTCGACCACAATGGTCCACAAATCAGGTGCGGGGAAGTGCGCAGAGGCAGGATGGATTCACCGTTCAACGGAGGGTTCCTGGCTGGGGCCAGTCCCTTCCCCCGCTCCAATTATCCGCGCTCTGGTCGGTGATCCTCCGTCGAATGGCCTCATCACTGCAAGATCAGGATCGAATTCATAACGTCAAAAGAGAGGTTCCGGTATGGCCATCAACGAAATAAAAACGACTGTCTTCGGCTTTATGGGGACCCAGCCAACGCGTCTGGGACAGCCGGGGTCTACGCCTGTCTGCTCCTTCAGGCTGGGCTCTACTCCGGCCCATTACGATGCTGCGGCTGGAGTGTGGAAACGAAAATCCACAACTTGGTTTACGGTCAAAGCTTTCAGGACTCTGGCGGTCAATGCCCTGGCCTGTCTGCACAAGGGCGATCCGGTCATGGTGACGGGATCTTTGGTGACGGAGGAGTGGACCAGCGATGGCCAACCGCACAGCAGTCTGGTTTTGGTGGCGGATGGCATCGGTCACGACCTAGCCCGGGGGCAGGATACCTTCACCAGGATCCGATCGGGTACTGCGCCTATTGATGAGGGAGCTGACGGTCCGGACCCTTGGACTACGCCGCCATCGTCTTCATCGTCCGAAACTGCATCTGCCTCTGCATCATCTGCGTCATCTGCAGCCGAGGGGACATCGGTGGAGGTTTCCGATGCTGGATGAGCATAGGTTGTTTCGGCCGAGCAAAACGAAGGCGGGAGACCGACTGATTTTCGTCGGCCTCCCGCCTTGATCAGTAGGCTGATTAAAACCGTCAACCAACGGTTTTAATCAGAACAGGTTTACCAGATCTTGACTCGTGCGTCGGGTTCCAGCCACATGCCGTCGTCGGCGGTGACTCCGAAGGCCTGATAGAAGCGATCCACGTTCCTGACGATGCCGTTGGTGCGGAATTCAGCAGGGGAGTGGGGATCGATCTGCAGATACTGTTCGGCCAGCTGATCCCTGTTCTTGGTCCTCCATATGGAGGCATAAGACAGGAAGAACCGTTGCAGGCCAGTGTAGCCGTCCATGACCGGAGCCGAGGCCAGCGCCTGGTCCATGGCAGCATCGTCTGTCTCGGCTGTGCCGCCCTCCTTCTTCTGCAAGGAGATGGCATAGGCCTTGATGGCGATGTTGACGCCTCCCAGGTCCCCGATGTTCTCGCCAATGGTCAACGCTCCATTGACATGAGGTGCTTGCTCGGGCTTGTCGGCGTACTTCTCGGCAAGTTGCTGGGGGACAAATCCGTTGTACTGCTCAATGAGTGCTTTGGTCCGTTGTTCGAAGTTTTCGCGGTCCTGCGGGGTCCACCAGTCCTGCAGACGTCCGTCACCGTCGTACTTGGAGCCCTGGTCGTCGAATCCGTGGCCGATTTCGTGGCCGATGACCGACCCGATGCCTCCGTAGTTGACGGCGTCGTCGGCGTCTGGGTCGAAGAAAGGCGGCTGCAGGATGGCTGCGGGGAAGACGATGACGTTCAGGGTGGGCTCGTAGTAGGCGTTGACCGTCTGAGGGTTCATCAGCCACTCTTCCTTGTCCACAGGCTGACCGGCCTTGCAGAACTGGTAGCCGGACTCGTAGATGTTGGCCCGCCGCACGTTGTCGACCAGACCCAGCTTTTCGTCCACAGCCAGGGCCGTATAGTCGCGCCAGTGCTCGGTGTAGCCGATCTTGGGCGAGAATTTGTCCAGCTTGGCCAGAGCCTTGACCTTGGTCTGTTCTCCCAGCCAGTCGCTGGAGGTGATGGAGACCCGATAGGCATCGATCAGGTCTGAGACCAGGGCCTCCATGCGGGCCTTGCTGGAGGCAGGGAAGTGCCGACGTACATATTCGCGTCCGACCTCCTCGCCGCAAATGCCATTGACTAGGGAGACAGCCCGCTTCCAGCGGTCACGCATCTTGGTCGTGCCTGAAAGAACCTTGCCATAGAAGTCGAACCTGGCCTGATCGAAGTCGCTGCTGAGCAGGCCTGCCCACTCGATCAGGGTGTGCACGCGGGCCCAGAGTTTGAGATCCTCCAAATCGCTGGTTTTCCAAAGTTCGTTCAAACCCTGCAGGAAGGAGGGTTCGTGCACTATGGTCCTGGACATGGCTGAGCTCAGATCGACCGGTTGCAGATTGGCGACAGGACTGGCTGCATATGCATTCTGCCAGGACTCGATCCAGGTGTGCAGATCGAAATCGGCGAGTGTAGACTCCAGGTCGACCAGGGTGGTGGGATTGTAGGTGCGATCTTCGTCTCGGGTCGACACGTTGTCCCAGTGGCGTGCCGCTATGCGTGTCTCGACATCAAGGAAAGACTCCGCCTGTCTGTGGGCAGCCTCCTGGTCCTCGGCGTAGCCGGAGAGCCTGAGCAGGGAGGCCACCATGTCGGTGTAGGCCTGACGGACCGGAGCGTAGCTCTTCTCCCGGTAGTAGGCTTCGTCGGGAAGTCCCAACCCGGCCTGTTCCATATGAGCCACGTTGACACCAGCGTTGCCCGGATCGCCATAGATGGCGATGCCGAACAGATCAGGTCCGCCAGTGGGGTTGAACCGGCCCAGCAGGCTGGTGAGCGCCTTTTTGTCGGACACAGCGTCAATGGCCTGCAGGTCTGGGCGGATGGGTTCCATTCCCGCGGCTTCTATGGCATCAGTATCCAGGAAGCTGCGGTAGAGCAGGGCTGATTTGACTGCCGGGGATTCCGGATCCTCGAGGATTTCACGGATCTGTGCTTCGGCATCCTCGGCAAGCTTGTCGAAGGAGCCGAACCGGGAGCGGTCCTCGGGCAGACTGTAGGTGTCGATCCAGGGACCGTTGACAAAACGAAAGAGATCGTCCTGCGGCCGAATGACCGAGGAGAAGGAGGCCGGATCAAGTCCGGAGGAGGTCTTGGGTTCAGTAGATTGTGCCATGCCACAAGCCTAGCCATCTTTGGTGACATGCCATGCCCTGGGTTGCCGGGATCGGCGGATCGGCGAACCATCCGCCGAAGGGGAAAAGCCGCGATTGCCTCCTTGGTGATTTAAACTTGACAGACGGTAACAGGACGGCCGCTCGGCCGCCTTGAGCGAGTGAAAGAGGACGGTATGACGGATCCCATGCAGGGCGGTCAGCCCAATCAGTACAGTGGTCAGGATTCTTCGCAGAATAACGGCCAATACCAGAATAATTATGGTCAGTATGGGCAATACCCCGGCTATCAGGGGCGCCCGCCACGGATGGATCCATTTTCCATGATCGCCGAAGATCTAGGATTCAGAACCTTGCGGGCCATCCGAGTCATCATGGGTGTCATGGGTGTGATTGGAGTCATCCTGGGCCTGGCTCTGCTGCTCAGGCCGGATAAGACCCTGATTGCCGTGACTGTGGTGCTGGGCATCTACTTCATCATCTCCGGCGTGGTCCGTCTGGCCACTTCCATCGTGTCAAAGGGCCTTCCCGGTGGATGGCGGGTGTTGGGTGTCCTCTTTGGCGCCCTGATTGCCGTCGGCGGCATTGTCATCGTCAGGAACACGGCCCTATCCGCTTCAGCGCTGACCTTGCTGGTCACCATCATTGTGGGCATCAGCTGGATCATGGAGGGCGTGATGAGTCTGGCAGCCTCCTGGGGGCTCCCGCATTCAGGCTGGGCCATCTTCTCAGGCGTCGTCTCCATCATCGCCGGGATCATCGTCATGATCTACCCGCTGAGCTCCGTCATCTTCCTGGTCATCTTCAGCGGGTGCGCTCTTCTGGTGCTGGGAGTCGTTTCCATTATCAGGGCCTTCACCTTCGGCCGGAACTGAGAGCCGGACTCGTCCGACTGACCCGATAATACTGAGTGGTAGTACTTGGGCAGGATCCTGAGGGGCGGCACCCGCGGGCACCAATCATGAAAGGACGCAGAGGATGATCGAGCTCAAAACCAAGCAGGAGATCGAACAGATGAAGCCGGCGGGCAGGTTTGTCGGCAGCATCCTCAAGGAGCTCAAGGCCATGAGCAAACCCGGGGTCAACCTGCTGGAGCTGGACGACTACGTCAAGGACAGGATCAACTCCCGAAAGGGGGCTACCTCTTGCTACGTGGACTACGCGCCTGACTTCGGCACCGGCCCCTTTGCGCACTACATCTGCCTATCCGTCAACGATGCCGTTCTCCACGGAGTGCCCTATGACTACAACCTCAAGGATGGCGACCTGCTCTCCCTGGATCTGGCCATCAATGTGGACGGCTGGGTGGGCGATTCGGCCATCAGCTTCGTGGTGGGCGAGCATGCCGATCCAGAGGATCTGCGACTGATTCGAACCACCGAAGAGGCCTTGAAGGCGGGCATCGCCCAGGCTCAGCCCGGTAACCGCCTAGGTGACATATCCGCTGCAGTCGGTGAGGTTGCCCATGAAAACGGATACAGCGTCAACCTGGAGTTCGGCGGACACGGGGTAGGGCGAATTATGCATGGTGATCCCCATGTGCCCAACGACGGCACTCCTCATCACGGCTACAAACTGCGCCCAGGTCTGGTCATCGCCATTGAGCCTTGGTTCCTGGCAACCACCGATCAGATTTATCAGGATCCCAAGGATGGTTGGACCCTGCGCTCTGCAGACGGATCGCGCGGCGCCCACAGCGAGCACACCATCGCCATTACCGAGCAGGGACCTGTCATCCTGACGACCAGGGACTGAGTCAGAGGTTGTTCGAGGTCGAATTAGGACTAAAAGGGATTTAGGAATGTCCACGATGTGGATGCTCCTGGATCCCTCTTCGATACCGACCTTCTTTGATACCGGCGCTTTCCTCCCGGGCCTTGTGCCCGCAGGCTGGTGCGGGAATGAAGACGGCGCTGGCTTGGACCTGCGCCTCGTGGCTGGAGGTAACGGGTTCATGCTTGTGGTTACAAGCCGGTAATCGAAGTCGTGGTTGTTTCTGCTAGCATGTCGGCAATTCCACGCCGGTACAGGTGCCGGTAGCCTGATCCGGCACGACCGTCGACTCCCACTGGCACCTCACTGGTTGATTAACAGGAGGTGCGTGATGTCTACAGCACGGTTGTCCATCGATTCCGAACAGGTAGATCTTCCCCTGGTTCGCGCCACCGAAGGGCCCGACGGCATTCTGGTCTCCTCCCTGCGCAACGATGGCTGGGTCACTCTGGATCCCGGCTTCCAGACCACAGCTCAGTGCGTTTCGGGAATCACCTTCATTGACGGCAAGCGGTCCATACTGCGTTACAGGGGCTATGCCATAGAGGACCTGTGCGCCCAGTCCAATTTTCTCGAAGTAGCCTGGCTGCTGTCCCACGGTGAGCTGCCTGATGCCGAGCAGTACCAGCGGTTCCGTAGCCATGTCCTGGGGCACACGCTCGTAGGGGAGGACTTCCGTCATCTGCTCTCGTCCTTCCCTCGCCAGGCTCATCCCATGAGTGTGCTGGCTGCTGCGGTCAATGCCCTTGCCGGCTTCCATCCGGACACCTGTGATGTAGACGATCCCGACCAGTTGGATGAGGCTAGCGCCATCATCATGGCCAAGGTGCGTACCATCGTCTCCTTGATCCACCGGCGTCGCCGTGATCAGCCTCTGCTCTACCCGGACAGGACCTGGGGCTATGTGGAGGACTTCCTGCGGATGAGCTTCGCCATGCCCTACCAGCCCTATCAGGCTGACCCTCTCAAGGTACAGGCCCTGGACAAGCTCCTGATCATCCATGCCGACCATGAACAGAACTGCTCCACTTCAGTAGTGCGGATTGCTGGATCAGCCCGGGCCAATCTGTATTCGGCAGTGGCTGCCGGCATCAATACTCTGTCAGGTCCCTTGCACGGCGGCGCCAACGAGGCCGTGTTGCGCCAGCTGAAGAGCATACGGGATTCCGGTCTGGGTGTGCGAGGCTATGTGGACCAGGCCAAGAAGGAGGGTCGGAAAATTGCGGGTCTGGGCCACCGGGTCTATAAGTCCTATGACCCGCGCGCGGCCATAGCCAAGCAATGGCTCTACAAGCTCATGGATGAACCCGACCAGAATAAAAATGCCGAGGATGCGGAGCTTTTCGACGTGGCCTTGGAGCTGGAGGATCTGGCCCTGCATGACGACTACTTCGTCGAGCGCCACCTCTATCCCAATGTGGACTTTTACACTGGACTCATCTACCGCGACATAGGCTTCGACCCGGAGATGTTCACCACGCTCTTTGCATTGGGTCGCATCCCCGGATGGATCGCCCAGTACAGGGAGATGCTGGACGATCCAGACACGAAAATCGGTCGTCCCAGGCAGGTCTATACCGGGCAGGGCCCGCGCGACTACCTTCCCATGGAGCAGCGCTGAGTCCGATGACCGACTGGGACTCAGTTGGCGTGCAGCCGCTCATTCAGCTCGATGCCCTTCTTGCGGGGCAGGGCTTTGACCTGGCCGGTGCGGGAGTCGCGGATGAAGAGCAGATGATCCCGTCCGCTCAGTTCCGCTCCTTTGACCACCTGGTCGCCCAGGCCGATTTTGGTGCCGGCGGTGACATAGAGCCCGGCCTCAACCACGCAGTCGTCGCCCAGGGAGATGCCGATGCCGGCGTTGGCTCCCAGCAAGGAGTGCTGACCGATGGAGACCCGATGGCGACCTCCTCCGGACAGGGTGCCCATGATGGAGGCTCCGCCGCCGATGTCCGAACCGTCGCCGACCACAACCCCTTGGGAGATCCGGCCTTCGACCATGGAGTGGCCCAAGGTTCCGGCGTTGAAGTTCACAAAGCCCTCATGCATGACCGTCGTTCCCAGAGCAAGATGGGCGCCGAGCCGAATACGATCGGCGTTGCCGATGCGTACCCCCTCGGGAACCACGTAATCCACCATGCGGGGGAACTTGTCCACGCTCAGCACTGTTACCTGCGTCACCGGGATGCCTGGCATGGACCGGCTGGCTGCAGCCATGACCTCTGACCTGCGCAGGGCGAAGTCCTCCACGGCGAAGGGGCCGTAGTTGGTCCACACTACCGTGGTCAGCTGTTCGAAGATTCCATCAAGGTTCATGCTGTTGGGCTGGGTCAGACGCATGCTGAGCAGATGGAGCCGCAGATAGGCATCGGCGGCATCCGCTATCGGGCCATCCAGATCGGCCACGGTGAAGACCGGCACCCGGCGGATGCCGCGTGCGTCGGGCTGGTTGTGGACTTGGTCACCGAAGTCGTGATTGGGACGGTTCCCCGGGGTCGGCGGCGTCGAGATCTCGGCCTTTGGATACCAGACGTCCAAGGTCCGGCCCTGCTCGTCCTGGCTGGCCAGGCCCCAACCCCATGCGGTGCGTGCTTTACTCATCGTTCCTCCTTCAGGCGGTGCAGTCAATTGATATAAGTTGTCTTACAGAATAAACCGGTCGACATTCAAACAGACACTATCCGTCCGACAGTTGGGTCTGGATCGTCGCCAGCCAGGTCCCAGCCGATAGGTAAAATTATCAACTATGAGTGCCTACAGTCATGAGCGTGAGCGCCGAGAGCGTCGGCGCCGCAATACGGCCAGGGTGGTCTGCCTGGTCATCGCCGTGGCTTTGCTGGCCAGTCTCGTCATCCCCGCCATCTTCAGCGGCCTTTGACCGGGCCCGTCCGGTCGGCGGGAATTCGGCCGTCACAGGCAAAGGCAAATAGGAATGAAGACGGTGGCCGGCTCGTGCGGAGCCGGTCCGGAAAGCGGTGAGACGGTATGGCAGAGATGGATTTTGCTCAATCATTGGAGCAGGCCAAGGCCAAGTACGAGATGATTTCCAAGGCGCTGGACCCGGAGGGCTTGCGCTCGCGAATTGCTGATCTGGAGCGTCAGGCCAGTGCGCCTGGACTCTGGGACGATCAGGAGAACGCCCAGAAGGTGACCAGCAGGCTCTCGGCCTTGCAATCCCAGCTCAAGCATCTGGAGTCTGCATCCTCCCGGCTGGACGATGTCCAGGCTCTTGAGGAGCTGGGCCAGGAGGAGCATGATCAGGACACTCTGGTGGAGGCCCGTAAGGAGATCGACTCTTTGAGGTCCGATCTGGCTGACATGGAGATTCAGACCCTGCTGGACGGTGAGTACGACGAGCGTGCTGCCGTGGTCACCATCCGTTCGGGTGCCGGCGGAGTGGATGCAGCCGACTGGGCGCAGATGCTCCTGCGAATGTACATGCGGTGGGCTGAGAGGCATGGTTTCTCTACCAAGGTTATGGACACCTCCTACGCGGAGGAGGCCGGTATTAAGTCGGCCACCTTCCAGGTGGACGCTCCCTACGCCTACGGCCGTCTGTCGGTGGAGGGCGGCACCCATCGTCTGGTGCGGATCTCGCCCTTTGACAACCAGGGTAGGCGGCAGACTTCTTTCGCTGCTGTCGAAGTCATCCCCCTGGTGGAGCCCACCGACCACATCGACATCCCCGACTCGGACATCCGAGTGGACACCTACTGCTCCTCCGGCCCGGGGGGCCAGGGAGTCAACACCACCTATTCGGCCGTGCGCATCACTCACCTGCCGACCAACATCGTGGTCACCATGCAGGATGAGCGCAGCCAGATTCAGAACCGTGCGGCTGCCATGGCTGTTCTGCAGTCCCGGCTGCTGGTTTTGCGGCACGAGGAGGAAGCCAAGAAGAAGAAGGAGCTGGCTGGCGACATCAAGGCCAGCTGGGGGGACCAGATGCGTTCCTACGTGCTGCATCCCTACCAGATGGTCAAGGATCTGCGCACCGGATACGAGACCTCTGACACCCAGGGGGTTTTCGACGGTGACATTGATGCCTTTATCGAGGCCGGCATCCGTTGGCGGCACCAGCAGCGGGTCCAGGCTCGCGAGGAGGAAGCCAGTAAGTAGAGCTTCTTCCGGCCGTGGTTTGGTCGGTGTTTCATGAGTGAGTAGTGTCAGTCTTCTTGATAGCCTCTGTAGGTGAATACCGAGGAACGGAGTGTCAATGGCGTTGATTTCGCTCAAGGACGTGACCAAAATCTATCCCAAGGGGTCCCGCCCAGCCTTGGATGACATCAGTCTGGATGTCAATCGTGGGGATTTCGTTTTTCTGGTAGGCGCCAGCGGATCGGGCAAGACCACATTGCTGCGCCTGCTCCTTCGTGAGGAGGAGGCTACCGAGGGCGAGATCCGTGTGGCCGGCAACGACCTAAGACGTCTGCGCAACCGCGAGATCCCAGGGTATCGGCGCTCCATCGGTTTCGTTTTTCAGGATTACAAACTGCTCAACAACAAGACCGTATGGCAGAACGTAGCCTTCACGCTGGAGGTCATCGGTGCCCGTCGGTCCACCATCAAGACTCTGGTGCCGCAGGTGCTCAAGACTGTGGGTTTGACTGGCAAGGAGCACAACTACCCCCATGAGCTTTCCGGCGGTGAGGCCCAGCGAGTGGCTCTGGCCCGGGCCTACGTAAACAACCCGGAAATTCTGCTGGCGGATGAGCCCACTGGCAATCTTGATCCCACCACCTCCCTGGGCATCATGGAGGTCTTGGACGCCATCAACAGGACCGGTACCACCGTGGTCATGGCCACCCACAACGAGGAGATCGTCAACTCCATGCGCAAGCGGGTGGTGGAGTTGCATACGGGTCGGATCATGCGCGACGAAGCCCACGGTTCCTATGATTCTTCGCGATTTTTCCCAGATGCCGAGGTTGCGGCGCGCTCTCATCACGCCATCGGGGATCCCAATGACGGCGATGCCCTGGACCGTGCACGCGAGGTTGGAGTTGCAGGGCGCCGTCCGGTGCAGATCGTCGTGCAGGATGGGAACAACTCGGCTACCGGGCCCATCGCGGATGGAACCAAGGGGGCCAAGCAGGTAGTCCAGGCGGCAGCACAGGCTGTCAACCAGGGCCAGTATGGCGACGAGGGAATCGCACGTCTAGCCAAGTCCATGCATTCGGGGAGAACCGGACGCTATGGAAAGGTCTTCACCTCGGTGGAGGACACCCTGACCTGGGGCAAGGGTCTGGGCAGTCTTGAATCCGCGCAGGAAGATTCCAATCGGCATGAAGATGCGGCTGCAGGGCAGCCCGATCAAGGGAACGACTCTGGCTCGGATGAGCGATTCCGCAGGCCTGCGACCCATGGCGGCCAGGATCGGTCAGGTCAATCAACTGACGGTTCCGGCCACAGAGGACACGACAAGGCAGGAACTGATCGTGATGAGTCTGCGAAACACCTCCAGGCTGAACATACAGCTTCCCGGAAATCCCGGAAGTCTGCCCCTGATTCCGATGCTGCTCGGCCTAAGCCGACTGCCGAAAGCAGGTTCCAGGATCGGCAGACTGGAGATTCGAACAGTCGGAATCGGGACAAGAACCAAGACGATTACCGCAATCGTGATCGTGGCGAAAAAGCGTCTCAGAAAAACTTCAACGCCAAAGATCGCCAACCGATGAAGAACTCCTCTGCCAAGACTTCTGCTTCTGGGCAACAGAATAAGAGGCCCGATCAGCCTTCGAGGTCCGATGGTTCCAGCCCAGCAGAACCGACCGGCAAATCCGGTCAGACTGCAGGCCAGATGAAGCAGGACGTCGCGCAATCCTCAAAACAGACCTCCAATAAGAGCAGGACCAATGCAAAGGGCTCAATGAGCGAAAATCATCATGGTGTCGAGTCCATGGGGGCCCCACCGGCACCTCCTGCTCCGCCTGAAGCCCCCAAACAATCAAGGAAGTCCCAACGAGATAATGATGCATCGGCTCGGGATGAGCAAGATGACGAGAAGAAGGCGGCACGATGAGACTGCGGTTCATCCTTTCCAGCACCTGGGACAACCTGCGTCGCAACGGGTCCATGATTCTCTCGGTCATGCTGGTCACCTTCATCTCCTTCCTGTTCATAGGCGCCTCAGGCCTCATGCAGGCTCAGATCAGCAAAGCTAAGGGAGACTGGTACGACCAGGTGGAGGTAGTGGTCTGGCTCTGCCCGGATGGCACCAGCCAGGCGGCTACATGCGCGACCGGCAAGGCACCCACCAACGACGAGATCGTCAAGCTGGAGAACACCATCAATACCGAGTTGCGCGACTCCGTAGCCAAGATCACCTACCAGAGCCGTGAGGACTTCTTCAAGAACACCTTCCTCAAGCAGTACCCTGAAGGCACTTATGAGGGAAGGACCATGACTGCGGCAGATATGCAGGCCTCCCTGCGTCTAAAGCTCAAGGACCCGACCAAGTACCAGGTGGTCTCCGAGGTGCTGTCCGGACGCGATGGGGTGGAGGAGGTCTCCGATCAGCGTCAGATATTCGACCCGGTCTTCAAAATCCTTAATAGAGCCACGGCGGTCACCTTGGTCCTTGCCGTGGTCATGGTGATTGTGGCTATTCTGCTGACCGGCACCACCATCAGGATGAGTGCCGCCTCCCGTCGAAACGAGACGGAGATCATGAGACTGGTGGGAGCATCCAACTGGACCATCAGGTTGCCTTTCATCCTGGAGGGGGTGGTGGCATCCTTGCTGGGTTCTCTTCTGGCTGTCGGTGCTTTGAGCGCCATCGTCAAACTTTTCATCACGGATTGGCTGGCCCAGACGGTCCAGTGGATGCCCTACGTGGACCAGTCCACGGTCCTGCTCATGGCTCCGGTGCTAATTCTGGGGGCCATGCTGTTGTCCGCATTGGCCTCTTCCATCTCCCTGCGGAGGTACCTGCGAACCTGATCCGCAGCGACGGGCCGACCGACCTTATGGGCACGAGCTCTGCCATAATGATGACTAGCATGGATGAGTGATAGTGAGGACTTGACCATGAATCGCACGAAACATTTGGAAGCCATCTGTGGCCTGGTGGGGTCGTTGGCCATGATGTTCGGGGGAGGAATACTGGGATTGACAGTGGCCCCCGCACCGGCGCAGGCTGATTGGAGCAGCTATCAACAAAAGGTACAGAACCATGAGGCCCTGAAGAGCAAGCTGGCGGGTGTCAGCAACGAACTGGCTAACCAAATTTTGAGTCTCAACGATTTGACCGCCAACCAGATTCCGGCGGCGCAGCAGAAGGCGGTCGAAGCCCAGCAGCAGGCCGAGCAAGCAGACAGCCTGGTTCAGGCCACCAACGATCGTCTGCAGGCGGCCCGGAAGGATCGAGCCGACTTGGAGACCAAGATCCGTCAGACTGGCATTGACTATGACGACGCCAAGGCTGGTGTGGCGCAGATGGCAAGAAAGAGCTTCCGCGGCTCTGAGGTCTCCCAGGTCATGGACGTGGTGACTAAGTCTTCCAGCACCAAGGACTTTGTGGACAAGATGCAGGCTGATGCGGCCGTAACCCGGTCCGAGGCCAACGCCGCCAATGATGCCGCCAACACACTCAATTCCTCCATGAACCGTAAGCAGCGCCTGGAAGCCATTGAGGAGCAGATCAGCACCTTGAAGGCCAAGGCCGACCAGCAGCAGGCGGCAGCCCAGCAGGCTGCAGCCGAGGCACAGGCCAAGCAGGACAGCCTGCAGGCCTTGCGCGACCAAGGAACCGCAGCACGCAAGCGGCTGGAGGGTCAAAAGGCTGCCCTGACCACGCAGTCGGCCCGTGAGGCCGCTGATATTGTGGCCACCGAGTCTATGATCGATTCCTTGAACACAGGCAATGCCGGCGGCGGTGCTGATCCCCATGCCGGCGGCGCCCAGCAGATCGGCGGAGGCGGTTCCGCACCATCGCCGGCTCCGCGGCCTTCTCAGCCGAGCAACGGGGGCGGTGGAGGTGCTTCCGGCATGAACTATGGGGTACCCGGTAATTGCCCTGAGGGCTCGGGGTTCTGCTATGGCCATCCCACCGGCAACTCGGTGGGCGGCAGTGCCTATCCTGCTCGCCAGTGCACGCTCTGGGCATACATCCGTCGCTCGCAGCTGTCCCTGCCTGTGGGATCCTATATGGGAAACGGGGCTGATTGGGCTAATACGGCACGTAGTCTGGGCTACCTGGTCAACAACACTCCGCATGTTGGCGCCGCCATGGTCTTCGCCCGTGGCCAGCGGGTCGGTTCCTGGAATGCGGACTGGACCTATGGTCACGTGGCTGTGGTTGAGCGGGTCAATGCAGATGGATCGGTGCTTATCTCCCAAGGAGGTACCGGCTTCGCATCCTTCCCCGCTTATGAGACGGTCTATGGGGCCGGCAACTACCAATACATTCATTACTGATGCCGTTGCGGGCCAGGTCCGCCGCTTGGAACGTTACTATCGCTGTCCGGAGTGCCAGGTAGCCTCCTTGCCGCGATCAAGAGGAGGATATTATGGCTAAGGAAACCGGTACATCCATGATCGCCCAGAACCGCAGGGCCCGTCATGACTACCAGATCGAGGACCGGTACGAGGCCGGCATCGCGCTGACCGGGACTGAGGTCAAGTCCCTGCGCGAGGGGCGTGCCTCCTTGGCCGAGTCTTTCGTCAGCATTGACAGGCGGCACGAGGTCTGGTTGGAGAACGCCAATATCCCTGAATACCTCAATGGCACCTGGAACAACCACGCCCCCAAGCGCAAACGCAAGCTGCTCCTCCACGCCAAGCAGATCTTTCGCCTGGAGCGGCAGATTCAGGCCAAGGGATACACGATCGTCCCCTTGAGCATGTACTTCAAGGATGGCAGAGTCAAGGTGGAGATCGCCGTAGCACGAGGCAAGCGCGAGTATGACAAGCGCCAGTCTCTGCGGGAGGAGCAGGACCGCCGCGAGGCTCAACGGGCCATGCGCTACCGCAACCGGCGAGGCTGAGCTTCAGGTTTAGTCTCTTCTTGATTTTCAGATAAATCTACTGAATTTCCCCGGTCTCATAACGACCGACAGTCGTCTGCTGAGAGCTTCCCCGTTCTATGCAGATCCGACACGCCCGGGGCCGATGCCGATAAGCAGCCCTTGATGGCGCTTTTGGCTTGTTACAGAGCCAAAAACATCAGAGTATCTAGTTTGCAAATGCGGAGCGAGTCGTCATCTGTATGCATAAAAATACAAATGTGTGCATAATAGTGCATGTCAATCAAGGGCAATGAGGGGTCGCTTCGGGCGGTCCGGAAGAGGAGAAGACATGGGCAAGATCAAGGCGGTGTTGGCGGCGGCTCTGAGTGTCACCCTGCTGGCCTCCATCGGGGCCTGCGGAACCACCGACGAGGCGGACACCAGTAGTGCATCGGGCAAGGCCACCACAAGCTCACATCCAGCGGCTTTTGACGTCAGCGGCATCAAGAAGGATCCTGCCATTGCGGCCAAGGTGCCTGAGTCGGTTTCCAAGGACGGTAAGCTGACCGTGGGCATGGAGACCTCATATGCGCCTGGCGAGTTCATGAATGAGGACGGAAAGACCCCCATTGGCTATGACGTGGACCTATCGAACGCCATTGCCAAGGTCATGGGGCTCAAGGGGGAGATGGTCAGCGCCTCCTTCGATACCATCATCCCAGCCATCGGCAGCAAGTATGATGCTGGCATCTCCAGCTTCACCATCACCAAGGAGCGGATGCAGTCGGTTGACTTCGTCACCACTTTCAAGGCGGGTACGGCCTTTGCCGTCAAGAAGGGCAACCCCTCAAAGATCAATCCCGACGACATCTGCGGTGTCAAGGTCGGAGTACAGACTGGGACCATCGAAGAGCAGCAGGCTGCCGACAAGATCTCGGCCGAGTGCAAGGCCAAGGGCAAGAAGCCGGTGGATGTTCAGTCTTACAAGCAGCAGACTGATGCCGCCACGGCAGTGGTCAACGGCAAGATCGACGTTTTCTACGCCGATTCCCAGGTGACCGGGTATGCCATCAAGCAGACCGATGGACAGCTGGAGAAGCTGGGCAAGGATACCGACATCGTCCTTCAAGGCGCCGCACTGAAGAAGGGCAGCGGCATGGCCGAGGCCACCCAGGCGGCTCTTCAGAAGCTGATCGACGACGGCGTCTACACCAAGATCCTCAAGAACTGGGGCGTTCAGAGCGGCGCGGTCGAAAAGGCTGAGATCAACCCTGCGGTCTCTGATTAAGGCAAGGCCAGGTGGTTCGGCTAGGCTAGGCCTGAATAGGTTCAGCGGTGCGGAAGGAAGCAGGAGATGCATACCAAGAAGGGGACGGACCAGATTCAGATCCCCGGGAGAATACATGCCAGGCCGGTGCGCAAGCCAGGGCCTATCGTGGCTGCGGTCATCGTAGCCATTTTCGTGGCCATGCTGATCCACGGCATGGTGACCAATCCCAATTTTGATTGGCCCACGGTCTGGAAGTATCTTTTCAACGAGCACGTCCTTGACGGCATAAAGTGGACCCTTCTGCTGACCGTCTACGCCATGGTCCTGGCTACAATCTTGGCCATACTCCTGGCGGTCATGCGCAAGTCATCGAATCCGGTGCTGCGCTGGGTCAGCTGGTTCTTCATCTGGTTCTTCCGTGGCACTCCTGTGTACACCCAGCTGGTCTTCTGGGGCCTGCTTTCCGTGTTGATTCCTAAGCTGGCCATCGGCATCCCCTTCGGGCCTGAATTCTGGAGCATCGACACCAAGACCGTGCTGAACGCCACCGTGGCTACGGTTCTGGGCTTGGGACTGAACGAGGCCGCCTATCTTTCCGAAATCGTCCGTGCCGGCATCGAGGCTGTGGATCCCGGCCAGGAGGAGGCCGCCAAGGCTCTGGGCATGCCCCCGTCCATGATCATGCGGCGAATCGTCCTGCCTCAGGCCATGCGCATCATTGTGCCGCCTACCGGCAATGAGACCATCGGCATGCTGAAGACCACATCCCTGGCCCTCGCGGTGCCCTTCACCCTGGAGCTTCAGTTCGCCACCAACGCCATCGCCAACCGTATCTACAAGACCATCCCGCTGCTGATTGTGGCCTGTATCTGGTACCTGGTCATCACCTCCGTTCTGATGGTCATCCAGGCCCAGCTGGAGAAGCACTTCGGCAAGGGCTTCGACTCGCGCCCCCTGGCTGGGTCAGGGGCCAAGGACGGCAAGGATGGCGATGACCCGCAGACCCGTCAGGAGACTGATAAGGTCAACAAGGTCATGATGGCCGGGCTGAACGCCTGAGTGCAGGAGGAGAATCATGGACGAGGACAGGCAGACCGAGCACGATGGCAAGGGCGGCAAGGATCCGGCCATCGTCATCAGGAATGTGCACAAGGTATTCGGCGATCAGCATGTGCTTCGGGGGATCGACCTGGAGGTCATGCCCGGCACGGTAACGGCTGTTCTAGGACCTTCCGGCTCAGGCAAGTCAACCTTGTTGCGGCTGATCAACCAGTTGGAGACCCGTACAGCCGGCGAAATCTACGTGGACGGCGAACTGACCGGTTACCGGAAGGTCGACACCGGCAAGGGTCCCGTGCTGCAGACCCTGGATGATAAGGCTATTGCCAGGCAACGCTCCAAGATCGGCATGGTCTTCCAGCGTTTCAACCTCTTCCCCCACATGACTGCCTTGGAGAACGTCATGGAGGCGCCGGTCCATGTGGGTAGGGTTCCCAAGGCCGATGCCCGCAAGGAGGCTCAGGCCCAGCTGGAACGTGTAGGGCTCGAGGACAGGATGGACTATTATCCCGCTCAGCTCTCCGGCGGCCAGCAGCAGCGTGTGGCCATCGCACGAGCCTTGGCCATGCACCCTGACATCATGCTCTTTGACGAGCCCACCTCAGCCCTGGATCCAGAGCTGGTGGGGGAGGTTCTAGGGGTCATGCGGCAGGTTGCTCAACAGGGTATGACCATGGTGGTGGTCACCCATGAGATGGGCTTCGCCCGCGAGGTGGCCGAGCAGATCGTCTTCATGGACCAGGGTGTCGTGGTGGAACAGGGAGGCCCTGACATCATCGACCATCCTCGCACCGAGCGGTTCACTGAGTTCCTGCATACCGTGCTCTAGAAGCAGGCACTGTTCAGGTTGTAGAAATTCCGGCAAGAAGCCTTCTGGATGGTCGGCGGCCGAGCTCCCATGGCTAGACTGGGGCCCATGTGCGGAATCGTCGGTTATGCGGGATCAGTACGGACGGCGTGTGGCAGGCCCTTGGAGGTCTGCCTCAAGGGTCTGGAACGCTTGGAGTACCGTGGTTATGACTCGGCCGGAGTGGCCCTGGCTGCCCCTGGGATGGCGCGGGTGGCCGTCCGCAAGAAGGCCGGGCGCCTGGGCAATCTGGTTGCAGATCTGAAGGCCAAGCCCATGCCCGAGGCCACTGTGGGCATCGGTCACACCCGTTGGGCCACCAATGGCGAACCCACTGACGTCAACGCCCATCCCCACATCAGCCGTGACGGCAAGGTCGCGCTGATCCACAACGGGATCATCGAGAACGCCTCCAGGCTGCGGCTGGACTTGGAGACCGAAGGTTATACTTTCGTGTCCTCCACGGACACCGAGGTGGCCGCCAAGCTTCTAGGCAAGATCGCCCAGGAGATTATCGATGCCACTGGCCAGCCCGACATCTTCGAGGCCATCAGGCGGCTGGCCCGCATGCTCAAAGGGGCTTTTACCATCCTGGCTGTGGATTCACGGCAGCCCGATCTGGTGGTGGGCGTCCGACACGATTCACCGCTGGTGGTCGGCCTTGGGGACGGAGAGAACTACCTGGGCTCCGATGTAGCGGCCTTCGTGGCCTATACCCGTCAGGCTATGGAGTTGGGGCAGGACCAGGCTGTCTGCATCAACGCGGACCAGGTCTTGGTCACCGACTTCCAAGGGCATCCGGTGGAGCACCCCCGCCGCTATACCATCGACTGGGATGCATCGGCCGCCGAAAAGGGCGGGTGGGACTCCTTCATGGACAAGGAGATCCACGAGGATCCGGCGGCGGTTTCCAACACCCTGCTGGGCCGGTACGACGAGTCGGGCGACCTGGACCTGGACGAGGTCCACATCGACGAAGATGTCTTCCGCCAGATCGACAAGATCATAGTTGTAGCCTGTGGAACGGCCTCCTACGCAGGGCTGGTGGCCAAGTATGCCATCGAGCACTGGGTCCGTATTCCGGTGGAGGTCGAGCTGGCACATGAGTTCCGCTACCGTGATCCCATTCTGACCCCGCGCACCTTGGTCGTGGCCATTTCCCAGTCCGGGGAGACCATGGACACGCTGATGGCGCTTCGGCATGCACGCGAGCAGGGCTCCCGGGTTCTGGCCATCTGCAACACACAGGGGTCCACCATCCCCAGGGAGTCCGATGCTGTGCTTTACACGCACGCCGGTCCTGAGGTGGCTGTGGCTTCCACCAAGGCTTTCCTGGCTCAGATTGTGGCGGCCTACCTGCTTGGGCTCTACCTGGCCCAGGTCAAGGGAACCATGTATCGGGACGAGATCCACCAGACCATCGACAATCTCAAGGCCATGCCTGCCAAAATCCAGAAAGTGCTGGACAGTCAGGCCGATGTCATCAATCAGACGGCCCAGCGCATGTCCAAGGCCCGTTCCTTCCTCTTTCTGGGGCGGCATGTGGGTTATCCGGTAGCCCTGGAGGGGGCGCTCAAGCTCAAAGAGATCGCCTACATCTTTACCGAGGGGTTCGCCGCCGGCGAGCTCAAGCACGGGCCCATCGCCCTGGTGGAGCCGGGGGAGCCTGTGGTGGTCATCGTCCCCAGCGCCCGGGGCCGCAATGTGCTGCACGACAAGGTCATCTCGGCCATCGAGGAGGTCAAGGCACGCGGTGCCTTCACCATCGTCGTAGCCGAGGAGGGCGATCCGGATGCCGACCGCTATGCTGATGTGGTCTTTTGGCGGCCGCCATGCCCGACCCTGCTCAGCCCTCTGGTGGATGTGGTTCCCCTGCAGCTATTCGCTCTGGACATGGCCCGGCTCAAGGGCCTGGATGTGGACAAGCCCCGCAACCTGGCCAAGTCGGTCACTGTGGAATAGAGGTTGTCCATGATCGTCGGGTCCGAGGAGCGTAGGCATCGAATCGTTCTGGAGGAGCCGCAAATCCCTTTTGAGCCCAGAGTCATCTACGAGGATCGCCGCATCATTGTGGTCGACAAGCCCCACTTCCTAGCTACCATGCCTAGGGGGATGTGGTACGAGGGTACCGTGCTGATTCGAATGCGCCAGCAGTACGGGGAGCCCGACATCGTACCTGCCCACAGGCTGGACAGAGCCACCGCAGGTGTACTGGTCCTGGTGCGCGATCCGGCTGCCAGACGGGCCTATCAGATGCTCTTCCAGGAGCATCGCGTGCGCAAGGTCTACCAGTGCCTGGCGCCGGTACGGCCCATACTTCATCCGCGGACCGGTACAGTGCAACACCTGGATCCGCCCAGGGTCTTCCCGCTAGAGCGCCGCTCCAGGGTGATCAAACGCCGAGGGATTCTCCAGGCCTGGGAGGAACGCGGACCTGTCAATGCCATTACCAGGGTCGAGTTGACGGCGGGCCGGGGATGTCTTGCCACCTACACGCTCTGCCCGCAGACAGGCAAGACCCATCAGCTTCGCGTGCACATGAACGCTTTGGGCCTGCCCATAGTGGGTGACGATCTCTATCCCCGGATCCAGACCCGGGCCTATGACGACTTCTCCCGACCACTGCAATTGGTAGCCCGTCGCCTGGAGTTCACCGACCCGTTCACCGGGGTTGAGCGCATCTTCACCTCCTCCGTTCCCTTGGAACCTCAGGGAGAGGCCTGAACAGTCAGCCTGGTGGGACATAATGGTCTGGGGATTCCGGAGCCGTGGGACGACGTGGACGCGGCAGGCATTCCCGTCCGAAAATTGAGACGGACCAGGAGGTTCTACCCATGAGCAAACCGACACGGCGGGCCTATCGATGGCCCAAGCATCTCAAGGGTCAGCAGTCCCTCTGGTACGGCTGTGACTACAACCCCGACCAGTGGCCCGAGGATGTTTTGGATGAGGACATCAGGCTGATGACCAAGGCAGGGGTCAACGTGGTGGCCCTGGCGGTCTTTTCTTGGTCGCGCATTGAGCCCAGCGAGGGTGTTTTCGACTTCGATTGGTTGGACCGGATCATCGACAAGCTCGGTCGGGCGGGCATCGGGGTCAACCTGGCCTCGGCCACGGCCTCGCCGCCGCTCTGGCTGACCCAGGCCCATCCCGAAGTCCTGCTCAGGGACGAGCGTGGCGACACGGTTTGGCCCGGTGCCCGGCAGCACTGGCGGCCCACCTCGCCGATCTTCCGATCCTACGCTTTGAAGCTCTGCCGGGCCATGGCCGAGCACTACCGGGACAATCCCTATCTGGTGGCCTGGCATGTTGGCAATGAGTATGGTTGCCACAATCGCTTTGACTATTCCGACGATGCCATGAGGGCCTTCCAGCGGTGGTGCCGCCGCCGCTACAAGGACATCGACGCCGTCAACCAGGCCTGGGGCACGGATTTCTGGTCACAGAAGCTGAGTGATTTCTCGCAGATTCTGCCACCGCGTTTCATCGGCAAAGGGAATTTCCAGAATCCGGGACGCATGCTGGACTTTGAGCGGTTCAGCTCCGATGCCCTCAAGGATTTCTATATGGCCGAGCGTGACACCCTAGCTGAGATCACCCCGGATATACCTTTGACCACCAACTTCATGGTCAGCGCCGGTGGATTCACCCTGGACTACGACGACTGGGGCGACCAGGTGGACTTTGTGGCCAATGACCACTATGCGATGCCGGGCAGGGATCATCTGGAGGAGCTGGCCTATTCCTCCAGCCTGGTGGATGCCATCGCCCGTCGGCGTCCCTGGTGGCTTATGGAGCAGTCCACATCGGCGGTCAACTGGCGGCCGGTCAACCCCCGCAAGGAGCCTGGACAGCTGGAGCGTGATTCCCTGGCTCATCTGGCGTTCGGTGCTGATGCCATCTGCTACTTCCAGTGGAGGCAGTCCCGGGCTGGCGCGGAAAAGTTCCACTCGGCCATGCTGCCTCATGCTGGTGAGGACACGGCTGTCTTCCGTGACGTCTGCCAGCTGGGAGGGGATCTGCAGGGTCTATCGCAGGCTGGCTTGGCCGGCAGCATGCTGGCCAAGGCCCCGGTGGCTCTGGTCTTCGACTACGCAAGCCAGTGGGCCAGCTCCCACGCATCCTCGCCCAGCAACCGGGTCGAGCATGGCCAGGAGCCGCCGGTCTGGTACCGTGCCTTTCTGGACAACGCCATCCGGCCTGATGTCCTGCCGGTCAGGGCCTCCTGGGAGGAGTATCCGCTGGTGGTCCTGCCGGCCCTCTACCTGATCGATGCCGATCTGTCCAAGCGGCTGCACAAGTATGTACATAGTGGAGGACGGCTGATCGTCACCTGGGGCAGCGGTATCGCCGACGAGCAGGATCGCGTCTGGATCGGCGGGTATCCAGGGCCGCTTCGGGACCTGTTGGGGCTGTCGGTGGAGGAGTTCGCACCCATGGCTCCCGGCACGCCCGGTCTGTTGGACCATCTGGACCTGACCAACGGGGTTACCGCACACGACTGGGCCGATGTCATCGGCAGCCTGGACAAGGGCACCAAGGTCCTGGCAAGCTACCGGGCGGATCCCTGGACGGGTATGGATGGCATGCCGGCCATGACCGTCCATGACTGGGGTCATGGCAAGGCCGTCTACCTGGGATGCCGTCTGGATGCCCAGGATCTGGCCAAGGCCCTTCCTGCCCTGTTGGATGCCTTGGATGTCTCTGATATGAGGTCGGCCCAGGGCGACCCCGATCTATTGAGAGTTGAGCGGGTCTGCAAGGATGATCGAACGCGCTTCGTCTTTCTGTTCAACCGGACCAGGCATCCGGTGCAGGTTCAGCTGGAGGGCCAGGTCCTGGTGGGTTCGCTGGTCAGCATCGACGGGGATGGCCAGCAGGCCAGTCTGCAGGTCAATGGCGCTTTGGTGCAGCGTGTGGTCGGCCATCGGCATTGAGCTGGTGAATCCTGTACATGCCGGCGAATATCAGCTCGGGATCGTAGACCTCGATCAGGTCAGTGTCCTGTGAGAAGGTACGACCCATGCCGCCCGTGGCCACCACGTGGAAGTCTCGGCCTATCTCGCTGCGGTACTGGCGGATGATCCGCTCCAGACCGCCGAGGAAGTTGTAGTAGAGTCCGGCCTGCATGGCGGTCCTGGTGCCCGTGGCCATGATGGTCTGTGGACGGGTGATCTCCACCTGGGGCAGCTGGGCGGTCTGACCGGCAAGGGCCTGGGCCCCTGAGCGGATGCCAGGCACGATCAGGCCTGAGCGAATGGCGCTCTTGTCGTCCACATAGTTGAAGGTGGTGGCCGTGCCGAAGTCAATGACCAGAACCGGCCCTCCGTAGCGGTGGAAGGCGCCCACGCAGTCAGCCAGACAGTCGGCGCCCAGGGAGCGTGGATCGTCCAGACGGATGTTCATGCCTGTCTTCACGCCGGGGCCCACCACCATGGGGTCGATGGAGAAGAAACGGATCAGGCAGGACCTGACGGCATGCATGACCGCAGGAGCCACCGAGGAGATGATGACATCCTGAACATCCGCAGTCTTGTAGCCGGCCAAGGCCATGAGCTGCCCCAGCAGAAGCCCGAACTCGTCGGCCGTGTGGTCGATTCTTGTGGTCAGCCTGTAGGAGGCGGCGACCTGGTCGCCCTCCATGAATCCGACCTCGATGTTGGTGTTGCCGATGTCGATGGCCAGCAGCATGTCTCTTCCTCCCTGCCGTCGTCCGGGCGCGTGACGCTTTTCAAATCCATCCTAAGCGCATAAGCCGGGGTGATGGCTTCGGGGAGTATGCTGGTGGGCGGTGATCGACCAGAATGGCGGTCAACCGCAGCATAAGGATTCGTCAATGAATGCAGATCGACACGGCACGCATGCCCACGGCAGCGTGACCGCAACAGATACGGATATGGCTCAGGAGCCAGGTCCCAGCACTGACCCCGAACTCAATGCCAGGATCAGGCCCATGAGGTCGGGCGGCAACACCTTGCCCTGGAAGCTGCTCAGTCTCCTGTTGGCCCTGGCCTTGGCTTTCTCCCTGTGGACCGGGCATCGTGGAGCCTCCGGACAGGCTGGAGGCGGGACCGTGGCCGATACAGTCACGGTGGGGCTCAAGCTGGCTCCCACCAATCTGGACATCCGCAACCAGTCAGGCACGGCGCTGGATCAGCTCCTGATCGGCAACGTCTATCAGGGCCTGGTGTCGCGGGATTCCCGGAATCGGGTGCGTCCGGGGCTGGCCAGGAGCTGGAATGTCTCCGAGGACGGCCTGGTCTACACCTTCCACCTGCATGAGGGCATCCGTTTCTCCAACGGCCATGCTCTTCAGGCGCAGGACGTGGTCGACTCCATTCGTGGGCTCATGGCAGGCCATTATCAGGGCAGCGAGATGCTGGAGGGCTTCCAGGGCGTTCAGGCCACAGATCCGCTGACGGTGCGCCTGGCGCTGTCCAGACCATACCAGGATCTGCTCTGGCAGCTGAGCGGCCGGGCTGGTCTGGTCTTTGACCGGCGGGCCGATTATGACATGAAGACCCAGGCCGTGGGATCCGGCCCATACCTGCTGGAAAGCTTCCGACCAAACGATTCGGTCACACTCAAGGCCGATCCTCACTATTGGGGCAGCGACAAGCCTAAGACGCCAACCATCGTCATCCGCTACCTCAATGACGACAACGCCGCCGTCAACGCCCTGCGCAGCGGGGATGTGCAGGTGCTGGCTCCGGTCACCGAGAACCTGGCCAGCCCATTCCGCAACAGCCCCGACTTCCAGGTCAAGGCGGGCGACGACACCGACAAGTACGTCCTAGCCATGAATGGCAAGGGTGCCGCTACATCCGACCCGCGGGTACGTCAGGCCATCCGCCATGCCATTGACCATCGGCAGCTGATTGCCTCCCGAGGCGGATCGGACAGGGCCTTGGGCGGACCCATACCCTCTCTGGATCCCGGCTATCAGGATTTGACCGGTCTTTACCCCCACGATCCGGAGCAAGCACGGAGGCTCCTGGCCCAGGCTGGGTATGGTCCCGACCACCGTCTCAGGCTGCGGTTGACCTACGCCAACACCTACGGCAGCGAGTTGGGTGATCAGCTGCGCTCGCAGCTGCGCCAGGTGGGCATTGACCTCGATGTGAGGGTGGTGGAGTTTTCGGTATGGCTGCAGGACGTACATGCCAACAAGGACTATGACCTGTCTCTGGTGGATCATGGCGAGAGCCACGATTTCCATCAGTGGGCCAATCCTGGCTACTACTACAACTATGACAATCGTCAGGTCCAAGAGCTCTACCAGAAGGCCATGGTCACGACCTCCGCCGATGATTCCAACAGGCTCCTGGCCCAGGCCGCCCGTATTGTCAGCAGCGATGCGGCGGCGGACTGGCTCTTCAACTACCGGGTGACCACGGCCTGGCGGACAGGGTTGGAGGGCTTCCCGGTCGATCTGAACCAGTCCCTCATGCCCCTGTCCGACGTGACTTATAGGCGGGGATGACCATGGTCAGATTCCTGATGCGGCGTCTGGTGCTCTTCGTTTTGGCGTTGATGGGCATCTCCCTGCTGATCTTCCTGGCCCTGCGCATTCTGCCCGGGGATGTGGCCGCCGTCATGGCCGGACTGGATGCCCCGCCCGAGCGTGTCGACCGGCTCCGTCGGCAGATGGGTCTGGACCGCTCCTACCCAAGGCAGTATCTGGATTGGATCAGCGACTTTCTGAAAGGGGACCTGGGCAGGTCCATTCTGACCAACCGTTCCATCGCCTCCCAGGTGGGCATCCGGGCCCAGATCACCTTCCCGCTGATTCTTTTGGGCCTGTGTGTGGCTCTGCTGCTGGGCATTCCCCTGGGCTGTGCGGCGGCTCTGGCGCGCTCGCCATGGATGCAGTCCTTCAGCCACATGGCTGCCATCGTGGGCGGATCCGTACCGGCCCTCTGGTCAGGACTGCTGCTGATCATGCTCTTTGCCAAGGGGAGTGGTCTGGTTGGCCTGCTGCCATCCCAGGGCTTCCCTGCTCTCGGCTGGGCTCGGCCGGGGCAGGCCCTGGCGTCCTTGATTCTGCCTGCTCTATCCACCGGTATCATCGTAGGCGCCGGAATCATGCGATACACCCGCTCGTTGTTGGGCGACATGCTTTCATCGGGGTATGTGGACATGGGTATGGCCTGCGGGATGACCCGAACCCAGGCCGCCCTGTGCATCGGTCTGCGGCTGTCCTCCCCCCAGTTGGTCTCGGTGGTCGGGCTGACCATGGCCGAGATGATCACCGGGGTCATGGTCAGCGAGAACCTGTTCGCCCTACCGGGACTGGGCTCCATGCTGATCACCGATGTGGGCAACCGGGATCTTCCGGCTGTTCAGTCCGAGCTGCTTCTTCTGGCGGCCTTCTTCCTCTTTCTGGGACTGCTGGTCGACGTTATCCATAGACTGATCGATCCGCGTTTTCGAGGTGCAGTCAGGCAGGAGGTGGCTGACTGATGAGTTGGGAGCATGCAGGCAGACCGTGCTTGGGATCGCGGGTTGCATTCCCCGGGCAACTAGGATTCTTCGTGCGGATGCGGGTGGTACTGGCCAGCATGTGGCGCAAGGCCTCGGGGCGATACTCCCTGATCGTTCTGGCCATTTGGATTCTGGTCTCTCTGGTTTCCAGGTTCTGGACCCCGGTCCCTATTTGGACCACTGACGGGTACCGGATCTGGCAGGCACCCAGCCGCGTCCACCTTCTGGGTACGGACGGGACCGGGGCAGACATTCTCTCCTGGCTGATGGCGGGGTCAGCCACCAACCTGGCCATCAGTCTTCTGGCGGTCGTCCTGTCAGGTGTATTGGGACTCCTTCTGGTCATGGCTATGGTCTCGCGCCGTTCAGGAGTATCGCAGACGGTCGTAGTCCTGGTCGACGCTCTGATTTCCCTGCCCACAGTTCTGCTGGCCCTGATCCTGGCCGTCCCCCTGGGTCCCAGCATTGCCGTGGTCGTCGTAGCCTGCGGGTTCGGCTACGGACTCAACCTGGCCCGGATCGTACGGCCCCAGGCGCTCCTGGCGGAAGAGTCGGACTACGTGCAATCCGCCCGGCACAGCGGGGTCGGGTCCTTCAGAATATTCTGCACCCACCTGGTGCCCAATGTCGTTCCTGTCCTGTGCGTGCAGCTTTCCATGTCGGCGGGTACCTCCGTTCTGGCTGAGGCAGGGTTGACCTACCTGGGGGTGGGCGTTCCCTCTGGCCTGCCCTCCTGGGGTCATTCGCTGACTACCTCGGTCAAGTTCATCAACGTCTTTCCGTTGACCGTGCTCTGGCCCGGCTTGGTGGTCACCATGGTTGTGGTGGCGCTGAACCTGTTCGGTGATGCCCTGCGTGATGCCATCGATCCGGTTACCAACCCCACTCTCAGAGCAGCCGTGGCTGCCGCTGGACGATCCGCTCTCCCGTCTGCGGAGCGCCAGGAGATGTCTGCACAATTAGATGACTCCGGTCGTCATGTCGAGAATGCAATCCATGCAGGCGAGGGAGGTCGATGATGTCCCTGAGTATTGACGGCCTGAGCCTGTCCATCAATGGACGCACCATTCTTGACCAGGTGGACCTCAAGGTGGCAGACGGCCAAAGGGTCGGCCTGATCGGCTCCTCTGGCTCCGGAAAGTCGATGATAGCCCGCAGCGTTCTGGGCACCGCACCGCTGACGGCCTCCCTGTCGGGATCCATTCTGGTGGACGGGTTTCAGATTCTCGGTTCGGATGACCGGTCCCTGGCGGACCTTCGCGGTTCCCGGATGGGCATGATCTTTCAGAATCCTTCTACGGCCCTGAACCCGGTCAAGAAAATTTACAGTCAGGTCGAGCTGCCTCTCCGTCGCCACTACCGTCTGAGCGCCCAGGAAAGGCGCAGACGAGTCATGGAGATATTGTCCCAGGTCGGGTTGGATGCGGAACTGGCCGGCTCCTATCCACATGAGCTGTCCGGGGGTCAACAGCAGCGGGCGGCCATAGCCACAGCCCTGGTCACCAAGCCCAGACTGATCCTTGCGGACGAGCCGACCACGGCCCTGGATGCCATCACCCAGCGGCAGATTGTGGACCTGCTGGTCTCGCTGGTTGATCAGAGTGGGGCCTCCCTGCTGTTCATCACCCATGATTTCTCCGTCCTGGCCCGGGTTGCTGATTACTGTTACATCCTTGACGCGGGCCGAGTGGTGGAAAGCGGACAAACGCAGAGCATTCTGCGCAATCCATCCAGTCCACAGGGCAGGACTTTGGTGACAGCGGCCAAGGAGTTGACGCTGAGCGCAGATGGAGGCAAGCATGAGGACGACTGACGATGCGCATGCCGATCCGATCCTGACCGGGAAGGGCCTGATCAAGGTCTATGCCTCCAACGGCAGCGGCATGGCTCGAAAGGCTGCGGTTGACGGAATCGATGTCTCCCTCCAACCGGGGGAGTGCTTGGCGATTATAGGGGAGTCAGGTTCTGGGAAAACCACACTTTCCCGTCTGCTTTTGGGTCAGTTGAGGCCTGATGCCGGACAGGTGACATATCAGGACAGGCCAGTTCTGCATGGTTCCCCGGCCGCCAAGGCGCTTGCCCGGGACTCTGCTCTGGTCTTCCAGAACCCTTTTGCCTCCTTGGACCCTCGGTGGACCATCGGCCGGTCGGTCGCCGAGCCTCTTTTGGCTGTCAAGCGCAGGGAGAGTGGGCGCGTATGGTATCGATATCAGAAGGAGCGAGACCTCGCTGATCAGGTGGCCGAGGCGTTGTCAGAGGTTCAACTTGATCCGGACAGGATCATGACGGCTTATCCCTCCGATCTATCAGGCGGCCAGGCCCAGCGGGCGGCCATAGCCCGGGCCCTGGTCGTCAAGCCTCGGATACTCTTGGCCGATGAGCCTATGAGCGCCATCGACGTCTCAGCACGCGTGGGGATTCTTCATACCCTTCAATCCATCATGGCCCAGTCAAGACAGCAAAGCGATTCGTCAAGTGGCATGTCCATGATCATCATCTCCCATGATTTGGGTGTGGTCCAGCACATCGCGGACAGGGTCATGGTGCTCAGCCAGGGGAAGGTGGTGGAGGAGGGGCCTGTGAGGACCATCCTCGATCACCCAAATCAGCCCTACACCCGTCAGCTACTGGCAGCTGCAACCCTCTAGGTACCGGGGCCCGTGCGGCATCCTGCCCAAGCGGAATCGGGTGAAAGCAGTGGGATGAGCCGTGCAGAGCCAACCGACGGATTACGGCTGCACATGATTTGACGGTTGGGAAAGCAAATTATAGACTGTTGGTTAGTTACTTAAGTAACTAAGTAATAAACAATAGTAAAGGTCCTAACTCGACGCCCTGAATCAAGGCAGACAAGGCGGTCAAACGATGGCGATCGAAATACCGGATGGTCGGCCCGTTTTCGTGAAGGTGGCAGACAGGTTGGCCGAAGCCATAGCCGAGGGTCTGATCGCCGATGGTGAGAGGATTCCCAGCACCACGGAAATCTCGACCGCTTACCAGATCAACCCGGCAACCGTCCTCAAGGGGATGAACCTGCTGGTGGACCGGGGTCTTCTGGAGAAACGGCGGGGGCTGGGCATGTTTGTCACTGCCGGTGCGGGCCGAAGCGTTCGTGAGCGTCGCAGGAGAGAACTCCTGAACGGAAGGTTCCAGGATCTGGTCGAGGAAGCCAAGTCTCTGGACGTATCCCGTGAGGACCTGGACGCCATCATAGAAAGGGTCTACCAATGAGTCTGACAGTTTCCAAGGTGGACAAATCGTACGGAAAGCTGAAGGCCTTGGATGACATCTCGCTCTGCTTTGAGCCCGGTAATATATACGGACTCTTCGGGCGGAACGGGGCCGGCAAGTCCACCCTGTGCAATCTGATGACGGGCAGGGCACTTCCGGACCAGGGGCTGATTCACCTGGATGGAAGCGATCTGGTAAGCGACTCAAGAATCGTTCGTCGCGTGGCCTTGGTCAACGAAACCTGGCCCTATCCATCCCGACGGCACATTAGGCAGGCATTTGCCATGGCCGAGGGGTTTTACGGTGATTTCGACTGGCACTTGGCTGAGAACATTCTTAAGAGCTTCGCATTGAGGCTGACTGACACTTTTGCCTCCCTTTCCACAGGGCAGCGTCAGGTGGTCAAGGATATCATCGGACTCTGCCTGCCTGTGGAATACCTCATTCTGGATGAACCGACGACAGGAATGGATGCGGCGGCCAGGGAGAGGATCTACTCCTTCCTTCTGGAGGCCTATCAGCGCCGTGGACCGACCATGATCATCGCTACACATATCATCAACGAGGTCAGCCAGCTCATCTCCCGCGCCACAATCATCCACCAGGGGCGGGTCCTGCGATCTTTCAGCGTGGATGATCTGTCAGCCCTGGGGAACACTGTCACTGGACGTCCGCGTGATGTAGAGGGTTACCTTGCCCAGGGCGACCCGCAGCTGCTGAGCAGGCAGCGCATCGGCGACCTGCTGCGCGTCAGCTTCGAGGGGCCGGTGCCCGACGAGCAGCCCAAGGGGCTTATTGTCGCCCCCATGGATCTGCAGACCTACTTCGTCCAGATTACGGAAGGTGCGACACAATGAATAACATGCAAGTTGCAGAGGCAGTGCGGACGAAGACCAAGTCAGGGCCAGACAGGCCCGACATCGGTGCGGGACCGGCTGAAGGATGGGCCCGAATCAAGCGCTTCCTGTCGCCTGCGGTGCAGACCCGGATGGCCCTGCGCGTACAGGTGATGCCGAGGCTGATCGTCTTTTTGATTTGGGCTCTCGTCCTCGCTCTGGGAGTTGTGGGGTTCATTCCCCTAAGCTCCGGCTTCACCGGTCTGTTCACCGAGATGGTGTTCATGGCCACCGCCCTTGTCTGCTCACTGACGACTTTCCGGCCCCTGATCTCCAACGCCGTGACCCGGTCCACGATCGCTTGGACCCAGATCATCTCCAATGTGTTCATGGCCCTAGCGACAGCTACTTTCATGATTGGGGTCGCCATTATCAGTAGCCTGGGCCAAATCGGATGGATGCCCTTTACGGAAAGTTACCAAAGGTTTCTCGTGCAGGGCTGCTCACCTTGGAGGCTCACTCTTGATCCCTGGAGTGTTTCATGCTTTAACCGGTCGTATGACCAGCAGCCGTCCCGTTGGCTGGCTCTGGCGTTGCATGTCTTCATGGTGCAGGTAGCCTTCGTTCTTCTTGGCCAGGTGCTGGGTGACCTAGCTGCCCGTCTTGATCGAAAAGGCAGATGCCTGTTGCTGGCAGGGCTGTTGATCTGTGTTGGTCTCTGGTATTCGATTTCCGGCTGGAATTTCTGGGGTTGGCCGCAAACGGCGGTTCAGATGCTCAATCTGACGCGCGGCCATTGGGTGTACAAGACCTTGAATCCCTTCATGAATACTGACCTATGGGGATACTTCACCGTGTATTTGCTCTGGCCCCAAGTGGTCTTCACCCTGGTCTTCTCGGCCATATGCATCGTGTTCAGCTACTGGCTCACCAGCCGTCGGCAGCTACCAGCCATCCAAGGGTTCAGCATTCTGAACTAGCGGCAGGATAGCTATGCATACCGGCGACGATTGACCACATGGTCGTTCGCCCACTGCTTGACTCCTGCCGGGGCAATAGACTGGGGAATCATGGTGGACATCCAGGATGCAGGGCAGGCGCTGAAGCGGTATTTCGGATATGAGTCTTTTCGCCCGGGTCAGGAGGATCTGGTCAAGGCCATCCTGAACGGGCGAGACTGCCTGGGTGTTATGCCGACCGGTGCCGGCAAGTCCATCTGCTATCAGATTCCTGCCACCCTTCTGGACGGTTTGACCATCGTCATCTCTCCCTTGGTCTCCCTGATGAAGGACCAGGTGGATGGGCTGGAGGATGCCGGCATCCAGGCCTCATTCGTCAATTCCACCCAGGACATGGATGAGCAGTCCCTGGCCCTGGCTCAGGCTGCCCAGGGACGCAGCAAAATCCTCTACGTGGCCCCCGAGCGGCTGGATGCCCCCAGATTCAGGGAATTCGCCCAGCATACGAGGATCTCCCTGCTCGCTGTGGACGAAGCCCATTGCGTATCCCAGTGGGGTCAGGACTTCCGCCCTGCCTACTTGGGTATCGGGGACTTCATAAGATCCCTGCCTAACCGGCCCACGGTGGCAGCCTTCACTGCTACGGCGACCGAGAAGGTCCGGCGCGACATCGTATACATGTTGGGCTTGGACGACCCCTACGTGGCGGTGACGGGATTCGACAGGCCCAACCTCTTCTTTGACGTGATCAAACTGGAGAGCAGATACAAGAATCGCTGGGTGGTCCAATACGCCCTGAAGCATGGAGGCGATTCGGGCATCGTCTACTGCGCCACCCGCAAGGAGACCGAAGCTCTGGCCGATGATCTGACCAAGGCTGGTGTAAGCGCTGTCAGCTACCACGCTGGTATGGATGCCCAGGACAGAGAGCAAGCGCAGCGGGACTTCGTCAACGACAAGGTGCAGGTGGTCGTGGCCACCAATGCCTTCGGCATGGGCATTGACAAGTCCAACGTGCGCTATGTCATCCATCACAACATGCCCGAGAGCATCGAGGCCTACTACCAGGAAGCTGGCAGGGCAGGACGTGACGGTGAGCCCGCCCGATGCTCCCTGCTGTGGAACGAGAGCGATATCGTCACTCGCAGGCGCCTTCTGGACATGGACAATGGCAATGACAGACTGACCGGTGAGCAGGCTGAAGCGGTCAGGGCCGAACACCGGCGTCTGCTCAACGTCATGATCGGTTACTGTCGGACCACCGGTTGCCTTCACCGGTACATGCTGCGGTACTTTGGCGAAGAGGTGGACCAGGCTGCCGCGGGTCTTTCGCCTGCGGAGGCCGACAAAGGCAAACCCGTCCCAGTCGGGCATCCCGACACCGTCAGCACCGGCTGCCAGAACTGTTCCAACTGTCTGAGCACCTTCAAAACCATCGATGTCAGCGATGTGGCCCGTGCCATAAGCAGGTGCGTGCATGACGTGAATCAGGGGTTCGGCTCCGGCAAGATCGCCCAGATCCTCCGGGGCTCGCGCTCGCAGGACCTTCTTCGGCGAGGGCTGGATCGGTGCCCCAGCTATGGCGTTCTGGCCCAGATTCCGGAGGCGCGCATTCGCGACGTGCTCAACCAAATGGCCTCGGACGGATATCTGTATATCACCGAAGGACGGCTGCCCATGGTCCATTTCGGACCCAAGGCTGCGCAGACGGTCAGTCCGGACTTTCATTATGAGATCAAACGGACGGAACGCCCGAGTACTTCAGGCAAGGTCTTCGGCGGCGGGTCTTCTTCGACCGTCGATGATGACGGTCTCGAGCAGGCCGGCGCAAGCGATGCCAGCCCAGAGGACGAGGAACTTTTCCAGAAGCTGCGAGATTTGCGGACCAGCATAGCCCGCGAGATCGGCAAACCTCCCTATATTGTCTTCTCCGACAAGGCGCTGCGCGATATGTGTCGTCTGCGTCCAGTTGATGATGTGACCTTCCTGGCCGTCAACGGGGTGGGACAGCACAAGCTGGAACAATATGGGCCCCGGTTCATGGGGGTCATCTCCGAATTCTCGGCGGGAAAAGGAGCGAATGTGGTCTTAGGTGCTGCCGGATCTGATAGGTAGGTCCGCCTACCATGAGGTATACATGACTTCATCGCGGCTGCCTTTCAGATTAGGCGCCCGAGAGGAAAGGAAACAACAATGGCTGACAAACCAATCGTAGAGAGCTTCCAGCTGGATCACACCAAGGTCAAGGCGCCCTACGTTCGCCTGATCGACGAGGAGAAGGGCCCTCAGGGAGACATCATCTCCAACTATGATCTACGCCTGGTTCAGCCCAATCAGAACGCCATTCCAACTGCCGGGCTGCACACCATAGAGCATACGATTGCCGTGCTCCTGCGCGAGCGCATCCCTGGCTATATCGACTGCTCGCCTTTTGGCTGCCGGACGGGCTTCCACCTGCTTGCCTGGGGCCGTCATTCGACCGAAGATGTGGCCAAGGCTCTGAAGGAGTCGCTGGAGTTCATTGCCGAAAAGGCCACCTGGGACGACGTGCCAGGCACCGAGATCACCTCCTGCGGCAACTACCGCGACCATTCGCTCTTCTCGGCCAAGCAGTGGAGCCGTGATATTGTCGCTGCCGGCATCAGCTCCGATCCTTACGAGCGCAAGCTGGTCTGAGCGCGGACAGGCAAACAATAGGGCCTGAGGAGGGGGTAGGTTCCTCTTCTCAGGCCCTGTTCGATGAAACAGGTGAAAGCTCAACTACGCAGTATGGTCTCGATCTGTTTCATCTGGTCGTCATCAATCTGCATAGCCGGTTCGCGGATGCGTGTGCTGATGGGCAGACCCTGCAGTCGCACAGCTCCCTTGATGGCCGACACGAACAAATCCGCAGTGTCGTAAATAGCCATCAAGTGGTTGATGCGTCGGGCCTTGTCTAGTGCGGTTTGGTAATCGCCATCTTGATAGGCCTTATGCATGGCAACGAAGGTTTCCGGCTCCACGTTGGTCAGGCCTGATAAAACACCGTTGCCTCCACAGATGCGGTTGACCATATAGTATTCGTCGAATCCTGAGAACACAGAAAACTCAGGGCTGACATGCCGGACTGCCGCAACGACTCGACGTGTGTGGCTGATTGTGTCCACGGTGTCTTTGATGCCAACGATATTCGGGCATTCCTGGGCAAGTCTTGCGACCAGCTCCGGGGAGCAGTCGTTGCCTGTACGGGCAGGGAAGTTGTAGAGGATCACCGGCACAGTCGAGGCATGGGCGATGCTGGTGAAATACCTATAAGCGGTTGGTTCCGAAGGGCCGAAATAATAGGGGCTGACAGCCACCACGGCATCGGCGCCGATTTGTCCGGCAAACTTGGTCAGATCCATGACCCGGTCCATATTCGTGTCGCCAACTCCGACGAATACCTTCATGCGTCCCTGTATATGGTCGACGGCGAATTGCAGGGCCGAGCGCTTCTCTTGGAGATCATAGGCATAAAACTCGCCGATGCTTCCGAACAGGAGCACCCCGTTGATGCCAGCCCGGATTAGATGGTCCAGATGTCGTCCCCACAGGTCGGTGTCGATGACTCCTTGATCGTCGCTGACGGTTATCGACGGGCAGAAAATTCCCTCAAATTTGGCTGATAATGTGCTCATGTTCACCCTTCCGAAGTAAGCGTATCGGTATCGATTCCATAGGCCCTCATGGCATTGTGCTTGAAGAAGTCCTCATCCGGGCCAAAGGTATCCAGCATCAGTTGCCAGTGTTCCCTGAGCGAGGAGTGTACGGTGACTACCGGCCAATTGGAGGCGTAGAGGATCCTGTTCGGGGGAAAGGTGTCCCTGACGAAGGCGACGATGTCGCGATCGACCGGCTGGTCGCCTGACACCTTGATATAGCAGTGCGGCAGGGCCGCCATAGCCCGCATGGCTTTTTTGCAGGCCGGTGACAGGTTGGGCATATTGCCCATATGATCCATGATGACAGTCAGGGAAGGAACCTGAGAGAATGCCTGGGCCATGTCCGGCAGTTCTGCGCCCCTGTTGCATAGCTCGAAGGGCATCCCCTTATCAGCCATGGCGTGGAGCCCGGCGATGAAGGAGGGTTCAAGGCAACGGCCGCGCGGGGCAGAGTCAGTATGCAAGGGCTCTCTGATGCCCGTAGCATTGATAGGTACCCTCATATAGGGCCCTACCTGTGCCCTTAGCATTCGGGCGAGAATTTTCGGGTCATCGTTCTCATAGACCAAGCGGTCCTCTAATAGGGGGTCATCCGAGTCAACTTCCACATAGACTCCGCCCAAAAATTCCACTCCCAACTGCCCGTACTCGTCTTCCAGCTCATGGAGGGGAAAGCTCCGGTTCAGTGATGGCATTCCTTCCAGCCAAGGCAGATGTTGCCGTTCAAGATTCCACATGTGGAAGTGAGCATCGATGACCTGCAATTGTCGCGTCATCTCAGGCTCCCTGCTCAAGGCATATGTGGCACCCACGAAAGGCATACAAGGCGATGTAGAGGAATCTGGGAGCGGTTACCAGCATGGCGACGGTGGCCTGGGAACCGCCTTTGCTTTGCGTATTTGGATTTTTCATGGCAGAGCTCAATTCAGTGCCCGGTCCAGGTGGACGTATCCGCCATCGACAAACACCCATTGGCCGGTGGTGTGTGATGCGCGATCAGAGAGCAGGAAGGTGGCGGTGTTCCCGATCTCCTCGGGTGTGGTCATGCGATGTTCCAGGGGGATCTTGTCGGTGATGGCTGAAAGACGGGCTTGCTGGGCCTTTTCATCGCCAAACGTCTTGATCCAGTCGGCGTAGAGGGGGGTCCAGCATTCCGAGACCACGATGGCGTTCACTCGTACGTCATCGTGGACCAAGGCTGCGGCCCATTCTCTGGTCAGGCCCAGAACTGCGCCCTTGGCCGCCGCATAGGCGCTGGTCTTGCCCTGACCGGTCACGGCGGTTTTGGAGGTGATGTTGATGACGGATCCGTGGCTTTTCTTCAGATAGGCACAAGAGGCGTGCATGAGTTCGTAGTAGTGGGTGAGATTACCGTGTACGGAACGCTCGAACTCCCGCCAGTCAGTAGTTTCCAAGGCCTTGTTGTCGTTGACTCCAGCGTTGTTGACTATGCCATCGATATGGCCGAATTCCTTGTGCACCTGCTCCACAATGGGGGCTATGCCGTCGGTGTCATTCAGATCCAGAATGAAGGTCCGGTAGGTATCGGTATAGGCCTCGATGTCTTTGCAGAACTGGTCCCTGGCTGACTCGTCACGGTCTATGACTGCGGTTATGGCGCCCTCCTGGGCCAGTTGTAGGGCGATGCCCCTGCCGATGCCCTTGAAGCCACCGGTGATGATGAATACCTTGTTTTTGAGATGCAGATCCATGAAAGCTTCTTTGTCTGTATGAATGGATGATTTGCTAGGGATCCAGCGATT
The DNA here is from genome assembly GCF_054819865.1 of Bifidobacterium sp. JNUCC 75. Taxonomy (NCBI): domain Bacteria; kingdom Bacillati; phylum Actinomycetota; class Actinomycetes; order Bifidobacteriales; family Bifidobacteriaceae; genus Bifidobacterium; species Bifidobacterium sp. JNUCC 75. Next base: position 477,019 of record NZ_JBTHIF010000001.1, on the reverse strand, counting down.
GGGCCTGGTTTTGATTGAGATGACCCGAAGTCACTCCTGGTGGAGGTAGCGCTGCGCAGTCTCAACGGTCATTTCAGCCCCGTTGCCGGGAGCGGTTGGTGCTTGATACATGCCCTGGCTGATACGCACGGGGTTTACGAAATATTCGTGCTGGTTGTCCACGTATTCGATCATTCGGCCCTGCGTGGTGCAGGAGACGGCTGCGTAGTCGAACATGGCGAAGTGACAGACCATCTCGCACAGTCCGACCCCGCCAGCGTGGGGGCAGACTATCTTGTGGAACTTGCGAGCCAGCAGGTATTCCAGAACTATCTCCTGGGGGCCCGCCACTCTGGTGGCGTCGATCTGCATGATACCGAAGGCATTGGCCTGTAGGAATTGCTTGAACATGATGCGGTTCTGCATCTGTTCGCCGGTTGCCACGGGGATGGGATTGATGGCCCTGGCAATGGTTGCGTGGCCGATGATGTCGTCGGGGCTAGTGGGCTCTTCGACCCATGCCAGGTCGAAGTCATGGAAATGGTTGATCCAATCAATGGCTTGCGGGACGTCCCAGACCTGGTTGGCGTCGACGGCCAGACGCACGTCGGGGCCGATGGCATCCCTGGCCAATCCCAGACGGCGTATGTCATCATCGAGGTTCTGGCCTACCTTGAGCTTGATTTGCTTAAAGCCCTTTTCCTTTGTCTCTCGTTTGGCAATCTCCACCATCTTTTCGTCGCTGTAGCCAAGCCAGCCTGGTGCTGTCGAATAACCGGGGTATCCGTGCTGGCGAATGTCCTCGATGCGCTCCTGCTTGCCGGATTGCCCATCCTTGAGGATGTCTATGGCCTCCTCGGGACGCAGGGCATCGGAGAGGTATCTGAAGTCCAGGGTGCTGACCAGGTCTTCAGGGTCCATTTCAGCCAGCAGCAACCACAAAGGTTTCCTCGCTCTTTTGGCCTTCATGTCCCAAAGGGCGCTCAGCAGTGCGCCGATGGCCATATGCTCGACTCCCTTTTCGGGTCCCAGCCAGCGCAGCTGCGAATCATGGACCAGTAGGTCCCAGGCCAGGCCCATGCTGTCCAGCAGACGTTCAACCTCCAGGCCACACAGAGTCTCTCCTATGGAATCTATGGCTCTGCATACGACATCGTTGCCTCGTCCGATGGTGAAGACCAGGCCGCATCCTTTGATGCCATCGTCGGCCGAGGTGTGTATTTCCACATAGGCGGCTGAATAGTCCGGGTCCTTGTTCATGGCATCCGATCCTGACAAGGTCAGAGAAGTGGGAAAACGAAAGTCATACGTTTTCACCGCAGTGATAGTACTCATCGTGGCTCCTTTGCCAATCCCGTGAACATAGATGTCAGTATAGGCGCAGAAATAGAAATTTGAAAATTAAAAATGTAAAAATTCTAAACTCGACATGAATGTTATCGCCGCTACATTGGTTACGATTGTTGGGTACTGGAAAGGATGCACATGGCCAGACAGGAACCCGGCAATCCGCACGTCGGCGCTATAGCCGAGCATCTCGGCATCTCGGCTTCGACCGTTTCCAAGGTGATCAACGGTAGACCGGGCGTGGCGGCAAAAACCCGTCGGAGGGTCGAAAAGGCCTTGGCTGATCAGGGCTATGCACATCCGCTCGTCAGTACCAAAATTGCCCAGACCATTGAACTGGTGGTGGATTATATCGCCAACAATGGCACCATCGAGATGATACGTTATGCCTCGAAGTGGGCTTTGGATGCCGGTCTGGCTCTGACTGTGACGCAGACCGATCACCAGCGGCGTGCCGAGGAATGTCTGAGGGGGATCATTGATCGCAACCCGCTGGGTGTGATTACCCAGATGTCCTCCATAGACCAGAAGGGCAAGAATGTGCTCAAAGCAAGAGGCATTCCCTTGGTGGCGGTCGATCCGGTGGACCTGGTCAACGATGAGGACATGAGCATAACGCTTGACAATTGGACTGGAGGATACCAGGCCGCAAAATGCCTTCTTGATGCCGGGCACCGGCGCATTGGCGTTATAGCCGGACCGGCGAATGTGCAATCCGCGCAGGCCAGACTGGCTGGATACCGAGCAGCATTGGCAGCCATTGGTGCCAGCCTGCCGTCTAGCATGGTTCTGCAGGGAGACTATTTGCCCGACAGAGGGTACCAAGCCGCCTGTGATCTGCTGGACCGTGCTCATCCTCCGACCGCGATCCTGGCCTGCAACGACTTGACAGCCGTCAATATCTACAGAGCGGCGCGTGAACGTGGACTGGAGCCCGGTCAGGACCTGTCTGTGGTCGGATTCGACAACGTTTATCCATCCTCCTACCTGATGCCTGCCCTTACCACGGTGGATCAGCCATTTGATCTGATGGCCAGGATGGCCGTGGGAATGATTCTCGATGCACGACAGGGCAAGGAGTTCCAGCGGCATGTGGTCATGCCGACCCGTCTGGTCAGCCGACACAGTGTGGTCAATCTGACCCATGCCAGTCATTTGCAATCGGAAAGTCGGGTTCAAGAGGCCGCACAATAGCCCAAACTATTCCCCGATTCGCTCAATGCGTACTCACTTCATGACTGCCTGCTGATGGATACACTCGTACTTCGGCAATCGCAGGGGCGGGTTTCGTCCTTGCCGCACCGGTCGAGAAAGAGGTAGCCACAGTGAGCAGGTACGCGATGGAAACTGCACGTTGGATCCGTCATGCCACCATGGACGACTTTGAGGCGATCATGCCTGTCTACGCCTACGCCAGAAAGCGGATGGCCGAGACCGGCAACCCCCGTCAGTGGGGGGACAAGTACCCTCTGCCTGAACGCATCCGCGAGGACATCGCCGGGGGCCACACCATGCTCTTGGTCGATGATGCAGCTGGTATGGATCAGATTCCTGAGGATCCTGTCTACCCTGAACCGGAGTTGGACGAACACAAGGGCAACCATGAGCGCATCATCGGCGTTTTTGCTCTCTTCCATGACCCGGAACCAGATTATAAGGTCATTGATGGCAGCTGGCTGGACGACCGGCCCTATACCACCATCCATCGGGTGGCCGCCTCGGGACTGGGGCGTCACGCGGCCGGGGACCTGCTCGATTGGAGCATGCGCCGGTACGAGAACATCCGCGCCGATACGGGACTGAAGAACTACGCCATGCAGCACATCCTGGAGACCCATGGCTTCACCCGCTGCGGCAACATCATCATGCCTGAAAACAAGGAGATCGAGAACGTGCGGGTGGCCTATCAGCTGCACAATCGTCCCCTTGACCTGGCTGAGCGCGAAAGGGAGGCCAAGCGCTTGGTCACCGTCTGAGAGCGAGGGCAGACCGTCGTAGTGCCGTCGCACAATGGAGCCATGACTTTGAGCGCAGCACCGGCATGGCAGTTCTCCGGGCCCGAGGGCCAGCAGCATTACGAGCAAGCTCTTCGGGCCTATCCTGGGCAGATCATCGTGGACTTGCGGACTTTGAAGGCCAATATGGCCACCCTGGTGAAACTGGTTCATTCCACGAACCCCGGTGCTGCTGTCATGGGTGTGGTCAAGGCCGATGCCTACGGCCACGGGCTCATTCCCGTTGCTCTGGCAGCCTTGTCCGGCGGGGCGACCTGGCTGGGAACGGCCCAGTCCAGCGAAGCCCTGCGTCTGCGTCGGGCAGGCATTGGCCCCGACCGTTGCCGGATACTGTCCTGGATGTTCAACGGGGACCGCGCGCCCTTCGACCAGCTGATTCAGGCTGACATCGACCTGGGCGTCGGTTCCCTGAAGACCATGAACATGGCGGCTCAGGCGGCAGGCCAGGTCGGCAAACCTGCCCGCGTCCATGTCAAGGTGGACACCGGCTTCGGACGCAACGGCTTCACACCTGAGACCTTTGGGGATGCCTTGCGTGAGCTTTCCCGCCTGGCATCCCAGGGCCTGTTGGAGCCTGTGGGGCTTTTCAGCCATCTGGCAGTGGCCGACATGCCTGGGGTGGACGAGTTCGTGTCGTCCACTGACGAGCAAATCGCCCTCTTCGAAGAGTTCTATGACAGGATGACGGCCGCAGGCATGAAGCCTGAAATCCGGCATCTTGCCAACACCGCCGCCACGCTCAGCCGCCCAGGGATACGTTATGACCTGACCCGTCCGGGCATCGGCCTGTATGGGTACGAGCCTGATCCTTCCATGGGGATTTCGGCGGATTATGGTCTGCGTCCGGCAATGACCCTTCAGGCCCAGCTGGGCACTGTCAAGGATATGCCGGCCGGTCACGGCATCTCCTACGGGCGCACCTATTTGACGGAGAAGCCCACAAGCACGGCCATCATGCCCTTGGGATACGCCGACGGGATCCATCGGTCAGCCTCGGGCTTTGACTGCGAGGGCGCTATGGGCCGAGAGCATCTGGGAGGTCCCGTCCGTCTGATGACTCGTCAAGGGCCCAGGTTGGTTCGTGTCGCTGGAAGGGTCTGCATGGACCAGTGTGTACTGGATCTAGAAGGGATGGCTTCCGACTTGGGAGTGGACGAGGGCGATACCGTTGTTCTCTTTGGGCCAGGCCAGGGGGAGGACCAGGCTGAGCCAACCGCTGATGACTGGGCACGGGCCGCTGACACCATCAGCTATGAGATCTTCACCTGCCTGCGTAGTAGGATTCCACGGCTCTACCTGGGTGTGCGTGAGGTGGTCGAACCCTCCGACCTGCACATGATTGCCCCTGAATCCATTCTTTGAGACCACTATCACAGGTAGAACCTGGGCTTGGGGCCTTGTCAAGGGGCAATATAAGTGGTGAGATGAGGTTATGACTACATATACAGGAAATGAACCCAGCAATATCTCATACACAGCCGTAGCTGACATCACCGGAGGCCGCGAGGGCCATGCGGACAGCCACGAGCCCGATCTTTCCCTGGACTTGGATACACCCAAGGCTATGGGAGGCAAGGGCCAGGGCACCAACCCCGAGCAACTCTTCGCCATCGGCTGGGGTGCCTGCTTCCAGGGAGCCATGGGACTGGCCGGAAAGGAGCTGCGCGTGCCAGCCACCAAGCTGGCCCAGAGCAAGGTGCGCACTCACATCTCCCTTGGCGACCAGGGCGAGTCCTTTGGCATCAAGGCTCTGATCGAGGTCTGCCTGCCCGGCATCGATCGTGATCTGGCCACCCGTCTGGTGGAGCGGACCCAGGAGCTTTGCCCCTATTCCAAGGCCACAGCGGGCAATGTGCCCACTGAAGTGGTGGTCGTGGATAATCTGGACTGAACGGAGCGGGCGCGCCTGATGGGCACTGATGAGGAGGGCGGATCCCGCCTGCTGGCCGAGGGCTACTCCGCCCAGGATCAGGAACGGTGGGCGCCAGAGCCTCCAAAGACCAGCAGCAGGACCGCCTTCGAACGTGACCGGGCGCGTCTGGTTCATTCTTCGGCGTTGCGTCGACTGGGGGCCAAGACGCAGATCCTGGTCGCCGGCACTGACGACTTTGCCCGTACGCGCCTGACCCACACTTTGGAGGTGGCTCAGATCGGCCGGCAGATCGGCACCATGCTGGGCTGCGATCCCGATGTGGTGGATTGTGCCTGCCTGGCCCATGACCTGGGTCATCCGCCCTTCGGCCACAACGGCGAACGTGCCCTATCCTCGCTGGCCTCAGACATAGGGGGATTCGAGGGTAATGCGCAGACCCTTCGACTGCTGACCAGGCTGGAGCCCAAGGTTTTCCACCCGGACGGACGTTCGGCAGGGGTCAACCTGACCAGGGCCGCCCTGGACGCTGCGGTCAAATATCCTTGGACCTTGGCTGAGGCCTCGGCTCATCCCAAGGGGGAGAGGACTGCCAAGTTCTGCGTCTACCCGGACGACCAGGAAGTCTTTCGCTGGCTCAAGCAGGGAGCACCGCAGGCCAGCACGCCTATGGAGTGCCAGGTTATGGACTTGGCTGATGACATTGCCTACAGCGTTCACGACGTGGAGGATGCCATAGTGGTTGGCTCCTTCGTGCCTGAGCGGCTGGCTGAGCCCAGGATCATCGATGGCGTGGTCCGAGCCGCCCGATCCTGGTATGGCGACCGCTGGGATGCTGACCAGCTGGTCCGAGCCTTGGAGACCGTCCGTGGCATGTTGCCGACGGGCTTTGATGGTTCACGCCGGGCCTTGGCTACTTTGAAGAACACCACCAGTTACCTGATCGGCCGCTTTGCCGACTCCGTGGAGGCGGCTACCCGAAGCCGCCACGGCCAAGGTCCGCTGACCAGGTACTCGGCTGGGCTGGTCATTCCTCCTCGGACCTCCTATGAGATTGTTGCCTTGAAGGGGATTGCCGTCTACTTCGTCATGGCTCCACGTGAGAAGGAGCCCTTCCATGCAGAGCAGCTGAAAATCGTGACCGACCTGGTTGAGGTGATGATGGCCGACTCGCCAGCCCCATCTGATGCCTTGGAGGATGTCTTCCTGGAGGATTGGCGCCAAGCGGGTTCGGATGGGGAGCGCCTGCGGGTGGCTATCGACCAGGTGGCCTCCCTGACCGACGGCTCGGCGCTGGCCCTGCATTCCCTGGTCTGCCCTTAGGCCTGCGGTGTTTATGCCGGGCGCAACACATCGCCCTGGCCCGGTAGGCTGGGTGTCATGTCCGGAATGATCAAGAAGGAAGACATCGAGAAGGTCAGAGCCAAGGCCGATCTGTATGAGATCGTATCCGAAAGCGTGACTCTGAAGCCCTCTGGTTCCGGCACTTACATGGGCCTGTGCCCCTTCCATGATGAGAAGTCCCCCTCCTTTTCGGTGCGTCCCTCCATGGGGGTCTGGCACTGTTTCGGCTGCGGTCTGGGCGGCGATGTCTTCACCTACGTGGAGCAGGAGGAGAACGTCGAGTTCGGCGATGCCGTCGAAATCCTGGCAGACAAGTACCAGATCGAGCTGCACTACGAAAACTCCCGTCAGGACAAGCGTCGCGGGTCCAAACGTTCCCGGCTGCTGGAGGCCAACGAGGAGGCTCAGCGTTTCTTCGTCTCACAGATCATGAGCAAGGAGGCGCTGGCGGCCCGCAAGCTCTTGGCGGGCAGGACCTTCTCCCAGGCTGACAGCGCTCATTTCGGCTGCGGATACGCCCCACGTGGATGGGACAATCTGGTTCGCCACCTGTCCACCAAGGGTTTCACCCAGCAGGAAATGCTGGATGCGGGGCTGGCCAGGCAAGGGCAGCGGGGGGTCTACGACTACTTCCGGGGCAGGGTCACCTGGCCTATCAGGGATTCCACGGGTCGTACCCTGGGCTTCGGCGCTCGCAAGCTCTACGAGGACGATGGCATCAACGCCAAGTACATCAATACGCCCGACACCCAGCTCTACCGCAAGAACCAGGTGCTCTACGGCATCGACCTGGCCAAGGACGCCATCGTCAAAAAGCGGCAGGTGGTCATTGTGGAGGGCTATACCGACGTCATGGCCTGCCACCTTGCTGGTGTCGATACTGCTGTAGCCACCTGCGGAACTGCTTTCGGCGAGGACCATGCCAAGATCGTCCGTCGGCTCATCTCCGACGATGCCTTAGGGGCTATCCAGCTGGTGGGACCGGTCCAAGGCTCCCGCGTGGTCTTCACTTTCGACGGGGATGCAGCCGGGCAGAAGGCCGCCCTGCATGCCTTCGGCCTTGACGGGAGCTTTCTGACGCAGACCTTCGTGGCTGTGGCCCGGGAGAATCTGGATCCCTGTGATCTGCGCATCCAGTATGGCGATGAGGCTGTGCGTTCTCTGGTCGAGCATGCCCGGCCGCTGTACGATTTCGTCATCGACACGGCCGTAGCCATGTTCGATACCCAGTACACCACCGGGCAGATGGGCGCGGTTAAGGCTGTGGCACCCATCCTGGCCCAGATCAGGGATCGCTCCCTGGTAGGGGCCTATACCCGCAAGACCGCCAGAAAAATCGGCGTAGATCTGGATCTGCTGCGCCAGGAGGTCAACAGGGCCCGCCGCAAGCTGCATGTGAAAGACCAGGATGCATATGCGGTCCGCACTCCTCACCGCGGTGCGGGTGAATCGGAGGGTCGCGCGGGCCATGGCAGTGACAATGCCATGCAACGTCGTAGGATACAGCGTGAGGATGCTCTCCGACAGGGTTATCATCACATCGATGATTCTGTTTTCATTTGCGAGCAGCAGTTCATGGGCGTGCTTATCCAGATTCCCAGAGCAATCGGTTCAGATGCCTTTGCTCAGCTGAGTCCGGACAGTTTCGAGGTTCCGATTTTCCGCTCGCTCTATCGGGCTGTGCAGGCCGCCGGAGGACTGCCTGACATGAAGACACCCCAAGGATTGTGGATGCATAACTTGACCAAGGCGGGCGGGCCCATGCTGGAGTCGGCCATCAACGAGCTGGCTGTCATGCCTTTGCCGCTGAATTTGGATAAGCAGGAGGATAGGCAGAGGGGCACAGGACCGGGCAATAAGGAAGGCGATCAGGGCGCGGGCTCCGAGGACGCGGATGTTCAGCTGAAGCAGCCTAGCCCGGAGGAGCGTCAGTATGCCTCCGAGCTGCTTGCAAGACTGCTGGACGCCACATACATGCGGCTGATTGCCTCGGCCAGGCACCGGATGAATCAGTTGCCCGACGGTCAGGAGAAGTTCGACCTTCTTGGTCAGCTCACCCAGTACGAGACCCAGCGCAACGAATTGCGCAACCAGGTCTTCGGCAACGCCGAGTGAACTGGTGGTCAGATAAGTTGGTCCTCCCTGTCCTTGTCGAAGTTTTGCTTGTAGACAGGGGCAGGAAGGACTTAGGTTAGGTGTGGCTCCCTGTTAGGCGGGGAAGGAGATCTGGGAGTTGATGCAGGTCATCACAGTGACAATGATCGCGGTAATGATGCCACCCAGATAGGGATTTCTGGTGTGACGGTAGATCGCCCGGGTCACCATAGGCATGACGGCCAGCGGGACCAAGGGTGTCAGCATCCAGTCCGGTATCTGTGTGTTGTTACCGAACAGGCCGTTGACTCCAGTGACGAAGAAATACCCGTATCCAATTACAGCTATAAGCAGGGCCGGCAGCATGTTGAAGAACGCCAGCAGACCTATGTTGGCTGTTGAGTTCCTCCCGAATGATGTGGAGTAATTCAGACTATTGATGAAGACCGATGTGGTTCCGTAGGCTACAAGGAAGAAGGGCAGTAGCTTGAGCATCTCAGGAATCTTGTCGGCGGTGAATGGTCTGGCGGCCCAGTACCAGAACCGAAAATCGGAGTTGAAGAGGAACTTGCAGGTGAAGATCAGCAATATAGCCAGAAGGCTCACTGTCAATGCAAGTGTTATTGTCTGCCAAAGTCTTCGTCCACCGATGGGCAGATCAAGATCCGAGACTTTAGTGCCCCGCTTTCGCGCATACATGCGGTACCACAGAATTGTCAGTCCGATCATGAATATGGCATTCAGGCAGCCCCACACACCATAGAACAAGGGCATACCTTGCCGAAAGTAGTTGCCGATATGCTTGTCGACCTTCAGCCCAAACAATGTCAGAGCGCTGGCAACTGAGAAGGCGGTGGCTGACAGCAGGCAGGCCCACAGCCATACTGAACCTCCCTTGTAGGCATCAGCTTGACGCATGCGTGCCGGTTCCTCTGATCCGGCCTTTTTGAAGAGGCTGGTTCTGACCAGACAGAGGGTCCCGTAGACCATGAAGAGCATGAGGCCGATCAGTCCGAGAAGTCCTCCGATCATTTTGACAGGGTAGATATGGACGCCGTCGGCAAGGTCTGTTTTCATGTTGAAAGCCCGGACCATGAATTGGACGGCATCGGTGCATGGGCGGGATAGGAAGAGCACTGTTCCATGCGTCCCGTTCTCCATATATATGACGTGCGAGGCTTGATGGCCATTGATCTGCTTGTGGTACCACCGGCCGCTGATCCCTGCAGGGGTCTGATCGGTGGGTGTGATGCCGAAGTTGAGGAAGGATCGTGCGTTATTTGATTTGAGATACTGCGGATTGGGCTTGATTTTGCCAGTTGACGTATCTTTTTCCTTGAAAGAGTAGTCGTCGTATTTGCCGGCGAGTACTCCTACAGTACGGTCACGGTAGTAGTTGAAATATTTGCCGTTGGTGTTCTTCTTGGCTGCTTCGACGACGTTGGTCTTGCCGGGAACATACCCGAAGGCGGCCGTCTCGTTGTCCTTATAGACCGGGTCTCGGCTGACATAGAGCACGGTCTTGATCAGTGGATGCTGTCGCTTATTGTCGATCAGGATGGATTCATGTATGGTGTTCCCACCTCTTGAATGCCCTGAAACCCCTATCCGATCAGCATCGACAAAGGGGAGAGAGGTGAGGTATTCCACTGTGTCATACAGTCCACGTCCGTTCACCAGCCATTCCTGGTCATTGAGAATTTCGGATTCGCCATGGCCATAAAGGTCGAAAGATACCACGACGAAACCTCTGCGAGCCCACTCAATCTGGAAGTCATCGCTTTTCTCCTTGTTGGTGTTGCCTCCGTGAGCAAAGACAATGGCAGGTGCCGGGTGCTTAGGAGTAGCCGTTTTCGGCTGGAGCATGTCCATACTCAACCGGTGGCCTGACGGAGATTCAATCTGCAGCGTCTCCTTGGTGACGCGGCCCCCATCGGTTTGGGCCAGATTGGACATAAGCCCGCACGCCAGGCAGAGGATGAGTGAAATGGCCAAACCAATGGCCGGGTTATGAAGAATGGCAGATTTTTTCATGGATTCGTCCTTTTTGCAATGTTTGCATAGTCTTCCAGGGTTGTTTCTTTCATTGATGATCCTCTTCGTTCATCGGGCTTGTAGGTGCCGAAACCAGTAACGACTACTACAGACCCATTTTCGGTGTGAGGCAGAGCTAGGAAATCGTTTCTCGTGTAAATAACCGGTAATGCCTTACTGATATAGTATTACCGGTAAGGCATGACAATTTGTTTCTTGTTTCTATCTTGGCTCTGTGGCACATTCTCAAGTACCGAGTGGATGGGCGGAATACGCCGTAATAATAGGCATGAACATACAACGCAGAAGGGCGGCTCTGCACTACAGCCAAGAGTTCGTCGCCTACAATGCCAACCTTTCCCGGTTCGCATACCAACAGTTGGAGCATGGACAGTCGCGACCCGGGAGTCCAGCCAATCCCAGTTTGATTAACATCATGGCAGTTGCCCAAGTGCTTAATGTGAGTCTGGATGAGTTGTTGCCTGATCCGTGGCCTGATCTTCATGCCAAGTAATTTGGGTGGCACCATTTTCAAGACAAGCCCTGCCGATAGGGTGAATGCATGAACATGGAGCATCAAATGGAAGAAAGTCGTGCCGGGTCGACTGACAAAGCCCGGTCTGCTGTGAGTCGCCGACCGCTCGCGGTCTTTTGGGACATGGACGGAACCTTGATCGATTCAGAGCCCTACTGGCATCAGGCGGAGGTTGATCTAGTGCACGAGCATGGAGGAGACTGGAATGCCGACATGGGTTGGCAGGTTTCCGGCAAACCTCTGCCCACCGTGGCAAGGTTGATGCGGGAGCGTGGTCTTGACCTTCCTGAGGATCAGATTCCAGATTTGTTGATTGATGGGGTCATTGCCATGGAGGAGCGTCACATGCCTTGGATTGAAGGTGTTCGCACTATCCTGGCAGACCTGGTTGGGGCCGGCATTCCCTCGATTCTGGTCACTGCTTCGCCACGCCGTATGGCCCAGGCAGTGGTTGCCAAGGCGCCCGAGGGGGCTTTTGCCGACTATGTTTGCGGGGACGATGGGCTGGCGCAGAAGCCCGACCCTGCGCCCTATCTGCATGCGGCCAGTCTGGTTGGCATCAACAGCCCTGATTTGATGACCTCCTGCTTGGCTTTCGAGGATACCTTGACCGGCATCACTTCGGCTGTGGCATCAGGAGCCACCACTGTGGCCTATACCGGCACCAACCCGGTCGACACCTCATCAGGCCCTCAGTTCGCTTCCATGAAGAGCTATGTTGGAGTCACCCTGGATGATCTGTCTGCACTAATCGCCAAGCGACTCGGACGATTGGGGTCGTCGGCTGCGCAGACCTGCTGACTCAATCTGACTACTGCAGGGGGCGGTATTTTCGGCTGGAGCCGCGTGAAATGGCCACCGGATACCTTTCGGCCGTCCTCTGCAGTTTATCCATGATAATTTGATCCATGTCCAGATTCAGCCGATCCGCCAGCTGGATGCAATAGGTGAGCACGTCAGCCAGCTCGTCGGTTACGTGGCCTTCATCTCCGTCCCTGGGATCGTCCCCCCACTGATAGCATTCCAAGAGCTCGGCAGCTTCGATGCAAATTGATTTGGCCAGGTTGGCGGGCGTGTGGAATTGATCCCAGTCGCGCTCGTGTACAAAATTCATCACCGCTGTTTCTGTTTCCTTGCTGATCATGATTTCGAGCCTATCAGCCGGCCCTCCTGCCATTAGATTGGTATGGGTTCGTGGCATAGTGAAAAACATGGATTCATCAAGCGCGCCGCAGCCTGTTGTGATGACTCTGCCCTATGGCGATTTCAGAGATGAGGATTTTTCCAAGGCCATTGCAGAGTACAAGCAGGCGAAAGCTGTTGGCAGTCAGGGCAGTCATTTGGAGGAGAGGCTGCTTGAGGAGCTGTTCCTACGCTATCCCACTGTATATATTGTCTCTGCTGATGAAAGGGACAGCAGCAAAAAGCATGGCGGTGGACCCCCTTACGTGGTTTACGTCGGGGAAACCAATGACATTCGTTCTCGGACCAGGCAGCACATCGAGCTGGATCCACGAACCCGCACGGATTGGGAACGCCTGGTGCGATTCATGCGCAATCACCGAGACAGGGTCTGCCAGTACATCATCGGTGATCGCCACTTCAACAAGTCCCTGACCCTGGATATGGAAAATCGGTTGATGGGGTATATGCAGAGCGTCGATGCAGTCAAGCTGGTTATGAACCGTAGAACTAACGCTCAAAACATGTATTACACCAGCGATGAATTCGACAGCATCTTTTCCAAGGCTTGGCAGATCCTGCATGAAATGGAGCCTGATCTGTTTCCGGAAGAGAAGGCCATCCTGGACTCCGCCCTGTTCAAGGCCTCGCCCTTCCGCAAGCTCACAGACGAACAACGGCGAGCTGAAGAAGCTGTTCTGCATGTGCTGGAGTCGGTCATTATTCAAAACCCAGGCGAGGGTTTCCACTCGATGACAGAATCGATAGGCCCGGTTCGGATCAAGGATAAAGACCATACTCGAGTCATAGTCGTTCAGGGCATGTCAGGAACTGGCAAGACCGTTTTGCTTAGCCACCTCTTCTACCAAATATGTGCCAGATATGGCATCTATGGGAACTTGGACGGTAAGGACGATAACCGTTCGGCAAATGCCAGACAGCGTTCCTACATCATTGTCAACCAGGCCGAGCAGGCCAATGTCTACAACCAAATGGCTCTGAAGCTGGGACTGCAGAAGAAGCGCGGCCAGTGCGTTGTTGGCGCTGTCCAGTTCATCAACCGGTTCAGCAAGCACACCCATCGAAATGGCCGGTCCACAGGCAGGGCGGCAGACCCTATGAATAGCGTCGAGGCGAAGGCGGATGTGGTGCTGGTTGACGAGGCGCACCTGCTGCTGACGCAAGGGTCGCAGAGCTACTCCGGAAGCAACCAGCTTTACGACATTCTGCGGCGGGCAAAAGTAGCCATCGTGGTCTTCGACCCGGAACAGGTCTTGCGTGGATCCCAGTTCGTAGATGCTCAGGAAAGTCGGCTTCTGGGGTTGACGGGTTCCGAGCATGACAAGACCTTCTCGCAACCCATGGTTATCCGCGAAAAGTCAAGGGACGGTCAGCATGTACGCAAGGATATCTTCCAGGTCAGTCATGTTCATTTGGATCAACAGATGCGTATCCAAGCTGATCCTGCAACCTGCGCCTGGCTGGATCGGATGACAGCCAAGGATGGCACCATTGGCCCACTGCATCCGGATCCTTGGGAGCATCCTTATGAGATCAAGGTTTTCGATTCGCCTAAGACTTTGAGAAAGTTCATTCGCCGAAAGGACCAGGAGCAAAGAGGCGAGGGTTCCTTGGGGCTTTGCCGACTCCTAGCCACCTATGACTGGCCTTACAGCAGCCAGAATCACCCGGACCCACAGGATCCCTCCCGTCATTGGCAGGTTGTACTGCACCAGCAGGATTCGGGCCAATGGGTGTGGGCCGAAGAGGGTCAGGACGGGGATGGTGAATTCGCCATGCCTTGGAATTATGAACTGTATGAGGAGCAGGGAAACTCTGCAGCAAATCACCGGATCGCCTGGGCCGAGCTGCCCTTCACCATTGATGAGGTCGGCTCCATCTTCACCATCCAAGGTTTTGACCTCAACTATGCGGGAGTCATCATCGGGCCCTCGGTCACCTACAGGAATGGAAAGGTCGAATTCGAACCGAAGTTCAGTTGCAACACACTGGCGACCAATCGGCGGTCGGAGCAGGAGATGGACCCTGTGGATAATCTACGGCACGAGTTCAACGTGTTGCTCAAACGAGGGGTGCATGGATTGGGGTTATTCGCGGTGGACCCTGATCTTCAGGATCGACTGGCCTGGGCAGTGGGTGGATTCGCCACGTCCGATACTGACCCAGCCTAACGCGCCTACATCGTTTCAATGCCAATCAGGGGTATCATGTCCTGGGCCATGGTCCATGGCCCAGGACATATCCATGAGAAAGGCGTAGGCGAGTATATGACGACGCGCAAGATCATCCTGGATTGCGATCCAGGTCATGACGATGCGGTGGCTATCCTTCTGGCAGTAGGTGATCCGCGGATCGACCTGATCGGAGTGACTACGGTTGGCGGCAACCAGAGTCTGGACAAGGTTACCTATAATGCGAGGGCTGTGCTAGAGAAGGCTCATGCGCGTCAGGTGCCGGTCCACGCCGGATGTGATAGGCCGCTGGTGCGTCCTCAGGAGGTGGCCGCCTCCATCCATGGCCAGACTGGTCTGGACGGTGTCGAGCTGCCTGAACCTACCAGGCCCCTGGATCCTGGCCACGCCGTCGATTGGATCATCGACACCATCATGCGCGAGGAGCCAGGCACAGTGACCCTGGTTCCCACTGGACCCCTGACCAACATCGCCATGGCCGTCCGCAAGGAACCCCGCATTGTCGACCGCGTCCGTGAGGTCGTGCTTATGGGTGGCGGCTACCATGTGGGCAACTGGAGCGCTGTCGCTGAATTCAACATCAAGGTGGATCCCGAGGCCGCGCATATCGTCTTCAACGAGCCCTGGCCGGTCACCATGGTGGGGCTGGATCTGACTCATCAGGCCCTGTGCACCCCCGAGGTCCAGCAACGCATAGAGGGCATCGGCACCGATCTGGCCCACTTCGTCAGCGGGCTGATGGACTTCTTCCGCAAGTCCTACCAGGATAACCAGGACTTCGTGGACCCGCCTGTGCATGATCCATGCACTGTGGCCTATCTGATCGACCCCTCTATTGTGAGCACCCGTCGTTGCCCGGTTGATGTGGAGCTGCGCGGGGACCTGACCTGCGGGATGACCGTGGCAGATCTGCGCGGCCCTGAGCCCTCAGCTGAGGACTGCCACACCCAGGTGGCCGTCAAACTGGACTTCCAGGGATTCTGGGACCTGGTGGTCAAGGCCATCACAGCGATTGGATGAGATCAATGAAGACTTCGAACACGGCCGCACCCAAGACTGACAATCCCACCACCACAACCGCTGGCGGTTCAGGCTCTTCCATCGTCGCCTTGATGACCGCCCTGATGGCCGCCGTCTTCGCCTTCCAGCTCAACGCCTCCATGCTCTCGCCGGCTCTGACGACCATGGGGAACGAGCTCAACGCCAGTAGCTCCAGCATCGGACTGACCCAGACGGTGTTCTTCACCTCCTGCGCGGTCTTCTCCCTTTTCCTGCCTCGGCTGGGCGATCTTGCCGGCCGCAAGAAGGTGCTGCTGGGCATGCTGAGCCTGACGGCGCTGGGATGCGTGGTTTCCGCTCTGGCACCGAATGTGACGGTGCTCATGATTGGTCGTGTCATTCAGGGGGTGGCCG
The DNA here is from genome assembly GCF_054819865.1 of Bifidobacterium sp. JNUCC 75. Classification (NCBI taxonomy): domain Bacteria; kingdom Bacillati; phylum Actinomycetota; class Actinomycetes; order Bifidobacteriales; family Bifidobacteriaceae; genus Bifidobacterium; species Bifidobacterium sp. JNUCC 75. The sequence goes on along the minus strand of NZ_JBTHIF010000001.1, from coordinate 460,993 downwards.
GTCCGGTCGTGCCTATGACCCTGATCATGCTGCATGCCGAGGTAACTGATGAGGCCCGATACGCCAGGCTCATGGCCGTTTTGACGGCGGTCAACGGCGGCATCGGCGGCGTGGATGCCATCTTAGGCGGTTGGCTGGCTGGCACTTTCGGTTTCCGCTCGGTCTTCTGGTTCATGGTGGCCATTGCTGTGATCGCCGTACTCCTGGTGGCCCTCTTCGCCCGCGAGAGCTATGCAGACGATCGCCCCCGCATGGACTGGGCAGGTGTGGTCTTCCTCTGCATCGCCTTCCTGGCCGCATACCTGGCTATCAATGAGGTCGAGAAGCTTGCCCAGGCGCGCTGGCTACTGGTGGTTGTCGAGATCCTGGTGGCCGCGGTCTTCTTCGCGATCTTCTGGAAAGTTGAAAGCACAACGTCAGCACCCATGGTCACCACCACCTATCTCAGACAACGCCGCACCTGGGGACTTCTGCTGACGACTCTCACCACCATGGTCGGTGTCTTCGCCATCATGAACGGGATCGTTCCGGCCCTTGCCCAGGATGGCGAGGTAGGTGTCGGCTTGAAGGCCAGCATCGTCTCCTTTGCGACGCTGACCCCCTATGCCTTGGTCGGTCTGGTCTTTGGTCCGGTTGCCGGGATGCTGGCCTCACGCTTTGGCTACATCAAGGTCCTGAGAGCCGGTCAGCTAGTCAGCGTGCTGGGACTGGTCTTCGGCATCTACGTCTGTCTGGTTCCCAGCATCTGGAGTCTGGTGCTCCTCTCCCTGATCCTGGGTGTCTCCTACGCGGGGACGGCCAACATCATGCTCAACGGGCTGGGCGTGGTCCTGTCTCCTGCGGACAATACCGGGTACCTGCCGGGACTCAACGCCGGAGCCTTCAACCTAGGCTCAGGCCTGAGCTATGCGGTCCTCTACGCATTCATGAGCGGCCTGGCGGCATCCGGGGGAGCCCGCGCTGGATATGTTGCCGCCATGATCGGAGGCGGAGTGCTGGTGCTGATTGCCCTGATCCTGTCCTACCTGATTCCCGATCCGGAACGAATGGATGACAAGTAATATTGCCATCTGACGGGGGTCCTGCGAATGCAACCTATCCGCAGGACCCCTATTCATGTTTAGTGGGCATCCGACTCTGTGACTATCCGACAAGGGTCAAAAGTCGGGGCCAGACAGACTAGCCGTCAGTAGCGCCGAGTGTTCCGACCCCGGGTTCAGGAGCGGAAAATAGCGTCAACAGAGGCCCTGTAAGCCATGGGCGGGCGCGTAAACTAAGTGGGGAATTCGTTCGCCGGAGGTGACCATGCAACATCGGGTGATCGGACTGCTGAAAAACGAGACCGTCCTGGTCGTCGCGGCAGTCATCGCTCTCGTATCCTGCATTCTCATTCCTCCCGACCGACAGTATCTGGGCTACATCCACGTCAATACCCTTACCCAGCTGGGTTCCCTGATGATGGTGGTCTGCGGATTTCAGCGGATCGGGGTCTTCCATGCCATTGGTGCCGGCCTGCTGAGTCGCGTCCGCTCGGTGCGGGGCCTGGCCTTGGTCCTGGTTTCCCTGCCTTTCTTCTCCAGTATGTTCATCACGAACGATGTAGCCCTGGTTACTTTCGTGCCCTTCGCCATCGCTGTGCTCATCATGGCCGGTCTGGAAAGCCATGCTCTGCTGATCGTCACCCTGATGACCCTGGGTGCCAACGTGGGCAGCATGCTGACGCCGATTGGCAATGCTCACAACTTATACCTCAAGGCCCGCTCCGAGATGCCTACTGGGGAGTTCCTCCTCCTTATGGCGCCTTACGCTCTGGTGGCGGCCCTGATGCTCTTCCTGTGCTGCTGGTTCGCCTTCAGGAATCAGCATTTGGACAAGTTCGAGGGCATGGATGCACAAGAGATTCGTCACAGCATTCTAGCGCCCCGGGAAGAGGGGATACAGCCTCAGGTCAAGGAGATGCAGCAGTCCAGCGGATGGCGCATCGCCATTTACCTTCTTCTCTTTCTTGTCTGCCTGCTTGGTGTGGCCAAGCTGATTCCCCAGTGGACCATGGTCCTGGTGGTGGTTGTGACCTTTCTGATCTGCGACAGGCGGGTCTTTCTGCATGTGGACTGGGGTCTGCTGCTGACCTTCGTGGCTTTCTTCATTTTCATAGGCAATGCCAGGAGGATTCCCCAGTTTTATAACCTGGTCAGCGGCCTGGTCAATATCCACCCTTTGATTACCTCGGTCCTGTGCAGCCAGGTCATCAGCAATGTGCCCACAGCACTCCTGGTCTCAGGTTTTTCGACAGCCTGGCGCTCAATTATTCTGGGCACCAACCTGGGCGGGCTCGGAACCCTGGTCGCTTCAATGGCGTCGCTGATCTCCTACAAGGCTGTAGTCAAGCAGTATCCGAGCAAGAAAGGTGAGTACCTGAAAATCTATACTGCTTTTAATCTGCTCTTCCTCGTCGTGTTGGTTGGCATGGCCCTGCTGCTGGAGTAGACTACCCACCATCAACCAGGAATGGTGCCGCTGACATTGAGAGGGAGGCAGCAACGGTGGAACCGGAGCCGTGCGCGTCTAAGTCCAAGGACACAGGGATATTGACCAGACGGAACCTTGGGATTCTGGCCGGAATCATGGCCTTGGCTATCATGTCGCGGTTTGACTCCATCATCTCTCCTTCCGTGGCGGCCATTCAGGCATCCTTTCCTCGCTCTGATCCTTCCACCGTTGAATCGGTGGTCTCCATTGGCTCTTCGGCGGCCATAGTTTCCGCCCTTTTATTCGGTCAGCTCTTGACTAGAATGAGTTTCAGAACCGCTGCCTGCATCAGTTGTCTGTGTGTCGCCCTGGGCGGCTTGATGCCCCTTTTGGTGCATAGCAGTGTAAGCCAGCTGCTCTTGTTTGCCTTGGTTGTCGGATTCGGCGTGGGAATCGCCACTACAGTTCTCCCCAGCCTGTCGGCCAGGTTCTTCCGCGGGAAGCAGTTGGCGGCGCTGATGGGGTTGGTCCTGGCTGTTCAGGATGGCTCTTCCATGCTGGTCCTTGCCCTGGGCGGTGTCCTGGCCAGGGGAGGGTGGCTGCACAACTATTGGCTTTATTTCCTGGCCTTGCCTGCCCTGGTCTTGGTTATCTTCATGGTCCCCGGAGTCGGTGCCGTCGAGGAGGAGTCGGAAAAGGCCACAGAGTCTCAAGTCTCCCCCTTGCAGAAGGGCAGACAATGCTGGTGGGCTACCATTTCCTGCATTCTCATCGGTTTTCTGAGCATTTTCCTGGTCGCGGTCCTGTACAACAAGCTCGCAGTCTACATAGCCAAGTACGGTTTGGGCGGCACCAGTGCAGCCGGGGTGGCCTTGATGTTCAACACGGGTTCCTCGGTCGTGATCGGGCTTAGTATCAACGGCATCAAGCGGGTCTGCCGGCAATGGACGATTCCGGTCGCCTTCCTTTTGATGGCCTTGGGCGCCCTGCTCTTCCTGACCACCCGCTCCTTCACGCTGGTCTGCTTATCGGCCTTCTTGGTTGGTTCGGGCAGTGCCATCAATATGGCCACCTGCCCCTTCCTCCTGTCCAACCTGACTCCGCACAGACTCTATCCCTTGGTCATGGGGGTCTTCTCGGCCACCACCAGCCTTGGTTTTACGGCATCCACCTGGGCTTTCAAGGCTTTCTCATCAGCGTTTGGACTGAATCCGGTAACTGGGAGTTTCATAGGCATGCTGATCATTGCTCTGCTGGCCGCTGTCATTCTCTCGCTTGTTCGCTTCCAGAGCTGTGTCGAATCCCGCTTCATTGAGCAATAAGTCACCCCTAAGCTGTACAAGCCAGGAGCGCCGGTTCTTCGCCTAATCATCGCGACAGGTAGGGGTTGCCGGTGATGATGAACCTCCGTAGGGTCTCCTTGGCGTGGGATATGCCAATTCGGGGGGTTGCCGTGATGGTCTCGTCCCGGTCCAGACTGGCGGCTGCCAGGCGGATGGGCGGTTTTCTGAGGTCATGGCCGTAGTTGCGCTTGTCGATGTCCAAGGCCTGACAGAGCTTGGCGGGACCGTTGGTCAGTTCCCGGTCCGGGTGATGGCCGTGCCTGTGGCTGCGCAGAAGGTCCAGACCCTGCACTGGCTGGCAGGCTCGAATCAGCACGCCGGCACCGAATCCGTCCTCCTGGCAGGAGATGTTCATGCAGTAGTGCATTCCATAAGTGAAGTAGACATACATGTGTCCGCTGGGACCGAAAAGGGCATCGTTGCGGGCCGATCGTCCATGGTAGGCATGGCTGGCCGGATCGTTTTGATCGTAGGCTTCGGTTTCCACGATCCGAACCCAGGCCTGTTTCCCCTCCGACTCATAGTCCCGGATGATCAGGCAACCCAGAAGCATCCGGGCTGCCTCCTCTACAGGGCGGCCCAAAAAGTCAGGGAAGACCAGGTGATCATCCCGGCTTGAACCAGCCTTCATTCCGTTTGGTCCTTGCGGACCCAGACCGCGCGCTGACCGCGTGATTCTGGCTGAATGCAGACGAAATTGTCCTGGTGGGGCAGGGCGGCGACCTGTGGATGGTCGTGATCGTAGGGACCCTGGGCCTGGGCGCCGCCGGCATCACCGACCTGGGCAAAGAAGTCTTCGGAGGCATCCTTGAACCAGGTCCATTCCTCCGGCAGGTCCTCCTCGTAGAAGATTGCCTCTACAGGGCAGACAGGCTCGCAGGCACCACAATCGATGCATTCATTGGGGTTGATGTACAGGTTCCTGGGGCCCTCGTAGATGCAGTCCACCGGGCACTCGTCCACGCAGGCCTTGTCCTTGACGTCCACACAAGGCTGGGCGATTACGTAGGTCATTGCTTGACTCTCTTTCTTGATTGGTTGTCCGCTTTCGATACTTTCAGGAAGCATCCTTTTGGTGAGGTCAGAGGTTTCAGCAGTACACGGGCCTTTCTGTCCCTGGTCGCGCTGTTGCTGCTCTCCACGAATCCCTGGACCATGCCCCGATGGATTGTGCAGATAATTGGATGGCTGCTGACGCTGTCCAGGAAGGGGCATGAGGTCAGATACAGACTTGCTGAATCCGACCCTGTCCTCACCGGTGCAAAACCCAAGGTATTCAGTACATCCAACAGCGTCTGAGTCATGCTCGACGGCGCACTCTTTTCTGTATGCTCCCGCCTCTGCTGGGCCAGGGTCCGACCCCAGGCCAGACCTGCTTTCAGAGCAGCCGCATTCCTGCTCCGAGTATCGGGGCAGGCAGTCTCGAGAGCAGTGCAAAGCGAGGAGATCATATCCTCCCTGGCGTGGTTCATGGATGTGGGAGAGTAGATGACAGCCGGTCTGCCTCGACCGACTGATTGACCATCACCGTCTCTTGTTTGGCGGACTGCCTCGCCCTGTTTGACTAGATGCTCAAGATGGAAACGAGCAGTCGTCGGATGGATGCCGAAGGCTGCTCCGATTTGCTGGGCGGTTAGACCTGTACCGGTCCGTTCGGCTGACGTATGCAGGTAATCCAAGATTGCGGAGCGAATCTCTTCCCCGCTTCTTCGCCTGGAGGGGGTTTGGTCCCGTCGCTTGCGGGCTTGAATTTCCTGACTCATCGATTAAATTGTATAACTATCAAATCAATTATCAACCCAGGGCAAGGCGGACAGATCCATGCAGAGCGACCAGAAGATGCGCAAGTCCGGAGGCAAAACAGCCTTACCCAGGTCCAGGATGGCCCTGCTCATAGGCGCAGGTCTGGCTGCACTGCTTGGTCTTGTTGCGGCACTGATTCGCGCGGATCTGATCCACCCTTCAGACAGGGTGCCCTTAGCTGATCTGCATGGTGGGCTCATGGTCTATGGGTTTTTGGGCGCTGCCATCGGTCTTGAGAGGGCAGTGGCTTATCGCAGTGGCGGATCCAAAAAACCCTCCTGGGGATTTCTTGCTCCCGCCTTGGGCTTGCTGGGGTCCCTGCTCTGCCTGCTTTCGCTGATGGTTTCAAGCCCCGCTGCTGCCCCGGCATGGGTCAGAGTGGAGCTTTTTGGCGGTATTCCGTGGACTTTGTCCATGTTTGTTCTGACAGCCATGTATCTGGCTATCTGGCGGCGGCAACCTTCTGCAGAGGTGCTCATACAGGTCCTCGGATCCCTGGTTGGCCTGGTCGGAGCTTTTGGATGGGTTGCAGGATTGGATGCCTCGGTTCTGGCTCCAACCTGGCTCTTTTTCCTGATTCTGACCATCGTCGGGGAGCGGGTGGAGCTGGCCAGGGCGGTCTTCTCGGATGTCCGCCTCGAATCGGGAATTCTGGGTCTGAGCCTCCTGACCGTCCTGATGTTGCCTGTTCAAGCCATGGCACCTTCGGTCGGTTATCCGCTTCTGGGATTGTCCCTGGGTCTGCTCCTCCTGGTTATGGCCAGTCACGACGTAGCCAAGGGCACCTTCCGTCACGGCGGTCTGCCAGGATTCATGGGCACCTGCATGCTGTCGGCCTACGCCTGGGGGCTTCTGGCTGCCCTCATCTGGATGGTGGCACCCTTGGATTCCAGCACCTACTGGGGCGATATGGCACTGCATGCGCTGGCTGTGGGATTCATCATGACCATGGTCATCGCCCATGTCTGCATGATCGTCCCCTCGGTCATTCGCAGGCCTCTGCCTTTTCATCCCCTCCTCTGGGGTGCTTGGGCGCTCATGCAGGTTGGCTTGCTAATCAGGCTCCTTGGAGCCATCCGGCTCTACACGCCCTTGTGGAAGGCGGGGAACCTGCTGAATGTCTTGGGAATCCTTTCCATGATGCTGACCGTGGTTTACCTGGCTGCTCGCGGCAAGCAGGTCCTGGCTTCCAAACGCTACCGTCGTCGCCAGCCCAAGGACTCGCATACCGAACTTGTTGGGACCTTGGCCCTGAGGACGGATCTGGTTGCCACATCGGTTACTGTGCTGGTCCTGGTGGCCGCCGTGGTTTTGATGGTCCTGCGACCGACGTTGGCTGTTTCGATTGGGGCTGCGCCCAATACTGGAGGCGTCCAGGAGGCATCGTCAAAGAGTGTCCAGCCGACGGGTCACACCAGCAGAGCTTCAATCAGGGTAAAGGGGATGGCCTTTGTGCCGGATACCATCGCCATCGATGCAGGCGACCGGCTGGTTGTAGATTTTCAGAACACCGGAGATCAGCGGCACGACTTGGTTTTCGCCAATGGCAAGAGCACAGGATCCGTGCCTGTAGGCCAGAGCATCTCGGTCGATGTGGGAGTCCTGGGCGGCGACACATTAGGATGGTGCTCACTGGCAGGACACCGTCAGATGGGTATGGAGCTCAAGGTCAAGACCAAAGGTGGAACAGCTACCGAGCAAATGCAGTCCTCCGCTCGGAAGATGACCATCAACCAGGCCTTTTCAGCAGCCAAACTCAAGGCGCAGGCTGAGAAGAGCGAACCTGCCAAGGCCACTCTTCCACCCTTGGATGACCAGGGGAGGGCTGGAACAAGAAAATACACTTTGGATGTCAAGGAACGTAAGGAGCAGGTGGCAGCAGGGCTTGAGCGCACGGTTTGGAGCTTCGATGACGCGGACGATCCGCGGGATAAGGGATCGAGGCCCTTGGCTCAGGGTCCGGTGCTCAGAGGCCGGGTGGGAGACACCTTTGAAGTAACCATCAGAAACAAAGGAAGCATGAGCCATTCCATTGACTTTCATGCAGGCCCGGCTGTTCCCCAGACCATGATGCGCAACATAGAACCTGGCAAGGAGCTCCTGTACACCTTTACTGCTGATCGGGCCGGCATATGGATGTACCACTGCAGCAGCGACCCCATGTCAAACCATATAGCCAACGGCATGTACGGGGCTGTGGTCGTGGATGATGGCACCCTGCCACCAGTGGCTGCGGAATATGTTCTGGTCCAGTCCGAGATTTATCTGGGGCCCAATGGAGGGACTGCTGATGCTGAAAAAGTGGCGGCCATGACCCCGGATATCATGACCTTCAACGGACGAGCCTTTCAATATGATGCACACCCTCTCAAGCTGGAGAAGGGGCAAAGGGTCCGCATCTGGGTTCTGGATACCGGCCCCAACCAGCCGCTGTCCTTCCATATCGTGGGAACCCAGTTCGATACGGTCTGGACCGAAGGCCGCTATCTGATAGGCGGAGGTTCAGGAGCGAATTCCGCCGCTACCTCACCAGCCGGAGCGCAGGTTCTGCCCTTGCTGCCGGCCCAAGGCGGCTTCGTAGAGCTCAAGGTCGATCAGCCTGGCGACTATTCCATAGTCAACCACATCATGAGTCTGGCCGAAAAGGGTGCCCACGGCATCCTGCGGGTGTCGTGAAGCGATCAAGCGACGTGCATTGCTTTTAGCCAGATGGTTGCCAAGTTTCGGAACTGATCCGATCCTTGACTACTTGGAGAGATAGTTCCTGCCTGGTCGCCTGTGCTGTGCCTTTCTGATTGTCTGCCGTCTCCAAGCAGGAAGGTTGAGACGCAAAAGCATCCATGGAATCGCAGGCGGATAAGAAAGTTGTGGACTGGGTCCGAGCGATCAATCCAGCAGCTGGAGGCCCTTGCCGTCCATCTGGTAAGTTGTGCATGCCGAAGCCGCCCAAGAAGAAAGCCAAGATGGCTGCTTTGACCTTCAGCTTGTTCGACATGCCCGGTCCGCTGACATGCTGGGTCTGAAGTTGCCAAGGCTGAATTTGGGTCGGTCCGTTGGTGCCGTTGGGTTGAGGTGTATATGCGGTTTGCCCGTAGGAATTTTGCGGTCCTCACTGAGTGCTCGAAGCCAGCCAAGATTGATCCGCATTCGGGTACCCGTTGGCAGCTGTTGAATGATTCCCCTGCGGGGAAGCAGTCTCGTAGCTTTGACTGGAAGGCTCTTGGCCCTATCCCGTATAGTCGGAGTAATTCTGGCTCGCCTGAGCTTGGTCTTGATTGTCGCTTGGTTGCTGATCTATTGGTTGATGCCGATTGTTCATGGCTGTCTTTCTTGTCCATATTGTTTCTGCAACTGCGATCGTCGCGAGCCATACATGGGCAGCACATGCTGCTATGGCAAGATGGACAAGAATACGAAGAACCCTTGCTCCTTGGGTTGAAGCAGGGAGGACTAGTGGTGACCCCGGAGAGATTCGAACTCTCGACCTACAGATTAGAAGTCAGTTGCTCTATCCAGCTGAGCTACGGGGCCAAACCCTTTCATTGTACCCGCTTTGGTCCACCGGCGGGTCAAATCTATGAAGCCTGGTCGGCGAGGGCATCCGAGATGGCCTGAGCCATAGCAGGAACGGTTATGCCATACCTTTCCATCAGGGTGGCTTGGGGAACCCTGTCGTTGAACTCCTTGGCCGCTCCGAAGGCCAGGGTGCGAATGTGAGCAGGTCCGTAATATGCAGCCACTGCCTGTCCCCAGCCGCCGTCCAGCTGACCGTCCTCGATGGTGGCCACCAGGGAGTGGGTGCTGGCCAGTGCATTTAGGGTCTGTTCATCCAAGCGGTCATAGCGATGTGGGTCCACCAGTGTGGGCTTTAGCCCCATGGACTTTTCCAAGGAATCTGCAAGGTCGCGGCCTAGTGGCAGCGCATCGCCGAGAGCCAGCACGGCTACGGTCTTACCCTCTTGCAGGATGCGATAGCGATCCCAGGGAGCAGGGTCCGACCCGCATTCAGTATCGGTCTTCGAGGGATCTGGAGCCGGCGTTGTCGGCTTCCCGGCCCGTTCTGTAGCCAGTGTGCGCTCGCCGGGCACCCTGATTACCACCGGCTGCCGAGCCGGGCCAGTGGCCCAGGCCAGCATGTCCAGAAACTCGGCCCCGCTGGTCGGAGCCAGGCAGGTCAGTCCGGGGATGCCCCGCATCATAACCATGTCGGCCGTGCCTGAATGCGTGGCATCGGTTTTGGCAACGCCTGTGGAAAAGACCAGCAGGGTCACAGCGCTGCCGTTCAAGGCCATCTCCTGCTCGATCTGGTCGTAGGCCCTCTGGAAGAAGGTGGCCGAGGTGGCGACAACGGGAGTGCCTCCGGCCTTGGCGATGCCCGCAGCATAGGCTATCGCGTGGGATTCGGCGATGCCCACGTCCCGGTAGTGGTTTCCAGCCCGCTGGCGGAAGTCAGGATCGATGCCATTGGACAGCGGCGTGGCAGGGGAGATGACCGTTAGGCCTGGCTCTTGTGGGAACCTGGACTCCAAAGCCTGCATGGCCATTCTTCCGTAAGTCTTTCGTGAATTGGGCAGGCGGTCCAAGGAGTCCAAGCCGTCCTGCCAGTGGTTGGCCTCCACCGGGCCTTCGGCGGGCAAATCGGGCAGGGAAGTCATATGAGCTGGGTTCCTATCGCTCTGGGCCATCGACGCCGACCCGATCCGTCCATGGCTACCCTGGCCCAGCCCCAGGCCCTTACGGGTGTGGATATGAACCACCACCGGATGATCGGTGTCCTTGACCTGATGGAAAGCCTTGATCAGATCCTCGATCCGGTTGCCCTCCTCCACGTAGCTATAGTCCAGTCCAAGGGCACGGAAGGGATTGTCTGGGCTACGTCCCCCACTGGCACGGAGGGCCGCCAGACTCTTGTAGAGTCCTCCGTGGTTCTCGGCGATGGACATTTCGTTGTCATTGACCACGATAATCAGGTTGCCGCCCTGTTCAGCAGCCCAGTCCAGCCCTTCGAAGGCCGGCCCGCTGCTCAGGGAGCCATCCCCGATGAAGGCGATGATGTTGGCCTTGCCGCCGGTCGCATCCCGCTGGGCGGCCATCCCACAGGCCAGGCCGATCGAGGTGCCTGTGTGCCCCAGCATGAAGTCGTCGTAGGGGCTCTCCTTGGGCGAGGTGAATCCGGACAAATCCTCCTGAGACTCAGGGTCCGTGTAGGCCTGGCGCCGACCGGTCAGGATCTTGTGGGTATAGGCCTGGTGAGAGACATCGAAGATCAGATGATCATGAGGCATATCAAAGACGTAGTGCAAAGCGATGATGGGCTCGATGGTGGCCAGGTTGGAGCCCAGGTGACCGCCGTGACGTCGACAGAAGCGGATCAGCAGCTGACGGATCTCGTCGGCCAGTCGATTCAGCTCTTCCAAGGAGAGAACCTTCAGATCCTTTGGGGAGTCGATGCTGTCCAGAAGCTTGCCCATAACCCTCCTGTCTGTTTCTGTCATGCAATCCAATGATTCTAGGTCTGGAGCGGCGGTTTAGAGACGCTGAGAACACGATGTTCACCAGGCCCGGCCTTTACATCCATAGGACCGTCACGATTGGCTGGCTTCTCCCCTGCCTTGCGTAGTATCAAATATGCATGAACATTGGAGGGCCGATGGCTGACAATACACATGAAGGGGCACGCGTCGCAGTGATCATGGGATCATCGAGCGACTGGGAGACAATGAAGGAAGCCTGCCGGATGCTGGACCGGTTCGCTATCGTCTACACCAAGGAGGTAATCTCCGCCCATCGCACACCTGGGCGCATGGCGGAGTTCGCGCATCAGGCCCGGAGCCAGGGCATAGGGGTCATCATCGCCGGGGCCGGAGGAGCAGCCCATCTGCCTGGTATGGTGGCGGCCCAGACCACATTGCCGGTCATCGGGGTGCCAGTGAAGTCCCATGCACTGAGCGGGGTTGATTCACTCCTGTCCATCGTGCAGATGCCTGCCGGAATTCCTGTGGCGACCACGGCCATAGGGGCATCCGGGGCTACCAATGCCGGCCTGCTGGCGGCTTCAATTCTCTCCATTAATGATTCAAGACTGGCCCAGGCCCTGGATGACTACCGTGCCGAGCTGGCCCGATCCGTGGAGGCGTCCAATGCCCAGCTTGTCTGAAGAGACGAAGGGGAGGATTGATCACCTGGAGCCGGGGTCCGTCATCGGGATCGTGGGCGGCGGCCAGCTGGGGCGGATGATGGCCCTGAGCGCCCGCTACCACGGATTCCGCATCGGTGTGTTGGATCCCACGCCTGATGCTCCTGCGGCTCAGGTGGCTGACTTCCAGGAGACAGCCGACTATGGCGACCTGGATGCTCTCAAGAGGCTTGCCGAACGCAGCGATGTGCTCACCTACGAGTTCGAGAATGTGGATGCCGATGCGCTGGACCAGGTGAGGGATCGTGTGGCCATCCCTCAGGGGACTGATTTGCTCAGGATCACCCAGGACCGGGTTCACGAGAAGACCTTCATAAACCGCCATGGCATTGATACCGCCCCCTGGAGGCAGGTTGACAGTCTTGACCAGCTGGATTCAGCCTTGGAGGAGTTGGGAATGCCCGCTGTGCTCAAGACGCGAACCGGTGGCTATGACGGCCACGGCCAGGCGGTCCTGCGCACCAAGGAGGATCTTCAGGCCTTGCAGGCGCGGATGAAGGGCCGGGACTTCCCGCCCTCCGTGCTGGAGGGGTTCGTGGACTTCGCCTTCGAGGCTTCCATACTGGTCTCAGGCAACGGGAAGGACTATGTCACCTTCCCCATGGTGCGCAACGAGCACCGCCACAACATCCTGCACATGACTCTGGCACCGGCACAGGTCGAGCCTGAAATGGCCGACCGCGCGCGTGACATGGCTCTGACTTTGGCTGACGGCTTCAAGCTGGCCGGCACCTTGGCCCTTGAGCTTTTTGTCATGCCCGATGGCGGTCTGGTAGTCAACGAGTTGGCCCCGCGCCCCCATAACTCCGGTCATTACACCATTGAGGCCTGCTCCATGGACCAGTTCGATGCCCACGTCCGGGGCATCGCCGGGTGGCCCCTGCCCAATCCTCGTCTGCTCAGTCCGGCGGTCATGGTCAACGTTCTGGGCCAGCATGTGGCCCCGGTCAGAAAGCTGTTGGGGAAGCACCCCGAATGGTACCTGCATGATTATGGCAAGGCCGAAGTGCGCACCGACCGCAAGATGGGGCATCTGACGGTGCTGACCGACGATCTGGAGAAGACGGTCAAGGATCTGGAGGCCACAGGCTGCTGGTCCGACCTGGACTGAACCGAATCCTCACATCTGTCCCGGCAATCCGGATGTAGGCTTGGTGGAGCCCAAGGAGTGTGTCTAATCATGAACGCTGGCTCATCCGTCGGCCGCCGGACGCGGCAGAAGAATGCTATCTGGAGAATTCTTCAGTCCCAGAACGACTTCGTCTCAGCCAAGGAGCTGCACAGGCTTCTTCGCGATTCGGGCCAGCGAATCGGCTTGGCCACTGTTTATCGGCAGCTGGGCTCTCTGCATATGTCCGGCAGCCTGGACTGCATTGAGCATGGGGGCATTCGCCTTTACCGGGTCTGTTTGGCCCAACGGAAACACCATCACCATCTGGTTTGTGAACGCTGCGGCAGGACCGTGGAGATCAGCCCGCCGGACGATGGTTGGCTGAAGGCCGTGGCAGCTGAGCATGGCTTTACGGTCTCCTCGCACACCTTGGAGGTCTACGGCCTGTGCAGCAGCTGTCAGGGCCACTCTGGGCAGGCGGACGTCAGTGATCCTCCCGGCCCTTGGGCATGATGGTCTTGATGGCATCCCAGGCCTGCGAAGCCTTGAGATTGGGCAGGTAGGCCTGGACTACAGCCAGTCCGATCTGGGCCAGCTGAGCCGGGTCGGGATAGCAGATATAGACCGGGTGCTCGCTGGGCTGGAACTTCTTCTTGAAGAAGAAGAGCGAACGGAAGCCATAGGCCGGTTCCATCAGGTCTGCCACCATATGCAGGGCATGTTGCAGGAAGGCGGTCTGATCTTCGCTGCTGTCCATGCCGGCCAGGGGAGCGGCCGACAGGCTCATGAATTCCGCCGTGCCCTGGTCGCGTAGCCGTTCAGCCATCCGTGCGATCAGGAACTCCATGATTCCATTGGGGCTGTCGGTCCTGTGCCTCATGAAGTCCAGGGTCCAGCCGATCACCTGGCCCTGGCGGTAGGTGGGCATCCAGCTGGTCACGGCCAGCACCTTGCCCTGGTCGTCCACGGCGTAGAGGATGGCCATGCGCGGGTCCCTCAGCTCATCCAGGCCACCCAGGGTGAACTTCATCTCGGGAAGCGCCTTGAGCTCAGCCCACTGCTCCGAGATGTCCACAATCTGTGACTGGACGTCCCAGGAGGCGTCGTTGAATGTGGTCAGCACGTCGGTGATCTTGTCGCGCTTGGCCTTGTTGATGGCTGTGCGAATGTCCTGCCATTTCTTGCCCTTGGTCTGCCAAAGGCTGGGGGTGACCACCATCTCCGAGCCGACTGTCAGGGTGGACCAGCCCCTGGCTGCCAGCAGATCACGCTGGGGCTTGTGGACGCTGTAGAAGACCGGTGACCAGGAATGGGCGTTGCAGAAACGGGTGAATTCGTCCAGATCATCCGCATACTCCTCAGGATCGCCGAAGGGACCAGTGGTGGTCAGGGCTATGCTGTGCAGGAGCCGGTAGGCAATGGCTGAACGGCCGCTCTGGGAGAACCAGTAGCTGTTGCCCTCCCAAGTGGTCATGAAGGACATGCTCTCACCTCCGTACTCGACCAGTCGATCGGCCTCCTGGCGTTCGCTGCCGTTCTGGATGACCGAGCTGCGCATCCAGGAGAGCAGGACTACCAGGACCACCAGCCAGAAGATCAGCCCGACTCCGTGGCTAACGATTATCCCCGTCGGAGTACGTGGTGCCAGAGCCGGCCGGAAGCGCGAGGCCACACCATTGGGCAGGTAAAGCTCGGGCAGTTGGGAGAGCGCTCTGCTGGTGGTGGGCCAGGGATGGAAGGAGCCGGGACTGACTGCGGTGAAGGCCAGATAGCCCACGGCTGTGGCCAGAAAGGCCAGACCGATGGCTGCCCAGCCTGCCTGTAGGCGTGAGGCCTTGGTCCGTACCAGGAAGATGCGCAGGTTGCGCGCCAAGAAACAGTTGAGAATCAGCGGAGGAAGAGTGATGATCAGCAGAGAGGGAATAGCACCGTGACGGATGGCCTGGGGCAGGCCGTCGCCGATGGTCAGCGGGAAAACCAGGTAGTAGAGCACAGCCAGGACGATGGTCAGGCCGTTCAGGACCAGACTGGTGACAGCGGCAACCCGGCGGCCATGGTAGATGCCCCAGGCCACCACCAGCAGGACCAGGGTGGGCATGATCAAGGACGAGACGCTGGTGGGTGCTCGACCGGCGACCAAGCCATACTGTGCATAGCAGCTGGCCTGGTTGTTCTTGGCCAGGCAGCGGGACAGGGCGGCGCTGCCGCCAGGGTCCGAACCCAGGAACATACCCAGCGGGGTGAAGAATCCTGCACGGATTTTGGAGGAGACGGTGACCAGTGGGCCAAGAGCCAGAACCGTGGAGACGGCTCCCAGCAGGTGGCGGGTCTCGTATGAGCCGCTATGGCCATGCGGATTGGCGTCCTTGACCGGTCCGTGCCAGAGGTGGCCGGTCAGGTGGCCGATGAGCGCTGCCGCCAGGGCGCAGTAGTAGCCGGGGTTGCCGGTATATAAAACCATCAGGATCAAGGCCGTGTAGCCTATGGTGGCGATCCTGCGCCGCCAGAGGAAGTCGCTGAAGGGGATGGATGCCATCAGGGATCCGACCACCAGGATGATGGGGCTGAGTGTCATGGGCACCCGGATGAACCAGGCCCAATGGTCCTGAAGGGCATTGATCAGGGTGCAGATGACCAGCCCGATAGCCGCGCCGCCTACAGCGCTGATGACTGAGGCGAGCACGGTGCGCCTGCGACCCAGTCGGGTCTCGGCGATGCATAGCATAACCAGGACCAGGGCCACATCTATGACCAGTTGCAGAGGACCGGGGGTGATGACCAGGGATACCAGCAGCCGTGCGAACTGGACCAGGAGCGAGGGACGCCCCTGGCCATGAACGGGATGTGGCGCCTGGTGAATGATCAGGTCGGACAAGGGCAGGCCCAGCCGTGTCCTGCCGGGGATGCGCAACAGCCAGATTAGCAGCCAGCTGATCAGGTTGAGCAGGACCAGTCCGAGGCTGAAAGCCAGCGCAAAGGCGTGACGTCTGATCCATCGGGTCAGGTCCCGCAAAAGTACGGTCTTGGCCGAAGGCTCCATCAGTCCGGATCCCTTATTCGTTGTCTCCATGATTACGGCGGCTCTTTCTGCTTATCTGCTTGAACGCTTTGGCCTGTCGGCGGTTCAGTGGATGCTGGTTTCGATAATGTTCGGAAAATCTGCAAGCGGCCGGGACATTGGCCCTAGTCCCATGGCTTCGCCCATCCACTCCAGCCCGGGTTCCCAGGCGGTCTTGACTGTGTGCCAGTCATGGCCCGAGCCCTGGGTGACGACGGCCTGCACCTTCATGCCTGCCTGGGTGGCGGCCTTGGCAATGACCATCATATTGTGCTGGGACTCCTTATCGTTGGATCCGGCTGCGGTGAACAGGCGCTGGTGCGAGGGTGCCCGCTCCAGCATGGCCCTGGCTGGGACCTGGGCCAGGAAGCGTCTTTTGTCGCCGCCGAAGTAGTCGCGGATCATCTGCTCTTGCCGACCCTGCGTCGGTTCCAGCTCTCCGTCGGCTGGGAGCATGTTCCCGTAGATGTCGGGATGCCGTGCCCCAAGCTGGGTAGAGCAGGTCCCGCCCTGGGAGAATCCGCCTATAGCCCACTGTTGGGACTGGTCGGCGACGGGCAGCTCTGTGCGGATCCAGGTGGGCACGTCCTTACTTAAATAGGTTTCCGCCTTCCCGTAGACCGGGGAGTCCACGCACAGGCTGTTGTGGGAGGAGGACCCGTTCTGGTCGGGGGAGACCACCACTGGCGCCAGGCCCTCGTGCCGGGCAGCATAGGCATCCATCATGGCCGGAATGGCTCCAGCCGTGAAGAGCCGGTCGGGGCTGCCGGGCTGGCCGGCCAGAAGAACGAATACAGGCAGTGCAGGCGGTCTGTCGCTCAAGGCGGCGGGCGGCAGGTAGACATCAGCTGGCCGGGCCGCGAACCGGGAGCGCCCGTTGGGGATGAGCATGCTATAGGAGCGGCCGGCACTCGGATACGAGGGCAGTTCGCCCTTAGATGCCAGGGATCGCCACTGGGCCACGCTCATGGCCGGTCTGGCTGCCTTGTGGTCTCGGTAATCAGGGTAGAGGGAGACGCTGAACAGGGACCCCAAGGTGGTGAATTCGCCGTAGATGATATCCACGCGAAGCCCGGTGGAAAGCAGACAAAGCAGGACGGTCAGTGCGGCCAGGATCCGGCGCCACCCCCGGGCGGTGATCAGGATGCAGACGGCGAACCCCACGGCAAGAAAGCCTAAGGCCACGCTGATGATAACCATCCAACCCAGGGAGACACCGAAGAGCATGAAGACATCGGAGACCAGCCAGGTGGCCAACAGTCCCAAGGCTCCTATGCCCAGGGCAATGGCCGCCTGCCGCAGCAGGGTCCGCCAGCGTCCGTGTGTCAGTCCGGTCAGCGTCAGCACGATCAGGGCCAAGGCCGTCAATGCAAACAGTGACGCAGGCAGCCATCCCTGGGTCAGATGGACCTTTGCCAGCCATGCACCCATGCCATTCCTTCCAAGGAAAATACATCCGCAGTTCAGTATAGGGAATGTTCGGGCTCACGGAGACTATTTAGGCAGGCATTCATTCTTGACAGGCCCGAATCCCCGGATCCCGGTCACGGGTTCGTCTATGGTAGATTTATTGATAATCAATCTCAGTAACGTTCGGCAGGTACGGCAACAGGCCCATATAGCGCCGCCGCCAGGAAGGAATCCCCATCCATGCACTCCAGCAGTACACGCTTCCGTCGGACCCGAACCTTGGTCGCAGCCCTGCTGGCAGGACTGACCCTGCTGACATGTCTGACTGGCTGCGGGAAGAGTGAATCATCCTCGTCAGCTGCAAAGTCCAGCACTCTGCAAGTGGTGACCAGCATCAATCAGTGGCAGTCCCTGGCCGTGGACCTGGGAGGCGACCAGGCTCGGGTGGATACTATTCTGAGCAACACCTCCACTGATGCCCATGACTATGAGCCGACAACGGCAGACATCGCCCGGATCAGCCGCGCAGATCTGGTCATAGTCAACGGGGCCGGAATTGACGACTGGGCAGCCAAGGCCGCTGAAACCGGGCAGGCCCGGCTGGTGGACATATCCAAGGCATCAGGGCACAAGGCCGGAGACAATCCCCATCTCTGGTTTTCCTCCCAGAGCAGGAGAGCGGCTGCCAAGGCTGTGCATGAGGCCTACCGGCAGCTGCGCCCAGGTCGCGGGACCGACTTTGACAAGGCCTACCAGGACTGGCAGGGTCGACAGGCCCGGCTGGACGATCTGATTGCCAAAGCGCGCAAGCAGACCCAAGGCCGGCACTATGCGGCCACGGAATCGGCTGCCTACTATCTCTGTCATGATCTGGGCATGGAGGATCTGACCCCAGAGGGGTACCTGCGGGCGGCCGCCAACGAAAGCGAGCCCTCGCCCGAGGACTTGGTGGCCTTTCGCCATCTGCTGACCTCCGGGCAGTTGGACATGTTGGTGCTCAACACCCAGGAAGTCAACCGAACATCCAAGGATCTGGCCATTGAGGCCCGTAAAGCCCATGTGCCGGTGTTCGAAGTCAGCGAGCAGCGCCCCGATAAGTACCGGAACCTGGAGGATTGGATCAGCGCCCTGGTCAAGCGGGTGCCGGGCACCAAGGCCTGATGGGCCCGTCCTCTCTTCATGTTCGCTAAGGGGTGTTTTCACGGGGCTTGTCGTCCTTGATGGGAACAATGGCACAGGTATCGGTAAAGGCCTTTGGGCCCAGTCGCCAAAGTCAGGAGTAAGCGGTGAAGGATCGTAAGCGTCAGCCCGGCCGGTGGACATCCCGGATGCAGAACATGACCGGACGTCTTCGGGTGCGTGGGTGGGTCTACCTGCTCGCCTTCATCCTGATCAACTTCCTGTCTGTGGGCATCCTGCAGTGGGGGGTCTCCCTGAACAGCTCCCGCGTAGAGCTTTCCAACCCGCTGATCGGCTTCTGGGGCTTCATCTCGGCCATGTGGACCCAGCGCCGGTTCGTCCTGGTGCTCAACATGCTGGCTGTGGGCCTGGTCTATCTGGCTCTGGCCTACCTGACCAATCGATTCTGGGCGGCATCAGGGCTGATTCTGGCCATCTGCGCGGTCATTGCAGTCATCGAACGTTTCAAGGTGCGTGCACGGTATGAAGCCGTCCTACCCTCGGATTTGGATTTCCTCCATGCCGATGCGGCCAACCTGGTCTCCTTCCTGCCGGTCCGGTCCCTGCTCATGATCGGGTTGGGAATCGTGGCTCTGGTTATTCTCGGAGTGCTCTGCTGGTTGGTGACACGGATGGATGCCCGTCGCGGCCGTCCAGTTGCCACTGGCAACAAGCCCCTGGGCGCGGGACTGCGTACGGTAGGGGTCCTGGTCCCGGCCCTGGTGGTGGCACTGTTCATGTCCACTGTGGGCACCTATGGCAGCCCCGCCTATCGCTTCTCGCAGTACATGGGCGACATACCCTCCATGTGGGACTCGGTCTATGATGCCCAGCGCAACGGGGTCTTCGTGTCCTTCTCTCGGCAGCTGCGACCAAAGGTCATGGACCAGCCCGCCGGATACAGCCGTGCCACCATGCAGTCTCTGGCCCACCGCTACCAGCGTTCTGCGGACCGCATCAACCGTGACCGCAAGTCCTATATGAATGAGTCGAGTTTGGTCTACATCCTCTCTGAGTCGTTCTCGGATCCCACGCGGGTGCCAGGCGTCGCACTCAACCAGGACCCCATGCCCCACATCAGATCCATCAAGGAGGGAACCACCAGCGGGCTCATGCTCTCCTCCGGCTACGGCGGCGGCACGGCCAATCTGGAGTTCCAGGCCATGACTGGCTTGTCCATGGCCAACTTCGATCCCTCGCTGACCTCTCCCTATCAGCAGGTCATCCCTCACTTGAGTTGGATACCCACGGTCAACCAGGCCTGGGGATCTCCATCCAAGTCTCTGGCCTTCCATCCCTATGAGTCCTCCATGTATTCCAGGGCCGAAAACTACAAGAAGTTCGGCTTCTCGCACTTCTACTCACTGACTGGCCCTGACCAGATAGCCCACCAGGACCGCATCGACCGCAGCCAGTATGTGGGGGATCGCTCTGCCTATGATTCCGCTCTGGAGCAGATGGGTGACGACAAGGGCAACCAGTTCGTCGAGGTCATCACCATGCAGAACCATATGCCCTACAACGACTGGTATGACGACAACAACTTCTCGGTCAATTCCTCCGACCCCAACAGGCCTCTAGGTGACGATGAGATGCAATCCATCCGCACCTACGCCAAGGGGGTCAGTCTGACCGATCAGGCCACGGCAGATTTCCTGAACAGCCTGGACTCCCAGAGCAAGCCGGTCACTGTGATCTTCTACGGGGATCATTTGCCCGGCATCTATGGCACGGCCAGCTGGGACGAGCACAACTCCCTGGCCCTGCATCTGACCGACTACTTCATCTGGTCCAATAAGGCCTCGGATTCCTCGGGAGCACAGGTCAGCAACAGCGCCTACTCCTCGCCCAACTTCTTCCAGGCCCAGGCGGCCGAGCACATGGGTGCCAAGGTCTCGCCCTTCACAGCCTTCCTGACCGAGCTGCACGAAAAGATCAGCGCCATCGAGCCTCCGGTGGCCAACCAGATCCAGGACTGGAACAGGATCCCGGCAGGGCAGACCAACTATCTGGATGCCCAGGGCCAGCCCATGAACGCCCGTGACTTCGACCGGGCCACCCGGCAGCTTCTGAATGACTACAAGCTGATCCAGTACGACATCATGGCAGGCAAGCACTACCTGCAGGGAACCGGCTTCACCACCACGCCCACCCGCCGTTCGGATGCCGCCCGGCAGAAGGCCAAGGAGCAAGCCCGCCAGGAGGAGCAAAACCAAGACAAGGACAGGGAGAGCGCAGTCAGCTCGGCCAATTAGGCTTCCAGACCGTGGTGGCCGATGTCGTGCCGGTAGAAGAGCCCAGGCATCGACAAGCCGTCCAGACGGTCATAGACTCGGCGGGCTGCCTGGGCCAGGTCGTCGCCTTGGGCAACAACCAGGGCGGTCCTTCCCGAAGAGGATGTCAGACCAGTTGAAGCTGAGCCGGACACTCCGGCGTAGTAGGCTCTGAGGTCAGGTTCCGGAGCGATCACAGGCACAGGAACCCCGGTCTTGGGATTGCCGGGATAGCCCTGGGCTGCCAGGACCACACCCAGGCGGCTGTGGGAGCTGTCCCAGGTGAATTGAGGCTCTCCGCCCTCCATCAGCGTGCGGATGGCCGTGCCCAAATCGCTGGTCAGGGCAGGCAGGACTACCTCGGTTTCCGGGTCTCCCAGTCGTGCGTTGAATTCGATGACCTGAGGGCCCTGGTCGGTGACCATCAATCCCGTGTAGAGAACCCCGGTGAAAGGACTGCCTTCCTGGGCCAGGGCACGGACGGTGGGGGCGACGATGGCATCCAAAGCCTTTTGGGTCAGTTCCGGTCCGAACTGGGGCAGAGGGGAGTAGGCTCCCATGCCGCCGGTGTTGGGGCCCCGATCCCCGTCATAGGCGGGCTTGTGGTCTTGTGACAGTGGCATGGGCCAGAACCGCTCGCCCCGGACGAAGCACATGAGCGAGCACTCCTGGCCCACCAGCTGATCCTCGATGACCACCTGGGCTCCGGCCTGTCCGAACTTATGATCGATGAAGATGGCATCCAGGGCCTGCATGGCCTGGTCAAGGTCGGCGGCCACCGTCACTCCCTTGCCGGCTGCCAGCCCGTCAGCTTTGATGACCACCGGTGCGCCGTGCGAGCGCACATAGGCCTTGGCTGTTTCCAGGTCATGGAAGACCGCATAGTCGGCGGTGGGGATCCCATGCCTGCGCATCAAGTCCTTGGCAAAGCCCTTGGATCCCTCGATGCGGGCCGCAGCCTTGGTGGGTCCAAAGGCAGGGATGCCGGCAGCTTGCAGTTCGTCGACCAACCCAGCCGTCAAAGGAGCCTCGGGTCCGACGAAGACCCAGTCGATTCCCAGTTCGCGTATTGCGGCGATCAGTTTTTCAGGCTGCGAGGAATCCTCTTGCAGCAGGCTGATGCCGTCCGGCTCCATGCCCGGGTTGCCCGGGGCACACCAGACCCGATCCACTCCTGGCCCAGCCAGCAGGGTGGTGGCGATGACGTGCTCCCTGGCTCCCGACCCGATGACCAGTACCTTGTCCGCCATGATGGGCTCCTCTCGCTATTACTGACGACCGTCTTCGTTAAGAATGACCTGCTGGCCGTTTTGAGCACGCGTCACCCGTCCGATCAGGGTGTAGGACTCCTGCTCCCCATCCAGGACTGCGCGTGCCTGGTCCAGCTGGTCAGGGGAGACGACCAGAACCATTCCAATGCCCATGTTGAAGATGTTGTACATCTCCAGATGGTCGACCCTGCCCATCTCCTCGATCATCGTAAAGATGGGCGGCACCTTCCAGGCATTCAGGTTGAAGCTGGCCGCCAGCCCCTCGGGCAGAATCCGGGGCACCTTCTCCACGAAGCCGCCTCCGGTGATGTGTGCAGCGCCCCTGAGCAGGCCGGAGGCGAAGAGCGGACGCAGGGCCTTGACATAGATGCGGGTGGGTGTCAGCAGTTCCTCTCCCAGGGTCCGTCCGCCAAGCTGGTAGGGCCGATCCTCCAGCTTCATGCCTCCCTGGTCCAGCAGGGCCTGGCGAATCAGGGAGAATCCGTTGGAGTGGACTCCTGAGGAGGGCAGGCCGATCAGCTGGTCGCCTTCTTTGATGGCCGAACCGTCCACCAGGGACTCCCGTTCGACCACACCCACGGTGAATCCGGCCAGGTCGTATTCATCAGGCTGGTACATGTCAGGCATCTCTGCGGTCTCCCCGCCTACTAGGGCGGCCCCGGCCTGGACACAGCCGTCGGCCACGCCCTTGACCACCTGCTCCAGCAGAGCCGGGTCGTTGTGTCCGCAGGCGATGTAGTCCAGGAAGATCAGCGGTTCGGCCCCCTGGGCGATGATGTCATTGACGCACATGGCCACGCAGTCCTGACCGATGGTGTCATGGCGGCCGGCTTCCCTGGCCACCATCAGCTTGGTACCCACGCCGTCAGTGCCCGAAACCAGAACAGGATGGCGGTAATTGAGCGCAGACAGGTCGAAGTCGCCGCCGAAGCCGCCAATGTCTCCGGCGCCCGGCCTATGGGTTCTGGCCGTGTGGGAACGGATCCTGTCAATCAGTTCATATCCGGCCTCCACCGATACCCCAGCCTGCTCATATGCCTTCGGCATGGATGCCCCTTTCTCTGCGCTGCCTGTTCTGCTCTTCGCTAATGCTCATTGGTATGTTTTCTGCCCCGACCCTGCAGGCATGTCAAGCCCGTAGGATCCCTTGGAGGCCTCCAGTCGGGCCCGGTCCTCTGGGGTCAACGAGGCCAGGAAACCCTGCTCATAGTCGTCAAGTCGCGTGGGATAATCACCGTTGAAGTAGGCTACGCAAAGGCCCTGGTAGGGTGCGTCACGGCCCAGACCGATGGAATCCACCAGACCGTCCAGACTCAGATAGGCCAGGGAGTCGGCCCCGATGGCTTCCCTGATTTGCTCCACGGACTTCTTGGCGGCGATCAGTTCGGAGGTCCGTTGGATGTCGATGCCGTAGTAGCAGGGATACCGCAGGGGCGGGGAGGCGATGCGCATGTGCACCTCGCTCGCTCCGGCCTCCCGAAGCAGACGGACGATTCTGCGCGAGGTGGTGCCTCGAACTATGGAATCGTCGATGACCACCACCCGTTTGCCGGCTACGACGCCTCGTACAGCGGCCAGTTTCATCCTGACACCCTGTTCGCGCATGGCCTGGCTGGGCTGGATGAAAGTGCGTGCCACATACTGGTTCTTGATCAGCCCCATCTCGTTGGGCAGTCCGGCCGCCTCGGCATAGCCTGAGGCTGCGGACAAGGAGGAATTGGGCACTCCGATGACCATATCGGCGTCCACCGGGGCTTCGCGGGCCAGCCTGGCACCCATCCGCTTGCGGGCCGAGTGGACGTTGACCCCATAAATATTGGAGTCGGGTCTGGCGAAGTAGATGAATTCCATGGAACAGATGGACAGGCAGGTCTGATCGGTATAGCGCTCGATGCTGTAACCCGAGTCGTCCACCCGTACGATTTCGCCGGGGCCGATGTCACGCACCAGCGTGGCGCCGACCAAATCCAGTGCGCAGGTTTCCGAAGCCAGGACGTAGGCCCCTCCTGGCAGCTGGCCCAACGAGAGAGGACGGAACCCGTTGGGATCCATGGCTCCAATCATGGCATCCTCGGTCATGAGCAGGTAGGCGAAGCCGCCATGAACCTGGCGCAGGGCCTGTTTGAGCGCTGCCATGAAGTCCTTTTCAGGACTGCGCCGGATCAGGTGCATGAGCACCTCGGTGTCGGAGTTGGAGTGGAAGATGGCCCCCTGATCCTCCAACTCCGCCTTGAGGCTGTCGCAGTTGGTCAGGTTGCCGTTGTGTGCCAGGGCTATGTCCCCGTCATGAAAGCGGAAGACGAAGGGCTGGATGTTCTCGATGGACCCTGAGCCGGTCGTGGCGTAGCGGACATGGCCAATGGCCCTGTCTCCGGTCAGCGGCGTCAGGCTGGACTCGTCCGGGAAGACCTGAGTCAGTAGGCCCAGGCCCCGCCGTCCGATCAGATGCCCCTGGTCGTTGGAAACGATGCCGGCACCCTCCTGGCCGCGGTGCTGCAGGGCATGCAGGCCGAAGTAGGTCAGCCGGGCGGCATCGGGGTGGCCCCAGACTCCGAAGATACCGCACTCCTCGTGAATGCCTTCAAGCTCCAACGACATGGTCTATGTCCTTTCCCCTAGGCGGCAAAGTAGTCCACTCCCGACTGGAAGAGCGGCTGCGGGCGGCCTCCGGGCACGTTGAGATACAGGTCGGGGCCGCTGCGTTCCGTGTGGCCCATCTTGCCCAGCACCCGGCCGTCCGGACTGGTGATGGCCTCGATGGCCATGTCGGATCCATTGGGGTTGACCAGCGGATCCATGGAGGGACGGCCCTGCTCATCTACATACTGGGCGGCCACCTGCCCCCGGTCGATCAGGGTACGCAGGAGGCCAGGCTCGGCCACGAACCGCCCTTCGCCATGGCTGATGGGCATGGTGTGGATGTCGCCCACCCGGCAGGCGCTCAGCCAAGGGGAGCGTGTGGAGCTGATCCGAGTATGGACAAGACGGCTCTGATGGCGGCCGATGGTGTTGGCGGTCAGGGTGGGATCTTCGGGCGACCCAGTGACGATTTTGCCATAAGGGACCAGACCCAGCTTGATCAGCGCCTGGAAGCCGTTGCAGACGCCCAGAACCAGCCCGTCCCGGTCCTGCAAAAGCTCTTGGAGGGCATCGGCGACCTGGTCCGAACGCAGGAAGGATGCCACCAGTTTGGCCGAACCATCGGGCTCGTCGCCACCGGAGAAGCCTCCGGGTAGCATCAGTATCTGGCTGCTGCGGATGGCCTGGGCCAGGCGGCGGGAACTTTCGGTTACGTCCTCGGCGTTCAGGTTGCGGATGACCACGGTCTCCACCTGGGCTCCAGCGTCCCGGAAGGCCCGTGCAGAGTCGAACTCGCAGTTGGTGCCGGGGAAGACGGGCATAACCACCTTGGGTCGGGCGGTCTTGGCAGTCCCTTTGGTTCTACGCGTTACTGGCCTGCCATGCTCACGGTCGGTGCGGCCGATGGTCGGCACCGGGTCGCCTTGACCTCGGTATGGGAAGATGGATTCCAGACCCCTGGCACGGATTTCCTCAAGCTCAGCCAGGTCCAGACCCTCACTGCCACAGCGGAGGCGGTAATCCTCCCGTGTGCGCCCCAGCAGCTGCAAATGCAGACCGGAATCCTGAATGAACAGGGGCTCTGGGCCTGAGGTCTCCAGGATGAAGCTCCCATAGGCAGGACGGAAGAGCGCAGATATGGCAGTGTTTGATGCCAGATTCAGCCCGATTCTGTTGCCCAGGCACATCTCCATCAATGACTGGGCGATGCATCCGTAGCCCGGAGTGGCTGCAGCATCCACCAGGCCCTGGCTGATCAGCGCCTCCACCTGGTCCATGACGGCCCTCAGACTCTCCGGATCGGGCAGCAATCCGTCCTCCTGATATTCGGGCGTCAAAAGGTAGACCTGCCGGTTCGGGGCCTTGAACTCGGGAGAGACCGCATCCTTGGCTCGCCCCAGTGCCACGGCAAAGCTGATCAGGGTGGGAGGCACGTCCAGGTCCTCGAAGCTGCCGGACATGGAGTCCTTGCCGCCTATGGCACCCACGGAAAGATCCAGCTGGGCCTGGAGGGCTCCCAGGACGCCAGCCACCGGCAGACCCCAGCGCCGGGGGTCGGCGCCGGGCTTGGGGTAGTACTCCTGCAGGCTCAGGTGGGCCCGGGAACGGCTGAAGCCGCTGGCCACCAGCTTGGCCAGGCTCTCGACCACGGCCAGGTAGGCGCCGGTGTAGGGATCCTTGCTGCTGATCCAGGGGTTGAATCCCCAGGCCATTGCCGAGGCGGTGGTGGTGTGTCCATCCACCGGCAGCTTGGCCACCATGGCCTGGGCCGGAGTCAGCTGTCGGGCTCCGCCGAAGGGCATGAGGACAGTGCCTGCGCCGATGGTGGAGTCGAACTGCTCGGCCAGACCCTGCTGGGAGCAGACGTTGATGTCAGCAAGTAGGGCCCTCATGCGCGCGTCCAGGCTGCCTTGGACCTCGAATGGGGCATGGTAGGGAGCAGGAACCGTTACCTGGGCATCGGCCTCGTGAGGGGCGCCGTTGGAAGCCAGGAAGGATCGGGGGATGTCCACGATGGTCTCTGATCGCCAAGTCATCCGCAGTCGGGGTTCTTCGGTGACCTCGGCGATGACGGTGGCCTCGAGGTCCTCCTGCCGGGCGTAGTCGATGAAGGCGGGCGCGTCTTCGGCAGCCAGGGCCACGGCCATGCGCTCCTGGCTCTCGGAGATGGCGATTTCGGTTCCATCCAGCCCCTTGTACTTGAGCGGCACCCGGTCCAGGTCCACGTTCAGTCCGTCGGCAAGCTCGCCTACGGCCACGGCGACGCCGCCGGCTCCGAAGTCGTTGCAGCGTTCAATCAGCCTGGCTGCCTCCGGGCGGCGGAAGAGGCGCTGAAGCTTGCGCTCTTCAGGGGCATCGCCCTTCTGCACCTCGGCCCCGCAACGTTCCAGGCTCTCTTCGTTCTGGGACTTGGATGCTCCGGTGGCACCGCCGATACCATCACGGCCGGTTCTTCCGCCCACCAGGATGATCAGATCGCCGGGTGCAGGCCGACGGCGGATCACATGGTCGGCCGGGGTGGCTGCCACCACTGCGCCCACCTCCATCCGCTTGGCTGCATAGCCGGGGTGGTAGATCTCCCGAACCTGTCCGGTGGCCAGCCCGATCTGGTTGCCATAGGAGGAGTAGCCATCGGCCGCCTGACGGACGATTCGGCTCTGGGGCAGCTTGCCCGGCAGAGTCTGATCCAGGGGCTGACGGGGATCCGCTGCCCCGCTGACCCTCATGGCCTGGTAGACGTAACCTCTTCCGGAAAGAGGATCGCGGATGGCTCCGCCGATGCAGGTGGCGGCACCGCCGAAAGGCTCGATCTCGGTGGGGTGATTATGCGTTTCATTTTTGAAGAGGAAGAGCCAGTCCTGATCCTGGCCGTCCACGTCGACCTTGGTCCGGATAGTGCAGGCGTTGACCTCTTCGGACTGGTCCACGTCGTTCAGGATGCCTCGCTTCTGCAGGTACTTGGCTCCGATGGTGGCCATGTCCATCAGGCATTCCGGCCGGTCCTGGCGGCCCAGCTCTTCGCGGATTGCCCGGTAACGTTCCAGTGTGGCGCGGGCTCGGGGATTGTCCGCCTTAATTCGCTCCAGCTTGGTATTGAAGGTGGTGTGCCGGCAGTGGTCGGACCAGTAGGTGTCGATCACTTTGAGCTCGGTCAGCGTGGGGTCTCGCTTTTCCTGACGGTAGTGGTCCTGGCAGAAGCGGACATCCGGCAGATCCATGGCCAGATCCAGCTTGTCGATCAGCGCTTTGAGTTCAGGATCGGCCAAATCGCGAAATCCGTCCAACACGGGCACTGGATCAGGATCCTCGTCAGGCATGGCCAGGGTCTTGGGCTGCTCCAGCCCCACCACCCGTGAGTCGACCGGATTGACCAGGTAATTGCGGACGGCTTTGATCTGCTCGGCATCCAAATCGCCTTGTAGCAGGTAGACGGTGGCCGTGGCAACCAGGGGGCGGGCGCCCTGGCCGACCAGCTGAACACATTGGGCTGCGGAATCGGCTCGCTGATCGAACTGACCAGGCAGGGGGGCCACGGCGAAGAGCATGGGGGAGTCCAGTGGCGGCAGGTCCTCGTCACCCTTCATGCGCAGGGCCTGCTCCAGTTGGGTGGCCACCAGATCGGTCTGGGGCTGGGCGAAGACCGTGGGCAGACAACGTTTGAAGAGGTCTTCGTCGATTCCCTCCAGATCGTAACGGTTGATTATGCGCAGGCCGGTCAGCCCTTGCACGCCCGGCAGGGTGCGCAGCTGTTCGGCAAGCCTGTCGGCGGCCTGGTCGAAGCCACGCTTTTTCTCGGTATAGACACGGAAGAGCACAATGGATCCTTTCGCGATGGACTGGTTGGGGACCAATGAAAAACCCGGAGGCGATATGCTCGCTTCCGGGTCGACCGATTCAGCTGTTCGATTGGCTTTCGCGCTCCTCCAATTCGGTGAGCCCATCCAGAATGGTTTGATAAGCCGGAATGATGCTGCCCAGGTCCCTGCGGAAGATGTCCTTGTCCAGGTGGGTGACATGGCCGTCATGATTGTTGCTGATAGCCCAGAGCCTGCAGGTGTCGGGGGTGATCTCGTCGCCGAGAAGGATGATGCCCGAACCGGTCTTGCCCATTTCGATCTTGAAGTCCACCAGCTCCACGTTGATGGCGCGGAAGATGCCGGTCAGCGCCCCGTTGATCTCCCGGGTCTTAGCAGCGATGATGTCCAGATCCTGCTCAGTGGCCAATCCCAGGGCCAGAATGTCGTCCCGGTTGATAAACGGATCATCCAGGGGATCGGACTTGTAGAAGAATTCCAGCACAGGCTGCTTCAAGGCGGTGCCTTCCGCAACCCCGTACCGTTGGGCGAAGGAGCCAGCGGCCCGGTTGCGCATGACAATCTCCAGGGGGAACATGTCCAGCCGACGGTTGAGCTGTTCGGTGTCGGAGATGCTGCGTACGAAGTGGCTGGGTATGCCCCGGCGGGCCAACAGGGAGAATATCACCGTGGTGATTCTGTTGTTCAGTCTGGCCTTGCCTTCGATATTGGCCTTCTTGGCCCCGTTCCCCGCGGTGGCCTGGTCAGTGTACTCAACCCAGAGTATGTCTGGATCATCCGTCTCGTACAGTTTCTTGGCTTTGCCTTGATAGCGCATTCCCAACTTTTCCACTGTTCGCCTTCCTCGAGTTTGTTGCGAATTGGAAACTTCTGCACTGCTTGGGACACGACCACCATAGCAAGCCCGGGTTACATCCCCGCGCCTACCCGGGGTTTCAGATCGTTGACCACAGCTTCGGCACGTTCGGTGGCGGTCTGCAGGTCAGGACCCAGGGCCAGGACTACGCCCATGCGACGCTGACCATGCACTTCCGGCTTGGAGAAGATGCGCAGATCAGTGCCTGGGTGATCCAGGGCCTGCGGCAAACCTTGGAAGCTGACCGGTCCCTGGCCCTTGACCAGGATGGGACGGCTGACCGCGCATGTCCCCTCCGGCAGACTCAGGGCCAGATCCTCCTGGTGGACTGGAACGCCCAGAATAGCCCTGGCGTGAAGATCGAACTCGGTCAGCCGCTGGGAGATCATGGTCACCATGCCGGTGTCGTGGGGGCGCGGCGCTACCTCGTTGAAGAGCAGCGAACCGTCGCGCAGAACAAAGATCTCCACTCCGTAAATACCCCAACCGGTCTCGCCGCTTTGGCGGGCCAGGGAGGTCATGGCCTCAACCAGCCGGGTGGCCATGGTCCGAGCCTGCTGCAAGATGTCGGGATTGAGCTCCGCCGGTTGCCAGGAGAGCCGGTAGTCCCCGTCCTCCTGCCGTTGGCCTATGGGCGTGCAGGTGGCAACGCCGGCAGAGGAAGCCACGGTCAGAACGGTCAGCTCATGGGCCAGGGGGGCCAGAGCCTCTACGATGACTTCGGCTTTGCCTTGATGTTTGGTGGCTGCCCGGCCCTGGGTCAACGCAGAATTCCAGGCTTGCGGCAAGCCCTCTCTGCTCCGTACCAGAGTTTGCCCGTGGCCGGAGGAGCTCATCAGGGGTTTGACCATGCATGGGTAGCCCACCTGGTCCGCCGCGCTGGCCAGTTCTTCGGGGGAGTCGGCGAATCGGTAGGGGGTAGTAGGCAGGCCCACCTGCTCGTGGGCGAAGACGCGCAGAGCCCGGCGGTCCATGCACATGGCCGCCAGGGGGGCGGCAGGCACCACCTGGATGCCCCGGGCCGCGGCACCGACCAGGCGGTCTGTGGCAATGGCCTCCACTTCAGGCACGATCAAATCGGGCTGGACCTTGTCGATCAGGTCCTCCAGGGCCTGCGGATCGCTCATCTTCACCTGATAGCCGGCATGAGCCACCTGGGTGGCCGGTGCGCCGGGATATGAGTCCGCCGCACCCACCCAAGCTCCCAGCCGCATAAGGCTGATGGCAATCTCACGGCCGAGTTCGCCGGCCCCTAAGAGAAGGACTCGTGTGGGTCTTGGACCCAGAGGAGAGCCGAACGGTCGCTCCCCAGGATTGATAGTGTTGATAATCCGCTGCTGACCGGATGCGCTCATACCCATATTCTGCCACCGACCCGTAGACCAAGCAGGTGAATTATCGATACATGCCTATAAACGACATCTATAGAGGCCTGCTTGTCCACTGGCCGCCGGGACGATTACCATGTCATCCAGTCGACCAGGGAAGGCGGGAACGTGAGCGAGCGGACACCGGCGGTGCGGATGGAGCACCTGACCAAGACCTATCACAGCGACGACGACGAAGACAAGACGGCACTGGCCGACATCGATCTGACCGTCGAGACTGGGGATATTTTTGGCATTATTGGCCTGAGCGGAGCGGGCAAGTCCACCTTGGTCCGCTGCATCAACGGGCTGGAGGATTATGACTCGGGCAGCGTCAAGGTCCGCGGCCGCGAGGTCAAGGACCTGGCTCCGGCCGAGTTGAGGGACTTGAGACGTCGTACGGGTATGATCTTCCAGCACTTCAACCTGATGCCCTCCAGGACGGTGGCCGATAATGTGGGCCTTCCTCTGCGGGGGAACGGCCGCGACCGTGCATCTCGACGGGGCCGGGTGTCCGAGCTTCTGGAATTGGTGGGACTGACCGAGCTGGCTGACCATTATCCCGCTGAGCTCTCCGGCGGCCAACAGCAGCGGGTGGCTATCGCCCGAGCCCTGGCCAATGAGCCGGATATCCTGCTCAGCGACGAGGCCACCAGCGCATTGGATCCGACCACCACGCGCTCCATCCTTCAACTGCTGCGTGATCTGCATGACCAGCTGGGCATCACTGTGGTCATGATCACCCACGAGATGTCGGTCATCAGGCAGATCTGCAACCGGGTGGCGGTCATCGATAAGGGCGTCATCGTGGAGCAGGGCAGGGTCTTCGACGTCTTTGCAGACCCCAAGGCCCAGCTGACCAAGTCCTTCGTTGCCACCACCTCCAACCTGGACAAGGTCAAGGATCTGATGGCCGCCGATTCGCCTCTGGTGGCCCTTGAACCCGGACAGATCCTCATGCGCATGTCCTATGTCTCCAAGGAGGTCTCCGAGGCCCTGGTCTCCACCATCAGCCGTCGCTACAACCTGGACGTCAACATCATCTTCGGCGACATCGATGTGGTGGAGGGGGCACCCTTGGGCGGACTGGTGGTCAGGATGGGCGGCGACCCTGAAAACATCCGCCAGGCCATGGAATACCTGCGCTCTCGCAACATCGGAATCGAGGTTCTCAAGTCATGACGTCCCTGCTTACCACCTGGTTCCCCAACGTCATGAGCCGGCTGCCGGAGTTCTTCAGCAGCATGGTTCAGACCCTGGTCATGGTCGGCGTCTCCGGGGTGATTTCCTTCCTGTTTGCTCTGGTCATCGGGGTGGGGCTGATCATCAGCCGACGTGACGGCATCCGCCACAACGGCCTGGTCTTCACCATCCTGGACAAACTGATCGACCTCTTCCGCTCCATCCCCTTCATCATTCTGGCGGCGGCCCTGGTGCCGGTGACCAGGATGCTCATGGGTACGGCCATCGGGCCCAAGGGGGCGATTTTCCCGCTGGTTGTAGGCATCACTCCCTTCTTCTCCCGGCAGATCGAGTCGGCCCTTGCCGGTCTGGACCCCGGGTATGTTGAGGCGGCGGAATCCATGGGCATGACCACCTGGCAGATCATCTGGCACGTCTACCTGCGTGAGGGCATCCCCTCAATCATCAGGGTGACCACCATCACCATCGTCAGCTTGGTGGGCGAGACCGCCACCGTGGGCATCGTGGGCGGCGGCGGTCTAGGTGACTTTGCCATCCGTCTGGGCTACCAGCGATCCATGAACGACGTGACCATCGCCACCATCATCGTGCTGGTCATCTTCATAGCCCTGATCGAACTGTTCGGCCGGCTTCTGGCCGAGGTCGTCGAACACTGAGCAACCGGGGAAAGGTCAGATTATCGTGGTCGGTCGTAGTCGCGTCGGCAAAAAGAACAGAGCTAAGATCCAGCTGGCGGCGCTCAGTCTGGTCATCGTCCTCCTGCTGGCGCTGGTGGTCGGTACCGATGTCCGTCTGAACCAGGTAGGTGCCGATGTCAAGGTCGTCAAGGTCGGCGTCATCGGCAGTTCGGACGATCAGATCTGGAAGGCCGTCCAGACAGAGCTGGATCGGCGGGGTGAACACATCAGAATCGAGCTCAAGCCCTTCCAGGACGCCATCTACGTCAACCAGGCCACGGCCAACCGCGAGGTGGACTTCAACGCCGCCCAGCATTACGCCTACCTGCAGGACGATGTGAAAACCAACCACTATCAGCTGGCCGTGCTTGGCAATACCTATATCTCGCCCATGAACCTCTACTCACAGCGCTATGACAAGCCCTCGCAGTTCCAGGACGGCGACCGAGTAGCCATTCCCAACAACGCCACCAACATGGGCCGTGCCCTGAAGGTCCTGGCCGATGCCAAGCTGATCGGGTTGCGCGACCCCAAAGCCACCAACCCGCTGCCCGAGGATGTGGTGGACAACCCCAAGCATCTGAGCATTGAGCAGGTGGATCCGGCCGGCATCCTTAATCTGCTGCCCGACTACGCAGGTGGTGTCACCAATGCCAACTTTGTGGTCGATGCAGGTCGCAGCGTGCACGATGCCATCCACGAGGTTCCCTACGATCTGCAGAACCCGGCCAACAAGCCTTACATCAACATCATCGTCACCACCAAGGATCAGCGGGACAACCCCACCTACGCCGCAGTGGTGCGCGCCTATCATTCCAAGCCCGTAGCCGACACCATCGTCCGTGTCTACAAGGGCGCCTGCTTGCCGGCATTCAAGGTTTCCTGATGCGATAGGTTCCAGCAATGAAGGAGGACGGATATGAGCACCAGAAGAACCAGGGCCAAGCGAGAGCTGGCGGCTGTCTCGGTCGTCATCCTGGTGGTCGCCGTCCTGATGGGCGTGGCCTATGTCAAGGTCAACCAGCCCGAACGTGGCCAGCGGGAGATCAGCATCGGCCTGGTGGGTGATGCCGATGAGGAAATCTGGAAGGCCGTTCAGCACGAGCTGGACCAGCGCCGGGCAGGCATAACAATCAAGCTCCGGTCCTTCCAATATGGGCGCTACGCCAATCAGGCGCTGGCCAATGGGGAGATCGACCTGAATGCCTTCCAGCACTACGCCTTTCTGGAGCAGGAGTCCAAGCAGCACGGGTATCGGTTTGCCGCCATCGGCGACACCTACATTTCACCGCTCAACCTTTACTCAAAGAAGTACCGGAGCGTCGACCAGATAGGGCATGGCGAGCGGCTGGCCATTCCCAGCGATCCCATCGACCTGGGCCGGTCCCTGAAAGTGCTTGCCAGCGCCGGACTGATCGGGTTGCGAGACCCCAAGGCCACCACGCCGGTTCCCGAAGACATCGTCGACAACCCGCGTGGGCTGGTCCTGGACCAGGTCGACCCACCGGGAATCGTCAAGGTTCTGCCCGACTATGCGGCCGGCATCACCAACACCAATTTCATCCTGGATGCCGGCATGAAGATCCAGGATGCCATTTACCAGGTGCCCGGCGATCTCAAATCGCCAGCCAATCACCCCTATGTCAACATCATCGTGGCCAGGCAGGCCGACAAGAACGACCCCGCCTACAAGGCTCTGGTCTCCGCCTACCACAGCCGATATGTGGCTGACGCCATCAACCGCTACTACCGTGGGGCAGCCGTCCCGGCCTTCTCCTACTAATAGTGACTGCAATTAGTGGGTGCAATCGGGTCGTCGCCCTGTCTTGGTCCGGCCCAAGGCTGCTACTGATGAACAGCGAAGGGAACGCTGATGAGGGATCATGATCGCCTGACGCTGGCCCTGGTCCTGGACTCCTTTGGCAACAGGGGCAACGGGACATCCAACTCCGCCATCCAATACGCCCAGGGCCTGGAGGCGCTGGGACATCGGGTCCGTCTGGTGGGGGTGGGATCGACCGACTATCCGGCACGGGTGCATCGCATTCCTCTGGTCTCCAGTGTGGCGGCCAGGCAGCAGATGAGCTTCGCTCGTGCTGATCCGGATCTCTTCCGAAGAGCCTTTGCCGGTGTGGATCTGGTTCATATTTACGAACCTTTCGCCTTCGGCCGCGCCGCCCTGTCCCAAGCTAGATCCATGGGCATACCGGTGACAGCCGGCTTTCACATTCAGCCTGAGAACATCACCTATTCCTCTGGCCCATTGCGCTACCTGCCCGGGGTGGATGCGGCCATTTACAGGCTGTTTCGGTTCTGGCTCTACGACCATGTCAGGCACATCCACGTTCCCACCCAGCTGACGGCCGACCTGCTGCGCTCGCATGGATACAAGGCCTGCCTGCACGTCATATCCAACGGGTACCAGCCCAGGTTCAACCCTGGTGACCGATATGAGCGGGACCGATACGAACGGCAGCGATCCGGTCGGCTGATCCAGGTTGTGGCCTCTGGCAGGCTGGCCCGGGAAAAGGACCATCTGACTTTGATCCGTGCCTTGGCTCTTTGCAAAAACAGACGCAGGATCCGTCTGACCATAGCTGGTACAGGACCCATGGAGCACCGACTGAAGGCAGAAGCCGCCCGGCAGCTGGACGGCATGCAGGTCTCTATTGGATTCCATCAGAACGCGACCATGCCCGATCTGCTCAGGCAGGCCGACCTGCTGGTTCATCCATCAATAGCGGATCTGGAATCGGTCAGCGTCCTGGAGGGGATGGCCTGCGGCGCAGTCCCGGTTATCGCCCGATCCATCCTGAGCGCCGCCGGTCATTTCGCCTTGACGCAGCATTCGCTCTTCCCGGTCGGCAAGGCTCAGGCGCTAGCTTCGCAAATCGACTGGTGGGTAGACCATCCTGATGCCCTTGCAGTCTGGTCCAGTCGCTATGCCGAACATACCAAGGAACATTACTCACTGGATGCCTCCGTCAGGGCCTTTGCCCATATGGCCGTGCAGGCCGTCAGCGATCAGGAGCCGGGCCGGGTATAGGCTTGACCTGGCTTAGATCTCCTGCCTGGATATGATCAGAGCCGATCCGAAGATGGCCACCAGGACCACGCCTGCGGATACTCCGGCGTAGATCCAGGCCTGATCGGCCTTCAGAGTGTTAAGGATGATCTGTTCGCCGAACCCGACGAAGTCGAGGTATTTCAGCCAGTTCAATTTAAAGGCATACTCCACGAGGCCGATCAGCATGGGCCATATCACGATCACCACCGCTGGGATGACCAGGGATTTGGTAAGGATCAAGAGGATAATGCCTAGGCTGATGATGACGGAGATGCAGAAGCTGACCGATAGGGTCATGACGGCCACATCCTTGCATAGGATGCCCCAACCGGCTCCAGGCTTCCTCCCTAGGGCCAGTCCGGTGATCAGGATGGTGATGAAGTAGCACAGGGTTAGGAGGATGATGTCGATCAGGATAGTCGCGTACTTGCCGAGGATGAACTGTATGCGCGAGATGCCCGATGTCAGCGTGTTCTTCAGAGTGTGCTGGCTGTATTCCGCACCAATGACAATGACGAAGACCGCGATGTAAAAGTAGATTAGAGACGAGGCGGAGGCGACACCTGCTTGCAGGCCTGTCCTAATGGTCCAGCTTTGCCCTGCGATTTCCGACAGTTTATGAGCGTATTCTTCGCCTCCGGTGGTGATTCCCATAGTGCTCTTGCGCCATGTGGTCACTATGCCGAGTGCCATAGTGGCAATGAGCAGAATCAGCATGCCGATGGAACGTCGCTGCCTGTAAAAGTCGGCCCTGATCTGGTTAATCATTGTTTCCTCGACTCTTGAGAATCCTTGTTGAGCAGATCTGTGAAATATTCCTCCAACGATCCCTTCTGCTGGCTGATTTGATTGACCAGGATGCCTTCCTGAACCAGAAGTCTGTTGATGGGGCCCGGCTCCAGGTTCTCCTGCCTGATCAGAATCTGATGGTCGTCAAGGACTTGGAAGGGGCCGATTCCCTGGCGATCCAGGAGCATGGCGGCCCTGGAGCTCTGGTCCACGTCGATCAAAAGTCCATTTTGATTGATCCGGTCCAGTTCATCCTTGTTGACCTCCTTGATTAGGCGGCCGTGGCTGATGAATCCGAACCGGGAGGAGACCAGATAGAGTTCGCTCAGAATGTGACTGGAGATGAGAATGGTCGTCTGGCGTTCCTTGTTGAGCCTGTCCAGGAGTGTTCTGAATTCCATAATTCCTGCCGGGTCCAGGCCGTTGATGGGCTCGTCCAGAATCAGGAAATCAGGCCGTGTGAGGATGGCCATGGCCAACCCCAGGCGCTGACGCTGGCCAAGAGAGAGGTGACCGGCCCGAGTCTTGGCCTTCTCGCGCAGACCAACGAAGTCGATGGTCTGATCGATGGCCTTGTCGTCGGCCAGCCCGTGCTGGATGGCTGTCAGCTTCATATTCTGGCTGACGGTCAGTTTTTTGAAGGCGGCCGGAGCCTCAATGATCGAGCCTATTCTGCTTAGTATCCGGCTGTCCTTGCCAATTGTGTGCCCCATCAGCCTTATGGTTCCCTCCTGGATGGGGGAGAGCCCGGTGATCAGACGCATAAGAGTGGTTTTGCCGGCGCCGTTCTCACCAATCAGCCCGTAGACCTCGCCCTTGTTTATGGAAAGGCTGACATCGTCCAGTGCCTGAAAGCGTCCGAACCGTTTGCTGGCATGGCTGATATCCAGAATGGTATCGTCCATGGGGTTCCTTTCTCTATGTCGCTATCAGAGAATCTAAAGTGCCTTTCTTAATTGCATGGCTAAGAAATCATTAAGAATTGCATAAATCCGTTTGGGGCGAGACCGGCCTCGTTAGGTGGCTTCAGTAACATGAGAGTGACCTGCGAAAGGAAGACAGTATGTCGACGATTCTGGTCGTGGAGGATCAGGAGGACATCCAGTCCCTGCTCAAGGATGTGCTGGGCGAGACCTACAGGATTATCCAGGCGACGACGGGCGCCCAGGCCTTGGCCCGCTTTCAGCAGGAGGAACCCGACCTGATCCTTCTGGATCTGATGCTCCCTGTAGTTACCGGGGACAGCGTCCTCAAGGCCATTCGGCATATGTCGTCGGTGCCGGTCATCATCCTCACGGCCATTCAGGATAAGACCAGAACCGTCAGCCTCCTGGAGCAGGGCGCCAATGATTATGTGACCAAGCCTTTCGACATTGACGAGCTCCGCGCTCGTGTCCAGGTCCAGCTGCGCCAATCCGGGGCACTGAAAGCCGATGCGGATGCAGCAGGTGAATCCGACGCCAAGATTTGTTTTCAGGGGATCGAGCTGGACCGGATGGAGCACACGGTCAGCGTTGATGGGCACAGGGTCGAACTGGCACGCAAGGAATTCGCCATCCTTGAGCTTCTGATGGACCACCCGCATCGGGTCTTCGAGAAGGAGGACCTCTACAGGCAGGTTTGGAACCAGCCATACATCAATGCCGAGAATACTCTCAATGTGCACCTGAGCACCTTGCGGACCAGTCTGAACAGATACGCCGGCAGTCAGCGCTACATCGTGTCGGTCTGGGGCATCGGCGTTCGCCTGGTCTGAATTCGGATGGAAGAAAGAACGATGAATAAGGGTCGTCGGAGGTGAATCCGTGAAGGTGGCCGCACTTGTTTTGGGTCTTGTCGCCCTCGCCCTGGCGATTGGCCTGATAATGCTGATTGTCGACCTCAAACGGATCAGTGACGATCTGGACTTCATCAACCATGCCGACACTAACGCCTTGGTAACCACTGGGTCCAATACCGGGCTCATCCGCACTCTGGCGGATAGGATCAATGCCGTTCTGAACAAGACCAGGCGGCTGCAGATCACCCAGGCTGAGCAGAACAAGCAAGTCCGGCAGATGCTGACCAACCTAACCCATGACATCAAGACCCCGCTGACCGTGGCCAGGGGATACGCCCAGCTGCTCAAGGAGGGATCGGCTGATCAGGAGCAATTGGGTAAGATCCTCAACAACCTGCAATCGGTGGATCACTATCTGCATTACCTGATGGATTTCAATCTGATACAGGAGAAGAGCGTGAGCCTGGATCTGACCAGGGTGAACCTATCGGCATTGGTTCAGCAGGAGCTCTTCAATGCCTTCGATTCTCTGACCGCGCGGTCCGTCACGGTGGAGCCCAGAATTCAAACTGGTGTGGAAATTACGACGGATCAGATCATGATGAGTCGAATAATTCAGAACCTGATTGGCAACTGGCTCAAGTATGCGGAGGAATCAGCCTGGGTGGACCTGCACAAGAGTGAAGATGGACGAATTCATTTGGACTTCGGCAACAAAACTACGGGCGAAGCAGTCGATGTGGACAGGCTCATGGAACGGTTCCAGACCGATGACCAGTCACGTACCAAGATCAGAAGCACAGGTCTGGGTCTGAGCATCGTTGATTCCCTGGTGGATTCGCTCAGCGGCTCCATGAGGCTGGAATCTGCCGACGGTATTTTCCTGGTCCACTTGTTGTTGGGTGATGCTCTGCAATCGAAGGAACTGTAAATAACGTAGGCTTGAGGGAGCTTGGTAAGATGCTGTGGCCGGTCACGGTCTTCACGACAAGACCGTGACCGGCCATCAGCGCATGTAGGCGGAGAATGGGGTCAGCACATGAATCTGACAGCACCTAAATCTGATTGTGCTTAAATCCGGCCGACAGATGAGCTGCTTCTCCGTCTACAATCAGGGGAAATCAGGCCTTGGTGTGGGGCACTATAACAGCCCTGGCCGAGAGCTTGTTGTCGACCAGCTTGTGGTAGGCATCCAGGGCATTATCCAGTGAGTAGGTTTCGATCTCGGTCTCGATCTGGCCGTTGCGATACATGTTGGCCACATCGTAGAGCTCAGGGATGGAACCCCAGTAAATGCCAAGCAGCTCCTGCTCCCAGGGCTTGGAGTACCAGTCGTACTCCGCCTTGCCGCCGGCGATGCCGACCACGGTCACCCGGGATCCCGGGCCGCCCGAAGCCTGTGCGGCAGCGATGGTCGGGGCCACACCCACGAAATCGAAGGCGGCATCCACGCCCTCCCCGTGGGTGATCTTCCTGATGTTCTCCACCTGGTGCTCGTCGCTGACCACGGGGATGGCACCCTTGGCCTCAGCCTTGGCCAGGGCCTCCGGCTTGGTGTCGGTGGCGATCACGGTGGCACCGGTCAGGGCGTGA
The DNA here is from genome assembly GCF_054819865.1 of Bifidobacterium sp. JNUCC 75. Classification (NCBI taxonomy): domain Bacteria; kingdom Bacillati; phylum Actinomycetota; class Actinomycetes; order Bifidobacteriales; family Bifidobacteriaceae; genus Bifidobacterium; species Bifidobacterium sp. JNUCC 75. The sequence goes on along the minus strand of NZ_JBTHIF010000001.1, from coordinate 421,153 downwards.
AGAATCTGAATGGCGATCTGACCCAGTCCGCCCAGGCCAATGACCAGAGCGTACTTTCCGCCGCCGTTCAGGTGGGGCATGGCAGCCCGGATGGCGTGGTATGGAGTCAGGGCAGCGTCAGCCAGGGGTGCAGCGCCGATGGGATCCGCATCGCCCAGGGGCACCAGGTTGCGGGCCGGGACGGTCATGTATTCTGCCATGCCGCCGTCGCGTCCCAGACCCAGGGCCAGGGATTTATTGGTGGCGGCGCTGGAGCAATAGTTCTCCTGGCCGGCCACGCAGTGAGGGCAGTGGCCGCATCCGGTGGGTCCATAGACAATGTAGGCATCACCCTTCTTGAAGCCCGTGACATCTGGTCCTACCTCTTCGACCCAACCAGTGGTCTCATGTCCCAGAATGAATGGCGGCTTGGTGTGGCTGCCGGTTTCGGGGGTGTAGTCCTGGAAGACGGAGACATCAGAATGGCAGCAACCTGCCCCGGCCACCTTGAGTAGAACCTCGCCGCTCCCGGGTGTCGGCTCCGGCACTTCCTTGAGGGTGGGGAAGGTATTGTATTCTTCGAAAACAACGGCTTTCATAAGCGTCCTTTCATCGTTGAAATAATTCCGCTCCCGTGCTCAGGGCGGAGGTGTGCAACAGCATCGTTGCAATAAAAATCTTACTGAATGACAGCTTTGCACTCACCCGAACGAGTGTGATATGTCCAACAATGCAGGGTGAAAGCCATATACATATAACATATACATATAAATACCCCTCCCCGAAGGTTGATTGGCGGGGGAGGGGTTGCAGGATTACCTTGGTCTTGCCTTCGTTTAGCGTGAGCGGCTTTTACAGCAGATTGATCAGGGCTTGGGTGTCCTCGACTGTCGTCGCCCAGGAGGTGGCCAGCCGGATCACGGTGTGGGTGGGATCGCTGCGTTCCCAGAAGTCGAAGGCGACCTGCTTGGACAGCTCCTCCATGCGTTCATTGTCCAGGCGGACGAAGGTCTGGTTGGTTGGGGAATCCATGACAATCTGATACCCCTTTTCCCGCAAGGCCTTTTTGATCATCGCTGCCGTCTGGATGGCGTTGCGGCTGATTCGTGAATAGAGATCGTCGGTAAAGAGGGCATCGAACTGCACTCCCAGGAGTCTTCCCTTGGCAAGAAGGGCACCTCTTCTTTTGATCATGGTGCTGAAATGCTCGGGGGCATTCCCTCTGGGGAAGACCACCGCTTCACCGCAGAGTGCTCCGACTTTGGTTCCGCCGATGTAGAAGACGTCGCAGAGACGGGCTATGTCCGTCAGATCGACGTCGGTTCCGGGAGCTACCAGTCCGTATCCCAGCCTGGCCCCGTCCAGGTAGAGGGGAATCTTGTATTCCCGACAGGTCCGCGAGAGGTCTTCCAGCTCCTGGCGGGTGTAGAGGGTCCCATACTCGGTGGGATGGGAGATGTAGACCATGCCGGGGAAGACCATCTGCTCATGGTTTCCGTCGGCATAGAAGCCTTCCAGAAAAGCGTCAAGGTCCTCTGCGCGAATCTTGCCCTGTTCGCCGCGAATTGTCAGAACCTTGTGGCCTACGGCTTCGATGGCGCCGGCCTCATGGACATTGACATGGCCAGTATCCGCAGCGACCACTCCTTGATATGACTTCAGCAGGCAGGAAGTGACGACCTGGTTGGTCTGGGTTCCTCCGGCCATGAAATAGACCTGGGCCTGGGGGCAGCCACAAGCTTGGGCGATTTTCTGAGCAGCGGAGGAGCAGTACCGATCTTTGCCGTACCCGGGAAGGTGCTCCATGTTGGTGTCGATCAGCCGCTGCAGGACTGCGGGATGTGCGCCCTCGGAATAGTCGTTGACGAATGACAGCATGTGGGTCCTTCCTGTTCGATGATAATTGGCTCCGGACCAGTCAAGCCGATCCGGAGCCATGGTTCTCACTACAGCATATGCTCAGGCGATGAGTTCCTTGACGGATGCAATGATCGCCTGAAGGCTGACCTTGGCGTCATTGAAGAGCATCTGCGTATTTGGGTTGAAGTAGAGCTCGTTCTCGATGCCGGCGTACCCCTTGCCACGACCTCGTTTAAGGACGACAACATGCTGAGCCTTGTCAACGTCCAGGATGGGCATGCCCGAGACTGCAGTCCCCGGCCGGCGTGCAGCCGGGTTGGTCACGTCATTGGCGCCGACCACCAAGGCGACATTGGCTGAGGGGAACTGAGGATTGATGTCATCAAGGTCGATCAATTCCTCATAGGGAACGTTGGCCTCGGCCAGGAGGACGTTCATATGCCCGGGCATACGGCCGGCCACAGGGTGAATGGCATAGGATACATCCACGCCACGGCCCTTGAGCAGTTCGCCCAGGTCGGCCAGTTCGCGTTGGGCCTGTGCCTGAGCCCGACCAAAGCCGGGGACGAAGATGACCTTGTCGGCATAGACCAGCTGGACAGCCACATCGTCGGGCGTGGTCTCCTTCATGGTCCCCTGGGTGCCCTGATCCTGGTTGGTGCTGACAGAGGAACCGCCGAACCCGCCGGCCAGCACGCTCAGGAGCGGCCTGTTCATGGCCTGGGCCATCAGGACGGATAGGGTTGCACCTGCTGCGCCGACCAAAGCGCCTGCAACGATCAAAGCCACGTTATTAATGGCCAGGCCATTCATGGCCACAGCTGTACCAGTGCAGGCATTCAAGACGGAGATGACCACGGGCATGTCGGCGCCGCCGATGGGAATAACGAAGACAAGTCCGTAACCTAGGGCGAATATGGCCGTGAGGAGGGCCCATAGGGTCCGATTGTCCGGATTCAGGCAGAGCAGGACCAGGCTGAGGACCGTCAACAGAGCGAAGAGCACATTCCAGACAGCCTTGGCCGGCAGCTTCAGGTTTTTGATCAGGCCGATGCCCTGGAGTTTGCCGGCAGCGACCAAGGAGCCGGTGAAGGTGATGGAACCGATGACCACGCCCAGGCCGGCGGTGATCAGCACCACCAGAGTCGGGGTGCCCTCGGAAGTCAGTATGTCGTTCAGGGCGACCAGGGCTGCAGCGCCGCCGCCGACCGTGTTGAAGACGGAAACCAGCTGAGGCATGTCCGTCATTTTCACCTTCTTGGCCGAGTAGACCCCTGCAGCGGCTCCAATCAGAATGCCGAGCACGAGCAGAATGATAGCCAGGGAGGAGGTGAAACCCGTGGCGAACAGGTGAATGAAAGCCATGGCAACGGCGATGACCATGCCTACCGCAGAAATCCTATTGCCTGTACGGGCGGTTTTGGGGGAGTTCATGTAGTGCAGGCCCATGACGAACATGACTGAGGAAAGGAGATAGACGAACCAGGTGATGATGTCGAGGGTGTTCACTTCTCGGCTCCCTCGTTCTTAGCGGTCTGGGTCGTGACGGTCGAAGCCTGTTCGTCCTGACTGGTCTTATCCTTCCCCTTGTCTGGTTTGGAGGACTTGAACATCTCCAGCATCCTGTCGGTCACCACGTAGCCGCCCACTACATTCATGGCGCCCAGGACGGCAGCCAGGAATATAAGTATGTAGGAAAGCGGGGAGTGAGCCTCCGCCGCGATGATGACTACCCCGACGATCACAATGCCGTGAATGGAGTTGGCGCCCGACATGAGCGGCGTGTGAAGCGTGGCCGGAACCTTGCCGATCACCTTCACGCCGATCAGCAGGGCCAGAATGAAGAGCGTAATTGCTATGACCAAAGAATTCATTGCTCCTGACCTTTCTCTTCGGTCTTTTCAACATCCGGAGCATCTGCGCTTCCATGCGCGCTGGATTTGGTTGCTCCTGACACAACAAGTGCTTGATCGACCTCGTCGTCCGTTTTGATGCTGAGCGCACCGTCACGAAGGAAATGCACCAGCACGTCCGCCACATTTCTGGACAGAAGATTCGATGCCGTCGTGGCTACGCCGCTGGCCAGGTATGGGGCCCCGATCATGATGACTCCCTTGTTGGTGGTCCTGGTTCCCACCTGTGATCCCTCGACATTGCCGCCCAGGTCGCTGGCAGCGCAGTCCACGACCACAGCTCCGGGATGCAGGTTGGCCACACCCTCGGCGCTGAGGAGGCGAGGAGGCTTTCCGCCTGGAACCTTGGCTGTGGTGATGACCACATCGAAGCCTGCCGCTTTGGCATCCACCGCAGCCTGCTGCTGGGCTTGCTCCTGATCGGTCAGCTGGCGCGCATAGCCACCCTCGCCCTGTCCCTTGGAGAAGTCCAGTCCCAGGTCGAGGAACTTGGCTCCCAAGGATTCCACCTCCTGTCTGGAGGCGGGCCTGACATCATAGGCGGTGACGACTGCTCCCAGACGTTTTGCGGTCCCGATGGCCTGCAGGCCTGCGATACCGGCACCCAAGACCAGCACCTTGGCTGGTCGAATGGTTCCTGCGGCAGTGGTCATCATGGGGAAGAAGGATCCATAGGCATTGGCAGCCACCAGAGCCGCCTTGTATCCCATGACCGAGTTCTGCGAGGTCATCTCGTCCATGGACTGGGCCGAGCTGAGCTGTCGGGGGAGTCGCTCCATAGCGATCCCTGTAAGCCCGGACGCTTCCAGGGATTTGACGTAGTCCTTGTCGCTCAGGGACCCCAGCATGCCGATGATCCATGTTCCGGCTGGGATCCCCTTCAGCAAGGATTCATTTGGTCTGTTGACGAAGCCCAGAACTTGTGACTTGGATAGGACGGTATTCCTGTCGGTGACTGTTGCTCCCGTCCGCCGGTAGTCCTCATCTCGGAAGCCGGCTCGAGCCCCGGCTCCGGACTCCAATAGGCAGGTAATGCCCTGCCTGGTCAGCCGGGTCACGATGTCAGGCGTCAGGGCCACACGGGACTCTTCATCGTCAGTCTCTTTGAGGACCCCGAAGGCTACGTTGGATTGTTCTGGTCCACTCATGTCTTTCCTTTTCCAAACACAACTGTGTGTGAGTAATTTCATCAATGATTCTAGTTGCTGGTCTTTACTGTTGGCAGGTCAACACAATTTGTATGTGAATAAGTAACAGTTGAGAAGAGACAGAGTTCAAGGTATCTTGCATGGTGTCTTGCCGAAGAGGATGAGAAATAGAAAGAGCAAAGAGCCATGCTCGCCAAGTTGTGTTCGCGCTGCTCATTGATTGTCTAAAGAGTGTTTTCGCGGTTTTGATGCCGGATTTTTGTGAGCCTGCCAACAAAGTGCAGCACCTTGCCATCCATGTCAAGCTGCAGCAGGGGAGATGATCCAATAAAGGGTGCCACACATCTTCAAGAATGATGAGGGCACCCTGAGGTGGAAGGCCTTGGCGACGGAACGCTGTGGGCAGGTAATTTCACATCCACGGTCTGCCAGCCAGCCTTTCCGGTCTGCTATGTCGTTTCAGATCCATGTTCGCTGCAGTGCTTTATTCATTCCCCTCGTGTTTTTCGTTCGCCGTAGGGTCCTTGGGCTTGGACTGCAAGGGATTGTGATGGTAGATAAGGGCGAAGGCAGCCAGGGTCTCGATCATGCTGGCGAGGATCCAGGCGATGACGATGGCGTTCTGATGTTTGCCGACGGTTCCCATACGGGTGAAGATGAACACATCCATGATGAAGGTCTGCAGAACCAGAAGAACCGTCGCTACAACTACCGTCCTGGTGTGCCTGTCCGCATCTGTTCCCTCTCCCTCTGGTTTGCCGGGAGACTTAAAGCTTGCATAGGAGAGGAGCCAGATGCCGATTCCGAAGAGAACGGCGGCAAGAGGCAGGGAGAAGAAGATCGGCATGGTGCTCAGGCTGAGGCCCAGAGCTGCAACCAGGACTGCCGAGGCAAGGCCCAGATAGAAGGAATCGTGGTTTTTGGCCTTGCGAGGTTTGGCAGGCTTGTCTTCCTTGGTTGGTTGAGACGGTTTATCGACAGGTCCGGGCGTATCCTTTGCAGCAGGCTTGCCGGGTTGGCTTGGCTTGTCGTCATGTGAGGAGCCATCATGCTCTTTGTCTACCTGACCGGCCTGCGAACGGTCGTCGGTTAGGGCTTGGTTCTGCATATTTTGTGCTCCAGGTCTGCCGTGAGCAACGTCCTTGCTGGATGAATCCCTGCCTTCCTGCTTCGGCATGGGGGCATTTTCCGCTTGGCTTTCTTTTCCGCCGTTCGCGTTCTCCACTGGCTTTGGCAGGCGGTCCTTGTCGTTCATTGGTGATTGTTGGGAACTTTCATGCCTGCCTTGGTTCTTATTCGCACGTTCGTTTCGATTGTTGCTCATCTGCCCCTCCAGGCTTGTTCTTCCCCATTGCTTGTGGCAGGTCATCTGGAAGCCTGCCCGTTTTCAGGAAGCAACATCCGTTGAGGCCAGTGTATGTGTCTTTTTCTCATAAAAGTGGCATTGACCGGCACCAGATCCATACCATTCCGATATTGACCCTTATGGGTGAAGCACCAATAGCTTGAAGAGAGGAATGTCCTGCAAAAAGAGCTGTGTTCATTGCAGCGTATCCAACTATGGATGCTGTCTCTGCCTGGTCAGTACAGGCGGCCGTTAACGGGGTCTGTCAGATAGATGACTTGAATGAATGGCTGCGGAGGCATCGGCTCTCGATGGCGTTAACCAACTGACCGATGCGGCCTGCGTGCGAACTGTGATGTGCTCGGTGCCAAAGATAAACCTCCATAAGATTGACCTCAAGGCAGACAGGCCTGTGCCCGGCTTGGCTGACTTGTGTCTGCTTGTTCGGGATTCGTTGGATGATGTGGTTGCCGCGCTCCGTGGGCGTCATGTCGACTGTCTGGGCCCGGTCAGCCGGACTGGCGCGCTTGGGGCTGTCACTTTGGTGTATGTCAGGGACCCTGACAGGAACCTGATCGAGCTTTCCAGATACGACCAGGACTGATACCAAACAAGAACAGGTCATATCAGTCGGCAATAACAGGAATGCAAACACAATTATGGAAAAGTGGTAAATGACAGATTGTAAAAGCATCCCATTCAGATACCGATGATTGAGTTTATTACGGTTACAATGCCTTGTTTAATACGGTCTCGTAATAATTTACACTCGGTCAGTTTTAGCTCTACGTTTATGCAATTATCTTTTCAGGATTCCTTGAATGTTTCATTGGCAAAACACGTTTGTTCATGGCGCTGGAGTCAATAATAGAGAGGTGTGACGTAGAGTTTCGTGATGTTGAGCTCTAAGATCTGTTTGGTCAAAGGGCGGCACTTTATCATCAGGGCAACTGGCGACTGGCCGCGGTGTCGAATTCAATCATCCCATATCGTCCCGTTTTGCCTCCCCATTTACTGAAAGGATCTTGGAGAAGAGTCTGGAGCTTGTGAGTTGGCCAGTTCAATTGTTGCGGAGCCTAATATTCATAGGTTTGTAGGGTGGCTCCGTTGTGTTGGGGGATTGTCGGGGCCACCCTGGTCGGCCGGGCCGTCTTGGGGTGCGGCCCGGCTTGCTTACTCGAGTGAGGATTCTAGACGTGCAGGGCGCGGGCTTCGCGCCGGTGGCGTCCGGCCGCGGCTGCGCCGGCTACGGCGAGTAGCCCGGCGGCGAGCAGGAGGACCGTGCTGCCGTTGCCGCCCGTCAGGGGCAGGACGCCTTCGTAGGTGTAGGCCAGGTGTGCGGGTTCCTGTTTGGTGCCGCCCAGGGTCCAGTCCACGACCACATCGGCCAGTCCAGGATTATGGGCGGGGGTGGCCAGGGTGACGGACCCGTCGGGGTTCTGCACCAGGGGGTCCACGACTGTCTTGTCGAACTTGACGCCGGTGATCAGCAGTGCCGGGTTGAAGGCGACCAGGGTCGGGGTGCGGCTCTGCGTCAGACTTCCGTTGCCGAGCTGGCCTAAGCGGTTGTCGCCCCAGGCGTAGGCGTTGCCGTCCTGGCCGATGGCCAGGGAATGGTATTGCGCCGCGCTGACCCGCGTGGCCTGCAGGGATGCGCTGGCGCCGGCGGACGGGTCGGGGCTTCGCACGCTTGTCGGCGTGAGCAGGGCAAAGACGTCGCCGTTGCCTAATTGGCCGTAGGCGTTGTATCCCCATGCCCAGGTGTTGCCGGAGCTGTCGACGGCCAGGGAGTATATGACTCCTGTGCTGATGCCGACGGCGGTGAAACTGCCTCTTCCACCCGGGTTCTTGACCGGTTCGGGGACGAGCTTGTCGTAGGTGGAGCCGTTGCCGAGCTGGCCGGAGTTGTTGTGCCCCCAGCTCAGGACGGTCCCGTTCCTGTCGATGGCGAGGCCATGGTCCGTGCCTGCGCTGATCTGCGTGGCCTGCAGCCCTTTATTGGGGTCATTGGGGCTGTTCGGGTCGCGCACCCTGGCGGGCGTGGCTGTGTAGGCGCTGCTGGTGCTGTTGTTGCCGAGCTGGCCGTAGTTGTTGTATCCCCAGGCGTATACGTTGCCGTCCTCGTCCAGGGCCATGATGAAGCTCCAGCCCAGGCTGACCCGCACCGCCTGCAGCCCCTGGCCGGATCCGTCGGGGGCGGCTGCCGGGGTCGGCGTCTTCCGCGGCTGGGTGAAGCTGGGGTTGAAGTTGCCGTCGCGGCTGTTGCCCTCGCTGCCCCAGGTGTAGACGCGCCCGTCCGGGCTGATGGCCGCCGAGTCGTAGGCGCCGGCGCTCACCTGGACGGCCTTGAAGGGCTGGCTTGTGTCGTTCGGGTCCGGCACGGGCTGCGGCTTGGAACGCTCGACGGTGGTGCCGTCGCCCAGCTGGCCGTGGTCGTTGGCGCCCCAGCTGTAGACGATGCCGTCGCTGCCGACGGCCAGCACATGGAAGCCCCCCGCCACGGCCTGCGTGTAGGTGAAACCGGAGGCCACGCCAGCCGGCAGGGGGACCCTGACCGGCTTGCTCTGCTGCACTTTGTTGCCGATGCCCAGCTGCCCGTGCTGGTTGCTGCCCCAGGCGTAGGCGTTCCCGTCGCTGGCCACGCCCACGGAGAAACCCGCCGCATCACTCATCTGGTAGCCGCCGGCGCTGACCTGGCTGAAACGGATGCCACGGCCCAGCCTGGGCGGGGTGATGGTCGCCCGCTGGCCGCCCAGCACATTGCCCTTGCCCGGGCTGATCGACCAGCCGGAGCCTTTCTCAGGGCTCCAATGCGCGACCAGGGTGATGTCCGCGGTGACCGGCTGGCTGAAATCATACGCCACCTTGGAACCGCCCTTAGCGTCCTTGAGGAACCAGCCGTCGAACAGGAAGCCGTCCCTGGCCGGGTCCGTGGTCGGGCGTGCGGCCTGCCTGCCCTCGGTGATTTGCTGCTGGCCTGGGGTCGGCTGGCCGCCGGCGCTGTCGAAGGTGACCGTGTGGGGGTTGATGTAGGTGTAGCTCAGGTGCGCGTCGGGCTGCTGGCCATTCATGCTCCAGGAGACGGTCACATCCGTCTTGCCTGCTGCATGCTGGGGCGTGGTCACGCTCCAGGTGCCATCCTTGTTGGCCGTCAGGCTCGTGCCCGCTGCCCCGCCGAAGCTGACGCCGGTCGGCGTGGGGGACTCGGGGAAGGCGACCAAGCCGGGTTGGCCGTCGAAGTTGCTGCTGGTGTCGCGTCCCAGTTGTCCTTTGGTGTTGTCTCCCCAGCTATAGAGGTTGCCGTCAGATCCCAGGGCCAGGGAGGAGTCCCCATAAACCATGCCTGGCGCGCTGGCTTGGGTGATTGTGATGCCTGCCGGCATGGCCACTTTGCCCGGCGTACCGTCTTTCGCTGCGCTAGAGTTGCGTCCCAGCTGGCCGCTGGTGTTGTCGCCCCAGCTGTAGAGGTTGCCGTCCGACCCCATAGCCAGGGAATGATTGCCGCCTGCGATGACCTGGGTGAATCGCCTGACGCCTGCAGGCAGGTTCACTTTGCGCGGCGTGATGTCATTCGCACCGCTGATGCTGCGTCCCAGCTGACTTTTGCTGTTGTCTCCCCAGCTGTAGACATTGCCGTCCGTTCCCAGGGCCAGGGAATGCCTGTATCCTGTGCTGATCTGGGTGAATTTCGTGCCGTCTGTCGGCATGATCACTTTGCGTGGCGTGCCGTCCCATATGTCTAGAGAAGTGTCGCGTCCCAGCTGGCCATTGTAGTTGTATCCCCAGCTGTAGAGGTTGCCGTCCGTTCCCAGGGCCAGGGAATGACTGTCTCCTGCTTTGAACTGGGTGAATTTCGTGCCGTCTGCCGGCATGATGACTTTGCTCGGCGTGGTATGTGGATCGCTATCGTTAGTGCCGTTGCCCAGCTGGGCGGTCAAGTTCTCTCCCCAGCTGTAGAGGTTGTCGTCTGACCCCAGGGCCAGGGAGTAGTTCCATCCTGTGCTGAACTGGGTAAATTTTGGGACCCCCGTTGGCAGGTTCACTTTGCTTAGCACGTTGCTATAAGTAGTGGTGCCGTTGCCTAGCTGGCCCATGTAGTTGCTTCCCCAGCTGTAGAGGTTGCCGTCCGATCCCATGGCCAGAAAGAAGCCTAGTCCTGCGCCGAACTGGGTCAAGCGGACGCCTGTCGGCGGGGTGACGAGGCCCGGCCTTTTATCGGTGGAGCTTCCCCAGCTGTAGAGGTTGCCGTCTGACCCCATGGCCAGGGAAAAGCTTGTTCCTGCGCTGAGATGGTTGAAGCGTATGTCGGATGTGGTGGGCGTGGACAGGGTGATCCTGGTGCCTCCTTCTGCTGGCCCGGAGGTGGGCTTGAGGCTCCAGGAGCTGGTTATCCTGGTCCATTTGGCGGTCAGGGTGATGTTGCCGGTGACGGGCTGGGTGAAGTCGTAGGCGACTTTGGGATCGCCGTTGGCGTCCTTGATGAACCATCCGTCGAACAGGTAGCCGTCCCTGCTCGGGTCCTTGTCGGGCCTGGAGGCCTGTCCGCCGCTGGGGACGCTCTGGGAGGGTGTGCGGGTTTTGCCGTCGGGGTCGCTGAAGGCGACGGTGTAGGCTGCGCGTGTCTGGGGCTGGCTGTCGGCGCTCTTGCTTTGGATGCCGGTGTCGCCGGGCTTCTTGGGCGCGGCCTGCGCGCTGGTGAGGGGGGATGCGGTGTTCAGGGGCGAGGGCGAAGGCAGCGGAGACTGGGGGCCGGCCGGACTGGCAGGCAGGGTTGGTGCATTGGCTGATGGGTCCGCCGGTTGGTCTGCAGCCGTCTGCTCCAGCCTGGTCGGCTCGGGCACACTGGATTCGCTGTTGGTTGTGTCGGCCGTGGCCAGGCCGCCCATGATCAGGCTGGCGGGCAGGATGATAGCTAGCAGGACACCAACCATGGTCGTCGACCGGCCGCGTGCGGACTTATGCCGAAGCGTAATATGCATAATCCCTTCCCGAACACATGTAGTTCAATGATGAAATTCCCCTCGTTTCCAATGAACTACGTACCGGGAACAGCCCCGGCAGATAAAACTATGCTATCACCCGCATATCTGTGGGCCAACTCAAATGTCAATAGTGGGTTTCGCTCTTTTGCCTTCCTGATATTGTAAAAATATCCATTGAGCCGACCAGCCTGATGTGGTCTATGCGGAAGGCGGTTCCATTAAATACTGGTGAATACATGCCGACTATGCTATTGCCGATTGCCTTTGGCATCGTGTATGACCTCGGCCCTATAGGCTTGTAGGTGATTCTGTCATTTGTGTTGCTAGCGCTCGTCTTTTTGGGCAGTGAAGTCATTTGCCAATTGAAAGTCATACACGGTCACAACGGTCACGCATTAGGACGCTAGGGACGCTTGATCGCATTTAACAAAACTCCTGCTTTTTAATCAGGTCAGGGGCATAGCTTTAAGGTGGGGTGGCGAACGCGGCTTGAACGCGCGGCCTTCTGAACCACTATTGTGGGCATTGAACCAGATCAAATGGCTGCATGTGCGGCTTTAGAAGATACAATGACTGGCAACACTTCTGCGGTCGCCTCTCGTGTCACCATCCTAGCTTTCACTGGTTCTAACTCTGATGACAGGTCATCCGGTCCCTAGCTCGCCTCGTTCGATTCCTACCGAAGTGTGACCCCCCCCCCCCAACCATTGGGCGAGTAAATTCCAACGTCGCCGATCTCAACAGTAGTTCTGCTGCCGTGTGTTGGCAGCATAGACGAGTGCTATATATTGCTTTGTAATAGATAAGTTAATGAGAAGAGCTCAATATTGGTATAGACCAATATTGAGCTCTGTTTTCTGTGCAGTATATGCTTTGAGTGTTGACTTGTATAAGGAATATTGCTCTTTCGGTGCAAATGTCGTTACACCACCAAGCGAGCAGTAGAAACTATGATGTCCCTGCTGCGAGTAACAAAGACAGCGCGAAACCGTCATTGAGGAGTAACTATGTCTGGAAAAGCTTATCGATCATTTGTTTTTTCCACTGTGGCCCTTATATCCGTTGCTTTCTGTCTACTTGTTGCGATATCTCCCGCTAGGGCTCAAAGCATGTCCAGCGAGCAATCGACAGGGTACCCCAAGCCAGAGGCGGTTGGCTTTCATCATGCGGCGCTGGTATATGCTGATGACCAGTTGGACGAGCGAGCAGTCCTGCCTTTATTTAATCGTCTTGATAACACAGGTAAGCTCATTCCCAGAGCGTCCATGTTCGATGCGGCAGTTCTATTGCGTTTTACGATCAATGGGAAACAAACTGATTACGGTGCAACAACATTGTCGGATTGGCAGACGCTTATCAACCAGTGGTTTAGCACGGGCGGCCCTATTGATACCTTCGAAAAAGCTGCCGAACAAGCAGACTTGGCTGCACAAAATGCTGGAGCTCCACAGCAATCTCGACGCTCGATTATAGTTATGATGCCGTGGATGAATCCCAGCGTCAACTCTTTCGGCCAAGTAAACGGCTCTGACCGCGATTTGTCGAGTGCCCAAGATCGGCAGGCTGTGGCCCAGTGGTTTGCCAATACAGTGAGTCAACGATTTAGCCAAAAGCGCTATGCACATCTTGCTCTGTGGGGCTTATACAGGATGCGTGAAGATGTTCCTCCTTATGAGCAGCACATAATTGCCAGCGATGCGCAAGGAGTCCATAACAGCGGTCTTAAATATTTGTTTATCCCCTATTACAAAGGATTGGGCTGGCAGTCTTGGAAAGAGTATGGTTTCGACGTTGCTATCATGCAGCCCTCCTATGCCTTCCGATCACCGCTGGATGGTGGTGAAGTCAACGCATCGAGGTTGCAAGAAACAGCAGTGGCTACTCAAAAATACGGTTTAGGGGTTGAACTTGAATTCCGCGGGTGCAGCCGGTTAGCGACTGAACAAGTTATGGCTATGCAGTATCTAGCAAGCGGTTCTACCTACGGTTACCAGGATGGAGTATCTGCTGCTTTTTTGGGAGAGGGCTTTGGCACTTGTGGCATCACGACCAGCAGCAATCCATCGCAGCGTTCAGTCTATGATGCATTGGCTGACTACGTCTCTGGCAAGCGCATCCCTTCTCCAGATGTAGACATCAAAGCTGTGGAAGCGAAACGATCAGTCGGGCAGAGCGACAATCAACGAATGTACGTTGCGCGCGAAGTGGATCTGAAAAAGTTCGATAGCATACGCATTGACTTTGCTGAACACCAGCAGTATTGGCAGGGCGAGGTACAGCTCCAAGTTCAGACTGCCAACGGTGGATGGAAACAGCTGGCATGGGCCACAAGGCCAAGGGGTGACAGCTTGGCAGACGACATCCAAGGTGTGGTTGTGAGTTTTGATAATACCCGAGTCAACCCCGGCAAGCAGACGATCAGGCTAATACTGACTACGGCCCAGCGCTCCCCGGTGAGTAAGCCTCCGATTGTGAGAATAGTAGGCGATCGTTCGCTTGATCCTGTAACTCAGAACGGGCTAGCCAACGCGTATACGGTGGTGGAATCAGGTAAGCCTAAGCCTGCATCGTATCCAGATAAGACTTCTCATATGCTTCACGATGGCGAAATATCGACTGCAGGCTGGTCTTCTGGGCGGAATGTGGGCTGGAACTCTAATCCCGGAAAAGCAGTAATCAATATCGATTTAGGTAGTGTACATCGGGTAGGAGCCGTAAAAGTCTATACACAGGGTGGAAGTGATGCAGCTGTCAATTGGCCGCTAAATCCTGTAGCTACTTTCTCAAATACTCCTACGCTGATGGATAGCGGTACGGGCACGTCTCCATTATTGGCGAGCTGGCCTTTTTCGACTCCGCATGTTATCGCAAAGCATGCGCCAGTCGGAGGAGAATCTTCGCCAACAGTACCTGGCATCTCTTGTTTAACAGCTACCGAGATTACATGTACAAACCAAGATGGATATATCGAAGCAACTGGTACCCCAGTCGAGGCACGTTATATCAATATCGGGTTCTCTACGAATTCTTGGGCTATGCTCTCTGAACTGCAAGTTCTTGATAGCGCCGGCAATCCCATCGATTTTAGCTACCGGTTAGCACGAGGTCCAGGTGATTTAGACAATTATTCGGACGATGGGCTGCGTCTTACGGACGGAAGATACACCGGTGACTTTGCTTGGAAAGAGATCTCGGGTTGGCCGGCAAACGAAGCTGTTGCACTTCGATTTGATACCGCTGAACCGATAGATGTTAATACCATTTCTGTCTATACTCTCAATGCTGGGTCCTACGGGATTGTGGCACCCACTAGGTTCACGGCTCAGGTAAAAATTGCGGATCAGTGGGTGGACGTGCAGGGGCGCCGGGAACAAACGTCATTCGGTTCTGGTGGATTCCGTCTTGACATTGCCGATTTGCGCTACCATCAAGTTACTGCTCTGCGGATTCTATTACCAGGTGACGGGGCTGGCTGGGCTTGGACGATGATCTCTGAAGTTAAGGTGGAATAAGTGTCTCATGCTTGTAAAGCTCAATCCCTTTATAACTGCGTTATAAGCGCCAAACTGTTTCGCATGGCTGTGGGCGGTGTGGCGCCGTTCTAGGAAAGAGGGCGAACAGATGCAGGTAACTGCTGAGGAGCTGTTTTTGGGCAAGAGCGGTTTGTATGGTTCTGATCGGCCTATGGATGACCAAACGTTCAGCGATGATGAAGACAGGCGTGACCAGGAAGATACACGGCCCAAATATATGAAGATACGCGATGCTATTTATCGCAAATATATAGCGGGCCGCCCTTCAAACTCGGTGATTCCACCTGAGCGCAAGTTGGCCGAAGAGTTCAAGGCTAGTCGCGTTACGATTCGCAAGGCCATAGGAAAACTCGAAGCAGACAACGTTTTATACAAGGTGCAAGGCGGCGGTACATATACTGTCGAGCCAGGAATTGTAAAGTCGCTAAAGCTCACTTCGTTTTCTGAAGACATTCGAGCGAGGGGCATGGTTCCATCCTCCCGGGTGCTTTTGCATGAGCGGGCGCAGGCAGATCGGGAGGCTTCTTGGCGTCTCAAAGTCTCGCCTGGGGCTGACGTGTACATCTTACGACGCCTGCGCTTGGCTGATGGCGAGCCCATGTGCCTGGAAGAGGTGACCGTCCCGCTTGAATATGTACCGGATATTGAGAAGCAGAATATCACTGGTTCCTTTTATGATGTGTTGCAACACAAATATGGACTGCTGCCGGTATGGGCAGATCAGGTAGTTTCTCCTGTGGTGCTTGAGCCAGGTGACGTTAAGCTGTTGCAAGTAGCGCCCTATTCACCGGCTTTGAAAATCGTCCGCGTAACCTTTGATGCCAAGGGAAGACGCATCGAGACGACCACATCTCTCTATCGGGGAGATAAATACATGCTTCATTATGCGGTCAAGCGAGACTGAAGCGATTCCGTAGCGCAATGGTTGCAGACAAATAATTGGTAGATACCAATATTGCATTCCATAGACGAGCCCTCTAGCATAAAAACTGATGGTTACGGAAAGTCAGTTGGTTGAAAGTGTGGTGCTTGCGCTGTGTATCGCAGGGTTAAGGTTTCTGTGCTTTCAGGCCGTCTGACCGGTCTTTTATAAGGTATAACCGGCAAGGGTGCCAAAGTAGTAGTCAGAGAGGATTGATGAATCTTCCGTCTGGTCGAAGGCGGCAATGTCAGTAAACGATACACGTTGACTCCAACGATGATGTTGAAAAAGCGAAGAAAGGTATATACCAATGAAACACGTACACCGTATAGCAAGGAAGCTAGCAGTGGCCGCTGTGGCTACCCTGGCGAGTGCCTCCCTAGCAGGATGCGCTGGCTTTGGGCCTACCAACACGACCAGCACAGATAAGGAGGGGAAAGTCACCGTACGATTCTCGTACCTGTGGACGGGCGACGAAGCGAAAGCCGTTGAGAAGATCATCAAGGATTTCAACTCTTCTCAGAGCAAGATCTCAGTCAAAGGAACCTCGTCCGCAGATCAGCAGGCACAGGTGCTATCGATGCAGGGCAAAAACCCTCAGTTTGATATTTCCAACACAGGCAATTCGCAGATTGTCGATTGGGCAAACAGCGGCGTGCTCTTGGGGCTGGACGACTATATTAAAGCTGACAAGTATGATACCTCCGACTTCCTTCCAGCCGCAATCAAAAATAATTCCTTTGATTCCAAGCTCTACGCTCTACCCGTGGCAGCGAATATCTATCAGTTGCTGTACAACAAGGACGAGCTCAAAGAGGCTGGCATTACCAACCCTCCCGAGACGTTCGACGATTTTGCTAAAGTCATCGACACAGTTAGTAAGCTCAACGGAGACAAGGTCGAGCGGTTGGGCACCAACTCTTCGGTGGACCTGCAGCTGCTCGTCCAGGCCTATGGGGGCAGTTGGTACACCGAGGACGGCAAGGCTTCACCAACCAACCCACGCAATATAGAGGCGTTGAACTGGTGGGTTGAGCATGTAATCAAGAAGTTCGGTGCTAAAAACCTGCAAGACTTCCAGTCAGGTTTCGGTGAGTACGGCACGGCTCAATACCCCTTCTACACCGGGCAAATTGCGACTCTGATTGATGGCAACTGGCAGTCGGCGTTCATCCGTCGCCTGGCACCGAAGCTCAACTGGGGGGCCGCAGCTCTGCCATATCCTGCAGATAAGCCAGAGCTCAAGGGCACTACACGTTTGGACCTGTCCAACTTGTTCATCCCGAAGAACTCCGCTCACCCCAAGGAAGCTTGGGAGTTCATGAAGTATTTCCTAGGCAAAAAGCCGATGCTTGAGTTTACACATACGTTGGCTAACTTGCCTGGACGTACTTCGTTACTCAGCGACACAACATATTCTGATCTGCCGAACTTCGACGTGTTCCTGGCGGCTGCTAAGTCAAAGTTAGCCGTGCCGAGTTATTCCACTAAGTTCAGCACTCAATATGGGCAGGATCTCTCTGCGGCCTTTACACAGATTCAGGCTGGACAGGCGAGCCCAGAGCAGGCTATGCAGTCGGTGGCGGAAAAGGCCAAAGCCTACAAGCAATAGGATACAGACGGGTGGAATGGTCCCATCAACTATTTTGCTCTAGATCGACTCCGCAGGCTGTCTGAACAGTGGTCTTGCAGCCTGCGGAGTCTCACACGAGGAGGTGTGATATTCGTGTCAGACGCACAGATTTCAGCGGGTGCAGCCCACAACACTCAGGCGCAGCGCAACTCCAGTGCGATTACCCGGCGAGGCAGACAAGGCAAGGCCGGCAAACCAAAAGGGAGCAGCAAGAATGAGAGGCGCTACGGTTTGGGCTTCGCTATGCCTTTCCTCATCGGTTTAGTGCTGTTTACTATCGGACCGATGATTGCGTCGTTGTACTATTCGTTTACCGATTTCAATATCATGACGGCGCCCAAATGGGTGGGTATGCACAACTACCAATCGGTTTTTGCCGATCCTCGTTTTTATAAGTCCCTGGAAAACACGGCTTACCTGACGTTCATCGGCGTGCCCCTGGGCCTTGCATTTGCACTGGGTGTGGCCCTGATACTGAACCTGAAGGAGGCACCGGCCCGAGGACTCGCCCGTGCTCTCTCGTACATCCCCGCCATCATTCCCTCCGCCGTAGTGGCCTACCTGTGGCGCTGGATGTTCAATGGCAAGTATGGCCTGATCAATGTGGTGTTGACCAAACTAGGCATACCGGCACCCAACTGGCTGCTTGATCCGGCTTGGACACGACCCGCTGTTATTTTGATCTCCTTGTGGACCGTAGGTGGCACCACGGTGATTTATCTGGCTGCCCTGCGTGATGTGCCTCGTGAGCTGATGGAGGCCGCGGCGTTAGATGGCTGCGGCGTACTGCGTCGTTTTCGTTACGTCACGCTACCGGCTATAGCACCCGTCACGGTCTTTCAGCTGATTGCGGGCTTGCTGGGAGGTCTGCAGAACTTCACTATCCCATATTTACTGGGTTCGGGTGGTTTCAACATGTCTACCGGAGGGCCAGATGAAACCTGGCTCACGTACGCGGTCTACCTGTATCAGAACGCGTTCTCCTACTTCAAGATGGGGTATGCTTCGGCGCTGGCGTGGATCCTCTTCATTATTGCTTTGATTCTCACCGCCGTTATTCTCCGACTGTCGAAAGGTGTAGATGAAGATGCTGCACACTAAATCAAGTATGGCTGTTCCTCGGACAGTGTTGTTCCGCTCAACGCCCTCGAGCAAGACCAGCAAACAACGGGTAGAGCTGCCCGGCGTGCACCACAAGGATTGGAACAGTCGGAGCCTGCGCTCCTACCGCACACGGTTCCTCAGTTTGGTGGGGATCGTCGGTGTGCTTCTGCTCTTCGGTATTCCACTGGTGGTCATGGTAGCGACTTCGTTGACCCCAGCCCGTGAAGTAGGGGCGTCGGTCTTCCCCAAGACGCTCGATTTCTCTAACTATGGCGCTGCCTTCGCTCAGGCTCCCTTGCTGAAGTACTTCGGTAATACGCTTATTTTGGTGGCTTTCAATGTGGGCGCGACGTTGCTCACCTGCCCGATTGTGGCCTATTCGCTCTCGAAGTTGCGTTGGAGAGGGCGCAATCTAGTGCTCCTGCTGGTGCTTTCCACGATGATGCTGCCCTCGCAGGTCACGCTGGTACCGGTCTATATTATGTGGGATCAGCTCAACTTAGTGGGTACCTTCTGGCCGCTCATTATCCCGCAGTTCTTCGGCTCCTCCTTCTATATTTACATGCTCCGCCAGTTCTTCCTCGGCATTCCTATGGAATATATCGAGGCGGCCCGTGTGGATGGGGCAGGGGAGTTTAGGATTCTCTTCCGCATCGTCATGCCGATGGCGAAGCCGGCACTGATTACGGTAGGGCTCTTCCAATTCGTGGGCACTTGGACCGACTTTATGGGGCCGCTCATCTACCTGCGCGATCAAGACCTCTACACCATTTCCATGGGTATGTATTCGTTCTTCTCCTCGCACGGTACCGACTGGGCTCCGCTCATGGCGGCCTGCACAATGTTCACTATTCCGACCTTTATTATCTTCCTCATTGGCCAGCGCTACTTTGTTGAAGGCGCTTCGTTGGGAGGTCTCAAATAGTTTAGACATCATACTTGCCGCATCTTTTTACCGAAATAAAGCACAGTAATCAATAATTCTATTTATATTGGAGTTTCTTATGACAGAACCGCTACGTATCACCGGAACGTTCCTAGATGAGGTGACGGCAGACATTGCTGGCCACAACTGGGGAGTCAAAGAGTGGACGCAGGAGTTTGACACCTATGTTGAAGCGGGTATCGACACGGTTATTCTCATCCGCTCGGGTTGGGGTCCTCGGCTCTCGCACCCCTCGAAGGTTATCTCGGCTCAAGTGAAGACCATACCGGTGTATATGGATATGCCCGAGCTCTTTTTAAGCTTGGCCGACGAGCGCAACATCAAGTTTTACTTCGGCCTGTACGACTCTGGAGTGTACTGGAATCGCAACGATTGGAAGGGTGAAGTAGAGGTCAATCGCGACTATATTCCCGAAGTGTGGCAGCGCTATGGTTCCCACAAGTCGTTTGCTGGCTGGTATCTACCTCATGAGACCTACGACTCGGGACAGCGCATTATTGAGCTCAATACATCGCTTGCTAAACTCTGCCGGAAGACGCAGGACTTGCCTATTCTCTCGTCGCCGTATTGGCTGGGCAGGTATGACATGAGCCTAGGATATTCTCTGCCTGCGCCCTCGCCACGGTCGCTCAAGGAAATCGTGACCCAGTGGGATGAGATTTTCAAGGCGTACTCGGGCCTTATTGATGTAGCCGCTTTCCAGGACGGTACGGTATACGAGCTTGAGCTGCCTGAGACACTGAGCGCCATGCGGGAGCTGACGGATAAATACGGTCTCTCCCTGTGGTCGAATGTGGAGACATTCGATCGCGATATGCCTATCAAATTCCCTCCGATTGAGTGGCGCAAGCTGGTGCACAAGTTGACTTCGGCAGAGGGAATAGTCGACAAAGCAATTACGTTTGAATTCTCCCACTTCTTGTCGCCTCACTCCATGTGGCCGTCGGCAAGACATTTGTTCGACCGTTACCAGGAGTATTTGCACGGTGAGCACCGTGCGTTGGATCAGTGAGTCTTATTGCTGGTTTGGACGTAGTCGATAGGAAGGCAAGCGTGGTTCAAGCTGTTGTGAGCAAAGGAGTCACCGCAGACATGGACGAACTTCATCGAGTAGTAGTTGCGGTCGATATTGGAGGTACTAAAATTGCTTCGGCTCTTGTCGAAGTCAATGAGTCGAAACCTGTGATACTGCCTGACACCCAGCACTCCATACCTACGCAAGCCGCGCAGGGTGGTGAGCATGTACTCAATCGGGTAGCCCAGGAGGTGCGGACCTTATGCGACAGAGCTCATAGCTGGCCTAATGGTGCATTAACAGTAGTGGGTTTAGCTGTGGCGAGCCCCGGCTGTGTGGATTTCTCTGGGCGCATCGTGTCGGCGACCGATATTTTGCCAGGCTGGACAGGCCTGGCGCTGAGGTCTCGGCTGGAGCAGTTGAGCGGGCTGCGCGTCTATGTCTTGGGTGATGCTCTTGCGCACACGTTTGGAGAAGTGCGATGGGGGGCTGCGCAAGGGTATGACTCGGCTTTGCTTGTAGCTATCGGGACGGGTATTGGCGGTGGTGTCAGCATTGATGGCAAATTGCTACACGGATCTCACTCCGCGGGAGGCCACGTGGGTCACATCGGTCACCCGGCAGCTGCTGATATAGTGTGCTCTTGCGGACACCGCGGCCACATTGAGCCTCTTGCCTCAGGGCCAGGTCTTGAACACGTATATGTTCAGCTGGGCGGTGCTCCGGCAGAAAATCCTTGTGACGGAGCACAGATTGCGGCTCGAGCTCGGCAAGGTGACCCTCTGGCTCGCCAAGCCCTTGAACAAGTCGGGCAATACTTAGGCAGTGCTTTAGGCAATCTCGCGAATGTGCTCGACCCGGCTGTCATTGTGTTATCTGGATCGGTCGCTCAAGCAGGAACACTCTGGCTGGAAGCTGTGCGGAAAGGTTATGCCGAGCAAGCGATAGTACCGGTTGCCTCAACCCAGCTTGTGCTTGGAGATCTCGGTGATGACGCACCGCTGATAGGAGCGGCAGAAGCCTTTTTGGAAGGCTTCGGTATGTGCGGCAGGGCACGCGGCGTGTGGATTGACGCTGACGATGACAGGAGAATCCCATGAAAAAAGTAGTAGAACGATTGCACCATCAACTTATTGTGAGCTGCCAAGCGTATCCAGGTGAAGCTATGCGACACCCGGAGACTATGGCCCAAATCGCGTTTTCTGCTCAAGCTGGGGGAGCCGGCGGTATTCGTTGTCAGGGACTTTCGGATATTTCCGCTATCAAAGGAACGGTCAGTGTGCCCGTGATAGGTCTGTGGAAGGAGGGAGATACCGGCGTATATATCACGCCCACGTTGCGGCACGCGAGGTGCTGCATGGCTGCGGGAGCCGATATTGTGGCTCTCGATGCCACAGATAGGCCACGACCGGATGGGTTGAGCCTGGCGGAAACAGTGCGAATACTGCATTCAGAAGGTGCAGTGCTGATGGCTGACTGCGGCTGTTTGGACGATGCTCGACGGGCGAGGGATCTGGGTTTCGATATCGTATCTCCTACGCTTGCTGGGTACACTGAGGCGCGGCAGAAGACCGATGGGCCAGACTATGAGCTTATTGAGGCGATGGTCTCCAATATTAGCGATATCCCTGTGATCTGTGAGGGGAGGGTACATACGCCAGAGCAGGCTCAGCGTGTTAAGAGCTTAGGTGTGTGGGCAGTAGTAGTGGGCACGGCCATCACTCACCCGCAGACGATCACCTCATGGTTCGTTCAAGCCTTGCAAGAATAGGCTTGCTTGGAATAGGTGAGGGCCCAGACTAACGCAGGTGAACCGGGCCCTCAATAGAGCGGCGATTGGCGAATTATTGCAACTCCTTGCGTCTGATGAGGAGGGCGGAGCCTGGCGTGGTGAGCGCCAGGATAACCGGGGAGACGCAGATATAGGGCAGGTCGCTAGATTTTTGCCGACTTTGGCACACAAATGGCACACAAGATTCGGCTATTAAACGGATTCCGCATATATGATAAAACCTCTGCTTCCCAGTCGGGAGTATGGGTTTGAGGTGGGGTGGCTAACGCGGCTCGAACGCGCGACCTCCTGAACCACAATCAGGTGCTCTACCGACTGAGCTATAGCCACCATGGTGAACCGACCCGCATCGCGGATCAATGCAACAGATGAAACTATACACGATGGCATGACATGGCACGCCGGTGAGGTGTGCCCCATGCGGTAATGGCCATCTTTGTCTTTGGACCTTTAGTTTACGACTATGGCATCTACATGGAAGGTTTCCAGCACCACCAGAGTCTGGTCATCGACGGTGAAGTCCGGATCATCCAGCGCCTGTCGCATATTCTCTGAGGTCCAGAAGGACTCATGAGCCTCACGCCACTCCGCAAGACTTTTATAGCCTTCTCCCTCGTTCAGAACATGCTGCCATGTGACCACGCCCAGTCGGATCACGCTCACCGAGGCATATCTAAGGACGGCAACTGGCTGGTTATCTGAGTTCACCAGAATCGTTCGTCGGCCGGAGGAGGGGAGTGGTTCATGATCGTGGATGAACTCTGCCATCAAACTGGTCGTAGCAGTTTTGCCCCCATCGAGAATTGCTTTCACTAGTCGATCGCGTTCTGGACCCGGGAAGGCGAATTCGTCCCTGGGAAGATTCCCAACATCTTGGGCTTTGACTGTCGGTATTTGTCTATTTGCCATAATCGATGTGATTGCTTGGTTTTCTTGGTTCTGCTTCGTCGAGCGCTTTTCTGATGGGCTGGTAGGCCTTGATCAGATCAGCCAGACTCATAGCGGCATTGGCGGGGCTGGTGGACGGCAGATTGATCATCGTCAGCCGATACCCCTTCTCCTGCAGGTTCGGCAGGCAGTAGCGACGGTAAAGCTGACCGGCCTTGCGTCCTGTAGTGAATATGGTGCCGATGGGCGCACGGGCCAACAGACCGGCGATGTCGGTCGAAACGACATTGGTGATTGAAGCGTCGGAGGCACCGTGAATGTCGCACTCTTGGATTACGTCCCAGAGTGCTACGCGGTGATCGAGGGCGAACCGGGCGCGGACAGTCGGATCGGGCTCTGGAACAGGCTGGTCGAACAGCGCGGCCAGCACGGGCCAGAAGCGGTTGCGCGGAAACATGTAGTAGAAGCCGGCCTTGCGCGAACTTGGGCTGGGAATGGATCCCAGGATCAGTACACGGGACCGGTCATCCCAGACAGGCCCGAATCCGTGGGTGACATGTGTGGTCGAAACTGCAGTCATGCGCCGAGCAGGCTGGTCAGAGACGCAGTCATCACGTCAGCCTGCGCAATCACCAGAATGAAGACCAACAGGCTGGTTCCGCATTCAACCAGGCCCACATACAGAATGGGAATGCGGCGCCGATGAGAGATGGCAGGCAGCAGGGCCGCACGCACCAGTAGAACCAGGGCCGTCAACAGAGGCCACCATCCTGCGGTGCGTACCATGGCGACTCCGATCAGACTGAGGGCCAGGTTCCAAGCCAGCGAAAGCAGGTAGCACCAGGTCTTGCCGCGCTCGCGGATCATGGTTTTAACGAAGATGACCGACCCGAACTGGGTCACAGCGAAGACAGCCGCGCTGACCACTCCGAGCGACGGCAGGGCGGCGCTTGGGAAAAATCCGCTGGCGAAGCAGCCCACAGCAGGATTCGGCTGGCATCCGAAGTAGCCGGCACCGGAGCTTTCCAGACCCGGTTCCGGCTTCTGGAATCGTGATCCTAGGGAGACAGCGATCAGACAGAGCGTGCAGGCCGCGATCACGACTACCGTATCGTTCCACCAGGAGCGTTCCATGCGCATCCAGGCGGCTGCAAAATTCAACACGCCCAACACCAGGTAGAGTGGAGCCCATCGCAGGAGCCCAGGCGTGCCGACCAACAGAATCAGCCCGGTCACGGCCGTAAGCAGGGCGTATCCCAAAGCTGGTGGCGCGAACCTGGCAGCTCGGTGCGAAACCATCCACCGCGAGCCGGTGAACTCAAAGCAGTAGCAGAAAGCCCAAGCGACCATGAGCAGCAGGCTCCTCCAGGTCGGGCCTCCAACCAGCAGCCCAGCCAGGCCCGGCATCAAGGCCATGGCCCAGCCGCCTATCTGGTCGGGTATCCATAGCCGCCGCCACTGTCGTCCCTTGGGCCCTGAACCGGTCGATTTTGCCGGTTTGCTGCCGTTTGACACGGCGGCCTTGCCCCTGTCTGCGTCTGTAAGCATACTCATCAGCCTACGCCCCTGTACGGCTGTCACTGCCTCTTCCGTAATGCGGATTTGGTCAATATCATGGTCGAAGAAGACAAGAACCACATGGG
Source organism: Bifidobacterium sp. JNUCC 75 (assembly GCF_054819865.1). Taxonomy (NCBI): domain Bacteria; kingdom Bacillati; phylum Actinomycetota; class Actinomycetes; order Bifidobacteriales; family Bifidobacteriaceae; genus Bifidobacterium; species Bifidobacterium sp. JNUCC 75. Next base: position 396,450 of record NZ_JBTHIF010000001.1, on the reverse strand, counting down.
TCCCTGCTTTCAGGAGGCAGATGATGGGTCAGGTGGATATCAAGCGCGTATACGAGCAGGCCGCTGACGAGGATGGGGTCCGTATTCTGGTCGACAGGCTCTGGCCGCGCGGCATCAGCAAGGAGCGGGCAGCCCTGTCCTGCTGGCTCAAGGATGTTGCACCCAGTCCGGACCTGCGGCGTTGGTGGCACCATGATCCGGACCGCTTCGAGGACTTCGCACGCCGCTACCGCACTGAGCTGGACGACAACCGCGCCTTGGGGGATCTGCTGAGCATCGTGCGCGAACATGATCGGACGACACTGGTCTATGCGGCCAAGGATCCAGCTGTCAACCATGCCCTGATCCTGCGCGACTACATCCGCCAGGCTCTTGAGAAAGAAGACAAGTAGACGCTGGCTTTGATGTTTCTGGCGTTAATATTTACGGGTCGGGATATGTATTTCTGATACCTCTATATGTGTATATGTAGGAATCCGTTATAGGTGGGTACCGCATTGTAGGTGTCTGTAAATATAAGGTATGAAATATAAGGTATGCGCAAGGGCCTTCCCATTAACGGAACCGGTGCGCTATCGCAGTAGGCGAAGCCTAGAGCATACTTCCAAGTGGTAGACGTGGCCATGTCTGCCCCGGTGATATACTTTCCATCGTGTGTGCCGGCAGCGCGCCTTATGTCACAGGTGAGCTTGTCGGGATATCCCCGAATCCGAAGAATGCAGGCAGCAATGCCCTGCAGGAGGATCAGGGGCCATCGGGCCGGTGGACAGTGGCTGATCTCTCCTCCTAGGAGCGACTGCGGCTGCGGTGCGGCGGTCTCGCAGTGCAAACGAAGACAAGTTCATCGAAGGAATCGGAGAGAGTCAGTTGCCAACAATTGAACAGCTCGTCCGCAAAGGGCGCAAGGCCAAGCCTCGCAAGTCGAAGACTTTGGCACTCAAGGGCAGCCCGCTGCGTCGCGGCGTGTGCACCCGTGTCTACACCACCACCCCCAAGAAGCCGAATTCGGCTCTGCGTAAGGTTGCCCGTGTCCGTCTGAGCTCCGGCATCGAGGTTTCCGCTTACATCCCCGGCGAGGGCCACAACCTGCAGGAGCACTCCATCGTGCTGGTGCGCGGCGGACGTGTCAAGGACCTGCCCGGCGTGCGCTACCACATCGTGCGCGGTGCGCTGGATACCCAGGGAGTCAAGGATCGCAAGCAGGGCCGTTCCCTGTACGGAGCAAAGAAGGCCAAGTAACACATGTCACGCAAAGGACCAGCTAAAAAGCACCAGCTCCTGCCCGATCCCATCTACGGTTCCACCGTGGTGGCCCAGCTGATCAACAAGATCCTGCTGGACGGCAAGAAGTCCATCGCCGAGAACATCGTCTACACCGCCCTGGAGCAGGTCAAGGAGAAGACCGACCAGGAGCCTGTGGCCGTGCTCAAGCGCGCCCTGGACAACATTCGTCCCAGCCTGGAGGTTCGCAGCCGTCGTGTCGGCGGCGCCACCTATCAGGTCCCCGTCGAGGTCAAGCCGAACCGCGCCAATACGCTCTCGTTGCGGTGGCTGACCGATTACAGCCGCGCCCGTCGTGAGAAGACCATGTCGGAGCGACTGGCCAACGAGATCCTTGATGCCTCCAACGGCCTGGGTGCTGCGGTCAAGCGCCGCGAGGACACCCACAAGATGGCCGAGGCCAACAAGGCGTTCGCCCACTATCGCTGGTAATCCCAAGAGAGCGAGAACAAGGAATTATGGCACAAGACGTGCTCACGGACCTGACCAAGGTCCGCAACATCGGCATCATGGCCCACATCGATGCCGGCAAGACAACGACGACCGAGCGTATCCTCTACTACACCGGCGTCAACTACAAGATTGGCGAGACTCACGACGGCGCCTCCACCATGGACTGGATGGACCAGGAGAAGGAACGTGGCATCACGATCACCTCCGCCGCCATCACGGCCTTCTGGAACCGTCAGTCCCACGATCCTGAGGATCGCTACCAGATCAACATCATCGACACCCCCGGCCACGTGGACTTCACCGCCGAGGTGGAGCGCTCCCTGCGTGTGCTCGATGGCGCTGTGGCGGTGTTCGACGGCAAGGAGGGCGTGGAGCCCCAGTCCGAGACCGTCTGGCGTCAGGCCGACAAGTACAGCGTGCCCCGCATCTGCTTCATCAACAAGATGGACAAGCTGGGCGCCGACTTCTACTACTCGGTGGACACCATCAAGGACAAGCTGGGCGTCAAGCCGCTGGTCATGCAGTTGCCCATCGGCGCTGAGAGCGACTTCCACGGCGTGGTCGACCTGGTGCGCATGGTGGCCTACTACTGGAAGGACGAGGCCGACCTGGGCGCCAAGTACGACACCATCGACATCCCCGACGACCTTAAGGACAAGGCTGAGCAGTACCACACCGAGCTGCTTGAGGCCGTGGCCGAGTCGGATGAGGATCTGCTGGAGAAGTATCTGGGCGGTGAGGAGATCTCCCAGCAGGAGATCCGCACCGCTGTGCGCAAGATGACCATCGAGCAGTCGGCCTTCCCGGTCTTCTGCGGATCCGCCTTCAAGGACAAGGGCGTGCAGCCCATGCTGGACGCGGTCGTGGACTACCTGCCCAGCCCCGAGGACGTGCCGGCCATCAAGGGCTACAAGATCGGCGACGAGTCCGTCGAGATCGACCGCAAGCCCACCGTGGACGAGCCCTTCTCGGCCCTGGCCTTCAAGGTGGCCACCCACCCCTTCTACGGCAAGCTGATCTACGTGCGCGTCTACTCCGGCAAGGTGGCCCAGGGCGAAACGGTCCTGGACTCCACCAAGGACAAGAAGGAGCGCGTCGGCAAGCTCTTCCAGATGCACTCCAACAAGGAGAATCCGGTCGACGAGGCCATCGCCGGCAACATCTACGCCTTCGTCGGGCTCAAGAACGTCACCACGGGTGACACCCTGTGTGACGAGAAGGCACCGCTGGTGCTGGAATCCATGACCTTCCCCGATCCTGTGATCGAGGTGGCCGTGGAGCCCAAGACCAAGGCTGACCAGGAGAAGATGGGCATCGCCCTGCAGAAGCTCTCCGAGGAGGATCCCACCTTCCAGGTCAAGACCGACGAAGAATCCGGCCAGACCCTGATCTCCGGCATGGGCGAGCTCCAGCTGGACATCCTGGTGGATCGCATGCGCCGCGAGTTCCATGTGGAATGCAACGTGGGCAAGCCCCAGGTGGCTTACCGCGAGACCATCCGCAAGCCCGTCATGAACCAGGAGTACACCCACAAGAAGCAGACCGGCGGTTCCGGCCAGTTCGCCAAGGTGCTCATGAACTTCGAGCCCCTGGACACTTCCGAGGGCGAGTCCTACATCTTCGAAAACAAGGTCACCGGCGGCCACATCACCAAGGAGTTCATCCCCTCGGTCGATGCGGGCGTGCAGGAGGCCATGGAGTCCGGCGTGCTGGCAGGCTTCCCGGTCGTGGGCGTCAAAGCCACCCTGACCGATGGCCAGATCCACGAGGTCGACTCTTCGGAGATGGCCTTCAAGATCGCCGGCTCCATGTGCTTCAAGGAGGCCGCTCCCAAGGCCAAGCCCGTCATCCTCGAGCCCATCATGGCCGTCGAGGTCCGTACTCCCGAGGAGTACATGGGCGACGTCATGGGCGACATCAACTCCCGTCGTGGCTCCATCCAGTCCATGACCGACGCCACCGGCGTCAAGGTCATCGATGCCAAGGTGCCCCTGTCGGAGATGTTCGGCTACATCGGCGACCTTAGGTCCAAGACCCAGGGTCGTGCCATGTTCACCATGCAGATGGACTCCTACGCTGAGGTTCCCAAGACTGTCAGCGACGAGATCATCAAGGCCCAGCGAGGCGAGTAATGCCGGTCTGGTCCGCCGCCACGGCGGGCCGCCGCAAAAAGGCTCTTCTGTCACAAGTCGGCGTTACACTCTTGTAGCGCTGACTGGGCGGAGGGCAAAAGTGGCAAAGAACCCGATAACCCAGTAATATGTAGCGAGTGCTCTGTGCGTGGTTCGCGCAGGCAACCTACGAGACGTCCAGGAGGACAAAACACAATGGCAAAGGAAAAGTACGAGCGGACCAAGCCGCACGTTAACATTGGCACCATCGGCCACGTCGATCACGGCAAGACCACCCTGACCGCGGCCATCTCCAAGGTGCTGCATGAGGAGTACCCGGACGTCAACCCCGAGTACGATTTCGCTCAGATCGACGCTGCTCCTGAGGAGAAGGAGCGCGGCATCACCATCAACATCGCGCACATCGAGTACCAGACCGCCAAGCGCCATTACGCCCACGTGGACTGCCCCGGGCACGCCGACTTCGTCAAGAACATGATCACCGGCGCTGCTCAGATGGATGGCGCCATCCTGGTGGTCGCCGCCACCGATGGCCCCATGGCCCAGACTCGTGAGCACGTGCTGCTGGCCCGCCAGGTCGGCGTGCCGAAGATCCTGGTCGCCCTGAACAAGTGCGACATGGTCGACGACGAAGAGCTGATCGAGCTGGTCGAGGAGGAAGTCCGCGATCTGCTGGACGAGAACGGCTTCGACCGCGACTGCCCCGTCATCCGCACCTCCGCCTACGGCGCCCTGCATGACGATGCCCCTGACCACGACAAGTGGGTCCAGACCATCAAGGACCTCATGGATGCCGTCGACGACTACATCCCCACCCCGGTCCACGACCTGGACAAGCCCTTCCTGATGCCCATCGAGGACGTCTTCACCATCTCCGGCCGCGGCACCGTGGTGACCGGCCGTGTCGAGCGTGGCAAGCTGCCCGTGAACACCAACGTGGAGATCGTCGGCCTGCGTGACACCCAGTCCACCACCGTCACCTCCATCGAGACCTTCCACAAGCAGATGGACGAGGCCGAGGCCGGTGACAACACCGGTCTGCTGCTGCGCGGCATCGGCCGTGAGGACGTCGAGCGCGGCCAGGTTGTGGCTGCTCCCGGCACCGTGACACCTCACCACAAGTTCGAGGGCGAGGTCTATGTGCTGACCAAGGACGAGGGTGGACGCCACTCGCCGTTCTTCTCCAACTACCGTCCGCAGTTCTACTTCCGGACCACCGACGTCACCGGCGTCATCACCCTGCCTGAGGGCGTGGAGATGGTTCAGCCCGGCGATCACGCCACCTTCTCCGTCGAGCTGATTCAGCCCGTCGCCATGGAGGAGGGCCTGACCTTCGCTGTTCGTGAAGGCGGCCACACGGTCGGCTCAGGTCGAGTCACCAAGATCATCGAGTAGGATTGCCTGTCGCTTATCGACACGATCCAATGACGGGGCCCGGAATCCTTCCTGTGATTCCGGGCCCCGCCCATTTCCGGCAGGCCTCGCCGCCGGACCAGCTGTGGTGTTCATGCGCCGTGGCATAATAGGCGAGGATTTATCGCGAGCGGGCCTGATCCTGTAAGGCCCGGTGCTTTCGGCAGATGGCCAGGAGCCCTCCGAAGGAACGTTCATCAGAATGAGGTGGTATCAAGGTGGCACAGACTTCCAATGACATCAAGAACGGATCGGTCATCAACCTGGACGGCAAGCTTTGGACCGTCATCAAGTTCCAGCACGTCAAGCCCGGCAAGGGACCGGCCTTTGTGCGCACGACCATCAAGGACGTCCTCACAGGTAAGATTGTGGACCGCACTTTTAACGCGGGTATGAAGATGGACTTCGAGACCGTGGACAACCGGACCATGCAGTACTCCTACCGCGACGGGGACTCCTTCGTCTTCATGGACATGAACACCTACGAGCAGGTCTACATCCCCGAGGCCCTGGTCGGCGATCAGGAGCGCTTCCTGCTTGAGGGCACCGACTGCATCATCAGCTTCCATGACGGCAACCCTCTGTCCGTGGAACTGCCTGCATCCGTGGTGCTGACCGTGACGGCAACCGAGCCCGGCGTGCAGGGCAACCGCTCCAATGCCGGCACCAAGCCCGCTACTGTGGAGACCGGGGCCGAGATTCAGGTGCCCCTCTTCGTAGGCGAGGGTGAGAAGGTCAAGGTGGACACCCGCGACGGCTCCTACCTGGGCCGCGAGAACTGAGTCAGGCAGAAACCACACATCCATGGCACGTTCCACAGCCCGCAAGCGGGCCTTGAATACCCTGTATGAGGCCGATGAGAAGAGCCAGGATTTCCTTTCCCTGCTGGAAGAGCGCAAGGTTCGGCCGGGGGCTCAGACACCTCTGCCTGCTTATGCGGTGACCATTGTCGAGGGTGTGGCAAAGCATCGTCGAGATATCGATGAGGCTCTGCAAACCCATTCCACCCGATGGCCGCTGAGCCGGATGCATGCCATTGACCGCAACATTCTGCGTATCGCCGCCTGGGAGATGCTCTACAACCCCGAGGTTCCTGACAAGGTGGCCATCGATGAGGCCCTTTCTTTGGCCAAGACACTTTCGGATGCCGATGCTCCCTCCTTCATCCACGGCGTTCTCAGCGCCCTGGAGCAGGAGAAGGATGAGCATCAGGCTCGTCGTGAGCAAGCCGATCGAATCGCTGCCCTGGCTGATGCCGAGGCCGATGCGGACGTTTCGGATGATGAATCCGACAAGGCAAAGCCAGGGGTTGCAGCCTCCGAGCCTGTTCCCCTCGAGGATGCCCATGCTGACAGCGAGTCGGATTCGGCAGCGATTGGATCCGAAGGAGGGGACTCCGACCAGGTTCTTGACCATACTGTCGACCAGTCGGCCCCCAGCTTGGACCAGCTGAAACTGACCTTGCCGGAGGAACTTACCCCCGATGCGGATCGTCCTTCGGGCAACTGACAATGATTCGGATAAAGGCCGACCGATGCCCGCTAACTATCTGGGCATCAGGTCGGCCTTTTGCCCTATTCGGACTGGTTGACCAGCGGTCTATCCTGGAAGATTTGACCAACCATTTTTTTGGCAGGGTCTGCCGGCATAATCCATGGGGGTCATTAATATGGGTGCGAATATCCGCGGTAATCAAGGGGGTTCGGTGAACCTGAAAGACACCAACACCATCACCTCCGATAGCCGTTTCTCCAATCGTGCCTTGCTCATCCTTGAGGATGGGGAAGTGTATGTGGGGAGAGCCTTCGGAGCGGTGGGCACTACCATAGGTGAAATTGTTTTCTCGACCGGAATGACTGGGTATCAAGAAACCCTGACGGATCCTAGCTATGCTCGGCAGATCGTTGTGCAGACCTTCCCCCACATCGGTAATACCGGCGTCAATGACCAGGATGGGGAGTCAGACAGGATCTGGGTGGCAGGGTATGTAGTCCGGGAACCCAGCCCCAACGTCAGCAACTGGCGGGCCCGGGGCAGTCTCCATGACCAGCTGGTCGATCAGGGCATCGTCGGTATCAGTCACATAGACACCCGCCGGCTCGTGCGACACTTGCGTTCTGCAGGTGTCATGCGGGCCGGTATTTTTTCAGGCCCGGACCCAATGCTTAACGGCGGCGGCAGGTCCAGGACCATGCAGGAACTCCTTGACCAGGTCCGTTCGGCCCCCAAGATGAGCGGGTCCCATCTGACCGGCGAGGTCAGCACGCACAGGTCCTATATCGTCGAACCAGTCGGAGACCGTCAGGCGAAAGAGCCTGTCTGCACGGTGGCGGCGGTGGATTTGGGAATCAAGTCCATGACCCCTCACAGGCTGGCTGAGCGAGGGTGCAGGGTCCACGTACTTCCCGTCGACACCACCATCGAGCAGATAAGGGCCCTGCGGCCTGACGGGGTTTTCTTCTCCAACGGTCCAGGCGACCCATCGACCGCAGACGAGGAGGTGTCGCTCCTCAGGCAAGTTTTGGATGCCGGGCTGCCATTCTTCGGCATCTGCCTGGGCAACCAGCTTCTGGGCCGTGCCCTGGGCTTCGAGACCTATAAGCTGAAATTCGGTCATCGCGGCATCAATCAGCCGGTCATGGATCTCAGCACTGGCAAGGTTGAGATCACCGCCCATAATCACGGATTCGCAGTCAAGGCACCCAAGGGGGACCCAGTGCCCTCACCGTATGGTGAAGGCCGATATGGCCGTGTCCGGGTGTCTCATGTCGATCTCAACGACGGCGTGGTCGAGGGTCTGGAGTGTCTGGACATTCCGGCCTTCTCCGTTCAGTACCATCCGGAGGCGGCGGCTGGTCCGCACGATGCCTCCTATCTGTTTGACAGGTTCGTCACTTTGATGCAGGACGCCAGGGAAGGGAAGGCACATGCCTAAGCGGCAGGACATCCATTCAGTCATGGTTATCGGCTCGGGGCCCATCGTCATCGGGCAAGCGGCCGAGTTCGACTATTCGGGGACCCAGGCCTGCCGGGTGCTGCGCGAAGAGGGGATTCGTGTCATCCTGGTCAATTCCAATCCCGCCACCATCATGACGGACCCCGAGATGGCCGATGCTACCTACATCGAGCCCATCGCCCTGCCCTTCCTGGAGCGGATCATTGCCAAGGAGCGGCCTGACGCGCTTCTGCCCACCCTGGGCGGCCAGACCGCTCTGAACGCTGCCGTGGAGCTGGGCAAGGCTGGCGTGCTGGAGCGCTATGGGGTTGAGCTGATCGGCGCTTCGCTGGAGGCCATCGACAGGGGAGAGGACCGCGAGCTCTTCAAGCAGGTGGTGGACCAGGCCGGCGCCGAGTCGGCCAAGTCCCGTATTGCCCACAGCCTGGATGAGGCCGAGGCAGTAGCCGCTGAACTGGGCTACCCCCTGGTTGTTCGTCCATCCTTCACCATGGGCGGCCTGGGCTCGGGCATCGCGCACGATCGCGAGGAGTTGAGGCGGATCGCCGGCGCTGGCATCCATTATTCGCCTACCGATGAGATTCTTCTGGAGGAGGGCATCGAGGGGTGGAAGGAGTATGAGCTGGAGCTCATGCGGGACCGCCTGGACAATGTGGTTGTGGTCTGCCCCATCGAGAATGTGGACCCGGTCGGCGTGCACACCGGTGACTCCATCACCGTGGCCCCGGTTTTCACCCTGACCGACCGGGAGTATCAGCGCATGCGCGACATCGGCATCGCCATCATCCGCGGCGTTGGGGTGGATACGGGTGGCTGCAACATCCAGTTCGCCGTCAACCCAAAGAATGGCCGGATCATTGTCATCGAAATGAATCCCCGTGTTTCGCGCTCCTCGGCTCTGGCATCCAAGGCCACCGGCTTCCCCATCGCTAAGATCGCGGTCAAGCTGGCCCTTGGGTATACCCTGGATGAGATCGAGAACGACATCACCCGCTCAACGCCTGCCTCCTTCGAACCGACCATCGACTATGTGGTCACCAAGATCCCGCGTTTCACCTTCGAGAAGTTCCCCGGGGCGGACACGACTCTGACCACCTCGATGAAGTCCGTAGGCGAGGCCATGGCCCTGGCCGGAAACTTCCGTGAATCCCTGGGCAAGGCCATGCGCTCCATCGACAAGCGGCACATGACCTTCTCCTGGGATGGCCCCCGGCCCGACCAGGCCGAAACGGATCGGCTGCTGGAGGCCATGCACACCCCCACCGAGCACCGCTACCTGCAGATCCAGCGGGCCTTCTGGGGCGGAGCCACCGTGGAGCAGGTTCACCAGGCCACCAGGATCGACCCCTGGTTCCTGGAGCAGATCAGCATGATCAATGACCTGGCGCTTCAGGTGCGCCAGTCCGAAGTACTGGACGAGGACCTGCTGCGCCGTGCCAAGCAATCGGGACTGAGCGACCTGCAGATCGCCCACCTGCGCGGTATGGGCGACCAGGGCGAGGCGGTCGTCAGGGAGCTGCGTTGGGCCTTCGGCCTTCATCCTGTCTACAAGACTGTGGATACCTGCGCAGCCGAGTTCGATGCCGTCACGCCCTACTACTACTCCTGCTACGCCGACGAGTCCGAGTTGCGACCCCGTCAACGTGAGGCGGTCATCATCCTGGGCTCGGGCCCCAACCGGATCGGCCAGGGGGTCGAGTTTGACTACACCTGCGTGCACGCCGTCCAGGAGCTGGGCAAGGACTATGACACCATCATGGTCAACTGCAATCCCGAGACGGTCTCCACTGACTATGACATGTCGGACAGGCTCTATTTCGAGCCGCTGACTTTCGAGGACGTTCTGGAGATCTACCGGGCCGAGAAGGCCATGGGACCTGTCAAAGGGGTTATCGTCCAGCTGGGCGGTCAGACGCCCCTGTCTCTGGCGGCCAGGCTCAAGGCGGCTGGGGTGCCCATCCTGGGGACCAGCCCCGAATCCATCGACCTGGCCGAGAACCGTGAGCTCTTCGGTCAGGTGCTCAGCAAGGAGCATCTGAACGCCCCCCGGTACGGCACCGCTCTTTCCCTGGATGAGGCCAGGGATGCGGCACATGCCATCGGCTATCCGGTTCTGGTCAGGCCCTCTTACGTACTGGGCGGACGAGGCATGGAGATCGTCTATGACGACCAGCAGCTGGGCACCTACGTGGATCGAGCCTTGGAGGAAGCCAAGGCCGATACAGTGGTCTCCGGCCGGCTGCCCTCGCCCCTGTTGATTGACAAGTTCCTTCAGGATGCCATCGAGATCGATGTGGATGCTCTTTATGACGGGCAGGAACTCTACATCGGCGGAATCATGGAGCATGTGGAGGAGGCTGGGGTCCATTCCGGTGATGCAGCCTGCACCCTGCCGCCATCCACGCTCTCCGACGACCAGATCAACCGGCTGCGGCAGGCCACCCTGGCAATAGCCCAAGGCTGCGGGGTTCGGGGGCTGATCAATGTTCAGTATGCCTTCATGGCCAACACCCTCTATGTGATCGAGGCAAATCCCCGCGCCTCCCGGACGGTTCCTTTCGCTTCCAAAGCCACAGGTACGGCACTGGCCAAGGCTGCGGCGCGAATCATGGTGGGGGAGACTATCGAGCAGCAACGAGCCAATGGCCTGCTCCTGCCTGTCGGCGACGGCGGCATGGTCCGTGTAGGTCAGCCTGTGGCGGTCAAGGAGTCGGTATTGCCCTTCAAGCGCTTCCGCACTCCGGTTGGCCGGACCGTGGACATTCTGCTGGGCCCGGAGATGCGCTCCACCGGAGAGGTCATGGGCTTCGATCGGGACTTCCCCCACGCCTTCGCCAAGAGCCAGCTGGCCGCCTACCAGGGCGGATTGCCCTCCGGCGGGGTCGCCTTCCTGTCGGTCAATGATGCGGACAAGCGTCAGTTGCCTATGCTGGCCGCTCGTCTGCTGGAGCAGGGCTTCAGCATCTGCGCCACCAGTGGCACGGCCTCCGTCCTGCGCCGGTACGGCTTTGACGTGGCTGTTGTCGACAAGATCAGCGACGAGGAGGAGCAAGGTCGGCCCTTCACTGATGCTGATGGGGTCAGGCACATGGGCCGTAATCCAGTCCAGTTAATTGAGGATGGGGCCATCGACATGATCCTCAATACCCCCAGTTCCAGGGGTTCGCGCTCTGACGGCTATCTGATCCGGGTCGCCGCCATAGCTGCCGATCTGCCGCAGTTCACCACCGTCACCGAATTCTCAGCCGCCCTGATGGCCATTGACGTGGTCAAAAAGGACGACTACGAGGTCATGAGCATCCAGGAACACGCGGCCCGGTTGCTTGAGCTGGAGAAGGCCAGGTAGGTTCTGGCTATATGATTGACCCATGCTCCGGTCCAGATATGCCGGAGAGTGACCTTTAGGAAAGGAAGTGGCCGTGTCAGCAATCAGCGGTGCCGATATGTCGAGTCAGGACCCTTCGGGAGAACAGACCGGGGGGACGGGGAAGACGGGCGGCCGGCTGATCGTGTTGACAGGGCCCACGGCCGTAGGCAAGGGCACAGTGGAAGCAGCCCTGCGTCATGCCCACCCGGAAGTTTGGGTCTCCGTCTCGGCCACCACCCGGGCGCCGCGTCCGGGCGAGAAGGACGGCATCACCTACTGGTTCTTGGACGAGCAGGAGTTTGCCCGCAGGGAAGCCGCCGGAGACTTTCTGGAGACCGCCTTGGTTCATGGCATGTCCCACTATGGCACCCCGCTGCAGCCTGTCCTGGACCATCTGGCGGCAGGGGTGCCCACAATTCTGGAGATCGACCTGCAGGGGGCGCACCGAGTTCGCGAACGTGCCAAGGAGCTGGGCCTGGAAGTCTTCTATGTGTTCCTGGCGCCGCCCTCATTCCAGGACCTGGTCACCAGGCTGAACATGCGGGGAACCGAAAATGAGGAGCAACGGGCCCGAAGGCTGGAGACCGCCAAGGTGGAGCTGGCCTCAGAGGATCAGTTCGACCAGGTCATAGTCAACGACAACGTGGATAAAGCCGCCCAGGCTCTCTGGGCGATAATCGCCAAGGAATACGGTCTCTGAGCATCAGGCCTTTACTTGGCCTTACTCCAGAAGAGTCGAAAATCCCCCAATCGGGTAAGAGCCCGATTGGGGGATTTTCGATCTATCAGTCCAGACCGGACAACCGGTTGATCAGATCCGGGTCGCGTGTGGCGCCCTTGTCTGCAGAGCGGGCGAAAGCGGCGTATGCCTTCAGCGCCAGTGAGACTTTGCGGTCCCTGTGGGCCACATAGCCTTCGCCGGCCTCCAGTTCTGCGCGGCGCTGGGCGAGTTCCTCATCGCTCAGCTCGACGTCTACACGCCGGTTGGGGATGTCGATGCGGATCATGTCGCCGTTGCGAATCAGGGCGATGGGGCCCTTGTTGGCTGCTTCAGGAGCGATATGGCCAATGGCCAGGCCTGATGAGCCGCCGGAGTAGCGGCCGTCGGTCAGCAGGGCAACGTCCTTGCCGATTCCCTTGCCTTTGACGAATGAGGTCGGATAGAGCATCTCCTGCATGCCTGGGCCGCCCTTGGGTCCTTCGTAACGGATGACCAGGGCCTGACCCTTGTGCAGGGTGCCGTTCAGTATGACCTCAACGGCCTGCTCCTGTGATTCGACCACCAGGGCCGGTCCGCGGAAGTTCCAGATTTCCTTGGGCACGCCTGCAGTCTTGACCACGCAGCCATCGGGGGCCAGGTTGCCGCGCAGTATAGCCAAGCCGCCTTCAGAGACGGCCGGGTGGTCCAGGTCGTGAATGGCGCCGTTGACGCGGTCGGTGTCCAGGTCCTCCCACTCCTTGGACTGGTTGAAAGGCTCAGGGGAGGTGATGTGCCCGGGCGCTGCGTGGTAGAGCTCCTTGGCCTGATCCAGACAGGTGGGGCGCATGATGTCCCAGTCGTTGAGCTTGGACTCCAGATCAGGGTAGTCGATGGAATGCGTGTCCTGGTGAAGGACACCGCCACGGTCCAGCTCGCCCAGGATGCCGCAGATGCCGCCGGCGCGGTGAACGTCCGATATCTCCCAGTCTCCGGAGGGAGAGGCCTTGCAGATGCAGGGGACCGTGTGGGAGATGCGCTCGATGTCGTCCAGGGTGAAGTCCACATCCGCCGACTGCGCGGCAGCCAGGATGTGCAGGACGGTGTTGGTGGATCCGCCCATGGCCACATCCATGGTCATCGCATTTTCGAAGGCTTTCTTGGTAGCGATGGAACGCGGCAGGACCGAGTCGTCGTCATCCTGGTAGTATCGGTTGGCAATCTCGACGACCAGCTTGCCGGCACGCTCGAAGAGCATCTTCCGTGCTGTGTGTGAGGCCAGGGTGGTGCCGTTGCCGGGCAGGGCCAGACCCATGGCTTCGGTCAGACAGTTCATGGAGTTGGCGGTGAACATGCCGGCGCAGGACCCGCAGGTGGGGCAGACCGTCTTCTCCAAGGCCAGCAGGCCCGCATCGTCAATGCTGTCATCCGCCGAGGCATACATGACGTCAATCAGGTCCGTGCTCTCCTGGACTGTCCCGTCTGGCATGACGGTACGTCCGGCTTCCATGGGGCCACCGGAGACGAAGACTGTAGGAATGTTCAGACGTAGAGCGGCCATGAGCATGCCGGGGGTGATCTTGTCACAGTTGGAAATGCAGATCAGGGCATCGGCGCAGTGGGCGTTGACCGAGTATTCCACAGCGTCAGCAATCAGGTCACGGCTGGGCAGAGAATAAAGCATGCCGGTATGGCCCATGGCGATGCCGTCGTCCACAGCAATGGTGTTGAACTCGCGGGGGATGCCACCCGCTTCCTTGACGGCCTTGGAGACCAGACGCCCCACCTTGTTCAGGTGAACGTGACCAGGCACGAACTCGGAGAAGGAATTAGCGATGGCCACGATGGGCTTGCCGAAGTCCTCGCCCTTGACGCCAGCGGCACGATAGAGAGCACGGGCGCCCGCGAACTCTCGTTCCTTCATTAATTTGGCTGATCGCATCTGCATAGTTTCATTCAAGTGAACGTGGACGGTGACGGCTCGAACATGACCACATGTTGGAATTTCCGGCGTGTTCACACTGCTTTTCCCGGCAGAGAAGCCTTCAGGGCTAAAATCGAGCCCGGGCGATAAAATCATACAGATTGAATGAATGGTTCATCCAGTTGAATTGGAGAAACATCTTATGGCATTCGGTACCGAGCCCCATCCGCAGGGATTTGCGAATCCACCCATCGACGACCTCATGAAGCACGCCGATTCGAAGTATGCACTGTCCATTTTCGCGGCCAAGCGGGCCCGTCAAATCAATTCCTATTTCACGCAGCTCAATGAGGGCCTGCTGCAGAACGTCGGTCCTCTGGTCGAATACCAGAACCAGGAGAAGCCTTTGTCCATCGCCTTCCGCGAGATCAACGAGGGCCTGCTTGAGGAGACCCTGGGCGAGGACGATCTGAGCGAAGGCAACTGAGCCTTTCGACTCTTGGTACAGGGTCCTCGGGCGGTGACGGTTTCTAGACAAAGGTGAATGAAATGACAGAGCGACGGCTGATTTCGGCTGAATCAGTGACCGAGGGCCATCCAGACAAGGTCTGCGACCAGATTTCCGATGCCATTCTGGACGATCTGATTGCCCAGGATCCGCACTCGCATGTAGCTGTGGAGACCTCGGCGGCCACTGGCCTCTTCTTCGTTTTCGGAGAGGTATCGTCTCAGGGCTACACGGATATCCAGTCCCAGGTCCGGTCCGTGCTGCGTAGAATCGGCTACACCTCCTCAGATATTGGTCTGGATGCGGATTCCTGCGGCGTGACCGTGGCTCTGAGCGAGCAGAGCAAGGAAATCAACCAGGGCGTGGAGCGGCTGTCGGCCAGCCAGGAGAGCGCCGCCACCCGTGAGGAGCGTTACCAGTCCCAGGGGGCCGGCGACCAGGGGGTCATGTTTGGGTACGCATGCGATGAAACCGACACACTCATGCCTCTGCCCATATACCTGGCCCATCAGCTGGCCTTCCGGCTGGCACAGGTGCGCAAGGAGGGGATCATTCCCCACCTGCGGCCTGACGGCAAAACTCAGGTCACCATCGAATACGATGAGGATGACCGTCCTCGTCGGGTGGACACGGTCCTCATCTCCACCCAGCACGATCCCGAGGTTGGGCGCGACTGGCTGCAGGAGCAGTTGATGGAGCACGTCATTACGCCCGTGCTGGATCGCGTCTGCGGCAAGGCCGTCGAGCACCAGGGCTACCGGGTGCTGGTCAATCCGACCGGTTCCTTTATTCTAGGTGGCCCTGCGGCTGACGCAGGACTGACCGGACGCAAGATCATCGTGGACACCTATGGTGGTGCGGCCCATCACGGAGGCGGTGCCTTCTCCGGCAAGGATCCCAGCAAGGTAGACCGGTCCGCTGCCTACGCAGCGCGTTGGGTGGCTAAGAACATCGTGGCCGCTGGACTGGCGCACAAGGTCGAGGTCCAGGTGGCCTATGCCATTGGCGTGGCCGATCCGGTCAGCGTCAACGTTGAGACCTACGGCACCGAGCAGGGTGTCACTCGGGAGCAGATCCAGGAGGCCGTGCGCAAGGTCTTCGACCTGCGGCCTGCCGCCATCATCGATGAACTGGATTTGTTGAGGCCTATTTACGCCAAGACTGCAGCTTACGGGCACTTCGGCCGGGAGGATCCCGACTTCACCTGGGAGCAGGTGGACAAGGTTGGCGAGCTCAAGGCCGCCATCGGCATGACCAGGTAGCAGCTGTTCATCAAGAGCCACGGCGGGTTCCCGGGTCATCAACTGGGGAATTCGCCGTGGCTCTCTTAATCGTGAAAGCGAGAGGATCAGCCATGGATTCGCAGGCCGTCAGTCAGCCCGCCCTGGATGGTCTTGCCCCACGTCGTCGTACGAGCAGCAGTCGAAAGAGGCCCCCGCGCCGACCAGCCGATGAACTCCCCGTGGCACGGGTGGTGTTGGATGTCCAGGCTACTCATCTGGGCGGGACCTTCGATTATCTGGTGGACGCTGACCAGGCCGATCATGCACAGCCGGGATGTCTGGTTCGCGTTCGATTCGGGGCGCGCAGGGTCAATGGCATCATCTGGGAACGCGTCTCAGACAGCCAGGTTCCTCGCGCATCCTTACGCTATCTGGAGCGGGTGGTGTTGGATCGCAGTCTGATCTCACCTTCTTTGCGCGCGGACATCACTGCTATCGCCAGAGCCTATGGGGGTACTGAAGCCAACATTCTGCGTCTGGCCCTGCCCCCTCGCATCGCCCGGATCGACAAGGAGCAGCAGCTGGTTCCCGGTCAACCCCGGTTGGCATCCGACCCCAGCTGGGTGGCCGGGCTGGCCCAGCGACAGAAGGACCTGAAACAAAGACTTGATCCGGGCTATCAGGGGCTGGAGAAATTGGATCAGTCGCTGGAAGAGGATGCCTTCGCTGCTTTTCTGACTGACATTCTGCCTGGCGTGGACCAGGCCGCCCTGTTGGCTGCCAGGGTATTGATTGGCGCACTGCTTGCCGGCCGAGCGGCGGTTGTGGTGCTGCCGGGCACCCGTCAGGTGGCTCACCTGTCTGCAGTTCTCCAGCAGCTGGGACTGCGTCCCTTTGGACCTTCTGTCTCAGCAGGTCCGGGCCAACAGGAGGCACGCGGCTGGTCCGGTGATTTCGCCATTCTGGACAGCGGCATGGCTCCCGCCGAGCGCTACAGGGCCTATCTTGCTCTGGCTTCCGGTCAGGTCCGTTGCGCCATCGGGCTGCGGGCCGCCATGTACGCGCCGGTGGAGGGTCCTGCCCTCTTCGCTCTTATGGATGATGCCAGTTACCAGTACGCCGACGGGATGATGCCATACGCCAACGCCCGCGGAGTGTTGAGATTGCGAGCGCGTGCCCACGGCGGTGTCTTCCTGGCCATGGCCCGTGCTAGAAGCGTGCGTTCCCACTGGGAGAGTCTGCCCGAGGCCACCGAGGCGGACTCTGGTGTGACTGGTCCAGGCACCGCCTTGACGCTTGATCGGTCTGCTGTGACGACCCTGCTTCCTTGGATTCGCTGGCTGAACCGGAAGGAACTGAGCCATATGGCCGACCCGACCGTGGGCGCCCGGGTTCCGCATACCGCCGTCGCCGTTATGAACAAAGCCTTGGAGCGTGGTCCGGTTCTGCTGTCCATCCCTCAGGACGGCATATTCGAAAGCCTGAGTTGCGCTCGCTGCCATCATCAAGCTCGTTGCCCGCGCTGTACCGGACCCCTGCGGGCACGGCGGCCTGGTGCGCCCCGATGCGCCTGGTGCGGTGCTGCGGCTACGGACTGGTCCTGCCCGGATTGCGGGGGTTCACGGCTTCGGGTGGTCAGGGTAGGCGCCGCTGGGACGGCGCAGGAGCTGCGCATGCTCTTCAGAAATGTGCCAATCGTCACCTCTTCGCCCAGTCAGCCCCGCGGGGTGGTAGAGAGCGTGCGGGATCGTCCCAGTCTGGTCATTGCCACTCCAGGCGCCGAGCCAAGGGTGGTCGGCTCGGGCGTCGATGGCAACAAAGCAGATACAGACGATCCTGATCTGCCCAGGCTGTCGCGAGGATACCGGGCCGTAGCCATTCTGGATGCCTGGACCAGCCTGTATGCCCCTGGCATCGATGCGCGCATGGACACCCTGGGAGCCTGGATGCGCGTGGCCTCCTTCTGTCGCCCCCGGGCCCAGGGAGGTCAAGTGCTCCTGCTGGGGGAGTGCGATCCCCAGCTGGCCCAGGCGCTGATGACCTGGCAGGGGCCGGTATTGGCCGCTGCGGATCTGGAGGATCGGCGGCTGACTGCCATGCCCCCTGCGGTTGGCATGGCTGCGATCTGGGGTGAAAGGGAGGCCGTCGTCTGGATGCTTGACGCAGTCGGGATTGCGCCGGGTCAGGAGGCTGTCACAGATGCTGGCACTGAACCTGTTCCTGCCCTGCTTGGGCCTGTGCCCATACCTGCTCCCTCCACACTGAAAGCCGGCTATCTGGAGGGAACCCAGGACAGGGTCCGAGCCTTGGTGCGGGTACCCACTAGCCGCCGGGACAAGTTGGCTGACGATCTCAAGCAGGCTCAGGCCAAGTACGTGGCCGGTCGCGGGCGAGGAGAGCTGCGCTTCCGGATGGATCCCAAGGATCTGACCTGATTTGTCGCTTCAGGCGCATACGCACAGGGTCTATGCGGCGTGGTTTCATGAGGGGGCGCGGGCAGAGGCGCATATGAACGGATTCAGGAAAGGCGGAGAGTCATGAAGGGATGGCCGGGCGAGATCCGGGTTGAGGCAGATGTGATCAAGGCTGAGCAGGAAGCGGCTCAGGCCCAAGGTCAACCCATTGAACAGGTCATCTTTGACTTCGGCAACGTCCTGATTCGTTGGCAGCCCGAGATGGCCATGGTGGCCCGATACGGGCACAAAAGTATCGAGGCCATGTTGGATGACAGCCGTTCCGGCTTCTACCGGGCCAACAACATGATGGACGGCGGAGCCACCTGTGCCCAGGCCCTTGACTGGGTAGCCGCCAACTGCGGAGCCCCTTGGGATGACATGTTCGCCTACTATTGTGACCACTTTGTCGATTCGCTGACAGGCCCTGTGCCCGGGGCCCGCATGCTGGTGGAGGATCTGAAAGCAGCAGGCCTGGGTGTCTGGGGGTTGACCAACTGGAGTGCCGAGCTCTTCCATCACGCCTGGGACGGCGACTCCTTCCTGCATGGGCTGGACGGGGTGGTGGTCTCCGGGCCCATCCACATGCTCAAGCCCGACCCGGCCATCTACCGGTATGCCCTGGACCAGTTCGGAATCCAGGCTGACAGGGCCCTCTTCGTGGATGACAAGGGTATGAATGTAGTCGGTGCAAACAAGGCCGGCATCCGCAGCCTAAGATTCAGTGACCCCTACGGGCTGCGCACCGCCCTGATCGAGGCAGGAGTGAACATTCCTCAGGTGCAGTGAAAGTGTAGTGGTCCAAAGCCGTCAGATGAAAAGGAGGTTGCCGATATGGTCATGACATTGCTGTTTGCGGGCACGCCTCAGGTCGCCTTGCCATCTCTGAGATTGCTGGCGGCCGACCAGGAGCATTTCCGGGTTGCTGCCGTGCTTACCAGACCCGACGCTCCCCAGGGGCGTGGAAGGCATCTGCATCCCAGTCCGGTCAAGGCTGAAGCCCTGAAGCTGGGGATCCCCGTTCTCGAGAACAACCCATCCGATCCGGATTTTCCGGCGCGGCTGCAGGATACGGGTGCCAGCTGTGCGGCCGTCGTGGCTTACGGACGGATCCTGCGTCAGCCGGTCCTGGATGCCTTTGAAGGCGGTTGGTATAACCTGCACTTTTCTCTGCTGCCGCAGTGGCGGGGGGCAGCGCCGGTCCAGCGGGCCATTTGGGCCGGGGATACCATCACTGGGGCCACGGTCTTCAGGCTGACGGCCGGCATGGATGAAGGGCCTATCCTGGCTCAGTCCACGGTGGAGATTGGACCGCACGAGACCTCGGGCGAGCTGCTGGATCGGCTGGCCAAGGATGGATCCCACCTGCTGGCTGCCAGCCTGGAAGCCCTTGCTGAAGGTCGGATTCAACCCAAGGAGCAGACGCAGGGCGCCTATCAGGTGGCCGCCAAAATCACCCACCAGGATGCTCGCATGCGCTTCGACGTACCCGTCTTTGCCCTGGATCGGCAGGTTCGAGCATGCAGCCCAGAGCCCGGAGCTTGGTGTCTGTATCGGCAAGGCGATGACCCGCAGGACAAGCAGACAGGGCTGACCGTGCTCAGGGCGGCACCTGCCCGAGGGGACGAGCCCGGACTTCCTGAGCATCTGGAGCCTGGGCGTCTTGCCATGGACCGCCGCCACCTCTGGGTGGGCACCAAAACCCTGCCCCTGGAGTTGCAGATGGTCAAGGCTGCCGGCAAGCGTGCCATGAAGGCTATGGACTGGGCCCGTGGAGCTCGGTTGGAAGAGGGAGCCCGCTGCAACTGAGCCTTTCCGCCAGGCTGGCTGTCCAGACCGAGCGGGAATTCCAGGGACGGACGAAGGAGAGAAGCCATGCAGTCCGATGATGTTGATCAGGCCGACGATATAAATGACCGGGATCAGGCCGGGGATCGCCGCAACCGGGCCCTGGCTGCGGCGCTTACCAGGGCTGCCAAGGAGCTGGCCAAGGCCAAGAGCCAGTTGGCCCAGCTGGGTCAGCCGCCCTTGACGGTTGCCCTGGCCTTGGGCGTTGATTCTGTCGCTTATGACAGCCAGGGGATACAACAGGCCCGCCTGCTGATTCTGAACGGTTCCAGGCGGATGGTGGTGCCCCTGGCGCCTGATATCCGCGCCGAGCGGATCAGGGCTGGCCAGGAGGTTCTGCTCAACGCCGATATGGTGGTGGTGCGTGTGGGCGATCAGCCGGTGACTGGGCAGGTTCGCACGCTGTGCGAGACCTTGGAATCCGGTGCCTTGCTGGTGGAAGACCCCTCCGGGCAGACCCGCGTCGCCGCACGTGCAGGATCTCTGCAGGACCAGCCTATCGAGGCGGGTAGCGCCTTGCTCATGGACGAAAGCTGTTCAATGGCCCTGGCTGTTCTGCCTGAGTCGGACCAATCCGACATGCTGCTGGAGGAGACTCCTGACGTGGACTTCTCTGATATTGGCGGCTTGGACAGGCAGATTGAGCGTATCCGTGATGCTGTCCAGCTGCCCTACCAGCATGCCGATTTGATGCGTCGTTACGGGCTTCAGGCCCCCAAGGGTGTTCTGCTCTATGGGCCGCCCGGCAATGGCAAGACCATGATTGCCAAGGCCCTGGCCCGCGCCCTGGCTCAGGAGAGCGACGGCCATGGGGTTTTTCTGTCGGTCAAGGGCCCCGAGGTGCTCAACAAGTTCGTGGGCGAGTCCGAACGGCTGATCCGCCGTCTCTTCGCCCGGGCCCGCAGCTTGGCAGGCCAGGGTGGACCAGTGGTGGTCTTCATCGACGAGATGGATGCTCTGTTGCGCACTCGGGGGTCAGGCATCTCATCGGATGTGGAGACCACCATCGTCCCCCAGTTCCTGACCGAGCTGGACGGTGTCGAGTCCTTGGACCAGGTCATGGTCATCGGCGCCTCCAACCGCATCGACATGATTGACCCGGCGGTTCTGCGCCCGGGACGGCTGGATGTCAAGATCCGCATCGATCGGCCCGACAGGACCAGGTCAGCCGCCATCCTGGGCAAGTATCTGGGCTCAGACATGCCCATGGAGGATGATGCCGGTCCGGAGGATCTGATCCAGGTGCTGGTCGACGGGCTCTTCGCTCGGGATGATGACCATCTGCTGGGCAAAATCATGGATGCCACGGGCCGCTGGCAGCCCCTCTACCTGGAGTCTGTGGTCTCCGGCGCCATGCTGCATAACCTGGTTGATCGGGTCAAGACCATGGCGGTCAAGGCCTCAATCGAACAGGGTCGACCGGTGGGTCTTGACCGTGGGCTCTGCATGAGGGCTGTCCGTGGGCAGTATGAGGACACT
Organism: Bifidobacterium sp. JNUCC 75; assembly: GCF_054819865.1. NCBI lineage: Bacteria > Bacillati > Actinomycetota > Actinomycetes > Bifidobacteriales > Bifidobacteriaceae > Bifidobacterium > Bifidobacterium sp. JNUCC 75. The sequence goes on along the minus strand of NZ_JBTHIF010000001.1, from coordinate 374,716 downwards.
CTTGAGGAGCTCCGCGGCCAGGACCCGAACCGTTGGGCCGATCTGGCCGGACTGCGTCCAGGGCAGGTCCAGGAGGTTCGCCCTGTCGACGGGCCAGGGGAGCGGTCATGAGTGCCGGGCGGGTTATGGGTACCGAGACGGAGTACGCCATTGCCGACCCTCAGGATCCTGGCGCTGATCCACGTGCTCTGGCCCTGCGTCTGGTAAGGGCCGCCGCCCATCCGGACCTGGCCCACATTCGCTGGGACTACGGAGGTGAGGATCCGGTCAATGATGCCAGGGGAGGTCGGTTGCCGCGTTCCGCTGCCGCTCCGAGCATGCTCACGGATGCGCCCGGTGCACGGCTGATCGATGTGGCAGCTCCCAACGGTGCCCGGATTTACGTGGATCATGCCCATCCCGAGTATGCTTCGGCCGAAACGGTGAATGCTTTCGATGCGCTGGTCCAGGACCGTGCGGGTGATCGGATGATGGCCCAGGCAGCAGAGAGGGCAGGGGGCCTGGCGCTCTACAAGAACAACGTGGACGGCAAGGGTGCTGCCTGGGGATCCCATGAGAACTATTTGATGGACAGGGCGGTGCCCTTTGCCAGAGTAGCGGCCCTGATGACCATTCATTTCGTCACCAGGCAGATTTATACCGGTTCGGGCAGAGTGGGCCTGGGACCCAGGAGCGAGGAGGCTGGCTTCCAGCTCAGCCAGCGCGCCGACTATCTGACCAGCCGCATTGGACTGCAGACCACCTTCGGGCGGCCAATCATCAATACCAGGGACGAGTCGCATGCAGGGCCGGACAGTCGCCGTCTCCATGTGATTGTGGGCGACGCCAACCGGCTGGATGCCCCCCTGGTTCTCAAGCTGGGGACCACCGATCTGCTGCTGGGACTCTTGGAATCCGAGGGCGATTCGACCCGCCAAATCGATGAGCTGTTGGATCGCTGGACCCTGGATGATCCGGTGTCTGCACTGCACACGGTTTCCCGTGATGTCACGTTGGCCAAGCCGCTTGCTCTGGCAAACGGAGGCAGCGCCGATGCGCTGACCATCCAAAAGGCACTCCTGGATGCGGCCCGCCAGGCCAGACGGGATGCCGACCAGCCAGGTTGTGCCGACGACCGGGTTTTGAACCTTTGGGACCAGGTGCTCAAGGATCTGGCTGTGGTGCGTTCGGGCGACGACGAGGCCCGTCTTGCTATGACCGATCAGGCGGGAAGATTGGAATGGTTGCTCAAATGGCAGCTTTTGGAGCGCCTGCGCCGTCGCCGGGCCATACCGGACTGGTCGGATCCCCGTCTGGCGGCCCTGGATTTGGCCTGGGCACGGGTGGATCCCGGCCGTGATCTGCCCTGGCGACTCAGAGGATCCATCCTGCGACTGGCAGATCCCGGCCAGATCACCAAGGCCATGGACCAGGGGCCGGAGCAGACCCGGGCCTGGTGCCGTTCCCAGTTGCTCCACCGCTGCCCTGATGCGGTCAGGGGCATCTCCTGGAGTCGTGTCATTCTTGAGGAGCAGGGACCGGAGGGAGAGCCTAGGACCAGGGTTGTGGATCTGTCCGATCCTCTGAGCCACACACGGTCTTCCTGCCGGGATGACCGCGACATATACTGCTCGTAGCGCAGACAATAGTCCGATATCCGACCGGACGACCACCGGTGGACCACGGTCGGCAATGCCTCGACCACCCGTTTGAAAGAGAAGAGAAGTATGGAATTGCGCGATTTGGCCATGCAGGCCGCCACCATTGCCGTGGAGGCCGGTCGTCATGCCCTTCAGGACCAGATCAACCCCCACGATCCCCGCTCCACCTCGGCCATCGGCCAGGGCACCCAGTTCTCGCCAGGCATCGACACACGTCTGATTCGCTACTGCCGAACCAAGATCGCCGCTCTTGACCCCATGGACGGCTTCTGGGAAGAGGAGGCCGGCAACCGGCGTCCAGGCGGCCGTTACTGGTGTCTGGGCCACATCGACGGTCCGGTCAACTATGTGCGCAACATGGCCGAATGGACGCTTACCATCTCCCTGTTCGCCGTGGACGAGAAGGGCCATGCTTCACCGGTTCTGGGCATCGTGCATGCACCGGTACTGGGCCTGACCTATCTGGCTGCCAAGGGCCAGGGCGCCATTAGGATCCGGCGGACCATTGTGGGTGACAAACGGGAGAAAATCATCCCTTCCACTATGACCACCCTGACCGGATCAGTAATCAGCTTCGGCATGTCATACTTCCCCAACGAGTCCGAAAAGGTCCTGCAGATCGTCTCGCGCATGGCCGGCAAGCCTGCCGACATCAAGCGCGTCGGTCCGGTCTCGCTGGACCTGTGCCGGGTAGCGGACGGCAGCTACGATGCTTATTTTGAGCCGGCCCTGCACTCCTGGGACATCCCCGCTGTCTCTGCGGCTGCTGTTGTGGTCCGAGAGGCCAAGGGTACCCTCTGGCGCTGGGACGGCGGGCATGTGCGCTGGGAGGGCAGCAACGACGTGGTAGCTACCAACGGGCTCATCGCGGAGGATTTGAATACGTATCTGAGCGGGCGCTGATTCGCGCCGGGAAGGAGAGCGACCATGGCTGAGGCATCCCAACAAGGACGGCGCATCGCAGCCGGTCAGCAGCAGGAACAGGAAGAGAATCTGCCGCAGACTGCTGCATATGAACAGGACCAGGCAGCTGAGTCCGACCTGGATGCTGTCCTGGATGACATCGAGACCACTCTGGAGACCAATGCCAAGGAGTATGTACAGGGCTTCGTCCAGAAGGGCGGCCAGTGATCCATGGCGGACGGGCAGGGGACTGACTCGGACTTTCGCAGGATATTCGGCATCGAGACCGAGTATGGACTGAGCCTGACCGGCACCAGTGGCCTATATGCTGCCGGAAGGGTAGCCATGGCCATGTTCCGCCCTCTGATTGAGAAGCACGGGTCAACCAACATCTATCTGCCCAATGGTGCCCGACTCTATCTGGACGTGGGATCCCACCCGGAGTATGCCACGGCAGAGGCCCGTGATCCACTGACAGCCCTGACTCAGGTGCTGGCCGGGGAACGAATCATGACCGACCTTGCGGAGCGCGCCCGGAAGTACCTGTCGGAGAACCTGGGCGGGCCTGTAAAGGTTCATGTGTTTGCCAACAACGTGGATGCCCAGGGCCATGCCTTCGGCTGCCATGAGAATTACCTGCTGGACCGGAGGGTCCCCTTGGACATGATTGGAGCCTGTCTGGTTCCTTTTCTTGTCACACGGCAGCTGATCACCGGGGCGGGTCGTCTGAGCCCCGATGGGTTCCAGCTCAGCCAGCGGGCCGACTTTCTTGATGAAGCGGTATCCTCGGCCACCACCCGTGCCCGTCCTATGGTCAACACCCGTGACGAGCCTCTGGCCGATCCTGAACGATGGCGGCGTCTGCATGTGATCGTAGGGGATACCAACCGGTCGCCGCTGGCTACCTGGTTCAAGATGGCCAGCACTCACCTGGTCCTCAACCTGGTTGAGCAAGCCTGCCGTCAAGGCCGCAGGCCAGACGTGGCCGACTGGGCCCTGGCCGATCCCGGTGCAGCCGTCCGAGCCGTCAGCCGGGATCGGACCGGCCGGGTCAACCTGGAGCTGGAGGCTTCGACGAAGACCAGCGGCATCAGTGCTCTGGGTCTGCAAGAGGCCTATTGGTCAGCCTGCAAGGCCTTGGTGGACCAACAGGAGGATATAGGCATCGACCGGTCCCAGGCTCTGCATGCCCTGCAACTTTGGAGGATTGCCTTGGATGCGTTGGACGCGGGGCGTTGGCAGGACCTGGCCGACTGGGTGGACTGGGCCGCCAAACTGCGGCTGCTCCAGGGGCTGAGTCGACGTGGCGCCGGGCGGGATCTGGCCCAGGCTCTGGACTTGGACTATCACGATTTGAGCGCGGGAAGATCCTACCCTGGCCTGGTCGGGCATGGGCTCATGCGCTCGCCGGTCGACGACTCCGAGGTAGAGCGCGCCATGGATCAATCTCCAAAGGATACCCGGGCCCGTCTGCGTGGCGACTTCGTCCGTGCCGCGGACCGGGGGACACGCACATGGTCATGCGACTGGAGCCACCTGGTCCTGGGTGGTTCTCGCCGAGTCGAGGTGGACCTGCCCGACCCCTTCGACCATCTGGGCCCACCCCGATACCGCTCCCTGATGGATTTCCTGAAGAGTGCCGTAGAGCCGCGCGCCTAAGGTCATGTTTGCAGTGAGGGGCTTCGTCAGGCCTGATATAACAAGAAGGGCCTTGGCATCCGTGGATGAATGCCAAGGCCCTTGCGGAAAGGCTGGTTTCACTTCTTGCTGGTGACGGCCTTCTTCAGCAACGAGCCGGCAGAGATACGCACGCCATAGCTGGCCGGAATCTTGATGGTCTCACCGGTGCGGGGGTTGCGGCCGGTGCGGGCGGCGCGCTTGACACGCTCAGCCGAGAACAGACCGGTCAGCTTCAGACCCTCGCCGGACTTCATGGCCTCGACGAAGACATCCTGGAAGGCGTTGACAGCAGCTTCTGCCTGAGCCTTGGTCAGGTTGGACTTCTGCGCAATCTTCGAAACGAGATCAGACTTGTTGTATGCCATAGAACATCCTTCTTTCGGGGGCCTCCCATTGCTTGATTTGGGGAAAGCCCAACGGTCAATGACTGATATTACCGCAGATTAGGCCCAAACACCGCATTTTCCGGGGGTTTCCGACATTTCATCAAGCGATTTTTGAGGTCCGAGAGATTAGGGCTGTCCGGAGGGCTCTTCAGATGCGATTATGGCTGCTCAGCCAGCGCATGGCCAGGGCTCCCAGGGGGATGCGCAGCCAGTAGGTGACCACTCGGAAGACCAGAGTGGCCGAGATGGCCACGCCCGAGGGAACGCCGGCCAGACGGAAGGCCGAGAACAGCACCGCCTCTATGGCTCCCAGGCCACCAGGGGTGGGGACAGCCGAGCCTAGCGTGTTGGCCAGGAGGAAGACGAAGGTGGTCTCGAAAACGTTGGTCCTGCAACCGAAGGCCATCAGGGCGGCCCAGAAACTCATGCCCAGGGCGGCTGACTGCAGCACGGCCCCAAGCACGGCCACCACAAGCTGCCTGGGCTGAGTCAGAATCTCTACAAGGTGGCGGGCGTAGGAGGCCACGATGGGCATCAGCCGCTCCATGACCAGCCGCCTCGTGTAAGGAACGGCCATGATCAGGGCTGCGATGATGGCTACCGTTCCGATGACGATGACCAGGGTGTTGGTGGGGATCATACCGGATAGGGTGTTGCGGCCGGTAAAGAGGCCGATGACGATCAGCAGGCAGAAGGTGGTTGCGAACTGGACGGCCACCACAGCGCTCATGATGGCTGTGGCCATGGTGTTGTCATAACCGTCCCGCCGCAGGAACTGCAAATTGACGAAGGCCGGTCCTACCCCGGCGGGCATGGAGACCGAGGTGAACGAGGAGGCGACCTGGGACAGGAAGATGCCTCTGAAGTCGCGCTTGGCAGGGTCGATGAAGACTCCCAGAGTGATGGCACAGCCCACCCAGGACAGCGACCCCAGCAGGAAGGACAGCCCGGCCATCCAAGGGTTGGCGTTGCGGACGGCACTGATGACCTGGGGCAGGTTGAACTGGGTGACGATGACCGCCACCGCTACTACCAACAGGGCCAGGGCTACGAAGCTGCGCAGGCTGAAACGAGAGAGGGTCACCTGACCGGTCTCCGCCACCGACTCAGGAGGAGCCAGGGCCTGCAACTGTTTGCGCAGGTCAGTCAGAATCTGTCGATCCCAGCCGGGCAGGGCCTGGGTCTGTGAGGGAATGGCCACCATCTGACAGAAGGGCGACAGGCTCACCAGGGTCTTGACCCCCCAGGAGGCACGGGCCGCCTCGATGGCTTGATCTACGCCGATCAGCGTGGCAATCAAGGTCAGAAGCTGGATCCGGTCCAGGGCGATGTTGGCCTGTGAGCTGGCGCTGTCGCCGTTCTCCCAGCCGGCGATGACCATGGAGCCTGACTGGTCCATGGCCAGAGTCTCCGGGCGTATGCGGCGGTGTGTAAAGCCGCGCTCGTTGGCCAGGCGAAGGTAGTCCATCAGCTGCTCGGCCCTGTCTGTGTCCAAGCTCCCGGGTTCCAAGGGCCGAAGGTGGACATCATCCTCCAGGACCAGGATTGAGGATTCCGCGCTCTCAGCCAGGCCATAAGGGTGCAGGGCAGTCAGCTGCAGGTCTCGCAATTCAGCCAGCATAGCCATGTGGTGTTGCATGGAGTTTCTGACCGACCTGTCCCGGCGCATGGAGACTCCGGACAGCTTGATCCACTGCCATAGCTGCATCAGATAGCCCATGGTGTGCAGCTGGCCGTCCATGACCGACACCGTGTAGGTGCGGCCATCCCTGTCTTGGGCTCTGTAGATGCGGGAGGCTTCGATAAGGTCGTCGTCGAGGGCGGGCAGGGGCTGGCCATCGGCATCCAGGCTGGGATCCTGACGTTCCAGGCTGGTGGCATGGATGCCGATGGAGGCTATGGCCTGTACCACTCCCTGCCCCCAGGCGCCCTTGTTCTGCGTGCCCGCCAGGTATCGGATGACCATGCCCATGATCCGTCCCAGAATTAGCGAGACCAGGACTCCGCTGGCCGAATTGGAGGATATGGCGACCATGATGACGGCCACGACGTATAGAGCGTTCCATCCCCATTTGACCGAGCTGCGCAGGCGACGGGGTCCTGCTGCACTCAGGAAGGCTGCCAGACCGGCATAGAAGTCAGGCAGCAGAACGGGCGATCCTATGGCGTTCTGGGAGCTGAATGAGGCGATCAGGGTGGGGTTGCCCGCTTTCAGGATCAGGTTGGAGGTCAGCATGACCAGCCCGAACCCTAGGAACATGGCCAGGGGGGCAGTGATGGCCTGGACCCACTCCCTGTTGACCAGCAGGTGGATAAGCACGGCCAGGACCACGGTCACCGTGACTGCCTGCTGCAGGAAGGCGGTGGGTACGTCCATGAGCCAGTCCATGGCATTGCCGGCCTGGCGCATGTCGGACTCGACCCCTGCGGCTATGCCTTTCAAGTAGATGGCTGCCAGGGTGACAAGAATTCCCAGGATCAGAGCTGCCAGGGCTCGAAGCAGGTCCTCAGCGTCATGGACCCGTTGGGGCGGTGTATCCCGGATGACGACCTGATCTGCCTGAACAGGGTCAGTGGGGTCGGTGTCCTCGGGAGTGATGGTCGACTGGGACGGGGTCATGGTCAGTCGCGATCGAAGTCCACCAAGGTTCCGGCTACGCCGGTGTAGGTTGCCGGGGTCAGGGCCTTGAGCCGACTGGCCGTGTCCTGATCGAGGTCCAAGCCATCGATGAAGTGCTCGACATCCTCCCGGCCGATTTTCTTGCCACGCATCAGCTCCTTGACCTGCTCATAGGGATGATCCATGCCCGAGCGTCCAGCCAGTCCAGCGGCCCGCATGGCCGTCTGTATGGGCTCGCCCAGGACTTCCCAGTTGCCGTCCAGCTCGCGGGCCATCAGGGTCTTGTCCGGGTGGATGGTCTGCAGACCGCCGTCCAGGTTGTCCAGAGCCAGCAGGCTGTAGCCCAGGGCCGAACCGATGTTGCGCTGGGTGGTGGAGTCGGTCAGGTCCCGCTGCCAGCGGGTTTCGGTCAGGGTGGTGGCCAGGGTGTCCAGCAGGGCTCCTGAGATCTCCAGATTGGCTTCGGCGTTTTCGAAGCGTATGGGGTTGACCTTGTGGGGCATGGTGCTGGACCCTGTCGCGCCTTTGACGGGTTCCTGGGCGAAGACGCCGCGGGAGATATACATCCAGACATCTACAGCCAGGTTGTGCAGGATCCGGCCCAGGTGAGCAATGTTGCTGAAGAGCTCGGCCTGCCAGTCGTGGGACTCTATCTGGGTGGTCAGTGGGTTCCAGACCAGGTCCATTCGTTCCACGATGAAAGTCCGAGTCAGATCGATCCAATCCACCTGCGGCAGGGCGGCCAGATGGGCGCCAAAGGTTCCAGTGGCGCCATTCATCTTGCCCATGTAGTCCTGATTGCGGATCCGGTCCAACTGCCGGTGAAGCCGGTGGACGTAGACCGCCATCTCCTTGCCGAGGGTGGTGGGTGTGGCCGGCTGGCCGTGGGTCAGGGCGAGCATGGGCAAATCCCGGTATTTCTCAGCCATGGCCGCCAGATGGTCCTCGATCCGGGTGGCCTTGGGGAGCCAGACTTGTTCGATCCCGCCTCGGATGCAGCGGGCATAGGCCAGGTTGTTGATGTCCTCGCTGGTGCAGGCGAAATGGACAAGGGGTGTCAGCCTCGGAAGTTGGGTCTCGGAGCCAAGTGCTGTGTCTGCAGCCTCCAGACGGCGATCGATGTAATATTCCACAGCTTTGACATCGTGGTGGGTCTGGGCTTCGATGCCCGCCAGTTCGGCGATGCCGTCGGCATCGAAATCCTCGGGTATGGCTCGTAGGTAGCCCTGTTCTGCCTCGGTCAGAGGCTCTACGCCCGGTAAAACCGGATGCTGGCCGTTGCCCTGGTAGCCGTTGGCCAGCATGATCATCCATTCGACCTCGACCCGCATGCGCTCGCGGTTCAAGGCAGGTTCGCTCAGATATTCCACCAGATCGGCGGTTTGTCTGCGGTAACGTCCATCCAAGGGATTGAGGGGGATGACTGGAGTGATTCGGCTCAGGTTCATGCCTCCAGCCTAGACGACCGGGTCAACCAGCAGGAACCGGCATGGGTACTCCTGGTGGCGCGCGTGTCCCGCTCATTGCCGCAGCCTGCCTCGGTAGTAGCGAGTCTCCTGCAGATCGCCCTCGATGGCATGGGCGAAATGGTCGTCCTGACGTTGTACTGCTGGTGAATTCTGATCCAGGGCATCGGCCCAGGCCGCCTGCTGGTAGGCCATGCCGTGGGTGGATTCCTTGCCGGGTCCGGCAGTGGTCACTGTCCGGCCAGTTTGGTTGCCGCCTGGAGGGGGAGGTCCGCCCGCTCTTCCCCTGACTGTCAGCTGGTTGGGTCGGGAGGGGTTGTCGGCTCCATCAAGGTTGGAGACCAGCTCTTCACGCATCTCCACGCTGGTGACCCAGGTCTCTGACCCTATCTGGCGATGGGCGATGGGTGATCCGACGGTCACGATGTGATCGAAGTGGTAGCGGTCCGAAAGATCTGAGGCTATAGTGGCGGCCACGATGCCACCCTGGGAATGGCCCACCAGGCTGACGGGATCGTGCGGGCGCACCCCTGCATCCTGCATGGCCTGGTCCACCAGACGCAGGGAGGCCGCCCTGTCGCGCACTGAAGCTTTATCGCTCATGAGCTGGATGTTCTGGGCCCAGCCGATGGGGGAGTCCAGATGGGAGCTGGTGCCGGGTATGTAGACCAGCCAGTGGTCTTTGCCGTCGGCCTCTCGATAGCGCTGTACCGCGACTGTGGCGTAAGGAATGCCGTCCCGGCAGGATCCCAGGGTTTCCAGATTGTGCAGAGCACCGGCGATGTCATGGGCCTCGACCAATCCTTTGCCTTGCGGATGAACAGGATCCATCGCGACTCGGTCACCCTGGAAATGAGCAAGTATCAAAGGCATCAGTAGGCTGGGGCCGGTAACCAATCCGCCAATGGGATCATGATGGTCCGAGGACGGGCCGGATGCGACGGCGGTCAGCAGGGGCTGTTGGATGCTGGCCGTAGTTTCCAGGAATTCCTGGAATTGCGATGCATCCAGGTGATCGGTCAGTTTGGCTACTCCCAGGCCCAAACCGATAGATCCAAGCATGAATGGGGCAATAGGCCGAAAGACGGTCAGGGCTTTGGACATCAGGGAATTCATCAGCCTGTCCATGAATGATTCAGCCTGCGAATACAGACCGTAGGCCTTGATCAGCCGGTCGGCCACAAATTGGAGCTGGGTGCGCAGATCTTCGTAGGCTTGGGCCTGGTCATTGCAGAAGGACACTATCAGATCCAGGGGCAGATGGGCGTGACCCGGCGGCGGCACTGAAGCCTGTGCGCAAGGAAGGGCTGGCAGCTCCGGCATGGTTCTGCGGATGGCCTGATTGGTCAGAACCCATTGGGATTGCATGGTGGCCAGGGCACCACCTGCCTGGTTGAGCCGATCCGCCATGCCGGTCAGATGGTCCAGCTCGGTGCGTGTATAGCCGTGGTTGTCGGGGGCGGCGGTGATCGTCCGCTTCATGGCCGGCTCTCTTGATCGATCAGGCCCAAGGTGCGCCCTGCCTGGACACGCTGATCCTGGCAGAGGGCATCCATGGCCCGCACCTGGGTCCGATAGGCTTCAGCGGCCCGCCCTTGCCAGTCGACCCTCAGAGCCTGGTCGGCTAATTCACTCAGATGGACCAGAGTGGCTCGCGACTGCCGTACCATGTCGGACAGCAAGGTCCGACAGCGGGCTGCCCGTGCATGACAGGGGCAGGATCCAGCTGAGTCCGGATCAGCCAGGTAGGAGGGTTGTTCCAGGAAGGGGCTCAGGGCGGGCAGTGATGAGGATGACCTATACATGCCTCTACTACAACATGGCAATCATTCTGAAATGATCCCCGTAGGACCATGTGGTCGAATGAGGTCCGATCATCTGGCTGTGGACGGATTTACTGCTGATTCTTGATTCTGTCGCTCAGATGGCTTGGAGATGTTCGTCTGCATGAGGATCGATTTGCTGGAAAGGAGGCGTCGGAATGACTCACCTGAAAGGCTGTGTGCGGCTGGTCACCAGGGTTTGATGTTCTTCCCCTGACCCTTATTGTTGCTCGCCTGGCCTGAGGGCGTGGGGGAGGAAGACGGTTCGTTCTGCTGCTGGTTGCGCCTGAGCAGATCCTCCACCTCGGCCTCCTGCTGCTTGGTCAGCCCTGAGGAGGAGCTCTTGTTGGATCCGTTCCGTCTGTCCCGGGCCTTATCGGCTTTCTGCTTCTTGAACAGACGCTCCGTGCGGCTGGTCAGCGCAGCGTTGGCAGCTCGGTTGGCCTCGGCAGCATGTCTGGTCTGTGGCAGAATCAGGGGTCCAGGCCGTTCGACCTCGGCAAAGAGATGCTCGGCCTGGTCCTGCAAAGCCTTGATGGATGCTGGATCGGCCTGGGGGTTTTGGACCTGTCGAACGTTGGTGCTCAGCGTGCGCGTGCCCTCGTTATAGGTGGCGATGGCTTTGACGTTGATCAGGCCCCAGGCTCCGGCCAGGGCTGCAACCAAGGCCAAGCCACCCAAAATCAGGCGCACTCGCAGGCGGCGGCCGCTCCTTGCGTCTTGCTGGGACTTCCTGCTCATAACAGTCTCCTCGAAGTGCGAATCCAGAGCCCCGCCTCAATCAGGATCAGGACCAGCTCCACCAGTGCCAGCGGCCAGACCAGCGGGGTGACATGCTGGCGGACCTGGTCGACCTTGGTCACCCGGTAGCGCTTGGAAGCTGCAGCCGTACTCCCCTCACGCAAGGTCGTCCCCTTGGTCAAGGCCTGATAGTGGCCGCTCATCTCGTCGGCCATGGCCTTGAGGGTTTTCGGATCCATGACGGAGATGCCCGGCTGGCCGGTCTTTGGGTCCGTCACCCAGCCGTCGGCATCGCTTCCGCCGACATCGGAGCTCAAGGGCACCATGCCACCCTTGGTCGAGCCGGTTCCCAGCACAAAGGCATCGTCCAGACCTTCCCTGAGGACGCTGAAGGATCGTCGTTCATCAGATCCGGTCTGTTCGCCGTCGCTGATCAGGTAGAGCAGAATTCGGTCGTCCGGATGCCGGTCCTTGGTCTGTTTCAAGACCAGGCTCAGGCGATCCAGCGGAGCATCGAGGCTGGAGCCGGAGGATCGGGATGTGGGCTCTGTAGCCAGCCCCCTGGCCCAGTTGTCCACAGCCCGAACGTCAGGTGTCAGGGGCAGATCAACGCTGGCCGAAGCGCCGAAGCTTAGGGCCGAGAAAGAGGCATCGGGGTAGGTGTGTGTCAGTTCGTGGACAGCTGCCCGGGCCGCATCCAGTCGGCTCATTCCTCCCTGGTTGCCATATCCAGCATCCTTGACCGCCATGGATCCGGTTACGTCAACCGCAATGAAAACATCAGTGGCGTTGATGGCTTTATTAGTGGTCTTGCTGACCGTGCTGGGGGTCAGGACCATGAGGGCCAGGATCAGGACCATGGCGGTGCGCCGGGTCAGGGCCCAGCGATCGGCGTCAGTATCCTGCCCCTTGCGCAGTCCATGGATGACCAGCGCGATGGCCAGGAGCAACAGCAGGCCCGCCAGAAGGCCGCCGGCCACCCAGCCCAAGGCAGGCTCAAAGGTCAGGGACTTGAGTATATTCATCGCTTCAGCCTCCAGGCCAGGAGCAGATATCCCGATAGTGCTAGGGCCAGGACCAAGGTCCACCAGCCGGGTGCATCCACCAGGCTGGACTGCTCTTGTTGACGTGGGTCGGCTCCGTGTCGGTGCTCAATCTGGCGGACAAGCGCGTTGATGGAGTTGCCATCCTGCCGTCGCAGGAAGATGCCGCCCTGCGCTTCGATCAGCCGCTGCATCTGCCGGGTGCTTTCATCCTTGGTGCCCTGGTCCGGTCCCGAATAGAGACCGTCCACCGCGATTCCTGCGGCCGAGGTCAGCTTGAGCGCCTCCTCTAGGGTGTATGTGGGTTTGCCGGAGACCACGTTATCGGTGGCCAGTACCAGGGAGCTCGACCGTTGGTCGGCCTTTGCCGGTCTGATCTGGTCCCTAGGTGCGAATTGCGGCAGGAGCGCGGCGCAGCCCACCAGTCCGTCACCAATCAGGGATGTGGTGTCCCGGCGGTTCTGCGTACCCTCCAGCCAGTCGCTGATGTCCTGGTACTGTCGTCCGCTCATGGCATCGATGCGGTCCTGGGACTGCACCCCGTCCAGGATCCACCGCGCCTTGCTCAATTCGGCTGTGATCATGTCATAGTCGTCGGTCAGAGGGAAGACGGTGCTTGAGGTGGAGTTGAATATGCTCAGAGCCATGCGTTCGCCCCGGAAGTTGCGGACCAAATCAAGGTAGGAGGCGATAACCTGCCGGTCGTAGGGCAGGGTGGACCCGGACACGTCCAGGCATAGAACAATATCGCGGTTATGGCCTTGCTCCAAGGTTCGATCGACCCGGGCGGGCCTTGCAGCAAGGCTCAGAGCCATCAGCAGGGCCAAAGAGAGCAGGACCGCAGCGCAACGGTTCAATCGCCGCCAGCGCCGAAGGGCCTCATGGCCCTCCTCGGTGTCCAGGTCGCTGTTCAAGGTCCAGACCCGAGCTTCCGGTTCCTGATCTGGCTTGCCATGACGCGCCATACGGTAAGCCAGCAGGCTGAACGCCAGGGCCAGGATCAAGGCCAGAACCGGCAGCCAGGGCCACCTCCAAGACAAATTGCCTATGCTCATCGAGGCCACCGTTCGATCAGATCCCGTACCCAGTCGGCTGCCTGATTCACCGTGGCGTCGGTTCCCGCGCTGTCCCGGGGGAGGGCAAATTCAGGCGGGTAAAGGGCATCTATGGTCTGCCGAAGCAGGTCAAGGCCCTGCCGGGTACTCGGCGTGCGGGGCTGAGCCTTGATTTCAGCTAGAGTCTTGGTTTTCATATCGTTGTTCCAGGAGCGGGAGGCGAATCCACGAGCGATGGTGGCCAGTGCCGTCATGGCTTGGTCGCGGTCCAGACGGCCACTGTCGTACTGGGCCACCACTTGATCGATCCGCTGACGCCACGCATTCCGGGAGTCGAAGCTCGCTTGGACCGTATGTTCCCCCCGCTGACGACGGTACTTGGGCAGGAGAAGGGCCGTTGCGATCAGGGCCAAGGCCAGTATGACGGCGGTCGCCGTCAGGGCCAGCAGCCAGGTGGGCTGGGTCATGGTAGGCATGACCCTGATTCGGACATGACTGGACGTAAGAGGGATCAGGACGACAGCATTCATGCCGCCATCACCGTCCGCTGCATGGGGATGCCCGGCCGGCCGGCTGAAAGCAGGTGGATGAACCTGTTGAACATGGTTGTACTGGAGTCGGCCCGGATCAGCGAGGTTCCGATTCTGGACAATTCCCTTCCAAAGGCCTCGATCTGGTAGCGCCTGTGCAGGTCCACAGCCCGTGTCCCGTTCGCAGTGCGCAGGAAGGCCGGAATCTGCCTTCCGCTTGGTGCATCCGTTACCGAGTCCATAGCGGGCTGCTGGCGCAGAGGATTCATGGTCTCCACTCCGATGAGATTCAAGGGGTGTGTAGTGGCCAACTGGCGGATGTTCGGCATCAGGTCAACGTTCAATGCCGACTGATCGGTGGCGATGACCAGCATGGCCTGCCGGTCCTGGATGCCAGCGGCGTAGCCCAGCAGGGCTTCAAGGTTGCGCGGCTGATCCAGCGGTGACTCCAGAGCTCGGTCCAGGGTCTGCTCGAATCGAGCGAAGCCGCCCCGGCAGGGTATGCGGCGGATAGCGGATGAATCGACCAGGACCAGGTCCACCTCATCGCTGCGGCGCAGGCAGAGGGAGGCGAACATGCACAGGGCATTGGCGGCCACCTGGATGGCCTGCTCCCCGTCAGGGCATGTTCCAGACATCTCTCGGCCGACATCCAGCAGCAACCAGACCTTGCTCGTGACCAGGCGCTCGCGCTCCACCACCATGGGGCGACCCAACCGTGCGCTGGCGTGCCAGTCGATCATGCGGGTTTCGTCTCCGAATTCATAGGCGCGTAAGTCGGCACGCTCATCTCCGCCGCCGCGACGGCCAGAGGAGTGCTCGCCCTCTAACAGGCCCAAGGCCCTGCGTACTGTGGGCAGCCGCAGACTGGTGTCCAAGGACTCGATCCGTCTGCGGACCGGGTCGCGATACGGGCGGCGGCGGCTCATGGCACTGGCACCCTGTCGACGATCTGGTCGATGATATCGTCGCTGCTGATGCCGTCGGCCTGGGCCTCAAAGGTCAGGAGGATCCGGTGGCGGAGCACCGAATGGGCCCAGTCTTTCAGATCCTCGGGAATGACGTAATCCCTGCCTGTCAGCAGGGCTCTGGCCTGGCCGATGCGCACTAGGGCGATGGAGGCGCGTGGACTGGCCCCCAGTCTCACCTGCTCGGCCAGCCCTTGGATGGGCCGCGAACCTGCACCCCTGCTGGTGGCTGCCAGATCGACCGCATATCGCATGATGGGCTTTGCCACGTGAACCTGCCGGGCCTTCTGCCTCAGGAAGTCCACATCGGCGATGGTCAGTGCATCCCGATCGTCCTTGCCGGGCATGTCGGTGCCACGGGTGGTCAGCATCTGCAGCATTCGCGTCTCCTGGTCGGCATCGGGATAGGTCATGACTGCCTTGAGCATGAACCGGTCCATCTGGGCTTCGGGCAGGTTGTATGTGCCCTCTTCTTCGATGGGGTTCTGAGTGGCGATCACCATGAAGGGCTGGGGCAGGGCTACGCGTTCGCCGCCGATGGTGGTCGCGCCCTCGGCCATGGCCTCAAGCATGGCCGACTGGGTCTTGGCGTTGGAGCGGTTGATCTCGTCCAAAAGGACGAAGTTGGCGTGAATTGGTCCCAGCTGTGTGGAGAAGCGCTGTGTGGAGAAGTCGTAGACCTGGGTGCCTACCAGATCCGAGGGCATCAGGTCGGGTGTGCACTGGATCCGTTTGAAGCTGCCGGAGACCGAGGTGGCCAGGGTCTGGGCGGCAGTGGTCTTGGCCAGGCCGGGCACGGATTCGATCAGGATGTGTCCAGAGGCCACCAGCGTCAGGATCAGGGCCTCGCGCAGGTTCTCCTGACCTACCAGAGTCCTTGAAAAGCGGGTCCGGATCCGGTCGGCCAACTGACGGCAACGTTGCAGGTCATCCTGGCTGATTGGCGGAACCTGTCGGTCTTTACCGGGCTGAACAGATGGGGACTGACTGGGTCGAGGTGGGAATAATGGCATAGCAGACATGGTAACGGCATTTCCTGACGACTCAGCCAGCAGTGCTCAGGTCAGGGACCAGTCCACCGGCTGGGCGCCCATGGCCTCCAGTGCTTGGTTGGCCTTAGAGAATGGACGGGATCCAAAGAAGCCGTACCGGGCCGATAGGGGGCTGGGATGCGGGGATTTGATGATGGCTGCGTTGGTCAGCAGGGGCTCTAGGCTCTGGGCCTGCCGTCCCCAAAGAATGGCCACCAGGGGCCGGACCTTGCCCTCCTGGTCGCGTCTGTCGTTCAAGGCGCGGATGGCTGCATCGGTGATCTCCTCCCAGCCCTTGTTCCGGTGGCTGGCCGGCTTGCCAACCCGTACAGTCAGGCAGCGGTTGAGCAGCATGACCCCTCGCCTGGTCCAAGGCGTCAGATCGCCATTGGAAGGCGTGGGCAGGCCCAGGTCGGAGCTCAGCTCGGCGTAGATATTGCGCAGGGAGCCGGGGATGGGGCTGACCGCAGGGTCCACGCAGAAGCTCAGTCCCACCGGATGCCCGGGGGTCGGATATGGGTCCTGGCCCACGATGAGGACCTTGATGGAGTCGAAGGGGATGGTAAAGGCGCGCAGGATGTTCTTGCTGGCAGGCAGATAGCGGTGGCCCTGGGCCAGCTCGGATCTGAGGAAGTCACCCATTCGGTGAATGTTGGGTTCGACAGGTGCCAGAGCACGGGCCCAGCCGGGATCCACCAGGGCGCTCAGAGGTTTGCGGTGGGGCCGGCCCTGGCCTCCTGCTATGGTCGAAGGGTTGGTACCGGTTCGGTTCGTCGGCTCAGGGGAGGTTGCGGCAATAGGCTGGCTGCTGTTCATAAGGTCACTATATCGCTTGGCGATATGGGCCGGTCATGACTGCTTCGGCCATTTCAGGGTTGGCGGAGGACGTCGAATGGTCAGTTGAATGTTGACCCGACGACGCATTACTTATAATGGTTCAGGATCCGGTGGAGCAGAGGAGAGTTCATGGCTAGCACGCGCGACAATGGGACGCAGGCGCGCCCTCAGGTTCATGATGCGTTCGACAACCCTCCCAAGGGGCCAGTCGGCGTGCATCGCGGGCCTCGTTCCCTGTCGGTGAGGGCTTTGCCCTACCTGCTGGTGGTTGTCTTGGCGGTGCTGTGCGGTCTGGGCGTATGGGCTGCGGTCAGCGGCTCCCTGCCCTGGCAGCAGACGCATACCGAAGCCTCCCGGGTCATCAGCAGCCATCTGCCGAAGCGTTCAGCATCTTCTTCTGCTTCAAGCAGTGCGACCGCTACTGATCAAGCCTCCCAAGAACAAACTTCCGAGCCTTCCTCCCAGTCGCCTTCAGCGAGCGCTTCCAGCAGCAGCCCGGCTCCCGTGGTCAACCGGGGCACGCAGGTCACTGTCATCAACGGAACCAGGGTCAACGGGTATGCCGGCAAGAAGCGCCAGGTTCTGGTCAATGCCGGTTACACTGCGGTCACGGCATCCAACCCGCAAGATGCACTGCCTGGCGTGAGCACGGTTCGCTACCGTGACGAGGCCGATAAGGCCACTGCCCAAGAGGTGGCCAACCTGCTGGGTATCACTCAGGTGGAACAGTCCTCCGTGGCTTCCACTCCGGTCGAAGCCATCCTCATGCAGTGAGTTCGGTCAGCTGGATGGCGGAGCAAATATGATGGAAAAACATTCAGAATTTCGGCTCGGCGTTTTGCAATTGCCTCATAAATAGGCCTAAACTGACCTTGCCGACCAGGCAGATGCGGTCAGTCTCGTATCTGTTGTGACGCGGCACCTATGTTAAGGAAGTTAGTTATGGCACAAGGCACTGTGAAATTCTTCAGCGCTGGCAAGGGTTACGGATTCATCAATCCTGACGATGGCGGCGAGGACGTGTTCGTGCACTACTCAGCCATTCAGTCCGATGGTTTCAAGACCCTTGATGAGGGAGATAAGGTCGAATATCAGGTGGAGCAGGGCCCCAAGGGCCTGCAGGCAACCAAGGTCACCAAGCTCTGATTGTCTCTTCTGTATTCGTCATGGGGACCCCGGGTCATTCCGGGGTCCTTTTTATGGCTCCTCAGCCCATACCCAGACACTGAGCCAAGATTGTGCAGGGTGCGAATTGTCGGGCTATAGGAACTAAACGCGTTGTTTATGTTGGGGGTTTGGCCTTGTGGCTGTAAGCGTGTTGGGTGGTTGTTAATAGGTCGGGTTGTTAATAGGGGTCTTGCTGGGGTGCCCGTTCCTGTTCGATTGGGGAATGAGAACCAGATCGAAGAGGGCCAGGCATTGCCCCATATGCCATGGGCGGATGCGCAAGCATGGGCGCAACAGATCAGGCACGCAGCGCCGGATGTGTCCGTCCTGCTCGATCGCGTCCACCGCGCGCAGGCAGGACCGGGCCCGCGCCGCGCAGTTGAGGGAGTTCCCGGACTGGCCGCTGACGGGCAGGACCCAGGAACAGATGGGGGCCATGGGCGCCAGGGCCTGGCGTAAACGGGTCGGCTGGTGCTGGAACATCAAGCCGGCAATCACACCGGACGGGGTGGTCCATCACACGCTCATGGCCGACGGCACGTATATGGCACACGGCTGGTGCCTCCTGATAGCGATCGACGGGCAGACGGGCCAGGTCATCGACCGGCAGTGGTGCCATCAGGAGAACACGGCGGCCTACACGGCCCTGTCCTCCCGCATCCCCGGGCCCGACGTGCTCATCACCGACGGCCTTCGCGGCGTGCAGAAAGCCTGCCATGCCTTGCTGGCCGGGCACGCGCATCCGACGCCGCCTGGTGCACGTGCAACGCAACACCAAAACCGACCTGACACTCAAACCACGACTTCAGGCCGGCAAGGAACTCAAGCGACTCTCCGACCAGCTCACCCGGGTCCATACCATCGAGGAAGCGGTGCGTTGGGGTGAGGCCTTGAACGCCTGGCACGAAAGATGGAAAACCCTCATCGACGAACGCACCATGGCCAAGGACGACCCAGCCAACCCCAAAGCCAGCCACCAATCCTGGTGGTGGACCCACCAGGAACTCCGCCGCTGCTACCGCAGGCTCGAACACCTCTTCCAAGACAGGCAGCCCTTCGCCTTCCCGGAACCCGAACTCACCGCCGGCGGGCCAGTGGAACGCACCACCAACCGGCTGGAAGGAGGAGTCAACCCACCCATCAAACGCACCCTCCTGCAACACCACGGCCTACCCGAGAGCCACATGAGACGCGCCTGCGAATGGCACTGCTACATGAAAACCGACAACCCCGACCCCGCCAGCCTGATCAGGGACGAACACCACCAGCCACAACCAGCACCCAAACGGGAAACCAGACAGGAACAGGACGAGCCCGAACACTACGGCACCGCCATCAACTGGAACGAGTTCCACACACCAGTCAGATACCCCAACACCACACTCTGACCAACACACAACCAAACCCACACACAGAACCTAAAACAACGCGTTTAGTTCCTATAGCCCCTGATGCCGGAGAGACCGTTCTGTATCAGCATAGAGGCTAGATTGGCTGAGCTCTGATAAGGATGCGAAGGGTAAGGAATACGAGCGGTGTCCATCTCAGTTACACCCCTTTAGATAAAAAAGTGCCGCCCTAGTGTGCATATCATATAAATATGATAGAGGCAATGGCGGCTTCTAACAAGCTTTAATATACTCGGGATATCAGTTAGAAAGCTTCATCAAGATAAAGCTTCACAATATAAACACATTTCTTATCGGATGGTCTTTCTTCTATCATGAGCTACTGCAGATCACCCTTCAATCGGCAAACATAAAACTGGTCGGCTCGGCCGGGGTTGTGGTCATCGGCGGCTGCGCCTTGATGTCTGGCCGCCGCTGTCGCACGCCTGCGGCGTGCTGCTGAAGGGGTTGGGAATGTGGTGTTTGTGCCGCCCCCTTCCATTCTGGCCCGGGCCGCTGCGACTCAAGCCCCGAGCGTCTCCGCCCACACCCCGCTCCGGCCGAGGGGGCCGAACAGCATGCCCCCTCGGCCTCCGGGGGAGTGTTCGGATCCACGCGGGGGCTTGACTCTCCGCTATACCCGGGCCGCCATTCCAGGCGTCGGCACAAACAGTCCCGGCACCAAGGAAAGGAACACCCATGAACACCACAACCACAGTGACCATGCTGCCCATCGACGCCATCAGGCCCAACGACGCCAACCCCCGAAGCGAGATAGGAGACGTGTCGGAGCTGGCCATGAGCATCGCGTCCCAAGGCATACAGCAGGCCCTGGTCGTCACACCGGCGAACCAGGAGGGGCGGCACACCCTGGTCATCGGACACCGGCGGCTGGCGGCCGCCGAGCAGGCCGGCCTTGCAACCGTGCCCTGTATCATCACCGACATGGACGAGCAGACCCAGGCGGAGGTGATGCTGGTAGAGAACATACACCGTGACCAGCTCACCGCCCTGGACGAGGCACGCGGATACGCCCACCTCCTGGACCTTGGCGAAGACGTGGACCAGATGGCCAAAGCCACTGGCCGCAGCCGCAGCACCGTGCAGCGACGGCTCAAAATATCGTCCATCGACGACGAGAAAATACTCGCGCTGCCATCCCAGCTGAGCTTCGAGGAATTGGAGACGATAGCCGACTTCCGCGACGACGAAGGCCTGCAAGACCAGCTCATCAAAGCCGCAGGCACCAACAACTGGAACATGACACTGCACCAGGTCCAGGCCAAACGGTCGCTGGACAAGTGGATCGAACAGGCCCAGGAAGCCATCAAGCAGGCCGGGCTGCCCATCGTGCCGCTGACACCATCACAATCCTGGTCTGACCCGGAAGGTTGGCGCACCATCGCCCGATTCTCCCCGGATACCGACCCCGACCCCAAGCAGGCCCTCGACACATGGCTGGAGGAATGGGAAGGCGACAAACCCACGGCCGCCGGACTGCTCGACCGTGGCGGACAGTGGCGCGTCAAAATCACCCTGCTGGAGCCATACACCCAACAGGACCAGGAGGACGAACGCCGGCAAAGAGAGGATGACCTGGCCAGGTGGCAAGCCGAACAAGAAGCCGAAATCGCACCGGCCAAGCAACTGGACACGGCAAGCCACGACCTGCGGCTGGCCTACACGCAACGGCTCATGTCCCTCAAACGCCCCGCCAAAAACCAGTCCCAGGCCCTGTCCATGCTGGTCATCGCCCAAGCGAGCCAACGCACCTGGTGGGTCAGCCGGGACCAGGTGCGGGACACATGGCGCGCCATCGTCCAGGACCAGGAAGCCGAGCTGGCGCAAAAGGCCGACCTTGACGAGAGTCGCCGCACCCAGACGGCCTTCGCCCTGTGCCACGCCATCATGGAGACACAGATCAACCACGAGACCTGGCGCAGCCAAGACGACATAGACGGCCTGCTCAAACCCCTCTACCGTGCCCTCCAAACCGCAGGCTACGCCATCAGCGACGAAGAGCAATCCGGTCTCGACGGCGACCTGGTGCCCCGACCTGAAGAGGAAGACAACGAAGGGAACGAAGATGAAACAGACGACGGCGACCAGGAGGAGGACACCAAAGAGTGAATGAACCCCGCAGCCGGCCCCGCCACCAAGCGGGGCCGGCTGCCGGCGGCGGCGCAGCGATGCCTCGCGCCACCCCACGGGGTGGAATCGGCATCGTCGAACGCCCCGCGTTCGGACAGCCAGACCGCAACGCGAGGAACGCACGACTGGTTTGTATGTGCAATTTGTACTACACTCATGGTCATGGAGATCGAGATAGAGCAATCAGCCCGCAAGCACGGCTGCGCCGACGACGAAATCAGGCACGCGGTCCTCCACTCCATAGGCCACGAACAAATCGAGGGCTACGGCGACGAGATGACGGTGGTCTTCGTCGGCCAGCCACACCCCGGGGCCCTACCCGACAACCTGCTCGAAGTCATCGTCAGCAAATGGCAGGACGGCCAGCTCCACGCCTTCCACGCCATGCCGCTGACCAGCCGGTGGCAACATCTCAGATACCAATAGACACAACCAACAAGGAGCCAGACCATGACCAACACACAGACACCCGCCGACAGGGCAGCACACGCCGAAGCACTCGACCGCATGGCCGACGCCGGCCAATTCACACCCATCGAAGGCACCCGGGTATACCGGGGCTACGACGCCGGCCCCCTGACCGACGACGACCTGCTCTCCATCTTCGCCGGCCGCCCCCGCGACGAACTCAAACAACCCACCAGCAAAACCTGGCAGGTACGCACCACCCCGGCCCTGGACCAATGGGCCGAAGCCGCCGTCAAAACAGAAGGCACCAACCTATCGGCACTGATCCGCCAAGCCACCGCCGAATACCTGGCACACCACTACCCAGGACTCCGAAGCCAGATGGCCTGACCCATCAGGGCAACATCATCAAGGGACCCCTCAACGGGGTCCCTTTTTCCATGCTCGGCTCGGCCGGGGTTGTGGTCATCGGCGGCTGCGCCTTGATGTCTGGCCGCCGCTGTCGCACGCCTGCGGCGTGCTGCTGAAGGGGTTGGGAATGTGGTGTTTGTGCCGCCCCCTTCCATTCTGGCCCGGGCCGCTGCGACTCAAGCCCCGAGCGTCTCCGCCCACACCCCGCTCCGGCCGAGGGGGCCGAACAGCATGCCCCCTCGGCCTCCGGGGGAGTGTTCGGATCCACGCGGGGGCTTGACTCTCCGCTATACCCGGGCCGCCATTCCAGGCGTCGGCACAAACAGTCCCGGCACCAAGGAAAGGAACACCCATGAACACCACAACCAGCCTCCAGGACGACGTCAAGCAACTGAGCCAGGACCCCCAACTCATGCTCACCGCAGGCCGACAGGCCCTCGACAGCATCATGCGCATACTCGACGGCACCCACCAGCCCGAAGCCATAGGACACGACCGGCTCACCCGCATGGCCGCGCTGATAGAAACCTCACTGCCGCACCGCGACGCGCTCCTGGTCGCCGCCATCAACCCCGACACCACCCGAGACGACCTGACCACCATCACCGAACAACCCCACGACCCCGCCGCCGTCAAACTCATCTTCACCAGCCTCACCACCTGCTTCGAAGGCCGGACCCCCGTCAACCAGGAACGCGCCGACAGAGCCTACAACCTCTTCGACCAGCTCACCGCCGCCGTCGGCCCCACCCCACACCTCAGCGCCTCCAGAGCCTACCTGGCCTGGGCCGCCCGCGACCCCGACCAAGCCAGCTCATACATGGTCCAAGCCCTCACCCTCGACCGAACCAACAACCTCGCAGCGCTCATCGCCCTGGCCCTCAGTAAGAACATCAACCCCACCGACGACTAACACCACACACAACCAAACCGAAGAGGTCTCCTCCCAAACCAAGGAGGAGACCTCTCCGCGTCCGATGCGTTTCTCCCGCCCCATAAAAGGGGCACTCGAATCCGCTTCATTCCCTAGGAATGATCGTTGTTTAGATTAATCATGCTTGTCTGCAGCATCAACGGCATGAATGACGAGTAGGGAGATGAGAATGGTGAGAACCTCAGTTATCAAAGATGAGAGCGCCATGGCTTCCCACCTGCTGAAGGCCAAGGCCATCAACCCCATGAGAAACACAAAACTCACAACTTCGCTAACAAGCTTCTTCAAGACCTTGTGACTGCTCATGCTAAACAACACATCCACCAACGCATCAGTTATGTAGGTACCAAAGAACCACAACAGAAAGATAACGATGGTACCCAAAACCCCACGCCACCCATGCACCCAGGAACGAACGCCACCGAAAGGGAGCAAGCGATAAGTGACACCAATGCCGACCGCAAAAGGAAAGACAAAACCCAACAACACAGTTCCGAAAAAACCAACACCGGTAATCGCATCCGAAACCGTTACATGGTCTGATCGTCCACGGTCACTCATCGCTCACCCCTCTCTCCATGAATCAGAGGAACAAATCAACCCATGTCGCCGTGTATTCAGCAATATCGTAAGGGATGCCCAGCTGCATCAAACCTGAGACGATAGCGGCATGAGTCCAGACGCCGGTGGCTTCCAGGAAGTCTGCAATCCGACCGGCCCACGGAGCAATCTTGGCAGGAAGCTTGGAACCTCCCCAGCGCAGAAGCTTAATGACAGCTTTCTTGGCGATCGTCGTAGCCCAATTCCTCGATTGGAAGCCATTACCGGCAGTGCCATCATGCATCGAGAATGCATACTCGGTCAGGATGCCAGCACCTTCATAATCACCGTTTTCCCATGCGGTATCCGCTATCTCCAGCACATCCCTCGGAGTCAGCGAATCGGTGACTTGACTCACGATAGATGTCGAAGCGGTATCCACAGGCTCTGCAGCCATCGCCTGACTGGGAACCATGGCGACTCCCATAGACAGCGCAAGTGGAACAGCAACGCTGGCGAGCAACCTACTTTTGATAGTGTTCAGAGCTTTCATCATAAGCCCCTTTCCGTTTGTTGAGTCAATTCATCCTTGATAACCAATAACGAAGTCAGCGGTGTCAGCCATGGCACCTCTGACAACCCAGCTAAAACTGGAATACTGCACTGATAGATAGGCCTAACTATCATTCTTGAGTTATTACATCAACGGTGACAGTAGCACCACCGTTACACCATCATAGGGCTATAGGAACTAAACGCGTTGTTTATGTTGGGGGTTTGGCCTTGTGGCTGTAAGCGTGTTGGGTGGTTGTTAATAGGTCGGGTTGTTAATAGGGGTCTTGCTGGGGTGCCCGTTCCTGTTCGATTGGGGAATGAGAACCAGATCGAAGAGGGCCAGGCATTGCCCCATATGCCATGGGCGGATGCGCAAGCATGGGCGCAACAGATCAGGCACGCAGCGCCGGATGTGTCCGTCCTGCTCGATCGCGTCCACCGCGCGCAGGCAGGACCGGGCCCGCGCCGCGCAGTTGAGGGAGTTCCCGGACTGGCCGCTGACGGGCAGGACCCAGGAACAGATGGGGGCCATGGGCGCCAGGGCCTGGCGTAAACGGGTCGGCTGGTGCTGGAACATCAAGCCGGCAATCACACCGGACGGGGTGGTCCATCACACGCTCATGGCCGACGGCACGTATATGGCACACGGCTGGTGCCTCCTGATAGCGATCGACGGGCAGACGGGCCAGGTCATCGACCGGCAGTGGTGCCATCAGGAGAACACGGCGGCCTACACGGCCCTGTCCTCCCGCATCCCCGGGCCCGACGTGCTCATCACCGACGGCCTTCGCGGCGTGCAGAAAGCCTGCCATGCCTTGCTGGCCGGGCACGCGCATCCGACGCCGCCTGGTGCACGTGCAACGCAACACCAAAACCGACCCGACACTCAAACCACGACTTCAGGCCGGCAAGGAACTCAAGCGACTCTCCGACCAGCTCACCCGGGTCCATACCATCGAGGAAGCGGTGCGTTGGGGTGAGGCCTTGAACGCCTGGCACGAAAGATGGAAAACCCTCATCGACGAACGCACCATGGCCAAGGACGACCCAGCCAACCCCAAAGCCAGCCACCAATCCTGGTGGTGGACCCACCAGGAACTCCGCCGCTGCTACCGCAGGCTCGAACACCTCTTCCAAGACAGGCAGCCCTTCGCCTTCCCGGAACCCGAACTCACCGCCGGCGGGCCAGTGGAACGCACCACCAACCGGCTGGAAGGAGGAGTCAACCCACCCATCAAACGCACCCTCCTGCAACACCACGGCCTACCCGAGAGCCACATGAGACGCGCCTGCGAATGGCACTGCTACATGAAAACCGACAACCCCGACCCCGCCAGCCTGATCAGGGACGAACACCACCAGCCACAACCAGCACCCAAACGGGAAACCAGACAGGAACAGGACGAGCCCGAACACTACGGCACCGCCATCAACTGGAACGAGTTCCACACACCAGTCAGATACCCCAACACCACACTCTGACCAACACACAACCAAACCCACACACAGAACCTAAAACAACGCGTTTAGTTCCTATAGGCCTCAATCAACTGCAGATAATGCTCCAGTTGCTGTTTTGGCACGCACAAATAAGACTAAACTGTGAGTTACTGAAAGTCTCCATGTGCGGAGTCTCTGCTTCCTGCAGATTTTGCAATGAGTTGTTCATGTTCCCCTCCTTCCCCTAAATTAGGTATGCCCTTAGCGCATACGAATCGTACTTTACAATAACTTTTGACTTATTGCATCTTTTGTCAATAATTTATGGAAGACTTTTAACCGTCACGCAAGCAATACTTGTATTGCGTCTCAGTGTAAAGTTCGCTGTAGCTTTTCGCGTTGTGGATTCGTATGGTGCTCGGGGTTTCGTCGGGCTGTGGATTGGGGCTGGGTATGGCTGGTGAGTTTCTGTCCCTTGAGGGTGTCTCCTATCATTACGGTTCGGGCGGGGCCGGCATCACCGACGTGTCCCTGCAATGCCCGCCTGGGTCATGGACGGCGATCATGGGGCCCTCGGGCGCGGGCAAGTCGACCCTGCTGAATTGCGCCTCGGGCCTGCTGCCGGTCGACCAGGGCTTGGTGCACATCGGGCAGCATGACCTGGCCCGGATGGGAGAGGCCGACCTGACACGTGTCAGGCGTGACCTGATCGGGTTCGTGTTTCAGGACTACAACCTCGTCGAAGCGTTCACATGCCTGCAGAACGTGATGCTGTCCTTCCTCTTCGGCGGGCCGCGCATCGAGGTCGACGACGCCGTGCGGGCCCTGCAGGCGGTGGGTCTGGATGGTTTCGCCGACGTCTATCCCTCGGACATGTCGGGCGGGCAGCGGCAGCGTGTGGCGGTGGCCAGGGCTTTGGCCTCGAGGCCCTCGGTCGTCTTTGCCGACGAGCCGACGGGCGCCCTGGACACCGCCGGCTCCCAGCTGGTGCTGGACGCCTTCGGCCAGGTGGCGGCGCGGGGGTCCACGGTGCTGATGGTGACCCACGACCCGGATGTGGCGGCCCGTGCTGGCAGCACCGTGTTCCTGGTCGACGGCCGCATCCACTCGGTGTGGTCGGGCTGCACGGCCGAGCAGCTGGCCATGCACCTGGCCGAGACCACGTTGAGCGGGGCCGACCGGTGAGCGCGGGCATGGCCTCCCCGGCCCAGCAGGCGAGCCGACCCTGGCGCAAGCGGCCAACAAGGGCCAGCCTGTCCTTCTCCCTGGTCAGGGCCCACCGCTCCTCCTACTGGATCATGTGCCTGGCCGTGTTCGCCGCCACGACCCTGTCCTGCGCGACCCTGCAGGCACGTCAGGCGGGCCTGGCCTACGACGGCCTGCACGGCCTGGAGGGCCTGAACGCCTACCACCGCATTCTGACCAAGGCCTACTACGACCTGGCATTGAACACTGTGTCGCTGATCGCGCTGGTGTTCTGCCTGCTGGTGACGGTGTTCCTGGTCCTGTCATCGGTGTCCTTCCTGGTCCAGGAAAGGCGCCGGGAATACGGCCTGATGCGGCTCAACGGCGCCTCGGGCAAACAGGTCGTGGCCATGGCCCTGCGAGAGTTCTCCCTGCCCCTGGCCCTGGCCGACGCCGCGGGATGCCTGGCCGGATCCCTGCTGACCGTTCCTGTGGGCATGGCCTTCATAAGGGCCATGGGCACCACGGACATCGACCTGCTCTTCCACCCCAGGGCCCGCCTGTGGGTGGCGGCCGTGGCCTTCGCCCTGATGATGGCGGTCTGCCTGCTGGGCGTGTGGCTGGCCACGCGCAGGCTCGGGGCCGAGACCCCCCTGAAGCTGATGACACAACCGGCCGTCAAGGACAAAAAGGCCAGCCGGTTGCGGATCGTATGCTCCCTGGCCCTGTTCCTAGCCTCTATCACGGTCGCCTTCATGCCGGTCGACCGCTCGGAGTTCTACGACCGGCTGCTGGGCTTGATCGTCCTACTGATAATCACCGTGTACGTGGCCGCCCCCCTGCTGGTCCCCCCGGTAGCATCCCTGCTGGGCCTGCTGGCCGAAAAAACCGCGGCCGGACCGGGCCTGCTGGCCCGGCAACGGGTCCGCAGGGGCAGGGCAGGCGCCACGGCCATAGCGTTGCCGGCCATGATGGCGCTGACCATTCTGGTCTCCTTCACCCTCATCATGCAGGCGGGCCGCATGAGCTCGGTGGTGCTCAGCATCGAGCCCATGAAGGCCGACGTGGTGGCCTCCTCGGACGACCTGTCCCAGGCCGGCAGGATCTCGCGCACGCTGCAGGGGCTCGGACGGGAGGTCGGCACAGCCGACATCTACCAGACCCAGCAATGGGTCCTGACCGACAAGCACGGAAACATCCAGATGGACACCTTCCTCCAGGTCACCTGGGCCCAGGCCCGTGACCTGGCCGACCCCAGCCACAAGGACACCGCCCCCAAGGTGCTCCAGGGCAGCCTGGCCGACCTGGGCGCCGGCAAGGTGGCCATAAGCAGAGCATACGACAACCAGCGCAAGCCGGGCGACACGATCACCCTCATCGACCGCCACGACAAAAGACACCAGGTCCAGGTCGTGGCCGTCATCGAGCCGCCCAAGACCACCCCCCACGTGAACATGGACATGCTCACGACCGAGGATGGCCTGCCCAGGGAGGGCGAGAACGGCCGACTGTACGCCTTCATCACCGCCCGCGATCACACCCAGGCCGACGACATAGCCCAACAGATAAGGGACACCACCCACAAGATCACCGCCTTGAACAGGCAGGACTTCATCGACGACTACATCAAGACCAGCATCAAGGAGCAGCAGGGAACACCGCTCATGATAGCCGGCGGCACCATCCTGGCCCTGATATTCCTCGTCCAATCTATAGCCATAGGAATCAGCGAACGACGCATGCAGAACCGGCGCCTCAACCAGATGGGCGTCACCCGCGGCGCCCTCGCCTGGTCAGCGGCCATCGAGACCACACTCGACGTCACCGCCGGCATCATCCTCTCCCTCGTCGCCGTGGCCATCACCGAGGCATCCGTGGCGATAAGCTTCGTCCGGGACGGGGTCGGCATACAACACACACCCATCATCGCAGACATCTTCCTACCCATGTCCCTCCTGCTCCTGGCCGTCGCCATAGCCACCACCATCCTCTGCACACGCCTCACCCACAAGAACCAACCCACAAAACACTAGAGGCCGCCATCAACTGGAACGAGTTCCACACACCAGTCAGATACCCCAACACCACACTCTGACCAACACACAACCAAACCCACACACAGAACCTAAAACAACGCGTTTAGTTCCTATAGGCCGAATTGTCTGCATGTGCAGCCGATAAGTAAGCTTGATATGTCATACAGCCTGCAGCGTATTTTCCCTTCGGGTTGGCACTCGGCCCCATCGAGTGCTAATCTGCTGAATTAGCACTCGAGGTGCGGGAGTGATAACGCGACAGCTGACGGTCGGGTTCCGTTCCACGCCGACGGTGGGTCATGAAACCTCAAGCCATGACGGAGGAAGCAACAATGGCAAAAATCATCGAGTATGACGAGGAAGCTCGTCAGGGCATGCTTGCCGGCCTGGACAAGCTGGCCGACACGGTCAAGGTCACGCTGGGCCCCAAGGGCCGCAATGTGGTGCTGGACAAGTCCTACGGCGCACCGACCATCACCAACGATGGCGTCTCCATCGCCAAGGAGATCGATCTGGAGGATCCTTACGAGCGCATCGGCGCCGAGCTGGTCAAGGAAGTCGCCAAGAAGACTGACGATGTCGCAGGAGACGGCACCACCACCGCTACCGTGCTGGCCCAGTCCCTGGTGCATGAGGGTCTGAAGAACGTGGCCGCCGGATCCAACCCCATTGCCCTGCGCCGCGGCATCGAGAAGGCTGCTGACGCCATCGTCAAGGAACTCGTGGCCCAGTCCAAGGAAGTCGAGACCAAGGACCAGATTGCTGCCACCGCCACCATTTCTGCAGGCGACCCCGAGATCGGCAATGAGATTGCCGAGGCTCTGGACAAGGTCGGCCAGGATGGCGTGGTCACCGTCGAGGACAACAACCGCTTCGGACTGGACCTGGAGTTCACCGAGGGCATGCGCTTCGACAAGGGTTACATCGCTCCTTACTTCGTTACCAACAACGACGACCAGACCGCCGTTCTGGATGATCCCTACATTCTGCTGACCTCGGGCAAGGTTTCCAGCCAGCAGGACGTGGTCCACATCGCCGAGCTGGTCATGAAGACCGGCAAGCCCTTGCTGATCGTGGCCGAGGACGTGGACGGCGAGGCGCTGCCCACTCTGATCCTCAACAAGATCCGCGGCACCTTCAACTCCTGCGCTGTCAAGGCTCCTGGTTTCGGCGACCGTCGCAAGGCTATGCTGCAGGATATGGCCATCCTGACCGGCGCACAGGTCGTGTCCGATGAGCTCGGTCTCAAGCTGGACTCCATCGACATGAGCGTGCTGGGTACCGCCAAGAAGGTCATCGTCTCCAAGGACGAGACCACCATTGTTTCCGGTGGCGGTTCCAAGGACGAGGTCTCCGCACGTGTGGGCCAGATTCGCACCGAGATCGAGAACACCGATTCGGACTATGATCGCGAGAAGCTGCAGGAGCGGCTGGCCAAGCTGGCCGGCGGCGTTGCCGTCATCAAGGTCGGCGCAGCTACCGAGGTCGAGGCCAAGGAGCGTAAGCACCGCATCGAGGATGCTGTCCGTAACGCCAAGGCCGCCATCGAAGAGGGCCTGCTGCCCGGAGGCGGCGTGGCTCTGGTTCAGGCCGCTGCCAAGGCTGAGAAGGATGTCAAGCTGGATGGTGATGAATCCACCGGCGCATCCATCGTCTTCCGCGCCATCGAGGCCCCCATCAAGCAGATCGCTGAGAACAGCGGAGTCTCCGGTGACGTGGTCATCAACAAGGTCCGTTCGCTGCCTGCTGGCCAGGGCTTCAACGCAGCCAACAACGAGTATCAGGACCTGCTGGAGGCCGGCGTGGCCGACCCCGTCAAGGTGACCCGTTCCGCGCTGCAGAATGCAGCCTCAATCGCCGGGCTCTTCCTGACCACCGAGGCTGTCGTGGCCAACAAGCCTGAGCCTCCGGCACCTGCCGCCGCTCAGCCTCAGGGCGATATGGGCTACTGATCCCCTGAGGTTCGGCCGGGCTTTTCGGCTGAACCCAGTAATCGCCAAGAACAGGGACCTGCGCATCGGGATATGGTGCGCAGGCCCCTTTCTGTTTTATGGTCTGCTTTCCTTTATCGCCTGTTCTGTATTTCCCTATGCCTGCCGGGTCTGGACCCGATGCGCCATGGTCAAATGGTCAAATAGCTCTGAGCTGCCAGCACATAGGCCCGATGCTCAGGCTCCGGCGAAGAGGCGTGTGGCCTGGGCTTCGGTATCTGCATAAAGAGCCGAAGCTTGGGTTAATGCCGCCTGGATGCCTTCAAGTGCTTGTTCCATCTGGGCTTGCGAGGCGCGCCACTGCTGGGCCACTGTGGCGAATTGGCTGGCCGCCGAGCCCTGCCAGACGCTTTGGAGATTGTCCAGGTTGGTGTACATTCCCGCCACGGCATCTCTGATGGCCCCTATTGAGCCGCTGACTGCGCCGGAGGCTGTCTGTATCTGATCCGAATCAACTTGGAACCGTGTCATGGTTGTCCTTTCCGTGAATGGCGGTGATGGTGGGGGAGTCCGATGCCGTCAGCCGCTACTGTGGACACTATGACAGTGTTCACGCGGTTGCCCCGTCCACGGACCCATGTGGTCGAACGAGTCTTCCTCCACAAG
Organism: Bifidobacterium sp. JNUCC 75; assembly: GCF_054819865.1. Lineage (NCBI taxonomy): Bacteria > Bacillati > Actinomycetota > Actinomycetes > Bifidobacteriales > Bifidobacteriaceae > Bifidobacterium > Bifidobacterium sp. JNUCC 75. The sequence goes on along the minus strand of NZ_JBTHIF010000001.1, from coordinate 343,181 downwards.
GCGAGTCCAGGCTGCGCTCTGGCCATGAGGCGGGTTCTGGCTTTCCTGCTCTTGACGGTTTTGATGACAGGCGCCCTTGGACCGACCAGGGTCTTTGCCGATGAGCCTCAGACCGGGGCCGGAACCATGACCGACACGATCACTGATCCACAGAATCTGCTGGGTTCGGATGTGGGATCCGTCAAGGATGCGATCGAGGAGACCGCAGAGCAAACAGGAGTATCGGTCCGACTGCTCTACCTGCCGCATTTCTACGAGGGCGTCAAGCCGGAGATCTGGGCATCCCGGGCGCTCGAATCAATGAAGCCTGCCCAAGACACGGTTATGCTGGCAGTGGCCTCTCAGGACGGCAAATTGGTCGTGGCGGTCTCCAGCAACTCGCAGGCCTGGCTCAAGGACCAATCCAGCGTGGATCAGCTCTCGCAGGCTGCTCTGGAGCCGGTCGCCAAAAGCCGCAATCCTGATTGGGTGGGCTCGGCCAAGGCCATGATGACCCAAGTGGAGACTCTTGAGCAAAACCACAGGCATCACCGGGTCATGATCATCGCTCTTTCGGTAACGTTTGTGGTCCTGGTTATTCTGGGCGTAGCCGTTACGATTTGGTGGCGTCGCAGCAGCCGAAGCGGGGCTCATCATCGCAGGTCCAGTTCGGTGAAGGAGCAATCACGCCCAACAGAGACGGTCAGCGAACTTTCAGATAATACCCAGAAAGAGGCGGCAAGCTGAAGCCATGAGCAAACCGACGCAAGCACAACTGGTCGTGGTCGACGACGAACCGTCCATCAGGGATCTGCTGGTGGCTTCCCTGCATTTCGCGGGCTTTGCGGTTGAGACCGCAGCGTCCGGCTCTGAGGCCATTCAGGTCATTGAGCGCATCCAGCCCGATTTGATTGTCCTGGATGTCATGCTGCCTGACATCGATGGGTTCACAGTCACCTCCCGTATCCGTCAGGAGGGAATCGAAGCGCCGGTGCTCTTCCTGACCGCCAGGGATGACACCCAGGACAAGGTCATGGGGCTGACTGTGGGCGGCGACGATTATGTGACAAAACCCTTCAGCCTGGAGGAGGTTGTGGCCAGAATCAAGGCTATACTGCGCAGAACCCGCGAGCACCAGGAGGATGACCCGATCATCCGCGTGGGTGATCTGGAGATCAACGAGGATTCCCACGATGTCACCAGGGCTGGCCGACCCATCGACCTGAGCCCGACCGAATACAAGCTGCTGCGCTACTTGATGGATAATGAGGGTCGTGTGCTCAGCAAGGCCCAGATTCTGGACCATGTCTGGCAGTACGACTGGGGCGGTGATGCGGCCATCGTGGAATCCTATATCTCCTACCTGCGCAAGAAGGTGGATGGCATCACTGTCAGCGATGGGCACGGCGGTGAGCGCAAGGTCACCCCGCTGATCGAGACCAAGCGAGGAATCGGCTACATGATTCGGGCCCCTAGGCAGAACGCATCGGACGGCGGCGATGGCGACTAGTCCCCAGAGTCCGACCCCTGAGACAGGACAATCGACTGTTCCCGATCCGAGGTCGGCCGACAGGTCCAGGTCGTTCAAGGGTTCGGACTCCGGCAGGGGAGCCGATTCCGGCAAGCCGAGGGGCAGGTCCATGCCCAGGTCGCCTCTGGCTGCGATTCCCCTAAGTACCAAACTTGTGGCCAGCATGCTCATCTTGCTCATCGTGGGTACGGTAGGCGTCTCTGTAGCCATCTGCCAGATGGCTGATGACTATCTGATGAAGCGTACGGACTCCCAGCTGATTCGCCAGGCCAATCTGGGCATCCGCAACGCCACGCTTTTGCGCCAGGAGGATCTGAGCAAGAACGGCCTGGGTCCCACCGACTACTTCCTGCAGATTCGTGACGATGACCTGCACATCATTTCGGACGACCTCAATCCCATGCAGGTCAACGGGGTCATCTCCCGCCCGCGTCTGCCCGCCGATGGCAGCCTGGGTTCGATACCCCTTGGCCAGCCGACCACGGTACCTGCATATGTGCGGGTCTCCAAACAAGCCTCGCCCGACCGCGACACCATGAAGCGAGCCCGGGCCTCATGGCGTGTGGTGGCCATGCAGTGGAAGCTGCGCAATGATCTGGACGGTTCCGAAATCAGTGGTGTGCTCTTCATCGGTCTGTCCATGAGCGACCAGGATGAGGCCGTGCATGATTTGACGGCTTTCTGCATGATCATTTCCGTCGTAGTGGTCCTTCTGGGAGGAGTCATCTCGGTCCTGCTGATTCAGTCCACTCTGGTTCCCCTCAAGCGCATCGAGAAGACTGCTGCAAAGATAGCGGCCGGCGACCTTTCCCAACGCATTCCCAGCTTCCCGGAGAATACCGAAGTGGGCTCCCTGGCGGCATCCCTCAATGCCATGCTGGCGCGAATCGAGCATTCCTTCGACGAGCAGCGCCAGACCACTGAAAAGATGAAGCAGTTCGTTTCGGACGCCAGTCACGAGTTGCGCACTCCTCTGGCCGCCATCCACGGCTATGCAGAGCTCTACAGGATGCAGCGCGACTATCCAGGGGCTCTGGAGCGTGCCGACAAGTCCATTCAGCATATCGAGGACTCTTCGACCAGAATGACGGTTCTGGTCACGGATCTGCTTTCGCTTGCTCGTCTGGATGAGGGCAGGGGAATCGACCCGACCCTGTCGGTCGATCTGACCGGTCTGGTGCGAGACGGAGTGGACGACTTGCATGCCCTGGATCTGGGAAGAGAGGTGGCTACCGGAAGGGTTTGCCTGCATACCGAGGATCAGCCTGCTCCCCAGGAGATGCCAGCCACAGCCAGTAAGGGACTGTCAGGCCTCAAGGGACGCAACAAGGAGAAAATCACCGTGGGCGGGCACCTGGGTCCATCGGTCAGCTTGGATATCCAGGAAGGACCCTTGCCCTCGGTACAGGTGACAGGCGACCCCAGCCGCCTTCGTCAGGTGATTACCAACATCGTGGGCAATATCCACCGCTACACTCCGTCTGATTCGCCGGTCCAGGTGGGGTTGGGTCTGGTCAAGGCGACCATCGCTCCAGCGGATCTGACCAGGTTGGATGCCACTGAGTCCTCGCTGGGACACCTGACCGAGGCGATCCAGGTGGCAGAAAACAGCCATGTGGGCACCGACTATGCCATCATCCGCGTGGTTGATCATGGACCTGGTGTCCCGAAGGAATCCAGGTCCAGGCTCTTCGAGCGCTTCTACACCGCCGACCCGTCAAGGGCTCGGGAGAAAGGCGGCACGGGGCTTGGACTGGCCATTGTCCAGTCTATTGTCAAGGCCCATCAGGGATTCATCTGCGCGTCGCAGACCCCGGGGGGCGGCTTGACTTTCACCATCGTCATACCCCAGGGTGTCAGGCGGGATCAGGAGGGCGCTGAGGAGCAAGCCAATCCTGTTGTCAGCCGTCCCGTACGCCTATGACAAGATGGGTCGTCCTGCCCTCTCCATTCAGGTAGACTGATTTCGGATATACCTGTTCAAGAAGCAACGTAAGGAAGTGGCAGAGCATGCCCAGCGGGAGAGTACGGTGGTACGACGCCAAGCGGGGGTTCGGGTTCATCACGGATGAACAAGGTGGAGATGTCTTCCTGCCCTCATCAGCACTACCTGCTGGAGTATCCACTATACGCAAGGGATCCCGGGTGGAGTTCTCGGTGGCTGAGGGCCGCAAGGGCCCCCAGGCCCTGGATCTGAAGCTGGTGGGGCCAACCCCCTCCATCCTGCGCGCCAAACGACCCGATCCGGACGATATGGCCGCCATCGTGGAGGATTTGATCAAGCTGCTGGACTCGGCTGGCAATGGCCTGCGTCGGCATCACTATCCAGGTCGGGCCGAATCCGCCAAGCTGGCCACCCTTCTGAGGGCTGTGGCCGATGACTTTGATGTGCCGGACTGAGTGGACGGCGAGAAGAATCCGATGTGGATCGGTCTTGTCCGGTCCCACTGATGATGAAGGTGTGATAGATGGTTCAAGAGGACCTGGATCCTGAGGAACTGGCCAGGCGAGTGGCCCTGAGCGTGGCTGCCGACAGCGATGAGGTCGGTGAACTGGTCGGCCGTACCCCGATCGGGGATGGAGTCTGGGACTACCGGTTCGCCTCGGCCATCAAGGGATACGAGGGCTGGCAGTGGTCGGTCACCCTTTACCGCGATGAGGATGCCGATACCTGGACTGTGGATGAATCGTCGCTGGTGCCTACTGATGCGGCCCTGCAACCCCCGGCATGGGTTCCCTGGAAGGATCGCCTGTTGCCCTCGGATCTGAGCGTAACAGACGTCATGGGAACGGATCCCGACGATCCCAGGCTGACAGCCGGATACAAACCTGCGCAGGCAGTGCCTCAGAATTCTGAAGTAGAGCAGACCTCAGAGGAGAATAAAGAAGGCCAGATAGCATCAGCCTCGGTTGATGCTGATGGTGCCGATCAGGGGACTGACGGTGCGGTCTTCCGCCTGGTAGACCGCTCAGGTGGCGAAAAAGACGTTCACAAGCAAGAACCGAATGATCAGGTTTCCTTCGATGCACAGACCTCTGCCGCCGACCTGGATGAGGCTGTCGATCGCTTCGCTCTGAGCCGCCGGCACGTGATGACTGCCGAGGCTAGGACGGCCACCGCCAAGCGCTGGTACGAGGGTCAGCACGGTCCCAAGTCCCTATCGACCCGGACGGCCAAGGGCAAGGCATGCGAGACCTGCGGTTTCATGATTCCCCTGGCTGGCGATCTGGGGACTATGTTCGGCGTGTGCGCGAATCGTTGGAGCCCGGACGACGGGCGTGTGGTCTCCCTGGATCATGGCTGTGGTGAGCATTCTGAGATCGAGCCCCAGGAGGAGTCCCATCTTTGGGTTCAGTCCCAGCCGGCCTATGACGATCTTCATATTGATGTGGTCAGGCAGAAGCCACGCGAGGAGCGCCCTGAGGTGGAACTGATGGAGCAGATGGAGTCGGAAGACGGCTCAGAGGACTGATTCCAAGGCCTTGTTGCGTTCAGAGCGCAATCACCGGCGGGCCGAGAATAAACGTCACCGTAAATCTGTAGAGTGAATTACGGATCAAAGGGAAGGACAAGTATGTTCGAACGGTTTACCGACCGTGCGCGGCGGGTGATTGTGCTGGCGCAGGAAGAGGCCCGCACCCTGCAGCACAACTACATCGGCACCGAGCACCTCCTCCTGGGCCTGATCAGGGAAGGTGACGGTGTTGCCGCCAAGGCCCTGGCCTCCAAGGGCGTGGAACTGGATGCCACACGCAAGCAGGTTGAGGAGATGATCGGTAAGGGCAATGCGGTCCCCAATGGGCACATCCCATTCACGCCGCACGCCCGTCAGGTCTTGGAGCTGTCGCTGCGCGAAGCTCTTCAATTAGGTCACTCATACATTGGCACTGAGCACATCCTCCTCGGCCTCATTCGTGAGGGTGAGGGCGTCGGCACCCAGGTGTTGATCAAGATGGGTGTGGATCTGGGCGATCTGCGGACCGCCACTATTGACATGATTCGCGGTAACCATGAAGGCGGCGACGCTGGCAAGGGCGATTTGGCAAATGCCGGCGGCGTTTCCAACAAGGGCGGGCAAACCGGTTCGGCCATCCTGGACCAGTTTGGCAGGAACCTGACCCAGGAAGCCGCTGAAGGCAAGCTGGACCCGGTCATCGGCCGAGCCAACGAGATTGAGCGGGTCATGGTCGTTCTGTCCAGGAGGACCAAGAACAACCCGGTGCTGATCGGCGAGCCTGGCGTGGGCAAGACCGCCGTGGTCGAGGGCCTGGCGCAGAAGATCCATGAGGGCGATGTTCCGGAGACGCTCAAGGGCAAGCAGGTCTACTCGTTGGATCTGGGCTCCATGGTGGCCGGTTCGCGTTACCGGGGCGACTTCGAGGAGCGTCTGAAGAAGGTGCTCAAGGAGATCAAGACCCGGGGCGACATCATTCTCTTCATCGATGAGATTCATACCATCGTCGGAGCGGGTTCGGCCGACGGGGCCCTGGGCGCTTCTGACATGCTTAAGCCCCTGCTGGCCCGCGGCGAGCTGCAGACCATCGGTGCCACCACTACCGACGAGTATCGCAAGTACATCGAGAAGGACGCAGCACTTGAGAGGCGCTTCCAGCCTATTCAGGTCTCCGAGCCCACAATCGCCCAGACCATCGAGATCCTTAAGGGCCTGCGCGGTCGCTATGAGCATCATCACCACGTCACCATCACCGACAAGGCCCTGCAATCGGCGGCTGAGCTCTCTGCACGCTACATTCAGGACAGGAACCTGCCTGACAAGGCTATAGACCTGATCGATGAGGCTGGTGCGCGTCTGCGCATCAAGCGGCTGACTGCCCCGCCAGAGCTCAAAGAGCTGGATGCCAAGGTGGATCGTATTTCCGCCCAGAAGGACCAGGCCATCAAGGACCAGGACTTCGAGAAGGCCGCTCAGTTGCGTGACAGCCAGGAGAAGCTGGAGGCCGAGCGCAAGGAGAAGGAGCAGGCCTGGCACGAGGGCGAGTCCGACGTGAAGATGGTTGTCGACGAGGATGTGATCGCCGAAGTGGTCTCTTCGACCACCGGCATCCCGGTCTTCAAGCTGACCCAGGCCGAGTCCAAGAAGCTCCTGGGTATGGAGAAGGAGCTGCACAAGCGGATCATCGGCCAGGATGAGGCCGTCTCCGCCCTGTCCCGCTCCATCCGCCGTACCCGTGTGGGCCTCAAGGATCCCAAGCGTCCTGCAGGTTCCTTCATCTTCGCTGGACCCACCGGTGTGGGCAAGACCGAGCTGGCCAAGGCTCTGGCCCAGTTCCTCTTTGATGATGAGGATGCCCTGATCCGGGTGGATATGTCCGAGTTCTCGGAGAAGTACTCCACTTCTCGTCTCTTCGGTGCCCCTCCGGGGTACGTGGGATACGAAGAGGGCGGCGAGCTGACCGAGAAGGTCAGGCGCAAGCCATTCTCCGTGGTCCTCTTCGACGAGATCGAGAAGGCCCATCCGGACATCTTCAACACCCTGCTGCAGGTGCTGGACGACGGCCATCTGACTGATGGGCAGGGTCGCATGGTGGACTTCAAGAACACCATTATCATCCTGACCACCAACCTGGGAACCCGCGACATCGCCAAGGCTGCCAACACCGGCTTCAACGTGAGCGGCAACACCGAGACCTCCTATCAGAGGATGAAGGACCAGGTGACCAGTGAGCTCAAGCAGCAGTTCAGGCCCGAGTTCCTGAACCGACTGGATGACATCATTGTCTTCCAGCAGCTGACCGAGCCCCAGGTCCGTCAGATTGTCGATCTGGACATCGCTCAGCTCAACGATCGTCTCTTTGAACGCCACATGTCCTTGGATCTGACCGACAAGGCCAAGGACCTGCTGGCCGAGAAGGGCTTCGATCCGCTCCTGGGTGCCCGGCCTCTGCGCCGCGTCATCCAGCGGGACATCGAGGATGCGGTCTCCGAGAAGATCCTCATGGGCGACCTTACGGACAACGAGTCCGTTCAGGTTGACGCAGAAGGTGAGGGCATCCTAGGCGAGTTCACCTTCACGGGCAAGCCCTTCGAGGGACCCCGTCATGCGGCTAACTCTACCGATGGACAGAACCAGGAGCCTGAACTGGTTGGAGCCCCAGTGTCTGCCACCCCAGATGCCGATCTCTCTGAGGACGCCTCCCAGGTAGAGCGGGCAGAGCGTCCCTTGGGCGATGAACCAGCAGAAGGTTCAGCTGAATAAATAAAAAGGCCAAGGACGCACTCTCTGGTTGTTTAGCAGAGGGTCCAAGGCGTAAAACACAATGATGGGGTGGGGAACGCGAAAGGTGTTCCCCACCCCATCATTGATATTTCCAGGTTTCTGCCCAGCAATAGGTTGGACCTGGAGAGGGTGAAACTTACAGGTAAAGCTTCTGCTCCTTGGTGCGTACCTCCTCATAGGCCTGGTGGGCCTGCTTGCTGGAATCTATATGGGCCACCTGGGGTGTCGCTACATCCCACCAGGCCTGGGATGAGTTGTCGCGGACAACAGGATCTACCGTCACGTAGATGGCGGCTATGGTCTCGCCATCTACGGCCTTCTTGACTGCGTCCTTGAGCTCCTCGGCGTCAGTGGGGCAATAGGTGGGTACGCCATACCCCTCCAATATCTTCGGGAAATCGATGGGCAGGTAGTGGTCCTTGTCCTCCAGTCCCTGCTCATTCTTCATGTAGAAGCGGGTTTCAAACCCCTGTGATCCAACCTGATGGGAGAGGGTGTTGATGGAACCGAACCCGTGATTGTCGACCAGAATAATGATGATTTTTTCATGTTCCTGAATGGCAGTGAGGACATCCTGGTGGTACATGAGGAAGGAGGCGTCTCCGATGAAGGTGAAGATCTCCCGATCTGGTGCAGCCATACGCATCCCTAGGCCAGCTGGTATTTCGTAGCCCATGCAGGAGTATCCGTATTCGACTGAATAGCCTAGAGGGGATCCTGGTCTCCAGAGCTTCTGCAGGTCACTAGGCATGGATCCGGCGGCGTTAACCACCACATCCTGAGGCTTGGCGAAACTGTTGACAATGCCGATCACCTCCTTTTGACCGAGCTTGTTGTCTCCGGGAATATGCTGGGTCTGCCGAACGACTTCCGCCCTTGCTTCATCTGCAGCCTCCTGCGCCTGCCTGCGGTAGTCAGAAGGTACTTGCCAGTCTTTCAGGGCTCGGCTCAGTTCACGAATTGCCTCCCTGGCATCCCCGACGACCGCGATGGCTGCTTCCTTGTTGGCATCAAAGGAAGCTACGTTGATATTGACAAAGTGCACCGAGGGGTCCTGGAACATGGTATTCGATGCTGAAGTAAAGTCGGTGTACCTGGTTCCGATGCCGATGATCAGGTCGGCCTGGCGTGCTAGCTGATTGGCATATTTGAGTCCGATGGAGCCGAGGGGTCCGACGTTCAATGGATGCTCATAGGCTACAGCCCCCTTGGCGGCCTGAGTGCTGCCAACGGGGATGCCGGTATGTTCAATGAAGTCGGTCAAGTCCTGGCTGGCTGAAGAGTAGACTGTACCGCCGCCAGCAATAATGAAGGGCCGTTTACTGGCACGTATGGCTTCGGCGGCTGCAGCCAAAGCGTCCGCATCCGCTCGGGGCCGGCCGATTCTCCAGATGCGTTCCTTGAAGAGGGAAGTGGGGAAGTCGTAGGCTTCGGCCTGAACATCCTGGGGCAGGCAGAGGGTTACCGCCCCCGTCTTGGCTGGGTTCGTCAGCGTTTCCATGGCTGCCAAGAGCGCTGTCGGGAGCTGTTCAGGGCGGTTGATTCTATCCCAGTAGCGACTGACGGGGCGCAGGGAGTCGTTGCCGGAAACATCATAGGAGCGTTCATCCTCTATCTGCTGCAGGACTGAACCGGCACGACGGGTGGAGAAGATGTCGCTGGGCAGCAGGAGGACGGGAAGATGGTTGACCGTTGCCGTGCCAGCAGCAGTTACTAGGTTGGCGGCTCCTGGACCGATGGAGGTGGTCACGACCATGGCTCCCATGCGGTTTTTGAGCCGTGCGTAGCCAACGGCTATGTGGCCCATGCCTTGTTCATTGCGCCCTTGGATGAAGCGCATTCGTTCTTTCTCTTCTAAAAAGGCCTGCCCAACGCCACCGACATTGCCATGGCCCATGATGCCCAGGGCACCTCCGAAGAAGGTGTTGGTCTGCCCGTCGCGGGTGACTTGCTGCGCCTCCAAGAACCGCACAATGGCCTGTCCGACTGTCAATCGTATCGTTGATACCATTTCGCTTTATCCTTCGCTTTCTTGTATACATACCCTCAAATAGCCACCGGCTCATGCCTGCAGGCGTCCTTGCCCTGCCTGCCTCCGTCTGGGACCGGACTGGGTCATGGCAGTCAAATCAAATACTACTGACTACATATGTAAAAAATATCATTAAATGGACAAAATGTCTAAAATTTAGTATGTTGTAGTTGCTTATCTGCGCAAAGGAATGTAATTGCTGCAAAGAAGCGGCGAAAGTGAGGAGTAGACGGTATGTGGAAATACAAGGTCGAGTCAGTGCTTCCCCAGTCGGGAAAGAGTTTGTTTATCGATGGACAGTGGAGGGCTGCCGATAGTGGCAAGGTGTTTACAGTAGAAAACCCTGCTGATGGCTCTACGCTCTACCAGGCATCAGACGGGGACAAGCAGGAGGCGTTGGCGGCTCTGGACAGTGCTGACCGGGCACAGGAGTCCTGGGGCCAGTCAACGCCCGAAGAACGTAGGAACATTCTGCAAACTGCCTATGAGGCCCTGATGGACAACAGGGAGATTTTTGCAGAGCTGATGACCCGGGAAATGGGCAAGAGTTTCAAGCAGGCGCTGGGGGAGGTGGACTATGGTGGCGGCTTCCTCAAGTGGTTCTCAGAGGAGGCCATGCGTGAATATGGCAGGACTTTCCACCTGCCAGACGGCCGCAAGGGTCTGGTCACCCACGATCCGGTGGGCCCCTGCTACCTGATTACCCCCTGGAACTTCCCGCTGGCCATGGGAACAAGGAAGATTGGCCCAGCCCTGGCTGCCGGCGATACCGTGGTGGTCAAGCCTGCCGAGCTGACCCCTCTTACCACCTTGGCGCTGGTGGAGATTCTTCGACAGGCAGGGGTGCCTAAGGGTGTGGTCAATGTCATCACAACCTCCCATTCCTCCCACATTTCAGATGCCCTCTTTGCCGACCAGCGGTTGCGTAAGGTGAGCTTTACAGGTTCCACCCCTGTGGGTGTCAAGCTGATGAAGCAGGCGGCCGACAATGTGCTGCGCACCTCCATGGAGTTGGGCGGTAACGCCCCCTTTGTGGTCTTTGATGATGCCGACATTGACGCGGCTGTTGACGGGGTCATGCTGGCCAAATTCCGCAACTATGGGGAGGCCTGCACCTCAGCCAACAGGATTCTGGTCCAGGATGGGGTTGCCGATGAGTTTGTGGCCAAGGTGAAGGATCGCATCGAGGCCCTGGTCGTGGGTGACGGTATGGATGAGGCAACCGATATCGGCCCCCTGATTGATGTCAAGGCCGTAGAGCGCATTGGCGGCCTAGTCGATGAGGCAGTCAGTCAGGGAGCGGAGCTGATTGTCGGCGGTCACAGGGATGAGCATGGAGAACGCTACTTCCAGCCGACGCTCCTGGACCGGGTTCCTCGCAAGGCTCGGGTATATGCCGAGGAAATCTTCGGGCCTGTCCTGGCGGTGAGCCGTTTTGGCAGCGACGAGGAAGGCATCCAGGCTGCTAACGACACGCCGTACGGGCTGGCGGCATATGCCTATACCAGTTCGATCAAGCGCAGTGAACTCATGCAGCGCCGTAGTGAGTCCGGTGTTCTGGCCATCAATTCCGGCGTGCTCTCCGATGCCACGGTTCCCTTTGGCGGAGTCAAGCAATCGGGTGTCGGCAGAGAGGGAGGAGCCGAAGGCATCTTTGAATATATGACCACCAAGTACACCCTGCTGGTGCCCTGATGCTCTGAGCCTTTCGATTTGCAAACCCGGGAGGTTGGGTGCAGGTTGGCACGGCTCAGTGCCAATCGGGAGTGGGCCCTGTTGTGAGGAAGATAGCCTGCTGACACCATATAATGTGCACTGGGCATGGATAGTTTACTTAGGACAAGAAGGAGGGTGCCTTGAGGCAAGGTACCGAATCTGACTCGGGACACAGCGTTGGCACCCTGACTAAGGCCAAGGCAGTGCTTGACGCTCTGGAACAACTTGGCCCCTCCAGCATCCATGAAATCAGCGCCTATGTGCACGAACCTGCCAGCTCCACCTATCGCCTGCTCTCCAATCTCGTGACCTTGGGCTGGGTGGATCATGGCCTGCATCGCGGCGAATACCGATTGGGCATCGCCTGTGTGCGCATTGGCGGCCGTATCGAGGCGAGGCTGGATGTGCAAAGCATCGCAAGACATGTCTTTAAAAGGCAGGAGGGCTCGAACGGCAGCTGGAGCCTTTTTGTCCGCCACTATGTGCGCTCGGTCTGCGTGCAGATGACCTTCCTGGGGCAGAGTCGATTGCGCTCGCCTCAGATCGGCTATTCGTTGCCGATTAGTCTGGGTGCACCTTCAGACGTGCTTCTGGCCTTTTTGGATCAAGCGCGTTTTGAGCGCCTGATCGAACACTATCGCTACAACGCTGACCTCGGTGGGCTGTTGTCCACCTTCCGGGAGCGCTCGATGCAGATGGCTGAAAAGGTGGTCCAACGAGGGTATGCCTACGATGTTGACCAAACAGTACCAGGGGCGCTAACCCTGGCAGCCCCGATCTTCGATCATGCTGGTCACATCAGGGCTGCGGCTTGTTATAGCGGGCTGTCTCGATCCAGTAGGGCTTTGGTTGAATCAGGTGCCGATTTGCGTGAGGTGACCAGCCTGCTCCAAGCTGCCGGGGAGATATCGCAGGGACTGGGCTATGTGGTTGATGGCGAAGAGGGAAGGTTCGATGGTAAGAGCGAGCAGTAAGGCCAGCAATCAGGAGCCGACCGGAGCCCTTTCCAAGGCTGGGAAGATCATCGACGTCCTGGCTGACAACAACGGTATCGGGCCTGCAGAAGTGGCGGCTGCCTCTGGCATTCCCCGCTCGTCCGCCTATAGGATCCTGGATGGATTGGTCCAAGTCGGTCTGGTCAAGGCCAACCAGGACGATACTTATTCACTGAGTTTAAGCTGGCTCAATCTCTCTGATGTGGCGCGCAGCTCCTTGACTGAATGGCCCAATGCCTATGAACTCTTGGCTGAGTTGACGACTCTTACCGGGCAGACGACTTTCCTGACCGTCATCAGTGGCTTCGAAACCGTCTGCGTGGAATGCGCACAGGGGCCCAGCATTGACGCGCTGATCCTGCGGCCGGGTGGTACCTTGCCCTTCTTCGCCGGTGCTGCTGGCCGGGTTTGCCTGGCCTATTCCGATGAGCAGATCCAGAATGACTACCTGAAACAGGCCCCCTTTGCGGGCTATAATGAGAACTCATTGGTCACTGCCAGCGCTCTGCGTACCGATATCAAGCAGATTCGGGAGAGAGGATTCGCTATTTCCAATGAGGACATCACCATCGGTGTGGCCTCGATTGGTGTCCCTATCTTTTCTCAACAGGATGGCATGGTGGTCGGAGCCCTATCAACCGGAGGATTCGCGGACGCGATGATGCCGCGCTGTGAAGAACTGGCAGGACAGCTCACGGCCTATGTAGATCGGCTGGAATCAAGTCAGCTTTTGGGAAACTCGTCCCATTCTCAGGCTTGATGCCCAGCCCTGAAGGAGGCAGTGGCGTTCGAAGGCTGGCTCAGGCTGTCTGCGGTTAATTTTGCCGTTAAAAACGTCCCAACAAGCCCACTGTCTAGGCCATATTCCTATTTCTTGGATAGTTTTCTGAAAAACATAAGTTTTTTGCCTTTTTGATTTTCTTTTTTGTATTTTATTTCGTATACTGAACATGTTGACCGTAATTTGATAACGGTGTCAAATTTGGTGTCAATGGGAAGCAGGAATAAACATGGGAACATTTCAAGAGGCCTCCCAAGACATGGATGTCGAAGCCTTGGCCCGCAACCGCAAACGTTATGTCACCATGATGGTCGTGGTGGGAATTTTCGGCGGGGGACTGTATGGCTATACGCTAACCTTCCTGTCTGGGGCGCTCGTAACGATGAATTTTGACGGGTCCAATAATCAGCTCAGCGCTTGGAATCAGAGCATCATCACTGCGGTCATGCTCCTAGGCTGTGCTGTTGGTTCCTTCTGCGGCGGCAACTTGGCAGACCGCTTGGGGCGCAAGCGACTGATCCTTTATGGGGCTCTTCTCGCTCTGGTCGGGGCGCTAATGTGTGCTCTAGCAACCAACATCGCCTTCTTTGCCTTCTCCCGGATGATCGTAGGCTTTGCAGTGGGGACGACCTCCTGTGTGATCCCCATATATCTTGGTGAGATGGCGCCATCCGCGCAGCGTGGCCGACTGGTTTCGGTCAATTCGGTCATGATCAATATTTCCCAGCTGCTCGCCTCATTGGTCAACGCTGTCCTGGCAGTCAAGGCAGATTGGCATGCCATGGTTTGGGCGGCTGTGGTTCCAGCCGTCCTACTGGTCATAACGGCAATTTTTGTCCATGAAACGCCAAGCTTCCTTGCCAGGCATGGTATGGAAACCGAGGCAGTCAAGCTCCTGCTGGAAACTCGTCCAAAGTCCGAGGCGGAGGAGACTTTCACCTCCTTCCAGGCGGCGGAAAAGAATGAGACGAAGGGGACCAGGGAGAATTTCTCTACCCCCTGGCTGCGTAGGGTCTTGATCGCAGGAGTTGGTGCAGCCCTGATAAACCAGCTGGTCGGCTCCAACGCCATCAACTTCTTCGCTCCTACCATGTTCTCTTCCACATTGGGCATCGACCCTGATAACTCGATTATCGCCATGGTTCCGGTCATGATTGTTTCGTCTGTTGCTGCCGTCATCGGTGGCCTCGGCTTTATCGACAAGATAAACCGCCGCACTGCACTGATGATCGGCCTGGGCGGGGTCTCTGTCTTCCTGGCCCTGGTAGGGGTCTGCTATCTCTTTATCGACCCCAACCATCCATCCACCAGCATGTCCTGGCTCCTCATCGGTCTGGTCATGTTTGATCTCGCCTTCGCCCAGGGCATGGTCTCGCCGGTGACCTGGCTGCTCATTGCTGAGGTATTCCCGGCAAAGGTCCGCGGCAAGGGCGTGGGATATGCCAATGTGGCCATGAATGCGGCAAACTTTATCATCTCCCTCCTCTTCCTTCCCTTGCTCAACGCGGTCGGGGGAGCGGTCACCTTCTTCATTTTCGCACTCATCAATGTAGGAGCCGTCTTCTTTACCAAGGCCTTCATTCCGGAGACCAGGGGGAAGAGCCTGGAGAAGATTGAACAGGAGGCGAGGGCCCGTACTGCAAAAGCGGAAGCCTGAACAGGAACTCTGAATGAACAGGACTGCCTGCCGGCAGGTGGGCGGTCATAAGGAAAGGAAATAGTACGATGGCACACAATCAATTGACGATTTGCGCTGAAATGGTCTATCTGGATCTTCCTATCGAGGAGAGAATCAAGCGGATTGACCAGATGGGCTTCGGAGTGGATATCTGGACTCACTACAGTCATGATCTGAACAAGCTGAAGGCTACCGGGGTGCCCATCAACTGTGCTCAGGGCTACGTGCATGGCAACCTTGCCTATCCCGATGACAGCGAAGAGATGCTGCGGACCGCCAAAGAGATCCTGCCGGAATTGAAGGATCTTGGCATCGACAAGCTTGTAATCCACGGTGCTGAGTTGGTCGATGGCAAGGCAGCCAAGTGGATTGACCGGGTCACTCCCGATATGTGGCTCAACGCCTATGACACCCTGTCGAGGTTCGCCGAGCTGGGCCAGGAGAATCAGGTGACCTACCTGCTGGAAAATCTCAACTCGAGGGTTGACCATCCGCATGTCCCCTTCTGCCATAGCTACGAAACGCTGACCCTGGTCAAGCGTGTCGACAGCCCCAACCTCAAACTGATGCTGGACCTCTACCATGCCCAGGAGGATGATGGCCATCTCATCGAGACCGTCAAGGAGGCCAACACCTATATCGGTGAGCTCCAGGCGGCCGATGTCCCTGGCCGGTGCGAGCCGGGCACCTGGGAGGTGCGCTGGGAACAGGTGGCGGCAGCCGTCAATGAGACTGATTTCACTGGCCCAATCGGGATGGAGGGGTATGCATCAGGCGACAGCGATAAGGCCCTCCAAGCCTTTGGGCAGGCCTTCGCCCAGTGCAGGGGATGAGACCTCATAAGTAGTAGGTCTCGCAGTGCACGATAAGAATTTTCGTAATTCCAATAAGGATTGGAATATAACTCAGATGAATACAAAGGAGTCATGATGAAACAGATTTCAGTTGATGCAGTAGTGAAAAGGTATAACGAGTACAAGGCAATATTCGATGCCAACGAGGGCAAGCTTGCCGAGCGTAAACAGTTTATCGAGTCTCAGGAGAAGGAACTGCGATTCAGCGACTTTAGCGTGGATGATGCCTGGGAGGTAGGCAGCGCCATCTACGCTGCAGCCCACCGCCTGCAGTTGCCGGTCGCCATCGATATACGCCTGGGTTTGCAGAGGGCTTTCCATGCGGCCATTCCCGGGGCTGCAGAAGACAATGACGCCTGGGCTGAGCGCAAGGGGAATGTGGTGCTTGCCTATGGCCATGCCTCACTCTATGTAGGCACCGACTTTCAGCAGAAGGAGGAGGATTTTGACGTGAGCTCACGAAGGAATGCACACGACTTTGCGGCGCATGGCGGAGCTTTCCCGCTTCTTTTGCCCAGTGGCCTGGTGTTTGGGGTTACAGCCGTCTCCGGGCTGCCCTCGATCTATGACCACTCTCTGGTCACTGCTACCTTGAAGGAGTTCGTCTCAGCCCAATAGAACCGGGCAGGTCAGGCAAAAGTCAAGCACACAGCCGATATAGGCGAAAAGACAATGGAGGGATGAATATGACACGATGGGTATACCCCAAGGGAAGTGCATCACAGCGAGACTGGGAAGTTTCTCTGGGTGCCCAGGACAGCCAGGCGGTATCGGGCTGGCAATATGCGGGTCTGCAGGTTGCTAGGCTGAACCAGGGGGAGCAGGTGAGTCTGCCTGCCGGAGCCTGGGAACGTATGGTGGTGCCCTTGAGCGGTTCCTATGATGTGACCTCTCCCAGGGGTACCTATCACCTTCGTGGTCGTCATGACGTGTTTAGCACCCCCACAGATACGGTCTATATCGGCTGTGACAGCCCCTTGACCATTCGAGCAGTCCAGGCTGGCCGGGTGGCGGTTGCCTCGGCGCCTGCCACAACCCATTTCCCGGACCAGCTTGTTCCAGCGCAGGATGTTGACGTCGCCCTGCGCGGCAATGGGCCTATCTCCCGCGAAGCCAGGAACTTTGGAATGATGGATAATATCCAGGCCGAACGCCTTCTGGTCTGTGAAGTCATCACCCCAAGCGGGTCCTGGTCCTCCTACCCGGTGCATAAGCATGATCAGGCCGGTCCGGATGAGACTGCTTTGGAGGAAATATACTACTTCGACATGCAGCCCCTGCCGGGGGCTCCAGAGGGGGTGAGGCCCTTTGGCTATCAGGGTGCGTCTGCCTCGGACGACAGGCCACTTGATATCCTCACTCAGATACAGCCGGGTGACACGGTCTTGATACCGTACGGCTGGCACGGCCCCTCCATTGCAGCCCCTGGCTTCGACCTCTACTATCTCAATGTCATGGCGGGAGGTGGAGAGCGTGACTGGAAGGTCACCATTGACCCGGGACAGGACTGGGTCTACCGGGCGGTAGAATCGCTCCCCCTTGATCCGCGTCTCCCTATGGAGGAACAAAAGTAAATTCTGAGAATAAGGATTCACTATATGAAATTATCTCATAGAATTCTTCAGGATTCTCACAGTTTACTTATGAATATTGATTAGTTACACTAGAAAATGATAATGATAGGTTGAGCATATGGCGGACAATGACGTACGGAAGACAATCAATATAGCTGTTATCCCGGGAGATGGCATCGGCAAAGAGGTTACCCCGCAGACACAGGCGGTCATGGGCAAGGCTGTCGGCAACCAGGTAAGGCTGAATTATGTGGACTATGACCTGGGAGCAGAACGCTATCTGCGCGATGGCACCCTGCTCAATGATGAGGATCTGGAATCCATCGGGCAGCAGGATGCCATCCTGCTGGGGGCTGTGGGCGACCCACGTGTGCGTTCAGGGATTCTGGAGCGCGGCCTCCTGCTCAAACTCAGGTTCAGCTTCGACCAGGCCGTCAACCTGAGACCGACCAAACTCTATCCAGGGGTGAGCTCGCCGCTGAAGAATCCAGGACAGATCGACTTCGCTGTGGTTAGGGAGGGGACTGAAGGCCTCTACTCCGGAATGGGAGGATATATTCGTCGGGGCACTGACCAGGCCATCGCGACCGAGACCTCCCTCAACACGGCTTTCGGCGTCGAGCGGGCGGTACGTTATGCCTTTGATTTAGCGCGTAAGCGTGGAGGCAAGCGCAATGTGACCATGGTCAACAAGACCAATGTCCTGCCCCATGCCGGTGCCCTCTGGCTCGACATCATGGATAAGGTGGCGCAGGAGTACCCCGATGTGACCTGGGACTATCTGCATGCGGACGCCTGCACAATCTTTCTGGTGACGGATCCTTCGCGATTCGACGTCATCGTCACCGACAACCTCTTTGGCGACGTGCTCACCGATGAGGCGGGGGCCGTGGTTGGCGGCATTGGATACTCGGCCTCAGCCAATATCAACGTCACTGACGAACACCCCTCGATGTTCGAGCCCATTCACGGTTCAGCGCCTGACATCGCTGGCAAGGGGATCGCCAATCCGACAGCCTCGATCCTGTCTGGAGCCATGCTGCTGGAGCACTTCGGGTATGACCAGGCTGCTGAACGCATCCAGCGGGCCGTGGAAGAAGACGTTGCTGCCAATGCAAGCAGGTCAAGGTCCACGCAAGAAGTTGCTCAGGATATTATCGCCCGCCTGTAAGCGGGCAAAAGGAAGAAGCTGATACTTATGAAGATTGCACTTGACCCCACCCCCTTCTATTACGACTACAAACTGCTGGAACTGCCGCAGGCTGTGGCTGATGCAGGCTACCGGTACATGCAGTTGGCCCCGCATGATGACTTCCTGCCCTTCTACACCCACCCTAAGGCTGATGACGAACTGGTCCACGATCTGGCTAAGGCCTGCAAGAACGCCGGCGTCGAACTGGTCTCCCTGCTGCCCGTCTACCGGACCTCATGGCCGGACGAGCGGGAACGTCAGTGGGCTGTGCGGAATTGGAAGCGGGCAATCGAGATTGCGGCCATCTTGGGGATCCATACCATCAACAGTGAGTTCAGCGGCATCCCCGAGCGCTATGAGGAGTCGGAGGCCGGCTTCTACTCGACCATGGAGGAGATACTACCCTTGCTTGAGCGGGAGGGGATTGTGATCAACTTTGACCCCCATCCGTATGATTTTGTGGAAAATGGCATGGATGCGCATCGCGTACTGCGCGGCCTCAACTCAGACCTGGTCGGTTCCGTCTACGTGTCCTCGCACACCTTCCACTACGGGAATGCAGTGCACGAGATCACCCAGGCGGAATCTACCAAGTTGCGTTCGGTCTACATTTCCGATGCTTATGACCACAACCGTTCACACGGCTTGCGCTATATCTCCAATCCTCCAGGGACCAACGCACGGGTCCACCAGCATCTGAAGGTGGGTGACGGGGATGTGGATTTCAAGGATCTCTTCCAGGCACTCAAGACCAACGGTTTCCTGGACAGGGAGGATTCCCTGATCGTCTCCAACGTCTTCGCCGAGGACGAGACCGCCCATGATACTTCCGTGTATCAACGTCAGACCATCGAACAATTAATCAAGGAAGCGTAGGTTTCCAGAACTTCAATGGAAGCCTCACGGTTGCAGGAAAAGCCTGCGCCGAGCCACCACAACAAAGGAGTCAATGATGGCACGATTATCAATGAACGTAACTACCACCTTCTACGGCAATGTCTATGATGACGTACGCTTTGCCAAGGAGGCCGGCTTCGACGGCATAGAGATGCAGAGCCCAAAGCTCTACCGTTTTCTTGATCAGGGCTATACCGCCCAGGATGCAGCTGAAATTCTGGATGGTTTTCCGGTCAGCGGACTGGGGGCTATTCAGGGGATCACCAGGAGGACTGAAGAAGACCGGGCAGAGTACCTCAAAGAGGTTGAAAGGATGTGCCAGATAGCCCAGGTCATCGGTGCTCCAGCCGTTCAAATGTGCACGGATCCAGTGGATTGGAACGTAGTCATGGATTACAATGCCGGCAAGCTGGCTGCAGACGATCCGCGTTGGCGTGGCCCCCTAGGTTTAAGCGAGCAGGAGGCCATTGATGTAACAGCGCACAATGTTCAGCTGGCCTGTGACATCGCCAAGCAGTACGGGCTGGGCATCTACCTGGAGCCTCTCTGCTGGGCCCCAATCAGCCGGTGCTCTCAGTTGCTGCAAATTGTTGATAAGGTCAACCGGGACAACTTCGGCATCACCGTGGATACCTGGCACTTCTGGACTGCCGGTGACACGCTGGAGGACGTAGCCAAGATACCGCCGGAGATCATCACCGCTGTCCATGTCTCTGACGGGTTGGAAATTGACAGGGGCCGAGAGGTTCCTAACCAGGATGTGCACCGTAATGTGGTCAATGGTGGCGGGTGCATCCCTCTGCAGGAGTGGATTGATGCGATCAAGGCCACAGGCTATGACGGCTGGTATTGCTCCGAGATGTTTTCCGACAGGGCCAACGAGCATGAAATGGGCATGGTGGCCCAGACCATGAAAAACCTGCTGACCATCATGATCAAGTAGCTTCAGGCAGACGAATGATTGGGTGAAATGATGACAAACAAGAATACGGCAATTCGCGTGGGCATGGCTCCAATCAGTTGGACCAATGACGACATGCCCGAGCTGGGTGGCGAAACTCCCTATCAGCAGATCTTGAGCGAAGTCGCTCTGGCCGGGTTTGAAGGCACTGAAATTGGCAACAAGTACCCCAAGGATCCCAAGGTTTTGAAGGAGCAGCTTCAGATGCGGGGGATCAGCATTGCCAGTGCCTGGTTCAGCGCCTATCTGACTACGCAAACCTGGGAGGAGAACGAGCGGAGTTTCATCGCCTTCCGCGACTATCTCCACGCTTTGGGTGCCAAGATGATCAATGTAGCTGAACAGGGCAATACCATTCAGGGCCAAATGCATACGCCGATCTTCGATGGCAAGCCTGAATATACCAGTCAGCAATGGGATCAACTGACCCGTGGTCTTGATCGATTTGGAGATCTGGCCCATGACGTCGGTATGGAAATCTCCTACCACCACCACATGGGCACGGGTGTGCAGACCACCAGCGAGATTGACCGCCTGATGGAAGGAACTGACCCTGACAAGGTAAAGCTCTTGGTCGATGTGGGCCATTTGCTCTTTTCGGGGGAGGATCCGGTTGACATCGTGAAGCGTTACGCTTCGAGGGTCGGGCACGTCCACCTGAAGGATATTCGGCCTGATGTCCTTCAGCGCGTCAAGGACGAGAAGCTGAGCTTCCTCCAGGCCATCTTGGAGGGTGTGTTCACCGTGCCAGGGGATGGGGTCACCGACTTTAAGAAGGTTCTTCAGCCCCTGCTTGATGGGGGTTACCACGGTTGGTTCATGGTAGAGGCCGAGCAGGACCCAGCCAAGGCTGACCCGCTGAAGAGCGCCCTTACCGCACGTCGGTACTTAAGAGAGCATCTCGGTGTATAAGTCCCTTCTGTCTCATGGCAATCATGGGAGGGTGTGGAAGGAGTAAATAATGGGACAAGAGCAAAATCACAATCTCAAGATTGCCCTCATAGGCTTTGGCTTTGTAGGGCGGGTCTTTCATGCCAACATGATCGATCAGACTGAAGGACTGGAACTGTCGGCTGTAGTGACTCATAACGAGCGAGCTACAGCCCACGTTCACCAGCTTTATCCTCGGGCCCGGGTCTATGACAATAACGATGATTTTTTCAAGGATATCGATCGTTACGATGCTGTCAGCATAGGCACCCCCGACGATACCCACCTGGAGTTTGCCACCCGGGTCATGCAGGCCGGCAAGCCTGTGGTCATTGACAAGCCGGTGGCCGGCTCCAGTCAGGAGGCGAACAAGATCCTTGATGTGGCTCAGGCTACCGGTACACCTGCGGCGGCCTTCCAGAACCGACGCCATGATGCAGAAATCCTGACAGCCAGCAAGTACCTGAAGGAATTGGACCTGGGCCGTATCATACGTGTCGAATCCAGGTACGGTTCTTTCCGCCCCAATGTGGAAACCGGCTGGCGCGAGCAGAAGACGCATGACCAACCCAGAGGAGCGCTCTTTGATCTTGGCGCTCACATTCTGGATCAGGTCGTGCAGCTCTTTGGCCCGGTCACCTCGATTTATGGTGAAGTGTCCACCCAAAGAGAAAATGCAGTCGTGCCTGATGACTTCTTCATTGCTGCTACCCATCAGCAGGGCATCATCTCGCATATTGTCGGTGGCCTGGTGCAATCCACCCGGCAACCCCGACTGACTATTCAGGGGACACTGGGATCCTTGCAGATCAACGATCAGGACCCTGAGGAAGACCAGCTCAAGGCAGGCATGCGGATTGATGATCCGCACTTCGGTGTCATGTCCGACCCCACTGCCTGCTATATCGACAGGGAGGGTGAGGAGCATATACTCCCGGCCGTTCGGGGCTGGCAGCCGGCATTCTACGAAGGTTGGCGTGACTTCCTCCGAGGCAAGGCCGACAACCCGGTTCCCCTGGCTGAGAGTGTCCATGTTCTGGAACTCCTGGATCAGGCCATGCTTTCCAGCCAGGACAGGAGGGTCATACAGGAATAGTGTAGATGCAATCAATACTTGGCCTTCGGGCCTACTGATAACAGGTTGGGTCCCCGCTGATCGCATGGATGGCTGATCAGCGGGGACCCAACCTGTTCAGTGGCATAATTTGTCCGGTTGGCAGAGTCAGGAACCATGGCATGTGCTTCTGCTCACGAGGCCGGACTGCTCAGAACAGGGGATGCAGCGGCAGGGCCAGCAGATAGACGGCCATGAGAGCGATAAAGAAGAAGTCCAACCTGCCCAATCGCAGCAGGCGGTAGTGAGTGCGCTCTTGACGGCTGCCCTCGTAGCATCTGGCATCCAAGGCCCGGCTCAGGTTATCGGCATGGCGCAGAGCTCCGGCGAAGACAGGAACCGTGATAGCTATGGCAGCATGCAGGCGTTGCGAGAGCGAGCCGGACTCGATGGATCCACCACGGGCGGCCTGGGCTTCCACGATGGCCTGAACCTCACGTCCCAGTGTGGGGATGAAACGGAGGGCAAGTGAGAGGACTAGCGCGATCTCATTGGTGTGGATGCCCAGTCTGGACAGCGGGCTCAGCAGCGATTCACAGGCATCGGTCATCTGTGTCGGGGTGGTGGTCTCCACCAGGAGCGCCCCCAGAAAAATGATCAGCATGAAGCGGCAGGCATAGAGTACAGCCACCCAAATGCCGCCAGTGGTCAGCACGAATGGACCCCAGGCAGCCACTCTGCGGCCGGTCTGAGTGACCAAGAGATTGAACAGGGCCAGCAGAAGCATGAGGACCAGAAAGCCCTTGACTGATTTCATAATGGAATGCAGTGGTGCCCGGGCGGCGGCAAAGAGCCCTACAGTGACCACCAGCGCCAGAACAAGCTGCGCCGGCGTGGAAATGGCGAAGGCGGTGAACATGGCTAGGAGGAAGGTCACCAGTTTGGCTCGCGGGTCCAGCCTCGCCAGCAAGGATAGGGGCCTCTGGTCGTCCTGAGTGCGATCCGCTTTCTTTTCAGTAGTCTCCTTCTCCGCCGCATCTGTTGCGAGCAGTTGGTGATAGCGTTCCACGACTTCAGCAGTAGTCCCATAGGCTAGTGTTTCCCCATGCTCCAGGAGCAGGGTCTGATCGGCCAGGTTCAGGGCCTCCCGATCGGCGTGGGTGCTCATGACGATGGTGACTCCACGTTGGTGGAGCACTCGAAGCAGCGTCATGATGCGTGCGCAGGCCTGGGGGTCGAGACTGGCGGTGGCCTCGTCCAAAACCAGCAATTGCGGGCTGCAAGCTACAACTCCGGCAATTGCTACTAGGCGCCGCTGACCCCCTGAGAGGTCGAAGGGGGAACGGTCGGCCAGATCACTGATGCCCAGAAGCTTCATGGCATCATCCACCCGCTGCTGCACCTGCTCGGGTCCATAGCCCAGGTTGTGCGGACCATAGGCGATGTCCTGGGCAACGGTATCCGCAAAAAGTTGATGTTCGGGGTATTGCATGACATAGCCGACCCTTTGGCGCAGAAGCTTCAGATTCTGGCGTCGCAGATGCTTGGCCTTGGGCCGATCGGGTCCGGCCAAGGGCAGGCCGGTCACCCGTATGGATCCGCTGTCGGGAGCGGCCAGGGCACAGATGAGCCTGGCCAGGGTGGACTTGCCGGATCCGTTGCGCCCGATAATGGCCAGGGTCTGTCCTGCCGCGAGCTCCAGATTCACATGGCTAAGGGCTTTGCTGTCTGCATCCGGGAAACTGTAAGAGACATCCGACAACTTGACCATGGGAATAGCGTGGTTGCCGACCGTGGTCTTGGGACCCGTATTTGACGCCCCGCTTTGGGTCAGCGGAATTGGGTCAGGTTCGCCAACAAGGGCAGGCAGATCCTGTCTGTTCAGAATCTGGTTCGGACTTCCGCATGCGACGATGCACCCATGGTCAAGCACGAGGACTCGATCAGCCTGCCTGGCCTGCTCGAGCAGGTGGGTGATGTGGACGACGGCCGTGCCCTGGGCTGTCAGCTGACAAAGGATTGATTGAATCCCCTGCCGGCCGGCAGCATCAAGCATGGCGCCAGGTTCATCCAGCACCATCATGCCTGGATTCATGGCCAGGCTGCCGGCCAAGGCCAATCGTTGCTGCTGTCCGCCAGACATGCGGGTGGGATCATCATTCATCCGCGTCTGCAGATCCACCTGCTTCAGTGCTGCTGGCACGCAGGAAAGCATCTTTTGACGGGGCATGCTCAGATTCTCGGGTCCAAAAGCCACGTCGTCCTGGACGACTGTGGTCACAATCTGGTCCTCGGGGTTTTGGAAGACCATGCCGATGCGCCGACGTGCCTGCCGGTAGGCTCCAGCGTCGATCCGTCGGCCTTGATTCGGGGTATCTGAACAGACCGTCTGGCCCATAAGCTCGACCTGACCATGGTCAGGTGCCGTCGCACCTGAGAGGACGCTTCCCAGCGTGGATTTGCCGGAACCATTCGCTCCCAGGATGCACAGATGCTCGCCTGCATGCACTTCCATGGACAGATGGTCCAAGGCCCAGTTCTGGCCTCCGTCATAGGAGAAGGAGACCTGGCTGAGACGGGCGACTATCGCCTTCGAATCCGCTGAATCGGGGATTGCGGATTGGGTCATGGATGCTGCCATGACGCTCCGAATCGCCGTGGCCTACTTGTTGATCAGCGTGGAGATGGGCTTGTAAATCAGGAAGGTGACCACGCCGTGGATGGCGAACTTCATCAGGTTGAAGGGTAGAAGGATCGGCACGATCATGGCGACGACCTTGGCCATGGACATGTGCGCGTAGAAGGGGGTGATCACTACGTTGCACAGGATGGCTGCAACCACGCCCAGAATGGCACCGGAGACAATCCCGATGACCGCTCCCTTACGGCTGTGCATCCTGCGATAGACAAGGGCCGCCGGCACGCTCAGGGCCAAGGCCACGATCATCGAGATCAGAGCGCCGAAGGGGTTGGTGAACAGGTGCGGGACGAATCCCAGTATGGAGATGATTGCTGCAGCCGCCGGACCGAAGGCGAAGCCGCATACCAGGACGACGATGCCTGAAGGGTCGTATTTGAGCCAAGGGGCGGCAGGAAAGATCGGGAAGGAGAAGAAGCTCAGAACCATGGCCAGGGCTACGAAGAGCGCGTAGACCGCGATCCGCTTTGTCGACCAGCGTCCTGAACCGCCTGCACCTGTGGAGTGGACATCGTTGAAGCGCGTGTCCTTGTTTGCAGTGGTGTGTGAATGAGAATTGGGCATGCTCATAGAGAGCCTCGTTTCTTCCATCCGGACTGTAACCGTTGGCTTCGGACTTGAACCGATATCCACCGCTTGCGCGGGTCGCGGGCTCCCGGCATTCAGCCGGATACCGCCAGTAAGGACTTTCACCTTCCCTGAAACTGACGATTTCAATATAGCTGCGGTCCTTGGAATGGTCAATTCTTTCTCACTGCTAGTGCATTTCTAGACACGCCAGGAAGGAAATAAAACCGCCTTCCATGCAACTATTGCAGCCTGCACAACGAATATGAGGTTGTCGAAAGTTCACAATGCTGCAAGGAGGCTGGAGCATGGCGAGGATGGGTGACCATCTGCTGCCTACGGATGAAGCTATACATCCGGCCTTGGTCAGACAAACCAGTGACGGAGACGCTGATGGTGGCCAATCCCAGGCAGAGGACCTGGAATGGATCAGAAACATACTGTCAACTAGATCCTTTCGCGCAGCCGATGACCTAGTTCGCAAGTACTACGACGACATCCTGGCCTACATCCGAGCTCAAGTAGGCGATAAGGAGGAGTCGCTGAACCTTGCCCAGGATGCCTTTGTTGCCATTCTGCGGTCTTTGGGCAGCTACGATTCGCACAAGTCCAGCTTCCGTACCTGGATCCACCGCATCGCAACCTACAAGGTTATTGACTACTGGCGGATCCGTCGCAGGCGGCAGCGGCAGGAGGCACAAGTATTTGTGGCATCCGGCCACGATCAACATGACGACCCCGCCGACCAGACCTTCAAGGACGACCTAGTTGGTCGGATTGAAGACAAGATCTCACAAGCCCCGGTCCCGGCGCAGGAAGTTTTGCGTCTCCATCTGTATGCCGGCTATGGGTTCGCGCAGATTGCCGAGGCCTGCGGAGAGCCTGAAAACACGGTCAAGGCTCGGTATTACCGACTTTTGGACAATTTGAGGAAGGAGTTTGGTCATGAATCGGTCTGAACCTGATATCCGTCCCATTCTGGCGGCTCTTCAGGGTAGCGACCTTGAGCGCGATGATTTTGCTGAATCACAGATCGGCAGTTCCAGGATGCGCGAGCGATCCATAAAAACAATTGTACGCAAAGGGATGGGAAGACGTCCTGGGCTGATCTGGACCCTTGTAGCCATGGTCCGTTCCCTAGGCCTGAGAAACCTGCTCTTTGGCCTCTGGGACTGCGTCTTTATCGGCCTGATTCTGACGGCGGCGGTTTGGGCGACCGTCTTTGGCTCCTTCATGAAGACTGCTTGGCCCAGCAGAGTCGATAGAACCTTCGGTCTGGTTGTCCCCATATTCGTCTGTTCGCCTGCTCTTTTCCTGGTGGTGCACCTTTTGGTCGTGCTCAAGGAACGGAACCTGAATACCCTGAATCTGATCAGAACTTGCAGGTGGTCATTCCGTCAGATAGCCGCAGTCAGGATGCTTCTGTTCGGCATGGTCAGCATGATGATTTCATCCTTGGCCACGGTCTTGCTGGCGTGGACGACCAATCCGGGGCTGTCCACCATGACCCTTTTGGGGATCAGCTTCTCCTCCCTCTTTCTCTTTTCCCTGGCACAGATCTGGGTAGAGGAGCATATGCATGGAGAACTGTCCATCTGTCTGGTTTTGGGACTCTGGATCGTGCTCGGTATGATTCTTTATCTGACTCGATTCGCCACCGCCCCCATCCTTGTCTCTATTCCGCCGGCGCTGAGCCTAGCGACGGGCCTTGTTCTTCTGACGATCTTCCTGCTTGTTCTGCATGGACGCTGCGTAGGGTCACCTCTGTCAAAGCGAGCATGGCATATGAAAAGACTGGCGACGGCATGAGGGCGGAATCTTACATGTTTAGTGTGAAAGGACGGTGAGTTTCGTGCTGCACTTGGACCATGTGTCAAAGAGCTTCAGGAACAAGCGGGTTATCAACGATCTGAGCCTCTCCATTGGAACCGGCGTCCATGGGCTTCTCGCGCCTAACGGAGCAGGCAAGACCACGCTGATCCAAATGATCGCCACCCTGATCCGCCCGGATTCGGGAAACATCACTTGGAATGGGCAGGACATCATGGTTATGGACGAGGACTATCGCGGCCTCTTGGGGTATCTGCCCCAAAAATTCGGCTATTACCCAGACTACAGCGCTGAAGATTTTTTGATGTACATAGCAGCCCTTCAGGGGATCGGCCGGAAACGGGCCAAGCCCCTGGCGAAAGATCTCCTGAAGACCGTGGGGCTTAAAGACCAGGGTAAGCAGAAGATGAAGACGCTCTCTGGGGGCATGATTCAGCGCGTGGGGCTGGCACAGGCCATGATCAACGACCCGGAACTGATGATTTTGGACGAGCCGACCGCTGGTTTGGATCCACGGGAACGTGTCCGCTTCCGCAACCTGGTCCATGCTCTTTCGCGCGACCGGATCGTTATCCTGTCCACTCATATCGTCTCTGACCTGGAGACCATCGCCGACCGGGTCATCATGCTCAAGGATGGGCAGATCTGCTGCAACCAGTCCCCAAGGCAGATAAGCCGCTGGCTGGAAGGCAAAATATTCCTGGTTCCTGCGGATTATCGCTTAGGGCAGGGGCAGCTGCTCCTTGAGGACGAGCTGGATGGGGATGCGACCCGGCTCAGAATTTACTCACATGAGCCGCCGTCCCAGGGCCAGGCTGTTCCTGCCAAATTGGAGGATGCCTTCCTGGTGATCTACGGGGACGAGGAGTAGCGATGCAGCATACCCCGCCGAATCGGGCTCGCAATCTTATTTCTTGCCAGGGATGTCTTCAATGAGATGGATGGTGATCAGGAACGAGATGCGGCACCTTCTGGGTACCTCTTTTTGGGTGGTGCTCAGTCTGTCTCTTGGATTCGTTTTCTGTATGAATCTAGCTATGTACGACCAAATTCCCACTGACGAAGCCCATCATGACCTAGCTAGCTACGGACCGTATGTCAGTCAGTCCACCATTACTGGATTCAAGCGTGAGGCTGACAGACTTGAACCGGTGGTATCCAAAGATCTGATGGCACTTGGTCCTCAGGCTGTTCAACTGGGCGTCAAGAATTATCAGTCGGCCAGGGACCTGGTCGATTCGGTCGAGAGCTCGCGCTGGACAAATCCTTCAGTACTGAATACAGACCGGGGCAAACTGACCGGCCGCATCAATGCCTTGCCTAGCTATCGTCGGCTTGTTCATTGCCATGATGTCATGGATGCCTATCGTGGATGCAACCGGGAAGCCCTGACCGCAAGAGCTGAGAAACAGTTGCGTAAGGGCGGTAGTAATGGCATCGAACTGCCCGAATCGGTGACGAAGCGGCTTGACATCTTAAGTGGACAGTGTAGGGCGGGTATGGGCCTGGCCGCTCCTGAATTACTGGACTACACTCAGAGCAACTTCAGACTTTCAGTTTATATGGTCCCGCTTCTGGCAGCCTTGGTTGTCGTGGCCCCACGCCTTGTTAAAGACCAGGTCCATGGGGTCCGGCAGACGCAGTTGACGACACGGACCGGACGCATCTTGCCTGGGCTGCAGGTGTTCGCCATGGTCTGTGCGGGCCTGCTGATGATGCTCATGGTGGCAGCGGGATCATTCCTGATGTGGGTGCCCAAGATCGCGGGTTTGCAGGATCTTTCGGTTTTTGATGGACATGCATTGCCTTGGTTCACCTGGTCCTTGGGGGAGTATCTGGCTGTGTTCGTATTGCTCTGCCTGGGGTCCGCCTTTCTTGTTTTTCTCTTGGTTCTCTGGATTTCCATGCACTGCAGGACCTACACACGCTTGGTCTTGCTTGCAGTCCCGGTGGTGTTGCTGGCCGTTCATGTCTTTGTCGCCTGGCTTCTCGTGGATCCATGCTGTATTGGCAGTGTGGTGACTCGGATTGTGCCATTGCCCGGCATTGAGCTCTACCTAATCCTGGGACTGCTGGTTTTGACCCTTTGTCTTTGCTGGTGGTCGGCCAGAAAGCTTTGTTGCCTAGGCGATCTGAATGAAAGGAAGATCAATGAATGAACTGCCACTGAAAATGGAGGGGGTATCCTTCCATTACAAGGCTGGTGAAGCTGGAATAGACCAAGTCGGCCTGGAATGCTCGACAGGATCTTGGACCGCAGTTATGGGTCCTTCCGGAGCGGGGAAAACCACCTTGCTTTATTGCGCCTCAGGGCTCTTGCCAGTACAGCAGGGATCGGTCGAGATAGCCGGCCAGAACATAGCCAGGATGAAGGAGTCCGCCCTAACCAGGATGCGCCGCGACCATATCGGTTTCGTTTTTCAGGATTACAACCTGGTCGAGGCCTTCACCTGCTTGCAGAACGTCATGCTGCCCCAGCTCTTCGGCGGTCCCAAAGTTGGTGTCGCCCAATCGCTGCAGGCCTTGAAGATTTTGGGTCTAGATGGGTATGCGCAGCAATATCCGTCTGACATATCTGGCGGTCAAAGGCAACGCGTGGCCATTGCCAGAGCGCTGGTCGCCCAGCCAGATATGATTTTCGCGGACGAGCCCACCGGGGCACTGGATACGCGCAGCTCGGAAATGGTTCTGGATGCCCTTTCGACCTTGGTGGAGAGCGGACGGACCGTGCTCATGGTGACCCATGACCCCAATGTGGCGGCCTGGGCGCAGCGCACGGTCTTCTTGGTGGACGGCACAGTGCATTCGATATGCCAAGGATATACGGCCGAGCAGCTGTCCACTCACCTGACCAGCATGACTCAGGTCGGCCAGGGGGTAGGACGATGATGCATGCGGGTAAAGGCCAAGCAGGAAGAGGAGAAGTTCCCGGACGGGATTCCCTGCATGTATTCTCCTCGATCAGTCGACCGACCCTGTTCTCCTTGGTCTTGTCCCTGATCAGGAAGCATCGAGCATCGTACGCGGTCATGGGTCTATCCACCTTCCTGGCATCCCTGCTGACCTCTTCGACCATGCAGGTCTACCAAGCGGGAAAGTCCTTTGACAATATCGGCGATCTGAATAGGTTGAACACCTACCAGCGTCTCCAATCCAAGGTACCTTATTCAAATCTCTCCATGGTCACTATTCCGGCGCTGGCTTGCTGCCTGCTGGTGTCGGTCTTTTTGGTCCTCTCGTCGGTCACTTTTCTGATTCAGGAACGCCGACGCGAGTATGCAATGATGCGGTTGAACGGAGCCTCACGCAGGAGGATCCTGATCATAGGTATCTTGGAATTCTCGATCCCCCTGGCCCTCTCGAATCTCATTGGCTGCCTGGTCGGATCTCTCCTGACCATACCAGTTGGACGGTTTTACGCGCGCTCTGCCGAGTTCAGCGACAGTGGCATGGTTTTCACACCTCGGATTCGACCTTCCATTGCAGTTGTCACCTTCATCATGATGATGGTCGCCTGCCTGTTGGGAGTATGGATGGCTATGCGCAAGGTGGGCGGGGCAGCTCCGCTCCAGCTCATGACGGAGACCAGTGACAAAACCAAGCGGATCGGATGGATTCGTTCTTCGACAGCCCTGGTCTTCCTGATCCTGACCTTGGTGGTCGGGTTCGCCCCACTGCCTTCTATGACCCTGGACCTGCGTATTATGCTCGAGGTCGTTCTTGTCATCACTACGGTCTATTTGGCGGCTCCGATCCTGGTTGTCCTGACTGTGTCAGTCATTGGTCTGATCCCGGCGAAGGTGGCCGGGGGGCCAGGTCTTCTGGCCCTGCAGCGTGCTCGAAAGGAGAGCGCAGGCTCAACCGCTATAGCCCTCCCCGCCATGATGATCCTGACCATCGTCATTTCCCTTGTGGCAGCCATGCAGGCTGGCTCCATCGGAGGGGCGGTTCTGAGCCTATATCCGCTGAAGGCCGATGTTATGGTTACTTCCCTTGATTCGGATGCCCAAAACCGCAACCCATCCGATCTGATCGGTGGGATGCCTGAGGTTCGAGACTTTGTTACCTACCAGACTCAGCAATGGGCTATGGAAGGATCACCGGGCCAGACGGCAACGGTGGTATGGGAACCTGCCGAGCAATTGCAGGGTCAGAAAGTTCAGAGTTCGCCGAGCATTCATTTCTCCTTTGTCCAAGGGAATTCGTCTGATCTCGGTTCAGACCGCGTCGCTGTGAATCAGGATTCCTCCTATTCCATAGGCGATACCGTTCGTCTTCTTGATCGCCATGATCAACCGCATGAGGTGCGGGTCGTTGCCCTTGTTCAGTCGCCTGAGGGCATTCCAGAACTATCTGCAGGCAATAACTATCCTCTGTTTCTGACGGCGGAGGATGACCTGCCTCAATTGGGTGAAGACGCACATACGATCATTCCCATATCGGCTGTCAATCCAACAGATGCGCACGGGATTACATCCCGTCTGAAGAGTGGCCTTCAGGGCGATTTCGCGGTGCAGACCAGGCAGGAGTATATAGATGACTTCATTCAACGAGGCCTGTCCGGGCAGACGGCCATGACGGTCATGATCGTCGGCGGGACCGTTCTTGCCCTAATTTTCATGATGCAGTCCATCGCCATTTCGGCTTGGGAGCGCAAGCGGCAGAACCAGCGGCTCAATCAGATCGGGGTGGCCTGGAGGTCAATAGCCTGGTCGGGAGTGATGGAGACACTGACCGATGTGGCCGGCGGTGCAGTGATGGCGCTGCTGGGGATCGCCATTGTCGAGGGCTGTATTGCCTTGAGTTTTGTCCAGGCTGGCATGTCTATGGCTCTGACCCCTGTGCCCGTCGGCCGGTTCCTTCTGGTGACTGTGGTTCTGCTGCTGGTGGCGGTGTTCACATCCTGGGTGTGCAGCCTGCGATCCAGGAAGGCGGAAGAAGGCTGAACCTACTAGGAGGATTTTGCTTCATTAAGCAAAGTTGCGGGGCGGTGTCACAATGGAGAGCATGGGAAAGACCTTGAATAAGGCGGCTATGGTCGTCGTAACCTATAAGCGTCAGGAATTGCTGACAGGCCTGTTCGACTCCATCCTCCAGCTCACCCAGGCCCCCTGGCGGATCGTGGTGGTGGATAACGAGAATTCGGCAGACACGAGAACCATGGTCGAGCAGTTTTCTGAACGTGTGACAGGCCGTTGGGGCAGGACCATCATCGACGGCTCCGGCAATCAGGATCGTGTCGTTTATCTTCCGCAGGACCACAATGGTGGCGGCTCAGGTGGATTTTCCGCCGGTGTGCGCAAGGCATACGAGCTTGGCGCCAAATGGTTCTGGGTCATGGATGATGACGTTGCAGTGGAACCTGAAGGACTTGACCTACTCGCTAAGTGGAGTGACCGCTATCAGGTGGTGCAGGGTTCTCGGCTGGATTATGATGGCGGCCCCTTCTATTGGCAGTATCATTTTCTGACCGCCTTGGGCATTCCAGACCCGATTGCACCGGGGGAGTTCGGCCCATCGGGCTGCCGGCCTATGAACACCATGTGCTTTGAAGGAGGCTTCTTCTCGCGGCAGATTGTGGAGCAAATCGGTCTGCCTGACCCGCGCTTCTTTATCTATTGGGATGACACCATCTATGGGTATTTGGCATCCAAGGTCACACAGCCTGTGGTGGTCTCCGATGTAGTCATGCGTCGGACTCGCAACATCGCCAATTGGAACATCGCTGGTGTGCGCCAGCTCAATTCCACATCGGATATGAATCGTTACCACATCATGCGCAACCGGGGCTTTATGGCCAGGTATTTCATGGTTCATGGGGACTATCGGCCCCTGGCCTTCGCCCTAGGAACCCTGGCAACAGCTCTTAAGGAAGTCATTCGCCTTCTGGCTGTTGATCGCAGTCACATCATGACTGGTATTCCTGCCATCCTGAAGGGATGGGTGGATTCGCGCCAGATATTGCATGATCCCGACTGGAGGCCCATGGAGCCCCTCAAGGGCCAGTCAACCGGGAAACGCAACGAGCTTGAATAAATTCTGCCTGCTACTTTTCTTGACTTCCTGCCTGGAAGTACTCCATGGAACTGACTGGTCCCGCCAGGTGGAAGCCATCATCCCCATAGACGACCTTGGTCACCGCGGTGTTGTCCATGTCAGGGATGGTGCAGTGGTCGTCGATGGCTGTCAGGAACTGTTGCAGGCACATGCCTGATGAGACTACCAGGACAGGCCCGCCGCCCTCTTCGATGGCGGACTGGGCGATTCGCGTCAATACCGCAATCATTCTGCTGCGGACCTGGGCCGTGGTCTCAGCCCGATCCTGTTCCTCCAGACCGGCGGATAGGATGTCCTGGGCATCCAGCCGGTGGAAGGTGTCCTGCATATGGACGCAGATGTTCCTGCCGTAGGCTGCCTTGGCTGCAGCGAAGTTCTCGAACCCCATGGCTGTGCAGACTTGGTCCAAAGTGGTGCGCTCGTCCCGGCCCTCAAAACTTCCGAAATTATCCTCGCGCAGGTCAGGGTCCACGCCCACGCGCAGGTCTCCATTGCCGGACATATCAAGGGCCAGGCGGGCCGTTTCATACTGACGACTCAGATTGCCGCTCCAGGCTGCCCGGAAGCGAATGGACCGCAGACCCCGACCGAACTGGCGCACGTCCTCACGGCCTTGCCGGGTGAGAGGGAAATCGGACCAGCCCTGCATCAGATGCATGACATTGGCCGTCGTTCTGCCGTGACGGGTCAGGTAAAGGGTTGTTGAACCCGCTTCAATGCTCGGTTCGGTGGTGGACTGGGATGATGATGCTCCATTGTTCATAGTCCATCACCCTACACGGTCCCCTTGCCGGGGCACTGGGATACAGCCCCGGTCAGGACCTGATGAAACGGCCTCCATCGCCCCAGGTCCATGTGCCGCCGCCGGATCCGATCTGGAAATTCATTTTGGCTATGCCCAGATCCACTGCGGAGCCGTAGGCGACTGAGGGGTCCAGAGTGGCGATTGCATCGCCCGTGTTCTTGTCCCAGGCAAAAACCACGGGCTGTCCGTTCATGGCCGAAGGCGCCTTGGCGGCGGCAGCCACGCCGGCCTTGAACCATTCCGGAGCCTCCTGCCGGTCCTGCGCGCTCATGGAAGAAGTTAGCTCCTCATAGCTCTTGGAGGTTCGATGCTCGCTCTGACGTTGGCAAAGCTTGTCGAAGTCCTGGTTGCCGTAGCCGACCTGGTCGGCCGGATAGCCGATGGTGACCACCAGATAGAGCGTTTGGCTAGGGGTGATCCGGCAGTGGCGCTCGGCTAACTGACGGTCCCAGCTGCCTGACACCCATCCTGTCCCCAGTCCGTACAGGGTAGCGGCAAGAACCATGCGCTCGCCATAAAAGCCGGCTTTTTCCAGGCTCTCCTGATCATCCTTGGGTCCGACCAGGGCAAGGTAGTTGGCCGCATTGGCCAGGTGGCCGGAGGCATTGTCGGCAGCGAAGGCGTCCGGTTTGCCTAGGACCAGTTGCATGTCCAGACCGCTGAGCGTATTCAGAGCGTTCAAGGTGCTGCCGAGCTGCCTGGCGAGGTCGGGATCGATAGGCTTAGGATCGTATTCTCTGGTAGTGATGCGCACGTTAACTGCATCAATGAGCTGTGTGTGTTCGGTCATAGCCTTATTATTCCACTCAATTCTTCTTCCTGCAGTTTGTAGCACAGTGCCAGCGAAACAGCCTGACCCTGGTCCGGCTCATGCCGCTCCTACGAGTTGCAGAGGCATGGCTTGGGGTACAATCGCTACCGTGCCGGTTCGGACCCTCATCTTTGATCAGCTAAGGAGCAGCAATGATTGAAACAGCGCAGGCTTTCGGAGTGGATATTGGTGGATCCGGCATCAAGGCTGCCCCTGTTGACCTGACGATCGGCGATTTTGCAGAGCCGCGCAAGAAGATTTTGACCCCGGAGCACTCCACGCCAGAGGCTGTGGGGGTTGTTGTAAAGGAGCTATTGGACCGTTTTGAAGTTCCGTCGGATGTGCCTGTGGGCATCGCCTTCCCGGCCCCTGTCAAGCCTGACAAGCCGCTGGATTTCATGGCCAACCTGGACCAGGCCTGGGTCGGTACTAATGTCCAAGAGGTTCTTTCCAAGGCCTGCGGTAGACCCGTCAGCGTTGTCAACGACGCGGATGCGGCCGGGCTTGCCGAGGTGCAGTACGGGGCTGCCAAGGGCCAGAAGGGTCTGGTCATCGCCACCACACTGGGCACTGGCATCGGCACGGCGCTGATTTATAACGGCGTTCTGATTCCCAACAGCGAGCTGGGCCATCTGACGCTGGACGGCAAGGACGCAGAGAAGTACGCAGCATCATCGGTGCGTGACCGCAAGAAGCTGAGTTATAAGAAGTGGGCCAATCGTCTGACCAAGTACTACCGCTTGCTTGAGCACTACTTCAACCCTGACTTCTTCGTTGTTGGTGGTGGAGTCAGCAGGATGAGCGAGAAGTTCTTGCCCCACATCGACATCAAGACCCCTATTGTGGCTGCCAAGCTGCGCAACCAGGCCGGCATTGTGGGAGCCGCCTATCTGGCTGACCTTCGGCAAAAGCACCTGGGGTGAAGCAGGGCGTTTAGGCGGCTGCTGGATCGGATGAGGAGCTGAAAAATCATGCATTTTTCTCACCGCACCGGGTCTGACCGCCCCAATCGCATAGCTCTGGCCGAGTCAGAAGCACGAGCCCATGGTCTCAAGTTGGGCAGGCTGAATGATTCCAATCCCACCCGTTTCGGACTGGCCCCGGCATTTCTGCCTCAGGTCTACGAGGCCGAACCGAGGGGGCCTCGTAAGGCTCGGCAGGCTCTGGCTGAGTTTCTGACCAGGCGTCAGGGTTTGTACGGCAAGGATCGTGGTATTGCGGTTGATCCTGATAACCTCTACCTGCTCTCTTCCACATCTCAGGCCTATTCCTGGCTGATGAAGCTCCTCTGCGACCCGGGTGATGCCATTCTGGAGCCCCGGCCCGGATATCCACTGATCGAATCCATCGCCGGTCTGGAATGTGTCCGAACAATTCCATACCGCCTGGCCTACGACGGGTCCTGGGTCCTGGACCTGGCCACGGTCAGAGAGGGCTTGGAGGGGCCTGAGAGCGACCGCATCCGCGCCTTGGTCCTTATCAACCCCAACAATCCCACGGGGTCCTACATTCATCCAGAAGAACGCCAGTCGCTGCTGGAACTCTGCCAGCGGCATGGGGTGGCCATCATTGCTGATGAGGTCTTTTTTGACTATCCCTTGGATCCTCTGCCGGGCCGCGCACGACTGGCTGGGGAGGATAGGATGTTGACCTTCGCCCTGGACGGGTTCTCGAAGAGCCTGGCAGCTCCCCATGCCAAGGTGGGCTGGATTCAGGTTTCCGGGCCAGCCGACCAGGTTGCCGAGGCCAAACGCCATCTTGACATGATAGCCGACGATTACCTGCCCATGAGCCTTCTGATCACTAGGGATATGGAATCCATGCTCTCGGATATTCCCGGCCAGACCAGTCGTGTGGGGGAGCGTGTCAGGGGCAATCTCGAAATCCTCAGACAGACATTGGACCAAAAGGGGTCCTGCGTCTCCCTGCTCAGGCCTGAGGGCGGTTGGAACGTTCTGCTGCGTTTTCCCGAGGTCATCGATGAGGAGGAGCTGATTCTTCTCCTGATTGGGTCCTACGGGTTGACCGGCCAACCCGGATACTTTTTCGACATGCCAAGCAACGGATATCTGGCCCTGTCTCTTCTGCCGGAATCCTTGCGATTCCGCCGAAATGTGGACGCAGTCGTCTCAGCTGTAGAAAAAATATTGTGATTATAACCCTCCTCTTGCCTGGTTTGCTCCGATAATAAGTTCTGAACAATTGTCGGTTATGGAAGGGGGAGATTGGCACGGCTCAATGATGAGCCACTGATTGCAAGGCTGCACACGAAGGAGTGATAACTATGGTAGACGAAAATAAGGATCGAAGGGGAAATCCAACTGAGGGGGTCGGTGCTCGAGTCAGGGGAGACATCAAGGCCATGGCCTCTGTAGACGAGACTGGAAGCGCTGTCGCCGGACAGGGGGTGGATGCGAACCTGGCTCCAGATACGGGTAGAAGGCTCAACAACGCGGAGAAGTTCCGTTTTGCCATTGGCTTCGTCCTGGTATCCCTGCTTTGGGCTGCGCCCTTTACCATGGGGTCTGGGGTTCTCCTGCCTCAGATTTTCAATTCCCTGCATGGTGTCAGCGCTGAAGCTGCTCTGGGGACAATGAATTCGATCGGCTGTGTGTTCGCCTTGGTGGCCAACGTTGTTTTCGGCGCTCTTTCAGACATGTCCAGGTTCCGAGTCGGCAAACGCACTCCTTGGATCGTGCTGGGCGGTATCATCGGCGCACTTGGCTTCCTACTGGTCATCCAGTCCCATACACTTCCCATGATCATCTTCGGCTGGTGCATTGTGCAGGTGGGCATCAACTGCCTGATAGCCCCGGCCGTGGCGGTCCTCTCCGACAGGATTCCTGAGTCGACCAGGGGAACCTATTCTGCGCTGTATGGAGCTAGCCAGGTGGTCGGCCAGCAGTTGGGGACTATCATTGGTAGCTCGTTCATAGCCAACATCCATACCGGCCTGGTAGTCGCCATGATCATCTTCCTCTTCTCCGGTATTCTCACCGTGCTGATCTGGCCCCGGGAGAAGTCGGCTGCCAACACGGTCGTGGAACGAACCTGGGCGGATGTCGGCCGGTCCTTCATACCTCCCACTAAGAATTGCCGCGACTTCTACCTGGCGCTTCTGGGCAGGTTCACTTTCGTCGTCGGCTGCTTCATGATTCAGGGCTACCAGCTTTACATACTGCAGAAGTACTGCCACCTGAGCGATGCCCAGGCCGCATCCACACTCAAGATCATGGCCTTGATCTCGGTTGTGACCACCATTTTGGCCTCCGTTGTATCGGGCCCGCTCTCGGACTTCCTGCACAGGCGGAAGGTGATCGTAGCCACCAGCTGCCTGATTCTCGCCGTCGGCATACTCTTCCCCTTCCTGATGCCAACCGCCACGGGCATGTACTTCTATGCTGCTCTGGCTGGAATCGGCAACGGTTGCTATATGTCAGTCGACCAGGCGCTGAACGTCGATGTGCTGCCGAATGCCAAGGAAGCCGGCAAGGACCTGGGCATCCTCAACCTGGCCAATACAATCGGCCAGGTGATCGCCCCCGGGTGCACGACTTTGGTCATTGGCCTCTTCGGAGGCTACAGGATGATCTTCCCGGTCGCTATCGTTTGTCTGCTGGTGGGAACCGTATTCATCATGATGATCCGCAAGGTCAAGTGAGTCTGAAAACCTGTAATCCGGAGCTGTGCTGAGCAGCGGTCCGGTCAATCGAACCCGAAAGAAAAAGACATGAAAGGGAAAAAGACATGACAGAAGAATCACATACCAAAGCCAAGGATCTGGAGCTGCAAGAGGAGGCCTCACTGACCTCGGGGTCGGACTCCTGGCACCTGCAGGGGCTGCCTGACAAGGGCTATGAAGGCTATATGATCACAGACGGTCCATATGGCTTGCGCAAAGCCACTGGCTCCGACGTCTACGGATCGGTCCCGGCCACCTGCTTTCCCCCGACTGCGGGGCTGGCCTCCTCCTGGAACCCCGATCTGACCTACCAGGTGGGCCAAGCCATGGGCGAGGAGTGCATCCAGGAGAAGGTGGCCGTGATTTTGGGCCCCGGCATCAACATCAAGCGCAGCCCTCTGGGTGGCCGCAACTTCGAGTTTTACTCGGAGGATCCTGTGCTGGCCGGGCATGAAGCCGCAGGTTTGGTCGAGGGGGTCCAGTCAAAGGGAGTGGGAACCTCTCTGAAGCATTTTGCAGCAAACAACCAGGAGACCGACCGGCTCAGGGTCAGCTCTGACGTGGACGCACGCACCCTGCGCGAGATCTACCTGCCGGCCTTTGAATACGTGGTCAGGAATGCCAAGCCCTGGACCATTATGTGCGCTTACAACAAGATCAATGGGGTCTTCAGCTCAGAGAATCGCTGGCTCCTGACGGACGTTCTGCGCGGCGAGTGGGGCTACCAGGGCATGGTCATGTCCGATTGGGGGGCCGTCCACAACAGGGTCAACGCTCTGCAGGCCGGACTCAACCTGGAGATGCCGCCCTCCCGCACTGATGACCAGGTGGTCCAGGCTGTGCAGGCCGGCCAGCTTGACAAGGAGCAGCTGGACCGGATGGCACAGGGGATTCTGGATCTGATTGACAAGGCACGTCCGGCCATGTCTCACCAGGGATATCGTTACGATGTTCAGGAGCACAACAACATGGCTCGTCGGGCTGCCCAGGAGTCCATTGTCCTCTTGCGCAACGAGGACCGGATTCTGCCCCTTGATCCGAAAGAGAAGGTCGCTGTCATTGGTGAATTTGCACGGACTCCGCGCTATCAGGGTGGGGGTTCCTCGCACATCACGCCGACCGAGGTCTCCTCGGCTCTGGATGGCTTCAAAGAGGTTGGCACGAATGTGGACTTCGCTCCCGGGTTCACCTTTGATGACAAGGAGCAGGATCCTGCTCTGACCCAGCAGGCGCTTGATGTTGCGCGCGGAGCCGATACTGTTGTGCTCTTCCTGGGGTTGCCTGAAGATGCCGAGTCCGAGGGCTTTGACCGCACCAGCATGGATCTTCCTGACAAGCAGGTGGCTCTGCTCAAGGCTGTCTCCGAGGTCAACGACCGGGTGGTCGCCGTCCTCTCCAATGGAGCAGTGGTGACGGTTGCCGACTGGATGGACAAGACCAAGGGCCTGCTGGAGACCTGGCTGCTGGGCCAGGAGGGTGGACGCGCGGTGGTGGACGTGCTGACTGGTGCTGCCAACCCGTCGGGCCATCTGCCTGAAACCATTCCGGTTAGGCTGGAGGACAACCCCACCATTACATCCTTCCCCGGCGAGGAGGGTCACTCCCGTTATGGCGAGGGTGTCTACGTGGGATACCGATACTACGACACCTTCCAGCGCCCGGTGGCCTTCCCCTTCGGATTCGGGCTGTCCTATGCCGACTTTGACCTGGATCAGGTAACGGTGACCAAAACCGGCGCCAACTCGGCTCGGGTGGAGGTGACTGTGACCAACACCTCGCAGGTGGACGGCGCTCAGACCGTGCAGGTTTACGTGGCCCCCTGCGCCAGCCGGGTGAATCGGCCCAGCCATGAGCTCAAGGCCTTCACCAAGGTCTTCCTGAAAGCCGGACAGTCCAGCCGGGTGAGCATGGACCTGACCGAGCGCGACTTCGCCTACTGGTCCACGGCTATGGATGCCTGGCATGTGGAGGCGGGCACTTACCGCATCCAGGTGGGTACTTCTAGCCGAGATCTGGTTGCAGAAGAGGACCTGCAGGTGGATGGCGACGGCAGGTTCATTCCGCTGAATGCCGAATCGACTATGGCCGAGTGGCGCGAGAATTCGATTGGCGGGCCCATCTTGCGCGATCGTATCGATAAGGATGGCATACCGCTGCCTGACGATCCCAACACGGCTCAGCTTTTCGATACCATGCCTCTGGCATCGGTCATCACCTTGTCAGGCGGCGATGGCAATGGCATCGTGGCTGACATGGTCGACCGGTATCACCAAGTCCTCAAGCAGCAGGGCCTGGACTCCTGACATCACTGTCGGCTGGGCTCAGGGTGCTAGGAACCAGACGGCTACGTTCATGGCCTGACTGGGGTCGAAGTGCTCCAGCATGACCATGGCGTTGATCAAGGTCAGGACCAGACCAGCCAGACAGGTCAGTGTCAGTAGACTCATGACGGCCGCTCCCGCTCTGGAGCGGCCGCCTTCGTATGCTGAGGATGCGGCGGCCATGATTACAACGGCAACCAGGCAGATCAGCCAGGCGAAGTCGATGGTGTAGCGCACCGAGAAACCGCCCACATAGGAGTCTGCAGCCATTACCAGAGCCGCCAAGGCCAGGGCCAGGGTCAAGGTGGTCATCCATCCCCGGAGCTGCAGTTCTTTTCGCACCCGGGGCAGAGCAAGAAGAGCAAGGGCCAGTACGAGAACCGGTGTGGTGACTAACAGCCCGCCCAGGCCAGGCTCGGTGAAGTGCCAGACCCGCATGGGAGCGGGGGAGAATTGCAGGTAGGGGAAGACCGGCAGGGTGGTCAACGGCTGCAGAAGGTAGTAGCCAAAGATCTGAAGCAAGCCCTGGGTGCCAGGATGATAGTTGGTCAGATCCAGGACTGTCATCTGATACCTATTGCCGAAGTCCAGCAGGGACCCGAAGCGCCAGCGGTTGTACCAGAGCAGGGGAGCGGCTACCAGGAGGACCGGCAACAGGCCACAGACCAGCAGCGACAGCGCCCGTTTCTGAGACAGGTCGGCAGGATGGCTCCTGCGAGCGAACAGGGTGTTGATGACTGCCCTTATTTCCTTGGCAAACAGGGGTAGCGCCAGTAGTCCGGCAGCCAAGAAAGTGGGTCGGCAGCCCAGGGTGGCAGCTATTGACAGCGAACCCAAAAAAAGTCGAGGTCTGGACAGTTGCCATGGTTGGTCCCCGTCCTCCACGGTCCACATCCGCGTTGATCCACGATCCGAATGCTTACCGGCATCTGCAGGCTGTCGATGGACCCGTCTGGCCCCCATCCAGAGCCAGAGTCCAGTCATGACCGCCAATATGGAGGCATCGAAGGGAATCGTATAGAAGTTGCGGCGGCACCAGAGATAGACCATGCCGGATCCTTCCAGCATGGTTATAAGAGCCATGCCGACCACGGCCAGGCTGACCCGGGGGAACCATCGTGCCAGCAGGCGGATGGTGGCCAGGGTGGTCATGATGATGGCCGACGTGACCAGCAGGGCGGCAGCCGAACTGGTGGGCAGGGCATACCCGCCCGGATGCGCCAGGCTGGTCACCGCCCTGTAAGGCAGAAAGAGCAGCAGTACCGGCAGGACACCGAAGTAGGAGTACCAGTGGCCATTGTGATAGACATAGTCCCAATATATGGGTTGCTGGTCCTGGGCCAACAGTGCGTTGCGGGTGGCTATGTCAAAGGGGTTGGCTGCCTTGGACAGACCCGGCGCCTGGCCCAGATCCAGCCAAGGGTGTCCATGCAGAAGGGCCTGCGCCACATGATCGTACTGGTTGAAGTCGTAGACGTAGGCCTGTGGGTGATGGTAGGCCACGGGGGTAAAGGTGGACAGATCATACTGGATGCTCCAGCAGGACCAGACTGCCAGCGGAGCCAAAATCAGGGCCAGGGCCA
The DNA here is from genome assembly GCF_054819865.1 of Bifidobacterium sp. JNUCC 75. Taxonomy (NCBI): domain Bacteria; kingdom Bacillati; phylum Actinomycetota; class Actinomycetes; order Bifidobacteriales; family Bifidobacteriaceae; genus Bifidobacterium; species Bifidobacterium sp. JNUCC 75. Next base: position 300,414 of record NZ_JBTHIF010000001.1, on the reverse strand, counting down.
GGCGCTGGCTTATCGAACCCGTATCCAGCCGGGTTCGCCAGAGGACCGAGCCGGGCAGGTAGCCTAGTATCAGTGCCGCCAGACAGGCCAGCATCAGTATCCGCGCTGGGTTGAGTTCCAGGGGTACCACATCGGCCGGAGTCATTCCGGTCAGCTCCAGCTGAGATCCGACGGGCTCCTGTATCCACAGTCGCATGGCCTGGATCCGACCGCCGTTGGGATTGCCTCTGATGCGTAGATAGTGGCTACGGGCCTGACCGGGGCAGATCAGCCCTCGGGTGCCCTGGGTCCAACCCTTGTCGCCGGCCAGGTGCAGGTCCAGACGTACATGAATCTGCGACAAGGGTGAACCCTTGATGTCTTCTGCCAGCTGAGCCTGAAGGAAGGATGCCCGTCCATTGGCGACAGGGACGTCCATCCAGGCACCAGCTGGATCGGTGACCTTCAGTCCTCCGCCCGGCAACGGGGACAGCCCTGGTCCCAGCTGGTGCGATTGTGAGGCGACATCGCCAGCAGTCCTTGTCGGAGAGTTTGAGGATGAACCCGACAGCGACTGCCAATGGGCCAGATTGAAGACCCCCAGTTCCAGGGTGAGCACAACAAAAAGTGCCAGCAGCAGGCGGATGGCTGCGCCCCTGGCCGGGGTGGGGCGTCTCAGGGCTGGCAGAGTCATCACGGTTTTATTCTAACGGCGACATGTCGGGCTGGATTGGGACAATCAAAGGTATGTCCAAGAACGCGAAGAAGTCCCGGGGGTTCGGGGATCTGTCCGGCCTGGGCCGTTCCATTCTTTCCTCACTGGAGGGACTGGTCGGCTCCTCTCGTCCGACTACTGGGAGTCGCGGGGATCGTCCCCTGGATTCTTCGGTGGCCGACATGGTCGATCTGATCAACCGGACGGGGCACCACCCAGATGATCGGCAGATGCGCGAATTTCTGGCCTCCCACAGCCGTGTTCTGGGCATCGCCGTCAAGCGTCGGCTTTTTCCGCGCCTGCAGGGCGTTCCCGATGGTCTGACACTTGGCTGGGTCCAATGGCCTGATGCACCAGGCCGCGGCTTTGCGCTAGGTATCTTCACCGATCGTCGTCACTTCGCCCAGATTGCTCTGGCCGACGACCATGGCCGGGTCTTCATCGGCGAGCAGAGCCGGATGGACTTACAGAACATGGAGCCTGCCTTCTTGCTGGGCCGGGAGGAGGAGGTGACCCTGGCCGACGGTCGTCGGCTGGGCCGCGATCCGGGTCAGGATTCGGGGCCGGTCCGCGCCCTGCAGGGTGCTGTAGCAGGCCGTGACGATGCCGGCCACATGCGTTGGCTGGCCTCCTGGCTGCGAGCCGATGGTCGCTATTCACTTGAGCAGCTGCGTCCGCTCCTGCCTCCTGAGATGCGCCTGGACCTGGAGTACAGGGATGCCGTGGCCATCGCCTTCTTCGCTGCTTACCTGCTGCCGCGCATCCAGGGAACCTTCACTGGGTTCGGCTCGGGCAACATCTTCTACCGGCTCAACCGGGAGGCGCCCATGGGAGCCATCCGACGCAGCGTGGGTGACATGATCCAGGCACGCTCCCATGGACAGCGGGTCTCCGGTCTGGAGGATCTGTTCGCCGACCTGATGCGCGAGGCTGGGGCCCTATCGCCCGTCTCAGGCCTTGAGGCCGTTCATGGGGCGGAGCCCCTGCATCTGTATGCTTCCTCTTATTCGGGCGCCTACTTCCTTAGCTGGGACAATGGGCTGGAGTTCACTGCCGCCCTTGCGGCCCTGCGCATCGAGGGTAACCTCAACAGGTTCGCCGCCGTCAGCGCCTGGCTGGAGCGCAATGCGCGACTGGGAACGCTGCCCACCGAGGACTCGATCAACCGAGTCCAGGCAACCCGGCTGGACCAGGCGCTTTTGGATGATCCTGCCATTGTCGCCTTGCTGCGCCCGGGGGACTATCCGATTCGCTTCGACCCCCTGGAGGACGACGGGCGGACTGCCATCAATGCCATGGTCGACAAGGCTGCGGCGACCGCCGTTATGGTGAGTCAACAGGCTCCCCAGGCGCTGCCTGTGCGAGCGGACGGCCAGGGTCAGGAGCCGGTGCGATCCGAATGGGTCTACCGGCAGACGCTGTCCATGCTGATGCGATCCCTCCGTCTGCCCTTCCGCTTCGATGTGGAGTTCAGGTCCAATCTCGCCCAAGGACAGGTGGCCCTGGCCTTCACTGCGGCAGGACGCACCATGATGCCCTCCAGCCGCTATGAGGACCAGTCGCGGGCGTGGCGGGATCTGGACGACGGCGAGCGATCCGCCATGAGCGCTGACTACAACCTGCGCGTCGGGCTGATGATGGCTGCTCTGGCCTTTGGGGTGGATCCGTCCGTGCGCGAGGTCAGCCTGCAGATCGACTCCATCGGTCTGGAAGAGGCTGTCGACCAGCAGAACTCGGCTATCAGGGCCATGATGGGACAGGCCCTGGAGGCCTTTGAGCGCATGCGTTCAGGCGAGGTGGCCCCCACCGGGTCCAAGGCTGATCCCAAGGATGGCGACGTGCACGGTGATCCCACCAAGCCCATTGCCTCCCGGATGGCTCCGGAGCAGCAAGAGGGGAACGAGGAGGACAAGGCCGAGGATCAGGGTGAAAAGGAATCTGTGGACCGTGAGTTCAAGGATCTCATGCAGGGCGTGGACCTTGACTCTGCCGCCTTTGCGCCGCCGTCGTCAGCCAATGAATCCGACGCGGATGAGTCGACTGCTGATGATGCATCGAAGGAGGATGTCTCGAATGATGATGCCTCTGCAGACAAGACTGACGACGACGCATCGCAGAATCCGCTCAGCGCCCTGCAGAGCAATCCGACCATCCGCACCCTGGTCTCGGTGGTATTCAGCAGGGAGCTCTTCCTCTCCCGCATCCGTTCACAGGGTTTGAAGGATCCACGTGCCATCTACCGCTTCTTCGACGCGGCCATGCAGGTGGATCTCCAAGGCGGGCTCAAGCCTACTGAGGCTGAGTTTGACATGCGCGATGACCGCTTCAGCCCCCATGGCAGTCAGGAGGAACCCGAGTTCTCCGAGGTGGCCTTTGCTGACAAGTCTGCCAAGGCCCTGGGCGCACATAAGGCCGTGGATCTGTCCATCCAGCGTGCCGACCTGTTGCAGAGGGCTGTAGGCGGTTTCCACCAGCTGGCCTCGGACCGGACCATGACATCAGCGGCCAAGGCCCAGGCGGCCACAGGCATCATCCAGAGTATTGGCGACCCGGAGCTGGAACAGCTGGCCCCCCAGGTTGCCAGTGCCATGATCGATGGCACCCCTGTTCCAGACTTTGACTTCTCACTGTCCTCCCAGCTGGACAAGGAGCGCGTCAAAGCCCGTGATCTGCTCTTCTCCGGTGGGGCAGCCCAGGGCATACAGGTTGAACAAGACGCTATCGCTCATCTGGATGCCGTCTTTGCGGCCGAAGGCCAGGTACCCCGCTACTTCAACTCCTATGCCGAGCGGGTGGTCTACAACCGCCTCTTCGCCACACCGGGAGAGCGGACCCTGCTCATTCCTGACAACCTCTTCTATGCCCACTTGGAGATAGCTGACCTGCTGGCCCAGATCAAGGAGGACCAGGCGGCCCTCAAGCATCTGAACGCCATGGTGGCCTATGCGCCCGCCTATCCGCTTTCCCACCTGAAGCTGGCGGTCATGCTGGCTAACCGGGAGGACTGGGATTCGGCACGGGCTGCCACGCTCAACGCCCTGCGGGTGGCTTTGGATCGGGACGACGCCTCCTTCGCCTACTATCGCCTGGCCTATGCCTCATGGATGCGCGACGAGTTTGACGTGGCTGCGGCGGCCTACCTGATGAGCGAGCACATCAGTCCCGATCGGATACCAGCCCTCAAGAGCGAGCTTGCCGAGCTGCAGGCCAGGGCCCGCTCCCAGTGCGTGGTCCTGCCAGAAGACCACAGGCAGGCCCGCCGGGTGCTGGCAGAACACGGCCTGCCGGTCTGGCCTCACACCGAGGTGGCTTCGATAGTGCGCCAGGCAGCGCGCATCTGTGTGGATGGTGGGCTCTTCGTCCCGGCCCGAACACTGTCAATGGCGGCCGCAAGGATGAACGACGACGATAATGAAGGTGTTGATGTGGTACAGGCACAGTTCATGAGGTCGCTCAATGCATGACAAAACAGCTCAGGAAGATATTCAGCAAACCCGTGATGAGGGCGGGAATGCCGAGTCCAGGCCCAGGCCGGGCACTGACCGATGGATAGCCTCCCTGCAGCCCGACGATGCTGATGCCATGCGACTGGGGGAGTTGGATCTTGACTCTCTGGGAGCCCAGCAGGCCCAGCGTCTCTGGTCCAGACTGGCTGCCTGGGTGGAGTCCGACCAGGTCGCCTACTACATAGACGATGCGCCGGTCTCCTCTGATGCGGCCTATGATGCCCGGATGCGCTGCCTACAGGAGCTGGAGTCCCGCTTCCCCAGCTTGGACACACCCCAGTCGCCGACGCACCGGGTCGGAGGGACTTTCTCCAACGACTTCGCTTCCGTCCGTCACCCCTCCCAGATGCTCAGCCTGGATGACGTCTTCAGCGTCGCAGAGCTGCGTCAGTGGTATGACGGACTTCGTAACGAGCTCGACTGGCCAGAGGGCAAGGCCCTGCCCATGACCAGCGAGGTCAAGATAGACGGTCTGGCCCTCAACCTCCTCTACCGTAACGGGGTCCTGGAGCAGGGCCTGACAAGGGGGGACGGCGTTACCGGGGAGGACATCACCCTGAACGTCAGGACCATTTCGAGCATTCCGCAGAACCTGTCTGGGCCTGCCAGTGATATTCCCGAGTTCGTGGAGGTCCGTGGCGAGGTCTTCATGCGGTTCGATGACTTCAATGCCTTGAACGAGCAGCAGGAGCAGGAGGGCAAGGCGCCCTTCGCCAACCCCCGAAACGCCGCCGCGGGGTCACTGAGGCAGAAGGATCCGCGCATCACGGCCAGCCGCCGTCTGAGCTTCTACGCCCATGGCCTTGGCTCATTGAGATGGGGACCGGCCCATCCCAGGGGGACTCATGACGAGGTCATCGACCAGTCCCAGGCTTATGACCTCTATAAGCAGTGGGGAATCCCGGTCTCCCCCCACAATCGGGTCGTCACGTCCTTCGGCCAGATCCTGAACATGATCGACTATTACGGCCAGCACCGCAATGACATCGAACATGCCTTGGACGGCATCGTGGTCAAGCTGCAGGACCGGGATCTTCAGCGCAGGCTGGGTGCTACTTCACGTGCGCCCCGTTGGGCCGTGGCCTACAAATACCCCCCGGAGGAGGTCAATACCCGGCTTCTGGACATCACCGTCCAGGTGGGCCGGACCGGGCGAATCACCCCGGTGGCTGTTCTCACTCCGGTCACTGTGGCAGGATCCACGGTCTCCAGGACCACCCTTCACAACGCCTCCGAGGTCAAGCGCAAGGGCATTCTGATTGGGGACACGGTCGTGGTTCGCAAGGCAGGCGATGTGATCCCTGAGCTGGTCGGACCGGTTATCGAGGCCAGGAAGGGGCGCGAAAAGGAACTGAGACCCTTCATCATGCCCGAGACCTGCCCCAGCTGCGGTGCCCGGCTGGCCCCGGCCAAGGAGGGCGATGTGGACATCCGTTGCCCCAATGTGGAGTCCTGCCCGGCCCAGCTGACCGAGCGGATCATCCACATGGCCTCTCGAAAGGCTCTGGACATCGAGCATCTTGGGGAGCAGAGCGCCATAGCCCTGACCAACCCCGATGAGAACCGGCCCGATTCCGTGGAGGTCTACGCTCCCGGCCTGCGTGAGGTCCTGGTCGACCAAGGCGGCCAGGCAGCCCAGTATCAGCCGGACCCGGACCTGAAGCTTCCGCCTCGTCAGGAACCTGTCCTGACCAGCGAGGCGGGTCTCTTCGACTTGAAGGTGGAGGATTTGCGCCAGGTCTATGTCTGGCGTGAGGTTCCCCTGATGGAGCAGGCGGAGGTCGAAGGCCGGCAGGGACGTGCCACAACCAAGCGCCGGACTGGCGGCAGCGGTCTCTGGTACCGGGTGCCTGCCTTCTACAACCTGCCCAAGGGCGCCCAGGCTGGCCAGGGCGAGCGGGCTATGAACAGCCATGAGACCCAGGTCCAGGAGGCCGCCCTGGGCAGTGCCGACGCCCAACCCTCCAGGAACACCCTGCAGATGCTTGAAGAGATCGACAAAGCCAAGCATGCCGACCTGTGGAGGGTCCTGGTGGCCCTGTCCATCCGACACCTGGGACCGACCTCGGCCCGGGCCATCGCCACCCGCTTCCCGTCGCTCAAGGCCGTGGAGGAAGCCAGCGTGGAGGACCTGTCCGAGCTGGACGGTGTGGGCCCCGAGATCGCGCACTCCATCCACGACTGGTTCCAGGGTGCTCGGCAGCCCGACGACTGGCGTGGACGCATCCTGGATGCCTGGCAGGCAGCTGGCGTGGGCGCTCATGTCGAGCGCAGCACTAAGCCACAGACTCTAAAGGGCATGACTGTGGTGGTCACTGGCAGCCTGGAGGACTTCTCCAGGGACTCCGCCAAGGAGGCCATCGTGGAGCGCGGCGGCAAGGCTTCAGGATCCGTAAGTAAAAAAACCACCTATGTGGTGGTGGGCGCCAACCCGGGCTCCAAGGCCGACAAGGCTGAGAGTCTGGGCCTGCCAATCCTGGACGAGGCGGCCTTCCACCGCCTGCTTGACACTGGCGATCCCAGCCCAGCCCAAGGTTGATTGTGACATTCGCAATATCCGACCAGCCGCGCCCTAGCAGCCGATGGCTGGGCGCGATATGGTGACGGCATGGAACAAGTAGAGCATCGCAAGGAAGGGACCCGGAATCTGGAGGAGCTGCCTCGAAGAATCAAGGGGGAGGTCTATGAGCGGCTCAGCCGGGTCATCGATCCAGAACTGGGTCGATCCATCACCGATCTGGGCATGATCACTGACATCATTGTCGAGCCAGCCAGGGATGCCCAGGCCGACTATGAGGTGACCGTGCGGGTGGAGCTGACCATCAAGGGATGCCCGTTGTCGACCACCATCACCAACCAGATCAACGGGACCGTGACCTCCTACCCGCGAGCCCGGCTGCGTCCGCATATCGATGTCTCCTCCATGAGCCGGGAGAAGCTGGACAACCTGGTAGCCGACCTCAAGGCCGCCCGGCGCAGCAACCCCTTCTCCAAGCCCGGCGTGGGCACCCGCATCTTCGCCATTGCCTCGGGCAAGGGCGGCGTGGGCAAGTCCTCTGTGACGGTCAATCTTGCGGCCACGCTGGCTGCCCTAGGCTATGACACGGCTGCCATCGACGCGGACATCTACGGATTCTCCCTGCCTGGGCTCTTCGGTGTACACAGCCGGCCCACCAATCTGCACGGCATGCTGATGCCGGTCACCGCATGGGGGGTCAAGCTGATTTCCATCGGCATGTTCGCCGGGTCGGACCGTGCCATTCTCTGGAGGGGTCCGCGCCTGCAGCGCTCGCTTGAGCAGTTCCTCTCTGATGTCTGGTGGGGTGACCCCGATGTGCTCCTGCTGGATCTGGCCCCAGGCACCGGGGACATGGCCCTGTCCGTGGCGCAGGCCCTGCCCAACAGCCGTCTGATCGTGGTTACTACGCCCCAGCCCTCGGCCTCGCAGGTGGCCGTGCGTTCAGGGCTGGTGGCCCTCCAGCTGCCCACCAAGGTCCAGGGTGTGATTGAGAACATGTCCTGGTACGAGCACAATGGCGAGCGTCTGCGCATCTTCGGTCAGGGAGGTGGCCAGCGTGTGGCCGACCAGCTGACCCGTGACTTGGGGTATCAGGTGCCCCTGCTGGAGCAGTTGCCCCTGCAGACTGACCTGCGCGAATCGGGGGAGTCCGGCCGGCCGGCTGTGCTCAGATCAGACGGCTCCCTGGATGATTCGCCGCTGACCAAACGATTCGTGGACCTGGCCAAGACCCTGATGGCAGGTTCGGAACCTGGCGATGCCCGTCGGGCCGCCGGTGAAGACTGACTCTACGTTTTTAATCCGGTGCCGTACCTTGTCTGAGATTAGACGGCGGCCGGGCTCTTTTGGCTGGTGATCTGCCGCGAGGGAATGGCCAGGAACCAGGGGACTGCCAGTACGACCAGTCCGATGGCGCACATGGCCAGGAAGGGAATGACCTCATGCCCGGCCAGGACGTAGGAGGCGAACATGGGTCCCACGATGTAGCCCAGGGAGGCGGCCGTGTTGAGTAGCCCGAACATGCGTCCACTGAACGATGGCCCGGCCAGCTCGGCGGCCACCACCGGCTGGGAGATACCCATCATGACCTCGCCCAGTCCGAAGATGGTGATGCCCAGAGAGGCCACGCTCAGGGCGCCGGGGGTGGAATCCAGGCGCAGGCCCAGGACGATGATCACCCAGGCTGCGGCCCAGAAGACCGGCACGGTGCGCAACAGGCGCACATGGTTGGCGTCCTTGAGCCGTGGCAGCAGCACGATGTTCATGATGACCACCGAGAAGGTGTTGACTACATCCACCACTGACAGGGACCAACGGGGGATGTGTGGATCAGAGATCAGGGTGGTGACCAGGCCGGCATCGAACTGGGAGTAGCCGAACAGGTCCATGAAGAAGGTTCCTAAGGTCAGCAGAACCATGGAGGCCAGCACCCTGGTCAGGGAGCTGGTCCGCCCGCCGAAGGTACCGTTGATGGTCATGCTTTTATTGCCGTCTGACTGTTTGTTCTGCAGGACATGGGTTGCCCCTGCGGATTCCTGGACGGCCTCCCGCTCCGCCTGAGCCTTGAGCTCAGCCGTCAAGCGGCGTAGCTGCCAGTGTCGTTCGATGACCAGCAGGGACAGGCTGAGCAGAGCGAACCCCAGGGCCCTACCGCCGAAGCCGAGCCGATAGAGGAAGTCCTGACCACCAGCGGCCAGCAGCCCGCCAACGGCCGCTCCAAGGCCGATGCCCAGGTTGAGCTCGGCCTGGTTGATGCCGTAGACGATTCGGTGCTGCTCCCTGGTGGAGATCTGCGTCAGAATGCTGGCCCAGGAGGTCTGCATGCCCATCCCCAGGCCCGAGACGAAGGCTCCCGCCACTGCTGCCCGGTAGTCGTGGGCCACAGTGAAGATTAGGGGGCCGATGACCGAGAAGATCATGGCCGTATGCATGGCCAGCCAGGAGGAACGCCGGTCCGAGACCCATCCGATGATGGGGTTGGAGATTAGCGATCCTACCGAGCTGATGGTCACCAGGAGGGCGGCCTCGCTCATGGTGGCGCCCAGAGAATGGGTGGCGAAGAGCAGCTCGATGGGCATGACCAGGCCGATGCCGAAGTTGCACATAAGGTCCACGATGAGCATGGCTCGCAGGTATACGGGCAACTCCATGAACTCACGTAGCCAGCGCATCGGTCTCCACCTCCATCGAATCTGTTTTCATGCCTCTCCTCATTCTGGCCTGACCGCCAGCCGGGATGCCGGGACTGGCGTGTTGCCGTCAATGGGCGGATGCCGATGGTCGTGATAATGCAAAGAGGCCCGACCCTTCAGCAGGAAGGATCGGGCCTTATGTGACCTGGCCGGCTAGTCGGCGTCAGTCGTTATGCGAACTCAGATGTGGAAGTAGAGCTCGTACTCCAGGGGGGTGGGGGCCAGACGGGTCTGGTCCAGCTCGCCGCGCTTCAAGTCCAGCCAGGTCTGAATCAGGTCGTCGGTGAAGACATCGCCTTCGCTCAGGAAGTCGTGATCCTCCTCCAGAGCGTTCAGAGCCTCCTCCAGGGAGCCGGGTACCTGCTTGATCTGGGCATGCTCTTCTGGGGGCAGCTCATAGAGGTCCTTGTCGATGGGGGCCGGTGGCTCGGTATGGTTGAGGATGCCGTCCAGTCCTGCCATCAGCTGGGCCGAGAAGGCCAGGAAGGGGTTGCAGGAGGGGTCGGGGGCGCGGAACTCGATCCTCTTGGCAGCCGGTGAAGTGCCGGCCAGGGGGATGCGGATGGCTGCCGATCGGTTCCGGGCCGAGTAGACCAGGTTGACCGGGGCCTCATACCCGGGAACCAGCCGCTTGTAGGAGTTGGTGGAGGGGTTGGTAAAGGCCAGGACGGACGAGGCATGCTCAATCAGGCCGCCGACATACCAGCGGGCGATGTCGGAGAGTCCGCCGTAGCCATTCTCGTCATAGAAGAGGGGCTTGCCATCCTTCCAGAGGGACTGGTGGCAGTGCATGCCGGTCCCGTTGTCCCCAGCGATGGGCTTGGGCATGAAGGTGGCCGCCTTGCCGGCCAGGGCAGCGGTCTCGTGGACCACGTACTTATACTTCATCAGATCGTCGCCAGCGTGCAGCAGGGTGTTGAAACGGTAGTTGATCTCCTGCTGGCCGGCGCCGCCCACCTCGTGATGGGAACGCTCCAGAATCAGGCCCACCTTCTGCAGGTTGGCAACCATGTCGTCGCGCAAATCTTGGTAGTGGTCGATGGGTGGTACGGGGAAGTAGCCCCTCTTGACACGATTCTTGAAGCCGATGTTGTCGGAGCCATCCTCCTCGACATCCACGCCTGAATTCCATGGGGCCTCGATCGAGTCGACCTCATAGAAAGAGCGTTGCATGCTGTTCTCGAAACGGACCTTGTCGAAGATGAAGAACTCAGCCTCAGGAGCGAAGGAGGCCGTGTCGGCGATTCCGGTGGAGCGCAGGTAGGCCTCGGCCTTGGAAGCGATCTGCCGGGGATCACGCGAGTAGGGCTCGTCGGTCACCGGGTCCACGATGGAGAAAGCCACATTCATAGTGCGATGACGGCGGAAGGGATCCAGATAGGCGGTTTCAGGGTCCGGAATCAGCTTCATGTCGGACTCATTGATGGCTTGGAATCCCTGTACGGAGGAGCCGTCGAAGGCCATGCCGTCCGTGAAGGCGTCCTTGAGAAATTCGCTGGCAGGTACGGTGAAGTGCTGCTGGACGCCGATCAGATCCGTGAACCTGACTGAGACGTATTCCACGCCCTCCTGGTTGATCACAGCTTCGCAATCGGCCTTTGATTTCAGTTCTCTCACTGAACTGCTCCTTTCCTGGAAAACCGTAACGGTCACCCAGTCTAGGGGACCGCTTTTTTCGGTAATGCGCCGCTGAGGTTACGGGGGTGTTTCATGCGAAGGTCCCGGCGCCTCCCTTGGGGAGAGACCGGGACCTTCAAAAACATCAGCGTCCGCGCATGGCCTTGCGGCTGACGTGTATCTTGGTCGGATCGATGCCCTTAGGCATCCCCAAGGCGCTCTGCCGCTTTTGCAGGGTGACCAGCCGGTCGTTGAGGGTCTCCAGCTCAGTGGGTGTCAGCTTGATCTTCTTCTTGATCACGGTGCGCTGGAGCTTGTTGAGCGGGACCTGGTCAGGGCCGTGGCCCACGCTGATGCGGTAGATGGGGATGGCCGATCCGCGGGTGATGCGGCGGATCTTCTCCTCTTCGCGATTCATGGCCTTGTTGACACGGTTGTAGTCGCCCTCGGCTATCAGGTAAACCCCGGTGCGGCCGGTGCCCCTCCAGACGGCATCCTTGGTCTTGGCATCAATCCAGACGGGTTCCTGGGGAAAGGAGAAGCCTGCCTTGGAGATGCTGCTCAGCACGGCGGCGGCAGCACCTGGGCGGCCCTCCATCTTGGCGTAGCCGACTCTGTCGGAGCGCCTGGTCAGGGTCATGGTGGCCAGGAGCAGGCCGACCATGATGCCCAGAAGCACAGTCAGGATCCAGGACAACCAGCCGAAGTGGGCCAGAAGGCAGATCACGACTGCTATCAGTGTGGGCACCAGGATGGCCGCGGCTAGCAGCCAGGGAAGGGCCTTGTCCTCTGCGTGAGTAAATTGATAGATTTTGACGATCTGACTGATCGTGCTGTTCTTCTTTTTTGCCTTTTTGCCCTTGGTGTCCTCTGTAGCCATGCCATCCTCACTCGGAAACGTTCACTGGTTGACCAGTCTACCGCATGCCTAACGCATATTCAGGGGTCTGCCGTCAGCCTTGAGCAGGGCCTCTCCAATGGCTTCCGAGAAGGTGGGATGGGGGTGGATGAGCCCGGCTGCCCGGTGCAGGGGAATCTGGTTGCCCACCAGCTGCTGGGCCTCGGCAATATTCTCGGAGGCTTGGGGAGATACCATCTCCAGACCGACCACTATCTGCTTCTCCATGTCGGTGGCTTGGCAGGCGGTGATCAGGCTGAGGGTGCCCTGCATGCCGCTCATGCGCATGCGCGAGTTGGACATCATAGGGTAGATGGTCTCCCTGACCTGGTTCAGCGATGGATCGTCCTCGGCTTCCTGACGGCTGAAGCCCACAGCTGCGGCCTGGGGGGAGGAGAAGACCACGCGGGGAATGGTGGCCTCGTTGACCGGCTCGGGGTCCAGACCGGAGGCGGCATCAGCCAGGGTGATGCCCTGTTGGAAGGCCCTGTGGGCCAGATGGTGACCCGGGGTGATGTCCCCCAGGGCCCAGACCCGATCACGGCTGGTGCGCCCCTGAGAGTCGGTCAGGACCTGGCCATGTTCGTCCAGGTCAATGCCCAGCTCCTTCATGTGCTCGGGGTCAGTATTGGGATCCCTGCCGATGGCCACCAAGACCAGATCAGTTTCGATTGCTCCCGCCTGGCCCTTGTCATCCGTTGGCTGGTAGTCGACCTGAATGCCTCCATCAGCGGGTAGACGGTGCCCGCCCGAACAGCGGGCATGGGTGATGATCTGAATTCCCTGACGCTCCAGCTCCCGGGTCATGATCTGACCGGTCCGCCGACCCCAGTGGGAGAGCACCCGGTCCCGTCTGACCATCAGGGTCACCTGGCAGCCGGCTTGATTCCAAATGGTGGCGAATTCCAGGGCTACAGCCCCTGATCCAATAATCAGAGCCCGACGGGGGAAGGGTTTGAAAGTCAGGGCCCGGTCGGTGTCGATGACCAGGTCATCGAAGGGAAGTTCTTCCAAGGCCCGGGGATGAGACCCTGTGGACAGGATGGTGTCGCAGGTGGTCAGACGGGTTCGATCGCCGTCATCGTCGGTCACCTCCACCAGGCCGTCGCCGACGATGGTGCCGTGGCCGTGTACCACTGTGATGTCACGTTGCTTCAGCAGGCTCGACAGGCCGCCGGTCATGGCGTCTACCATTCGGTCCTGATAATCCTGGAGCTTCTGGTAGTCGATATTGGCCGACTCGACATTGATGCCCATGGCGGCCCCAAGGTCGGCCTGTTCGAGAACCTGTGTGGCGGTCAGCAGGGCCTTGGTGGGGATGCATCCTCGGTTCAGGCAGACGCCGCCAACCACAGGGTCCTGTTCGACCAGGGCCACCCGTCCGCCCAGCTCTGCCGTGCGAAGGGCCGTGGCATAGCCGCCCGGGCCGGATCCGATGATGATGGTGTCGTACTGGCGGCTGTTGGCATCCCAGGGGTCGAGAGACTCTGTACCGGGTTGGTTGATCGATTGCTGCATAGCAATCCATGCTAGCCGTACAGGCTGGGAGAATGAAGACCATTCGCAGAATGTGGAGCGAATACGAAAACCGCCCGGAACCTCAAGAGGAACCGGGCGGTGTGACCGACCGCAGGCAGGGACATCAAAAATAATCGATTGTCACTTGGGCCAGTGCCCACGCTTGCTCTGGTTGGGCTTGGGGACCCGCCAGCGCCGGACCATCATGGCCCGCTGCCAGGCATAGGAGGCCGAGCGTGAGCCCTTGGCCACCGAGCGCTCGCCGAATTTGTCGATCAACAGGCGCTTGAGTTTGCGCCACATCAGCCAGGTATCGACCAGGGCCACGATCAGGTAGCCGTATAGAAGAATGGTCACCACCATGGTGAATGTGGCATAATATTTCGGACCTACGAACATGCCCATCAGGGTGGCCACAAACATGAGGATGATGGCCGGGAAGATCCATTCCAGCAGATTGAAGCGGGCATCCACATAGTCGCGGATGTAGATCCTCCAGGGCAGACGCTCCGACTTGGGCATGTGGTCGATGTCGCCGGTCCTCATGGCCTCGTACTGGGCATCCTCACGGGCTCGGATCCGGGCCTTGGCGGCCTTGCGCGAGGCCTTGCGGTCCTTGGGGACCAGCGGACGCAGGTTCCTTGCCTCGGCCTGCTTGCGTTTGGGTGTGGGGCGTCCCTTACCTCGTACCTCTGCAGCTGAGGCGGCCTGGTCCGCCTCCGCCTCTTTGTCCCGACGATCCTTGCGTGAGAAGGGGTTCCATGTCATGCGAACAGGTTACGGTGACGCCTAGACTCGCAAGCATTGATTCACAAGCAATTACAGGAGGTAGCGATGGCAAAGCTGGGCCTGGAAACGATCCGCACACGTGTTCAGGACGATGAGAGCCGGGTCGTCGATCTGCTCAAGGACAAGATCTCACTGGCCTCAGTTTCAGCCAAGGGAATCACCGGGGATCACATGCGGCGCTCAGCCGACTATGTGACCGGACAGCTGCGGCAGGTGGGTGTGGACGCCCATGTGGTCCAGGCAACCAATCCTGACGGGACCCCTGGTGCCTTCGAGGTCATCGGATCCCGTCAAGTGGATCCCAATGCTCCGACTGTTCTGCTCTATGCCCATCATGATGTGCAGCCGGTGCCCGATCCCTCCCAGTGGTCCACTGATCCCTTTACCGGCGTGGAGAAGGATGGACGGCTTTACGGACGTGGATCGGCCGACGACGGCGGCGGTATCGCCATCCACTCGGGTGCCTTGCATGCCTTGGACAAGGATCTGCGCGTCAACGTCAAGGTCTTCATCGAAGGTGAGGAGGAGATGGGCTCGCGCAGCTTCATTCCCTTCCTCCAGGCTCATCGGGACGACTTCGCCTCGGATCTGATCATCGTGGCTGACTCGGGCAACTGGTCGGCGGACACCCCAAGCCTGACCACCTCTCTGCGAGGGAATGCGGACCTGGATGTCACGGTCACAGCCCTGGAGCATCCGGTCCACTCCGGCCAGTTCGGCGGGCCTATTTTGGATGCCAACACTTTGGCTGCCATGCTGATCGCCTCCATGTATGACGACCAGGGTCAGCTCGCGGTGCCCGGCCTGGAGAGCGGCCAGCCTATCGGCGGCCTGCAGCGTGACCTGGACCAGGCCCAGCTGCGTTCAGATGCCGGTGTGGTGGACTCCTACCGGCTGGCTGGAACCGACTCCCTGGCATCCCGTCTCTGGACCAAGCCGGCAGCGGCGGTGATTGGCTTCGATGCCCACCCGGTGGAGGGCTCCTTCAACGTGCTGGCCGACAAGACCCGCTTCCGCATTTCCCTGCGCACCGCGCCCACCCAGCGGCCCGAACAGGCCGTACAGGCCCTGACTGATTTTCTGGTCGGCCATGCACCTCAAGGGGCCAAGGTGGAGGTCACCCCTAGCGGCTTGGGCATGGGATGGGCCATGGATGCCGAAAGCCCGGTAGTCAAGCAGGCTGAGGATGCCATGCGGCAGGCCTTTGGACGCGACCCGGTCAACAAGGGCGAGGGCGGATCCATCCCCTTCATTCCCGAGCTCAAGCGGCTATTCCCTGAGGCCCAGGTCCTGGTGACCGGCCCCGAGGATCCCCAGTCCAACGCCCACAGCCCAAATGAGTCCATCTCCCTGCAGGGGCTGGTCGACAACATCATCACCGAGGCCCTTTTGTTGGATTCCCTAGGCGAGGGTCAGAACTGACTTTTTTGACCACGGCGTGTTCTAAGGTAATAGGTGACACGGGGGCCGTATGCCTGAGGGCGTGCGGCTGAGAGGAGGCTCAGCCTCAACCGGACGAACGTTTACCGGGTAATGCCGGCGCACGGATGTCACTGGACCCGTGCCTGAACGGGATGGCGCTCATAGGGAGCGCCCCGAGGAAAGGCACAAGATCATGACCGATGGTCATTTCATAAACAACACTGCTTCTGGATCAGAGCCGGAGTCTGAAGGAACTCCATCCCAGGTCAGAATCCCCTCCAAACGGTGGAGGGTGGTGGATATCGCCGTAGCCTCGGTCATCGGGGTGGCCTCCGCCGTCATCTACTGGGTGGTCGCCATGGTAACCACCATTCCCTGGTCCTTCCTGGACGGGGTTGTGCCCGGTCTGGGCGGCATTCTCAACGGCCTCTACCTGTTCGCCGGGCCCCTGGCATCGGTCATCGTGCGCAAACCGGGTGCTGCCGTCTATGCCGAGCTGGTCGCCGCCATCCTGGAGTCGCTGCTGGGCAGCCTTTGGGTGCCTGTGGAGACCATACTGATCGGCCTGCTTCAGGGCTTCATGGCCGAACTGGTCTTTATGCTGCTGCGTTACCGGCGTTGGAACATGTCCACGGTGGCACTGTCGGGTGCTGCCGCTGGTTTCGGCTGCTGGCTGTACTCCTTCTGCACGCACTTGCAGGCCATCAACCTCACCGGCCCCTATGGGGTGATCTATCTGATAGCCACCCTGATTTCGGGCGCTCTGATCGCCGGAGTACTGGTTTGGTACCTCTACAAGGCCATTGCCGCCACCGGGGCTCTGGACCGCTTCGCCTCCGGCCGTGATATTCGTATGGCCGGGAAGTAGAGGCTCGGGCGTGGATCAGAGCATCCAAGACAATCCCTATCGACCCGCAGCCTTGGAACTGCGTGGCTGGGGTTATCGGCATGCCTACAGGAACCACTTCGCCGTCAGGGATTTGTCCCTGAGCATTCCTGCAGGTCAGCGGGTGCTTCTGCTGGGAGCCTCCGGCATTGGCAAATCGACCATCCTTGAGGGTGTGGCCGGGTTGCTGGGCGATCATGCCCCGCAGAGTGGCCAGGACCAGGTTGAGGACGATGAAGGCGGAGTGACCCAGGGCCAGGTCTTGATTGACGGCAATCCTGCCGTATCCAGCCGGGGGCGTGTGGGCCTGGTCCTGCAGGATCCGGATGCGCAGGCCATCTTTCAGCGACTGGGCGACAATGTGGCTTTCGGGCCCGAGAACATGGGGCTGCCTCGTGAAGAGATCTGGCCAAGGGTGCGGAAGGCCATGGCCGAGGTGGGTTTGGCTGACCTGCAGCTGACTCGGTCCACCATGCATCTGAGCGGAGGGCAGATGCAGCGTCTGGCCCTGGCGGGTGCTCTGGCCATGCAGCCTGGGCTGCTCCTGCTGGACGAGCCCACGGCCAATCTGGACCCGGTCGGTGTCGAGCAGATAGTCGATGCTGTCAGAAAGGTCCTGGATCGGCAGGGCTCTACCATGATTCTGGTCGAACACCGGGCAGGGCCATGGATGGACATGATCGACCGGGTCATCGTGCTTGGGCTGGGTGAGGTTGAAGACAATACCGGCGGATCGGGCGCTGCGGCCTATCGCAAGACCGTGATCATGGCCGACGGTAGCCCCGAGGAGGTCTTCACTGATCCTGGCCTGGATCTGGCTGCCTTGGGCATATGGGTTCCCGAGGCTTATAGGAGTGTACGGGATTCGCTGCCTGAGCTTGGATGTGACCGGGGCCAGGCTGGGCAATCCGGCCCCAGTCAGGATGATCATCCCGTCTTGCTGGCTGCAAATGATCTGGCGGTGGGCCGTCAGGGCCGGGCGGTTGCCGAACACATCAATCTGGAATTCAGGGCTGGGCAGGTCACTGCCCTGGTCGGAGCCAACGGGGCTGGCAAATCCACGCTGGCTATGACTCTGGCTGGTCTGCTGGAGCCAGTGGCTGGTTCGGTCCTTGCCCAGGATCGTCTGCTTCAGGGACCCCAGGGGCAGACGCCTGTGGAGTCCGAGCCCATCCGATGGACCTCATCCCAGCTGGCGGCGCGCATCGCCTATGTCTTTCAGAATCCCGAGCATCAGTTCGCCCGAGGCACGGTCCTGGATGAGGTCAAACTGGCCCCCATCCGCACCGGCATGACTGAGGAGCAGGCCCAGGCACGCGCCCAGGAACTGCTGGGCCGCTTCAGGCTGAGGCAGTACGCCCGCGCCAACCCCTACACGCTTTCGGGCGGCGAAAAGCGGCGGCTCACTGTGGCCTCGGCTCTTGCGGCTGCACCCCAGGTGCTGATTCTTGACGAGCCCACTTTTGGTCAGGACAGGAACACCTGGGTCAGCATGGCCCAGCTGATTGCAGACCTGCGCGACCAGGGAGCCTGCATCATCCTGGTCACCCATGACCGGGAACTGGTTCAGGCTCTGGATGCCCGCCTGGTGGAAATGACGCCTCCGGGAGGCCAGAAGGCCGTCTGGCCTACAGCCGGGTCGGATTTGCAGACTCGCCGGAAGACCGTTGCCGCCAGGCTGACCGTCACGCCCATGGATCAGCGGGACGAGCCGGTCAAGCCGGCCAGTAGGTCACCCTATATAGCTTCCATCAATCCGGCCTTCCGTCTGATCGGGGCCTTTCTGGCGGCTCTGCCCCTGCTGATCAGCCTGGATCCGGTCTCGGCCACAACGGCCCTGATTCTGGAGTTCCTGCTGCTGGGCTCGGCAGGCTTCACACCTCTGCGCGTGGTCAGATCCACCTGGCCCATCTTTTTGGGGGCGCCAGGTTCGGCCCTGGCGATCATCCTCTATGGCAAGAGCGGCGGCGCCACCTTCTGGCAGTGGGGGATGATCCACATCACCCAGCGCTCGCTGGACCTGGCCCTGGCCACTGCGTTGCGAATCCTGGCCATCGGAATCCCAGCCATCATCACTGTTCTGGGCATCGATGCCACCGACCTGGCCGATGCCTTCAGCCAGGTGCTCCACCTGCCTGATCGATTCGTCTATGGCGGATTGGCAGGTATGCGGCTCTTCACTGTCCTCAAGGATGATTGGTCGGCGCTGACCGCCTCGCGTCGCAGTCGTGGACTGGGCGATGAGAACCGCTTCAAGGCCTTTATGCCCCAGGCCTTCGCCCTGCTGGTTCTGTCCATCAGGCGTTCAACGACCTTGGCCACAGCCATGGAGGCCAGGGGCTTCGGCGGCAGCACACCGCGCACCCATGCCAGGGTCTCCCAGGTCGGACCACGTGATGTGGGCTTCCTGCTCATATGTCTGTCTGTGCCTGCAATCTCACTGACAGTGGCTGCGCTGACCGGTTCCATCGCCTTCTTCGGCAACTGACTGTCAGAGTTTTCCGCAGCAGACTCCAGATATGGAGGGACCCCGGTCCTTTCCACCTCCCGCAGAGAGGGGAAAGGACCGGGGTCCGCCTGTGGTTGGAAGCGCCGGTCTTTTACCTGGCCAGAGTGGTGTTGATGTTGCGCACTTCGTCGAACCGCTTGGAGGCATCCTCCCAGTTGACGATGTGCCACCAAGCCTTGACGTAGCTGGCCCGGTCGTTCAGGTACTCCAGGTAGTAGGCGTGCTCCCAGAGGTCCAGCAGGACCAGCGGGAAGATGGTGACTGGCAGGTTGCCCTGGTGGTCGTACATCTGCAGGGTGACCAGGCGCTCACCCAGCGTATCCCAAGCGAGGACGGCCCAGCCGGAGCCTTGGATGCCTGCGCACATGGACTCGAAGTAGGTCTGGAAGCCCTGGAAGGACCCGAACTGGTCCTCGATGGCGGCCTTGAGTTCGCCAGTGGGCTCCTGGCCGATGGCCGGGGCCATGTTCTTCCAGAAGATTGAGTGGTTCTTGTGCCCGGCCAGGTTGAAGGCCAGGTTCTTCTCCAGCAGGTTGGACTGGGCCACGTTGCCGGACTCGGCCGCGTCATGGATCTGCTCCAGGGCCTTGTTGGCCCCGTTCACATAAGCCTGATGGTGCTTATCATGGTGCAGCTCCATGATCTTGCCGGACACGTACGGCTCCAGTGCCGAGTAGTCGTAGGGCAAATCGGGAAGTGTGTATACGGGCATATCGTCTCCTCACAATGATTCTGGCCAAGCCAGATGTGCCATGGTCGGTCTGCGCCATACCAGCTGTGGACGTGGTCGACCCGACCGGTTCTTTTACCCTAGCCCCTTGTCCGGGGAGCACAAGGGGCGCAGGCCTTTCTTTCAGTGAACTTTCCCACAGATGTAGGCCGATTGAGGTCCGATCGCAGAGCTCTCGACTGTCGAGGCTAGAGTTATGCCCATGCCCTTTGATGATTCCATTCTCGACAATCCCCATGCCCAACGAATTCGGCGCCTGGCTGAACTGCAGGATCGGCGGGCACGGCAGCGTCATGGCCGCTTCCTCATAGAGGGGCCGCAGAGTGTGCGCGAGGCGGTCCGCTGGCGTTCTGACCTGCTGACTGACCTCTATATTCAGTCGGACGAATCCTCTCCTGCGGCCAGGGGCGGTCATCCACGGCCGTTCAACGAGACTGTGGGCGCCATCGTGGAGCAGGCTCGGGAGCTGCCTGACTGCTACGGACATTTCGTCTCCGCCAGGGTCATGCGTGCCATCAGCGGCAATGCACAGGGGATCGTGGCCCAGGCGCGTACGGACGGATTTCTGACACAATCGATGGACTTCGAGGATCCCCGGCGCCTGACGAAAGAGGGGCCCGACCTGGTGGCAGCTTTCTGGCAGATTCGTGACCCGGGCAATGCTGGCACTGTGATCCGCACTGCCGATGCCGCTGGCTGCAAGGCAGTCATCCTGGTGGACCAGTGCGTGGAACTCACCAATCCTAAGGTCATTCGCTCCACGGCTGGATCGGCCTTTCACATACCCCTGATGACCATGGGCACCGAGGACTTCCTGGCCCTGTGCAGACGGCAGGGTCGGACCATGGTGGCGGCCGATGTCTATGGAACACCGGATAAGCCCGTCCGCTCCCTGGCTGATCTGATGGTGAGCGGAGCCCTGACCAGGCCAGACTCGGCGGGTCGGCCCATGGTTCTGCTCTTCGGCAATGAGGCACGCGGCCTGCCCAAGGAGTTGCTGCAGGCCATGGATCAGATCGTCCGCATCCCTATATACGGGCGGGCTGAATCCCTCAACTTGGCCACCTCTGCTGCGGTGCTGCTCTACGCCATGGCCATGTCGAGTCGTATTGAAAGAATGTGAAGGCGTCAACGACCGGGATTTCCGCTGATTTGCGGCCCGGATACGGCATTGGCAACAGTGGAAAGGTCCATGGTGGCACAGGAAGAATTCGACCCCGCGGCGATGACCGACGAGGTCAACGAGGGCATCGGCAGGATTCGCGAAGCCTCCGATTTGGCAGAACTCAAGGCGATCAAGGCCAAGTATGCAGGGACAGGTTCAGCGCTGGCCGGATCAGGCCGGATGATCGGACGGCTGCCAGCGGATCAGAAGAAGACCGCCGGTCGCCTGGCAGGCAAGCTCAAGGCTGACTTCGGCCGTGCCTACGGGCTCAAGGAGCGGCAGCTGCGCCAGGAGGAGGAGTCCCGCCGCCTGGCCGCCGAGCAGGTGGATATGACCCTGCCGGTCAACCGCCGTCCCCAGGGCGCCCGGCATCCACTGTCCAAGCTCATGGAGGACGTGGAGGACTTCTTCGTCTCCATGGGTTGGAGCATCGCCCAGGGGCCCGAGCTGGAAGCCGAGTGGTACAACTTCGATGCCCTTAACTTCGGCCCTGACCATCCTGCCCGCCAGATGCAGGATACCTTCTATGTCAAGGGCAGCCAGGCCAGGGACGCCGCCGGTTTCGTCGGCTCCAACATGGTCATGCGCACCCATACTTCGCCCGACCAGGCCCGTTCTCTGATAACCCGCGGCGTGCCGCTCTATGTGGCCTGCACGGGCAGGGTCTTCCGCACCGACGAACTGGATGCCACCCACACCCCGGTCTTTCACCAGTGCGAGGCCATCGCCGTCGACGAGCACCTGACCATGGCCGACCTCAAGGGCACCCTGGACAAGCTCGCCGTTGCCATGTTCGGTCCTGAAGCCCGGACCAGACTGCGGCCCTCATACTTTCCCTTCACCGAACCCAGCGCCGAGATGGACCTCTGGTTCCCCGACAAGAAGGGCGGCCCTGGATGGATCGAATGGGGAGGCTGCGGCATGGTCAATCCCAACGTTCTGAGGTCGGCCGGTGTGGACCCGCAGCGATACTCAGGCTTCGCCTTCGGCGTGGGCATGGAACGCACCCTGCTCCTGCGTCACGACATCAACGATATGCACGACCTGGTCGAGGGTGACGTGCGGTTCAGCCAGCAGTTCGAGATGGGGGAGTGACCGTCAGATGCCAATGGTAGATATCGACTGGCTCAAGGAGCATGTGCAGGTCCCTGAGGATCTGACCTATGAACAGCTGGCCAAGGACTTGGTTCGGGTCGGTCTGGAGGAAGAGGACATTCATGAGTCCACGGTAACCGGTCCTATCGTGGTCGGCTATGTGGTGGATGCTGAGCCTGAACCTCAGAAGAACGGCAAGACGATCAACTGGTGCCATGTGGATGTGGGCGAGCAGTACAACGCTGTGGACGACCAGGGTCACAAGGTGCCTAGGGGCATAGTCTGCGGGGCCCCAAACATGGCTGCAGGCGAAAAGGTGGTGGTGACCCTGCCAGGGGCCGTCCTGCCTGGGGACTTCCGTATCGAACCGCGCAAGACCTATGGCCACATCTCGGACGGCATGTGCGCCTCAGAGCGTGAGCTGGGGCTGGGCTCGGACCATCAGGGCATCATCCTGCTGCGCAATTACGGGTTCACCCCCGAGCAGTACGAGCAGCTCAAGCCAGGTGACGATGCCATAGCTCTGCTCCATATGAACAGGCCTGTTCTTGAGATCAACATCACACCCGACCGCGGCTATGCCTTCTCCTACCGGGGGGTTGCCAGGGAATACCACCACTCCACGGGTGCTGAGTACACGGATCCGGTGATTGAGCTGAACAAGACAGTGCCGGCCCCCGTAGCTCAGGAGGATCAGGCTCCGCTGGCCGTGCGCATTCAGGACGAGAACCCTATTCACGGTCAGCCAGGCTGTGATCGGTACTACCTGCGTGCCTTGACCGGGTGTGACCCCAAGGCGGCCACTCCCAGCTGGATGCGTCGGCGGTTGGTACGTGCCGGCATGCGTTCCATCAGTCTGCCGGTGGACATCACCAACTATGTCATGCTGGATCTGGGCCAGCCCCTGCACGCCTATGATCTGGACAAGCTCAGCGGGCCCATCGTAGTCCGTAGGGCCAGGCAGGGTGAGCACCTGACCACTCTGGATGGCAAGGATCGCGAGCTCAGCACCGAGGATCTGCTCATTACCGACTCACCCGAGGGGCAAGAGGGATCCCGTATCTTGGGTCTGGCCGGAGTCATGGGCGGTCTGTATGGAGAGGTGACCGATCAGACGCGGAATATTCTGATTGAGTCCGCCCACTTCGACCAGGTGACCATCGCCAGGACCGCACGTCGCCACAAGCTGCCCTCCGAGGCTTCCAAGCGCTTTGAGCGCGGGGTCGATCCGCAGATGCAGCCGGCTGCCGCGGCTATGGCCGCTGACCTGCTGCATCGCCTTGCCGGTGGCCAGGACCTGGATGCTCCGCTGGATATGAACCAGACCAAGCCCATGTCAGTCATCGACTTTGCTGTCAGCGAGGTGGCCAGGCTGACTGGACTGGATGTGGAACCCCAGCGCATTGTGGCCATTCTGCGCGACATAGGCTGCACGGTCCAAGGCGATCCTCAGGACCGGCTGTCCGTGACTCCGCCAACCTGGAGGCCCGACCTAGGCGAGGGCTGCGACCTGGTCGAAGAGGTGGCCCGCCTGATGGGCTACGACCGTATCCCCGTCACCGTGCCATCACCCAAGGTTTCCGGAGCAATTGGTCTGACCGATCGCCAGCAGCGTCGCCGTTGGGTGGCTGACACCCTGGCCGAGTATGGGCTGACCGAGGTTCTGGACTATCCATTTGTTGGTGACAATGATTTCAAGGCCTTCGGCATGGATCCTGATGAGGTCCATATCAACAGCGTGGAGCTGGCCAACCCCATGGCCGCTGATAGGCCCTATCTGAGGCAGAGCCTGCTGCTGCCGCTGGCCAACACCGTGGAGCGCAACCTGCGACGTGGCAACACTGATGTGCGTCTCTTCGAGATCGGTTATGTCTTCCGTCGCGATCCCAAGGCTCCTGCGGTGCCTACACTTCCGGGCGGTGTGCGGCCCAGCGACGAAGATTTGGCCCGCCTGGACCAGGGTCTGCCAGAGCAACGGCTGCATGTGGCGGCCTTGCTGACAGGCCGGGCCCAGGAAGACGGCTGGCTTAAGGACAGCAGGGATGTGGACTGGACCGATGCAGTCGAATCGGCTCGCCGGGTTTTGGACAGGCTGGGTGCCGATTATCGGCTGGAGCAACCCTCAGCCGAACAGGTGCCTGACCAGTGGCATCCGGGCCGCACCGCCAGGCTGGTCCTGGATGACGGCACGCTCGTCGGCATGGTGGGCGAGCTGCATCCTCGGGTTGATCAGGCTCTGGGTTTCCCTGCCCATTCTGCCGCTTTCGAGCTGAGCCTGGACATGGTGCTGGACCACCTGGACTACACACCCCTGCAGGCCAAGCCGGTCTCTACCTTCCCGCCGGTCCGTCAGGATCTGGCCTTCACTGTGCCGGACACGGTCTCGGCAGCTGATCTGACTTCCGCCATCAGAGAAGCGGCTGGGTCTAGTCTTGAATCCATCGAGCTGTTCGACGTTTTCACTGGCGATCAGATCGGTGAGCATGCAAAATCACTGGCCTTCGCAGTCACCTTCCGCGCCCCGGACCGCACCTTGACGTCCGAGGACAGCGAATCCCTGCGTCAGGCCATCGTTGACAAGACTGCGGGTCTGGGCGCCGTACTGCGCGCTTGACCGGGCATCACAAGGGGGCCGAGGGGCATGACGGATTCTCAAGAACAGGGCACAGCCGGTGGACCTGACCGCCAGGATCATGATGGAGGCGACCAGCCCTTGTACGGCGCACGCGCCGATCGTTATCCAGGGTGGAATCCGTACATATACGGTCGCCCAGACCCCGAACCTAAGGCCAAGGAATCCGATTCGTCACAAGGCAACCCCGCCAACCGGCCTATGCCCATGGCGGGGCAGCCGGCCCCAGGACGCGGCGGAAATCCCGGGAATCCTCAGGCCAGTCCAGGCGCTCCGGTCTGGCCTCCACAGGGCCTACCCGATCTGAACGACCCCTCCCAAAATCCGGTCTACGGTCACTGGGATCCCTGCGCCATCATCGCCTTCCTTATGGCCCTCTTCTTGCCCATGCCTGTGATTCCCGCTCTGCTGGGTGGCGTTTCCATGTATCGGACCCGCCGACTGCATATGAAGGGCTATGGATTGGCTATGGCTGCCCTGATCATCAACCTGCTTTTCACGCTTGCCTGGATCTGGCTGCTGGTCAACGGCATCTCCCTGAATGATTTCTACCAGCAGATGATGCCATCGCCCTCGACGGGCGGCGGCGGATCCGGCTCAGGTGGCGTCAGTGCCTGAAAACTCAAGGCGCTGGCTCCTTCTGGATGCGATTATGCATTTGCATTAGCCGGAATTCATGTTTGTGCATATGCTGTCAGCCTTGAGATATAGAGATCTACGAGGGGGATGTTCAATCAGATGGGTTTGGATATTAATATCGTCGTATTCGACGGGTTTGAACCCTTGGATGTTTTTGGCCCCTTTGAGGTTTTCATCAATACTGATGGCGCCCGAGTGCGGCTTTTCTCTCTTGACGGGCCAGGCTTGAAAGTCGGTGAGGGCGGTGTCAGGGTCGAAACTGTAGGACCAGAAGATATTAATTCCCAAGGGGTTCTGCTGATACCCGGCGGGTCCGGTACTCGAACTCTGGTTGGGGACGACCAATGGACAGGGCAGCTGGCAAGCTTGGCCGCCAGGTCGCCGCAGGTAATGACGGTCTGCACAGGCTCGGCTCTCTTGGCTGCCGCTGGTGTGCTCGACGGTCGGCGTGCGACCTCAAATGACTTGGCCTTTGACTGGGTCGTCAGCACAGGGGAGCGTGTGGACTGGATCAAGGATGCACGCTGGGTGGTCGATGGCAAGTTTCGTACATCTTCGGGTATCTCGGCCGGCATCGATATGGCCTTGGCCTTTGTGGAGGAGACGTGCGGATCCGAGGCTGCGGAAAAGGCCAGCAGGCAAATGGAATATATCCACAACAGAGACTCCGGTTATGACCCCTTCGCATAGTTGAAAGTGTTGCACAGCTAGAGCAGAGATATAGCGACACGCCGAATTGCATAAATATGCGTTTTACTGCATGAGTATGTATGATGGTTCCCGATGAAGGGAGCACTCATGCGGCAATACACGGTGGCTGTAGCGGGAGCTTCGGGGTATGCCGGCTCGGAGATGATCCGTCTATTGGCGGCCCATCCAGCATTTCAGGTTTGCACGGTCACCGGTCATGGCTCGGCTGGCCGGCTGCTGGGGGAGTTCTCGCCCAACCTTCCGGAGTCGATAGCCTCGCTGCAGATTCAGGATACCGATCCAAAGATCTTGGCCGGCCACGATCTGGTGGTTCTGGCACTGCCTCACGGGGCTTCGGGTCCCCTGGCAGAGCAGCTGGATCCGCAATCGCTGATGGTCGACCTGGGGGCTGATCACCGGCTGGAGGATCCTGGCGACTGGCAAGACTACTACGGCGGGCCCTTCTCAAGCCCGTGGACCTACGGGATGCCTGAGCTGCTCAATCCGGGTGGCGGTCGCCAGCGTCAGCTGCTTGGACAGACTCGGCGGATCGCTGGTCCTGGCTGCAATGTCACGGCAGTCACTCTGGCCTTCCAGCCTGCTTTAGCCGCCGGACTGGTGCAGACCGATGATCTGGTTGCTGACCTGGCGGTCGGCTACTCGGGCGCCGGACGCTCAGGCGGCAGAATGGATCTGCTGGCAGCCCAGGCCATCAATTCAGCCCATCCCTACTCGGTCGGAGGCACCCACCGGCATATCCCTGAGATTCTGCAAAATCTGCGTAAGGCCGCAGCTGCGAACCCGAGCATAGGGGGTCTTGGGAAACAACCCATCCGCATGGGGCTGACCCCTATACTGGTCCCCATGTCGAGGGGGATTCTGGCAGTGGTCTCAGCCAAGCTGAGCACGCGTGGACGGAGCATGGGGGTGTCTGATGTTCGCGAAATCTGGAAAGAGGTCTATGCCGGGGAGCAGTTTGTCGATCTGCTCCCCGAGGGCAGGCTTCCCTCCACGGCCGATGTGTACGGCTCCAACCGGGCCCAGGTCCAGGTAGCTGTGGACCAGCGCGCTGACCGCCTCTACGCTTTTGCAGCCATCGACAACCTGACCCGGGGTACCGCAGGCCAGGCACTTCAGGCCGTAAATCTGGCCTTGGGCCTACCTGAGGAGACCGGACTGACAACTATAGGAGTGGCACCATGAGCATCACCTACCCTGCAGGCTTCCGGACCGGCACCGCCATCGCCCACCGTCCGGGAGGCTCACAGCGCCGCAATCTGGCCCTGGTCGTCAACAGCGGACCCATGGACACGGCTGTGGGGGTCTTCACACCTAATCGTTTCCGGGCCGCTCCGGTTATCTGGACTAGCAGGATCCTTGAAGAAGGCCGTGCCGGAGCCGTGGTCATCAACTCTGGTAATGCCAACGCCTGTACTGGTCCTGAGGGCCTGGACCAGGCCAGAGCCATGGCGGAGCGGACAGGAGAGATACTGGGCCTGCCGGCCAATCGGGTCGCTGTCTGCTCCACAGGAATTATCGGCCATCTGCTTCATCTGGACTCCATATTGACTGGCATCGACCAAGCTGCCCAGGGGATGTCGGCCAGTCAGGAGGCTGGTGAAGAGGCCGCCA
Source organism: Bifidobacterium sp. JNUCC 75 (assembly GCF_054819865.1). NCBI lineage: Bacteria > Bacillati > Actinomycetota > Actinomycetes > Bifidobacteriales > Bifidobacteriaceae > Bifidobacterium > Bifidobacterium sp. JNUCC 75. Next base: position 272,781 of record NZ_JBTHIF010000001.1, on the reverse strand, counting down.
AGGCCATATTGACCACCGACACCTGCACCAAGACAGTGGCCGTGGACGGGTCTGGCTGGCGGCTGGGAGGCATGGTCAAGGGTTCCGGGATGATTGCCCCGCAGCTGGCCACCATGATCTGTGTAATCACCACTGATGCCATTTTGGAGCCGGAACAGGCACGTCAAGACCTATCCGAGGCTTGCCGGCTCAGCTTCAACCGAATCGACGTGGACGGGTGTATGTCTACCAACGACACCGTCCTGCTGATGGCATCCGGGGCCTCTGGTGTACGGCCTGACTCCGAGCAGTTCCAGGAAAAGCTCGGTCAGGCATGCACGGATCTAGCTCATCGGATCGTGGCTGACGGCGAGGGCAGCAGGCATCGGATCCGCATCCGTGTGCACGGTGCCGAGAGCGAGAATGCAGCCCTTGCCTGCGCCCGCGCGGTCTCCGGCTCCACGCTGCTCAAATGCGCTGTGGCCGGGGAAGACCCTAACTGGGGTCGAGTGGTATCTTCCCTGGGCACTGTGCCTGTTTCTACGGCGGCCTATGATCCGGCCCATGTTGATGTCAGCTTCAACGGCATCAAGGTCTGCCAAGGAGGTCGTCCCGGCCAGGACCCAGAGCTGGTCGACCTGCACGTTCCCGAGGTCCATATAGACATCGACCTTGGCCAGGGCAACAACCAAGCCACGGTATGGACCGATGATCTGACCCACGAATACGTGACCATCAATGCCGACTACCACACCTGATAGGAAGTCTGATCGGACGCAGTGCCAAGAGCCGCAGCAATCGGAAGATGGTCATAAGGAAGGGGAAGAGGATGGCGGATGACGAGCAGGATGCCGAAGCTGAAAAGGCCTTGGACGACGCCCGCAAGGCCCAGGTGCTCATCGAGGCCCTGCCCTGGCTGGAGGAGTTCGCCGGCCAGCGAATCGTAGTCAAATACGGCGGCCATGCCATGGTGGACGACCATCTGCGGCAGTGCTTCGCCCAGGACATGGTCTTCCTGAGGCAGGTGGGCATGCATCCGGTGGTGGTGCACGGTGGCGGCCCGCAAATATCCCACATGCTTCAGGCCTTGGGGATTCCATCAGTCTTTCGTGGCGGCCTGCGGGTAACCACTCCGGAAACCATGAAGGTGGTTCGCATGGTGCTGACCGGACAGGTGGGCAGGGATCTGGTCGGCGCCATCAATGCTCACGGTCCCATGGCTGTCGGTCTGTCAGGGGAAGATGCCGGTCTGTTCAGTGCGGCCCGCCGTACCGGCATGGCGGATGGCCAGCCGGTCGATCTGGGCCTGGTGGGCGAGGTCGTGGGCGTGGATGCCTCGGCCGTCGAAGACCTGATCGATGCCGGGCGGATCCCTGTCGTCTCCTCCGTGGCTCCTGACGAGCAGGATCCCACCCAGGTGCTCAACGTGAATGCCGACGCAGCCGCATCTGCTCTGGCAGTAGCTCTGGGTGCCCGGAAACTGGTCATTCTTACCGATGTGGAAGGACTGTATGCCAACTGGCCCCAGGCCGATTCCCTGGTCTCCAGCATCGGCGTGGACCAGCTCGAGGATATGTTGGAGGACATGCATGAGGGGATGCGCCCCAAGATGGAGGCCTGCCTGCAGGCCGTGCGCTCCGGGGTGGGCGAGGCGCACGTCATCGACGGACGGCGACCGCATTCCATGCTCAACGAGATATTCACCCGCAACGGCATCGGCACGGTGGTCGTGCCGGGCCGGGACATGATCATGAGGAGGAGCCATGACGAAGGCTGATGCGCCCACTGCCAAAACTGCTGAGCCCAAGAGGACTCCCGAAGGGCCGCAGAGCAGTCAATGGGCAGACCGCTATGACCGCGTCCATATGCAGGTCTTCGGACGCCCAGGCAGAGTCATGGACCATGGCCGAGGCGCCTGGATCTGGGACCTGGATGGCAACCGCTATCTGGACATGATGGCCGGAATCGCGGTCAATGCTCTGGGTTACGTCCATCCTGCCTGGAACAAGGCCTTGGCTGAGCAGGCCGGAAAGATGGCCCATATCAGCAACTTCTTCGCCTCCCAGCCTCAGATCGAGCTGGCCGAACGGTTGCTGGACCTGGCTCAGGCTCCGGAGGGGTCCCGCGTCTTCTTCGCCAACTCGGGAACCGAGGCCAATGAGGCGGCCATCAAGCTTGCCCGGCTGCATGGCGCTCGCATGGGCGGTCACCCTGGCCGGATCCTGGCTCTGACCCATAGTTTCCACGGCCGCAGCATGGGCTCCCTGAGCCTGACATGGAAGCCGGCCATCCGTGAGCCCTTCCAACCCCTGGTTCCGGGTATGGGCTTCCTGCCGGCAGAAGACGGCGATGATATAGAGGAGGCCTTTGCACAGGCGGAGACCTCAGGAGAGCCGGTGGCTGCCGTCATTCTGGAGCTCATCCAGGGAGAAGCCGGGGTGCTACCGCTGAATCCTGACTACGTTCGGCAGGTGCGCGAGCTCTGTAGCCGGCATGGGGCCCTGATGATTTTGGACGAAGTGCAGACCGGAATAGGCAGGACCGGTCACTGGTTCGCCTTTCAGGACCATAGCCTGTCCGGAGGAGCCTGTCCTGACGTGCTCACCTTCGCCAAGGGGGTCGCAGGCGGATTCCCCATGGGCGGGATGATCACCTTCGGTCCTGGGCCATCGGGCCTGCTGACTCCCGGCATGCACGGATCCACCTTTGGAGGCAATCCTCTGGGATCGGCCCTGGCACTGACCACCTTGGAGACTATCCAGCGGGAGGGCCTGCTGGAACGGGCACGGCAGATGGGGGAGAGGCTGCGCGCTGGCCTTACTGATTGCGGGAATCCCCTTTATAACGAGGTCAGAGGCAGGGGGCTGCTGGATGCGGTCCAGCTAAGCGCTCCTTGTGCCGGGGATCTGGCTTCCTGGGCTTTGGACCATGGGGTGATCGTCAATGCAGTGGCTCCTGATGCCTTGCGTCTGGCTCCGCCTCTGATTATTCAAGCAGACCAGATCGACCTGGCCGTGGATATCCTGTCTAAGGCTCCGGTCAGTCTCGGGAAGGGCTTGCGGCAGGATGGTCAGTGAGATCAGCCATCAATGACGTGCGTAATCATAGCGATAGGGAGGCAGAGATGAGCAACGGTTTGCGGCACATGCTGCGTGACGACGACCTCAACCACGAGGAGCAGCTGGAGGTGCTTCGACTAGGCATGGCCTTCAGGACCAATCCCTATTTATCCCAGCCTTACCATGGGCCTCAGGCCGTGGCGATCATTTTCGACAAGCCCAGCACTCGCACCAGGACAAGCTTCTGCGTGGGCGTTGCCCAGCTGGGCGGCTATCCCATGGTCATTGACAGCTCAGGCTCGCAGCTGGGCCGTGGCGAGCCTGTGGCGGACACCGCTAACGTGTTGACACGGATGACATCCACTATAGTCTGGCGCACCTTTGGGCAGGATCGGGTGGAGACCATGGCTGCCCATGCTACCGTACCCGTCATCAACGCGCTGACTGATTCCTTCCATCCCTGCCAGGTTCTGGCAGACTTCCTGACCCTGGCACAGCATCGGGGTGGGGTCGATGCCCTGGCTGGCATGACCATCGCCTACCTGGGAGACGCAGCCAACAACATGGCCAACTCCTATCTGCTGGGCGGGGCAGTAGCCGGTATGAACGTGCGGATTGCCGGCCCCCACGGCTTTCTGCCCGATCCGAGCCTGGTGGACCAGGCGCAGACTCTGGCCACTGAAAACGGCGGATCCATTCTGGTCACTACGGATCCTGTTCAGGCTGTGGAGGACGCTGATTGTGTCTTCACTGACACCTGGGTCTCCATGGGCGAGGAGGACCAGTATGCCATTCGGTCCCATCCCTTCCAGCCCTACCAGGTCAATGCCGCACTTATGGCCCATGCCCGCCCGGATGCCCTCTTCCAGCATTGCCTGCCCGCCTATAGGGGCCGGGAGGTTACGGCCGAGGTTATCGACGGTCCACAGTCCGTGGTCTGGGACGAGGCTGAAAACCGGCTGCACGCCCAGAAGGCCCTGATGACCTGGTTGGTGGCCCGTTCCTGGGGCGATGAATCCCTTTTGCAAGGGGTGTGCTGATGCGTCCGACGACCAAGGTGGCCCGGCTGGATGCCATCCGCCAGGCCCTGAACCGACATCGGGTCAATTCCCAGCAGCAGTTATCGGCCTTGCTGGCGGAGCAAGGCATCGAGGTGACCCAGGCCACCCTGAGCCGGGACCTGGACGACCTGCATGCCACCAAGCTGCGGTATGCAGACGGGAGCATGGCCTACTGGATTCCCGCCACCACCGATCAGCAGGCTATGGAGGCCGCTGCCGCCGAAGGGCCTGAGGTCGAGGGGGAGAACAAGACCGATGCTTACCTGGCCAAGATTCTGACCGGGCTGATCACCTCAGTGGCCAGGGCCCGCAACCTGCTGGTGGTCAGAACCCCGGCCGGCGCCGCCCAGTATGCAGCTTCCGCCCTGGACCGCCAGCCTATCAATGGAATCCTAGGCACCATAGCTGGGGACGACACGATTCTGATCATCGCTGCAGACGATGAATCGGCTTCATCCCGGGCCAACTGGCTGATGACCATCGTCTCCGGCCAGGAGATGCCAAGGCCCGATGATCGCTGAAAGCACGAACTGAATATCTAAAAGTGTGAAATTAGAAGGAAAGAGGATCGCCATGACCGAAAACAATCGCATCGTGCTGGCCTACTCGGGCGGCCTGGACACCTCGGTGTCCATTCCCTACCTCAAGGAGCGCACCGGCAAGGATGTGGTGGCCGTCTCCCTGGATGTGGGCCAGGGTGGCGAGCGTCTGCAGACCATCCGCCAGCGTGCCTTGGACTGCGGGGCAGTCGAGTCCGTCGTGGTGGATGCCCGGGACGAGTTCGCCAGGGACTACTGCATGCTGGCGCTCAAGGCCAATGCCATGTACGAGGGCGTCTACCCGCTGGTATCAGCCATCTCAAGGCCGCTGATCACCAAGCATCTGGTTCAGGCGGCCCACAAGTACGGTGCCGACACCATAGCCCACGGTTGCACCGGCAAGGGCAACGACCAGGTCCGTTTCGAGGTCTCCATCATGTCCATCGACCCTTCGCTGAAGGCCATCAGCCCCATCCGCGACCTGGGGTTGATGCGGGATGTGGAGATCGCCTACGCCAAGGAGCACCATCTGCCCATCGAGCAGACCGAGGAGAGCCCCTATTCCATCGACCAGAATGTCTGGGGACGGGCCATCGAGACCGGCTACCTGGAGGATCCCTGGAATGGGCCCACCAAGGATGTCTACTCCTACACCGACGATCCTGCCTTCCCACCGGTCGAGGATGAGGTGACCATCGACTTCGAGCAGGGCATCCCAGTGCGCATCGACGGCAGGGCCGTCACCCCTCTGGAGGCCATCGAAGAGATGAACCGGCGCGCCGGAGCCCAAGGGATCGGACGCGTGGATCTGATCGAGGACAGGTTGGTGGGCATCAAGTCCCGCGAGCTCTATGAGGCTCCTGGCGCCGTGGCCCTGATCACCGCCCACCAGGAGCTGGAGAACTGCTGCTTGGAGCGCGAACAGCACCGGATCAAGCGCGACATCGACAAGCGCTGGGGCGAGCTGGTCTACGATGCCCAATGGTATTCGCCGGCCGTCCGCTCACTGAACGCCTTCATCGAGGAGACCCAGCGCTATGTCTCCGGCCGCATCCGCATGGTCATGCACGGGGGACGGGCCGTGGTCACCGGTCGGCACTCCGACAGCTCCCTCTACGACTACAGCCTGGCCACTTACGAGTCCGGTGACAGCTTCGACCAGAATGCCTCCAACGGGTTCATCGCCATCTATGGCCTGGCCGACAAGGTGGCCGCCGCCCGTGATATGCGCTTCGGCAACGGCATCGCGCAGGACGGACAAGACCAGTGAGCTCCGACGACAAGCCCATGGCTCTCTGGGGCGGGCGCTTCAGCGGAGGTCCCTCACCGGCGCTGGTCGAGCTGAGCCGTTCCACCCAGTTTGATTGGCGACTGGCCGATGACGACCTGGCCGGTTCCCGGGCCCACGCTCGGGCTCTCAACCGTGCTGGGTTGCTGGATGATGACGAACTGGCACGCATGGAGAAGGCCCTGGATGAGCTCCAGGACCAGGTGGATTCCGGCGCCTTCGCCCCTGAACCTGGCGATGAGGACGAGGCCACTGCTCTGGAGCGTGGTCTGATCGACATAGCGGGGGATCAGCTGGGCGGCAAGCTGCGGGCCGGGCGCTCGCGCAACGATCAGATCGCCACCCTTATTCGGATCTGGTTGCGCCGTCACGCCCGGGTGCTGGCCAAGGATCTGCTGCGCACAGAACAGGCTCTGATGGATCAGGCCCGTGCGGCGGGAACCACGGTCATGCCTGGCCGCACACACATGCAGCACGCTCAGCCTGTCCTGCTGTCCCACCAGCTCATGGCCCATGTCTGGCCTCTCATCCGTGACCTGGAACGCCTGAGGGACTGGGACCAGCGTGCCGATGCCAGTCCATATGGATCCGGCGCGCTCGCCGGCACCACCCTGGGTCTGGACCCACTGCCAGTGGCACGGGATTTGGGCTTTAGCCGAGTCTGTGCCAACTCCATCGATGGGACTGCAGCAAGGGATGTGGTCGCCGAGTTCGCCTTTGTCGCTGCCATGATCGGCGTGGATCTGTCCAGGTTGGCCGAGGAGATCATCATCTGGAACACCCAGGAGTTCGCCTTTGTCCGCCTGGACGACGGCTACTCGACCGGGTCCTCCATCATGCCTCAAAAGAAGAATCCGGACGTGGCTGAGCTGGCTCGCGGCAAGGCCGGTCGGCTGGTCGGGGATCTGGCTGGCCTGCTGACCACTCTCAAGGGGCTGCCGACAGCTTATGCGCGCGACCTGCAGGAGGACAAGGAGGCGGTCTTCGACCAGGTGGACACTTTGGAAGTCCTGCTACCTGCCTTTGCCGGCATGGTCGCCACTTTGAGCTTCAACAAGGATCGCCTGGAGGAGCAAGCCCCCACAGGATTTGCTCTGGCCACCGACCTGGCCGAGTGGCTGGTCAGACAGGGGGTGCCCTTCCGGCATGCCCACGAACTCTCCGGGGTCTGCGTCAAGCTGGCCGAGGGTCGTGGTTGCGAGCTGGCTGACTTGGATGATGACGATTTCGTCAAGGTCTTCGCTGACTGGGTACCTGCCGATCAAGCCCCAGAGGTCCGTTCAGTCCTGACCGCCGGGGGAGCCGTGCGTGCACGCCAGGGCCAGGGGGGCACTGCACCAGAGAGGGTAAAGGAGCAGATGGACCAGGCTGCACATGCGTTGGAGGAGCTGAAGACCTTCGCTGACTCGCAGTCTGATGGGCCTGCCTACCGTCCGCCCAGGTGAGCTTTCTGGTTTCCGCCAGGCCGGTGTCCGCGTTAAAATTCCGAACGGCAATTCCCCAAGAGGGACGGCAAACGGCGAAAGGCGGCGGGTACATGAATCCGGTGGCACTGGTCCAGGCTTGGTGGGCCAAGGAGCACATCACTCTGGCAAAAGAGCCGCCTGGCTCACGCTGCGGGCTATGTTCGCCTCCGGACCAAGGCCGTGACCTGGAGCCGCTGACCATGCTGGTGGTGGGCGATTCCATGGCGGTCGGCTGCGGGGTAGAGGACCAGAGTCAGGGCTTCGTCCCTGACATAGCCGCATGCCTGGCCACTCGGCTGGGTCGTCCGGTCTCCTGGTCGACCCAGGGTCGGCTAGGGTCCACCATCCGCAGAGTCCGCTACCGGTTCCTGCCCGCTCTGCAGGACTATCCTGATTTGCTGGTCCTGTGTGCAGGTTCCAACGACATCATGGCCAACCGCACCGATGAGCAGTGGCGGGATGACCTGGCAGCCAGCATTGAGCTGGCCAAAGACAAGGGCCGTCAGGTGCTGGTCCTCAGCTCCGGTCAGCTCTATCGGGATCCTGCCCTGGGCCGGGCGCTCAGGGCCGAGGTGGAGCGTCGGATAGCCCGCCAGACGCAGACCAGCCGTCAGGTCTGTCAAGAGGCTTCGGTGCCCTTCGTGGATGCTACCCGCGACGATGTCGGCACTGACCGACCCGACTTCTGGGGCATCGATCACTTCCATCCGGGGGTTGAGGGGTACCGGCGCATGGCTGCCTGTGTGGTCGACCATATTCCCCAAGACTTAATTGATCAGTTGTCTGTGAATGCGCATTCCTGAACTGAACGCAGCGATTACGCTGAGAGGTTCCCGCTGGTCGCCCTGCCTTAGCGAAACAGATAGCGGTTAATAGTCAATCGACAGCAGCTGATTCGCAATGAATAATCAGTCCGGCTTCATGACTTGGCGATTCCTGCTTTGGTGAGGCCTTGTCTGCGGCGGTCCGGGGCTCGGCCGTGTCGGTATCTGTTGCAAGAATAGTAGGGTTTAGCATACATTCATTAAATATTCGATAGGGAGTAGCCTCTCATGTCGCAGGTCACCGATTTCAGGCAGGCGGGTTTCGACTCGCTTTTCGACGAACTCAAGTGGCGCGGTCTCATTGCCCAGTGCACGGACGAGTCCGAGCTCAGGAAGGTGCTGGCCGACCCCTCGGTGACCTATTATTGCGGATTTGACCCCACAGCCCCCTCGCTGCACGTGGGCAATCTGGTCCAGCTGCTCAACATGCGCCACCTGCAGGCGGCCGGTCTGCATCCCATCGCCGTTGTGGGCGGGGCCACTGGGCTGATTGGCGACCCTCGTCAGTCGGGGGAGCGCACCCTGAATCCCAAGCAGACCGTGGCCGAGTGGACCGAGCGCCTTCGTGGGCAAATCGGTCGCTTCCTGGATACCGAGGGAGACAACCCCGTCCGGTTCGTCAACAACTACGAGTGGACCGGCTCCATGAGCACCATCGACTTCCTGCGCGATGTGGGCAAGAACTTCCGCATGGGCACCATGCTGGCCAAGGACACGGTGGCCCGCCGTCTGGACTCCGACGAAGGCATCTCCTTTACTGAGTTCAGCTATCAAGTGCTGCAGGGCAACGATTTTCTGGAGCTCTTTGACCGCTACGGATGCAGTCTGCAGCTTGGCGGCAGCGACCAGTGGGGGAATCTGACCAGCGGTCTGGATTTGATTCGCAAGGTGCGCAATGCATCTGTCAATGTTATGACCAGCCCGTTAATCACCGACTCCCAGGGCAAAAAGTTTGGTAAGTCGGAGGGCAATGCAGTCTGGCTGGATCCCACCATGTTCAGCCCCTACCGCTTCTACCAGTTCTGGTTCAACCAGCCTGACGACCAGGTGGTCAAGCTGCTGAAGACCTTCACCTTCCTGCCCAAGGCCGAGATTGAGCGTCTGGAGGAGAAGACCGCCCAGGATCCGGGCGCTCGCGAGGCCCAGAAGGTCCTGGCCTGGCAGGTGACCTCCTATGTGCACGGCGAGCATGCCGCTCAGGGGGCCATTGATGCCTCTGGTGCCCTCTTCGGTCGTGGCAAGACCCTGGAGGAGCTGGACGAGGATGTGCTGGATTCTGCTCTGGACGGGCTCAAGGTCGATGATGGTCAAGGCGGGCGTGCTCTGCCTGCAGCCAGCGAGGGCCAGCGTCTGGTGGAGGCCGGGGTTGCGGCCGGACTCTTCCGTTCAGTCTCCGAGGCTCGTAAGACTGTGGCATCGGGTGGTTTCTATCTGAATAACCAGCGGATCGAGGATCCGGATCAGGTATTGGGGAACAAAGACTTTCTGCATGGGCGCTTCGCCCTGGTTCGCAGAGGAAAGAAGGCCCTGGGCGCACTTGAGCGTCGGGCCGGCAAGTAGGAACGTAGGAATTAAGGACACTGATGGCAGAAGAACACAATCATTCCCGTGGCGATCGCGGACGGGGCCGGGGCGGTTCGCGTCCGGGCGGATTCCGGTCGGGCGGTCGTCGCTCTTCGGGCTTCCACAAGGGCGGTTCGCACTCGGGCGGATACCGCTCTGGCGGCTATCGTTCGGAGGGTCACCGTTCCGGCAACTTCCACAACCATGACAGCGAGGGCGGCGAAGAGCGTCGTTCCGAGGGCAGGAATGGACAGCGGCCCTTCCGCGGGCGCGGGCACGACCGGTTCGAGCGCGACAATCGCGGATATAGGCATGACCGTCATGATGGTCACGGCGGCTTCCGCAGGGATTCCGACCGTGACCGCCACGGCCGTCGGCAGGATGGCGACCGTCCACGTCGCGACTTCCATGCCAACGGGAATGGCGGATATGGGCATCGTGATCGTGACAACAACCGCGGTCGGTCGGGGTATGGCTACCAGCGGCATGACCGTGACCGTGATCGTAGCCAGGGCTTCCACGGGGACCACCGTCGGGATGACGACCGGAGGTTTGATCGTCGGCAGGATGAGCGGTCCGGTGGGGATCGCCCCTGGAACAACCGCTCCCGTGATGACCGTCCACGTCATGACCGTTCACATGGGGATCGTCCCTACGGCAACCGCTCCTATGGCGACCGCTCCCGTGATGACCGTCGTCAAGGCGGCTATCGGGGCGACCGTTCCCGTGGCGACAGGTATCAGGGCCAGCATGGCCGTGATGACCGTCGTCGTAACGATCATCGCCATGACGACCGCCGCGGGTCCTATCAGCGTGACCGCCAGAATGGCTATGACCGTGCTCGCCGCAACTCAGACGGGACCATCTCCTACCCCTCGCAGAACCCCTATACGGACCGTCGGCCCGGCGAGCCCAAGATGCCCAAGGGGCTGGAATGGTCCATGCTCTCCAAGGATGACCGCCTGCGCCTGCGTGGACTGAGTAAGGAGCACGCGGAGAACATCGGTCTGCACATCCTGGCCGCCTACGCGCTGGAGGAGACCGATCCCCAGGGGGCCCTGGCTCATGCCAAATGGGCTGCACGACAGGCTTCCAGGATTGATCTTGCCCGGGAGACCCTGGCCTTGGTCGCCTACCGTCAAGGCGACTACAAGCTGGCCTTGAAGGAGTTCCGTACCGCACACCGTATGAACGGCTACTCTGATTACCTGCCCTTCATCGCAGACTGCGAACGTGGTTTGGGCAATCCCCGCAAGGCCATTGAGGAGGCTACCTCCGAGGAGGGCAGCCAGCTGCAGGGCGAGTCCAAGGCGGAGATGTTCCTGGTTTATGCCGGAGCGCTGGGTGATCTGGGCTTGTGGGACAAGGCCATCGAGACCGTTCAGGCCCTGGTCAAGGCCCGCGGGCTCAGCGGCGACTACCGGATGCGTGCCGTGCAGGCCGAGCAGAATTTCCTTGAACAGGCTGGTCGCAGCCAGGAGGCTCTGGAGTTGGAACCCCTGCTGGATCGACTGGAAGCGGAGTATGCCGACGAGGATGAGGACGAGGATGGCCAGAAGGACGGACAGTCCGAGGAGATCCTGATTGACTACGACCTGGAGCACCTGGATCCGGCCATGATGGAGGATCTCTCCATCGACTCGGATGGCGGCGAGGACGACTCGGATGAGGCTGAAGCTGAGACTGAGACTGAAACTGAGGCCGCTGAGTCTGATGTCACTGACGAATCGGTACAGAGTGCCGATGACAGCAAGGTTGAGGAATCTCCTGAATCAGTAGCTTCGAATGATTCAGCGAGCTCAACTGACACAGTTGATTCAACTGATTCGACTGAGTCAGCTGATTCATCCCTAATGTCCGAATCTGGAATGCAGGAATCGTCGGATGCTGTGAAGCAATCCGAGGGAGAGCCTTCTCGCATTGATGTGGAAGCTTCGGGGGATGGCTCTCAAAGCGACCAGACTGGCAACGAAACCGACGTGACTGTTGCCGATGAACCGGCTGCTGACGGTGGTGATCTGTCTGACCAGGATGCAGGTTCCAAAGCCGATACTGCCGATCATCAGAATGAAGAGTCCAAGGATGAGCAGGTCAAAGGGTCTGATACGTCTGATGAAGCCAAGGCCGAATCATGACCGTCTTCCTCAAAGGAGCTGAAGACGCCCTGGCAAAGATCTACCGTCTGGCTCTACTGGACTTAGACGGAGTGGTCTACCGGGGCGCTGACCCTGTTGAGCATGCGGCCGAGGGCATCGACCGCGCCCAGACGCTTGGCATGCGCATGGCCTATACCACCAACAACGCATCCCGGTTTCCCCATGTGGTGGCCGATCAGCTGCGAGGATTTGGGCTGACCCTGGACGACGGCCAGGTCATTACTTCCGCCGTCGTCGCCGCACGAATGTTGCGCCGATACCTGCAGGAGGGCGCCAGGGTACTGATCATCGGATCCGACCATCTGCGCGAGCAGATCCGCATCAACGGATTGGTGCCCGTGGACAAGGCTGCAGATCAGCCAGAGGCCGTCATCCAAGCTTGGTATCCCGGACTGAGCTGGCAGGACCTGGCTCAGGCCGCCTTTGCCATCGAAAACGGTGCACGTTACTTCACCACCAACAAGGACCAGACCCTTCCCCGGGAGGGCGGTATGGCACCCGGCAATGGGGCCATGCTCCAACCGGTGATTCTGGCTACTGGTAAGCAACCGGAGGACTCGGCCGGCAAGCCGGAATCAGCCATGTACGACGAGGCCCGGCAGCTATTGGCCGGCGACCAGAAGAAGATCCTGGACATTGACCGATGCCTGCCTGTGGGGGATCGTCTGGACACTGACATCGAAGCAGCCAACCGGGGCGGCTACGACTCTATGCTCGTCCTGACGGGTGTGGCTCGAACACCCGCTATTCTGACTGCACCAGCCAAGTGGCGACCGACCTATCTGGCCGAAGACCTGCGTGGCCTGGCCGAGTCGCAACCACAGCCTAGCAAGGAGGCAGACCAGATCTGGCATTGTGGCGGCCAAACCGCGAAGGTGGATGATGATGGGCATATCACCTTGCGTGCTCTTGAAGGCGGTAGCGACCCCATGTCTGATCTGAATGCTGTGCGGGCCTGCGCCTGTGCGCTCTGGGAATATCAGGATCGTGGTGGCGATATGGATTCGCTGGATCTGCCTGCTTTTGTCGTCGGGGCGTAGCGCCAATGTCGGAAGAGGTCAAGTCAGGACAGCTTGGAGCGAGTGGATCTTCGCAAGGTTCCAATGACTACGGGCTGTCTGAGCAGTCCGGCCAGACCGGGCAGCCTGTTGAGTCTGAGGATTCTGCAGGGTCCTCACAGACAGAAGACGAGAATACAGCTGCGTCAGCACCTGAAGAGCCCATGGATAAGCAAGCCATGGCCCCTCTTTTGGAACGTTTCCCTGATTTGGCGAAATTGGACGATCTGGACGTTGCCCAACAGGTTGAGATGCTCGGCAATGTGCTGGCCGGGCTTCAGCAGGACTTGAATCGGGAGGGCAAGTGAACGATGAGGATACGGTCGTCAGCGCTGGGGACGGCCGCAGAAGAACCGTGGCTCTTGCCCGCGACCGACTTGACCGCATCCTGCCTGCACAGGGGCTGACGGATTCACGAGCCAGAGCCCAGGCACTGATTCGTGAGGGCCGGGTCACGGTCAACGATTATCCGGCATCAAGATCTGCTCAGAGTGTCCAGCCAGGCGATGTGATCCTTCTGGATCCCGGCGATGACTATGCTTCCCGTGGAGCACTGAAGCTGGAGGGTGCTCTGACGACTTTTGCGGCGCAGGGAATGCCCGATCCGCAGGACAGGCTCTGCCTCGATATCGGGGCTTCCACAGGTGGTTTCACAGACGTTCTGCTCAGACATGGCGCAAGGCGGGTTATCGCCCTTGATGTGGGCCACGGACAGTTGCTGGAGCGAATTGCGGCTGATCCTAGGGTGGTTGACATGAGCGGTGTCAACATACGCGAAGTCCAGTCGGGCGACCTGCCGTATCGCCCGGAATACGTGGTCTCTGATGTGTCCTTCATCTCGCTGACCTACGTCATTCCCGTCCTCCCTGCCTTGCTGGCGCCTGCTGCTAACTGCTTGTTGCTGGTCAAGCCCCAGTTCGAGGTCGGACGTAGTCTGCTGGGCCATCATGGCATTGTGACAGACGAGGACCGCAGACAAGAGGCTCTGGAGCGCGTCTTAGCCTGTGCATGTGAGCATAAATTCGTTGTCCGAGCTACCATACCATCGCCCATAACCGGAGCCCATGGCAACGTAGAATATCTGCTTTGGCTGTCTTGGTCACAGTCAGCCTGAAGCCTGTGGTTTCCCGCTTCCTTCGCGACACACCAGGCTGGACAGAATCCACAATTGCGGTAGTATAAATGAGTTGTCAAAAACGAGTTCCTCGTCAAGATGACATGCGCCAGTAGCCCAACGGATTAGAGCAGCTGACTACGGATCAGCAGGTTGCAGGTTCGAATCCTGTCTGGCGCACTATATGGGAACCTTACAGTTTCAATGACTGTATGGCTTTACTTCTTCTGTTTTAGACTCTTCAATTTAAAATGTATGCTAAATGGCATCGGATTATTCCGACACTCCTGGAGCATATGGAAAGCCCAGCCGAAGCAGGTCGTATCAATACTGATTGGTATCTGTATCAGGGAAGTAACTTTGTCAGGTTTTATGGTCAACTAATATGCCATATTCTAACACTGCTGGCTCCCCTTAAGGGGAGCCAGCAGATTATGCTTAAAATCGATAGTCGGTGGGCATCGATTAGGCAGATGCGCCCCATCCCCGCTTTAGCGTAACAATTATAGTTTAGTCTACGGTGGAGTCTATTAGGAAGGGGAAGTCATGTGTGCAGAACGGCATAAACTGCAGTGTATGGGTGAAAGTACTCCTAGCCAGGAGGACAAAGAGAAAAAGTTAGAGGAAAATCAGACAAAGGAAGAAACCGCAAAGGATGATCAGGCAATAGAACAAAGAGCAAAAGAACTACTTGATACAGGATACTTCGGTATGGAGAAAACGAGGTGTTTCGTTATTGCATGCATAGTAATTGTTCTTATTTATATTGGCTTGGTGATATTAAGCGTTATTCAGAATAACTTTTTCGACATTTGGGTTAAACCATTTATCCAGGCCCTTGCTGCGTTCATAGTGGCCCTCGGCACATACTTTGACTGGTCCGTAAGAAATATGAATAACACCCTTGATGTAATGTTGTCTAAAGATGAGGCTGATGTCATAAAGAAGACAGACACATATAAAGAGAGATTAGCTTCTACAGAAATTTATAGGGCTTGGTCGATTATTATTGGACTCATTCTTGCCGTTCTTGGATTAGCATAAACACTGTTGTGGGTTATATGTGGAGCCCTGCCGAAGCGAGGCTGATTGTGCCTCAATATAAGTGGAGGTGGGGCTCATTCGAAGTCAGTTTCGAGTTCGCCTTGTTGTGGGCCTGGTTTTGGATAGGCTCGGTCTAGTAGTGTCATAAACCCTTGCCATGTTTTTGAAGCCCGCATTAATGCTATGTCTGCCGTGATTTGAGTGTTGAGGTGTTTGTCGCCTATATCCTGGGTAAGGAATTGATGGTGCTTGTGCTTTCTTCGCCCGTTGTCTTTTGGCGGGTTTTTCTTTTTCAGCTCTGTAAGGACTCCTTTAGGAAGCCTCTCGTAGACGATTTCGTTGGTTAGCCTTCCAACAATTCGAGGCTTCTTCGCGCCTGCTCCAAGATTTTCATAGTCCCATCCCTTCAAGCGGAACATTTCCTGATAGAAAATGTCAGGGAATCGCTTTGCCCAAGGTTGTAGCTCTTCGGCGATGTATCTGCTCAGAAGTTGTTGAAGCTCGTTATGTTGGCGTTCCTCTTGATAACCTGTAGCCTCATCTACTAAGGCGACGATGCCGACTTTGGCTAACGCGGTCATCAGGATCTCCGCCTGTGCCGCTATATGTTCCTGAGACGGAACAAGAGCGTCCTCCCTTCTGGCTCTAAGATATACATCGCAGATTCCTGGCAGTGCTGTTGCGTCTATGCCTGACGCCCCATTGCCTCCCTTGCCCACCTGTCTCCATGCTCGTCTGTTCACGAGTTTTTCTTTGAGGGGCTCTGAAATATATGGTATAAGGTTGTTGGCGGATATGAACACTGGCAGTCTGTTCCCCTCTTTTTTCTGCCTTTTCCAGTGTGATCCCCCTCTTTTTGAACCGAGAGCATCAGACACTTTCCTTTCCGAAAGAAGTCTGGTTCCATCGGCCATCACTCCGCATGGTATGTCATTGCCGCCGGGGAGGTGGAGAATGCCACTGTATTTTGCTGTTTCAGTGTGTTTTTCTTTAACCATGAGCTACCTCGCTTAGTGCTTTGAGAGCTACTCTATCACGCGTTTTTTGTCATTAGCGTCGGAGTCTTAGGCGAATCGATGGAATTACGAGGTCGGAATGTAAATAAGTACCGACACATAGTCATTTTGATGTAAACGGAATCACTGGAATTCAGCGGTTCTTATATTCCTGCTCTCGTAAAGAAAATTCTTACTCGTCTTCTTTTAATCACAAAATTATTACATTTTCTATTTTATATATTTCTATAACTTGTCGAAGTTTAGTCGTTATAAAGTCTGCCGTTATCACCACTTGAACAGATTCCAGATGCTGAACATAGTCTTCCGCCAGATTTTGTTGTATACCGCTTCCTAGAGGTTAGGGTTGCTGTCAGACCGGAGGGGGCAATACGGATTCTTGCTATGACTATCCTGCGATAACTACTTGCGTTATCAGTCAGCATATGGAGGAACCATCTCAATCCCTCACTAGTATAAAGCAATGCAGTATCGGATCTACCTTCTGAGTAGCGTCTCGCACGGCTGGGCCGAACCGATCCGAAATCAACGACACAGTAAAAGGCTGCGTTTGAGTGCTCGGCAGAATATCTATGGCGTGCCGCTACATTACACGATTCTAGCGGGCGGACCGGTCCGCCGGGTCTGGTACAGTAACCAGGACGCTTCCTATCATTCGGTTGCCTATCGTCTGCGGTGACGGCGTCAGCGTCGGCGGGATACGTTCGTAGGTGTATACGGTGAACCTCTAGACAGACCACAGGCCGTAATCGCTGACCAAGACTGCTATAGGTGGGAGAAACAATGTTATGGCAGACAATCGCATGCCCAAACACGCAACAACAGAAGTTAGTGGCCACATTCGGATCTTCAACGACCGGGTGTGTATCATCGTCTGCATGGCCAGCTGGGGCTTAATGCGTTTCGGTTGTCCTAAGATTCGCAAGTTTATGTCAAACACAGTAGAGGCTCAAGCAGCAGGCTTCGGCGCCGACTACAGCTCCATTAAACTTGCACGCTATTAATGGACATATATGCACTACGTTCTCCCTTCAGTCTCTTGGCGCTAGGGTGCTTCCATTTTTAGAAGTGTGGAATAGTACCCTTCGCAAAAGAATATGGGAGCCTGCATGATGGATGGTCAGTATGCCTTCCAGTAGAAGTTTGTGAAGCAGGTTCCTGCCGGGATCTTTGTTGTCCAGGGTCTGTCCATGTTCAGTAATGGGACGATTTACTTTTGAACATCTCATCTTGTGCGCTTTACCATCCTCCTTCTTGACCTTTTCCCTATTCAATCGATTCTCGTTGCAGTAAAAACAGGGGGGAGGTATTGCTCTCGTAAAGGTCTACCTTGTCGATGACCGTCTGGAAGTACGAATAGTCCGCGTCAGCCAAAGGGTGGCCGAGGAATTTGATCATTTCAGTAGCCCTGTTTGAATATCTAGCCTCATAAGGGCGAGCCAAGGATGGATGAGGATCGTCGCTTAGCGTCATAAGATGATACATATTAATGAAATTGACGATATTTTCATAACATGTATAGCTCGACCTTAATTTCGTGCTGTTGATGCCGGAGGTAATGTTCCCTTTGCTGGCCAAACTATGAACGTTGATACGAGTAGGGTCTATTCTCCTAGCCGACTATCAGTGAATCAGCATAATTGAAATTCAAGATATCAATCTAATTAGGACTTACCAGAAACCAGCATTGGTCGGCGTTAACCAGAGGAGCATCCCGTGAGATTTGGTCATTGACCAATTCTATTATCAAGTTAGTAGCTTAGGTTGAATACTCGTGATCGTGGTTGAGTTAATCTTGCAACTATACTGCAAATTCCTTCTCATGGTTACCCGGCTGGTCTAAAAACACATCAAGGAGCGTTTCCGGCTTGCCAATCCATCCGTGGTAGCATGTATAGAACAGTGTATATTGTTTTTCTTCTATAGGGTTCCAGGTGTGCAGATCTCCTAGCCGGTCAATATCGTGGAACTCTTGGCAGATCCGCTGTATACAAGGTATGCTGGTGGATTCTGCGGGCACTGGATGATAATCACCCAAGCTTTGATTCAAGCCTCAATGTCATACTATGTCCTTTCTTGCTTGTCCTCAAACAGAATGAAGTCCAAAACGGTAAGGCCTTCAGACTGCAGCCAATGAGTCAAGTCATTGCCGACTGGTTTACGATTACTAGGCCTAATACCGCAATTGAAGAAAGAGTCTGCCAAGCTCTTGATTTATTGCTTATCCGCCCGCATGAAGCTTTCCTAGTCCCAATGAAACCTTCGAAGCTTGACTTCAAGCTATACTGAAGATTAAACTTATTGCCGAGGATCAAGAGTCGACCGACATATATCGATATAACATCTCTACTTTGGCATGTTCATTACGGTGACAGGACTAATAATATATCCCAATTCCGGGAAAGCCATGTGCAATATGATGTGTTAAACCTTAATCAGCACGTAACTTATCCATATTCCTCGGAACAGTTCGTTCGG
Organism: Bifidobacterium sp. JNUCC 75; assembly: GCF_054819865.1. Lineage (NCBI taxonomy): Bacteria > Bacillati > Actinomycetota > Actinomycetes > Bifidobacteriales > Bifidobacteriaceae > Bifidobacterium > Bifidobacterium sp. JNUCC 75. The sequence continues at coordinate 254,136 of NZ_JBTHIF010000001.1, read as the reverse complement.
TTCGGCTCTCGTTTAGTAGTCTGAATCGCTATGTCATCGTAACCCTAGTGTCTCGAACTGCATGACATTTCTGATTTGGTATTTTCAATGTTCCCCTTTGGTCGGTCACAGCGCACGTGTAGCAATTGTCATTGATAGGGGCGGTGGCCGATCGGTCTTATCTCTTTGCGTCCTATTAACGGCCATTGGGGCAGGCTGCATCCTTAACAATTTGTTTCATTCCAAGTTCCTGAAGTCTATCCCTGATATTTCCTATCTCATGATCGCATATAAGGATATCCTTAAGCTTGCTGGCCGAGCATATGTGCGGCTTAAGCTGGACCAGCACCCCTATGCTCTACGTATATTAACTGGCCAAGGTGAGATACATCATTTAAGTAGTCACAAACGATTTACCGCGGATTAGACAATCCCGCTTATTGTTACAGTCACGATTGGTTTTTGCTTGCTATTGCCTATGCCTACTGATGAGTCAAAGAACACGAAAGACAGTCCATTGTGTTATCAAAGTACGACATTTATTTCTAAAATATATTTAAAATGTGTAACTATATGTAAAGGCATCCGTCTTTTTTCTTAAGTGTATTTTAAGCTGAGAATTAGCTGCAAAAAGATATATAGAAAGTTGCAAGAATAGTTAAGATATAAAAAACTACGAGAATGCAATCTAGTTTTTCTTTTATCAAACTTTTAATTTTGAAACAGCACGTTTTGGCTTTAGCTTTTGGTTTCTCTTGGTTGTCGGCCCAACCGGAAATCCAAGGGTATATAACACCAGTTAAGAATGTAAAAACGGGCAATATGAAAACTTTTATCCAATCCGCAAGGCTCACATTCGCAAGAAGGTTCTTCAATAAATAAAATTCCATTATAAACGACAATATAATTATAATGATAGGACACACTTCAGCGACTTTATAGACTACTTTATGTTTATCCAGTTTTAGTAAATTGCGCGATATGTTCCAGACGATTGTAAGTACTGAGACTAATAAAGTAGGAATTAAAACTGCTGTATTAGCATCTATATTTTTGTGAATGAGAAAGCAAAAGTAAAGTAAAAAAAGTAAAAAAGAACCCAGCAAATAGGAGAGTAATAAAACCGATCCTTCGGGCCACTCTTTTATGTGCTTCACTCTACTCTCCTCCAATAGTCGCTTCTTTGACAATATATGCTCCAAGTTTTATTTTACTCTCAGAAATGAGGATTGTTCCATATGATTGCTGGTCTTTGTGAGATGCTTACTGACATAGTTCTAGGCAGACATTCAGTGTCTTTATGGCCTTGAGGTGATTGACAACGTCGCCATAACAACGCTACTCAACCATAGTGTCGGATGTGTAGCCGACTATTGCTCGGATGAGCTGTGTATTCACGTCAGAGGATGCCAGTAGGTTGACCTGGTTGTGTCCGATTTTGTAGTTGGAGTATTTTCCTTGTGGGGAACATGTATAACAACCATAAGCCAAAGAAAGCTAGCCATTGCTGTTTGGCGCGATGGCTGATTCGTCTTGATTGTGGAATATGAGATATTGGACTGCGTATGTTTGGCTTCATCTTCAGTTGCAGCACCCGAGCGAGTAGGTGCGTTAAAGTCACTTTGCGTCCCATCATGCTCTTGGGGTAGGTGATGCACCATCCGGACGGTAACGTGGAATTTATTGAATTCGGCAGGTATTCTCCCTGATTATCCACAGACCGTCGGGGCAGCCGGCTCATTGGTTCTTCCCGTAAGGCCAACTGTTTGCTTCTTTCTTCCCGCACCTGCGGCATTTCCACAGCTCTTTAGCTTTCAGTAACTACGATTGCCGGCCAGTTTTTCGAGTCTACATGGGCTCGATCTCTTTCCTCGGTGATGTCCCTTCTGCAGAATGCTACCTGTATCCAGGTAATCGTCCATTTTTTCTCGATATCATGGTTCTTTCTAACGTAAAAGGAATTGCCAGAAAGCGTCTTGATAAGAGACTCTGAAGTGGCTTTCGCATGATTTCGATTCCGCTGAGTTTCTGAACTTGTCGCCTTCGTGTGGGGTTCTCAAAAGGAGTGCAAAATGGCTTGTAGGTTATATGGCTGTATGGCATCTGTCTTTGCGCAAAAGGCGGCGGGATACCGCGATAATGAGCTTGACTAGGTGAAGTAATGAAAGGTGCGTCTGGTTTGCTCATTGCTGTTTGAAGCTGGCGCACTGCATTTTCTGTCCACACTGTGTGGAAAAAATAAAACTCAACAAAGGAGAACGAAGTGACCATATCCGGTACCGTTTTGAAGTCTCATCGATATCCGCAACATGTTCTCTTGAGGCCTTGCCTTGTCCGACGGGACGAAGTTACCACGGGTGGAGTGGGAGGACAACTGTTGTGTTCTAGCATGCATCCTGTCGATTCTGGATGCCGAAGGACTTCCTGTACCGACTCTCGGCACTTTGTTGGCTGAGGGGATTAAGAGCAGAGCCTATGCAACTGCCAAAGGATGGATATTGCGAGGCCTTCTTGAATTGAGGCGTTCCTCTGGCTTGGATGGTCAAGTTTTCCCTGAAGCCCCAATTGGTTTTCTAGAAGATCTACCCGCAGTCCAAGTCGCTTCTATAGTCTCTGTATCTTGCAACTTTCCCCAAAATCCAAAAGTGAAAGGCGGCCACTTGGTCCTATTTCGCGACACTCGGGTGTCTAACACAGAAGGTGAAGTCTGCTGCTGCGATGATCCTTCGATCGAGTGAGCCACTATCGATGAAGTGGAGCGAACCAGATTTTGGTCAAGTTTACCCGGCCGTGCGCTCATACTGAAAAGCACGAAAGCCTGGCAGGGGCTACGTTCGGTTATCGCTGATAAAGGGTAAGAAGCATATCGTCTTACTCGAAGCCTTTTACGGACGAATTAGAGAGCGCTGTATTGCCGTAGAGGAACCCTATGTAAAAAGTCAGGAACGGACTGGTGATCCCTGCTCGTGCGAGGAGTACGCGGGTGGCAGAAACAGGAGTGGGATGATCGCTGAATCCGCTTTTCTGAAGTGTCATGCTCATCTTCGGGCAAGTAAAAGCTGTCTGGAACAGTGGGTGACACGTATGTCTGTCGTTCAAATAGTGTTCTTTGGTTGTGCTACAATGATAGAGTCTGTTTTTGTCTGCTTCACACATGCTTACGGCATAAGTCGTGCCGCCATTGCGCTTGTGCTTCGAAGAGAAGCAATATGTAATGCCCTAAATTAGAAGCTTCAGGTCCTTGATGTTTTGCGCATCTGCCTAGGGCAGGGTGATGGGCTTCGGGAAATCCGCCAATGACATCTATTTCCTTCCCCGGAAGGTCTAGTCAAAGAACCAGATTCCGGTCGCTCAACTGAGGTTTTGTCTTGTGGGCTCGCGGTGTTGGAAGGTATCCTCTTTCGTTCTTTTATCGTAAAGATCACAGGCGGGGCAGAATCCTGGTCACAGCTAAGAAGACGAGATGAATAACTGTGCTTTCTGCCGCAGAGAATGTATCGCGGAAGGGGAACCATGAGCATGCTCATGAGCAGTCGTGCATTGGCCCAGACCCGCAGTGTTCGGCGCCACTAGTCGGTTTTGTCGTCATTGTCTCTCAAGAGGCGCTCATTTTCATGGTGGGATTTTTAACGTTTGTCTTAATTTTGGTGCGGATAGACCGAGTGGTGATAGACATGTTTTGGTGTTCAGGTCAGGCCTTTTTGCACCTGCCACCGTTCCCAAGCCCGGTCTACTGTGCCATGTTCCACGATGAGGTCGTCTACAACGCCCACGGCCGTAAGCATCAAGGCTGTGATCCAACAGTCCACGCGAATAGGGTTCTGCGTGAATGCGCCTGGAGCTATGAAAAAGAAGGACAGGATCAACATGATTGGGAATGAGACAGCCCGTCCGCGCATGCCAAAGATCAGCTTTTCGTTTCCGGTGGTTTGTGAATCGCTGCAGATACCGGTATGGTTCTAGTTCATCATTGCACCTGTCTGACTGTCGGATTGTTGTATATCCACATCATGCGCGGCGCTGCAGCATGCAGGCGACTCCCTCATAATTTATTTCAACATACCATAGAACGTCATTGATGAAAAGGGTCTGGCTTTGTAGTATTTGCGAATGGCTGATAGGGGAGTAAGGCAGTAGTTCTGATGCCTGTGCTTCGTAGTTTCGCGCATCTTCTCCCGTAGCGTTGCATGGAGACGAAACGGTTGGTTCGGAGCATGTCAGATATGAGCCGCTTGGCTGATGCTGATTGATGGTGTCAGGGGGATGAGTGGGTCTGTGATAGCGTCCGTCTGCCGCTACACGCAGCATGGGTCAGCCAGGGACGCTGTTTCAGCTGTATGGCTTTCGCAACTGTGAAATCTTCCATTGGGGCGAGACTAACCGACACGGTTGCACTGCCCGCGCCAAGTGATTGGGGCAACACCGGTTTCTCTGGTGAAAGCCGCGCTGAATGAACTAGGGCGCATATATCCGACCTGCCGGCCGATCCAGGTAATGTCCTCCCCAGTGGACGAGAGAAGATGGCGGGCCTGGTCCATTCTTCGCTCTCTGATGTACCTGGCCAGACTTGTGCCGGTCTGATGCCTGAAGGCGGTGCATAAACGGGTGCGTCCCACATACAGGGATTGGGCTATCTGATCAATGGAGAGGTCACTGCCCAAGTGGGATTGTATGTGGGCTTTGGCCTGTTGGACTAGGTCATAGTCATATGACGGTTCGTGGCTCTGTACAAGGGCGGAGAAAGCCTGGGCCAACATTGCCATGAGGAGGTCGATGTGTGCTTTTATGAGGAACTCCGTCTGGTCCGGCCTTCCTGGGGAAAACTTTGACATGGCGGTTAAAGCGGCCAGGGCGATACCGGATGGCCAGGGTTGGCAGAAGGCGTCAAAGAGTCCCTTGACCTGGCCGGGCCACTGGGTTTCCAGCTCCATGAAATAGTGGGGCAGGATGCAGATGCTCTGGGTCCGTGAACGGAAGCCTGCCGGCATACGGTTGGTGACCGATCCTGCCCGCTGGACCAGGGAGACCATATTGCCCTCCTGCATCGTACACGGCTGCAACCCGTAAGGAGCGGGGCTGGATGTCGGGCTTTCATCCAGGGTCAGGCAGGCGTAGTCGGTCATGGCGTACTCAATGAAGCTCATCTCGCGCAGGAAGGTGATGTCGTGCCATATGACCAGGCAATAAGGACCTGCCGGATTGGCTTGGAATCTTCCCCGACAGATGTCGCCATCGACCTGCCCTTCCAATCCACCCGACCGGTGATGGAGCTCCATGCCGAGTTGTTCCACCTGGGGGCGGTACAGGGTCTGAATCTCGCGGGATTCGGAGTGCATCTCGTGGTCGGTCATTGCTCACCTGGTTTCATTCTGCCGGCCTTGTGGCGATCTCGATAGACTTTCGTTTTCGTTCGCACCTTTTATGGATTCATCCGTCCCTCTGTGACGGTCTTCCAGCCGTTGATTTCTCAGATTACGTTCAATGGCAACGAACAACAAGGCCTTGGATGAAAATCAGGAGGAAAGGGATGACCACAGACCATGTGGATTCGGGAAGCAAACCGGATCCTATAGAAAGTAAAGCTCAGGGCGGTGGAGGCTGGCCTGGACAGGAAAAGTCGCATGGGCGTAGTTCCCTGATGCGGCTGCTTGATTTCGCTGGCCCTCGCAAGGTGTTCTCCTATCTCGGCTGTGGTCTGTCCGCGCTCTCCACGATTGCCGGCCTTGGACCTTACATCTGCATATGGCTGGCGGTGAAAGACCTCCTCGCCGTAGCGCCGAAGTGGTCCCAGGCCACGGGAATCGCCACATACGGATGGGTTGGATTGGGGTTTGCGGTGGCATCCGTCATTTTGTACTGTGCAGGACTGTTGATGGCGCATCTGGCAGCCTTCCGGAGTGCCTCCAACATGCGTAAAGAGGCCATGAGCCACCTGATGAGCCTGCCCCTGGGGTATTTTGACCTCCACGCTTCAGGCGAGTTGCGTCGCACGATTGATGGCTCGGCCGGCGATACCGAGAATCTGCTTGCCCATATCCTCCCTGATGCAGCCGGCTCCTTCGCCATGATTCTTGGTGTGCCGATATTGATGCTGGCTTTCGACTGGCGTATGGGCCTGGCCTGTCTCTTCCCCATCCTGATCGCCCTGGTCTGCATCCGTGTCATGATGAACGATCAGGGACAGTCCTTTGTGAAGAAGTACCAGGATGCCCTGGTGCGAATGTCCAAGACCGGAACCGAATATGTCCGTGGCATTCCTGTGGTCAAGGTCTTCCAACAGACGGTCTATTCCTTCAAGGCCTTCCACGAGGCCATCGAGCACTACAGCCGAATAGCCAGGAACTATGCCATGCAAATCTGCCACCTGCCCCAGACCATTCAGATGACGGCCCTGAACGGGACTGTAATTTTCCTTGTTCCTGTAGCCATCCTGCTGGCTTCGGGGCATGGTGACTTCACCTCTTTCCTGACTGATTTCGCCTTCTACGCCGTCTTCTCGGGCATGGTTCCCACAGCCATGACCCGTCTGCAGTTCTCCAATGAGTCCTTCAGCAAGGCCGACGATGCCTTGAACAGAATCACCGGCGTGCTCAGCATTGATCCCCTGACGGTAGTTGCCGAACCGGAACACCCGAAGTCGGCGGATGCATCCATGGAACAGGTGTCCTATAGCTATCCAGGTGCCAATCGTCCGGCACTCGATCGGATTGACTTCAAGGTGCCGGAGGGCACAATGGTGGCTCTGGTTGGTCCCTCGGGAGGAGGAAAATCGACCTGTGCCAGTCTGGTGCCGCGTTTCTGGGATGTGGATTCGGGCAGGGTCGCTTTGGGTGGCATTGATGTCAGATCCATGGATCCCCACGATCTGATGGGGCAGGTCGCCTTCGTTTTCCAGGCCAACAGGCTCTTTTCGACGACCCTGCTCGAAAACGTCCGCGCAGCCAGGCCAGAAGCGACTCCCGAGCAGGTACTGGACGCATTGAGGGCGGCTCAGTGCGTGGACATTGTCGACAAGCTTCCCAATGGGCTGGATACCGTGCTCGGTTCGGGTGGAACCTATCTTTCCGGGGGAGAGGTCCAACGCGTGGCTCTGGCCAGGGCAATCCTCAAAAAGTCTCCCATTGTGGTTCTGGATGAGGCGACTGCTTTTGCCGATCCTGAGAACGAGGTCCTGATACAGAAGGCGCTGACCAAGCTGACCCAGGATGAAGGGGGTCGGCGGCGAACCGTTCTTATGATTGCCCACCGCCTGTCGACTGTGGCCCACGTCGATCGAATTCTGGTGCTGGACGGGGGCCGTCTGGTTGAGCAGGGTACACATCGCCAGCTTCTTGATGCGCAGGGTACCTATGCCCGTCTCTGGTCTGATTACAAGCGGGCGGTTTCATGGAAGGTCAACAACTCTTCGAAGGCTGCCGGCAAAGCGGATCACGACCTCGCAGGCTCCACTGTGGGTGAGGAGTACGCCGCTTCCGGTGCCGGGCCATACGCTGCGGACTCGTCGACTGGTGATTCCGACATTCAGAGGGAAGGAGGTGAGGCATAAGTGCTCGCCTCATTCAAGAAGAAGTACGCCCTGTCCGATCAGGGCGTGAGAATCGTGGTTCTGGGAACGTTGTGGACTACACTGACCAATCTGATCATCATGGCGGGAACGGCCTCTCTTCTGCTGGTCATGAACGCTTTTGTCGGACACCTGACAGCGGGGGCGCCCCTGCCGGAGATCTTGCCCTATCTAGCCGGTCTCCTGGTCTTTGCCCTCATTCTCTTCGGCTCCTCCTGGTTCCAGTACAGTTACTCCTACGGTGCGGTCTTCAGCCAGACCGGAACTCAGCGGATCAACTTGGCCGAGAGACTGCGCAAACTGCCACTCTCATTTTTTGGGCGGCGTGACCTAGCTGATCTGACCGATACCATTCTGGGTGACGTGGCCACCATGGAACATGCCTATGCCCATGCCTTGAGCCAGCTCTACGGTGCGGTCGTCTCATCCGTCCTGATATTCCTGTCGCTTCTGCCTATCAATTGGGCTCTTGACCTGGCTGCCTTCTGGAGTGTGCCGGTGGCCTTCGCTATCATCTTTGCCACTCGACGATTTGTTGAAGCCTCGTCACGGCGCACGAGGCAGGCCCAGGTGCGGGTCAGTGACGGCATTCAGGAGGCGCTTGACTGCGTTCGGGAGATTCACGCCACCAACCAGGAAGACAGGTATCTGGACAGGCTCTTTTCGACCATCGACGACACCGAAGCCACTACAGTCCGAACCGAGATGACCAATGGTCTTATAATGAACTCCGCCATGGTGGTTTTGAGGTTGGGTGTGGCAACGACCTTCCTGGTGGCTGCCGGATTGATTATCCAGGGCAGGATCGACTTCATGGTCATGTTCCTCTTCCTCCTGATGGTCTCACGGATCTATTCGCCCTTTGATCAGGCGCTGATGCTGGTTTCGGAGCTCTTCCAATCCCAGGGCTCGGCCCGGCGGATCCGCTCCATCACCGAGGAACCTGTAGCCGGGGGTAGTACGGAATTCCATCCCGATGGGCACGATATCGTCTTCGACCACGTTGCCTTCTCCTATCCCGGCCTTGCGGGTAAGGCGGCAGGTGAGCCGGTTCTTGAGGATGTCGGTTTCACTGCCAAGGAGGGGGAGATTACGGCCCTGGTCGGTCCTTCGGGGTCCGGTAAATCGACCTGCGCCCGCCTTGCGGCTCGCTTCTGGGATGCCGCTTCAGGTTCCATCACCGTAGGAGGGGTGGATGTGAGCCAAGTGGATCCGGAGGTTCTCCTGCGAGACTATGCCGTGGTTTTTCAGGACGTGATGCTCTTTGATGACACGGTCTTGGGCAATATTCGGATGGGTCGGAGCGGTGCCAGTGACGAGGAGGTGTTGGCTGCAGCCAGCGCTGCCAACTGCGACCAGTTCGTCTCGCGCCTGCCACAGGGGTACCAGACGATGATTGGTGAAAACGGCTCCAGGCTTTCCGGGGGCGAGCGGCAACGAATCTCAATTGCCAGAGCCATCCTCAAGAATGCCCCGATTGTTTTGCTCGACGAGGCTACCGCCTCCCTGGATGTGGAGAACGAGACGCAGGTGCAGGAAGCCCTGTCGCAATTACTGGTGGGGAAGACCGTCATGGTCATCGCCCACCGGATGCGCACTGTCGAGCAGGCCGACAAGATTGTCGTTCTTGACCATGGGCATGTGGTCGAGCAGGGCTCTCCCCAGGAGCTTATGTCCGCAGATGGTGAGTTTGCGCGGATGGTTCGCTTGCAGGGGGAGAGCGCAGGATGGTCCTTATAGAACGAGCTTGAATCGGCTGCATGGAGGAGCCAGGAAATCAGGTCCGTTCTGCAGGAATCAAGGCTCATCAGGTCCTTGAGCATCGCGAACAACATCAAGCTGTACCTGCTCTAGGCAGGGACGCCAGGCAAGGTGCATTCGGGAAGATTCGGCCAGGTGGTGGACTCTCTGGGCATTGGGTCTATACTTGGCAAAACCGCTTAAATGCTCCGGTGGGAGAAAAGTAGGAACAGTTTTCGTGCGGGCCGTCATTATGAATTCCGAGGCTGTTCTTGCTGATGAGCCCGCTGCCGCTCTCGATTCAGCGAACAGGTCGAGGATCATCGCTCTGCTCTTTGGCCTGAACCAAGATTCGGGATCCACAATCGTCACCGTTATGCATGACGCCTCACTGGCTGACCAGCATGATCGAATCATCAAACTTCAACGAAAGGCCTAGAACATGGGTTTCTGGATTATGGTATTCGCGGCTTTGCTCGGCTTGGCACTGATTGTTCGGGGATTTGTATTGGGCAAGAAAGACAAGCGCTGGTTCGCGATGTGCATATTGGGCGCAGCAAGCCTGGCATTCGCCGTTTGGCTTGCTATATGAGCACCCGGTGAAACAATGCCGACCGCCAGCATCGGGTGAGTATAAGTACAAATCGCTGTCAGGTAGGACTGAGTGTGCCCAGTATGTGGCTGGACATACTGCGCATGGGGGGAAACCTGATAGGTTCAAGCAACTTGTAGTTCTGCTTTGGGTGCTTCGTGGGAGGGATCGATCCTTCCCAGTATAAAAAAGAGTCTGACAGGGCCTCTTCCATCTGTAGAAGTCGGATAAGGGTTCTCGTTGCGGTAAAAGCAACGCCCAACAACCTGCGAGACGCATTGTTTCCGCTCGGGGAACTCCGGCATTTGAGATTCAGGCATTTGAGCAAATCGCTTGCTGAAGCCATGGATGAGGAAACCAGGTTCTAGGAGATAGTTTTTTGTTTTGCTAGAGAGGCTGCAGGGGGGCTGCAGATGTCTTATTAGGAGAACCGCAGAGATTCCGTATTGCCGATGGCTGATCGAATTAATAAGTGAGTTCTTTCTTCTTTCTATGAACGTGTGGCAGATACTCATGGCTCACTTGATTCGCCAATGAGTAGAGTTGCATGTTTCTCTTTAGATTTGTAGACAGGTGCTTGAGCATTCGGTCCTAACAGCCAGCGGTTCTTATGCTGATGTATTTCAATCACCATTGGTGGTAATCTTTTCAAAGAGTGTGTGGCAGGTTTGGCCGCTCAATGCAATGAAACTTTAACGAACCGCTGTACCTACCATAAAGGGTGGCACCAATGAATGCTGCTATAGAACTTGGCAATCTAGTTAAAGAGTATGAAACGCCAGCAGGGGTTATCAAGGCCCTGGATCACCTCGATTTAACCGTCCCTGAAGGGGGCATCTTTGGTCTGCTGGGCCCTAACGGTGCCGGAAAATCAACAACGCTCGAAATAGCTGTCGGCTTGAGAAAACCGACTTCCGGAACTGTCAACATATTCGATAGGAATCCGCAGACTGATTCGCAGTGGATTCATCAGAGGGTGAGTATTCAACCACAGGAGTCCACTGTCTTTCCCCAGGAAAGAGTGGGGGAGATACTGTCATTTTGGGCCAGTCTTTATGATCACCCGCGCGACGTGGACAAGGTCGCGAAATGGATGGGCTTGGACGAATTGCTGCTCCGCAAGGTGGCGAAATTATCAGGTGGACAAAAACAACGTCTGAACGTTGGTTTATCCATCATCGGACGGACGAAACTAGCCATACTTGACGAACCTTCCACTGGTCTTGACGTAATGGCTCGAGACGACCTTTGGAAGGTGCTTCGTTTTTTGGCCGAAGAAGGTACGACAATTGTCTTATCGACACATGATTTGGATGAGGCGAGAGTTCTGTGCCAAGAAGTTGCGGTGATAGATCATGGTCGGTCTGTAGCTCAAGGCAGTCCGGAGGAACTCATAAGGAAATATGCCGAGGGGACGTTGATATCTTGCCAAGTAAGCCCAGATGGAATATTGGATCTGGTGAGCATGCTTCGAACTTTCGGCGAACCGAAAGTTATTGATAAGACAACCATCTCGATACGTGCCGACGATACGGATCCGGTCATTGCTGTGCTGTCAAGCAATCCTGCGGTTTCCCAATTACGTATGAACGAACCAAGCCTTTATGATGCCTTCGTAAGGCTGACCGGGCATGATTTTGAATAGTTGACGATACTCATTTTTGATAGGACTCCAGATGACACAAAAACGGGACCTTCGCCCCCTGTTGGCGCTACAGACTCGTGAACTAATCAGGAACACTTCATACTTTATTTTTGTCATAATTTTCCCTTTTGCCATGGCTGGTATGTTCCTTCTCATGTCCGAGATGATGAAAGGGCAGGCTGATGCTCCGGACTTCAGCCCCTTTGTCATGCCCATGGCCCTCTTTCTGGCAGTGACCGGTACAGCTTTGACAATGACTGCAGGCCCTTTGGCCGAGGTCAGGCAATCAGGAGCTCTTCGGGTACTTTCAACTACGCCCATCCGCAAAGCTGACTATTTGATGACGTATCTGGTTGTAAGGTTCATTATGGCGACCGTGCAGATCATTGCCATAGTCGGCGCTTCAGTATTGCTTAATCTGCTTCCGCTCAGGGATGTTGGTCGAGTTTTTGTCGTGTCCTTATTGGGCCTGGTCATGTTCCTTGCTCTGGGTTATTTAATGGGCGGGTGTCTTTCCTCATCGCAGTTGGCAACCAACTTGGGAACTCTCGTGCAATTGTTGGCTTTGTTCCTCAGCGGTCTGGCCATACCCTTCGCCATCCTTCCAGATTGGTTGACGAATGTTATCAGATGGATTCCTTCGACTCTATTTGGAGATCTTATTTTCTGGGCGTCAAAAAATCCTCTACAACAAACGGGCGCTATGCTTTCAACCTCCATCGTGCTTGCTGTTACTGTATTGCTTGTGTTTTTGGCGGTTCGTAGTTTCAAATGGGATGTGGAGTGAATTTAGAACACCGATTCTTACTAATATTAAGAGAGTACAGGAAAGTTGAACCGTTGAATACGAAACATAAGTTAATTATGGCACTGGTCAATAAGAGAGTTTGAGGGTTGAGCTGGCTTCTTTTCTCAATTACTGTCATGTCTGGGATTATCGGCACATACTCAGTGGAACCGATTCAGCCTGTTTATACTTCTGCCGATGGTCAACGGCATCATCTGTTTCAGGAGGATTGCTCAGATGGACCTGATCCCCGTCATTTAAGCCGAGGTTGTTCCATTTGACAATTCATGCTATTGGCAAGGTTTCTTAATCTTCTGTTCTTTTCCTGTGAAGCACTGTACTGCGACTGTCGGTCGTGTGCTGCTATCCCGCTGGCAGTATTGTCATGAAAGTTTCTTTTAGCGGGATAGGTACTTGGTCATGCCGAAGACATGGCATGACCTGCATTTAGTCTGTTTCGGATGTCTATTGTTTAATGGTCCTCCTGTCTGTCGCGACTGTGGTCACCAATGGAACACGTATATCATCGTCGTTTCGGATTTTTTAGAGGGACTTCGTCGATTCACGTTGCAACAGTTGATAGTGGGCGGTAAGTCTTTGGGGTTGTTGCCTGGTTTTGGTTTGAGTCTTCCCGGAGGCTTCGTCTAGGCGCATCACCAGGGTGTCAACAGCCTGCCGGGCCATATCGTCGAAGTCGAAGGCCACAGTACTCAGACTGGGAGCGATGAAGGCTCCCTGGGAGATACCGTCGAAGCCAATAACGGATACTTGATCAGGAATGCTGATATTCCGATCGATTAACGCTCTGATGACGCCAAGCGCCGCAGCATCGTTGATGCAGACCACAGCGTCAAAGCTTACCTGATTGCCGTATTGGTTCCTTGGTGAATGTTCGTAATTGGAGGCAAGATCATAGTCGATATAATCCAGCATGGTTTGGCGGCTGGTGCCGGGGCTCCAATCCGGAGGGTTGATGAACTGTTGAGGTCCTGGTTTCATGCCGTGGTTTGCCAGTGAGGATTCATAGCCGACGACTCGGGTCGTGGCTGAATTCAGCGGATTTACGCATTCGGTTAAAGGTATATAGGGCATGCCAAAAAAAACAGGATTTCGACAGCCGGAGGCAAATAGATAATCGGTGGCTTCGCGCATGGCTCTTTTGCCTGGGGTTTGCAAAACATCATATTCGGGATTTTCATCTTGAGCGGAAAGGAGTAAAGCGGGTTTGCCGTGTAATTGCGCCTTGATCTGCCGGCTTGTCAATTTACTGGGGCTGAAAATGACTGCATCGCAGAAAGCGCTGATTACATGCTCCAGAATTGTGGTTTCGCTCTCACGACGGTAGAGGGTTTGTTGGATGACTGTTTGTAGCCCCTTGCCCAAGGCATATTCTGAAATAGCGTCAGCTAGCTGGCTGACGTATGGATTGGCAATTTCCTGGACGACCAAGCCGATAGCCCCACTTTTACCAGACTTGAGGTTTCTGGCGGAAAGGTTAACGGCGTAGTCGAGTTCTTGTGCCGCTGCCATGACTCGTGAACGTGTGGCCTCGGAAATCATAGGGTCCCCGTTCAAGGCATAGGATACTGTGGCCTGTGATACACCCGCCAAAGCGGCGACATCACGCATTGTGACCATGAATTCTACCTTCGTCTTTCTTCTGTTTATGCTGTCGATGCCGAACCATAGGAAATTGATTGCCGTCTCCAAACAACGAACAATGCAGCTGAATCCATTAATCTAAGAATTCATTGCATATAGCTCATTACCTATCGTTCTTCTGACTTCAATCATGCTACGACTTCTTCAGCTTATATAAGCAGGCTATGGCAAATCAACATCATATTTGACACGTATAAGTTGTATGCGTTATATTGTTACTGGCAATTAGCTGATTCGATTCAGTAAGTGTCTTCACTGAGTCGAAATCCTGTCGAATGGTTGGTGCGTTGATGCCTGGCCATCCGGCAATATATGAGAATCAAGGATTCTTTGAACCAAGGAGGTTTCAATGAGGTCCTGGAAGAAGAAAGGCCTGACCGCCATCCTCGCGGTACTTGCATCAGTGTCCATGGTGTCTTCACTTGCGGCTTGTGGGGGCAGCAGTGGCGCCGGCAAAGATGAATTGGTCCTAACGATCTGGGGTGGTGATATTGACAAACGTGTCATGCAGAAACGTCTGAGTCTGGCTAAGAAGAAATATCCCAATATCCCCGTCAAACTGCAGTATATAGCCAAGGATTACGATACCAAGATCCAGACTATGTTTTCAGGCGGAACACCACCCGATATTTTGGAAATGGCTGATAATATCAACGCATACTCCAGTCGTGGTCAGCTAGCTGATTTGACATCGGATTTCCCGAACGTCGCTCGAGACTATGGCAAGACCAATCAGAAGATCTACACATATAAAGGCAAGCTGTATGGGGCTCCTGACAGGGCGGCACCAGCGGTGATCTTCTATAACAAGGACATTTTCGATGCTGCTGGTGTGGAATACCCCAGCGAAAAGTGGGATTGGAATACCTTCTTGACCAACGCCCAGAAATTGGTCAAGCGTGAGAATGGCAAGACCACTCAGTGGGCCTACTGCGAAGGTGATTGGTGGGCCTGGTATATGACCTGGATCTATCAAAACGGCGGCCGTATTCTCGACAAAGATGGCAAGCCGGTGGTGAATTCGCCTGAGAATGTTGAAGCCATGCAGTTCTATCAAGATCTCATGTACAAGTATGAGGTCATTCCCAAGCCGCAGGAGATCACGGATTCAGGCGCTGACCCCCTGTTCGCACAAGGTAAGACAGCCATGAATGTGACTGGTTTCTGGGACATCTCCTCACTTAAGGATGCCAAATTCAACTGGGGAGTTGCACCCCTGTGGCATGGCAAGAAGACTGCTGTACCCATGTTCTTCAACGCCCTTACGGTCTCTTCTCAGAGCAAGCATAAGGATGATGCAATCAAGATTGTGAAATATCTGACCTCGAAAGAGGGACAGCGGCCTATCGCCGAGAGCGGGCTCGACATGCCAGCGAACCTTGCTGCGGCCAAGGACAAGTCCTTTACCCAGGCATCTTGGAATAAGAATGGATTGGATCTGACTGCTTTCACCAGATCTACCTCGATGACCTATGCTCCGCCGTTGACGCCAGAATGGTCACAGATCACCAAGGCCATGTCCGATGGTATGTCCCAAACCTGGAACGGCAAGCAGGATGTCAAAACTGGCTTGGATAAAGCTCAAAAGACATTGGAGCAGGCTCTGAACAAGTAGCAGGGTCAGTCCAGTTCCAGGCAGCTGGCGGATCCGGCGCATAATGGCCGGATCCGTAGCGCCTTTTTACCCGCAGTGCTCTGTTGCGCCAAGTCAGATGCGCCTGCCGTCGTGTTTTTACATCGTCAAGAGGTGATTTGTATGAGTATATCCGCATCCATAGGTCGTCGTCATCGTGGTTCGCGTCGAGGAATGAAACGGAGCACTAGGGAGACCCTGTTCTTTTACGTATGTATATCTCCGTGGATTATCGGCTTTGTAGTTTTCACTGCGGTGCCTATGTTTTCTTCGCTGTATCTGTCGTTTACCGATTGGGATTCATTTCAGAAACCCAACTGGGTGGGTCTTGGCAACTATGCCAAGGCTCTTACTGCTGACCCTCTTTTTTGGAAAGTGCTCAGAAACACTTTCTATTACGCTATAGTCTCTGTACCTGTCTCCCTGCTCATCGCGCTGTACTTGTCCAATCTGCTTTCTCATGACTTTCGTGGTAAACGCATTTACCGCACCATCATTTATCTGCCTTCATTGGTGCCGCTTGTGGCAGCAGGATTGATTTTTAAATGGTTGCTCAAGCCTGAAGATGGACCAGTCAATGCCTTGCTGGGCCTGTTCGGCATCAAGGGTCCCGCCTGGCTGCTGGATGCCAACTGGGTTATTCCTGCCATAATCCTTCTGTCCATCTGGCAGGTTGGAGGGGGAACGATCCTGCTTATTTCTGCCATTAATGGCGTGCCAAAAGAACTGTACGAAGCGGCTGAAATTGATGGGGCAGGTCACTACAGATTGTTTTGGAGCATAACGTTCCCAATGATCACACCTATTTTATTCTTCAATCTGGTCACAGGGATCATCGGCGCTTTCCAGGTCTTTGACCAGGTTTACATCCTGACCCAGGGTGGTCCAGACAATGCCAGCCAGATGATGGTGCCTTATATCTATACGTCCGCGTTCAAGGATTTTCATATGGGTTATGCATCAGCCCTGGCTTGGATACTCTTTGTCATCATCATGGTAATTTCGGCAGCGGTGCTTAAGTCCTCGGATGCCTGGGTGTTTTATGAGTCGGAGGTAAAGAAGTGAATACGCGTTCTGATTTTGGCAGCAAAGCGAGGCGTTACGCCATTCTCACCGTAGTCTCCGCTATTCTTTGTGCCCCACTGGTCTTCGTCGTATCCATTGCTTTAAGCTCTGATGCAACGACCAAAGCTATGAAGTTTACTTTTCTGCCAGGGGAATGGCACTGGGAGAATTTCATCCGAGTCTTCAGCTCTGGACTTCCTATCGGCAGATTCATTCTCAATTCTCTGATAATTGTCATCCCTGCCTGTATTTTTATGACGTTTTCTTCGGCATTGGTCGCATACGGGTTTGCCAGGCTGCATGCACCAGGCAAGAACATCCTGTTCATCCTGGTTCTATCGACGATGATGATACCCGGCCAGGTGCTGATGATTCCTCAGTTCATTCTCTTCAGAACGCTCGGATGGATCAACACGCTCCTGCCCATGATCGTTCCGAATCTTTTCGCCAACGCTTACAACGTTTTTCTTATGCGTCAGTTCATCACTCGTATCCCCACGGAACTTGATGAGGCAGCGGAGATTGACGGCTTGGGATACTTTAGGATTTTCACCAGAATCATCCTGCCTATGATGGTCCCTGTCTTGGCGGCAGTGTGTGTCTTTACATTTTCGTCCAACTGGGGGAGTTTCTTTGGGCCCCTGCTCTACATCAATGATGAGGATAAAATGCCTCTGGCGTTAGGCTTGCAGGTGCTTTCGAGCCAGAGTTCCAGCGTGCAGACACCGCCTTGGAACATGATCATGGTAGGAGCGCTGATTCTCATCCTGCCGGTGCTTATCGTCTACTACTTTGCCCAGAGATATCTGTACGAGTCGGGGATGTTCGCCGGATCAGCAGGAATCAAGTAAACACCAAGGTTTGTCCTGTTTTGCAACAAGGCGAAAGGCATAGGAATGATGAGAAGAACAGCGACGACTTCGAATGCCCCTGGAGCACCTGTAGGTCCGATCATGAATCAGGAGTCGGACGGCCGATTCGGTTATGCTGCGCCGGACATGGCGATCTCAAATGCCAGGGAGGGCTCACCCGATCCAGTAGCTTTGACTCAAGGACGTTTGTGGATTGACGGAAAAGCAAGGGTTCTGCTGTGTGCCTCGGTCTTTCCCTTTCGTATACCCCGAAGTCAGTGGGAGCAGCGTCTGAATGCGGTAAAACGGCTGGGTTACCAGGTCATAGATGTCTATACGCCTTGGAACCTGTATATGAGGGAACCAGGCAAAGCTGACTTTTCAGGTCGTTTGGACATCGAGGAGTTTCTGCGCATGACCAAACGTGCCGGTCTCTATGCTTTGATCCGGCCAGGCCCCTATATCTGTGCAGAATGGGATGGCGGGGGTCTGCCAGCCTGGGTGCTTACCGATCCTAAGATTCGAGCCCGGCAGCACGATGAGGCCTTCCTGGAGGCTGTCAGAACCTGGTATCAGCAAATTATCCCCATTATTTCGCGCCAACAATATGCTGGACACGGCCATGGAGGACCCGTGATCATGGTCCAGGCGGATAACGAACTGGACTTTTTCGACTGTGAGGATCCAACTGGATACATTGGCTCACTGGCCTCCATGATGCGGGAAATGGGAGTGCGTGTGCCCATTGTCGTCTGTGCTGGTCAGGGGGATATGACTCGTGCCGGCGCTGACGCTGCAACGGTGGCGCCCGCTGTCAACCTCTACCCCGATGATGACGATCCGGATTTTGATCGTCAGGTGCGTTATTACCGTCATGCCGCCAGTAGGCGTGGAGCACCCCTGATTGTGACGGAGACTAACCGCGTACATCGCACGCTGAGGCGTTTGGTTGGATCGGGAGCGGCCTTCATAGGACCTTACCTGCAGGTGTCTGGCTGGGATTTCGATTACGGAACCTCCGTCAACAGTTGGGGTTCTTTGGAGGCCTTTATGACATCCGACTACGACTTCGGCGGAGCTGTCGACCCTGCCGGCGGCGAGCGACCCGAGGCCGATCAGGCACGTCGATTGAGTGCAATCATCAATGCCTTGGGCGACCGGCTGAGCATGGCTCAAGTGGCGGATGAGGAGGCAATCGCCAGCTTTGCCAGTGGAATTCGAGTAGAAGGCCGTCCGCTCAGCCTGGAGGATCCGCAGTTGGGATTGGGTCTCCTGAATTTGGCCGGTGGTGGCAAATTGCTGACCTTGACCAACGTGAGTGAGCAAAATCTGAAGCTGGAGGCTGATAGCGGCCAGGGTTCACCTGACGAGTGGCCACTACCAGCGAAGACTGGGGTGATGCTGGTACGGGATCTCCCTCTGGGATCGGGTTGCCTTTTGGAAGCCACTAGCGGTGAATTGACAGGACTCGAATTCAACGAGAAGACCGGGGTACGAGTGCAAGTGGATGCTCCCGACATGATACCCGGTCCCCTGTGGTTGCGTTTAGCATTTCCTGCCGATACGTCGCTGGATAAGGTGCGGATTGACGGGGACTTGATCTGGCATCCCCTGGCTGACACCTGTAAGGATTCCGCCCAGAATACCGGGCTCGGAGATAAACCTGTCAATGGATTGGCCCTTTCTGGAAAGCATGGAGTCCTCCGAACAATGCTGATTACTCCAGAAGGCCGGAAATCAATTACTGTGCAGTTGGGTCAGCCGGTTACGAGGGCGCAGTCCTCGCATGCACCCATCGTTCGGTTGGAATCGGTGGGCAAGGCTGAATGTGACCAGGTATGGTCTTCTCCGTCTGCGTTGATTCCAGGCAGCAGGCTGCCTATGTTGGAAGAGCGAGGTCTGTGGTCTGGCAGTGGTCTGTATAGTACGCGTTGCTGTCCCGACGGAATTCGCGGGATGGTCCTGCGGCAGGCAGCAGATGTGGTTGGCCTGCAATGGGGGGATCTGGTGATGCCCTGGGTAGCGAATGGCGGCGGTGATTATTGGATGCCATTGGACGGCTCAGCTATCCAACGAACTGATGATGAGGATCCGCTCTTGTCCATAAGAGTAGGCATCTGGGGGCACTCCAATTTCGATGACACGAGATTGCAAGCCCTTCGGTTGTCTGCCGGGCGGGGTTTATCCGGTGTGCTGGCAGTGCATGAAGTCCTGCCCCTGAATTCAGGATGGCAAGCAACTGAAATTAAACGCTGGTCGTCGCCAGCAGGAAAGGCCGATGTGGTCCTTCCGGGGCGAGATCCGGTTCCCCGAATGGGCTTTGGGGGCTGGTCGGCCTCTTATTGGCCCAGGGTGGTGACATATACCCGTTCCCTGCCAAGTTTGTCGGTTTCATACCCGGCAGAGGCTGGTACAAGTTCTCGGTCGAGAATTAAGAATGCATCTTCGGGTCGAATGCTGGATGAAGAGAGCTGGTTGCCGGTCGGAGCCTTGCACTTCAAGGGTTGCCAGTGCAAGTGCGAAGTTGAACTTAACGGCTGCCAGATAGGAACAATCACCCCTTATGAGTCGACGCTTTGGCTGGGGCCCTTACAGGCAACGGATCGGTTGACTATCAGAACGTGGCAGACTTGGGGTGAGCCAACTGGAACGATTGAACTACTGGTAGGCGAACCCATTGCAGACTGGACTTTACGCACGCAAAATCTGACGATGCTTCGAAAGAGCGCAAGTCGGGCAATTTTCAAAGACCAGCGCCTTCCCGTAACTTGCCCGCCCGGCAGCTGCCTCTGGCTACAGGTTTCTCGGTCGGCTCTAGCGCAAGCTCAACAACGTGGATCAACGATAGTCCGCATGCAGGGTCAGGGCCTGCAAGTGACTGCTTTCGGGGAGCACACCAATCTGGGTCGGTTGGTGTTGGGCGGTTTGCCTGGAACGATATTTGCCGGAGGACGCGGCGATCTGCTCATAGTTCCTCAAGAAGAGGGAGATCTTTCGCTGCTCATCGAGTCTACTGGCAAAGAAGCAGGTCGGTTGGAAACAATTCAGCTAGGAGGTGCTGTGGACTTGAACTCAGAGAGCGGAGATCGGTAAATAAATATTCCTGGAACGTTGATCGCTGCTTCATGAGAATGCAAACGGAGACAAAGTCAAATTGGGTTACCGTTCGGTCCAATAATCGTTCTTGGAAGCAATCGTGTGTTTCGAGATTGACTTGTCTAGCGATAGCAAACCAACAGGGGTGATTATAGGCATATTCATTGGGTTTGTACGGGCTTGCCGTTCATCTTAAATGTGCTAGACGGATTG
The DNA here is from genome assembly GCF_054819865.1 of Bifidobacterium sp. JNUCC 75. Lineage (NCBI taxonomy): Bacteria > Bacillati > Actinomycetota > Actinomycetes > Bifidobacteriales > Bifidobacteriaceae > Bifidobacterium > Bifidobacterium sp. JNUCC 75. The sequence goes on along the minus strand of NZ_JBTHIF010000001.1, from coordinate 233,309 downwards.
CTTTATTGTGCCCGCTGGCCACTTTTCCATGTTGGTCTTGCTGTCGACTGGGCGGCGGGGGCCGCTATCATGAAAGCCGGAACAGGATCGAGCGGGTCCTTCGGATCAGGGCCCGATGGAGGAATGCGTACATGGCGGATATGGTTGACAATCACAATGACGATGAAGGCCCGGACTTAGGCAGGACCTACCATAGTGGTCCGGTCATCATGCGCGGGCCCATGATTCCTGAGGCGGATGCCAACGCTGGTTTGCTCTCGTCAGGCGGCGATACGGACTGGCTGCATATGGACCCCTGGCGGGTGCTGCGCATCCAGGCTGAGTTCGTCGACGGGTTCGGTGCACTGGCTGAGCTGGGACCGGCAGCCGCCATCTTTGGCTCAGCTCGGACCGGCAGGGAGGATCCCACCTATGCTGCTGCACGCAAGATGGGCGGCGACCTGGCCAAGGCCGGTATGGCAGTAATCACCGGGGGAGGGCCTGGCATCATGGAGGCGGCCAACAAGGGCGCGGCGGAGGTCGGCGGCAAGTCCGTCGGCCTGGGCATCGAATTGCCCATGGAGCAGGGGCTCAACCGCTGGGTGAATCTGGGCATCACCTTCCGTTACTTCTTCGTACGCAAGATGATGTTCATGAAATACTCCTCGGGCATCATCGTCTGCCCCGGTGGGTTCGGCACCCTGGACGAGATGTTTGAGGTCCTGACGCTTGTCCAAACACATAAGGCGCCCAGCATGCCCATCGTCCTCTTCGACAGGGTCTACTGGCAGGGGCTCTTTGACTGGATGTCAGACACAGTGCAGCAGAGGGGCATGATTTCTGAGCTGGACCCCGATCTGGTCATCCGCACTGATGATCCTGATGAGGCTGTCGAAGTCATCCTGCGCCACCGTGACTGATAATAATAGGCGGGCGGCGGTCAGCGGGCGCGGGTGGCCATGATCATACCTGTGCCAATGGGTAGCAGACAGGATTCCCAGGCATCGTCTTTGCTTATGGCTTCCATGATGGTCCGTAAGGTGATTGTTTTGGCGGACCTGTTGGCCGGGTTGAGTACGCCGCCCTTGTCCGGATCCTTCAGCAGATCGAAGGCATCCGTGAAGATCACCTGTCCTCGGTCCTTGAGCAGGCGCGGAGCCTGGTCCATGACCTGTTGGTAGTTGTCCCCATTGCCTGAGACGACGATAAGGTCGTAGTCGCTGGGGTTGAGCTTGGGGAAGTAGGTTTTGGCAGCCGCATTGACTGCCCGCAGCCTCATTCCAGGGTGGGCTTTTTCCATGCCCGCGAATATTTTTTTGACCAGTGAGGTGCCTTGGGCTGTGGAGTCGACGGCGGTGAACTGGCCATGACCATGCAAGCCCGTCATCAGGCGCAGGGCTTCGACCACAGAGCCGTTGCCGACCAGGATGATGGATGCCGGAGCGTTCCGGCCAGCCAAAAACTGCAGAAAGGCGCCTTGAGACCGGGAGCACTGTGCGAATCCGGCCTCCGAAGCCTTGTCTCGCAAGGTCTGCAACTTGTCTGATTCGACGTTCAGAGCGCTTGCCTCGGCGAATTCCCATCCTCTGGCGATGTTGTTGTACGAGGTTTTGTCCATGCTAACCATGGTAACGACCAGAGGGCACAAGCCTGTCGAATGCTCATGCTGACCTGTGTGCGTACGAGTCTGACTACTCCTTGACGGCTTCGACTAGCTTCCACATCTCTTCACCCACGTCGATGCCTTTGGGGCAGGGTCGGGTGCAGGCCCGTATGGACTGGCATGCCTGGATTCCGTCCACCTGGTCAATGGCCTCTAGACGTTCCTGTCGATGGCTGTCGCGGGAATCGTTGATGAATCGAGCCGCTGCGATCATGGCCGCCGGGCCGGCGAAGGCCTCACCGCCCGCATAAATAGGACAGGCACCTTGGCAGAGTCCGCAGGCGATGCAGGTGCTGAGCAGTTCATACCGGGCCAGCTCTTCCGGAGTCTGCCGGTATTCCGACGCTGGTTCTGCGTCGACCACTTTAGCCTTGGCTGCTTGGCTGATGGCTTTTGTTAATGGGTTTTGCACCGAATCCTGGGTCTCTGGCTGATCGGATTCGTGGTGATTTTGGCGGCTTTCGGCAGAGGAATCATCATGAAGCAGATAAGGCTTAAAGCGTCGAATCTGTTCAAACATGGTGTCGGTGTCCACTATCAGGTCTCTGAGTGGGGTGAAGCCGGGGAGCGGACGGATCTCTATCACTGAAGATTTGTCAGAGTCTGAAGTTTCTGTAGAGTGTGTGGTGCCTTTATGGTTTGTGGTTTCTGTATGGTCTGAGGCTTCAGAAGGATTTGTGGCTTTAGGGCCTGTGGTTCTGGAGCCTATGTCCGAAACTGAGTGCAATGTCGACGAGGATGTGGCCGTTGCGGTGGTTGCCGAGCCGGTGCGGCGGAAAGCTGGAGGCTGTTGAACTTGTGGACTTCCATTAGCTACACCGAATGAGGCGTATGCGTTCGGCATGGTCTCGGATGCAGACAAGCAGTCGGCGATGGTGGCTGTGCAGAGCAGATCCGGACGGTCGTTGATGAGCACGGCATCCGACCCGCACATGCCATGCCCACAGGAGTACCGGAAGTTCAGTGTGGGATCCACCTCTCGCTTGATCTGCAGAAGGGCATCGAGAACAGTGCGCTGTGGGGCAATGCGGATCGTGTACTCCTGTGTCCAGCGGCGTCCTCGTGCTCGTCGGCTACCCGCTGCGGCAAAGGGGTTGCTCTTGGCGAATGGGCTGGTTCGCGCCGGACGCTCTGATTGAGGTCGTGGGGTAAACCGGGCTATTCGGAAGGTCACCGGACGGGGATCGCGGTCCGATGCTGATGCCTTGGATCCGTCTGAGCCTGTGGACTGTGATGTCACGGTTGCTCCTGTCCTTGCTCGGGATGTGTCCCTATGCCCACTAATATGCGCGGCCTCCATCCTAATCCCTGCCTGACCAGCATAGGTGTCGAGCAGGTGCCTGTCGGAACAGGATGAGCTCAGGGTCCATCAGTAGTTGCGGCCCTTAGGAGGCATGTCAACGATATGAACAGGCTGCCAGGAGACAACTTCCCTGGCGTCGATCATAGTGTGGGCCAGGTAGTGTTCGTCGTCGCGTTGCGGATAATCGCTCCGGTACAAGGCACCGCGAGATTCCTTGCGTTTCAGGCTGGCGTTCAGTACGGCCCGGGCCAGGGTCAGCAGGTTGTCTACCTCCATGATGGCGGTCACCTCTTGGTTGAGCACTGCTGTGCCACTGTGCGCACGCAACTGCCTGGCATCGGCATCCAGTTGATCAAGGCCGCGCAAACCCTTTTCGATGCTGCTCTGATCGCAGCGGACGGCTACGGCCTCCTCCATCAGACGTCCCAGCCGACCCATTAACGCGTAAGGGTTGTTCGGGCTGGCACCGCCATTGGGGTCGGATTCTTCGTTTTGGTTGTTGGTCAATGTTGACTCCGAGGGCTCGGCATCACTCTCTACAGCCAGCAACTTGTCCATGGAGGTCTGACGCCTTCGCAGTGCCTGTGCGAGCGTAGGCGCGTCGGTCATGTCGTTTGGCTTGTCGGCATTGGCCATGATGGTGGCGATGGTCTGTCCGGTTCTGGTGCCGAAAAGGCAGGCGTCCAGCAGGGAGTTGCCGCCTAGCCTGTTGGCCCCGTGAACGCTGACGCATGAGCACTCCCCGGCGGCATACAGTCCGTCGACGATTCGACGGCGGCCATCCTGCCAGCGATAGACGTGGCCACGATCTGTGATGGGGATGCCGCCCATGGTGTAGTGGGCGGTGGGTTTGACAGGAACCATGTCCACAGTGGGATCCAGGTGGGCGTAGCGATGGATGGTCTCGGTGACCTGGGGGAGCAGAGTGGTCATGCGCTGGGCGTCAATGCCGGTCATGTCCAGCCAGACGCAATCATGAGATCCATCCGGGTCTGATGGATCGGCCACTCCGCGACCTGCATCAATCTCGGCCACAATGGAACGGCTGACTACATCCCTGGCGGCCAGGTCGCCGTGTCCAGGCGCGTAGTCCTGCATGAACGCCCGTCCTTGGCAGTTCCTGAGCACGCCGCCTTCTGCGCGGGAGGCCTCCGACAGCAGGATGCCAGTGTGACCCAGGCCGGTGGGATGGAATTGGATGAACTCCACATCCTCCAACTGCAGTCCAGCCTGTAGGGCGAGCGCCATGCCGTCACCGGTCAGATCCCAGGAGTTGGAGGTCGTATGGAAGAGTCGGCCGGCTCCGCCCGTGCATAGAACGATATTGTCGGCTTGGATGGCCTGCAGCTTGCCGTCATGGGTGTCCAGCACGATTAGTCCTCGGGCATGGCCGCCGGGTTCCTCATCAGTGGGCGGGTCAAGGACCAGATCGGTCACATACCATTCCTCGGCGAACTCGACTCCATGACGCAGGCACTGCTGCCAGAGGGCGTGCAGGATCTGGTGGCCGATACGGTCTGCTGCATAGGCGGCTCTCCTGACTGGATGGCCGCCATAATCAGCGGTATGGCCGCCGAACTTCCGCTGGGCGATATGCCCGTCTTCGGTCCTTGAGAAGGCCACTCCGTCATGTTCCAGCTCGATGACGATGCCCGGGGCCTGCTCGGCCAGAATCCGCACAGCGTCCTGGTCAGCCAGCCAGTCGCTGCCCTTGACGGTATCGTAGTAGTGCCAATGCCAGTCGTCTTTTTCCTGGTTGCCCAGACTGGCCGCGATGCCTCCTTCTGCTGAGCCGGTGTGGGAGCGTAGGGGCTGCAGCTTGGAGACGACCAAGACCTTTGGAGATAAGTCGCTCTTGCTCTTTTTGTTCTCTAAAGCTCTGTACAGGCCCAGAGCTGTTGACAATCCAGCCGCTCCGGCTCCGACGATGACGGCATCATAGCGGTTTCTGACCTTCTGGGGATTCATACCAACGATACTGTCACGACCTATTGATAGCGGCACCCTCATCCGGTCGATGTCTGCTTACGCGGGCAGAATGAGTCTTATGACCGAACTTTCCTTCTCCCAGCAGGTTTATCAGGTCGTTAGACGGATCCCTCGCGGCAAGGTGGCCACCTATGGTCAGGTCGCCTCCCTGACAGGTCATCCGCGCAACGCCAGGTTCGTAGGTTATGCGCTTCATGACAATCCCGAACCTGGCGTGATTCCCTGTCATCGCGTGGTCTTTCGTGATGGTTCGCTGGCACCAGGATTCGCCTTTGGCGGTCCAGAGCGTCAGCGTCAACTGCTGGAGGATGAGGGTGTTCACTTTGTTCCTCCCCATAGTGACGAATCAGCTGGTGCCGATGGTTGGGTGGTGGATTTGGATCGCTGTCGCTGGAAGGCCTGACTCTTCAGGTCTTCGGATTTTCGGCTACCACACATCCGTCCTGCAGACTAACCAGACCACGAATTTCCAGGGATCCCAGTAGCTGCATCAGTTTCCTCACGGAGAGCTCATGTCCCTGATTGTCGAGCAGAACACGAAGCTGTCCCGTCATGGGTGGACCATTCTGACGCTGACAGTTGCGGATCGCCACCAGCACTGTGGTCTCTGCCTTGGTTAGGCGCTCATCGCCGGCTTTTTCCCATTCATGGTCCATAGCTGGATTTGATGGCGGGGTTGAAGAATCCTTTTTGCCCTTCGAACGGGCCGAAAGCCTGTCTCTATCTGTCCGGGATTGTTTGAATGTGGTTGAGGGCAGTTGACTGCCGTGGATGGTTTGGATCGGATGATCGGAGTCAAGCGGCGGTATGCGCTGCGTAGGCTGTCGACTTGCTCGGTGGTTCTCATGATCTTCGGTGGGTTTGGCTGAAACGCCGGTTCCCTGTTGAACGGATTTGTCAGGGTGGATAGGTGCATGGGCGGGATGGCAGATGTCTTGGATGTCGGTCGCCGACAGGAGCAACTCCGCCTTGCCCTCATGGATGAGTCTGTTGCAGCCGGTGTTTTCTGGCTGGTCGATTCTTCCGGGGGCAGCCAGTACACGACGGCCCAATTCCACGCCCCAGTTGGCTGTGTTCAGCGCGCCGGATCGGTGTCGTGCCTGTGCCACTACAATGTCGGAGGCCAGGGCGGCGATGATTCGGTTGCGCAGCAGGAACCGCCGTGCTTCGGGGATAGTGCCTGGCGGCAGCTCGCTGATCAGTGCGCCACCATCTGCCTCAATGTTCTCAAACAGACGACTGTTGCGTTTGGGACCCATATGCAGCAAGCCTCCAGCGAAAACGGCCACCGTTCGTCCGCCACCAGCGGCCAGTGCCCCCCAGTGGGCGGCGGCATCCGTGCCCATGGCCCCGCCGGAGACGACTAGGTGGCCTTTACCAGCAGCCTGTATGGCTATCTGGTGAGCGGTGGACCGGCCATACTCGTCGCATGTCCTTGATCCGACTACGGCCAAGGGACGGTCACAGCAGATCAAGGCTTCAGGATTGCCTTGTCCCCACAGGCAGAGGGGAGGGGCCCAATCAGAGCGACGTGCCAGGTCACCCACCTGACCTGGCCAGCAGGGGTCGCCAGGGGTCATCACCCAGAACCGACCTCCACCAGTCATCATGGTCCGCACCTGGTCAGTGTCCATGGCCAGCAAGGGTGTTAGGCGTCTTCGCCAGGAGTCACTGATCTTATGGAACCGAGTTAGGTCTTCAGGGCTCGTTTGTCGTCCCCATCGAGCCGTCCCCTTCAGAAAGCGTTCGTCTAGTCTGGCGCGAGCAGCATCATGAGGGCCGTCGCCATCCGAGTGGTTCGGTGCCTTTAGTTCGATCAGATTTCGACAAAGGTCGGCCGCCTGGTTCGAGCCCAGCAGACAGCTGATCATGAAGGCATCCGGGCCGTCTGCAGCCAGGGTCAGCACAGCTCTGGCAAGCCAGTCACTTTCTACCATGGTCATCGGTCGCGGTTGATCTGCTGGCATGGTTTTCATCAAGGGTTTGGTCATCTCAGACGGCCCTTGTCCTGAGTAGGATGCCGGTGGTCACATCGTCGGCACCGGGGCTGGGCCGTCCGTCCAGGTCTGCCAGAGTCCATGCCAGGCGCATGGTCCTGTCGGCCCCTCGCAGACTGATCCGCTGTCTGCGCAGTGCTTGATCCACGATCGAACGCGCCTTGGAAGATGTGTTCTGACGCAGCCATTCTCCGCTGATCTGGGCGTTGCAGGTCCAGCCTTCCTTGTGGAAACGCTCTTTTGCCGTCTGACGTGCACGTGTCACACGCTTGCGGATCTGGACGCTGTGCTGGCGTGGACGGTGATCGTCGAATCCCGGGTCGATCACCGGGGGGACCGTGGTCTGGATGTCGATGCGGTCCATGATGGGTCCTGACAGCCTGTTCCAATAACGGAGGCGCTCGCGGGGTGTGCAGGTGCAGCGCTCGCCTGTGCCGTATCCGTATCCGCAAGGACAGGGGTTGGCAGCCATGACCAGCTGAAAACGAGCCGGGAAGGTGGTGCTGCCCTTGGCCCGGGACAAGAAGATCCGCCCGATCTCCAGGGGCTCGCGTAGGGATTGGATCACCCTTGGAGAGAATTCCGGCGCCTCATCCATAAAGAGGACTCCGCGATGGGCACGGGTGATGGCGCCAGGGGTGGCGAGTCCGGCTCCGCCTCCGACCATGGCCGCCATGGAGATCGTATGATGAGGGGCCTCGAAGGGTGGCACATTGGTAATCCCATACTGGCTCAGCGTGCCACATAGGGATCGGATGGAAGCCACCTCAAGCTGTTGAACAGCATCCAGAGCGGGCATGATGCTGGGAAGCCGTTCCGCAAGCATGCTCTTGCCGGCTCCTGGAGGACCGACCATGAGCATGTGGTGGCCGCCGGCTGCAGCCACCATCATGGCCCATTTGGTCTCCTCCTGGCCAATCACGTCAGCCATGTCCGGCTTCGGTGGAGCTGGTTCGGCATTGGCGGGGGAGTTGACATTACGAGCTGAGTTCCTAGTGTGCACACTCGCTATGGCGGTTGGCTCGTCGGCTTTCTTATGGCCGTCTGCTTCAGGGACGGCGATTCTGCTTCGCCCGCCCAAGGCCTGAATGAGCTGGCCCAGGTGACGCAGTCCGACAACCTCAATATCGGGAACCAGACGGGCCTCGTCAAGGTTGTCTGCGGGGACGAAGGCTCGCGTGATTCCCTGAGCTCTGGCCTGCATCAGGATGGGCAGCAGACCGTTGATAGGCAGAATCGTGCCATCCAAGTTAAGCTCGCCCACGATGACTGTATGATCCAGGCCTTCCGTCGGCAGCGCACCGCCGGCTTCTAGGACGCTGGTCGCAATGGCCAGGTCGTGTGAGGAGCCGTGTTTAGGCTTTGAAGCAGGGGACATGTTGACGGTGACTCTGGTCTGCGGCCAACGAAATCCGCAGGCCGAGCAGGCGGATTTGACCCGTTCCCGCGCCTCCGACAAGGAGGCATCCGGCAGCCCGATGATGGAGAAGTAGGGCAGTCCTGGGGAGATGAAGGACTGCACGTGAATGAGAAAGGCCTTGAGCCCTATCAATCCTACGGATTCAGCAGATCCAAGACGCATCAGAAGGCCTCTTTGGTGTGCCTGAGGAAGACTGATCCCGGTTTCCATCCGCCCCTGCCCGAATGGTTGGATCCTCTGACGGTCTCGGCGGATGTCTGACAGGAAGTCAGGGGATGGGCACCCTCGGAATACATGCTTCTGCCAGGGTCGGACTTGACTGACAGGCTGATGACATCGAATCGGGTGCTGCGATGCCGTGCGTTGGGTTCTCGGTCGTGGCTTATCAGCCATTGGACTGCTGCGTGACGCAGGTGGGTCTGCTTGCGCGGGCCGACAGCCTGTTCCGGGGATCCGAACCGACCGGTGCGCCTGGTCTTGACCTCTACGAATACCAGAGTCGCCTCGGGATCCAGGGCGATGATGTCCAACTCGCCGAATCTGCTTCTCCAATTGCGGGCTAGAATCTTCCAGTTTCGTTGCCGCAGCCACTGGCAGGCGTAATCCTCGCCCAAACGTCCGAGTTCTCGGCTGTTTATGCCACTGACTCTGATCTGTCGTTCAATATCTGCCAGTTCTATGTCGATGGATTCATCGTTGTTCGTACTAAACCTTGCTCCACTAGTTCGTGTGTTTTCTGGGTTGTCGAAGGATCTCTTGGAATCGGGCAGAGCTCTTATGGGTCGCGCGACCAATGGGTCTGTGATCATAATGTCGGCATCGGTTCTGCCACCCCTGTCGTTTATGGCTGTGCGGAGATTATTTGGTCTAGTCAGTTCTTGTGTGTCCATGTTTCTAGGAGACCACTGAAAGGAAGTCGGTGACTAGCCGAACCAGGCATGTGGTCGAATGATCCTGCGCACGCACGAAAGTGGATGAACGAGTGGATTCCCGATGCTGATGCTGTATCGATTGCATTCATCTCTACACCAGGCAGAGTCGGCAGAGGCAAGAAGAACTGAAACAGAAACGAAAGAAAGGAGAAGCAGGCAAAGCGGAACTAAGTAAAGCAGAAACCAAGGAAACAGAAACGCATGATACACATAGAGAGAAATAAGCGAAGGGAGCAGAGCATCAGGCAACTAAGAAACCAGGAATAAAGAGATAACGGAGACCGGAAGGTACCGTCGGCGAATTCGCTGGCAACGCCTTCCGGTCTGCTGTGTCCGGGTTGCTCTATGACTGATTTGTCACATTGTCGACCACGTATCTGGCCGGCAAGAATGCGCCGATTAAGGCGGTCTAGGTTTTATTCATCCACCTTGGTCTTCCACTTTTGGCAAATGCCCAGACTCCTATGCCGTTTTCGCCGACCTTGGGCTCACAGCTCCTGCACCAGAGCAGTCATCTGCCCCAGGTCCAGCTCAAAACTGACCCCGCGTTGCTGATAGTCGGGCTGATTGCGTGTGTGCTGCATGGCCGAGCGGACGAATTCACCGGCGATTCGGGCGGCATCGGCCAAGCCTCGTCCTGTAAAGAGCGCCCCGCAGAGGCTGGAGGCGAAGGCATCACCGGTCCCGTGAATCATGAAGGGCAGCTTGTCGTGAACCAGCTCGGTGCGCTCGCTGACTCCGCCATGATCTGCCGAGGCCACAAAGTTGCGCAGCTTGCCGTCCTTCCGGTCGATGCCCTTGATGATGACGTTTTTTGCGCCCATGTCCAGCAGACGGCCCAGACGCTCACCAACCTGGGCATCGTCAAGGTCCTGGCCTTCGTAGTCGATGCCGGTCAGCAGGCTGACCTCGGTCAAGTTGGGCATGAGCAGGTCGGCTCCGTCGACCAGATTGGTCACGGCCCGGCACATCTCCTCGGTGTAGGTGGGGTACATGGATCCGCCGTCGCCCATGACGGGGTCGACCAGCCGCAAGGCCTTGGGGTATTCCCGATACATGCGCTGAATAATGTCAACCTGTTCGGCGCTGCCCAGGAACCCGCTGTAGATCCCGTCCAGGTCGACACCCTCCTTCTGCCAGGCATCCAGGTATCCCGGCAGCATCTCGGTGGTGTCGTGGAAGGTGTAGTCCTTGAACATGGTGTGCGCGCTGAACAGGGCTGTAGGCACCGGGCAAACGTCGCATCCGGCCGCCGAAAGAATGGGGATGGCGGCCGTCAGCGAGCACTTGCCATACCCGCACATGTCATGCACAGCGGCGACTCGGGGGATGTACTTGCTGTCGCGCTGGTAGAGCCTGTTCTGATCGTCCGTCTGTCCGGCCATCTTTTGAACTCCTTCATGCCTGCTGAGGCTGTTCGCATCGAAGCTTTCTCCGTTGCTTACTCGACTCTACAGCGGAGGGGTTAAACGGGCACTGCCGAGTGTGCAATGTCGAGACAAAAAGGCCCGCTTTCAACCTTTTGGAAGCTGTTATAAAAAAGGACGATACCGAAAAGTCCTTTTTGGCTTGAACAGGTGGGCTTGGGCCGCTTATGGTCACATTCAAGAACTTACAAGAGGACGCACGTCACCAACAGATAGGAATCGACATGACCGACCAGAACCCGCACAAGTACCATTTCGAGACGCTTCAGCTCCACGTGGGCCAGGAGCAGGCCGACCCCGCCACTGATTCCCGGGCCGTGCCCATCTACGCCACCACCAGCTACGTCTTCCACGACTTCGACCACGCCGAAGCTCGGTTCGCGCTGAAGGATCCGGGCAACATCTACGGCCGTCTGACCAACTCCACCCAGGGGGTTTTCGAGGACAGGATCGCCGCCTTGGAGAACGGCACTGCCGGCTTAGCCGTGGCATCAGGGGCAGCCGCAGTGGAGTATGCATTCCGGAACATCACCCAGACCGGAGACCATATCGTGTCCTCCAAGAACATCTACGGCGGAACCTTCAACCTCCTCAAGCACACTTTGCCCCGCGATGGTGTCGAGACCACCTTCGTGGATCCTTCGGACCCATCCAACTTCGAGTCGGCCATCCAGGAGAACACCAAGCTGGTCTTCTTTGAGACCTTCGGCAACCCCAACGCCGACCTGCCCGACTTCGAGGCCATCTCCAAGATCGCCCATGACCACAACCTGCCGGTGATTGTAGACAATACCTTCGCCACTCCTTACCTGTTCCGTCCGCTGGAGCACGGCGCTGACATCGTCGTGGAATCGGCCACCAAGTTCATCGGTGGCCATGGCACCACCTTGGGCGGGGTAGTCGTGGAAGGCGGCAAGTTCGACTGGGCGGCAGTGCCCGGCAAGTTCCCCACCCTGACTGAGCCTGACCCCAGCTACCACGGTCTGCGCTTCTACCAGGATCTGGGTGCTGCGGCCTTCGTCACCCGCATTCGTGCCATCCTCCTGCGCGACACTGGCGCCGTCATCTCGCCCTTCGCAGCCTTCCTCCTCCTGCAAGGGACCGAGACGCTGTCGCTGAGGGTTGAGCGCCACGTTGAGAACGCCCTGAAGGTAGTGGACTACCTGCAGACCGTGCCGGAGGTGGAGTCGGTCAGCCACCCGGCCATCGAGGGGCGCCCCGACCACGAGCTCTACAAGCGCTACTTCCCGAACGGCGCCGGCTCCATCTTCACCTTCGATCTGAAGGGCGGCAAGGATGCGGCCAGGGTTTTCATCAACAACCTGCATCTCTTCTCACTTCTGGCCAACGTGGCTGATGTGAAGTCGCTGGCCATCCATCCAGCATCGACCACCCACTCCCAGGAGACACCGGAGGAGCTGGAGGATCAGGCAATCCATCCCGGTACCATCAGGCTCTCCATCGGCACGGAGAACATCGAGGACATTCTGGATGACCTCAAGGGTGCCTTCCGGGCATTGAAGGAGTCCGGTCTGGCCAAGTAGCCGACAATCACACTTCCTTCTTGGTGCCGTATCCGCGTGATATATGACCGAGAAGAGGAAGAAGCACAAAGTGCCTGTCGAAACCTCATTACGTTTCGATGGGCACTTTTGTATATGTTTCCCTCTTCCCCTCTCCAGTGGCGGACAGCATCTGACTGGTCAGGCTGAAATATTGTGGTGGGTAAAATGGAAGCATGAAACATGGAGCAAAGACGAGGACGTCTTCTGATTTGTCGTCCGGTGCGGGGAAACCGAGGCAGATCGCCCAGGTGGCCATCAAGGCCAAGGGACTGACCAAGGACTATGGGAGTGGGGAGAACCTGGTCCATGCCCTACGGGGTGTTGATGTCGAATTCGAACGGGGCAGGTTCACAGTCATCATGGGTCCCTCCGGGTCGGGCAAGTCCACTCTCATGCATACCTTGGCCGGCTTGGACACCGTTACCTCCGGACATGTCTACCTGAACGGGACCGATGCTGCCGGGGTGAAGGGCAGTCGAGCCAGCCGCCATGGAGGGCGGAGGGGAGTGGTCGACCTGACCAAGCTCAACGACAATCAGCTGACTCTCTTGAGGCGCCAGAGCCTGGGCTTTATTTTCCAAAGCTTCAACCTCCTGCCCATGTTTACGGCCAAGCAGAACATCCTCATGCCTCTGATCCTGGATGGGGCCAAGCCAGACACAGCCTGGCTGGAGGTTCTGGCCAAGACCCTGGGCTTGGAGGAGAGGCTGAGCCACCGGCCCAGCGAGCTTTCGGGCGGTCAGCAGCAACGTGTGGCCATCGCCAGGGCCCTCATTACCAAACCTTCCATTGTCTTTGCGGACGAACCCACCGGAAACTTGGACACAGCCTCCTCGACGGAGGTCCTCAGCTTCCTGAGGGACTCGGTCCGCGAGCTGGGACAGACCATCATCATGGTCACACATGATGTTTTTGCGGCCTCCTTTGCCGACCGCGCTTTGGTCTTTGCGGATGGGCGAATCGTGGCAGACCAGGACAGCCCCACTGTGGATTCTATGAACGCACTGCTCTCCGAGGAGGTCATGGCCTCTGCGGCTACAGCTGACTCGGCTGCTCATCGCTGAGGGTAATGTTTATGTTGTTCGTTGCCAGAAAAATGATGCGGCATGACCTGGGCATGATGATTCCCGCGGGCATTGCCATTGTCGTCGGAACAGTGTTTATTGCCATGACCTTCCTCTTCGGAAATACCATGGACGTTTCCATGAGGCGGATGGTCTCATCCGATGCTGCGCAGGCCAACTACGCCATCATCCCAGCGGAAGGGAGCCATCCCGATCAGAAGAGGGTGAAGGACTTCAAAACCGAGGAGCTGGCAAAAGTCCCAGGCGTTCACGGAGTCAGATCAGACACGCAGCTCATGGTGGATGTTCGCGCCGGCAAGATCAAAAGCGAGAGCGTGATTGCCATTCCTATGGCGGATTCATCGCTGATGCCGGTCGGTTTGTCCAAGGGATCCTGGCCCAGCGCTGATGACCAAGTGGTCTTACCCGGGCCGACTGTTTCCAGACTCAAGCTCTCCCTGGGTGACAAGGTGAGTCTGAATCTGTCGCCTAATATGCTGTATATTTCCGAGGACCTTGGGCCGAAAGGGCAGGCCAGCGCTGACCAGGTTGCGGGCAGATTTATATCGAAGCCCCTGACCTTGTCGGGCGTCAGTTCGAACCAGGGCAACGAGGGCGGCGAGTTTGGCGAGTCGGGCGGCGCAATCGTGCTGACCCCCAAGACCATAGATGCTTTTATGGCCACAGCAGGTCTTGGTGAAATGGGTAACCTGTATGCCCAGAACGTTTACCTGAATGTTGGCGGGCAGGGAAGCGACCTTGATGGGAGTCTGGCTTCTCTGCGCAGGCTCATGCCTTCCGGCTATTCCCTTGAAGACCGTCACACCATGGAGGACAGACTGGTCAAGACCGCGCTCGGTGGTTCCCAAAACCCCGTGACCACCTTCCTTTTGGTCTTTGGCACACTGGCCATGTTCGTGGCTGCCACCGTCATCGCCAACACCTTCCAGGTCATGGTTGCTCGGCAACGTCGCTACCTGGCCCTCCTGAGGACGATCGGCGCCAATAAGAGCCAGGTCGGGGCCAGCGTCCTGATTCGTTCCATCATCCTGGGCGCTGTGGCATCCTTGATCGGGGTCGGCGCCGCCATTGGCATCATGGCTATTCTGGGTGCAGTTAAGGCTCATACGAATTCCCTCTACTTCCAATTGAAGCTGACTCCGGCGGTTATCCTGGTGCCTCTCGTTTTCGGCATCGTCGTTACGATCTTGGCCTCCCTCAACTCCTCATGGGCCGCCACCAGAGTCAGTCCTTTGGAGGCGCTGAGGCCTGCTGATCTTCTGGAGAACAAACAGACGAGCAGGATACGTCTGTTTTTCAGCGTTGTCATGATTCTGTCGGGCATCACCATGACCGTCTGGTCTCTCTGGCAGGTCAGGCTCAATGTCACGGAAGACAAGGCCGGCAAGGCATCTGGAGACGGGCCGAATATTGTTGCTGTCATAGCTGTCATCGGCATTATCCTTGCCTTCCTGGGCATTTTGCTCAGTGCCAATCGTTGGATTCCTTTCATGCTCAAGGGAATCGGATCCCTGGTTTCGCGGGTTGGGCCCTCGTCCACAATCGCCGTGGCTAACATCGCGCGGAATCATTCCCGTGTGGCGGCAACAGGTACCGCCCTCCTGATCGGCGTGACACTGGTCGCCACGCTGGTCACAGGCGCCGCTAGCGCCAAGCAGACTATGGCCGACATGCTGGATGAGCACTACTCAGTCGATTTGCAGATCAGCGCTGATGGTCTGGATGCCAAGGCTTTGAACGACATTCGACGGATCGACGGGGTTGCACAGGCCGAGCTGGTGCCCCAGTATGCAGCCATGGTCAAATCAGGCGGCGAGAACGGGGCGGGAATGACTATTTTCGCCCTGGATGCGCATAAGATCGATCGTCTTCTGAACTCCAGGGTCGGCAAGGATCTTTCCGGACCGGATGCCCTGCTGCTTCCAGAAAGCCTCATGGACAGACAGAAGGATTTTCACGACGGCGGGAATCTAGGGCTCAATATTCTCAGCCCGATTCAAGGCGACGCTCATGGCGGATCCACGTCGGTGGCTCAAAGACTCTTCGTAACTAGCATCTATGCGCCCTACCAGGGGATTGATGCCAGCAATTTATATGGCATGACCGACTCATCCTTGCTAAATGGCGTTCAGCCTCAGACCGTGCAGATCTGGGCCAAGGTTGATGGCTCGCCAACAGTCTCGACGTTTATGGACAAGGTGAAGAGTGCGCTTTCTGGATATTCGGCTGTTTCCGTGAAGGGTGGGTTGGCTGAAAAGCAGCAGTGGGATCGGACCATCGACAGCCTGCTCATGATTATCCTGGGCCTGCTTGCGGTTGCAGTGGCCATCGCCCTGATCGGCGTAGCCAACACGCTTTCCCTGTCGGTGTTGGAACGTCGGCGGGAGTCTGCCACCCTACGGGCCATCGGGATGACCCGCAAGCAGATCAGACGTTCCCTGGCTGTGGAATCGGGGCTGATAGCCCTGGGGTCGTCCTTGTCAGGCATGGTCCTGGGCCTGCTCTTCGGCTGGGCTGCAGCCTATGAGATCTTCTCCTCTCTGGGGACGGTGGCTTTCCCGATTCCTTGGTCCATTGGCCTGGTGATTCTGCTGGTAGCGCTCGTAGCGGCGATTCTGGCAAGCGTCCTGCCTGCAAGGCGCGTCAACCGGACTCCACCGGTCGTGGCTCTAGCAGAGGAATGACGACCAGCAGTCAGATCGCATCAGAGCCAGCCAACTTTCACCAAGGCGCACCTTGGTTGGCGTCGGGAATGAATGATTTATTCTGCCAGATGATGTTTTCCTTGAGGCTGCTTGGAAGCGCGCCGGCTTGATCGCGGGGACCTCGTTATTCTCGTAGTCGATTAAGGGGATCGAGGCAATTGTCTCAATCCTCTGGTCTGATGGATCCATGTCTTTAGGCTCATGTCTTTTGTACTGAACATGATTTGCTTCATCTCCGCAGAGTCCATCCCCCGTCGCCCGCGTTGATTTGAATGGTGCCAGCCTAACAGGAAGAGTTCTTCAGTGCACTCATCCGTAAGGATGATTATCTTCATCGCTCCTAGGGAGCATATCGCTGCAGCCGATAGCCGGATACGGTCGGAAGCTGACGGGAGAAAGGCTTCCTCGCGGATAAAGGAGCACCATGCAGAACAAAGCGGATACTTCGTCTTCACAAGGATTAATCGACAGAGCAGTCTCGGGTGTCGCGGGACCGCCTGCCGTCAGTGCCAGACAGCTGACCAAGGATTATGGGCAAGGTTCGAACGTCGTCCATGCCCTGCGCGGAATTGACGTGAATTTTGAGCAAGGCCGGTTCACTGCCATCATGGGCCCTTCAGGTTCGGGCAAATCAACACTTATGCACGTTCTGGCTGGTCTGGATACTGTCACCTCTGGCCATGTCTATATGGCCGCTGATCTTCTGCATTCGAAGAGCGGAGATCGTCACCATCCATCGATTGATCAGGCCGGCCGAGTTGACCTGACACGACTGGACGACCGTCAGCTGACTCTGATCAGGCGGAGACATCTGGGATTCATCTTCCAGAGCTTCAACCTGTTGCCTATGTTCACTGCCAAACAGAATATCCTCATGCCGCTGGTACTGGACGGCGTTCGGCCTGACAGCTCGTGGATGGAGCAACTGGTAGAGACCCTCGGTTTGTCGGAGAGGCTGGACCATCTTCCCGGTGAATTATCCGGGGGGCAGCAGCAACGGGTCGCCATCGCCAGAGCGCTGATAACCAAACCCGGTCTGGTCTTTGCGGACGAACCGACGGGCAACTTGGACCTGGCCTCCAGCACTGGTGTTCTGAAGTTCCTGCGTGATTCCGTGCGCGAGCTGAATCAGACCGTTATCATGGTCACTCATGATGCCTATGCCGCATCCTACGCAGATCGTGCGCTTGTCTTTGCCGACGGACGGATTGTTTCGGACCGAAAAGATCCGACAGTGAAAGCCATGAACGATCTTCTGGCTGAACAAGTCTCGGCCGGCACTGCTGGCGATTCCCAGTTCCAGGACTAAGGGGTGCATTGTGTGGCGGATAACTCGTACGATGATGAAGCGCGATGCACGTATGATGATGCCGGCTGGTCTGGCCATCGTGATCGGCACCCTCTTTATGTGCTTGACGCTCCTTTTTGGCAACGTGGCGAATGCCTCCATGCGTCGCGAAATCAGCATGGATGCGGGTCAAGCCAACTATGCTGTGACATCCAGAAGGGATCTGGACAAGCCGATCCTGCTCGACGAATTCGATGGCAAGGGGCTGTCGAAACTGCGCGGTGTTAGTGGTTTGCGCCCTGATGTCGACCTTATGGTGGATACGGAAGCAAACGGTCAGTCCAGCAAGGGAATTCTGGCCATTGTGAGTGCCAGGCAGGAGCTTATGCCTGTCGATCTGGCTCGGGGGCAATGGCCTGATTCAGACGATCAGGTTGTGCTGCCGCATTCCGTCGCCAACAGGCTCCAGGCTGGTCTGGGCGATAAGGTGCGCCTCCATCTGTCCCCGCTGATGCTTCCAGGTAGTGATAGTGATAGTGCTCAGGATTCTTCAAGTAAAGAACGCCTTGTCGACCGAGGCACTGTGGACTTGACCATCTCAGGCATCAGCAAGAGCCATGGGGGAAAGTACGACGATTTCGGCGGAGCTGTGGTGCTGACGGGTTCTCGGATTGAACGCCTGCTGAGTATGGCGGGAATGGTTGGGCCGGAGTCCCTTCCTGTAGGAAACATCTATCTGCAGGTTGATGGCCAGGGCAAGGAACTCCAGAACACTCTGCAAAATATCAGTCGATACATTCCCGACGGATACCAGCTGGAGGACCGTCGTGCCATGGAGGACAGACTCCTCAGTGAGCAGACCGGCAATGGTGTGAACATCATGACTGTTTTCCTCATGACTTTCGGTGTGCTGGCCATGGTGGTGGCTGCCTTGGTGATTGCCAACACCTTCCAGATCATGGTGGCCAGACAGCGCAGGTATCTGGCCCTGCTGAGGGTTATTGGTGCTGATCGATGGCAAATCAGGGCAGGCGTGTTGCAGCAGGCCCTGTTCCTTGGCGTTATATCTTCCCTGGTCGGCATCTTGTTGGCTATGGGATTGATGGGCCTTGCCGGTTGCCTTGGTTTGCATTCGGGCACCATGAAGCTTGAACTTCTGCTTACACCTACAGCCCTTCTGGTTCCGTTTGTGCTCGGTGTTCTGGCAACCTTGGTGGCTGCCTTTGGGTCTACTCGTACGGCTATCAGGGTCAGACCGCTTGAAGCTCTGCAACCAGTGGATCATCAGGAACAAGGCAGCAGGAAGCGGACCGGTTTGTGGATCAGCATCCTGCTGGCAGTCAGCGGCTTGGTATTCGTGATCTGGTCCTCTTGGCGCGTCACAGAGCTGGTCAGGACAAACTCTGGCGATACAGTCCAGACCAGTAATCAGCAGGAATTATTGCTAGGTCTTGCGGTATTGGGTGTTTTGCTGATTTTCCTGGGTGCCCTGATGGGTGCGCGTCGATGGATTCCGGCTCTTCTGCGTTGCCTGGGTGGACCTGTGTCCCGGATTGGACCATCTTGCAGGGTCGGAGTGGCGAATATCGCTCGAAATCCCTCACGAGTCGCTGCCACAGGTGTTGCTCTGCTGATCGGCGTAACTTTGGTTTCCACTCTGGCTACAGGTGCGGTAACCACTAAACGGACCTTGGCCAAGGATATTGATCAGCGTTATTCCTTGGATATTGAAATATCCGGTCAGGGGCTGAACAAGAATAATGTGTGGGCCATTCAGCGTATCCAAGGTGTTGCTGATGCAGAGCTGGTGCAGCGGTTCAATGCCGAGGTCGAGTCAGGTGGCCCCTCAAAAGATTCCATGACTGTCTATGCCTTGGATACTCCACGGATTAGGCGTGTGCTTCATGGCGATCTGGGTCCAGGTATGCAAAGGTCTGATGCGTTGTTGGTGTCGACCAGAACGATTTCCAAGCATTCCGGTTACCGGGATGGAAGTCAGTTGAAGTTGTTGATAGCTGATCCTCAGGCGGACGATGAACGTGGAAAAGAGGCAGAAGCAAGAAGAACATTGACTGGGGTCTTTGCCGGATTCGGCGGGCTGGATACCAGTGGCGTCTATGCAATCACGGACTCTCAAAATGTTGCCGGGATTGACACCAAGACGCATGAAATCTGGATCAGGACGCAGGGAGATCGCGATGCTGCACTGCTGTTGGATGACATACGTCAGGCTGTTGGAGAGCATGACGACATGGCTATGAGCGGAGGGCTGACACAGAAGAGGATATGGGGTGAAAGAATCGATTCCTTGTTGGCAATCATGGTGGCATTGCTGGGGGTTGCCGTCATTATCGCCCTGATAGGGGTCTCCAATACTTTGATGATGTCGGTGCTGGAGCGCCGTCGTGAGACTGCCACACTCAGGGCAATCGGCATGAGCAGTGTCCAAGTTCGCCGATCCTTGGGAGTCGAGGCCTGCATGATTGCCCTAGGAGCCAGTCTGGCTGGAATCGTTCTAGGAACGCTATTCGGGTGGATAGGAGCTTATCAGGTCTTTGTGTCCTTAGGGTCCGTGATCTTTACCGTACCATGGTCGGCTTTTGCGCTGATACTGCCAGTGGCCTTGCTGGCTGCGGTGGTAGCCAGTGTGCTGCCAGCCAGGGAGGCAGTCAAGGTTTCTCCCATTGAGGCGCTCAGTGACGATTGATACCGCCCGACGGCCGGTTCATACCAGATGGTTTTCGTAAGCGAAGACCACCGCCTGGACGCGGTCGCGGGCATTGATCTTCTGAAGAATGTGAGTGACATGAGTTTTCACTGTGGGCAGTGAAATTCCCAGATTGTCGGCGATCTCCTGGTTGCTCAGGCCCTGGGCTATGTGAACCAGGACCTGCAGCTCACGATCAGTGAGCAGGTCCGCCTCGGGATCGCGATAGATCGATCCCGATGGCATGGACCCGGTCGCAGGCATGTCATGGGCCATATGTTCGATCAGGCGTTTTGTAGCCGAAGGAGCGATGATCGCATTGCCCTGGTGAACTGTACGGATGGAGGTCAGGAGGGTTTCAGGCTCGGTATCCTTGAGCAGAAATCCTGATGCGCCGGCTTTTATAGCCGCCATGACGTATTCGTCAAGATCGAAGGTGGTTAGCACAATGACCCTGGGCTCGGGGCGGTCAGGTGACAAAGCAGTGATACGGCGGGTGGCTGTCAAACCATCCATGCCGGGCATACGGACATCCATGAGGATCACATCGGGCCGCAGGCGTGAGGCCAGATCCACTGCTTGCTCGCCGTCCGCGCCTTGGCCGACAACGGTCATGTCATCCTGGGAGCCGATGACCATGGCAAAGCCAGCCCGGACCAGATCCTGGTCATCCACGATGGCAACGCTGATGGGTTCGGTCCGTTCCATGACTGCCTGCTTCTTTCCGCTAAATGGTGGCCAGCGCCACCATCCAATTTTATCTGAGTTGAGTGTTGCTTGGAATTACAACTGGATTTAATTTGGAGCCAGTGTAATCGCTGTCTTATTGATTGTTGATTGAGTAATTGTTGGCTAAGCGACTGTCGTCGGAGAGACTTTCAACTGGTGAAGTTATGCTCGTCGGCAATCGATTCCCGGAGTGGCTAAACTTCGGGTGCGTGATTTATGGAGTGCTCAATTTTCCGATTGTGCTGATTACCTGACACGGTCATTTTCCTGTTTGCCATCCATAGGAGGTGCTTATCATCAAGAACGCTCACGCCTGGAGTCTGGGTGGTCCTGTTGGTCCGATTGGGCATGCTCTGGTTCCTTATCCTGTTGCGATTGTTCCGAATAGTTGTCAAGCTGATCATCAAGATCTACTGGCAGGGGTTTGGCTGGGTGAAGAGCCGGTATATGTGGGTTTTTACGGGTGGGCTCGCCCATATGGTTCCTGTCTGAGTTGAGGCTCTTGTTTGGGGAATCGGCGGTGTCGGTGTTTGAGCGCAGACCGGTGCTGGAACTGTGACGCAGGACGGTCAGCAGTTGTCGCATGCGAGCCAGGGCCTGGCGTCCTTGAGAAGCAATGTCGCCGAAGGCTTGCGCTACCTGCTCTGGGGGAGGGTTCACCCCTTTGACCTGATAATGGTTCAACTCGGAGATGGCTTTGGTAGTGGATGCAATGACTGTATTCAGGGTTGCGGCCACTTCTACCTGCATGGTAGAGCCAATGAGTTCGCGCTCTTGATTGGCTGCCAGAGCCTGGCTTTCCTGCAGGGTCTGGTTTAGCGCGCGCTCGCGTTCCTGCTGGAGGAGCAGGACCGAACCACGAGTACGTCGGCGTGAGGCAATCAGAATGGTCAGCAGACAGATCAGGGCCGGTGCGGCCATCACTATGAAAAGTGTTACATGGGATTCAGAGAAAGATGATTCTGCCGGGCCTTCTATCATGTAGGCCAGAATGGTTGGACACCCTTGGTTATTGGCTACACATCTGACAGCCCATAAAACCGTATCCGCGATGACCGCCAACGGAACCCACCGCCGGGTGGTGTATTTACCGTAAACCATTGCTGAATAGACGGCGACTGGGGATAAGACTGCAGCTTCTGGCAGCCAGGGCGAGAAGAGCAGCAGCAGGGCGGCAACTGCAGATACTATGGCGGCGCAAATGCCGGGACGGACCCTGCGCACAATCAGAGGCAAAGCAATACCTAGCGTGGCGATGATTCTTACTGGTCGGCCCGGATCATATTGTCGCGTGACAGGTGCTATAGCAAGAGCTTGACCTGGATTCTCTATCAATACGAGTCCGATTACCAAACCCAGGTCGGTCGTCAATGGATGGCGTTGAAACCAGACGAAGAGTGTGGAGACAATCGCGCGCAGGGACCATTGAGCTTGTCGATTTGCACGTATCCCCGCTTCAGAGTCGGATTTTGGCGGAGCGGCAAAAGGAATCCACGCTTGGAGGTGGTAACCGCCTTCTGGTTCGGAACCTGTTTGAAGGTCGCCTCCAAGAGAAGTCAGTCGTTCGCGCATCCCTAAAAGACCGAAACCTGAATGCGCAGGTCGCTCCATCTGCGGCGGAGAATCTGAATTGGTAGAGGCATGGTCAAATGGGCGGTCGTCAATGGTTAGACACAAACCGTCCGTGAGCCACTGTTCTTCAACTAGCACAGCCGAAGCCGGAGCGGCATGCTTGCGAACATTGGTCAATGCTTCTTGCAGCACCCGGTAAGCAGTTATGGTGCGGCTGCGATCCAGCTTTTCTGGGCAGGGTCGGCCTTCAATGCGTCGGCTGAATTGGGATTCTGGCTGAGCAAGTCGGGCGGCATCTATCAGTTCTGACCATGATCCGTAGCTGGTCGGCGGATTGTTTGAAGAGGTGGCAACCGAAGGCCAGATACGCGCATTGTCGGGCGTATCAACGTTGGTCTTAGCAGTGTTGGCAGCTGGATTCTCTTTGATTGTGTGAAGATGGCCGCTGGCTTGGCTCGGCTGAGTGCAATCTGTTCCGGCTGGATTCAGATTATGAGCGTTCCCGGATTGACTAGCGGAATTCGTTTGGGCAGTTGCTTGAGATTGGTGAGGCGGCTGGATATGGGCTGGGTTCGTTGGTGGTTGGGAAGAAGAGGGTTGACCTGGAAGAGAATCCGCTGTTTTTTGGCTGGTTTCGGGTGCCGGGTTGGTTGGAGCCTTGAGTTTGCCGAAGAGCGAGCTCAGCTCACGTAGGGCGCGACGGCTCTCTTGATCAATGGTGCGCATAGTCTTGAGAGCAAGGTCCGCATCGGTAGAGGCTGCGTATCTGCCGGCATCTGCCTGCACGATGACGATAGACAGAGTGTGTGCGACGACATCGTGCATGTCACGCGCTATGCGGGCCCGCTCAGCGCTGGCAGACAGTGCCGCGCTTTGCTCTGTCTGCAGGGCCAAGGCGTGGTTGCGTCGCCGGGCCTCATCAATGGCATCCCGTCTGGTTCGCGTCCAGTAGGCTGCAACGATTGCAATGAGCAGCAGAAGCCCCTCGATCAGAAAATTCGATAGGAAGGTGATTGCCAGATCTTTGAATGAGGTCGGCAACATTGAGATGTGGTCCGGCCACGTCTTGCCCGGAGGCAGAAATCCCAAATCGACCAATGTGAAGATAAGGCAGGATAGGGGCGTCATGACCCAGGCCACGGTCAGATAGAGTCGACGCCAAGATGGACGTCCGTAGAGCAGACAGGAATAGACCATCACCAGGCAGACTGCATCGGAGAGCATGATGGCAGGCCCCAACAGGAGCTGAGCCAGAGCCACAGCGACGAAGAGCCCGGCTGCTACGTTCGGGAATCGGCGACGGATAACGACAGGGGCTATGAGCAGGACTGTCCACATCAGGATTAGATTTTCCTGCAAGGGGATCAGGGCCCCATCTCGTAGATTGGCGCTGGAGCCGCTCACCAGCAGAAACAAAAGGATGGCGAAGAGGGCGTCAGTCAGTAGCATTCGATTATTGGACCTGGTGATTGGTCGCTGCGCTGTTTGACTGACTGTGTTCATGGAATCAACAATATTCGGGGACAGCGGGAGGTGCCATCAGTCCGAGGGATGATGAGGTCAAACGCGGTCCCAGGCTGTCGCAAGGCGGATGAGCCGGAGTAGTTGTAATCGGGAACGGGCGCTTAGTGGTGAGTCAAAAGATGGCGGCCTTGCATATGACGATTGGTGATCAGCTGTCTGACACTTGGACAGACTTGTTGCCGCTCCTTGCCGTGGTGCTGCTCACGCATTCTCGCATCGAATGATTCTCTGCATAGCTTATACGGCCAAGACACACGCGTACTCTCCAATGCCCGTCCGATCCTTAGATGCATTTAACTGGCGCTAATAACAGATTCCGTGCTTGAATTCAGTTGGCAACAAAAGCGAATTTCGGACTTGCTCTCAGTTGGCAATGAGTCTAAATTCCACATTTGCACTTAACTGGCAACAAGTATGCATCCCATATTCATCCATCCAGCCTCTATTGCACAGATACCAGTCAGGCCGACGAACCGTCGTGCAATTCGCAACGGTTCATCGGCCTGACAACGCAGGGGAGGGAGTCAGCAGCGCTCTACCTGTCTAATCGTTGGACCCTGACCAGCGGACCCTGGTTACAAGACCCCGGTGGTCAGGATTCCGATGACTCGACCTTGATAGCTCCGGCCCCGAACGTTCAGACTCAGGAGAAACGCAGCCTAATCTGCTCGGCCGTGCCGTAGGAGGCCTGCGCCCCCTGCCCGGTGGCAGCGTAGGCGGAGACGTAGGAGGCCAGCTGGGCGGCCTGCACCAGGGTCATGTTGGAGGCAAGGCCAGCTAGCACGGTGCCCATGAAGGCGTCCCCGCAGCCAGTGGTGTCCACAGCGTCCACATGCACGGCGTGAATCCGGTAGGTCTGGCCATGGTCCAGCACCATGGATCCTTCGCCGCCCAGGGTGACAATCGCCCGGTGGAAGCCGAAGTCCTGCATGGTCTGGTTGATCCGGTCCCAGTCGGCCCCCAGCCAGTCGCCGTCCTCGGGTTCGTCAATGCCCAGAAGCTGGGCCATCTCATGCTCGTTGACCAGGATTAGGTCCGAGTTGGCGATCAGGTCGGCGGGCAGGTCGGCGCGGAATGGGGAGTCGTTGAGCAGCACGGTCATGCCGGCCTCGTGGCCCATCCGCGCGGCCTCGGTGACCGTCTCGATGGGGCTCTCCAGGCACAAGCCCAGCACCTTGGCCGAGGTAAGGGCCTGGCGGGAGCGGTGGGCGTAGTCCACATCCACCTTGCCGTTGGAGCCGGGGGAGTAGACGATGGTGTTCTCACCGCGCGCATCCACGGTGATGACTGTGGTTCCGCTGGCTCCTGGCACGGTCATCACATGGGAGACGTCCACCCCGGCGTTGCCCAGCTGCCCCAGCAGAAAGTCGGCGTTGGAGTCGGATCCTACGGCCCCGAAGAGCCTGACCTGGGCGCCGATGCGGGCAGCGGTCGCCGCCTGGTTGGCTGACTTGCCCCCGGGAAGCACCTGCAGGGGACCCCCGTTGATGGTCTCGCCGGGCTTGGGCAGCCTGTCGGTGTTGACGGTGTAGTCCGCATTCATGGACCCGACCACCGAGATGGATCCTGTGATGGTATCCAGTCCCTTGAGCACCTGGTCGGATGCCGCCGCCATATCTTGAATCATGTTTCTCCGTTCCTTGATGAGCTTGTCCGCTTTGATGATCACGCTGTGGAGGTTCAGGGATCCTGGCCGGTGTGCGCGGGCGGGCGCCCCACCGAGGCGCAGTGGCGGTAGCTGGTCTGCAGCCGGACCGACCGCACGGGCGAGCCGGCCATCAGCTGCAGGAGCATGTCCACGCAGCGGGTCCCCATGGTGTCGATTTGCTGGGAGATGGTCGACACTGCCGGGGTTAGGATGCGGAAGACGGGCAGGTCGTCGAAGGTGATCATGGACAGGTCCGAGCCGATGCTGATTCCTCGGGACTGGGCCGTTTTGATGGCGCGTATGGCATCCAGGGATGATCCGAAGAGCACGCCGGTGATTTCCTGCCGAGTCCAGAGGTCGATCATGTCGGGATCGAAGGTGCCGGGGTCAACCTGGTCGGCCAGGGGGTCGTCCATGTCTTTTATGCTTGCCAGCAGGTTCCGGTATACGTCCAGACGTTCCCGGAAGGTGGCCGATTCCTTGAGTGGCCCGGGCACCAGGGTGATGCGTCGGTGGCCCTGGGCATGCAGATCCTCAAGGGCTTGCTTCAGGCCGGATTCGGGGTCGGCATCGACGCAGGGGATGGTCCGCCCGTCGTGTCCGGCGGCGCCCTCGGCGGCACGGTCTACGCAGACCAGGGGCAGCCCGCGTCTGGTCAGCTCCTCCAGAGTGTGTGAGGAACGCGGCCCGGGCACGATGATGGCTCCGTCAATGTGCTGGCCCAGCAGGTTGCGCACCTGGGCCCGGTCCTCGCCTGGGTTGCCCTGGATTGAGGTGCAGATCAGGGTCTGGAAGCCATGGTCGAGCAGCTGGCCCTGGATCAGATAGGCCAGGTCTGCGAAGTAGGAGTTGCGAATGTCGGGGATGAGCAGGCCGATGGTGCGCGAGTGGGCGGAGTGCATGGATCGGGCCCGGGAGTCCGGCACATAGTGCAGGTCGTGGATGACCTGGTTGATACGCTGTCGTGTGGCGGGGGAGATGCGCCCGGAGTCGTTGAGGGCTCGGGAGACCGTCGATACGGAGACTCCGGCCCTTCGGGCCACATCCCTGATCGTCGCGTACGCCATCATGGCCTTTCGTCGAAGTGGTCGGCCGCCGGGCCGGTCTGCCGACCTCGGCGGTTGCCTGACCGACGCCATGGTCAGGCGAACGGTTCTGACAGCTCTCAGTTATATCAGTGCGGTAACGATACCGCAACTTTCACAGCATGGCCGTCGAGGCTCGGTTGCGAGTGAAGGCGAGCGAGGCTAAATGCTGGGTGAAGGGTTACTGCTTGCGCGATTATGCTGGTATTGGGAGGATGAACAGCGGCCGGGCTGGCTGGAGCATGTATGCCCTCGGCCGGCTTGGCCGCTGTTTTCCTCTCTCCCGGGCGGGGGCGGTAGGGCGTGCATGTCTGCTCGCGTGCTTTCGCCTGCGGGAGTGTGGTGGGGGCGCGGGAGGCGTGTCGGCTCTCTTGGGGTTGAGCCTTGGATGGCACTGGCCTCCCTGCTCCCCCTGTACGGGCCGGGGGCGGGGGGATGATATGCCGCCCGGCCGGTCTTACTCGTGCGAAGCGTGAAGTAATTGGCGTGCTTCCCTCCGGTGGCGGCGTGAGGCCATGACCCCGCCCATGCCGGTCATCCCCGTAGCGAGGGCGAGCAGGATGCCCTCCCCTCCGGCCCTCGGGAGCACGCCCAGCGGCAGGTACGTGTACTTGAGGGTAGTGTCCGGCTTTTGGGGTGCGCCGCCCAACGTGTAGTCGACGCTGACCGTGACCGTGCCCGGCGCGTGTGCAGGCGCTGCCACGCTGACGCTGCCGCCTTCGCCGTGCATCAGCCCTGATGCGGGGGTCTGGTCGAATCTGACGCCGGTGATCACCAGCTGCAGATTGAACGCCACCGGCACCGGAACAGTCGAGCGGCTGGTGCTGTTGTTGCCGAGCTGGCCAGTGCTGTTGTATCCCCAGGCGTAGGCGTTTCCGTCGCCGCCCACAGCCAGCGAATACCAGCCTCCGGCGCTGACCTGTGTGGCTTGCAGTTCTTTGCTCGCGTTAGCGGGGCTGGCGGGGTCGCGCACGCGCACAGGAACAGACGAGTCGCTACTGTTGTTGTTTCCGAGCTGGCCAGTGCTGTTGTATCCCCAGGCGTAGGCGTTTCCGTCGCCGCCCAGGGCCAGTGAATGCCCGTCTCCGGCGCTGACCTGTGTGGCTTGCAGTCCTTTGCTCGCGTCAGCGGGGCTGGCGGGGTCTCGCACGCGCACAGGAACAGACGAATACGTATCTTCGCCACTGTTGTTGTTGCCGAGCTGGCCATAGTGGTTCCATCCCCAGGCGTAGGCGTTTCCGTCGCCGCCCAGGGCCAGTGAATGCTCGTAACCGGCGCTGACCTGTGTGGCTTGCAGTCTTTTGCTCGCGTCAGCGGGGCTGGCGGGGTCTCGCACGCGCACAGGAACAGACGAATACGTATCTTTGCCACTGTTGTTGTTGCCGAGCTGGCCATAGTGGTTCCATCCCCAGGCGTAGGCGTTTCCGTCGCCGCCCAGGGCCAGCGAATGCCAGCCTCCGGCACTGACCTGCACGTAGGTGAAATCCGCTGGCAGGTCCGGATACGTCTTGGGATCAGGCTTCCTGACCATGACCGGCATGGTCCTATTGGTGGTCGTCCCGTCGCCGAGCTGGCCATACCTGTTGTTTCCCCAGGCGTAGGCGTTTCCGTCGCCGCCCAGGGCCAGCGAATGCCAGCCTCCGGCACTGACCTGTGTGGCTTGCAGTCCTTTGCTCGCGTCAGCCGGGCTGGCGGGGTCTCGCACGCGCACAGGAACAGACGAATACGTATCTTCGCCACTGTTGTTGTTGCCGAGCTGGCCACTGCTGTTCCATCCCCAGGCGTAGGCGTACCCGTCGCTGCCCAGGGCCAGTGAATGAGCGCCTCCGGCACTGACCTGCACGTAGGTGAAATCTGCTGGCAGGTCCGGATACGTCTTGGGATCAGGCTTCCTGACCATGACCGGCGTGGTCCTATTGGTTCTCGTCCCGTCGCCGAGCTGGCCATACCTGTTGTTTCCCCATGCGTAGGCGTTTCCGTCGCTGCCCACCGCCAAGGAGAAACCATAGTTGCTGTTTCTTCCTCCGCTGACCTGGCTGAATCTGATGCCTTGGCTGGCCTTGTCTGGAGGAATGATGGTGGTGGATTCCCTGCCCAGCTGGCTGCCCTTGTCGGGGCTGATGCTCCACTTGTTGTTCTGGCTTTCGGTCCACTTGGCGGTGAGTGTGAGGTCCTTGTCGACGGGCTTGCTGAAGTCGTAGGCGATGCTGCCGGTGAACCATCCGTCGAACAGGAAGCCTTCGCGCGCCGGGTCGGGTGTGGGCCGCTTCACCCTGCCCAACGGGTGGGTCACTTGCTGCGGGTCCGGTTCCGGGCTTCCTCCGTCCGTGTCGAAGCGGACCGTGTATGCGGGTCCTTGTTGGTCGTCTCTGGTCATGGTCTGGTCGACCGTGTAGTTGAGGCTTCTGGTGAAGGGCTGGCCGTCCTGCCTGCCGGTGATGAGGATGGCGGCTTGTCCGGGCTTGCGGGCGGGGATGTCCGTCTGCCAGGCGTCGTTGTTCTTGCTGAGTTTGAGCGGCTGCCCGTCCATGCTGGCTGATTCCAGGCTGGGTGCTTGAGTGGTGGTGATCCCTGCCGGCTTGCCGGGCCGGCCTTGCTTGTCCAGGCTCCACCCGTAGAGGTCGCCCTGCCTGCTGATGGCGGTGATCCTGCCGTTGATGCTTGCCGCCTGCACGTAGGCCCGGCTCCCGTCGTCCGCGCGCATGGGCGCCTGGCCGGGCTTCCAGGCCCAGACATGGCCGTCCTTGCTGGTGATGATGGCCTGGTCCTGGTTGGTGTTGATCTGGCTGGCCTGCGCTCCTTCCGGCAGGCTGACGGCTGCGGGGCTGGTTGTGCCGTCGGCCAGGTACCGGGCTTGTCCGTCTGCGTCCAGGAGGAGGAATCCTGTGCTGAGGGCTTGGGCTTGGATGAGGCGTGTGCCCGGGTCCTGTTTGATGCGTTCGGGTTTGATGCTGCCGGTGTCGGCCTTGTTCCAGGTCCAGGCTTGCCCGTCCGCGTCCAGGGCGAGGATCCGGCCGCCCGAGGCGGCGGCGGTGACGGCCTGCGCCTGTCCGGGCAGGCTGGCCGTGGCCTGTTCCGGGGGCTTACGGCTGCCGGCCCGGCTGTCTTGGAAGGCGTGGACCCGGCCTTGCCGGTCCACGGCCAGCAGGAGGTCATCGTCCATGCTGATGCTGGTGAACCCGGTGTCCTGGCCGGTGTCGAGGACGGCGGGCGTTGATTGTTGGCTGTCCCGGGTGTAGATCCGCTGGTCGGATCCCAGGGCGGCCTGCCGTCGGCTGCCTGCTGCGGCCTGCAGGTAGCGGAGCCCTTGTGGGGCCTGGGCGGGGAGGGGGGGCTGTTCGGGTGTGCCGTCCTGCGTCCATGTGCGGATGCGGCCGTCGCCGGTCAGGCCGGTGGCCTGCTCTCCGGCGGCCTGGATGCTGGTGTAGCAGGGCTCCTGCCTGCCGGGCGGGCTGATGGCCAGGCGCGTCCCGGCGGCGGGCCCGTGGCCCGGGCTCAGCGTCCAGTCCGTTGTCGTGGTCCATTTGGCTTTCAGGGTGGTGTCCTGGAGGATGGGGGTCCGGAAGTCGAAGGGCTGCCCGTCGAGCGTCCACCCGTCGAACCGGAAGCCCCCGCGTCCAGGGTTCTGCTGCGGGGGGGCGGCGAGGGTGCCGGTTTTCACGGTCGTTTGTATGGGCTTGCTTCCGTCGCCCGGGTCGAAGCGCACCATGCGCGAAGCCTGATCATCCGTCTTTCCGGCTGATCCGGCCGGAGCGGGGTCTGCGCTGTCGGGCGTCCCCGTCGGCGATGACGGGGCGTTCGGGTTCGCTATCGGGCTTGACGGCGGGGAAGGCGTCAGCGGTGATGGCGCGGGAAGCGGGGTGCTGCTTGCGCTGCCGGGGAGAATGCCAGGGGCTGCTTCAGCTGCGCGAGGGGTCCGACGACCCCCACCCCCGGTGAGGATAGGAGCGTCCGCCCGGGCGGACGCGGCGCCCAGGCCCGCCAGCAGGCCCAGCAGGACGATCACCACCGCCGACACGCGACGCAGACGGGAAACCAGATGCATGAAACCAAAACCCCTTCACCAAACACCAAGCGGAGCAAGCACCGCCTGCCAATCGAAGCCCTGCCAGCTAGCGCCAGCCCCGCACCACGCGGCAAGAGCCAAAACGGAAGCCAGCCACCTCCCCGACATCCCCGCCTTTCACCCTACCACCCAGTCCACAGACGACACGTAAGCCCGGTCCAACCGCCCGGCGACAATGAACCCGACTGAACTAAAGGAAAGGAGCCAGCATATGACCAACCAGGGATACTATCTGCCTGGACTCTACGTTCGAGAGGGGTCCATCCCCGTTCCCCTGGACTGGGCGGGCAGTGAACCTGGCATTTGGCGAGCCGAAGACAATTCGGACCAGACGGTCATCCGCTGCTTCTACCGCGTGGTCTGCGCCCCCGAGCATATCCACGACGATCTCCCGCTGCTGGTCTACCTGCAGGGGGGACCTGGCTATGGGGCTCCACGGCCGCTGAGCGCCACTGCCGACGGGTGGATGGCCGAGGCCTTGCACCACTTCCGTATTGTCCTGCCCGACCAGCGGGGTACAGGTCGGTCCAGCGCCATCGACGGAACCACTATGGCATCCATAGGAGAGCCCCGTGCCCAGGCCGATTATCTGAAACATTTTCTGGCGGACTCCATCATTCGGGACTTCGAGCACTTGCGTCGCACGGTCTTCGCCGGCCGCCCCTGGGTGGCCTTGGGTCAGAGTTTCGGCGGCTATCTGACCCTGGCCTACCTGTCGAACTTCCCCCAGGGGCTGGCTGCGGCCTTCACCGCCGGGGGCGTGCCTCATATCCCCACTGATGCCTACGAGCTATTCTCTCATACCTTCACCAAAATGGCTCAGCGGTCCCAGGCCTTCTACCAGCGCTATCCGAGGGATCAAGACCGTGTGGCGGCCATTGCCGACCGGCTGGCCCAGGGTGATGTGGTCCTGCCCGGCGGCGATACCCTGAGCGTGGAGCGGCTGCAGACCCTGGGCGCCGACCTGGGCAAGAAAGGCGGGTTCGAGCGTCTCCACTGGTTGCTGGACACGGCCTTCCTGGATGGCGATGGCAGCCTGCCAGCTTCCGGTACTGACGGCTCCCGGGCCACCCTGTCGCAGACCTTCCTGGAGGGGGTGCGGGCGGCCACATCGGTCAGCCCGCTCTACTGGCCCTTGCAGGAGTTCATCTACGCCGACGGGGACTGCGGCCCCCTGCGCTGGGCAGGGCAGCGGGTGCGCGATGCCCGACCCGAATTTGATACTGCTGCCCGCCCGCTCATGTTCACCGGGGAGGCGATCTTCCCCTGGATGTTCGAGCAGGAGTCCGCCCTGCGCCCCTTCGGCCCGGCGGTTAGCCTGCTCATGGAGGAGGGCTTCTGGGGCCACCTGTACGACCCCGACCGCCTGGTCGACAATCAGGTTCCTCTACAGGCCGCGGTCTATGCCGACGACCTCTACGTGCCCTCCGAGCTCCAGCTGGACACCATCTCGCGCGTGGGCCATTCCCATGCCTGGGTGACCAACGAGTTCGAGCACGACGGCCTGCACGGGGACAGGGTCTTCGCCCATCTCTACCGGCTGGCCCTGGAGCGCGGCGATCTGGAGGGGCTATTCCCGGCGCGCGGCTAGACTTGAGGGCATGAACACGGACTCATTGACTCTCGGATTCATCGGATACGGCAACATGGCCCAGGCCATGGCTCAGGGCCTGGTCGATGCGGGCGTGTTGCCAGGCGGCCGGATTGTGGCCTGCGCAGCGCACTACGACCGGCTGGTGGAGCGGACGGCTCGGCTGGGGGTGCGGCCCATGCACTCCGGCACTGAGGTGGCTGCGGCCGCCGATCTGGTGATTCTGGCCGTCAAGCCGGGGCAGGTGACCCATGTCTGCGAACCCATCCGTCATGAGCTGGCTGATCCGGACCGCATGGTCCTGTCCGTTGTGGGCGGCATGACCATTGAGGACTATGCCGACATCCTGGAGGAGGGCACCCACCTGATTTGCGCTATCCCCAACACCCCCATTTCAGTGGGGCAGGGGATTCTGGTCACCCAGGAGGACGATACCCTGACCGACCAGCAACGGGAGCTCTTCACTCAGGTCTTTGACCCGGTGGCCATGATCGAGCGTTTGCCCCGGGAGCTGGTCTCGGTGGGGACGACCATCGCCGGATGTGCGCCCGCCTACACGGCCATGTATATGGAGGCTCTGGCTGACGCTGGGGTGGAGCATGGGCTGCCCAGGCAGGCGGCTTACCGGCTGGCGGCGCGAATGGTGGAGGGGACTGGAGCCCTCTACCTGGCCACCGGCACCAACCCCGGGGCCATGAAGGACGCGGTCTGCTCACCGGGCGGAACCACAATCAAGGGTGTTGCATCCTTGGAGAAGCACGGCTTCCGTGGAGCGGTTATTGAGGCCATTGATGCGGTGGAGCGCGGCGACTGAGCCTGCCGCTCTATGGGAAGCCACGCCGGGGCAGTCCGGGCAATAGACTGGTGGATATGTCGTTAACCATAGGAATCGTCGGGCTGCCCAACGTTGGCAAGTCCACACTCTTCAACGCCCTCACCCGCAACAATGTTCTGGCGGAGAACTACCCCTTCGCCACCATAGAGCCCAACACTGGCATCGTGCCCCTGCCCGACGACCGGCTGCCTGTTCTGGCCAAGCTGGTCCACACGGACAGGATCGTACCCGCCACGGTCACCTTCGTGGACATCGCTGGTATCGTCAAGGGGGCCTCGGAGGGGGAGGGGCTGGGCAACCAGTTCTTGGCCAACATCCGCGAGGCCGACGCCATCTGCGAGGTGGTCCGCGCCTTCAATGACGACGACATCGTCCACGTCAACGGCAAGGTGGATCCGGCCGACGACATCGACACCATCAACACCGAGCTGATTCTGGCCGACATGCAGACCATCGACAAGGCCCTGCCCAAGCTGGAGAAGGACCAGCGCGGGGGCAAGATCAAACCCGCCTACCTGGACAATGTCCGCAAGGCCAAGGAGATTCTGGGCCAGGGGCGGACCATCGACCAGGCGGCCCAGGCCGGGGACATCGACAAGGACGAGCTCTACGACCTGCATCTGATGACGGCCAAGCCCTTCATCTACGTCTTCAACGTGGACGACGACGAGCTGCAGAACGAGGACATGAAGAAGCAGCTGGCCGACTCCGTGGCTCCCGCGCCCGCCATCTTCCTCAACGCCCAGTTCGAGTCCGAGCTGACCGAGCTGGACGAGGCCGACGCCCGAGAGATGCTGACCGATGCCGGGCTCAAGGAGTCCGGCCTGGACCAGCTGGCCCGGGTGGGCTTCGACATCCTTGGTCTGCAGACCTTCCTGACCGCCGGGGTCAAGGAGGTGCGCGCCTGGCAGATCCACAAGGGCTGGACCGCCCCCCAGGCCGCCGGGGTCATCCACACCGATTTCGAGAAGGGCTTCATCAAGGCCGAGGTGGTCTCCTACGACGACTTTGTGGCCGCCGACGGGTCCTACGCCAAGGTGCGCGAGGAAGGCAAGATGCGCCTTGAGGGCAAGGACTATGTCATGCAGGACGGCGACATCGTGGAGTTCAAGACCGGCATCCCCTCCGGTGCCAAGAAGTGAGTACCAGGCCCGGGTTCGCCATTCGCCGGGGTCATGGGCTGCCGCTGATTTTTGTACACGGGTCGGGTGTGGATCACCACATTTTTGATGACTTGGACCCCGTTTTCGAACGGGTGGGCGGCTTTGAGCGGATCTACCTGGACCAGCCCGGCTTTGGCCGCACGCTACCCGACCCGTCCATCCTCGACCTGGACGGTTTGGCTCGGTGGCTGGATGACCAGGTGGACATTTTCAGCGAAGGCGGCCCCTTCGCTCTAGTGGGCAACTCCCTGGGTGGGCTACTCAGCCGCCATGCCGCCGCCGGGCGGTTGGACCGCTGCCGGGGGATGGCCCTGCTCTCCTCGGTGGTCGACCCGGTGACCGCCCACAGGCGCCTGCCCTCACGTCAGGTGCTGGTCCATGACGACCAGGGCCTGGCCGACGCGGACGAGTTCACCAGGCATGCTTACCGGCAGATGGCAGTGGTGGAGTCCCGGGGGCACTTGGAAGCCTACCAACGCACCATCATGCCCGGTATTCGTTCGGCCGATGCCGATACGGTGGCTCGAATGGAGGGGCACTACCAGCTGGATCTGGACTTCGACCAGGTTTGGTCTGGGTTTATAGCCCCGGTGCTCTTCGTGTGCGGCCGCCAGGACGACCGTGTGGGATACCTGGACCAGTTTGACCTGGCCTGCCGTTTCCCCCGGGCCTCCTACTCGGTGCTGGACCGGTCCGGCCACAATGTGCAGATTGAGCAGACCACCTTGGTTTGCGGCCTGCTGGAGGATTGGGCCAGGCAGGTGCAGAAAGGCTGAGGCCGTCCTGGTTTCTTCTGTCGCTAAAATGAACTGTGCATACAGGTTCGTTCAATGGCGACGAAGGGAAGGACATGGCTGACTGGGGATTGGATTGCAAACGCCTTAAGCGGCGTGTGCTTGCCATGCTCCGTTGGCTGCTGGACCCTGTACGCCGCACGCCTGTGGTAGTGACGACCGCCCTGTTGACGTTGCTGCTGACAGTTTTGGTCGACAATCTGTTCCAGCCGGTGGATGCGGCTCATGCAGAACGATCGGCAGATGCGAGCACTTCTAGCGCATCAACCGTTTCGGTGAGACAATTTCCCAAGGCGCATCATCCCAGCAAATCCAAGTCCTCCTCTTCATCAGCGGCAAAGAAGCAAACAAAGGTTCAGAAGACAGACCCTGATGGTTCCTCCACTCAGCCTGTCGATTGGCTCAAGCCTTCGCAGCAGGTCGATTACCCGGATCCTGCGGCCCACCCTGGCATCTCCTTGGAGGTCAGCCTTCAGGATCAGCGGGTCTACGTGCGTGATGGGTCTCAACTGCTCTACACCATGTATGCCTCGACAGGTATGGATGACTCCACGCCCAGGGGCAGCTTCCGCATCCAGGCCGAGCGCGGCGACCACTTCTACAACCCCAACGAGGGGATAGGCGCCCGCTACTACACCAGCTTTCTGAACCACGGGGTCTTCCTCTTCCACTCGGTTCCCACTGATCCCAGTGGCAGCTACATAAAGGAGGAGGCTGACTTGTTGGGCATTCGACCCAGCTCCCATGGCTGCATCAGGCTGACGGTGCCCGATGCCCTGTGGATCATGAAGTCCGTGCCCACCGGCACGCCCGTCCTGGTCAACTGAATTCCAGTCGGTACCGGAACATCCTCGTCCAAAATGTGGCCATTCTCGGTCGTGCCTGCCCTCGGTTTTCTAATTTTGCTCTACCACAAAGAGAACTATCGAGAGGAAGTGGTCAGGAATCATGCAAAAGGTGCAGCGGTTCAGTGACTGGTTGACTAAGTGGTTCATTCTGGTGGTCCTGGTTTGGGCCGCCATCAACTTCTTTGTCCCGCAGATTAGCATTTGGGCCCGCAGCTACACCAACTACTTCCTGAGCATTATTCTCTTCGGCATGGGGCTGACCCTGAGCCTGGACGATTTCAAGCGAATTATCAAGATGCCGCTCATGGTCATCGTGGGCACCATAGCCCATTACCTGATCATGCCCCTGCTGGCCGTGCTGCTCTGCCGCATCTTCCGGCTGGACGGCATGATCGCTGTGGGCGTCATCCTGGTGGGCTGCTGCCCCTCGGGGACCTCCTCCAACGTCATGTCCTACCTGTCGCGCGGCGACGTTGCCCTGGATGTGTCCATTGGTCTGCTTTCCACCCTGTGTGCGCCCTTCATGATCCCCATGCTGATGAACCTGCTGGCCAGCCAGTATGTGGCCATCCCCACCAAGCAGCTCTTCCTGACCGCCCTTGAGGTGGTGCTGATCCCCATCGCCCTGGGCCTGGCCGTCCACGCCTTCTTCAAGGAGAAGGTGCAGAAGGTGACCGTGGCCCTGCCGGCGGTCTCGCAGATCGCCATCCTGATCATCATCGGCGTGGTGGTCTCCGTCAACCATGCCAAGCTCTTCACAGCCGCCACCGCCCTGGTCCTGCCGGTTGTCATGCTCCACAACCTGTGCGGGTACGGGCTGGGCTTCCTCTTCAGCCGGCTCATGTACCGCATCTACCCCAAGGGGTTCCGCTACGCCCAGCAGAAGGCCATCACCTTCGAGGTGGGCATGCAGGATTCCGGACTGGGCGCGACCCTGGCCCTGCAGGCCTTTGCCGCCGACCCGATTGTGGCCATACCCTCCACCTTCTTCAGCGTCTGGCACAACATCTCCGGCTCGGTGTTGTCCGCCTGGTGGCGTCGGCATGACGACCGTCTGGGGATTGCTGCCGACTCCGCCCAGGGTCGTCCGGAACCGGCTCGCGCCTAGGTTCCGCAGCTCCTTGATTGCTGGCTGGATCTGCTACATGCCCGGTCCGGCCAGCAGGAAACCCAGGGCTGTCAGCAGGGGCGGCAGGAGCATTGAGGCTGCCAGATAGCCAAGAGCCGCCAGATGCCGTCTCTGCCGGGTCAGGGCCAACACTTCGTTGACCGCTGTCGAGAAGGTGGAGAAGCCGCCCAGCAGTCCTGTGGCCAGCAGCAGCCGTCCCCAGGCGGGCAGTCCGTGGAAGGCGGCCAGGGCGGCCACCAGTCCTGCAGCCAATCCGGCCAGCAGGTTGATGATCATGGTCGACAGGGGCAGGTCCACCTGCCAGCGGGCCTTGACCAGGGTATCCAACAGGTAGCGAAGTCCGGCACCCAGGCCGCCGCACAGGCAGATCAGCACGGTAAATGCAATGGTCATCGCACACCCGCCTGGATGTGTGCGGCCAGACGTGCTCCCAATGCTGCCATGGCCCAGGAGACCAAGAGGCCTCCGGCAAAGGAGACCAGCAGGTAGGCAAGGGTTGCCTGGATTTGACCGCCCGATAGGCCTTGGACCAATTCCAGCGAGAGGGTGGACATGGTCGACAGCCCTCCGCACAGGCCCATGCCCAGGCCCCTGTTGGTCAGTTGCCTTTGGCGCGCGTGTGCGCTTTTGGGCAGCCCGCCCAGGAAGGCGGTCAGCAGGGCGTAGCCTGCGCAGGCGATCAGGTTGGCCAGGAGGGTTCCCGAATGCAGCGGGCCGCTCTGGCCCGGCAGCAGGCTCAGGGCGTACCGGCAGCCGGTGCCCAGGGTTCCGCCCAGCATCACCACCAGGGTTGTGGCCATGTCAGGTCCGGTAGGGGGTTTGGTCATTGGAGGCCTCGGTTCCCGACGGATCAGCGTCCGCAGGGTCGGGCTGAATGGCATGCGCCTGCACCCGGCCCGCAGACGGGGTCGTCGAATCATGGTGCAGGAACTATCAGCAGTTTGCGGTTCGGAGCTCAAGCCCCGGGCGGGTTCCATCGCCCGGAGCACATTCTAGGAGTGGAAGGGGACCGTAGCTGCCGCGACTACTCACTCGGTGTGGTTCTCCGGGTCCAGCGTCAGCCGGTCGTCGTCGGCATCGTAGTCGAAGAGCTCGCCGTAACGGCCCCAGGTGATGGCGGTGTCGAACTGCTGGACGGCCTCCTTGTCCGAGTGGTGGGCCCGCAGCAGGTCCAGGATAAGAGAGCCGTGCAGACTCTTGTCGTCACTGTTCTTCAGGGCCCGGTCGATGATGCGGATCAGCGGAACATGATCCATCAGCATGTGTGAGAACATCTCCTTGCTCTCCAGGATGTCGGCATCATGCCAGGCCCGGCCTTGGTCGGTCAGCCTGACGTGCCCGTTGTCCGCCTGGAAGATGCCCAGCATGAGTCCGGCGTCGATCAGGGGGAAAAGGTCGTCCACTTCGAAGGAGAGCTTGGCGGCCAGGTCGGCCAGGTCCATGCCGTTGGGCTGGTTGACCATGACATCGGCCAGACCGGCAAGGCCGCCGGGGGTTGCGTCGGGCAGGTTGCGCTCGGCGGTCTCCTCGTCCCGCACCGAGTCCCGCACGGCCTGACGATTGCGCACCTTGGTCTGCAGGCGGCGGCGGATATCCTCGCTGTCGCGCTGGCCGGTCAGGATGGAGTAGAGGTAGTCCACGCAGGACTGGAAGAGGTCGGACTGCTTGTCCCTAGGTCTGTCCAGGTTGATGGGCACGTTGGCGATGACCCGGCCGGGATGCGAGTCCAGGACCAGGACCCGGTCGGCCATCTCCACGGCTTCCTCGATGTTGTGGGTGACGATCAGGACCGACTTGACGCTGCCTGCCTCCTCGGACCAGACTTTGAGGACCTCCTGGCGAAGATTCTCGGCTGTCAGCACGTCCAGAGCCGAGAAGGGCTCATCCATGAAGAGGGCGTCCGGCTTGAGGACCAGGGCCCGGGCGATGCCCACGCGCTGGCGCATGCCGCCGGAGAGCTCTTTGGGGTAGGCGCTTTCGAAGCCGTCCAGGCCTATGGCATCGATGGCAGCCAGGGAGAGTTTCTCGCGTTCCTTCTTGGGCACGCCCCGGGCCTGCAGGCCCAATTCGACGTTGTCTTTGACAGTCAGCCAGGGCATCAGGGCGAAGCTCTGGAAGACTAGGGCCACGCCGGGGTTGGGCCCGTCCAGCTGCTTGCCCCGGTATTCGACGCTGCCCTTGCTGGCTGGAACCAGACCGGCGAGGATGCGCAGCAGGGTGGACTTGCCGGCGCCTGAGCGGCCCAGGATGGCCACCACCTCGCCCTCGTGCAGGGTGAAGTCAATATTGTCCAGGACGGTCAGCTCCGCGCCCTTGTCAGACTGGTAGGTCTTGGTCACGTGCTCGGCCGTGATGATCCCGTTGGAATTGATCTTGGTCATTGTCGAACCTTTCAGACTTCTCATGTCAGGGAATAGCGCCGTTGTGCCAGTGATTGCAGGGGAGACCAGAAGAACCGGTCGGCCAGGACCACGAAGATGCTCATCACGGCCACACCAAGGATGATGCGGGGGGTGTCGCCGGTGGCGGTCACCTGGGCGATGTAGGCACCCAGGCCTCGGGCCGTCAGTTCGGTTTTGCCGTAGGAGACCACCTCGGAGACGATGGAGGCGTTCCAGGCCCCGCCGGCCGCTGTGATGCCGCCGGTGCACCATGAGCCGAACAGTGCAGGCAGGATCAGAGTCTTCCATCGTTGCCAGCGGTTCTGGCCCAGGCTGCGAGACATCTCCAGCAGGTCGTCGGGGATGGCTGAGGCCCCGGCGATGACGTTGAAGAGGATGTACCACTGGGTGCCCAGGGCCATGAGCAGGATGCTGCCCCAGTTGATGTCGATTCGCCAGATGATAAAGACCATGGTGACGAAGGGGAAGATGAAGTTGGCCGGGAAGGAGGCCAGGATCTGCACCAGGGGCTGCAGGTAGCGGGAGATGCGCGGATTCATGCCGATCAGAGCGCCGATGGGCACCCAGACTATGGTGCAGACCACCATCAGGATCAGTACCCGCAGGAAGGTCAGCAGGCCCAGCTGGAAGACGTGGCCGACCTCGCCCAGACCCAGGGGACGGATGACCAGACGGTCCAGCTGCCAGAGACCCCACAGGCCGATCAGGGCCAGGCAGGTCCACCAGACCAGGTCGCTTGCCCGCCTGCGTCCGCCTCCACGGCTCCAACGTGCCCCGGTACGGCCCAAGGGGCGGGTGATCCGGTCCAGCAGGTCGGCCAGGGGGTGGCCCACCAGGCCCAACAGGTCCTTGACCCCGGACAGGCGGATGACCGTCAGCACCAGGCTGCGTCGGGGCTCGGTGGACTGGCTGCTGGTGTAGCGGAACTTCTCAGCCCAGGCGGTCAGCGGCTTCCAGAGCAGGAAATCAATCAGCAGAACCACCACGATCATGGTCAGGATGGCCAGGCCCACCTTGCCCAGGTCCTGCTCGGCGGTGGCCTCCTCCACAAAGGAGCCGATGCCTGGCAGGGCCAGGGTCCTGTTGTTGACCGAGATCATCTCGGAGGCAGTCAGGAAGAACCAGCCGCCGCCCATGCTCATCATGCAGTTCCAGAGCAGGGGAATCATGGAGTTGGGCACGTCCAGTTTCCAGAAGCGTTGCCAGCGGGTCAGGCGCATCAGCCTCACCGCCTCGTCCAGGTCGGCGGGTTCGCTGGTCAGGGAGTTATAGAAGGAGAAGGCCATGTTCCAGGCCTGGCTGGTGAAGATGGCGAAAATGGAGGCCGCCTCCACGCCCATGATGGAACCGGGGAAGAGGACCAGCCAGATGGAGATGGTGGCCGACAGGAAGCCCAGGACGGGCACCGACTGCAGGATGTCCAGCAGGGGGATGAGTACGGCGCCAAGGCGACGGGAGCGCGCGGCGGCCAGCCCGTAGAGGAAGGCGAAGATCAGGGAGATGATCAGGGCCGTGAACATACGGAAGAGGGAGCGCAGCGCGTAGTAGGGCAGGTTTGACGGGTCGGTGGAGACGTGCGAGGGTACGCCGGCGGGGCCAATGGGGGCACCCAGTGCCGGCAGCAGATAGGCCAGGGCACCCAGCAAAACCAGGGCGCCTATTGCTACGGCAAGGCCCGTCCATATGCGAGTGGAGCGCGATGCCTGGCTGCGGTCGTCGTTCAGTGGCGAACGGAGCATTCCCGGCAGTGCGACAGTATTCACGATGGCCTCCCTCCAAGGTGCGGAACATCCCTGTCGGCAGCCTCGAAGACGGCGTGGCGGTCGGCCATGAGCCGACCATTGTCATCGTTCAAGCTTCGGCTTCGCATGGTATTTGGCCCTGCATTAGTCCCTGCCTTGATCCGACGGGGACTGTTGACCTGCGCGGGGTGTCTCCACCACTTTGCGGCAGCATGCCTTGTCCATGCGGTAGCTTCACCTACCGACCACCCAATAACATAGATGGACCCAAGAGCAGTGTCAAGCATTTGTCAAACCAGTGTTGCCGTCCTTGCCAGGACTGACAATGGCAAGGGTCTGCACGCAGTCGGTGCAGGCGCGAAATGAAATGTAAGGAGTGAATCCCTATGAAGATCGTGGCAGTCACGGCCAACCCCGAACCCAAGAGTCTGACCGATGCGGCAGGCAACGCCCTGCTGGACGGGGCGGCCGAGGGCGGGGCTCGCACCGAGTTGATCGACCTTTGCGCAGAGGGGTTCAATCCCGTCTTCGGCATGGAGGACAGGTCCCACTACCTGGGCCAGGGACCCATGCCCGAGGATGTTGAGGCCATGCAGGAGCGCATCAAGGATGCGGACGTGCTTGCCCTGGTCTTCCCTGTCTACTGGTACAGCATGCCGGCAATCATGAAAGGCTTCATTGACCGGGTCATCTGCCGAGGCTTCGCCTATAACGCTGATGGAACCCCGGGAGCTCTGGCCGGGCGCCGGGTGGAGCTGATTATGCTGACCGGCGGGGATAAGGAATGGTACCAGTCCAGCGGCATCGATGAGGCCCTGGACAATCAGCTGCGCAGGCAGACCTTTCTCAAGTACTGCCAGGTCGCGCAGGTGGAGACCATCTATGTGGACAATCTGGACTCGGGCAACGACGAGCAGCAGGCGCGGGAGGCTGCTGACCGGCACCTGGTGGCCCTAGCCCTCAAGGGCCGTCAACTGGCCGCAGGGACCGAGCCCGGAGCGGACCAGGACGCTCAGTGACGCTCAGCATCGGGTTCGTCTTCGATGACACCCTGGATGTGTTTGACGGGGTTCAGCAGCACATCCTGACCCTGGGACGGGAGCTGGGCAGGCGCGGCCATAGGGTCCAGTACCTGGTCGGGCAGACCGCCCACCCACCGGTTGACGGGGTTCACTCCCTGTCCCGCAATGTCATGGTCTCCTTCAATGGCAACAGGATGCGCATACCGCTGCCAGCGCCCAAGGCGCCCATCCGCCGGGTCCTGGAGGCCGGGCACTTCGACCTGTTGCACATTCAGGCTCCGTACAGTCCCTTCCTGGCCGGACGGGTTATCCGGGCCGCAGACCCGACAACGGCCCTGGTGGCCACCTACCACATCGCCCCCACAGGAAAGCTGCAGTTGCTGGGCGGAAGGTTGCTGGGGAGGATCAACCGCAGGACCCATAGACGTATCGACAGGGTCATTGCGGTCTCGCCTGTGGCGGCCAGCTATGCCCGGCAGACTGCCGGCGTGCCCAGCAAAGTGGTGGCCAACCCCGTGGACGTGGCTGCCCTGCGCCGGGCCCGACAGGCTGCCGGCGATCGGAAGGTGGCGCGCCTGCACGGCCAGGGGCCGCATCTGGTCTTTCTGGGACGGTTCGTGGCCCGCAAGGGGGCGGGGATCCTGCTTTCGGCCCTCCAGGCGGGGGAGCGGGACGCCATCCTGCCTGAAGGCCTGCATGTGACCATGGCTGGCAAGGGCCCGCTGCTGGAGGACTGTCGTCGAAAGGCCGCAGTCCTGCGCACCCCGGTGGCCTTCCCAGGCTTTGTGGATGAGAAGGACAAACCTGCCCTGCTGGCCTCCTCCGATCTGACCGTCTTTCCCTCAACCGGGGGCGAGTCCTTCGGTATCGTGCTGCTGGAGGCCATCGCCTCGGGTACGGCTCCGGTGCTGGCTGGGGACAATCCCGGCTACCGGTCCACCCTGATGGGCGACGAGCGGGCTCTGGTCCCCGTCGACTCGCCCAACACCCCCGAACTGATGGCCCGGCGAATTGCCCAG
This sequence comes from Bifidobacterium sp. JNUCC 75, assembly GCF_054819865.1. NCBI lineage: Bacteria > Bacillati > Actinomycetota > Actinomycetes > Bifidobacteriales > Bifidobacteriaceae > Bifidobacterium > Bifidobacterium sp. JNUCC 75. Next base: position 190,080 of record NZ_JBTHIF010000001.1, on the reverse strand, counting down.
GCCTTAGGGGATCCCTCCTGGAGGCGGAATGTGCGCCACGACCAGCTGACGCTCCTGGACCGCTACGACGTGACCGTGGTGGCCGATCAGGTGGAGGAGGTCTACCAGCAAGCCATTCAAGACCGCCGTCTCATGTAGGCTAGGTACATGTCATTCTTTGATTTCTTCGGTGCCATGTTCGACCCTGAGGGCGGTCCAGGCGGTCCAGGCCGGCGTCGCAATGAAGACGACCCGGTCATCCTGCACGTGCAAACCGATGGTGAGGGTCCCGGCCAGGGGGGCGGCGGCACGTCCCGCTTCCGCTTCTCCGGGCCGGGTGACCCTCGGCTGACTTCCCGCAGAAAGGGCAATGAAGGGCCTTCCCGGGGCTCGCGGATCCTGGCAGTGGTTGTGGCAGTCGTGCTGGTCGTCTTCCTGCTACTGTTCGCGCTCAGCCGCTTCATCACCGATGTCATGTGGTTCTCCCAACTGGGGGCGGCGCAGATAGTCTGGACCCAGCTGGGCATCAAGGTGGGCCTATGGCTGGCTTACGCACTGCTGCTGGCCGCGGTGACCCTGCTTTCGGCCATCCTGGCCATCCGCAGCCGTCCCGATTCGCCTGACGGGTCTACCATCAGGGTCAAGGGCGATCTTATTGAGGTAGGCAAGGGAGTCTCCTCACGCACGGCCCTGAAGGTGGCCGTGGTGGTCTCCCTGGTTGTTGGCGTATTCTTCGGCTTCCAGTTCAACGCCGACTGGAAGCAGGTGCTCCTGCTCTTCAACGCCCAGTCCTTCGGGGTGCGCGATCCCCAGTTCGGCCTGGACAACGGCTTCTATGTCTTCATCCTGCCTGGCCTGCAGCTGTTGGTCTCCTCCCTGCTGATGATGCTGCTGGCGGCCACGGTCTTCAGCCTGGTCACCAACTTCCTCATGGGTGGCATTCGCTTGACCATGCCCGTGCACGGCCGGGGCATTCTGGAGATGACCCGTTCCGCCCGCAGACAGGTGGCCGTCTGGTTGATCCTGTTCATGCTGGTCTGGGCCGGCGATACGGCCCTGGGTGTCTTCGGCAGGCTGACCGAGGAGGGCGATCGGATCACCGGCGCCTCTTACACCTCGGTCAAAGCGGCCATCCCAGTGACCCTGATTATGGCCGTGGTCATAGCTCTGCTGGGCATAATTTTGGCCGTCTGGATTCTGAGGTCGCCCACCCTGGAACCCGGCCGTGTCCATGCAGGATCCCTGGGTTCGGCCGTCAAGCAGTGGAGGATTCCCGCTCTGGCTGTAGCCGTCACCGTCGTCCTGTCCCTGTTGCTGACCGTCTTCTGGCCGGCCCTGGTCCAGCGCTTCCGGGTCAATCCAAACGCCCAGGAGATGGAATCCGCCTACATCCAGCGCAACATCGCCGCCACCACCAAGGCCTACGGGCTGGACAAGCTCAAGACCGAGGCCTATGACGCCACCACCGAGGTCCAGTCAGGCGCCCTCTCCCGGGATGCGGAGACCACGGCACAGATTCGCTTGCTGGATCCCCAGGTGGTTTCTCCCACCTTCCGTCAGCTACAGCAGTCCAAGCAGTACTACACCTTCGAGGACACCCTGGCCGTCGACAAGTACGACATCGACGGAGTCAGCCAGGATACGGTCATCGGCGCTCGCGAGCTGGACCTGGAGGGCAACGACAACCGCAACTGGGTCAACGACCACACGGTCTTCACCCACGGCTACGGCATCGTGGCCGCCTACGGCAACAAGGTCACCCCGGACGGGCAGCCCGAATTCTTCGAGCAGGACATCCCCACCAAAGGCAAGCTGACCGACAGCCAGCACTACGAGCCGCGCATCTACTTCTCGCCCAATGCGCCCGAGTACTCCATCGTCGGCGCGCCCCAGGGCTCATCGGGCTGGGAGTTCGACTATCCCACTGGCTCCAAGGGTGCCACCAACACCTTCAAGGGCAACGGCGGCCCGTCGGTGGGCAACTTCCTGGCCCGAGTACTTTACGCCATCCGTTTTGGATCCGATCAGATACTCTTCTCGGACCGCGTCACCCCCGACTCGCAGATTCTCTACAACCGTTCGCCAAAGGAGCGTGTGGCTCAGATCGCCCCCTATCTGACCCTGGACGGACGCGTATACCCGGCTGTGGTGGATGGTCGGGTCAAGTGGATCGTCGACGGCTACACCACTTCTGACGCCTACCCCTACTCACAGAAGGTGGACCTGGGCCCCATCACCCAGGACACGACCACCTTGAGCTCCGAGGCCGTCAAAGGCCTGGGCTCCCAGAAGGCCAACTACATCCGCAACTCCGTCAAGGCTACGGTCGATGCCTACGACGGCTCGGTGGATCTGTATGCCTGGGATGCCAAGGATCCGGTGCTCAAGGCATGGCAGAAGGTCTTCCCCGGCCAGTTCAAGCCGCTTTCGTCAATCTCCGGTGACCTGATGAGCCACATGCGTTACCCGGAGAGCCTGTTCAAGGTGCAGCGCCAGCTCCTGTCCCAGTACCACGTCAACTCGGCCAGCCAGTTCTTCTCCGGCGAGGACTTCTGGCAGACCCCCGTGGATCCGACTGGCACCAGCAAGGAGCAGAAGGCGGGGATCAAGCAGCCTCCCTACTATCTGACCCTGCAGACCCCAGGAACTGACAAGCCCGCCTTCTCGCTGACTTCCACCTTCATCCCCGCCGGCACCTCCACTAGGGAGATTCTGACCGGGTTCCTGTCTGTGGATTCCGACGCCGGGTCGACCAAGGGAGTGATAGGGCCGGACTACGGGACCATCCGGCTGATGGAGCTGCCCAAGAATTCCAATGTTCCCGGCCCGGGGCAGGCCCAGAACAACTTCAACTCGGATGCTGCGGTCTCGACCGAGCTCAACCTGCTCCAGTCCGGATCCACCAAGGTCAAACGCGGAAACCTGCTGACCCTGCCAATTGGCGGCGGACTGATCTACATCCAGCCGGTATACGTCCAATCCAGCGGTGCCACCAGCTTCCCCCTGCTCAAGCGGGTTTTGGTGGCCTTCGGAGACAAGGTTTCTTCCTCAGCGACCTTGGACGCGGCTCTTGACAAGACCTTCCAGGGCAACTCGGGCGCATCGGCAGGCGATGCCGACAACACTGGACGCACCAATTCCAATGCTGACCAGAGCGAGCAATCCGATAAGGCTCCAGGTAAGACCGCCGGGTCCGGCGGGGCATCGACCACAGGAGGACAGGCCCTGAAACAGGCCTTGGACAAGGCCAACCAGGCCATGAGCGACGGCGATGCCGCCCTGAAGAAGGGCGACTTCAGCGCCTACGGCGAGGCTCAGAACCGTCTGCGCGAAGCTCTCAAGGAGGCCTCCGATCAGGAGGGCGGCAACAAGTGAGCGCCACCCCGTGCATTCGGCTCTGCCGTCGCGGGGACCTGAAGGCGGTCACCGCCATCTACAACCAGGCAGTCATGGATGGCGGTTCCACGGCGGATACGGCCTCGGTCAGCCTGGATCAGCGCCTGGAATGGTGGCTGGACCACAATCCGGACCAGGGCCATCCGGCCCTGGTCCTGGAGCAGGAGGGCCGGGTGCTGGCCTTCGGCTCCCTGTCGGCATACTACGATCGGCCCGGCTACCAGGAGACCTGCGAGCTGAGCTACTACGTGGACCGTGGCAGCCGTGGCCGTGGCCTGGGTGCCCTGATGGTCCATTCCCTGCTGGAGCGCGCCCGGCAGGAGGGCATGCGTCTGGCCGTGGCCATCATCTTCGACGATAATTCGGCCTCCAAGGCTCTGCTGCACCGGTTCGGGTTCAACCGCTTCGGCCTCCTGCCCCAGGCCGCCTGGGACCGGTTCGTCCTGCATGACGTCTCCTACTGGAGCCTGTCCCTTGAGCGTAAAGGGGTCGGGGAGCCTGTGTAGAATCTCACCGTCCCGTTTGAGAGCAGGAGGTATCACCTACATGGCATCCGATTTCTGGCTGATAGCCGGACTGGGCAACCCGGGTGACGAGTACAAGGGCACCAGGCACAACATGGGCTTCATGTGCGCCGATCTGCTGGCCGAACGCTGGTCGGTCAACCTGCGCGACCACAAAGGTCTGGCCCAGCTGGGCCGTGGCACCCTGGATCTTGACGGACGCCGCATACCCTTCTTCCTGGCCAAGCCGCTGACTTTCATGAACGACTCCGGCGATGCCCTGGCCTCCATCTGCTCTTACTACCACATACCGGTTGGGCGGGTCGTGGTCATCCATGACGACATGGACCTAGAGTTCGGCCGGATCAAGGTCAAGGCCGGCGGGTCCTCGGGCGGGCATAACGGCATCCGTTCCATCGACCGTTCTTTGGGCAGCAACGCCTATGCCCGGGTCCGCATGGGCGTGGGGCATGCCCGGAGAGGTCCTGACGCCCACCGGCGCACCGTGGACTGGGTTCTGGGCACCTTTGTCGACGATCAGCGCAAGCGTCTGCCCGAGTTCCTGGCCGACGGCGCGGATGCCGCAGAAATCGTGATTACCAAGGGCCTCAGCCAGGCTCAGGAGCAGTTCAATGGTCGATGAGCATATCCAGTCAGGGCAGGGGACCGGCAAGAAGGTGGAACCTCAGGAATCGCTGAATGGATCCCTGCGTCCTCTTTTGGACGACCTGCAGGCGGATGCCGCCTTCAAAAGGTTGGTCCAAGGAGATTCCGAGCCTGCTACCGACACCGACACCTCTCTTATGGTGCAGGCTCCCCAGGGGATCAGACCAGCCCTGGCCGCTGCGGCAGCCGGACGTGCCCCGGTGGTCCTGGTGGTCCCCTCCGAGCGTGATGCCGAGGAGATGGCCGGCGCCATCCGTTCCTGGTATGAGGGCGACCCTGGCGATGTAGCCCTGCTGCGCTCATGGGAGACCCTGCCTCACGAGCGGCTTTCGCCCCGGGCAGACACCGTGGCATCCCGGATGGCCGTCTTCAGGCGGCTGGCCCATCCGATTCAGGACGACCCTGACTTCGGACCCATCCGCATCCTGGTCATGCCCGTGCGCTCCCTGCTGCAGCCGGTTGTTAAAGGTCTGCAGGATGTGGAGCCCCTGGTCTTCCTACGCGGCCAGGACCTGCCTTTGGACCAGGCAGTCGAAGCCTTGGTCCGCAACGCCTACACCCGGGTGGACCTGGTCATGGAGCGCGGACAGTTCGCCGTCAGAGGCGGAATCCTGGATGTCTTCGTCCCCACCATGGCCCACCCGGTGCGCATTGAGTTCTTCGGCGACGAGGTGGACACCATCCGCAGCTTCCACGCCTCCGATCAGCGCACCTACGGCCCCGACCTGGACCGGATCTGGGCGCCGCCCTGCCGCGAGCTGCAGCTGACCGACCAGGTCCGCGCCCGCGCCCGTTCCCTGATCGGGAGCATCCCCAACGCCGACGACATGCTGGAGTCCATCGCCCAAGCCATTCCGGTAGAGGGCATGGAATCCCTTCTGCCTGCCCTGGTCGACGAGCTAGTGCCGGTGGGGTCCATGTTGTCTGAGGGTGCCCTGATTCTGCTGTCTGAGCCGCAGCTGTTGGCCCGCTCCGCCCAGGACCTGGTCAAGACCGCCAACGAGTTCCTGGCCGCAAGCTGGCATGTGGCAGCCTCAGGACAGGGCTCGGGCGCACCCATCAGCTTTGACAGGGCCAGCTTCCTGGACTACGACGAGGTCATCTCATCCTTGGAGTACCGCAAGGGTGAGGTCTGGAAGCTGACCGACCTATCGGTGGATCCGGACCGGGAGGGGGCCGAGCGTCTGGATGCCCTGGCTCCGGACCAGTACCGCGGCGACGAGGATCGGGCCGCTTCGGGCATTTCATCCCTGCTGGAGCGCGGCGACCGGGTTGTTGTGACTGCTCCGGCCCAGGGGACGCTGAGCCGTCTGCGTCGGGCCGTGCAGACCACAGGGATCACTGGGTTGGAGTACCACCGCTCCCTGGCTGTGGACGGCTTCGTGGACCAGTCCGCCCATCTGGCCCTGCTGACCGAGAGGGACCTGACCGGGCGTACCAGCGTGGCCGCTGGCAGCAAGACCTCCAACCGACGGCGCAAGGCCATCGACCTGGACGAGCTCAAGCCCGGTGACTATGTGGTCCACGACCAGCACGGCATCGGCCGCTTCATAGGCATGCGCCAGCGCAGCGTGGGCGTGGGCCCCAGCAAGGGCAGCCGGGAGTATCTGGTCCTGGAGTACGCCCCCTCCAAGCGCAATGCCCCGCCAGACAAGCTCTTCGTACCGGCCGACCAGCTGGATCAGGTCAGTCGTTACATCGGTGCCGAGATTCCCAGGCTCAACAAGCTGGGCGGATCCGACTGGTCGGCCACCAAGGCCAAGGCTCGCAAGCATGTCCACAAGATCGCCCAAGGCCTGGTCAAGCTCTACTCGGCCCGGCAACGCACCAAGGGCTTCGCCTTCAGTCCCGACACCCCCTGGCAGAAGGAGCTGGAGGATGCCTTTCCCTACCAGGAGACCCCCGACCAGCTGACCGCCATCGACGATGTCAAGGCCGATATGGAGAAGCCGGTGCCCATGGACCGCCTGATCTGCGGGGATGTGGGCTTCGGCAAGACCGAGATAGCCATCCGTGCCGCCTTCAAGGCCGTTCAGGACGGCAAGCAGGTGGTCGTCCTGGTGCCCACGACCTTGCTGGTTCAGCAGCACTATCAAACCTTCACAGAGCGGTTCGAAGGCTTCCCGGTGGATGTGGCCGCCATGAGCCGCTTCCAGACCGCCAAGGAGAACCAGACCACCATGGAGGGCCTGGCCAGCGGGGCCGTGGACGTGGTCATCGGCACCCACAAGCTGCTCAACCCGCGCATCCGATTCAAGGATCTGGGTCTGATGATCGTGGACGAGGAGCAGCGCTTCGGCGTGGAGGCCAAGGAGACCCTCAAGGCCATGCGGACCAACGTGGACGTCCTGTCCCTGTCGGCTACTCCCATTCCGCGCACCCTGGAGATGGCGGTGACCGGCATCCGCGAGATGTCCACCCTGGCCACGCCCCCCGAGGATCGTCTGCCGGTACTGACATATGTGGGCGCCTACGAGGATGCCCAGGTGACTGCGGCCATTCGTCGTGAGCTCCTGCGCGGGGGCCAGATCTTCTACATCCATAACCGGGTGGAGGACATCGGCAAGGTCTCGGCCAAGGTGCAGACGCTGGTTCCCGAGGCCAAGGTGGGCGTGGCCCACGGCAAGATGGGGGAGAAGCAGCTGGACGGGGTCATCCGGGACTTTTGGCACCGGGATATCGATGTGCTGGTCTGCACCACCATCGTCGAGACTGGCCTGGATATACCCAACGCCAACACGCTGATCGTGGACCGGGCCGACCGCTTCGGGCTCTCCCAGCTCCATCAGCTGCGCGGCCGGGTGGGACGCGGCCGGGAGCGGGCCTACGCCTACTTCCTCTACGACCCCAGCAAGCCAATGACCCAGACCGCCCACGACAGGCTGGCCACCATCGCTCAGAACACGGCCCTAGGGTCCGGCTACGACGTGGCCATGAAGGATCTGGAGCTACGCGGCACCGGCAACCTGTTGGGCGACGAACAGTCCGGCCATATCGAGGGGGTCGGCTTCGACCTTTACGTGCGCATGGTCTCCGAGGCGGTGGAAGAGTATAAGGAGCCTGGGCGGACCGAGCCGGTCACTGTCAGCATCGACCTGCCCTTGGAAGCTTCCATCCCTGTGGACTACATTGATTCGGACAAGCTGCGTCTGGAGGCCTACCGCAAGCTGGCCTCGGCTCGCAACGAGCAGGATCTGCGCGACCTGCATGAGGAGCTGACCGACCGATATGGGCGTCCGCCGGCCCAGTTCGACACCCTCTTCGCAGTTGCCAGGCTGCGGGCCAAGGCTCGTTCCCTGGGCATTGCGGAGATCGCCTCCCAGGGCTCCAGGGTGCGCATCAGGCCCGTGACTATGCCCGATTCCCTCCAGGCAAGGATCGCACGTATCTACAAGGGCAGCCAGTACCGTCCTGTGACGCAGACCCTGCTGATCCCAGCGCCCTTCGCGGGCTCCCTTGGTTCGGGACCCATGGATTCGGTGGCCATGACCGCCTGGGTGGACACCCTGCTGGACGACCTTGCCTGGGGGCTGCCCAAGTCCTCCGACGATGGCACGCCAGCGGGTCCCTCGCCCGTCCAACAAAACTAGTATCCTGTAAGAGACATCACAACAACTTATTGAAGGAGCAGTTGTGGCAGCAATTGAAAGCGTGTTCGCGCGCGAAATTCTTGATTCCCGTGGCAACCCGACCGTCGAGGTCGTTCTGCAGACTGAGGACGGCGCCGAGGGGCGTGGTCTGGTTCCCTCCGGTGCTTCCACCGGCGAGGCCGAGGCCTGGGAACGTAGGGATGGCGACAAGAAGCGCTATCAGGGCAAGGGTGTGCTGGACGCCGTCAAGGCGGTCAATGAGACCATCGCTCCCAACGTCATCGGCATGGACGCTACCGATCAGCGCGCCCTGGACGAGACCATGATTGATCTGGACGGCACCCCCAACAAGGGCAAGCTGGGCGCCAACGCCATTCTGGGTGTCTCCCTGGCTGCGCTCTATGCGGCTGCCGAGTCCGCCGAACTGCCTCTCTACCGTTACCTGGGTGGCACCAACGGCCACATCCTGCCCGTGCCCAACATGAACATCATGAACGGCGGCGCCCACGCTGACTTCGCCACCGACATCCAGGAGTACATGATCTCCCCCTACGGCTTCGACTCCTACCGGGAGGCCCTGCGCGCCGGCGTTGAGGTCTACCACACCCTCAAGGGCATCCTGAAGAAGGACGGCCACGAGACCGGCCTGGGCGATGAGGGCGGCTTTGCCCCCAAGATGAAGTCCAACGAGGACTCCTTGAAGTACATCGTCGACGCCATTCAGGCTGCCGGCTACGAGCCTGGCAAGCAGATCGGCCTCTGCCTGGACGTGGCATCCTCGGAGTTCTACAACAAGGACACCGACAAGTACCACTTCGACGGTGAGGACCGCGACGCGGACTACATGCTGGACTACTACCAGGGCCTGGTCGAGAAGTATCCGCTGGTCTCCATCGAGGATCCCTTCGCCGAGGAGGACTGGGGTGCCTGGCAGAAGATTACCGCTGCAATGGGTGACCGTCTGCAGTTTGTGGGTGACGACCTGCTGGTGACCAACCCCAAGAGGCTGCAGAAGGGCATCGACCTGAAGGCCGCCAACTCCCTGCTGGTCAAGCTTAACCAGATCGGCACCGTGACCGAGACCCTGGATGCCATCGAGCTGGCCACTGCCAACGGGTTCACCTCCATGGTTTCCCACCGTTCCGGTGAGACCTCCGACACCACAATCGCCGACCTGGCCGTGGCCAAGAACACCCGCCAGATTAAGACCGGTGCTCCGGCCCGTGGCGAGCGCATCGCCAAGTACAACCGGCTGCTGGAGATCGAGGAGGAGCTGGGCTCCACCGCCGAGTATGCCGGCTACAGTGCCTTCAAGGCCTGCAAGAAGTACACCAAGTAAGTCTTTGTCGGTCGGGCCGGATCCTTTGCAGGTTTCGAACCAACCGTGAAGTCTTTCACCCGTGGCGGTCCGCGTCGGCTGCCGCGGGTATTTTTATGGGTATGGCCAAAAACAAACGTGACGGCGCCAACCGGCGGACAAGCAGGCGGTCGTCGGGACCCATCACCTTCTTTGTGGCGGTCATCATCGTGGCTCTGGGGCTAATTCAACTGGTCTCCACCTTCCACGCCTACGCCATTAATCTTTCCGAACTCAACGGCCTGCGCAACCAGCAGGCCCAGCTTGTCGAACACAAGCGTGACCTGGAGAACCAGATCCGGCGCTGGGATGACAAGGCCTATGTAACCGCCCAGGCCCGGGATCGGCTGGGATTCATTTTCCCCGACGAGGAGGCTATCCGGGTCCTGCACCCGGAGGCGGTCACGGGCAGCAAGGACAAAGACCAGGCTGGAAGCAAGGGGGTCCGGGCCCCCAGGAAGAACTCCCTGCCCTGGTATCAGGAAATGGCTTACTCCTTCGCCAAGGCCGATCAGGACCCTACTGCCGATAGAAGCAAGGGGAGCACAGGTCAGCATCCTGGCGATGGAGCCAGTCCGAACGGCTCTGCCAGTCCGTCTGGTTCAAGTAGTCCGGGTGGCTCTGATGGCTCCTCTCCATCTGGGGGCGGGGGAGCGCAGTGAACTTCGAAGGCTCGGACTTCGCCGCTTCAACAGGCCATGAACTTTGCAGCAATGCACAATCAGAAAGATGAGGACAGCGTGAACAAGGCCCAGGGAAGGCCCCAGGCAGCAGAGGAATCTCAAGTCGTAGACAAGGTCAGGGTCGAGTCCGAGGTTGGGCAGAATAAGGTCGAGGCCTTTATCCTGATTGGCGACCGGGAACTGGCGGCGGTCAGAGATCGGGTCCAGGAGCTTCTGGCGACTCCGGCCACGCCGGAACAGATAGATGTCGTGAACCACCAGCTGGGTCGCTATCCGCGGGGTATGGTGGCCGTGGGCGCTCGCTGTGTCTGCGGCAACCCCCTGGCTGTGGTCACCCGGCCGCAGCTGGAGGACGGCACGCCTTTTCCGACCACGTGCTATCTGACCAGCCCCGAGGCCGTCAAGGCCGTCTCCCGGTTGGAGGCTAACGGTATCATGACCGACTGGAATGCCGAACTTGGTTCTGATCGGGATCTGGCCAGTGCTTATCGCAGGGCCCATGAGCTCTACCTGGCCTTCCGGTCTGCCTTGGCCCATCAGCTGGGCGACGACGAAGGGCACATCGCTGGAATCTCGGCGGGGGGCATGCCCAAGCGGGTCAAGTGCCTGCATGCTCTGACCGCTCAGTCTCTGGTTATGGGCCCTGGGGTTAATCCTTTGGGCGACCGTGCTCTTGGTTTGGTGCATCAAATATTCGATTCGCAGGTCTGCAGGTGCGCTCGGCCTTGGACTGAGGCATACCGGGAAGAGAACCGATGAAGGGGGTTTTATGGATCAGGTAACGGTGGCGGGTGTGGATTGCGGCACTAACTCCATACGTCTGCTGATTGCCAAGGTGGACCGGCAGGGGCTCCATCCGGTGGCTCCCAGGCTGATGCGCGTTATCCGGTTGGGGGAGGGCGTGGACCGCAATCACCGCTTCTCCGACCAAGCTCTGGAGCGCGCCTTTGAGGCCTGTCGGCTCTTCGCCCAGCAGCTGCAGGAGCATTCGGTAGATGGACTGCGCTTTGTGGCCACCTCAGCCACCAGGGATGCCGACAACCGAGAAAAATTCGAGGCGGGGGTGCGCTCCATCCTAGGGGTCACGCCCGAGATCATCAGCGGCTCCCAGGAGGCCTCGCTGAGCTTTCTGGGAGCGGTCAGCGTGCTGGAACAGCGAGGCGGCACCGACATGCCCCCTACGCCATACCTGGTGGTCGACCTGGGTGGCGGCTCCACCGAGCTGGTCCTGGGCGGGGACGGGAGCGATTTGCCTGTTGACCATGTCAGGGCCTCCTACTCCATGAACATCGGCTCCGTACGGATGACTGAGCGCCATCTGTTGAACGATCCGCCCAGCCAGGAGCAGATTGACCAGGCGCTTGAGGATGTTGACGGCTGGATCGACCGGGCCTTCGACCAGGTCCCTGTAGCCGGAGTAGGCAGTGTGATCGGAGTCTCCGGCACGGTCACCACCATGAGCGCCTTGGCCCTGGGATGCGAGGTCTACAATCGCGATGCCGTCGATGGTCAGTCCATTTTGGTTGATGCGGCCTGCCGGGTTGACGACCGGGTGCTGAACATGAGCCGGCAGGAGCGTAGGGAGCTCAAGGCCATCCATCCTGGGCGTGTGGATGTGATTGGCGGCGGCGCCCTGATCTGGAGCCGCCTGTTGGAGCGTCTGGGCCAGGCCAGCCCGAGTGCGTTGGCTTCGGGAACCTATGTGGCCAGCGAGCATGGCCTCCTGGACGGCCTGGTCCTGGACTACGGTCGGACCCTCCTGCGCGAATGATATACTAAGGCGTTATGGGTCATGGCCCCGGTGGCGAAATGGTATACGCATCGGACTTAAAATCCGCCGCCTTCACCGGCTTGTGGGTTCGATTCCCACCCGGGGCACCAAGGCCTCATCGGCTTGGACGGCAGTGTCGCAACTTGTCACCCGGCCGACGAACCGATACTCTGGTACGCAAGAAAACCAAAGGAGTTGTCATGAGTGACCAATCCATGCCCGAAGTGAACGCCGAATTCGGCGCCACGCCGACCATAACCTTCCATGGTTCGGCGCCCAGCGGGCTGCGCGCCGTGGAGCTGGTCGAGGGGGACGGGCCAGTCGTCCGCAAGGGCGATACCGTCACCGTCAACTATCACGGTGTCGTTTGGGGGTCCGATCAGGTCTTCGACTCCAGCTTCCAGCGTCATCAGCCAGCCAGCTTCGGCATTGGCGTGGGGCAGGTCATTCGCGGCTGGGACCAGACGGTGCCCGGCCACAACGTGGGGTCCAGGTTGGTGGTCTCCATTCCGCCGGAGTACGGATATGGTCGTCAGGGGATGCCTCAGGCGGGCATCGGCGGCGACGATACCCTGGTTTTCGTGATCGATATCATATCGACACGGTAGACAAGGGTCTCCAGGCGCCGGTGAGGGCCGGCGCCTTTTTCATACCCTTGACTTTGCAGTTCATGTCGGGCCACGAGACAAGTGCATCAAACAAGGAGGAATCACATGGCTGAGGAAAAGACGATTCTGCTGACACAGGCCGCTTACGACAAGCTGAAGGAGGAGCTTGACCACCGTCAGGGCGAGTACCGCGACGAGATTACCGAACGTATCGCGGCGGCTCGAGCCGAGGGTGATCTGAGCGAGAACGGCGGCTACCAGGCTGCGCGCGAGGAGCAGGGTAAGAACGAGGGGCGGATAAACGAGCTGATCGTCAAGCTTCGCAACGCCAAGATCCTCAAGGCTCCTAAGGCTGGCACGGTGGGCAACGGATCCCTGGTGACCTTGACCATGGCCGGCAACGAAATGGTCTACGTGCTGGGTTCCAGAGATTTGACCGTGGCCACCGACTATGATGTCATCAGCCCCGAGTCGCCTATCGGCGCGGCCCTCATGGGCGCCAAGAAGGGCCAGACCGTGACTTACAAGGCTCCCAATGGCAAGGACATCTCGGTCACCGTCAAGGATGCCCAGCCCCTCAAGTAGCGGGACGACCCCTCACCGTCCCAGCTCGGCCTGAATGAAGCCGCTCCCCGCCATGGTCGACGGGAGGCGGCTTCGTCTGTGGGTGACTGCTCTATGAATGACCACTTGGTTCGTAAGGCAGGCCGATGGTCTTTGTTAAAAGTGCGGTTCGGCTGGAGAGCTGCTCAGCGCAGGTTGCAGACCACCAGATAGATGGCCACGATGTGGCAGGCATAGCCGATGACCGTGCCGCAGTGGAAGATTTCATGGAAGCCGAATACCCGGGGCCAAGGGTCCGGCCGACGCAGACCGTAGACAATCGCCCCAAGGATGTAGGCCAGGCCGCCGGCCACAATCAGCCAAACCACCGGCGGACCGGCCATGGGGGAGTCCCAGAAGAGTTTCAGGAAGCCCACTCCCGAGACTCCGAAGACCACGTAGACAAGGGTGTAAAGCCAGCGGGGAGCATCGATCCAGAAGACGTGGACGATCATGGCCACCAGGCTGGCCCCCCACATGCCCAGGATGATGACCCGCCGCCAGAAGGGGTCCAGTGCAAAGGAAATCGGCGTGTAGGTGCCGGCGATGAGCAGGAAGATGTTGACGTGGTCCAAGCGGCGCAGAACGTCCGTGGTCCCCGGGGTCCAGTCGCCCAGATGGTAGAGAGCCGAGTTACCGAAGAGGGCCAGTGAGGCGACCATGAAGACCGCACATGCCAGCTTAAGGCCAGTGCCGTGGGCCAAACAGATCAGCACGATGCCGGCTGCCAGGGCCAGCGGGGCGGCCACGGCGTGAATCCAGCCACGCAGCAGGGGCTTGGGGCGGCCGTGCACATCCAGGCGGACCTTGCGTTCGATCTCCATGTCGGGGATGCCCTCGATTCGTGAGGCTTTCATCTCGGCCTTGGTCATGATCCGTGCAGCCTTGGCCTTGGCTTTGGCGCGTACCGCATCGGCCCTGGCCTGCAGATGGGCCTCATGGGCCACCTCTGCGTCCCTGCGCAGGTAGGTCAGCTCCTGGCGGCGCTGCTGACGGCGGCGTTCGAGATCGGGATCAACCTCCTGGTCCTCAGGCGGTCTGCCGTCCTCGCTGGTCCTGGTTGCCATGGCCCTCCCTTGGCCCCTTGACTGGTCCGGGCTTGTCGGGTCCGGTAGCCGGGGCGAAACATCCGTGAACCACCCTACCCCAGACCTGTGTATTGGACGCGCATGTCATCATCGCCCTGGGCATGACCCGCCTATCTGCTTCCGCGGGCCCTTTGTATGATGGAGGGCATGGCTGATTTTTCCGAGATTCTGGCTTCCTGCGACGACTGCAATGAGGAGGACCGCGAGTGGCTCCACCACTTGGTGGCCGACTGGCAGGTCATCGCCGATCTAAGCTTTGCCGACCTGCTGCTCCTGCTGCGTACCGGCGAGGGGGAGTTCACTGTGGCCGAGCAGTGCCGTCCCTCAACGGTCATGTCTTTGCGCACCGAAGATGTGGTCGGAGAGCATTTCCCGACCGATCGCAGCGAGGAGCTGGAGGCGGCCATGCAGTCCAAGGGGGTGCTGCGATCCAACAAGCTGCGGACCATCGGCCGCGCCACGGTCTGCGATGTCTATGCCCCTATCCGTCACCAGGGCAAAACCCTGGGCTTGGTGGTCCGCGAGACCAACATGGCCACGCGCGAGTCCAACGGCCGTTACGAGAGCGAGAGCATCAACGCGGGCAAGGAACTCTTCGAGATGATCACCCGCGGCGAGTTCCCCTACGCGGATTCGGTGCTCAACCAGCGGCACAACGCCAGGGTGGCCGACGGTTTCTTTGTGTTGACGGCAAGCGGCGTAGTGCGTTATGCCTCACCCAACGCCATCAGCTGCTTCCGCCGACTGGGCTCAGTGGAGACCATGATTGGCCAGTACCTGAGCGAGATTGGTACTTCCCTGCTCAAGGAGAACGATCCCGTGCCCGACTCTTTGCCGTTGGTCTTATCGGGCAAGGCGGCTGTGGACTCGGAACTAGATGCCAACGGGTCGGCTGTCTCCATGCGCTCCCTGCCCTTGTACGGCAAACAGGGCAGGACCGGCGCCATCGTTCTCTGCCGGGACGTGACCGAGCTGCGCCGCCGGGAGAAGGAGCTGCAGACCAAGGATGCCACCATCTCCGAGATCCATCACCGTGTCAAGAACAACCTTCAGGCCGTGTCAGCCCTGCTGCGGCTGCAGGCCAGGCGCACCAAGTCAGACGAGGTCCGCAAGGAGCTGGAGGAGGCCCAGCGCCGCGTCCAGACCATCGCCGTGGTTCACGAGGGCCTCAGCCAGACCGCCGACGAGATTGTGGACTTCGATAAGGTGATTGCCAACCTGCTGAAGATGAGCGTGGACCTGGCCACTACCAGCGACCAGCACATCACCATCTCCTACGTGGGCAAGTTCGGGATGATGCCAGCCCAGGATGCAACACCCTTGTCCCTGGTGCTGACCGAGCTGGTCAACAATGCTGTCGAACACGGTTTTGAGGGCCGTGACGAGGGGCATATCACCATATCGGTAGGCCGGGGCGGCAACAACCTGAATGTGGTGGTCGAGGATGACGGCAACGGCTACAGCACCGAGTCGGATCAGGGACAGGCTCGGTCCACCGGGTCCGGGCTGGGCACGCAGATCATCAATACCTTCGTCACCAACGACTTCGGCGGTACGGTCAAGTGGGAGCCACGCCGGGATGGGGGCACCCGGGTGGTCATCAACATCAAGCTGCGCGTGGCGCAGGACGTGTGATATCCCGAAAACCTATTAGCGAGGGGTGCTTTTCAGGAAAAGAAAGGGGCGGTGGCATCAAGCCATCGCCCCTTAACTGTTCGGTGCAATCGGGAAGGAATCAGGACTGCATCTGCATGGCCTGAGACCTGCGCGCACGCATGGCCCGACGCTTGAGAGCCCTGCGTTCGTCCTCGCTCAGTCCGCCCCAGACGCCGTAATCCTGATTGGTGTCCAGGGCGCACTTCAGACAGGCGTCAATGACCTTGCAGGTCCGGCAGACAGCCTTGGCCTCCTCGATCTGCTGATAGGCTGCACCTGTGTTGCCGACAGGGAAGAACAGCTCAGGGTCCTTGTCACGGCAAGCAGCCTTGGCGCGCCAATCAAACGCATTACTCATCTACCTAAGCCTCCAAGAAGTTTTTATCTGTGCTTTATCACTACCCTATGCAAGATAAGCACGATGGGTGACTTTTTTCAAGGGTCCATTTGTTTTACGGCTAAAGAGAACACCTGTAGCGGAATGGCGTGACCCGCCTCCAGAACCAGACACCGTCCAGGAATGGCGCTGGCCCGTGTGGATAGGGCGGCCAGCTGATCGGCGGGGATGCCAGCCGCCAGATCGGCCCCCCGTTCGCCACAGGGGAACACCAGACGACGGCTGAAACGCTCAGGTCTGCGCAGGGCACTTGCCGCATCCACAGCTAGAATCACCGTGGTTCCCTCCTGTCCCAAAGCCTCCTGCAAGAGCGGGGACAATGGATCCCGACAGAGCGGATCCAGCAGGTCTTGGGCATCGTCAACAATCCAGACCAGCCCCCGGTTGCCACGTTGATGACCTTTAGGCGGTGTCGGCACCGGACCTGTGGAGTCCCGGCTGCTGTAGCCCTGGCCTGTTCGCCGCGTGATGCGCAAATCAAAGCTGGGTCCTGGTCGGGCTCCCGGCTTCATCAGGGTAAGCAGGGAACGAAGCAGCAGGGCTAGAAGGGTGCTCTTTCCTCGGCCTGGCGGTCCAATCACGGCCGTATGACCTTTGAGGGGCAGGTGGTAGAGGTGCAGCAGGACACCGTCGTCGGTGCGTCCCAAAGGTATCAGGGGCTGCCCTGATTGCCAGAGAATCTTTCCGCAGGCCGGATCACGCTCTGGCAGGGGAGGCGAGAAGAGCGGTGCTGGCGGTCGGCTGCCGCAGAAGCGACTGGCTTTGATGATCTGTTCCACCAGGGCCTGCGGGTCAGCTGCTGGGCAGGTGCGGAAGGCCTGGGGGCCCCGACCTTGCTCCAGGAAGCCCAGACCTGGACAGGCAGGGTCAATTGCTGTGGCGCAGGAGGACCCCAGCAACTCTTTGGACTGCAGGGGGTCGCGCACGCGCAGACAGATGCCCAGGTTCATGTTGGCACGCATCTGGGCGCTGACCTGCCCCATGGTTTGCTGGGTGCAGGCCACCAGGTTCATACCCAGGGACCTGCCCTGAGATGCAAGGGCGGTCAGTTTGTCCAGATAGTCGGGCAGGAGTTGGCGCAGGGCTTGGAACTCGTCAATGACCACCACCAGGCGCGCCGGTGGATCGGACATCAGGGCAGTGTCCTCCACCCCCGCTCTGGCAACCAGGCGCTGACGGCGCTCCAATTCCCGCTGAAGGCCGTTCAGCGCTCGTACGGCCTGGTCCAGATCCAAATTGGTCACGCAGCCCACGGTGTGTGGCAGTCGGGCCAACAGGCCGAAGCCGGCACCGCCCTTGAAGTCCAGCAGGACCAGATTGAGCCGGTCTGGAGGCTGACTGGCGGCCAGGGCCAGACACCAGGTCTGCAGAAAAACCGACTTGCCTGATCCCGTTGTACCTGCCACCAGGGCGTGGGGTCCGTCACGCGGCAGATCGATGACCAGCGGTCTGTGATCAGGACGGGCACCGATGATTGCCGGTGCTGTCTTCCCCGATGCGGCAAGCCAGGCATGAACGATGCTCTGCCAGAGCAGACCATGTGCTTCCGAAGCCCCCGATCCCAACAGTTGGGACTCCAGCCGAGGGCCTGGGTCGGAGGCCAGCTGAGCCAAGTCCTGCTGTGTCTGGTACTCTGTGCTTGTCGATAGAGAAGCACGATTCGATGCTATGCCGTATTCCAATTGTGCGTGGGCGGTGAGAGATGGCGGTGGCTGTTGATGCGCTCGCAGCAGGCTCAAAAGCAGCATGGCCAAGGTACCTGTCAGGCTGGGCAACAAGAGGAGGAGCAATATCCAGCGTCCCTGGCCGACTGCGTACCAGATCATGCCCGCCTGGGCCAGGGCCGGAGCCGTTTGGGCGACCAGGGTCAGAATGACCTGGATCCTTCCCTTTTTGGCCGTTCGCTCTTTGACGCTGGCAGAGTGCCAATCGCCTGCAACCTGGTTAGAGACTTTCGGCCCGGCTGCTGATATCGGAAATGCAGCTGCTGATGAATTGGCCTTTATCATGTCTTCAGCATGAAGGGCCCGGCTGGGGAGTTCCAGGGCAAATCTGGCATGTGGTCGAATGTGGAATCTGGCTGGGATTGGCGGACGGTGCTACATGCCGCCGACGGTTCCGGGGGCATGACTGCCCTGCGCAAGCTTGTTGAACAGGTCGGTGTTGCGGGCTTGATCCAGCAGAACGGTGGAACCGAGACCCCAGCCCGGATAGTAGTCAGGATCCGCCCAGTAGACGCTTCCGGTGATGCCTTTGCTGCTGCTGGCACTGCGGAAGGCCAGGACCATGCGCACAAGGTCTATGGGGTTGGTCCGCTCATCCACCACCAAGGCATCCAGACCCGCCGAAAGGACCTTTCCGGCCGTCGACGGGTTGAGCATGACCGAGGGCTGGAGCGCCTTGGCAGTGATGGCTGAGATGGCCTGACGCTGGCGTTCGGCACGCCCGAAGTCCCCCTTGGGATCCGAGTAGCGCATGCGGGTGAAGGCCAGGGCCATGCCGCCGTCAGCCTGATGACAGCCGCGGGACCAGACCATGCCTGAGTTGGGGTCGTTGACGTCTGCATCGTAGCAAAGCCTGACACCGCCCAGAGCGTCGACCACCTTACTGAGGCCTCCAAACCGGATCAAGGCCACGTGATCGACCTTATGGCCGGTGATGTCCTCAATCTGGCCGGTCAGGGCCCGGTAGCCCGATGTGTAGGCCACGGCGTTGATTTTCATGTAATCCCCGTCCTGCTTGACCAGGGAATCCCGGGGGACTGAAATCAAGGAGGCGGCTCCGTGCCGGGGCTTGGTCAGTACCAGGATGGTGTCGGTGCGGAAGCCGGTGATGCTGGCATCCTGTCCGGCCCCCGGAGAACCGTCGCGCTGGTCCGATCCCAGAAGGAGCCATGTGGTGGCCTCTGAACCAGGGGCATCGGTCAGCATTTTGTCGCGGGTGAGCTTGCCATTGATCCAGAACCATCCTCCACCCGCCAGTACGACCAGTGCCAGCAGCAGGACCAAAAGCAGAATGGTTATGAATCTGCGCAAGGGGTGTCTGCGGACGAGGGCAGTGCCATTGCGCATGCTTCGATTGCTTCTGTTGCTCCAGTCGTTCCCAACAGGTGCAGCCGTGGCCCTTGGCTGGGGTGTGGTCTTCGATGATCCGCTGGTGCGTCTGGCCTTCCGGGCCCCGCTGGTCTGCCCCGGCTGATGCCCAGTCCCGGAGGAGGGGGAAAAGCTGGGAGGCGTCTGGCTACGGCTGTGTCTAGCCTCGGTACCTGGGGTTCCGAGGTCGGCCGCCGGACGGTGATGACCGGAGGGCATGAAGCTAGGAGGCTCCTGTCCCTGTCCGCCTTGGTCTGATCCAGTCCGCATACCCTTAACCTCCGTAGCTTTGACCGACTAGGTAAGCAATAGCATGCCTGAACGACCCAGCGGCTTAATCGGCTATCTCTGCGCCGGAACCGCACAGACCGTAGCGAACAGGTAGCGGTCCGCCATACCGATGTACTGTCCGGTGTTTGCATCCCTGATGGTTCCGTCGTCCGGATCGACAATTCCGCCCGTGTTCGGATCTATCAGGGTCTTGTCAGGCATGGTGATCAGTCCGGTGCGGGGATCGGGCTTGGGTAGAGCAGCGGCGGACGCAGATGGGGATTGGGTGCCGTCCTCTGTGTCAGAGCCGTTGCCCGCTGTCTGAGTAGCACCCTGTGTGTTTTGGACACTCTGGACATCCTGATCATTGCTGGCCTGCTTGTCTGATGAAGATGTTGACTCTGCAGCCTCATTGGCCTGGGTCAAAGGCTTCCCTTCTCGGAGCAGTTGCCAGATAGTGTCGGCCTCATCCGTCCATACCACTCGGTAATTGTCCTGGGACCATTCCTCGACAGGTATGGTACGGGCGTAGATATGTTTGGTGTCTATGTGCTTGAGCGAATTGCCCAGACCCAGCAGGGTCTGGAAGTTGCCCAAGCCCTCGCTCAGCTGCAGGGTGGACATGGAGGTGGTGGCCAGACGGTAGGCCTTGGGCAGGTCGGAATAGATATTGATGGCCTTGGCTTCGTTGACCAGACTCTTGATCAGATACTGCTGGCGGGTGGTTCGCATAATGTCCGACCCGTCGGCGGCGGTTCCATGGCGCATGCGAGCGTACTCGGTGGCTTGGGTTCCGTCCAGATGCCGCAGACCGCGCTTCAGGTTGATGCCGGTATAGCCGTCCCAGGTATCCTTGGGGATGCACACGTCGACCCCGCCCAGGGCGTCGATGATGGACTTGAAACCGTTGAAGTCAGCCACCGCGAACTGTTGAATGTCCAAACCGGTCAGTGAGCGGACCGCAGCCAGAGAGCAGCTGGCGGCCGAATTCACATCGCCGCCCTGGCTGTAGCCTTCGGCAAAGATGGAGTTGAACATGACCTGGCGGCGGGCCGGAATGGTTTCCCCCTTGCTGGTGGTGCAGGCCGGGGCGTTCACGATGGAGTCCCTGGGAATGGAGACCACGTTCACGTAGGAACGGTCTGCGGCGATCTGGACCACCATGGCCGTGTCCGACTGGTGATTCTCCTCTAGGCCGTCGCCGCTGCCGCCCACATCTGCATTGCCCTTGCCGTCCCGGGTGTCCTGTCCCAGGACCAGGACGTTCAGGGTTTTGCCTTTGTAGATGTCTTCCGGGGCCTTGTGGCTTTGAGCAAGGGTGACGGGCTCCAGCACGTGCATGTGACCGTTGATGTCGGTCCAGAAGGCCGCCACTGTCGAGGCTACGAAACAAAGAATGAAGGTAAGGGCCAGACAGATGCCCGTGCGCAGACGGTGGCTGTTGCGAAACCCACCGCTGTGCTGGGGCTTGCCGTTCCTGCCCGCCTTGATGTTGGGCAGACCCATCTTTCTGGTTGGGGACGTCAATGGTTATGCCTTCCTCATCGGCTGTCGCTGTAGGGGTCATTCCGGCGGGAAGAACCGGGATGACGGTAAAGCGTGCTTGAACCAGTCATAGTATAGTCTGACCCTCATCCGCAGCTCCTCTTCGGGCGATATGGTCTCCTCCACGTGTTGCTCAGTTGCGCTTGCAGGCATGTAGGGGTTGACAGAAGACCTCCGTAGCGGCTGTAATAAAAGTGTGTAAACACACTAGGGACTGGGGGGTCGCTATGAGTGGTTTTATAGACACTCGATACAGCAGTACAACTAAAAACAGGCTGACGCCGCTGATGCAATGGTTCGAAGTCAACATCGGACCATCCTGGCGGAGCGAGGCGCTCTGTGCACAGACAGACCCGGAAGCATTCTTCCCAGGCAAGGGAGGCTCCACTCAGGAAGCCAAGCGGGTCTGCGCCGACTGCACCGTCCGAAAGCAGTGCTTGGACTGGGCGGTCGAACACGACGAACGCTTTGGCATCTGGGGCGGCATGAGTGAACGGGAGCGCCGCCGTTACAAGAAGAGGATGCGCGCGCAGCATCAGGTCTGAATCGCCGCAGGTGCCCGAGCGAGGCATCCGGTGACCTGGATTGCGTAGACTGGAACGCATGAGTTTCGTCGCGCCTCAAGCCCAGGATGTCCGGCAGGTTCTCTCTGCAGTTATGAACGCATGTTCGCCTGCTGCCAGTCCTCATGTGGAGGATGCTGTGGCGGCGGTGATCACGGTCGAGCATGACCTGACCTACCTGTCTGATACCCTGCGTGCCCTCTTGCGACAGAGCCTCTTGCCTAGGGTCATAGTTATTGCGGACTGTTCGGGGATCACTGTAGAGCCTCTCTATGCGCAGTTCCCGGTGGACGGGCCAGCGCGGGTGGAAGTGCAGGTGGTTCGCGCCAAAGGCGCCTCTTCCTTCGGCGATGCCGTGGACAAGGCACTTGGCTATGCCCGTCTGCCTGGTCGAATCCGTGCCCTTTGGCTTCTGCACGACGACTGCCGTCCAATGGATGAGCATTGCCTAGACAGGCTGGTGGACACCTGGCACAGCAATCCCACTGCTTCCCTGTTGGGCGCCAAGCAGTATGACTGGCAGGGCGAGGGACTGCGGGATGTGGGTCGGTATGCCTACCATCACCGAACGGTGAGCCTGGTAGTGGACAGCGAGCCCGACCAGGAGCAGTATGACGCACGTCAGGATGTTTTTGCGGTGAGTCTGGCTGGTGCGCTGGTGCCCATACAGATTATGAAGGATCTGGGTGGACCAGGTGCCTGGGCTGGAACTTTCGGCCAAGCCGACGACCTTTGCCGCCGCATCTGCCTGTCAGGGGGGCGTGTGGTAGTGGTGCCTAGTGTCCGGATGGCCCATGCCAGCGCACGGATGAGCGGATTGCGCGACCGGAATGGGCGGCCAGTGCAGCCCGACCGTCCCTTGGATGCCTCCATGGGGCCCATACTGGCTCGAGAGCGTTACCTGCTGACTGACTTTGCCCTTCCCTGGTGGCCGCTGGTCTGGCTCTGGCGAGTTCTGGCGGCACTGTGGTTCATGGCCCTTGATCTCATCGGCAAACGGCCTTACAGGGCCCTGTGCCGTCTGTGTGCGCCCTGGCGGATTCTAACCCGTCCTGCGGCCTTGCTGACCATGCGTCGCCGTCTGACTTCCGCCTGCCATGGCAGTCCACGCCGATTGAACATTCTTCAGGCCAACAGTCAGCAGATCCGGCAGTGGCGGCAGCGTAGGCAAGCCTTCCGCGATCAGCAGGAACATCCCATGCTCAGCCACCTGGCCCTGGCTCATCTGCGCCAGCAGTTCCTGCGTCGCCTGGCCTGGGCATCGGGGATGACCATAGCAGTCTTGGTGGCTCTGGTTGCCACTCACTGGCCCCTCTGCCGAGCCATTTTCTCAGGAGGTGCCATCCACGCGCCCTTCCTGCCCTCGTCAGGAGCTGACTGGCCCCGCCTGCTGGCGGCGGCCACCACCTCCTGGTCCTGGGCCGGGGGCGTGGGACAGCCTGCAGTTCCTGCCCCCTTCCTCTTGGTGCTCCTACCCTTCGCCCTGTTGACTGGCGGTCATGTGGCCCAGGCCATGGCCTTGATGCTCCTGGCTGAAACGGGACTGGCCGCTCTGTCTTTCTGGGCCCTGGCCGGCGTGGTCACCAGGTCCAATCCCATCCGCTTCCTGCTGGGGCTGCTCTGGACTTGTCTGGCATTCGCCCTAGGCATCGTGGATGGTCTGCAGTTGCCCATGCTGACGGTCATGGCCTTCATGCCTGCCGCCTTTGCCTTCGTTTTCAAGGCCGTGGGGCTGTATCAGACCGAGGCTCCCGTGCACCCCAAGGCTTCGGTGCAGCAGGCGGCTCTGGCCTCCATCTGCTTCCTGCCGGTCCTGGTAGCCGAACCTCAGCTCATATTGGCCATGATTCCGCTCTTCATCATGGCAATCTGCCTGGTGTCATCCCATCGGATAATGCTGTTGCTGATGCCCCTGCCTTCGGTGCTGGCCCTGGCGCCAACCCTGGTCAACTCCCTGCATCATGCCAAGGACGGGCTTTGGAGGCAGCTTTTCGCAGATCTGATGGTTCCCTCGGTGGATCTGACCGGTCAGCCTCGAACCGGGAGCCTAGGGGAACTGCTGGCCCGCCTGCTGGGCCTGGATGCTTCGGCCCTATGGCCCACCAGGTGGCGACCTGAACTCTGGCATCCTGCCACGCTGGCCTGCTGTCTGCTGGCGGTGGTCCTCCTTGCCTTTGTTACCCTGATTGTGCCTCGGGTGCTCAAGGCGGCCAGGATTCTTTGGATCACGGTCCTGTTGGGCCTGGTCCTGGCGCTGGTCTCGCAGGCGGTCTGCACTGGCCTGGACGAGACCGGTCCAGTGGCCGGTTCAGTCCTGCCTGGCATGATGATGGCATTTATGGGTCTTCTGGCCTGCCTGGGTCTGCTGGCTGGCAGGGCCGTCCGTCCCTTCTCGCCCCTTGCTTCTGGGCATGATCAGGCCCCTGACAACGATGCCGATCGTCCGCCCCTGCCTCCTGCGCAATCCTCTTCAACCTCTGCAATTGCAGTTAATGGTGGTGGACGTGTTTTCAGGCTCTTGCTGGTCCTGGTCCTGGCCCTAGTCACTGTGGGTGTAGCAGTGATCGGTCTGGTGGCGCCTGTCGGTGGGCCCCTGTCTGCGGACGGCCGACAGCTTCCGGCTGTGGCGGTGGACTACCTGGAGAAGGATCCATCCCATCGGGTGCTGGTGCTGACATCGCCCTCCCATGGTCGCGTGGCCTACACCGGTCTGCACACCTCACGAGGAGAGCTGGTAGATGCCTCACCTGCCCTGCGCGTCCAGAGAGTGAATGGCAATCAGCTGGCTGGCGAGGATGTCCTCTCGCATTCAGCAGCTGCTCTGATGGCCAAAGCCGACTCACAAGCCGTAGCTGCGGTGGCCGACCTAGGCTTCGGCGGTATCTACGTGCCAGTTGATCGTTCCGGAGCAGCGGGATTGGGGTCCACGCCCAACGATGACCTGGTGTCCAATATCACCGCCAGCGAAGGTGCCCAGCAGGTGGTGGCCAATGCACAGGGAACCTATTTCCGTTTGAACTCACAGTCCGGCAAGGACGTGGGCGTTGACATGACTGGTGTCACACGAGCAGAGGCCAGCACTTGGAGGCGGGTCTGGCTGTGGACCCTGGGCCTGGTCCTGCTGGGATACTGCCTGGTGGCTCTGCCGCGTCCGGGCTACTTTGGAGGGGAGCAGCTATGAGTGCACGAAGCAAGGGATCCCTGGTGGCCGCTCTGGTCACGGCGCCCCTGGTGGCGGTCCTGATTGCCGTTCTGCTGATCTGGGCACCTCCGGCCTCATTGGCTGATGGTGCCCGAGGATCTACAGCCGTTTCCAGCCGGGTCAGTCAGCGAGAGGTAGCGGCCTACTGCCCGGCTCGAATGACGGTAGCGGACGAGGATAAGGTCGGTGATGACCAGTTCAAGGCATCGGAGGGCGATCTGAGCTCCCGCGTCACGGCCGCCGCCTTCGGATCCATTGGCAGTTCCAGCCTGACCCCAATGGGAAGTGGGCGACACACCACGTTGACTGATCCCGATCTCTTGGACGGGCAGAAAGTCATGGCCGCTTCGCTCGACCCTGGCGCTTCGGCTACTGCCTTCGATTCCCGGATGCTCAAGTCCCAGCCGGGTACGGGGGCTGCTGCCGGTATGGTCTCCTGGGCCACGAAGGGTGATCTTAGAGGAATCCAGGCGCTGGCCTGCCCCCGGGCCGTCATGGATGCCGACTTCCTGTTGCCCGCCACCAGCAGAGAGAATACCCAGCGGTTGGTGGTCTACAACCCGTCATCCAAGGCCACGGTGATCAGTCTCGAGGTCCAGGGTTCGCACTCCTCAGGTAGGCTGCCCCTGGAGACAGGCAAGACCATGACCGTGGCTCCTGGCGGCCATGCCTCATATGATCTGTCTGCGGCGGCTCCTGGTCAGCAGGCCATCTACGTCCGGGCTCGCAGCTCACAGGCTCCGGTAGCCATGTCGGTCTCCGTCAATGTTATGGCCGGGCTCGATCCACGCGGGTCTGATCAGATGACTACATTGGCGGCTCCCGGCCGTGATCTGGTCATTCCCGGCCTGCGCGGGGCTGACCAGGCCACTCTGCTTCTACAGGGATCCCATGCCACGGCGGTGGACCTGTTCTGGGTGGATGAAGGCGGTCAGCAATCCTTGCGGCGGGTGGATCTGCAGGGCTCTCAGGCCACGGCGGTGAATCTGGGTGGTGTGCCCGATGGCAAGCTGGCTCTGCAGGTGCATGCCGACCGGCCCGTCCGTGCAGTCCTGCAGGTGACAGGCCAGGGCAGCCAGGACCAGTCACAGTCCGACCTGGCTCTGATTCCCGCGGGGACTGCTGCTGCCTCCTCGGCCCTGACTATATCCCAGCCTGCCCAGGCCGCACTGACACTGGTCAACCCATCAACGAATCAGATCAAGGCCGAACTGGTTGGATTCGACGAGAAGGGCAACAAGCTGGGGGAGCGCTCGCTGACCATAGAAGCAGGTCGTGCCCATGAGCTTTCAACCCACGATTTGGGCGACCATGTGGCCGCCGTGCGGCTGAATGAGGCTTCCGAGCATGGCTCCTCCCGGTTGATCTGGAACGCACGCCTGAGTGTGGACGCGGTCAAACAGGCTGGCTTGGCTGGTCTGGCGATCATGACTCCTGACGGGCTCATGCCCACGACTACCGTGATCCGCTCCGGCCCAGACTCCACTGTCCTGCCCTAAGATTCGGCCCTCAGCGTCCCCACATGGGGTCGATCTCTTCGGGGTCACGCCCGTACAGGTCAGCCAGCTGGAGGACAAGCTCGTCGCGGATGATCAGCTCCAGCTCCGTGCGGTCTCGGGTCTTGCTCTGGATGGGCATTCGGTAGAGAACGATCCTGGCGGGGATGCCGCGGCCTGCCGGAAAACTGCGTGAGAAGAGGTCTGACTGGTCCTCCCATGGGGTGGGGTCGGATGGCGGTACATCCTCGACCGCGAATTGGACGGGCTTGACCAGTTGTGGCCAGCCGGAGCCCAACCGCCGAATCTGAGCTGCGGTCAGATCGTCGAAGATCCCGCATCTGGTGCGATAGCGGGGCAGGCGGGTGCCGAAGGTGGGCCGACGAATCCCCCGGCCATGACTGTCCCGGTAGACGCTACGGGACCAAGGCGGCTGATCGTTGATCATGACACTCACCATAGCCCCCAACCCGGAGGCATTTTTCGATTCAGGGTGTCTTGTAGCATGGAGCGATGATCGACAAGCGGATGGGAGCAATCATGGCGGAGGATGGTGCGGTGAACGTGGCCTGGTGGGGCAGCCAAGACATAAGGTCCATCTGCGCACGGGCACGGGTGCTGGCCTTCGATCTGGACAACACCCTGGCGCTGTCCAAGACCCGCATGGACCAGACCATGGCTGTCCATTTCGCTGCCCTCACCCGGTTCTGGCCTGTGGCCATCGTCTCTGGCGGGCGGTTCAGCCAGTTCCGCGACCAGGTGTTGGATGCCCTGCCTGAGGATACCTGTTTCAATCAGCTGCATCTGATGCCCACCAGCGGCACCCGCTACTACCGCTGGCAGGATGGGAACTGGGATTGCGTTTATGCCCACGATCTGAGCACCCAGGACCGGCAGGCAGCCGAGGCCAGCCTGGAGCGCAGGGCCAAGCAGCTGGGAGACTGGGAGGAGCAGGTCTGGGGGCCGCGCATCGAGGATCGCGGCAGCCAGATAACCTTCTCCGCCCTGGGTCAGCAGGCCCCCGTCCAAGCCAAGGAGGCCTGGGATCCGGACAACAGCCGCAAGGATGCCCTAGCCCGGGCCGTGGCCGCAGACCTGCCCCACCTGCAGGTGCGATCCGGCGGCTCCACCAGCGTGGACATCTCAGCCAAGGGCATCGACAAGGCCTATGCCATGACCTCCCTGGCCAAGATACTGGGCGTGGATGTCGGTCAGATCGCCTTCGTGGGCGACCGGATGGATCCGGACGGCAACGATTATCCAGCTGCTATGGCTGGGGCCATGGCTCTGCGTGTGCATAATCCGGCCGATGCCCTGGACCTGATCCGGGCTCTTGAGGCAGATCTGGTCTGAACCTGCTGAACCTGTCTGCAGACAATCCTGTGAACGGATGGTCTGTTCATGCACATGGCTCTGTCCTGCTTTCCTATCCTCAATGTTTGAGGGTTGACTAGGCGTTATGTGCAACCTTTCATTGGCATCCGGCCGGTTCCGACAGGCCGCTTGTACTGTCGCCTCAGCCTTGGCTAGCTCGGCGCTGGACTTGCTGGCTCCTCGATCCTGCGCCGGCTGTGATCGCCCCGATCTTCTGCTATGCCCCACTTGCAGATCCCTGCTCTTCCGGCCCCTGTCGGTGCCTGCGCCCGCCTATGCCATGGGCCTGGCTCTGGCCTGTGCTCCATATCGAGGACCTGTCAGGCGGATCATTCTAGCTTGGAAGGACCACGACAACCGGCCCTTGGACGCACCCTTGGGCCAGGTCATGGCCGATCTTGCTCCAGTCCTGGCCAGACTGATCGATCCTCTGCTCCGGTCCAAGCCTGCGAAGGCGATCCTGGTGGTTCCCGCTCCATCCTCGTCCGCATCCCTGCGCAGGCGGGGGAGGGTTCATCTTCAACCGATCCTTCTGTCTCTGGTCCAGGCCCTGCAGCAGCAGGGCCTGACTGCCCGTGTGGAACCGGCGCTGATCATGAACTCCGTCAGAACCAAGTCCGTCCAGGCGGGCGGCCGTCGGAACCGTTCACGTCGGCTGGCGGGCCGGATCGCAATTGCGGATCCCCCACGCCTGGCTGGCCATCCCGTCCTGGTGGTGGACGACATCATCACCACAGGATCCACCATCCGCCAGTGCGCTTGTGCCCTGGGAACCGCAGGTGCCCTGCCGTTGGCTGCCTTAGCTCTAGCGGCCGTTTCTCCAGGCCATGAGGATCTCTAGCGGGCCTGGACCACGGCCATCTCATCCCAGCGGGTGGTGGACCGGGGGGAGAGCATGCCCCGGTTCATGGCCCAGTCGGCCCCTGTATCTTCGTCGCCTCGGCCCTTGCCGCGGATGCCTCCGTAGCCTACGCCTACCCGGAAGGGGCCGAAACGACGGGTGGCATCCTCTAGGACATCCCCCAGACCATGGGTGTCCCGGGCTGCGTCCAGGCCTTCCAGGGTGTGGAAGTGGTCGGCATCAGTCAGGTCCAACAGAACCACCCCGGCTCGGATCCAGCGGGCGTGCGGATCCACTCGACCCTTGAGCGCCCGGCTGGCTGCGCCGGCGATGACCAGGGGGTCGTCGCTGGGATCCTCCAGGACGACAGTCCGGCCGACTGCGCAGAACTGCTGGGGCGCATAGGGACTGGTGGAGCAGAAGACCCGCACCTTGCCGCACAGGCCGTGCTGTCGACGTAGACGGCGGCAGGCCTTCTGGGCATAGATGCTCAACGCCTGGGCCAGAGTGGTGTAGCCCTCGATAGGGTGGGAGAACATGCGCGAGCACAGAATCTGATCGGTGCGCACACCCCTGGCGGCATCCGCCTCGGGTTCGATGCAGGGCCGTCCCCTCAATTCCAGGACAGTGCGTTGCAGCATGACGGAGAACCGGTGACGGATCAGCGAGGGATCGGCATCGCGCAGATCCAGAGCGGTGGTGATGCCCATGCCCATGAGCCTGCCTGTCAGCCGTCGGCCCACCCCCCAAACCTGGTCGACGGGCACTGATGCCAGAGCCTGGTCGCCATACTGGGCTTCCACCTGGCTCCAGAGGGTGATTCCCTCGGTCGAGGGATGGTCCTTGGCCCAGTGGTTGGCCACCTTGGCCAGGGTCTTGGTAGGCGCCACCCCCACGCTGACGGGAATGCCGGTGGACCGCAGGACTGCGGCACGCAGCTCCCGGCAGATCTCGACAGTGCGCTTGTCGTTCCAGATGCTGTCCATGAAGCACTCGTCGATGGAATAGACCTCCTGGTTGGGCAGGAAATGGGCCATGATGGCCATCATGCGCCGGGAGAGGCTGGCGTAGAGCTCATAGTTGGAACTGCGGGCTACCACCCCGTCCTGCAGGGCCCGTTCACGAATGGTGAACCAGGGTGTGCCGTTGGTGATGCCCAGGGCCTTGGCCGGGCGGTTGCGGGCCACTACGCAGCCGTCATTGTTGGACAGCACGACCACCGGGCGGTCAGCCAGGGACGGGTCGAAGACGGCCTCGCAGGAGGCAAAGAAAGAATTGGCATCAGCCAGGACTACTCGGCCTGTCAGAGCGGTCCCGGGTGCAGGATCGGCTGGTTTTGGCGCTCTCATGCCGACCCCCAGCCCGTGGAAGGATAGGTGGGTTTTCGGCCCTGGCTTCCCGTACGCCTGCGTTCATGCAGGGTGTGTCCGGGATAGGTGACCTGAGGCAGGGGAGAGCCGCTCCGGGATTCGCCCTTGGTATCTACCCGCTGCCAGTGGTAGTTGCCGATGACCACCCCCCAGATGACCAGTTCCTCGCCCTCCTGGGGCATGAAGTCGGGGTAGGCGGGGTTCTCGGCCCGCAACATGGTCCGTCCCTTGTACCTGGCCAGCCGCTTGACCAGCAGCTCGTCGTCCAGGATGGCGATGACGATGTCCCCCTCACGTGGCTCCAGGGAACGGTCGACCACCAGCAGATCCCCATCGAAGATGCCGGCGCCGGTCATGGAATCGCCTGCCACATGGATGATGAAGGTGGCGTCGGGGTGGACGATGACGTTCTGATCGAAGCTGAAGTCGCCGCTGAAGTAGTCCTGAGCGACTGAGGGAAAGCCGGCGTGGACGGCCTCCAAGGCCTGGGGAACGGGACTGGGGCGCCCTCGGAAGAGGCTCAGGGCATCGACCCGGCACTCCGGCAGAGAAGCAGGGGCCGCCTCTGGCGACCCATGGATGGTAGCGACCATGGCACACCTCGAACTCGATGACATTCGAACAAATGTTCGATTTCATTATGAGTCGAAGTCCGCCTCCCAGTCAATGCGGCGCGTCGGATCAGTCGGAACGGCCCACGCCCTCCTCGTCCTCGTCGAGGTCGCGGTGATATCTGGGCAGGGTGATTTCGAAGTCCGCTCCGCGCGGATCGTCCACCACCTGCACCTGACCTCCATGCAGCTGGGCCGCCCAGCGCGCGATGGACAGTCCCAGCCCGGTGCCGCCCGACTCCGTGCCCGGCCCGGCCTTGCCTTTGACGAAACGCCGGAAGATATCGGTACGGGCCTCGGGAGGTATCTGCGAGCCGAAGTTGACCACGTTGGTGACTATGGTCTCCTGCTGCCGGTCCTCGTGGGCTTGGATCAGCACCGTGGTGCCGTCGGCCGAGTGCTTCAGAGCGTTGCTGATGACGTTGGTGAAGAGCTGGCGCAGCCGGTCCTGGTCGCCCTCCATTCTCAGGCCCTTCTCCAGGTCCACCTGGATGTCGTGGGCGTGCCCGGCATCGGCTATGGCTAGGGGCTGAAGGGTCTCGTCGATGAAGTCCCCGAAGTCGAAGTCCTCGATCTGCAGGCTGGCGGCCCCGGCCTCCATCCTCGACAGGTCCAACAGGAAGGCGATCAGGTCGGACAGACGATGGGTCTGCTCCAGAATTCCCTCCAGGTTGGCTGGTGTGGGCTCGGTCACCCCGTCCGCCATGTTCTCCACCATGGCCTGCAGGGCCGAGACCGGGGTACGCAGCTCGTGGCTGACATTGGCCACCATGTCCCGGCGCATCTGGTCGGCGTGCTGGAGCTCCTCGGCCATCTCGTTGAAGGACTGGGCCAGGAGCCCCACCTCGTCATGGCTGGTCGTGGTGGCGTGGACCCGGACCGTGTAGTCCCCGTCGGCCATGGCCTCGGCCGCATCCCGCATCTGCCGCAGGGGGGCGGTGAGTCCTCGGGAGAAGAAATAGGTGATTCCCAAGGCCACCACCAGGGTCAGCGGCATGGCAATCCAGCCGCTCCAGCCCATCTTCAGCAGGAACCAGGCCATGACGAAGGCGATGGCTGTGGAGATGATGATCAGAACGCTCAGCTCCACCTTCAATGAGGCGAAGGATCCGATGGGCCGTTCGCGGTCCACCCGCGCACTCAGACTGGGTCCCTTGCGCCGGCTCCTGCCGTCCTTGCTCATGGTGTGCATCCGCGGCCGTTACCGCTGGTCCTGGTCCTGATCCTCGGGCGGCTCGAAGGCGTAGCCCACTCCATGCACGGTGCGGATCATCTGCGAGCCCAGCTTGTGACGCAGGGCCTTGACATGGGAATCCACCGTCCTGGTGCCCGAGGCATCCACCCAGTCCCAGACCTCTTCCAGCAGCTTCTCGCGGGTGAGTACGGACTTGGGTCGGCGGGCCAGCGTGGCCAGCAGGTCGAATTCGGTGGGGGTCAGATGGATCTGCTCCCCGCGTAGGGTCACGATGCGCTGGGCCGGGTCGATGACCAGGGATCCAAAATCCAGCACCTTCTCGTTCTCGGAGTTCTTGGCGATGACCTTGGCCCGCTCCACCCGGCGCAGGAGGGCCTTGCAGCGGGCGATCAGCTCGCGCATGGAGAAGGGCTTGGTCATGTAGTCGTCGGCACCGGCGCCCAGACCGGTCACCTTGTCGGCCTCATCGTCCCGGGCGGTCAGAATCAGCACCGGCACCGGCCGCTCGGCCACGATCCTCTTGGTGGCCTCCAGTCCGTCCATGACGGGCAGCATGATATCCATGATGACCAGGTCGGGTTTGATCTGGGATGCGGCCTGCACGGCGCTGGCACCGTCCGAGGCCACCCGTGCCGTCCACCCTTCGGCGGTGATGCGCTGGGCGATGGCGGTGGCCAGGGTGGGTTCGTCCTCAACCACCAGGATGGTGCTGGGTGTAGTGTAGCGGCTTGTGTTTTTGATCATGCCTACCTCTGTCTTCGATCACTGATCCGCAAAACGATGCTCGTCATGCGGGGTGGAGCCTTGTCGGCATTCGTTCCACCACCGTCGTTTCTTCCAGAATAGTCTTCAGAGTCTCCAGGGGAAGTGTGCTCGCAGAGAATCGCGTCGTCGTCGAGTCCCCGTCGGCAAGTCCATGCGCAATGGCATTATTATATGGTATTTTCTCGACTCGTTCTGGAGGGCATATGGGTTACAAGGTCGGCGACATGGTCGTCTATCCGCGTCATGGGGCCGCCAGAGTGGATGCCATCACCGAACGGACCGTCAAGGGTGTCACCCGCAAGTACCTGCAGCTGTCCGTGCTCTCCTCGGATGGGCTGGTCATCAACGTCCCCGTCGAGAACGCGGCCAAGGTGGGCGTCAGGGACATCGTCGACGCCAAGGCGGTGGCCAAGGTCTTCGAGATCCTGCGCACTCCGGTGGTCGAGGAGAAGGAGATGAACTGGTCCCGCCGCTACAAGCTGAACGTAGAGAAGATCGCCACCGGCGAGGTCAACAAGATCGCCGAGGTAGTGCGGGACCTTTCCCAACGCGACGTGGACGAGCACGGGCTGTCGGCGGGCGAGAAGCGGATGCTGATCAAGGCCCGCAAGATCCTGACCTCCGAGATCGCCCTGTCCGAGAATCTGGACGAGGACGAGGCCCAGCGTCTGCTGGATGTCAATCTGGGCTATGCGGAGCCCATGCCCGGTGACGACAAGCACCATACCAAGTCACCCAAGGAGCCAGCTTCCAAGACTCTGGCACGGGTGGCCCAGGAGGCTGCCAAGACCAAGAGCAAGGGCAAGACCAAGGGCAAGCGCTGAGGCCGGAGCCGGCCATGGATCATCCAAGCATCGGACTGGGTTTTGATGCCCATCGCTTCGATCCGACTGGTGAACGTCCCCTCTGGCTGGCCTGCCTGTCCTGGAATGATGGAACCCCTGGCCTGCTGGGCGATTCTGACGGTGATGCAGCTGCCCATGCCCTGATTGATGCCATCCTGTCAGCTGCTGACTTGGGCGATATAGGCACCTTGTTCGGCCTAGGAGCACAGGCTCCTGGAGCAGGCATGCATGGGGCAGCCATGTTGGAGAAAACCATGACCTGCCTGCATGAGCACGGTCGCAGGCTGCTCAATGCTTCCCTGGTTATCGTCGGCCAGCGCCCCAGACTTTCTTCTCGTCGCCACCTGGCGCAGCAGGCCATGAGCCAGGCAGTTGGCGCACCGGTTCGGCTGACCGCCACCACCACTGATGGCATGGGTTTTACTGGTCACAACGAGGGCATCGCCGTCATGGCCACCGCGCTGGTGGGCTGACTGGCTCAGGCACGCAGGGCTGCCCATCCCCTGGCCAGAGCCCAAAAGAGGGTGGATAGGGTCACGATGATGAAGCTTGGCGGGGCTGGCACCATGGCCGAAATCACCAGGCCTCCCCAGATGGAAGCCAGGCAGATCAGTCCCGACAGAAGCATGGCCCTCAAGGGAGAGGCCACCAGGATGTTGGCCGTGGCCGCTGGGGTGACGACCAGAGCGAAGATGAGCAGGGTCCCCACTGCTGGCACGGCGATGGTGATAACCCCGGCCATGATGGCCATGAAGGTTAGGTTCATCAGCCCGATAGGCACGCCGCGAGCCTGGGCCACCTGCTCGTCCAGGGAGCTGAAAAGCAGGGGCCGGTAGATCAGAGCCAGCAGGATTAGCAGGGCTGCGTCGAAGATTATGAAGCCGATGACCTGCCCTCGGGTGATGGTCAGGATGGATCCGAAGAGGATGGCCTGCATCTGCTGGGAGGCCGAACTGGACATCCTGGCGAAGAAGAGCCCCAGACCAGTGGCGAAGGCCAGGACCGTGCCCGTGGCGATTTCCCTCTGGGAGGCCCGCTTGCCCAGGGCGCCGATGACCAGCGCCCCGCCCAGGGCGAACAGGCCCATGCCGGCAGAGACCGGCAGCCCAAGCAGGACGGCCCCCGTGGCGCCTGGCAACCCGATGTGGGCCAGGGCATGGGCGGCGAAGGTGGAGTGTCTGGCGATGGTGAAGTAGCCCATGGCTCCAGCGGCCACAGCGATGCACAGACCAGCCACCATGGCGTTGCGCATGAAGGGAGCGGCGAGGATCTCCATCCAATGGGGATCGAAGACTTGTGTGGTCATGAGGTCCTTTCCCGGTCCGTCCCATGCAGGCGGGCCACCTGGCTGGGTTGGTAGCGATTGTGGACGGGTCCGATCGGCTCGTCCATGTCGGGGGCTACGAACATGTCCCCCTGGGGTGTGGTGACCACCTCCACCTTGGTGCCATAGAGGTGGGTGAGCAGGTCCGAGTCCAGCACGTCGTCCATGCGGGCGTAGTGGGGGTGCCCGTCCAGCAGGTAGACTGCCCCGGTCAGTACCGGCAGCAGCATGTTCAGGTCATGGGCCACCACTTGGATGGTCATGCCCAGACGGCTGTTGAGCTGTGCCAGCAGGTGGACGGTGGCGCGCTGCCCGGCCAGATCCAGATTGGCCAGGGGCTCGTCCAGCATGAGCAGATCAGGATCGCAGACCAGGGCCTGGGCGATTGCCACCCGTTGGCGCAGGCCGCCGGAGAGCTGTGACAGGCGCAGGTGGGCCCTGTCCTCCACACCGACGAAGCGCATGGCCTTTCTGGCGCGCTCGCGGTCCTGCCGGGTGACGGGGTGGATGCCGAAGCGAGTGCCGGTCAGCCCCAGCAGTACGGACTGCTCAGCCGTCAGGTTGGAGTCGATATCCGAGGTATAGCTCTGGGGTACGTAGCCGATGTGGTCGTTGGCTTGGCCGGCCGGCTGCCCCAGGACCTGCAGGCTGCCGGCATCCAGGGGGAGCAAGCCCAGCTCGGCCTGCATCATGCTGGTTTTGCCAGTGCCGTTGGTGCCCACGATGGCGGTTATGGTCCCCGATGGAATGGCGAAGGTTCCCTCCGACCAGATCAGCCGCCCGGATCGGCGGATGGCGGCATGGTCGAAGACAATGCAGGCCTGCGTGGATGTTCTATCCGTGTCCGTATCCATGGCGTCCTTCTCACAGGCATCCAAATTGGTGATCCTGCTCTTATTGAGCATGATTCTCATTATGGCGAGTAAGTGGACAGCGCGCAACTTTGTCAGCCAAGTCCTCCCGGACCGGCCCTTGGACAGTGGTTCCAGTCGGGGAGGAATCTGCGCTAGGCTGGCTCAGACAACTTTGACAAGGGTTTGCGCCCGCTTGAATGATGGAGACCTATTGACGGCAGTGAAACTAGATGGAAAGGCGGCGGCTGCAGAACTCAAGGAGGACCTGCGTGCTCGCGTGGCTAGGCTGACGGCCATGGGACGCACTCCTGGCCTGGGGACCATCCTGGTAGGGGAGGATCCCGGTTCGCTCAAGTATGTGGAGGGCAAGCACCGGGACTGCAGCCAGGTGGGCATCAGGTCCATCCGAGTGGATCTGCCCGCCGATGCCGGCAAGGAGCGGATTCTGGCTGCGGTGGATCAGCTCAACCGGGATCCTGACTGCACCGGCTACATCGTCCAGCTGCCCCTGCCGGATGGCGTGGATCCCACTGAGATCATCGAGCGCATCGATCCGGCCAAGGACGCCGACGGCATGCATCCTTACAATCTGGGCCAGCTGGTTCTGCATGCCGACGGCCGGGTGCGGACCCCTCTGCCCTGCACCCCGCGGGGGGTCCTGTACCTGCTGGACCATTACGGGATTGACCTAGCCGGCAAGGAGGTCTGCGTGCTGGGCCGAGGATTGACTGTGGGTCGCACCATCGGACTGCTCCTGACCAACCGCGGGGTGGATGCCACCGTGACCCTCTGCCATACCCGCACCAAGGATATTGATGCCCATCTGCGCAGGGCTGATGTGATCATTGCAGCCGTGGGTCAAGCCGGGCTGGTTGGCCCAGACCAGGTTCGCCAAGGTACCGTCCTGGTGGATGTAGGCGTCTCCCGGATTTGGGATCAGCAGGAGAAGCGCTGGCGGATCAAGGGCGACATCGATCCGGCCGCAAGGCTGTCTGCAGCTGCCTATACGCCAAATCCCGGCGGTGTGGGGCCCATGACCCGGGCTATGCTCTTGGCCAATGTTGTCGATTCCGCTGAGCGAGCCGCAGGAATCCCTGTGCGCGACACGCCCGAGGCTCCCCGGCGACAATGACCGTGGTGTCTCCTATCATGGGGAATGTTCACGCCTGCCGGCGGGAACGCATAACTCAATAACGGTAAAAATATCCACCAACTATACAAGAAACAATTTAATTAATGGCAGAGAATAACAAGGAAGTCCCTCAGGTCGCGGTCAATGACATCGGATCCGAGGAAGACTTCATCAAGGCAGTCGATTCCACCATCAAGAACTTCGACGATGGGGATCTGGTCGAGGGGACGGTCGTTAAGATCGACCATGACGAGGTTCTGCTGGACATCGGCTACAAGACCGAGGGCGTGATTCCCTCCCGCGAGCTTTCCATTAAGAAGGATGTCGATCCCGACGATGTGGTCCAGGTCGGTGACACCATTGAGGCTCTGGTCGTCACCAAGGAGGACAAGGAAGGCCGTCTGATCCTGTCCAAGAAGCGCGCCCAGTACGAGCGTGCCTGGGGCGACATCGAGAAGATCAAGGATGCTGACGGCGTCGTCGAGGGCACCGTCATCGAGGCCGTCAAGGGCGGACTCATCGTCGACATCGGCCTGCGTGGCTTCCTGCCCGCATCCCTGGTCGAGATGCGCCGCGTGCGCGACCTGTCTCCCTACATCGGCCAGAAGATCAAGGCCAAGATCCTGGAGCTGGACAAGAACCGCAACAATGTGGTCCTCTCCCGCCGCCAGTACCTGGAGGAGACTCAGTCCGAGGTGCGCGAGACCTTCATGGCCCAGCTCAAGAAGGGCCAGATCCGCGAGGGCACGGTCAGCTCCATCGTCAACTTCGGCGCCTTTGTCGACTTGGGCGGCGTGGACGGCCTGATCCACGTTTCCGAGCTCTCCTGGAAGCACATCGATCACCCCAGCGAGGTCGTCAAGGTGGGCGACAAGGTCACCGTCGAGGTGCTGGATGTCGATATGGACCGTGAGCGTATCTCGCTGTCCCTCAAGGCCACCCAGGAAGACCCCTGGCAGCGCTTCGCCCGGACCCATGTGCCCGGACAGATCGTCAAGGGCAAAGTCACCAAGATTGTGCAGTTCGGCGTCTTCGTTTCCGTCGAGGACGGCATCGAGGGCCTGGTCCACATCTCCGAGCTGGCCAACCGCCACGTGGAGAACCCAGAGACCGTGGTCAAGCAGGGTGAGGAGATCTTCGTCAAGGTTATTGACGTCGATCTGGATCGCCGCCGCATCTCACTGTCCCTCAAGCAGGCCGACGACTCTGTCGACCCGACTTCCGAGGACTTCGACCCGGCCATCTACGGCATGCCTGCCGAATATGACGAGGACGGCAACTACAAGTACCCCGAGGGCTTCGATCCCGAGAGCAACGAGTGGATCGCCGGCTACGAGAAGCAGCGGGAGGAGTGGGAGTCCCAGTATGCGGCCGCCCACGACCTCTGGGAGCAGCACAAGGCTTTCGTGGCCAAGGAGTTGGAGAACGCCGAGGCTTCGGCCGCCGAGGACAGCCGGTCCTCCCAGGCGCCCGCCGCCGGTTCCCACTCCCACCGTCAGAGCTCCGAGGAGACCACCAACTACAGCTCGGAGTCCAGCTCCGAGGGCACTTTGGCCTCCGACGATCAGCTGGCCGCCCTGCGCGAGCAGCTGCTCAAGGAAAAGAAGTGAGCATTAAGTAGTGAATGGAGGGGTCCGGCCTCGGTCGGGTCCCTCCATTTGTATGTGTTGCCATCAGCATTGCCTGGGAGGTCTGGATGATACGTGTGGGATTGACCGGGGGGATTGCGGCCGGCAAGAGCACGGTGGCGGCTCGGCTGGCTCGGAACGGGGCCAGGGTCATCGACTACGACAGGCTCTCCCACGAGGTCATCGCTCCGAGCGGACCTGGGGTAGGGCCGGTCCTCGAGCGGTTCGGAGCAGACTGCGGGGATGGCCATGGGGGAGTGGACAGGTCAGCCTTGGCTGCGCGGGTCTTCGGAGGAGCGACGGCCGACCGGGACCGCAAGGATTTGGACGACCTCATCCATCCGCTGGTCTATGACCTGGCCGCCAAAGCCGAGCGGCCCTGGCTGGAGGGTTCCGAGGTGGTGGTGCATGAGGTGCCCCTGCTGACCGAGGTGCGCTCAGCCATACCGTTTCACTTTGACAAGATTCTGCTGGTGGAAGCCCCCAGTCAGGTGAGGATTGCGCGTATGGTGAATCAGCGGCATATGACTCAGAGTCAGGCTGTTGAGCGCATCGGCTCACAGACCAACAGCAGTGCGCGACGCGCTCAGGCCGACCTGCTGGTGGACGGGTCCCAGCCTATCGAACAAATGTTCGAGTCTGTTGATAGGATATATAAAGAGCTGAAATCCTTGGCCCAGGGTTCCTCGCACAGTAACTGACGGGCCTTGGCGAATGACGCATCCTGGAAGGGAGTTTCATGGGGTTCAACATAGAGCGAACCGATAAGCCCTTCGTGGTCAAGTCTCCCTACAAGCCCTCCGGCGACCAGCCAGAGGCTATCGAGGAGCTGGCTACACGGATTGAGAATGGCGAGAACGATGTGGTGCTCATGGGCGCCACCGGCACCGGCAAGACCGCGACCACGGCCTGGCTGATTGAGCGCCTGCAGCGGCCCACTCTGATTCTGGAGCCCAACAAGACCCTAGCCGCCCAGCTATGCGCCGAGTTCCGCGAGCTCATGCCCGACAATGCGGTCTCCTACTTCGTCTCCTACTACGACTACTACCAGCCCGAGGCCTACATTCCCCAGACGGACACCTACATCGAAAAGGACTCCAACATCAACGACGATGTGGAGCGGCTCCGGCACGCCGCCACTGCCAACTTGCTGACTAGGCGCGACTGCGTGGTCGTGGCCACCGTCTCCTGTATCTACGGCTTGGGCACGCCCGAGGAGTACGCCGGCCGCATGCTCTTTCTGCACGAGGGGGACCGGATCAACCGGGACGACCTGCTGCGCAAGTTCGTGGACATGCAGTACAAGCGCAACGACATCGCCTTCACCCGAGGCACCTTCCGAGTACGCGGCGACACGGTTGAGATCATCCCCGTCTATGAGGAGCTGGCCGTCCGCATCGAATTCTTTGGCGATGAGATCGACCGCATCTCCACCCTGCACCCGCTGACCGGGGACGAGATCGCCCATGAGACCTCAGTGCACATCTTCCCCGCTTCCCACTATGTGGCCGGTCCCGAACGGATGGAGCGCGCCCTGAAGACCATCAAGGAGGAGTTGGACTGGCGTGTGGGCCAACTGCGCAAGCAGGGCAAGGAGCTGGAGGCCCAGAGGCTGACCATGCGCACCACCTACGACCTGGAGATGCTCACCCAGATTGGCACTTGCTCCGGAGTGGAGAACTACTCCCGTCACTTCGACGGGCGCGAACCTGGTACGCCGCCTCACACCTTGCTGGACTTCTTCCCTGACGACTTCCTGCTGGTCATCGACGAGTCCCATGTGACCGTCCCCCAGATCGGAGCCATGTACGAGGGGGATGCCAGCCGCAAGCGGACTCTGGTGGAGCACGGCTTCCGCTTGCCTTCGGCCATGGACAACCGTCCGCTGAAGTGGCCTGAGTTTCTGGACAAGGTGGGCCAGACGGTCTACCTGTCGGCAACGCCAGGCGACTATGAGATGGGCCTGTCCGACGGGGTGGTAGAGCAGGTCATACGGCCCACAGGCCTGCTGGATCCCGAGGTGGAGGTTAGGCCTGTCAAGGGCCAGGTGGATGATCTCCTGGACGAAATCAAGACAAGGGTGGATCGCCACGAGCGGGTTCTGGTAACCACGCTGACCAAGAAGATGGCCGAGGATCTGACCGATTACCTACTTGAGCGCGACATCAAAGTGGAATACTTGCACTCTGACGTGGACACCCTCAGGCGGGTGGAGCTCCTGCGGGAGCTGCGCGAGGGCAAGATCGACGTCATCGTGGGCATCAACCTCCTACGCGAGGGACTGGACCTGCCTGAGGTCTCCTTGGTGGCCATTCTGGATGCGGACAAGGAGGGCTTCCTGCGCTCATACCGCTCACTGATCCAAACCATCGGCCGTGCGGCCAGGAACGTGTCCGGCAAGGTCATCATGTACGCCGACGAGGTCACCGACTCCATGGACAAGGCCATCAGCGAGACCAATCGTCGTCGGGCCAAGCAGATCGCCTACAACAAGGAACATGGCGTGGATCCCAAGCCATTGATCAAGAAGATCAGCGATGTCAACGACATGCTGGCCAAGGAGGACGTGGATACCCAGACCCTGCTGGCAGGAGGCTACCGCAACGCCAACAAGGCTGGCAATTCCCACCTGGGCGTTCCCCTCTACGACAAGGAGGAGGCCGACAAGCGGCACCAGGAGATTCTCCAGGCTGGTCTGCCGGCGCAGGATCTTGCCGACCTGATTCGTCAGCTGAGCGACCAGATGCACACGGCTGCGCAACAGCTGCAGTTCGAGCTTGCAGCCCGTCTGCGCGACGAAATCAAGGATCTGAAGAAGGAGCTGAGGCAGATGACCGAGGCCAAAAAATAAGTTTAGCCTTAGCCTTGGTCCATGGCTTTTGGTCCGACCAGGCCATGCTTCAAGATTGTGACAATGAATGAGGAATCATAGGCCCGATCCTGCGGAACACCGCTTGCAAGGATGTTCTGATGGGCGGGCCGGGAAGATGAGCACGTCATATCTTGCCACTAGAGTCAGGTGATATGTCCGAGACACCTCTGCCGTTCATGGTTGTGAGCCTGGTTGTGCTGGCCCTCTTCTTCGTGGTCGATCTTCTGGTGATCGGACGGCGACCACACGTGCCTTCCACCGGCGAGTGCGTGCGGCACATTGCCTTCTTCGTGGTTATGGCCTTGATTTTTGGTGCGCTGATCTGGAAGGTGGCTGGGTCCAAGCCGGCCATCGAGTTCTACTCGGGCTGGCTGACCGAGTACTCGCTCAGCATCGACAACCTCTTCGTCTTCGTCATCATCATGAGCAATTTTGCCGTGCCCTTGCGTCTTCAGCGCTATGTGCTCAGCATCGGCATTACTATCGCCCTACTGCTGCGCGGCGTCTTCATCCTGGCCGGAACGGCACTAATTACCCGCTTCACTTGGGTATTCTTCATCTTCGGCTTCTTTCTGCTCTATACCGCCTGGAACATGGTCTCCAGCCGCGGCAAGCAGGAGGAGTACCACGAGAACGGGCTGATCAGGATCCTGCGCCGGGTCATCCCCATCACCAGCCACTATGACGGTGAGCATCTGCGGACCACCTTTGAGGGCAAGCGCTACTTCACGCCCATGCTGGTGGTTTTCCTGGCCATTGGCACTACAGATGTTATGTTCGCCTTCGACTCCATTCCGGCCATCTTCGGACTGACCAAGGATCCCTTCATCGTTTTCACCTCCAATGTCTTCGCCCTGCTGGGCCTTCAGCAGCTTTACTTCCTGCTTGGATCCCTGCTCGACAAGCTGGAGTATCTGCCCCTTGGGCTGGCTGTGGTTCTGGCCTTCATCGGAGTAAAGCTGATCATGGAGGCTCTGCACGGCAACACCCTGCCTTTCATCAACGGCGGGCGGTCCTTGACTGCCGTGCCGGAGATACCGACCTGGGTGTCCCTGCTGGTCATCGTCCTGGCCATCGGTATATCCGCACTGGCGTCAGTGCTCAAGAGTCGCCATCAGTCCTTTGAATCAGCTGCACAGGGAGTAAGGTAATTAACAATCCCCTGAGCCACTAGGGTTGTTAGCGCTAACGGGAAATACTGGTTCCCATCATGCTAAGTCTGTACAATAGAACGGTAAGTAAGAAAAAGAACAGGCAGGTAGTATATGCGCAAAGCCAAGATCGTCGATACCATCGGGCCGGCTTCGGAGTCGCTGGAGAACATCACCAAGCTGGTCAGGGCCGGCATGGATGTGGCCAGGCTCAACCGGTCCCACGGCACTCCCGAAGATCACCTCAAGGTTTATAACAACGTGCGTCAGGCCAGCAAGGAGACTGGACGCAACGTGGCGGCCCTGGTCGATTTGCAGGGTCCTAAGATTCGTTGCGGCTGGTTCAAGAAGAACGAGCAGGGCGAAGACAAGGTCTTCCTCAAGGAGGGCCAGGAGTTCACCATCACCACCGATGATGTCGAGGGTGACGAACACATGACCTCCACCACCTTCAAGGGTCTGCCCGGTGACTGCCATCCCGGCGATCCCATTCTGATTGATGACGGCAAGGTCCGTCTGGAGGTCACCAAGGTCGAGGGCAACCAGGTTCACACCAAGGTGGTCGTGGCTGGTCCGGTCTCCTCCCACAAGGGCATCAACCTACCCGGCGTGGCCGTGAGCCTACCGGCATTGACCCCCAAGGACGAGGAGGACTTGCGCTGGGGCATCCGCACCGGTGCCGACATCATTGCCATGTCTTTCGTCCGCTTCGCCACCGACATCGACCGCGCCCATGAGATCATGGACGAGGAGGGTCGCCGCATCCCCATCGTGGCCAAGATCGAAAAGCCCCAGGCGGTTGAGAACCTGGAGGAGATCGTCAAAGCCTTCGACGGCATCATGGTAGCCCGCGGCGACATGGCTGTGGAGATGCCGTTCGAGCAGGTTCCCCTGGTGACCAAGCGCTGCATCGAGCTGGCCCGTCAGTACGCCAAGCCGGTCATCGTCGCTACTGAGGTTCTGGGATCCATGGTTCATTCGCCCATCCCCAGCCGCGCCGAGGCCTCCGACTGCGCCAATGCCGTCCTTGACGGTGCCGACGCCACCATGACCTCCAACGAGACCGCCGTGGGCGACTACCCCGACACCACGGTCTCTACAATGGCCCGGATCTCTGAGTACGCCACCACCCACGGGTTTGATCGTATCCCGGATATGCACAACCTGGACATGTCCAACTCGGGTGCTGTCTCTTCCGCTGCCGTGGACCTGGCTGACAAGATCAACGCCAAGGCCATCGTGGCCTTC
The DNA here is from genome assembly GCF_054819865.1 of Bifidobacterium sp. JNUCC 75. Lineage (NCBI taxonomy): Bacteria > Bacillati > Actinomycetota > Actinomycetes > Bifidobacteriales > Bifidobacteriaceae > Bifidobacterium > Bifidobacterium sp. JNUCC 75. The sequence continues at coordinate 146,405 of NZ_JBTHIF010000001.1, read as the reverse complement.
ACTCAGACCGGCAACACCGTGCACCGCGTCTCCCGCGAGCGTCCGGCTGCCCCCATCTATGCCCTGACCACTGATGAGCACACTTATCATTGGCTGGCACTGAGCTGGGGCACCGAGGCCTTCATGTGTGAGCAGGACTACCACGACTTCAACCGTGCAGGCCTCATGGCCTTCGTGGACTCCACTTTGAAGAAGCAGGGCAAGGTCTCCGACGGCGACTGCCTGGTGGTGCTCAGTAGCGCCCAAGGCGAGTATGAGCCGGGAAACACCGACTGCATCTACGTCCACACAGTTGGCGCCAACGACTGATCTCCGGACTGTTGCCTGACTGCCGTCTGAGTCAGCCAGGCAACTGGACCGTTAGGGTCATTCGATGCTGACACAGCAAAGAACCGGTGGTCTTTCCCCGCCTAACAAGGTAGGGGGAGAGGTCACCGGTTCGCTATGTGATTGCTCCTGTGCTAGTCGGCTCGTTGCTAAGGCGTTTAGGTAGCAGGCAATTGTCGCAGGAACAGCCTCAGTGCAGGTCGGACAGTCCGATTTTGGCTCGCAGGATGGCGATGGTGGTTTTAGCATCCAATATGGTCCCTGCGATCACCATGTCATAGGCCTCGTCCACGGTGAAGAGCCGCACATTCTGGTGGGGAGTCTCTGGTGCCAGGCTGGAAGGTTGCACCGCTGTCAAGCCTTCGGCATAGAAGAGCGTGGTGTGTTGCGTGGAGAAGCTTGGAGTGTTGATGAACCTCGCGAACTGGTTGAAGGAGGCAGCCTTGTATCCGGCCTCTTCGCGCAGTCGTCTGGTAGCCACATCGATGGGGGCCTCCTTGTCGTTGAGCGGATGGCCGGCCGGCAGCTCAAGGGTCCAACGATGGGTGGGCAGACGGTACTGCTCGACCAGGGGTATCCTTCCATCGTCGGTGATGGCTAGGACGGCGATGGTGTCTCCATGCTTCTCACTGACGATGCTGCGATCGAAGGTCTGATTGTCACTGGATTCAAAGGTGACCCTGTCGACGCTGAAGTAATGGCTGTCCATAATTTGCTTGCGGGCCTTTTCCTGGACGGGGGAGGTGCGCCAAGGATCGAACCGTCGATAGATCTGAGTGGTCATCATGCTCTCCTTCGACTGCTGATGTGCCTGTATACATAACTGTCTTCATTCTAAGGCAGATTCAACACGAATAACCTTGCGTCGTCGCCAAAGTATGGTAGATTCTCTGTGGTAACGAAAAGCCCCCGTATCCCAATTGGTAGAGGAAACGGCCTCAAAATCCGTGCAGTGTGAGTTCGAGTCTCACCGGGGGCACGATAAAGCGAACCCCATCCGTCACTCATCGGTTTTCGGTGGAGCCAGGATGGACTTTCAGGAAACGAGGTTGAAAGTGGCTTCAGAGAGTAAGAACCGCAGCGATTCCCCCGAAGGGCGGACCGTGGTTGTGGCGGAAGATGAGGCTTTGATCAGGCTCGATACCGTCGAAGCTCTCGAGGATGCCGGCTATGACGTGGTCGGCCAGGCAGCCAGCGGCCAGGAGGCCATTGATCTGACTCGTGAGCTGAGACCCGATGTAGTTGTTATGGACGTGAAGATGCCCGGTACCGACGGCATTACCGCCGCCACTGAGATCGGCAAGGAGAATCTGGCCCCGGTGGTTATGCTGACGGCGTTTTCTCAGCAGAGTCTGGTCGAGAAGGCGGCTGATGCTGGGGCCATGGCCTACGTGGTCAAGCCCTTCGCTCCGGAAAAGCTGCTGCCGGCCCTTGAGGTGGCCATTTCACGCTTCGATCAGATCAACGCCCTGAAGGATGAGGTCACCGACATGAAGGCCCGTTTCGAAGCCCGGAAGCGGGTGGACAGGGCCAAGGGCCTGCTCATGGAGAGCATGGGCATGACCGAGTCTGAGGCCTTCCGCTGGATCCAGAAGACATCCATGGACCGCAGGCTGACCATGCAGGAGGTGGCCGACGTGGTCATCAACAACGTGGCCAATCAGAACGATCGTTAGTCATTCTTATGGAAGACCAGACGAAGGAGCAGGACAAGGACGGCCGCACCCTGCTGGTCGTCGATGGACATTCGCTGGCCTTCCGGGCCTTCTATGCCCTTCCCGTCGAGAGCTTCACTACCTCGACGGGGCAACCCACCAACGCGGTATGGGGCTTTGCCACCATGCTGGCGGATGTAATGGCCAAGGAGAAGCCCACTCACATGGGCGTGGCCTTTGACGTCAAGGGCGGCACCTTCCGCAACGCAATGTTGCCCCAATACAAGGGCACCCGTGAAGCCGCTCCCAAGGAACTGCTGAGCCAGCTGCCTCTGATCCAGGACCTGCTTAAGGGCCTGGGCATCACCTATATCGAAAAGCCCGGTTACGAGGGCGACGATATCATCGGCACGCTGGCCACCATGGGGGAGCAGGCCGGGTTCAAGACCCTGGTTCTGTCGGGGGACAGGGATGCCTTTCAGCTAGTGGACGACGACATCACCGTGCTCTACCCAGGCCACCACTTCAAGAACCTCAAGCACATGACGCCCCAGGCCATCATGGATCGCTACAAGGTGACCCCGGAGCAGTATCCGGATCTGGCCGCCATGCGCGGCGAGGGGGCCGACAACATCCCTGGCGTGCCGGGTGTGGGCGACGGCTATGCTGCCAAGTGGATCAACAAGTACGGATCGTTGGATTCCATTCTGGAACACGCTGACGAAATCGGCGGCAAGAAGGGCCAGGCATTGGCGGAGAATGCCGACCAGGTGCGACTCAACCGGAAGGTCAATGCCCTGGTGCGCGACCTGGATCTGGGCGTGAAGGTGGAGGATCTGCGTTTCGGCACCATCCATACGGATCAGGTTCTGCCCATCTTTGAGCAGCTGCAGTTCGGCCCGCAGACCCGCAAGAAGATCCTGCGCGGATTCAACACGGTTGCCGATTACGATTACTCTCCAGCTTCAGCGCTGGTGGACGTCAGCAACAAGCAAGAGGAGTTCACGCAGCCCGAGCGTGATAAGGCGGAGTCCGCCGACCAGCTGCGGGACTGGTGCGAGAAGCATCTGCCGGATAAGGCCCTTTGCCGGCGCTCGGCAGACCATGTCAAGGCCATGGCCGATGCCCTGGACCAAATCAAAGACATCGGAGACTCCGACCAGAATGCCATGCGCTGCAGTGAAGCCATGAAAGAGCACTGGGTTCTTCACGCCATCGGCTGGGCCAAGCACGGCGACTACGGCCTGGAGGAACTGGCTGTTCTCTCCATGGATGGCCACGGCCTGGTCCTTATGGCGGAAGACATTGACGAAGCCATGCGTGAGGCCATCCAGGAGCTGATTGACCAGCGGATTGGCACCTGCGTGGTCCATGGTTACAAGGAGCATCTGCACTTCTTGGAGAGCCAGGGACTGCACATGCCCCTGCCCCTGTTCGATACCAAGCTGGCAGGCTATCTGGCTGAGCCTGATTTCCACGCTGACAATCTGGAACAGGCCGTAGCCCACTTCCTGGCCATCCCCGTAGAGGAGGAGCCTGAAGCCACACAGGGGGCCCTGGCCCTGGACGGGCGAGAGGATGAGGACGAGCGTCGGCGGGGGACTCGGATTCTTCGTCAGGCGCAATACGTCATGATGGTTTCCGAGCGCCTGCAGGAACTTATCGACGAGCGTCATCAGTACGGGCTGCTCCGCACTATAGAGCTGCCCACCTCCGCAGTCCTGGCGCAGATGGAGACCGAGGGCGCCAAGGTGGATGATGCCCGCCTGAAGGAGATGCACGACCGGTTCGCTGCAGAGGCCCGTCAGGCTCAGGAAATCGCTTGGGATAAGGCCGGCAGCCGTGTCAACCTGCAGAGCCCCAAGCAGCTTAGCAAGGTGCTCTTTGATGATATGGGCCTGGTGCCCACCCATAGGACTAAGACCGGTTCCTATTCCACCAACGTCTCGGTCCTGCAGGACTTGTATATAAAGTCGGTCAACAACGAACGGGCCAACGACTTCCTGGGCGCGCTCCTCAAGCACAGGGAGACCAACAAGCTCAAGCAGATCGTGCAAACCCTGCGCGAGGCTGTCAATCCCCGGGATGGACGGCTGCACACCACCTATGAGCAGACCGTGGCCGCCACTGGCCGGTTGAGCTCGGTTGATCCCAACTTGCAGAACATTCCCAACCGGGATGCCCGTGGGCGTGAGATTCGTTCGGCCTTCGTGCCTGGCAGCGGGTACGAGGCGCTACTTTCCTCGGACTACTCCCAGGTGGAGCTGCGGATCATGGCCCATCTTTCCGGAGACCAGGCCTTGATCGATGCCTTCAAGTCCGGCGCTGACTTCCACCGGTACGTGGCCAGCCTGGTCTACGACATCCCCATGGAGGAGGTCACCGGGGACCAGCGCTCCCATGTGAAGGCCATGAGCTATGGTCTGGCCTATGGACTGAGCACCTATGGCCTAGCCCAGCAACTCAAGATTAGTCCGGCCGCGGCTGATGTGTTGCGCGCCAAGTACTTCGCCACCTTCGGCAAGGTCCATGAGTACTTGGAGTCCCTGGTGGCCGATGCCCGTGAGAAGGGTTACACCGAGACCATGTTCGGTCGTCGGCGCTACTTCCCGGGGCTGCGTTCCAAGCGCCGTCCCACCCGCGAAGCCGCCGAGAGGGCCGCTCTGAACGCGCCCATCCAGGGGTCAGCTGCCGACATCATGAAAATCGCCATGATCAAGGCCAGCCGTGCCTTGTCCGATCAGGGGCTGAAGAGCCGAATCTCCCTGCAGATCCACGATGAATTGCTGGTGGAGATCGCTCCCGGAGAGACCGACAAGGCCACCAAACTGGTCAAGGATTCCATGGAACATGCCGTTGAATTGGCCGTGCCCCTGGATGTGTCCACCGGCATTGGCCAGGATTGGGAGCTGGCCGCTCACTGAACTAACATGAGGTGGCCTGGGCCCAGCAGGATCCGAGGAGGGATCGTTATGTCTGATGGGCAAGATGAGGTTCAGAGGCCTTCGGTGTCCCTGGGCCAGGTTGTGGATCTGCTGGAGGGGCTTTACCCCTTGGAATACGCAGAGGACTGGGATTATCCTGGTCTGGTGGCGGGGGATCCGTCCTGGCCGGTCAGGCGGATTTGGTGCGCCGTAGACCCTCGGCCCGATGTGGTTCAGGAGGCTCTTGACCACAAGGCCGACCTGCTGATCACCCACCATCCGCTCTTCTTCAGGTCGGTCCATCAGGTTTCCGGCCAGGATTTTCGCGGGGATATGATAACCAGGCTGATTGAGGGCCGTTGTGGGCTCTGGGTTGGGCATACCAACGCTGATGCTGCTTACCGTGGCGTGGCCCAGGCCGCTGCCGATGTTCTTGACCTGCAGGAGGCGAGACCACTGGCTCCTCAGTCGGTCTCTAAACGCGATTTGCACGCTGATCAGGGGATCCAGGTAGGCCTGGGTCGTTGGGGACGGCTTCCTAAGCCCACACCATTTGAGGATTTGGTCCATACCGTGGCGGGCCTCCTGCCCAGGACGGCTCTGGGTGTTCAGGCGGTCGGTGTGCCCGAGGCCATGGTTTCCACGGTCGCCCTGCTGCCCGGCTCGGGGGACTCCGAGTTCGACCTGGTCCGGTCCACGGGGGCAGATGTCTACATCACCAGCGATTTGCGCCATCATCCAGCCACGGATGCCTACCAGCAGGCCCTTTATGAGGCCCGGATAGCGGGTCGTCCCAATCAGCCCAGACCCATGCTGATTAACACCCCGCACTCGGCCATCGAAAGTCTCTGGTTCCGCTACGCCAAGGGAGACATTGCCCGGGCCCTGGAGATGGCTACTGGTGTTCGTCCACAGGTGGAGGTCTCATCGATCGTCACCGACCCTTGGACCATGGTGGTGCGCTGACGGCTGAGGGTTGATGATTGAGGAGGAATGATTGCATGAGCGATGAAGCACAGGATCTGCAGGCACGATTGGCCGCCAGACTGGCCGACCGGGATGGCCAGGGGGCCAAGGGCATCGATATGGACCGTGTACCCGAGCTGATGGATGATAGGGAGGTCTTCCGCGGCCCGATATTCGTTATCGACCAACAGCAGGTGGCCATGTTCCGGCGTGACGGTTCTAAGGAGATCATCGGCAGACAGCTCATCCGTCACGCCCCCTGCGTGGTCATGCTGGTGCACGACTGCACTGCCGATGCCTATCTGCTGACCCGAGAGTACCGGGTGGGCGCCCAGGCCTACGTGTTCGGCCTGCCAGCCGGCTTCATCGACCCGGGCGAGAGCCCCGTCAAGGCCGTCCTGCGCGAGCTGCGTGAGGAGACCGGTTTGGTACCCGGGCCCGAGGGTGCTCCGGGCTCAGAAAGCCATCTGGATCCGGACAACGGCTGGATTGATGCCGCTCCCGATGTCTACTCCTCCCTGGGCATGAGCGACGAGCTCGGACATATCGTGGTCCTGCATTTGCGTCGCTGGCATCAGGGGCCAACCGACTTCGACCCGGGCGAGCACATCCAGTCGGCCTGGGTCTCCTGGCAGGAGCTCTGCGCAGCAGGAGTCGCCGATGCCAAGGCGGTGGTTGCCATTCAGCACGAGGCCATTCGTCGTCTGCAGAAGGATTAATGTCGAGGAATAAAGTGCATGCTTGGTCAAGCAGAACATACCAGTGGTATGATAGCATTTTGCCGGACAAGATGGTCAGACCAGGATGGTCAGGCATTGATGCACTGACAGGAAGGGGAGCACCGCATGGGCACGCCGAAGGATCCCGAAGGGCATCGCAATCAGATCCTTGATGTAGCCCAGCGACTCTTCCTGGAAAAGGGCTACGACGGAACCAGCATTCAGGACATTGTCGATGGTCTGGGTGGCATGACCAAGGGAGCTGTCTACTATCATTTTCCTTCCAAGACGGCCATTTTCCATGCGGTCACCGAGCGCATGGCTTCGTCCTCATCCCAGGGGGACTGGCTGGGGGAATGGCCCGGAAAAACTGGCCTTGACAAACTGCGCAACGAGCTGATTGCCTCCCTGTCGGCTTACTCGCGTCTCGACGTGACCTTTTCAGCCAGAACCCTGTTGAAGAGCCCCCGTATGGTCGGGGAGATGTACTTGAAATCCATGGACAGGATTGTGGACGTGATCACCCCCTACGTTCGAGAAGGCGTGGAAGACGGCTCCATTGCCCCCTGCAATCCCGAGGATCTGGCCCAGGTACTCTATATCCTGCTCAACATGTGGATAGGGATCCGGTTCTCGACCATGACTCGGGAACAAGTGGTTTCCAAGTTTACTCTGTTGGCCGATATGCTCAAGGGGATCGGGGCACCGGTCATAGATGATCGGGTCATTCGCGCAGCCGTGCACTTGCATGCGCATCTGAAGAGCAATCCATTGACTGCCACTGGTGGGGGGTCCACTCAGGAGAAATCCGACCGGGATCAGGATCACGAGGCCTCTATGAGCCGAGAGATCTCTTAGGGCCTAGATGGCTCTGGCGATTAGCAAGATTCGGGTACTCAACGGGTGAATGGTTTTGTTTCCGCCAAACATACCATTGGTATTTTTGAAAGGAGTTTCATGAAAATTCTGGAGGCGGACGGTATCGTCCAAGTGTTTGAAGGCAGGGAGGTGCTGGCTGGGCTGGACCTGTCATTGGAGCAGGGCGAGATTCTGGGCCTGTTGGGAGCCAACGGGGCTGGCAAGTCCACGCTGTTGAAGATTCTGACTGGAATGCAGAGACCTGCCGGCGGACGGGTCCGTTTTCTGGAGAAACCTCTCAGCGAAGGCTACCCGGGCAGTTTGGCAAGGATGGGGGTGTCCATCAATGAGCCCGTATTTTATGAGTCGCTCAGTGCCAGGCAGAACCTGGTGATCGACCAGTCCTACCATGCGTTGGCAAGCGGGGAGCATAGAGCCGTTGATCTCGCCGGAATCAGCCAACTCTTGGAGAACGTCGGATTGACTGCCGATTCAACCACGCCTGTTGGCAGATATTCCATGGGCATGAGGCAAAGGCTGGCCCTGGCAAGATGCATGGGCCATCATCCTGACCTTTACCTACTGGACGAGCCGCTCAACGGATTGGATCCTGTGGCCATCGGACAGCTGCGAAACAGCCTGCGAAGTCTGGCTGCCCAAGGCAGCGCGGTCCTCTTTTCCAGCCACATCCTCTCCGAGGTGCTGCACACTGCCGACCGCGTGATGGTGGTGGTGGACGGCAGGGTAAGTCTGCGGGCCAGCGTCTCGGAGCTCCTCAATAAGGGCCAAGAGGCCGCCGAACAGACCCTGATCAATGCTATGGAGGGCTGATATGAAGACGCTGCTGCAATTGGAGCTGAAAAAGACGAGACTATGGCCCTGCATTTTCGGAGGACTGGCAGTGGTGGCCGCATCCTTGGCCCTGGGAGGCATGTTCCTGGCCATTGGCCACACGAGCGGGCGGTCTGATCCTCGGCTGTCCAGTCTGGCTTTCGTGTTGCAGATGGCCATGGTCATCCTTCTGGTAGGTTTCTCTTTGGTGGCCGCTGCCCTCTGCAACCTGGTCTTCATCGAACCCTATACAGGGAGGAATCTGACACTCACCCTGTCGTGCCCCATCTCGCGGGAACGAATCCTGCTTGCCAAACTGGTGTTCGTCGGCTTCTTCACGGCCCTGTCCTATCTGGCGGGAACGGCCGTTACCCTGACCGTCTTGCTGCTGGTCGACCGTCTTGTGGGTTCACTCGAAAAGGGTTCGCCAGGCAGTCTGTTCGGACAGGTTCTCTTCATGCTGGTCACCAGTCTCGCGGGACTGGCAGGGCTGGTCGGCATCGCCCTTTCCTTGGGCTTCTGGAAGCGCTCGCTGCCAATCATGTTTGGGGTCCTGCTCCTGCTGGACGCTTTGGTGGGCAACCTGCTCTCCCTTTCCCCACTACTGTCTGCGCTGGTACTTCTTATCATCTTTCTGACCTCCCTGCCGGCCTGGTGGTTGCTTCACCGGACTCTCATGAAGATCGAACTGCCCTGAACGGCTGCCGACCATGCAGGAACTTCTGAAGAACAAGCCTTTCGTGACCATGGTTCTGGCCAGTCTGTTTAATACGGTCGGGGGCGAGCTCTTCAACATCGTCTTCATCGTCTATGCCCAGACCATGCCCTTTGCCGGACTGGCCGTCTCCATAGCTTCAATGGCCTGGGTGGCGCCAACGCTGACGGCCATCCTGACCGGATACTTGGCCGACAGGACCGCGCACAAGACACGGATGCAAGTGGTGATCAAGCTGATTCAGGTGTGTATTTACCTGGCTATGGCCATAACAATCGGCAGGTCCAAGAGTTTGCCCGTCTTTCTGCTGCTGGTAGCCATGGACATGGCATCTTCCATGCTGGAGGGATATGCGGGCAGTCTGTGGATGCCGGTCCTCAAACACCTGGTCCAGCCAGGCCAGCTCCATCAGGCGACCTCAATCACCTCCGCTGCATCCAATGTGGCGGCTGTCATCAGTGCAGGCGGAGGTGCGGTGTTGATCGCTATCCTGGGCAACAGATTCGCTGTATTCGCGCTGATCAATGCTGCCACCTTTCTGCTGGCGGGAATTCTGGTGGCCATTGGCTATAAGGCATTCGCCAGGGCGGAAGTCACAGGCAATGATTCATCTATGGGCAAGCATGTGGGCCTGTCCTCCAGCCTCCGTATGGCCTTGGGGGAGTTTCGCAGCTCTACATTCCTGGTCCTGATGGTGGGCTTCGGCTGTCTGGTCAACCTTCTGGGGACGGCTCTGCAACCCTTGCTCAATCTGGGGCTGATTTCCATGTCCGAGGTCTGGTGGGGAAGCTACGGCACAACCATAGCCGTAGTCAACGGCATCTCCTCGCTTGGACTGATCCTTGGCGCACTTCTTGCCGCAGATCCACTCCGGCGGCTGCCCATGGCCCACCTGCTGACCGGAGTCATGGCTGCAGCCGCCATGGTAGGGATCAACCTGGTATGGCTGCACATTCCTGCCCTGCTGTTCCTCCCGCTCCTGGTTATGAACTATCTTTTGGGCAAGATCAACCCTCGGTTCATGACCATGCTCATCAGCACAGTGGACGAGGACCACCTGGCTGCAACTATGGGAGTGGTACAGACTGTCATGATGATAGGGGCGCCTCTGGGGCAGATGATTTTTCTAACGCTGGGAAATCTGGTCGGCATCGCCATCACCATGTCGATTTATGCGAGTCTGACGGGCCTTCTGGCTCTGACGATTCTCGTTACAGGATTGCTGGGCATGAATGCCAAGGATCCGACTCCCGACATGGGACAAAAGCAAAAGTCGGGCTAGCCGGATTTGAACCGGCGACATCCTGCACCCAAAGCAGGCGCGCTACCAAGCTGCGCTATAGCCCGGCGCCCATCAGTATCACCGTATGGGCACAATGTATCAATATAGCACAGGGTCGGGTCTCCACTGGACCTGTAGGGGTGAGCAGGGAGCGGAAACAGCTCTGCGCCTGCGGTTACCATGGTGACCATGACAGTGGAAGAGACATGGGCGGCGCCGCAGGCGGGTGGTCCCTTGGATGCAACGGTGACCATACCGGGGAGCAAGTCCCTTTCGAACAGGTATCTGATTCTGGCGGCCCTGGGAAGTCGCCCTGTCAGGTTAACTGGTCTACTCAGGTCACGTGATACGGACCTGATGATTCAGGCTCTGGAGACCCTTGGCGTGAGCTGTCGGGTTGACCCGAACAGTCCCACAGAAGTGACAGTTGTTCCACCGGCAGGCGGACGTTTCCGTGGCGGCGCCCGGGTAGAATGCGGACTGGCTGGAACCGTTATGCGCTTCGTGCCGGGCCTGGCCATGCTGGCTGATGGCCCCACACACTTCGACGGGGACCAGCAGGCCTATCGGCGACCTATGAAGCCCCTGTTGGACGGCCTGACCCAGTTGGGAGCCAAGATAGATTACCTGGGCCAGGAGGGCTTCCTGCCCTTTGTGCTCACGCCACCGGCTCACCTGGTTGGCAGAGATGTGACCATAGACTCCTCGGCATCCTCGCAGTTCATTTCCGGTCTCCTTTTGCTGGCTGCCAGGGCTGATGGCACCATGACCATCGTCCACTCTGGACAGCATCTTCCCAGCCTTCCACACATCGCCATGACCGTTGAGGATTTGCGTCAGGCCGGGGTTCAGGTCCAGGCCAATCCCGACCGCTGCAGGTGGAGCGTTGAAGGCAGGGGATTTGCTGGGACGCAGCTGCCTGATCAGGTCCAGGTGGAGCCCGATCTGTCGAATGCGGCTCCCTTCCTGGGAGCGGCCCTGATAGGTGACGGACAAGTCAGTGTGCCCAACTGGCCAGACGATACCACGCAGCCAGGCGGCTTGCTGCCCAAGTATTTGGAGACCATGGGCGCGAAGGTAGACATGGTTCCCGACGGACAGGGTAGCGCCACCTGCAGAGTGACCGGCGGGGAAGCCCTACACGGACTCGGCGACTTCGATCTGTCTCCCGCAGGGGAGATCGTGCCCTCTATTGCAGCCATCCTGGTTTTTGCAGACGGGCCCAGTTGCCTGCACGGCATCGGCCACCTGCGTGGTCATGAGACCAACCGGCTGAAGGCGCTGGCCACGGAAATCACCAGAATAGGAGGTCGAGCCCGCGAACTGGATGATGGCCTGGCAATTGAGCCTGTGCCGATTCAGCGTATGCATGGGGCCGTCATGGAGACCTATGCCGACCATCGCATGGCTACTTTCGCCGCCATGATTGGTCTTAAGATACCTGGCATCCGGGTGCGCAACATCGGTACCACGGCCAAGACCATGCCTGACTTCCCGGGTATGTGGAAGCGAATGCTGGCGGGCGAGGGTCAAGGCTAAACCAGAGCGATTCAAGCGAAAGGAGCCGTGTTATGAGCATCGAGGATGAAAGGCAGACCTGGCAGGAGGATCTGGATCTGGCCATCGCCATGGCCGATCAGGCAGATCAGGTCACCGTGGGCTACTTCAAGTCGCCAGATCTTAAGGTGGAACGTAAGGAGGACAATACCCCAGTCACCCAGGCCGACAAAGAGGCGGAGGCGGTGATTCGTCGCGTTTTGGCCCGAGCAAGGCCCAACGATACCATCTATGCCGAGGAGTTGGGAAAGCAGGAGTCCAACGGCAGACGGTGGATCATCGATCCGATTGACGGGACCAAGAACTATGTGCGCGGAGTCCCCGTTTGGGCGACTCTGATTGGCTTGGAGGTAGACCATCAGATGGTGGTCGGCGCGGTATCGGCCCCCATGCTGGGCACCCGCTGGTACGCTGCACGGGGTCAGGGAGCCCACATGGCGCGTCAGGGCGAAGCCCCCAAGGCCATCCACGTATCAAATGTGAACCGGATGGAAGACGCCTCCATGTCCATATCGTCGCTAACTGGGTGGAAAGCCATAGGACGTCGGGAGCGGCTTCTTGACTTGACCGATCGGATCTGGCGCCTGCGGGGTTTCGGCGACTTCTGGCAATACATGCTCTTGGCTCAGGGGGCAATAGACCTGGCGGCCGAGCCGGAGCTTGACCTCTATGACATGGGTGCGCTGGTTCCCATCGTGACCGAGGCAGGGGGCAGCTTCACTGACTTGGCAGGCAACCCGGGTCCTTGGGGTGGCAATGGTCTAGCCAGCAACGGTCTTTTGCACGAGGAGGCCTTGGCGGCCCTGGGGGATTGACATATCAAGAAGGTCGGTGACCACATACATTGCTGTGGTTACCGACCTTCTTCGTTCTTAAGACCAAGTTCTTAGAACCAAGACTCAATCACAATCATCTATCCTTCAACCATTAGTTAGATTGAGAGGATAAATAAAGTCAGTGGTCAGGCCTGGAACTTGTTACCGTAGGCATCGCCCTGGCTGGCGACGACCTCGGCTTGGCGGGCGATGGAAAGTTCCTCGTTGGTGGGGATGACGCAGACGGCGACTGTGCTGTCGGGGGTGGAGATAATCCGGGCCTCCTTGGAGCGCTGGTCGTTCTTCTCTTGGTCCAGCTTCACGCCGAAGGGTTCCAACTGCTCGATGACACGGCGACGCACAATCTCGTCGTTTTCGCCTACGCCGGCCGTGAAGGTGATGGCGTCCAGGCCGCCCATCTGGGCCGTGTAGTTGCCGATGTAGCCGACAATGCGGTGGATGTAGATGTCCAGGGCCAGCTTGGCGTCCTCGTCGCCCTCGGCGATCAGCTTGTGAACCTCACGCATATCGCCATGGCCGGTCAGGCCGGTCATGCCGGAACGCTTGTTGAAGAGGGTGTCCAGCTCATCCACGCTCATGTGGGCGTTGCGAATCAGGTGGAAAACAACGGCAGGGTCAATGTCGCCGGTGCGGCCGCCCATGACTAGGCCCTCCAGTGGGGTCAGACCCATGGAGGTCTCGACGGGATGCCCGGAGACCTGCGCTGAAGCGGAAGCACCGTTGCCGATGTGTAGGACGATCTGCCGCAGACCTTCTGCAGGCTTGCCCAGCAGACCGGGAACCAGCTGGCCCACATACTGGTGGCTGGTGCCGTGGGCGCCGTAACGACGGATGTGGTACTGCTTGGCAATGTCCTTGTTGAGAGCGTAAGTGGAGGCCTTCTTGGGCAGTTCGAAGAAGAAGGAGGAGTCGAAGACGAAGACCTGCGGAGTCTGGGGCATCAGCCGGCTCATGACTTCGGCGCCCTCTGCCTCTGGTCCATTGTGCAGAGGGGCCAGCACAGCCAGATCCTTAACCTGACTCAGGGTCTTCTTAGTCAGGAGTGCAGGCTTGGGGAAGATGGCTCCACCCTGGACGACACGGTGGCCAACGGCGATGATGCCGGCCTTGTCCAAATCAGGACCATACTCCTTGAAGAAACCCAGGACACGCTTGAGCCCGACCTCATGATCGTGGATGGGCTCCTCAAGCTCGTGCTTTTCGCCGTTGACCTCGTGCTTGTAATGGCCGTCGGTGGGCTCGCCGATCTTCTCGACCAGACCCGAGGCCAGGCTCTGGCTGGTCTCCAGATCGACCAGCTGGTACTTGATCGAGCTTGAACCCGAATTGATGACTAGGACGGTTTTCGCCATTGGGGCATCCTCCTGATGTGCTTGTATAGAGCCTGCGCTCTTCAATCAGTCTTCAAGATTACTCGTCGGCCCTTACAAGGAGCGGTATATTGCCGGGCTGACATGATTTTGGGGCTGCTTCTGGATCCGTTTTGGAGGTAGGATCCAGTGGCAGCCCCAGAGGTTTATAGAGACGTTACAGGGACGGCGATCAGTCCTGGGCCTCGACGGCGGTCAGGGCTACAGTGTTGATGATGTCGGCAACCAAGGCGCCGCGTGAAAGGTCGTTTACCGGCTTATTCAGACCCTGTAGGACCGGTCCGATGGCCAGGGCGCCCGAGGTTCGCTGAACGGCCTTGTAGCCGATGTTGCCTGCGCTCAGGCTGGGGAAGACGAAGACGTTGACCTTTCCGGCAACCGGATCACCCTTGGCCTTGGTGGCTGCCACAGTGGGAGACCAGGCCGCGTCGAACTGGATGGGGCCCACGATGGGCAGGTCCGGTGCCTTATCCTTGGCCAGGCGGGTGGCCTCTTCAACCAGGTCGACATCCGGGCCCTTACCTGAGCCCAGCGTGGAGTAGGAGAGCATGCCCACGCGCGGGTCAACGCCAAAGGAGCGAGCGGTTTGGGCCGACTGGATGGCGATGTCGGCCAGTTGCTCGGACGATGGGTTGAGGTTGATGGCGCAGTCGGCAAAGACCGCCACATGGTCTGGGAAACACATGAGGAAGGCTCCCGAGACCAGCGAAGCGCCCGGCTTGGTCTTGATCACCTGTAGGGCTGGGCGGACCGTGTTGGCTGTGGAGTTGATGGAGCCGGACACCAGGCCGTCGGCCTTGCCCAGCACCACCAGCATGGTGCCGAAGTAGGAAGGATCGGCTAACTGCTCGCGCGCCTGCTCTGGGGTCATGCCCTTCTTGGCGCGTAGTTGGCAGAGACGATCGACCATGGGAGCCAGCACCTGCTCGTCGTCCATGGTCTGGAAGGATGCCTTCTCCAGGTTGTTGAGGCCAAGCTCCTTGCCGCGCGCCAGGATGGAATCCTTATCGCCCACTATGATCAGGTCGACGATGTTGCGGGCCAGCAGGTAGTCGGCCGCCTTGATGATGCGGTCCTCGCCTCCTTCCGGCAGGACGATGGTCTTCCTGTTGGCCTTGGCCTTGGCCAACAGATCGTTCTGGAAGGCTACAGGCGTGGTGGCCTTGGGGCTGGCGGCGTCGGCGGCCTTCAGCACCTGGTCGACGTCCACCTCCTGCTGGAATGTCTGGCTGGTGGCCTGGCGGGCCTGATCGGCGGACGGATCCGTGTCGAAGTCCATCTTGGAGACGGTCCAGGTCGGCAGATCATACTTCTGGAAGGCCTGAGCAAGAGGCGCCTTCTGTTCAGGCTGGCATCCGGTGATGAAGACTCCGGCAAGCACAGCCCCCTGGGCCTCGATGGTCCGACGGCAGGCAGCCACGGTCTTCATGACCTGGCCGGGTTCCCTGCCGATGGTGCAGACGGCCAGCATGACCGGGGACCTCAGGTCGGCCGCGATCTGTGCATTCAGAGCAAACAGGCCGGGGTCGAAGAGTTTTGAGGCATCGCTGCCCACGATCAGGACGCGCTCTGGATGGGTGGCCTCCACCAGACCGTCATAAGCGTTGAGGACATCAGCCCGGGTCTGCATGGTGTCCTCAGTGGCGTGCCCAGGGCACTTGCCACGGCAGATCTCCGGATCCGTGCCGGGGAATGAACTGGCTGCAACCAGTTCCGGGGTCAATGGGTGCTTCCTGCAGGCGATTGGCCTGAATACGGCCGTTTTGGCTTTGGCACTTAAGGCCTTGGTCAGGCCGTAGGCCACGACATTGCGGCCGTTTGCGGCTTCTGGGCTGATGATGGTGATGCTTGCAAGACTCACTGTGTCTTCTCCTGTCCGGATGTGGTTGCCTTGATGACTGCTTTGTTCGCAACCTTGTCCAGTATACAGAAACCGCCCGCCATGCGGGCTGCGCATGACGGGCGGTTTCAGGGTCGGATCAGCGTATCACTCGTTGTCTCCGGCGGTCGCGGCGGTGGCGGAGATGGTCTCCTGGCCGGCGCGGTTGGCATCGGGCCAGACCCAATCGGTGTAATCGGGGTGGTCGTAGCCCTTGTCCACGGCGAACTGGAAGGCCTCGTCGCGGAACTTGGTCCACTTGTCGATCTGGTCGGCATACTTGCCGGCGTCCACCAGCTTCAGGGCGGAGGCGGCCAAGCACCAGCGATCCATGTTGTTGACGCGCACCATGTCGAACGGCGTGGTGGTGGAGCCCTGCTCCTCGTAGCCGTGCACGGAGAAGTTGTCGTGGTTGGGACGTCCGTGAATCAGGCGGTAGATGGAGCCGGGGTAGGCGTGGAAGGCGAACAAGACCGGCTTGTCCTTGCTGAAGAGCTCGGTGAACTCCTCGTCGGACAGGGCCTGATCATTCTCTTCGGCGTCCTGGATTTTCAGCAGATCAACCACGTTGACGAACTGGACCTTCACGCCCAGCTTCTGCAGCATGTCGTCGGCAGCCAGGGCCTCTTGGGTGGGGATGTCACCTGCAGTGGCGATGACCACATCAGCATCCTCGGCATCCTTGGCATTGGAGGCCCAATCCCAGCGGGCGGCACCCTTTTCCAGCTCGGCGGCGGCCTCGTCCACGCTCTGGTAGGTGGCGGCGGGCTGCTTGCCGGCGAAGATGGCGTTGATGCAGTTGGTCGACTTGTAGCAACGTTCGCCCACGTTTAGCAGCATGTTGGCATCGGCGGGGAAGTAGATGTTGACCACGTGATCGTTGTTGAAGTTCTTGTTCAGCAGGATGTCGACGAAGCCGGGATCCTGGTGGGAGAACCCGTTGTGGTCCTGACGCCAGACGTGCGAGGTGACCAGGAGGTTCAGTCCGGCGATGGGCTTGCGCCACGGAATCTCGCGGACGGTGGCCTCCAGCCACTTGGCGTGCTGGTTGATCATGGAGTCGATGACGTGCACGAAGGACTCGTAGGAGCTCCAGATGCCGTGGCGTCCGGTCAGCAGATAGCCCTCCAGGAAGCCTTCCATCTGGTGCTCGGAGAGCTGCTCGATGACCTGGCCGGTATGAGCCATATGCTCGTCGGTCAGCTCCGACAGGTAGTCGGCATCCCACTGCTTGTTGGTCACCTCATAGGCGGCTGCCAGACGGTTGGAGGCCGTCTCGTCAGGCCCGAAAATGCGGAAGTCGGTGGGGTTCTTGGCCAGTACGTCGCGGGTGTAGTATCCCAGGACGCGGGTGGCCTCGGTGGCGCCCCAACCATGGCCGTGCTTCTTGATGTCGATCTCGTAGTCGTGGATGTCAGGCAGCTCCAGCGGTTTGAGCAGCCGGCCACCGTTGGCGTTGGGGTTCTCGCCGATGCGCAGGTCGCCCTTGGGCATGAAGCTGGTGACCTCGGGACGCAGGGTGCCCTTCTCGTCGAAGAGCTCCTCGGGCTTGTAGGAGGCCAGCCAGTTCTTGAGGATCTGGAAGTGGGCCTCGGTGTCGCGGGCGGAGGTCAGCGGCACCTGGTGGGCCCGCCAGGATCCCTCGGTCTTCTTGCCGTCGATGAACTTGGGGCAGGTCCAGCCCTTGGGGGTGCGGAAGATAATCATGGGGTAGAAGGGACGCGTCATGTCGTCGGTTTCGGCCCGGGCCTTGATGTCGCAGATCTTGTCGAAGACGGTCTCCAGCATGTCGGCGAAGCGACGGTGGATGGACAGGTGGTCCTCATCGTCGAACCCTGCGACGAACTCGAAGGGTTCGTAGCCCATGCCATGGAAGTACTCATGCAGCTCCTCGTCGGAGATGCGCGAAAGGATGGTCGGGTTGGCAATCTTGTAGCCGTTCAGGTGCAGGATGGGCAGGACGATGCCGTCGGTGCGGGGGTTGACCAGCTTGTTGGACTGCCAGCCGGTGGCCAGAGGGCCGGTCTCGGCTTCGCCGTCGCCCACGATGCAGGGCACGAAGAGGCTGGGGTTGTTCATAATGGCGCCGTAGGCGTGGGAGAGGGCGTAACCCAGTTCGCCGCCCTCGTGAATGGACCCGGGGGTCTCAGGCGCGAAGTGGGAGGGGATGCCGCCCGGGTAGGAGAACTGGCGGAAGAACTTCTGCAGGCCAGCCTCATCGTTGGTGATCTTGGGGTAGTACTCGCTGTAGGTGCCATCCAGGTAGGACTGCGAGGTACCGGCAGGGCCGCCATGGCCGGGGCCCATGATGATAACAGTGTTCTGCTGATGGTCGGCGATCAGACGGTTGATATGACCCAGCAGGAAGTTCAAGCCGGGGGTGGTGCCCCAGTGGCCGACCAGACGATGCTTGACATCCTCCCGAGTGAAGGGCTCCTTCATCAGGGGGTTGCTGCGAAGATAAATCTGTCCGATGGAAAGATAGTTGGCCGCCCGCCAATACTTGTCGACGGCCTCGAGGGTCTCCTCGGCGATTGGGGTCTCCAGCTTCGCCCAAGGGGTGCCGATAACAGGATTCGTCATGTGTACTCCTGCACTTTAGTGCGATTGTTTATTTACTTCGGTTACGGGCTTGTGCAGTGTCATTTCAGGCATCTGCCGGGTCCGTACCCAATGCCTACATGGTACGTGAACGAGCAGACTTTTCTGAACGTTTTCTTGCAGTGTGTGTTCGCTCTTGTGAGAAAATGCGAGGGAATTGTCTGCTTGCAGACATGAATTCCCGCCGGGGCTGCCGATGAGGTCTCAGTGACAGTAGCATTGTCGAAAACTGCAACCATACTGGACTTGTCCGCAGGCGTTGATTCGTCACTCCCGGACATTCATGGCAGATACAGCATAAATATATATAAGGAGTCTTATGGCACAGGGTCCCGTCCTGGTGGTCGATTTCGGTGCGCAGTACGCCCAGCTGATCGCTCGTCGAGTCAGGGAGGCGGGGGTCTACTCCGAGCTGGTGCCTCATTCGATGAGCCTGGATCAGATGCTGGCCAAGGATCCCAAGGCGGTCATCCTCTCCGGCGGACCGGCCTCCGTCTACGTGGACGGGGCGCCGACTATCGATAAGAGGATTTTCGAGGCGGGTGTGCCCGTGCTGGGCATCTGCTATGGCTTCCAGGTCATGGCCCATGAGCTGGGCGGCGAGGTGGACAAGGCGGCCCTGGGGGAGTACGGCAAGACCGAGGCCTTCATCGACAGCGCCAAGGGAATACTGCAGGATTCGCCAGCGCGGCAGGATGTATGGATGAGCCACGGTGTCGCCGTCAACCGTGCGCCTGAAGGATTTGATGTTCTGGCGCATACCGAGGGTGCTCCGGTGGCCGCCATGCAGGATCCTTCCCGGGGGCTGTACGGGGTCCAGTGGCATCCCGAGGTGACCAACACTCCTCTGGGGCAGGACCTGATCGACCGCTTCCTGCATCAGTGCGCCGGACTGCCGTCGGACTGGAACGCTTCGGGAATTATCGAAGAGCAGGTGGAGAAAATCCGTCGTACGGTGGGTGATGACCAGGTCATCTGCGGCCTGTCGGGCGGCGTTGATTCAGCCGTGGCGGCCGCCCTGGTCCATAGGGCCGTCGGCGACCAGCTGACCTGTGTCTTTGTTGATCATGGGCTCTTGCGCAAGGGGGAGGCCGAGCAGGTCAAGCATGATTTCGTGGCGGCCACCGGCATCAAACTGATTGCCGTGGATGCTTCGCAGGACTTCCTGAGTGCACTCAAGGGCGTTTCCGAGCCTGAGCGCAAGCGCAAGATCATTGGAGAGAAGTTCATCCGCACCTTTGAAAAGGCTCAGCGGCAGGTGATTGAGGAGGCCGGCAAGACCGGCAAGGAAGTCAAGTTCCTGGTGCAGGGCACACTCTACCCTGACGTGGTCGAGTCTGGCGGTGGAGACGGAGCGGCCAATATCAAGTCCCACCACAATGTGGGTGGTTTGCCAAAGGACGTCAAGTTCAAGCTGATCGAGCCCCTGCGCACTCTCTTTAAGGATGAGGTCCGGGCCATTGGCACCGAACTGGGCCTGCCTGATCAGATTGTCTGGCGTCAGCCCTTCCCGGGTCCTGGTCTGGGCATCCGCATCATTGGCGAAATCACCCGTGAACGCTTGGAGACTCTGCGTGAGGCTGATGCCATCGCCCGCGAGGAGCTGTCGCGAGCCGGACTGGATCGGCAGATCTGGCAGTGCCCGGTGGTGCTGCTGGCCAATGTGCATTCAGTAGGTGTGCAGGGCGACGAGCGTACCTATGGTTCGCCGATCGTGCTGCGTCCAGTTTCCTCTGAGGATGCCATGACCGCCGACTGGACACGTCTGCCCTATGACGTGCTGGCCACTATTTCTACACGCATCACCAACGAGTGCCCGGGCATCAACCGCGTGGTCCTGGACTGCACCTCCAAGCCTCCGGCAACCATCGAGTGGGAGTAGGCTGATAGGGTTTTGACCTGCATTTTTGAGTGCCGCACTGTGCCGCTGAGTTTCGTTTCGTACGAGAGTCATGGCAAAGCCGCCAGCGATGTTGGTGAGTAAATACGATAACCGAGCCTCCGTTCCCGCGTTGGGACGGAGGCTTTTTCTTTGTCGTTTTACTCCCTTTCACCTGCGATTTCGCAATTTACTCCCCCGTGTTTCAAGACGGCAAGGCACGGTGCGGCATTCGGAGGAACGGGAGTAAGGATTCATCCCAAGTGAGTAGACGCGCGATTTTTGTCTCCGAGAGCCAAACGGGGCCGTTTCGGGGCCTGTGAAACTCAAATCGAACTCAATAGGCTTTTCGGCGGTCTTCTCACAGCGTTTTCCCAGGTGGTTAATGGGGAGTAAAGAATCTCGCCGCCTCAATGAAAACGGGAGTAACCAGGGGAAATGCCGCGGCGTACTGCCGCGTGCCGCCGTGTAAGCCACCGCGTCATTTACTCCCCAGGTGCGCCGGAAATGCCTTGGCATGCAATGGGGAGTAAAAACTCAGCTTACGCAGGCCCGAGCGGCGCTCGCCGCCTGGTCCACCGTCCTGATTCGGTTGCGTTGATCGCGAAATGCGGAGAGCCGCTACAGCGAGGCTTTCCAGTCCTCGTATTCGTCGGCGTCGATCTTGCCGTTTTCGAGCTGCGCGCGCTTCTCTGCCCACAGTTCGATCGCCATCGCGGCTTTGGGCGCGTGCGGCGCCTTGGGGTTCAGGGAGAGGCCCGTGCCGTCGGCTGCGGGCACGATGCCGAAGGAGTCCTCGAGCCGCACGAGCAGCGACATGAGGTCGCCCGCAGTCTCGACGCCGTAATCCTTGAGGGCGTTGACGGACACGCCGAGCGCCGCGGAGATGGACTCGAGCAGCTCGGGCTTCACGGCGCGGATGCCGCTCTCGTAGTGGCGCACGGCCCCCTCGGTCAGGCCGACCGCCTCGGCGAGCTGCGCCTGCGTCATGCCGCGCGACTTGCGGTACCGCCTTATGTTCTCGCCTACGGACATGAGCCCTCCTCCTGGAATTACGTACCAGCACATCTTATCAGCGTACGCAAATGTACGCAATTCTATTGACAGTACAGATATGTACGTTTACTCTGAATCTGTGAAACGTACGTATCCGTACGCCATTGATTGGAGGAGCCATGGACGAGAAGGTGGCGAAGACGCCGAGGCCGCACATGCTGGACGCCGACGAGGTCGCGGAGCTGCTGAGGATCAAGAAAGGCAGCGCCTACGAGGTGATCAGGAAGATAAACGCCGAGCAGGAGGCGCGCGGGCGCGTGGTCATCCGCGGGCGCGTTCGAAGCGACGTCTTCGACGCCCTGTACTTCCCGGAGGTGGACTGACATGCCCGTGTACAAGGACGACGGCAACGGCACGTTCTACGTGCAGTGCTACTACCGCGACGCCCGCGGCTCGAAGCGCCACAAGACGAAGCGCGGCTTCTCCTCCGAGGTGGAGGCCGCAGTGTGGGAGAGCCAGTTCAAGAGCCTTAACGGCGGGGCCATGGACATGACGTTCTCCGAGTTCGTCGAGGTGTACGCCTCCGAGGTGAAGCCGCGCATACGCGAGCACACGTGGATCACCAAGGAGTACATCATCAACGACAAGCTCGTGCCGTTCTTCGGGGACATGCGCATGTGCGACGTGAGGCCGATCGACGTCATCAGGTGGCAAAACGAGCTCACCGAGCACCGGGACGCCGACGGGAAGCCCTGGGCACCGACGTACCTGCGCACAGTGAACAACCAGCTCAACGCCATCTTCAACCACGCCGAGCGCTACTACGGCCTCAGCGACAACCCGGTGCGCAGGGTCGACAAGATAGGCTCGAAGAAGGGCGGCGAGATGCAGTTCTGGACCAAGGACGAGTACCTGAGGTTCAGCGAGGCCGTCATGGACAAGCCTCTCTCATTCCACGCCTTCGAGCTGCTTTACTGGACGGGCATACGCTGCGGCGAGCTCCTGGCGCTCACGCCGTCCGACTTCATGCTGGAGAGCTCGCGGCTGCGCATCAACAAGTCGTACCAGAGCCTCAACGGCGTTGACACCGTGACCGACCCCAAGACGCCCAAGTCCGTGCGCACGATCGTCATGCCCGCCTTCCTGCGCGACGAGATGGCGGACTTCATCGAGATGCGCGACGACGTCGCCCCCGACGAGCGCCTGTTCGCCGTGACCAAGCACTTCCTGGCCCACGAGATGGAGCGCGGGTGCAAGGCGTCGGGCGTGAAGCGCATCCGCATACACGACATACGCCACAGCCATGTGAGCCTGCTGATAGAGATGGGCTTCTCCGCGCTGGCCATCGCCGAGCGCATGGGCCACGAGGCGGTGGACATCACCTACCGCTACGCGCACCTGTTCCCCACGAAGCAGGACGAGATGGCCGCCGCGCTCGACGGGGCGAGGGGGTAAGAAGGATGCCGTGCGAGAACAGCGCCCGCAAGCGCAGCAAGACGATGGCGTTCCGCTGCACGCCCGAGGAGCGCAAGCTCATATGCGAGATGGCAGCCTGGAGCGGCATGAACAGGCAGGACTACATCATCGCCAAGCTCACCGATACCCAGGTCGAGGTGAGGCCCTCCGTGAGCGTGCAGAAGGCACTGAGGGACTCGATGGCGGAATTGGCCAAGGAGGTGCGGCTGGCGGCCTCCTACGGCGAGCTGAGCGAGTCCCTGCAACAGAGAATTGAGCACGTGATGAGGTTCTTCCTAGCGCTCGGCGAGCCTCTTGACGCGCCGACGGAAGAGACATCGCCACGAACTACGTTTTTGGAAGAGCCGGTTCCATCCGTCATCGATGCGGGTTCCGACACCGCAAGCATCTTCGAGATGGGACGCAGGTAGGGCCTAGCGCCAGACCTCCAACGCCTTGTCCGCAAGCCATTCGGCGCGATCGGCGATATCGCCCTCGTTCCAAGACTCCTTCTCTAGGGCGCCGGCCATGGTCGCAAGGCCGGCGGCGCAGAGGGCAAGGCCGTCCTTGTATCCCTTTCCCTGCTTCTTGGTGGGCCAATCGGCATCGCGGATGGAGGCGTTGAGCGAATGCGTGATGATGGCGAGGTTGCCGAGCGTGAGGAGCTTCCGGTCCCTTCGCGTGGCAGCCTCATCGTCGAGGGCTCCCCATTTGTTGCGCCACTTCTTGGGCATCATGTGCTCGAGGGTGTACTGGTTGAACCCGAGCAGGGCCGTGCTGCTCATGCCCGGACGAATGGCGCTTTCCAGCAGATAGAGGACGCCCTTGGACTGGAGGTTGTACAGACACGATTCCTCGAATGCCGCTCGAACCTCGGCGTCGCCGGGCATGTACGTCGTCGCCTCGTCATTGGCTTCGAGAGCCTTCCTCAGCGCCTCCGCGTCCTTCACCTCGTTCAAGATCAGCGAGGTGAACAGCCTGTTGTAGTTCTTCGTGGTCGCCTGAACCAGCATTCGGCAGACGATGTAGCTCTCAAGCAGGGCGTAGATCTTAGATTCCTCGCTCGAAGACTCCGCGTTCTTTCGAACGTAGAGCACGTACGGGATGAGCGTCGAGTTCTTGAGGCCGAATATCAGCACGTTCAGGCGCTCGACGCCGGAAGCGGAGGGGATGTCCGCGTCGCAGTAGCCAGGGTCGAACGTGGACTCGAACGCCTCGGCATACGCCTTCATGTTGTCGAGAATCTCGACCTTGTCGCCGTTGCAGTACCTGCCGATGAAATCCTTGTAGGACTGGAAGAGGTTCGAAGTACGCGAATAGAAGAGCTTGTCCTCGGTCGTGACGCCACGCCTCTTGTCCTGGACCAGAATCTGGAGGAACGCGTCGAAGAAGAGGTCGACGAGCGTGCGCTTGATGCGCCCGGTAACGATCTCCTGCTCCCAATACTCCCTCTTCTCAGCCGTGGGCTCGAAGACGTCTTCCCAGCACTCCTTGAACGCCTGCTCGTTCTCGCGGTTGAAGAAGTAGTTCTTTCTGCTGCTCGTCCTCGCCCTCGGTAAGATCGATGCAGACGAACTGGACGTTCGACTTGATCGTGTTCCTGTCGACCTTCTCCGGGTCGATATTCTTGAGGAAGTAGTTGTAGGCAAGGACGATGGCCGAGGAGCCCTCGAGGGGTTCGCAGCCCGTGGCGCTGACGACCTTTTCGAAATCCTGCCGGTCGTACTTGCCGTGCCGCAAGGCGACATCGCCGGTCTCCAGGACGAAATCTCGCTCAAACAAATTGTTGGTGCCGTTTTTTGCACAGAGTGCCTTGAAGAAGATGACCATGGTCGTGAGTCGCTGCTGGCCGTCGATGACGGTGCGAACCTCGGAGACCTCGGACCAGGTGTTGCCGGAGGAGGCCTGCTTCAGGATGATGGAGCCCAGGAAATAGGGCCGCTTCGAGGCCGTGACGAACTCCATGTCGCCGAGGAAACGCTCCCATTGCTCTTCTCCCCAGACGTACGCCCTTTGGTAAAAAGGTATTTCGAGCAGGCGCGATCCGTTGAACACGCCGCTTATCGTTGCTTTTCCTGCATCCATCCTTAAAGCCCTATCTATCCTTTGCGGTTATTGCTGGCGGGGTCAATTTTATCAATACGCTGCTTGACCCTTTAATGTTCCCGGTCCTTGCCGTCTTCTCCCCAGAAGGTGCTCGAAGATGATGCGCAGGTCCTCGTCATCAAGGCAGCCGCCCTCGAGGCAGCCACGGTCGATGGTATCGATCATCGTCTGCCCCTTCTTCTTCGAGCGGTCGTAGATCACTGTGTCGAGGGATAGCTCCCTGCCGTCGCGCGTGAACATCTCGTGCATGAATTCGGCACTGTTCGCTTGACTTCAATCGCGTACCGCGTGCTCGAGCGGGCCGCTTCCCCTCGATATGGCGACATCCCAATGCTCGCAGTTAAGCAGAAGAAGTCGGTTCATGAACTCGACGCCCGAAAAACCGAGTCTCGCAAACGGCGGAAATAGAGGGTCATCTGAAAAGACCGCAGCATACTCACTGCTCAACGGCATATACGCGAGATGAAAATCGTACGAGTCGTCCTCGGGCCCGATGATGAACATAGGCATCGACGTCGTAACGAACCCTGAGCCGACGGGTGCCCTAAGGATGGAGAAGCTCTTCTCAAAAAAAGCCTTTCGAATACGGTTAACTGGCACAATATCATCGTTGGAGAAGAGCATGGTTGCGGCGGCGGCAAGCTCGACCACCGCTTGGGAATCCCCGCGCCAATCCGACCAATCGAGCAAGCCGAGCTCATAGGGTGTCAGATGAACGTTTCTGAGCAGCTCTTCGGCAGTCTCGCGTGACCATTTCTTGTCGACGCGCATACTGATAGGGTGCCGGACGATGATATTTGCTGCCAGCTCGCAAACGGCGGCTTTCCCATCAGAATACCCTTCGTCTTCGCACTGGTCTTCTTTCTGGCGTTCCAAAAAGCGATCGTAAAGCGGCGCGATGCGGCTCTCGAGCTCAGATAGCTTAACCTCGATGAGGTTCTGCGCATAGAATCTGTCTGTCGCATCGCCTGTCGCATCGGCATGCTCGACCTCATAAAGATCGCGCATGCTGCAAAGGTTCTCGCAATTCGTGCGGAAGAAGGAGCCCTTCTGTCTGCTGTAGGCATGAAGCTGCCCGGAGGAATCCGCGAAATGGCGCAGGTAGAACCGCGGCACCCAGTGCTGCTTTCGCGTCATCTTTCCGGGCAGCTTCGACATCCTAAGCCTTCACCGCCTCGTATTGGTAGGTCGTGCGCACGTTGTAATGGAAGTCGTTTCCGAGGTCCAGCGCCTCGAAGTGCTTCTTGGCGCAGCCGATCTTGATCTTCTCCGCGTCGCGCAGGGCGGGCTCGCCGTTCTTGCCGCCCTTGGTCTCGGTCACGAAGTACACGCGGCGCTCGCCGTCGGCCTCCTCGACGTACGCCCAGTCGGGGTTGTAACTGCCGAGCGGCGTGTCGATCTTGAACGCCGAGGGCAATTTCGCGAACACGAGAACCTCCTCCTGCTTGTCTAGAGCCTCGGCAAAGGAGCGCTCGACCCCCGCCGAGTCGTAGACCACGTAGTTGTACAGGCTCTTGCTCGTCATGTCCGGCTTCCACGCGTTCTGCCCAAGGTAGGCCGTGTAGTCGTCAAGCTCGAGGTCGCGCATGGTGTACCACTCGTCCTCGGGAAGGCGCACGTACTTGATGCCCTGGGCGATGAGGTCGTTCTTCACGCGGTTGATCTTGTCGCCGACCTGCGCGAGGAAGGTCGCGGGGTCGATCTCGAACTCGTCGAGGCGGCTGCAGCCCTCGAGGATCGCCTTGATGGTGCCGCGGGTGAGCCCGACGGCGTCCTGCAGCTCTGCGATCGGGTCGGGAAGGTCGTATTTCACCTTTCCCGAAACGGACACCACGGAGGTGCCCGTGCCCTCGGCGCTCACGCCCGCGTCGTCGATGCCCAGCGAGGCACGCTCGCTCGTCACCTGGGGCGGGCGCACGGCGAGCATGCCGTCGACAGCTTCGATGGCATGTTCGATGAGCTTGCCGGAGTCGACCTCGACCTGGAAGCGCGTGCGCTGGCGGATGCGGTCCCACAGGGCCTGGAACGCAGGGTCGAGCGTGACGTCCTTCTGCAGCTCGACCGAGACCTCCTTGGCCTTGTCACGGATCTGGACCCTCTGGGACTTGTGGATGATGATCGCCTCGACCTGCTCCTTGGCAGGCTCGAGCTCGGCGGGGAGCTCGACCTTGCCCTCCTCGGCGGCCGCCTTCAGCTCGGGCGTCACCGCGCCCTTGTCGTCGACCATGCCGGTCGCGACGAGGTGGTCGTAGACCTGCTTGGACTTCTCGTAGCCCAGGCGCTCCTCGACGCCATCATCGCCCTTGACCGTGACCTTCGTGAAGCTCTCCGGAGTGATGACGCCGAACTTGAAGTCCTCAGCCTCAAGCTCCTTCTGCAGGCCGTTGGCGAAGTCGTCGTAGCTCTCGTTCGCGATGACGGTGAGCACGTTCGCCTCTGGGTCGTACAGGCGCTCGCCATCCTGGTTCACGCACAGGCGCAGACCGCGGCCGATCTTCTGGCGCTTGGTCAGGTTGTCCTTTGTCTCGACGAGCGTGCAGATCTGGAACACGTTGGGGTTGTCCCAGCCCTCCTTGAGCGCGGAGTGGCTGAAGACGAAAGAGACGTCCTTGTCCGCGTCCTTGCCGTCCGGGAAGGAGATGAGCGTCTCCTTCTTCTGCATGATGAGCTCGAAGGCCCCGGCGTCGTCGGCGGTGCCGGCGGCTCCCTTGGAGTCCTTGAACTTGCCCTTCTTGTCCTTGGCGAAGTATCCCTGGTGCACGGCGTGGGGGTCGCGCACCAGCGGGGCGCCGACGGCTTCGTAGCACTCGAGCCACGTGCCCTTGCCGATCCCCGCCGCCTTTGCGATGCGACGAGGCGCCTTCGAGTTCAGGGCACCTGCGTACTCCTCCTCAAACATCAGGGCGTACAGGCCGCCGTGGACTTCGGGCTCGTAGACGCGGTATCGGTCGACGCGGTCGATGAAGAAGAGCGAGAGCACCTTCACGCCGCGCGGCCACAGCTCGAACTGGCGGGCCAGGTGGTCCTCGATGGTGCGGCGGATCTGCGCGCGCTTGACGACCTCCTCGTTGACGTCGCCCAGCGCCTCGCCGAGCTCGAGCACCTCGCCGTTCTGGAACTCTATGAACTCGTCGCCCACTGCGGCGCCGATGTTGTTGACCACCCAGCCGCTCTCGTAGTCGCTGTTCTCGCCGCTCTTCTGGTAGAGGTCGTTGCCGGTCTTCACCGTGACGGCCTTGCGCTTCTGCGTGCCGTCGGCCTGGCGCACGTCGATGGACACCTTGGCGGAGAACGGGTCGGACTTGACGGACTCGAGCCTCACGTACGCGCCGTTGAGGTTCGCCTCGGCCTTGATCGAGTCCACGCAGATGCCCTTCACCAGGTGGCGCTCGAAGGCGTCGACCGGCGTGAGGCGGTAGATCATGTTGTAGGCCTGCTTGTGCGTGGCCGAGTAGCGCAGCACGAACAGCGGGTTCAGGCTCTTGATGGCGGCCTTGGCCTGCTTGGTGTTGTCGACGCTCTGGGGCTCGTCGATGATGACGACGGGCTTGCAGGCGCTCACGAGCTCGCGAGGGCTGAAGCCGCCGGTGAGCTTCTCGCTGGGACGGTGGAAGAGGTTGCCCTCCTTCGCGGTGCCATCCTTCTCGAGGCCCTTGTTGAACGCGTCGATGTTGATGACCATGACCTGGATGGAGCTCGACGTGGCGAAGTTACCCACCGGCCCCATGTCCTTCGAGTCGTACACGAAGTAGTCGAGCGGCGTGCGGTCGTAGAGCGTCTCGAAGTGCCTGCGGGTGGTCTGGAGGCTCTTGAGGACGCCCTCGCGGATGGCCACGCTCGGCACGACGATAACGAACTTGGTGATGCCGTAGCGGCGGTTTAGCTCGTAGATGGAGCGGATGTAGACGTAGGTCTTGCCGGTGCCGGTCTCCATCTCGACGGTGAAGTCTCGCAGGCGCCCATCGGTGAGGACGTCGGTTGCCGGGAGGCAGCCCTCCTCCTGCACGGCGTGCAGGTTGTCGAGGAGCTGGCCCGGCGCCACGCGAAGCTCGTTGCCGTGGCCGACCATGAGCTCGCCGATTGCCGTCTGGCCTTTGCGGCCGGAATCGGCGGAGAATACGCTGCCAATAAATTGTTGTCCGCGGAACAGGTCGCAGGTTGCTTCGATGGCCTCCAGCTGGTGCTGCTGGTCGGATGAGAACTTGAACTCGAGCGCCGCCATGCTAGACCGTCCTCAATTCGATCTCACAGCCCATGCGCTCGCCGGCGTGCTTGAAGATCTGCACGGCGTTGAGCTTGAGGGTGTCGTCGAGGACGGAATCGAGGATGAGAACGCGCCTGGGCTCCATGTCGGCGATGGCCTCGAGCGCCTCAATGGTGAGGCCTCGGGACATGCAGCAGACGAGCTCGTCGCAAGCGACGGACCAGATGGGATAGCCCGCGGCTTCAGACTTCTCGACGGGCAGCGTGAGCTCGAGGCCCCATTTGAGCATCATCTCGAAGACGATATCCATATCGGAGCGATCGGGCTTGACCACGTCGAAGAGGAGCTGACCGGGCTCGGGCTTCTCAATGCCGGACTCATCGAGCTCGAACACACGGAAGCCGATGTCGGGAAGCTGCTTGGGTCCCTCGCCAAGCTTGAGTTGACGGTTGGATTCCTCGAGCTCGGTTTTGATTTTGTCGCCTGCGCGGCGAATGCGTCCTTCGCCTATGTCGCAGAGAGTCTCATACCCGTCCTTGTAGGCGTCGCGTTTCGGGTCACAAGGCTCTGGAAGCTGGACAAGGATAAACTGATAGCGATCATCTTTTCCGAGCTCCTGCAGGAACATGGCATGGGCGGTCGATGCTGAGCCTGAGAAAAAATCAAGCACAATATCACCCGTGCTTAAATGCTCATGTACGGTAAAGAAGCAAGCAACCGAAAACAATAGATAGACCGCCAGCACTACACTATTCCGAACCAAAGACCAAAAGATAAGCATTTTGAGAAAATCTAAACTTTTGGATTTTCCTACAATGCCGACTACGGCGGAATCCCTCCCACTCCTTATATATTTCTTTCTGTATACATTGAATTTGTATTTAGTAAAATGCAGACAACACCACGGATCGGCTTTTGGCTGGACAATTCCAACCAAACACCGCAGCAGACAGTAGAAACCATTCTGAACGTTAGGAAGCCGGTATGATTGTTACATATAAGGGGAAGAAAAATTTCTTTTAGATACTTGTTTTCCTAAAACTGATGTGATATAATAATTCAAGTCCAGAAAAGGAGTAAAAAATATGCGGCAAGGTATTCTTAAATAAAACTATAATCAAATAGTGGGAACAAAGGATTATGATAGTCCATTTTGTAGGGGCTTAGTTTTTTGTACCCAATTTAAGAATACTTTTGCCTTATCAATTTTGACATATCCCCAAAAACAGCACTCACAAACAGGTGTATGCTGCATATGTGTATGTCCGCAAATTATCATCCCCAGTGGTAAAAGTATTTTACTGCTGGGGATTTTTATGCCCTTCGGGGCAGTAAAGGGAGGACAATCACATGAAAATAATCAATATTGGAATTCTTGCCCATGTAGACGCTGGAAAGACGACCTTGACGGAGAGCCTGCTATATGCCAGCGGAGCCATTTCAGAACCGGGGAGCGTCGAAAAAGGGACAACGAGGACGGACACCATGTTTTTGGAGCGGCAGCGTGGGATTACCATTCAAGCGGCAGTCACTTCCTTCCAGTGGCACAGATGTAAAGTCAACATTGTGGATACGCCCGGCCACATGGATTTTTTGGCGGAGGTGTACCGCTCTTTGGCTGTTTTAGATGGGGCCATCTTGGTGATCTCCGCTAAAGATGGCGTGCAGGCCCAGACCCGTATTCTGTTCCATGCCCTGCGGAAAATGAACATTCCCACCGTTATCTTTATCAACAAGATCGACCAGGCTGGCGTTGATTTGCAGAGCGTGGTTCAGTCTGTTCGGGATAAGCTCTCCGCCGATATTATCATCAAGCAGACGGTGTCGCTGTCCCCGGAAATAGTCCTGGAGGAAAATACCGACATAGAAGCATGGGATGCGGTCATCGAAAATAACGATAAATTATTGGAAAAGTATATCGCAGGAGAACCAATCAGCCGGGAAAAACTTGTGCGGGAGGAACAGCGGCGGGTTCAAGACGCCTCCCTGTTCCCGGTCTATTATGGCAGCGCCAAAAAGGGCCTTGGCATTCAACCGTTGATGGATGCGGTGACAGGGCTGTTCCAACCGATTGGGGAACAGGGGAGCGCCGCCCTATGCGGCAGCGTTTTCAAGGTGGAGTATACAGATTGCGGCCAGCGGCGTGTCTATCTACGGCTATACAGCGGAACGCTGCGCCTGCGGGATACGGTGGCCCTGGCCGGGAGAGAAAAGCTGAAAATCACAGAGATGCGTATTCCATCCAAAGGGGAAATTGTTCGGACAGACACCGCTTATCCGGGTGAAATTGTTATCCTTCCCAGCGACAGCGTGAGGTTAAACGATGTATTAGGGGACCCAACCCGGCTCCCTCGTAAAAGGTGGCGTGAGGACCCCCTCCCCATGCTGCGGACGTCGATTGCGCCGAAAACGGCAGCGCAAAGAGAACGGCTGCTGGACGCTCTTACGCAACTTGCGGATACTGACCCGCTTTTGCGCTGCGAGGTGGATTCCATCACCCATGAGATCATTCTTTCTTTTTTGGGCCGGGTGCAGTTGGAGGTTGTTTCCGCTTTGCTGTCGGAAAAATACAAGCTTGAAACAGTGGTAAAGGAACCCACCGTCATTTATATGGAGCGGCCGCTCAAAGCAGCCAGCCACACCATCCATATCGAGGTGCCGCCCAACCCGTTTTGGGCATCCATCGGACTGTCTGTTACACCACTCCCGCTTGGCTCCGGTGTACAATACGAGAGCCGGGTTTCGCTGGGATACTTGAACCAGAGTTTTCAAAACGCTGTCAGGGATGGTATCCGTTACGGGCTGGAGCAGGGCTTGTTCGGCTGGAACGTAACGGACTGTAAGATTTGCTTTGAATACGGGCTTTATTACAGTCCGGTCAGCACGCCGGCGGACTTCCGCTCATTGGCCCCGATTGTATTGGAACAGGCATTGAAGGAATCAGGGACGCAACTGCTGGAACCTTATCTCTCCTTCACCCTCTATGCGCCCCGGGAATATCTTTCCAGGGCTTATCATGATGCACCGAAATACTGTGCCACCATCGAAACGGTCCAGGTAAAAAAGGATGAAGTTGTCTTTACTGGCGAGATTCCCGCCCGCTGTATACAGGCATACCGTACTGATCTGGCCTTTTACACCAACGGGCAGAGCGTATGCCTTACAGAACTGAAAGGGTATCAGGCCGCTGTCGGCAAGCCAGTCATCCAGCCCCGCCGTCCAAACAGCCGCCTGGACAAGGTGCGCTATATGTTTCAGAAGATAATGTAACGTCTTGCGCAATGCAAGCGTTCATTGCTGGCTATTGCGAAATATCATTGATAAAATCAGTATCAGAGAGGAGAAACTATTTTGAACCAGGAACAGACGAATAGAACCGCAAGCAGGACTGTTATATCTGCGGCAGCTACAAGAAGCGTACCCGTGACTGTACGGCACACTTTATCCGCACCGACCTTTTGACGGCGGGCGTGCTTTCCAATCTCCGGCAAGTGACGGAATACGCCGCCAGGCATGAGAGCCGCTTTGTAAAGCTGCTCATCCAGCAGAACGAAATCGGCGGCAAGAGAAAGACCGCCGCAGCCACGAAGCAGCTTGAACAGGCCCAGACACGCATTGCCGAAGTGAACCGCATTATCAAGCGGCTGTATGAGGACAATGTAAGCGGCAAAATCAGCGACGAGCGTTTCATGGAGCTGTCGGCGGACTATGAGCAGGAGCAGCGGGAACTGAAAGACCGGGCTGCCGCTTTGCAGGAGGAACTTTCCAAGTCGCAGGCCGCCACCGTCAACGCCGAGAAATTCATGGGGATTGTGAGAAAGCACCTTGCTTTTGAAGAATTGACCCCCACCCTCTTGCGGGAAATGATTGAGAAAATCGTCGTGCATGAGTGCAGCTATGACGAGAACGGCACCCGCAGGCAGGACATTGAGATTTATTACAGCTTTGTCGGCAAGATAGACTTGCCGGAAGCCTAACGCCTGACCTATCCGACACAGCCCTAAGTGCCGGATAGGAACGGCAAAATTTTTTACACTTCTATTACTTCTTTATCGCACATTAGCAGATTCGCAAGGGTTATCAGGCGCTGAAGTAGTTTCGTCGGTTTCGGTCCATCGAAATAGCCCTTTCCGTCAAATAGAGATACGAGCTCCTTGGCGCCTTCCTGGCTGTGACCCACTTCTTTGTAAAACATGATTGAAGTTGGAGCCATTCCATCATATTTGAGCTCTGTTAGGAAACGCTTGATGCAAGGGACGCTGTCGCCGTTTGGGCCAAACCAAATGCGGTTATCCTGGAGTCTCTCGCGAAACGCGTTTCGCGAGAGCCTCCAGCAGCGTCCTGCTGGAGGCTCTACAACACGCCCCGAGGGCGTTGTGATTGGATAGTCGGAATCTGGGCTGTAAGTCTTTACACTGAGGTCGCTTGGCTTCCAAACGCCTCGAGGGTCGTTGTCTGGATTCTTGTAGCGGGCGTTTGCCTCGTCTGTTCTCGGCAGGCGTCCAATCACAAAGCGCTCAATGGATTTGGCGTATACGAGAACATAATCATGGCTATTTGAAACGTATTTGGCGTCATTCTTGGG
Organism: Bifidobacterium sp. JNUCC 75; assembly: GCF_054819865.1. Classification (NCBI taxonomy): domain Bacteria; kingdom Bacillati; phylum Actinomycetota; class Actinomycetes; order Bifidobacteriales; family Bifidobacteriaceae; genus Bifidobacterium; species Bifidobacterium sp. JNUCC 75. Next base: position 112,660 of record NZ_JBTHIF010000001.1, on the reverse strand, counting down.
CGAGTAAGCTCGTTCCCAGATTAGCTGAGAAACGAAATTTGCCTCTCCGAACACCTCGTCACAGAGGATGCGCAAATTGCGGTCTTCGTTATCGTCAATCGAAATGAAAATGACGCCATCGTCGGTTAGGAGCTCTCGAGCCAGTCTCAACCTAGGGTACATCATCGAGCACCAGTCGCTATGGTAGCGGCCACTTGTGTCGGCGTTGGACTGGCCGGCGAGTCCCGCCTGCTCCTTATAGTTATCGACAGAGTTGCCGAAATTGTCCTTGTAGACAAAGTCGTGACCCGTGTTGTAGGGTGGGTCGATGTAGATCATCTTGACCTTGCCGTGGTAGCCGCGCTGTAGGAGCTTCAGCACCTCGAGATTGTCGCCTTCGATATAAATGTTGTCCGAGTCGAAGGACCCATCCTCTCCATCGCGGCTGCGGCTTTTCTCGATACGGGGACGCAAAGTAGCAGTGCTGGACATCTGCGACTGGCGGATGGCATCGGCCTTGCCGGGCCACGTGAACGCATAGCGCTCCAGGCCCTCGTCTACCTCGTCGCCAAGCTCCAGCCGCAGTTTGTCGAAGTCGATTCCGCTCTCGGAGAACACTTCGGGCATCAGCTCCTTGAGCTTATTCAGGCGGTCGTCAATAAGACTCTCCGATTCAAGAGTCATCTTTTCTATCTCGCCCATGAGGTCTCCTCCTAGGAAAGTTGAGATTTGATTAGTTGAACTATGTAGGGCATGGCGGCAATAAAAACGTCGGTGCCCTTGCCGGCAAGCCAGCTCAGGAGTTTGTCAAGCTTGCTGCCCCGTTTGCTTTTATCTTTTGTGTTGAGATCGCCCATCATCCCTTTGAGCAGCGTCTTCTCGTCATCGGAAAGCGTTGTCTCTGGCAATTTGTCAATCTGTTCAAAGGTTGCCTCTAACGTGACCTGTACGTTGCTCGTGGCGGATGCCGTGAGGCTGACGCTAGCGCCCTGCGCTTCGGCGATTTTCAGCTTACGGAGCTCCTCATCACGGAAATGCTTCAGTTTGTCGATACGTAGTTGCGTCTGTTCATCGTTGAAATCATTGCGATTGGAAGACCCATAGGAATAGGAGGCTAGTCCGTCCGTGTAGGAGTCGTAGCCCCTCGCGTTTGCGTAGACGTAGTCGATTGAGTCGTATACGGCTTTGAGCTCGTCGTCTTTCACGCCCTCTTCAAGAGCTTGCTCCAGTCTCCTGATATGCTGCGTTATAGTTGCGCAGAATGCGGCACCGAACGCTTTGTCGTCTGAGTCTTCCCGCTTTAGGCGCAGCTTCTGGAGAATCATCCCTAGGTCGCTTTTCGAGTAGCGAAATGAGCTTGAGGAATTGATATATTTTAAAGCCTCGGGGTTAGTGTAGTCGAGGTCGAAGACCTGCATGATTTCACGGCAGAGCGCATCAACATCCTCATCTGCAGCATCACTCAAAAGGCGCGCCGCTCGCAAAATATACTCATCTAGAACGGCCATTGCAGATCTCCTTTATCTCATCGGCGACCGCCCTCAGGCGTCGCTCCTCTTCCTTCATTTCCATCCTCAGCTTCGCGGACTCGTTGAGCGTTATGTCCTTCGACCGCCGCTGCTCCTTCAGCCGCTTGACGGAGGCTCCCATCTCATCGTAGCGCGACGTGAGGGCGATCAGCTTTTCCCGGTCTCGAGCGGGGCATACGGGGTAGAACCCCAGGCCGCCAATCGCGCGGGACAGCGCTACGGTGCGCGACAGGTCGACCAGGTACTCCCAGAGGTCGCCCTGCGAGAGCCGCCCGAATGCCAGCGCGCCTAGGAAGTCCGCGTATTCTGAACGGCCAGGATCGAACGCGCCCGTCGACTCGACTCGGTCGACGACCGTCGCGCCCTGCTCGGCCTGGCTCCTCCGCGTGAGGGCGACCGATATGCACGCGCAGCCGCCCGCCTCGACCAGGAGCACCGTCGGGTTCGGGAAGCACTTGTGCACGAGCTCCGCCACCTCGGCCACCGCCATGGTCCCGGCTGTCATCTCGCAACGGAGGAAGACGACGCTCTGCACGTTGCGCTCGTCGTCCTCGTACGGCGGGATGCGCGTCGTGGACTTCTGGACCGTGGCGAAGTGCTCGAGGCGCGCGACCTTGTCGAGCCTCTTCTGCTCGGTCTTGGTGAGCATGGCCTGCTTGACGAGCACCGTCTTGGGAATGCGGCGGCATCCCGCGAGCGCCGCTTCGGGCAGGCGCAGGATTCCGTTCCAGTCGATGCCGCTCATCGCAGCACCGCGAAACATACCAACGAGTAGTCGTTGAAGCCCATGACGGTGCCGCTGCCGACCTCTCCCAGGCTGAACAGGCTCTCGATGCCTTTGTCCTGCTGCGTTCCGGTGATGGCCGCAACGACATCGTCAAGCAGGTCGGTGTAGGCGTCCATCCTCGTCCCGTCGCGGGTCTCGCGGTTGAACTCGCGGCACAGCTTAGCGATGGGCTCGGGATGCCCAGAGCAGACGGCGCGCATGATGTCGAGCGCCGGCTTGGGCTGGGTGTGCTTCGTCATGACCTCGCCGTCGGCCGACACGTACACCACGTAGTACGGGAAGACAGGGTTCGTGTCCCTGGGATCGTTGCCCTCGTCGTTCTGCTTGAGGCAGAAGACCACGCCTGGCTTCACGTCGCTGCGAAGCTCGTCGGGGATGGGGGCCACGGCGTGCAGTCCCGCCGGCGAGTTCTCCAACGCGCCGGGATGCTCCTTGGCGTAGCGCTGGAGCTCCACGCGGAAGTCGTCGAAGGCGAAATCCGTGATCGAGATGCCGCCCGAGATGTCCTCGAGGTCGAGCACCTCGCTCTTGAGCTGCTGGAGCTGCCGGCGACGGTACTTGAGGTCGTTCATCTCTCCATTGCCCTTGGCCTCCAGCACGTTCTCCTCGCCGGTTGCCGACGCGTCGAGCAGCGCCATGCGCCCCTTCACGCGGCCCTCGAGCTGGATGTACTCGTCGAGCGCGATGTCCGGCCAGAAGTTGACCAGCTGGATCTGGGAGTTCTTCGATCCCAGGCGGTCGATGCGGCCGAAGCGCTGGATGATACGCACGGGGTTCCAGTGGATGTCGTAGTTCACCAGGCAGTCGCAGTCCTGCAGGTTCTGGCCCTCGGAGATGCAGTCCGTCGCGAAGACGACGTCGATCTCGCCGAGCTCCCGCTGGCTCTCCGGCAGCTCCTTTGAGACGGGAGAGAACCTCGCGAGGATGTTCTCGAAGGTGGTCCTGGGAAGCTTCAGCGAGTAGGTCCGGTTGGAGCTGCCCGCCACCTCGGCGCACTCGATTCCGAGCTCGCGCTTCAGCCAGGGCGCCAGCTGCTCGAAAAGGTACGCCGTCGTGTCGGCGAACGCGCTGAACACCAGCACCTTGCGGTTGCCGGGGTTGTACGGCTCGCTGACCTTGCCCGCGATGAAGTCGCGCAGCTTCACGAGCTTGGCGTCGCGCTCGGGCGTCACCGCGTCGGCATAGGTTAGCAGGGCCCGGAGCACCTGGATGTCGAAGTCGAGGTCCTGGCCCAGGCGCAGGGCGTCGACGTCTCGCAGGTCGACTCGCACCTTGCCGCCGGCCTCGAACTCCTCGGCATCGTCGTCGTCGAACCCGTCCTCGAGGCCCTCGGTGCCGTAGGCGACCCCCGACGCGTCGGCGTCGAGCCTCGCGCGCAGGTCGACGCAGCCGTCGAGGATTCGTCGCAGCGTGATGCGGAAGCTGTTCACGGAGGACTCCATGCGCTTGAGGACGTTGACGCGCATGAGGTTGGCCACCGCCGTCGTGCGGTGGACCTGGCTCTCGAAGTCCTTGCCCCACGTGTCCCCGTAGCGGTCCTCGTACTTGCGGCGCTGGTCGGCGCGCACGTAGGAGAGCACCTGGTACTGGGCGAACGTGAGCTGGGCGATCATGTCGTTGAGCACGGCAATCGGCGGCAGCTCGCCTTCTAGGTCAATGGGCGTCTGAAACGACAGGGGCGGCCGGCGCGCCGGGAAGGTACCGCTCGCGGCGCCGTAGTACTTCGTGATGTGCTTGCGGCTGCGCGCGATGGTCAGCACGTCGAGCAGCTTGAAGTAGTCGGCGTTCACCGCGTTCACGAAGCTCTCGGTCGTGCGCTCGGAGTCGGAGAGCTTGCTCCACTCGTTGAACCTCTGCTGGGCGACGCGCGTCACGTGGGTGATCGACGGGATGCCATCGGTATCGGCGAGGTACGCGTCGTCTCCCTCGGTGATGAGCTCGATCTGGTTTCGCAGGTCGAGCAGGCGGTTGTTCACCGGGGTGGCAGAGAGCATGAGCACCTTCGTGCGCTGGCCCGACTTGATGACGTCCTCGATGAGGCGCGTGTAGCGGTCGGTCTTGTCCGCGTCGGTGCTCTTGTTCCTGAAGTTGTGGCTCTCGTCGATGACGAGGAGGTCGAAGTGGCCCCAGCGCAGGTGCTCGAGGTCCACCTCGCCGCTCATGCCGTGGTAGCGCGACAGGTCGGTGTGGTTGAGCACCGTGTAGCTGAAGCGGTCGTCGGCCAGCGGGTTGCGGTCGTCGTTGTCCTGCGTCCACAGGGTCCAGTTGTCCCGCAGGCGCTTCGGGCACAGCACGAGGATGCGGTCGTTGCGCTCCTGGTAGTACTTCATGACGGCGAGCGCCTCGTAGGTCTTGCCCAGGCCCACCGAGTCGGCGATGATGCAGCCCTTGTACTTCTCCAGCTTGCGGATGGCGCCCACGACGGCGTCCTTCTGGAAGTCGTAGAGCTTGCTCCAGACCACGGACTCCTCGAACTTGAGGCCGGGGCGGATGCCGTTGTCCTCGTCGTCCTCCATGAAGTCGCGGAACAGGTGGTACAGGGTCAGGAAATAGATGAACTCGGGCGGGTTCTCGCGGTAGAGCGTCTCGACCTGGGCGGCCACCTGCGCGGTGACCTCCTCGACCATGGCAGGGTTGTCCCAGACCGACTCGAACATCATCTTGAGGCCGACGGCCTCGGTCGCGTTCTCGAAATGGCTCACGCAGGTCACGGTTCCCGGACGGCGCTCGTAGCCGAGGCCCTCCTGCGTGAAGTTCGCGGCGGCGCCCATGAAGGCGTGGTCGTCGCCGGATGGGTTCTCCACCACGTAGGTGCCGCCCGGCTGAATGGCGCCGGACGTCTTGGCGGACTTGAAGACGCCCTTCTCGCGGATCCACTCGGCGCATTCGCGGGCGAGCGCGCGTTGGTTTAGGTTGTTGCGCAGCGTGAGCTCGAGCCCCGAGCCGCCGACGCCGACCTCGCGCGCGCGGCGGGCTACCTCGAACTCGCGCGGCTCCTTCGAGTCGGCCATGCGCTTGATGAAGGTGGGCTCGCTGAACAGGAAGCGCACCTCGTCGACCTTGGAGAGCTCCTCTTTGAGCTCCCCGTAGGCGAACACGGTGAAATACGAGCTGATTATCGACAACTTCGCGCCGTCGTCGATGGATTCGCCGAGGGCGTCTCCCAGGCGCTCCGCGCCGACGTTGCTTAGCGACTTCACGCCTCTATGCCCCCTTTTTCGCGAGCTCTTCGATCATGCAGGTGCGCACGAAGGCGGAGAAGCTCATGCCCCGCAGGGCCGCCTCCTCCTTCGCCGCGTCGCGCAGGGTGTCGGGGATGCGCAGGGTCACGGAGACCTGGTCGCCGTCCACCAGGAAGCTTCTGATCTCGGTCTCGTCGGGATTGCTCTTGATGAGCTCCTTGTAGCTGTCGGGCATCTGCGCTCCCATCGCTCGAAATGCAATACAAATGCGTTTGCAGCATTATAACGCGACGGCACGCGGCGGCACTGGGAATGCGAGGACAGCCGATGTCCAGGCTTTATATGAGCGCGGACGGCGATGGACGCCCTGATCGGGCTTGGATGGCCGCTTTCGTTCGGGTCCTCATCTCTCGTTTTCGCGAGGTTTGGCGTTTGCCCATTCCTCGGCGTAGAGAACCTCGTTCTGAGCCTCCAAGATTCGCGCGGCGTCGCCGATGCGCTCGGCGCACCTCTCACTTATCGACTTCAGGGCCAGAATCCCCTCGACGTCGAGCGGGTCCAGCTGGTCGGCATGCGCCAGGGACTCGAGCAGCTGGTCCAGGCCCCTCGCCAGCCTCCCGGCATCGCACACGGCATCGATGAGCTCGATGCGCTCCAACTTCTCTTCGTGGCTCAACATCAGCTCGCCTCCTTCTCTCAACGGACGTGTCGCGCAGCACCGTAGCCGTTCCATGCGGAGAACCATCTCGCCGCCCGCGGTCCCGTGCGCATATCGGCCGCAAGCGGCACGGGAAAGCCGTCCGTCCCGACTCATGCCGCGGCGCCGCGACTCGGGAACCCGCCTCCGTCCCCGCCACGACGTCGTCGTCAATCCCCGCGGGAGCCCAGCAACCGCCGATGGGCCGCATCCCATGCCCGGAGGGTCTCGGCGCCCACGCCGGATTCCATGCCGCACGCCTGCGCCCCTTTGATCCGAATACCCGCCCCGGCGCTCCTTGGACGCGCAGGGTCGCACGCCGGCAGGCGGCCAGCAAGGGCCGCGACACTTTTTCGGGTTCTTCGCCCCATGCGCTCCGCGCGCGAACAACGCGAAAAACTGCCGTCGGGAGACTTCTATTTCCATGCCCGACTTCGCTTCCTCCCTTGCAGGCACGCCCGCGCTGCATGCGACTCACGCGGCGCAAGGCACGCCACAGGGGCGGGCCTCAGAGTCTAAGGAGCAAGACATGAACGACATGAAGGAAAAGGCGATGGGCGCGGTCAAGGCCTTCCTCGAGCGCAAGGGCTACGAGATCGTCGACGAGGCCTGGCAGGGACCCGAGGGCATCGGCGGGATCGACCTCGTGGCGGTGGACGAGGACGGGACCCTGGTCTTCGTCGACGCCACGGTCCGGATCGGGACGGACGGCTTCCCCGAGGCCCACAGGGCGCGCGGGCTGCGCGAGGCGCTGGCGGCGAGGTGGCTCGCCGGCAACGGCGACGACTACGCCGACACCCCGGTCCGCTTCGACGAGGTGGCGATGATGGTCGTCAAGGAGAACCGCGCACTCCTTCGCCACCACATCAACTGCTTCGGCGAGATGGAGCCGCTCTCCTAGGCGGCGCGCCCGGCCCCGGGCTCCCGGGGCCGGGCTTTCCCCCGAAACCGGCCCCTGTACCACGAAAACGTACATATACGTACGTTTTCGTGGTACACTCCGCTTGTCGGACAAATCCGTACGGTTTTGTCCCGACGCTCCGAGACTCGGGGCGCGCCGGACCGGATGCGGCGAGGCGCGCCCCACGCTAGAGAGGACGCGACCCATGCGCACGATAGCCATTTCCAACTACAAGGGCGGCGTCGGCAAGACGACGACCGCCGTCAACCTGGCGGCCATCTTCGCCGCCAGGGGCCTTCGGACCCTGCTCGTCGACCTCGACCCGCAGGCGTCTGCCACCGACTTCTTCGGCCTCTACGACCGCGCCGCCTCCGAGCGCCGCACCTCGGTCGAGCTGCTCTACGGCGGCGCGCCCGTGGAAGAGGTCGCTTACGCCGCCGGGGAGGGCCTCGACGTGGTGGCCTCGACCATCGACCTCGTCGACCAGAACGAGATGCTCCTGCGCGAGCAGCGCCTCAAGTTCGCCCTCGACGACGCCTCGGGCTCCTACGACGTCTGCCTCATCGACTGCAGCCCCGTGATGCGCAGGCTCGCCTTCAACGCCTACCTCGCCGCAACGGAGGGCGGCATGGTCGTCATCCCCGTGAAGCTCGACTCCACCGTGATGCGCGGCACGGCGCTCACCGTGGAGGCGACGCGCTCCATCGCGGACGCTCTGCGCATGCCCACGCCCAGATGGAAGATACTGCGCACCTGCGTGCCCGGCCGCATGACCAACGCCGAGGCCACGGGCGCGGCCGTGCTCGACGGGTTCTTCCCGGGCGAGCAGTTCGAGACGGTCATCCACGCGAGCAGCAAGGTCTGCGAGGGCAGCTGGCAATGGAAGCCGGTGGCGGCCTTCGAGCCGGGGAGCCGCCCCGCACGCGACTACGAAGCTCTCGCCGACGAGGTGTCCCGTGAGCTCGCCTAGCCAGGTGGCCGCGGGCTTCACCATCACGGGGCTTCTCGACGGCGCGTCGCGCACCCGCGGGCGCTACCCGGTGTCCGAGATAGCGGTGGCCGACATCGCCGACCACCCGGCGAACGCCGCCTACTCCATGGACCCAACGGGGATAGCCGAGCTCGCCGAGTCCATACGCGAGGACGGCCTCACCGACCTGCCGCTCGTGCGCAAGGTCGGCGACGGCTCGTGGCAGATGGTCTCCGGGCACCGGCGCAAGGCCGCCTACGCGCTGCTCGCCAAGGACGACCCCGCCTACGAGAAGATGCCCTGCCGCGTGATAGAGGGCATCGACGACGAGCGGGCGGTGACGCTGCTCCACGCCGCGAACTACTTCACCCGCGCGCTCACCGTGACCGAGCGCGCCGCAGCGACCGAGGCGCTCAGGGGCGACGCCGTGCGCCTGCGCTCCGAGGACCCGTCGCTTTCCGGCATGCGCGTCGACGACGTGAAGGCCGCCATCATCGAGCGGCAGACGGGCCGCAAGGTCTCCGGCAAGACCATCGCGCGCGAGGAGAGGCTTGCCCGCCGCATCGCCGAGGACCTCTCGCCCGAGTGGGCCGCCGAGGCCGACCGCGGCAACCTCAGCGCCGAGGCGGTGCGCACGCTCGCGGGCATGCCGAAGGAGCGCCAGGCGGAGATGCACGCCGCGATGGAGCCCTGGCGGCGCACCAAGCGCGAGCTCTCCGACTACGTGAGGAGCGAGGGCAAGACGCAGGCAGGCCCCGACGGCCGCATCGCGAAGGCCGCGAGGCTCGTCGCCGACTTCCTGGAGAGCCCGCCCGAGAGCCCGAGCCCGGCCGACCTCTCGCTGCTGCGGGAGATGGCGCTCATGACCGCGCCCTACACGGATGCGGGCACCGATGCCCGAAAGCGCCGCAGAAGGGCCTCAGGCCCGAAATCCAGCAAGTAGCCTATGGCGTCCGACATCGCGTCGGGCGTCCATAGCACTTGGGGACCGGGCGGCCTCGGACCCGTCATGCCGCGGGCCGTTCGGGAGCCCGCTTTCGCGAGGCCCGGTCCCAGAGGCGGCGCCCGAGCCGGGCCGCCGCCTGCGGGGGATCCCCCGCACCCCTAGAGAGACGCGCCCGCCGCGCGGCGGGCCCGAGGAAAGGAATCCGCCATGGAAGAGGAAGCCGGCGCCGCCAAAGGCAAGGAGCGCCGCGTCACGTTCCGCATGGAGGGAGGCGACTACGACGCGCTCTGCGAGCGGTGCGAGCGTGCCGGCCTCAGCAAGTCGGAGTACCTGCGCTACCTCGTTCGCATACCGCTGTCGACGGAGGCCAACGCGGGAGACGAGCACCGCATACTCGTGGACCGCAGAGCCCTGTGGGCGATGTCGCGAGAGCTCACGAAGTGGGGCTACCACTACAACCAGGCCGTGCACGCGATGAACCTCATCAACTTCCACGCCCGCCACGGGCACGTCGACCGCGACCTCGTCGCGGATAGCATCCCGACGATCGAGCGCGAGCTCGCCGACGTGAACGCCGCGGCCCGAGAGATGGCGGCGGAGCTCGGTCGCATCGGCGCCGACTCGCTCGTGGAGGGCTCGCCATGCCGATCCTGAAGCCGATAAGCGGCCACGGCTCGACGGGCGGCATCCGCCGCTACCTCGAGAAGGGAGGCCGCGCCCTGGCGCGCGACCTGTTCAACCTGAGCTACGACGAGCGCGACGCCGGCGCGCTGGGGGAAGACGCCAAGGAGGCCTGCGCCTGGGACGCCGAGATGGACGCCACGCGCGCCGCGTTCGGCACGGACGCACCCTGGAGGGGCAAGCCCGCGCGCACGTTCAAGCACTTCGTGCTCTCGCCGGACCCCGGCGACGACATCGACCTGGCGACGCTGCGCGAGCTCGCGTGCTCGTGGGCGCTCAGGCACTTCGACGACCACGAGATCGCCATCGTCTACCACGACGACAACGCCCGCGGCATACCGCACGCGCACATCGTCGTGAACAACGCCAACCTCCGCACCGGCTACCGCATGCAGACCCAGCACCCCGAGGACCTCAACCGAGACCTGCAGGACATGGCGCGCGAGCGCGGGCTGTCGGGGCTCTCCAACGACCGGGCGCCCGAATCTCCGTCGAAGGCGCGCGGGCGGGCAGGTGCGGGCGGGCCCAGGAGCCGCAGGAGCGTCTACCTGGGCCGGGCCGAGAAGGAGATCATGCGCTCGGGCGGCTACTCGTGGGTCGGCGACATCCGCGCCCGCGTCGCGCTCGCCAAGACCACGGCGCGCGACGAGGCGGAGTTCTTCGGCATCCTCGACGCCCTGGGCGTGCACGTCGCCGACAACTCGGCCAAGGCGCGGCGGGACGACTGGGTGTTCAGCCTGGCGGAGGAACCGTCCAAGAAGGTAACCGGCGAGCGCCTGGGGTTCGTCTACGGCAAGGAGATGCTGCGCCGGCGCTTCGAGCGCGAAGGCGCCTACCGCCCCACGGACGCGAGCGCCGCGCGGATCCGCGAGGCCGCCGAGCGAGCCCTCGAGCTCAACGACCTCTCGGAGCTGAGCAGGCTCTCCTCGGCGCTCGAGACGTGCGCGAAGTTCGACGTCGAGTCCATCGAGGAGTTCGGGCTCAGGATGGCGACGCTCGAGCGGCGCGGCCAGGCGGGCGGCGAGGGATACCGTCGCCTCGAGGCCGCCCGCGCCTACATGGCCGAGAACGGGCTCATGCCGCTCAAGACCCGCTACGGGGACGGTGAAGGGCGCGACGATGCCAGCGGCAATTCGCGCCAGTGCCACCGAGCGGACGAGCAACAGCGCATCCTCGCCGCCGAGCGGCAGCGGGCCCAGCAGGACCAGCGCAGGGAGAGGGGCCGGAGATGATGGTGAGGATAGAGTACGAGGGCGGCAGGACGACGCTGTTCGACACGCTCTCGTTCACGGAGGGGTCGCCGTTCTCCGGCGCGAACATGCTCACGGAGTTCGAGCTCGAGATGCGGGAGGAGCCCGAGAAGGGGCTCTGGCTCACGGCGAACTGGCACCAGGTGCGCGACGACTGGCGCGCCGACGCGCCCGCGGACGGGATACCGGCCGCGCGCAGGTCCCGTGGCTGGCGCTTCATGCTGGCCTCGGAGGCCGAGCTGGGGCGAGCCCGCCGCGTCCTGCTCGACGGCGACGAGGCGTTCGCCCGGGTGCGGGGCTTCCTGTGCGACGCGGCCGCGATCGGCGCCTGCTACCGCGAGCACGTGGGCCCTCCCTCAAAACCGCTGAAATCGCAGATAAGGGACCTGCAGCGCGCTCTGGGGAGGGCAGAGGTCCCGGGCGTGCCCGACGAGCTGGCGAGGCTGCTCGCGCAAGAGAAGGAGGAGGGCGCCGACGAGGGCGCCCGCAAGGTCAAGGAAGATTGGGGTGACGTCGATGAAGAGGCTTGGTAGGTTCCTCATGGCGGCGCTTAAGGTCACGCTGGGCTTTTTCGTCTGGCTGTTCCGTGCCGTGTTCAAGTGGGTGATGTGAGAAGAGGCGGGCAATTGCCCGCCTCTTTCCGTTGTGCGATTTCGATTTCCCACGGCTAGTCCCGGTCGTCGTCGCCGGCTGCGCAGCAGGCGTAGGCCGTGAGCGTGAGGAGCCCCATGAGGAGCCCTATTCCGAAGGGCGCGAATCCCATCCTTCCACCTCCTTCGCGTAGACGACGGTGCGCGAGTTGCTCGTCTGGTAGCTGCACGTCACGAAGGCCCAGGCCTGCGCGATGTCCGCCGGCTCTTCCAGGACGACCTCGCACCGGGACAATTTGTCCCCGAGGTAGGCGGCGAGCTCCGCCGCGTCGGCGAAGTCGGTCCGCTTGCCCTCCGAGCTCGCGTCGACCACGTCGGCCGCGAAGACCTTGAGCTCGATCGCCTTCTCGCGGGTGTAGATCCGGATGGTGCGGTGCCCCTCGGCGAAGTCGCGCGACGAGTACTGCGCGAGCGGCGCGAACATGGTGCCGTCGGACATGTGGTGCCCGTAGACGATGACGAGCGGGCTCTCGGCACCCTGCGCGCACCCGGCATCTATGTAGGGAGCGCCCCACGCGGATCTTTCGCCGCCGGCGTCGTGCGTGAGGTAGAAGTCGGGCGATTCGGGCCGGCCCTGGACGATCGGGTAGTCGACGGTCGTGCCCGGCACGCGCACCCAAGCGACGACGGAGGCGGGAAGGGCGTCCCAGTCGATGCCGCCTCCCGTCTCTTGAGCCTCCATTGTCGCGTCCTCTTCCGCAGTAGGCACCTCGTGCACCTCGTAAGGGTTCCTCTCGGACAGCGGCAGGACGGCGAGCGCCCCCATCGCCAGCAACGCCACGGCAATGGCGAGCGCCGTGGCGGCTTTCCCTTTGTTCATGTCCTCCCCCGTTCGCAGGGGAGGCCCCGGGCGAGCGCCCAGGGCCTCCGGTTCGGTATCGATGCGGCGCCGCTACTCTTCCGGCTCTTCGTCTGCCGCGTCCTTGCTTGCGCCGGCCGTCTTGCGCTTGCGGTACGCGAGCGCCCCGCCCGCACCCGCCGCAGCTGCCAGAGCGATGCCCGCGGCCACGGCGTAGCCGGTGCCGTCGGGGGCGTCGGCCCCGGTCTTGGCGTAGGGCTCCTCGGGGACCTCGGGCGTGCCGGGGTTGTCCACGACGACGCTCTGCTCGGCGGAGTCGATGTCCTCGTGGGCCGCCACGACGTTGCCGGCGGAGTCCAGGACCTTCTCGAAGACGACGAGCTCGTCTCCCTCGGCCAGGCCCTCGGTGTCGAACTCGAAGGTCACCTCGACGGTGCCGGAGGGTGCCTCGGGCTCGAAGGGCGTGCGCGCGGTCACCTCGTTGCCGTCCTTGTCGAGGAACGGCTCTCCGGTGCCCTTGTCCATGAGCGTGCCCACGGCGATGTAGGTCTCGCCGGGGACGAGGCCCTTGTAGGCCACCGTGTCGATGACCTTGGCCTTGCCGGCCTCGATGACCTGGTCGCCGTCGGCGGCGTCGGCCGCCTGCGTGCCCACCTCGACGGCGACGTGGACTGTCTGGCCCTCGTCGGAGAGGTCCGCGTGCGACGCCACCTCGGCCTCGTCCTTGCGTAGGCTCTCGAACGCGACCAGGTCGCGGCCGCCGAGCAGGCTCGCGTCGAAGGCGATCTCGACGTCCTGGCTGCCGGTCGAGAGCGCGGGGGCGAACTCGGCCTTGGCCTCCACGGGCACGCCCGAGGCGTCGGCCACGGGCTCGCCGGTCGCCTTGTCGACGAGGGTGGCCGAGAGCTCGTACTCCTCGCCGGCCTTCAGGCCCTCGTAGGCGACGGTGTCGACGACCTTGGCCTCGGCGTCGGCCGAGACGTCCTTGTCGCCGTCCGCCCCGTCCTTTGCCGTGGTGGAGATGCGCGGGCCCTCCTGGTCGTCGAGGCCCATCCACACGGCCTTCGCGACCGTCGAGTCGCGATCGACCCAGAAGCTCCTCGTGATGAGCTCGAGGCCCTCGTTGGCATCGCAGCGCAGCTCGGTCATGGTGTAGGCGCCGTACGGCAGGGCCGCCAGCGAGTCGTCGACCGGCGCCGAGGAGCCGTCCTCGCCGAGCGAGAACCAGATGCCGGCCTTCGGGTCCATTTCGGCGGGCTCGATCGGACCCTCATGGCCGAGCAGGGCGTCGTTGGCGTTGGTGTCCCTCGAGTGCCTGTTCCAGCTGCTCGCGGTCGACGCGTCGCCGTTGCGGTCCGTGACCAGCACGTGAGTCTCGCCGGTGGCCGCGTTCTCGATGGCGAACGGGACCATGAGGCCGGCGTTGTCGGACTCGCTCTTCTTGGAGAGCTCGAGGTCGTTGCGCACCACCTGGTCGCGGAACTCGAGCGCGGCGCCGTCCGCGGAGGCGCTCACGATCTCGCCGCCGGTGCGGACCTCGAAGGTGCGGGGCTCGCCGTCGGTCAGCAGGTAGCTCCCGTTCGTCGCCGTCTCCCGCACGTCGTAGGTCCCGTACGGCAGTGCGTCGGCCGCGGTCTGCGCGGTGTAGGCGCCGGCCTCGTCGTTCCATGCGGTGGTCAGCGTGGCCACGGCTTCGCCCGGCTCGCGCCATTCGCCGTCAACGAGGACCTTGTGCGCCGAGCGGTTCGTGACGGTGAACTCGATCCCGTCGAGGCCGGGGTGCTCGCCAGGCGCCTCCTTGTGGCCGCTGCCCGCGAGCGCCTCGGACGCCTGCAGCTCCTTGTCGGACTTGGTCACCTGCACGCCGCCGCGGAAGACCTCGTCGGTCACGGGGTCGCCCGTGAGGTCGCGCATCTCGTCGGCCTTCACGGTGAACGTGACGGAGGCGTCGCTGGCGTCGTAGCCCTCGGGCGCGCCGGACTCGACGATGCGGTAATTGCCCGCGGGGAGGGTGTCGGCGCCGGTCGCGGCGACGTGCGACCCGTCCTCGGGCGCGGTCTTTATCGTGGCGCATACCTCGCCGTCGGCGTAGTACTTGCCGCCGACCAGCACGTAGCGGCCGGTCTCGTTAACGACGGAGAAGCTCGCGCCGTCGAGCGAGGCGTCGCCCTGGGGCTCCGCGCCCGCCTCGGAGTCCGTTTTGGCGACCTTGACTCCGCCCGTGGACCAGCTGAAGCTCACGAGCGTCTGAGAGCCGCCGCCGGTCCTGACGCAGAATGCCTCGAACCCGGCGGATACCTTGCCGGCGCCCGCCTTCATCTTGGCGAAGGTCCCGCCGATCAGCTCGGATTTCGCCCAGGAGGCGAACTCGGCGCTCGTGCCGTGCGTGGCAGCCGACTCGGACCCAGAGTAGGCGTAGGCGATGAGCACATGGCTCGCCGCGGCGTACTTCGCGTCGTCCCAGCCGCCGCCGTCGTACCAGCTGCCCGGGAACATCGACGCGTCGAAGCCGGGAGAGCCGAACGAGTACCAGATCGCCGCTGTCACGTCGCCGCTCGGCACGGGGCTCGTCGAGTAGGAGCCCGGCGCGGGCGTCGGGGACGAGGGCTCGGCGCAGTAGGCGATGTTCCCGTCGGCGCTCATCCACGTGGTGGCGAAGCCGCCGTAGGGGATCTTGCCGCCGATGGACACGTCTACCGTGCTCGGCGCGGCGTAGGCGGGCGAGGCCGCCACGGAGGCGAGCAGCGCCCCCGCCGCCAGGATGAGCGCCATGGCGCATCGGAGGAGCTTTTCCTGCAGGGTGCAGTCTTTCGCTGCGTTCATCTTTCCGCCTCCCTATCTCTCGACGCTTCGCTGTGCGCGGGGCGCCTCGTGCTCGGCGGCGCGGCTCGCCTGGCGGGCGTGCTCGGCGCGCTCCGCGAGGTAGCGCGAGCGCCCTGCGTCAACGGCCTCCTTGAGCTGCGCGGGCATGACCTTCACGGTGTCCTTGACCGCGCGGCCGTCCTCGTCGAGCTCGGGCTGGCCGTCCGGGCCCATCACCGTCTTCCTCAGCCACACCTCGCGGTTCGCGAGCAGCGGTATGTCCCGGAAGTCGGCCCCCTTGAAGCGGCTCTCGTTCACGAACATGGGGCTGAACTCGTAGCCTCCCACGTCCACGCCGTCGACGACGGTGCCCTTGGGAAGGGTCGCCGAGTTGAAGGTCCTGGTCTCGCCGGTCGCGCGGTCGGTGTACTCGATGCCCTCGCGCACGAAGCTCTTGTGCAGCGAGAGGTACACGTTCTTCCTCTCTTCCATGTCTTTCCTCCTTTTCGTTTTCAATCGGTCCTTGTCTTCATCCGCCGGGACGCGTGCCCCGGCGCGGTGCCCCTATCTCATGGCGACCGCCCCCTTCCTCGCTTTTCCGCTAGAAGCCGCTCACGATGTCGCGCGCCCAGGAGCCGCTCTTCACGAGGGCCAGGATGAGCAGCACGCACATGGCCAGGTACTGCAGCGCGTAGGTGAGCCCGTTTGCGACCGCGTCGGCCGGGGTGCCCGTCCCGGGGTTCGCCCCGGTGAGCCCGCCGAGCACGAGCGGGAACGATATGAGCAGCACGAGGATGATGACGCCGGCGATGCAGACCGCCCCGAAGCTCTTCAGGTAGCCAAGGCCTATCTGGCGCGTGGCGTCCATGCCGAGGAACGCCAGCGGGATCGGGGCGAACGCGGCCATGATGTAGAGCTGGAGCGCGCGGGCCCAGCAGACCACGAGGGCGACGACGTAGGCCGCCAGCACCACGACCCAGCTGATGAGGCTCACGACGAGCATGGCGATGAGCGACGGGATGTCGTCGTCGGTGGTGACGACGGACACCTCGGGCAGGTCGAGCGCGCCTCCGGCGCCGAAGAGCGCCTCGACTCGGTCGATGGCGAGCCCGCAGACCTCGTAGATCGACGCCATCAGGTCGAAGCTGTTCTGTATGAGGAACAGGAACACGGCGAAGAACACGAGGAGGAAAACGACCTCCTTGACGCCGGGAAGGCTCTGGCTGCCGTCCATGCGCTGGGAGATCTCGACGAGCTTCAGGGTGAAGACCAGGCCGAGCACCCCGCACCCGATCGGCAGGATGGCAACCTGCCATACGCCCCGGGCGACGTCGTGCATGGTCAGGTCGCTCGAGCTCGTGAGCATGTGCGCGAAGTCGGCCGAGAGGATCCCGTTCGCGCCGATCGACCCGAGCACGCCCGTCTGAGCCTTGAACATCCAGTTGCAGCAGTCGCGCAGAAGGCCGCACAGCCAATCGTTGACGTCCCCGGCTATGTCGGCGTATGCCGGCTGCGCGGGGACGAGCAGGAGCGCGCAGAGGGCGAACGCCGCCGCGGCGGAGATGGCGAACGCCCTGCGGCGCTGCGCCTTGAGCGCCCGCACGGCTACATCGCCTCCAGCGAGCCGCCGCGCGAGACCACGGTGACCACCGTCGAGGCGGGGTCGTCGAGCGTGAAGGTCGTCGACGCGACGTTCCCGGCGTAGTCGAGCCACACCTCCTTGTCCCAGGTGGCTCCCGCCGCCTGCGGGGACACCTCCGCCGCCTTCCCGGCGACGGCCTCCTCGATGGCGGCGGCATCCGCGCCCAGCGCCTCGGAGAGGCGGTCGTCGGTGCCGGTCACGGAGAACGCTCCGTCTTGCGCCTTCTGGGGCACGTAGGCCTGCGTCAGGAGGTCGCATGCCAGGGTGCGGGCGTCCCCGTCGCCCGAGACCTGGATGAGCGAGAGCCCTCCCGCCTTGTCGCCGGTTCCCTTGACCTCGATGGGCACGCTGAGCACGCCGCCGGCCTCGGAGGGCTCCTCGGCCGAGAAGAACCAGGCGCGCTCGGTGCCGCCCGCGCTCTCCACCATGGCGCCCTCGACGATCCGCAGCGTGGCTGTCGGGTCGTCGGCGCCCGTCCATGCGGTGTTCCAGAGCGCCTCGGCGCCCGAGGCGGCCTTCCCGGTTGCCGCGTCGGCGCCTGCAGCCGCGGGCTGCTCTTGCTCCTGGGGACTATCCTGCGCGCCTTCCTGCGGGGCGATGGCGCAGCGCGCCGCGCCCGCGCCGAGCGCCACGGTGAGCGCGCCTGCCGCGACGGCGGCCATGACCCTTGACTTTCCCTGCATTGGTTTCTCCTATCTCGCGGTGAGCGCGCAGCTGAAGCTGCCGATGCCGCTCGCTATGCGGCACACGTCGCCCGTTCGCGGCTCGTGTATGTACCTGTCGTCGCCGATGTAGATGGCCACGTGGCCCGAGCGGTAGAGGATGTCGCCGGGCTTCGCCTCCGAGAGCGGTATGCGCCTGAGCTCCTCGTACTGGGAACCCGTGTAGTGGCTTATGCGGATGCCCGCCTGCGCGTAGCAGTACTGCGTGAGCCCGCTGCAGTCGAGCGCCTTGCCGGGGGTCGAGCCTCCCCACACGTAGGGCACGCCGAGCTGGCTGTACGCCGCCTCGACGATCGCGTTCCCGTTCGCGGTCGAGTCCTTCAGGTCCTCGACCGTCATGGAGTCGAGCCGGTAGAGGCCCCATTGCGCCATGATCGACTTCAGGGACTCGACGTAGGACGAGTCGGTCGCCCAGCCGGCGTCCTTGAGCCCCTCGGCCATCCTGTCCGAGTCGTGCCTCTCGATCGCCTCCCGGATGAGGGCGTTGCCCGAGTAGCGCTCCGCCTGCAGGAAGACCCTGCTGCGGAAGCGGATGCACTCGGCGTCGCCGGTGAAGCGGATGAAGCTCGCCGTGATCTGGGTGTGCTCGCCGGGCACGTACTCCTCGCTGGTGGCCCAGTTCGCCTTGCCGGCCACCTCGGGGCAGCCCGCGTAGCCCGACCACCACTTCATGCCGAAGAGGTTGTGGTCGCGCTCTGCGAGCTGGCTCATGCGGTCGCCCTGGCCGGACTCCTGGATGATCTGCGCGATGGTGCAGCCCGCCGGGTGCCCGTACTCCTCCTGGCACTCGAGCGCCGCCTCGACCATCTCGTAGGTGATGTAGGGCGGCAGCCCCTCGAGGCCCTGCTTGGAGGCCGCGTCGTCCCAGAAGCCGAACAGCGCGCTCAGCAGCTGCGCGACGGCGAGCGCGCAGGCGACGAAGGCCACGATGCCGGCCACCGCCCCGAGCAGGGCGGGCGCTGCGCCCGAGACCGCGCCCGCGATCGCGGAGGCGGCGCCCTTCGACCCCGCGGCTCGGGCCGCCTCGCCCGACGCCTGCGCGGCCGCCTGGGCCGCCTGGTGCTTGGCCGGGGCGGTCGCGCCGGCTGCCTCGGGGCCGCGCGCGCCTCCCTTTGGGGCGCCGAGCGCGGTCGCCGCCTTGCGGCTGCCTTGGGCTGCTTTCTTCGCCTTCCTCTGCCGCAGCCTTCCCGCGGCCTTCTTGGCCGCACGCCCCGCGTCGTACATGCCCGAGGCGCCCTCGAGCTCCTCCGAGTCGTCGAGCTGGGAGACGGCCTCCCGGGCGATCGCCAGCTTCGCCGCATCGACGCGCGAGCGCATCGCGGCCGCCGCGCGCCGGTCGCCGGCTGGTTGGGACAATTTGTCCCCGAGCCCGCCTTCCGGCGCGTCGGGCCTGGAAGGGCGCCCCTTCGCCGTTGCGGCGGGGCCTCCCGCCTCGTCGAGCGGGCCGGCACCCTCCGAGACGTTTCCCAGGGCGTCGCGCTCGGTCTCCGCGACGTCGCCCGCGGTGAGCACGTCGCGGCGCTGCGCCCCGACCACCTCGAGCATCCCGCCGCCCTCGCTCGGGCCGGCCATTCCTATTCCTCCGCCTCTCGCGCCGCCCGGCGCATCTCGCGCTCGGCGACCTCTGCGGGCTTGGTGTTCCACAGGTCGTAGAGCGGGCCTTTCGGGAAGTCGTCGGTGATGGGCACGCGGATCCCGGCGCTGATGAGCAGGCCCTCGCCGGGCTTGACGGCGTCGCCGATGTAGCCGCGCTCCGTGGCGGAGAGCTGGAGCATCTCCGCCCATGCGTCGAGGTCGGCGGTGGACTGCTTGTGCAGCAGGAAGAACTCGGAGTTGAGCACCATGTCGCGGGCCTCGGCGTTGGCCAGCATGTGGCTCGTGTTCTGGCTGATGCCGGTGCAGATGAGGCCGAACTTGCGCCCCTCGCGCCACAGGCGGGCGAAGTACTCGACCACCGTCGGGTGCGCGAAGAGGCTCTGCACCTCGTCGATGTAGAGCCAGGTGTAGTTGGGGCGCGGCGGCGTTACCATCACGCGGTTGCGCACCATCTCGAGCGCCGTGATCATGCCGAACACGCGCATGTTCTGGCCGAGGCCGTGCATGTCGATGTTGGTGATGCGGTTGTCGAGCGCCACGTTGCTCTGGCCGTTGAAGAAGGAGAACGCGCCCTTCACGTAGCGCTCGTAGCGCAGCGCGATGTCGGCGGCCTCGGGCTCGGGCTGAGCGAGCAGCGCCGCGTGGAAGTCGCCGAGCGTGGGCAGGCGGCCGTCCCTCGCGCACTCCCGGTACGCCTCGCCGACGCAGCGGGCGATGATCGAGCGGTCGCGCTCCGGCAGGCCCTCGCGGCCCTCGGCCATGAGCGCGCTCGAGAGCGCGAGCACCGCGTCGGTCTTGTACGCGAGCTTGGCGGCGTCGGCGCGGTCCGCGACGTCGGCGGTGTCGAGGGGGTTGAGCACCGCCGAGCATCCCGGGGCGAGCTCGACGTTCGCACCGCCGAGCGCGCCGACGAGGTTGCCGTACTCGCCGGCCGGGTCGAAGATCACGACCTCGTCCTCGGGGTGCGCGAGCACGGTGTTGGTTATCTCGCGCTTCACCGAGAAGCTCTTGCCCGATCCGGGCTTGCCGCACACGAAGCCCATGGGGCTCGCCAGGCGCTTGCGGTCGCACAGCACCAGGTTCCCGCTCTCCCTGGACTGCCCGTAGTAGCCTCCGCCCGCCTCGTCGAGGCTCTGGCTGGCGAAGGGCATCTGCATGGCCACCTGCCCCGTGGTGAGGTAGCGGCTCACGGTGACGTGGTTGTCCCCGAGCGGGAGCACCGAGTTGAGAGCCTGGCGCTGCCGGAAGTGGAGCGGCTCGAGGCCGATCGTGCAGCCCTGCGCGACGCTCGTCACCTGCTGGACGCGGCGGTCGAGCTCCTCGAGGCTGTCGGCCCAGGTGTAGACGAGGCCCGTGTAGACGAACAGGCGCTCGGACTTGTTGCGCAGGAAGTCGAGCAGCTCCTCGGCCTCCTCCTTCGAGAAGCGCAGCTCGGGCGGCAGGATCTGGTAGTCGTAGCCCTTCTTCACGGCGCTCATCTGCTCGTCGATGATCTCCTTGTCCATCCAGTCGATCTGGCGCTTCACGAGCGCGAGCGCCTCGCTCTGCGCGATGGGCTGCACGTGCAGCGTCACGTTGAGCGGCAGCGGCAGGTCGATGATGGAGGCGAGGTAGGTCTCCTCGATGACTGACCCGAAGCTGCGCACCGCGAGCACCGCGCCGTAGCGCCCGTCGCTGCGGAAGCAGTCGGACCTGCCCTCGGGCTTGAAGTCGAGCGTGGAGGGCATGACGAAGTCCTTCGTGCGCGCTCCCGACGTCGGGGACAATTTGTCCCAGGAGAACTCGAAGCGCGACCCCGGGCGCAGCTGCCCCTGCAAAAGCTCGAGCCTCTCGACGCCGTCGAGGGCGCGCGACGAGCAGCGTATGCGCGCGAGCGTCTGCTCCACGTCGCCCCGGATGCGCGCGAGCTTGGGCACCGCGGCGTCGACGTCGTCGGCGCCCACGGCGTAGGTCAGGTAGCGGTGGCGCACGAGGTTCGAGACGCCCTCGCGCATCTTGTCGTTGAGGATCCGGTTGTACTCTTCGGCGAGCCCGGCGGTGGCGCGCTCCCCGGGCTCGAAGAAGACCTTGCGGCCGACCTCGTCGGCGGGGATGGGCGCGTTCACTACCTGGAGCTGCACGTGGGAGTCCGCCGGGAAGTAGTTGAACAGCGAGCTCATCACGGTGAAGGCCGTCTCGCGCGCCTCCTTGCGCGCGGACTGGTAGCTGATGTCGGAGAACTCGACCGTCTGGCTGAACACCCCGGGCATCACCTGGGCGATGCCGTCCCTGTACATGGCGTCGTAGCCGACGTAGGCGGCCATCTCGCGCGAGCGGTCGCGCTCCCGGCGGCGCCTCTGCCGCTCGGCCTCCGCGCCCTTCGAGGCGTCCTTGCGCCCGCCCGTGCCGCCGAGGAGCAGCCCGAGGGTGCTCGGGCGCTTCGGCCTATTCTCCTTGTTGCTTCTTGCTCGGCTCATAGAGCTCGGCTCCTTTCTTCCTTGCCCTGCGCCTCGCGCGACGTCCCGGGCGGCCCGGGCGCGGCGAGCCCTCGGGGAGGCTCCCGGCGAGGCAGGGCTCGTACGCGAGCAGCTGCGGGGAGAGCTCGTGTGCCGCCAAAAGCGGCAGCAGCTCCTCGGCGCGCATGCCGAAGGGCCGCCAGAACCCGGCGAGCCAGAACGGCATGCTGCAGAGCATGATCGGGAAGGCCGCGTCCGCGACGTCGGCGTGCAGGCCCAGGTGGACGAAGGCCGCCGCCCCGACCGCGCTGCCGAAGCCGAGCGACACGCATGCGAGCGTGCGCAGGCTCATCTTCCCGACGATCTTCTCCTCGTACTCCCCGATGTCCTTCTGCACCGGTATCCGGAGCGCCATCCGCGACGCCCCCTATGCCGGCAGCCAGGACGTGTCCAGCTGCCCGAAGTAGACCGACGCGGCGATGATGATCGCGCCGCCGGCGATGGTGGAAATGGCGGTCGCGATCTGCGGGCCGCCCTGCTGCTCCCTGATGGCCAGGCCGAGCGAGACCGCTCCCCACACGACCAGGAAGCCGCCGAGGAAGGTCACGCAGCCCGACACGAGCTTGATGACGTTTGCGAGCATGCTGCTCTCCTTTGCTTTCGGTTGACGATGTTCCTTGCTGCTCCTCCCCCGCGGCGGGGGAGGCCCGCGCCCTCCGCGGCCCCGTCACGAGGCGCCGTCCTTCCGCCTGCGGTACTCCGCGAAGTCGAACGGGCCGCGGCGCGTGGCCTCCTCGAGCAGGCGCGAGCGCGGGTGGCGCTCGAGCCGGTACTTCCGGTCCATGAGCGGCATGCACCCGTTCACGAGCACGAGCGCGTCCTCGCGCGGCATGCGCGCCACCTCGGCGGGCTGTATGAGGTCGCGCTCGGAGATGCCGCGGTTCACGGTCCGGGTCCAGCCGGCGCCCCGCGAGTCGCTCTGCGTCTCGCTCGCCACCGTCTGCTTGCCGGCCATCTTGCTGATCTCCTCGTTGGTCTCGTTCGCCTTGCCGCCCAGGTAGAGCAGCGTGTCGCAGGCGTTCACGATGGTCTCGGCGTTGTTGTCGCCGTAGGTCTCCTTCAGCTGCGAGAGCGACTGGGCGATCATCGAGACGGCGATGTTCCTGCTGCGGGTGACGGCGATGGTCCGCTCGAAGTCGGGTATGCGCCCGATGTTGGCGAACTCGTCGAAGACGAAGTGCACCGTCGTGGGCAGCGAGCCGCCGTGCGCCTCGAGCGCCTCGGCGCAAAGCGCGCTCACGGCCGTATCCATGAGCAGGGCGAACAGGAAGTCGAAGGTCGAGTCGGTGTCGCTCATAGACGCGAAGAGCGCGACCTTGGCGCCCTCGTCGCCCATGTGGGCGAGGTCGAGCTCGTCTTTGGAGGTGAGGTCGCGCACGGCGCGGATGGAAAGCGGCTTCAGGCGGACGTTGCAGCTCGAGAGCATCGACTTCATGGTGTCGCCGGCGGCCACGCGGAACTCGCGGTAGCTCGCGAGCGCGAAGTCGTCGGGCGGCGCGGGCTCGCGGACCTTGACCCACTCCCACGCGCCGTCCTCCTCGGAAAAGCCGCGCAGCGATCCGCCCTCCGCCGAGGCGCCGCCGCGCCTGACGTAGCGCTCGCCGGTCTCCAGCTCGCGGAACACCATGTCGAGCGGGCTCATGTAGCCCGGGTCGTCGCGGGCGTCGGCGAGCGAGAGCAGCGTGAGCAGCCCGTCGAGGTTTCGGTCGGCGGGCTCGCAGTGCATGACGAGGTAGGCCGTGAGCGCGGTGTAGACCAGGCGCTCGGCCTTCTCCCAGTAGGGGTCGCCCTTGTGGTCGGCGTCGCCCTCGGTGTTGGCGACGATGCCGCGGGCGAAGCGGATGACGCCCGCCTCGTCGCGTATGTAGGCTATGGGGTTGAAGCGCATGGAGCGCGTGAAGTCGATGGTGTCGAACGCGCGGATCTCGTAGCCGAGCTCCGCCAGCGCGCTGCCCATCTCGCGGATGAGCGTGCCCTTCGGGTCGGTCACGAAGAAGCTGGCGTTGGCCTGCAGGAGGTTCGGCTTGACGTAGTAGCGCGTCTTGCCGGTGCCGGGTCCTCCCACCACGAGCACGTTGTCGTTGGTGTCGGTGGAGAGGTCGAACCTGCGGCTCACGAGGCGGATGCGCGCGTTGTCGGTGAGGATGATGTTGTTGTCGGGGTCCTTGGGGTCGCCGAAGGGCGCGATGTCCTTGCGCGTGGCCCACCTGGAGCTACCGTGCTCCTCGCCGTCGCGCCGGGCCCCCTTGGTCCCCAGTGAGCGGGCCCAGGCGAGGAGCGCGCCGCACGCGCAGGCGGTCCCGGCGCACAGGGGAACCGCCTCCGCGGAGAAGACGCGCCCCGCGCGGAGCGCCGCGGGGATCGCCGCCATGGCGGCCTCCGGGTCGAGGATCGGGCTCGTGCCCGACGCCGCGATTGCCGCGGCCGCGAAGTCTCCCGCGGCGAACGCCGCCGCGGCCAGCGCGGCCGCCGCCTGCCACCTCATCTCTCGGGCCCCTCGATCTGGCGCGGGCCGCGGTCCCGGCCGATGCCCTGGCTGTGGGCCCTCGACGCCTCGCGCGCCCGCTCGGCGCGCTCCGCCAGCCGCTCGGGCGCCTGGCGCCTCTCGGCGATCTCGGAGAGCCGCTCCCTTGCGCGATCGGCGGCCTTTCCCGTCTCTTGCTCCAGCTGGCGGAAGGCCTCGTCGACCTCGGGGGCGTCCTCCACCTTGAAGAGCAGCCAGTCGCGGCCCTCGCCGGGGATGATGTGGTGCTCGACCGACGCGGCGCGCAGCTTGTCGGAGACGACCTCCTTGATCGTCGCGTACTCGGGAAGCCCAGAGAGCTCCTCGAGGCTGAGCTTCGCGTAGGCCGGCACGCCGTCGGCCGCGATGGGCTCGGCGCGCCCGCCGGCGATGGTCCCGCGGATTCCCGCGAGGCGCTCGGAGAGCTCCCTCGCGCTGCGCGCCATTGCCTCGGCGCCGGCCTCCTGGCCGATCCTCAGCATCCAGTCGAGCAGCTTGCCGCCCGCCTCGTCCCCGTAGTCGCTCGCCATCCCGCGCCTCCCTTCCAGTCGAGATGAAAAAGGGCGCCTTCGCGCCCCGGTCGTCCCTATTCGACCCCGACGGCCCTCTCGCGCGCCATTGGGGCGCGGGCTTCCTGCCCGGCGTGCGCGCGGCTCGCCTCGCGGGCGGACGCGGCGCGCTGCGCCAGCGGCTCGGGAGCCTTCTCGTGCAGATGGGCCCACTCGCCGCTGCGGCACTGCTCCGGCGTCGCCTCGCACATGTCGCGCATGGCGCGCTCGAACCGCTCGGGCTCCTGGGCGATGGCGCCGAAGCTCCAGCTCTCGAAGCCGGTCCACGCGTCGCCGTCGCGCTTGAGCGTCCACCACTCGTCGCCGCCGTTCACCTGCTGGATGAACGCGAGGTCGCGGTAGCAGAACCCCTGGCGTATGGCCCAGTTGCCCGAGCCGAGCGCCTCGCGGAGCCTGTCGACGCTGTCCGTGCGGGAGAACTCGTAGGGGTACTCCTCGAGGAACGGGTCGTCCTGCCAGTCGAAGCCGCCGACCTTGAGCCAGCCGTTCTCCTGGCACTTCTCCACGAGCCCGTCGTGCTCGCGGCCGGTTATCCTCTCGAAGCCGTCCATGGGCCCTCCGCCTTTCGTTTGTTGCTTGGCGGGCGGCGTCCTCGCGATGGGGGCACGGTGCGAGTCGGAGCAGGCGTGCGTGCCGGCGCGTCGGCGCCGCCCAAGACGTGTATAGCGATTTCGATTGCGGCGGGCATCGGGGCCGCCTGCGATGGGTCGAGCTGGGTCGAGCCGTCCGCGCCTCCACGGGAAGCGCACAAGCTAGCCGAGGCGGCGCCTGTCCCTTCCGCCCAGGTAGACGGTCCTGCAGGTCTGGGAGATCCTGCTCGCGATCGCCTCTGCCGTGACGCGCTCGCCGCGCCTTGCGAGCCTGTCCGCCAGCGCGCCCGGCGCGTAGTTCGACGTGACGATGGTCGGGCGCATGTCCTCGTAGCGCGCATCGAGCACGCTGAACACGGTGCCGACGGACCATTCCGTCGCGTCCTCCTTGCCGAGGTCGTCGAGCACGAGGACGTCGCACTTGGCGTACCGCGCGACGGCGGCCTCGGTGCCGCCCTCGTCGAACGTGGCCTTCACGCGCTCGAGCATGCCCTTGGCCGTCGTGAAGGCGACGTCGTAGCCGGCCTCGGCGAACAGCCTGGCCATGGCGGAGGCGGCGTGCGTCTTGCCGGCGCCGACGCCCCCGTGTATGTAGAGCCCGGCGCCCCCGTTGCCCGCGAACGAGGCGATGTACTCGGCGAACTCGGGGCGGTCGGCCTCGGCGGCCCAGTAGCGCCTGGGGATGCCCGCGCGCGAGAGCGCCTTCTCCCGGCGGGCGGCCTCCTCCTTGGCGGCGAGGGCCGCGCGCCTTCGCGCCTCGGACTCCCGCTCGCTGGCTGCGCCCTCGCACGGGCAGGGGGCGGCGGAGACCCAGGCGACCCTGCCCGCCAGCGCCGCGCCGAGCGGATCGAGGGCGGCGCCGCAGTGCGGGCACGCCCTCGGCTCCGGCTCGTCGAAGGAGAGCCCGGCCGCACGGGCCTGCTCCAGGGTGATGAGTCCCGCTCGGTCCATCGGGCGCCCCTTCCTTATCTTCTGAAGTCCTTGTTGTCCCTTTTGCTTATTGGGTGGCATATCGTCAGGGGTTTCCCTGTCATCTCGTCAGGGGTTCGGGCTGCGAACCCTGACGGTTCGTCACCCTTGTTCTCGGCGAACCCTGTCATTTCGTCACCCTTTCGCGCCGGGAACCCTGACGAATCGTCAGGGGTTGCCAGCGCTCCGGGCGGCAGCCTCTCGCGCACGATGCGGTACCGCTTGGTGGCGTGCCCGCGCGCCGGGGCGTGCACGCCGCATTCCTCGATGAGGCCCCGGTCGAGCAGGTCGCGGATGGCGCGGTGGACGCTGCGCTCCTGCACGTTGAGGAATCGTGCCAGGCCACCCTTGCTCTCGAAGTAGCCGCACCCGGCGTCGCAGAAGCCGAAGATGCGCGCGTAGACGAGCAGGGGAAGGCCGGAGAGGCCCAGGTCCGCCATCATGAAGTGCCGTACCGCCGTGAACTCGCGCGGGGAGGGGCCGTCGCGTCCCCTCGGGCCTGCGGCTGCCATCGGCGCTAATCCCTTCTGGGCGAGCCGACGATGCTGTTCCGCTCGACCCATGCGACGAGCTCGTCGTGCAGAACGATGCCGTCGCGCGTCTTGCCGCCGATGTAGCGGATCGGGAACGGGTCGTCGGGGTCCTTGGCGAGCCGGTACATTGCGTCGCGGCTGATGCGCAGCATCGCGCACGCCTCGTCGGCGCCGAATATCGCGTTGGTCGATGCGATGAGCCTCACCTGGCTCCTGCTAATGCTCTTGGTCATGGTCGTCCTCGAGCTCCTTTCGTCTCGAGGCTCCCTCGCGTGCCCGGCCGCGGGCGGCTCCCGGGGCGGTCGCCGCCGTCATTTCCTGCCGCTCCTCGACTCGATGTAGGCGTCCACTGACGCCCTCGACACCAGGAGCTTCCTTCCGAGCCTGTACGAGTCGATCTCTCCCGACCAGATGAGGTCGTACGCCTTGTTTCGGCTCGCCCTCATGTACTCCTGCATCTCGATCACCGTCATCCATTCGTCCCGATCTCGGCTTCCCTCGGGCGCGGCGCATTCGGCTGTGCGTGCCATGGTTCCTCCAATCTTCCCGTGCGGCACCGCGCGAGGACACCGCACGACACCGTGTGCCTTTTCGTCTGCACGACGATTGAACCGCCTGATGGCGATTGGTGAGCACGGCAGGAGCGGAGACGGGTCGAAGTGGGTCGAGCTGGTCGTGCCTTCACGAAACGGCCATGAGCCGCGTGCCTTAGCTCGCGGCTAAGTCCCTGAAAAGTAAAAGGCACCCATGCGGGCGCCTGCCTAGTAGCTGGAGTTGTTCGGTTGTGGTCGGAATGCTCGTCTTCCGCGGTGCTGTCGTCCGGGGTCCGGCATCTGTCGTTCGCCTCTTCTGTCGTGTTTGATGTTGCGTGTTCTGCGAGCGACCTTGTGCAGGTTCTTCAACCCGTTGCCCCAGGTGCACCCGGATAAATGGTACCCATCCGTTGGGACACGACCTGCTGTGGTTGTCATTTCGGACGAATGGGAGCAGACGAACGGCGCGAGGATGCGAGCCGAATTCGAGTTAGTCAATATTGGCTTTTGAATCGGACCGATTGGGATTGCCTCATTGCCGGCAGCTCTTCGAGTCCAATCGTGAAATAGCTGCATCCAGTGCGGCTTTGTAGCCCTCTGATGCTGCTTCGTAATCTTGGATATAGGATTCTAGGTCGGAGGCGACGGCATTCGGGAAGCTCTCGACCCACCGTTTCCCCTTAGGCTTCGCCAGCCTCACCGCGCCGTCCATCCCGAATAGCCACCTGTAAAAGGTCGGAGACGGCATCACGCTGACGCAGGCGTAGCCGATGACGTTTCTTTCGTCGCTCTCGTCGATGTGACAGAATTTGAGGTCGTGGCCGAACCTTTCGTAAACGTACTTGGCATGAGTGCCGGATACTTCCAGGAACAGCTTTCTGGCGGTGCCCGAGCCGAACATGTCGACCCGCTGGCGCGTGTCCGCGACCACGCGCGTCCTCAGCGCCTCTACCTTATCCCGATCCGACACCGGTTTTCCTGTGATAACTAGGTCTGTGATGTCGTCTAGTCGATGGAAGTGGGGGATGGGAAAGCCGCTTTCATCGAGATGCATACTCTCGAGATAGTAACGGCCGAAGCTGAACACGATCGCAACCGGGTCCTCCTCATAGAACCCGACTTTTACGGTGGGTCCGCTCATCAGGTGAACCTGCTTCTTGAAGGCGACCTTTTCGTTCATCCGGATTGCTCGGGATACGGCATGGAGGACGCCAAAAAACATATCAGTGTCTTTACCGGCTTTGCGGTCGACAAACACGGTTTCTATGCTTTCGTCAACGTCGTAGTCGGAGGAGAAAACGAGCACCTTCGAGGAAATTGCTTCCTTCTGCGCCTCGCCGATGAAGGAGCTTGTCCCCACTACGTCGGAAATCAGGATTGCCTCCTCGGATGACAAGGGCTTGTTTATAGCTCTGAACCCAATGTTCTCACCGTGGCTTGGTATCGCTACGCGGATTCCCATTGGCATGCTTTCGCTTATCTGGTGGAGGTCCTTGAGAATGGCATTCTCCGACGTCGGCCTCTCGGAGCAAATGCCTATGACGCGCGCGATTTCCGATGCGGATATGCCCGTCCTCTCATCGGTGAAGCGGACGAGGAGGTCGAGAACGGACAGGATCCTGCTTCTCGATGTGCCGCTCGCCGCGAATCCGGCTTCCTTTAACTCGGAGATCTCCTCCTCGGTGAATGTCCTAGACATTGCAGGTCCTCCATAAACAGCTTTATTGCCTATGAAATTGTAGGCAATCCAAACCAGTCAGAGGAGACGAAATTCCGATGACGGTTGAAAATAAGGGTCGAAGCAATGGAAGAGAGAGTAGGGAGCCAACTATGAACGACGCCGGACGGGCGGTGAACGCCCCGACGATTTCGTCAGCCGATGCCGTAGCGGAGGCGGCGTGCGATAACGGAAGGAGGATCCTCGGCTTTTCGCCGGAGCAGCTGATCGCCGCTTGCGGTCTGGCCTTGATGGGCATCGCTGTTTTAGTCGGGTCGAACTACAGCCTCTCTATCGCCAAAGGTGATTTCAGGCTTGATCTGCGCCCTGCGTGCTAGGCGATGCGCCCACGCGGAAGCAACAACCGCTGTTGTGGGACGCGGCGTCGTCGACGCGTGACGCGCCCCAAGGAATTAACTCTCGATTCGAATGATAGGAGACGATATGGAATGCAATGATTTCCCCGAAGTTGGCACCAGGTTGACGTACGGGGAGGCGATCCCCGTTTACGATCGCTTCGAGCGGTCGATGCTCGAGAAGGCGTACGGGGCCGGGCTCCTGCCCGCGGTGGGGCTGTACGACCTGCTCTGGCAGCTTGAGTCGCTCGCGCAGAAGTTCGGAATCGAGGGCAAGGGGGGCCTTCTCAAGGCTCAAGAAGGAGATTCGGTCGTTTTCGAGCGAGAGGACCGCTCTGGCGAACGGGGTGAACGGCGAGAGGTTCTACCTTTTGCAGAACCAATCGGCGCTCAAGCAGCATGATGAGACTCATCTTTTCAAGGTCGGAATCGACGGAAACAAGCTTGCTGATGACCTCGACGAAGCTCTCGAGCTGCTTTCGAAAGAGGCCTCAAAGAGCGACGAGTACGGCGATACGTATTCGCGCGACTGGATGGAGCGAGCTTCCGACAAGCAAGAAAAAGACCCTTTCTTGAAATGGGCCGGAATCGGGTTTTGCGCGATGATGGTCTGCCTCGGAATCTCGATGCTCGTCCATTCGGTCTTCCAGATCGGCTTCTGCTCCAAGTGGTTTCTCTGATGCGGAAGCTGGCAACTAGGACGACCGTCGTTCAGGTCATCAACTCATAGACGCGTCAACGTGGGGCTTCTCGTTTCGTCGATAGATGACGGAGATGTTTGACCTGCGAATTTGCCACCAGCGTGCAAGCCACGGCGCTGCCTCACCTGCGGTTACGGACTGGTGGCTTGCGCCCGGGAAGGCATGAACCCTACGGACATTCCTCGCGCTCCCGCCCTTAAAACCGGCCACGATGGTCTTTAGGGCGGGAGCGCGAGGTCCACGCCCTGGGTTCGAAGTCACTCTGCGCTCGTGTCCCCAAGGTAATTTCCGTCTCTGTAGATGACCTTTTGAGGCCCCATGAGCTTCAGCCCCTCACCGCAGATAATCAGCATCCCTTGTTCAACCAATGAGGGAAGACGGTCAGTTGGGTACGAGATATCGTAACGCTTATGCGATCCGATTCTCTTGAAGTACACACCCGAGAACGATTGGGCTTTTCCATATCGGTCGGGATCGGATTCTTCGTCGTCGGGGCAAGCAAACAAGGCGGCCTCGGGGGAATCGTCGCCATCGAGATAAAAAACGGGAAACTCAAGAGGATTGCCTTTAGGAACGGCCGCCGATGCCACGTAGTTGCAGAGCTTCCACTCCTCGCTTTTCTGCACGCAATCGCTTTCGATGCCGAGGAGGCTTCGCATTTCAGTATCGATGCTGTAAGAACCTAGGACTAAGTAGAAAGCCAAGAGGACTGACGACCGGGCGCTTTCCATCTCGGTCCAATCGTAGAGATTGTCTTTGTGAGCAATGCCGTTCCTCATCGTTCGAGCGCTTTGGAGTGCGCGAATTATCGACTCGTACGTATCCTCGCTTATCGCCGTATCGAGAAGGTCTTCATTGCGGCTGTACAGCTGCTGCTTCTCGCAAACATAGTCGCCGAAGAACCTTGTGAGCCTACCGAGGTCTAAGACATATTCGAAACCATCCGTGAAAAGCTCATCGTTGATTTCGATTTCTCCGTCCTTGACTTCTATGTGTCGCGATTTGTCGGGAACGCCATCTCTTTTCGCAGGCAGGTAGTAAGGGTTTTCTCCGAGCTTTTTGCCGTAGTAAATACGCCTACTCTTCGATTTCGAAGTCTTATGTATGGCGTAAAGAAATCTGTACAGGAATTGTTCGAGCGATTTGAAGTACTCCAACGCGATGGGGGCGAAATCTATGCATCCTGCATGCGTTAAAGAATCCCTTAGCCATTCTGCGGTCTGGAAGCTTACTGCGAAATCCGTGTCACCGGTCAACGCCGAGTATCTGCCGTCTACGACAAAGCTCTTGTCTATGGCCATTCTCTGTTCGGACCCCAATTCCACGTCTGGTTTGTAGCCGATCAGACGGTCTCGGATGTCTCTCCTGAAATGGCCCATGCGCAAATGGTTAAGCGATTTGGTTATGCTCAAGCCATAGTAGGAACGCGCTTTCTGCCTAAGCTCAACCACAGCCTCCTCGAATTTGTCGAACTCCTCTTGTGGAAAGAACAGGCGGAAGAACTCTTTAACCGAGATGTAGGGCGTAGCGTCCTTCACCGACTCGTAATTGAGAACCTCCCTCTTCGCTCCGTCCATAACCAAAGAGACGTAGGTGATTTTCGATACCCCAAAGTTTTCCCTCAGCGAATCCTCAAGCTCTTTCGGGAGACTCTGGTCTAATCCAGGTTCCTTGAATACAAAAACGCTCGGGGAGCCATCGACATCCACCTTGATTATGCGGACCACCCTCTTGCTCGCTTTGAGGACGGTCGGCCCGGCTAGGCCGTCTTTTGGGAGATATTGGTAAGCATCGCTTCTGCGAACGCGGGCACGTAGTGTTATGTATCCATATTCTGTAAGAAGCATGGAAATCGACTCGCAAATCAGTCGATACATGCACTCATTGGCTCTGTCCATGATGAAGGTATAGTTAAGCCGTTCGGACCCTGAGACATTGCATAGATTTTCAGGTATTAAAGAGGTTCCTCCCCTCGACTCGGAATAGCCGCTTTCATCCCTCCAGCCATCTCGAATTTTCTTCAACTCGCTTAAGCCTTCTCCAAGAAGGAATTCTTTGTAGATCGGTTCGCTATTCATCCAATACCTCGTTTTCTCTGCGTGTTTACAGCCTTGCACGAGCGAATCGCTCCCATAGGCGTATCGCGGACCGCATATGAAAAAGGAGGCTACGGAGGCGGGCCAAAAGTGCTGGCTCGGGCCATGCCGCCGTCACCTATATTTTCAGGCTCCATTGCCTGCGTTGGATGGCATTATCTCACCGCGTTGCCTCGGGAGCCATCCCGTGCGGCGGACAAAGGCAAACCCAGGGGCAGTTAGTGGAGAAGCCGCTATTAGGCCCCTAATCGCGAAAGCGGTTCAACTCATGAGTAAGCCACCTGAGACTACTCACTTTTCCCACGAATGGCGAAGGGTCGCGACCTGGGGTTTTGCAAATGGCGCGCAAACCACCCGCGCTGATTCACTTACGATTGCAGCTGGCGGCTTGCGGGTTAAAGGGCGGTTGAGTTTCAAAACGGGCGCTTTCGGCGCTATTGAGCCTCCAAAGTCGGCCCGCTGCACTCTTTGGGACAAAAATAAAAACTCAAAGCCCTGAGTTCGAAAAAAGTATTTGAAGTTGTCCCGACTTTTGTCCCCGAAGCCGACGAAGCGCGACATGGCGTTACCTGGCGGCACTCGATTCGAGACGGCACCGAAAACTGGATGCAACTGGAATGACGGGACATCAGAACTGCTGCCATCGAGTGGGAGTGAGCATCTGGGCCGACAAGTCGTACGGCAATACGTCAAAAACAGTATGGTCATATGGCATGTCGGCTTATCCGGTTATCTTCTGACTACTCGAACGCCGATGGTCGATTGAAGAGCTTGGGTGCTGTAATCCGTCGTTTACTGCTTGGTGATGGCCGCGTTGATCCGGTCAACCAGCTCGCGGGGATGTTCCACCCCGAGCACCAGCCGATCATAGTGCTCGTCCTTGAGTTGGATGACGATGGGGCTTTCCGGTCGGGTGACATTCCAGAATGTCTTTTCCCCATGCTCAATGTATGTGCCGGCCCATTTACCGGGAACATGAAGGCCGGGCGAACGCAGCCCCTTGGCATCATCAAGAATGCCCGGATCCTCGCTCGCACCCAGAACATGCTCGAGCGGCACCACCAGTTTCCCTTTGAACGACCACATCTTATCCAAGCCCTGCGGTTCAACTTCCAGCGTCCGCCCGACAATTGCCACCTTGTTGTTCATGACTTGCTTCTTTCATTATCAGACTGAAACCGAATATGTGCACGCTGCAGCAGCGTCTCGCCAAGGAGCGTGGCGACATCAACGGTCACAGCATTGGTATCGTCAGATCCCGAGTTGGACAGCTTTACGAGGTAATCCCTGACCAGTCTGCGAACCTCAGGATCATGGTCTGACAGCTCCATGAGTGCCACCAATACCAGATTGAGCACTCCTGAATCGCGCGACTCCGAATCCGTTGCATCATGCAGCGCAGCCACGAACATGCCACGCTTGCTACCGAACGCACCGTAGAGACTACCTCGGAGCAGACCCGTGGCCTTGACGAGAGCATCGATCGACGTGCCCTCATAGCCATGCTCCAAGAAAACCTCGCGGGCACGGGCAAGCACCTCATCATCATCGAAGCTTCTCTTGCGACCCATGCTCGCCAAGATAGCATTATTTGACCAAACAGTCAAGAATAATAGACGGTTTTTGTCCATCACTATCGTTCCTTCTTTTTGAAAGCTGTAGATGCTAGGAATAGTGATTTGCTGGCTAAACTGCCAGCAATAAACGCAAGAATTAAAACCATGAGGATGGCCTCCATCCGAGCATAAAATCGCGATAGGAGGAGTAATAACCAGCGTAATAGCTATGTATCTCAACTGGCACCACTTGCCATGAAGGACTTTCCATGATCTTTTTTTGATTGAATGTATAAGGAATACAAGTATCGGCTGGGTAGCCACGAGAATTGTTAAACAAGTATATGCAGTTTTTTAAAAATGGTTACAACCAGAAAGTTCTCGGTGTAAATACCACCCCTTCAATGCCGCTAACGATAATATTGCTAATCCTGATATCTATAAATGAAGGCGGAACCCGTTCCGCGTCTCTCCTTGGTTTCATTTGGCCCTCCTTTAATTACAAGAAAAGTTGGCAACCATTAACTTTTCCGGTGTCAGTGGTCATCAGAATTGCAAATACGTCAGAACACAAATCAGCTGAAGTACTTCCGTATTACTCCGTCAAGTCCAATTATTTCCAACGGGACTCTGACGAAATTTCCTCCAATCAGAGCTGCAGCATGACCTGATTGCAGTACCCATTTGTACTGGGAATTCCGTTCTAGACTTTGTGTAATGTACTGATTCCGCTGACGATTTCAGAGACCTGGACGCCGTATTGGGTAACGATCAGTCTTATCTAAAATGAACCCTCCCAAATTAAACCTTGGTCGGATCTGGTTATTTGAAGGTCAGTTATAAGAGAATGTTGCGCTCGCTAAGAAGTTACCCAGTTTTCAGCGCAATGTGGAATGGTCCCTGGGTCAGTATTTTTAATCTCTGTTAAAATCTGATCCAGTCGATCGGTCAATTGATCAAGTTCTGCAGTGCTGAGTGATGAACTATCTTCTCCAGTTTGGACCTGTTCGATCCTTGGCTTTTGCGCTGTTGTAGTGAGTTCGAGGGCGCCAGCTGTTCCAGTAACATCAACATCAGCGCCGCTGACACGCTTGCGTCCACTAGGTTCAGTAGCTTGTGTATTCTTTGACCGCATATCAATCTCCTTTGGTTGACATGTATACCAAACGACTTAGCCGTACATTAGCTATAGAAAACGAAAAGCCAGCATAATTGCTGATGAGATAAATACTGCAGGTAAGCACGCGATTACTCGAAGTCTTCTATAGCGCAATTGGAGAGCTCTTCACCGGCTCCGATTATTTGATGGGCAAAGTTTTAACGAAGTAGTCCAAGACACGTCTGACCGAGATTTTCAGCAATCCACGCAGGCATTGCGGGAAGCACCATCAGCAATCATCAAGACCAGAGTATGGCCACACTGGTCTTACATCCGGTAAAGGGGAAGTCGGTTCATTGCCACATAGCAACGGAGAAAGTGGCAAGCATTATTTTGCTGGGGGAGAAGGTGTAGCTAAACAAAACAGTCCCAATCATGGTGAGCCCGATGTGTAGTAAATTAGATGACTCCGAGGCATACCCATATGTCCAGTATGTCCTGTTCGCTTGAATGGGACGGATGGGACTCACGGAATATTGCGATCGGTGTCCAGCAGACTCTTGATGCCTGTTCCATTCGCATTGCGTTCGATTCGGGAAGTTCTCGCTGTCACTTTGGCAAGGTACACGGCTGATTTCAGACTTAGACTCGGCTCTGCGCGCCTGAGTTCACGGATAAACACGACTTGATCCTTGCTAGGATCTATTTCCTCAGAAGTGGCGATGCTTTGAGCCCATTTCACTGCCGCAGCCATCGGGTCTTTGCAGTCAGCAAATATCATCGTGACTTCGATCCTCGGATTGTTGTCATTGGTCAAGCTCATGGCTTTTCCTCTCAAAGTACCTGGTGCTCATTTTCTGGCCGCTGAAGTGATGACCACTTCTAGCATACAGTCGCGAGAGTCCGTCGTCACAGGAGCCGCCGAAACCCCAATGCAGAACTGACCTCACTCAACTGTGGGGGCGGTAAAGAATGAGACAATTGACGGTGTCGGCGAGAGCACCGGAGCGGTATCAAAATCCCTAAGCGTGAGTTCCGCAGGGGAGGCATAGGCCTAAGACTCTCGGCGTTCAATGAAGTGGTTGACATATTCGGTTCCTTCCGATTAATGCCAACGTTCTTGTTTTACTAATTTGTTTGCTCATGTTGATTCAGGGGTCAGCAACCGTTAGCGATATTAGAAACAATGGATCCCGTGATATTCGACACAGCTACACCACAAGCTACGGAGGGCTTCCCGATAAGAGACAGAATCGCTGGCGTAGCTGACGTAGATTCTGGAGCATCTATTTCAGAAAGTGCTGGGAGGTCATATGGGGTAGCATACGTCAGGTACCCTGAGATGAGTGATTTCGTAGTCATCTGCATGTAAGCAAACATTCCTGTAGATTGGGTCGTAATGCAGGCTTACATTTATGGATACGCAAACGAGGCGGCCCATTACTATCTGCAATAAAACGGAGAGAATTATCAGATAAAAATTCAAATTCAAATGCTCAGTACAACAGCGTCGCCTGCGACTTAATTTCATAACAATTATATAACAACAGCATGCTGTCTAAACAGACCTCTGATTTCCATATGCGAGCATAAACGGGCTGGTCGATTGCATCGAAGGCGAATTCAGGTTCGTCGGGGGGACACCGACGGAGGTCATGCCGCCGTACAGTACACATTCTCAGTGGTGTGGTCTCTTTGCCTTTCCTTAAAAGGCAAAATATTGGGAATTTTGATCCACATAAATTTAAACTTACAATCCTCATTATTCAATGTACGCTTGTACCCGACTAATCCCCTTTTTGATTTCCTTCCTTACCTACCTGACAATCTGCGGTAAATAGATTGACGTATAAAAAATTGCTTCACTTATTGTTTGATTGGTAATGTCCCCATTGAGGAACATGATTATACCTCTAGAGGTGCATCTATTTGACTGTCCCTCTGAATTGTTTGCCGGGCGCTTGCCCAAGGGGCAAGGGTCCGGCAGTGAGCACCTAGTTAAGTGAGGATACAGTTAAGGGGTTTTAAGGCGTACAGCCGGCCTTGATTGAGGGCGTTCTGTATTCTGACAATTATTTCGGTGTAGCTCATCTTGCATGTTTTTGTAACGTTCATTTGATGGGTGCCTTGAGCGAGCGTTTATATTCCTGCAGCCATTCCTTAGTCACTGGTTCGATTCGTGTTCTGCCCTTACCGTCCGGATTGGCCATGAGTATGCGTATCTGCTGGCCTTTCTTGGCTGTGCAGAAGGTGAATTCCACGTTGGTGGCGACCCCCCAATCCCCTCTCTTGTTGAGGGCGATCAGAGAGATCTCGCCGGCCTTGCCGTAGCGGTTCCTCAGGAGGTCGTCGAATTCGTAGACTGCAGAATCGCAGGCTTCCTGCGGGGTCAATCCGCTTCCCATCAGGGCGACGATACGATAGGAGAGGCATCCTTTCATGATGTCTTCCCCCAGCCCGGTGGCGGCAGCTCCTCCGATGGCGCTGTCCACGTAGAAGCCCGAGCCGGGCAGGGGTGAATCGCCCACTCTGCCCGGCTCCTTCATAAAGAGACCTGATGTCGATGTGCCAACAGCCATCGAACCCTGCATATCCAAGGTGATGGCCCCGACCGTATCGTGCCCTCGATAAGGGCTGGCAGACTCCGGTGTTGTGGTCTTGGCAGCCTCCAGCTCCCAACGTCTTCTAGCTCTGTCCGTCAGCATATTGCGCATTTCGAATCCGCTGACCTGGGCGTAGCGAGTCGCTCCCTGTCCAACCAGAAAGCTGCTGGTATGGCGTCGACTCAGTTGCCTTGCCACGGATATGGGGTGGAGTACATGCTGGATGCCGGCCACTGCGCCCAAGGCCATGCTGTTCCCGTCCATGAAAGCAGCATCCATCTCCATCTCGCCTTCCCGGTTCGGCAAGGCGCCATAACCGACGGAGGTGTAATCCGGGTTGGCCTCAACTTCTTGAATCAGCCTCTCGACAGCATCGCCCGACTGGCCGCCCTCTTCAAGACCGGAACTGGACTTGACCATACCTTCATAGGCCATCCGCCAGGTAGCAATAGATGCCCAAGTGGACTGATCGTGACTGGCTTTCTGCGGGGATGAATCACTCATTTCCTTGTTTCTTTCTGTCGGTATGGTTGTTCGGCTCTTCCTGACCGGAACACGAATGCAGTTAGTGTGCCGGTCCTCAGCCGATCGTCGAATGACCAAGCTGATGGACCGTGCTCTTGAGGGCTAACTGTCAGTAGCGGGCTTGCCTTGCTCGCATGCAGACAGCAATGATGTCCTCTATCCTATTCTTGTCTGTTAATGACAGTTACTAAAGATACTTCTTGTTTTGTAGAATGTCATGTTTGTGCTCTTAATCGTTTGTCAGATATCAGTTTTGCATACATGCCATTAAGTCGCTTTAAAGACCGGATACTAATAATATGCTCGTTAATCGCCCTATGGCAGATCTTGATAATTCATAGTGGCATGAAGTCTCTGGCATGTATGATTCTGAATTGGGTATATACTGTTAACAAAATAGTACCTATCGAAGTATTCATGACCAAGATGGTTCATGGAATCCGGTTGTTTTGCAGTATATGAGTGAAGCAATCGCTCTCCATCACGAATGGGGAACGTGCTGACAGTTCCGAGGAAGGAACCTTCATGGGGTCAAAAGAGGTACAGTGAACAGCAGTCCACCGATTTTGATGCTAGGCACCTTATCTACGTCATTTGAAGGCTTTGCAGCCAATACCACCGGGATCCTCAGCTCCCTGGTCGCTCGTTACTTCTTTCCAGGTTTCGGTCAGGGTACTTGGCAGGAAAGATCCAGGTTTCATGATCATGTGTACAGGAGTCCGCTATGTGCGTATGGCTCTTTATGATACTTTCGTTGTCAAGAAGGGCAAGCTGACCATCTGAGGTCCGGTTCAAACAATTCGTGTTAATCAGCAGAAACAGAGGTAAGTAATGAGCGATACCGTGGAATGGTTCAAGCAAGCCAAGTATGGAATGATGATTCACTGGGGTCTCTATTCGCTCCTGGGAGGGGAGTACCAGGGAAAGTCGTCAAGCAACTACGCGGAGTGGATCCAATCCAAGCTCCAGATTCCCAACAAGGAGTACGAACGCCTGACCCAGGCCTTCAATCCCATCTACTTCGATGCCGATGCCATAGTCGATCTTGCAAAGCGTTGCGGCATGCAGTATCTGGTCGTCACAGCAAAGCACCACGACGGCTTCGCCATGTACCGATCCCTGGTAGATGCTTACAACGTCTATGACGCGACACCATTTCACCGGGATGTAATTGGCGAGTTGTCCCTGGCCTGCCGCAAGGCTGGCCTGCGATTTGGCCTTTACTATTCTCAAGATTTGGATTGGCATGAACCGGATGGCGGCGGATACCTCTCAAATGACATCGAGACGGCGGGCACCACCTGGGACAACAGCTGGGACTTTGTGGGGGAGAAGAACTACGACCGTGCGTTCAAGCACAAGATCATGCCGCAGATCGAAGAGATCATGAGCAACTACGGGGAAATATCGGTCGCCTGGTTCGACATGCCCATGACTCTCAGCGACGAGCAGAGCCAGACCATCTACGATACGGTCAAGCGCCTACAGCCGGACTGCCTGATTAATTCCAGACTTGGCAACGGTCGCTACGACTATGTCTCTTTGGGAGACAACGAGATCCCTGAGGATTCGGATGCCAGCGCCAAAGCCTCCTCGGAGGAAGATGTCGATTACAATTCCGTCGAAGGATTCAAACCCTCAAAGCTCGGCCTTTATGAGACCGCCGGAACCATCAACGATTCCTGGGGATTCTCCTACCATGACCAGAACTGGAAGAGCCCGAAGACCATTCACGATTACAAGGCCCATCTGAACAAGTACGGCATCAACTATCTGCTCAATGTTGGTCTGGATGGACTGGGACGAGTCCCCATGGCGGCAGAGCAGGCGCTCCTAGGAGCTCAAGCTCTAGAGGCTTGAGGAGTCGGAATTCTGCCAATTGGCGAGGGACTCTGTGGTAAGGATGCTGATTCTGTCCTACGGTATCCCTTGCTGACTGTCTGCTTCATTTTGCATAGCTTGGCGGCTTTCAAAAGCGAGCTTTTTGTATTCAGCAGCAGTGAATCTAAGAAGCTGTGGACCGGTTCATCTGAATGAACATGCCCTAAATGCCGTTATTCCTTTGAAACTCGACGGTGGGGTATCGTTTGATACCTTTTTTATTGTCTACAAGTCCTTAGCATGGACCATCAGATAGTCCCATACACGGGTGGGGAGCAGGGCATGAAGGGCGACCAGAGGCTTGGCGCCGAAGCCCAGAAGGTAACGTGGACGGGGATGGCGTACTGTCGAGGCACGTACGATGGTCTTGGCGATGGTTGATGGTTGGGTCAAATGCCTGCTGGAGTATAGTTTGCGCAACCCGGCGGCAGCTTGGGATCCTGACTTTTGATAGGCATTCTTGCGTGTGACTGTCTGGAGATGTTCGGCGGCTATTGCGCCCCAGTTGGTGGCGATTGCCCCCGGCTCGATCAGGACCACGTCGATGCCGAAGGGATGCATTTCCATGCGCAAAGCATCACTGAAGGCTTCGAGAGCGTATTTGGTGGCATGGTACCAGGCGCCCATATAGGTGACCATCCGGCCTGCCATGGATGATGTGTTCACGATCCGGCCGAGTCTGGCTCGGCGCATGGCGGGCAGTACCAGCTGGGTTAAGCGGGCAAGGCCGAAGAGGTTGACCTCGAATTGTCGTCGGACCTCTTCGATGGGGACCTGTTCGACCGGGCCATAGGAGCCATATCCGGCGTTGTTGATCAGCAGGTCGACGCGTTTTTCCTTCTGCAGAATTCGTGCGACAGCCTTCTCAATGGATGCAGAATCAGTCAGGTCCATCTGCACAGCCGTCACCCCCTTGTCGCCAAGCGGCTCCAGCCGTTGAACGCGTCGTCCTGCTGCATACACTCGGTATCCATGCTCTGCGAGCATTCGAGCGGTTTCATACCCAATGCCGCTGGTGGCCCCTGTGACCAGTGCAACTCGAATGGTCATTTCCTCACCCCTTTTGGCCGACACATCCAAGAATTCTGTCTCTTGCCTGTCTTTGAGGCAAAGTATATGACAGAGATCTCAATGCAGGGACGCAACAGTCGGATAAGGCGAATCTCGCGTCCGAGTTTGGTAGTGCGACACAACTTTGACAAGACTTTTACCCGAATTCGTTCTTGCCGAGCATAGCTTACAGACCGTAGTGAAGCGATAGGACCCAGGATGCAAACGACCAATGCTTCGGTACGGGATGAGCTTGTATGGGAAGGGGTATCTGAATGTGTTGATTACGGATTCGCAGGCTGCGGCTTGCGAGAGACTCCCAAGGGAGCCTTAAGATAAATCTCTGAAATTTCGAGATTAGTCTGGTCTGTCTTGTCATAGGCACGTTTATTTTGGATGCTTATCGCGTCCGCAAAATGCAAGCGTCTGGTCAAATAATGGTCGCGTTTATAAGATTGCTGAAACTTCGCTGTACGCTTACTTTAATGCTGATTGTAGATTCCGCAGGAGGTTTCAGCATGCAGGGCACACGATTTACCTATTGGTGGCACGGATTCGATCTGTGACGCCGCGTGCCTTGTAGGAACGGTTGCACGGATCGGAACCCACCGGCCCTGCAGTCGTCGACAGCATTTCCCGTGCATCGTCACCGCATAGTCGGTAGGACAGCACCAGCGACAATGGTTGTAGTAACCGCATGGGAAAGGACAAGCCAATGACATTGGCGGATCATATGAATGCCAGGGTCAAAGCTCTGGCACCGAGCGACATTCTCGAGTTCAACAAGGAGATTGCCGGAATAGACGGCATTGTGAAATTGACCTTGGGGGAGCCTGACTTCTTCACCCCTGAGCATGTCAAGCAGGCGGGTATCGAGGCCATTCAAAACAATCACAGTCATTACACCGAGAGCCGCGGTATGCCCAGTCTGCGTAAGGCAGCTGCCGACTATCTTCAGGCCAAGTACGGGCTGGACTACAACCCTGACAGCCAGATTGTGATTACGGCCGGTGCCACCGGGGGTATCTTCTCGGGCCTTACCGCCATGATCAACCCGGGTGATACGGTCATTCTGCCCACGCCCATCTTCCCGCTTTACATCCCCATCGCCCAGCTGAGCGGCGCCAAAACCGTCTTCGTGGATACCTCCGAGGACGGCTTCATTCTCAAGCCGGACAAACTGGAGGCCGCCGTCGAAAACAGCGAGGGTCCGGTCAAAGCCCTGGTGCTCAACTATCCCACCAACCCCACCGGCGTGACCTATGCCCGCGAGGATCTGGAGGCTCTGGCCCAGGTGGCGCGCAAGCACGGCTTCTTCGTGCTCAGCGATGAGATCTACGCCGAGCTGACCTACCAGGGTACTCACGTGTCCATGGGCACTATCCTGCCCGAGCAGACAGTTGTTCTTGGCGGGGTTTCCAAGTCCCATGCCATGACTGGATGGCGGGTCGGCATCGCAGCTGGCCCCGCCGACGTGATTGATCAGATCAGCAAGGTCAACGAGTTCACTATTACATCGGTGACCACCAACGCCCAGTATGCGGCCCAGGAGGCTCTGACCAAGGGTATAAATGACACGGACCCGATGCGCGAAGCATATCGTAAACGGCGGGACTATCTGGTCAAGGCCCTGCCTGAGGTCGGGCTGGACGTCATTGATCCCAAGGGCGCCTTCTATATCTTCGCCCGGCTGCCCGAGGGCATGCGCGACAGCTGGAGCTTCGTCTATGACCTGGCTCGCAAGGCCAAGGTGGCGGTAATCCCCGGGGCAAGCTTTGGGCCCGGGGGTGAGGGCTACGTCCGCATCTCCTACGCGGCTTCCATGGAGGACCTGCACACTGCCGTGGAGCGGATCGGCGACTATATGCGTCAGAATCGCGGATGACTCATCTGGCGATTCATCCGACAGCCGGCAAAAACCATCAATGAAGACAGTTACCAAGGACAGGAAAAATGACCAGCATTCTTATGTATTCAGTACGTCCCGACGAGCAGGAGGCCATTCAGGCCTGGGCGCAAGCCAATGACATTCAAGTGGATACCACTGACCACGATCTGGGGATGAACACTGTTGACATGATCAAGGGATACGACGGAATCGTCATCCAGCAGCACGCGGCCCTGCCCGAGCCTGAGCTCTACCAGCGGCTCAAGGAGTATGGTCTCAAGCAACTGACCCTGCGAATCACCGGGTATGACATCGTCAACCTGCAGGCCGCTCGGGAGAACGGGTTGGTCGTCACCAACGTACCTGCCTACTCGCCCCGGTCGGTCTCCGAACTGGTTCTGGCCCAGGTCATGCGTCTGGTTCGGCATCTGGGGGAGGCCAGCGCTCGCGAGGCCAAGGATGACTATACCTGGGATGGACT
This sequence comes from Bifidobacterium sp. JNUCC 75, assembly GCF_054819865.1. Taxonomy (NCBI): domain Bacteria; kingdom Bacillati; phylum Actinomycetota; class Actinomycetes; order Bifidobacteriales; family Bifidobacteriaceae; genus Bifidobacterium; species Bifidobacterium sp. JNUCC 75. The sequence goes on along the minus strand of NZ_JBTHIF010000001.1, from coordinate 69,382 downwards.
TCAGGCCCATGAGATCCACAACCTGACCGTGGGGATCATCGGAGCCGGCAAGATCGGATCGGCCGTGGCCAGAATCTTCCGGGCGCTGGGCTCCACCGTCATCGCCAACGATCCGGTTCATCGCCCCGAGCTGGCGGACACACTTGATTACGTGGATTTGCCCACCCTTTTGAAACGGGCCGACATCGTCACCGTTCATACGCCGCTGGACGAGACCACCCATCATTTGATCAACGCGCAGGCCCTGGAAGCCATGAAGCCCTCGGCCTTCCTGATCAACGCCGCCCGAGGCCCTATTGTGGACACCCCGGCCCTGATTGAGGCCCTGCAGACCAAGTCCATCGCTGGTGCCGCCATCGACACCATCGAAGGGGAGGCCGGCATCTTCGAAAAGGATCTGAGCGGAACCAAGGTCGATAATCAGGCCCTGGAGACCCTCAAGGCCATGCCCAATGTGGAGGTCTCGCCTCATATCGGCTTCTACACCGATGCCGCCGTGACTGCCATGGTCAACATCTCCCTGAACGACGTGAAGACCATTCTGGAGGGCGGCACCAGCGAGCATCAGGTGGACTGAGCTATTGTTTATGCGAACCGGACCAGGCGCCGACCTGCTCAGGCAGGATTGTGAGCAAAGGTGATGGTGCCCTGGTCCGGGTCCATGCTTTCCACGATGGCCAGGGACTTGAGGTTGTAGCCCTCTTTGCGCAGGGTGCGACCGCCCTCCTGGAAGCCCTTCTCCACGGCGATGCCGATGCCCTCGATGACGACCTTGGCATCATGGCAGATGTCGATCAGACCGTGCAGGGCGTTGCCCTTGGCCAAAAAGTCGTCAAGGATCAGCACGTGCTCGCCCTCCTTGAGGAAGCGCTTGGCCACGATGACGGGGTATTCACGCTGCTTGGTGAAGGAGTAGATGCGGGCCGTGTACTGGTCGCCGTCAAGGTTGATGGACTGGGTCTTCTTGGCGAATACCACCGGCACGTCGCCGAAGTGACGGGCGGCCAGGCAGGCGATGCCGATGCCGGATGCCTCGATGGTCAGAATCTTGTCGATCTGGTGTCCAGCGAACAGGCGGGCCCATTCAGCGCCCATGTGGTCGAAGAGCCGCACGTCGCACTGATGGTTGAGGAAGGCGTCCACCTTGAGTACATTGCCAGGCTTGACCGTGCCCTGGCGGCGGATTCGCTCCTCAAGTTCCTGCATGTCATCGTCCTTGTCGTCATGAATGCGGGGCCCCTATGGTCCCGACGGATAGACACCAAGATAACCCGGTTCTGGGACTGTGGTCCGGCTGTCCTGATCCGTCAGGTTCACCGCCAGCGGATTGGAGTGTCTTCCTGGCGTGTCAGCCCGTCAATCCGCGGATTCAAGGCCCTGACTGTTACAGTGAAAATTGACCGCAATGGTCACGCATCGTCGCGATGCGTTAAAGGACCTAAGGAGGACCATATGGGGATTCTGGATGATGCAAAGGATGCCATGAAGTCTGCCGGCGAGAAGATTTCCGACGTCGCAGGCGATGTAAAAGACACCGTTATGGACAAGGCATCCGATGCCAAGGACGCCGTTGCCGACAAGATGGGCGATGCAAAGGACGCTGCCCAGGACAAGTTGGGTGACGTCAAGGACGCCGCCTCCGACAAGATGGACCAGGCCAAGGCCGATGCAAAGGTCGGCAAGGCCAAGGCTGAGCAGGGCGCCACTGAGGCTGTCAACAACGCCAAGGATCAAGTGCGCAACTGACTGGGTCATCTCGGCTTCCCCGACTAAACCCCGTCCGCTTTCCCTATCCGAAGCGGGCGGGGTCTTTTATGTCTGCTGGCTAACCCGTGAGCCAAGGTCGATGACACCGCTTTGTGGTAGAAATAGTTGGTTGCCGGGTGTGCGCCATCCGGCCTGTGACGGTGACCGAGACCAGATGGCAAGAGGTGGCTTGTGAACGAGGAACCGGACTTGATCCAGCGCAGCGCCAAGGAGCTGCTCAAGGGGCTCAACGATCGGCAGGCCGAGGCAGTGCAATACCAGGGGCAGGCCCTGCTGATCGGAGCAGGCGCAGGCTCGGGCAAGACAAGGGTGCTGACCCGCAGAATCGCCTGGATTCTCAGTCAGTTTGGCGCCTGGCCCAGTCAGATTCTGGCCATCACCTTCACCAACAAGGCGGCCTCCGAGATGCGCGAACGTCTGCGTAGGTTGATTGGGCCTGTGGCCGACCGCATGTGGGTGTCTACCTTCCATTCAGCCTGCGTGCGTATTCTGAGGCGAGATGGCAAGGAGATCGGCTTACGGTCGGGCTTCACCATCTATGACACAGCCGATTCCGAGCGCCTGATCAAGCTGATCGGCAAGGATCTCAACATTAATCTGAAGCGCTACACCCCAAGAAACATTCTGAGCCACATATCTGACTACAAGAACAACCTGCAGGATTGGCGCACGCAGCTGCAGGAGTACGCCCCCGACTACCGGCCCGGTCAGCGCGGCCAGCAGATCACCGCCCGCTTCGGCAACGAGGAGGAGCTCTACTCCGTAATCTACGCCGAGTATGAGCATCGGCTGGCTCAGGCCAATGCTGTCGATTTCGACGATCTGATCGTACGTACGGTCCAGTTGCTCCAACAATCCCCGATGGTGGCGCAGTACTACCATCATCGTTTCCGCTACGTGCTGGTGGACGAGTACCAGGACACCAACCATGCCCAGTATGTGCTCATGCGCGAGCTGGCCGGCGCCGATGCTGACAAGCAGGATCCCGCCTGGATCACCGTGGTGGGGGATTCGGACCAGTCCATCTATGCCTTCCGAGGGGCTGATATCAGCAACATCAGGGACTTCGAGAAGGATTTCCCCGGAGCCCGGACCATCCTCCTGGAGCAGAATTATCGTTCCACCCAGACCATTCTGGATGCGGCCAACGCCATCATCGTCAAGAATGAGGGGCGCAAGCCCAAGAAACTCTGGACTGCCTTGGGCAAGGGAGAGCCCATCGTGGGCTACGCAGCCGACAATGCCCAGCAGGAGGCAGCCTGGATTGCCACCGAGATTGCCAGGCTACGAAGCGAGGAAGGCATTCCATACTCCGACATGGCCATCATGTACCGGGCCAACGCCCAGTCCCGCGCCCTGGAAGAGGGATTGATCAATGCCGGCCTGCCTTATCAGCTGGTGGGTGGGACCCGCTTCTATGAGCGCAAGGAGATCAAGGACGCACTGGCCTATCTGCACGCCATCGCCAATCCCCAGGACGACGTGAACATGCGGCGGATACTCAACGTGCCCAAGCGGGGCCTGGCCGCACGTGCCGAGGCAGCGGCGACCTCCTATGCGGATCTGCATCAGGTCTCCTTCTGGGAGGGGGTGCAACATATAGAGGAGGTGCCCGGGGCTTCCACGCTGATGGTCAAGCGGATGAAGGCCTTCAGGGATCTGATCACCTCCCTGACCGGCTTTGCCGCAGAGCACGATACCAAGCCGTCTCAGATCGTCGAGAAGGTTCTGGAGGAGTCCGGCATGCTGGATGAGCTTCGCAAGTCGGTTGACCCGCAGGATGCCTCCCGGCTTGAGAACCTTGGCCAGTTGCAGTCCGTGGCCGCCGAATTTGAACAGAAGACTCCTGACGCTACCTTGGCAGGTTTCCTGGAGACCACAGCACTGGTGGCCGACTCGGACCAGCTGCCAGGCCTGGGCGACGACTCAGGCAAGGTGACGCTGATGACCCTACACACGGCCAAGGGCCTGGAGTATCCTGTGGTCTTCCTGACCGGTATGGAGCAGGGAACCTTCCCGCACTCCCGCTGTCTGGAAGATGCCGATGAGATGCAGGAAGAGCGTCGGCTGGCCTATGTGGGCGTGACTCGTGCCAAGCGGCGTCTCTACCTGACCCGGGCGGCCGTCCGCTCTCAGTGGGGGCAGGTCAATGAGATGCTACCCAGCCAGTTCCTGGACGACATCCCTGACGAGTTAATCGACTGGAAGCGTCGACAGGCAGGAAACGAGCGGATGCGCGCAGGTTGGGACCTGGGTGATGACGAGGACGAATTCGGTGGTTTCGAGGATGAAAGCGATGGCCGTGCATTCGGTCATCGTTCATTCGGCGGCTTTGGCTCCGGATCCGGGTTTGGCTCTTCCCGCAGTGGGTATGGGCGATCGCGAACCTCCTCACAGCGTTCGTTTGGATCATCAGGGTACGGCTCTCGCGGCTCCTCCTCAAGAAATGGAAGAGTCACGACCAGACGAAGCACAACAAGCTCATCGTCAACCTCACACGCTGGCAGGGCCTCAGCCCAACCCAAGTCGAACGGCCTGTCCATTCAGGATTTCTCCCTGGGAGACAGGGTGGCCCATGACCAGTATGGCCTGGGCAAGGTGGTCGACATTCAGGACAAGGGTCACAACTCGGTCCTGACCGTGGACTTCGGTTCCGAGGGGACCAAGAGGCTGATGCTGCGCTTGGCACCAATCGAAAAGCTCTGAACGATCGAGACTCCAAAAGCTGTATGCTCACGACTCTTGCGAGGACAGCCATTCCACGGCGAGTTGGGTGCGGTTGGCCAGGTTGGTCTTGGCCAGGATGGCTGAGATGTGATTGCGGACGGTGCCCTCGCTGAGATAGAGCCGCCTGGCGATGGCCTGATTATCGAGGCCATCGGCCACGAGAGCGACGATTTCACGTTCGCGGTCAGTCAGTGTTTGGAAGCGTCTGGGGCGAGGGTCGGCTGGATCTTTTTGCGTCTGCTCCTCTTGCTTGCCGAGTGACAGATTAGCCACTGCTTCAGCTCCAAGAACCGTCTGTCCCGCCATGACGGCTTGCAGGGCCGGCACCACAGAAGCCACGTCCTGCTTGATTACATAGCCCTTGGCACCCAAGGCCAAGGCACGGGAAATATACTCCTTGTCCGCAAAGGTGGTCAGAAAGAGCACTCGTGCAGTCGAATCCATGGCGATGATGCGCTCCGCCGCCTCCAGGCCATCCATGCCAGGCATCTGCACATCAAGCAGCAGCACGTCAGGCCTGCCACCAGCGGCCTGGTAACAATCCAGGGTTGACTGACCGTCATTGGCAGTCCAGAGCACGTCTGCAGCGCCGGTTGCCGTCAAAATTGTTGACAGGGACGAGCAGACGATCGGATCGTCATCAGCGATAGCGACTTTCATGCCATTACCTTCCTATCCTCTACGTGCTCAGTTGCACTGCGGTTGAACCAGGGCTCCTTTGGCAAGGATACGAAGACCTTCCATCCTTTTTGGTTGGGTCCACTGTTGGCTGTGCCGCCCAGGGCTCTGGCCCTGGCCTCTATATCGGCCAGCCCCATGCCGCGCTGGAGCTCTGGTTTCTTATGACGCGAGCTGTCAGGTTGCGAGTGCTGAATTCCGCCGTCGTCTTGAACCACCATCTGCCAGAAGGCCGGTAGGTCGCGCAGAATGACCTGTGCCGACTTGGCTGAAGAGTGGCGGACCGTATTGGTAAGGGCCTCACGAACAATGCTGGCCAGGCAACGGCACACCGGTGCAGGCGCTGTCTTAATGCCGTTGTTCAGATCGACCTGTAGCCGCCCCATAGAAGCCTCGGAGCTGGCATCCTCCATCTGGGATGCGAAGTCGGTGCCCTCATCCTCCAAGTCATGCACCGAACGACGAATTGTGGTCATTGCTTCGTCTAAAGTCTTTCCGACACTATCAATGACTTGCTCGGTACTCTGATCGCCTTTGCTCTGAGCAACCACCCGGCCAGCCTGGGTCTGCATGATGGCTCGAGTGAGTAGGTGGCCTACATTGTCATGAATATCTCGGGCAATCCGGGTCCGCTCGGTTAAGTGTGCCATCCGGGTCGCCTGGGCCCGCTCCTCGTCCAGGTCGTTGATGCGGCCATGCAGTTGGCGGATCCTGTAGCGCTCGGTGTCTTCAATCTGCCATACACGACCCTTAGCTACGGCCAAGTGCGCGCACGTCAGTCCGCCGCCTTGCGCCAGTGCTGAGGTCAATAAAGCCAGCAGGGCATAGCGTTGGGGGAGGCCTCTGAACTGTATGAGGTCGGCCATGCCAGGTACCAGCCAAAAGAATGCCGGCAGCAAGGCTAAGAGCAGCCTGGGCCAGACCAGTCTAGAGTCCTCGGTCTGGGGGACTTTCATACCGACTGACCTGGTAGCCGGGACCATGCTTCCGAGTCCGACCCCCGCCTCAAAGGCCAAAGCTGGCAAGAAGAAAAGCCAGTCTGGTATAAACGTTGCCAAAAGCGACACCAGAGCGCCACCCCACATGGAACCCGGCGCTGGCAACAGCCATTCGCACAGGGCTCCTGCGGCTACTGAGGCCAAGAGGCCTGCGATCAGGATTCCTGAAATCTCTGAACCATACCATGATCCGCATAAGGTCCCCAGACCAAGCAGAATCAGCCAGCCAGCTATCCTGCCCATGAATGTCTCCTCGCCCAGTTGCCCTATTGTCTCAAATAGTAATTGGCGGGCTACCCGTTCCTGAGCCTATCCGAAGGCAGGACTACCCATGACAAATGTCATAGGTCTGATTTGAGCATCCACAACATTGATGACGGCTGTCATGGTGTTGGGCCAGTTGTAGCTGGGATGATGGAATCATGAACAGTTCACGTGAGCAAGAGCCGGCCTTGAAGGTCAATGCATTGGTGAAGCGCTACGGTGACATGGTGGCCTTGGACCACTTCGACATGGAAGTCAATCGAGGCGAAGTTTTCGGACTGCTTGGTCCCAATGGTTCAGGCAAGTCAACCGCCATCAACTGCATACTGGCCCTGCTCAGCTTTGAATCGGGGACGGTTCGGATATTCGGGCAGGAGATGACCCCGACCTCCTATGACCTCAAAAGTCATATCGGCGTGGTTCCACAGAATGTGGCTGTTTTCAACGAACTGAACGTGCAGGAGAACATCGACTATTTTTGCTCCCTCTATGTGCCCAAGAAGGCCGACCGCAAGGATCTGGTTGAGCAGGCTATTGACTTCGTGGGGCTGGGTGACTTCCGCAGGTTCCGTCCCGGCAAGCTGTCGGGCGGTCTGCTGCGCAGGCTCAACATCGCCTGTGGCATCGCCCATCAGCCCGACCTCATCTTCTTTGACGAGCCCACCGTCGCCGTGGATCCCCAGAGCCGCAACGCCATCCTGGAAGGCATCGAGCGGCTGAACGCCCAGGGGGCAACCGTAGTTTACACCAGCCATTACATGGAGGAGGTGGAGCAGATTTGCACGCGCATCATGATCATGGACCACGGCCGACAGATTGCCCTAGGCACTGCTGAGGAGCTCAAGGGCATGGTCCAGGCCGGTGAGCAGGTCACTGTCGAGACACTGGATTTGAAGGAGTCTACACTGGCCAAGATCCGTGCTCTGCCTCTGGCCCAGTCCGTCGATTATGACGGCAAGGAATTGGTTATCCACTGTCGGCAGGGCGAGCACAACTTGCAGGATGTGCTGACGGTCCTGGAATCCACCCAGACCAGCTACGGCCACCTGACCAGCCGTCCGCCATCCCTGAACGACGTGTTTCTGGAACTGACCGGCAAGGAATTGCGCGACTGAGCGCGGTCCCTAGGCTCAATTGCCGTAAGGAGCACATATCTATGTGGAACTCATTCCTGATCAACGTCAAGACCTCGATACGCAATACCTCCTCCCTCTTCTGGGTACTGGCCTTTCCAGTCATATTGGCCGCTCTGATGCTGGGCATCATGGGCAACCTCCAGGACGGTTACACTGCCGAGGCGCAACATTTCGCCATAGTCTCTGACGCCAACTGGAAAGCCAGCCTGGGCGCTGACGAATTGGTTTCATCACTATCGAAGAAACCCAAGGCCGGGTCCGATGACACTCAGCTGCTTATCCCGACGACAGTGACTTCCAGGGCCGAAGCAGACACACGTCTGGATAGTCAGAAGGACATCGGCTACCTGTACGCGGGTTCTGACGGACGGGTCAACATGGTCCTGTCCGATCGTGAAGCCGCCAACATCCAATCCGACTCAACTGCCTCAGAAGGCATAACGGTCTCTATTCTCTCCGCCTCGCTAGTCAGCTTCAATCAGGCCAACTCGGTAAGCTCAACCTTGGCCTTGCCAAATACTCAAATACTGCTGCAATCCGGCCGACAGACCTACACTAAGCAAATCCGTCTGACCCATATCAATCCTTCGATGACCGCACCTTACTTCTTTGCCGTGCTCGCTATGGCCTGCCTTATCGGCGCCAGCACCGCAGCAGAGATGATTGCCAGGACTCAGCCCAACCTTTCAGCCTTGGGAGCCCGACGGGCCAGTTCTCCCAGCCCCGAGTGGCAGCAGGCAGCGGGCGCCTTCTTGGCCTCCTGGCTCTTCTCCGCAGTCAGCCTTCTGGTTGCCTACATTTTCGTCCGCACAGTCTGCGGCGTGCAAACCGGTGGTCGTGACCCGATAGCCCTCATGGCCATCGCCGTGGGCACCTTTATGGCTACCGCTTTCGGCTCTATGATGGGAGCAATCCCTAAACTGTCCACCGAAACGAAGGTTGGCCTGGTCATAGGCATTGACTGCACGCTGAGTGCCTTTATCGGCCTCTACGGCAGCCTGGCTATGGACCTTAATAACGCCATCCAGGAGCATGCTCCGATCCTCCACCTGATCAACCCTGTCAAGCAGGTCTCCAACCTCTTCTACGACATCGTCTACTACGACAGCCTGGCACCCTTTGCCCGCACCTGCGGCATCCTGGCTATCATGGCCGCCGTCTTCCTAGCCATTTGCGGTCTGTTCCTAAGGAAACAACGTTATGAATACTTGTAAAACAGCACTGCGCGTCATCTGGGCGCATAAGTTCTATCTCCTCTTGTATCTGGTGGGCATGAGCCTCATCATGATTGTCATCGGTTCCACGAACATGCAGGCCGCGGTACGTGCCAATGCCTCAAGCTCGGTTGGTCGCTTTGAACCCGCGAAGGCGAAAATAGTCGTTATTAACAGGGACCACGGCAACCAGGTTGGTTGTGAGCTGGGCCAAGGTCTGGAGCGGTATCTGAGCAAGTCGGCCCAACTGGTGACAGTTGAAGATAGACCCCAGGCCCTGCAGGATGCCAACGTATCCGGCAAAAGCGATTTGACTGTCATCATTCCAGCGGGATATGGCCAACGCTTTCTTGATGCGCTTGAAGATACTGCCGCCCAAGCTCACAGCGGTAGCAAAGCTCTTAATTTCCCTAAAGTTGAAACAGCTGCCTCCTATAATTCCAGCCGCGGCAGTTTGGCACAACTGCAGGTGGACAGTTATTTCGATGCTCTTCGTACTGCTCTGCTGTCAGATCTGGGCCAAAACGGTCCCATGGAGCTGCATTCGTCTGCAGCGATCAAGGATGCGGCTGCCTATGCAGTATCGCACTATGCCAGCAACCAGCCACATGTGGGCATCCATGCCAGCCCAAAGGATGATGACCATGGCGCCCTCTTGGAAGGTTTCGCCACCACCGTCGGCCTGGCTGCCTTTCCCTTGATGACAGCGCTGACGGTCTGTGTTGCTACGCTTTTCGGAGCCTTCAGCTCTCCAGACCGACATCGACGCCTGCTTGCCTCTCCAATGCGTTCAAGTAGCCTGAACGGACAGGAGCTCACGGCAGCCCTCATCCTCGCAGGCTTCTCCTGGATATATTACGTGGCACTCGTCGCCTTCAGCATGGCGGCGTCAGGGGTGTCTTTGGCTTCGCTTGGCTGGGGGAGGGTGCTGCTGAGCTTTTTCGTCATGCTGATATTCGCTGTGTCGGCGGCCTCCTTTGGATTCATGCTTGCTCAGTTCAATCCTTCCTCTTCTCTCATAAACTCGGTAGGGGTCATCTTCGGCTTGGTGGTTATGTTCACCTCCGGGTCAAGTTCGGGAGGCCCCCTGCCTCCGGTCATGCAGACCATCGGCAAATTGACTCCTGGCTGGTGGTACAACACCGCTCTCCAATCAATCATGGATTCACGTGCAGCAGGTCTGACCTCTTGGGGTCTTCCGCTGATCGTGGTTGCCCTGTTCGCTCTGGCCTATGCCTGTGTCGGTCTCATGGTCTCACGCCTCACCCGCACCCGCGCCACCCTGGTCGCTCCTGTCAGTTCCGACCCCAGTATGATCGGGTAGTTTTCCTGCATTCATATCATCTTTCTGTCAACAGTTTTGCTTATGATAATCTATCAAATATTAAATTATTTTAGATAATAGAGTCGGCAGAGGTTTTCGATAGCGCCTAAACCAGATGCAGCATAACTGAAGAAGTAAACGATATGAACATACTCGTTATTCAAGGATCACCCTATGAAGGTAGTTTCAGCCATACCAACGCCCAGGCTTATGCACAAGCTGCCCGGCGTAAAGGCCACACGGTCGAAATGATCGACCTCAGCCAGGAAGACTTCGACCCGGTGCTTCGCTACGGCTATGTCAAGCACATGGAAGACGAATCAGCACCTAAGCGTTATCAAAGCATGGTCGCCCGAGCCGATCATCTGGTCTTTGTCTTCCCCATTTGGTGGGCAGGTGAACCGGCCATCCTCAAGGGCTGGTTAGATAGGGTACTCACGCCACAATTTGCATACCGGTATGAAAGCAGCCTTAAATCGGAGGGGCTGCTCAGAGGCAAGACGGCGCAAATTATCAGCAGCAGCCATGGGCCGGCCTTCGTCTCCAAGATGTATGGCTCAACCGTGACCCGATGGAAGTACTCCATCCTGAAATTCTGCGGTATCAAATTCACCGGGGCCAGCATTCTGGGCCGCATAGACTCGAAGGTTGATACACCTGAACGCCGCGAAGCCTTCACTCAGAAGATTTGCAAGACAGTACCCTCAACAAAGTAAGGCCTGTCAGCCTTATTGAGATGCTTATGTGTCTACGTCGCTAAGTAATGGACCTTTGGTCGCCAATGTCGAAAAGCGCCGGCGCGGCATTCAAAAAAGGGCATATGCCATGCCATTTATTCGTCCGGATTCATGGCAAGCCTGGCAATCACACATGTCAGCAGTGTCACCGTGACCACCCCAGCGATGATCAGGGTCATGGGGCAGTGGTCGATCAGCGGGCCGAAGGCGGCCTGTCCCAGTGGAATCGCGCACATGCATAGGCTGTTGGTCAGTCCTATCACCTTGCCTATCAGTCCTACAGGGGTATGAATCTGCTCATAGGAAAGGGAGGTGATGTTGACCGTCTGCACCACTCCCGCAGCCAGAGCCATGCACCCGGTGACCAGGGCGAAGAGGACACGAGTAGGCAAATGCAGAAGCAGCCCTGCGGCAATGGGCAGGAGGACCAGGGCGCTGCCCGAAAGCAGCATGGGTATCCGTTGCAGATAGAACCAGGTTGGGCGGATGGACACCAAGATGGCTCCAAGCAGGCTCCCGCAGGCCAGTATTCCTTCGGCCAGCCCCTGCATGGCATTGTTCAGACCCAGCGCACGAGTGACCATATATGGTAGTGCCACGTTGACGTAGGAGGCAAAGATCAAGTTGGCCGCCAGACTGAGTCCTATGACCACTTTGAGGTTGCCATGCCGGACCAGAAATTGTGCCGCAGCTTTGGTGTCCGCGACCAGATGGCTCACCAGTGCCCTCGGACCTTGGGAGGTGCCCTGTGCTGGTTCGGGAATCCTGACCGCAATTCTGATCCAGACGGCAGAAAGAAGACATACCAAGGCAGCAACCCCGACTACTTGCACGATTCCGAAGAAGCCCATGACCATGCCGGCCAATACTGGTCCGATCATTCCTACGAGGGAGATCGCCTGGGACACCAGGGCCGATGCGCGGGTTAGGTCTTTTCTGTCTACCAGGCAGTGGAGGGCTGCTTGCACCGTTGGGCTGTAACAGGCCCTATAGGCATTGACCAGCATCATGCAGGCCACGGTCAAAAAAACCGGGTCGATCTTGCGGCTGATCAGGATGTACAAGAGTGCTGTCAATGCCGACAGAACGTCCAGGACTGCCATGGTGGACTGCTTGTGCAACCGGTCGGCCAGAGCTCCGCCCAGGGGGGTCAGGAGAATGGATGGAAGGACTGCCAGAGCGGATGCCATGCCATAAAGTGATGCCGATCCTGAGATGTTGAGCAGGTGAAGTGGGAGGGCGAAGACCAAGCATGTTTGCCCTAGATTAGATAGAATCTCAGTCGTCAGAAGAGCAATGAATGGCAGTGTCAGCAGCCCCTTGCCCTTGGAGTGGCCCATGTTTGAGGTTTGGTCGCTAGCGGGCGGGTTCATATACTGCCTTCGCTTTCAGTCTTTCCCTTGTTGTTGCCTTTGGTGTCGGTACCGAAGGATGCCAGCGAGTCGGAGAATCCCTGGTCTTGCAGGGGGATACCCAAGCTTTGCATGATCGTGAAGAAACAGGCGGCTCTGGTGCGTAGTTCAGCCTGCGTACCACGGCGAAAGAAAGGCAGCAGCCACATGTTGGCCAGCAAGCGGAGAATCTCCGCGGCTTGTTTGACGTGGTCCACGTGCAGTGAGCCGTCCTGATTGCCTTGTTTCAAGAGATCGACAAAGTCGTCCCGCTCGTCCACCATGGCGGTGAATTCCATGCCGATCATCTTGGGATTAGCCTTTGGATTGAATTTGCGGAACATCAGCTCCGCGGCCTCCAGTCTCTTTTGCGCTCGCCCGGGGGAGAAGAGCGACTGCAGCTGCTCCAATGCCGTGCCTTGTTCCGTCCGGGGTCGGGTCTTGTCGGTTGTCTCGCTCATGGTCCTCATCAACCTATCGGCCACGGCATCAAAGAGGTCTTCCTTGGACTGGAAGTGATGGTAGACGGCTCCCTTGCTCAAGCCTCCGGTCGCATCGATGATGTCCTGCATGCTGGTTTTGTCGTAGCCCCGGCTGGTGAAGAGCCCGGTTGCGGCTTTGATGATTCGTTCCTGCGTCAGCTCAGGGTGTGCGTTGCGGGCCATGGTCGTTTTCCTTTCAGGTCGATGATGATGAGCCGTCGTCGATTGGATGGTGAGGCTGCCATTCCTGCGTCAATTTCATACCGACCGTTGGTATGAATATATCACAACACTCTCCTCTGGCAGGTCAGGCACATGTGGTTTAATAAACACTTGGTTTGCGCATTTGTGCGTGAATCTATCTGGAGTCTCAGCCCATCAATGGGTCGGCGGCCGCAAGGTCGTTCGTGCTTGGCACGGTGAAGCATTGGAGAGGCCTGACTCGACGGTTCCGGCCGTCTTCGTTCAGATAACGACAGAAGCAAGTAAGGATTGCATCAATGACTAACATTCAGCGTGCACGTCGGCAGGTCCGCCTGTCCCGTGCTCTGGGCATTGCCCTGACGCCCAAGGCCCAGCGCCTGTTCGAGAAGCGCCCCTATGGCCCCGGCGAGCACGGCCGCAGCCGTCGTCGCACCGAGTCCGATTACGCCGTTCGTCTGCGGGAGAAGCAGAGGCTGCGCGCCCAGTACGGCGTCTCTGAGAAGCAACTGCGTGCCGCCTATGAGCGGGGCACCCACGAGTCCGGCCAGACCGGTGCCGCAATGCTTCGCGAGCTGGAGTGCCGCCTGGATAACCTGGTCCTGCGCGCCGGCATCGCCCGCACCACCGCTCAGGCCCGTCAGTACGTGGTTCACCGCCACATCCTGGTCGACGGCAACATCGTGGACCGGCCCTCCTACAGGGTCAAGCCCGGCCAGACCATCCAGGTCAAGCCCAAGAGCCAGACCATGGTGCCCTTCCAGATCGCAGCAGAAGGCGTCCACCGGGATGTGCTGCCAGCAGTCCCCGGCTACCTGGACGTGGACCTGGCCTCCCTGAAGGCCAGTCTGGTCCGCAAGCCCGAGCCGGAGGAGATTCCGGTTCAGATTAACATCCAGTACGTGGTCGAGTTCTACGCTCGCTGACCGCCAGCAACTTTGGGGCCCCGGTTTGTCCGGGGCCCTTTGCGTGCCAAGACCTGCCGCCCCTGCCGAAGCATGGGTGGGATAATAGAGGCATGTTGCTCCATCTGTATGCTGTCCGCCATGGGCAGACCTATTTCAATCGCTACAACCGTCTCCAGGGCTGGTCCAACTCGCCGCTGACTTCATCGGGGCTGCAGGATGCCGACCGTGCAGGCCACAAATTGAGCCAGGTGAGCTTTGCGGCCGCCTACTGCTCGGACACCACACGCGCCCAAGAGACAGTCCACAGGATCCTGGACCAGAACAAGTCGGAGAAGAAGCCTGAGCCGGTCAGTGACAGCCACTTCCGTGAGCAGTTCTACGGCTATTTCGAGGGACAGGACATGGCCATGGCCTGGTGGGCTGCAGGCGCGCCTCATGGGGCTGGCACCTACCAGCAGATCGTGGACCGTTTCGGCCTGGCAGCCACCAGGGACTTCCTCAAGGAGGCAGATCCCTTTGGCGATGCCGAGTCCGACAACGAGTATTGGACGCGGATTGCCGGCGGATTCGCCCTGATTGCCTCCGACCAGCACCTGAAGAATGACGACCGCGTCCTACTGATCTCGCACGGCAACACACTGCTTAGTTTGGTCAACCGCTTCGGCGGGGGCAGATATGACACCAGCAGCCGCCCAAGCAATGGAAGCGTCACCATATTCGACTTCGATACGGATGCCCCTTTTGAGCGGGCCCTGCAGGTACGGTCCTTCAATCGCTGAACCGGCTTCAACAGGCCGGTCATGTCCTGGACTGATAGACGGCGCGTGCTAGCGTTGTCCCCAGTATCGTACCAATGGAAGAGAGGTAGCAGATGGACGTAGGACAGATTGCCGGCCTGATAGCGGCTATTGCCTTCGCTATCCTGGCGGGGTTTCTGATCTATCCCCTGATTCGTCTGGGGAAGCTCTTCGATCAGCTGGCGCAGACCATCAAGCAGACGGGCGATCATGTGGTGCCCACCCTGGACGAGTCCACCAGCACGGTCACTCAACTCAACCAGACTCTGACTGACGTCAATCGCATCTCCGCAGCGGCCTCAACCACTGCAGGCAACGTCGGTGCTCTAACCGATCTGTACGGATCAATGCTGGGCAAGCCGGTCATCAAAGTAGCAGCCTTCCTATATGCCTTGCGCAAGACGATTTCGTCATTCCTTTCAGGAGGCCGTGACAACGCTGGAGTCCAGTCCTCAACAGCCAAAAAGGCCAATGACGGCCAAGGGAACGAGGGGAGGACCCGCTGATGTTCAAACGGATCTTCTGGCTGGGGTTGGGCGTGACAACAGGCGTGGTCCTGGTGACCAAGGCTGAGGCCTATGTGAGGGCCAATACCCCCAAGCGTGCCCGGGAATTCGTTCTGGGCGAGGACCAGGACCAGGTGGCCTCTCGGACCTTGTCCGGACTGGTGCGCCAATTCACCCAGACAATGCATCAGCGGCAGGACGAGCTGGACCGCCGCTATCTGGACCGTTTCCAGGGCTGAGCCTGGGGCGGACAGACCAGGACAGATGCACCTGGTCGGTGTAAAATCACCATATTCAGCTATGAGTCCGGAGTGCGGGCGACCTGCTCGTGCCCCGGACAACCGAGTCATTTGGACAACCCGCAAGCCCGTCGGCGTTCACCGGGTCTGAAGGAGCAGAAGCAGCATGCGCACATCGGAAATCGCCAAGCGTTTCCTCGATTATTTCCAGGGCAAGGATCATCTGGTGGTCCCATCCGCATCCCTGATCTCGCCCAATCCCACCACGCTCTTCACCATCGCCGGCATGGTCCCCTTCATCCCCTACCTGTTGGGGGAACAGACCCCGCCCAAGAGCCGGATGGCCAGCAACCAGAAGTGCGTGCGCACTCTGGACATCGACGAGGTGGGTAAGACCACCCGTCACGGCACCTTCTTCCAGATGCTGGGCAACTTCTCCTTTGGGGACTACTTCAAGGAGGAGGCCATCCACTACGCCTGGGACCTGCTGACCAAGCCCCAGGACCAGGGCGGCTACGGCTTCGACCCCGATACGATCTGGGTGACCACCTACACCGACGATGACGAGGCTCGCTCCCTATGGAAAAACGAGGGCTTCGACCCCGAGCACATGGAAATTTTGGGCATGGAGGACAACTTCTGGACCACCGGCGGCCCCGGCCCTGGCGGCCCTTGCTCTGAAATCTATGTGGACCGTGGGCCTGCTTATGGCAAGGAGGGCGGCCCCTCGGCCGATGAGAACCGGTACATCGAAATATGGGATCTGGTCTTCGAGAACTACGAGGTGGACAACGTCCGCTCCAAGACCGACCTGCACATCGTGGGCGAGCTGGAGCACAAGAACATCGACACCGGCGCCGGATTGGAGCGCCTGGCCTACCTGCTTCAGGGCAAGCAGAACATCTACGAGACCGACGAGGTCTATCCCGTCATCCAGGCGGCCGAGGGTCTGTCCGGCCGGCACTACGGCGATGACGCCCAGGATGACGTGCGCTTCCGTGTGGTGGCTGACCATGTTCGCTCGGCTTTGATGATCATGAGCGACGGCGTCCGTCCCAGCAACGTCGGCCGTGGCTATGTGCTGCGTCGTCTGCTGCGCCGGACCATCCGCTCCATGAAGATGCTGGGCGTGGACCAGGAGGTTCTGCCCCAGCTCTTCCCGGTCTCCAAGGAGGCCATGGCTCCCAGCTACCCAGAGCTCAACGACACCTTCTCCGAGGTGGCCGAATCGGCCTATGGCGAGGAGCTGGCCTTCCGCCGGACCCTGGACAAGGGGACCACCATTTTGGATACGGCCGTCAACAAGGCCAAGAGCGGGAAGGGCGACCCCGAGGTTTCGGGCAAGGATGCCTTTACCCTGCATGACACTTACGGCTTCCCCATCGAGCTGACCCTGGAGATGGCTGCCGAGCAGGGTGTCAAGGTGGACCAGGACGAGTTCCGAAAGCTCATGAATGAGCAGAAGTCCAGGGCCCGCGCCGATGCCATGAAGAAGCGGCACAACGTCGATCTGAGTGTCTACGACGATATGCGCAAGAGTCTGGACGAGCCTCAGGTCTTCCTGGGCTACACCGACTTCTCCAGCCGCTCGACCGTCCTGGGCATCATCCAGGAGGGCAAGGGGGCGGTTCCGGCTGTCAAGGCACCTGCTCAGGTTGAGGTTATTCTGGACCGCTCGCCCTTCTACGCCGAGGCCGGCGGCCAGCTGGCCGACCAGGGCGAGATATTGACCGACGATGGGGCTGTCCTGGAGGTGGACGACGTGCAGAAGCCCATCAAGGGGCTGACCATCCACCGCTGTCGGCTGACGGAGGGAACGCTGATCCTGCAGGCCAAGGTCACGGCCACCATCGACCGGAACCGGCGCGGCGCCATCGCCCGCTCGCACACCGCCACGCACATGGTCCATAAGGCTCTGCGAGAGGAACTGGGTCCCCAGGCCACGCAGCGCGGTTCCGAGGATGCACCCAACAGGCTGCGTTTCGACTTCCAGTGGTCGCAAGCCCCCAGCCGCCAGGCCATGGATGCGGTGGAATCGCGTGTCAACGACCGCCTGCGGGACAACCTGGCCGTGACCGCGCAGGAGATGAAGTATGACGATGCCATCGCCCTGGGCGCCATGCATCTGTTCGGGGAGAAGTACGGCGACGTGGTCCGTGTGGTCTCCATTGGCGAGGACGGCTGGAGCCGTGAGCTCTGCGGGGGAACCCATGTGGATCACGTGGGCAAGATCGGTGCGGTCTCCATCATGTCCGAAGCCTCGGTGGGTACCGGTGTTCGTCGTGTGGATGCCGTGGTGGGCCAGGGCGCTTACGAGTACAACGCCCGTGAGCACGCCCTGGTCTCTCAGCTTTCCGACAAGCTCAACGCCCGCCCTGACGAGCTTGAGTCAAGGATTTCGGCCCTGCTGGCCAAGCTCAAGGAGTCCGACCGCCGACTGGCGGCCACCTATGAGCAGCAGATGGCCCAGGCTGTGCCCGAACTGGCCAACCAGGCCTTGCATGCCCCGGGCGAGGTCAAGGTTGCATCCCGGAACATGGGACATTTCGGCTCGGTCGATGCTCTGCGCAAGACGGTGACCGACCTGCGGGCCCGCATGGGCGAGGAGTACCCGGTTGTGGTCGCACTGGCCGGTGTAAGCGAGGATGGCAAGCCCGTCATCTTCGTAGCCACCAACCAGGCGGCCCGTGACCGCGGTCTCAGGGCCGGCGATTTGGTCAGGACGGCTTCCAAGGTCCTGGGAGGCGGCGGTGGGGGCAAGCCTGACTTTGCCCAGGGTGGCGGCCAGGATGCCTCGGCCATCGATCGGGCCTTGAAAGCCCTGAGTGATCAGGTCCAAGAAGGCTGAGCTTCCCGTGGGATCACAGACAGCCGTGTGGCTGGGGGTGGATCTTGGTGAGGCCAGGGTGGGTCTGGCCCTGTCGGACCCGGAGCTGACCCTGGCCTTTCCCGCTGGCAACATCAAGGTTCAGGGCGACTACTTCCAAGCCCTGGACCAGGTGGAAGACCTGATTATGGACAAGTGTGTTTCCAAGGTTGTAGTCGGACACCCCTTGCTTCTGAGCGGCCAGGCTGGTCGCAGCGCAAAAAAGGCGGCCCGTTGGGTGCGTGCATTGACTGGACGCCTGCAGGAGGCCGCCCAGGATGCCGACATTGCCCCTGAGCAGCTGCCCAGTGTAGTATTGCGAGACGAACGACTGACGACCGTCAGCGCCCATCGTCAGCTATATGATGCCCGCGTGGACGGGCGAAGACATCGTCCCGTGGTCGATCAGCAGTCCGCTGTTGTGCTGTTGCAGTCGGCCCTGGACGACCAACGTGCCGACAAGGAGTGCTAATTGGCCGACGACATGCAGGAATTCTTCCAGAACAAAGTTCAGTGGGTTACCGATGGGCAGGCCCCGGTTTCCGCCATGCCGCCGCGTCCTCCTCATTCGCGCCGTGAAATGCGCCGTCGGCGCGAAAGGCGCAAGCATCGCAAGCAGATCATGATCGTTATCATCGCCCTGGCTGTTGTGCTGGCCACCTCATGCGTAGTGATTCTGGTAGGCGGGCTGCGTCATGGCGCCCCTAGGATCGTAGCCACCAAGGAGGTCGCCCCTGACTATCCAGGTCCCGGCGGACAGCCGCTGGAGTTTACTGTCGAGAGCGGTCAGGGTGCTGATCAGGTGGGTGCCAATTTGGTCAAGGCCGGGGTGGTCAAGTCCACGGCAGCCTTCCTGCACGCCATCACCAGTACCCAGTCCGAATCCAGGCTTCTGCCCGGCGTTTTCGATCTGCGTTTGCGGATGAAGGCCTCGGATGTGGTTGCCATTCTGACTGACAGCAGCAAGGCTGGAGGCTTCCTGCAGGTGCGGGCCGGCGAACGGGTCCGCGACGTGGTCGCCCGGGCCGCCCAGCTTTCCGGTGTTCCGCAGAGCGAATTCGACACCCTGATTCAAGCCAAGGGCGAGGGCATCCTGCCCCAGGAGGCACAGGGCAACTTCGAGGGGTGGCTGCAACCTGGCGAGTACGACGTGCGCAAAGCCGGGTCGGCCAAGGCCATTTTGAGCAATCTGGTGTCCAAGCGAATCGAGCACCTGGACCAGTTGGGCGTGCCCGGTGGTCAGGATCGGCAGACCATACTCAATACGGCCTCCATCACCGAGGCCGAGGTCAACAAGTCGGAATACTACAGCAAGGTGGCCCGGGTCATAGAAAACCGATTGGCCAAGGGGATGCCCTTGGGCATGGACAGCACCGTGGCATACTCCAACAATGTCTCCGCCTTGAAGCTGACCGATGCCATGTTGAAGAACGCCGATGACCCCTACAACACCAGGGTCCATCCGGGTCTGCCTCCAGGCCCCATCGGCAGCCCTGGGGATGAGGCCATCCAAGCAGTCATGCACCCTGAGTCGGGCGACTGGCTCTATTTCGTCACTGTGAACATGGATACAGGAGAGACCAGGTTCAGCGACAACCAGGATCAGTTCAACCGGGATGTCAAGGAGTACAAGGCCTGGGAGTCCCAGCACAACCAGCAGGGCGAGTAGCGCTTTTTCCCTGGATTTCAAGGTCTCAATTGTCAACTAGATGCATACGGCATTAGAAGGCATTGATTATTAAGGCCGTTACCGCTGCGGCGAGGATGATCGGGACATAGGCCAGCGAGAGTGGGGTGTTTGTTCTGTCTGATCTGCGGCGGCGTGCCAACCAGACCAAAGCCAGCGCGACCAGTCCCAGCAGCCCCATCATCAACCACCAAACCAGGATGGTTGTCCATCCCAGAACTGACAGGCTCAGGGCGACCAGACCCGTGGCGGTCACGTCGCCCAGCCCCAAGGCACCGGGTCGGACCAGGGCCAGCAGAAACTGAAGGCCTGCAGAGGCCAGAGTCAGCAGCAGGCACTGCGTGAGCAGCATCATCCGACCCAGGATTAGCGCAAAGACCAGCAGGACCACGGTCTGCAATACCAGTCCCACGAGCACCAGAAGACGTGGGACTCGCCGGGTGCGGATATCGATCAGGGCCAGGAGGAGGGCGATCAGCAGTCCCGGCGCTGGGATGAGGTAGACCATCTTCTAAGATAATCATACGTAGCCCTAACCTGGCAAACGAGGAACGAACGAGGAGCTTGAATATGTTGCGCTGGCAGACGGCAGGGGAATCCCATGGAGAGGCCCTAGTGGCCATGTTGGAGGGTCTGCCCGCCGGGGTTGCCGTGTCCACCAAGGATATTGAATCAGCCCTGGCTCGCCGCCGGTTGGGCTATGGTCGCGGGGCCAGGATGGGCTTTGAGCAGGACCGGGTGCGACTGTTGACCGGTGTCAGGCATGGACGGACGCTCGGTTCGCCAGTGGCCATCGAGATCGGTAACACTGAGTGGCCCAAGTGGGAGCAGGTGATGAGTGTGGACGAGCTGCCTGCCGATCAGGAGCCTCCGGCCACCGGTCGTAATGCACCACTGACCAGGCCCAGACCCGGCCACGCCGATCTGACCGGTATGCGCAAGTATGGGTTTACAGATGCGCGTCCGGTACTTGAGCGTTCCTCGGCCAGGGAGACTGCCTCCCGGGTTGCTCTGGGATCGGTGGCTGCCGACTTCCTGCAGCAAGCCTTGGGCATACGAACTGTCTCCCATGTCATCTCTATAGCCGGTGTCGGCTTGGAGGGTCATGAAGTCACGCCCGGCCCTGAGGACGCACCCGCCTTGGATGCCTCGCCGGTCAGGACTCTGGACAAGGACGCTGAGAAGCGGATGATGGCCAGAATCGATCAGATCAAGAAGGACGGCGACACCGCTGGTGGGGTCTTCGAGGTCATCGCTTATGGCGTGCCTGCGGGCTTGGGCACTTATGTGGAGGACGACCGGCGTTTGGATGCGGCCCTGGCCAGCGCCTTCATGGGCATTCAAGCCATCAAGGGCGTGGAGATCGGCGACGGATTCAGCGAGGCTGATCGTCCAGGATCGCAGGCCCATGACGAAATGGAGCCCGGTCCTGACGGCACCATTCGCAGGCTCAGCAACCATGCAGGCGGTCTGGAGGGTGGCACGTCCAACGGCCAGCCCATTAGGGTGAGGGCCGCCATGAAGCCCATCTCCTCGGTGCCGCGGGCTCTGCGTACGGTGGATGTGGCCACCGGACTGCCTGCCCAGGCCATCCATCAGCGTTCCGATGTGACCGCCGTGCCTGCCGCTGCAGTGATCGGCGAAGCTATGATGAACCTGACCCTGGCGCGATTCGCTTTGGAGAAGTTCGGCGGCGACTCGCTCGAAGAGGTTCGGCGCAATGCCCAGGCCTACCTTCAGTCCTGGCCCGAGCATCTGCGGTGAGGGGCGGTCTTGCATGATTGAAAGCAACAGCATGCCCAAGGCCGTCGTCATCGGCATGCCCGGTGCGGGCAAGACCCGTCTGGGCAGGGAGACAGCCACCCTGATCAAGGCGCCCTTCCGGGACACGGACCAGTGCATTGAGGAAGAGGCAGGCCAATCGGTCAGTGAGATCTTTGACGCTCAGGGCGAGCAGGCTTTCCGAGACATGGAGACCGGGGTGATCCTGGACCTGCTGAAGGACTTTTCCGGTGGAATCCTGTCCTTGGGAGGAGGTGCTCCAATGAGCACCGAGGTCTTTCAGGCGCTGCAGGAATATCGGCGGGCAGGCGGAGCTGTGGTCTACCTGCAGATCGACCCGGAGGAGGGGGTCAGTCGGGCGGTTCGGTCGGATCATCGCCCCCTTCTTCGCGGTGCCGCATCGGAGCGCTGGATGGCCCTCTATCGTGAGCGCCGCAGCGTCTACCAGGGGCTGGCCACCATCACCCTCAAATCCAGGAACACCACCCCCCGGGCCCTGGCCCGTCGTCTGGCCGATGCCTTGACTGAGCGGGTGGTTCACGTAAGCGGTCCCGACCCCTACGATGTCAGGATCGGTGCAGGAGTGACCGGGCGGTTGCATGAGATGCTTGGAGACCAGGCCATGCGCGTGGCCCTGATTCACACCCAGCCCGTCCAACGCCATTCGGACCATGCCCGTGCCCTCCTCCGTCAGGCCGGGTATCAAGTGGTGGATCTGACCATTCCCGATGCGGAGGCCGGCAAGACCATTCAGGTCAGCCAGGGGATCTGGGAGCGCCTGGCCACCGAGGGTTTCACCCGTTCCGACGCGGTTGTAGGACTAGGTGGGGGAGCGGCTACAGACCAAGCTGGGTTCATCGCCGCCACCTGGATGCGAGGTATCCGTTATGTGAACTGTCCGACCTCTCTGCTGGCCATGGTCGATGCCTCTACCGGAGGCAAAACCGGCATCAACCTGGAGCAGGGCAAGAATCTGGTCGGCAGCTTCTATACCCCTGCCGGTGTCCTGGCCGATCTGCGAACCCTGCGGACCCTGCCCAATGAGATTTTTGTAGAGGGCCTGGGCGAGGTGGCCAAGTCTGGTTTCATCATGGACGGCGGCATTCTGAGTGAACTTGAGGAGCGGGCCGACTCCCTTCGTTCCTTCGATGGGCAGGAGTCCGACCAGTGGTTCGGCACGGTGGTCCAGGATCTGATTGAACGCACCGTAGAGGTCAAGGCCCGGCATGTCTCAGTGGACCTCAAGGAATCCGGCTTGCGGGAGTTCCTCAACTATGGTCACACCCTGGGCCACGCCATCGAGAAGATCGAACACTTCACCTGGCGGCATGGTCAGGCCGTGTCCGTGGGCATGGTCTTCGCAGCCGAGTTGGCCAGGATCACCGGCCACCTGGATCAGGATGCGGTCGACTACCACCGGCAGCTTCTTTCCTCCCTAGGCTTGCGAACCTGGTGGAATGGGGGAGACTTCGACCAGGTACTGGCGCTCATGCATAGGGACAAAAAGGCCCGCGGCAACAAGTTGCGGTTTATCATTCTTGATGGTTTGGGCGAACCCACCCACCTGGACGACCCGCCGGTTTCGGCGCTCAAGGAGGCCTTCCAGGCCATACGCAAGGAGGAATGACAGATGGCGGATGCCGACAAGGGCAGGCAGACGGTTCTGGTGGTCAACGGACCCAACCTGGGTCGGCTGGGAGTGCGCGACCCTGATGTTTACGGTCGTCAGGATCTGGCTACTCTGACCCGTGACTGCGAAGACTGGGGTCAGCAACTGGGTCTGGATGTCCAGGTGCTGCAATCGGACGACGAAGGCCAGGTCATTCGCTGGATGCATCAGGCCGTGGACCAAGGCAGCGCAGTGGTGCTCAACCCGGCGGCTTTCACCCACTACAGCTACGGGCTTGCCGATGCCGCCGTTCAGATCACCCAAGCAGGGTTGCCGCTGATGGAGGTTCATATTTCCAATCCTTCGTCCAGGGAGGCCTTCCGCCGACGCAGCGTCATCTCACCGGTGGCCACCGGCACCATCACCGGCATGGGCTTCTATGGCTACCGGCTTGCCCTGGAAGCTGTGGCCCATCTGTTGGAGAGCGCATGAGTGAGAGTGGAGAGACCGGCAAGAAACTCTCCGCACCGCCCAAGGCCATCCTTGTCCGCGGCGCCAGGGTCCACAACCTGCACAATCTGGATGTCGACATTCCTTTGAATCACTTGGTGGGCATTGCCGGGGTCTCGGGCTCCGGCAAGTCCTCCCTGGCTCTGGGGGTCCTCTACGCCGAGGGGTCCCGGCGTTATTTGGAATCCTTATCCACCTACACCAGGAGGCGGATGACCCAGGCCCAACGCCCCCAGGTGGACTCGGTGCGCTTTCTGCCGCCGGCTTTAGCTCTGCGTCAACGGCCGGGCGTGGGAGGCATGCGCTCCACTTTCGGCACCGCCACCGAGCTGCTCAATGTACTTCGGCTGATGTTCTCACGGCTGGCCAGCCATGTCTGCCCCAATGGCCATCGCCAGGAGCCCACCCTGGCTGTGGCAGCCGAGATACCCATCGCCTGCCCTACTTGCGGTGCTAAAGTGGAGCCTCCCAGCGCTGAGGAGCTGGCCTTCAACTCTCTGGGAGCCTGCCCTACCTGCCAGGGGACCGGGACCGTGCGCGAGGTGGACGATGCCACCCTGGTTCCCGATGGCAGTCTGACTATCGACCAGGGTGCCGTGGTGCCTTGGCGAACCTTCGGTTTCAACGTCCAGCCAGACATCGTCCGCGAGTTCGGAGTCCGCACCGACGTACCTTGGCGGGACCTGACCGATCGGGAGCGGAAGATCGTTTTCGAGGGGCCGGCTGAGAAGAAGCACATCACCATCACTTCGGTCAAGGGGGTTCACGAGCTGGACTTCACTTTCCGCAACGCACGCTTGACCGTGACCGAGGAGCTCAAGAGGGCTAATGATGACAAGCGACTGGCCAAGGTGGCCAAGTTTCTGACTGAGCGGACCTGCCCGGACTGCAAGGGTACCCGGCTCAACCAGCGAGCGCGTCTGCCTGAGATCAATGGGGACAATCTGGCCACGGTTACCTCCTGGCCTCTGGACAAGGTGCTGGGCTGGGGTCGAAAGTTGCCGCCCACGCTGCCTGAACCCATGCAGCCCATGGCTTCGGCCCTCTGCAGGACCCTGGACGAGATGGGCAGGCGGTTGATTCAGTTGGGACTGAGCTACCTGACCTTGGACCGCTCCAGCGCATCCCTGTCCACAGGTGAGAGGCAGCGGGCCCAGCTAGCCAGGGCGGTGCGCAATGAGACCACAGGCGTGCTCTATGTGCTGGACGAGCCCTCGACCGGTCTGCATCCTGCCAACCTGGAGGGGCTTATAGGGGTCATGCGCGACCTGCTGGCTGATGGCAATTCGGTGGTTTTCGTCGACCACGATGTCAAGGTCCTAGAATCAGCCGATTATCTGATCGAAATGGGTCCCGGGGCAGGGGAGCGCGGCGGCAGGATCCTGGCCCAGGGAGCTCCTGAACGGATCGCTGCGAATCCGGACTCGCGCATCGCAGGTTTTCTGGATGGACGCGAACCTGTTCTGGTACGGGACCGTCACCCTATGCCGGCAGGAGATGGATGGATTCGCATGCAGTCAGGACTCATTCACACGGTCCGCCCTCTGGATCTGGCCATTCCTCGTGGGTGCATGACGGCTGTTACCGGCGTATCCGGCTCAGGCAAGACCACCATGATCCTGGAGTCCTTGGTCCCGGCCCTGCAGGCTTGCATCCAGGGCGACCCCATGCCCAAACATGTGCACAGTCTGGACCCAGCCGGCATCGACAGGGTTCGTCTGGTGGATTCCTCGCCCATCGGCATCAACGTGCGCTCCACGGTGGCCACCTACTCAGGGCTCATGGACCGGTTGCGCCGCCTCTTCGCGGCCACTGACCAGGCGAAAAAGGACAAGCTGGGCATCTCAGCATTCTCATACAACACAGGATCACTGCGCTGTCCCCAGTGCGACGGAACCGGCCAGATCAGCCTGGACGTGCAGTTCCTGCCCGACATCCCCATCACTTGCCCCAGCTGTCAGAGTCGTCGATATCGTCCGGAGGCCGAGCATTACCGTCTGTCCACACCGGCACACCCCAAGCCGCTGAGCCTGCCCGATCTGCTGGCCATGGAGGTGGGCCGGGCGCTGGAGGTCTTTGCGCAGGGCCGCGAGTACACGGCCATTCGCCGAGGCTTGCAGACTTTGAAGGACTTGGGTCTGGACTACTTGACACTGGGAGAGGACACTCCCTCCCTGTCTGGCGGGGAGGCCCAGCGGCTGAAGCTGTCCAACGAATTGGGCCGCAGGCAGAATGGTTCCATGTTCGTCTTGGACGAGCCCACTACAGGTCTGCATCCCTTGGATGTGCGCGTCCTGATTGGAGTGCTGGAGCGTCTGGTCAGCAAGGGGGCCACAGTGGTGTTCATCGAGCACGATCTGGACATGATCGCCAACGCCGACCATGTGGTCGATATGGGTCCGGGCGGCGGCGATCGTGGCGGAAGAATCGTAGCTCAGGGCGACCCTGAATCTGTGGCCCGCAACCCTGATTCAGTGACCGGTCGCTACCTGGCTGACCACCTGCATCTGAGTCGTCCCTGAAACCTTCCGTTCTCCTCGAGTGTTGGCCGGTTTCTGGTCGCTCCTGCCTGATAGGCTGAAGTTCCATGGTCAGAGAACATGGAAATTCGCAAGGGCATATCACCAAACACATTTTCGTCACCGGCGGCGTGGTTTCTTCACTGGGCAAGGGACTGACCGCATCATCTCTGGGCCGACTGCTGAGAAGCCGCGGAATCCGCGTTCTTCAACAGAAGCTGGATCCCTACATCAACGTCGATCCGGGGACCATGAACCCCTTCCAACACGGCGAAGTCTACGTGACCGAGGATGGGGCCGAAACCGATCTGGACATCGGCCACTATGAGCGTTTCACCGATGTCTTCCTCTCCCAGAAGGCCAACGTGACCACCGGTCAGATTTACCAGTCTGTTCTGCGTAAGGAGCGGGCGGGGGAATACCTGGGCCAGTGCGTCCAGGTCATTCCCCACGTGACCAACGAAATCAAGAGCCGCATGCGGGCCCAGGCCAGCGACGATGTGGACGTGATCATCACCGAGATCGGCGGGACTGTGGGCGACATCGAGTCCCAGCCCTTCATGGAAGCCGCCCGCGAGGTGCGTCGGGACATCGGCCCGGACAACTGCATGTTCGTCCATGTCTCCCTGGTGCCCTACGTGGCCGCCGCCCACGAGCTCAAGACCAAGCCCACCCAGCACTCGGTCATGGCCCTGCGCCAGCTGGGCATCGCCCCCGATGCCCTGGTGCTGCGCTCCGACCGGCCGCTCAACCAAGGCATCAAGGACAAGATCTCCCTCATGTGCGACGTGGATGCCGAGGGCGTAGTCAACTGCGTGGATGCGCCCAGCATCTACGACGTGCCCAAGATCCTCTATAAGGAGGGCCTTGACACCTACGTGGTGCGTAAGCTGGGGTTGCCCTTCCACGACGTCGACTGGAACGAGTGGGAGGACCTGCTGGACCGAGTCCACAATCCCCGTACCAAGGTGGCCATCGCCATCGTGGGCAAGTACATCGACCTGCCTGATGCCTACCTGTCGGTTATCGAGGCGCTGAAGGCCGGCGGCTTCGCCAACCGTTCCCAGGTCCAGGTCAAGCTGGTGGCAGCCGACACCTGCGAGACCATGGATGGTGCCCGCAAGGCCCTGGAGGGCGTGGATGGCATCGTGGTTCCCGGCGGCTTCGGCATCCGCGGCATCGAGGGCAAGATTGGCGCCCTTCGCTACGCCCGCGAGACTGGCCTGCCTGCCCTGGGACTCTGCCTGGGTCTGCAGTCCATGGTCATCGAGTTCGCCCGCCACGTCCTGGGGCTGGAGGACGCCAACTCCTCGGAGTTCGAGCCTGACTGCGAAAACCCGGTCATCGCCACCATGGAGGAACAGAAGGACATCGTGGCCGGCCATGGCGACATGGGCCACACCATGCGGCTGGGCGCCTATCCAGCAGTGCTCAAGCCAGATTCCTTGGTGGCCCGGCTCTATGGCTCGACCGAGATCTCCGAGCGTCACCGCCACCGCTATGAGGTCAACGTGGCCTACAAGGAGCGGCTGGACAAGGCCGGCCTGCACATCTCGGGCACCAGCCCGGATGGGCAGCTGACCGAGTTCGTAGAGCTCTCCCAGGACCAGCATCCCTTCTATGTGGGCACCCAGGCCCACCCGGAGTTCAAGTCCCGGCCCACCAAGCCGCACCCCCTCTTCGCCGGCCTGGTCAAGGCCAGCCTGGAGCACGGAGGACAGGAGGCCGCCTGAGGTCAATCCGTTTTCAAAAACGTTGACTATGATCGCCCGTTTCCCTCTTATGGGAAGCGGGCGATTGTCCGTATCGGTACTGCTGTCAAGAGGTAGGGCCGGATTCCTTAGAGAGCGTAAGCCGGGGTCTGGCGGTTCATTATGGTCCCGGTTATCCTGTAATGGTGTGAACGGCCGCATATGGCGGCCGTGCGTGTGTTAGGAGGTCTCAGCTCGTGGACAGCACCTCGCAGCGG
Source organism: Bifidobacterium sp. JNUCC 75 (assembly GCF_054819865.1). Classification (NCBI taxonomy): domain Bacteria; kingdom Bacillati; phylum Actinomycetota; class Actinomycetes; order Bifidobacteriales; family Bifidobacteriaceae; genus Bifidobacterium; species Bifidobacterium sp. JNUCC 75. The sequence continues at coordinate 41,071 of NZ_JBTHIF010000001.1, read as the reverse complement.
ACAGACACATCGCGGGATGTGGAAATGAGCCAGTACGTGGCCGACCGCTCCCGCGTCAACGAAGAAAAAATCAAAAAAGACGACCAAATCATCTCCGAGTTCGGCGACTATACCTATGGCTGGCACGACTCCGATGATGCCGGGCGCAATGCCCACAAGGGCATTGACGAGGATGTCGTCCGTGCCATCTCGGCCGACAAGGGCGAGCCTGACTGGATGCTGCAGATGCGTCTCAAGGGCTATCGGGCCTTCATGGAAAAGCCCATGCCCAAGTGGGGCGTGGATTTAAGCGGGTTCGATGCCGACGACTTCAAGTACTATGTCAAGCCCTTAAAGGAGCAGGCCAAGGACTGGAAGGACCTGCCCGACGACATCCGCACCACCTATGACCGGCTGGGCATCCCCGAGGCCGAGAAGAAGCGGCTGGTCTCCGGTGTTGCCGCCCAGTACGAGTCTGAGGTCATCTACAACTCCATCCGCGACGACTTGCGCAAACAGGGGGTCATCTTCCTGGATACGGACACGGCCTTGAAAGAGTACCCAGACCTCTTCCGCAAGTACTTCGCCACGGTCATCCCCCCGGACGACAACAAGTTCGCCGCACTGAACACGGCGGCCTGGTCGGGTGGATCCTTCGTCTACGTGCCCAAGGGAGTCCATGTGGACATCCCCCTGCAGGCCTACTTCCGTATCAACACGCCCAATATGGGCCAGTTCGAGCGCACGCTGATCATTGCCGACGAGGGTTCCTACGTCCATTACGTGGAGGGCTGCACAGCACCCATTTACTCCACTGACTCTTTGCACGCGGCCAACGTGGAGATTGTGGTCGAACCTCATGCCCGTGTCCGCTACACCACGGTCCAGAACTGGTCCAACAACGTCTACAATTTGGTCACTCAGCGTGCCTATGTGCGCGAGGGCGGCACCATGGAGTGGGTGGACGGCAACATCGGGTCCAAGGCGACCATGAAATATCCGGCCTGCATCCTGGCCGAGCCCTACGCCAAGGCCGAGACCCTCTCCCTGGGCTTCGCTGGCAAGGGGCAGTACCAGGACACGGGTGCCAAGATGATTCACCTGGCACCCCATACCTCATCCACCATCGTCTCCAAGTCCATCTCCCGCAACGGGGGAAGGGCCGCTTACCGAGGCCTGGTCAAGATCATCAAGGGCGCCGAGAAGTCTTCTTCTTCGGTGGTCTGCGACGCCTTGCTGGTGGACGACTACTCCCGCTCGGATACCTACCCGCACGTGGATGTTCGCGAGGACGACGTCTCCATGGCTCATGAGGCCACCGTCTCCAAGGTCTCCGAGGACCAGCTCTTCTATCTGATGAGCCGCGGCCTGGAGGAGAAGGAGGCCATGGGCATGATTGTGCGCGGGTTCGTGGAGCCCATTTCCCGGCAGCTGCCCATGGAGTACGCGTTGGAGCTTAACCGCTTGGTCGAATTGCAGATGGAGGGTTCGGTAGGCTGATGTCACGAAACAGCGAAATAACCATTCCGCATGCGGATCCCAAGGATCCCTATGCTTTCCCGGCCACCATGCCGTCTAGTGCCGACAAGGAGCCACGTTCCTTCAACCCTGATGACTTTCCCATGCCTACCCGCAAGCAGGATGACTGGCGGTTTACCCCCATCGACCGGATGGAGGAGTTCTTCACTGTCTTCAAGCCCAGTGGTCTGACCAAGGTCTCAGTCACCATGATTGACGGGTCCGAACCGCCCGCAGATCAGGTCAGCTTCAGCCAGATTCCCATGGATCAGGCTCCCTGCGGCACCGTCCTCAAGCCCAGCGACCGAGCAGCTGCTGTGGAGTGGGCCAGCGGCAAGCAGGCGACCGTGGTCAATCTCAAGGGCACCCTGGATCAGCCCGTGCTGGTCCGTGTCAATGGTGGCGGCCCCGAACTGGATGCTTTCCACCTGGTGATCAAGGCCGAAGCGGGTACCAAGGCCGATCTGGTGGTCGAGCACCAGGGCCAGGCACGTCTGGCTGAGGGGGTTGAAATCGACATCGGTGACAATTCGCAGATGTCGACCACCTTCATTCAGGAGTGGGACAAGGGCAGCAAGCATGTAGGCAACCACCGCATTCACCTGGGCGCCGAGGCCTCCCTACGCCACTCTGTGGTCAGTCTGGGCTGCGATGTCGTGCGGCTGCGCATGGACCAGGACTTCGGCGGCGAGCAGGGCGACCTGAACATGCTGGGCATCTACTTCGTCGATCCCGGCCAGCACATGGAACACCGGACCATGGTGGTGCACAACCATCCCAACTGCAAGTCCCGTGTGGTCTACAAGGGTGCCTTGGACGGAATCGGCGCGCACACCACCTGGGTGGGCAACGCGCTCATTCAGCCGACTGCGCCTGGAACCGACTCATACGAGCTCAACCGGAACCTGGTTCTGACCCCTGGGGCCATCGCCGATTCCGAGCCCAACCTGGAGATCGAGAACGGCGACATCATCGGGGCAGGTCATGCGAGTTCGGTCGGACGCTTCGACGACGAGGAGCTCTTCTACTTGCAGTCCCGCGGCATTCCCGAGCAGGAGGCCCGCAAGCTGGTGGTTCGAGGCTTCTTCGGTGAACTGGTGGAGGAGATTGACGTCCCCAGCGTCTCCGGGCACCTGATGGGGGTCATCGACCGCAGGCTGGCGGCCGGCGAGGATCAAGAGATGCAGCACGTTTTGGAGGAGAACTGACATGTCCACATTGGAAATCAAGGATCTGCACGTCTCGGTGGAGACCAAGGAGGGTCGCAAGCAGATCCTCAAGGGGGCCACGCTGACCGTCCACTCCGGCGAGACCCACGCCATCATGGGTCCCAACGGGTCGGGGAAGTCCACCCTGGCCTACACCCTGGCCGGGCATCCCAAGTACGAGGTGGATTCAGGCCAGGCCCTGCTGGATGGGCAAGATCTGCTCAAGATGACCCCAGACGAGCGAGCCAAGGCCGGGCTCTTCTTGGCCATGCAGTACCCGGTCGAGGTGCCCGGTGTATCCATGACCAACTTCCTGCGTACCGCCAAGACCGAGGTCGACGGCAAGGCCCCGGCCATCCGTCAGTGGACCAAGGATCTGAATGAAGCCATGAAGCGGCTACGCATGGATCCCAAGTTTGCCCAGCGCTCGGTCAACGAGGGCTTCTCAGGCGGCGAGAAGAAGCGTGCCGAGGTCCTGCAGCTGGAGCTGCTCAAGCCTAAGTTCGCCATCCTGGACGAAACTGACTCCGGTCTGGACGTGGATGCCCTGCGCATCGTCTCCGAAGGGGTCAACAGGGCCAAGGAGAATACCGGCATGGGTGTGCTCATGGTTACCCACTACACCAGGATTCTCAAGTACATCAAGCCTGACATCGTCCACGTTTTCGCCGACGGCCGCTTTGTGAAGACCGGTGGCCCTGAGCTGGCCGACACCCTGGAGGAGACCGGGTACGACCAGTACCTGCCCGAGGGCGCCGACTCTGAATCAGCCCTGGCCTGAGGATAAGAGAAGAGGTCCGCAATGGTCATTGATGACAGCATTCGACAGCAGTTTCCGATTCTGGACCAGCAGGTGCATGGCCACCCTCTGGTCTATCTGGATTCGGCTGCCACTGCCCAGAAACCCCTGGCGGTCATCGATGCCGTTCGGGACTTCTACCTGAAGGACAATGCCGGGGTGCACAGGGGCGCCCACGAACTGGCCGCCCGCAGCACCGTGGCTTTCGAGCACGCGCGCTCACGTGTGGCTGCCCTGGTCGGCGCAGAAGGCCAGGAGGGCAGCGAGGAGATTGTCGTCACCGCCGGGGCCACGGCTGCTCTGAACCTGCTCGCCACCGCCTTCGGCAACGCCAGTCTGGGTCGCGGAGGCAAGGCGGCGCGTCGATTTGCGCTGAAGCCCGGGGATGAAGTCGTGGTCAGCAAGGCCGAGCACCACTCGGTCCTGCTGCCCTTCCAGGAGCTTTGCTATCGGACCGGAGCAGTCCTCAAGTACTTCGATCTGGACTTGGAAGGCCGTGTTCTGGCAGATACAGCCGATCAGGTCATAACCGAGCGGACCAAGGTGGTCGCGGTGACCCACGTCAGCAATGTGACTGGTGCCATCACAGACATCAAGCCCATTGTCCGCCGTGCCCATCAAGTGGGCGCCCTGGTGGTGCTGGACGTGTGCCAGTCGGTGCCTCACCTGCCTATCGATCTGCACGCCATGGGTGTGGACTTCGCCGCCTGGAGTGCGCACAAGATGTATGGCCCCACCGGTGTGGGCTTCCTCTATGGCCGCCGAGAGCTACTTGAGGCCCTGCCTCCGGCATCATTCGGCGGATCCATGGTGGAGCTGGCCTATCTGGACCGTCCAGCCAGCTACATGGATCCTCCGGCCCGGTTCGAGGCCGGCACCCAGCCGGTGGCTCAGATGATCGGTGCTGGGGTAGCCGCCGATTGGCTGATGGATCTGGGCATGGAGAACGTGGCCGAACACGAGAAGGCCATCACCGCCGGTCTGTTGAGGCTGGGGGAGTTGGACGGGGTACGCATTCTGGGGCCAACCACTCCGAAGGACCGGATCGGCACGGTCGCCTTCGATGTGCAGGGGGTCCACCCCCATGACGTGGGCCAGTACGTGGATTCACGCGGCATTGCCATCCGCGTGGGACACCACTGCGCTCAGCCAGTCCATCGACACTTCGGTCTGATGGCCTCCAACCGGGCCTCGACCGGCGTGTACAATACTGTAGCCGACACGGATGCCCTGCTGGATGCCGTCTCCGGGGTCCGCAGGTTCTTCCGGGTGGCTTGAAGGTCTTCACCGGCAGCGCATCGACGGTTTTGGCAAAGACATACTGGCAGGTTTAAGGACATGGCGGATTTCGGGATGGATGACGAGGAATTGGAGCAGATGTACCAGGAGGTGATCCTGGACGCAGCCCGGGATCCTCACGGGCGTGTAGGGGATCGGGCTGATGCTGGGGAGGACCCGGGTGGCGACGGCGTGACCATCAGGGTGGAGCACGAGGCCTGCCTGGCTGCCGAGTCCCACCAGTTCAATCCCACCTGCGGGGATCAGGCCACCATACATGTGGAGGTGGCCCCCGGCGAGCAAGGTGGTCCCGACCTCATCCAGCGGATCGTCTGGCAGGGTTCGGGTTGCTCAATCAGCCAGGCCAGCCTGTCCATCATGGTGGATCTGGTCCAGGGGCAGACCGTCGATCATGCCATGGATCTGGCTGCCGACTTCCGCAAGCTCATGGAGTCGCGCGGAGCCGGACTAGAGGACGAGAAGGCACAGGACGCTCTTGGCGATGCCATGGTCTTCCAGGGCGTGTCCAAGTATCCCATGCGAATCAAGTGCGCCCTGCTGGGCTGGGAGGGCATGAAGGCCTCGGTGGCCCAAGCCCTGTCAGCCGGACGAGACGGCGACAAAGGTGAGAAGGAGGAGCAGGTATGAGCGGTAATACGAATCTGGTGCCCGAACCCCAGGACTCCATCCTGGCCTCGGTGGGCAGGGCCATCAGCGATCCCGGCACGGCACAGGCGCTGGCCAGCAATCCCTTGGGTGCTGAAACGGTTCTTAAGTCGGCCGAAGGCGGTTCCATGCGTCAGGTTGACGGCCAGGCGGACAAGAAGTCCGATTCAGCCAAGTCTGACGATCGACATGCCGACGAAGCCATCCCTGAAGCTTCCACTGAAGATGCGTCAGCGGACCGGGATTCGAACGACCAATCCTCGGCCAGCATGCCAGTCGACAACAGCACCAAGACTGCGGACCAGAATGCCGCTGATGCCGAGGCAGCCGTTGAAGAGGCCATCCCTCTCAAGGCCGTCGACGACATTGGCCGAGCCACCGCGGAGGATGTCAGGGAGGCCCTGCACCAGGTCATCGATCCTGAGCTGGGCATCGATGTGGTCGACCTGGGGCTGGTCTATGGCATAGAAATCGACGAACTGGGACGGGCCATCATCACCATGACCCTGACCACGCCGGCCTGCCCGCTGACTGACCTGATCGAGGACCAGTGCGCCAGCGTCCTGGCGGGCCTGGTCGAGGAGTTCCGCATCGACTGGACCTGGTCGCCGCGCTGGACCCTGGACATGATCACCCCTGAGGGTCGCGAGCAGCTGGCCGCCATCGGCTTCAACTTCGAGAACATGCCTACCTATCAGTGAGGCATTCCGTCCTCTAGGCCATTTCGGGTCCTCCCGTGCGAATATACTGATGATTCCGGTCCGCCGTGACCGGCACGGCGCACGAGAGAAAGCACAGTGAAATGGCATTGTCCATGGGCTGGAAACTGCACGGCGACGGGAAAACATTGGCTCCGGGCGAGGTTGTGGAACCCGATGAGCGACTCACATGGCCACGTACGGCTGGCATCGGCGCCCAGCACGTTATCGCCATGTTCGGCTCCACCTTCCTGGTTCCCATTCTGACCGGATTCGACCCCTCTACCACCCTCTTCTTCACGGCCATGTCCACGGCCCTCTTCCTGCTGATCAACCGCAACCGTCTGCCCTCCTATCTGGGCAGCTCCTTCGGCTTCATCGCCCCGGTCCTGGCAGTGACCACTGCCCACAAGGGCCTGGCTGTGGCCTCCTTCGGGATCATGGTCACCGGTGCATTGCTCTTCCTGATCGGCCTGATCGTCCACTTCGCAGGTTCGCGATGGATTGATCTGATCATGCCCCCGGTGGTCAACGGTGCCATCGTGGCCATCATCGGCTTCAACTTGGCCCCCTCGGCCTGGAAGAACTTCAAATCCGCCCCGCTGACCGCCCTGGTCACCCTGATGGCCGTCATGCTGATAGCCGTGCTTTTCAAGGGTCTGATCGGCCGACTCAACATCCTTCTGGGCGTCATCGTCGGCTACATCTTCGCGGTCACCCAGGGCCAGGTAGATTTCGCAGCGGTGGAAAAGGCCGCCTGGTTCGGTCTGCCTCACTTCCACACCCCTCAGGCCGACCCGTCTGTCCTGGCCATGTTCATACCTGTGGTGCTGGTCCTGGTGGCCGAGAACATCGGTCACGTTAAGTCAGTGGCTCTGATGACCGGCCGTGATTATGACGACCAGATCGGCACCGCCTTGATGGCCGACGGCCTGGGCACTACGCTGGCCGGACTGGGCGGCGGCTCGGGCACCACCACCTACGCAGAGAACATCGGCGTCATGGCCGCCACCAAGGTCTATTCCACGGCCGCCTACTGGTGCGCCGCCATCTTCGCCTTCCTGCTCTCCCTCTGCCCCAAGTTCGGGGCCATCATCAACACCATCCCCACCGGTGTTCTGGGCGGGGTCACCACCATGCTCTACGGCATGATCGGCATGCTGGGCATTCGCATCTGGGTGGAGAACAAGGTGGACTTCGGCAAGTCCGTCAACATGACCGTGGGCGCCGTCGTCATGATCGTGGGCATCGCCGACTTCACCTTCGCGGTGGCCGGGGTCAGCTTTAACGGCATCGCTATTGGCTCTGTGGCCACGCTGGTCATGTACCACGGTCTCAAGGCCATCGGCCGTTGGCGGGGGACCATCGACCCAGACGACTATATTCATGAGGATTCGCAGGTCGCCTCCCAGCAGAGCTGATCGCGTCAACGGCATCCGACACTCGGTGGTTGCCTGATTCTCGAACGTTGCCTGCTGAAAAGTATCGCCTAATGCCTATGGTTGTCCAATATTCAGTACTCGACTCGGTCATGGAGTGAAGCGGCTGAGACACCACGAATCCGCTAGGTAGCATGGGTTCAATTCAATAGCCCTGTCAGTTGCCAGGTGGGTTCAGTTGGTTAGCAGGAATCAGTTGGCCGGCTCGGTCAGTTTGTTAACGAGCTCAACTGGCTGTCTGGGCGTAGTTGCCAGACTTGGCTCAGCTATTGTGTTCGGGTCTGGTTGCATAGAAAGCCACAGCGCTTGAGGCAGCCACGTTCAGACTGTCCACGTCGTGGCTCATGGGGATGCGCACGGTCAGGTCCGCCCGGGCGATGGTCCTGTGGCTCAGCCCGTCGCCTTCTGTGCCGAAGATCAGGGCCAGGCGATCGATCTGGTCCTGCCCTGGACCTAGGCGTTCAGCCAATTCATCCAGGCTGATGGCATCCCGGTTCAGGGCCATAGCCGCCGTGGTGAAGCCCAGATCATGCAGTTGGTGCATGCCCTGATCGGGCCAGGCGTGGATGTCATCGCCGCCGATCCTGGTCCAGGGAACTTGAAAGACCGTGCCCATGGAGACCCGTGCGGCCCTGCGGTAAAGGGGGTCGGAGCAAGAGGGGGTGACCAGGACCGCATCCACCTGCAGGGCTGCCGCAGAACGCATCAGGGCGCCGATGTTGGTGTGATCAACTATGTTTTCCATGACGGCCACTCGCCTTGCCGATCGACAGATTTGCTCAACGGTGGGCAAAGGCCAGCGTCGCATGGCCGCTAGCGCGCCTCGATGAAGCCGGTACCCGGTTATGGTCTTGAGCTGTGCAGGGCTGGCCACGTAGACGGGAACGTTGTGTCCGAAGGCTGCGTCCACCTGGTCGAACATTGAACGCATCCCTTCCAGCCAGGGCTCTTCCACCAGGAAGGAGATGGGCTCAACCCCGGCATCCAGAGCACGGGCGATGACTTTGGGGGACTCCGCGATGAACAGGCCCTTAGCTGGTTCCAGACGATTGCGCAGTTGCGGCTCGGTTAGCCTGGTATAAGCCTCGATTCTGTCATCCTCGATGGAGTCGATTCTCACCCTGAGCACGCCTGCCGTTCCTCCTTCTGGTCCTGGGACCGCTGACTGGGCCTTGTTCTGTCAACAGCATAGGCAGCACAACCGAAAATCAAGCGTGGGTCATTTTGATGAAGAATGCGAATAATGAGTCCAAAAGAGCCGTATTGGTCAGCCGGACTAGTGAAAACAACGATTGTCGGCATACATAAATTATTTTTTTTTTTCAATAAAAGCAAAAAACATGACAGATGTGAACCTTGATAGTTCCCATCGAAGGGAGATTGAGTGTCCGGAACGGGAGTTGAACCCGTACGCCTGTATATATATAGGCACTAGCACCTCAAGCTAGCGCGTCTACCATTCCGCCACCCGGACAGGTGCGTAATCGCAACGGAGATAATCATAGCATCTTGGGCGGCATCGCGCACTGGGCGATTGGAGGAGCGTGTCGTCATCGAGAGTGCTTTTCGGCAGCGGGCTGTAGCCTAACACCATGACCGCACCCCTCTTCCTGCTGGATCCCGACCATGATGATTCCCCATTGGCCAGTGATGAGCTCCATACCGGCTGGCGCCTGACCCTGCCCGAGCACATCCGTCGCCATGCCCTGGGCTCCATGAGGCTGAAGAACGGGGACCAGCTGGATCTTTCAGACGGAGATGGACTGCGCATCAGCGCCCTGGTCAGGGATGCATCGACCGGCTTGGTGGAGGTCACCACTGTAGGACGCCAGGCACCTCCCGAGAAGGAATTGATTCTTGTTCAGGCTCTGGCTAAGGGCGGTAGGGACGAGCAGGCCATCGACATGGCTACCCAGATCGGGGTGGATCAGGTCATGCCCTGGCAGGCTGACCGGTCCATAGCCAAATGGCGGCCCGGCCGCAACGAACGGCACTGGCAGACCGCCTTGAATGCGGCCACCGAGCAGAGCCGGAGGGTTTATCGTCCTCGATTGTTGAGCAAGGTGGACAGCCATAGTCTGGCCTCCTGGTGCCGGAAGGCGACCGGTCAGGGAAGCCTGGTTCTGGTCCTGCACCAGGATGCCGACCTTGGATGGGATGCAGTTCGTAAACGTGTCGACAAGTTGCCAGCTGGCTCCTCGGTCGCCGTGGTTGTGGGTCCTGAGGGTGGGATTGCCGATCAGGAGGTCCAGGCCTTGATGAGGGAAGGGGCCCTGCCGGTCCGGTTGGGCGGGAACATTCTCCGAGCCGCTCTGGCCGGACCTGTGGCCCTGACCCTGCTGGCGGACATGCTGGGTCGCTGGCAGTCGGAAGCCCCTGAGCCCAGCGCATGAAGTCGCGCGCAATATACATCCTCGCCCATAAGATGGGAAACAACGAAAACAGCATTGTCAGCAAACAGTGAGGAGTGGTCATGAGCGATGACGATCGACAGGAGGACTGCATTTTCTGCAAAATCGTGGCAGGGGAGGTCCCCAGTGAAAAGGTCTATGAGGATGAGACCGTCTACGCTTTCAAGGATGCCAACCCCAAGGCCGCCGTCCATGTCCTGATCGTCCCGCGTCACCACTACGCGTCCGTGGCTGAATTGGCCAAGGCCGATCCCAACACCCTGGCCCACATCGTCCAGGTGGCGCAGCAGATCGCCGACCAGGATTTCCACGGAGCCTACCGGCTGATCTTCAACACGGGGGAGGATGCCGGCCAATCGGTCTTTCATGTCCACGCCCACGTCCTGACCGGACAGGTGCTGCCCGAGTGAAGCCCATGTTCACCATCGTCATCGTGCAGGAAGGGAATCCGTGGCGGTAACTACGCGAACCCTGGAGATTCCGGAGGGAATCGACCCGGTTCAGGTGTTGGGGCCGGAAGACGCAGTCATTGACAGGATCGAGCGTGCCTTCCCGGCAGTGTCTATCCTGGTTCGTGGCAACCGGATTATGCTGCGGGCTCAGGACCGGCAGGGCGACGTTGAGGCGGCACAGATCAGGGATCTACTGACCGAACTCATGCAGAACGCCGATCAGGTTCCCGTGGATGCCGATCAGGTGGGGCGAATACTGGACCACCGTCGTTTGGGGAACGCCGACGCAGCCGATTACTCCCATCCGGAAGAGCAGAAAATTACAGACCGCAATACTCAGGATCGCAATACGATAAACCATACTTCTGTAGACCGCGATTATGGGCAGACAGCTATGGCAGAGTCGGAGCGGAACAACGCTCTGGAAGGCATTGACCAACCACGTCAGGCAGCCCCAGCTGCAGTTCGCCGCCGCCCTCTGACCCAGGCTTCCAAGGGTCCGATCAGGCCCAAGACCGCTGGCCAGTCCGCCTATGTGGCCGCCATTGAAACGCATACCATCACTTTCGGCATTGGTCCGGCCGGCACCGGCAAGACCTATTTGGCAGTGGCCAAGGCCGTTCAGGAATTCCGGGCCGGCCGCATCGGCCGCATCATCCTGACCCGGCCTGCTGTGGAGGCGGGAGAGAGCCTGGGCTTTCTGCCTGGCACCCTCAATGAGAAGGTCGACCCCTATCTGCGGCCCCTCTACGATGCCCTGGCCGACATGCTGGGCACTTCGCGGCTCCACCGCCTTCTGGCCGATGAGACCATTGAAGTGGCCCCGCTGGCCTACATGCGGGGGCGCACCCTGAACGATGCCTTCGTCATCCTGGACGAAGCGCAGAACACCACCCGCAGGCAGATGAAGATGTTCCTGACCCGCTTGGGCTTCAACACCAAGATGGTCATCACCGGCGACGTCACCCAGGTGGATTTGGGTGGGCCTGCGTCTGGTCTGGCCACTATCGAACAGGTTCTGCACGGCATCGACGATATTGCCTTCGTGCACCTGCAGGCGGCCGATGTGGTGCGCAATCGGCTGGTCGGGCAGATTGTCCGGGCCTACGACCGCGCCGATCAAGCCCGCAGCCGGAGACGGGAGCAGGCATGAGCGTTGAAGTGACCAACGAGACCCAATGGCTGATCGATGCCAAAACCTTCTCCGATCTGGGAGTGTGGGTGCTGGACCAGATGCGGGTGAGCACCCAGTCCGACATGACTATCATCTTCAACGATCCCGAGCCCATGGCGGTGCTGCACGAGCGCTGGATGAACCTGGTCGGCCCTACTGATGTCATGAGCTTCCCTATGGACGAGCTGCGTCCCGGCGACGAGAACCATCGGCAGGAGGGCATCCTGGGCGACATCGTCATCTGCCCCTGGGTGGCGGCACAGCAGGCTCTGGCTGCCGGTCATTCCACCATGGAGGAGATGCTGCTGCTGGCGATTCACGGCACCCTGCATCTGCTTGGATACGACCACGCCAGCAGGGAGCAGGAGGCGCAGATGTTCGGACTGCAGCGCCAGCTGCTGCTGACCTTCCTGGCCTTGCGCCAGGGGCCCATTGCGAATGCCGCGCTGCCGGCCGGAGCCACCAATGCTTTGGAGATCTATGAGCGGTACGGCCGTGGTGCCTCTCAGAGAGGCAAATCTCATGAATGAGCGGACCATAGCCGCCATGGTGGTCATGGCTTTGGCCATCATCGCCTTGGTCATACTCTCCCTGGCGCTGGCCGAGGCCCAGGGGGCGCTCAACAGAGTGACCCGATCCAGTCTCAACAATTTGATTTTGGGCCTGCAGACCGACCAGGAACTCAGCCAGTTCTCCAGGATGAAGCGAATCGACCGCATTCATCGGGCCCAGAACCTAATCTCCCAGCGGCAGGTGACTGGAAGCGCCTGTGCCTTTTTCCGCATCATCTGTGACATCATGGTCGGCGTCCTGGTGGCCTGCATGGCTGCTCTTGGTGGCATGCCTCTCTGGGAGCAGCTGCTGTGCGGAGTGGTCATGGCCATCCTGGTGGCTGCCATCTCCGTCACCCTGGGCCCTCGTGGTCGTTCCCGTCAGCCCATGGAAGCGTTGCTCAAACACGTGCGCCTGGTCGGGATGGCTGTTCTGTTGACCCCCTTCAAGCGTCGACGGCAGGCTGAAGCCAGTGCCCGCAAAAACCTTCGCGGCGAACTTTCCGACGACGAGGAACTGGAGAAGATCCAGATCGAACAGGGTCGGGCCATGGTCGACCAGCTGGTGGAGGCCGGTGCCTTTGATCCCGAGATCTCCGAGATGTTGAAGAATGTGCTGACACTATCGACTACGCTGACACGCGAAATCATGGTTCCTCGCACCGACATGATCTGCATCTCCAAGGATGCCAGTTTGGATTCGGCTCTGAAGCTCTTCTCCCGGTCGGGATTCTCCCGTATTCCCGCCATTGGTGAAGATGTGGATGACCTGGTCGGTATCGTCTATTTGAAGGACGTGGTCCGTGCCCTGGCCTTCAACCGCAAGGGTGACAGATCAGTTGCCTCCATCATCCGTCGTCCCGTTCTGGTGCCAGAGTCCAAGCCCGTGGACGACCTCTTCCACTACATGCAACGCTCACGCCACCACCTGGCTGTGGTTGTGGACGAGTACGGGGGCATAGCCGGTTTGGTCACCATTGAGGATGCCATCGAGCAGATCGTGGGCGAGCTGGAGGATGAGCACGACCGGGTCCAGCACGACGAGCCCAAGCAGATCGGCCCGCATACTTGGCAGCTGCCGGTCCGCACGCCTATCGCCGACCTGGAGGAGCTCTACGAGATCACCATTGATGAAGATGACGTAGATACGGTCTACGGTTTGTTGACCAAGCTGCTGGGCTCCGTGCCAGTTTCAGGCTCATCGGCGGTGACTCGAGGAATAAGATTGACCGCCGGCGAGGCGGTCGGCCGTCGCAAGAAGATCGCCACCATCGTGGTCGAGCCAGCCAACGGATCCAACATCGCCCTGGACCTGGAAGACGGTGCGGAGCAAGAAGACGAACAGGCCGACAGGGATCAATCCGAGCAGGACAGTCAGGAGAATTCATGACCAAGGAAGAACAGAGCGAAGGCAAGGCACCGGTCCACCGATCGGGTTTCGTGGCGGTAGTGGGCCGACCCAATGTGGGCAAGTCCACGCTCATGAACGCCCTGGTAGGCAGGCCCATCGCCATAGCTTCCTCAAGGCCAGAGACTACCCGCAAGGCCATTCGGGGGATAATGACCCGCCCCGAAGCCCAGGTGGTCTTGGTGGACACCCCAGGCATCCATCGCCCGCGTACCTTGTTGGGCCAACGGCTCAACGACGTGGTGGAGGCCTCCCTGTCGGACGTGGATGCCATTGCGTTCCTGCTGCCCGCAGACCAGGCCATCGGTCCAGGCGACCGTCGCATTCTCAGCCGGTTGCGGTCCGATTTCGCCCATAAGGACAAGGACGGCAAGTGGATTTGGCGAAAGCCTCTAATCGCCGTAGTGACGAAGATCGACCAGCTGAGCAAAAGAAAGCTGGTGGACAAGCTCCTGCAGATCGGGGCCTTCGCCGACTTCTCCCAGATTGTTCCGGTCAGCGCCCTGGAGGCTGACAACGTGGACGAGGTGGCCAAGGTTCTAATGGATGTCATGCCCGAAGGCCCTCAGCTCTACCCTGACGACCAGCTGACCGAGGAGCGTCCCGAGGACATGATTGCTGAGCTGGTTCGCGGAGCCTACCTAGAGGAGCTCAACGACGAGCTGCCCCACTCCCTGGCAGTTCGTGTGGAGTCAATCGATCCGGATCCAGAGGGCGGGCGCGACACGGTCCATATAGGCATTTATGTAGAGCGTGACTCCCAGAAGCCCATCGTCATCGGGCGGGGGGCTGAGCACCTGGTGCGCGTGAAGAAGAAGTTGCGCACCGCCGTCAACCGGACCATGGGTCGCAAGGTCCGGTTGGATTTGCACGTCAAGGTCGCCCGCAACTGGCAGACTGACCCCAAGCAGTTGGAGCGCCTGGGGTTCTGATCGTGTTCAGCGGCGGGGTGCCGGGGTGCGCTTGGCCGTATACATCCGGGTGTTCAGCAGGTCAGCGTAGCGCTCGATGACCTTGGGCCGAATCACCTTCATGGATGGTGTCATCAGACCATTGTCCTGGGTGAACTCCTCGGGCAGGATGATAAACTTGCGCACCGACTCGGCCCGGGAGACGCCCTCGTTGGCCCGGTCCACATACTCCTGGACCTCGGCCCGGACCACAGCGTTCTGTGCTGCCTCCTGAAGGGACATGTTGCGATCCAGACCCTTGGAGGCCAGCCAGGGACGCAGGGCTGTTTCGTTCAGGGTGACCAGGGCTGAGATGAAGGGGCGCTTGTCGCCTAGAACCAGGGCCTGGGAGACAATTTCGGAGCGCTCGATGACTTCCTCGATGGGCCTGGGGGAGACGTTCTTGCCGCCGGCCGTGATGATCAGGTCCTTCTTGCGCCCGGTCAGGAAGAGGAACCCGTCTCGGGAGAGCCGTCCCAGGTCGCCGGTGGCGTACCAGCCGTCCTCAGTAAAGGAATCGCGGGTGGCCTCTTCATTCTTGTGGTAGCGGTGGAATACACAGACGCCCTTGATTTGCACCTCGCCGTCCGAGGCGATACGGATGGTGAATCCCGGGAAGGGAATGCCTACAGAGCCCCTGTGGTAGGGGGTGCCCAGGGGGTTGAAGGCGCAGGGTGCTGTGGTTTCGGTCAGGCCGTAGCCTTCATAGACCGGGACATTGGATCCGCGGAAGAAGCCCAGCAATTCCGGGTCCAGAGGAGCGCCTCCGGAGACGATCCACTTGGCCCGCCCGCCCAGGACCTGGCGCAAAGAAGAATAAACCAGCGGGTCGTAGAAGGCTCGCCGCAGGGCGCTGCGCCTGGTCGGCCAGCCCTGGCGAGAGATGTCCTCCATGTAGGTGCGTGCCGCACGTGCCGCTCCGTTGAAGATCCTGCCCTTGATGCCGTGCCCGGCCTTCTGGGAGGCGGCGTTGTAGACCTTCTCGAAGACCCTGGGCACGCCGATGATGACCGTGGGCTGGGACTCCTGCAGATCGGACAGCAGGGTAGCCAAACCAGAGGAGATGTAGACATGCATGGTCCCGTAGACGACCCCGTAGCTGATGGCCCGAGCAAAGGTGTGGGCCTGGGGCAGGAAGAGCAGGATGGATCCATTCGGGTCGTGGGTCAGATTCGGGATGAAGGCGTTCAGATTTCTGGCCAGCTGGCAGTAGTGCTCATGGGTCATCTCCACGCCCTTGGGCGCCGCTGTGGAACCAGAGGTGTAAACAATGGAGCAGAGGTCGGTCTTGCGGATGGAGTTGATTCGCTCGTCGAGTTCGGCGTCGCTGACCGACTCTCCATAGGCCTGGAGCTCCTGCAGAGCCCCGGACTCCAGGCAGGCGATCCGCTCTAAAGTGGGGCACTCCTTGTCGGCCCCCTCCGCCTTGGCACGCATCTCGGCGGTCTGCACCACCAGGAGCCTGGCATCGGAGTTGTTAACGATGAATCGGATCTGTTCGGACGAATCGGTGTCGTAGATGGTGGCGATGATCCCGCCGATGGACAGGACCGCGGCATCCACGATGTCCCACTCATAGCTGGTCCTGCACATGAAGGCCACGGCATCGCCCTTCTTCAGCCCGTAGTGCATGAAGCCCTTGGCGGTGGTCCTGATGTCGTGCAGAATCTCTCGGCCGGTCCGGTAGGTCCAGCTGCCGTTCTCCACAAAGTGCAGAACCGGCTGGTCAGGAGTGCGGCGGGCTCGATCAGCGTAGATGTCATAGACGGTCATGTCGTCTGGCACTGGACCCATGCCGGCGGTGGTGGCTGAAAGCAGTCCTGAAGCCGGATCCATGCGCGTGGTGGTGGCGTAGTCAGCTGACCAGAAATGCGTATTGGGCAGGGCGAGGGCTTCCTGGGCGGCACCTGATGGATCCGCAGCTTCCTCGCCGGTCGGTCCCTCCCCATGACCCACCTGGTGTGCCACAAAAGATTTGACCGATGCTAGTAACGACACGTTGTCTCCTTCAATAATCGCGGGATATGTCCAGAATAGCCGTTTACTTGGAGAAGGGCGGGCCCGGTGCTAAAGTAGGCACGTTGCTTTGGCGAGGGAGGCTTTCATGGCCTCCGTTATCGACTCGGCTGGATCATCGGCGGCCTTTCCTTTTTGGCGGTCCGGAATCCGACGCGGCGATGCGCCAGGACCGGCCCAGGTCGGTCTTGAGGAACCACTCAAGGAAGGAAGCCAACATGGCTAACACAATTAAGCTCGAGGGCGAAGTCCGCGACCAATTTGGCAAGGGGGCGGCACGCCGCATGCGCGTGGCCCAGCAGATCCCCGCCACCATCTACGCCGGAGGCGCCCAGCCCGATTACATCAAGCTGCCCATGCGCGAGACCACTTTAGCCCTGCGCCGCGCCAACGCCCTCTTCTCGATCAGCTTCGGCGGACAGACCAAGACGGCGGTGGTCAAGGACGTGCAGCGCAACCCAGTCAAGCGCCAGGTAGAGCATATCGACTTCTATGAGGTCCGCGCCGGCGAGAAGGTCACCGTGGAGGTGCCTGTCTTCGTCAGCGGCGAGACCAAGGGCGCTGCCGTGGCCTTGGTCGACACCCAGAACCTGCAGGTCCGGGCCGACGTGTCCAACCTGCCCGAGCGCATCGATATCAGCGTTGAAGGCCTGGCAGAGGGCGACAAGATCCTGGCCAAGGACATCAAGCTGCCCGAAGGCTCCGAGCTGATCATCGACGATATGGAGGAATCCATCGTCTCCGTCGAGATCCCCAAGGAGGAGAGCCTGGAGACCCCCACCGAGGAAACCGAACAGACCGAGGCGGAAGCTGCCCCGGAGGCCGACGAACAAAGCGAGTGAACCAAGAGGTTCAATCTGCAAGGCCGTGGGATCATCACGATCCTGCGGCCTTTTTGTTTATAACGGTCACTATGCGAAATACGCTGGACGGGTCAGGGTCTGCCTATGCGATAGTTCGGGTACCGGGCATGGCCATAAGCATAGCGCCCGAGCAACCAATACAGTAGCAAGAAGAAGTGGTAGATAATGGCAGAGCAATCACATCACGACCCGAAGGCACTCAATGAGTTGGCGGACGCTTTCAAGGTCATTCCCAACGATCATCCCGCCTCTGACGAGGAACGTGCCCGGCTGATTGACAAGCCTGCCTTCGGCCAGCTCTTCTCAGACAACATGGCCCACATGGGATGGACTTCAAACGACGGCTGGAAGGACCGCAGGGTTGAGCCCTACGGACCGCTCAGCCTGGATCCGGGCGCCTCGGTGCTTCACTATGCCCAGGAGGCCTTTGAGGGACTCAAGGCCTACTACCATGACGACGGCTCCATCTGGCTCTTCCGGCCCGATGCCAATGCTCAGCGCTTCTACAATTCTGCCAAGCGTCTGGCCCTGCCTCCGCTCGAGCCCGATGACTTCCTGGGATCAGTCGCGGCCCTGGTCCGCCGTGACGCGGCCTGGGTGCCCAAGCGTCGTGAGTATACGCTCTATATGCGCCCCTATATGTTCGCCTCCGAGCCTTTTCTGGGCGTGCGCGCACCACATGCGGTGGACTATTGCGTCATCGCCTCGCCCTCGGGACCCTACTTCGCTGGCGGTGTTAAGCCGGTCAGCATCTGGGTGGAAGACAAGTGGTTCCGCACCGGTCCCGGTGGCACCGGCTTCGCCAAGTGCGGCGG
Source organism: Bifidobacterium sp. JNUCC 75 (assembly GCF_054819865.1). NCBI lineage: Bacteria > Bacillati > Actinomycetota > Actinomycetes > Bifidobacteriales > Bifidobacteriaceae > Bifidobacterium > Bifidobacterium sp. JNUCC 75. The sequence continues at coordinate 22,846 of NZ_JBTHIF010000001.1, read as the reverse complement.
CAACTATGCGGCATCCCTGCTGGGTGAGAACCGCGGTGCTGAGCACGGTTGCGAGCAGGTCTGCTTCGTCGACGCGGCCACTAAGACCTACCTGGAAGAGCTTGGCGGCATGAACATGTTCACCGTCCACAAGGACGGACACCTGGAGACCCCCAGCCTGACCGGAACCATTCTGCCCGGCGTCACCCGCAACTCCCTGATTGCCCTGGCCCAGGACCACGGTCGTGACGTGGTGGAGACCATGATCCGTCTGGACACCCTGCTGGACGACATCCGCTCGGGCGAGGTCACTGAGGTGTTCGCCTGCGGGACCGCCGCCATCATCACCCCGATCGGACGCTTCAAGTCCGAGAACTTCGACGTCCAGGTGGCCGACGGTGGTTCAGGCAAGGTCACCATGGACTTCCGCAACGAGCTTCTGGGCATCCAGCTGGGCGAGATCGAGGATCCGCACGACTGGATGTGGAAGGTTTGCTGAGCACTGGCCTCATTCCTGCCTGACAGGTCTTGAAAGGAAGGCGGCTTCAGGGCGATATTCCGCCCCGGGCCGCCTTTCGTTATCTTTGTGGTCTTGGGCATATCATCGGCCTGTTCAGCTTTTGGGTTGGCTAATCTATAGACAGATTTGAGTGCGGGACGATTCCGAGAGGAGAAGCGCGGGATGAAGACGGCCTTGGAGGGGAACCTGATCTTCATGGTCATCGAGTACCTGGGCATCTTCAGCTGCGGACTTTCGGGCGGTCTGGCTGCCGTGCGCAAGGGCTACGACATCATCGCCATCCTGCTGGTTTCATGGATTAGCGCTCTGGGCGGCGGGGTGGTGCGTGACGTTCTTCTGGGCCAGGTGCCGCCCAGCGGCATCACTGACAAGGGCTCGGTCATCGTCACTTTGGCATCCGGCCTGGTGGTGGCTGTCGCCCATCCCGAAATCAGCAGGATGACCTGGTCCATGCTGGTCACCGATGCCATGGCGCTGGGATCCTTCGCCGTCAACGGGACCGCCAAGGCCCTGATGTGCGGAACCGGTGGCATGACGGCCATCTTCATGGGCATGGCCACGGCCTTGGTGGGTGGTCTACTGCGAGACATCCTTCTCAACCAGGTGCCGGCGGTCATCCAGGACCAGCACTGGTACGCGCTGCCCTCACTGATCGGATGCCTGCTGACCCTGGCATCCACGCGCGCCCAGCAGCATGGACTCTATCCGGCAAGGGTCGACATGATCCTGGACCTTGCCATCGTGGCCCTGGTGGTCGTCCTGCGCATTATCTCCGTGAAATTCGACATTCTGGTGCCTGGGGCAATGGACCGGCGTTCGGCCCGGCTACCGCTCAATGATGTCCAGCTGGCCAGGGCCATCCGTCATCTGATGCGTGGCCGGTCGGACATTAGCGTCACCATCAAGCACGCCGACGAAGATGCCAACGAGAATTCAAAAGGTGAGCCGGGCATCAAAAAGGGCCGGTGATCCAAGCGCTTGGATCACCGGCCCTTATAGGGCACCCGGTTCAGAGGGCGTTGACGGCGTTGGCCAGACCGGACTTGCGGTTGGCGGCCTGGTTGCGGTGGATTACACCCTTTCCTGCAGCCTTGTCCAGACGACGGGCGGCCACCTGGTAAGCAGCCTGAGCGGCCTCCTTGTCACCGGCATCCACGGCATTACGCACGGAACGCACTGAGGTCTTGATTGCGCTCTTGACCTCCTTGTTGCGCAGGTGCGCCTTTTCGTTGGTGATGACCCGCTTCTTCTGCGACTTGATGTTTGCCAATGTTGCTCCAAACGATGAATGTATCTGTACAGACAACCCACCATAATAGCACCCGACCGGGAGAAGAATCCGCCGGAGGCGGGCGCTTCGGCCCAGGGCATCGTCTAGAATCGTTAGACCAGACGTACGTGAGGAGAGCAGACCGGTGCAGGAAGCCAAGAACCAACCAGGATTCACCGACCAATCGCTGATCCGCAACTTCTGCATCATCGCCCACATCGATCACGGCAAATCCACAGTGGCCGACCGGATCCTGCAGCTGAGTGGGATCGTGCCCAAGCGCGAGATGCACGACCGGTTCCTGGACAGGATGGACATCGAGCAGGAGCGCGGCATCACCATCAAGTCCCAGGCCGTTCGCCTACCCTGGGTCAAGGACGGCGTCGAATACACCTTGGGCATGATTGACACCCCCGGTCATGTGGACTTCACCTACGAGGTATCCCGGGCTCTGGAAGCCTGTGAGGGCGCGGTGCTGCTGGTGGACGCCACCCAGGGCATCGAGGCGCAGACCCTCTCCAACCTGTATATGGCCCTGGAGGATGACCTGACTATCATCCCCGTCCTCAACAAGATCGACCTGCCCTCGGCCGAACCGGATAAGCATGCCGAGGAGATTGCCAATCTGATCGGCTGCTCCACTGATGAGGTGCTCCGTGTGTCAGGCAAGACCGGCCAGGGGATCCGCGAGCTGGTGGACCGCATCGTGGACCAGGTGCCCGCCCCCAAGGGGGACCCCAAGGCTCCGGCCCGCGCCCTTATCTTCGACTCGGTCTACGACTCCTACCGGGGAATCGTCACCTACATCAGGATGGTAGACGGCGAGCTTAAGGAGCGCCAGAAGATCCGCATGATGGGCCGGGCGACCGTGCACGACCCCATCGAACTGGGCGTGATTAGTCCGGACATGACCCCCACCAAGGCCCTGGGTGCCGGGGAGGTCGGCTACGTGATCACCGGCGTCAAGGACGTCAGCCAGTCCAAGGTGGGCGACACAGTCACCACCGAGGCCAAGCCAGCCAAAGAGCCCCTGCCCGGTTATCAGGATCCCCAACCCATGGTCTATTCCGGGCTCTTCCCCATCGACAACGCCCAGTTCCCCGAGCTGCGCGACGCCCTGGACAAGCTCAAGCTCAACGATGCCGCCCTGGTCTACGAGCCAGAGACCTCGGTGGCCCTGGGCTTCGGCTTCCGCTGTGGCTTCCTGGGGCTGCTGCACATGGAGATTGTCACCGAGCGCCTGAGCAGGGAGTTCGGCATGGACCTGATCGCCACGGCCCCCAACGTCACTTATCAGGTCACCATGGAAGACGGCAGCGAGCACACGGTGACCAACCCCAGCGAGTTCCCCGATGGCAAGGTTCGTCAGATTCTGGAACCCGTTGTCAGCGCCGATATCATCACCCCCAAGGAGTTCATCGGACCGGTCATGGAGCTCTGCCAGGACCATCGCGGGCAGATGGGGACCATGGAATATCTGAGTCCCGAGCGTGTCGAGATGCACTACAAGATGCCCTTGGCCGAGATCGTCTTCGACTTCTTCGACCAGCTGAAGAGTCGAACCAAGGGCTACGCTAGCCTTGACTATCAGCCCGACGGGACCCAGTCCGCTGACCTGGTCAAGGTGGACATCCTCATCCAGGGGGAAAAGATTGACGCCTTCTCGGCAATCGTCCACAAGGACAAGGCCTACGCCTACGGGGTGATGATGACCAAAAAGCTGCGCAAGCTGATTCCCCGCCAGCAGTTCGAGATACCCATACAGGCGGCCATAGGGTCCCGAATCATCGCCCGGGAGACCATCAGCGCCTTGCGCAAGGATGTGCTGGCAAAGTGCTATGGGGGCGACATCACCCGCAAGCGCAAGCTGCTGGAGAAGCAGAAGGCCGGCAAGAAGCGCATGAAGATGCTGGGACATGTCGAGGTGCCCCAAGAGGCCTTCATCGCCGCCCTGAGCACGGGCCAGGCCCAGGATCGGGACACTAAGGACAAAATCCGGGCCGCCGCTAAGAAGGAGGGCTGAACGGGTGGGATCCTACCAGGTCTACATCCATGTGCCCTTCTGCATGCGCCGCTGCGGCTACTGCGACTTCAACACCTATACAGCCAGCGACCTAGGCGGGGGCGCCAGCCGGGAGCACTACGCCGATCTGGCCATACAGGAGATGCGCATGGTCCGGGACTGGCAGACCTCTAGGGGGCTGATAGAGCCGCCCGTGTCCACCATCTTCTTCGGCGGAGGCACCCCGACCATTCTGCCTGCCCGGGATCTGGTACGCATGGTCGGGGCCGTAGCCGACCTCTGGGGCCTGTCCTCCGGGGCCGAGATCACCACCGAGGCCAATCCCGACACTGTGGATCGGACCTACCTGAAGCAGTTACTCCGGGGCGGCATCAATCGCGTTTCTTTCGGTATGCAGTCAGCGGTGCCCAGCGTCCTGGCAACCCTGGATCGTACCCATACCCCGGCCAATGTGACCACTGACGTGGCCGCTGCTAAAGACTTGGGTCTCAGGGCTAGTGTGGACCTGATCTACGGGACGCCGGGGGAGCAGCTTGAGGATTGGCGGACCAGCCTGCAGGCGGCTCTGGACCTGGGCGTGGAGCATGTCTCCGCCTACGCCCTGACCCTGGAGCCCACCACCAAGATGGGCCGTGCAGTGCGCCGGGGCCAACTGCCCGCGCCCGATGACGATGACGAGGCGGCCAAGTACGAGATGGCCGACGACATGCTCTCCGAGGCGGGCCTCTACTGGTATGAGATCTCAAACTGGGCCCGCCCCGGCCAGGAGAGTCGTCACAACCTAGGCTATTGGCACAACGTAGACTGGGCCGGCATCGGGCCTGGCGCCCACTCCCACTATCGTGCTTTGGAAGGGGAGGGCACAGGCATGGCACCGGTGGAAGAAGCCTGGGAACCGGAGCCCGTCTCCTCCGTTTCGCCCGGGTTCAGGGCCACCGGAAAAGCAGCAGCTCAAGAGGCCGATCCCGGGGTACGCTGGTGGCTTTCGCCGGAGCCCGGTCTGGGGGAACGGCGTGCACGGGCCATCCGCTCCTGGGACATCGCCCACCCAAGGGACTGGGCGGCCGCCATGGATGCAGGACATGTGCCCTGGCAGGATGCCGAGCTTCTGGGTTGGAGGCAGGACCTGGAGGAGACAGTCATGTTGGCCCTGCGTCTGCCAGAAGGCCTAGGAATGGGTCGACTGACCAAGATGGCAGGTCGTTCAGCAGACCCGCAGATCCTCAAGGATCTGGTCGACCAGGGGCTCCTGCTGCCCGTGGGTGACAGAATTCAGGTGACCCGCCGGGGCCGCCTGCTCAACGATCTGGTCATCGATCAGGTCCTGGAGGCGGTAGGAATCCGTTAGTCACTGCGGAACGTTACACGGATGTCACCTGTGGATGCATTATTCTGTTGATTCACCATTGACAAGGCTCCTCAAGGGCGGAGCATGCCGGCCCCGCCCCCGTCCACGAACGAGGTGATTGCGGTGTCATTCACGGCCCCTCTCGATATGCATGTCCACGGCCCCCAAGGGCTCTATGACCCTGATACGGAACACGATGCCTGCGGTTTCGGCATGGTTGCCACCCTAAACCGACGGGACGAAAGACTGATCGTCGAGCAGGGCATCCGCGTCCTGATTAACCTGGACCACCGAGGAGCCGTGGGAGCCGAGCCCAACACCGGCGATGGGGCCGGCATCATGCTCTCTATGCCCGACGAGTTCATGCGCACCCGGGTCTACCGGAATCTGCCCGAAGCTGGCCACTATCTGGCGGGCATGGCCTTCTTGGATAGGGACCCGGCTCAGGCTGCCGGTCAGGAGGAGGCCATCGCCTCCATTGCCGGCCAGGAGGGGCTGCGCGTTCTGGCCTGGCGGTCAGTACCCACCGATCCGGACGGATTGGGTCTGCAGGCTCTGGCCTCCATGCCCCGCTTCCTCATGCCCATCATGTATGACGCCGGTCCTAAAGGCCGAGGAGGACTGGACCTGGAGCGGCAGGGCTACCGGGTCCGCAAGCGGGCGGAGCACGAGCTGGGCGTCTACTTCGCATCCCTGTCCTGTCGAACCATCACCTACAAGGGCATGCTGACCACCAAGCAGCTGCAGGGATTCTTCCCGGACCTGAGTGATCCGGCCATGAAGGCCCGCCTGGCCATCGTCCATTCCCGCTTCTCAACCAACACCTTCCCATCCTGGCCCTTGGCCCAGCCCTTCAGGATGATCGCCCACAACGGGGAGATCAACACCATTCAGGGCAACCGCAACTGGATGTCAGCCCGGGAAGGAATGCTGAGCTCGGAGCTGCTGGGCGACATGGCCCCGCTGCTGCCGGTCAACACCCCGGGAGCCTCGGACTCGGGCACCTTCGACGAGACCCTGGAGCTACTCCACCTGGCGGGTCGGTCCTTGCCCCACGCCGTCTCCATGATGATGCCTCCGGCCTGGCAGCAGGATCCGGACATGGATCCGGATCTGAAAGCCTTCTACGAGTACAACGACACTCTGATCGAGCCCTGGGACGGCCCGGCGGCCATCGTATTCACCGACGGAACCCTGGTGGGTGCCCAGCTGGACCGCAATGGCCTGCGTCCAGGCCGCTGGCAGCTGACCGATGACGGCCACCTGGTCCTGGCCTCGGAGGCCGGCGTCCTGGAGGATACGCCCCAGGAGTCCATTGTCGCTAAGGGCAGGCTGGAGCCGGGGCGCATGTTCCTGGCCGACACCAAAGAGGGCCGGATAGTGCCCGACAGCGAGATCAAGCGCCAGCTGGCCGATCTGCATCCCTACAGGAAGTGGGTTTCCGAGCGCACCGTCCGCCTGGACGATCTGCCCGAGCGCGAGCATGTCAATTACTCGCGCATCTCGGTCCACCGTCGGCAGCAGGCCTTCGGCTACACCCGGGAGGACCTGACCATGCTGCTGGGGCCCATGGCTGAAACCGGCAGGGAGCCCATCGGCTCCATGGGCAACGACGCTCCCATCGCCGTGCTCTCACGCCGGTCCCGCATGCTCTTCGACTACTTCAGCCAGAAGTTCGCCCAGGTCACCAATCCGCCCCTGGACTGGGAGCGTGAGGAGCTGGTGACCAGCATCGCCTCGGCCATCGGGCCCGAGCCCAATCTTTTGGAGGACACCCCCGAGCACGCCTGGAAGATTCACATCGACCTGCCAGTGGTGAACTCCGTCCAGATGGCGCAGATCAAGCGTCTGGACCGGGCACCGGTCCTGGAAGGCCGCTTCCGCCCCCGTCTGATCCGCGGCCTCTACCAGGTGGCCGGAGGCGGCAAGGCGCTTGAGGAGCGTCTGAAAGCCATCGAAAGGGAGGTGGATCAGGCCATCGAGGAGGGCTGCAATGTGCTTGTCCTGTCCGACCGGGACTCCAACCACATTTGGGGACCCATACCCTCCCTGCTGCTGACCGGGGCCGTACAGCACCATCTGCTTCGTCAGCACACGCGCACCCAGGTCTCCCTGGCGGTGGAGGCCGGCGACGTGCGCGAGGTCCACCACGTGGCCCTGCTGATTGCCTATGGCGCAGCCTGCGTCAATCCCTACCTGGCTCTGGAGTCTGTGGAGAATCTGGCCAACAGCGGGGACTTGCACGTGGATGCCAAAAAGGCCTCCGACAACCTGGTCCGGGCTTTGAGCACCGGGGTCCTCAAAATCATGAGCAAGATGGGCGTGAGCACCATCATGTCCTACCGCGGCTCCCAGCTCTTCGAGGCCGTCGGACTCAGTCGGGAGGTCATCGACCGCTGGTTCACGGGCACTACCTCTCTGGTGGGTGGCATAGGCCTGGATGAGATCGCCGCCGAGGTGGCCCAGCGCCATCGGGTGGCCTATCCCATTGAGTGGACCGCTGGCTCCGGGCATGATCTGGAGACAGGCGGCAACTACCATTGGCGCCGCACCGGCGAGGACCACCTGAACGACCCAGAGTCCATCTTCCTGCTCCAGCAGTCCACCAAACGAGGGGACTACGGGCTCTTCAGGGCCTACACCGACCATGTGAACGCGGCGGCCAAGCAGGGCATGACCCTGCGCGGCCTCATGGAACTGCACTCCGACAGGGCGCCCATACCGCTGGACCAGGTGGAGGCCGCCGAGTCCATCGTCACCCGCTTCTCTACTGGAGCCATGAGCTACGGGTCCATTTCCCAAGAAGCCCATGAGACCATGGCAGTGGCCATGAATCGGCTCGGGGCCAGGTCCAACTCGGGCGAAGGCGGCGAGTCCCCGGATCGAATCGCAGACCCGGCCCGGACCAGCCGCATCAAGCAGGTGGCCTCGGCCCGATTCGGGGTCACCAGCGACTATCTGGTTTCGGCCACCGACCTGCAGATCAAGCTGGCCCAGGGAGCCAAGCCGGGGGAGGGTGGCCACCTTCCCGGCGCCAAGGTTCCGCCCTGGATCGCTCAGGTCAGGCGCTCCACACCTGGGGTCGAGCTCATCTCCCCTCCGCCCCACCATGACATCTATTCCATCGAGGATCTCAAGCAGCTCATCCATGACCTGAAGATGGCCAACCCGCGGGCTCGCATCCACGTCAAGCTGGTCTCCGAGCACGGGGTGGGAACCGTGGCCGCAGGCGTGGCCAAATGCCATGCCGACGTGGTCCTCATCTCCGGCCAGGACGGTGGAACGGGAGCGGCGCCCCTCAATGCCATCAAGCATGCGGGCACCCCCTGGGAGCTGGGCCTGGCCGAGACCCAGCAGACCCTGGTCATGAACGACCTGCGCTCGCGGATTGTGGTCCAATGCGACGGGGAGCTCAAAACCGGTCGCGACGTGGTCATAGCCGCTCTGCTGGGGGCCGAGGAGTTCGGTTTCGCCACCACGGCGCTCCAGGTGGAGGGCTGCGTCATGATGCGGGCCTGCCACAAGAACACCTGCCCCCAGGGCATAGCCACCCAGGATCCTGAGCTGCGCTCCCGCTTCACCGGTCGGCCCGAGGATCTGATCAACTTCTTCATGTTCATGGCTCGCCAGGTGCGGGAAATTCTGGCATCCTTGGGCTTCGCCAGCCTGGAGGAGGCAGTCGGTCACGTGGAGTGCCTGCGCCGGGACCCCTCTGTGCAGACCTGGAAGAGCCAGGGCATCGATCTGGATGCCATTCTGCGCAAGCCGGGCCCCACTCCGGGCACTGTGCTGCACCACACTCAGGCCCAAGACCACGAGCTGGATAAGTCACTAGATGTGGACCTGATCAATCAGGCCGTCGATGCCTTGGACGAGGGTCGGCCGGTGGCCATCAAGGGAACCGTGCGCAACGTCAACCGGAGCGTAGGTACGATGCTGGGCTATAGGATCACCCGCAAATACGGTGCGGCCGGCCTGCCCCCGAACACCGTGGACATCACGCTGACAGGTTCTGCCGGACAGTCCCTGGGCGCCTTCATTCCTAGGGGCGAGACCATTCGGGTGATCGGTGAGGCCAACGACTATGCAGGCAAGGGCCTGTCCGGCGGCCGTCTGGTCCTCCACGCTGCCCAGGGAGTTCGCTTCGATCCTCACGAGACCGTCATCTGCGGCAACGTGGCAGGATTCGGTGCCACCTCAGGCGATATGTTCGTGGCTGGACGGGCTGGGGAGCGCTTTGCCGTGCGCAACGGTGGCGGCCGCTTCGTGGTCGAGGGCCTGGGCGACCACGGTTGCGAGTACATGACCGGTGGCCTGGTGGTGGTTCTGGGTTCCACTGGACGCAACTTCGGCGCTGGCTTCTCAGGAGGGGATGTCTACCTGCTGGATATGGATACCTCTCGGCTCAATCCTGAAGCCTGGAATGACGGCTCCCTGCTGGCCCTGGAGCCCGACCAGGACCAGGCGGCCATGCTCAAGGAACTGATAGCGGAGCATGCCCGGCTGACTGGCTCAAAGGCTGCAGCCGCCCTGCTTGCGGACTGGCCAAGCGCGCTGGCCCGGTTCACCCATCTGGTACCCCGTCGTTATTTGGCCATGAAGCAGGCCATGGAAGAGGCCGAACGTGAGCAGGTGGACTTCAACGAGCCCGGCGTCTGGGATGCCACCTACGCCCAGGTCATGGAAGGAGCGCACTAATATGGTCGACCCCAAGGGATTTCTCAAGGTACGTACCCGGCACGAACTGGCCGAGCGCCCGGTCGCTGAACGTTTGAAGGACTGGCGGGATGTACACCAGTCCACCGGCCCCGGACCCTGGACCGCCGAGCAGGCCGCCCGCTGCATGGACTGCGGCACCCCCTTCTGCATGACCGGCTGCCCTCTGGGCAACCTGATCCCCGAGTTCAACGACCTGCTGTCCCGGGGCCGCTGGGAGGAGGCCTACGAGCGGTTGAGCCTGACCAACAACTTCCCGGAGTTCACCGGACGAATCTGTCCGGCTCCATGCGAGTCCTCCTGCGTGCTCTCGATCCACCAACCGGCCACCACCATCAAGCTTGACGAGCAGACCATCATCGACCAGGCCTGGTCCCTAGGCTTGGTCAAGCCCCGGCCTCCGCAGCGGTTGACCGACATGACTGTGGCTGTGGTCGGGTCGGGTCCAGCAGGGTTGGCCTGCGCCCAGCAGTTGACCAGGGCCGGACACACGGTAGTTGTCTATGAGCGCGCCGATGCCATAGGTGGCCTCTTGCGTTACGGCATTCCCGCCTTCAAGCTGGAGAAGTCCCTGCTGGATCGCCGGTTGGAGCAGATGGAGGCCGAGGGGACCCGATTCCGCACTGGCGTCGAAATCGGCCGAGAACTGGGTTGGGACCAGCTGCGTGCCCGATACGATGCTCTGGTGGTGGCCATCGGTTCCACCGAACCCCGGCGTGTGGACCTGCCCGGACGGGAGCTGAAGGGTATCCACTACGCCATGGACTTTCTGCCTGACCCCACCCGTAAACTCATGGGCCGCGAGCCCATCAACGACATCGATGCATCCGACAAGAACGTCATCATCATCGGCGGCGGCGATACCGGGTCGGACTGTTTGGGCACGGCTCTTCGAGAGGGCGCCAAGTCGGTTACCGTCCTGCAGATCCGGCCTCGGGAACCCTCATCCAGGCCTGATAACCGGCCCTGGCCAACTTACGCCAGGCTTTACAATCCCACCTCCTCCATGGAGGAGGGCGGCCACTACGAATACGCGGTGGACAGCCTGGAATACCTGGGTGCCGGGGCTGATGACCGAATCAACCTGGACCAGACCAGCGCCCCCACCGGCTTCGACAGGGACGATGAGGGACGAGTGCGCGGCGTTCGCGTGGTGGATGTCAGTCGTGACGACCAGGACCGAATCATCCCCCATCCCGACACCGAGCGAGTCCTGCCTGCAGACCTGGTGCTGATCAGCATTGGCTTTGCCCATCCGGAGACGGTCACCCTAACAGGACAGACCGGCGTAGGACTGGACCCTCGCGGCAACGTGGCCCGTGATGCCGACTATGCCACAGATCGTGACGGGATCTTCGTGTGCGGTGATGCCGGACGCGGCCAGTCCCTGGTGGTCTGGGCGCTGGCCGAGGGTCGTTCCTGCGCGGCGGCAGTGGACCGGTATCTGACCGGCGCCACAGAACTGCCTGCTCCTATTCGAGCCGATGAGCGCGCCATGACTCTGCCTGCGGCCGACCGGTACCCACGCTAATATGAAGAGGTATGGTGCCGATCGAAGGGATGGAGGCAGTGGGATATGACCAACCGCGCTGAACGTAGGGCGCAGGCCAAGCGGAGCCGCCGTGGCGGCAGCGACGACCGGAGGATGGCGGCCAAGGGCAGGGCCGGAGTGATGGACGAACGGGCCTTGCAGGAGCGTTCCCGTCGGCTGGAGGCTGGCCAGGACGCCGAGTGGAAGCCCACCGGGCACACAGATGACCTGGTGCAGAAGGACTCCGTGGACCCCAACAATCGCAACCCCCGTCTGTTGAAGGCTCCTAGTGGTGTGCGTCAGTGGCTGCGAATCCTGGTCTGGGCCCTGATCATTTGCTCCGGCTTGGCCTTCCTGGTCTGCATGTGGCTGCCCCACGTTCCAATCTGGGCCACCATCGCCATCGCGGCGGTCTTCTGCCTGGGCGTGCTGGGGCTCTTCCTGGTCGGCGGCAACCGGGACAATCCCCGACTGGACTCCTACGGAACGGCCCTGTGACCATGACCGAAAGCGTGGCAGAAAAGCAGGCTGTGCTCATGCAGCATGTGGGATTCCGCCGTCAGGGCCGGGTCATTCTGGATGATGTCAATCTTGAGGTGGGCCGCGGGCAGAAGTGGGTACTCTTCGGACCCAACGGCGTGGGCAAATCCACCCTGGTGGCCATGATGAGCACCAGAGGCTTCCCCAGCACCGGCAGCGTAGAGATCCTGGGCAACCGGCTGGGCAAGGTGAACGTCTTCTCCTACCGGCATCGGATTGGTCTGGCCTCGGCTGGCCTGGCCAAGACCATTAGCCCCCAGGAGGATCCCTACGACGTGGTGCTGACCGCCTTCAGCGACACTACCGGCCGCTGGAGGGAGACCTTCACGGCCGAGCAGGAGGAGGCCACCCTGGCCTTGATGGATCGGTTCGGCATCGCCTACCTCAAGGGCAAGCGCATGTACCGGCTCTCCGAGGGGGAGCGCGGCCGGGTGCTGATATGCCGGGCGCTGATGGCCAATCCCGACCTGCTCATTCTGGACGAGCCGACCACAGGACTGGACCTGGGTGGCCGTGAGCTGGTGCTCAGGGCCCTGAGCGACATAGGCAGGGAGGACAGGGACAGGACGGTCATCCTGGTCACCCACCGGCTTGAGGAGATTCCTCTGGGCTTCGATCGGATAGCCATGATGGGACGACGTCCTGTGGACACTGCAGACACAGGCGATCCGGATCCTGGCACCATCGTCTACCAGGGGCCCCTGGAGGGTGGACTGACCGGTCCACGCCTGAGCGAGCTCTTCGGTCTGGACCTGACCGTGGTCCACCGCGACGGACGTTGGGGTGCCTTCGCCGTCTGAAGGCCACTTGCCGCCGAAGTTCTGACATGCCCGTATCAGCTCAAGGAATAGCAAATTCGTTCACCGAGGCGCGGGTATAGACTGTGGTGGTTTGTCTGCCCAGGGACCGCGGCAGACCAGTATGCGTGAAGGATGTTGACGTGATCAAGATATGGACCCGCTACCTGCGGCCTTACTGGCTCCAGGTGGCCGTTCTGGTGCTCTTTCAGGTGGCGCAGACGGCCTTGAACCTCTATCTGCCCAACCTGCAGGCGGACATCATCGACAAGGGCGTTGCCGTAGGCGACCAGGATGCCATCTACAGGATCGGCTGGCAGATGATGGGGATCACCGCCATTCAGATCGTTGCCAATGTGGTCGCCGTCTACTGCGCCACACGTCTGTCCATGAGGATGGGCTACGAGCTGCGCAGGGACCTGTTCGCCTCGGTGGAGGGCTTCAGCCTCAACGAGATCGAGCGCTTCTCGGCAGGATCCCTGATCACCCGCACAACCAATGATGTTCAACAGATGCAGATGACCACCATGCAGACACTGATGATCATCCTGCAGGCCCCGGTCATGCTGATCGGCGGTCTGGTTTTGGCCTTGCGCCAAGACGGCCCCCTGACCTGGTCGTTGGCGGTCATCGTTCCCCTTATTCTCTTGGTGGCCCTGGTACTCATGGGCAGGATGGGACCCCTGTTCACCCGCTTGCAGAACATGCTGGATTCCGTCAACCGTCTGGTCCGTGAGCAGATCTCAGGCGTGCGGGTCATCCGCGCCTTCGTCCGTGAGAAGACCGAGGCAGCACGTTTCGACAAAGCAAACCGCGACGTCTATGGTGTTCTGATCTCCACCGGCCGTCTGATGAGCATGATGGTGCCGCTCATGTGGTTCCTGCTGAATATGTCCAATGTGGCCATCATGTGGTTCGGCGGCCGCCGCATCGACTCCGGGGCTATGCAGATCGGCGCCCTGCAGGCCTTCATCCAGTACCTGATGATCATTCTGTCAGGCCTGATGATGGCCGCCATGATGTCAGTCATGCTGCCCAGGGCCGCTGTGGCCGCCCGAAGGATCAACGAGGTCCTGGAGGCCACCAGCGAGATCGCAGCACCCGAGCATCCATACCGCAACGAGCACCCCCAAGGGTTGCTGGAATTCAAGCACGTGGACTTCAGCTACCCGGGCGCCCAGGACCCGGTCCTTTCGGACATTTCCTTCACCGCCCGGCCGGGCACCACCACGGCAATTATCGGGGCCACGGGATCCGGCAAGTCCACCATCATCAGACTTTCCAACCGCATGTTCGACGTCACCGATGGCCAGGTCCTGGTGGACGGGCACGACGTGCGTGAGTACGACCCCGACCAGCTGGCCCTGATATTCGGACCAGTCCCGCAAAAAGCCACTCTCTTCACCGGGACCATCCGCGACAACATGCACTATGGGGACCCCGACGCCGACGACGACCGCATTTGGGAAGCCTTGCGCATCGCCCAGGCCGAGGACTTTGTGCGTGAGATCCCCGAGGGCCTGGATGCCCGTGTGGCCGAGGGTGGTACCAACTTCTCTGGCGGGCAGAAGCAGCGTCTTTGCATGGCCAGGGCCATCCTGCGCAATCCCCGCATCTACACCTTCGACGACTCCTTCTCCGCACTGGACATGACCACCGACCGGGCCCTGCACGAGGCCCTGGTGCCGGTCACCCGAGAGGCCACCCAGATCGTCGTGGCCCAGCGGGCGGCCTCCATCCGCGAGGCCGACCAGATTCTGGTCCTGGACCGTGGACGCATCGTCGGCCGGGGCACCCACGACCAGCTCATGAAGGACTGCCCAACCTACCAGGAGATCGTCCAATCCCAGGGCGGTCAGGGGCCCGACGTGGAAGAGCTCAGCATTGACGAGGGGAGGGCCGAGTAGATGGCAAAGGACTTGAGCGTAAATACAGGCTCGCAGGCCGTGGGCGATCGCCGTCACACCGTGGGCCGGCTGGTCCATTATCTGTTGGCCAGCCCCTGGAGGGTCATCGTCATGGTCCTCGCCGGCATGACCGCCGTGGCCATGATTGTCATCGGTCCCAAGGTAATGGGCGAGGCCACCAACGTCCTCTTCGAGGGGCTATTGGGGTCCATACTGGTCAAGATGGGCGCCAAGCCCGGCACTCCCAAGCAGGCTGTGATCGCCTATCTGCAGTCGCGCGGGCAGGACAAATTAGGCCGGATGATCGACTCCATGAACGTCCAGGTGGGTGTGGGCATCGACTGGGCACGCTTCGGCACCATCCTCATGTTCGTCATTGGCATCTACCTGATCTCCATCCTGGTCAGGCTGGTGCAGAACTTCCTGATGACCCGGCTGGTCTCCGACGCGGTCTACACCATGCGCAGGCAGATAGAGGACAAGCTGGACCGGCTGCCCCTGCAGTACTTCGACCGGACTCCGCGTGGCGAGGTCATGAGCCGGACCACCAACGACATCGACAACATCTCGGGCACCCTGCAGCAGATCCTGGGCGAGCTGCTCTTCTCGGTCTTCTCCATCATCGGCGCCTTCATCATGATGCTGACCATCTCGCCCCTGCTGACCCTGATAGCCTTCATAATCATCCCGGTCATGGCCCTGTGCGCTGGCGTCATCCTCAAGAAGACACAGCCGCAGTTCACCCGACAGTGGATTCGCACCGGACAGGTCAACAGTCATGTGGAGGAGATGTTCTCCGGCCATATGGTAGTCCGGGCCTTTGGCCACCAGCGCAAGGCTGAAGAGGAGTTCGAGGAGCGCAACCAGGAGCTCTACCAGGCCAGTTTCAAGGCCTCCTTCTTCTCGGCTCTGGTCACGCCCATGTCGACCTTCTTCGGCAACCTGAGCTTCGTGATCGTGGTCATCATCGGCGGCGTGCACGTGCTCAACGGCAGCATGAGTCTGGGCGGTCTGCAGGCCTTCACCCAGTACACCCGTCAGGCCTCACAACCTATCGGCCAGCTGGCCTCCATGGGCACCATGCTCCAGTCCTCCCTGGCCTCCTGCCGCAGGGTCTTCGACTTCCTGGACGAGGCCGAGGAGGTGCCGGACATCGAGCATCCCGACCATCTGGGACAGGAGACCGGAGGCAAGGTCGAGGGCCATGTCCGCTTTGATCATGTCCGCTTCTCCTACGATCCGGCCGAACCGCTGATTAAAGACCTTTCCATCGAGGCCAAACCTGGACAGACCATAGCCATCGTCGGGCCCACCGGGGCGGGCAAGACGACCCTGGTCAACCTGCTCATGCGTTTCTACGAGATCCAGGGCGGGCGCATCACCATCGACGGCGTGGACACCTCCAGGGTGACCCGTCACGACCTGCGCAGCCACTTCGGCATGGTCCTGCAGGACACCTGGCTCTTTGACGGGACCGTCCGCGACAACCTGCTCTACGGGCTGGACGAGGGACAGACCATCCCAGAGCAGACCATGATCAACGGGGCCAAGGCCACCCACGTGGACGAGTTCATCCGCAAGCTGCCCCAGGGCTACGATACGGTTCTCAATGAGGACAGCAGCGAGCTAAGCCAGGGTGAACGCCAGCTGATGACCATCTGTCGGGCCTTCCTGTCTGACCCCGACATCCTGATCCTGGACGAGGCCACGTCCTCGGTGGACACCAGGACCGAGCTGCTGGTCCAGCAGGCTATGAACACTCTGCGCAAGGGCAGGACCTCCTTCGTCATAGCGCACAGGCTGTCCACCATCCGCGACGCCGACCTAATTCTGGTGGTGAACCACGGCTCGGTGGTTGAGCAGGGCACCCACGACCAGCTGCTGGAGCGAGGCGGCGCCTATGCATCCCTCTACAACTCTCAGTTCACCAAGGGCGAGGAGGGCTGAGGAGGCATGAGCCTTAGACGCGGTCCGCTGAGCGTAGGGGAACGGGTCCAGCTGACCGACCGGCGTGGCCGCAAGCTGACGGTCATGCTGGAACCTGGCGGTTTGACCCAGACCGATCATGGCCTTTTGCCGCACGAGGCCATGATCGGCCTGCCCGAGGGATCCGTGGTAGTGACCATCTCGGCCGACAAGTGGCGGCAGATGCGCCACAAACAGGATGCCAGTACTGACGCAGAAGCGCCTGACAGGGCCAAGCCTTGGAAGTCCTCACGAGGCATCGGGGGATGGGCTTTCACCGTTATGCGTCCACGGCTTGAGGACTACATTCTCTCCATGCCTCGGGGCGCTCAGATCATGTACCCCAAGGATGTGGCCCGAGTCATCCTTCTGGGCGACATCCGTCCCGGCATGAGGGTTCTGGAGTCAGGAGCCGGCTCAGGGGCCATGAGTCTGGGTCTTCTGGATGCCATTGGCACAGAGGGGAAACTGACCAGCATTGAACGGCGGGAGGAGTTCGCCCGGGTGGCTATGGGCAACGCCACCGTCTTCTTTGGGCAGCGCCCAGCCCAGTGGGATCTGCGTACCGGCGACTTTGATGCCATTGCTGCCGACCTGCCGGAGGACGGATTCGACCGTATCGTTCTGGACATGCTGGACCCATGGAACCGTCTGGAACAGGCCTATCGTGTCATGGCAGCCGGAGGCGTGCTGACCGCCTACGTTACCACCACCACACAGCTCAGCCGATTGGCCGAGGCTCTGCGTGCAGACGGACGGTGGACCGAGCCAGAAATCATGGAGAGCCTGGAGCGCTCCTGGAAGGCCGACGGTCTGGCGGTCCGGCCAGAGCATGAGATGATCGGACACACCGGCTTCCTCTTGATTAGCAGAGCCATGGCTCCGGGCCAACAGGCTCTTCGCAAGCATGTCCGGGCCACCAAGGACTACCAAACCGATGTAGATCAGAGCCGGCGGCCTGACACGAGCAGTAAATTCAGTCAGGAGCGTGAGATGCAGGACGTGGAGGATCTTGAGGATCTGGAGCTGCGCCGGGTCTCCGATCGTAAGCTGCGCAAGGTGTTGCGCGACCTGGACCATCAGGTGCGCACCTTGCAGGGAGGCCAGGGTCAGGAAGGCTGATCGCCCATGACCCGTACTTTCAGTCAGCTCTGCCATAATGGAAAAGATGCCTGATATGAACTTCGGGAAAGGAAGCATGCATGGGTTTACGAAAAGGTCTGAAGGCCGAGGATCTGCGCAGGTGTAGCCGAACTCTTATGCTCATGCGTCACGCCAAGACCGATCGCCAGGGGTCACAGGGCGATCGCAGCCGTCAGCTGACCGACCGTGGCCAGAAACAGGCCCGGATCATGGGCCGTGGATTGACTGCTTTGGGTCTGGTTCCCGACCGCATCATCTGCTCGGGTGCGCCCCGAGCCCGTCAGACCCTGGACGGCATGCTCAAACCTCTGGGCGACGGACCCCGTGTCGATTACCGGGAATCCCTCTACGAATCGGGCATGCAGGCAGTCTTCGACGAGCTGGCGCAGACCGAAGACCGTGACCGCCGGGTCCTGATCCTAGGGCACGAGCCCACCATGTCTATCTGCTCACAGTGGCTGGCCGAGGACAACTCCGATCCCGATCTTTTGGACCTGCTCAATCTTGGACTGCCGCCGGCCACCATGGTTCTTCTGGGCTCTGAGCGACCCTTGACCGACTGGGGAACCCATCAGGCCCGTTTGCTTGGTATTCTTGGCCCGCAGGACCTGGAGGACTGACTGGCGGAACGAGCTATAGGCAACCCTTCAGAGGCAGTCTTAGTGACCAACAGCCCCCTGCCCGTAGTCCTGTCGTTATCGATTCAAGTTATGGCGACACCTTATTTGCACCAATTACCCGCCGCCCCCCGCCGCTGATAGGCTGACCGAAGACATCAGGACGAAACTGGGAGGTTTCATGGCAGCGATTACATCCGTGTCCGGGTTCCCGCGCATCGGTGCGCATCGTGAACTCAAGAGGGCCATCGAAGGCTACTGGAAGGGCGAACGGAATCTGGACGAGGTCCGGCGCACGGCCGCGGACCTGCGTGCCAGGCATTGGCAGCTTCAGCAGGAGGCCGGCGTCGACCTGATTCCCGTCAATGATTTCAGCTACTATGACCAGGTCTTGGACACTTCTATCCTCTTGGGCGTCGTCCCTAAGCGCTATCGGAAGCTGGGCCTGGGCCCCGAGGACACCCTCTTCGCCATGGGCCGCGGCTACCAGGGGGAGCAGGGTGACGTGACCGCCCTGCCTATGAAGAAGTGGTTCACCACCAATTACCACTACCTGGTTCCCGAGATCGACCAGGACACCAAAATCGTTCTTGAAGGCGACAAACCCTTCAAAGAGTTCCAGGAGGCGCGCGAGCAAGGCATCGCCGCCAAGCCGGTGCTGATAGGCCCATACACCTTCCTCAAGCTGGCACGCGGTCCTCAGGGCGAGCTGCTGGATCCCGACCCGGCACTGGTCCAGGACCTGGCCAAGG
This sequence comes from Bifidobacterium sp. JNUCC 75, assembly GCF_054819865.1. Classification (NCBI taxonomy): domain Bacteria; kingdom Bacillati; phylum Actinomycetota; class Actinomycetes; order Bifidobacteriales; family Bifidobacteriaceae; genus Bifidobacterium; species Bifidobacterium sp. JNUCC 75. The sequence goes on along the minus strand of NZ_JBTHIF010000001.1, from coordinate 3,738 downwards.
CCTACGCGACCATACTGGAGCGGTTCATCGGCCTTAAGGCCGACTGGGTGCAGCTGGACGAACCCTACCTGGTCCTGGACAAGGAACAGGGCGACCGGGATCTCTTCGAAACCCTCTACCAGCCCATTCTCAAAGCCCGTGAGAGCGACAAAGGCAAGGTCCGTATCCTCCTCAACACCTACTTCGGCCATGTGGGCGACTGCTACGATCGGCTGGCTGACCTTGGCTTCGATGGCATCGGCCTGGATCTGGTCGAGGGCAGGGATGAGAATCTGGCGGCCCTGAAGGAGCACGGCGTGCCGGATGGAACCACCATCTTTGCCGGCCTGGTCAACGGTCGCAACATCTGGCGCAACGACTACGCAGTCAGCCTGGGCTTGCTGGATGCCCTGCACCAGGTGACCTCGAACGTGGTGGTGTCCACCGCATGCTCCCTCCTGCATGTGCCCTACACCGTGGCCGACGAGGATGGGCTGGATGCCGACACCGTGCGGCCTCACTTCGCTTTCGCCCTGGAGAAGCTGAGCGAGCTGCACGACCTGGCTCAGCTGGCTGATGTCGACGAGGACCAACGCCGTTCCAGCAAGGCTCTTGCCGATAACCAGAAGCTCTTCGACGGCAGCCGCGTACAGCCCGACCCCCAGGTGCAGCAACGCCTGGCCGGCCTTAAGGACGAGGACTTTGTACGCACCCCGGCCCGGCCCGAGCGCCAGAGGATCCAGGCCCAGGAGCTGGATCTGCCCCTGCTGCCAACCACCACCATCGGTTCCTTCCCCCAGACCGCCGAGGTCCGCGCCGAGCGGGCCCGCCTGCGCAAGAAGGAGATCAGCCAGGAGGACTACGACAGCTTCATCGCCCGCAAAATCGACCAGGTCATCGACCACCAGGAGCAGATTGGCCTGGATGTTCTGGTCCATGGCGAGTTCGAGCGCAACGACATGGTCGAATACTTCGGCCAGAACCTCAAGGGCTACCTGTTCACCCGGAATGCCTGGGTCCAGTCCTATGGCACCCGCTGCGTCAAGCCTCCGATCGTCTGGGGGGACATCTCCCGCGCCCGGCCCATCACCGTGCGCTGGTCCTCATACGCCCAGTCCCGCACCGACCATGTGGTCAAAGGGATGCTGACCGGTCCGGTGACCATTCTCAACTGGTCCTGGCCCCGCGAGGACATCGATCACAAGCAGCAGACCCGCCAGCTGGCCCTGGCCATCCGTGATGAGGTCCTGGACCTGGAGGCCGCTGGCATCCGCATCATCCAGATCGACGAGGCCGCCCTGCGCGAGAAGCTGCCGCTGCGGCGCTCCGACTGGCACAGCCGATACCTGGACTGGGCCATTCCCGCCTTCCGTCTGGTTCATTCCGGGGTTAAACCCACTACCCAAATTCACACCCACATGTGCTACTCGGAGTTCAACGACATCATCAAGGACATTGATGCCATGGACGCCGATGTGATCTCCTTCGAAGCCTCCCGCTCCGATCTGACCGTTCTTGATGCCATTCAGGAGGCCAAGTTCGAGACCGAGGCAGGCCCTGGAGTCTACGACATCCACTCGCCGCGCATCCCCTCCACCGAGGAGATCGTGGACCGGATCCACGCCATACTGAAGAAGCTCGATGCGGCCAAGGTATGGATCAATCCCGACTGCGGACTCAAGACCCGAGGCGATAAGGAGACCTGGCCCAGCCTGGAGCACATGGTGGCCGCCGCCCATCAGGTGCGCGCGGAGCTATCGTCCAGTCAGGAGTCGGATCATGCATGAGCCTATCTTTTCCCTGGAGGTCTTTCCCCCCAAGCGTGATGCCCCGGTGGGCACCATCTATGACACCCTGGATGGGCTTGAGGGACTGATGCCCGACTTCATCTCGGTGACTTACGGGACCGGTCGGCGCTCGGACCGCACGGCCACGGCCCGCATAGCCAAGACCATACATACCGAATATGGCATCCCTGCCGTGGCGCACTTGACCGCCCAGTATGCGGACCGCGAGGTGATCGACCAGGCACTGGACATGTTCGACGATGCAGGGGTGGCAGCGGTGCTGGCCCTACGCGGCGACAGCGTGGAGGGCCGTGAGCCCGCCGGAGTATTCGAACATGCCAGCGACCTTGCAGCCTACATCCGCTCCCGTCGGCCCAACCTGTCGATATACGGAGCTTGTTATCCGGAGACCCACCCGGAGGCCGCCTCGCCCGAGGAGGACATGGAGCATCTGCGAATCAAAGTCGATTCCGGCGTGGATCATCTGGTTTCGCAACTCTTCTACGACAATGCTGATTTTCTAGACTTCCTGGACCGGGCTCGGGCAGCCGGCATCCAGGTGCCCATTGAGGCTGGCATCATGCCCATCACCAACGAGGGCCAGGTACGGCACATGAGCGAAGTCTGCAAGGCGCGGATCCCGGCTGCGGTCGAGTCCATCCTGGATCGCTGGGGTGACGACCGGGCCAGCCTGCGCGAGGCGGGCATCATCTACGCCTCACAGCAGATCGCCGACCTGGTGGCCCATGGAGTGGACGGTATCCACCTCTACTCCATGAACCACTCCGGCGTCACCAGGCGCATCTGGCACAACGTCCGTCACCTCTTCCGACAGGTTGGCGCCAAGGAGGAGCCGGTCAGTAGCCAGAAATGACCGAATAAAAGCAGTTTAGGCCCCGCACCGATGACCGTAAAAGCGTGATTTCCGGCTTTCAGCGACGTTTTCGGCCTTGATCATCGGTGCGGGGCCTCAGCCATGGGCAGGCTTTGAGCGCAACTCTGTTCAGCGGCGGTATTATGCCAATCAACAGCCCAAGAACCATCGCTCCGATGGTTATCCAGGAGGCCAGATCACGTCCCAACAGAATGAGAATCACCACCAAACCGACCCCGACCAGAGGTAAGACCGGTGTCCAGCGTTGTTGCGAATCGGTAAGTCGGTCGTTTTTCTTCGGCAGAAGTCCGCAAATCAGTCCCCATGCCAGTCCTATCAGGGCACAGACGACGGTCAGGAGGATATCGGTCAGTTGCATTCTAGGATTCCTTCGTTCATGATTGTTCGGGTAAGGCTTTTCTGGCGCCACACATGACCGCTATGCGTTCGAAAACAGCGCAAACGTCCAGCAAATCGCGACAGATGGAGAATGCTGCGGCCCTCGGAACGCATCCTCTTAATGTAGTTGAGCAACTCAACGGACTGCATGACAGACAAGGAGGCCGTCGGCTCGTCCATCTGCATCAGGATAGCCGTTTCATGCATTCCAGGTCACTTCCTCTACGATGATCGACCTGCGGACTTTGTTGACACATCAATGTGTTTGTGGGCGCTATCGACAGCCATCCTAGCCGCCACAGAGCGAAATCGATAATGGGTGGCGGATAGTAAGCACCTCTATAGAAACCATGGTGTCAGGGAAAGCGTACGTTGAAGGGTCTCCCCGAGGGGATTTGAAACAGGTCTCAGGTTGTGCTCAGAATGCCTCCCAGGACCACTACCTCGGGATTCGTCGCATTGTCGATGCGGATAACGGTGTCACCTATGATCCGCCGACATTGGCTGTTGTATCCTTTCTCTGGTTGAGGCAGCGTAGAACGGCAGCCTGTTTACTAGGCCCATCCTGATTTTCACTACATATACTGCGCATTTCGGGATGGCCGCAAGGGCTGACGACCCGTCACCCCTATAATGCCTGTACCGGTTCTGCAGATATCAGAGGCGTTGCGGAGCCTGAGGAAAGGCAGGGGATAAGTC